>CAWADV010000001.1:0-142460 GCA_963781115.1 uncultured Actinomycetota bacterium
CCCCCAACAGCGGACAGTCAAGGGCACGACGAGACTCACGATAACTGCCCGCGAAACGCTCTCGGTGCCTCACGTAGGAATGCCCGCGAATCGGTGAGCGTGTGGGGCATGAGGAGTGAGTTGTCGATGACGTCTCGTGCCGAGGTCACCACCAAGTACGCCAAGGCGTATGAACGACCTACTCCAGACCAGTGCTGCTACTTCCGCGCCTTGACGCCGCCCTTGCCCTCGGATACCCTCACCGCATGCTTGACGTTCGCACGGGGGCAAGCGTGACGTGATGATGCTGGTCGTGAGTTTCTCGGTCGGACTTGCCGCCTTGGCATTCAGTGATACGCGTTTAGAAGCACAGGCTGAGGTCAGCACTGCCCAGGGGGAGCAAACGATCACGATTGGCGGGGCCCGCATCACCCTTTGTCAAAATGATGAGTATTACTCGCATGGTGAGTATTTGTATGCAAGTGATATGAGCGGAGACTCTGCTTCCGGGGACGCCGCGAATGCCGTGGAGCACTACCTCGCTGAACAGTCCTTTGACTTTTCTCTAGATAACATACGTAGGATGGCAGCCCACTTGACTGTGGCAGAGTTGAAAGAGTTGGAGAGGCTGACCGAGCCCGCTCGGTCGCTCGTGTTCGTAGAGAGTGATATTCTACCCGTGCGGGATGGCAGTGTAATATACGAGAGCCTTCGCAAGGATGCGTCTGGAGAGGACATGCGACTGGCGGTCCTCCTGGTAGAGCAGCTGCCAGACGGTGGGTACGGAGTTACCGAGTCCATCGCATGCATGTCGGCGCATTACGCAAACGTAGATCGTGTATCCGAACTTTTGGCGAAAGGGCGTGGGAGCGGATGAGATCTAAGTACGCGGCTTGGGCGCTACTTCCCGCGGCGATCTTGCCTTGGATCCTGCTCGCCTCGCCAGCGCCCACCGGCGCCCACGACAATTCCAGTTTTATGCACTGGTCGTGGCCGAACACCACCGCAGGCATGAGACTTGGGTATCTCACTGGCGAGTTAGCGACCGTGACTGGTCGGGCAGACCTGCACGCCTCTGACAGTGTCTGGAATGCTAGTTCTGTCACGCCGAACTTCAACTTCGTTCAGGGGTTGAGTGACAGTGCGGTCTATTGGACTGGGAACTCCTGTACGACGGGGTATGGAGGTAACCTATGGATTGTGAGTTCGGCCTTGTCCGGGGGACTGCGAGGGGTGCAGTACGAATGCATGAATGGAAGTCAGGTCGTCCGCGCTACGATTCGCATGGATAGTAGCGATGTCACTTGGAACACTGGAACGGGAGGGCCCTCCACTGGGGAGTCAGATCTACGGAGTATTGCGACGCATGAGATTGGACATGCTCTAGGATTCACCGGACATTTCCTCGACGATGCGGCATGCGTTCAGGAAATTGCAACGATGTGCCAATACTATCCCGGTGGGATATTTTGGCGGAGCCTTGGGTACCACGACATTCACACCGTGGAGCCGAGTTATGATTGAGTGTTTCGTCCGCGGACGGATCTCGCCGCGCGCGGTCGGGTCTTTGGCACTCCTCGTCGTGCTCACGGGGTGCGGTGGTCAAGCAGAGAAGGGTGCGGGTGGAACGCCTGCCCTGCTGTCCAGTGAGCCCACGCCGACGTGCAATGTCGTGTCGTCGGGCGAATTGGACTTCGTGACGGGCGCGCCGTCATCGGCAGAGGCTCTCCCGAGCCAAACCGAGACCGAGGTCATTGATGAGTTCGTCGCAGCGGAGGGGCTGGAGTTAGGGACCGGCCACCTTAGGCAGGCCGCATCTACGCAATGGCATTGGGTTACTTCGGATGCCCAGTTGGCGGCCACCTTCCAGTTGGGTCAGGTCGAACCAGGGCAATGGGTGGTTCTTCGCTACTCCATCTGCGAGGTACCCAACTAGTGGGCTCTAGTGGGCCGTGTTTGAAGTTGGCTGACGGTTGGCTTTCTTGAGGATCTCCTCGGCGGTCTTGGTCCATACGAATGGGTGACAGCGGTTGTTCCAGCCGTCGATGAAAGCACGGATCTTGGTGTTGAGGTCTTTGACGGAGCCGAAGCTGCCTCGGTATGGGTTGGCTCACATCGGTACGACGTGTCATGTTATGAGGCAGGGCGAAGACAAATTTACATGTGGCACCATGCCAACGGCTCATGATGCCGACGGTGTCCGGGCAGTGTACCCATAGGGGAAGACGGAGGAAGTCTGCCATGGCAAGGTTCGCGATGAGAACAATTGGCGGGGTCGCAGTCGTGATAATGCTCACAGGCTGCGGGACCACTGGGGCAGGGCCGGCGGCCGCTCCTGAATCTTCCAGCAGCAGTGAACCCAAGATTGAGCCACCGTGCGACACCGGTGTGCGCCTCAACACGGATGGTCCGGTGTACTCCACGCTGCGTGAGTTGTCCGCGGCCAGCGACGCGGTGGTGCGAGGTGTGGTGACCGAGCAACGTTGTGCTGCAGGTACTCCACGTGGTGACCAGGAAGTCTTCTACCTGGTCTCCGAACTTACGGTGTCGCAGAGCTTGTTCGGCGACGCCACGACGAAAGACCGACTTACGGTCCTTCAACTTCCGGGTTACCAGGAGGACTCGACACCGCTACAGCTCAACGACGAAGTCGTGCTCTTCCTGACTGTCGAACAGCCAGGGGATCCAACGCTGGAGAGTAGTCTGGGCACGCACTGGACGCCACTGGGTTGGGACAACGGCCTCGCAGACGTTGACGTTGCCTCCGAAACGCTGGTCTGGAGGTCCACGCGGATCGACGAGGGCCCAGTGACCCTAAGCGACGTGACGGACGCGCTGGCGGCCCCGTGACCAGTCCGCGGCTGCCAAATCGCGGGGTGGGTAGGCCTCGACCATTCACGGTGACGGCTCGAGGTCCTGAATCGCGGCGTGGACCGCGTGAGGGCGTTCGGGGCGACCGCGGGCAGGGTCGGGGTCCGATCCGCTCGGGTGGGCGCCGGGTTCCACTGCTCCGGAGGGCTGGGGTGGTGGGTGGACGAGGACAGTGACGTCAGGCGGGGTGCAGCGCGCGGAGGCGGTCGAACGCGTCGGTGAGGTGGGTGGCCCAGGCCCATCCGGTGGGGATCTTCAGCACCCGGGCGCGGGCGTGGCGCACGTACCTGGCTGGGGCGGACAGCAGCCGGAACCTCAAGGCCTTGGGTTCGGCGAGGGCGAGGTTGCCGTCCAGGGCGAGCAGCCGCAGCCAGGCCAGCACGGTGACGGCGTGGGCGGCCAGGTGCAGCCAGGCGCTGTTCCTGTCGTAGGAGGTGGAGGGAAGGCGGGTGCCGCCGCAGGCCTTGAGCTCCTTGATCCGGTCCTCGACGTGCGCCTGGGTGCGGTGCCGGGCGTCCAGGTACTGCACCTGCCCGGTCCTGGTGTTGGTGGCGAACGCGCCGTAGCGCCAGTTCGGGTCCTGACCCAGCTGCGCCTGCTCCCCAGGAGCGCGGGGAGTACGGCGGCCGAAGATCCGCATGTCGGCCGGCCACCCGCACAGCTGGTCCCCGCCGGGCCCGGTGCGCAGCAGCCCGGTCAGCTCGAGGACCTGGGCGTGCTCATCGGCGGCCCCGGTGGCGGTCAGCCCCGGCGACCAGTCACCCGCGCGGGCGGCCTCGATCGCGGCCCTGGTGCGGGCATCGACGGGCCACCCGATCGAGTACTCCACCTGCCGGCCACGAGCCCCGTGGACGGGCGCGGTGTTCAGGGCGTCCAGGTGGCCGATCAGGCCGTGGGAGGCACCGGCACCGTCCACGGTGACCAGCACGTCGCGGCGGTGGGGCGCGGGGACCTGCGCCAGCGCAGCGTCCAGCACCTTGATGTGGTCGGCCGCGGTGAACGAGCCGGCCGACCCGGTGCGGTTCATCATCGCCAGGTTCTCACCGGTGTTGGAGCACCACGCGGTGAGGGGGTGGAACCCGAACCCCTTGTAGTTCGGTTCCGCGCCTTCCTTGGCCGAGGCCGCCGCGATCACCGTGGCGTCCAGCCGGATCACCACCACCGGCGCGGGCTCACCCTGGCCCGGGCGGGTCAGGTCCTTGCCGGCGACCCTGACCGCGGGCAGGGTCCCGTGCCGGGCCACGACGTCTGCCCAGGCACCGGAGCGGACCTTCGCGGTCGCCTCCGCCAGCGCCCGCCCCGGCAGCCCGTCCGCACCGAGGCGGTCGGCGTACTCACCCAGCACCCGCAGCACCGTGGTGTCCGAGGCGCCACCCCCGGGACCGAACAGCTCAACCTGGGCGGTCATCGCCTCCACGTCGCTCAGGCACGACGACCCCGCGCCCAGCGCCGCGACCGTGTCCGTGACCGCCCGGCCACGGTCCCGACCTGGGAGGAAGCCACGCCGCGCCAGCACGTCCCGGAACGCGCCCGTCAGCCCGTCAACCCCACCCAGTCGGCCAGCAGCCGGGGCAGCACCACCCCCGCGTGCGCGACCGTCCCGGCCCCCTCGGCCCTCACCAACAGGCCCTTGGACCAGCCTGCTTCGAGCGCTGATACCCCGCTTGTACGCTTCACCTTGAGGGTGCCTCTTCCCGGGTGCGAGTGTGTTTCCAGAAAATCCGCATTCTCCCAGGTCAGAGGCACCCTCACCCCCACGACACGCTAGATTCGCGCCCTGCCCCAGCCCCCCGTGAATACTCCAGGTCAATTCGCCATGTTGAGTGCGTCGAAGCGGCGCCAGGCAACGAGGTTGACGTACCAAGAGGCGAGATAGCCCTCCGCGATGTCCGAGAACGAGGAGGAGACGAGTGCAGGGGTCAGGCCGTCGGCCGTGGTTACCGTTGTGTCCCACACTTTGCTCTGTGTCATGAAGGTCCAGCCGAGCGCGTGGGCATCACCCCCGAGCCGTCGCCATTGCGACATAAGGGAGCGTTGCAGCGAAGCCTTGTCGCCGAAGTAGTGCTTACCAACCCACGCGACGTTCGCCGTAGAGTTGAACTTGGCCTTCGTACTGCGCTTGGCGGCCAGTGCCTTCTGGTCGGTCTCAAGGCGGTTTAACTGCGTGGCGGATCGAGCCGCGTCATCAACAGTGAGATCCGGCGTGAGACCCTCTTGCCACTTGATGCGGTTGACGTACCACTCGTTGCCAAATATCCGGGCTCGCTCTCGCCTGCACTCTGCGTCGTCAGGACCGAGCAGCCATGCCGCCTGGCACGCACCGAGAAGGGCGCCGCGCATGACGGAGTAGGTAGCGGTCGCGTAGCTGCGTTTTTGCTCGATGGTCAGCCGCACCAGGTCGAGGTGGTCGAAAGCAGCTGCGAAGCATCCCCAGGCCAATTGGCTGACCGACAGAGGCGGCCAATCGGTATCGTCTTTAGCCAGATCGCTGCCTGGCGCGCTGTAGTGAGGCGTACGTAAGCGCTGGCCATATTTGCCGAGGTCTTTGAAGGTCGCCTCGATCCTCTGGACGTATCCCTGATCGGTGAGCATGCTGAGACCGTAGGCGTCCCATCCGACAGCCGGCGAACGGTGCTCGTCCGCGGCCCACCAGGGGCACCCGCTCCTAAGCGCCGTCTATGGGTCGTGCCGGACAGCGTGATTATCCGCTTCTGCCGCATACCGTGACCCGTAGCGTCCGCTCTTGGTCGCGTGGAGGATCGTCAACTCGGGGGTGCCTTGGATCTACTGCGAGGGTTGGATGTCGACTTCGAGGAGGACACCGGTCCAGAGTTCCCTCCGCTGCGGGCCAGGGACAGGGTCTGGGTCGTCGAGGTACCAGCCGCTGTCGGTAACTTCCTCGTATCGCGCCTGCGCCGCCTCTTGAACCCACCCGCCCGAGCCATCTCGGACGTACCAGCGGTGCTCGGTCCGAACACGGGTCACCACCCCTCCTGTAAATGGCCAATCGGGTGGCGAACGGTAGTCGTCGACTGAGAGAACACCCGTCACCGAGGTCGGGCCTGGCCTTACCTTCGTGGGAGACTCCCAGTACGCGACCACGGGACCAATGTCGAGACGGTGCGCGTGCAAGCCCACGGGTAGACCTTCCCAGGCCGGCAGCGGAGTAACGAGCGCCTCGAAAGTCCTCCAACACTCCGCCGGCCACCCTTGAGGGTCCTCGCTGAGCATGAGCCAATCGGAGAAGCGATCCCCGACTGCGAACCCGTGGCCCCGATCCCCCAATCTCCATTGCAAACAGTGGACCTTCAGATGCATGGGCACATCATGCCCGTGTCGAGGAGTTGCGTGCGACGCCTGCCAGGCTGTCGAAGGCTTCGAGGAGATTCTCCCGCCTGTCGCTTCGACGGCACGTCACTACCGAAGGGTCCCCGCACCGGCGCTAACGGCGCACCGCACAAGTTCTGCGGATGCGCAGCAGGGTGGTAACAGACCTTCCGCCCCGACAGGACATCCGACTTTGCCGCAGACGGGATCCTCGACCGACACTCGCACGTCGGTGTATCAGGAGTGAAGGTCGACGCGGCTCAGCCAGCGTGACATCGCACGTGCATGTCGGAAGGCAGCAGGCTTAGTAACTCTTCACAGGCGATGCCGGTGGCGTCAAGTACGAACTCGTCGTTTCTAGCATCGTAGAAGAAGCCGACCAGTTCACCGTCCACAAGGTCCAGGTCGCTCACGAAGTCGCGCATCACCTGCTCGTCAGCGCGGGTATACCTCGAGGTCGCCAGCAGACCCCCAAGCCCCTCGGCCGTACCGTCCTTGTGGACCCTCCAGGTCTTCTCCGGATCAGATGGCTGGTCCCGATAGGCGCCTAGCGTTGCGGAGGCAGCGTCGCCGATTGGATCACTTAGCGCGGGCTGCTGGAGAGTGTCGCCCGAGCACGACATGAGTAGGGGAAGCACCGTGAGACTCACCACCCACCTAACTCGACGTCTAGATGGGCGGCGCTCCACTTTGATCCTTCCGAGACACCCAGTCATGGTATCGGCCCCGGCCGTCGCCACGCCCGATAGGACACACGGAACTGCCGCGGGTCGGTCGGCTTGGGAGTGGCTCGCAGTGTTTTGCGGAACACTGCGCTGACGCCGTCGAGAGTGTCAGTTGGTGCTGGCATATTGGTCACGGGAACCCAGAGACGCGACGCGGCCTCTGGACCTTCATCGGGCGGCTGCGAGGAGTGAAGGATGCGGACATCGGCTGTCAGCCCCATTGTGGGCGTCACCTTGGTCGCGCTGCTCGCTGGGTGCGCGCAGAACACTGGCCCTGCACAGCTGCCAGCGGGGGCCGTAACGTTCGACGTCCCGACCTTTGAGTGGGGCCGCGATGGCGGCAGGGACGCCGGGGTAAGGGGCCATCTGGCCTTCACCGACGAAGGTTGCACGATGCTGTATCAACCCGGTCAGGAGGATAGGGCGCTCCCTATCGTCTTCCCCAACGCCACCGGCATCCGATACGGCAACGGTGTACGTGCCGTCATTGACGAACACGGCGACCTGTACGGGGTCGAGGGTCAGCAAGTCAGTTACGCCGGGGGCTGGGTCGACCCGAACGAGTCGTGGACTGCTACGTGCGGCGCCTACGACGGTCCTGAAGTCGGCATGATCAACGACGAACCGGCACACGGTCCCTTGGAAACGGTGCCAGCACCCCCTGACGCCGCGGTGCCGACCCGGCTGCCCACTGCTGCGGATCTGGGTTGGTACGACGTGCCGACGTTCGAGTGGGACCCTGCCGAAGGTGGCGACGCGGCGCTGCTTGAGGGCAGAGTGGAATTCACGGACGACGGTTGTGCCGTCATCGACCACGACGGGGTCCGCTCAGGGCTAGTCCTCCCCAACGCACGGGGCCACCGGGGTGACCACCCTGGCGGGGCGGGGATCTACGCGACATTCCCTGAGAATGAAACGCTGATCGCCGAGACCGGAGCCCGTGCGTCCTATGGCGGAGGGTTCCACGACAACAGCGGAGAGTCCGGTGAGGAGTGGGTCCGACTGTGCCCCAACTCCGCTGTCGACGACCTCTTCCACGTCTACGACGAGGACTCCTGGCAGTAGAGGGGCAAGCGCACTCTCATGCCGCGAGCCGGTAGCTGAAACTAGTGCCATCTGGCCAAGTGCCGGGCAGCCCCCCGGTGGTCGGCCTTGCCGCTGGCGACGGCGATGACCAGGTCGTACGCGTCGTCGTCGGGTGCTTGGAGATCCATCCCGTTGAGGCCGTAAAACACGACTACCGCGAGCCATCCCAACCGCTTGTTGCCATCAACGAGCGGGTGGTTGACGACGATGGACTCCAGCAGCGCGCCCGCCTTGGCGTCGATGTCCGGGTAGGCGTCACGTCCGAAGACGCTGGCGCTAGGGCGGTGGGCCGCAGAGTCCAAGAGGCCAATGTCCTGGATCGGACCCACGTCGAGGTCCGCTGCCAGCGCGAGGAGGTCCTCGGTGGTCAGGTACTCCAAGGGTCAGCGTCCGAGACGCTCAAGCAGGCCGGCGTACCGCTCCCGCCCACGTGCAGACAGCTCGCGTACGCGCTCCTCGTGCCCACGCCGGGCGGCCGCCTCCCGGATCGCCCGCACCGTCGCCTCCTGCTTGCTCACACCCTCAGCCTCGGCCAGAGCCGCCAAGGCTTGCTCGTCGTCCGAAGACAGTCGCAGAGTCATCGCCATGCGGCGATGGTATCACTTTGGTATCTAGCGCTCATGCCGCAGATGGCGTGCGCTGCGGTCAATCGGGTCTGCCGCGAGCAGGCTCGGGCCATAGCCGCCGCATCGAGTGCGAGCCACGCCGAGGACGACGCGAGGTGGCCGGGCAATGCCGACGGGAGCCAGCGTGCCCTCTCGGTTCCAGGCCGGGGGAAGGGGGCTACCAACGGCTCTGGTAACGGTGGAGTTTGTCGCTGCGTGCGCGGTAGGCAGCGACTACCCGGGCCAGAGACGGTTCAATCTCGGCTAGATCCTCGAGGTCCATGCGGTTGCTTCCCAGCGCCCATTCGAGCCGGTTCAGCACGTCGACCCACTCCCTGGCGGACCGAGGCGTCCGCGACACGGGCACGTGCACCCGCCTCTCTTCGACGACTCTCTCAACTCTAACGACCTCGACTACGCGGTCGCGGACTTCAACCGCTGCCAGACCGGCGTCAGCGGCACGGCGTTGCTCCCAGGCGCGATGGCGGCAGGAGCTGGAGCACCACTTCGGGACGCGTCCACGAGTGGACACCGGCACCTCTGTCTCGCACCATCCGCACAGGATCGTCTGCCCTGGTTTCCGGCGGGCGGTGGGAGCGCCCCCACCCCTGGGGGCGCCGATATTGGTGGTCTCCATGAGCGCCTCCGAGTGGCCGCTGCGGTAGGGACGTTGATCGTGCCAACGATATACCCGGTCCGGCGATGCAAGAGGTGTGTGGGACATGAGCGGTGCGGTTTCGGTTGGGCTCAGCGTCGTTCTCGGTCGGGCTCAGGGTCGGAGTCGGTGCGGGTAGGGCTCGGCGCGGATGGTCTGAGGGTGATTGGTCGGGGTGAGTCCCTGGGCGGTGTTGGTCCGCTTTAGGTGGTGTCCGGAGGTTCTTTGTAGGTCGAGGAGAGGTGCCCTGTGATGCAGAAGCAGACGATGAGGCAGCTGGCGCGGGCGCGTGCTCGGGAGGCTCGGGCGAAGGTGGTCCAGGAGAAGGCGAAGCGGGAGCGGCGGCTGGCGAAATGGGGCGAGGCGGTGGCTGTGGCGCTGGCTGAGCGGGACGCGGCGTTGAGCGACTGCGAGCAGCGAGCAGGGCGGGCGCTGCGGTCGTTGATCGAGGAGGAGGGGATGAGTACGCAAGAGGTGTTGGTGTGGTGCGGGGGCGGAACGCTGACGGGGCGGGAGGTCTACCGGCTGATCCGTAGTGTTGGCGAGGAGGACCAGGGCGACGACGCCGGCGACGACATAGACGCTGGGGACGGCCAGGACCTTGACCGGAGTGGGGATGAGCCGGCCTTTGGCGGGATCAGCTGAGCGAATCACGAGGTGAGCGCGCGGGGGTTGTCAGGGCGATCCCGACTGTGCCGGCCGCGGTGTGTTGGAGGACCTCGGCGTGGTGTCGCTGACGGGAGACGATGGTCCCTTGAGCTGAGCAAGAAGGTTCAACGGGGCCAAGAGGGAGGCCGAGCGCATTCACGACGCGGGACGTGCAAGACCCCCCAACTGACCTCGGAGCAGTTTGTCATCGTGCACTTGCCCGGGCTGAGGCAGTCTTCAACCAGGATCAGGGCGCTTGCCAGGCGATGCGCTACCTGGTCTCCAGACTTTTGATCACTCGTTGCGGCAGGTGCTGTACAGCCCCGCCGATGTCCTCGTCCCATAGAGGAATCGGTGGCGCGCCCGCTGAGCTCCCCCACGCAGTCCCGGTGGCGGCTGCGCCTGTACTGCGCTGCGGTCACGTCGTACGAACATACAGCGCGCCTCAGTTATAGGCCCGGGCACTCTGCGTTCATGGGTGGGCAGAAGCGGCCTGGAGAGCGGTCTGGAGCCCGCGACGATCGTCGATGGCGCGGCCACTGGGATGCTGGGGAGCCGGCCAGTGGACCGCAAGCAGTTGCTCCGCCGGCCGAGCGATTAGGTGAGTCGACGAGGGCGGAGCCCGGAGGCCAAGTTTGGCGAGTTGGAGGCTGAGGCTTGCGCGGCTGAGACAGGACTGAAGTCAAGCGCACGAGCCCCGGGCATTGCTAGGCGCGTACCCAGATGTTCGTCAGTCCCGTCGCTGGGCGGAGGGCCGAAAGCCTGCTTGTCCTCCAGGTGGCTGTCCCATGTCGTGGCTAAGGTAAGGCTTTATCGCACTCAGGATGACTAACAGGACGGAATGCACAGTATGACGGGCCCTTACCCCGGGGCGTGCACCACCGGTGGGGCCGGCACCGGTGACCCCTCGCGTGACCAGTTGTTCTTCTACGACGGCGCGACCACCGGTGCGGTCGGCGGGCCGGTCGGTGCCGGGAACCTGACCAGGCAGCGCGAGTGGCTGCTGGCCGGGTCCACCGCACACACCGATGAGCAGTTCACCTTTGACGCCTACGGGCGGATGCTGAGCCGCGACCGACCCGAACGGGAACACCACCAGCCTGGGGTACGACACACTGGGCCGGCTGACTATGGTCGCCAATCCGGGCGACTCGCTGGCCTCCCCGAGCGTGAGCTACGGCTACTCCTTGGACGCGGCCAAGGCAGCCGCGTCGAAGATCACGACGACCACCAAACTGCCCGGTGGCACCGTCACCTCGGTGAACCTGGTCGAGGAGTTAGGACAGCATCGGCAAAGCCACACCTTGGCCGCGGACGGGTCCGGAAACACGGTCGTGATCGCCGCCCGGTACGACGAGCTGGGCAACCAGACTGCGCTCACCCAGCCGATGACCAGCACCGCCGGGTTGGGCGCGGCCCCGGTCCAGATGCACCGAGACACCGTGCAGGAGACCCGCACCGTCCACGACGAACTCGGCCGGCCCGAAACCGTGGCGTACTGGTCCACGACCAGCCAGCAGTGGCAGACCAGCTACGCCTACACCGGGTTGACCACGACCATCACACCCCCCGCTGGTGGGGTGCCGACGGTGACTACCACGGACCTGACCGGGCGGGTGTTGACCCGCACCGAGGGCACCACTGCACTCACGGCAACCACGACCTACGGGTATGACGTGCAGGACCGGGTGACCTTCGTTGACCTACCCCGACGGCACCCTCGCCACCTACGAGTACGACGACCCGGGCCGACGCACCCGATCCACCGACCCGGCCACCGGTGTGTCCACGACCAGCTACGACAACAACGGCAACCCGCTAGTCGCGACCCGGGCCTCCGGGCAGCAGATCACCAACACTTACGACAGTCTGAACCGGCCGTTGAGCATCACCGGCGCGCCGAACACGGCCAGCACACCGGTGCCCTTGGCGACCTACACCTACGACACCGCCATCGGCGGCAAAGGCCACCCCGCGGCCGCCACGACCCACACGGCAACCGGTGACTTCACGACCGCGACCGCCGCGTACAACCAGCACGGCGCACCCACCCAGACCAGCCACACCTACCCCACCCCAGGGACCGGGACCCCCACCACCCTCACTTACACCACCACCTATGACACCACCGGAAGGGTGTCTTCGGCCACCCTGCCCTCGGTGGGTGGCCTGCCCGCGGAGACCCTGACCTACGGGTACGCCGACACGAGCACCGGCCTCCCGACCACCATGGCCGGTCAGCGCACCTACGTGTCCGCGACCAACTACCTGCCCGATGGGACGATCGCCGGGCGCTCCTTCGCCGGTGCCACGGTCGTACTCATGGCCGATGGGACGAAGAAACCCATCGAGGACGTCAAGGTCGGGGACAAGGTCCTCGCCACCGACCCCGAGACTGGCGAACAAGTCGCCAAGCAGGTCGAGCACGTCTTCGTGCACGACGACACCGTCACTGACCTTGTTGTGGATGGCGAGGTCATCAGCACCACCGAGGACCACCCCTTCTCGTCCGTAACCGATGGACGCTTCGAGCGCGCCGACCATCTGAGTTCGGGCGAAGATGTTCTCGACGCTGACGGAAAGCCCCTCAGGGTGTCCGGGCTCAAGGTCCAACCAGCCCGTCAGGCGTTGGCTTACAACCTCGCTCTCGAAGGGATCCACACCTACCACGTCGGAGCCGCTGCGATCCTGGTCCACATTCGTGCGACTTGGATGTTGATGGTCTCGAGCATGTCCTGGCTCGGCACACGGCGGGCGGCGTCGAGGTGGACGCGGCGGCTGGGATGGTCGATAACGGGGTCGACTTGGCCGGGCTGGCTCGTGGTTCGGCTGGGCAGATCGGCAAACGCAACCCAGCGAACGGAAATATCGAATACGTGGTGGGCACCAAGGGCATCGTTGGTGTTACTGGAGGTTCGAACGGCTTGCCCACCTCGACAGTCACGATCGTGCGAAACTCCTATGGCGAGTTGGTCATGATGTTCCCGGGCGGGTGAGACGGGTGGCGATCTCGGTTGTGCTCCGTCGTGAGCGCGGTGCGGATGTTCATCGACTGCAGGTGCCGTATCAGCCGCCTCCGGCGGCGTGGGATGCCGTCGCTCATCCTCTGCTGGCTGGCGTCGACCCGAACGGCAACGCCATCTTCAATGCCCGCCAGATGCGCGCTCTCCGTAGCGAAGCGACTCGCCTACTCGATGAGACGCTGACCCCAGCGGAGCGTGAGGGTCTCGTTGGGATCATCGGGTTATGTGATGAAGGCCAGAGGCCGCCGCACCGGTACTTGTGGTTCGTGGGTGATTGACGGTCAGCTGACGTTGACTTGGCGGACTTGGTGGCGTAGGAGTGCGCCTTCGATGTAGGCGCGGACGTGGTCTTGTTCGTCGGGGTTGAGTCGGGCGAGGGCTTCGAGTTGGACGCGCAGGCTTGGGGTCGCGGGGCCGCGCTCATCGTCGTCGAAGGCGAGGGAGTCGATGCTGCAGGCAAGGGCTCGAGCGAGGGCTCGTAGGACATCGAGCGTGGGCTGGCTTGTGCCGGCTTCTGAGCGGCGCAGCTGTGTCACGTGGACGCCGACGGCGTCGGAGAGGGCCTGGCCGCGTACGCGTTGAAGCTGTTGCAGTCCGAAGGTGAACTGTCCATCGCCAGTACGCGAAAGGACGCCTCCGGGCGCCTGGTGACCCACACGTATTCGGTAAAGGCCCGACGGCGATCGTGCTGACGACGACCGCCCTTGATGTCGACGAGTAACTGCTCAACCGGTGCCTGGTCCTGACCGTCGATGAGGACCGGGCGCAGACCCAGGCCATCCATGCCGCCCAGAGGGCCGCGCAAACCTGCACGGCCTGTCCAAGCGGGTCGAGCGGGAACGGGTGGTGGCGTTGCACCGGGACGCGCAACGGCTCCTGGAACCGTTGGCGGTGGTCAACCCGTACGCGGACCGGCTCACCTTCGCGCACGGGCGAACCAGGACGCGCCGGGACCACGGGAAGTACCTGAATCTCATCGCGGCCGTCACCCTGCTGCACCAGCACCAACGCGCCCGCAAGAACGCCACGATCGACGGGCGGCAGGTCACCTACGTCGAGTCCACCATCGCGGACATCGAGGTCGCCAACACCCTCGCGCACGCCGTCCTGGGGCAGTCGCTCGACGAGCTGGCCCCACAAACGCGGCGCCGGCAGTCAGTTCACGTCAATTCGATACGGCGAGCGCCTTGCCGAGATCGGCGCGGTGCCCTCGATCGGCACCGTCGGCGATTCGTATGACTGTGAGACTGCTACACGCCTCCTGGCGGCCTGACTCTTGCTTATGACTGACCCCGAAGTCTGGGTGTCCTGGCTGTTGATCTGTCGTCCGTCAGGAGGTGGCACCACAACTGGTGCTGGCCGGGCGGGCGTGACCTCATAGGAGCCTGATTCAGCAGTCTCATCACAGTCCCGTCCACCCGACCGGCCAGCCTCACTCGCCCTGTCCCTGGTCTGGTTGGAGCAAGTACTGATGAGCATGCAACAGGTCCCCGCGCACCGTCGAGTCATCATCGGTGTCGACACCCACAAGTACGTCCACGTCGCGTTCGCTATCGACGACCTCGGCGCCGCCTTGGACAGTCGTTCGTTCGTCGCCGACTCCGGCGGCTACATCGAGCTGATCGACTGGGCTCTCGGCCTCGGCGGCAAACTTACCTTCGGCATCGAAGGAACCGGCTCCTACGGCGCCGGACTGGCCAGCGCCGTACGCCGCCACGACATCGGCACGATCGAGGTCCTCCGCACCGACCGACGAGACCGACGTCTGCGCGGCAAGTCCGACACCATCGACGCCGAGAACGCCGCCCGTGCCGTTCTCGCCGGCCAGGCGACCGCGATCCCGAAGACCGCCGACGGGGCCGTGGAGATGATCCGCCAGATCAAGGTCGCCAAGGACATCGCGGTCAAGTCCCGCACGGCGGCGATGATCAGCCTCAAACAGGTCATCGTCAACGCTCCCCCTGAGCTGCGCGAGGAGCTGCAGCCGCTGTCGAAGATGGCGCTGATTACCCGGTGCGCTGCGCTGCGCCCCGGCCAGGTCACCACGATCTTGGCGTCCTCGAAGTACACCCTGCGCGCGATCGCACGACGCTGGCAGCAGCTCAACGAAGAGATCGTCGGCCACGAGAAGGTCCTGGTCCAGCTCACTACTCAGGCCGCACCAGACCTGACTGCAGCGTTCGCAGTCGGTCCCGACACCGCGGCCGAGATGCTCATCGTCGCCGGCGACAACCCCGACCGGATCCGCTCCGAACCCGCCTTCGCCAAGCTCTGCGGCGTCGCACCGATCCCGGCCTCCTCAGGTATGACGACCCGGCACCGGCTCAACCGCGGCGGACATCGCCAAGCCAACGCCGCCCTCTACCGCGTCGTGATCGTCCGCATGCAGCACCACGAACCGACGAAGGCCTACGTCGCTCGACGCACCGCCGAAGGCAAGACCAAATCCGAGATCATCCGCTGCTTGAAACGACTCCTCGCCCGCGAACTCTGGGCCGCGATGCGACCGCTACGCGTGAGTCCTCAACCAGCCACCGAGGCCGCTTGACGGATATAGGAGCATCAACGCTCTGGCCGAGACCGTGAACGGCTACTACAAGGCCGAACTGATCCGTGGCCCGGCCCGCGAGGGCCGGCCATGGAAGACGGTCGAGGACGTCGAGCTCGCTACTCTGAGCTGGGTCCACTGGCACAACCACGACCGCCTGCACGGCTACCTGGCTGACGTCCCACCAGCAGAGTTCGAGGACACGTTCTACGCTACGAAACGGACCGACCAGACCCTGGTCGGAATCCAATAGCCCCTGCCTCCATCAGACCCAGGGCGATTCAATTTAGGGGGAGCCGGAATGACGCCGCTCAGGACGTCGCGGGACTCTGTCCTGGACGACCTCGAAGCCGCTTGTGCGCCCGAGGGGCACGAGCCGGAAGATGGGGTCACAAGAGGGTATGCGTGATGCACGTATGTTGCACGAAAGAGTCAAAACGACACTGTTACGTGCAATATTCGCAGGTCAGCGGGTTTCGCCTGGGTGTCTTGTAAACAGGTGGTTGAGGGTTCGAGTCCCTTCGCCAGCTCTCCTTCTTGACCAGCGCATTTAGCCCTGTGACCTGCGTAAACGCAAGCGGAGTGTCGTGAGCCGGCATGGTCACACGTGGCCAGAAGTAGGCACGAAGTGGCACTCCGACCACACGTCAACAACGTCGTGGACAAGATCGGCGCCGAGCAGGTGAATGGGCCAGCCGGCGAACGAGTTTTCTGCAACCATGGGTCATGGACGGGAAGAAGCTCGCGTGCTGGGTACGTCTGGGCCACGATTGGGTTGTCGAGCGCGTCGACTACGACACGCGGGTCATGGTTTGCCGCCGGTGCGGCACGGTCACTACATCCTCTGGGCCGCAGTGGCCCCCTAACCCGACCTTGCCTTCCGTCTGACGACACATGACGGGCGGGGTCCAGGAGTTCCTCGACTTCACTTTGCGTCAAACTGCGGGGGGCACCAGCGGCGCCCCATCTTGCTCGTCACGTGCTCAGGGTGTGGACAGGATCGTTTCGGCTACCTCCCAGGCGGGGACTCCCTGGTCGTTGGACAGCACTACAAGGACCTCGTCGGACTCAGGCAGCAGCAGGACGATCGAGCTGTAACCGTGGATCACGCCGTCGTGACCAATGGCAGCTCTCTCGGCGATCGTCTGGGTGAAGATGCCGAGCCCGACGCCGTTGCCCTTCGCATCGTTGGTCATTAACTCCCAACTCTGTGTGGTGATGAGCTGACCGTCGTCGAGGGCGGAGAAAAAGGTCGCGAGATCCTCGGCTGTGGAGACCATCCCCCCGGCAGCGCCTGCTGCTGTTTCCAGTGAACTGTAAGAGACCCCTTCCGAGTTGCCGCGGGGCAGGAGCAAGGCGAAGCCGGTGACCGGCTCGGGCCCCTCCGGACCGTAGGCGGTCTCGGACAGCCCCAGAGGACTAACGATCCGGGTCTGCAAGTTCTTCGCCAGGCTTTGCCCGGTGACCTCCTCGATAAGCATGCCGGCCACGACGAAGTTGGTGTTGGAGTAGCTGTGTACCGCTCCCGGGGGACCCACGCCCGGCACCAGCACCTCCACCCGGTCCATCACCTCCTCAGCCGTCCATTCACGGTCCCAGTCCCCACGCAGAGTCCGGTCGAAACCGGGCTCGGCGTAGTCGGCCATGCCGCTCGTGTGGTCAAGCAGATGACGTACCGTCACACCCTTAGCCACAGTGAGGTCGGGCAGCACCTCGGTCACCTCTGTCTCCAGCGTCAATTCCCCCTCCTCGACCAGCTGCATCACCATGACGGCGGTAAAGGTCTTGGTCACGCTGCCGATCCGGAACACGTCGTCCACCGCCAACGCCTCACCCTTGCTGTCAGCCCGACCTGCAGCGCAGTACCGCACCGCCCCAGGAGGACCCACGGCGGCCACGACCCCTCCGGACACGCCGTCCACCGCGGCCTCCAGCGTGCTCTGCAACGACCCGCCGGTGGTGGAGGCACCATCCAAGACGCCGGCGTAGGGCGCGTCGCATGGCAGTGCCGGCGCGGACTCCGGCTGCCGAGTGGACGTCACCACATCCGAGGTGCTCGAGTCCGCACCGGAACAGCCAGCGACAAGCAGCCCGACCCCCACGATTAGACACGACCACGCCCTCATGCCGACCTCCCACCACCGTGACAGACGCTCCTACGATGGTGCCCCCCGAGGGCAACCAATGCAACGGTCAAATCCGGAGACCAGTCTCTCGATCCGAAGTAGCACAAGGTCCTCTTCACGACTGGAACCAGTGCACCGCGGTGGCGTCGGGCTGGTCGTACACGCACCGATCGCCTCGACCAGCCAGGCTTGCGCGTCGGCAGTGACTAGCCGCGCCCTGCTCAGGTGCTTCTCGCCCTCAGACCACGGGCTTGTCAGCGCATAGCCGGCGCGGTCCGCCGCACAACAACTCGGGCCTTTGTGCCCTGTTTGGCGCCTCGGGCGCAGTCCTAGCGTCGGGGCTGAGGAAGTGATCTCGATGAGGCACCTGGTGGTGCTCGGCGGAGGTACCGCCGGCACGATGATCGTGAACAAGGTGCGGCGCACACTAGCCCGAGGGCCTCGGCGGCATCCCGGGCGTCACGCACATGGCGACGTCGAAACTCAGGAAGTCGGTCGCCGACCTCGACATGCCGGAGGTGCCGGAGTTCCTCGAGCAGATCGTCGCCTCGGGCGGCCACCTGTGGGCCTGCCGCATGTCAGCGGATATGAACCACCTGACCGAGGACGACCTGTACGACGAGGTCGAGGCCATCATCAGCGCCAGTGACTTCATCGAGACGTCCATGTCGGCACTCGGATCCCGGCCTCCCTTCGCGTGAAAGGAACAAGCATGACCTCGACGACCGCGCCAGCTGGCTACCTGCGACCCCCCGATGCCCGTGCCGGGCGGCGAGTGGCCAGGAATGCCGTCCTGCTCATGGAGGGGGTGGTCGCCCTCGCCGCCCTTGGCGGTGGTGCGGCGATGATCGCCGACCCCACTGGAGCAATGGGGCTGGCACCGGAAATGCTCGAGCGGCTGCCCGTCGACTCCTGGTTGCTGCCAGGCCTGGCGCTCATCACCACTAACGGGATCCTCCCCACCTGCGTGGCCGTCGCGGAGGTGAGAGGAAGGCGGTGGGCTCGCCAGTACGGTCACGTCCTCGCCGGAACGGTCCTGGTCGCCTGGCCGCTCACCGAGACACTGTTGTTCGGGTATCCCCTGGCAGGTGAGCCCATCGGGCTACGGCCAGGTATCGCGGCCACCGGGCTCGCACTCATAGGCCTAGGCCTGCTGCTTCGCCCACCGCGCGCGCACCGAGCCAGCCGGGCCCCCGAACCTCCCGTCCTCGCCAAACCCCCAGAGCCAAACCATGCAGCGACGAGAAGAAGGTGATGGCGATGACTGATGTCCTTGCTACGAGAACCGTTCCCGTCACCCTGGCCGTGCGGGCAGCGACCGTGCGGGAGCGACGATGACAAGGGCACGCGCCGGACGTTTCACCCTCCTGGCCGCCTCCACAGCCGCTGCGGGCGCGCTGGGCGGCTGGCTCATGCCTCGTGGCCCGGTGACCACCCTGCAGGCGCTGGCCACCGTGGTCGGCTGCCTCCTGCTGGGTCTGGTCGCCGGCCGGTCCACCCGCTCCCGCTGGATGCTGCTGGTGGTTCCCGTTGTCTTCGTCGGCGCCTATGAGCTTGCCCGGGTGCGCGTCGACGGCCCCACCGTCGATGCGGTGCAACTGGACGGGCTGTACAACCTGCTGGCACTGGCGGTCGGGCGAGGGGTCGACGCCGTCCTGACCCTTCCTGCCCTCCTCGTGGGGACCGGTTACGGCCTGCTCACCGCAGGGCAACGCGCACGGTCTTCAGTGCGCACAGGCTGGGCGGGCCGGGTGGGCCGGGTGGGGACGCGCGGTGTGCTCGCGCTCGGGACGACACTGGTCCTGGTGCTCGTCGCGGGACTCGTCCGCCCTGCAAGCACCGAGCCGATCACCGACGCGCAGGGTAACCCCGTGCCCGGGTCGGTCAGTGAACTCACCAGTGTCCATGTCGGAGGGCACGAGCAGCACCTCATGATCCGTGGACGGGACGAGACCGCCCCCGTGCTGCTGTTCCTGGAGGGAGGACCCGGCGGATCCGCGCTGGGACGGATGCGCCGCTCGGCCGAACCCCTGGAAGAGCACTTTGTCGTGGTCACTTGGGACCAGCGCGGGACGGGCAAGTCCTATCCCGCCCTCGAGCCCACCTCCACGATGACCCTGGAGCGGATGACCCAGGACACCCTGGAGGTCGTCGACTACCTGAGGGAGCGGTTCAATCAGGACCGCATCTACCTGGTGGCCAGCTCCTGGGGGTCGATCATCGGCGTCCGTGCCGTCCAGGAACGCCCGGAGGCGTTCCACGCCTACGTCGGAACGGGCCAGATGGCCGACCCGTTCCAGACCGACCAGCTCATGTACGCAGAGAACCTGGCGCAGGCACTCAAGACTGGCGACGCCGCCCGCGTGGAGCGACTGCGGGAGACCGGCCCACCTCCCTACGACGACACCCTCGACTACCTCGGTGCTCTCGCCGGCAACCCCGAATGGATGTCCTTCCCGCACGGTCAGGACTACGACCCGGCCTCTGAATACCCACAGGCCTTCTTCGTCGCCGAGTACACGCTCATCGAGCAGCTACGGGGGATGGCCGCTCTGGCCGAGACCTATGCGGTCCTCTACCCGCAGTTGGCCGACGTCGATTTTCGGCGGGACGTGCCGCGCCTTGACGTCCCGGTCTACCTGCTGCAGGGCACCCACGAGGCCGAGGGGCGGACGGTGCTCGCCCGTGAGTGGTTCGCACAGCTCCAGGCCCCCCACAAGCAGTGGATCGAGCTGGACCACTCGGGCCACACCCCTCCCTACGACGAACCCGGCCGCTTCGCCCAAGTCCTGGCCGACGTCGTCCTGGCCGACACGATGCCTAACCCGACGGAAGGGGATGAGTGAGCATGAAAACCGCGACCCACCCCCGCGGCGGTGCAAGCAGGCGCGGCCGCGTCCCACGGCCCTCGGCATCGAGGATCCCTGGTCAACGGGAGACCCGACCGCTCCACCCCCCCGAGGCTCCTCATGCCGAGGGACCGGGCCAGCCTCCTCGGGTAGTTCTCCCCTGGTCCGCCGCTATCTCGGTGCTCGTGGTCCTCTGCAGCGCCGCGGGGTTGACGGACGCTGGGGTCTACGGGCAGGAGACGCAGAACTGGGCCACCCAGGCGCAAGGCCAGGATCTGGGCAACCTGCTCGCGGTGGCCGTGCTGCTCCTCACCGCTCGCCGCTACCGGAACGGATCGGCACGGGCCGGCCTGGTGTGGCTAGGGACTCTCCTGTACCTGATCTACGCGTTCATCGTCTACGCCGTCGCGGTCCACCTGAACGGGTTGTTCCTGGTGTACGTCGCGGTCCTCGGCCTCAGCGTGTGGGCAGTCGTCTTCCATGTGGGCCCCCTCCGCCGCCGGGACATCCCCTTCCCGCACGGACGTCCGCGACGACTGGCTGCCAACGTCATCCTGGCGACGGGGGCCCTCTTCACGCTGTTGTGGTTGAGCGAGCTGGTGCCCGCTGCACTCTCCGGGCAGGTGCCGGCGAGCCTCGTCGAGGCGGGCCTGTGGGTGAACCCGATCCACGTGATCGACCTGGCGGTGGTGCTCCCGGGTTTCCTCATCAGCGGCGTAGCGGCCCTCAGGAACCGTGAGCACGGCCTGTTCTGGCTGGGGCCGTGGTTGGTGTTCTCGGCCATGATGGCAGCCAGCATCGTCGCGGCCATGGTCCTCATGACGGTCCGCGGAGAAGGCAGCGCGATCCCCGTCGCGGTCCTGGTCTCTATCGTGGCTGCCGCAAGCCTCCTTGCCGTATCCACGTACCTCAGAGCAATAGGCACCAGCACCGTGCTACGCCCGTTCGCGCCGGCGGGGGCACCGGCGATCCTCGGTGCTGGTGGCGGGGTGCTTTTCCGGACCGGGCGCTAACGTCAGGTCCGGCACACTCTTCGACGATGGTGGTGCTCTGTTGAATGGGGACGCCATGGCAGGTCCGGTGCTTGCGACCAAGTTGTACATCCCGAAGCCTCGCCTTGGTCAGGTTCCACGTCTCCGACTACTGGAGCGTCTGCGCCACGCTGACGTCAGGCTGACGTTGGTGTCCGCCCCTGCTGGCTTCGGCAAGACGACGCTCCTCGCCGAGTGGGTCGAGCAGAGCGCACAGGACGACCGCACCGTCGCATGGCTCTCGCTCGACCCGGCGGACAGCGAGCCGGCGTCGTTCTGGACGTACGTGGTGGCCGCGCTCCGAACGGCGATGCCATGCCAGTTCCCGGGTGCGCTGGAACTCCTCGCGTCATCCCCCTTCCCGACCCAACCGCTCATCACCACACTGCTGAACGAACTCGCCGCGGCACCGGGCGAGGTCTGGTTCGTGCTGGACGACTACCACCTGGTTGACAGCCACGATGTCAGCGACGGCGTGGCCTTCTTCGTGGAGCACCTCCCGCCTCACATGCACGTCGTGCTCAGCACCCGCGCCGACCCCGGCCTGCCGCTTTCCCGGTGGCGGGCGCGCGGAGAGTTGGCCGAGATCCGTGCTGCGGACCTGCGCTTCACGTCCGACGAGGTGGCCACATACCTCAGCGAGGTGAACGGACTGAGCCTGCGCTCGGGCGACGTGGCTGTCTTGGAGGAACGGACGGAGGGGTGGATTGCCGCGCTCCAGCTCGCCGCACTCTCCATCCAGGGTCGCGAGGACGTCAGCGGCTTTATCGCAAGGTTCGCCGGGGACGACCGCTACATCGTCGACTACCTGGTTGAGGAGGTGCTGGACCACCAACCTGACTCGGTTCGCGAGTTCCTTCTGCAGTCAGCGGTTCTCGACCGGCTCACCGGACCGCTGTGTGATGCCGTCACCGGCCGCTCTGACGGCAGCGACCTGCTCTTGACCCTCGAGCGCGCCAACCTGTTCACCGTCCCGCTGGACGATCGGCGGGAGTGGTACCGCTACCACCATCTGTTCGCCGACGTCCTTCGGGCACGAATAGTCGCGGAGGAACCAGACCTGGTTCCGTTGCTGCACCAGCGCGCCAGCGCGTGGTACGAGGGCCACGATCTGGCCGAGGAGGCGATCAGCCATGCGTTGGCTGCGCGCGACTTCGACCGCGCCGCCTACCTGATGGAGCTGGTCGTGCCAGCGATCCGGGTCAACCGGCAAGAAGGAATTCTGCTCGGTTGGCTGAAGGCGCTGCCCGACGACGTCGTCCGGCGCAGCCCGGTGCTCAGCGCCTTCTACGGATACATGCTCATGGTCTCCGGCGACCTCGATGCGTTCGAGCCCTGGCTCGATGACGCGGAACGCGCGCTCGCTGCCCCACCAGACGGCTCGGCGCCCCGATGGGCCATCACCGAGGAGCTCCGCACGTTGCCGGCAACCATCGCCGTCTACCGCGCCTCGCTAGCGCAGGCACGCGGCGATGTGGCAGGCACGGCCGAACACGCCCGGCGTGCGCTGGAACTGGCTGGCCCCAGCGACCACCTTTCTCGAGGGGGTGCGACTGGCTTCCTCGGCCTTGTCGCGTGGGCGCAAGGCGAGGTGTCAACCGCCGTAGAGACGTTCACGCAGGCGGTGGCCAGCCTGCACGCAGCCGGCAACCTGGTCGACGAGCTGAGCAGCACCGTCGTTCTCGCTGACATGTGGCTAGCGGCCGGCCGGCCCAGCACGGCACGCCGACTGTATGAAGGTGCACTCCGGCTGGCCGAGGCTCATGGCGAGCCGGTTGCGCTGGCGACCGCCGACCTCCATGTCGGGCTGAGCGAGATCGACCTCGACGGCGGTGACCTCGAGGCCGCACGGCGACACCTTGAGACCGCAGCAGCGTTCGCGGAGCGGGTGTCGATGACCGAGAGCCGCCATCGGTGGTTTGTTGCTATGGGTCGACTGGTCGACGCCGAGGGCAACCCCCAGGAGGCCATCGCGTTCCTGGACAAGGCGGAGCAGCTCTACCGTCCGGGGTTCTTCCCCGATGTCCGTCCCATCGCGGCGATGAGGGCCCGGGTCTGGATCAAGGAAGGCAACCTCTCGCAGGCAGATGACTGGGCCCAAGGACGAGGCGTGGGCGCCTCGGAAACTGCCGGCCCGGAGCATCTCGACCCGGAGGATCTCCACTACCTGAGCGAGTACGACCACCTCACGCTCGTGCGTCTGCTCATCGCGCACCATCGGGCCCACCCGGACTCCGCGACGATCAACCGGGTGAGTCGCCTCCTAGACCGGCTGCACGAGCCCGCCGAGACCTCAGGGCGCGCGGGAAGTCTGTTAGAGATCAGCATGCTGCAGGCACTGACACACGAGGCGCAGGGACATCGGCCGCAGGCCCTGATGGCCTTGGCGCAGGCCTTGGCCCAGGCTCCGGAGCCAGCAGGCTACGTCCGTCTCTTCCTGGACGAGGGTGCCCCCATGACAGCGCTGCTGCGCGACGCCCCCCACCATGGCGTCGCTGGCGAGCACGCGCGGCGCTTGCTCAGACTCGGCGAATCTCACGACGCTGAAGCCCCCGGCTCACGGCAGCACCGGGCGCCGTCGTCGGCAGCGTCGTTGAGCGACCGCGAACATCAGGTGCTCAAGCTGCTGGACAGTGAGCTGAGCGGGCCTCAGATTGCCCGCGAGCTGTTCGTCTCACACAACACTGTCCGTACCCATACCAAGCACATCTTCACCAAGCTGGAGGTCACCAGCCGCCGGGCTGCGGTGCTCCGCGCCCGCGAACTCGGCCTGCTGTAGCCGGCACTCCGATATCACCCCGTCAGTCACATCGTTGGGTGACGCCGGGTCACCCCACCGCTCCCTACGTTCAAGGAGTCCCGGAGGCGCCCCGCCACGGACTGTGAACCAAGGAGCCGGACATGACCATCACTACTGCCAAGCTCACCCGCGCCGCTGGCCTCGCCGCCGTCGTTGGGGGCCTGCTCTACATCGGAGTCCAGATCATGCACCCCGACCTGGATCTCGCCCTCGTCTCCACGACCGAGTGGAAGGTGCGCCAGATGATGAAGGTGCTCTTCGCAGCGCTGTCACTGGCCGGCATCACCGGCATGTACCTGCGCCAGGTGAAGCAGATCGGAGTGCTCGGCCTCCTCGGATACGTGCTGTTCAGCGTTGGCTGCCTCGCCATGCTGAGCATCGAAGTCATCGGTGTGGCAGTCCTGCCATCCATCGTTGACAGTGCACCCGACTACGTCAGCGACGTCCTCGCCGTGGCCGTCCCCGGCGGCCACGCGACCGGGGACATTGGACTGATCCAGCCCCTCATCTCGGTCATGGGTATCGGCTTCTTGGGCGGCAGCCTGATCTTCGGCATCGCCCTGTTTCGCGCCAATGTCCTGGCCCGGTGGGCTGCCGCGCTCCTTGCCGTCGCGGCGTTGGCCGCCCCTGCAATCGCCCTGTTGCCGCACGTGAACTTCAGGCTGTTCGCCATTCCCACGGGCGTGGCCATGGTCGGCCTCGGATACTCCTTGTGGCGCGAGCAGCGCACGCCGGCCGCCGCGTCCGTGACCACGCTGATGAGCACTCAGCTCGACCCGGCCGGCGCCAAGTGACCCTCCACCCGGCAGCCAGCACCACCCGGTCGATGTGGCGGGCCGGGTGGGTGCCGGTCGCCCTGGTCGCCGTCGTTCTGGTCCCCGCCATAGCCGGGTCGTTGCGCCTGGTCGAGGTGTTCGGGGGCCCGCACCTGCTGCCGGCAAACTCGCGGGTCACGGCCTCACCCGTGCCGGTGGTCGTGCACATCGCCTGCGCAGTCCTGTATGCCGTCCTGGGCGCCTTCCAGTTCTCCGGCGCGCTGCGGCGCCGCTGCCCCCGCTGGCACCGGGTGGCCGGACGGGTGTCGATGGTCCTGGGCTTGGCCGTGGCGTTCTCGGCGCTGTGGATGACGCAGTTCTACCCGCGCCAACCCGGTACCGGAGAGCTGGCCTACGTGTTCCGGCTCGCGTTCGGGTCCGGTATGGCCGTGAGCATCATCCTGGGGTTCACCGCGATCCGACGCGGCGATGTCGCCAGGCACCAGGCGTGGATGACACGCGCCTACGCCTTGGCCCTCGGCGCCGGCAGCCAGGTCTTCACCCTCGGTGTCGGCAAAGCGGTCTTCGGCACCAGCGAACTCACCTACGACCTCATGCTGGGCGCGGGCTGGGCGATCAACCTCGCAGTCGCGGAGCACATCATCCGTCGACGGATCAGCAGCCGCCGAAGCAGCACCGCGAGGACCACGGTGGCGGCATGATCGCCCGGTTGTCCAGACGACACTGGCCCGCCTGCTACGAGCTTCGGGTCGAAGGGCACCTCGACGACCACTGGTCTGCGTGGTTCGGGAACCTCACCCTGACCCGCGACAGCGACGGCACGACCAGCCTTTGCGGTCTCGTCTCGGACCAAGCCGAGCTGCATGGGATCCTCACGAAGGTCCGGGACCTCAGCGTGATGCTGATATCCGTGACGGTCGTCGACCCTTCGGGTGCGGGCTCCTGTCTCACCGCACACGGAGCCACCTGTTGGGCAAGACTGGTCACGTGACCACTACCGCGAGAACCGTGCTCATCACCGGTGCCTCCAGCGGCATCGGCCGGGCCACGGCACTGCAGCTGGCTCGAGAAGGCACCAACGTCGTCCTCCTGTCGCGATCGGGCCCAGTGCTTGAGGAGGTGCGAGCTGAGTGCGAGGCCCTGGGGTCGCGCGCGCTGGTCACGGTCGCCGACGTGCGCAGCGCCACCTCGGTCGACGCGGCCTTCGAGGCGGCCCGGCACCACTTCGGGACCATCGACGGGGTCGTGCACTCTGCGGCCGTCCTGGCCTATGGCCGGTTCGAGGACATCCCCGAGGAGGTCTTCGACGCCTGCATGGACACCACGCTGGTCGGCACGGCACGTGTCGCCCGTGCGGCCCTGAGGTCGTTCTCCCGCTCCGGTTCGGGGAGCCTGGTCGTCCTGGGGTCCCTGCTCGGCAAGATCGGCACGCCCTACATGAGCTCGTACGTGGCCGCGAAGTGGGGGGTGCACGGCCTCGTGCGCACCCTGCAGATCGAAGCCCGTGCCACCCCTGGCATCCAGATCAGCCTCGTCAGCCCCGGCGGGGTGAACACCCCCGTCTACCGACAGGCCGGGACGTTCCTCCAGCGGCACGGCCGCCCCCCGCCGCCGGTCGACCCCCCGGAAAAGGTCGCCCGCGCAGTCGTGCGTGCCCTGGACCGTCCGGTCCGGGAACGCTCGGTTGGCCTGGCCAACCATCTGACGACAGCGGGTTTCCGGTTGACGCCCCAGGTGTTCGACCTGCTGGTGACCCCTCTCATGCGTGCCGGCGGGCTGTCCCGCGCAGAGGTCGAGAACTCACCGGGCAACGTCTTGGCACCGCGCCCGGAAGCGGACGCGGTGCACGGACCGTGGCCAGGACTGTTGGGGTTTACCCAAGAAAGGGACGTGAGCATGAGCTCATCTGCTGGAGTAGTCACAGTCACCCACGACGTGCACGCGCCGCCCCAGGCGGTCTGGGACGTCCTGGCGGACGGGTGGTCCTATGCGACGTGGGTGGTCGGTGCCTCACGGGTGCGCGACGTCGACCGCGGCTGGCCCTCGGAGGGCGGGCGGATCCACCACTCCTTCGGGCTGTGGCCGGCACTGATCAACGACACGACTCACGTGCTTTCGTCCCAGGAACCGAGCGAGCTGGTGCTCAAGGCCCGCGGCTGGCCCGCAGGCGAGGCTCGGGTGGTCATCTCGATCACCCCACGCAGCCAGGACGGATGCACTGTCCAGATCGAGGAGGACGCGACCGCCGGTCCCGGCACGCTCGTCCCGCAGCCAGTGCGCCAGATGGCCATCGCTCCGCGCAACGTGGAGGCGTTGCGGCGCCTGGCCTATCTCGCCGAGGGAAGGCACCACCGTCACGAGCCGCCTCCTGCATGACGGTCGGCCTCATCCAGGAGGAAGCAGGCGACCCCACGCTGTCCGGCTGACAGCCCGCCGCAGCCTCCCGGTCAGGGGTCCCTGGGCCCCCAACGCGGCGCGGGCAGCGTTCCATCCCGGCGCCCCGTGCACCCCGCCCCCGGGGTGCGCGGACGCGCTGGCGAGGTAGAGGCCGGGCACACAGGTCTCGGGTCGCCCCAGCCCCGGAGTGGGTCGAAAGACCAGCTGCTGGTGCAGACCCGACGTGCCCGCGTTGATCGCCCCGTCCACGAGGTTGGCGTCCGCGCCTTGGAGGTCCCGCGGAGACTGCACCAGGCGAGCGACCTGGCTGCCCTTGAACCCCGGAGCAACCCGCTCCACGGCGTCCTCCACCCGCCGGACGTGGTCATCGAGCCTGGCCCCGGTCCACTCGGCCCCCTGCGGTACGTGCGTGTAGGCCCACGCGGACTCCGTGCCGTGCGGTGAACGTGTCGGGTCCGACGTCGTCATCTGACCAAAGAGGATGAACGGGCGCTGCGGGGTGCGCCCGACCGACAGGTCCGCCGCGAAGTCCACGAACCCGTCGGTGTCCACCCCGAGGTGAACGGTGCCGGCCTCGGTGGCCGCCTCCGCCAGCCACGGGACCGGCCGGTCCAGTGCCCAGTTCACCTTGATGGTGGGGTTGTCCCACTGGAAACGGGCGAGGTCGCGGGTCAAGCGGGCCGGCAGCGGGTGGTGCGCGAGCAGCTGCTGGTAGAGAGCGGGGGCGGTGACGTCGGCAAGGACGGCACGTCTGGCCCGGACAGCAGTGCCGTCAGCGAGGCGCACGCCGCGCGCGTGACCGCTCTCCACCATCACCTCGGTGACTGGGCTGCCGGTCAGGACATGCGCCCCCTGGTGCTCGGCCCTGCGGCGCAAGGCCTCCGCGAGCTCGCCCGCCCCGCCCTCCGGGACGGGAAAGCCCACGTCCTGCCCCAGCATGCACAACAGCCATCCGAACATCCCGCTCCCGGCGGCATCCGGAGGCACGTCGCTGTGCATGGCGTTCCCGGTCAGCAGCAGCCCCGCTCCCCTGCCCGCGAACCGCTCCTGGGCGAGCCGCCGCACCGGGGTCACCCCCAGCCGAGCGAAGTCGAGGGTGTCCGCGGCCCCGAGCGTGCGCAGAACCCGCGTGGCTGCTGCCACCGGAGGGAACGGTGTGAACAGCGCATCCAGCAGCGGGTCCCGGATGCGGTCCCACCCGTGCACCAGCTCGAGCCAGGCGTCTCCGTCCCCGGCAGCCTCAGTCTCCAGGCGGGCGGCAGTGTCCTCCGCGCGCGAGCACAGCAGCGCCGCGCTCCCGTCGTCGAGGGCGTGCGCCAGGACGTGTGGCGCCCGACGCCAGACCAGACCGTGCTGCTCCAGGTGGAGGTCGCGGATGATGGGGCTGGCGGCCGCCAGCGGGTAGAAGGCGCTGAAGAGGTCGGAGACATAGCCAGGGGCAGTGACCTCCGCACTGCGCACAGCACCCCCGACCTGCTCCTGCGCCTCGACCACCACGACGTCCCAGCCTGCGTCGGCAAGGGCGTTGGCGGCGACGAGCCCGTTGGGGCCCGCGCCGATGACCACAGCGTCCGTTGTCGTCATCTCGGGTGTCGCCTGCCTCTCGGCTCGTGGAGCGGTCCTCGACCACGATGCCATTGCGTGGTCCATCGTGCCGCCGCTAGACCGTCTGCAGTCCTCGTCCTGGCACGATCGCGGGGCGAGGTTGGACGTGGGACTTCTAGCCTTCGAGCTCTTCAAGCCCTGCGTCGACCAGTGCGTCCGCGACGGCTTGCATGGCGTCCTGGGTGTTGACGTCTTGGGGCTGGTCCAGGTGGGGACCGTTCAGCACCGGCCGCAGGTCGACGCACACGGCGTCGTGCTCGGCCGCGGCGGCGCAGAGTGCGTCGTGGTGCATCGCGGTGATCGCCGCGCCTCCGTCAAGGCCGAAGTCCGCTCCGAAGTAGTCGATCAGGCCGGGGTCGGAGAGGAACTCGTTGGAGTTCGTCACCACGCGGACTGCGGTCGGTTTGCCCTCCCTCAGCACGTCCACCGTGTCGAGCATCGCGTCGAAGTTGTCCCGCCACTCCTTCTCCAGGTCGCGGAAGCACTCCAGGCCGTCGGCCCCACCGCAGGTGCCGGCTTTCCACGCCTGCCCGAACGGTTCCAGGTCGTTCGCGCCGGTGCTGATCATGATGACGTCGGCTCGGCTGACTGCCGAGCGGTAGGTCGCGTCGCTGGTGAGGCTCTCCAGCAGGGTTCCGGACGTGCCGCCGTTCGTGACGAGGTCGACGAACTCGACGTTCGGTCCCACCTGCTTTTCGAGCCCGTCGGCGTAGAGCTCGGGAAACGGGGTGCACCCGTTGCAGTGGGCACCGTATGGCCAGGAGTCACCCAGAGCGAGAAGTGTGACCGTCGCTGGGGTAGCGGTGGGTTCCTCGGTTGTGCTCTGCCCGGCTGGTGTCGTCGGTTCGACCCCCTCGGGCGAGCCCGAGCATCCGCTGATGACCACCACGGCTGCGACCACCGCCATACGACGACGCATCTTGGCGAGGTTACGCCGGTGGATCGCTGGCCTGCTACCTCGGCGCGATCCGGACGTGGCAGTCTGACGCGGTGGACGTCCTGACCGCGTTCGAGCACCAGGCCGACGCCTGCCGTCAGCTGGGGTCACCGATGTACGCCGAGTTGTGCGGCCGCCTGGCCGGCGATGTGATCGCCGGCGGCCCGACAGCGCGCGTGTTGAGCGGACATGAGGACGATCCCGGACCGAGCGCGCTGGTGCTGCGACTGCTCGGCAGCCTGCACCGCCTGGTCCTGGATCGACGGGCCGGCGAGCTGGCGACCTACTACCCCAGCGTCGGCGGGAGGTGGGAAGCCGAGGCGGGCAGCCGCGCGGCGATCGCGGTGATGGAGCGGGTGCCCGAGGCCGTGCGCGAGTGGCTTGACCGGCCGCCGCAGACCAACGAGGTCGGCCGGGCGACGGCGTTGATGGGTGGGCTCCTGCAGCTGCCGCCAGACCTGCGCCGCCCGGTGCGGTTGGCCGAGATCGGCTCCTCAGCCGGGCTCAACCTGCTGGCCGACCGGTTCTGCTACATCGAGGCCAGCGGGCGGACCTTCGGCGACCCCGCCTCCCCGGTGCGGCTGGAGCCCGCGTGGCAGGACGCGGAGCTCGAGCCCTGGCCCGACCTCCGGGTCGTGGAGCGGCTGGGGAGCGACGTGATGCCGGTCGACGCCGGCACGACGGAGGGCCGGCTGGCGCTCACGGCATACGTCTGGCCCGACCAGACCATCCGCCACGAGCGGTTGCGCGGGGCTCTCCGGCTGGCGCAGCAGTCGCCCCCGGATATCCACCGCCAGGGGGCAGCCGACTTCCTCGCCGATCTGGAGCTGGTCGACGGGACGACCACCGTGCTCTGGCACAGCGTGATGTGGCAGTACCTGTCTGGACAGGAGCAGGGACGCGCCACGGAGCGGATCGACGAGCTGGCCGCGCGAGCGACGGAGGGTTCCCCGTTCGTTCACCTCACCTTCGAGCCGACCCGTCGGACACCGGAGAGCGACCACGAGTTCCTGGTCGTGCTGAGGACCTGGCCAGGAGGGCAGCGCCGGGTCCTCGGCCGGGCACCGCCGCACGGCGTTCCCGTGATCTGGGAGCCGGCTACGCGGGATCTCTGAGGGGCTCCAGGGCGGCCAGGACGAGGTCGAGGCCGAAGAGGAACTCCTCCGCCGGGTCGTAGCCGGCAGCGACGAGCACCGCGGCGGACTCGTTCAGATACGGGAACTGGTCAGCAGGAAGCTGCGGCAGATAGACGTCCTCGGTCATGTTCGCGAGCTCGTCCGCGGTGTCGAACGGCAGGCTGGCTTCCTGCAGGGCAAACCCGTAGAGGTAGCTGTCGAGCAACCAGTTGGCGTGCGTCGCCATCAAGACCGGGAAACCAGCCCTGCGCAGGCAGGCGGTGACCGCTTCGTGATGGCGGAGGTTCGCAGGCCCCGGCGTCGTCCGCGACTCCATCAGGCCGTTCGCCCACGGGTGGCGCGCGAGAACCTGTCTGGCCGACACCGCCCGGCGTCGGATCGCCGACTGCCAGTCGGTCTCCTCGGACGGGAGCTCGATCTCCTCGAACACCACGTCGATCATGGCGTCCAGCAGCTCCTCCTTGCTCGCCACGTAGTGGTAGAGCGACATCGCGCCCGCCCCCAGAGCGCCAGCCAGTCGGCGCATGCTCAGCCCGTCGAGCCCCTCACGGTCGGCGAGCCCGACCGCCTCCAACACCACCCGCTGCTTGCTCAGCCCCGCCTCTGAGGCGACCTGGCGTTGTTTCCTCACAGACACGGGTCTCCTCGCTCCCTCGAACGGCTTGACAATCGTACAGCGTACGCGGATAGTACGACGTACGACGTACACCGTACGAGCGGGCAGAGATCCCACCCCGTTCGCACGCACGCCCACACCGCCGCCACTCCGGCGGACGGACCGCTCCCCTGTGAAGGAAGAACCGATGACCGACAACGCGACCACGCACGACAGCGCACCCCGCCCCCTGGACGACCCGAAGATTCCCGTGCAGGCGAAACTCGCCGCCGCCTGGACCAGCTTCATGTTCCTGTACCTGTACGTCGACTACCTGCACATGTACAAGCCCGGCTCGATCGAGGACATCCTGGCCGGGACCGTCCACGAGTTCGAGACCGGCCCCACCTTCGTCTCCCTGGCGCTCACGCTGCTCAGCGTGCCGATCCTGATGGCCTTCCTGTCGATGACGTTGCCGGCCCGGGTCAACCGGACCACCAACCTCGTCGTCGCGGCGCTCTACATCCCCGTCTCGATCTACAACGCAGATGGGGCGACCGTCTCCTACTCCTACTTCTACGGCCTCTCCATCGGGCTCGAGGTGCTGCTCCTGGCCTTCATCCTGCGCTCCGCCTGGACGTGGCCTCGCACGGCCTCACCGTCGATGCCCGAGGTCCTCGAGCCCCACCGGCCGCAGGTCCAGATCGGGCGGTAGGCACGAGGCTCCGATCACCCCGCCGGTCAACGCTCACGCAGGTTCTTGGGGGCTGGCGACGACCGGGACGCGGTCCAGTGCGGGACGCCGGAGGGCGCGGACGATGAGCAGCACGCCGGCCAGGATCAGCGGCAGGGTCAGCCACTGGCCCATGTGCAGGCCGGTGCGCTCGGCAAAGCCCACCAGCTGGGCATCGGGCTCGCGGAAGAACTCCACGACGAAGCGGCCCAGCCCGATGCCGGCCAGGAACGTCCCGCCGAGCAGACCGGGTCGCCAGCGAGCGCCGGTGCGCCAGAAGAGCAGCAGCAGCACCACGATCAGCAGGGCACCCTCGAGCCCCGCCTCGTAGAGCTGGCTCGGGTGCCGCGGCTGGTCGTCGGCGTCGGGAAAGACCATCGCCCACGGGACGTCCGACGGCTTGCCCCACAGCTCACCGTTGACGAAGTTGGCCAGCCGTCCCAGCATCATCCCGAACGGAACGTTGACCGCGACGTAGTCACCGACCCGCAGCAGGTCGAGCCCGTTCCGCCACGCCACCCACCCGATCGCGACCAGCACCCCGATCAGGCCCCCGTGGAAGCTCATGCCGCCACGCCATACCTGCAGGATCTCCCCCGAGCTCCACAGTCCGCGGTCGTAGAAGGTGGCGTAGCCGATCCGGCCGCCGAGCACGATGCCGATCGTCGCCCAGAAGATGAGGTCCTGGACGTGAGCGGAGGTCATCGGGCTGCCTGCCTGCCGCACCATCCGCAGCAGGTGCCAGTAGCCCAGGCCGATCCCGATCACGTAGGCGAGCGCGTAGTAGCGCAGTGTGAACGGGCCCAGGTCGAGCCCAGGCTGCAGCCCCAGGTCGCTCCACCGGAGCGGGTCCGGATCGGCGGCGGCTCTCACGGGGCCAGCCTGTCACGCGACCGGGCGCACACTGGCTATGAGCGGCTCGATCCGGGTCCCCCCGGCGGGCCGGAGTGGCGGGGCGACAGCGGCTACCCGGTGACCCGCACCCTACGTTTTGTCAAGACAATGTTGACAGATGCACCATGTCAACCTATCGTTGACATCATGACTCGCCGACCCGACATACGTCCACGCACCCGAACGTCTTTGCGCACCGGGTACCTCCTCGTCGCGCTGGGCCTGCTCTCCCTCCTCCTCTCCCGGGGACGCGACGGGTTCGACAAGGGGCTGTTCCTGGGCGCCTGCGTTGCCTTGATGGTGATCGGTGCCTATCTCCTGAGCTCGGCGACGTTCCGCAAGGGCGCAGCGGATGAGCTCGGGGAAGACGCGTGGCTGCCGAGCCGTGATGGGCACTGAGCCGGCGGCATCGGCCGGCCTACCCCCGCTCGGTTCACCCGGCCGTCCTGACCTCATCGAGGCCATCGGGTCGGTGATCCTTTCCTCCGCCCCGAGCCGCGACGGTCTGCTCCTGGTCCGACACACCGCGGCCGCGGAGACCGCGGCGCGCGAGCTCCTCGTCCAGGCGGTCGGGACTGCACGCTCCGGCGGTCACAGCTGGGCCGCGATCGGCACCACCCTCGGCATGAGCCGTCAGGCCGTGCAGCAGCGGTTCGGCGCCCGCTCGGGCGACGATGAGCTCGCGCCGGAGGAGCGCTGGCTCGGCCCGGTCACAGCCTTTGACGAGATGGCGGAGCTGCAGCTGGCCGGCCGGCTCGGGTGGCACACCATCGGCGTGGGGATGCTCCGCCACCGGATGGTCCGGACCGGGCACCAGTGGGAACACAAGCGGGTGCTCTGGTCGGGTTCGCTCGCCCGCTACGAGAAGGAGGGCTGGGTGCCGGGGCCGCGTGCCTTCCCGTGGGTCTATCTGGCCCGTGACACGGGGCTGCCCGCGGAGTCCTGAGCCTGGCCGACCGACTGGCTCTGCGAGGCGCTGGGGTTCTAGCCAGGTGCTCCGCGGAGCGGACCCACCCTGAGCCCGAGGTGCAGACTGATGCCATGGCCCATGGTCCGGTGAGCACAGCGCCGACGCTGTTCCTCACGGTGGGTCTGCCAGGGACGGGCAAGACCACGCTGGCTCGGCGCATCGAGGTGGAGCAGCGCGCCCTTCGCCTGACCAAGGACGAGTGGGTCAAGGCGCTGTATGGAGCGGACAACCCGACCTCGGCGCAGGACGTGGTCGAGGGACGACTGGTGCACGTCGGCCTGCGCGCTCTGGAGCTCGGCATCAACGTCGTCATCGACTTCGGACTCTGGGGCCGGGACGAACGGTCGGCGCTGCGGCAGGCGGCAGCCGATCGGGGCGCGGTGGTGCAGGTGCACTACGTCGAGCTGGACCCGGCGGAGCAACGGCGCCGGGTCCAGCATCGACAGACTCACGCCCCGCAGACAACCTGGCCCATGTCCGACGAGGAGCTGCTCAGCTGGGCGGCGCAGATCGACCTTCCCACGCCCGGTGAGCTGGACGGCAGCGAACCCGTTGACGATCCGCCGGCGGGGTTCAGGACGTGGGCAGAGTGGCGGCGGCACCGCTGGCCACCGTCGGTGGTCTAGCCATCAGCGGAGTCGAGCCTGCTCCAGCGCCCTTCGGAGACCACCTCAACGGCGCCGTCGACGACCTTGATGGCCGTCTGCTCGTCGATGGCATACGACGGCACTCCGAGGTCGGCCGCCCAACGCTGCGCATGGGCCATCGTGTTGGTCGGGAACGCATCAAGGTGCGGGAAGATCGAGAAGTCCACCACCCCCAGAGTGCGGTCATCCGGCGCCGACGCCCACTCGACGAAGGAGCTCCCGATGCGTGGCGTCATCACCATGCTTCCGGCGCTCACTCCCACCCACACTGTGTCGTCTAACGACTCGAGCACGTCGGCCAGGCCCGACTCTCGCATCCAGTGGTGCAGGTAGGTCGCATCGCCGCCGTCGACCAGGAGCACGTCAGCCTCCCGGACCCAGGGCACCCACCGCTCGGCGCCGATCGTGGGCAGTGCGGTGAGCTCCAGCACACCGAGCGAGGCCCAGCCCAGACCGGTCAGGTGCTGCCACCCTTCCCCGGCGGCCACCAGGCCCCGGACCGACGCCGGACCACACATCGGGTGGCCCCACTGCGCCGTGGGGACGACCAGGGCATGGCAGTCGGCGACCGGCTTGCCGAGCATCTCGACGAGGGCCGAGTGGATGCTGGGGTTGGTGACCCCACCGGACGTCAGCAACAGCTTCACGGGGTCTCCTCGTGGCTCGACTCAACGGGGCACCGGCGACGGCTCAGGGCCGGAGTCATCGTAAGGTCTGCCCGACCTTGTCCAGCGTCTCCCGGATCGAGGCGGCGCTGCGCCGCAGCTGCTCCAGCTCACTGTCCGACATGGGGACCGCAAGGCGCTCGACGGCACCTCCGGCACCCACGATGGTGGGGACCGAGAGGCAGACCCCGCTCACGCCATACTCGCCCTCGAGCAGTGTCGAGACGGGCAGCACCCGCCGCTCGTCGCGCAGGACCGACTCGACGATCTGGCAACAGGCGAGCGCCACCGCGTAGTTGGTGGCGCCCTTGCCGGCGATGATCCGGTAGGCAGCGTGGACCACCTCGTCGGCGATCTCGGCAAGCTCCTGCTCGTCGAGCGCACCCGCGTGGCGGCCCGACCAGTCGCGGATCGGCACGCCACCCAGCGTTGCCGAGCTCCACAGCGGGAACTCGGTGTCCCCGTGCTCCCCGACCACATAGGCGTGCACGTTCTGCACGGCCACACCCACCCGGCGGGCGATCGCGTGCCTGAGCCGGGAGGAGTCCAGCACCGTCCCGGAGCCGAAGAGCTGCTGCGGCGGCAGACCGGTGAGCCGCAGTGCGGCGGTGGTCACCACGTCGACCGGGTTGGTCACCATCACGTAGGTCGCGTCCGGAGCCACGTCCAGCAGCCGGGGCAGGATGCTCCGCATCAGGCCGACCGTGCTCTCGGCCAGCTCCATCCGGCTCTGACCGGGACGCTGCTTGGCGCCGGCCGTGACGACGACCACGCGCGCCCCGCGGCAGACCTCCACATCGTCGCTGCCCCTGATCGACCCCATCGGCGTGAAGGACAACCCGTGGCTGATGTCGAGCACCTCGGCCTCGAGCTTTGCGGTGTCGATGTCGTGCAGGACGACCCGCCGTGCGCTGCCGCGGACCAGCGCGGTGTAGGCGATGGTGGCGCCGACCGCGCCGGCACCGATGACGGCGACGTCGGGAGCGCTGTGCGCAGCGACCTCAGCCGTCATGACGCCGCCCACCACGCCAGCATGCTCTGCTCCATCCCCTCATCCTGCCGCCTCGGGATGAGGGACAGGACGAGGGGACTGCGGTGAGAGGGAGGTGACTAGAGCACCCGGACGTCGAGCTGGTGCACGGTGGCCGAGCAGGAAGCGTCCGGACCGACGAACCCCCCACCGCCGACCCAGGTCTCGACATCCACGTGAGCGGAGTACTGGCGGTTGCCGCCACCGTAGAACTCGGTGGCCATCGACACCGTGAACGGCCCGCCCTTGAGCTCGGAGACCCAGAAGAGCACGGCGATGGCACGGGCCAGGCTCCGCCGGTCGTGGGCGACGATCTGCGAGCCGTCCATGACTCGCAGGTTGAGCAGCGCCTCCGCGGAGGCGTACCCGAGAAACGCCGGCGCGGTGACGCGGTAGCGGTCCACGGTCACCTTGGCCTCGACCCGGATCCGCCTGGTGCCGTAAGGCCCGTAGAACGCGGAGCCGACCTGGGCGATGGCCTGAGACGAACCGGCGAGCACGGCGAAGTCTCCGGCATAGAGCTTGCCGGTGGTGCGGTTGGCGGAGGTGTAGTTGCCCAAGGTCCAGTTCAGGCCGAAGGGCGGCAGCAGCAGAGTCATGACTGCTCCTCCTGCGTGGTCCAGCCCAGGTCGTCCCCGTCACCCGCGGTGTCGGCGGTCTTGCGCCTGCCCTGCGCCTTCGCCTGCTTCGGCAGCTCCACGGTGGACATCGCCTCCTCCGCAAGCGCATCGGCGTCGACACCCGCCTCCTTCAGCATCCGGCCGCGCAGCGGGCGGTAGCGCTCCACCATCGCCGCCAGTCGCTCTTCGGCCTGCTCCTGAGGCAGACCGCGCAGGGCTTCCAGCTCCGTCTTGATCGACGCCTGGTCCAGGCCGGCTTTGGCGGCCGCCTGCTCCGCCTTCTTGGCATATTTGGCGTGGACCCGTTCGAGCTTCCTCAGGTCCTTGTCCACCTGGCCACGGCGCTCCTTGGCCACGTGCGTCATCGCCGTCGCGACGCCCTCGGCGTGCTCGGACCCCATCTCCTCCGGCGAGATCGCGCGGATCTCGTCCTGGTTGGTGCCATCCCCTTCGGGTGCCATGACCGCCGGCTCCTTCCCCCCGGCAGCAGCGCTCCGAGGATCTCCTCGACTCGGGAAGACCGGTCGGCACTCCCCGTGAGCAGCAACCTCCCACGACATGAGGCGCCTGTCGACAGCAGGCGGCAGGGGCAGGAGCCCGCCCGGCCGGAGCCAGGTCAGGGCGCGTCGAGGACCGCCCGGATCGCCGCCGCCTCCGCGCCCAGGCGCTCGGCGCGCTCCGCGCGACCGGCCTGGCGGTAACCGGCAGCAGCCTGGTCCCGTTCGTCTGCCTCGGCTCGCACGATCTGCTCAGCCTCCGCCTCGCTCAGGGCGCGCCGGTCGACCTCCGTCGCCCCGACGCCGAGGGCGGCGCCTGCCACCTCGGCCGAGTGACCAGCCGACTCCGGCCCGGGAAGCGGTGCGTCATGGTCGACCGGCACAGCCTCAGCGTTGGCGAGCGCCGACAGCGCCGACCGCAAGGCAGAGACAGCCACGAGGTCTCGCTGGCGCATGCTCGACCGCAGCTCCTCCTGAAGGCGGTCGCGCAGTGGGCTCACGCCGCAGACGGTACGCCCGGAGCGGCGTGCGGCGCACCGCAATTGCTCCGCAGTGCACTTATCGCTGGACCTGCGCCATTGCCCCACCTCCGCGAGAGGTCTAGCGTGAAGAGTCTCGGGGCTCCACCGGGTTTGGGGCCAGTAACGCCAAGGATCCCGGATGGACGCGCGCGAGCGGATTGCGCCTTCCCCGCAGCAACAGGCGCGGGGACCTCCACCCTGACCGTTGACTGGTGAACCCTGTCTGCGACAAGTCGTGACCTTGGCCGCACGTGCGACGACATTCCCATTTCCGCACCTCGAACGGCCATCACAGGAGCCCGTCATGACTGACCCGACCTATCCAGCAAGCACCCTCAAGATCCCCCAACCGAACCCGTTCAACGTTCAGGCGGTCAAGCAGTACGTCTTCAACGAGACCGGGAACATCATGCTCGCCTCGACCGAGCTGGCCTCGGAGACCATCCAGCAGTCGGTGCGAGACGTCTTCTCCGAGGTCTCGGTCTTCTTCGCCGCGATGACCAAGGCGATCAGCACCACGATCAACCCGGCCACCAAGGAGCCGTTCTCGCTGTATGACTACGTGGCCATCCAGAACGTCATCGACGGGTCGGGGCTGTTTGTGCACGTCACCGAGGAGGACATCAGCTATCAGAGCAGCAGCTGGGGTGTCGACCTGTCCAAGGAGCTCATCGAGGGCCTGCTCGGTCTGGCCAGCGGGGTCGGCGAGCTCGGCTTCGCCCAGGCGATGGTCGCCTCGATGGGCCAGCAGGGGCTGAAGATCGGCGGGTCCAACAGCGCCGCCGACAGCCGGGTCGGCAACATCGTGTTCGTCTGCGAGTACCTGTTGGGCATGCCCATCGTCAGCGCGATCGTGATCAACGTCGACTCCAAGAAGTACCAGCAGCAGTTCCAGGCCGGCCCGTGCATCCAGGAGTCGACGACCTCGTTCTCGATGACGATGCACAAGGACACCTACATGTTCGTGACCCCCACGTTCATCAAGCAGTTTGCCGGTGACCTGATGTCGGTCGAGACCGACCTGCAGTATGCGGAGTTCGTCAGCTATCTCAGCGACCTCGTCGCAGGGCTGCCGATCATCACGGCGGTCGAGACGTTCACCGGGCAGCCGGCGCCGGACACCCTCGTCGAGGGCACGCAGTATGCGCTGATCGGCAGCTTCCTCAACGGTGCCACCCCCGACCCCCAGAAGCCACCGACGATGAAGTTCACGGCTGCGGGAGTCACGGCGACGGTGGCGGGTCAGGTGCAGCCGGGGTTTGCCACCTTCGGTGTCACCGGATCGCTCGACACGCCCTCACCGATCGGCATCTATCTCGACGCCGCCACCGAGCCGTGGGTGCAGACGGCCGGCGTCTACACCGTGGCGAAGGCACCCTCGCCTGCGCCCGAGCAGCCGGAGCAGCCGGAGCAGCCGGAGCAGCCCGACGACAGCGACGAAACCCCTGAGGAGACCCCGCCGACCGGCTGACTGCGAGCCAGCGGCAGACATGGTGTCGCCCCGGCTCCCGGGAAGCCTCCCGGGGCCGGGGCGTGGTCATGCTCTTGGAGCCGCCTATCGGAATCGAACCGATGACCTATTCATTACGAGTGAATCGCTCTGGCCGACTGAGCTAAGGCGGCGTGCGCCGTGTGGCGGCGCCCAGCGAGGATAGCCGACCGGTCCGGCACCGAGCCAATCCAGCCCTGCGGCTGGCCACGGGCGCGCATGCGCTGGTCAGCAGCTCAGGCCGTCCTCCGGGACGGTCCCGTCCACCAGGTAGCCGGTCACCGCGTCGTCGACGCAGTCGTTCGAGCTGCCATAGGCAGTGTGCCCGTCGCCGTCAAAGCTGACCAGCACCCCGGACTCCAGCAGCTCGGCCAGGCTGACCGCCTGCTCGTAGGGGGTGGCCGGGTCGCGGGTGGTGCCGACCACCACGATCGGCGCTGCGCCGGAGGCGGTGAAGTCGGTCACCGTCTCCACCTGGCTGTAGTCCCAGTAGGCGCAGGGGCTGTCGCCGGCGAAGTACCTGGCGAAGGTCGGGGCGACCGCCTCGATCTGGGCGAGCACCTCCTCCTCGCTGAGGTCGTCCTCGGTGTTGGGCTCCAGGCAGCCGATCGCATAGAACGACTCCAGGCTGAGGGTGCCGTCGTAGGTCCCGTCGGAGTTGCGGCTGGCGTACTCGTTGGCCAGGAACTGCAGCCCCTTGCCGTCTCCGCCCATCACATCGACCAGTCCCGCCGTCAGCAACGGCCAGTACTCCTCGGCATACATCGCCGAGATCACGCCGTACTGCCCCCACCCCTCGGTCAGCTGTCCGACCGTGTCGCCCTCGACCGGGACGGGCGCCGAGTCCAGCGAGGCGAGCACGTTCTGCAGAGTCGATCGCGCGGTGTCCAGGTCGTTGCCCAGCGGGCAGTCGCCGCCGTCGACACAGTCCTGCAGGTAGGCCGTGGCCGCACGCTCGAACCCTTCGGCCTGCCGCAGCACCGGCTCGATGCCCGTCAGGGTGGGGTCGACTGCTCCGTCGAGCACGAACCGGCCGACCTGGTCGGGGAACAGCGCCGCGTAGGTCGCCCCGAGGTAGGTGCCGTAGGACGCCCCGTAGTAGGTGAGGCGCTCCTGCCCCAGCACGGCCCGCAGGATGTCCAGGTCGCGCGCAGCCTCAGGTGTGGACACATGGCGTGCCACGTCACCGCCACGCTCGGCGCAGGCGTTGGCGAAGTCCTCCATCCGGGTGTCGTAGGCGGCCCGCTCGGCGTCGTCGTCCGGGGTCGGGTCGGAGCCGAGGAAGGCGTCGAGCTCCGCGTCGTCGACGCAGTCGACCGCTGATGAGCCCCCGACCCCGCGGGGGTCGAAACCCACCAGGTCATAGGACTCCAGCAGCTCACCGGGGAAGATGAACCCGGCGAACTTGGCGTACTCGACCCCCGAGGCACCCGGACCGCCGGGGTTGAAGACCAGCGCACCCACCCGGTCCCCCCGCGCCGCCACCTTGATCACGCTGAGCTCGATCGTCGCGGAGTCAGGCTCTCGGTAGTCCAGAGGCACGACGACCAGCGCGCACTGGCCGCCGTCACAGTCGGTCCACGCCAGCTGCTGGGTGTAGAACTGCTCGAGGCCGGCAGGCACTGGGCCGGCCACCGGGCCGCTGGACGGCTCGGGCGACTCAGACGGTGACTCGCCGGGGTCGGTCGTCTGGCCGTCGGTCTGGCTCGGCTCGTCGGTGGTCGGCGCAGCCACGCGCGTCGGAGTCTCCGTGTCCGGCACCTGAGGCATGCAGGCGGACAGCAGCAGCATCGCCGTGACGGCAGCGGCGGCCCGCAGCCCCCCACGGGGCGCCGGACGGGTGGGCCCGCTCGTCGCTGCTCGCCGCGAGACGCGTGCTCACCATGTCGTGCTCCCGTCTCATCTGCCCGCCCCCGTCGTCGCGCGCGGCAGGATCAACCCGACCATCATCGCCTCCAGCACCAGCAAAGGCGAACCGTTGGCGATGAGGCGGGCGCGTGCCATCCCGATGGTGTCCAGCGCCTGCAGGAGCTCCTCCGGTCGAGTGGCCCGCGCCACCGCACGCACCTCGTCGAGCTCGGTGTTGACCGACTGCACCTGCGCCCCGGTGCCGAGCACGAGGGCGTCGCGGTAGACCGACGACAGGTCGGTCAGGGCCGCGTCGAGCGAGTCGTGCTGGCGGCGGCGGGCCACCCGGCGCTGCTCCTCGTCGAAGGACTTCAGGTGTGCCCGGACCGCAGGCGGCTGGGTGCGCGCCGCCGGGTCGGCGCCCAGGCTGCGCAGCAGGTCCGCACGCGCCCGCTCGGCCTCCGCGCCACCGGCGGACTCGGCCCCCTGGGTGGACTGCTCCATGACCTCCTGCGCGGCGGCCAGCGCGGCGCCGAGGTCGGTCAGCTCGGCCGGTATGGCGGTCAGCCGCCGCCGCCGCGAACGCACCGTCTCGTCGGTGGCCAGGCGTCGGGCGACACCGACGTGGCTCTGGGCGGCCCGGGCGGCATAGTGCGCCATCGCCACGTCGACGCCGTCGCGACGCTGGAGCAGCTCGGCGACCGCGGCGACGGGCGGGGTGCGCAGGCGCAGGTGCCGGCAGCGGGAGCGGACGGTGATCAGCAGATCCTCCAGCGAGGGGGCGCAGAGCAGCCAGACGGTCCGCGGCGGGGGCTCCTCGAGCACCCGCAGCAGGGCGTCGGCGGCCTGCTCGGTGAGGCGGTCGGCGTCCTCGACGATGATGATCCGCCACCGGCCCAGGGTGGGCCGGTGACTGGCGGTGAGGGCCAGCTCACGCGCCTGCTTGACCGGGATGAAGGTCGCGGAGGTGGCGACCACCACGAGGTCGGGGTGCGAGCCCACCAGCACGGTGTGGCAGGCCGAGCAGCGCCCGCACCCGGGCTCCCCCCTCACCTCGCACTGCAGGGCAGCGGCGAAGGCCCGGGCCGCCACGCTGCGCCCGGACCCTGGTGGACCGGTGAACAGCCAGGCGTGGGTCATCGCCTCGGGGTGCGAGGCGCTGTGTCGCAGCTGCTCGACCAACCTCTCCTGCCCGACGAGCTGGTCGAAGACGCTCGTCACGCGGGCTCCGGCAGCAGCACGTTGACTCGCTGCCACACCTGTTCGGCCAGGTCGTCGGCCAGGTCGTGGGCGGCCAGCACCAGGTAGCGGCCCGGCTCTCCGCGCGCCAGCTCGAGGAAGCCTCCGCGCACGGCGGTGTGGAACGTGTCGGCCTCGGACTCCAGCCGGTCGTGCTGGTCGCCTCGGCGGCGCCGGCCCTCGTCGGGATCGACGTCGAGGAGCACGGTCAGGTGTGGGACCAGTCCCTGCGTGGCCCACAGCGACAGGTCGCGGATGTCGTCGGGGTCGAGCCCGCGGGCCACCCCCTGGTAGGCGATCGAGGAGTCGAGATAGCGGTCGGTGAGCACGACCTCTCCGCGCTCCAGGGCCGGTCGGATCACCGCCGCAACATGGTGCGCGCGGTCCGCGGCAAACAGCAGGGCCTCGGCCCGGTCGGCGACGTGCTCACCGTGCAGCAGCACCTCGCGGATAGCCTGCCCGACGGGGGTGCCTCCGGGCTGACGGGTCAGCACGACGTCGTGGCCGAGACCGCGCAGCCGCGCTGCCAACCGACTCGGCCTGGGTGGACTTGCCGGCTCCGTCACCGCCCTCGAAGGCGACGAACAGGCCGGTGTCCGACGGACGGCATACCGGCTGGGACAGGGACACACCAGGAGCCTAGGCGACACGGCTGACGGGCCGGCCGCAGTCCACAGCGGGCGTTCAGTCCCCGTGCTGCCCCGCGTCGAGGTCGGCCACGTCGTCGGTGAGCGAGCCGGCCCCCTTGATCGCCTCGAAGATGAGCGCGGTCTCGGCGTGCAGCACTCCGGGGCGGTTGGTGAGGTGGTCCAGGACGAAGTCGCGCAGCGCGTCGGCCGACTCACAGGCGACGTGGACGAAGTAGTCGGTGGCGCCACTGACGTGGAAGGCACCGAGCACGCCGGGCAACCGCGGCACCTCGGTGCGGAAGTCCTCGAAGTGGCTGCGCCGGTGGCCCCCGAAGCGCACCGCGATCATCGCCTGCACCGGTCGGCCCACCTGGGCGGGGTCGACGTCGGCGTGGATGCCCCGGATCACGCCACGCTCGCGCAGCGACCGGACCCGGACCAGCGCCGTCGACTCCGCGATCCCGACTTCCTTGGCCAGGGCCGAGTTGGACATGCGGCCGTCGTGCTCCAGCAGCCGCACCAACGCGGTGTCCGTCGGGTCGAGCGGGCGCTCCTCGGCCAGCGGCGCAGTCTTGGGCATGGTGGCGATCCTAGGGCGCAGCGGTTGCCCGCCGGCCCCCTGCTGGTGGAGTCCTCACGCTCGGGGTCCCCCGCTGGCCGACGCCTTCTTGGCGGGCGCCTTCTTGGCGGGTGCCTTCTTGGCCGGAGCCTTGCGGGCCGGGGCCTTCTTGCGGGTCACCGGGCCGCGCGCTCGCTTCTCGGCGAGCAGCTCGAAGGCACGCTCCGGGCCGATCTGCTCCGGGTCGTCACCCTTGCGCAGGGTCGCGTTGGTCTCGCCGTCGGTGACATAGGCGCCGAACCGGCCTTCCTTGGCGACCACCGGCTTGCCCGAGACGGGGTCCGCCCCGAACTCCTTGAGCGGCGCCGCCGCGGCACGTCCGCGCTGCTTGGGCTGGGCATAGATCGCCAGCGCCTCCTCCAGGGACACCTCGAACAGCTGCGCCTCGCTGGTCAGCGAGCGGGAGTCGGTGCCCTTCTTCAGGTAGGGGCCGTAGCGGCCGTTCTGTGCGGTGATCTCCTCCCCCGTCTCCGGGTCGGCCCCGACCGTGCGCGGCAGCGACAGCAGGCGCAGGGCGGTCTCGAGCTCGATGGTCGAGAGGTCCATGTCCTGGAACAGGCTGGCCGTGCGCGGCTTGGCCTTCTTGGCCGCCTTCTTGGCGCCGGCGCCGCTGCCCGCCTTCGGCTCGTCGTCCTCGGGCAGCACCTCGGTGACATAGGGCCCGTAGCGGCCCGCTCGCGCGACGATGTCGTGCCCGCTGTCGGGGTCCTGACCGAGGACCCGGCCGTCGTCGGTGGCCGCCTCGAGCAGCTCGCGCGCCTTGGCGGCCGACATCTCGTCGGGGGCGATGTCCTCCGGGACGGTGGCCCGGCGGGCCTCACCCTCGGCCAGCGTGTCCTCGACATAGGGGCCGTAGCGGCCGACGCGGACCACCATCCCCTCGCCCAGCGGCACGGTCGAGACGCCCCGCGCGTCGATCTCGCCGAGGTCGGCGACCAGGTCGCGCAGCCCTTCGGCCCGGGTCGCCTCGTCGCCGAAGTAGAACCGCCGCAGCCAGGCCACCCGCTGCTCGTCGCCGCGGGCGATCCGGTCGAGGTCCTCCTCCATCGAGGCGGTGAAGTCATAGTCGACCAGGTTGGCGAAGTGCAGCTCCAACAGCTGGGTCACCGCGAACGCCAGCCAGGTCGGGATCAGCGCCGTGCCCCGGGTGCGGACATAGCCACGGTCCTGGATCGTGCCGACGGTGGCCGCGTAGGTCGAGGGGCGCCCGATCCCCTTCTCCTCCAGCGCCTTGACGAGGGTGGCCTCGGTGTAGCGCGCGGGCGGGCTGGTCTGGTGGCCGCTGGCCTCGGCGCGCAGCACGTCCAGCCCCAGTCCCTCGGCCAGGCGGGGCAGCCGGCGCTCACCCTCAGCCGCCTCCGCGGCATACCGGTCCTCGTCCCGGCCCTCCTCGTAGGCGGCCAGGAACCCGCGGAAGGTGATCACGGTGCCCGAGGCGGAGTACTCACCCTCGGTGAAGGTGGTGCTCGGGCTGCCACTCTCGCCGGCGGTCCGGGTGCCCTCGGGCAGCGTGGCCCGCAGCTTGACCGTGGCGGTGGAGCCCTTGGCGTCGGCCATCTGCGAGGCGACCGTGCGCTTCCAGATCAGCTCGTAGAGCGCGTACTCCTGGCCGCGCAGCTCGCCGGCCACCTGTGCCGGGGTGCGGAAGGAGTCGCCGGCCGGGCGGATCGCCTCGTGGGCCTCCTGCGCGTTCTTGTTGGCCTTGCCGTAGGTGCGGGGCGCGTCCGGCACGTACTCCGCGCCATACAGGTCGCGCGCCTGGGACCGCGCCGCGTTCACGGCCGAGCTCGACAGCGTCGTCGAGTCGGTGCGCATGTAGGTGATGTAGCCGTTCTCGTAGAGGCGCTGCGCGGTACGCATCGCGCTCTGGGAGTTGAGGCGCAGCTTGCGGCTGGCCTCCTGCTGCAGGGTCGAGGTGGTGAACGGGGCCGACGGGCGGCGGGTGTAGGGCTTCTCGGCGACCTCACGGACGACGACCGTGGCGCTGCGGGTGCCTTCGGCGATCGCCTGGGCCGCGGCGGAGTCCAGGTGGACGACCGAGGAGGTGAGCTGGCCCTGGTCGTTGAAGTCGCGGCCGCTGGCGACCCGCTTGCCGTCGACACCGGTCAGCCGGGCGGTGAAGCTCTGGCCGTCCTGGCCGTCGCGGGCGAAGTCGCCCTCGACGTCCCAGTAGCTCGCCGAGCGGAACGCCATCCGCTCGCGCTCGCGCTCCACCACCATCCGGGTGGCGACCGACTGGACCCGCCCGGCGGACAGGCCCTGCTTGACCTTGCGCCACAGGACGGGCGAGACCTCATAGCCATAGAGGCGGTCGAGCACCCGCCGGGTCTCCTGCGCGTCGACCAGCCGCGTGTCGAGGTCACGCGTGGCGCGGGCCGCCCGCTGGATCGCCTCCTTGGTGATCTCGTGGAAGACCATCCGCTTGACCGGGACCTTGGGCTGCAGGACCTCCAGCAGGTGCCAGGCGATCGCCTCGCCCTCGCGGTCCTCATCCGTGGCCAGGAGCAGCTCGTCGGCGTCCTTGAGGGCCCGCTTGAGCTCGCTGACCTTCTTCTTCTTGTCCGCGTCGACGACGTAGTAGGGGTCGAAGTCGCCGTCGACGTCGATCGAGAACTTGCCGTAGGGGCCCTTCTTCATGTCGGCCGGCAGCTCGGAGGGGTTGGGCAGGTCGCGGATGTGACCGACGCTGGCGTCCACCTGGTAGTCCGGGCCGAGGAACTCGCCGATCTTGCGGGCCTTGGCCGGCGACTCGACGATGACCAGTGTGCGTGGCATCAGAACAGCTCCTCTGCGGCTGCCACGTGCCACGGATTCGTCGCGGCCCTGACGTGGCAGGTCGGGGCACACCGTAGCCCATCAGCCGGGCAGAATCCGGCGAACGGGGCTGCGGCTGGCCTGGCGCGGTGCTTCTGCCCGCCCGGCTGGTGCTGACGGTTGGCCCGCCATACCGGCGTGTGCACTCAAACATGCACAGTGACCGAGGCGACTGCGTCCTCGCGCCTGGGCTGACCTGGTCGTCCCAACTCTGCATGTCTGAATGCACGCCGCGCCGGCGGGGCTGGCGCACGGGCGGCGGCCAGCACCGGGGGCCGGGATGCGCGAGCCCACTGGCCCCCCGCCATACCGGCGCGTGCACTCAAACATGCACAGTGCATCGGCCAGGGCCTACGCCAGGCGCGCCGAGCACGCTTCGCGCCCACTGTGCATGTCTGAGTGCACGGGCAGCGGCCGCCAGCGCGGGCCTAGCGGGTGGGCTGCACCGACTCCGCCGGACCGAGCAGGTCAGCCGGAGGCTCTTCGGGAGGAGGCACCAGCCGCGCCGGCTCGACCTCAGGCGAGGGCTCGTCCCCCAGCGGTGCGGAGAACTGCGCCTCGTAGAGCCGCGAGTAGGCGCCGCCCTGGTCGAGCAGCCCGGCGTGCGTGCCCTGCTCGACGATCGAGCCGGACTCCATCACCAGGATCAGGTCGGCGTCGCGGATCGTGGACAGCCGGTGCGCGATGACGAAGCTGGTCCGGTCCGAGCGCAGCGCCGACATGGCGTGCTGCAGGAGCAGCTCGGTGCGGGTGTCCACCGAGGAGGTGGCCTCGTCCAGGATCAGCAGCGCGGGGTCGGACAGGAACGCCCGCGCGATCGTGATCAGCTGCTTCTCCCCGGCGCTGACGTTGCCGCCCTCGGCGTCGAGCACCGTGTCGTAGCCGTCCGGCAGCGAGTGGACGAAGCGGTCGACGTAGGTCGCCCGGGCCGCCTGCTGGATATCCGCCTCGTCGGCGTCGGGCCGGCCGTAGGCGATGTTCTCGCGGATCGTGCCGTTGAACAGCCAGGTGTCCTGCAGCACCATGCCGATCCGGGACCGCAGCCCGTGCCGGCTCAGCGCCGTGATGTCGACACCGTCGAGGGTGATCCGCCCACCTTGGAGCTCATAGAAGCGCATCAGCAGGTTGACCAGCGTGGTCTTGCCGGCGCCGGTCGGTCCGACGATCGCCACCGTCTGGCCCGGCTCGACGACCAGGTCGAGGTCGTGGATCAGCGGGCGCTGCGGGTCGTAGGAGAAGGAGACGTCCTCGAACTCCACCCGACCTCGCGGCGACGGGAGGCTCACCGGCTCGGCCCGGTCCGGCTCCTGCTCCGAGGCGTCGAGCACCTCGAAGACCCGTTCGGCCGACGCGACGCCGGACTGCAGCAGGTTGGCCATCGAGGCGACCTGGGTCAGCGGCTGGGTGAACTGGCGGGAGTACTGGATGAACGCCTGCACGTCGCCGAGCGTCATCGTGCCCGAAGCCACCCGCAGCCCGCCCAGGACGGCGATGACGACGTAGTTCAGGTTTCCGATGAACATCATCGTCGGCATGATGATGCCGCTGATGAACTGGGCACCGAAGCCTGCGTCGTGCAGCTTGCCGTTGGCCTCGTCGAAGGAGGCCCGGCTCTCCTGCTGACGACCGAACACCTTGGTCAGCTCGTGGCCGGTGAACGCCTCCTCGACGATGCCGTTGACCTCGCCGGTGTGCCGCCACTGCCGGATGAAGTGCTGCTGGCTGCGCTTGCCGATCACCCCGGTGACGACCACCGAGATCGGGATGGTGACCAGGGCCACCAGGGCCAGGGTGGGGCTGATCACGAACATCATGGTGACCATCGCGAGCACCGTGAGCAGCGAGGTCACCAGCTGGCTCAGCGTCTGCTGCAGGCTCTGCGCGACGTTGTCGATGTCGTTGGTCACCCGGCTCAGCAGCTCACCGCGCGGCTGCCCGTCGAAGTAGGGCAGCGGCAGGCGGTTGAGCTTGTCCTCGACGTCGCGGCGCAGGGCGAAGACGGTGCGGTTGACGATGACGACCAGCGCGCGTGCCTGCACCCAGCCCAGCAGCGCCGCGACGAGGTAGATCCCCAGCGTGATCAGCAGCACCCGACCGACCGCCGGGAAGTCGATGCCTGCGCCGGGCACCAGGTAGGGCATCGCGGAGATCATGTCGGCGAACTGGTCGCGACCGTCGCCGCGGGCCAGCTGGACCACCTGCTCGCGGGTCAGTCCCGACGGCAGCGACGAGCCGATCCAGCCGGCGAAGATCAGGTCGGTCGCCGCAGCCATGATCTTGGGCCCGATCGCGCCCAGCACGACGCTGGCCAGGGCCAGGAAGAGCACGACGACCAGCGCCGCGCGGTCAGGACGCAGCAGCCCGATCAGCCGCTTGGCCGACGGGCCGAACGAGGCTGGCTTCTCGGCGGGCACGCCGATCGCCATGTGCGGACCGCGTCGTGCGGCAGCCCCTCCGGGCCCGCGCCGCGCCTCGGCCGCCTTCTCCTCCGCGGACTTCATCCCCTCGGCCATCAGACCGGCTCCCCGACGAGCTGGGAGCGGACGATCTCCTGGTAGGTCGGGTTGTCGGCCATCAGCTCCTCGTGGGTGCCGGATCCGACGACCGCGCCGTCCTCGAGCACGATGATCTGGTCGGCGGAGGTGATGGTGGAGACCCGCTGCGCGACCACGATCACCGTCGCGGTGGCGGTGACCGGTCGCAGGGCGGCCCGGAGCCGGGCGTCGGTGGCCAGGTCGAGCGCGCTGAAGGAGTCGTCGAACAGGTAGATGTCGGGTCGTCTGACCAGGGCGCGCGCGATCGCCAGGCGCTGGCGCTGACCGCCGGAGACGTTGGTGCCGCCCTGGGCGATCGGCGCCTCGAGCCCGCCGGGCATGTCCTGCACGAAGTCCTCGGCCTGGGCGATCCGCAGCGCATCCCAGAGCTGCTCGTCGGTGGCCTCCGGGTCGCCGTAGCGCAGGTTGCTGGCGACCGTCCCGGTGAACAGGTAGGGCCGCTGCGGCACCAGGCCGATCCGTTCCCACAAGGCGGCCAACGGTGCGTGCGGCAGGTCGACGCCGCCGACCCGCACCGCCCCCGCGCTCACGTCATACAGCCGCGGGACGAGGGAGAGCAGTGTGGTCTTGCCGGCACCGGTGGACCCGACGACCGCCGTGGTCTGACCCGGGTATGCCGTGAAGGAGACCTCGCGCAGGACCGGCACGTCCGCGCCGGGATAGCTGAACTGGACCCGGTCGAACTCCACGGCGACCGGACCGTCGGGCAGCGGGACCGGGTGCTCAGGCTCGGCGACCGAGGAGTCCGTGTGCAGCACCTCCATGATCCGGCCTGCCGAGACCTCGGCGCGGGGGATCATCGTGGCCATGAAGGTGGCCATCATCACCGACATCAGGACGAACACCAGATAGGCCATGAATGCCGTGAGGGCGCCGATCTGCATCTGCCCGTCCTCGATCCGGCGCGCGCCGAACCACAGCACGGCGACGGTGGAGGCGTTGAAGATCATCATCACGATCGGGAAGACCAGGGCCATCAGCTTGCCGACGGCCAGGGCCGCGCCGGTGTACTGGGTGTTGGCCTCGGCGAAGCGAGCGCGCTCGTGGTCCTCGCGGACGAAGGCACGGACCACCCGGATGCCGGTGATCTGCTCGCGCAGCACCCGGTTGACCCAGTCCACACTGCGCTGCATCAGCCCGAACTGCGGGATCATCCGCCGGATGATGAGGCCGACGCAGAGGGCGAGCAGGGGCACGGCGACGGCGACCAGCCAGGCCAGCCCGAGGTCCTCGCGCAGCGCCATGACGATGCCGCCGACCATCATGATCGGCGTGGTCACCATCATCGCCAGGCCCATGAAGGTCACCGTCTGGACCTGGGTGACGTCGTTGGACGACCGGCTGATCAGGGTGGGGGCGCCGAACCGGTTGACCTCCTGGGCACTGAACCCGCTCACCTGCGCATAGACCGACGCGCGGACGTCGCGGCCGAGCCCGGCGGCGGTGCGGGAGGCCAGGTAGGTCGCCACGATCGTCACCCCGATCTGGACCACCGAGATGGCGAGCATCATGGCGCCGAGCCGCCAGATCGCGCCGATGTCGCCCTGGGCGACGCCCTCGTCGATGATCTGCCCGTTGAGGCTGGGCAGGTAGAGGCTGGCGATCGTGCTGACCAGCTGCAGGGCCAGGAGCAGCAGGATGCCGGTGCGGTAGGGCGCCAGGTGGCCCCGCCAGAGCTTGATCAGCACACGTTCTCCCAAGTGTCGTCGGGGACCAGCATCGGTGCAGCGCTCGCCGGGCGACGACTGGGGCCCCGCGTCTGCGCTCCATCTTGCACCGCCCTGCTGTCAGCAAGGCCGCGATGGCGCGCATTCCCTCGCCAGACAGACAGATCGGCGCGCAGCGCGGGGAGCGCTGCGCGCCGATCTCGAGGCGGGCGGGTTCGGGGTCAGGTCATGACCCCGCGAGGGTCATCCGCGGACGGTGTCGCCGACGGCCGCAGGGGTGGTCTCGCCGCCGATGCCCAGGTCACGCCGCTTGCTGACCATGACCGCGCCCACGATGACCGCGACGGCGACCAGGGCGATGCCGATGCGCAGCACGCCGTTGGAGTCCTCGCCGATGCTCATCGAGACGATGGCCGGGGCGATCAGCAGAGCGACCAGGTTCATCACCTTGATCAGCGGGTTGATGGCCGGGCCGGCCGTGTCCTTGAACGGGTCGCCGATGGTGTCGCCGATGATCGTCGCCGCGTGGGCGTCGGAGCCCTTGCCACCGTGGTGGCCGTCCTCGACGATCTTCTTGGCGTTGTCCCACGACGCCGCCGGAGTTGGCCAGGAAGATGGCCATCAGCACCCCGGTGCCGATCGCGCCGGCCAGGTATCCGGCCAGCGCGCCCACGCCGAGGCCGAAGCCGACGGCGATCGGGGCGAAGATCGCCAGCAGGCCGGGGGTGGCCAGCTCGCGCAGCGAGTCCTTGGTGCAGATGTCCACCACGCGGCCGTAGTCCGGCTTCTGGGTGTAGTCCATGATGCCGGGCATCTCGCGGAACTGGCGGCGCACCTCAAAGACGATCGCCCCTGCGGCCCGGGTGACCGCGTTGATCGCCAGTCCCGAGAAGAGGAAGACGACCGAGCCACCGATGAGCAGCCCGACCAGGGCCCGCGGGTCGAAGACCAGGAAGCTCTGGGTCAGCGACAGCGCCTCGGCAGCGGTGCCGCCGGCGATGTCGGCGAGCGTCGAGGTGATCGCGTCGAGGTAGGAGCCGAACAGCGCCGTGGCCGCCAGGACCGCGGTGGCGATCGCGATGCCCTTGGTGATCGCCTTGGTCGTGTTGCCGACAGCGTCCAGCTCGGTGAGGATCTGGGCGGCCTCGCCGTCCACGTCACCGCTCATCTCCGCGATGCCCTGGGCGTTGTCCGAGACCGGGCCGAAGGTGTCCATCGCGACGATCACGCCGACGGTGGTGAGCAGGCCGCACCCGGCGATCGCGACGAAGAACAGCGCCAGGATCAGCGAGCCGCCACCGAGGGTGAAGAGCAGGTAGATCGCACCGGCGATGGTGACCGAGGTGTAGACCGCCGACTCCAGGCCCAGACCGATCCCGGCCAGGACGACGGTGGCGGGGCCGGTGAGGGAGGTGCGGGCGACGTCCTTGGTCGGGCGCTTGTCGGTGCCGGTGAAGTAGCCGGTCAGCCACAGGATGAACGCGGCCAGGACGATGCCGATGACCACGGCCAGCGCCGCGCGGATGCTGGGGTCGAAGTCGAGCTCGCCGCTGCTGAACAGCCCGCCCTCGTTCTGACCGACCCGCAGCTCGCTGAAGTCGCTGGGCACGAAGACGAACGCGGCGACCACGGACAGCGCACCGGCGACCAGGGCCGAGATGTAGAAGCCGCGGTTGATCGCGGTGAGGCCGTTCTCACCGGGGCGGACCTTGGTGATGTAGACGCCCAGGATGGCGGTGAGTGCGCCGATGGCCGGGATCACCAGCGGGAACAGCAGACCGGCCGGGTGCTCCCCGAAGGCCGCCGTGCCCAGGATCAGCGCGGCGACCAGGGTCACCGCGTAGGACTCGAACAGGTCGGCCGCCATGCCGGCGCAGTCACCGACGTTGTCACCGACGTTGTCGGCGATGGTCGCCGCGTTGCGGGGGTCGTCCTCGGGGATGCCGGCCTCGACCTTGCCGACCAGGTCGGCGCCCACGTCGGCGGCCTTGGTGAAGATGCCGCCGCCCACGCGCATGAACATGGCGAGCAGGGCAGCACCGAAGCCGAAGCCCTCGAGCACCTTGGGGGCGTCCCCGCGGAACAGCAGCACGACCAGCCCCGCGCCGAGCAGGCCCAGTCCGACGGTCGCCATGCCCACGGTGCCGCCGGTGCGGAACGCGATGCGCATGCCGTCGTCACGACCGGAGGTGCGGGCCGCCTCGGCGACGCGCATGTTGGCCGCGGTGGCCAGGTTCATCCCGAGCCAGCCGATGAACGCCGAGAAGCCCGCGCCCAGCAGGAAGAACACCGATCGGAAGATGCGGATCGTCAGGTCGTCGGCCGGCAGGGCCAGCAGGACCACGAATGCGACGACCGCAAAGACGCCCAGGGTGCGGAACATGCGGGTCAGGTAGGCCTGGGCGCCCTCCTGCACGGCAGCGCCGATGGCCTGCATGCTCTCCGTCCCGGGAGAGGCCGCGAGGACCTCCTTGCGGAACCTGGCCCCCATGACCAGAGCGGCGACCGCGATCAGCAGGACGACGACGACGACGGAGTAACCCGTGGCCCCGAGGTCGATGTCGGGCGAGGTGGCGGTGATCATGTGTGGGCCTCCTGGGCGCGCGTCAACGGGCGCGCAGAGAATCAGAGTCGACGGGGTCAGGACAGGTGCTCGCGCACACCCTAAGCGGTGGCGGCGACGACCACCGCATTATGCCGGTCACCGGCCAAGGCGACCAACGGGGCCGGTCAGCGGCACGTCACTGTCGGCCCCGCGGCATACGGTGACCTGCGATGCCCCGCACCTTCGACCCACAACGCGCCCTGGACCGCCTGACGGCCGGGTCCCGCGAGTCCCGGGTGGTGCACGTCCGCAGGGTGCCGGCCCGCCCGGCCGTGCTGTCCGAGTGGCCCAGCTGGGTCGACCCCACGGTGTATGCCGCGTTGGCAGGTCAGGGGGTGACCCAGCTCTGGTCGCACCAGCGGGAGACGGCCGACCTGGCCCATGGCGGCCAGCACGTCGTCTGCGCGACGGGCACCGCCTCCGGCAAGTCGCTGGGCTACCTGCTGCCGGTGCTCTCGGCCCTGGCCGCCGGCACACAGGCGCCCACCGGCCGCGGCGCGAGCGCTCTCTACCTCTCGCCCACCAAGGCGCTGGCCGGCGACCAGTGGGAGCGGCTCGACCAGCTGGCCCTGCCCGACGTGCGCTGCGCGACCTACGACGGGGACACCGCGCCGGAGGAGCGCCGCTGGATCCGCGAGCACGCGCACTACGTGCTGACCAACCCCGACCTGGTGCACCACTCCCTGCTGCCGGGGCACCAGCACTGGGCGCCGTTCCTGCGGGCGCTGCGGTATGTCGTCGTCGACGAGTGCCACGTCTATCGCGGGGTCTTCGGTGCTCACCTGTCGGCGGTGTTGCGCCGGCTGCTGCGGGTGGCCGCCCGCTACGGAGCCCGGCCGACCGTGGTCTTCGCCTCGGCGACCGTGGCCGACCCCGCCAGACACGCCGGCGTCCTGATCGGTCAGCCGGTCGTCGCGGTGACCCAGGACGGCTCGCCGCGGGAGGCGACGACATTCGCCCTCTGGGAGCCGCCCCTGGTGCAGGACACCCGCCGCAGTGCGCTGGCCGAGGCCGGTGACCTGCTGGCCGACCTGGTCCTGCAGGACGTGCAGACCGTGACCTTCGCCCGGTCGCGGGTGGGGGTCGAGGTCGTCGCACAGCAGGCCAGGCGCACCTGCGCCGAGGTGGACCCGGCCCTGCCTGCCCGGATCGCGGCCTACCGGGGTGGCTACCTGCCGGAGGAGCGGCGCGAGCTGGAGCGACGGCTGCGCGATCGGGACGTCCTGGGCCTGGCGGCGACCAACGCGCTCGAGCTCGGGGTCGACATCGCCGGGCTCGACGCCGTGCTCATCGCGGGGTGGCCGGGCACACGGGCCTCACTGTGGCAGCAGGCCGGGCGCGCGGGACGGGCCGGCACCGAGTCGCTGGCGGTGCTCGTCGCGGCCGACGACCCGCTCGACAGCTATCTCGTGCACCACCCGGAGGCGATCTTCGACGCCCCCGTCGAGGCGAGCGTGGTCGACCCGGCCAACCCGCACGTCCTGGGGCCGCACCTGGCGGCCGCGGCGAGTGAGCTTCCGCTGACCGTCGACGACGTGCAGTGGTTCGGCCCGACCCTCCCGGCGCTGGCCGCGTCACTGGTCAGACGCGGCGTCCTGCGGGACCGTCCGGCCGGCTGGTACTGGGCCCGCCCGGAACGTCCGACGGACCAGCTGTCGCTGCGCGGGATCGGTGAGACAGTGCGCATCGTCGAGGCCGGTACGGGCCGGGTTCTGGGCACGGTGGACCAGGCCGCGCTCGCACAGCTCCGTGCACACCGGCGCCGTCTACCTGCACCAGGGCGAGTCCTACGTCGTGCAGCAGCTCGACCTCGACGACGCCAGCGCGCTGGTCGTCCCCGGAGACCCTGGGTGGACCACGCAGGCGCGATCGGTGAGCGACTTCCGGCTGGTCGAGGAGATCGCCGAGCAGGACTGGGGTGCCGGCCGGCTGGTCCTCGGTCGGGTCCGCGTCAGCAGCCAGGTGACCTCGTTCCTGCGGCGGCTCCCGACGGGCGAGGTGATCGGCGAGCACGCGTTGATGCTGCCGGTCCGGACTCTGCCCACGGTCGCGGTGTGGTGGACCCTGCCACAGGAGGTGCTCCTGTCCGCCGGGATCGCCGAGGCCGACCTGCCGGGGGCGCTGCATGCCGCCGAACACGCCTCGATCGGCCTGCTGCCTCTGCTGGCGACCTGTGACCGGTGGGACATCGGGGGGGTCTCGACGGCACTGCACCCCGACACCGGTCTGCCGACAGTGCTGGTCTACGACGGCTATCCGGGGGGTGCCGGCTTCGCAGCCCGCGGTTACGACCTGGCCGAGTCCTGGCTCAGGGCGACCGCAGAGAACATCGCCGAGTGCCCGTGCCGCACTGGCTGCCCCGCCTGCGTGCAGTCACCGAAGTGCGGCAACGGCAACAACCCGCTCGACAAGTCAGGCGCAGTAACGCGCGTTGCGCCTGCTGCTCTCGCCGCTGGCCGTCGCGTCACGGGATCAGGGCTGACCCCGTGCGTCACGGCTCACGGGGCTGACGCCGCGACGTGACGAACTGCCGCCGTGGTGCAGCGGCCTGACCGGGCGGTCCCCTACGGGCGGAACCTGGACGGGTCGATGTCGCTGCGGTGCGGGGCCTCGCCGGGCGTGCCGGGATCCGTCTGGCCTGGGACCTCGCGGCCCGTGGTCGAGGGGGGAGGGGGCGGCGGGAGCTCCCGCTCATAGTCGGTCGTCCGCTGGTCACTCCGATCGCCGTCGGCGCGGTCACCGGGCAGACGGTCTGCGCCACGACGGTCTGCGTCACGACGGTCTGCGTCAGAACGGTCGCGCGTCAGCCGGTCCTCACGACGGTCGTCATCGACACGGTCGCCGTCGCGACGGTCGTCCCCGCGGTCCTCGCGGCGATCGGCATCGCGGCCGCTCACCGTGTCCTGAGCCCGGACCTGGTGACGGAGGTCCTTCACCTCGCGCCGACGCTTGGCCTGGCGGCGCATGCCGCTCAGCGTCAGGACGAGCCCGAGGAACAGGACCACCAGGCAGGCGGCGCCGAGCAGGAAGAGCTGGAGCGGAGTGAGGTTGATCTCGAAGGCACCCAGGTCGATCGCGAGCGGCGCCTGACCCTGCGTGCCAAACCACATGTAGCCGATGGCCACCAGGGCCACGAGCACCAGAACAATGCCAAGGACGAGCATGAGCTACCTCCGAACGGGCCGTGGGGGTGTCGGGGGCCGCGACGGCGGCGGACTCGACGACCCTAGCGGGCATTCATCACGGCGGCATCTGCTGCAGGCCCTGCCTCATGGCGTGGGGACGACCCCCGCGCGGGACCTCGCCACGGCCTCGCGCCCGCCCAGCGCCCGGACGGGAACAGCGCTCTCGACCAGCACCTCAGGCGACCCGGACTCGTTGATCAGCACCGCGCACGAGAGGAGCCGTGCGTCGTGCAGGCCGGCACTGCGGCGACCCTCCGCACACGCATGGGCCTCATCGGCGCCCTGCCACGCCGCGCCGGCCGCTGCCAGCGCCGCCAGGTCGGCGGCCGTGCGGGCCTGCTGACCCGCGACGACAGCCGCCCCCAGCACCAGCAGCGCCGTGGTGAGCACGAGCAGTGCAGCGATGACGCCGATCGCCAGCACCGAGCCCGACCCACCGTCGGCGCTGGAGGAACGACACCTGGCCCTCGCCGAACCACCCTCGGCCCTCGCCGAACCACCCTCGGCCCCGCCGAACCCGACCACCATCCCCACCTCATGGCAGACCTGGCTCCGGCACCGCGAAGGCAGTCGCTGAGGCCGGCGGCAGACTGACCACCATCAGCCGCGCCGGAGCGGTGACCACGACCCGCACCACCCCCCGACCGTGCTCGTTGACGTCGACAGTCGAACCCTCCGGCGACCGGTCGAGGGCCAGCTCGACCACGGCCTCGCGGGTGTCGCCGCGGGATGCGGCACGCGCAGCAACGCGCGCCGCATCCACACAGCGGACCTGGTCTACGGCCAGGCCCAGCCCACTCAGGCAGCAGGCGAGCACCACGAGCACCGCAGGGATGGCGACCGCCAGCTCGGCGCTCACCATCCCCTCGTCGCGGCGCTCGGGGACCATCAGAGCACCACGGACAAGGCGGTGGTGATGACGTCCAGCACCAGGGCGCCGATACCGTCGGACTTGACGATCGCCAGCAGGACGGCCGCGAAGGCACACGCCGCGATGGTGCCGACCGCATACTCGGCGGTCGTCATCCCTGCCTCGGGCAGCGACCGGAGCCGACGCACCAGCGAGCGAGCGCCGCGTCGACGGACCTCTCGCGTGCCGTCCTGAGACCGCGGACCGAAGGTCGCGGGCCGAGCGGGGCTGCTGGTCAGGCGCCGCGTGGAAATCGAACTGTGCATGGTTTCCCTCCTTGGTGACACGCCCTCGAACGGGGCGCGGGTCGGTGGCGGGCTCATCGGCCCGTGAGCAGGTCGGTGGCCAGCGCGAGGACGACCGGCACGACGGTCGTCAGCACGAAGGCGGGCAGAAAGGCCATCGCCAGCGGAAGCACCAGGCGCACGGACAGGCGCGCCGTCGCTGCCTGCACGAGGGCGACGTGGGAGCTGCGCAGGTCGCGGGCGGCGCGGGTCAGCAGCTCCGCGGGTGGGACACCGGCATGCATCGACAGCTCCAGCGCCCGCCGGGCCGGCGCCCAGTGGCTGCCCGCCGCAGCCCAGGCGGTCGCCCCGTCGACTCCCCATTCCAGGGCGGCCGCGACGGCCGACAGCTCCTGACCGGATCGTCCCGGGGGTGCGCTCGGCCACCGCACGCACCGCGGTCGAGACACCCGTGCCCCCGCGAAAGGCCAGAGCCAGGTGGTCCAGCACGTCAGCCACCTCCGGGGACGTGGGTGGCCGGCGGGTCGCACCCGACAGGGTCTTCTCGCTGCGCGGCGCCCGTCGACGGACTGGCCGAGAGCCGGGACGATGGTCGACTGGTCGCCCGTCGCCACGACGGAGGTGGCCGCCTCGACCAACGAGCCGCCTGGTCGGCCGCTCGGTCCCGAGCCGCTGACGGCCACAGCAGGCAGGCCAGGGCGACCAGTGCGCCGACGGCCACCGGGGTCATCTCAGGTCCTCGACCCGGCGGATCATCGCCGCCGTCACCAGCCGTCCGACCAACAGCAGCACCAGCCCCAGCGCCAGGCTGAGCAGCGCGGGAGTCGAACCGTAGAGACGCGCGGGGGGCACGCCGACCAACCCGGCGACCGCGATGCCGCCGACGGGGAGGAAGGACAACACCCCGGCAGTGGCTCGCGGCCCAGCCGTCGAGGCGTCCAGCGTCCGTTGCAGCTCCAGCGAGGCACGCACCCCGGCGGCGGCCGAGCCGATCGCGTCCGCAAGCGGTGCGCCCAGTCGTTCGCTCAGGCCGACCGACCGGGCGACCAGGGCGAGCTCGCGGCTGTGAGTCGCCCTGGCGACCCGTTCCCAGGCGGGTCCGGCTGCCCGGCCGGCCGAGGTCGCCTCAGCGACCGGCCCTGCGACGAGCTGCCGCACGTCCGGTGCTGCATCGGCGCAGGCCAGGGACATCGCGGTGTCGGCAGGCAACCCCGACCGCAGTCCGGCAGCCAGCTGGTCGAGGACCGGAAGCAGGTCGGCCGGTGGGATCACGGCGCGGCGGCCTCGCCGGATCGAGGCCGCCAGCCTGCGGCCCACGTCGACGGGACTCGCCTCAGTCGACGCCCAGCTCACCGTGCCGTCGGTCGGTGTCCGGGAATGGCTATGACGTGTGGTCGGTGACCCCTCGGCGGCCGGGACGAGCGCCTGCACAGCGGCTCTCACCGCAGGCGCGGGCCAGGTGAGCACGGCCGCCGCGAGGAGCAAGCCCACGACCGCCGCGGTCATCGCGACCCGCCCCCTGGTGTCGAGGTCCGCCCGAGAAGACCGTCCAGCAGGCTGCGGCCGGGCAGGGTGAGGTCAGCCACTGCCGGCCCGGTGGCTTCCCCGGGCCGGCAGCGCCAGGCCGGCTCGGCCCGGACCCGCCCGCGGTCGGCGAGCAGCACGGCGATCTCCCGCACCCGGCGAGGACCGTTGGCACGGTCGAGGTGCACCACGACGCGCACAGCACTGGCCAGCTGCGCGTGGACGGCGTCGAGCGACAGGCCCGCCAGCGCACCGAGCGCCTCGAACCGGCTGACCACGTCAGCGGTGGTGTTGGCATGCAGCGTGCCGCAGCCCCCCTCATGACCGGTGTTGAGGGCGGTCAGCAGCTCTCGTACCTCGGCGCCCCGAACCTCTCCGACCACGACCCTGTCCGGCCGCATCCGCAGCGACTGCCGCACCAGGTCGGTCAGCGTCACCGCCCCTGCTCCTTCGACGTTGGGTCCTCGCCCCTGCAGCCGCACGACGTGCGGGTGCATGACCGGTATCTCTCGCACGTCCTCGACCACCACCACGCGCTCACCCGGGTCGACCTCGCGGAGCATCGCGCCGAGCAGGGTTGTCTTGCCGGTGCCCGTGCCTCCGCTGACCACGAAGGCGACCCGGGCCGCGACCAGCGCCCGCAGCAGGTCCTCACCGTCGGCCTCGAACATCCCCCAGGCGCCCAGCGTGGGCAGGTCGGGCGCTTGCCGACGAGGGACACGGAGGCTGAGGTGCACCCCGTCACAGGACAGCGGCGGCAGCACCGCGTGCAGCCGGATGCCGCCTGGCAGCAGCCCGTCGACAAAGGGCCGCGCCTCGTCCAGACGCTGGCCGGCCAGGCCCGCCAGCCGCACCGCCAGCCGACGCACCGCAGCGTGGTCCTCGAAGGTGACGGCGAGCAGCTCCAGCCCTCGTCCCCGATCGGCCCAGCACCCGTCCACGCCGTTGACCAGGACGTCGGTGACAGCCGGGTCGGCGACGACATCCTCCAAGGGGCCCAGCCCGAGCACCTGCGCGCGCAGGTCGTCCCTGGCCCGAGCTGCTCCCGTCTCGCCGAGGACAAGCGGGTCGACCGCCGCGTCCACCGACGACTCCGTCGGGGCGCGGCCCTGGCGGATCTGCTCCCACACCCGGGCCGGCGCGGCGCTCATGCGGCGTCCTGCCCGGAGGTGAGGACCTCTGCCAGGACGCGGTCGGCGGCGTCCACCAGCGGACCTGGGCGCGAGCCGACAGGCTGTCCGCGCATCAGGCTGGCGGCGATGGCCGCGTCATCGGGCAGCTCGCTGACGACGCGGACTCCGAGCGTCTCAGCGACCAGAGGCAGGGCCAGGCCCGACCGACCGCCATTCCCCAGCTGTCCGGCTCGGACGACGACGGTCCGGCAGGTCAACGACTCACGGGACAAGGATGCGAGCGTGAGCAGAGCGGGAGCCAGCCCGCTCAGGGCGGACGTGGCCACCACGAGCAGGGCGTCGCAGCAGTGCCACCAGGCGGCCGCACCCGGTGTCCCCGGGCGGGGCAGGTCGACCACCACCAGGTCCGCTGCAGCGGCCAGGGCGGTCAGGACTGGGGCCGGCGCCGGCAGCTGTTCCGGAGGGAGGCCGCGTCCCCACGAGAGGACGGCCAGCTCCCCGTCCGCAGGCAGCGCCCGCCGCAGGCTGTCTCCGTCGAGTGACCCGCGTGCTCGGGACAGGTCACGCCACCGCAGCCCCTCAGTCACGTCGAGCCCGACGAGGACGTCGAGGCCACCACCCCAGGGCTGTCCGTCGACGAGCACCGTGCGTCGGCCCAGCACACCAGCCCTGACCGCAGCGGCGGCCGCAAGACTGCTCGCCCCGACACCTCCGGTGGCTCCCAGGACTCCCAAGATCACGCCGGGCTGCCCGGTGCGCCGTGATCGCTGTGCTGCGTCCTGCCCTGTCGCCATGAGCTGAGGCTCGTCGGCGGGCGAGGTCAGTGACAGGGCAGTGCTGCGATCTGTGGATGGCCCGCGGCGACGACCACCGGCTGTGGACATCAGGGAGACAGCGGGCAGTCCCCGGAAAAGGGGACGGCCCCGGAGGGGGATCCGGGGCCGTCGACACTAGGGATCAGGGGGGGATGGCCCCTAGTGCCCGCGCTCAACCCTTGCGGGGAGCGACGTAGAAACAAGTATGAACGCGGGGTCTCGATTTCGCAAACACCGCCCCGGCGCTGCGCGGCGCACAACCGGGGGTGCGTCGGCGGCGACCGCCCGAGCGAACAGAGCGTGCATGCGATTGTCGGGTCGGGGACAAGCCCCGGCCTTGACCGGTCCATCAGTGGACTGCCCGCGCGTGGGTGCTCGAGTGGTCGCCGCCGGAGGCGCTCGGCGGGTGCCGATGGCCTCTGCTGACAGTTCTACTCCTCCGCGACGCGCAGCGGAAGAGGGGACTCCGCCACCCCCTCCGCGGTGTGTCCCGACGGCGGACGTCTCGTCTGGGCGGTCAGCCGGTAGGTGGGTCCAGTCGGCCGGCCTGCACGGCGTGGGCGATTCTGGTCCCCTCTTCGGCACCGAGGGTCACCGCCTCAGCCACGTGCAGCAGCCACAGGCGCACGCCCTCGAGGCCGCCGTCGCCGTACGCCTGCAGCGCTCCCCGATAGTCCACGCCAGCGCCCGCCGCATGCCCCGCCTCCGGCACCGACACGCCGGTGGGGTCCACACCCCCGACCCGCAGGACCACCCGTTCGACGGCACGCGCGACCAACGCGTTTCCCCCGGCGAACGGACGGGCCCAGGCCAACTCGGCATGCACGACGGCCGCGACGACGAGCGCTGGCACGCCCCCCTGCCCGAGGGTGCCGAGCACGGCACCCACGGCCGCCAGCCGGGCGGGCAGCTCAGCCGCCTGAGGCGCAGGCCCCAGGAAGCCGAGCTCTCCCGGCACACCACCCCCTGTCGTCCGGGGCCGGCCCAGCTGGTCGGACGGCACCAGCCCCGAGGCTGCTGCGAGGTGCAGCCGGCTCAGCACCTGGGCTGCCGACCTCAGCGCCGCCGCGTCGACCCCCTCGGTCGCCGCCGTGACCCGCACCGCGGCGCGCGTGGTCAGCTCCGCCGGGCCCAGCTCGGCCGGCCAGTCCCGTGCGCCGCGCATGAGGTCTCGGACGACAGACAGCGTGTGCTCGGAGCCGGCGAGCTCGGCACCGTCGAGCAGCGCGCTGGCCCGCGCACCCCGCACGCGCGACTCGGCCGCCGCCTCGGGCGCCCGGCGGCGCAGGCCTTCGTGCCAGCGCAGCCGGGTGCAGGCCTCCCGCGCCCCGTCGACAGCCTCCGACACCTCCGGCAGCCGGAGCAGCGTGAGGAGCTCGTCGGCGGTGGTTCCAGCGGCTGGCACCGGCCCACCCTAGGACCGTCCGCACCTCACAACTGCCCGCCAACCGGATCAGCTGGTGGCACGTCATACAGGGTGCGACGGACACGCCGCAGCCAATCGGGGCCGACGACGCCCCCTCATCAGGGAGACACGTCATGAACACATCGCCGTCGCGGACCCGGCTCACGGGCACCGCGCTCACTCTTGCCACGGTCCTGGCGGCCGGACTCGCCGCCCCCGCAGGGGCCGCCGCCCCCGCGAGCACCGGGTTTGCCCAGATGGCCCAGCTCGGGGTGATGGCCGGCACGAGCACGTCGTGCTCCACAGACTGGGGCTCACTGGCTGAGCGCAAGGGCACCAGCCACACCACCGGCACGGTGAGCAACGTCCGGTCCGGGCGGCACACCTGCTTCGACCGCATGGTGATCGACGTGGCCGACGTGCCCCGCTCCCTGTCCTATGACGTGCGCTACGTCACCCAGGTCCGCGAGGACGGGTCCGGCAAGGTCATCCCGCTCGCTGGCGGTGCCAGGCTGAGGATCATCCTGCGCGCTCCCGCCTACGACGACGAGGGCCAGGCGACCTACACCCCCGCCGACAAGACCCAGCTCACCGACGTCGACGGCTACCGCACCTTCCGGCAGCTCGCCTGGGCCGGCAGCTTGGAGGGGCAGAGCACGGTCGGGCTGGGCGTGCGCGCCCGGCTGCCGTTCCGGGTGATGGTGCTGGACGGCCCAGGCGCGGGCGCCCGCCTCGTCGTGGACGTCGCACACCGCTGGTGAGACCTGCTGGGCGGGGCAGGCACCGACCTGCTTGCCCCGCCGTGCCTGACCCGGTTGGGTAGGGAAAGACTGTCTGTCTGTCCTGCACCGTCGAGGAGGCACTGTGGCCGAGCCAACCCTGTCCAACCTGCTGCACGAAGAGCGCAGCTTCCCGCCCAGCGAGGAGTTCGCCGCGCAGGCCAACGGCACCGCCGCGCTGTATGACGCAGCGCGGGCCGACCGGGAGGGTTTCTGGGCCGAGCAGGCGCGGTCGCTGATCACCTGGGACACCGACTTCGAGCAGACCTTGGACTGGTCGCAGGCGCCGTTCGCGCGCTGGTTCGTGGGGGGCACCCTCAATGCCTCGGTCAACTGCGTCGACCGCCATGTCGAGGCCGGCAACGGCGACCGGGTGGCCCTGCACTTCGTGGGTGAGCCTGGCGACACGCGGTCGATCACCTACGCCGAGCTGCACGACCAGGTCCAGCGGGCCGCCAACGCGCTGGCCGCCCTCGGGGTGGCGCAGGGCGACCGGGTGGCGATCTATCTGCCGATGGTGCCCGAGGCGGTCGTCGCGATGCTGGCCTGTGCCCGCCTGGGCGCCCCGCACTCCGTGGTCTTCGGCGGCTTCTCGGCCGACGCGCTGCGCACCCGCATCGACGACGCCGAGGCCAAGGTGGTCATCACCGCCGACGGCGGCTACCGCAAGGGCAAGGTGTCGTCGCTCAAGCCGGCCGTCGACGCAGCCGTCAGCGTGGACGGCTCCCCGGTGCAGAAGGTCCTGGTCGTCCGGCGCACCGAGACCGAGGTCGACTGGGACGACAGCCGCGACGTGTGGTGGCACGAGGCGCTGGAGGCGGCCGAGCCCACCCATCGGGCCGTGGCCGTCGACGCCGAGCACCCGCTCTTCATCCTCTACACCTCGGGCACCACCGGGAAGCCCAAGGGGATCTTCCACACGACCGGTGGCTACCTCACCCAGGCGGCCTACACCTCCTCGGTGGTGCACGACATCCACCCCGAGACCGACGTGTTCTGGTGCACCGCCGACGTCGGCTGGGTCACCGGCCACACCTACATGGTCTACGGGCCGCTCTCCCTCGGGGCCACCCAGGTGATGTACGAGGGCACACCGGACAGCCCGCACCAGGGACGCTGGTGGGAGATCATCGACCAGCACCAGGTGACCATCTTCTACACCGCCCCGACCGCCATCCGCGCGTGTATGAAGTGGGGCGAGGAGATCCCCGCCGGCTTCGACCTGTCCTCGCTGCGGCTGCTCGGCTCGGTCGGTGAGCCGATCAACCCCGAGGCGTGGATGTGGTACCGCCGGGTGGTGGGCCACGACCGCTGCCCGATCGTGGACACCTGGTGGCAGACGGAGACCGGCGGCATCATGGTCAGCCCGCTGCCCGGGGTGACCGCCACGCGCCCGGGGTCTGCCCAGCTCGCGATCCCCGGCATCGAGGTCGACGTGGTCAACGACGCCGGGGAGTCGGTGCCTGACGGCTCGGGCGGCTACCTGGTGATCACCCAGCCCTGGCCGGGGATGTTGCGCGGCATCTGGGGCGACCCGGAGCGCTACGAGCAGACCTACTGGTCCCGCTTCGAGGGCAGCTACTTCGCGGGGGACGGCGCCAAGAAGGACGAGGACGGCAACATCTGGGTGCTCGGCCGTGTGGACGACGTGATGAACGTGTCGGGCCACCGCCTCTCGACCACCGAGATCGAGTCGGCCCTGGTCTCCCACCCCAAGGTCGCTGAAGCCGCCGTGGTCGGCGCGTCCGATCCGATGACCGGACAGGCCGTCTGCGCGTTCGTCATCCTCCGCTCGGACGCCGTGGAGGAGGCCGACGAGATCGGCGAGGGCGCGGAGCTGGTCGCCGAGCTGCGGTCGCACGTGGCCAGCCAGATCGGGCCGATCGCCAAGCCGCGCCAGATCATGATCGTCGCCGAGCTGCCCAAGACCCGGTCCGGCAAGATCATGCGCCGGCTGTTGCGCGACGTGGCCGAACACCGCGAGGTCGGCGACGTCACGACGCTGGCCGACAGCTCGGTGATGGACATGATCAAGACCGGTCTGGCCGGCGGCGGAGACGACAAGGTCTGAGATCGGTGCCGGCACTGCCCGACGGTCGCCGTCGGGTTTGCCGGGACCTGTCCAAACTTTGCCAAATCCTTAACCTGGCAGGGGTTCCGCTGGTGGCACGCGCGGGCACACTGGTCACATCGACCACGCGGCCAGCCGTACCTCTCCCTCGGAACGCAGGCCCGCACCGGCTGTCACGGGACCGGTGAGTCGACACGGGTGCCCACCCGACACGAACAGGGGGTGTCGGGTGGGCACCGTCGTGTCCTGCACCCCATACCGGGCCTGAGTCCTGCCTCCTGGCAGGCTGCCCGGCTGGGGCCGCAAGGTCGCTGGTCAGGGGATAGAGTCGGGCGCATGTCCAGTCCTGGCGCCCCAGAACGCACCCTCGGTCAGCTCGTCTCCGACGCGACCGCCGACCTGTCCTCGATCCTGCGCGGCGAGATCGAGCTGGCCAAGGTCGAGGTCAAGAACGACGCGGTCAACGCCGGCAAGGGTGCCGGGATGTTCATCGGCGCCGCGGTGCTCGGCCTCTACGCCTTCGGGCTGCTGTTGCTCGGTGCCGTATGGGGTCTGGCGCAGGCCGGTCTCGGACTGTGGGCCTGCTTCCTCATCGTGGCGGCGGTGCTGCTGATCATCGCCGCCGTGCTGGGGCTGATCGGCAAGCGCAACGTCGACAAGGTGCAGGGCAAGCCGGCACGGGCGATCGACAACGCGCAGAAGACGGTCGCGGCGATCAAGCCCACGCCGCCAGCCTGACCTGCTCGCTCAGTCCCAGTCCGTGATCGGCCGCAGGTCGGTGGTGTCCCAGGGACGGGTGAGCCCGCCCTGGTCGAGCACCTGGTCGAGCACCCGCGCCGTGAAGCCCCAGACCAACAGCCCGTCGACCTCGAAGGCCGCCCCGACATAGCCCCGCGGGTGGCGCACCTGGAACCGGTGAGCCGGGTCGAGCAGGCGGTCCACCGGGATGCGCAGGACCGTGTCGACCTCGCGAGGGTCGCGCGCCCAGATCCGGGCCGTTCCCGACCACCACCCCAGCACGGGCGTCACGGCATAGCCGCTGACCGCGATCGGGAACGGGGTCAGCTGGGCGAGCACACGGACCGCGGACGGCGGCAGCCCGATCTCCTCCTCCGCCTCGCGCAGCGCGGTGGCCACCAGGTCACGGTCGCCAGGGTCGGCCGCGCCGCCGGGAAAGGCGGTCTGGCCCGCGTGCGAGCGCAGCCCACTGGCCCGGGCGGTGAGCACCACGTCGCTGCCACCCCGCCCGTCCGGCCCGAACAGCACGAGGACAGCCGACGCGCGGGCACCCTGGGGTGCAGGCAAGGCCGCGTCGTCGCCGGCGGCGAACCAGCCCTGCCCGTCAGGGCGGCCGTGAGCTCGTGCGGCGAGCGAGCGGAGCCACGCCGGCGGGTGGCTCTCAGGGTCGTTCACCGCGGCGGGCCGCTCTTGACCAGTCGGGCCGCCTCGACGGGGTCAGTCTCGCCGATGCCGTAGGACGGGCACACGCGGGCCAGCGGGCAGGCACCACAGGCGGGCCGCGTGGCGTGGCAGATCCGTCGGCCGTGCCAGATCACGACGTGCGAGAGCATGGTCCACTCCCGCCGCGGGATCAGCGCGCCGACGGCGTGCTCGACCTTGACCGGGTCGAGCAGCTCGGTCCAGCCGAACCGCCGCACCAGCCGGCCGAAGTGTGTGTCGACGGTGATGCCGGGCACGTCGAAGGCGTTGCCGAGCACGACGTTGGCGGTCTTGCGGCCGACGCCGGGCAGGCGTGACCATCTCACGCAGCCGCCCCGGCACCTGGCCGCCGAACCGCTGCACGAGGTCGGCGGACAGCTTGAGCAGCGCGTCGCTCTTGGTCCGGAAGAAACCCAGCGGCGTCAGCATCGTCTCGAGGTCGGCCCGCTCGGCGGCGGCCAGCGCCGCAGGGTCGGGGTAGCGGGCGAACAGCGCCGGAGTGGTCTGGTTGACCCGGACGTCGGTGGTCTGGGCCGACAGCACGGTCGCGACCAGGAGCTGGAACGGGCTGTCGAAGTCGAGCTCGCAGTGCGCGTCGGGATAGCGCTCGCGCAGCAGCCGGTAGATCCGGCGGGCCCGGCGGGTCAGCGCGAGCGGGCTCTCGCCGGTCGGCGTCGGCGCGGGCTCGGTCACCGGGACAGCCTAGGAGCCGCTGCCGACAGTCCCGGACCCCTCCCCTGACCTGCGGTCTGGTGGCAGGATGAGCCGCGTGGACCTCCAAGTAGTCAAGAACGCACCGCTGCTCTCGGCGTTGGACGAGCCCACGGCCAGCAAGCTGATCGAGTCGATGACCCCCGAGCGGTTCGAGCGCGGCGAGGTGATCTTCCACGAGGGCCGTCCCGGCGACTCGCTCTATGTGATCGTCAGCGGCAAGGTCAAGCTGGGCCGCACCAGCGCCGACGGCCGGGAGAGCCTGATCTCGATCCTCGGCCCCGGGGAGATGTTCGGGGAGCTCAGCCTGTTCGACCCCGGCCCGCGGCTGACCAGCGCGATGGTCGTCGCCGACGTCGAGCTCATCTCGCTGGGCAACAACGACCTGCGCGGCTTCATCCTGGACCACCCCGAGGTCGCGATGCAGATGCTCGCAGGCCTGGCGCACCGGTTGCGGCGCACCAACGAAGGCATGTCCGACCTGGTCTTCACCGACGTCCCCGGGCGGGTGGCCAAGGCGCTGCTCGACCTGTCCCGCCGCTTCGGCCGCAAGACCGACCACGGCGTCAAGGTGTCCCACGACCTCACCCAGGAGGAGCTGGCCCAGCTGGTCGGCGCCTCCCGCGAGACGGTCAACAAGGCGCTGGCCGACTTCGCCCAGCGCGGCTGGCTGTCGCTGGGCGCCAAGTCGGTGACGCTCATCGACCTGGAGCGTCTGCGCCGACGGGCTCGCTGAGCCGAGCTCGGTGTCGTCGCGAGCGCCCGGCTCTGAAGGTCAGCTCTGGCTCTGCCGGAGGTAGTCCAGCTGGGCGAGCACCGAGAGACGTGCCGCGGGCCAGACCTCGCGAGGCACATCGGCATACACCTGCTCCACGACCCGGTCGGCCAGGTCACCGTGACCGCTGCCTGCGTCGGGACGACCCGGTGCCTTCTTCGACGACCGCGACGGCCGCCCGCACCTGGTCCAGCCGCTCACGGCGATGCTCGCGGTAGTAGCGCACCGTCGCGGCCGCGTCGCTGACATACGGACCATGGCCTGGGGCGATGCTCGCCACCGCCCCGGTGCCGGTCAGCCGCTCGATCCGCTCGAGAGAGTCGAGGTAGTCGGCGAGCCGGCCGTCGGGATGCGCCACGACCGTGGTCCCCCGGCCCAGCACCGTGTCACCGGTCACCAGCACGTTGTCGGCGGTCAGCAGGAAGCTCACCGAGTCGCTCGTGTGGCCAGGGGTCCGCACCACCAGCAGCTCCAGGCCGGCAGCCCGGACGATCTCGCCTTCGGCCAGGTCGTCGTGTCCGCCGCCGACGGCGCGCACCGGAGCCCCGGTCAGCGCGGCCATCCGGGGCGCCGACTCAGCGTGGTCGGCGTGGCCGTGCGTGAGCAGGGTCAGACAGACCCGGGCGCCCCAGCGGCCCACGGTGCGCAGCACCCGCTGCAGGTGCTCCTCGTGCAGCGGCCCCGGGTCGACCACGATGACGTCGGTGCTCCCGGGCTCAGCCAGCAGCCAGGTGTTGGTGCCCTCGAGGGTCATCGGGCCGGGGTTGGGGCAGAGCAGCGCGAGCGCGCGGTTGGTGCACCATCCGCCGCTCCAGGCGGGGTCTTCCGGGCCCGGGCTGTCCATGATCCTCAGCGCCCCACCGGGGCGGGTGGGAGCCCGTTGCCCTCATCGTCGATCGGCGCACGCATCCAGAGCGCGCCGTGTGCCTCGACGGGCCGTGGCATGACGACGTGCACCTGCGGTGACCCGCCCATGACCGCGTCCACGGCACCGGCGGCGGCGAGCTGCTCGAGCATCACGCGAGTCGGCGGCAGCATCGAGACCGTGCCCTGGGACGCCTCGCCGAGCAGGTCCGCGGGGCGACTCCACCGGGCGGTCGAGGCCTCACTGGAGCGGTCGTCGGCGACCTGGCCCGTCGGCATGCGAGCGGCGAAGAACCGTGTGTCATAGCGCCGCGGCTCGCACTCGGGAGTGACCCAATGGGCCCTCAGCTGCAGCAGGTCGGCGCGCAACGTCAGGTCGCGGCGCTGGAGCAGCTCGGCGAACGACTGCTCGCGGACGAGCAGGGCCTGCCGCTCGAGGTCCCACTGTGGGTCGGTGAGGTCGGCGACGACACTGTCTGGGCCAGGCCCGGCCAGCAGCACTCCGCACTCCTCGAAGACCTCACGGGCCGCCGCGGTGACCAGCTCCCGGGCGATGTCGCTGGGCACTCCCAGGCGCCCGGCCCACTGCTCGGCGGTCAGACCGGACCAGCGGACGGTGGGGTCAGCGTCGCGCGGATCCACTCCCCCGCCGGGAAACGCCAGCATGCCGGGAGCGAACGGCATCGAGGCGACCCGGTGGAGCACGAAGACCTGCAGATCCGGCGCCTCGCGGAGCAGCATGACCGTCGAAGAGGGACGTGCAGGCGCGACTGCCTGCTGTCCTCCGACCCGCAACCAGGACCGTGCGGACTCGGCCAGGATGTCCGGCATCGGGAAGTCGCGGGCCGTGGCGCGCGCGCCGTCGCCGGTCACGGCCGGCCCGCCATACTGGCGCGATGGCCTACGACGAGATCCTCGCGGAGCGCATCGCAGCCCTGCTCAGCGACGAGACGGGCGTGACCTCGAAGAAGATGTTCGGCGGCATCGGCTTCATGGTGGACCGGCACATGGCGGTGGCCGCCGGCAGCTCCGGTGACCTGATGGTCCGGGTCGACCCGGAGACAGGGCAGGGCTGGGCCGACGGCGAGACGGTGCGGCCGATGGAGATGCGCGGCCGGGTCATGAACGGCTGGCTGCTGGTCGCGCCCGAGGCGCTGGACTCCGAGGCGGATCTGCGGCTGTGGGTGGACCGTGGTGTCGCCTACGTCCGCACGCTGCCGCCGAAGCGGACCTGAGCCGCACGGCATACCCGCTCTCCCGCCTCGTCGCCTGACTAACCGACGGCGACGGTGATCTCGACCTCGACGGGCGTGTCCATCGGCAGGACGGCCACCCCGACAGCCGAGCGAGCGTGCACCCCGGCCTCGCCGAACGCCTGACCCAGCAGCTCGCTCGCGCCGTTGACGACCGCGGGCTGGCCGGTGAAGCCGGGATCGCTGGCGACGAAACCGACGACCTTGACGACCCGGGTGACCCGGTCGAGGTCACCGATGACCGACTTGACCGCGGCGATCGCGTTGAGTGCGCACCGGGCGGCCAGCTCGGCGGCCTGCCCCGGGGAGACCAGACCTGGGCCGTCGCCCACCTTGCCGGTGGCCGGGAGCGCGCCGTCGACGAACGGCAGCTGGCCGGAGGTGAAGACCAGGTCACCGTGGCGGATCGCGGGGACGTAGGCCGCGAGCGGCACCGCCACCTCGGGCAGGGTGTGACCCAGTGCGGCGAGCCGCTGCTCGACCTGAGACGTCGTCGTGCCGTCGCCGCCGTCGGCAGTGCCGTCGGTGCTGGTCACGCCTTCTCCCGCTTGAGGTAGGCGACCAGGCTGGTCCCGTCCGGCCCGGGCACGACCTGGACGAGCTCCCAGCCGTCCTCGCCCCATTGGTCGAGGATCTGCTTGGTGGCATGGATGATCAACGGCACGGTTGCGTACTCCCACTTGGCCATGCCGCGGACTTTATCGGGTTACCCGAGAAACTCCGGCTTCACCCGGGAAGCCTTCCGGGGTGAAGGCCGGGTTTATCGGGTGACCCGATAAACCCGGAGCGCCCCACAGCAGGGCCCTGGGCCGGGCGGCCAGGGGGTCAGCGGGTGGGGTCGAGCGGGCGCAGCTCGCCGGGGACGACACCGGTGGTCATCTGCTCCACGAGCAGCCGCGCGGTGGCCGGTCCCTGGCACATGCCCCACATGCCGTGTCCGCCGTGCACCCAGACGCCGGGCACGCGAGTCGCGCCGACCAGGGGCAGCCCGTCGACGGTCACCGGGCGGCCGCCGACCCACTCATCCCTCCGGGCGGTGAGGTCGAGCCCCTCGACGAGCGGCTCGACGTTGCGGACGATCGCGTCGATCCGCGACTGGTCGAGCGGCTCGTGCAGGCGGCGGAACTCCATCGTGCCGCCGAGGCGCACCGCATCGCCGATCGGCGTGCAGACGATCCGCTCGTGCTGGAAGTAGACCGGCACCTTGACCGCACGCTCCGGCTCGTCGGGCTGAGGCACCGAGAAGGAGTAGCCGCGGCCGGCCCGCATCATCGTCTTGACGCCGTGGGCGCGGGCCAGCTCGGGCAGCCAGGCTCCGGTCGCGACGACGACGTTGTCGCAGGCCACGGCCGGGGCGCCGACGATGTCGACCTTGACCCCGCCCGAGCCGTGCCGCAACGCACTGACGGAGGCGCCCTCCCGGATGTCGCCGCCGCGGGCGCGGACCGCCTCGGCCAGCGCCGCGACATACGCGCCGGGGTTCATGAAGGCCTGGCCGTCGATCCGGATGGCGCGCCGCACCCCCGGGGACACGACGGGGGCGGAGGCGCGCAGCTCCTCACCGTCGATGTCCGCGAACTCCAGGTCCAGACCGGCCTTGCGGATCTGCTCGAACTCGTGGACCAGCCCCTCGGCGTGCTCCGGCTCCAGGAACGCCGCCATGATCGGCCCGTGCTGCAGCCGGGCCCCGAGCCCGGGGTCGAGCTCCAGCTGCTCGTAGGCGCCCAGCGCCAGCCGGTTGATCGGCACCAGCGCGGCCATCGTCCGACGCCAGTTGGGACCCGTGCAGTGAGCGGCGAACCGGGTCAGGAAGGCCCACAGCTGCGGGTCAGCGCTGATCGGCACATACAACGGTGCCGAGGGGTCGAGCAGCGCCTTGATGCCGTAGCGCAGGACCGCAGGCTCGGCGAGGGGGATCGCCATTCCCGGGGTGATCCAGCCCGCGTTGCCCCAGGACGACCCAGCGGCCACCGCCGAGCGCTCGAGCACGGTCACCCGCACGCCCCGCTCCTGCAGGAACCACGCCGTCGACAGGCCGACCATGCCGGCTCCGATGATGACGACATGTTCAGGGGTGCGCTGGCGCACCGGCGACGCTGCCATGGGCCCGAGCCTAGTCACCCGCTCAGGGGCGTAGTTGCTGTCAGGTGGCCCTCTGACATAGGACTGTGCCCATGCCCCCGCCGAGCCCTGTCGATCTGCCCGAGGTGCTCACCCGCTCCAGTCCCCCGCCGACCCGCACCGTCGTCTTCGGCCCTGCCGAGCACCAGCGGTATGACGTGTACGCCCCCCGGGACACCACCGCCGGCGGCCTCGAGGGCGAGCCGACCTGGGTGGTCCTGGTCCACGGTGGCTTCTGGCGACCCGAGTTCGACCGGGTCCACCAGCGGCCGCTCGCGGCCGCGCTGGCGCAGGCCGGGTATGCCGTGGCGCACGTCGAGTACCGCCGGCCCGGCATGCCCGGTGGCGGCTGGCCCGGCACCGGCGCCGACCTGCTGGCAGCGACGCGCGAGGTCCTGTCGCGTGAACGTCCCCGGCGGTGGGTCGCCGTCGGCCACTCGGCCGGCGGCCAGCTGGCGCTCTGGCTGGCCCACCAGGGGCTCCCTGGCCTGGCCGGGGTGGTGCCCCTGGCCGGGTGTCTCGACCTTCGCCTGGTCAACGCGCTCGAGCTGGACGAGGATGCGGCCCCGGCCTTCCTGGGCGGGACCCCGGAGCAGGTCCCTTCGGCGTACGCCGAGGCCGACCCCGCCCTGCTCGGCCGATGCCCCGTCGCCGTGGTCACGCTGCACGGCACCGAGGACGACCGGGTGCCGATCGCGGTGACGCGGTCCTGGTGGTCGGCGGCTGCGGACCCTGCCCGGGACCGGCAGGTCGAGCTCGACCGGGGTGGACCACTTCGCCCTCATCGACCCGCTCGCTCCGGCCTTCGGCGTGCTTCTCGACGAGCTGGCGACCCTGTCGGCAGCCATGCCGGACGGGGGCTGAACGGGTGAGCTGGCACGGCCGTCCGGACGACTCCGTCCGGCTGCACGTCGTGACCGGCAAGGGCGGCACGGGCAAGACGACCGTCGCGGCAGCCCTGGCGCTGGCGTTGGGTGGCACGGGCCGGCGGGTGCTGCTCGTCGAGGTCGAGGAGCGTCAGGGGATCAGCCAGGTCCTGGACGTCCCGCCGCTGGGCACCGAGGAGGTCGAGGTGGCCAACGGACTCGACGGCGGCAGCGTGTACGGCCTGTCCGTCGATGCCGGTGCCGCGCTGATCGAGTACCTGCGGCTGTTCTACCGCCTCGGTCGCGCCGGGGACCTGCTGCAGCGGATCGGTGCCGTCGAGTTCGCCACCACGATCGCCCCGGGGGTGCGCGACGTGCTGCTGGGCGGCAAGGTCTTCGAGGCGGTCCGCCGGACCCGGACCGGCCGCCATACCGACCGGCCGGCCAGCGGTGACCCGTGGGTGTATGACGCGGTGGTGCTCGACGCACCCCCCACCGGCCGGGTGGGCCGCTTCCTGGACGTGACCGAGCACCTGGCCGACCTGGCCAAAGTCGGCCCGATCCGCAGCCAGGCCGACTCGATCAGCGGGCTGCTCCACTCCTCCCGGACCGCGGTCCACCTGACGACGCTGCTCGAGCCGATGCCCGTGCAGGAGACGGCAGACGCGGTGAGCGAGCTGGCCGCGGCTGACCTGCGACTGGGCGCGGTCGTGGTCAACCAGGCCCGGGCCACGGAGCACGCGACCGCCCTGGACCCGTGGCCCACAGGCGACGCGGCCGGGGCAGTCTCGGACGCCCTGGAGAGCGTCGGGGTGCGTCCGACACCAGGCATGGTCGAGGGGCTCCTGCAGACCGGCCAGGAGGCACGTGAGCGCTGGCAGCTCGAGGCGCAGCTGGGAGAGCAGGTCGCCGACCTGGGCCGGCCGGTCCTGCGCCTGCCACACCTGCCCGAGGGGATCGGTCCGGACGCCGTGCTGCAGCTCGCCTGGGCGCTGCGCGACCAGGGGGTGTCCGGGTGACGCCGCCGACCGATGCTGCGACGCCGACAGCGCGGCGGGCCACTCCCGGGACCCTCGACCTGGACGCACTGGTCCGCGACTCAGGCGTGGGGGTCATCGTCTGCTGCGGCTCCGGCGGGGTGGGCAAGACCACGACCGCGGCCGCCCTGGCCCTGTGGGCCGCCGAGCGGGGCCGGCGGGTGGTCGTGCTGACCATCGACCCCGCGCGGCGGCTGGCCCAGGCGATGGGGCTGGAGGAGCTGGACAACACCCCGCGCCCGGTGGTCGGCGTCGACACCTCGGCCGGCGGGTCGCTCGACGCGATGATGCTGGACATGAAGCGCACCTTCGACGAGGTGGTGCTCACCCACGCCAGCGGGGACACAGCCCAGCAGATCCTGGACAACCCGGTTTACCAAGCCGTGTCGAGCTCCTTCGCCGGGACTCAGGAGTACATGGCGATGGAGCGGCTGGGCCAGCTGCAGACCCAGGCCGAGCGCGACGGCAGCTGGGACCTCATCGTGGTCGACACGCCCCCGTCGCGGTCGGCGCTGGACTTCCTGGATGCTCCGGCCCGGCTCGGCTCGTTCCTGGACGGCCGGTTCATCCGGGTGCTCACCGCGCCGGCACGCGTCGGCGGCCGGGCCTCCCTGCGGCTGCTCGGCGGCGCGATGACCGTGGTCAACGCGACGCTCGGGCGGTTGCTGGGCCGCGGCCTGCTGCACGACGTGCAGACCTTCGTGGCGGCGATGGACACGGTCTTCGGCGGGTTCCGGGCTCGGGCCGAGCAGACGTTCGCGCTGTTGCAGGACGACCGCACCCGCTTCGTCGTGGTCGCCACCCCCGAGCAGGACGCCCTGCGGGAGGCGGGATTCTTCGTCTCCCGGCTGGCCCGCGACCAGATGCCCCTGGCCGGCCTGGTGCTCAACCGGGTCACGGTGTCGCTGGCGCACCTGTCCCAGGCCCGAGCCGAGGATGCCGCCGAGCGGCTCGAGGAGGTGGGCGAGCGCCATACCTGGGCGGCAGCGCTGCTGCGGACCCACGGCGAGCGCGCCGAGCTGGCCGCCCGGCACCGCCGGCTGATCCGGGACACGACCGCGGCGCACCCCACGCTGGCCACGGTCCAGGTGCCGATGATGGGGGGCGACATCGCCGATCTGGACGGCGTGCGCGCGGTCGCCGAGCGTCTGTGCGCGGGCTGAGCGGACCCTGACTGTCAGGTCCAGCAGGTACCGTGGTATTCATGCGCCCCGCCACGAACTTCGCCCGAGCCGTGTCCCTGCTCGGTGCCTTCATGGCGATCGCCGTGCTCATGGGCCTGCTCAGCGCCGGCCTGCTGCTGCCCGCGATCGGGTCCGCTGGCACGGCCGCCCGGGAGGCGGTCGGCCTGTTCGAGGAGCTGCCTGGCGACCTCGAGGAGACGCCGCTGGCCCAGCAGTCGCGCATCGAGGCGGCCAACGGCGCACTGATCTCCACGCCGGCCAAGGAAAACCGGATCATCGTCGACTTCGAGGACATCGCGCCGGTCATGCGCGACGCCCAGGTGGCGATCGAGGACGAGCGCTTCTATGACCACGGCGGGCTCGACCTGCGGGCACTGTCGCGCGCCCTGGTCTCCAACGCGATGTCCGACAGCACCCAGGGCGGGTCCACCCTCACCCAGCAGTACGTCAAGCTGATCCTGCAGGAGGAGGCGCGCAAGTCCGGCGACCAGGAGGCGATCAACGACCTCTACGCCCGCAGCGGCACCGCGGGCTACATCCGCAAGCTGCGCGAGCTGAAGTACGCCGTCACCCTGGAGCAGCGCCTCACCAAGGACGAGATCCTGCACGGCTATCTCAACCTGGCCTACTACGGCGACCGCACCTACGGCGTGGAGTCAGCGGCCCGTCACTACTTCGGCGTCTCGGCCAAGAAGCTCACCCTGCCGCAGGCCGCGACGCTCGCCGGGGTCGTCCGGGCGCCGGGCACGACCGACCCGCTCAACAACCCCGAGGCCGCGCTGTCTCGACGCAACGTCGTGCTCGACAAGATGTACGAGCAGTCGATGATCACCGAGAAGGAGTGGCGCGACGCCCGCAAGGAGCCGCTGGGCGCCGAGGCGCACCGCTCCCAGCGCTCGTGCCTGACCTCTGCCCACCCCTACTTCTGTGACTACGTGACCGCCTGGCTGCTGCAGAACCCCTCCCTCGGCGCGACCCGGGAGGAGCGCGAGGAGCGCCTGACCACGGGCGGGCTGACGGTCACCACGACCCTTGACCCCGACCTGTCGCGCGAGATCAAGCTGACCACCCGCGAATGGACGCCCTCGGGCAACGACTACCGGCTCGGGTCGGCCGCCGCGATGGTCGAGCCGGGCACCGGGAAGGTGCTGGCGATCGGCCAGAGCTCGCGCTATGACATCAAGCAGTCCCGCGACCGGATCAGCCGCACGTCGGTGAACTGGAGCGTCGACAAGCGGTATGGCGGCGGCACCGGTTTCCAGATCGGCTCGGTGGCCAAGGCCTTCACCGTCGTGACCGCCTTGCAGAAGGGCGTTCCGGTCGAGTCCCAGCTGGCGATCCGCGAGCCTGGCACGGTCGATGAGAGCTCACCGCCACGCTGGTTGGACAACCCCGACGAGCCCATCTACAACGTGCCCCTGGAGGACCAGCACCCCGCTGGCATCTTCTTCCCCGAGGACTTCCAGAAGGGCTGCACGATCGGCACCAAGTGGTGGTCGGTGCGCAACGCCGACGACGCGCACCACGAGGCGAACATCTCGCTGCGCGACGCCACAGCCGACTCGGTCAACACCGCCTTCGCCACGCTGGCCTCGCAGGTCGGCACGTGCGACATCCGCGACACGATGACCAAGCTGGGCCTCAACTCCGGCGACGGCGACGAGTATGGCGCCGGCCGTGCGGCGGTGCCGGCCACGTTCGTGCTGGGCGCTGACGACGCGACCCCGCTGACCGTCGCCTCGGCCTACGCCACGCTCGCCGCGGGCGGGCTCTACTGCCCGCCGGTGCCGGTCACCCGGATCGTCGACGCCAACGGCAAGGAGATCCCGCTGCAGCTGCCCCAGTGCGAGCAGGTCATCGACCCTGACATCGCCGCCGGCGCCAACGAGCTGCTGCAGGGAGTCGTCTCCCCCACCGGGTCCGGCTTCCGCGCGGTGCTGAACGGCAACCGCCCGGCCGGCGGCAAGACCGGCACCTCCGACGGCAGCTCGCACACCTGGTTCACCGGCTACACCCCGCAGATCTCGACCGCGGTGTGGATCGGCTATCCGAACGGGCGCAACTACGACGGCGTGCTGCGCGACATCCACATCGGCGACCGCTATGTCGAGGGTTTCCTCTACGGCTCCAAGCTGGCTGCGCCGCTGTGGAAGGAGCTGATGGACTTCGCTCTGGAGGGCAAGCCGATCGAGCAGTTCGACAAGCCGTCCAACAAGGTGATGTTCGGCGAGGACAAGCCAGTCCCCAACGTCGAGGGGATGACCGCCGAGGACGCCATCCGGACGCTCGGCCAGGCCGGCTTCGCAGCCGAGGAGCGTCCCTACAACTCCAGCTTCAACGGCGGCACCGTGGTCTACAGCACGCCCGGAGCCGGCTCGATGCTCCGCCAGGGCACGCTGGTCCAGATCTATGTCTCGACGGGCAACTACATCGCCCCGCCTGCCCCCCGGCCGCAGCCTCAGCCGCAGCCGCAGCCACAGCCGCCCAGCAACCCTGATCCACCGTCGGACGACCCGCCCACCGACTCCCCTCCGAAGACCGACCCACCGACGACCACCCCACCCGGCAACGACCCGCCGGGCAAGGGCAAACCGCCCAAGGACTAGCGCGCCGGGTCAGCCCAGCGCGCGACGGACCGCGGCGGCGACCCGGCCGCCCTCAGCCTGCTTGCCGACGCGCGGCTGGAGCACCTTCATGACCTGGCCCATCTGTGCCATCCCGGTGGCGCCGACCTCTGCCACGGCCGCTCTTGCCAGCTCGTCCAGAGCAGCATCGTCGAGCTGCTGCGGCAGGTACGCCTCCAGGATCGCCAGCTCGGCGTTCTCGCGGTCGGCGAGCTCTGGCCGGGACGCTCCGGTGTAGGCCTCGGCAGCCTCGCGGCGCTTCTTGGCCTCCTTGACCAGCACCCCGAGGACCTCCTCGTCGCTGAGCACACGAGCCTGCTCGCCGGCGACCTCGGCGTTGGTCAGTGAGGTGAGCGCCATCCGCAAAGTGGCGCTGCGCACCTTGTCCTGAGCGCGGATCGCGTCGTGCAGGTCGCTCTGCAGGCGTGCCTTGAGGCCGGTGGTCTGGGTCATCGGGTCAGTCTCTCACCGCGCTGGCGCGCGTCGGTCGTCGTGCGTGGCGCTCCGGCCGCTGCCCGACGGCCGTCAACGTGTGGAGTTGTGGCCCCGTGGAGGGCCAGAACTCCACGCGCTCCGGCCGCTGCAGCCCGCCAGCCATCAACGTGTGGAGTTGTGGCCCCGTGGGGGGCCAGAACTCCACGCGCTGCCGGGCCCACCCGCCAGATGCGGCGACGGCGCCGTGACAGGATCGAGTGATGCATCCGGTATGGCGCGCCGCAACCCCCTTGCTCGGCGCCGGTGCTGCTGTCGGAGTCGGCGTCGCTGCCTGGAGCACCCTGGTCGAGCCTCGATGGTTCGCGCTGCGGGAGTTCTCCGCCCCGGTGCTCCCGGTCGGCGCCACACCAGTGCGGGTGCTGCACCTGTCCGACCTGCATCTGGTGCCGGGCCAGCGGCACAAGGTCGAGTGGGTGCGCCGGCTCGCCGATCTCGACCCGGACCTCGTGGTGACGACCGGTGACAACCTGGCCCACCAGCAGGCGGTTCCGGCGGTGCTGGACGCCTACGAGGGGCTGCTGGAGCGGCCGGGCGTCTTCGTCCTCGGCAGCAACGACTACTTCCCGCCCTCGCCCAAGAACCCGCTGCGCTACTTCGACGACAGCCACCGCAAGGGCGCCGAGCTGACCCAGGCGGTGCTGCCGACGGCAGACCTGGTCCGCGGCTTCACCGACGCCGGCTGGCTCGACCTGACCAACGCCCGCACCCGACTCAGTGTGGCCGGGCACGACCTCGACCTGGTCGGCGTCGACGACCCGCACCTGGGCTTCGACCGTTACGACCAGGTCACCCGGCCGGCAGACCCCACCGCCGCGCTGACGATCGGGGTGACCCACGCTCCCTACCAGCGGGTGCTCGACGCGATGACGGCGGACGGCGCCGGCCTGGTGATGGCCGGTCACACGCACGGCGGCCAGGTCTGCGTGCCGTTCTATGGCGCGCTGGTCACCAACTGCGACCTGGACACCCGGCGCGCCAAGGGACTGTCGCGGTGGTGGCCCGGGGCAGGCTCGACACCATCTGAGCTGGCTCCCCCGGACGCCGCCTGGCTCGAGGTCTCGGCCGGTCTCGGCGCCTCGCCCTACAGCCCGTTCCGGCTGGCCTGCCGGCCCGAGGCGACCCTGTTGACCCTGACCGCACGAGGCTGAGCGGGCACCGGCGACCGATTGGGTCGGGTCACCGGCCCTGGGTTATCCTTGCCGACGCTGCGCTCCCCGGCTTCGGGGCGCGTGCCACGGGGTGTGGCGCAGCTTGGTAGCGCGCTTCGTTCGGGACGAAGAGGCCGCAGGTTCAAATCCTGTCACCCCGACCACTGCCATGAAGGGCCTCTGAACTGCGAAAGCGCAGGCTGAACGGTTCAACGCGAGCCGCTGTCGACTCGTCGGGGAGGGGGCAGGGGTTGAGGCGACGCAACAGCCCGTCGGCGGCTGGCGGCGCGACACGCTGCGACTGGACCGGGACCAGGGTGCGCGAGTCTTCCGGACGTGGGCCTCGACGAATCCGTACCTCCGCCACACCCGTGGCACTGCCCTCACCGCATGCAGGTGTCAGTCCTCGGCACGATGAGGGTCACGGCCGGGGGTGAGCCCGTCGAGATCCGGGCCGTGCGTGAGCGGACCCTGGTCGCCCGTCTCGTGACGGACGTCGGCCGGATGGTGCCGACGAGCGAGCTCGTGGACGCGCTCTGGCCGGAGGACCCCGCGCACGCACCAAGACCCTCGAGACGGTCGTGCTGCGCGTGCGCAACGCGATCGAGCCGGACCGGACCCGGACGCCACAGTTACTGGTCACGGACGGGCCCGGGTACCGGCTCGCCCTCGACCCCTCGATCGTCGACGCTCACGCTTCCTCCGCATGGTCGAGCTGGCCCGCGAGTCGATGGCCGGCGGGCACCCCGGGGCCGCGCGAACACCCTGCGGGAGGCGCTGGCAATGTGGCGCGGCCCCGCCTATGCGGACTTCGAGGCGACCGCCTTCGGGCAGGCCGAGGCGCGGCGGCTCGAGCAGGCCCGCCTCTCCGCGACTGAGGACCTCACAGCGGCGCAGATCGACGGCGGGCGGGCGGACACGGCCGCTGCGGAGCTAGAGCGGTTTGTCCAGGACCATCCCCACCGCGAGCGGGCCTGGGACCTGCTCATGCTGGCCCAGTACCGCCTCGGACGGCAGGCCCAGGCGCTCGACACCTACGGGCGCGTCCGCACCCTCCTCGCCGACGAGCTCGGCGTTGCCCGGGCATTGCCCTGAAGCGCCGTCACCAACAGGTTCTCGAGCAGGACCCGACGCTGGGCGGTCCCGAGGCCGCCGAGGCGCTCCCGCCTGGTTGCGCGAGCCCTCCAGCCCCCTTCACGGGCGCGACCAGGAGCTCAGTCTGCTCAGCGGGCCTGGGGTCGGGTGGAGGACGGGCAGCCGGGGTATGCCGTGCTCCGCGGACCTGCGGGGGCGGGCGCCACCCGTCTCGCGCAGGCGTTGGCAGAGCTACGTGGTCGACCGCGGCGGCGCGGTGCTCGACGATGGGACGGCACGCGAGGGGAACTCCCCACGGCCGACGCTCGTCGTCGCCCGCCCTCAACCGACCTGACCCGAACCGCTGACCTGGCACAGTCGCGGACCCGGCACGACCGACGGACCAGGCACGTTCATCGCCGCCGACCCTGGTCGTCCGCCTGACCCACCCGGAGGAGGACAGACTGCCTCCCGACGCCACGATCGTCGACCTGCGGCCCCTCTCCCCCGAGGACGTGGCGGCGATGATCACCGACCTGGTCGAGCCGGAGCTCGTCCCCGAAGCCTGACCCACGTCCTTGAGCGCTCCGGCGGGTGGCCGGGAGGGGTCCGCGCGGCGACGGTCAGCTGGGTCCGCGAGCAGGCGGCCCGCAGCGTTCGGGCGGCCAGCGCCCGCGCGATGAGCTCGGCCACCCAGCTGGCCGAGGCGCGCAGCACGCTCGCCGAGGGTGTCCGGACCCTTGCCGGCGGCGGGGACACCGGCCGCCACGACGGCGTGTGCCCGTGGCGAGGCCTGGCACCTTACGGCGTGGAGGACGCGGAGTGGTTCTGCGGTCGGGAGAGGCTGACGGCCGAGCTGGTCGCCCGGGTGGCAGGGAGCCGAGTCTTCGCCGTGGTGGGTCCGTCGGGCAGCGGGAAGTGGTCAGTGCTCCGGGCCGGGCTTCTGGCCGCCCTACGGGAGGACCTCCTCCCCGGCAGCGGCAGGTGGCGCCAGGTCATGGTCCAGCCCGGCACGCACCCCATGCGCACCCTGGCCTCGGCTGCGGTATCGCAGCCGGGAGTCCTCGTCGAGGACGCCATCGGCAGCCTGTTCCGGTCCGACGGCGCAGGGGACGAGCGGGTTGTCCTTGTCGTCGACCAGCTCGAGGAGGCGTGGACCGCGTGCCAGGACGAGGGCGAGCGGACGGCCTACCTGGACACCCTGGCGTCGCTGCCCACCGAGGCGACCGGGGTGACGCTGGTGGTGGCCATGCGTGCGGACTGATGGGGCAGCTCGCCGAGCACCCGGCCCTGGCCCGGGTGCTCGGCGACGCCACGGTCCTGTTGGGCCAGCCGACCCCGGAGGAGATTCGGCGTGCGGTCGACCTGCCCGCCGCACGGGCCGGCTTGGAGCTCGACGTCGGCCTCGCCGACGCCCTCGTGGCTGACGCTGGCCACGAGCCGGGCCTCCTGCCGCTGCTGTCCACGTCACTCACCGAACTGTGGCACGCACGGCAGGGCCGTGGCTCACGCTCGCTGCGTACGTCGCGTCAGGCGGTTTGAGCGGGGCCATCGCGCACCAGGGCGAGCGCACGATGGAGGGTCTTGGGGAGGGTGCGGTGGACCTCGCCCGGACCGTGCTGCTCAGGCTTGCCGGTCCCGGTGACGGGGACGGCGTCACGCGGCGCCGGGTGCCGTTGAAGGAGCTGCTGGACCTCGGCCGCGCTGGCGTCACGGACGTGGTCGAGCAGCTGGCCCGCGCCGGCTGGTCACGGTCTCCGACGGTCACGTCGAGGTGTCGCATGAGGCGGTGTTCCGGGAGTGGCCGCGGCTGCGGGCGTGGCTCCAGGACGACGCGTCCGGGCGGGCGGTGCAGCGGCGACTCACCGTCGCCGCCGGGGAGTGGCGCGACGGGGGTGGCGAGGCGTCCCTGCTGTGGGCTGGCACCCGTCTCTCCGCAGGTCTGGAGGTGGCGCAGGCCCGGCCTGACGAGCTCACCGCAGTCGAGCGCGGGTTCCTTCAGGCCTCGCGAGCGCACCTGGATCGGGAGCGGCGGGCGGCCGAGACGCGTGCAGCCGACGCAGTGCGCCGCAACCGACGTCTTCGCGCGGTCACGCTCGGGCTGGCTCTCGTGCTCGTCGCCGCAGTCGTCGCCGGGCTGATCGCCTGGCGTGCGCAGACGCAGGCCACGCAGTCCCGGGCCGAGGCGCTGGTGGCCCAGGACCTGGCCGAGCAGGCCGCCGCCGACGCCACCGCAGGCCGGCTCGCGGCCACAGCGGTCAACGAGGACCAGCACGATCGCGCGTTGCTGCTCGCCGCCGAGGCCGTGGCGCGCGCCCCTGGTCCGGACACCTGGGGGCCGCTGCTCACCGTCGTCTCCGCGTCACCCGACCTCATCAGCGAGACCCGCACCCAGGATCGCTTCCTGTCGACGGCGGCCGGTGCCGACGGCGGGACCGTCTTCCTCGGGCTCAACGTCGGCGGCGTCCGCGCGGTTGACGCGAGGTTCGCCGTGACCCGGTGGGAGGCCGACACGCCCGTCCAGCCGCTGGGGCTCGCTGCGGGTGCCGCTGGGCTCCTGGTCAGCGGGCTCTCAAGGAAGGGCTCTGGTGTCGCCCTTCTCGACGAGGCCGACGGCGACGAGCTGGTATGTGGACCAGGCGCGCATCGCCGAGTGGCTCGGCGACGCGGCCGACAACACCGTCGTGCCGTTCGTGCACTGGACGGACGATGGCCGGGCGCTCGTGGCCACCCGCACCCACCTGGTCTACCTGACGGCGCAGGGAGAGCTCAGCGACGCCGTACCGTTGCCGGACCCGCAGTGGCCCGATCGCCTTCAGTTGCTCCCCGACGGACGGGTGCAGCTATCTCGCCGAGGACGGCAAGGGTTCGGTGATCCTCGACCCGGCGCGGCCGGGGCGCGACCCGGTCGTCTGGCCGGGGTGGTCTGGCATGCCACGCTCGAGCTGCTCCTGGTCGGGAGCGAGGACGACGTCCAGGCGGGTGCCGTGCGCTACACCCTGCACGACGCCCTGACACTCGAAGCGGTCAGCAGACCCGTGGTGGCGACCGGCTCGCGTGGCGGCATCGTCTCGCCGGACGGCTCGACCCGTACCTGACCGAGGAGAACGAGGTGGCGGTCGTGGACGTGGCCACTGGACAGCGGCTGGCGACCTATCGGGCTCACACGGGCTCCGTGATGGACCTGACGCTGGCGGCGGGGGGAGACGTGCTCTGGAGTGCTGGCCGGGACGGGGTGGGGGCGGCGTGGGACCTTACCGGTCGCGACGGCGTGATCTCCTCGCGTCGAGTCGAGCAGGGCCTGCCGACCGGAGACGCGTCGGTCGCGACCGGAGTTGGCCTGGCGGTGAGGTGGGACGACCTCGAGGACCCCGGGTGGGGCACACCGCACGTGGTGGACGTCCGACGGGGCGAGGTCGCAGCTGATGGGCTGCGGGCGCCCGCGACCGCAGCCCGATTCGTGTGGACGACCGCAGTGTCTGGCGACGGGTCGACCGGCGCGGCCGTATGGGGTACGGGTGAGGATCCCACAACTCGCCCTCCCTCCTCGCTGTCTACGACCTGCCGTCTGGGGGACTGCGAGGGGTCGTGGAACTGCCGGGTCCGGCGCTCGGCCTGGCGGTGACGGTTGACGGAGGTTCTGCCGTCTACGTGGGGACGAACGAACGCGCGGTGGTGGACCTCCTGACCCTGCAGGTGACCGCTCGGAGCACGAGCGCACAGGTCCTGCGAGAGCCGGACACGGCCAACTTGGCGGCCTTGTCACCGGACGGGACCCGTGCGCTCGTCGGCTCAGCACAGGCGTGGCCGTGCTCAACGCCGTGACGGCCGACGAACTGATATCCACGGACCTCGCCGGTGATGAGGCGGTCAGCATGGCCTGGTCGACGGACGGCGCGACGGTGCTCGTTGGGGGCCTGGAGGGCAGGCTCCACGTGCTCGATGCCGGCACCCTTGGCCGGCGGAGCCCGGCGCGCATCGTGTCGCCCGGCTGGGTGAAGGACGTGGCGATCTCCCCCTCCGGTGACCTGGCCGCGTCTCTCGGCACCGACGGCGACCTGGTCTTGTGGGACACCAGCACGTGGCAGCCCCTCGGCCGCCCGGTCAGCGACGCCACCGCGTGGGGGTGGCTCTCCTACGACGAGGACACCCGGGTGCTGCACAGCTGGAGCGAGACCGGGCAGCTGCTCGACGTGTCTACCGACCTGGACGCCTGGTCGCAGGCAGCCTGCGTCAGCGCGAACCGTGAGCTCACGGACGAGGAGGTCACGCTCTACCTGCGCGACGCCGCAGGTCAGGGCGCAGGTGCGTGCTCTGCGACCCCTCGTGTCCAGCGTTGACCCTGACCGCGACCGTGCTGAGACCGGGTCGCGACCACGGTCGGGAACTGTCGGCGGTGACCCAGCCGGGCAGGCCGGCGGGCACGATCATCAGGAGCAGTCATGTCCACTCGCAGCATCACCACCGGGATCCTTGCCGCCGCCCTCGTCGCGGCGGTCGGCGCCGTGCCGGCCCACGCCGCTCCGCCGGAGACCTACGTGGAGACCGTCGACTTCACGATCCCCGTGCACTTCATGTACACCGAAGCGTGTGGCTTCCCGGTCAGCCTCCACGTGTCGGGCGACTGGCTTGTCCGGCTGTGGACCGACGCGCAGGGAAACCCGGTCAAGGAGTTCCGCAACTACCGGTTCGAGAGCGTGCTGTCCGCGAACGGCAAGACCATCGAGGGCCGTTCCCGTGGCCCGGAGACCACGACTTACAACGCGGACGGCTCCACCACGGTGCACGTGAGCGGGATCGTCAACCGTCAGGTCCCCGGCGGGGGGACGGTGAAGCTCTCCTGGGGCTCGGGCATGACCATCCGGCCGGCCGACGGCGGGGACGACATCGTCGTTGACCCGACCAGCGGGCCCGAGAGCCTGAAGCCGCTGTGCGACTACCTCGCCCCATGAGCTACGCGCCCCGCCCACGTCAGGAGACGTCTTCAGACGGGCCCTGGTCCCAGACCACTGCGAGCTCCTCGCGAAGCCCGAAGCGCTCGAGGTGCGCGGCGACTACCTCGGCAAAGCCGGTGACGTCGGCATCGTCGGGCACGCCCACCTCCACCTGGAGGTAGCCGTCGGCGGGGGTCAGGACCAGGACCTGGCCGGAGTCCCAGCGCTGGACCAGCGCTGGGCCCTCCTGGCTCACCGGTCCACGGGCGGACCAGTGGCTGGTGAGCTGCTTGGCGTATCGCTCCGGGCGTTGCGTGGACATCCGACCGGTGATGCTGCTCAGCGCAGCGAGCGCCGGGTGACCGCTCATCGAGTGGTCTCGGCCACACGCTCCGCGTCAGTGACGACGCGGCCGGCAGTGGCGACGCCGGACCAGCGAGCCACCTCGGCGTCGATGTCGAGCCGCTCGATCGGCGCGGCGTTCTCGTAGGCGCCCCAGTCCTCGCGCGGCAGCATCCACATGATCTCGAACTCGTTGCCGTCGGGGTCGGCGCCATAGATGCTCTTGGTGGCGCCGTGGCTGGACTCTCCGGTGTAGGCACCGGACTCGACGAGGGTATGGCGTGCCTCGGCGAGCTCCTCGACCGTGTCGAGCTGCCACGCCAGGTGGTAGAGGCCGATGGACCCCTGCCGCTTCGGGCCACCGGCGGTGCCGACTCCGAACAGGCCGAGGTCGTGGTGGTTGCCCGAGCGGGGCAGCCGCAGGAAGGCGGCGTTGGCCCTGGGCTCGCGGGCGACGACCTCCATCCCGAAGACCGTGGTGTAGAAGCGCTCAGCGCGCGAGAGGTCGGCGACGAAGAGGACGGCGTGGTTGAGCCGGACGGGCGACAGGGGGGTCATGGGTGCTCCTTGAGCAGTGAGGGTATGGCGCGGGAGGGGGCTGGGGGTTGGCGCTCAGGCCTGGATGGCGAAGCCGCCGGTCCACGCGATCTTCTCGGCCGCGGCCAGGCTGATCTGCAGGAAGCCGATCGCCTCCAGCTCACGAGCGCGGGTCAGTGCGCCTGCGTCGATGGCGCGCAGGCCCGTGGCGTTGACCATGTCGGAGATCTGCGCCTTGGCGTCGCTGTCGTCACCGGCGATCAGCACGGTCGTCGGCTGGCCGGCGATGGTGCCCGCGGTGAGGGTGGCGGCGAAGTTGGTGTTGAACGCCTTCACGACGCGCGAGCTGGGCAGCGCCGCGGCGATCACGGCAGTCGCGGAGGAGTCCGCAGGCACGGTCAGGGAGTCGAAGGTCTCGAAGTTCAGCGGGTTGGTGATGTCGACGACGATCTTGCCGGCGAGCTCGGCGCCGCGCTGGGCGAGCACGTACTCCACAGCCGGGTAGGGAATGGCCAGGACGACGATGTCGCCGGTCACGGGACGGTCGGTGTCGGCCGAGCCGAACAGCTCGACGTTGTTGCCGGAGGTGCGGACGATGTCGGCGATGGCCGAGCCCATGTTGCCCTGGCCGAGGATGCTGACGGTGCTCATGTGATGTCTCCTGAGGAGTGGTGGGTGGGTATTGCTTGTTCCAACAAGTAAACAGTAGCACGGAGGAAGTTGTTCCAACAACTTTTGTCGGGCACACTGAGGGGGTGACGACGCGATGGCTGACCCAGGAAGAGCTCTCGACGTGGGTCCGGCTCGCGGCCGTGCTGGAGCTGTTGCCCGCGGCGCTGGACTCACAGCTGCGACGGGACGCCGAGCTGACCAACTTCGAGTACTACGTGCTCGCGATGCTCTCCGAGGCTCCGGACCGCACGCTGCGGATGACCAAGCTGGCCCAGATGACGAACGCGACGTTGCCCCGGCTCTCCCACGTGGTCCGGCGCTTGGAGGAGCGCGACCTCGTGGAGCGGCTCCCCTGCCTGCAGGACCGCCGGGCCACGAACGCCAGGCTCACCGGGCCGGGGTGGCGAACGGTCCAGGAGGCCGCACCCGGGCATGTCGCCGCCGTGCGCGCGCAGGTGATCGACGCGCTCTCGCCAGAGCAGGTCGCGCAGCTGCGGACGATCACCGACGCCATCCTGGAGCGGCTCGACCCGGACCACGCGATGGCCGCGATGTACCGCCGGCACGACAGCGCGACCAGCTAGCCCGCGAGCGGCGTGAGCTGACCCACCGATGCCCCCGCGCCCCATCTGCGGTAGCGGACGCCGCCGATCCGGGTGTATGAGTAGCCCCACCACTGCGTGACTCGACGAGCACCGAACCTGGGGAAATGGGGCGCATCATGGCTGGGCAGCTGAACTACTGGCGGGCAGACAACATGTGGGCGGCGGAGGGCCGCCCCGACGGGCAGCTTGGCCTGGAGACGATCACCCTCGAGGTGGGCAAGACCCGCATCTTCGTCACCGACTGGAAGTACGAGAAGCGCCGCAACGACGGGACCAACTACTACGGCAGCCACGGTCGGATCCTGGAGAACCCGGGCACCGTGCCGATCGACGTCGTGCTGCGGACGCCGCTGACCGCCAAGGCGCTGATGTTCCTGGTCAAGAGCGGAGACCTCGGCGGCATCGTCCAAGGTGTGGTCGGTGGCCGCATCCGGCTCACTCCGGGAGTCAAGCTCTCGATCAAGAACGACATCGCCGAGGTGCTCGTGCCCAATCTCACCGGCGACCCCAAGGGCCCTGCCGCGACATACGGGGCCGACCAGCCACTGTGACCCGCAGAGGTCGACGCAGACCCTGAGAAACCCGGGTCGCGGTCGACCGTGCCACGGGCATCGTCAGCGGGAGCCGCCGACCACCGTGTCGTCGTCGGCGTGCAGGGCGGCCAGCTGGGCCTCCATCACCTGCTCTTCGTCGGCGTCCAGACGCAGATGTGCGAGCAGCCCGTGCAGCACCCGGAGCGCCGCGGCGCAGCGCTCGCCCCACGACGACAGATAGCTGAACTGCCACCACCACAGCGCCTCCACGGCGCGGTCCTGCTCGAAGTGCCGCAACCCGTGGGTCAGGTCGGCGGCGATCGAGGTGATGTCGTTGGAGAGCACCCCGGCGACGACTTCGCCGGAGACGACCGGGTCCTCGAGGTCGACATACTCATCGACCCCCTGCAGGAGCCGCCCCAGCGCAGTCCCCAGCGCGTCCAGGTCGGCGTCGGGGCCGGTGTCCGGCTCGAACCGCTCGCGCGGCACGACGTCGACCATCGCCCCCAGCCGCGCGCCGACGGCCTGCACCTGGGACACCGCGAGCAGCAGCATCGGCAGCGCCGTGTCCGGCGACTCCCCCGCCGCGATCTCGCGCGTGGTGACCAGGAAGGTCTGCGCCTCCCGGGCGATCTCCTGCGCCAGCACGCCCAGCTCCAGCTCGAGCTCGGTGGCGGGCGGGGTCGTTGTCATGACCCCAGTGTGCTCTCCCAGGGAGCTCCCGTCATGTGTGCTTGGTCACGCGTCGAGCAGGCGCCTGCCCTCGAACGCCCGCCCGAGGGTCACCTCGTCGGCATACTCCAGGTCGCCACCGACCGGCAGGCCCGAGGCGAGCCGGCTGACCTTGAGCCCCATCGGGCGCAGCAGCCGGGCCAGGTAGGTCGCCGTCGCCTCGCCCTCGAGGTTGGGGTCGGTGGCGATGATGACCTCCTCGACCGCCCCGTCGGCCAGCCGGGTCATCAGCTCGGTCATCCGCAGGTCGCCGGGCCCGATCCCGTCGATCGGGCTGATCGCGCCGCCCAGCACGTGGTAGCGCCCGCGGAACTCCCGGGTCCGCTCGACGGCCACGACGTCCTTGGGCTCCTCCACGACGCAGATCTGCGAGTCGTCGCGACGCGGATCCTGGCAGATCCGGCACCGCTCGGACTCCGCGACGTTGCCGCACACCTCGCAGAACCGCACCTTGGCCTTGACCTCGGTCAGCGCGTGCACCAGGCGCTCGACGTCGTCGCTGTCGGAGGACAGCAGGTGGAACGCCAGGCGCTGGGCGCTCTTGGGTCCGATGCCGGGCAGCCGGCCGAGCTCGTCGATCAGGTCCTGGACCACTCCGTCATACACAATGCCCCGACTGTATGTCGTCCGCTCGCCTCACGCGCAGACCTCCCGTGGCGCGCCGTGTCAGGCGGTGGGGTCCGGCTTGCGCTCGTTGTAGGCGCCGGCGAGCTCCTGGCCGGTCATCGCGTGGATGGCGGCCATCACCTCATCGGTGGCCTCGCGCCGGGCCCGGCCGGCGGGCACGCCGGCAAACCTGCTGGAGAAGTCGATCGGCTCCCCGAACTCGACCGTGAAACGGACCAGCTTGGGCAGCCGCGATCCGACCGGCTGCAGCTTGTCGGTGCCGGTCAGCCCCACCGGGACGACCGGGCAGCCGGCCTCCAGCGCGAGCCAGGCGACGCCCGTGCGCCCGCGATAGAGCCGCCCGTCGCGGGACCGGGTGCCCTCCGGGTAGATGCCGACCGCTCCCCCGCCGCGCAGGTGCTGCAGCTGCAGGTCGAGCGACTCGGACGCTGCCCTCGGGTCGTCGCGGTCGATCGGGATGCTGCCGATCGCGGTGAACAGGTTGCGGCTGATCGCACCCTTGATGCCGGAGCCGGTGAAGTAGTCGGCCTTGGCCAGGAAGGACACCTGCCGTGGCGCGGTCAACGGGATGATCACGCTGTCGGCGAAGGAGAGGTGGTTGCTGGCCAGGATCACCGGCCCACTGCGGGGGACGCGGTCCCGGCCGACGACCTCCGGCCGCCACAGCGCCATCGCTGCGGGTCGCGCCACGAGGCGCAGCGCCTGATAGAGCATGTCCAGCCTTTCAGTGCGCGGTGTCGTCGACCGAGATGACGGTGCCTCCGAGCACCGACTCGATCACCGGCTGTCCGACGGCTCCCGAGGACTCCAAGTCTTCATCATCGCGGCTCGGCTCGTCACCTCCTCGCCTGGGCGGCGTCGCGTCGCCTCGGCTCGCGGCGTCGACCGGTGACGGGTCGGCGGCTGCCTTGCTGCGGGACCGCCCGACGGGTAGGTCGCTCGCCGCCGCCCACTCCGGAGCCGGGTCCGAGCGCCGGGACCACTCCGGGGCACCGACCTCGGCGGGGGCTCTCGTGGAGCGGCCGGTCACCACGCCGAGCGCCTCGGCCGTCGGCCCAGGTGCGTCGCTGCCGTCGGAGTGCCCGTTGCGCCGGTCATCGGCGCCGCTGGTGTCGGCGTCGCGGTCGGCGTCACCGGGCTCCGGTGTGCCTGCGCCTCCGCCCGCGCGGTCATCGGTCGACCCACCTGCCCACGCTGACGCGCCGGTGTCAGGGGACTCGCCGGCAGGCTCAGCGTCAGGTGGGCCAGCAGACCGCAAGCCCGACGGAGGGGCACCGGGCGCGTGCCCGCCCCACCGCCACCGCCACCACCGCCACCGCCGCCGCCGGCACCGCGACCGCGGCCGGGTGGTGGCGGACCGCTGTCGGACACTCCTTCGACCCGGGTCTCCAACGCGAGCGCCTCGATCAGGGCCTGGCGCACGACCTCGCGGTGCGCGCCGTCGTTGAACGTGTCGGCCAGGCCTGGGGTGCCCAGACTGAGCAGCAGCCGCTGACCGTCGAAGTCGAGCACCGTGCTGTTGACCGAGACCAACGTCCAGGTCACCCGCCGGATCTCCTTGACCCGGTCGAGCACCTCCGGCCACGCACGGCGGACGGCGTCGGTGTCGAGCGCACCGGGTCGGGAGACGCCGACGTCCGCGGGTGTGGTTGCGCGTGGAGCGGCGTCGACCCTCGATGCCGCGGCCGGCCCGGCCGAGCGGGTGGCGGCGGTGTTCGCCTCGGCCGTCTGGCCGCGCGCGGGCGCATCAGCAGCCGGGCGGTCCCGCGGGGAGCCCTCAGGTGGACCAGCAGCAGGGCCGCCGTCCGAGCCGGTCCGCGATCGCGACGAGTCCGGCGGAGCCGATCCGGCAGGCTGGCGCTGACCGCCAGACTGACTCGGACCGGCAGGCTGACTCGGACCGGCAGGCTGACGCTGACCTCCAGCCGAGACAGATCCGGCCGCCACAGACCCCGCTGCACCCTGACCATCAGCGGGGCCACCCTGCCCCGCTGACCCGTGCGCCAGGCGACGCTCGATCCGGTCCAGGCGCGCGCCATACCCCTGCTCCCCACCGGCGGCAGGCAGCATCAGCCGGGCGCAGATCAGCTCCAGGTGCAACCGGGACGACACCGCTCCGGTCATCTCCGACAGTCCCCGGTTGACGATGTCGGCGCACCGCGACAGGGACGCCGCGCCGAACGCCGACGCCTGCTGCTGCATCCGGGCGAGCTGGTCCTCGGGGACCGAGCGCATCAGGCCGCCCGCCCGCTCGCCGACGGCGTTGAGCACAACAAGGTCACGGAACCGCTCGAGCAGGTCCTCGACGAACCGCCGCGGGTCGTGCCCGGACTCCACCACGTTGTCGACCTGCTGGAACACCGATGCGGCATCACCGGCGGCGACCGCGTCCACCAGCGCGTCGAGCAGCTCGGCGTCGGTGAACCCCAGCTGAGCGGCGGTGCGGTCGTAGGTCAGCCCCTCCTCGCCGGCCCCGGAGATGAGCTGGTCGAGCACGGACAGCGAGTCGCGCACCGAGCCGCCGCCGGCCCGGGTGACGAACGACAGGACGCCAGGCTCCAGGCGCACCCCCTCGGCCACGCAGAGCTGCTCGAGGTAGGCGGTGAGCCGCTGCGGAGGCACCAGGTGGAACGGGTAGTGGTGGGTGCGCGAGCGGATCGTCGCGATCACCTTGTCCGGCTCGGTCGTGGCGAAGATGAACTTGACGTGCTCCGGAGGCTCTTCGACGACCTTGAGCAAGGCGTTGTAGCCCTGCGGCGTGACCATGTGCGCCTCGTCGATGATGTAGACCTTGTAGCGCGCCAGAGCCGGGCCGAAGGCCGCGCGTTCGCGCAGGTCACGGGCGTCGTCGACGCCACCATGGCTGGCCGCGTCGATCTCGATCACGTCGATCGTGCCAGGACCGCCGCGAGCCAGCGCGACGCAGGACTCGCACTCGCCGCAGGGCGTCGGGGTCGGGCCCTGCTCGCAGTTGAGGCAGCGGGCCAGGATGCGCGCACTGGTGGTCTTGCCGCAGCCGCGAGGCCCGGAGAACAGGTAGGCGTGGTTGACCCGGCCGGTGCGCAGCGCCTGCATGAGCGGCTCGGTGACGTGCTCCTGACCGATCACATCGGCGAACGTCTCGGGCCGATAGCGGCGGTACAGCGCGGTGCTCACGGGACCGACCCTAATCGCCGGTGGTGTCAGCCCCCAGTCCTGTCCACACCTGCCGAAGCGAGCTCACTCGCTGACGTGCAGGACCGCCATCCGGTGCGCCGCCCGGGTCAGTGCCACATAGAGCACGCGGGCCCGACCGGGCGACTCGGCGATGATCGCGTCGGGGTCGACCACCAGGGTCGCGTCCCACTCCAGGCCCTTGCTCGACAGCGGGTCGATGACCACGACGCGGTCCTCCTGCAGGCCGGCCAGGGGGGCCAGCCAGCGGGAAGGGGCGATCACCGCGATCGAGCCCTCGACCTGTTCCCGCAGCGCCACGACGGCCTCTGCGGCAGCCGCGACGACGCGGGTGCCGCCGTCGCGGTCCTCGGCGGTGAGCTCGACTGGGGGATGTCCGGTCTCGCGGACTGCCTCGGGGATGTCGGCGTCCGGCACGTGCCGGCGGATCATCTCCTCGGCGTAGGCGAAGATCTCCCGGGCGTTGCGGTAGTTGGTGTCCATGTGGAAGGTCCGGCGGGGGGCTGAGCCGAACGCCTCGTCGCGGGCGGTGGCGGACTCCCGCTGCTCCGGCCACGAGCTCTGCGCCGCGTCACCGACCACGGTCCAGGAGGCCCACCGGCCCCGGCGGCCGACCACCCGCCACTGCATCGGGGACAGGTCCTGGGCCTCGTCGACCAGGATGTGGGCGTACTCGTCGACCTCGTTGATGGACCCGGCGAGCAGCCGCTCCCGCGGGTCGCTGGAGATGCGTTGGGCCGAGCCCCCGCTGCCGGGGCCGGCGGGGCTGCCGATGGGCACCGCACCGTCCACCCCAGCTCGCAGCGCGGACACGCCATACTCCGAGGCGTTGTCCAGCTCGTCGATCTCATAGAAGCCGCGCTCCTCCGACGGCAGGTCGACGACCTGCCCCAGCCGCGAGGCGAGCTCGTCGACCAGGGCGACATCGGAGATGCTCCACGTGCCGGTCTGCAGGGCCACCTGCATGGACTGCGCGAGCGCCTGCTGCTCGGCGTTGCTCAACGCGCCCCGGGCCAGGCGCGCGACCACCGCGGCGTCGGCCAGCCAGAGCAGGGCCTCGCGCGGGTCGACGGGCCGCCACCACTGCCGCATGAACGCCTCGACCTCGATCGAGTCGCCGAACCGGTCCAGGAACTCCTCCCTGTTGCCCGAGCGGACGCTGGCGTAGGCAGCCTCGCCGAGCTCGCGGAGGGCGGTCTCCCAGGAGGCGTTGCGCTGGTGGTGCCGCAGCACCTGGCGCCGGACCTGGTCCAGCGCCGCCGCCTCGAGCCGGATCGCCTGACCGGCCACGAAGGTGCGCAGCTGCGTCGGGGCCTCGGGGATCGGCTCGCGGACCAGGCCGCTGAGCAGCCCGCGGATCCGCAGCGAGCCCTTGACGGCCGCCGCCTCCGGGGTGTCGTGCCGGGTCGCCGTGATGCCGCTGACCAGGTCGCCCAGCGAGCGCAGCGACACGCTGTCCTCGCCCAGACCGGGCAGCACCCGCTCGATGTAGGCGGTGTAGGCAGCAGAAGGCCCGACCACCAGCACGCCGCCGTTCTCGAACCGGCGGCGGTCGGCATACAGCAGGTATGCCGCGCGATGCAGGGCCACCACCGTCTTGCCGGTGCCGGGTCCGCCGGTGATCTCGGTGATGCCACGGGCGGGGGCCCGGATCGCCTCGTCCTGGTGCTGCTGGATCGTCGCGACGATGTCGCGCATCCGGCTGCCCCGGCTGCGTGACAACGCGGCGATGAGGGCGCCGTCGCCGACGACCACGACGTCGTCGGGCGGCTCTGGGACCATCAGGTCGTCCTCGACGCCCACGACGCGCTCACCCTGGCTGCGCAGCACCCGGCGCCGGATCACGCCCTGCGGGTCGACCGGCGTCGCGCGGTAGAACGGGGAGGCCGCCGGAGCCCGCCAGTCGATGACCAGCGGCTCGTACTCGTCGTCGCGCACCCCCAGCCGGCCGACATACCGCACCTCACGGCCGTCGGAGGCGTGGTCCAGGTCAAGCCGGCCGAACACCAGCCCTTCGTGCTGGTGCTGCAGCGAGGCCCGCCGGCGGTTGGCGGTGAAGACCAGGGCGTCCCGTTCGAACAGCCCGGCCATCTCCTCCTCACGGGGGTCGCCGGTGCCGGCGCGGTCGGTGTGCGCCCGCCTCATCCCCTCTTCGTGCACCAGATCGGCCCGGGCGGCGGCCTTGCCGAGCTCGGCATAGACCTTGTCGACGTGGGCCTGCTCGCGAGCGATCTCGGCCTCGACGACCTCGTTGACCGTGGTGCTCAACGGCGCCTCCCCTTCAGTCCGGCTGCCCGCGCGCGGCATTCACGGGTGTCAGGGCCGTCGCGGGTCGGACAACTCTACCCGCGTGCTGACGGCAGGCCGCCCCGGCGGGCTCGACCCGCCCGCCGTCCCCGCCGCCCGCCCGCCGCCGCCGCCACTTATTGCGCAACTGCACCCGAGGGGCGCTCACGGCCGGCGTGTCGTCGGCCCTCGGGTGCAGTTGCGCCGAGGGGGCGCCGCACCGGCCCTCGGGTGCAGTTGCGCTGAAGGGGCGCACGCGGCCGTGCGTGTCGTCGGCCCTCGGGTGCAGTTGCGCTGAGGGGGCGCGAGGCCGCAGCCGGTAGGGCGTTCGCTCAGATCCAGCCGCGCCGAGCCGCCTGCACGCCCGCCTGGAAACGGGTGGCGGCACCGAGGTGCTCCATGAGGTAGCGCACCCTGCGCTCGACCGTCCGCGTCGAGGAGCCGACCTGCCGGGCGATCATCTGGTCACTGGCACCGATCGCCAGCAGCCCGAGCACCCGCGCGTCGCGCTCGTCCAGCGGCGCTCCACCGGTGCCGCCCTCCGCACGCGCCGCCAGCGTCGGCGTCAGCGGTGTGGACATCTCGAACGCGATCTCGAACAGCGCCGTCATCGCCTGGACCGCCGCCGGCCGCCGGCCGACATACGACCCGTCTCCCGACTCGTCGTGTCGGCTCAGGTCGACGACCACGGCCCGGTCGTCGGCCACCACCCCCGAGAACGGCACGCCCTCGGCCACCCTGACCTGCTCGCCGCCCAAGATCCGGGCGTGCACGCGTTCCATCACCTCCGGCACCTCCAGCACGGCGATGTCGAGCACGGTGCGGCGACTCGCCTCGCTGGAGTGGACCGCCGGCTCGGCCGCCAGTCGGCGCAGCGAGGCCGGCGAGGCGTCGCAGAAGGTCCGCAGGTCCAAGGTAGCCAGGCTCTCGATCGAGTCGGCGGCGGCGACGATGCCCTCGATCGAGCTGAGCAGCTCCAGGCCGCCGACAGCAGCGTCGTCCCGGTGTCGGGCAGTGCGCCAGATCACCCCCAGCTCGGCGGCATTGGCTCGGGTGAACCGCGCCCTGGCCTCCATCTCGGCGGCCAGGCGGGGCAACGCCGCCTCCGGTGGCCGGACCTCCCAGGAGTCCGCGCTGCTGCGCTCGATCAGCTCGCGCGACTCCAGGATGCGGCCCGACCGGGTGATGTCGTCGTCGTGATATCCCTCCTGCCGCAAGGCTTCCCGCGTCGGCTCCCCCAGCCGGATCATGGTCAGGTAGACCCGGGACAGAAAGTCCTCGAAGTCGGCCCCGTTGAGGGTGTCGAGTCGCACCATGCCACGCCTCCTGAGGTCCTGACGGATCACCGACAGTGACTATAAGCCGTCATGTCGGGGCGTGACTTCGCTCGTTGAATCGTGCAACAGTGTGGCTACCGGCTACGGCCGGTACGGGGAATGTGCGTGTTGCCGGGTTTCCCCCCAAACCCGTGCGACCCTGCCTCGTAGCGTGGCCCCCCTGGGAGATAACCCCCCCTGCCTCCCAGGGGGGCCGCGCGCGTTCTCCGGCAGGGAGCACCGCCGCGAGGCGCCAGTAGGCTCGCGACCGTGATCGTCTTGGTGATCGGGTCCGGCGCCCGTGAGCATGCCCTGGTCCGCGCGCTGAACGCCGATCCCGAGGTCGACCAGGTCGTCGCCGCGCCCGGCAACCCGGGCATCGCCGCCATCGCGCGGTGTGTGCCGGACTGTCCCCCGGTCACCGACCCGGCTGGTATGGCGCAGCTCGCCGTCGACGTGGGCGCCGACCTCGTCGTGGTCGGCCCTGAGGCGCCGCTCGTCGCCGGTGTCGCCGATGCGGTGCGGTCTGCCGGCGTCGCCTGCTTCGGACCGTCGGGGGCGGCCGCGATGCTCGAGGGGAGCAAGGCTTTCGCCAAGGAGGTGATGGCCGCGGCCGGCGTGCCCACCGCGATGTCACACCTGCCGACGACGAGCGAGCAGGTGAGCGCTGCGCTGGAGGCGACCGGTGCGCCCTACGTCGTCAAGGACGACGGGCTGGCCGGCGGCAAGGGGGTGGTCGTGACCGACGACCTGGCCGAGGCGACCGCCCATGCGATGGCCTGCCTGTCCAAGCCGGACGGACGCGTGGTCATCGAGGACTTCCTCGACGGGCCGGAGGTCAGCCTGTTCTGCCTGTGCGACGGGCGCACCGTGGTCCCGCTGGCTCCCGCTCAGGACTTCAAGCGGGTCGGCGACGCGGACGCCGGCCCCAACACCGGCGGCATGGGCGCCTACAGCCCGCTGCCCTGGGCTCCGCCGGACCTGGTCCGCGACGTCGTCGCCCGCGTCGCGCAGCCGACCATCGAGGAGATGCGACGACGCGGCACGCCGTTTGTCGGCGTGCTCTATATCGGCCTGGCGCTGACGGCCGGTGGCCCCCGGGTCGTCGAGTTCAACGCCCGCTTCGGCGACCCCGAGACCCAGGTCGTGCTGGCCCGCCTCCGCGGATCGCTCGGGCAGACGCTGCTCGCCGCCGCCGAGGGCCGGCTCGCCGAGGTGCCCGCGCTGCACTGGTCGCCCGACGCCGCCGTCGCCGTCGTCGTGGCGGCTCAGGGCTACCCGGAGGCTCCTGTCACCGGGGGCACGATCGCGGGACTCGACGACGCGGCACAGGTGCCCGGCGTGCACGTCCTGCACGCCGGCACCGCCCTGGACGACGCAGGTCGACTCGTCTCTGCCGGCGGCCGCGTGCTCTCGGTCGTGGGGGTCGGCAGTGACCTGGCGCAGGCCCGGGAACGGGCGTATGCCGCCGTCCGTCTCGTCGACCTGGCGGGCAGCCACCACCGCAGCGACATCGCCGCGGACGCCGCGAGCGGGTCAGCCACGTGAGCACCGCCGGCGGGACGGCCGGCGGCGGCCGGCGGGTCGGCCGGAGTGCCGTCCGGAGTGCCGCCCGGCATGTCCTCCCCGGATGCGGCACCCGCGTCGACGACCCTCGCCGACCTGACCCTGCTCCACGCCGGCAAGGTGCGCGAGCTCTACGCATCGCTCGATCCGACATCGGGCGAGCCCCAGGACGGCCGGTTGCTCCTGGTCGCCAGCGACCGGATCTCGGCCTACGACTTCGTGCTCACGCCCGAGATCCCGGACAAGGGTGCGGTGCTCACCCAGCTGTCCCTCTGGTGGTTCGAGCGGCTGGCCGACCTGGTCGACCACCACGTCCTGCCGGATCCGGTGCCCCCGGAGGTCGCCGGCCGGGCCAGCTGGGTGCGCCGACTGCGGATGCTCCCGGTCGAGTGCATCGCCCGGGCCTACCTGACCGGCGGCGGACTCGCCGAATACCAGCGCGACGGGACCGTCAGCGGCTTGCCGCTGCCGCCCGGGCTGGTCGACGGGTCGCGACTGTCGGAGCCGGTCTTCACGCCCAGCACCAAGGCACCGCTCGGCGAACATGACGAGCCGATGGCGTTTGCCGAGGTCGTCGGCCTGCTCGGCGCGCCGCTGGCCGAACGCGTCCGTGACCTCACGGTGCAGATCCTGCAGCGGGGCAACGACCTGGCGGCCGGTCGCGGCATCCTCATCGCCGACACCAAGGTCGAGTTCGGCGTCGACCCCGGCGCGTTCGACCCCGCTGCACCGGATGACTGGACGGCTGGTCGATCCCGAGGCGGTGATGCTCGCCGACGAGGTGCTGACGCCGGACTCCTCGCGCTTCTGGCGAGCCGCCGAGTGGGCTCCCGGTCGCCGCCAGACCTCCTACGACAAGCAGGTGCTGCGCGACTGGCTCACCTCCGCGGCCAGCGGCTGGGACCGCAGCTCTGGCCAGCCGCCGCCCGCCCTGCCCGGCGAGGTGGTCGCGCTGACTCGGGCTCGGTATGTCGAGGCGTTCGAGACCCTGACCGGCCGGCCCTTCACCTCCTGACCGGCCCGGCCGTCCCCCGCCATACGGACAGCGCCTGTCCGCCGCAAAACGGACAGCACCCCGCCGCCAGACGGACAGCACCCGGCCGACATGCAAGTGCACCTGTCCGCCATGCCGCTCACCCCGTGTCGGCTTCCCTCGACCCACCGCGGCTTGCTCCTCACTCACCGCGGGCAATGACGCGCGGTGAGTGCACAGTCGCCGCGGTGAGTGGATGGACCTGGCGTGCGCGCGGCGGGCCGGCTGATGGATGCGCCCTGGCGGCGTGGGCTGCGGTGATAGATGGGCCCCGGGCGCGCGGGCCGCGGTGAGCGGGAGCCCCCAGCCCGCGTCATACATCAGACGCCTCCACCGCCCCGGCGCACCCTCGGACCCCGCCATGACTCCCGACTCACCGCGGCTTCTCCTCACTCACCGCGGGCAATGACGCGCGGTGAGTGCACAGCCGCCGCGGTGAGTGGACGGGTTGGCGGCGCGCGGGCCGCCAAGGAGTGGCAGCCCCCAACCTGCGCGGGCGGCTGAGGGTGCATCGCCAGCGCATAGACTCGCCCGAGCATCCCCGACCGTGTGAGGAGCCACGTCACCGTGGGCACCGTGATCGTCGACGTCATGCCGAAACAGGAGATCTTGGACCCGCAGGGGCAGGCCGTCGCCGGCGCCTTGAGGCGCCTGGGGCTCGAGGGCTTCACCGACGTCCGTCAGGGCAAACGGTTCACCCTGACGGTGGACGGCGAGGTCACCGACGGCGTGCTCGCCGCCGCCCGCGAGGCTGCCGAGCGCCTGCTGAGCAACCCGGTGATCGAGGACATCGTGTCGGTCCGCGCGCAGGAGCCGGCCCAGACCGCAGGAGCCCGCCCAGCCGCAGGAGCCCGCGTGAGGGTCGGCGTCGTCACCTTCCCCGGGTCGCTCGACGACCACGACGCGCAGCGGGCGATCAGGCTCGCCGGTGGGGAGCCGGTAACCCTGTGGCACGCCGACGCCGACCTGCACGGGGTCGACGCGGTGGTCCTGCCGGGGGGCTTCTCCTACGGCGACTACCTGCGCTGCGGCGCGATCGCCCGGTTCGCACCGGTGATGGACCTGCTCGTCCCGGCAGCGCAGGGCGGCCTGCCGGTGCTCGGCATCTGCAACGGGTTCCAGGTGCTCTGCGAGTCGCATCTGCTGCCCGGCGCCCTGGTCCGCAACGACCACCAGCAGTTCGTCTGCCGCGACCAGAAGCTGCGGATGGAGCGCACGGACACCGTGTGGACCTCCGACTTCGCCTCCGGTCAGGAGATCACCATCGTGCTCAAGAACGGCGAGGGTGGCTTCATCGCCGACGAGCGGACCCTCGACCAGCTCGAGGCGGAGGGCCGCGTCGTGGCGCGCTACCTCGGCATCAACCCCAACGGCTCGCGCCGCGAGATCGCCGGTGTCAGCAACGAGCGCGGCAACGTCGTCGGCCTGATGCCGCACCCGGAGCACTGCGTCGAGGAGGGTTACGGTCCCTCGCTGGACGGTCTGCCGTTCTTCACCTCCCTGTTGCGCTCGGTGGTGTCGGCATGACGGCGACCGGCACGACCTACGAGGTGGACACGGTCACGGCGGCGGCGGGCGACCCTCAGCGCGACCAGCCGTGGGTCGAGCTCGGGCTCAAGGCCGACGAGTACGCCCGGATCAAGGAGATCCTCGGGCGGCGCCCGACCAGCGCCGAGCTGGCGATGTACTCGGTGATGTGGAGCGAGCACTGCTCCTACAAGTCCTCCAAGGTGCACCTGCGCCAGTTCGCCGACAAGACCACGGAGGCGATGCGGGAGCACCTGCTCGTCGGGATCGGCGAGAACGCCGGCGTGGTCGACATCGGTGACGGCTGGGCGGTCACCTTCAAGATCGAGAGCCACAACCACCCCAGCTACGTCGAGCCCTACCAGGGCGCCGCGACCGGGGTGGGCGGCATCGTCCGCGACATCATGAGCATGGGCGCCCGCCCGATCGCGGTGATGGACCCGCTGCGCTTCGGCGCACTCGACCATCCGGACACTGCTCGCGTGCTGCCAGGGGTGGTCGCCGGCATCGGCGGCTATGGCAACTGCCTGGGCCTGCCCAACATCGGCGGCGAGGTCGCCTTCGACCCGTGCTACCAGGGAAACCCGCTGGTCAACGCCCTGTGCGTGGGCTCGATGCGGATCGAGGACATCCATCTCGCCTCGGCCGTCGGCACCGGCAACCTGGTCGTCCTGTTCGGCGCCAAGACCGGCGGCGACGGCATCGGCGGCGTCTCGGTGCTCGCCTCGGAGACCTTCGACGAGACCAAGCCGAGCAAGCGGCCCGCGGTGCAGGTCGGCGACCCGTTCGCCGAGAAGGTGCTCATCGAGTGCTGCCTCGAGCTGTATGCCGCGCGGGTGGTGGCGGGGATCCAGGACCTGGGCGGCGCGGGGCTGAGCTGCGCGACCAGTGAGCTGGCCTCCAACGGCGACGGTGGCATGCGGATCCACCTGGACCGGGTGCCGCTGCGCGACTCCTCGCTGCGCCCGGAGGAGATCCTGATGTCCGAGAGCCAGGAGCGGATGATGGCGGTCGTCGAGCCGGCGCGGCTCGAGGAGTTCCTGGCCATCACCGGCCGCTGGGACGTCGAGGCCACGGTGCTCGGCGAGGTCACCGAGGGCACCCACCTGGAGGTCCTGTGGCACGGGGAGGTCATCGTGGACGTGCCGCCACGGTCGGTCGCCCACGACGGGCCGGTCTACGAGCGGCCCCTGGAGCGGCCGGCATACCTGGACGCCCTGCAGGCGGACACGGCGGCACAGCTGCCCGCCCCGGTCAGCGGGGACGAGCTGCGCGCCGCTGTGCTGGCCGTCCTGTCCTCGCCGAACCTGGCCGACCCGAGCTGGATCACCCGGCAGTACGACCGCTATGTCCGCGGCAACACCGCGTCGGCCATGCCGGACGACGCAGGGGTGGTGCGGGTGGACGAGGCGACAGGCCGCGGCGTGGCGGTCTCGACGGACTGCAACGCCCGGTTCGCCAAGCTCGACCCGTATGCCGGGGCGCAGCTCGCTCTGGCGGAGAGCTACCGCAACGTGGCCGTCATCGGCGCACGGGCCCTGGGGGTCTCGGACTGCCTCAACTTCGGGTCGCCGGAGGACCCGGGAGTGATGTGGCAGTTCGCCGAGGCTGTCCGCGGCCTCGCCGACGGCTGTCAGGAGCTCGGCATCCCGGTGACCGGTGGCAACGTCTCGTTCTACAACCAGACCGGAGACACCGCCATCCATCCGACGCCGGTTGTCGCGGTCCTGGGGGTCATGGATGACGTCGCCGCGCGCAACCGCTCAGGCTGGGACGCCGGTGGTCTGGCCGTCTATCTCCTGGGCACCAGCCGCGCGGAGCTGGACGGCTCAGCCTGGTCGCAGGCCGTGCACGACCACCTCGGCGGGCTGCCCCCCGCCGTGGACCTGGCCGCCGAGCGCCGCCTCGCCGACGTCATCCTCGCCGCCTCAGCCGAAGGTCTCGTGCGCTCGGCCCACGACCTGTCCGAGGGTGGTCTCGCGGTCGCCCTGGTCGAGTCGGTGCTCCGGTATGGCGTGGGAGCGCAGGTCAGCCTGGATGCGCTGCTCTCCCGCGACGGGGTCGAGGCGTTCGCGGCGCTGCTCGGCGAGTCGGCTGCTCGGGCTCTGGTCGCCGTCGACGAGGACCACGCCGCGCGGCTGGAAGCTCTCTGTGCCGAGCACGGCCAACCGCTCGTGCGGCTGGGGACCACCGTCCACGAGAGCGACGGCGAGCGCGGCGGCCTCGTGGTCGACGGGCTGTTCGAGCTCACCTACGCCGAGCTGGTCGGGGCGCACACCGGTGTGCTCGAGGCCGCCTTGATGGGCCACTGAGCAGGGCTCGACGACCCAGAGCTACTGCTCCCACGTCCGGGGGTCGACGAGGAGCGCCCGGCTGATCGCCGCGTCACCCTCGCGTATGGCGTTCACGGCCGCCTGCCGCTCGGCCTCGTGCAGCACGCCATAGCTGAACGACGGCTCCCCGGCGCCGTCGGCCTCGGTGGCGACCGACCGGATCAGCTCGCGCGCGCTCAGCGAGTCCTGCAGGTCACCCAGCGCCGAGGTCACCTCCTGCCAGGCTGCGGCCAGCTGCTCCGCCGGCTCGCCCACGACAGGCCCCAGCACCTCCGCGGCATACCTCGCCGACTTCGCCTGCTTGCGGACCTCGTGCCACTGGTGGTCCACGTCGTCGGCGTGCGGAGCTGTGCGCACCACCACCCGGGCCGCCCTGACCCGCTGGTGGGCGTGCGCGAGCAGGCGCGGCATCGTCTCGACCGCCGGCCGACGTGACCGCCCTCGCGTGGGCAGGTCGGTGACCAAGGACTCCAGCTCGCGGATCACCGCCTCATGCCGGGCAGCGAGGCCGCGGTTCATCGCCCGCAGCGACCCTTCCCGTCGCGCGAGCAGGCTCGCGGCCACCCGACTCGCCACCGGCCCTCGCCGCAGCGGGCGGGGCAGCTCCCCGATCTGCTCGGCGAGCCGCTCGCTCATCACCTCCAGGTCCCGCACCGGGCCGAGGCGCTGGCCGAGCCACCGCAGCTCGACGAGGAGATGCGTGACGTCCTCGCGCCGGAGGAGCCGCCGATAGACGCGCACCGCGCTGCGGGTGCGCCGAGCCGCGACCCGCGACTGGTGCACGGCCTCGTCGTCGCCGTCCGGCACGCCCGGGGCGAGCCGGCGCAGTGTCGCCAGCTGCTCTGCGAGGTAGGCGCCGAGCGCCTCGCCTCCGCTGGGTCCGGCCACCGGCCCACCCTACGAGGCGCGCGCCAGCGGCGACGCCCGACTGTCACCGGCTCGGGCTAGCGTGTGCGCCATGAGACAGGGTGGGACCGACGAGCGACCGGCGGTGTTCTTCGACTCCCCTGCCGACTTCCGCGCCTGGCTCACCGAGCACCACGACTCGGCACCCGAGCTGTGGATGGGGCTGCACCGCAAGCACGTCGTCGACAGGGGCCTGACCTGGGAGGAGGCGGTCCCCGAGGCCCTCTGCTTCGGCTGGATCGACTCGGTGGCGCAGCGGATCGACGAGGACTCCCGCCGCCAGCGGTGGACACCCCGGCGCAAGGGCAGCACCTGGAGCGCCGTCAACGTGGCCCATGTCGAGCGGCTGACCGCGCAGGGGCTGATGCACCCGGCCGGCACGGCCGCCTTCGACCAGCGCCGAGAGGACCGGACGGCGACCTACACCTACGAGAACGCCGAGGTCACCCTGTCACCGGAGCGGATGAGCGTCCTGCGGGCCGACCGAGCCGCGTGGGCGTTCTGGGAGGCCAGCACCGCGACCTACCGGCGTCTGGCCGGCGCCTGGGTCGAGTCGGCCAAGCAGGAGGCGACGCGGGACAAGCGCTTGGCCCAGCTCACCCAGGACTGCTCGGCCGGTCGGTTGATCCCCCCGCAGCGCTACGGGCAGGAGCCATCCTGGGTCCAGCGGGCGGCGGCGGCCGCGGCAGCGGCCCAGGACCCGGCATGAGTGCAGACGCAGTGAGTGGCAGGGAGTCGGCCGCCCCGGCACCGAGCCGCTGGCGTGCCATCGGTCAGGCCGTCGCGCTGGCCTACGCGCTGACCCTCATCGGAGTGGCGGTCGGGGTCGGCATCGCCCTCGTCCTGCCCTGCGAGTCCGGGGGTATGGAGTGCCTTGCGGCACCGGTCTACGGCTCGTTCGCGGGCGGCGCGGTGGGTCTGCTCGCCGCCGGCGTGGTCGCCCGGCGGTGGCGGATCAGCTGGTGGTGGGCGCCGATGACGTTGGTGCTCCTGATGGCAGCGGTGCCGCTGGCTTGGGTCGCGGCGCCGCTCGGCCTGGCGTTCGCGCTGCTCGCCCCCGTCCTCGTGGCCTTCGCGGCGGCCCCGCCTGACGGTGCGCAGCAGGTGAGCACGCGGCGCTCGCTGGTCACCCTGGCAGCGGTCGTGCTGGGGACCGGACTGCTCATGGTCGCTGCGCTCTGGTGGGACCGTGAGCTGGACAGCGTCGACTCCCTCTCACAGCTGGAGGAGACGGGCATCGACCTCGTGGCGCCGGTCGGACGCGATGACGTGCAGGTGTCCACTGTCGGGGCGCGGGCCACCCCGGACGTGTTCTACACGCTGACCAAGACCGGCTCCCCCGAGTCCGCCATCCAGGTCGTGCTTCGCGCCGGACCGGACGACCCGTGCCGGCCGTCGGACAGCGTCACCTGCACGGTCGACGGCGACGTGACGCTGCACCTGTTCGACGAGGAGCTCGTCTCGGTCCACCGTCAGGTCGGGCAGACCGCGGTCCGGCTCGACTCTGGAGGCCGGCGCGAGGGGATCACCGACTGGACCCAGCAGGAGCTGGTGCAGCTCGCCCGTGACCTCGAGCCAGTCGAGGCCTCCTGGCTGCTCGACCGGGAGGTGAACCGGGACGGCTGACCACCCCACCTGAGGGCCGGAGACAGCGTCCGGCCAACGGCCCGCCCGCGGCTCAGTCGACGCCGAGCAGGCTGTGCCGTTCGATGACCTGGTCCCGCGCCGGGCCGACACCGATCGCCGAGACGCGCGCGCCGACCAGCTCCTCCAGCCGCAGCACGTAGGCCTGGGCGTTGGCCGGCAGCTCCTCGAACGTGCGGCAGCCGGAGATGTCCTCAGCCCATCCCGGGAGGTCCTCATAGACCGGGGTCGCGTGGTGGAAGTCGGACTGGTTGACCGGCATCTCCGCGAACCGGCGACCCTGCACGTCATACGCCACGCAGACGGGGACCGTCTCCAGCCCGGTGAGCACGTCGAGCTTGGTGATCACGAAGTCGGTGACCCCGTTGATCCGGGTCGCATAGCGGCCGACCACCGTGTCGACCCAGCCGCAGCGGCGCGGGCGGCCGGTGGTGGTGCCGAACTCGGCACCCGTCGTGCGCAGGAACTCCCCGTCCTCGTCGTGCAGCTCGGTCGGGAACGGTCCTTCGCCGACGCGGGTCGAGTAGGCCTTGAGGATCGCGATGACCCGGTCGATCCGGGTCGGCGCGACACCCGACCCGGTGCAGGCGCCGCCGGACGTGGCGTTGGAGGAGGTGACGAACGGGTAGGTGCCGTGGTCGACGTCGAGCAGGGTCGCCTGGCCCGCCTCGAAGAGCACCGTCTTGCCCGCCTCGAGCGCCTCGTCGAGCAGCAGTGCCGTGTCGCACACCATCGGCCGGATCCGCTCGGCGTGCCGCAGCAGCTCCTCCATCACCGCCTCGACGTCGACCGCGCGCCGGTTGTAGATCTTGAGCAGCAGCTGGTTCTTGGTCTCGAGCGCGGCGGTGACCTTCTGGCGCAGGATCGACTCGTCATACAGGTCCTGCATCCGGATGCCGACGCGGTTCATCTTGTCCGCGTAGGTCGGCCCGATGCCGCGGCCGGTCGTGCCCAGCCGCCGGGAGCCCAGGAACCGCTCGGTGACCTTGTCCAGCGTGCGGTTGTAGGGCGGGATGACGTGGGCGTTGGCCGAGATCACCAGCCGCGAGGTGTCGACGCCGCGTGCCTCCAGCCCGTCCAGCTCCTCGATCAGCACGGACAGGTCCACCACCACGCCGTTGGCGATGACCGGCGTGCAGCCAGGGGTGAGGATGCCGCTGGGCAGCAGGTGCAGCGCGTACTTCTGGTCGCCGATGACGACCGTGTGCCCCGCGTTGTTGCCGCCGTTGAACTTCACGACGTAGTCGACGCTGCTGCCGAGCAGGTCGGTGGCCTTGCCCTTGCCCTCGTCGCCCCACTGGGCGCCGACCAGCACGATGCCGGGCATCTGGGCCTCCTTGCTCGGTGCGGATGACGGTCCGGCCCCTGCTCGGGCCGAGTCCCGGGCGCGTGCCGGGGGTGGGCTCCTGGTCGCCCTACGGTATCGGGGCCTGGTCGAGCAGCCCCCGTCGGCTCACGGCCAGGCCGAGCTGGAACCTGGTGTCCGCCCCGTGTTCGGCCATCATCACCGAGACGCGGCGACGGACCGTGCGCAGTCCCAGACCGAGGTGCCGGGCGATGGCCTCGTCCTTGAAGCCCAGCGCCAGCAGCTCCAGCACCTTGAGGTCCTCCTGGGCCGCCTCACCCTCATGGACCGGTTCGGAGCGCCGCCAGAACTCCTCGAACAGCCCCACGAAGATGTCGATCAGCACCGGCGGACGGATCAGCAGGTAGTCCGAGTCCTCCTCGCCCCCCTCGTCGAGCAGCACACCGGAGCGGCCGAAGACGGCGAACTGGACCGGCACGTCCTCGAGGTAGCGCTGCTTCTCTCCCGAGGCGGCCCGACCTTCGGCGAACTGGTGCCAGCGGGGGTCGGTGAGCACGGAGAGGGCAAAGATCGAGCGTTGCTCGCGCCCCTCGGCGAGGACCTCCTCGCGCTTGCGCCGGACGTCCTCGTGGTGCCCAGGCCCGATCTCGATGCCCCGTGCGACCTGGAGCACCGGCCCTCGAGAGGTCCGCGCCAGCGACTCCACCACGGCCGGGGCCTCAGCCGGGCTGACCTGCTCCCAGGGCGGCACCCTCGGGCCGCTGAGCTGCAGGCCGCGGCGGTAGTCCACCTCGAAGCTCTCGATCGCGTGCCGCAGGTCCAGCATCGTCCGGCGACGGTCGTCCAGGACCGCCTCCTCGCGGTCGAGCAGCCGCCCCAGCGTCGCGCGGGGGTCGTCTGCGCGCAGGCTCCCGCCCTCGCCGACGCGGACCAGCCGCAGCCGCTCCAGCTCGGCCAGCCGCTTGGCGGCACTCTGGCGGGACCAGCCCAGCGCGGTGGCATGCTCGCGCAGCGGCGCCGGCATGCTGCGCAGCACCCTCCGGAACAGCGCCTGGGCTTCCTCTGACAGTTCGCTGGGGCTTGGTTGAGGATTCACTCATGGCAGGTTAGGGCCAGTGGCACAGATATGCCACCTTCAGCGAGCGACATACGGCACCATAGGGCCTGCCGGACCCACCGTCAGGGGACACGAAGAGTCCGGCCTCAGGGGGATGCGGCCGGAGCCGACGCAGCACGCGTCGGCGCCGGCCGCCTCGTTTTGTCACCCCTCGGGTCCGCCCGGGGCCCGCCCCGGGTTTATCGGGTCACCCGAGAAACCCGGGCTTCACCTGGGAAGCCTTCCGGGGTGAAGCCGGGGTTTATCGGGTCACCCGATAAACCCGACGGGCCTCACAACCCCAGCTCGCGGGCCGCCGAGGCGGAGGACTCCCGCAGGAAGTCGGCGCACCGGCGGTGCTCCTCCTCGTCGCCGATCCGCCCGGCGGCGTGAGACAGAGCAGCCAGCGCACGCAGGAAGCCGCGGTTGGGCTCGTGCTCCCACGGGACCGGCCCCTGGCCCCGCCAGCCGGCCCGGCGCAGCGCGTCCAGCCCGCGGTGGTAGCCGGTCCGCGCGAACGCGTAGGACTCCAGGTCGAGCCCGTCCTCGAGCGCCTCCTCGGCCAGCACCGCCCAGATCAGCGACGACGCGGGGTAGGCGCGGGCCAGGTCGCGGACGTCGTGACCCTGGACGAGCCGCTCGGCCGCCGGGTCGACGGGCAGCTCGGTGACCGGCAGTCCCATCAGGTTGCCGGAGTCGGCGATGCCGCCGCTCACTGGTGCGTCCCGGCGGAGCGCAGGTTCTGGCAGGCCTGGACGACGCGTGCGGTCATCCCCTCCTCGGCCACCTTGCCCCAGACGCGGGGGTCGTACTGCTTCTTGTTGCCGACCTCGCCGTCGACCTTGAGCACGCCCTCGTAGTTGCTGAGCATGAAGCCGGCGACCGGCCGGGTGAACGCGTACTGCGTGTCGGTGTCGATGTTCATCTTCACCACGCCGAAGTCGACCGCGTCGGAGATCTCCTGCTCACTGGACCCCGAGCCCCCGTGGAAGACCAGGTCGAAGGGCCGCTCGTCCTGGCCGAGCCCCAGCTCCTTGGCGGCCGCCTGCTGGGCCGCCTGGAGGATCTCCGGCCGCAGCGTGACGTTGCCCGGCTTGTAGACACCGTGCACGTTGCCGAAGGTCAGCGCCGCGAGGTAGCGGCCCTTCTCACCGGCCCCGAGCGCCCGCACGGTCGCCACCGCGTCCTCCGGCGTCGTGTAGAGCTGGTCGTTGATCGCGTTGTCGACGCCGTCCTCCTCGCCGCCGACGACCCCGATCTCCACCTCGAGGATGATCCGGGCCGCCGCGGCGCGCGCCAGCAGCTCCTCGGCGATCTCCAGGTTCTCCTCCAGCGGCACGGCCGAGCCGTCCCACATGTGCGACTGGAACCACGGCAGGCCGCCGGCCTTGACCCGCTCGGCGGAGGCGTCGAGGAGGGGTCGGACGAAGCCGTCCAGCTTGTCCTTGGGGCAGTGGTCGGTGTGCAGCGCGATGTTGACGTCGTACTTCTTGGCCACCTGCTCGGCGAACGCGGCGAAGGCCAGCGACCCGGTCACCATGTCCTTGACCGTCGGGCCGGAGAGGTATTCGGCGCCGCCGGTCGACACCTGGACGATGCCGTCGCTCCCGGCGTCGGCGAACCCGCGGATCGCCGCGTTGAGCGTCTGGCTCGAGGTGACGTTGATGGCCGGGTAGGCGTAGCTGCCTGCCTTGGCCCGGTCGAGCATGTCGGCGTAGACCTCGGGGGTCGCGATGGGCATGTGTCCTCCTGTGCGGGGTGGTGCGAGTCGGTCAGGGTGCGGTCGGCGGGCCCGCCTGGGTATGGCGCAGCGTCGGGCTCATCGTTCCACAGCCGGGAAAGGCCGGGGCAGGGCCGCCGGGTCGAAGCCGAACGGCAGCTCCAGCCGGTGCTGCGCCATCAGAGCGCGGTCGGCGAACAGCTCGCGGGTGGGCCGGTCGGCGACGACCACGCCCTCGGAGAGCAGCACCGAGCGGGGGCACAGCTCGGCCGCATACAGCAGGTCATGGGTGACCATCAGCACGGTGATGTCGAGCGAGCGCAGGATGTCGGCCAGCTCGCGGCGGGAGGCGGGGTCGAGGTTGGACGACGGCTCGTCGAGCACGAGCACCTCGGGGTGCATCGCGAGCACGGTCGCCACCGCCACCCGGCGGCGCTGGCCGAACGACAGGTGGTGCGGGGGCCGGTCCGCCACGTCGCTCATGCCGACGGCTGCCAGCGCCTCGGCGACCCGCGCGTCGAGCTCGGCGCCGCGCATCCCCAGGTTGGCCGGTCCGAAGGCGACGTCGTCGCGGACCGTGGGCATGAACAGCTGGTCGTCGGGATCCTGGAAGACCACGCCGACCCGCCGGCGGATGTCCGCGACCGTGTCGCGGCTGACCTCGCTCCCGCTGATCCGCACGGACCCCTGGGCGGCCAGGTGGATGCCGTTGAGGTGCAGCACCAGGGTCGTCTTGCCGGCTCCGTTGGGGCCCAGCAGCGCCACCCGCTCGCCGCGCTGGACGGTCAGGTCCACGCCGAACAGTGCCTGCCTGCCGTCGGGGTAGGCGTGGGCCAGGCCGCGCACCTCGATCACCGGCTCGTTCACGACGACACCAGTGCCAGGGTCAGGACGACGGCTGCCGAAGCGGGCAGCGCCAGGGCTCCGAGCCACTGGCCGGTCGCGGGCGCAGCGGTGGGCGAGAGCGGAAGGGACCCGTCATACCCGCGGCTGAGCATGGCCAGGTGCACCCGCTCTCCGCGCTCGTAGGAGCGGATGAACAGCGCCCCGGCGCTGCGGGCCAGCGTCGGCCAGGCCGACGGGGAGCGGCCGCGGAAGGCGCGCGAGTCGCGGGCGATCTGCATCCGGCGCAGCTCGGCGCCGACGACCTCGACGTAGCGCAGCATGAACGCCAGGATCTGGACCAGGGGATCGGGCAGCCGCAGCCGCTGCAGGCCGGCCACGATGTCGCGCGGCTCGGTGGTGGTGGCCAGCACCAGGGAGGCCAGGACGCCGAGCGTGCCCTTGGCCAGCAGCGCCCAGGCGGCCCACAGACCCGCCTCGGAGAGCCGCCAGGGGCCGACCTGCACCCGCGGCCCTGTCGCGATGAACGGCATGAGCAGCGCGAACACGACGAAGGGCAGCTCGACCACCATCCGCCGGGCCAGGTAGCCGACGGGCACCCGCGACACCAGGACGACGGTCAGCAGGAGCACCGCGTATGCCGCGTGCGCGGCCATCGCCTCGCGGGGGGTCGCGACGACGACCACGACGAAGAGCAGCAGAGCGACCAGCTTGACCTGGGCCGGCAGCCGGTGCACCGGCGAGTGGGCGTGGAAGTGGAGCAGGTGGCCGTGCGGGGCGCCCACGTCAGCGCGACCGGCGGGTGCTGCGCCGACGCAGGAGGAAGACCAGGGCGAAGGCCAGGGCCCCGGTGACGGCGACCCCCACGACACCGGCGAGCCCACCCGACAGACGCGAGTCGTCGACGCCCGCCGCCTGGTAGTCGGCGAGCGGGGAGCCTGCGGCGGCATGGTTGGTCGCCGTGTCGACGAAGCCCAGCGTCTCGGCGACCCGCTCGAGGCCGTCGGGGCTGGACGAGGCGTAGGCGCTCACGACCCCCGCCAGGAGCAGGCAGACGGCGAGCCCGACCAGGACCAGGGTGCGGGTGCTGGTCCGCGGACGGGACTGCTCGGCGCGCTCGCTCACGGCACGACCGCCGGGCGGATCTGCAGGGTGCGCTCTGAGGTGAAGCGGCGAGCGCCGTGGACCAGGTCCGGGCGGACGGCGAGCACGCTGCCGACGACCAGCGCCGTGATCGCCCCTTCGCCGACCCCGATGAGGGTGTGCCAGCCGAGCATGACGCTGGTCAACGTGGACAGGTCGAGCCCCGCCTGGCCGCCGACCGCATACAGACCGACAAAGGCGAGCGCGGCGGCGGGGACGCTGACCAGCCCGGCGACGAAGGCCAGCGGCACGACCATCCCCTGCCGGCGCGGCAGGACGCGGGAGAGCAGGCTGAAGGCCGCCCAGCCGGCCCAGACCCCGACCAGACCCATCAGGGTGATGTTGGTGCCGAGCGCGGTGAGGCCCCCGTCGGCGAAGAGGAGGGCCTGCACGAGGAGCACGACGGCCAGGCACAGGGTGGCCGTGAACGGGCCGACCAGGATGGCCGCCAGCGCTCCGCCGAGCAGGTGTCCCGAGGTGCCGGCGCCGACCGGGAAGTTGATCATCTGGCCGGCGAAGACGAAGACGGCCGTCAGCCCGGCCAGCGGGGCGGTGCGGTCGTCGAGCTCGCGGCGCGAACCGCGCAGTGCCGCCGCGACCCCCACGGCGGCCACGGCGCCGGTGGCGACGGACGTCGCGAGGTCGAGAAAGCCGTCGGGCACGTGCACATCGGCCAGCCTAACCGCGCGGGATCGCTGCGTTCTGGCGCACCCAGGTGTGCATCGCGATCGCGGCAGCGGCGCCGGCGTTGAGCGAGCGGGTCGAGCCGAACTGGCTGATCTCCAGCACCTGGGCGCACGCGGCCAGCGCCTCCGGGGTCAGGCCCGGCCCCTCCTGCCCGAAGACGAGCACGCACGCTCTGGGCAGCCGCGCGGACTCGATCGGCTCCGCGCCCGGCACGTTGTCGAGCCCGATCAGCGGCAGCCCCGCGCTGGTGTCGCCCGGCTGACCGGCGGCCCAGCTGACCAGGTCGGCCACGTCGGGGTGGTGCAGCTCATGCTGGTAGCGGTCGGTGACCATGGCGCCGCGCCGGTTCCACCGCCGCCGGCCGACGATGTGGAACGCGGCGGCGTTGAACGCGTTGGCGGTCCTGATCACCGAGCCGATGTTGAAGTCGTGGCCCCAGTTCTCGACGGCCACGTGGAACGGGTGCCGACGGCTGTCCAGGTCGGCGACGATGGCCTCGTGCCGCCAGTAGCGGTAGCGGTCGGCGACGTTGCGCCGGTCCCCGTGGGCGAGCAGCTCGGGGTCGAGCAGGTCGGCGTATGGCGGGTCCGCCGGCGGCCCCTGCCACGGGCCGACGCCCACGCCGTCGCTGCCGTGAGCGGGCGACATACCCGGGGGCGCGCTCAGGACTGGGCCGAGCGCATCGACCGGACCCGGCTGACCACCCACCAGGCGGCGACGAGGACGACGACGCCGATGACCACCTTCTGGAAGGTGTCCGCATAGGGCTCGACCTGGTGCCACTGCTCGCCGAGCCAGTAGCCGGCCATCACGAAGAGGGTGTTCCAGACCAGGCTGCCCGCCAGCGTCAGCCCGGCGAAGGTGAGCACGGGCATCCGCTCGACGCCCGCCGGGATGGAGATCAGGCTGCGGAAGATCGGGATCATCCGGCCGAAGAAGACCGCCTTGCGGCCGTGCCGGGCGAACCAGGCCTCGGTGCGGTCCAGGTCGTCGAGGTTGGTGAGCGGCAGCCGACCCCAGATCCGGCGAAGCCGGTCCCGGCCGAGGGCGAGCCCGAGGACATACAGGGCGATCGCGCCGACGACGGAGCCGAGCGTGGTCCAGAACAGCGCCCCGGCGATGCTGAAGGTGCCTTGGCTCGCGGTGAACCCGGCCAGCGGCAGGATCACCTCGCTGGGCAGCGGCGGAAAGAGGTTCTCCATCGCGATCGCCAGACCGGCGCCCGGGCCACCCAGGGTCTCCATCAGGTCGACCGCCCACCCGGCGATCCCGGTCAGCTGTTCGGCATTGCTCACGGCGGCATTGTCACACCGTCGGCTGGCAGCGCCGTCGTCCCGGATCTGAGGGCATCCTCCCGCGCCGTCCGGACATGCGTGGCCCGCAGCGTGGTTTGCCACTAACGTGGCCTCTGACGTGCTCCGACGCCTGTCGGAGCACCCCTGCGGCGGTGGCGATGTGGCCTCGGTCGCCTGATCAACGAGGACGGAACTCATGAAGTGGGTTATCGGGATCTTGCTGTTGCTCGTGATCGCGGCGCTGATCTGGATGCTGCTGCGCCGCCCCAGTGACGCGACCGAGCCCGAGGTGGCGGACCCCGCTCTGCGCAGGGACACCGACGCCGCGGCCGTGCCACCAGGGGGCTACGCAGGGACAGGTGACGGCTCGTCGGCCGTCTACGACCAGACCGCGGACGAACAGGCCTACGCGGGGAGCAGGGACTACGCCGACCCAGGGGTCGCCGAGACGCCGGTCGCCGATGACGCCTCGACCGCGTCCTGGCAGGACACCCCGAGCACCTCCGAGGCCTCCAGCTATGACGAGGCGTCCACCTATGACGGGTCCACCACCTCCGACACGGCGACCTATGCGTCCGCCGAGCCGGTTGTCGCGGGCGGCACCTCGGACGCCTACGGCAGCGACACCTCCGACGCGTATGGCGCGGACGTGAGCCACGACGACCGTCGCTCAGCCGCCGCAGAGATCGGCGCAGCAGGAGCCGTCGGCGTGGCCGGGATGGGTGCTGCCAGCACGGTCGACCACGACGACACCGCCACGTATGCGGACACGAGCGCTGACGACGCGATGCCCGAGGCGACCTACGCGGACGCGACGTCTGACACGACCTACGCGGACACGACCTCCGACAGCGACGGCGACACTGAGCCGGCTACCCGGCCGTCGCGGAGCACGCGACGTCAGGCATCGGACAGCCCGGCCCGGACAGCCAAGGACCCGGCGAGGCGGAGTACACGGACGCCCCAGTCGGCGACGCGGCCTACGCCGGCGGATCGACGCTCGACGCCTCCGATGTGGGCCAGCCCGGCCCGGACAGCCAAGGCGTCGGCGAGGCCGACTACCTGCCCGGCTCGGCGGACGGCTCGGTCGACACCGCTGAGGAGTCGCTTGCTGAGGTGGGACACCCGGGACCGTCGAGCCAGGGTGTCGGCGAGGCCGACTACACCACGCCTGACGTTGTTGCCGATGCGGAGCCGGCAACGCTCGGTGGCAGCCACTCCGACGTCGGCCACCCCGGGCCGGACAGCCAGGGGATCGGCGAAGCCGAGTACACCGAAGCCGAGATCACCACGGCTGACGACGTGCTGGCCGAGTCTTCGGCCGACACGACGGCGGACGCTGAGTATGTGGCCCCGAGCGAGGGCTACGTCGACCAGGACACCCCGCCCGCCGACGCTGACTCCCACTGGGGAGCTGCTGCCGGTGCCGGCGCTGCCGGAGCGGGGGCTGTTGCCGCCGGGTCGGCGCTGTCGCGTGACGACGACGCCACCTGGACCGACAGCACGTCCGACGCCACGTCCACGGACAGCACGACCACCGACGCGGGCTGGACCGACACCACGTCCGACGCCACGTCCACGGACAGCACCACCACCGACGCGGGCTGGACCGACACCACGTCCGACGCCACCGACACCGACGGCACCACCGGCACTGACGGCAGCTCCGGCGGCGACTACGGCTACGACGAGGCGCACTCCGGTGCCGCGGCGGCGGGCGGGTTCGGCGAGGGCCCCTACGGCCCGGGGTCGGCCACGCCGGCCGACGACGGGTCTGGCCCGCAGGGCTGGGCGGTCAAGGGCAACGCCGGGTCGATGCTGTTCCACAACGAGGAGTCGCCGTCGTTCACGGCGACCCGCGCCGAGGTCTGGTTCGAGAGCGAGGAGGCCGCCAAGGCCGCCGGGTTCGCGCACTGGGACCGCAAGCGGCGCTGAGCTTCCCCGTCCGTGAGCCCCAGGTGACCTGTTCACCTGGGGCTCACGGCATTTCCGCGGCGGGTTAGGGTCCAGCACCATGGACGACGCCACGCTGGCCCGCGACATCGACGCCACCTGCCGCCTGACCGGGGAGTTCACGTTGCGTTCGGGTCAGGTCTCCAGCGTCTACTTCGACAAGTACCTCTTCGAGTCCCAGCCCGCGCTCCTGCACCGGGTGGCCCGCCAGATGGTGGCCCTGCTGCCTGAGGGCACCGAGCTGCTCGGCGGACTCGAGCTGGGCGGCATACCGCTGGCCACGATGGTCAGCGCCCACACGGGGCTCCCGGCGCTGTTCGTGCGCAAGCGGGCCAAGGAGTACGGCACCGCCAAGCTGGCCGAAGGCCCGGAGGTGGCGGGCCGGCGGGTCACCCTGATCGAGGACGTCATCACGACCGGCGGCGCGGTGCGTGACGCGACCCTGGCCCTGCGTGCGGCCGGCGGTGTGGTCGACACCGTGGTGTGCGCGATCGACCGCAGCCCCTCCGGCGACCAGCCGCTGGCCGACCTCGGCCTGCAGGTCCGGTCCGTGCTGACCAAGGCCGATCTCGACGCCGTCGCCGGCTGACCGCGTCAGTCAGCCGGTCAGGTCACCGGCGTCGGGTCGTCGACGTGCCAGACCCCGAGTGCCTCGCAGGCCTGGTTGAGCACCCGCTGGATGCCCAGCGTCCGGTCCAGTGAGACGACGCTCGACTCCGTGCGCCCGTCGCGCAGGCACTCCTCCATCTCCACCAGCTCGTGGGTGAACCCATGCCCCACCGGAGGTATGTCGTGCCGGGTCACCTCGTCGCCTCGGTGCACGGTGTAGCCGTCCGGCTGGTGGAACGGGTCGGACACCTCGAGCCACCCGTCAGTGCCGAGGACCCGTGCCGTGTTGGGCAGCCGTCTGGCAAAGGAGGCGGTCGTCGTGCTCGCGCGGCCGTCGCCGTGGTCGAGCAGCAGGGTGGCCTCGAGGTCGACGCCGGTCTCCATCCGGCTGCCGACCACGTGCAGGGCCTGCGGCATCCCGAGGAAGATCTCGGCGAACGAGACGCCATAGATCCCGATGTCCAGCAGCGGCCCCCCGCCGAGCTCCAGCGAGCGCAACCGGCTGGTCGGGTCCTGCCCGGCCGGGAACCCGAACGTGCTCTCGACCGACCGGATCGGGCCGATCTGTTCGGCGAGCATGGCCTGCACCGCCGGATAGAAGGGCGTCTTCATCGCCTCCATGACCAGCACGCCGGCCGCGCGGGCGGCGTCGACGACCTCCTGAGCACCCTCCAGGGTCGCCGTGAACGCCTTCTCCACCAGGACCGGTTTGCCGGCGGCGATGGCGGCGAGCGCGATGGCCCGGTGCTGGGGATGCGGCGTCGCGACATACAGCACGTCCACGCTCGGCGTCGTCGAGGATCGCGGCATAGCTGCCGTGCGCACGGGGTATGCCGTGCCGCTGCGCGAACTCCTGCGCGCGGTCCAGCGACCGGCTGGCCACGGCGACGACCTGCGCCCCGGGGACGTGTCGCTGCAGGTCCTCGCAGACCGGGTTGGCGATCCGCCCCGGCCCGATGATGCCCCATCTGGCCATTGATCCTCCGTCAGTCTCGGTCGCTGCGCAGCGACATGGCGGCGACCGAGGCCGCCCGGACCAGGCGGCGCGGCACGACACGCAGCCCGTGGGTGAGCAGCCGGTAGCGCCGGGAGGGGACGCTGACCACCCGGCCGGCCGCGACGTCGGCGAGCGCGGCACGGACCACGTCCGGTGCCGCCGTCCAGCTGATGGCCGGCACGCGGGACATGTCGGTCGCGGCGCGGGCGTGGAACTCGGTGCGGATCAGCCCCGGACAAACCGCCGTCACCGTGACGCCGGTTCCGCGCAGCTCGACCGCAAGGCCTTCGGAGAACACCGTGACCCACGACTTGATCGCCGAGTAGGGCCCGGTGACGACGAAGCCGGCCACCGACGAGACGTTGACGATCGCGCCGTGTCCGCGGACCCGCATGGCGCCTGCCGCCGCATGGCTGAGGACCAGCACCGCGCGCACCATCACCTCCAGCGCCCGCTCCGACTCGGCCAGGTCGCCGTCGACGAAGCCGCTGCCCAGCCCGAACCCGGCGTTGTTGACGAGCAGGTCGACGGGCCGCGACAGATCGGCCACCCGATCGGCGACCCGCTGGGTCTGGTCGCGGTCGCCCAGGTCGGCGACCAGCACCTCGACGCCGACGCCGTGCGTCTCCCGCAGGGTGGCGGCCACGCCCTGCAGGCGGGCCTCGTCGCGGGCGACCAGGACCAGGTCGTGCCCGCGGCCGGCCAGCTGCTCGGCAAACTCCCGGCCCAGGCCTGCGCTGGCGCCGGTGACCAGGGCAGTGCTCATCTGGTCAGCGTAGGCGGGGGCGGGTGGGCAGGCCTTGCCGCCCGACGGACCCACATCTATAGTGAACCGTATGGTTCACTATCTGCCGCACGCCCCGGACCCTGTATTCGCCGCCCTCGGGGACAGCCGGCGCACGCTGATCGTCGACCTGCTGACCCAGCGTGACCGGACCGTCAGCGAGCTGGCCCAGGAGCTGTCGCGTGACCTGCCGATCACCCTGCAGGGCACGCTCAAGCATCTGGGCGTGCTGGAGCGGCGCCGGGCTGCTCAGCCGCAGCAAGCAGGGCCGGGTGGTCACGATGCACCTCGAGCGCGACGAGCTCGCCCGCGCCGAGGAGTGGCTGCACCGCACCCGCACCTTCTGGACCGGACAGCTGGCCAACCTGGCCGGGTCCTTCCCCTCACCCGCCACCGACGAGGAGCAGTCGTGACCGAGGTCGTGCTCACCCAGACTGTCCCCGCCCCGCTCGAGCAGGTGTATGCCGCCTGGACCAGCGCGCAGGGCTGGGCCCGGTGGTGGTGGCCGCACTGGGCGGACACGACCTACGTGGTGGACGCCCGGCCGGGGGGTCAGTGGCGGGCCCACTCGGTCCAGGGCGGATCGGGCGTGCACGGCACCTTCGTGGCGCTCGACCCACCGCGGGCCCTCGAGCTCACCTGGGTCTGGGAGGACGACGGCGTGGCCGACCCTGCCGAGGACCGCGTGCTGGTGGAGCTCAGCCCGGGTGAGGGGGGGACCACGGTGACGGTCCGCCATACGACGGCTGCCGGCGGGGCCGAGGACTACCGGCAGGGCTGGGAGTTCGTCCTGGGCAACCTGACCAGGGCGCTCACCCCGACCGGCGCGGCGCCTCGGCGATGACCCTGGCAGGGCAGACGGTGACCGTGCGGCAGCTCGTCCCGGTGCCGCCCGAGCGGGCGTACGACGCCTGGCTCGACCCTGAGCTGCTCGCACGGTGGTGGTGGCCGGAGCTGCCCGACACCACCTTCATGGTCCAGGCTGCGGTCGGCGGCAGGTTCCGGGTGCGGTCGGAGGCGGCGGGGATCGGCGCGCACGGGATGTTCCTCGAGCTCGTGACCGGAGAGCGGATCGTGATGACCTGGGTGTGGGAGACCGGTCCCGCGGAGTCGCCGGAGGACCTGGTCACCGTGCGGTTCGTCTCGCACGCGGGAGGCACCGAGGTCGTGCTCGACCATGCGATGGCCGTGCCGAGTGAGGACACCTCGCGGATGGAGCAGGGCTGGGCCGAGGTGCTGGCCGAGCTCAACGCCATCCACGGCGGCTGACAGACCGCCCGAGGAGGGACGGGCCGACCCCGCTAGCGTTCGGCCATGGTGCGCTCGTCGGGTGGGGTTCAGGCGTGGTCGGCGCTGCGGATGGTGGTCGCGCTGCTCGTCGTCGCGGCGATCGCCAGGCAGCTGTTCGCGTCCGTGACACGGTCGAACCGCCTCGACCTGGATGTGGGCACAGTCGTCGTCAACTTCTTCAGCTTCTTCACCGTCCTGTCCAACGCCGCGACCGCCGTAGTGCTCGCCTGGGCCGCGCTCTGGTGCTGGAGCCGCCGGCGTGGGGCCGACACCGAGCCTGCGGGGCTGGCGACGGCACTGGCCAGCGTCACGACATACATGGTCATCACGGGGCTGGTCTACAACCTGCTGTTGCGCAACGTCGACCTGCCGCAGGGCAGCGCGCCGGTCCCGTGGTCCAACGAGGTGCTGCACGTGGTCGCGCCGGCGTTCCTGCTGCTCGACCTGTTCGTCGGGCCGCTGCGCCGGGCCCTGCCGTGGCGTGCGGTGCTGAGCGTCATCGTCTTTCCGGTGCTCTGGCTGGGCTACACCTTCCTCCGTGGGCCGCTGACGACCGACCCGATCAGCGGTGCCGCCTGGTGGTATCCCTACCCGTTCCTCAACCCCAACAACCCCGACCTGGTGCCGTCCGGCTATGCCGGTGTGTCCGTCTACGTCGTCGCGGTGGCGGCGGCGATCCTCGTCGTGGCGGCACTGGTGGTGTGGGTGGGTCGGCGACGCGGCCGAGCCTGAGCCAGCGCGGGCTCAGCCCGCGCTGCCCTTGAAGCTGGTGGTCGTCGTCGACCCGTCCAGCGTGTAGGCGATGCAGATGACCTCGCGGTCGCCCTGTCCCCAGCTCTGCTCCGTCGGTGTCAGCAGGAACATGTCGAAGTTCTCCGCCTCTGCGAACGGCTCGCCGACGTAGCTCTCGAACGCCGGCAGGCAGTTGGCCGAGATCGCGTCGTCGATCGCGGACATCCCCGGCCAGTCCCCCTCTGGCACCTCGAAGGTGTGCACCACCTCGGCGTTGTGCGCCGTGGAGCACTCGAGCGTCGGGAGCTCGGTGATCTCGCCCTCGGCGGCTCCGTTCATCTGCTCCTCGAGCGCGGCGTAGTCCATGCACTCCCCGATCTCGGCGCTCACGGATTGGCCGAGGAGTCCGCACCCGCTCAGCGACAGCACGACGAGGCCAACCGCTGCCGCAGTCGTCAGGACACGGGGGCGGCGGGGCATGGGCGGCACCATACAGGCCGTGGTGGAGGTCGCTTCGGCCCCGGCCGCCCCGGCTTCACCCCGCAAACCCCGGCTCCACCCCGGAAGCAAACCCGGGTGAAGCCGGGGTTTATCGGGTGACCCGATAAACCCGGTACGTCCGACGCTGTGAGATCGGAGGTGCCAGGCCGACCGCTCGACCTGAACGGCCACGGGTCCTGCAGTGGACCAGGAGCCCGGCTTCACCCCGCAAACCCCGGCTCCACCCCGGAAGCAAACCCGGGTGAAGCCGGGGTTTATCGGGTCACCCGATAAACCCGACGGGCCGGCCCCGAAACTGAGGGGCGGGAGCGGGAGGGCGGGGCGTCAGAGGCGGCGCATGGCGGTGGCCAGCAGCACCGGCTCGCCGACCTCGTCGGAGGCGTCGAGGTCGCACTCGGCCTCGATCACCCAGTCGCGGTCGCCCGCGGGGTCGAGCAGCGTCTGGCGCACCCGCCAGACGCGCACCGCCTCGCCGTCGGGCGAGCGGAGCAGCGCATCTGTCGGTGCCGTGTCCACGTGCAGCAGGGACGGCCCGCGGGCCGCGCCGTCGGTGCCGACCTCGTCGTGCTCGTCGTAGTACTGGGCCAGCGCGTCGTCCCAGTCCGCGCCGCTCATCAGCACCTCGTGGGGCGGCTCGGGCAGGGCAGCGACCGCCGCTTCCAGGTTGCCGAGCTCCTCCCAGCGGTCGCGGGCGGCCAGCTCGACGCGGCGCCACATCGCGTTGCGCAGCATCACCCGGAACGCCCGCTCGTTGCCGGTGATCGGCCGCGCGGGAGGCGCCGCCTCGCCGTGCAGCGCCCGCTCCGCCGCCGCGGCCACCAGCGCCGGGTCGGTCAGTGTCTCCCACTCATCGAGCAGCGAGGAGTCGGTCTGCCGGATCGTCTCGCCGAGCCAGTGGATGAGGTCGTCCAGCTCCTCGGTCTTGGCCACGTCGGGGACGGTATGCCGCAGGGTCCGGTAGGCGTCGGACAGGTAGCGCAGGACGATCCCCTCCGACCGGGTCAGCTGGTAGTAGCCGACGAACTCGGTGAAGCTCATCGCCCGCTCCCACATGTCGCGGACGACCGACTTGGGGCTCAGCGCGTCCTCGCTGACCCACGGGTGGCTCTGCCGGTAGACCTGCAGCGCACCCTCCAGCAGCTCGGCCAGCGGCTGCGGCCAGGTGACGTCGTCGAGCAGCACCATCCGCTCGTCGTACTCGATGCCGTCGGCCTTCATCTGCGCGACGGCCTCGCCCTTGGCCTTCGACTGCTGGGCCCAGAGCACCTGTCGCGGGTCCTCCAGCACCGACTCGATGACCGAGACCACGTCCAGGTGGTGGGTCGGTGACTCCGGGTCGAGCAGGTCGAGCGAGGCCAGCGCGAACGGCGCCAGCGGCTGGTTGAGGGCAAAGCTGTCCTGCACGTCCGCCGAGAGCACGACCTGTCGGCCGGTGGCGTCCGGCTCGGGCAACCGCTGCAGCACACCCGTCGCGATCATGCTGCGGGCCAGGGAGATCGCCCGGGTCGACAGCCGGACCTGGCTGCGCGGCTCCTCGTGGTTGTCCCGCAGCAGGCGGCGCAGGTGGGCCGACGGGTCCCCGTCGCGGGCGACGATGTTGAGGATCATCGAGTGGTCGACCCGCATCCGGCTGACCAGCGGCTCGGGCTCGGCCGCGACCAGCCGGTCGAAGGTCTCCTCGGTCCAGCTGACGAAGCCCTCCGGCGGCTTCTTGCGCCGGACGCTGCGCTGCTTCTTGGGGTCGTCGGCGAACTTGGCCAGCGCGCGGGCGTTCTCGATCGCGTGCTCCGGGGCCTGCACCACGACATACCCGCTGGTGTCGAAGCCGGCCCGCCCGGCCCGACCGGCGATCTGGTGGAACTCCCGGGCCCGCAGCACGCGCTGGCGGGAGCCGTCGAACTTGCTCAGCCCGGTGAACAGCACGGTCCGGATCGGCACGTTGATGCCGACGCCCAGCGTGTCGGTGCCGCAGATGACCTTGAGCAGCCCGTCCTGCGCGAGCTGCTCGACCAGCCGCCGGTAGCGCGGCAGCATCCCCGCGTGGTGCACGCCGATGCCGACCCGGACCAGCTTGGACAGCGTCTTGCCGAAGCCGGCGGTGAACCGGAACGCGCCGATCCGCTCGGCGATGGCGTCCTTCTCCTGGCGGGTCGCGATCTTGGCCGACATCAGCGACTGCGCCCGCTCCAGCGCGTCCTTCTGGGTGAAGTGGACGATGTAGACCGGGGCCTGGTGGGTGGTCAGCAGCTCCTCGATGGTCTCGTGCAACGGCGTCATCGCCCAGCTGAAGCTCAGCGGCACGGGGCGCTCGGTGCCGGCGACGAGGGCGGTCGGGCGGCCGGTGCGGCGGCTCATGTCGTCGACGAAGCGGGTGACGTCGCCCAGCGTGGCCGACATGAGCAGGAACTGCGCCTGCGGCAGCTCCAGCAGCGGCACCTGCCAGGCCCAGCCGCGGTCGGGTTCGGCATAGAAGTGGAACTCATCCATCACGACCACGCCGATGTCGGCCTGGTCGCCCTCGCGCAGCGCGATGTTGGCCAGGATCTCGGCCGTGCAGCAGATGATCGGGGCGTCGCCGTTGACCGTCGCGTCGCCGGTGATCATCCCCACGTTGTCGGCACCGAAGACCGCGCAGAGGGCGAAGAACTTCTCGCTGACCAGGGCCTTGATCGGCGCGGTGTAGAACGAGACGCGGTCCTGCGCCAGCCCCATCAGGTGCGCGGCGGTGGCGACCAGGCTCTTGCCGCTGCCGGTGGGCGTGGCCAGGATGACGTTGGCCCCGCCGAACAGCTCGATGACCGCCTCGTCCTGGTGGGGGTAGAGCGGGGTGCCGTGCTCGGCCGCCCAGCCGGCGAACCCGTCATACAGCGCGTCCAGGTCGGCGGGTGCGCCCGGGGGCGGGAGCAGTGCGGTCAGCGACGCTGTCGGAGGGGGCATGGTGATCCCCATCCTCCCGTATGGCGGGTGGTCGCCCCTCCCGCCGCCTCGCCTGGAGCCCCTGGTCCCGGCCGTGGGCCCGCTGACCCACCCGGCCCGTACCCTGGGCAGGACCGGACCGACGAGGGACTGCATGGACCGCCTGCTCGACCTGCCGCTGCCCACGGCCATCGCCCTGCTGTGGTGCGTGGCGATGCTGCGTGCCAACGCGACCTACTGGGTCGGCCGCGGGCTGATCGCGGGCGGACGGCACACCGGGCTGCAGCAGCGGCTGGACGGTCCGGCCATCCGCCGCGGCGAGCGCCTGGTCGCCCGGTGGGGGGTGCTGGCCGTGCCGCTGTCGTTCCTCACCATCGGGGTGCAGACCGCTGTCAACGCCGCCGCCGGTGTGGCCCGGATGCCGCTGCGGCGCTACCTGCCGGCCGTGGCCGTCGGTGCCCTGGCCTGGGCGCTGCTCTATGCCACCGTCGGCCTGGCCGCGGTCCTCACCGCGCTGGGGGTCGCGGCGGGGTCACCGTGGGCGGTCGGCGTGCTGGTGGCGGTGCTGGTGGCTGCCGCGGTCGTGCTGCTGGTGCGCCACAGCCGGCGCGGCCCGGCTCAGGACTGCCCGGTCGTCGGGCTGCCGGACGACGGGCCCGCGGAGAGCGCTGCGGCCTCCAGCCGGTCCCGGTAGTCCGACCACCACGCCTCGTCGTGGACCGGCAGGTTGCTGACGCCGTCGCGCAGGCCGGCTGAGCCGTCCAGCTCCTCGCGGAGGATGTCGGCGTGCCCGGCGTGCCGGGCGATGTCACCGATGACGTGCACGAGGACCTGGTGCAGGGTCACCTCGCGGCGCTCCGGCGGCCACCAGGGGACCTGTCCGGGCGCGTCGAGGTCGAGCTCGGCGACCGCCGCTTCGGTGACCTGCTGTGCGCGAGCGCTCAGCGCGAGGATCTGCTCGCGGGTCTCGTCGGGCGCGGCCCACATGTCGGCGTTGTCCTCGGCGTCGTCGTCGGTCCACGGCATCGGCACACCGTGCGAGCGGGCGAACACCTCACCGAAGTAGTCCAGCTCGACACCGGCGGCGTGCTTGACCAGACCCAGCAGGTTGGTGCCCGTCCGGGTCAGCGGGCGGCGCGCGTCATAGTCGGAGAGACCCTCGAGCTTCCAGCGCAGCACCCCCCGGGCGTTGGCCAGCGTGCGAAGCAACGTCTGCTTGTCGTCGTGTCGTGCGTCCGGGCTCATGCAGCCACTGTCTCACCGGCTGCGAGACTGGGGCGATGATCACGCTCGACCTCGCCCGCCAGCTGCACGCCGCCGGACTGATCTGGTCGCCCCTGGCCGGTGACCGGTTCGTCGTCGCCACCGCCGAGATGCAGCACGACGTCTTCTACCTGGCCGACATGACGGTCGAGGTGCACCAGTTCGCCAACGGTCCGGTCGTCGGTTTCAACGGGGTCACCGAGTGGGCGCTGGACTCGGTCGACCTGGAGGACACCCTGTGGCTGCCGCGGGAGGACCAGATGCGGGCGGTCCTGGGCGAGGCGTTCGTGGCGCTGGAGCGCGTCGAGGGGGTGTATGCCGCCGTGGTCCGGACGAGTGACGGGGAGACCGAGCGGCACCCCGACCCCGACGCCGAGTGCGCCTACGCTCACGCGCTGCTCGCGCACCTGTCGGGCTGACCCGTCGGTGCTGCCGACCTCACCTCAGGCCGCACCAGGGGTGGGCCGGTATCGCAGGGCGACCGCACCGGACCCGAACTCGTGGCGACCCACGAGCTCGAGCTGGACTCGCTCGCGCAGACCGGCGAGCAACGTCGGCCCGTGCCCGGCGAGGACCGGCTGCACGACGAACTCGTACTCGTCGATCAGTCCCAGATCCGCCAGCGCCAGGGGGAGCGTCACCCCACCCACCCACAGGCCCTCACCGGGCTCCTCCTTGAGCTGCTGAACCGCCTGGCCCAGGTCGCCGTGCACCAGCTCGGCGTTCCAGTCGACCGCGCTCAGGGTGCTCGACACGACGTGCTTCTCGGTCTGGTCGATCGCCTCGGCGAACGGGATCTCCCACGCGCCCATCCACTCCGGCCAGGTGCCCGTGGCGGGCCGCCGCCACGCCGACTCCATCATCTGGTAGGTCACCCGACCGAACAGCAGGGCGTCGGCCTGCTCCATCTGCTCGGTCCAGTAGCGCATCGACTCCTCGTCCGGGGGCAGCCCCGCCTCGTGGTGGCAGCAGCCGTCGAGCGTGACGTTGATCGAGTATCGAAGCGGTCTCATCCCGTTGCTCTCCCTTGGTGCGTGCCGGCTGGTCGGACCGCGGCGCTCAGCGCGAGGCGAGCACCTCGTCGGCCGTGCGGACCACGATCTGCGGGCCGAACCCGGCCATCAGCTCCAGCGCCCGCACCTGCCCCTCGTCGGTCGAGGCGGCGCTGGCGTCCGACACCACGGTGACCGTGGCGCCCGCGTCCGCCGCGGGCAGGGCCGTCGCCACGACGCAGCAGTCGGTCGCCACGCCGACGAGCACCAGGTGTGGCGCCGGCCCGGTGATCGCCTGCAGCTGCTCGCCCCACTTGCCGAACGTCGCCTCGGTGACCGTATGCCGTGCCCCGAGGGCCACCGCCGAGTCGACCAGGTCATAGACCGGGTCCGTGGCGGGGCGGTCGGCAAACGGCCAGCGCTCGAAGTACGGCCCCCACGACCCGGTCTTGGCCGCCGGCGGGACCCACCGGGTGAGGATGACCCGGTCGCCGAACGCCGCGGCCAGCCGGGCCACCGGCTCGACCGTCTCGGCAAAGCGCGGGGCCGCCCACTCCGAGCCGGGGTCGGCAAAGATCACCTGGTGGTCGACCACGACCAGCCAGGCCTCAGGCGCGGAAGGCACCGGGGTCGACCCCGACGGGTCCCTGAGCCGGGGCGACCGCGTCGGCCTCCTGCTCGCGGACGATCCCCTTGCCCAGCACCAGCCAGCCGACGAAGCCGATCACCAGGGAGACCAGGACGCCGACGTTGGCATAGGCCCAGTCGCCCTCCTTGCCGCCGAGCAGCCCCATCAGATAGCCCTGCCACTCCAGCCAGCCGGCGTAGGTGTTGACGACCAGGCCCCAGCCGATGACCGTCGCGGCGACCATCAGCAGCACGCCGGTCCAGTTGACCGAGCGGTAGCGGCCTCGGGCGTCGAACAGGGCAGCGTCGTCGTAGTCGCGCTTGCGCAGCAGGATGTCGGCCATCATGATCCCGGCCCAGGCGGCCATCGGCACACCGAGGGTGATCAGGAAGCCCTGGAACGGGCCGAAGAAGTCCTCGGCGACGAACACGACATACAGCGTGCCGAGGGTGAGCAGGGTGCCGTCGATCGCCGCGGCGGCCGGACGGGGCAGCTTGACGCCGAGGGAGAGCAGGGTCAGGCCGGAGGAGTAGATGCCGAGCACGGCGCCGGAGAGCAGGCCGCCGACGGCGACCACGAGGAACGGCACGAGCATCCAGGTGGGCAGCAGGCTCGACAGCGCCCCGATCGGGTCACCGCCGATCGCCTCGCCCAGCGCGGCGTCGCTGCCGACCAGCAGCAGGCCGAAGACGACCAGCACGACCGGGGCCAGCGCCGCGCCCAGGGTGTTCCAGAAGACCACCTTGCTGCCCGGGGTGTCCCGCGGCAGGTAGCGCGACCAGTCCGAGGCGATGTTGATCCAGCCCAGGCCGAATCCGGAGAGCACGAAGACGAAGGCGCCGATCACGGCGGTCATCGAGCCGCCCGGGATCGCCTGCACGGCGGCCCAGTCGATCTCGTCGATCGTCATCGCGATGTAGACCACGGTGAGGATGCCGGTCAGCCAGGTGAGGATCGACTGCAGCCGCATGATCTTGTGGTAGCCCATCACCGCGAAGGTGACGATCAGCGCCGAGACGACCAGGGCGGCGATCAGCTTGGTCGCGGTGCCGCTGCTCCAGCCGAGCCGCTCGAAGATCGTGGCGGTGGCGAGCACGGCCAGGATGGTCAGCACCGTCTCCCAGCCGATCGAGAGCAGCCAGCTGACGACGCCGGGCAGCTTGTTGCCGTTGACGCCGAACGGCGCCCGCGAGAGGGCCATCGTCGGGGCCGAGCCGCGCTTGCCGGCGATCGCCACGACGCCGCAGAAGGCGAAGGAGATGATCACGCCGAGCAGCCCGACCACGGTCGCCTGCCAGAAGGAGATGCCGAAGCCGAGGATGTAGGCGCCGTAGCTCAACCCGAAGACCGAGACGTTGGCGGCGAACCACGGCCAGAACAGGTCCGAGGCCTTGCCGGTGCGCTCGGACTCGGCGACGACGTTCATGCCGTTCATCTCGATCCGGCCACGGGAGCCGGGGTCGATGACGGTGGCGAGGTCGCCGTCGCGGCGGCCGTCAGGGGTGCTGATGCTCATGGTCGAAGCCTCCCATAATCAGTGGTGCACTCAGCGCAGGTAGGCGGCCAGCAGGTCGACCGTGCTGTCCGGGATGGTGGAGGTGCCGCCGAGCACGAACATCGCCGCTGGGTCGGCGTCACGCAGTGCTCGTGCGGTCCCTGCGTCGACGCGGTGTGGCGGGGTGAGGACCAGGGGCACGCCGCGACGTCCGGCCAGCGCCGCCCCGGCCAGGGCGTCGGGGAACGTCGTGCCGACGGCGACGTAGACCTGGCTGCTGGGCGAGGGGAACTCCTCGGCCACCGCCGCCGCGGTCGCATAGCGGCTGGCTCCGGACAGCCGGCGATAGGTGCCGCTCGTCGCAAAGCCGGCGGCCTGCTGCGCCACGGAGTCCTGGACGGTCGTGCTGCCGCCGACGACGACGACCTCGCCGGGGTCGAGCCGGGCCAGCTGCTCGGTGGTGGCCGCGTCGAGCCGGTCGCTGCGGGTGAGCAGCAGCGGCACTCCCTGCCGTCCCGCCAGGGCTGCGACGGAGAGGGCGTCGGGGAAGTTCTCACCGCTGGCCAGATAGACGCGGGGCACGCCGACCGGGTAGTAGGAGGCCAGCGCCGCGGCGGTGGCATAGCGGTCGGCACCGGAGACGCGCTGCACCTGCGCGGACACGGCATACGCCCGCAGCGCGGTGAGCACCTCGTCCTGCACCGCGCTCGCCCCGCCGACGACGACGATCCGCCCCGGGCGCAGCCGGGTGAGGGCGTCTCGCGTGGAGCGGGGTATGGCGTCCGGCGCGGTCAGCAGGACCGGCGCGTCATAGACCCCGGCCCGGGCGGCAGCGCCGAGCGCGTCGGCGAAGTCGGCGCCGGAGGCGACGTAGACGACGGACACGCCGGGTGCCCACGCCTGCGCCACGGCCGCCGCGGTGCCGTAGCGGTCGTCGCCGGCCAGGCGCACCGGCTCGGCGGGCTCGTCCGGCGGGGGGGGGGGGGTGGAGGCGGCGGAGGCGGCTCACCGGCAGCGCCGAAGGTGAAGTAGTCCGACGAGAGGCCGGTGCGCCAGGCGGGCCAGGGCCGCGCCAGCATCAGGCCGATGCCGGTCGCGTTGGCGTAGGTGTAGGCACCGGAGGAGGTGAACCCCTCGACCCTGGCGGTGAGGATGCGCCCGCCCCACAGCCCGTCGCCGCCACGGGTCAGCACCTGGACGCGGGTCACCTCGTGGATCCCATACCTGGCCTGCAGCGAGGTCACCGGCAGCTCGGCGCTCCAGCGGTGCCGGGTGTTGCGCGGGGTGTTGTCGTAGGGGTCCTCCTGGGAGGGCATGTAGTCATGGCCCTCCCCCGCGGGCGCGGTCCAGCCGCCGGACGCCGCGGAGTACATGGTGGTCGCGAGCTTGCGGCCGGTCGGGAACGGGTAGGTGAGGACCTGGCCGACCGTCGCGTCCACGGCTGCCGTGTTGGCGGCGTACTCATAGCTGGTCAGCGTGCCGTCGGCGTTGCGCACCCCGCGCCCGCGATAGGCCTGGCAGGAGGTCGTGTCGCAGGTGTCGTAGTACGAGGTGCCGTTGACGCCGCGCAGTGCGTAGGTGCGCGCGGCGACGGACTGCGCCCGCAGTGCCTCGGGGTGGAACTCGGAGTCCATCTCGGCCGAGACGACCGAGCGCAGGTAGAGCTGCATGGCGACGTGGTTGACCGTGGCCAGGCTGGTGCTGCCTCGGTAGGTGGCGGTGAGCGCGCCACGGTAGACCCGCCGCGAGCCGCTGGGCAGGAACAGGTCGACCGTCCCCTCGATGGGGTTGCTGAAGGTCACGGGGCACTGCTCGGCCAGGCCGCCGGGCCACCACGGCGTCCAGGTGCCGTCGGTCAGGCCCTCGAGCTCGCAGGACCCGGCCGAGGCCGAGGTCGCGCGGACCCGCCACTCGCTGCGCCCCTCAGGCAACGGGTAGGTCGTGCTGCCGGGGGCGCCGGCGACGACCAGGCCGTCGCGGTGGTCGACGCGCGTGACGCCGTCGCTGTCGATGGTGATGCCGATCCGGATCGTGCCGCTGGTGCGGGTCTCCAGGTCGGTGCCGGGGTAGTAGACGTCGAGGATCTCGGTGTGGTCCAGACCGGCCAGGCCGGCGCCGTGCGCGCCATACTGCGACATCCCGATCCGGTGCCCCCAGCCGCCGCCGGTGAGGTCATAGATGCCGTCGCCCGGGGCTGGATAGACCTCGGCACCCGGCTGAGGTGCCGGCAGCGCCTCCGCGGTGGTGACCAGCGTCGTCTCACCCGCCTGCTCGGCCGACTGCGGCTCGGGGCGGTCTGAAGCGGGGGTGGCCACGCTCTCCACCGGGGGAAGGGCGAGAGCGAGCGTGGCCACCGCCACGATGAGGGGTCTGCTGAGCACGGGCATCCTGATCTGCCGGTCCGGGATCGGTAGGGCGTTGATCAGCATGGGGCCAAAGTGAATGGTGTGACAAGAGTGATCAAAGAAGTACAAGAATGTAATTCTTTCGGGCCGTTTCGCCGTGCCGAATTCATGTCAGGTTGGCGCCAGGGGACTGCGCGCTCTGCCCGAAAGTCCTAGGTTGATCGGATGCGCACCCCGACCCGTTCGCTGATCCTGCCTCTGCTCGCCGCCGCGGCCCTCGTCGGCGCGGCGGCCACCGCCACCGCACCGCTGGCCGGCGCGGCTCCCTCCGCACCCGGGAAGCCCGACATGGACGTCCGCTTCGCCACCTTCAACGCCTCGCTCAACCGCAACATCGAGGGGCAGCTGGTCAGCGACCTCTCGACGCCGGACAACACCCAGGCTCGCAACGTCGCCGAGATCATCCAGCGGACCGACCCCGACGTGCTGCTCATCAACGAGTTCGACTACGTCGACGGCGGGGTCGCGGCCGAGCTGTTCCGGGACAACTACCTCGAGGTCGGCCAGCGCGGGGCCGACCCGGTGAGCTATCCCTACTACTACGTGGCGGAGTCCAACACCGGCATCCCCAGCGGCTTCGACCTCAACAACAACGGCACGATCGGCGGGCCGGACGACGCCTACGGGTTCGGCTTCTTCCCGGGCCAGTACGGCATGGTCGTCTACTCCAAGCACCCGATCGACGTCGACGCCGTGCGCACGTTCCAGCACTTCCGCTGGCAGGACATGCCCGGCAACCTGATGCCGACGGACTTCTACTCACCGGAGGAGCAGGCGATCCTGCGGCTGTCGAGCAAGTCGCACTGGGATGTGCCGGTCGCTGTGGGTCGGCACACCGTGCACTTCCTGGTCAGCCACCCGACCCCGCCGGTCTTCGACGGACCGGAGGACCGCAACGGCAAGCGCAACAACGACGAGATCCGGTTCTGGGCCGACTACATCTCCCCACCGCGCACGGCGTCCTACATCTACGACGACGCGGGCGTGTATGGCGGGCTGGCGCCGGGTGAGCGGTTCGTCATCGCCGGCGACCAGAACTCCGACCCCCACGACGGAGACTCCGTCGAGGGCTCGATCGAGGCGTTGCTGGACCACCCACGGGTGAACACCTCGGTGACTCCGAGCTCGGCCGGGGCCGTGGAGGCCAGCGCGCTGCAGGGTGGGATCAACCTGCTGCACACCGGCGACCCGGCCTACGACACCGCCGACTTCGCCGAGCCGCCCGGCAACATCCGGGCCGACTACGTGCTCCCGTCCAAGGGGCTGCCCATCATCGGCTCCGGTGTGTTCTGGCCGGTCACGAGCGACCCGCTGTCGCGGCTGACCGGAGTGTTCCCGTTCCCGTCCAGCGACCACCGGCTGGTGTGGGTCGACGTCCGGCTGCCGCACCGCGTCTGACTGGTCACTCCACGAGTCGGCCGACTGCGCTCAGGGCAGGACGGTCTGGCCCAACACGGTGAACTCGCCGGTGGCCAGGTCATAGACCGAGGCCATCGGAGGCTGATCCTCGGTTCCCGGGGCGGGGTTGCGCTCGACCATGTCCATCCGCACCCGTGTGGCCGGATAGACCGCCCGGATCTCCACCGGCACGTCGCCGATGTTGACGCACCCGTGGACCGCCCCGGCGGGGATGAAGACCGTCGCGCCAGCGGCCACCTCGGTGTCGACGCCGTCGAGGTGCGCCAGAGCGGTGCCGGACTCATAGAGCACGGCCTCGTCGACGTCGTGCCAGTGGCGCGGGATCCGGTCGCCGACGCCGATCCGCTCGCGGATCACGCTCAGCCCGGTCTGGCCATCAGGGTCGACCTGGAGCAGCCAGGCGGACTGCGGCCGGTAGTCGTCGGGGTCCTGGTCCATCGCGGCGAACTCGCCACCGTGCACGACACCCATCGCGGACCTCCTGACCTCGGCGTTGGTGCCGATCGTAGGCCGCCGCACACGCTCTAGACTCGGTCGGCGGCCGACCTCGCTGTGTGGTCCGGCCGCACGGGCCTCTAGCTCAATTGGCAGAGCTGCGGACTTTTAATCCGTAGGTTGTGGGTTCGAGTCCCACGGGGCCCACTCTGTGATGTCTCAGGACATCGGAGACAGCCGGACCTACGTTTTGTGGGTCCGGCTGTTGCTCTTCTGGGGGCCGGGTGGTCGTCCGGTCCCGTGGTAGGTGCGGTTGGGGTCGAGGATCAGTTCGCGCAGGAGCTCGCCGGTGGTGGCGTGGACGATGCGGATGTGGGTGTCCTGGACGAGCATGAGGATGTGGGTTCGGGCGTGGGTCCGGCCGATGCCGATCGTGTGCAGGACGCCGTGGTGGCGCAGGGTGACGGTGCCGTTCTTGTAGACCTTGTCGGTGCGGACCCGGTCGTGGGTGTCCCCGGTGCGGTCGGTGTTCGGGGAGGCCTTGGGGCGGGCGTTGTAGATGGTGGCGGGGGTGGCTCGGTGGGGCAGCGAGCGGTGCGGGCGGGCGGTGTTGTACTCGAGCACGAAGCGGGTCAGGAGGGTGTTGAGCTCGGCCAGGGTGGTCGGCTGGTGAGGTTGGGCGCGAAGCCAGTTCTTCATCGTCTGCTGGAACCGTTCGACCTTCCCGCAGGTGGTTGGGTGGTTGGGTCGGGAGTTCTTCTGCACGATGCCGTGGGCGCGCAGTTCGTTCTCCAGGGCGGTGCGTCCGCCGCGGCCGGTGGCGAACCTGACGGTGTAGACCATGCCGTTGTCGGTCAGCGTCGAGGCGGGGTATCCGTGCTGGTCGGCGGCTGTCCGGAAGGTGTTCAGGACGATCTGGGCGGTGATCCGGGCGTGGCCGGAGGCGTGCAGGACGTAGCGGGAGTGGTCATCCAGCCAGGTGATGATCTCGGCGTCAACGCCAGGTGTGCCCTCGGGGCGGGTGAGGCGGTAGTGGGTGAAGTCGGACTGCCAGGTCTGGTTCGGTTGCTCGGCGGCGAACCGGGTGTAGGACGACTTCGGGCGCTTCTTCGGCTCGGGGGTGATGAGGCCGGCACGGGTCAGGATCCGGTGCACCGTGGACCGGGACACGGTGGTGCCGTGGTGGGTGGCCAGGTGCCAGGTGATGGTGTCCGGACCGGCGTCCAGGCCTTTGCCCGACAGGTCCTGACGCAGCCGGAGCACCAGCTCCACGGTGCCCGGCGCGGTGGCGCGGGGCACGTTCTTGGGACGGCGCGAGCGGGGCTCGAACGCGGCTTCCCCCTCCGCCTCGTACCGGGCCTTGAGCTTGTACACCCAGGAGCGGTGCACGCCGTAGCGGCGGGCAACCTCGGCGGGCTGCTCACCCTCGACGAACAGGGCGGTGATGACCAGGCGCGCTTTCGACATGGCCGAGCATCCAAGATCCGCCCCGACGTCGCCGATCTCTTGAGAGATACGTCGCCTATGTCTTGAGACACCTGTCGCCTATGTGTTGAACCAGGACACCACGGGGCCCACTCTGTGATGTCTCAGGACATCGGAGACAGCCGGACCTACGTTTCGTGGGTCCGGCTGTTGCTCTTCTGGGGGCCGGGTGGTCGTCCGGTGGCTGGTAGTCGCGGTTGGGGTCGAGGATGAGTTCGCGGAGGAGTTCGCCGGTGGCGGCGTCGATGATGCGGATGTCGAGGTCCTGGACGAGCAGGAGGATGTGGGTTCGGGCGTGGGTTCGGCCGATGCCGATGTGGTGCAGGCGGCCGTGGTGGCGCAGGGTGACGATGCCGGTCTTGTAGACCTGGTCGGTGCGGACGCGGTCGTGGGTGTCGCCGGTGCGGTCGGTCGTCGGGGTGGCCTTGGGGCGGGCGTTGTAGATGGTGGCGGGGGTGGCTCGGTGGGGCAGGGACCGGTGCGGGCGGCGGTGGTTGTACTCGTGCGACGAAGCGGTCGAGGAGGGTCTGCAGCTCGGCGAGGGTGGCGGGCTGGGCGGGTTGGGCGCGGAGCCAGTTCTTCATCGTCTGCTGGAACCGTTCGACTTTCCCGCAGGTGGTGGGGTGGTTGGGTCGGGAGTTCTTCTGCACGATGCCGGGGCGGCGCAGTTCGTTCTCGAGGGCGTTGCGGCCGCCGCGGCCGCCGGCGAGGCGGACGGTGTAGACCATGCCGTTGTCGGTGAGCGTGGAGGCGGGGTATCCGTGCTGGTCAGCGGCTTTCGGAAGGTGTGCAGGACGATTGGTGCGGTGACCGGGCGGTGTGCGGAGACGTGCAGGGCGTAGCGGGAGTGGTCGTCGAGCCAGGTGATGATCTCGGTGTCGGCGCCAGGGTGCCGCTCGGGGCGGGTGAGGCGGTAGTGGGTGAAGTCGGACTGCCAGGTCTCGTTCGGTTGCTCGGCCTCGAACCGGATGTAGGACGACTTCGGCCGCTTCTTCGGCTCCGGGGTCGACTGAGGCCGGCGCGGTCAGGATGCGGTGGATCGTCGACCGGGAGACGGTGATGTCGTGGTGGTGGCCAGGTGCCAGGCGATGGTGTCCGGGCCGGCGTCGAGGCCTTGCTCGGTAGTCCTTGCGCAGCCGCAGCACCAGCTCCACGGTCGCCGGCGCGGTCGCGTCGGTGACGGTCTGGGCCGGCGGGATCGGGGCTCGAACGCGGCTTCGCCCTCCGCCCGGTAGCGGGCGATGAGCTCGTACGACCCAGGACTGGTGCACGCCGTAGCGGCGGGCGACCTCGGCGAGGCTGCGCGCCCTCGACGAACACGGCGGTGATGACCAGGCGCGCTTTCGACATGGCCGAGCATCCAAGATCCGCCCCGCCGTCGCCGATCTCCTGAGACATACGTTCGCCTATGTCTTGAGACACCTGTCGCCTATGTCCTGAGCCAGCACACTGTCACACAGACCCTGTGATGTCTCAGGACATCGGAGACAGCCGGACCTACGTTTTGTGGGTCCGGCTGTTGCTCTTCTGGGGGCCGGGTGGTCGTCCGGTGCCGTGGTAGGTGCGGTTGGGGTCGAGGATCAGTTCGCGCAGGAGCTCGCCGGTGGTGGCGTGGACGATGCGGATGTGGGTGTCCTGAACGAGCATGAGGATGTGGGTTCGGGCGTGGGTCCGGCCGATGCCGATCGTGTGCAGGACGCCGTGGTGGCGCAGGGTGACGGTGCCGTTCTTGTAGACCTTGTCGGTGCGGACCCGGTCGTGGGTGTCCCGGTGCGGTCGGTGTTCGGGGAGGCCTTGGGGCGGGCGTTGTAGATGGTGGCGGGGGTGGCTCGGTGGGGCAGGGAGCGGTGCGGGCGGGCGGTGTTGTACTCGAGCACGAAGCGGGTCAGGAGGGTGTTGAGCTCGGCCAGGGTGGTCGGGCTGGTGAGGTTGGGCGCGGAGCCAGTTCTTCATCGTCTGCTGGAACCGTTCGACCTTCCCGCAGGTGGTTGGGTGGTTGGGTCGGGAGTTCTTCTGCACGATGCCGTGGGCGCGCAGTTCGTTCTCCAGGGCGGTGCGTCCGCCGCGGCCGGTGGCGAACCTGACGGTGTAGACCATGCCGTTGTCGGTTAGCGTCGAGGCGGGGTATCCGTGCTGGTCGGCGGCTGTCCGGAAGGTGTGTAGGACGATCTGGGCGGTGATCCGGGCGTGGCCGGAGGCGTGCAGGACGTAGCGGGAGTGGTCATCCAGCCAGGTGATGATCTCGGCGTCAACGCCAGGTGTGCCCTCGGGTCGGGTGAGGCGGTAGTGGGTGAAGTCGGACTGCCAGGTCTGGTTCGGTTGCTCGGCGGCGAACCGGGTGTAGGACGACTTCGGGCGCTTCTTCGGCTCGGGGGTGATGAGGCCGGCACGGGTCAGGATCCGGTGCACCGTGGACCGGGACACGGTGGTGCCGTGGTGGGTGGCCAGGTGCCAGGTGATGGTGTCCGGCACCGGCGTCCAGGCCTTTGCCCAACAGGTCCTGACGCAGCCGGAGCACCAGCTCCACGGTGCCCGGCGCGGTGGCGCGGGGCACGTTCTTGGGACGGCGCGAGCGGGGCTCGAACGCGGCTTCCCCCTCCGCCTCGTACCGGGCCTTGAGCTTGTACACCCAGGAGCGGTGCACGCCGTAGCGGCGGGCAACCTCGGCGGGCTGCTCACCCTCGACGAACAGGGCGGTGATGACCAGGCGCGCTTTCGACATGGCCGAGCATCCAAGATCCGCCCCGACGTCGCCGATCTCTTGAGAGATACGTCGCCTATGTCTTGAGACACCTGTCGCCTATGTGTTGAACCAGCACACCACGGGGCCCACTTCATTTCCCCAGGTCAGCGTCTTGACACCTGCCCTCGCCTGATCTTCGGTGTCAGCGTCGGCTGAAATTGTACCCCTTGCCGTCGGTGGAGGTATCCCTCCCGAAGAAGTCTCGCATGTCCCTCCCCGCCGGTATCTACCTGCGTATCTCCCGCGACTCTGAGGGCCTTGGGCTCGGCGTGAAGCGACAGCTGGCTGACTGCGAGAAGCTCGTCATACGGCAGGGTTGGGACGTCGCACTGGTCTATGAGGAGACGACGTTAGCGCCACCAGGGGTGGGCCCCGACCGGCATACGTGCGGATGATGCAGGACGTCGAACGTGGACAGATCAAGGCGGTGGCCGTGTGGGACGTGGACCGCCTGACCCGCACTACCCCGCGAGCTTGAGGAACGTCATGGACCGGGCTGACCGGCTCGGGCTGAAGCTGGCCTCGGTCGGTGGCGACATCGATCTGGCCACGGAGCAGGGGCGAATGATGGCCCGCATGAAGGGCACTGTCGCCCGCTACGAGGTCGAACAGCAACGGCGGCGCCTCAAGGCCAAGCACGTGGAGCTCCCGGACAAACATGCGGTTCGCACTCCTCGAGTACTGGTCGATGCGGACCGACGACGACCACATCCTGCAACGCGAGTCGTACTGGCAGGACGTGCTCCATGCGCGATCGTTGGGACACAACAGGAACTGACTGAATGCTGGGCAGCGATCCGAAGGACCTGACTCCGCTACATGGAGCGGTCACGGTGCGACCGCGTCAGTCCTTCGCCAATCGCGCAGATGAGGCGATTCGGAGGTCGGTCAAGGCCCGAGACTTCGCCGAACACATCTAGCGCGCTGGCTTAGCGGTGGCCCACCGACCGGTATGCACCCGATCCGCGAGCACGGTCCGCCACCGGGCTTCTCGTGGTACTGCATGGTCGCGTGGGCACCACTGCTACTCGGCAGCACAAACACAGGGCTCTCACCTATTCGCCACGGTTGCTCGCCAAGATCTCTGGGGAGCCCGGTGAAGTCATCGAGCGGCTTCGCGGGCATCCTTCACGCCGTGGAACGCGACTCAACGCGGGTTAACGGCCTCTCAATGTAGGCGCTACTTGAAGGACGACCTGGCCAGTGTACTTAGATGCCTATACGAAGAGGCGCTACGCGAGGGCGCAGAAGGAAGGCCCAAGGTCCACGTCCGATACATGCAAAGGTAAGGAAACGGTTACCCGGTACGTGACAAGTACCTGGTGCTGGAAGTAGGGGCGGATGAGTGGGTTTGGCCTGTGCGGCCTGCTACGACTCCTACGAGGCACGCAGTAGCCGAGGCCAGCGTTGGATGACGGCTTTATTTGCAGCGGCGCTTAGAACGGCGCGTGGCGACTTGACAGCCAGGAATCTGCAACTAAGGTTGCGCCTGACCAACCAACCAATTGGAGGAAGCATGGCGCAGCGCATCGTCACGAGATTCGTCTCGGATATAACGGGCGACGACCTAGGGGAGGACGGCCGGACGGGTGAAGTTTGGCTACCTGGGTGCCGAGTATGAGATTGACCTGGCGCAGTCGGAGGCCGACGAGTTCGCAGCGGTGATGGACAAGTACACCAGCGCTGGCCGTCGTGTGGGAGGTCGCGCAGGGCGCAGCGCTGCGCCGGCTGACGGGGGTCGCTCCAAGAACGAACTGGCCTCAATCCGTGCGTGGGCCAAGGAGAACGGCTACAACGTCTCAGATCGTGGGCGCATCGCAGCAGAGGTCATGGCGGCCTACGATAAGTCCAAGGCATGAGTACCGCTCCCCGCCCCAGGGTCAGCCGGGGCAGCCGTGGTCAGATGACGACCAGCGGAGGCAGTTTGAGGCTTGGCAGGCGCAGCAGCAGAACGCCCGGGTCCGGGCGGCAGCCTTACCCCGTTCAGGAACAGCCCAAGAAGAAGAAGCGCCGCATCTTTGTGTGGTTCTTTCTGGCGGTGCAGGCGCTCTTTATCGTCTGGATCATCGCTGGGGTCAACGCCAACAGCGACCCCTGCTCTGACTCAACCGCGAGCGCTAGGGAGGCCTGCGAGGCAGGGGCGGCCGTTCCGGTACAGGGGCACCGGCATTGCGCTGATTCTCGGACTGTGGGCACTCACCACGATCATTCTTGGTGTGGGCTACCTCGTGTACAAGGCGGCTACCAAGCGCTAACCCCCGAACCACGCAAAGACCCCTGACGATTGCCGGGGTCTTTGTTGTCTGCCCTACAGGTTCTGAGAGGCGGCAATATCATTATCGATGACACCAAGGTTTTTCTGGCTCTTCGTACCCGAGGGTGGGTCACAGCGTAGTCCGCCGGTGATGAGGAGCATCCGGAGGCGGTAGTTGTCCAGGTTGCGGAAGCCGCGGGCGATGCGGCGGTGGAGCTCGATGAGCCCGTTGAGGGCTTCGCTGCCGCCGTTGTTCGCGCCACCGGTGTCGAAGTAGCCGAGGGACTCGGTGCGCCACCGGCGCAGGGTCATACCGAGGCGGGCGACCTCGGGGATCGGGCAGGTGGCGAAGTAGTCGACGATCTTCTCGGCGACCGCACGGCCTGGGTGTCTTGGTGATAGGGAGCGGACCTGCCGGACTCACCACCAGGCGAGCTGAACTTAACGGGTCTGGCCGTCCTTACCCAGTTCCTCACCGGAATGTCAGACACGAACTGAGTAACAAACTGCTGAGCCATGGAGGCCTCTCATTGAGGCGTGTGGGTCATGGCCCACTCTCCAGGGCCGGGATTCTCACGCCCGCAGTCCCACAGTTTCTAGCAGTGGCCACAGGACTAGCCCGGCTGCGGCGATCAGGCCAACTGACATGATGCCGATGAGTAGCCAAGCTCGCGAAGCCACCGTGATCCACGTCCTTCCCTCCCAGGCCGCTGCGCTGGATCGTCCGCTCGGCCTGCGTACGACTGCCGCCTGAGATGGTGCCGCCTGACTCGACATGGGGCCCAGATTCACGGGCGGCGCCCACGCGGCCTGGGAGCCTCCGGTGACGGACCTCTTCGTCCAGCCAATGAACCGTGCGAGCGCTTCACCCCTTCCCCTTCCCCAAGTTCACGTTCCAAGTCGCTCGAGACCAGTCAATCCGTGGCCCACAGTGCAGATCAATACACTTGGACAACTCCTTATCCTCCTGACCAAATTGGGAACCGCTATTGCCTGCGGCGCTCCGACCACTGCTGATCGGGGCCGTCTGAGCGTCGTCGCGCACCTTGCCAGGGCTGTCGGTTTGTGTGTCGCGGGTGGCATCCTATTCGGCGCGGCGAGGCGCTACGGGTCGTGATCCGCAGGTCGACCACACGCTTCAGCACTCCGGCGGGATCGCGGGAGCACAAACAGTCTTGGATCGCCTCGACCGGGCTGCTGTGATCGTGCGGCCGCCGGACGATCTTGATACATCCGGACCATGAGCCGCACGATCGAAGCCGGTGTGCCATGGTCGGACTGGTGCCGCCACAGGAGGCCTGGTCCGCCTCAAGACATGATGTAGTCATAATCGCTGGTTGCCCACATGCAGCCGGCTTCCGTCGGGCCTGGACGCGTCGACAAACGGGCTGCTCAGGTCGACGCGGCGGCCCGAGGTGCGCAACATCCGCTCGACCAGGTCGCGCACCTCGTCGGGCGGTGAGGATCGTCGTGGTAGCTCAGCGACCCCGCGCCGGGCGATGAAGATCTTGCGACGGCAGTATGATCGACTAGACCTCTCGCGTCAGGAGTCCGTCATGACCGTGCCGGCCGGGATCTACCTGCGGATCTCTCGCGACTCCGAGGGCCTGGGGCTTGGCGTGAAGCGGCAGCTGGCGACTGCGAGAGCTGGTCCAGCGCCTCGGCTGGGCGGTCGCGCAGGTCTACGAGGACAACGACGTCAGCGCCACGAGGCAAGCCTCGGCCGGCATACGCGCGGATGATGCAGGACGTCGAACGCGGACTGATCAAGGCTGTGGCGGTCTGGGACGTGGACCGGCTCACCCGCACCCCTCGCGAGCTCGAGGACGTCATTGACCATGCTGACCGACTCGGGCTGAAGCTCGCCTCGGTCGGTGGAGACATCGACCTGGCCACCGAGCAGGGCCGGATGATGGCCCGGATGAAGGGCACCGTCGCCCGCTACGAGGTCGAGCAGCAACGGCGCCGGCTCAAGGCCAAGCACGAGGAGCTCGCCGCCAGCGGCGCCCATATCGGCAAACGCCCATTCGGGTGGGACTTCCGGCCCGACCGGACGCTGGCCATCAACCCCGAGGAGGCCGCCGTCATCCGCGAGTGCGTCGACCGGGTCCTCGCTGGCCAGGCGCTGTGGAAGATCTGCAACGACCTGAACAGCCGGGACATCACCACCAGCACCGGACGAGCCTGGCAGACCGTCGTCCTGCGGCAGATGCTGCTGCGTGGCGCAACTGCGGCGTGCGGACCCACCTCGGCAAGGAGGTCGGCCCCGGGCAGTGGGAGCCGATCATCGACCGGCCCACCCACGAACGCGTCGTCGCGCTGCTGACCGACCCGGCACGGCGGACCAACAACCGCGGCACCGAGGCCGAAGTACCTGCTGACCTCGATCGCCCAATGCGGCGTGTGCGGCGGAGCCTTGGTCGGCACCAACGAGTACACCTACGTCCTCAAGAACGGCCGCACCCGCCTCTACCCCCACTCCTACACGTGGCCCACGCCGGATGCATGAAGGTGCGCCGGCTGGATGGCCGACGTCGACGACCTCGTCACCGGGGTGGTCCTCGGGGTGCTCGAACGCGACGGCGTGCGGCTCCTCGGCGGCGACCCCACCACTGCCAACCACGCGAGGGACCGCATCGCCGCCCTCGAGGCCAAGCTCGCCCTCGCCGCCGACCAGTTCGCCGACGACACCATCACCGGGGACCAACTCGCCGCGTGTCCGAACGCCTCAAGCCACAACTCGCCCAGGAGCGCGCCCGGCTCGCGGCTGCTCAGCCCAACCCCGAACTGGCCGACTTCGCCGGCCCGACCGTCGATGACGCCTGGACAGCGGCCGATGTCGAGACCCGCAAACGCATCATCCGTCTCCTGGGCATGCGCATCACCATCCAACCCATCGGCTCCGGCAACGGACACACGTTCGACCCCGAATCGGTCACGATCCAATGGTCCGTACCCCCGCAGAGCGGTAAACGCCCGGCCTTGGACTGACAGCCGCCGCCTACCGCCGTGGCCACGTCCCCAGGCCAGCGCCGACGTGCTCGTGCCGGCAGAAGGTGGGGACCAATCGCTTGCCCGGGTCCGGCGTTCGGCTCGGCTGCGGCTGCCGGGCGGCCAACCCCCGGATGGGACATTTCCACCCAACGCCCGGTGAGGGCGTTCGTTCTGTAGTACCGGCGAATTCAGCTATCCGCAGTTGCAAAGGCGGCGGTCGTAGACGACGCAGGTAGATGAACTTAAAGCGTCGCTACCAGTCCGTAGTCCACGAGTCTGCAGTTGCTT
>CAWADV010000002.1:0-848790 GCA_963781115.1 uncultured Actinomycetota bacterium
TTTCAAACCAAGAAAACCCTGCCAACTCCTTGACGCGGGACACGGTCACTCGCCGAACTTGAAACACGCCCATCAGGGTATGGCGTCTTCGCGTCATGTCCCAGCCCTGCTGGGAGTGCGTTACAGCTCGGGCACGCACAGGCCCATCGTCAGGCAGGTGGGCACGCCGTCGAGGAGGACCGAGATTCCGCTGGCGTTGCCGCCACTGAAGAGGTTGGTGAACAGCCCTGACCGACCGATGGGGAAGGCCACGAGGTTGGTGATCTCCGGCTGGTCGTATGCGAAGTCCAGCACCAGCACGTCGCCGTCACGGGTCAGCGTGTAGTCGACGTCCCAGCCAACCCCGACGAACCCCGCGGCCACCTCCTCCTCAGTCGGGGCGGCCATGAAGGCATCCAGGACCCCCTGATCGTCGGTTCCCTCGGGGAGGACTCGCGCCAAGGTGTACCTCGACGTATCGTCGCTGACGCACAGCCGGTACACGCCTCTACGGCCTTCAGGCAGGCGTGCCAGTCCGAGGCGTTCGGAGCAGTCCGAGAGGCCACCGATATAGCGGTCGTCGCGGGCGATCACGTTGTCTTCGGGGTCTACCCGCGCCTCAACGATGGTGGAGGTCGTCGCCTGGCTCGGCAGCGCCGTCGCTGACGACCCGCTGGGGAGGGCGGTGGAGGTGGTGGTGAACGATTCAGGCTCTATCGATGGCGAGGGTTCGGTGCGACTGGTCTGCGTGGTGCAGCCGCCGAGGAGCACGACCGAAGCGAACAGGGTCATCCCCGCCAGGGAGCGGGGATGCGTCAGCCGCCCAGCAGGGTGTCGGCGAGCGTGGCCCACCTCGCCACCTTCTCACGGTGCTTCTCCAACGCCTCGCGATGCTCACCGGCGAAAGTGTTCTCGTGCTGCAAACGCACGGTGTTCCGGGCGGCCATCAGCGCGTTGTCGCAGTCGTTCCGGCGGGCCACGGCGGGGGCTTCAGTCCCGCCTGGCAGGAAGGCGCGATCCTGGGCCTGGAGCACGTCTTCCAAGGACGTGATGCCAGACTGGTCCGGCAGCTCCATGCAGTCGACCCATTTCTCATCGGCCGTGTGATACGCCTGGTCGGCCCTGACCACTTGTTTAAGCAGGTCCAGCTCCACCGCGAGTTCCTGGTGCAAGGCGTAGACCCCAGGCATGAGGACGAAGGAAGATCCTGCGCAGTCGCGACCCTCACCTTCGTTCGGGAGCGCGGGGTCGAAAGGATCAACCACGCCGTACAGGGCCAGGAAATATGCCTTCCGATCCTCGTGTGACAAAGTCTCCACGTACCGGTCGTTTTCGTTGGAGGCCAGGTCTACGGTGAGGTCCTCGACGCCGACGTCATCAAAGTTCACGGACAAGACAGGCACATAGGGCATGCCCGCGTGATCCATACATTGCCTGGTCAGCTCTTCCCGGGCCGCCTCTTCCCGCGCGAATATTTCTTCGTCGAGCTGCCAGTTGACGCGGCGGAACCCCGGATACTCCTCCAACTCAGAGGTGTCCTGCACACCCTGAGAGGGCACACCGGTGTGGTTTGGCGTGGCCTCAATCGCCCTGACCGCTGGAGACGCCGAAACCATGGCCACGATGAGGACCCCGACCGTCACCGCGCCCCAGCCTCTGGCCGCCTCGATCTTCGACCGTTTATCCATCCTCGAACTCCCCTCCATCACGGGTAACCCAAGTGCGAGTCGACGCCGGCCGCCACCCTGAAGCCCCACTGCGTGTTGCTGGTGCCCAACCAGGCCTTCCCAGAATTCCAGCTGTGAAATTCTGACTCAACGTATGCGGCCACCGCGTTTGTCTGCGTTATCTCCCCCAACGGCCCGCCATAGCATACGTCGTCCGTACAAGTCTGATCGTTTGAGCCAGGGCTCTTCCAGCCAACGTACGAAAGGATCTTGGAACTCAGACTCTGCCCGGAAGAGGAGCCATACATCACCCACGTGCCGTATACCGGCAAGGTTGTCGTGCATGAGTATGGCTCCACAGCGTTGCTATGCATCGGTATATGCAAGGTCGCATTCCACGCATTTGAATTCGCGATGGCGCTCGAAAGTGTACCCCGACCAATTCTTACCTGATAACCCCTGCTGCGCAAATTGGCTTGGTCACTGGTGTCAGGGTAATACACGCCGTCGCGGTAAGGTGATGACGTCACGGCACGAGTAACCAACCAACTTGTTGTGTTCTCGCTGTAACCCCCACAACCTGTATTGTCAGGGTCGTGCCGCGCCGGCGACATGTAGATTCTCTCACCATTCCACGTCCCGTATGGGCTATAAATCTCATCCGCCGCCATAACCGGGAGGGCAGCAACGGTCCCCAGCAACGCGAAGGCTACCACGAGGGCCACTCGGCCGCCCCCAGACAACAAGCGAAAAACCCTGGCAAATGCCATGGGTGTAGCGTACCCCCCCCAACAGCGGACAGTCAAGGGCACGACGAGACTCACGATAACTGCCCGCGAAACGCTCTCGGTGCCTCACGTAGGAATGCCCGCGAATCGGTGAGCGTGTGGGGCATGAGGAGTGAGTTGTCGATGACGTCTCGTGCCGAGGTCACCACCAAGTACGCCAAGGCGTATGAACGACCTACTCCAGACCAGTGCTGCTACTTCCGCGCCTTGACGCCGCCCTTGCCCTCGGATACCCTCACCGCATGCTTGACGTTCGCACGGGGGCAAGCGTGATCGTGATGATGCTGGTCGTGAGTTTCTCGGTCGGACTTGCCGCCTTGGCATTCAGTGATACGCGTTTAGAAGCACAGGCTGAGGTCAGCACTGCCCAGGGGGAGCAAACGATCACGATTGGCGGCGCCCGCATCACCCTTTGTCAAAATGATGAGTATTACTCGCATGGTGAGTATTTGTATGCAAGTGATATGAGCGGAGACTCTGCTTCCGGGGACGCCGCGAATGCCGTGGAGCACTACCTCGCTGAACAGTCCTTTGACTTTTCTCTAGATAACATACGTAGGATGGCAGCCCACTTGACTGTGGCAGAGTTGAAAGAGTTGGAGAGGCTGACCGAGCCCGCGCGGTCGCTCGTGTTCGTAGAGAGTGATATTCTACCCGTGCGGGATGGCAGTGTAATATTCGAGAGCCTTCGCAAGGATGCGTCTGGAGAGGACATGCGACTGGCGGTCCTCCTGGTAGAGCAGCTGCCAGACGGTGGGTACGGAGTTACCGAGTCCATCGCATGCATGTCGGCGCATTACGCAAACGTAGATCGTGTATCCGAACTTTTGGCGAAAGGGCGTGGGAGCGGATGAGATCTAAGTACGCGGCTTGGGCGCTACTTCCCGCGGCGATCTTGCCTTGGATCCTGCTCGCCTCGCCAGCGCCCACCGGCGCCCACGACAATTCCAGTTTTATGCACTGGTCGTGGCCGAACACCACCGCAGGCATGAGACTTGGGTATCTCACTGGCGAGTTAGCGACCGTGACTGGTCGGGCAGACCTGCACGCCTCTGACAGTGTCTGGAATGCTAGTTCTGTCACGCCGAACTTCAACTTCGTTCAGGGGTTGAGTGACAGTGCGGTCTATTGGACTGGGAACTCCTGTACGACGGGGTATGGAGGTAACCTATGGATTGTGAGTTCGGCCTTGTCCGGGGGACTGCGAGGGGTGCAGTACGAATGCATGAATGGAAGTCAGGTCGTCCGCGCTACGATTCGCATGGATAGTAGCGATGTCACTTGGAACACTGGAACGGGAGGGCCCTCCACTGGGGAGTCAGATCTACGGAGTATTGCGACGCATGAGATTGGACATGCTCTAGGATTCACCGGACATTTCCTCGACGATGCGGCATGCGTTCAGGAAATTGCAACGATGTGCCAATACTATCCCGGTGGGATATTTTGGCGGAGCCTTGGGTACCACGACATTCACACCGTGGAGCCGAGTTATGATTGAGTGTTTCGTCCGCGGACGGATCTCGCCGCGCGCGGTCGGGTCTTTGGCACTCCTCGTCGTGCTCACGGGGTGCGGTGGTCAAGCAGAGAAGGGTGCGGGTGGAACGCCTGCCCTGCTGTCCAGTGAGCCCACGCCGACGTGCAATGTCGTGTCGTCGGGCGAATTGGACTTCGTGACGGGCGCGCCGTCATCGGCAGAGGCTCTCCCGAGCCAAACCGAGACCGAGGTCATTGATGAGTTCGTCGCAGCGGAGGGGCTGGAGTTAGGGACCGGCCACCTTAGGCAGGCCGCATCTACGCAATGGCATTGGGTCACTTCGGATGCCCAGTTGGCGGCCACCTTCCAGTTGGGTCAGGTCGAACCAGGGCAATGGGTGGTTCTTCGCTACTCCATCTGCGAGGTACCCAACTAGTGGGCTCTAGTGGGCCGTGTTTGAAGTTGGCTGACGGTTGGCTTTCTTGAGGATCTCCTCGGCGGTCTTGGTCCATACGAATGGGTGACAGCGGTTGTTCCAGCCGTCGATGAAAGCACGGATCTTGGTGTTGAGGTCTTTGACGGAGCCGAAGCTGCCTCGGTATGGGTTGGCTCACATCGGTACGACGTGTCATGTTATGAGGCAGGGCGAAGACAAATTTACATGTGGCACCATGCCAACGGCTCATGATGCCGACGGTGTCCGGGCAGTGTACCCATAGGGGAAGACGGAGGAAGTCTGCCATGGCAAGGTTCGCGATGAGAACAATTGGCGGGGTCGCAGTCGTGATAATGCTCACAGGCTGCGGGACCACTGGGGCAGGGCCGGCGGCCGCTCCTGAATCTTCCAGCAGCAGTGAACCCAAGATTGAGCCACCGTGCGACACCGGTGTGCGCCTCAACACGGATGGTCCGGTGTACTCCACGCTGCGTGAGTTGTCCGCGGCCAGCGACGCGGTGGTGCGAGGTGTGGTGACCGAGCAACGTTGTGCTGCAGGTACTCCACGTGGTGACCAGGAAGTCTTCTACCTGGTCTCCGAACTTACGGTGTCGCAGAGCTTGTTCGGCGACGCCACGACGAAAGACCGACTTACGGTCCTTCAACTTCCGGGTTACCAGGAGGACTCGACACCGCTACAGCTCAACGACGAAGTCGTGCTCTTCCTGACTGTCGAACAGCCAGGGGATCCAACGCTGGAGAGTAGTCTGGGCACGCATTGGACGCCACTGGGTTGGGACAACGGCCTCGCAGACGTTGACGTTGCCTCCGAAACGCTGGTCTGGAGGTCCACGCGGATCGACGAGGGCCCAGTGACCCTAAGCGACGTGACGGACGCGCTGGCGGCCCCGTGACCAGTCCGCGGCTGCCAAATCGCGGGGTGGGTAGGCCTCGACCATTCACGGTGACGGCTCGAGGTCCTGAATCGCGGCGTGGACCGCGTGAGGGCGTTCGGGGCGACCGCGGGCAGGGTCGGGGTCCGATCCGCTCGGGTGGGCGCCGGGTTCCACTGCTCCGGAGGGCTGGGGTGGTGGGTGGACGAGGACAGTGACGTCAGGCGGGGTGCAGCGCGCGGAGGCGGTCGAACGCGTCGGTGAGGTGGGTGGCCCAGGCCCATCCGGTGGGGATCTTCAGCACCCGGGCGCGGGCGTGGCGCACGTACCTGGCTGGGGCGGACAGCAGCCGGAACCTCAAGGCTTTGGGTTCGGCGAGGGCGAGGTTGCCGTCCAGGGCGAGCAGCCGCAGCCAGGCCAGCACGGTGACGGCGTGGGCGGCCCGGTGCAGCCAGGCGCTGTTCCTGTCGTAGGAGGTGGAGGGAAGGCGGGTGCCGCCGCAGGCCTTGAGCTCCTTGATCCGGTCCTCGACGTGCGCCTGGGTGCGGTGCCGGGCGTCCAGGTACTGCACCTGCCGGGTCCTGGTGTTGGTGGCGAACGCGCCGTAGCGCCAGTTCGGGTCCTGACCCAGCTGCGCCTGCTCCCCAGGAGCGCGGGGAGTACGGCGGCCGAAGATCCGCATGTCGGCCGGCCACCCGCACAGCTGGTCCCCGCCGGGCCCGGTGCGCAGCAGCCCGGTCAGCTCGAGGACCTGGGCGTGCTCATCGGCGGCCCCGGTGGCGGTCAGCCCCGGCGACCAGTCACCCGCGCGGGCGGCCTCGATCGCGGCCCTGGTGCGGGCATCGACGGGCCACCCGATCGAGTACTCCACCTGCCGGCCACGAGCCCCGTGGACGGGCGCGGTGTTCAGGGCGTCCAGGTGGCCGATCAGGCCGTGGGAGGCACCGGCACCGTCCACGGTGACCAGCACGTCGCGGCGGTGGGCCGCGGGGACCTGCGCCAGCGCAGCGTCCAGCACCTTGATGTGGTCGGCCGCGGTGAACGAGCCGGCCGACCCGGTGCGGTTCATCATCGCCAGGTTCTCACCGGTGTTGGAGCACCACGCGGTGAGGGGGTGGAACCCGAACCCCTTGTAGTTCGGTTCCGCGCCTTCCTTGGCCGAGGCCGCCGCGATCACCGTGGCGTCCAGCCGGATCACCACCACCGGCGCGGGCTCACCCTGGCCCGGGCGGGTCAGGTCCTTGCCGGCGACCCTGACCGCGGGCAGGGTCCCGTGCCGGGCCACGACGTCTGCCCAGGCACCGGAGCGGACCTTCGCGGTCGCCTCCGCCAGCGCCCGCCCCGGCAGCCCGTCCGCACCGAGGCGGTCGGCGTACTCACCCAGCACCCGCAGCACCGTGGTGTCCGAGGCGCCACCCCCGGGACCGAACAGCTCAACCTGGGCGGTCATCGCCTCCACGTCGCTCAGGCGAGCATGAACCGACCCGGGTTTAGTGCACAGCGAGTTGTCCCGGCAGCGGCTGCTGTCGGGGGTTGGTCTGACGGTAGTAGGCCTGCTCGAACTCTGTCGGTGGGATGTAGCCCAGGGCGCTGTGAAGGCGCTGCTCGTTGTACCAGTGCACCCAGGCCAGGGTGGCGAGCTCGAGCTCGTCGACGGTCTTAAACGGGCCGTCGAGGCGGACGCATTCGGTTTTGTACAGCCCGATCACCGACTCCGCCAGGGCATTGATGCTCCTATATCCGTCAAGCGGCCTCGGTGGCTGGTTGAGGACTCACGCGTAGCGGTCGCATCGCGGCCCAGAGTTCGCGGGCGAGGAGTCGTTTCAAGCAGCGGATGATCTCGGATTTGGTCTTGCCTTCGGCGGTGCGTCGAGCGACGTAGGCCTTCGTCGGTGTGTGGTGCTGCATGCGGACGATCACGACGCGGTAGAGGGCGGCGTTGGCTTGGCGATGTCCGCCGCGGTTGAGCCGGTGCCGCGTCGTCATACCTGAGGAGGCCGGGATCGGTGCAACGCCGCAGAGCTTGGCGAAGGCGGGTTCGGAGCGGATCCGGTCGGGGTTGTCGCCGGCGACGATGAGCATCTCGGCCGCGGTGTCGGGACCAACTGCGAACGCTGCAGTCAGGTCTGGTGCGGCCTGAGTAGTGAGCTGGACCAGGACCTTCTCGTGGCCGACGATCTCTTCGTTGAGCTGCTGCCAGCGTCGTGCGATCGCGCGCAGGGTGTACTTCGAGGACGCCAAGATCGTGGTGACCTGGCCGGGGCGCAGCGCAGCGCACCGGGTAATCAGCGCCATCTTCGACAGCGGCTGCAGCTCCTCGCGCAGCTGAGGGGGAGCGTTGACGATGACCTGTTTGAGGCTGATCATCGCCGCCGTGCGGGACTTGACCGCGATGTCCTTGGCGACCTTGACCTGGCGGATCATCTCCACGGCCCCGTCGGCGGTCTTCGGGATCGCGGTCGCCTGGCCGGCGAGAACGGCACGGGCGGCGTTCTCGGCGTCGATGGTGTCGGACTTACCGCGCAGACGTCGGTCTCGTCGGTCGGTTCGGAGGACCTCGATCGTGCCGATGTCGTGGCGGCGTACGGCGCTGGCCAGTCCGGCGCCGTAGGAGCCGGTTCCTTCGATGCCGAAGGTAAGTTTGCCGCCGAGGCCGAGAGCCCAGTCGATCAGCTCGATGTAGCCGCCGGAGTCGGCGACGAACGAACGACTGTCCAAGGCGGCGCCGAGGTCGTCGATAGCGAACGCGACGTGGACGTACTTGTGGGTGTCGACACCGATGATGACTCGACGGTGCGCGGGGACCTGTTGCATGCTCATCAGTACTTGCTCCAACCAGACCAAGGGACAGGGCGAGTGAGGCTGGCCGGTCGGGTGGACGGGACTGTGATGAGACTGCTGAATCAGGCTCCTATGAGGTCACGCCCGCCCGGCCAGCACCAGTTGTGGTGCCACCTCCTGACGGACGACAGATCAACAGCCAGGACACCCAGACTTCGGGGTCAGTCATAAGCAAGAGTCAGGCCGCCAGGAGGCGTGTAGCAGTCTCACAGTCATACGAGTCGCCGACGGTCCCGATCGATGCCAGCGCGCCGGCATCGGCGAGGCGTTCGGTGTATCTCAAAGCGACATATTGACCGCCCGCATCGCTGTGATGGACCACGCCAGTGACGTCCTGCCCGGCCCGGTCACGGACCCATAACGCCATCTCCAAGGCGTCCAACGGCAGCTGCGTGGGCATCCGGTCGTGGGTGCGCCAGCCGACGATCCGGCGCGAGTACACGTCGGTAACGAACGCGGTGAACCCCCTCCCTGACCAGGTCGGGACATAGGTGAAGTCGACACACCAGAGCCGGTTCGGCTCGCAGGAGGTGAACTCGCGGTTGACCAGGTCCGCAGGCCTGGTCGCCGCCGGGTCGGCGATGGTGGTCCGGAACCGGCGACCACGCACCGCCCCACGCAGGCCCTCCTGACGCATCAGCCGGGCCACGGTGCACCGGGCCACCACGTGGCCCTCGCGACGTAGCAGGTGCCACACCTTCCGGTACCCGGCCACACCGCGGCCCTTGGACCTGTCGCCGTGGACCGCCGCGATGGCCTCGACCAGCTCAGCATCGCGCACCGCACGAGCCGACAACGGCCGGGACCTGGCTGCGTAGTAGGTCCGCGGGGCGACCTGGACGCCATGCTCACGCAGGACGCGACAGATCGGCTCGACCCCAAACCGGGCCCGGTGCGCGTCGATGAACGCGGTCACCACGGAAGTCGCGGGTCGAGCTCCCGCGCGAAAAACGAGGAGGCCGCCAACAAGATCTCATTCGCCCGTTTCAGCTCACGGTTCTCCCGCTCCAGGTCCTTGATCCTGCCAGCATCACCGGTGGTGGTCCCCGGCCGCCGGCCCCCGTCGATGTCGGCCTGCTTCACCCAGCCACGCAACGTGTCCGGGTTCACCCCGACCCGCGTGCCGATCCGGGACACCGCCGCATGCAGCGACAGCTCCGGCTCCTGCCCACGCGCCTCCTGCACGAGCCGCAGCGCTCGCTCCCGCAACTCCTGCGGATACTTCCTCGGTGCTGGCATAACCCTGATCCTCTCGGGGAATCAGGCTGTGCACGAGACCCGGTCCGGTTCATGTCTGGGACAACGAGTCCGGCATCGGCCAGCACCACCGCTTGACTCTGGGCGCGCGGTCCTTCGCCGGCACGCTCGGGACCAGGATCTACCAGACCTCCGCCCGTGATCCCGAAGCCAAGGGCATTGTCGAGCGGGCCAACGGGTTCCTGGCAACCTCCTTCATGCCCGGACTCGAGTTCGACTCACCGGGCGATTACAACACCCAGCTCGCCGGCTGGCTGCCGCGAGCGAACACCCGGATGCTGCGCCGCACCGGCCAGCAGCCCGGGGTCCGGGTCGCGGCTGACGTCGCCGCGATGGGAGCACTGCCGCCGATCGCACCGTCGGTAGGCACCACCGAACGAGTCCGGCTGGGACGGGACTACTACGTGCGCATAGCCGGGAACGACTACGCGGTCGACCCGGCCGTGATCGGCCGGGTCGTTGATGTCCACGCCAGCCTGGACAACCGTCACGATCACCTGTGCCGGCACCCCGGTCGGGGCCCACCAACGGTGCTGGTCGAGCCACCAGACCATCACCGACCCCGTCCACGTGGCCACCGCTGCCGGACTACGCACCGCCTTTCAGGCTCCTACCGCTGGGCCTCCGTGGCTGGGACGAAGCAGACTCCGGTGGCCACTCGCAGATATCCGGCGGCCTTATGGGATGAGTGCGGCCAGGCGGGCCGCCACCGACCCAGGAGACGACCATGGCTGCCAACATCACCCACAAGCTCGTGTCGCTGACCGAGGCGGCCGACGCCCTCGCGGTCTCGACGAAGACCGTCCGCCGCTACATCGCCGACGGGCACCTCGACGCCGTCCGCCTCGGGCGCAAAACACTGCGGATCAAGCTTGACTCGATCGAGCGCTTCATCGACGCCCGACCAGTCGGAGGGTGGCGCCGGGCCGTCTGAGGGTCCCGGTCGGTGTCCAGAAGTACCCGGCCGCTGTTCCTCGGATGTTCCTCGGAGACAAGTCGAGGCCCTCGAAAGGGCCTCTGACCTGCAGTTATCTGGTGGGCGATACTGGGTTTGAACCAGTGACCTCTTCCGTGTCAAGGAAGCGCGCTACCACTGCGCCAATCGCCCGTACTGTGGGTGGCCCGCTCTCGCAGACTCCCCGGTGCTGCGAGGTGGAGACGGGATTTGAACCCGTGTAGACGGCTTTGCAGGCCGTTGCCTCGCCTCTCGGCCACTCCACCATGAGGCATGTGGTGGTCCGTGCCTCCGAGCGGACGACCGGGCTCGAACCGGCGACCTCAACCTTGGCAAGGTTGTGCTCTACCAACTGAGCTACGTCCGCGTTTGGTGCCCCCCACGTCTCCGCTTCGGGCTCACGAGAGGTTACACAACCCAGCGGAGGCCCTCCAAATCGGGGCGGGTCCCGCCGTGTCGCCGGTGGCCGGCTCAGGCCCGGTCGAGTGGGGTCAGCGGGTGATCCGCCTCGGCTCCCCCGTGGCGCCGGTCCCACCAGTCCTTGCCCCGGGTGACCGGTCCCCGGTACTCCGGCGGCGGCCACAACCGGCGGATCGCGGCGTTCAGCGCGGCACCGACGAGCACGGCCAGGGCGAGCAGGAAGAACCAGATGAGGATGACGATGGGCGCCGACAGCGGCCCGAACAGGGACGGACCGCCGGTCGCGGCGGTCGCCCAGGTGCGCAGTGCGGCCGAGGCCAGCAGCCAGATGACCATGGCGAGCAGCGCGCCGGGCAGGTCCCGGAAGAACGGCGATCGGTCCGGTGTCGCGAAGTGGTAGAGCGCGGTCAGCATGATCAGGCCGGACAGCCCCACGATCGGCCAGTAGAGCCCGACCAGCAGGTCCGCCCGGTCCGGGAGCCACCCCTCGAGCAGCTCCGGCCCGATCAGCACCAGGGGGAAGGTGATGCTCCCGGCCAGCACGGCCAGCAGGTAGAGGGTCAGGCTGGTGATCCGGGACTGCACCAGGCCGCGGATCCCGGACTGGCCATACATGATGACGATCGCGTCCATGAAGACGTGCAGCGCCCGCGACCCTGCCCAGAGCGCGAGCAGGAAGCCCAGGGAGAGCAGGTCGCCCCGGCCGCCGGCCAACGTGTCGTCCACGGTCGGCATGACCACCTGCTGCACGACGTCGCTGGTCAGGAAGCGGCCCGCCCACTCCGCGATGCCGGTCGCGACCGCCGCCACCGCGTCCGGCCCGATCGCCTCGCCGAAGAAGCCGACGCCGGCGATCAGCCCCAGCACCAGCGGCGGCATCGACAGCAGCGTGAAGAAGGCGGCCTCCGCCGCCAGCCCGCTGACCCGGTAGCGGACACAGATCCCGAAGGTCTCGATCATCAGCCGGACGGTGGGCAGTGCCCCCGGCACCGGCGCCAGGACGTCGCGGACCTGTTGCCGCCAGGTCCGCTCGGCCGTCATGGTCGCCACGCTAGCCATCCGGGCGCTCCGGGTGCGGGACGCGGGCGCGGGTCCCGCCATACGTCACAATGGTCCGTCGACGACACCGAGGTCGCCTCCCCTGCCCTCCCCCCTGAAAGGCCGCGATGAACATCTGGCCCGGCAAGCCCTACCCACTCGGTGCCACGTATGACGGCTCAGGCGTCAACTTCGCGATCTTCTCCGAGGTGGCCACCGGGGTCGACCTCTGCCTGATCGGCGAGCGTGGTCGCGAGACGCGGATCCCGCTCACCGAGGTCGACGCGCACGTCTGGCACGGCTACCTCCCGCAGTGCCAGCCCGGACAGCGCTACGGCTTCCGCGTCCACGGCCCCTACGACCCGGCGCGCGGACACCGCTGCAACCCCAGCAAGCTGCTGCTCGACCCCTACGCCAAGGCCTTCGACGGCCAGGTGGACGGCGACCAGTCGCTCTACAGCTATGACTTCGACGACCACGAGTCGGTCAACGAGGCCGACTCGCTCGGCCACTCGATGCTCAGCGTCGTCTGCAACCCCTTCTTCGACTGGGGCCACGACCGCCCGCCGCGCCACGAGTACCACGACAGCGTCATCTACGAGGCGCACGTCAAGGGCCTGTCGATGCAGCACCCGGACGTGCCCGAGGAGATCCGCGGCACGTATGCCGGGCTGGGTCACCCGGCCGTGGTGGAGCACCTGAGCTCCCTGGGCGTGACCGCCATCGAGCTGTTGCCGGTGCACCAGTTCGTCCAGGACAGCCACCTGGTCGACCAGGGGCTGAGCAACTACTGGGGCTACAACACGATCGGCTTCCTCGCCCCGCACAACGGCTACGCCGCCGGCGGCACCCGCGGGCAGCAGGTCACCGAGTTCAAGGCGATGGTCAAGGCGATGCACGAGGCCGGCATCGAGGTCATCCTCGACGTGGTCTACAACCACACCGCCGAGGGCAACCACCTGGGCCCCACGCTGGCCTTCCGCGGCATCGACAACGCCTCCTACTACCGGCTGGTCGAGGAGGACCGCTCGCACTACTACGACACCACCGGCACCGGCAACAGCCTGCTGATGCGCAGCCCCCACGTGCTGCAGCTGATCATGGACTCACTGCGCTACTGGGTGACCGAGATGCACGTCGACGGGTTCCGGTTCGACCTGGCGGCCACCCTGGCCCGGCAGTTCCACGAGGTGGACAAGCTGTCGGCGTTCTTCGACATCATCCAGCAGGACCCGGTGATCTCCCAGGTCAAGCTCATCGCCGAGCCCTGGGACCTCGGCGCCGGCGGCTACCAGGTCGGCAACTTCCCCCCGCTGTGGACCGAGTGGAACGGCAAGTACCGGGACACCGTCCGCGACTACTGGCGCGGCCAGGCCGCGACGCTCGGCGAGTTCGCCTCGCGGCTGACCGGCTCGTCCGACCTCTACGCGCACTCCGGCCGCCGCCCGATCGCCTCGATCAACTTCGTCGTCGCCCACGACGGCTTCACGCTGCGCGACCTGGTCTCCTACAACGACAAGCACAACGCGGCCAACGGCGAGGGTGGGCGCGACGGCGAGGACCACAACCGGTCGTGGAACTGTGGCGTCGAGGGGCCCAGCGACGACCCGGAGGTCGAGACCCTGCGGCTGCGCCAGCAGAAGAACATCCTGGCCACGCTGCTGCTCAGCCAGGGGGTGCCGATGCTGGCGCACGGCGATGAGATGGGCCGCACCCAGATGGGCAACAACAACGTCTACTGCCAGGACAACGAGCTGGCCTGGGTCGACTGGGAGCTGCTCCCGGAGCAGGCCAACCTGCTCGACTTCACCCGCCAGCTGATCGCCCTGCGCCGTGCCCACCCGGTCTTCCGCCGGCGCCGCTTCTTTGCCGGCGACCCCGACCACGGCGGCCAGAGCGAGCTGGGCGACATCGTCTGGTATGCCCCGAACGGGCTGATCATGGACGAGCAGGCCTGGAACATGGGCTTCGCCCGGACCCTGATGGTGTTCCTCAACGGCGAGGCGATCGCCTCCCCCGACGTGATGGGCCGCCCGGTCCTGGACGACCACTTCCTGCTGCTCTTCAACGGGCACGACGGCCAGATGCCGTTCACCATGCCCGAGGGCATCGACACCACGGAGTGGACCGTGGTGGTCGACACCTCGCAGGAGGTCGGGGAAGACCGGACGCCGTGGACGACGGGGTCGACGCACCGGCTGCCCGGACGCACCGTGGTGGTCCTCACCGCCACTCCGCAGCCTGACCTGCAGCGCACTGCTCAGACCAAGGCGTGAGGGTCAGCCGCCCCACCGGGCGGCGACCGCGAGGCGCGGCCGGCCTCAGGTCTTGGCCAGGCGCTCCTGCTCGGCGGCGACGTCGAAGTCGGCGACCGGCCAGGTGAGCTTCATCTCGCGCAGGTGCTCGAGCAGGAGCCGCTGCACCGCCAGCCGGGCAAACCACTTGCGGTCGGCCGGCACGACATACCAGGGCGCCTGCTCGGTCGAGCAGAGCTCGATCGCGGCCTGGTAGGCCTCCTGGTAGGCGGGCCAGTGCTGGCGCTCGTCGATGTCGCCCGGGTTGTACTTCCAGTGCTTGTCGGGGCGGTCGAGACGCTCGGTGAGCCGCACCTTCTGCTCCTCGTTGGAGATGTGCAGCATCACCTTGATGATGGTCGTGTCGGAGTCGGCCAGACCCTGCTCGAAGGAGTTGATCGTCGCGTAGCGGCGCCGCCACTGGCTGGGCGGCACCAGGTCGTGCACCCGGACGACCAGCACGTCCTCGTAGTGCGAGCGGTCGAAGACGCCGATCATCCCGGCCGCCGGCAGGGCGTTGCGGATCCGCCACAGGAACGGGTGGGCACGTTCCTCGGCGCTGGGGGCCTTGAACGTCGTCAGGTCGACCCCCTGCGGGTCGACGGCGCCGACCACGTGGCGCATGATGCCGCCCTTGCCGGAGGTGTCCATCCCCTGGATCACCAGCAGGATCCGCGCGGTGCCTCCGCTGCGGCCCTGCGCATAGAGCTGCTCCTGCAGCGTGTCCAGCTCCTCGTCGGCCGCCGTCAGGTCGTGCTCTGCGGACGCCTTGTCGCCGGAGTAGCCCGGGGTGCTGCGCGGGTCGCACTCGGCGAGCACGAAGTCCGGACCTGCGCGCAGAGCCTCGGTGAACGGGCTCCCCGCCTCGGCGGCCTCCGAGTTCTTGGTCGTCTTGTCGGCCAGCGCCTCGACCGCGGCTTCGACCTTCTGCTTCTTGGCGGCCCGCTCGGCCTTGGTGGACTTCTTCGACTTCTTCGGCATCGGGTCATCGTGGCAGATGCTGAGCGAGGATGTCGGGATGAGCTCCCCCCCGCAGTCTGAGCGCCCTCCGCGACTGCTGGTTGCGCCGGCGCAGGTCGCAGGGCTGGTGCCGCTGTATGCCGTGGGGCCGGGTCCGCACGTGCGGGCGAACTTCGTGAGCACCCTGGACGGCCACGCCACCGGGGCCGACGGGCGTTCGGGGTCGATCAACTCCGCCGCGGACAAGGCGGCGTTCACCGCCCTGCGGGTGCTCGCCGACGCCGTCGTCGTCGGCGCAGGAACGCTGCGGCAGGAGGGGTACGGCCGGCTGCGCACCAGACCCGAACACGCGGTCACTGCGAGCCGACGCAGCGGGGGTGGCCGGGGTCGCTCGGCGCGCCGAGCACCCGACCCTCGTGGTCGTGACCGCCTCTGGCCAGGTGCCCGACAAGATCCTGTCGCCACCCTCGGGGTCTCCTGCGGCCGGCGAGGTCGTCGTCCTGTGTGCCGCCTCGACGCCCACCGGCCGGCTCGCGGCGGCCGTGGGGGCCGAGGCCATCGTGGTCTGCGGCGAGGAGAGCGTCGACCCGGCCACCGCCGTCCGGGCCCTGAACGAGCGCGGCCTGGTCCACCTGCTCACCGAGGGCGGTCCGCAGCTGTTCGGCCAGTGGCTGGCAGCGGGGGTCGTCGACGAGCTGTGCCTGACCGTGCGGCCGAGCCTGATCGGCGGTCCGGGCCTGCGCATCGTCGAAGGTGAGCTGCTGGCCACCCAGACGCCCGACGCGCGGATCACCCAGGTCCTGGCGATCGAGGGCGACCTGATGCTCAGGGTGGCGCTCGACCGGTGAGTGCCTCGATGACGCCCACGGAGGACCTCAACCGCCGGCTGCTGCGGGCCCGAGACCTGATGGACCGGCGCTACGCCGAGCCGCTCGACGTGCCGGCGGTGGCCGCCGTCGCCCACCTGTCCGCGTCCCAGTTCGGGCGGGCGTTCAAGGCTGCGTTCGGCGAGACGCCACACCGCTACCTGCAGCGTCGCCGCGTGGAACGGGCGATGACCCTGCTCCGGCAGACCGACCGGCCGGTGACCACCATCGCCTGGGACGTCGGCTTCGCCAGCCTCGGCACGTTCAGCCGCACGTTCAGCGCGGTCGTCGGCTGCTCCCCCACCGCGTTCCGTGCCCGGCACCCGATGGTGCGGGTGCCGTCGTGCTTCATCGCGGCGTGGACCCGGCCCCGGGCCCAGGCGGCCTCCACGACAGTCGTTTCGGAGAAGCACGACCCGCCCGCCGCTGGCTAGCGTCGTCGTCATGGCAACCAACACGCTCAAGATCACCACGCTGCACGTCCTCGACCAGGACCAGGCGCTCGACTTCTACACGACGCACCTGGGCTTCGAGGTCCAGGACGACATCGACCTGGGCTTCATGCGCTGGCTCACCATCGCCCTGCCCGACCAGCCGGACCACCAGCTGCTGGTGTCCCTGCCCGGTGAGCCGCAGCACGACCAGGCCACCAGGGACCAGCTCCGCGAGCTCGTCGCCAAGGGCGCGCTGGGCGGCATCTTCCTGACCACGGACGACGTCAAGGGCAGCTTCGAGAGGCTGCGCGACAGCGGGGTCGAGATCACCCAGGAGCCGGTCGAACAGCCCTACGGCACCGACTTCGGCATCCGCGACCCGTTCGGCAACCACGTCCGGATCAGCCAGCCCAGCCAGGGCGTGGGCGGGTGAGCTACCCACCACCGATCTATCACGGCGAGCACGGCGAGGTCAGCGCGCGGGCGGTGCTCAGCACGGGAGCGCCCGACGTGACCTACCCGAACGGCAACCGGGTGACCTACCTGGCCACCGGTGCCTCGACCGGCGGCACCTACGGCCTCTACCGGTGGGAGTTCGCCGGTCCGGTCTCCGGGCCGGGCGCCCACTTCCACCGGACCATCACCGAGTCCTTCTATGTGCTCGAGGGCCGGGTCACGCTGTATGACGGTCGGGCCTGGAACAAGTACGGCTCGGGCGACTTCGTGCACGTCCCGGCCGGCGGGCTGCACGGGTTCCGCAACGAGGACGGCGCTGCCGCGATGCTGCTGCACTTCGCGCCGGGGGCGACCCGGGAGCCCTACTTCGAGGGTCTGGCCCAGGGTGGCGTCTCGGACATGACGCCGCAGGAGTACGACGCGTTCATGGCCGAGCACGACAACATCTGGGTCTAGGCGCTCGCCGAGGGGTCGAGGAACTCGCGGACGGTGCGCTCCCAGCGCGGCTGGTCGATGTTCCACTCGCGGCAGTGCAGCGGCCCGTCCCACAGGTCCAGCTGCACCAGGTCGGGGCGGCGCTCGGCCAGGGCGGCCGACGGCCCGAACGGGACCGTCTGGTCGGTGGTCGTGTGGATCAGCAGGATCCGGTGCCGCAGCTCTTCGGCGCGCTCGACCCAGTTGGTCACCGCCAGGTCGATCGGCTCGGCGACCCCCACGAGGTGCCGGGTCGCCTTGCGGCCCATCAGCAGCCGGGCCAACAGGTCGACCGACCGCGGGATCTTGTTGAGGTCGGCCTGATGGCGCAGCACGTCACCCCAGTCGATCACCGGGCAGTCCAGCACGACCGAGTCCACCCAGCCGCTCAGCTCGCTGCGGTTGAGGGTCTGCAGCACGATGGCCCCGCCCATCGACCAGCCGAACATGACGACCGAGGTCGCCCCCTGCCCCACGGCATACCGGATCGCCGCCTCGATGTCGCGCCACTCGGACAGCCCGAGGTTGTAGCGGCCGTCGATGCTGCGGGGGGCGCCGACGTCGTTGCGATACATCGGGACCAGCGAGGTCAGGCCCAGCTCGCGCAGCAGCGGCAGCGCGCGAAGGGTCTCCTCGCGGCGGGCGCTGCGCCCATGCACCAGCACCGCCCACTCCCCCGGCCGCGCGGCAGGGTCGGCCGGCGGGACCAGCCAGGCGGGCAGCGCGCCCACATCGCTGGACACCACGACGTCCTCGAACGGCAGCCCGAGCGCCGTGCCGGGGTCGCCGCAGTAGAAGTAGGAGTTCCACCGGGCCGGCCCGACCTCCAGCTCGCCGGCGTCCACGCCGAGCACCTCCCGCACCACGGTGCGGTCCAGCGCACGGCGCGGGGTCAGGTCGCTGGACAGCACAGCACCGAGCCGCGCGTGACCCGCCCCCCGCTCGAGCCACAGCCCGTAGCGGCCCGGCGCGAGGGTGTGCGGCGCGGCCGTGAGGGTGACCGTGCCGTCACCGACCTCGCAGATGACCGTGTCGTCCTTCTTGTCCTGCTCCGGCGTGAGCACCCGCCTGGCGAAGTAGGTGGCGGTGCCGACCGAGGCCAGGGAGGAGAGCACGGCAGTCCCGACGGCACCCACGGCGGCAGCGGTGCCGATCTTGGGACCGACCCGCCTCGCTCGCTCGAGCAGCCCCTCGTCGGACACGGTCAGGCGCCGCCCAGGACGTCGGCCAGGTCGAAGCCCACGGGTCGGTCCAGCTGGTCGAAGGTGCACGACTCCGGCTCCCGGTCGGGACGCCACCGGACGAACTGCGCCGTATGGCGGAAGCGCTGGCCCTCCATGTAGTCGTAGCGGACCTCGACCACCCGCTCTGGCCGCAACGGCACGAAGCTCAGGTCCTTGCCGGCGTTCCACCTGCTGCCGGCGTTCTTGGTCGGGGTGTTCTCCCCCTCCAGGTGGGCGGCCCAGTTCCACGGGTGGCCCTCCCACTCCGCGACCAGGGGCGCCAGCTCGGTGAGCAGCTCACGGCGGCGGGCCATCGGCAGGGCTCCGACGACGCCCACGCTGGCCAGCTTGCCCTCGTCGTCATACAGGCCCAGCAGCAGGCTGCCCACGGCGTCGTCGCCGGACTTGTGCAGCCGGTATCCGGCCACCACGCAGTCGGTGGTGCGCTCGTGCTTGACCTTGCCCATCACCCGCTTGTCCGGCAGGTAGCTGCCCTGCGGGTCCTTGGCGATCAGCCCGTCCAGCCCCGCGCCCTCGAACCGCTCGAACCACTCCTGGGCCGTCGCGGTGTCGTCGGTGATCGCGGTGAGGTAGACCGGCGCCGTGGCCTGCGCGAACGCCTCCTCCAGCCGTCGGCGGCGCTCCGCGAAGGGCTGGCCCATCAGGTCCTCGTCGCCCAGCGCGAGCAGGTCGAAGGCGACGAAGCTGGCCGGCGTCTGCTCCGCGAGCATCCGCACCCGGGAGTCCGCCGGGTGGATCCGCTGCTGGAGGGCCTCGAAGTCGAGCCGGTTGCCGGAGGGGTCGGCCACGATGATCTCGCCGTCGACGACCGCCCGCTCGGGGAAGCTGTCCAGCACGGCGGCCACCACCTCGGGGAAGTAGCGGGTCATCGGCTTCTCGTTGCGCGAGCCGATGACGACCTCGTCGCCGTCACGGAAGATGACCGAGCGGAAGCCGTCCCACTTCGGCTCATAGAGCTGGCCGTCGGGGATCCCCTTGAGCGGCTTGGCCAGCATCGGCTTGACGGGTGGCATCACGGGCAGGTCCACGGCCCCATCGTGCCGCATACCTCCGACAGTCCCGCCGCAGGTCAGCGCGCGGTCGAGGGGGCAGGCCTGGCGAGTCCGCCAGGGTCAGTCGCCCTGCGCTTGCTCCGGATGCAGCTCGATCCACCGCGTGGGCCGCACATAGCCCTCCCGGTCCTGCGGGTCCGGCAGGTCGTCGCGCCGCTTGCTCGGCTGCACCCGGCGGGGCTCGCCCGGCATCTTGGGGTAGTCCGGCGGGAAGTTCAGCTCGCCCAGCCCACGCTCGAGGTCGGCCTCCCAGAGCGCCAGTGCCGCGTCGATCCGGCCCACCCCCGACTCGTAGCCCTCCCACGCGTCACCGGCGGCGACGCGCGCCGGCACGGTGTGCACGGTGAACTCGGCGGGGGTGACGCCCGGCAGCTCGGCCCAGGTCACCGGGGTGGAGACCGGGGCGCCGGCCAGCGGACGCGGGCTGTAGGCGCCGGCCAGCGTCCGGTCGCGGTTGGCCTGGTTGAAGTCGACGAAGACCTTCTCGCCGCGCTCCTCCTTCCACCAGGCGGTGGTGACCAGCTCGGGCATCCGCCGCTCCAGCTCGCGGGCCAGCCCGATCACGCCGTGCCGCACGTCGAGGAACTCGTGAGTCGGCTCGATCCGGGCGAAGACGTGGACCCCGCGGTTCCCGGTGGTCTTCACGTAGGGCGTCAGGCCGGCCTCGGTCATCACCTCACGCAGTCCCTGGGCCGCCTCGACGACGTCGGCGAAGCCGCGACCGGGCTGGGGGTCGAGGTCGATGCGCAGCTCGTCGGGGTTGTCGTTGTCGGCGGTCGTCACCGGCCACGGGTGGAAGGTCACCGTGTTCATCTGAACCGCCCAGACGGCGGTGGCCAGCTCGTTGACGACCAGCTGACGGTGCCGGCGGCCGGAGGGGTAGAGGCACATCGTCGTGCCGGCCCACTCCGGCAGCCCCTTGGGCGGGTTCTTGGCATAGAACTCCTCGCCCTCGATGCCGGTCGGATAGCGCTGCAGCGTGATCGGCCGGTCGCCGTTGAGCCGGACGAACTGCTCGCCGACCGCGATCAGGTAGGCCGCGAGGTCGCCCTTGGTGATCGCCGCGGCTCCGGCGTGCGCCGGGAAGATCACCCGGTCCGCGCTGGTCAGCCGCACCTGCCGGGTCGCCCCGTCGGGGCCGGGCACCTCCAGGACCTCTGCCGTGGCCATGACCTCGACGCTACCGGAGGGAACCGACCTGGAGCGGGTAGCGTCCAGTGGCTGGCAGGGACACGAACGAGGGAGCAGCAGTGGACAGGCACGTTTTCGGGTTGGCGTTCGGTGGCTTCTTCACCGTGTTCGGCCTGATCTTCACGGTGATCGTGGTCATCATCGGCCGCCAGCTCTGGACGAGCTGGCGCACCTACCGCACCAACAAGTCCAGCCCCGTCCAGTCCTTCCCCGTCAAGGTCGTGGCCAAGCGGGACCAGACCAGCGGTGGCGGCCGGAACAGCTCGGCCCGGACCACCTACTTCGTCACCTTCGAACGGCTGGACCTGCAGCGGCTGGAGCTGACCGTCACCGGTGAGCAGTTCGGCATGCTCGCCGAGGGCGACCAGGGACAGCTGGCCCACCAGGGCAGCTGGTTCGTCTCCTTCGACCGTTCCCTGGCCTGACCGCCCCCGCCCCCCTGCTCGCGTTGGGGGCGCCCCTCCGCTTTATCGGGTTACCCGAGAAACTCCGGCTTCACCCCGGAAGGCTTTCGGGGTGAAGCCGGGTTTTATCGGGTGACCCGATAAAGCCCCCGCGCGGGCAACCGGCGGGGGTGGGGAGCGGGTATGGCGGGATAGCGTGGCTGACCATGCCGTCCAGGAAAGTCGCCACCACCTCCGCCGCGAAGGCAGCCACCGGCTCCGGCCGTGATGCCCAGCCCAGCGCCGCGCCCTACCAGGACTTCACCGACCTGGACGGGTTCGTCGCCCTGCCGCGGGTGACCGCACTGGCCGCCTCCCCCGACGGGCGCCGGGTGGTCGTCGCGGTGCAGCAGCCAGACCAGGACCGGGCGAAGTACGTCAGCGCGCTGTGGGAGGTCGACCCCGAGGGCAAGGCCGAGCCGCGCCGGCTCACGTTCAGCGCCAAGGGCGAGTCGGCGCCACGGTTCGCCGCCGACGGCAGCCTGCTGTTCCACTCCTCCCGCCCCGACCCCGAGAACGAGGACGCGAGCGGCAAGACGGCGATCTGGCGGCTGCCCGAGCACGGCGAGGCCCGCGTGGTCGCCCAGGCGCCTGGTGGCCTGTCACTGGCCGGTGTCGCCACCGACGGCACCGTCCTGGCCTCGACGACCGTCGTGGCGGGCGGCTCGCTGACCCGGGACGCCGAGACCCGCAAGGCGCTGAAGGACGGCGGGATGACCGCGATCCTGCACACGGGTATGCCGGTCCGCTACTGGGACCACGAGGTCGGCGACACCTCGCCCCGCTGGGTGCTCGTCGACGGGGACGAGACGACGCAGCGCGAGTCCCGCGTCCGCGACCTCACCCCCGGCGCAGACACGGTCGCGCTCCTCAACGCGGGAGCGGACCTGTCGCCTGACGGCACCCTGGTCGCGACCACCTGGAAGCGGCGGATCCGCCGCGGCGAGACGGCTGACTCCGTCGTCCTGCTCGACCTGTCCGGTCCTCGGCCACGGCGCCGCACGCTGCTGCGGCAGACCGAGCCGGGTGGCTATGGCGGTCTGCGCTTCTCCCCCGACGGCCGGTGGCTCGCGCTGGTCCGCGCCACCGCCTCCACGCCGACCGACACGTCGTACGACTTCCTCGAGGTGCACCCGGTCGCCGGCGGCGACCCGGTGGCGGTCGACGTCGGCGACCTCACCGTCGGCGAGGCGGTCTGGGCGCCGGACGGACGCTCCCTCTACGTCTGCGGCGACCTGCACTCACGCGGGGCCATCCTCGAGGTCGACCCGGCCACCGGGCTGGTGCGACGGACGCTGGCCGACGACGCGTCATACAGCAGCCTGCAGGTCACCGACCAGCACGTCTTCGCCCTGCGCTCGACGGTCGCCGAACCCGCGCACCCGGTCCGGCTCACCCGCGGTCGCACCGTCCGCAGCACCCGCCTGCTCGCGCCCGGACAGATCGCCGGCCTGCCCGGACGGATGGAGTGGGTGAGCACGCAGGTCGAGGACGTCGACGGCGGCGGGGCGATGGTCACCGTCGGGGGCTGGCTGTGCACTCCGCGCTCGGCCAGCCGCACTGCTCCGGCACCGCTGATGGTCTGGGTGCACGGCGGCCCGCACACGTCCTACAACAGCTGGAGCTGGCGCTGGTGCCCGTGGCTGGCGGTGGCCCGGGGGTATGCCGTGCTGCTGCCGGACCCCGCGATGTCCACCGGCTATGGCCACGCCGGGCTCAACCGCGCGTGGCCCCGGCTGGCCGACCGGGTGTGGACCGAGGTCGAGGCCCTGGCCGACCACGTGCTGCGCCGCCCGACCCTCGACGGGGAGCGGACCGCGCTGCTCGGCGCCTCGTTCGGGGGCTTCATGACCAACTGGATCGCCGGCCACACCGAGCGGTTCAAGGCCATCGTCACGCACGCGGGCCTGTATGCCCTGGACCAGCAGCACGCGACCACCGACGCTGCGGCGAGCAAGACCCGGACGCACCGCACGCCGGCCGAGCTGCCGGACTGGTATGCCCGCTACTCCCCGCACCACCACGTCGGGCGGATCACCACCCCGATGCTGCTCACCCACGGCAACAAGGACTACCGCGTCCCGGTCAGCGAGGCCCTGCGGATGTGGTGGGACCTGGTCTCGGGATGGCCGGGCACGCCGGCCTCGATGCCCCACCGGTTCCTGCAGCTCACCAGCGAGAACCACTGGGTGCTCTCACCGACCAACGCGCTGGTCTGGAACCAGACCGTCCTGGACTTCTGTGACCACCATGTCCGCGGCACGGGAACGTCCGTGGAGCAGATCGCGTTCCCCACACCATGACGACCCACGACACGCCCGCCACGCGCGGGACCACGCAGCCCGACGGCACGGCATACGCGACCGGCAAGACCGAGCAGGAGTGGCGCGAGCAGCTGTCCGCGCAGGAGTACCACGTGCTCCGCGAGGCCGGCACCGAGCGGCCGTTCGTCGGCGAGTACACGGACACCAAGACCGAAGGGGTCTATGCGTGCCGCGCCTGCGGGGCCGAGCTGTTCCGCAGCGACCACAAGTTCGACAGCCACTGCGGCTGGCCGAGCTTCTACTCCCCGCTGGCGCAGGACCGCGTCGAGTTCCTCGAGGACAAGACCCTGGGACGCGCGCGCACCGAGGTCCGCTGCGCCGCCTGCGGCTCGCACCTCGGGCACGTCTTCGAGGGCGAGGGCTATGACACCCCGACCGACCAGCGGTTCTGCATCAACTCGATCAGCATGACGCTGATGCCGCAGAGCTGAGCGGCGGACCGCAGGTCAGGGCAGCGAAGCCAGCAGCTGGGCGGCGCTGACCCGCGGTCCGGTGTAGAACGGCAGCTCCTCGCGCACGTGCAGGCGGGCGCGGGTGTTGCGCAGCTCGCGCATCAGGTCGACGATCCGGTGCAGCTCGTCGGCCTCGAACGCCAGCAGCCACTCGTAGTCGCCGAGGGCGAAGCTGGCGATCGTGTTGGCCCGCACGTCCTGGTAGTCGCGGGCGGCCAGGCCGTGCTCGCGCAGCATGTCGCGCCGCTCACCCTCGTCCATCACGTACCACTCGTAGGACCGGACGAACGGGTAGACGCAGACATAGGCGCGCGCCTCCTCACCGGACAGGAACGCCGGGACGTGCCCGCGGTTGAACTCGGCGGGCCGGTGCAGGCCGACCGTGCTCCAGACCGGCTCCAGGTGGCGGCCCAGGCCGGTGCGGCGCAGCCGCTGGTAGGCCGTCTGGACACCCTCGACGGTCGGGGCGTGCCACCAGACCAGCAGGTCGGCGTCGGCGCGCAGGCCGGAGACGTCGTAGAGCCCCCGGGTGGTGATCCCCTCCCCGGCCTCCAGCGAGCGGAGCAGCCCGTCCAGCTCGTCCGCGAGCACTGCCCGGTCACCCTCGACCGGGCTGGTGGCGCGGAACACCGAGTACATCGCGTAGACGATCTGGCTGTTGATCGCCTCGGCCTGCTCGGGACTGGGTGCGGTGTGGTGGCTCACCCTCCTATTGTCCGGTGCCGTGGGCCAGGGCCCGCCAGTGGGTGACGACCGCGGGCTCCTCGCCGGCGTCGGCCAGGACGTGCACGGCGAACATCGGCGGCAGGGCGTCGGTGATCGGCGGGAGCAGCTCGCGCTCGGCGTCCCAGGTGACCGTCGAGGCGACACCGCCGGGCACCAGCACCGGCAGGCCGGCGAAGGTCGTGGCCGTCGCGGCGTGCGCATGACCGGTCAGCACGGCCAGCACCCGCTCGTGCCGGCCGAGGACGGTCGCCAGGTCGGCGGCGTCACGCAGCCGGATCGGGTCCATCAGGCCGATGCCGATCGGCACCGGCGGGTGGTGCAGCGCGATGACGGCGCGCTCGTGCGGCTCTCGGGCCGCGAGCTGGGCGTCGATCCAGTCCAGGGTCTGCGGGCCGAGGACGCCGTGGTCGATCCGCTCGCCCGGCGGCGCCGGCACCAGCGAGTCGCACATCAGCACCAGCAGGTCGCCCACCCGGTGGGCCCGGTTGATCGGCCCGTCGTCGTCGCCGTCAGGCGCGCCCTCCTGCAGCAGGACCGCGCGGTAGGCGTCGCGGCGGTCGTGGTTGCCGGGGCAGAGCAGCAGCGGGACACCCTGCGGCGAGGCGGAGAAGGTCGCGCGCGCTGCGGCATACTCCGGCGCCGTGCCGTGGTCGGCGATGTCACCGGTGACCAGGATCGCGTCCGGCAGCGGCCGCATCGCCCCGAGATGGCGGAGCACCGCGGCCGTGCGGTCGATGGCGTGAGGCAGCCCGCCGAAGTGCGTGTCGGACAGGTGAGCCAGGGTGACGGTCACCTCACCCACCCTGCCAGTCGCGGCTGACGGCCTGCGCTGCCCGGACACCGGAGGCGATGCACGCAGGGATGCCGACCAGGTCGTAGGCCGCCCCGCAGACGGCCAGTCCCGGCACCTGGTCGACGGCCGCCCTGATCCGCTCGACCCGGGCGGGATGGCCGACCAGGTACTGCGGGAGGCCGCCGCCCCAGCGCTGGACCACGCTGTCCACCGGCGCGGGCAGGTCGGTGCCGAGCAGCGTCGCGAGGTCGGCCCGCACGAGGTCGACCAGGTCGCTGTCGTCGCGCTGCAGCAGCTGGGTCTCCCGATGCCGGCCGAGCGAGGCACGCAGCACGACCACCCCCGCGGGCTGCCCTCGGTCCCGGACCCAGTCCCACTTGGTCGCGCTGAACGTCACCGCCTTGACCGCCAGCCCCTCGACGGGCGGGACGAGCACGCCGGAGCCGGGGAGCCTGGGTGCGGCAGCGCCAGTTGGGCCAAGTGCGGCAGCGCCAGTTGGGCCACGTGCAGCGGCGGGCAGTGCGAGGGTGACGATGGCCATCGACGCGCTCTCGACCTGGGCGAGCTCGGCCGACGCCGCAGGCACCACATCGTGGAGGAGGCGGGCGGTCGGCGCGGCCGGGGTGGCCAGCACCACCGCGTCGGCCTCGTATGCCGTGGGGTCAGGCACCGGTCCGGTCACCACCCGCCACCGGCCGCCGGGCAGCCGGTGCAGCTCGCGGGCCACCGCGCCGGTCAGCACCGTCGCGCCGCGCTCGGCGAGGCGGCGCGCGAGCTCTGCGGGCAGCCGGTGCAGGCCACCCGCGACGCCGGCGAAGACGGGCGGCGCCGGCGACGTCGGCGGCGCGGGCAACGTCGGCGGCAGTGACGCAGCCGGAGGCGCGTCGCCGGCCGGCAGCCCCAGCGCATCCCGTGCGGCGGCCAGCAACGAGGTCCCCCGCTGGGCAGCGGCGAGCAGCGCGGGCAGCGTGGCGGCGGCGGAGATCAGCCGTGCGTGACCGGCATACACCCCGCCGAGGAAGGGCTCGACCAGCCGGTCCACGACCGCCGGGCCCAGTCGGTCGCCGACCAGGTCGCCCACCGAGGCATCGCTGCCCTGCAGCGGCTCGAGCACCTCAGCCCTGACCCGAGACACCTCCTCGGCGGTGAGCAGCCCGACCAAGGTCTCGGGGTCGGAGGGCACCCCCATCAGCGTGCGTGGGGGCACCGGGTGCCGCGTGCCGCGGCTCCAGATCGAGGCGCTGGCGGTGGCCGGGTGGACCAGGTCCGGGCCCAGTCCGGTCGCAGCGATGAGGTCGAGCGCCTCGGGCCGCCTCGCGAGCACCGACTCGGCGCCCAGGTCGACCGGGACCCCGGCCACCTCGCCGCCACGCAGCTTGCCGCCGGGCCGGTCGGTGGCCTCCAGCACAGTCACGGTGATCGGCTCACCACCGGGGGGCGTCGGCAGGGTCACCAGGTGCCAGGCGGCGGCGAGCCCGCTGATGCCGCCGCCGACCACGATCACGTGCACCTGACCACCCTGTCACCCGCCGCTGACGGGTTCAGCGCCGCGACACCTCGTGGACCAGCTCGACCACGCGGGTCAGCACCTCGGGATCGGTCGAGGGCAGCACGCCGTGGCCGAGGTTGAACAGGTGTCCGGGCGCCTGGCGCCCCTCGGCGACGATCTGCTCGACCTGGGCGGCCAGGACGTCCCAGGGCGCGAAGAGCAGCGCCGGGTCGAGGTTGCCCTGCACGGCGTGCCGACCGCCGGTGCGGGCGACGGCGTCGGTCAGGCTGACCCGGTAGTCCACGCCGATCACCTCGGCTCCGGCGGCCGCCATGTCGGCGAGCAGCTCGCCGGTGCCGACGCCGAAGTGGATCCGGGGCACGCCCAGGTCGCCGACCTCGGCCAGCACCGCGCGGCTGTGCGGCTCGACGAAGCGGAGGTAGTCACGGCGGGGCAGCGCGCCGACCCAGGAGTCGAACAGCTGCACGGCCGACGCCCCGGCCTCGACCTGCACGCGCAGGAAGGCGCCGGCGATCTGCGCCAGCCGTGAGCAGAGGTCCGACCACAGGGCCGGGTCCCCGTGCATCAGCGCCTTGGTGCGCTCGTGGTTCTTGGACGGGCCGCCCTCCACGAGGTAGGAGGCCAGCGTGAAGGGGGCGCCGGCAAAGCCGATCAGCGGCGTCGAGCCCAGCTCGGCGGTGAGCATCCGCACCGACTCGGTGATGTCGGCCACGAGGTCGGGGGTCAGCGCCGGCAGCCGGTCCAGGTCGCGGCGCTCGCGGAACGGCTCGGCGACGACCGGGCCCACGCCCGCCACGATGTCGAGGTCGACCCCCACCGCGACCAGCGGCACGACGATGTCGCTGAACAGGATGGCCGCGTCGACCCCGTGCCGGCGCACCGGCTGCAGGGTGATCTCGGTGACCAGCTCCGGGGTCCGGCAGGCGGTGAGCATCGCGGTGCCCTCACGCAGCGCCCGGTACTCCGGCAGCGAGCGGCCCGCCTGGCGCATGAACCAGACCGGCGTATGCCGCACCGGCAGGCCGCGCGCCGCCCTCACCAGAGTGCTGTCGCGCGGGTCGTCAGGTGCGGGGGCAGCGGGGGTCGGGTCGAGCACCGCCCGATCCTCGCACGCCCCTCGGCGCGTCCAGCCCGGCACTGTCGGCCCTGCGACCTAGGCTGTTGGACGTGGTGAGCCGCATCAACCCCGGCCGGACCCGGTCGGTCGGAGGTAGCCCCGCTCCGGAGCCGGGCACCTTTGCCCGGGTGATGGTCGCGGTGCGCGAGGCCAGGCTGCGCCCCGAGGTCGTCGTCGAGGAGGTGCCGGCCCCGACCCGGCTGGCGCCCCAGGCGCTGGCCCTGAGCGGCGAGGTCTACCCCACTCGCGGCCCCAGCGAGGAGTCGGTCGCCACCGGTCGCTTCGTCCTGCTGCACGACCCCTCGGCCCCCGAGCCGTGGGAGGGCGTCTGGCGCATCGTCACCTACGCCAAGGCCACCGTCGAGCCCGAGGTCGGGCATGACCAGCTGGTCGGCGAGGTCGGCTGGTCCTGGCTCACCGACGCACTGTCCCACCGTGGCCTGGCCTGGGCCGCCGAGGCCGGTGCGGTGACCTGCGTGCTGTCCGAGAGCTTCGGCGCGCTGGCCGACCGTGGGCATCACCGTCGAGCTGGAGATCCGCGCCTCGTGGAGCCCCCTGGACGACCGCATCGAGGCGCACCTGCAGGCCTGGGGCGACCTGCTGTGCACGATCGCCGGCCTGCCGCCTCTGCCCGAGGGCGTCAGCGCGTTGCCGGGGCGTCGTTGAGCGCTGAGCCCGAGGTGGGCGAGCCTGGCGAGCCTGGCGCCCCGGAGGGCGAGCCTGAGGCACCGGAGGTCACCCAGCTGACCGAGCCCGCCCAGGGGGTGCCGGCAGTCGTGGCCAGCCAGGCTGCGCTGGCCGCCACCATCGAAGCCCTGCAGCGCGGCACCGGGCCGGTCGCCATCGACGCCGAGCGGGCCTCGGGCTACCGCTACGGGCAGCGCGCCTACCTGGTCCAGCTGCGCCGGGCCGGGTCCGGCACGTCGCTCGTCGACCCCGTCGCCCTGCCCGACCTGAGCGCGCTGAACGCCGTCATCGCCCAGGAGGAGTGGGTGCTGCACGCCGCGACCCAGGACCTGCCCTGCCTGGCCGAGGTGGGGCTGGCGCCGACCTTGCTGTTCGACACCGAGCTGGGTGCCCGGCTGGCCGGTCTGCCCCGGGTCGGGCTGGCCGCGGTGCTCGAGCACTACCTGGGCATCGGCCTGGCCAAGGAGCACTCGGCCGTCGACTGGTCGACCCGTCCGCTGCCCGAGCCCTGGCTGCGCTACGCAGCGCTGGACGTCGAGCTGCTCGTCGAGGTGCGCGACGCCGTGGCCGCCGACCTGGAGGCCCAGGGCAAGACCGAGTGGGCCCGGCAGGAGTTCGCCGCGCTGACCTCGTTCACCCTCAACGCCCGACGCGCCGACCCGTGGCGCCGCACCTCCGGCATGCACCGGGTCCGCTCCCGCCGGGCCGCCGCACTGGTCCGTGAGCTCTGGCGGGTCCGGGACACCATCGCCCAGGAGCGCGACGTGGCCCCCGGGCGGGTGCTGCCCGACGCCACCTTGGTGGACCTGGCGATCCGGGCGCCGCGGACCGCTGCCGGCCTGACGGGCGACGGCGGTGTCGAGGACAGCCACTCCCGGCAGCGACGAGCCCACCAGGGACTGTTGCGGCACCGGCGGCACTGGCTCGACGCCATCCGCGACGGTGCCGACCTGCCCGACGCCGACCTGCCCGACCTGGCCAAGCGCACCGACACCCCGCCGCCCGCGCGGGCCTGGCCCGACCGGGACCCCGCGGCAGCGGCCCGGCTGGCCCAGGCCCGAGAGGCCCTGTCGGCGCTCTCCGAGCAGCACGCCATACCGGTGGAGAACCTGCTCACTCCCGAGACGCTGCGCCGGGCGCTGTGGCAGCCACCGGGCCCGCCCGGGAGCACGCCGGATGCCGAGGCGGTCGTGGAGTTCCTGACCGAGCAGGGTGCCCGGGCCTGGCAGGTGGAGCTGACCGCGCCGGTCATCGTGCAGGCGTTCACCGACCACCCGGGCTGACCTGCCTGGCTGGGCAGATATCTCATATGTGATCTACAGTTGACGGCATGACGGAGACCTACCTGACCCGCATCGGCGCCCTCATCCGCGACGCCCGACGGCACAAGGACCTCACCCAGGCCGAGCTCGCCGGACTCCTCGGCACCAGCCAGAGCGCGGTCGCGCGGATCGAGCAGGGCAAGCAGAACCTGTCGCTGGAGATGCTCGCCCGGATCGGCGAGAGCCTGGACTCCGAGATCGTCTCGGTCGGCAGCGCCGTCCCCCAGAACCTGCGGATCTCCGGTGGCGTGAAGCTGTCGGGCGAGATCGACGTGCGCACCTCCAAGAACGCCGCCGTCGGGCTGCTCTGCGGGTCGATGCTCAACAAGGGGCGCACGACGCTGCGCAACCTGGCCCGGATCGAGGAGGTCAACCGGATCACCGAGGTGCTCAGCTCGATCGGCTTCAAGATCCGCTGGCTCCCGGACAGCTCGGACCTGGAGATCATCGCGCCGGCCAAGATCGACCTGCACTCGATGGACGAGGAGGCCGCCCGGCGCACCCGGACGATCATCATGTTCCTCGGTCCGCTGCTGCACGCCTACGACGACTTCGAGCTGCCGTATGCCGGGGGCTGCGACCTGGGCACCCGCACCGTGGAGCCGCACCTCATCGCGCTGCGCGCGTTCGGTCTCGACGTGACCGCGACGATGGGTGCCTACCACGCGACCGTCGACGACACCCGCCGGCCGACCAAGGCGATCGTGCTCACCGAGCGCGGCGACACCGTCACCGAGAACGTCCTGCTGGCCGCGGCGCTGCACCCCGAGACGACGATCATCCGCAACGCCAGCTCCAACTACATGGTGCAGGACCTGTGCTTCTTCCTGCTCAAGCTGGGCGTCAAGATCGACGGCATCGGCACCACCACGCTGCACGTGACCGGCGTCGAGTCGATCGACATGGACGTCGAGTACTCCCCCTCCGAGGACCCGATCGAGGCGATGAGCCTGCTGGCCGCCGGCGTGGTCACCGGCAGCGAGATCCTGATCAAGCGGGTGCCGATCGAGTTCCTCGAGATCGAGCTGGCCGTGCTGGGCACGATGAACCTGCAGTTCGAGCTGTCCGAGGAGTACACCTCGGCCAACGGGCACACCCGGCTGGTGGACCTGCGCACCATCCCGGGCCCGCTCAAGGCGCCGCTGGACAAGATCCACCCGCTGCCGTTCCCCGGTCTCAACATCGACAACCTGCCGTTCTTCGCGATCATCGCGGCCTGCGCCGAGGGGTCCACGCTGATCCACGACTGGGTCTATGAGAACCGCGCCATCTATCTGACCGAGCTGACCACCCTCGGGGCCAAGGTGCACCTGATGGACCCGCACCGGCTGATGGTCGAGGGACCGACCAAGTGGCGGGCCGGCGAGATCATGTGCCCGCCGGCGCTGCGCCCCGGTGTGGTGATCCTGCTGGCGATGCTCGCCGCCCCCGGTGTCTCGGTGCTCCGCAACGTCTATGTGATCAACCGCGGCTATGAGGACCTGGCGACGCGGCTGAACAACCTCGGCGCGGGCATCCAGACGTTCCGCGACATCTAGCAGCGCATTTTGGGAGGGGTTTCTGACGGCCCCCGCGCATTTTGGGAGGGGTTTCTGACGGGCCCCGCGCATTTTGGGAGGAGTTGCTGACATCGCCGAGCCAGTCCGGCCGCAGGTCCTCTTCCTGCCCGACGACCGCGGCGGCGTCACCGTCGAGATCGACGGCTACCCGCAGTCCCACGTCGACCTGGACGACCCCGGCCTGCTGGTCTACGACTACGTCCAGCACCTGGCCCTGGCCATCGACGGTCTGCCGCCGGGGCCCCTGGCCGTCACGCACGTCGGCGGTGGCGGCCTGACGCTGCCGCGCTACGTCCACCACACGCGGCCCGGGTCGCCCCAGATCGTCCTGGAGCCCGACCCCTCGCTCACCGAGCTGGTCCGCCGGGAGCTCCCGCTCCCCCGCGGTCACCGCATCCGGGTCCGCCCGGTCGACGGTGCCTCCGGCGTCGTGCAGCTCGCGGACGCCAGCGCCGACGTGCTGGTCCTCGACGCGTATGCCGTGGGGCGGGTGCCGGCCGAGCTGGTCGGCTCGGCGTTCCTGGCGCAGGCCCGGCGCGTGGTCCGCCCCGGCGGCCTGATCCTGCTCAACCTGGCCGACGAGCCCGGGCTGCAGTATGTCGCTCGCGTCGCGGCGACCCTGGCCGGTGAGGTCGCCGAGATCGCCCTGGTCGCCACCGTCGAGATGTTCAAGGGGCGCCGCTACAGCAATGTCGTGGTGATCGGCTCGGACGCCCCGCTGACCCGCCTGGACCTGCCCCGCAGGGTCGCCCGCTGCGCCCTGCCGGCCTCGGTGCGGATGCCCGCCGAGGTGGCCCGCCTCTCGCGGACCGCCCGGCCGTTCGGCCCCGAAGGACTGAGCACACCGCCTCCGCCGGCGCCCGGCAGCTGGCGGCGCACCTGACCCGCCGGCCGGCGGCACCGCGCGACTACCCTGGCGCGGTGACCGCCGCGCCCGCCACGCTCCATACGACCACCACGGCACCGCCGCAGGCCGAGGGGACGACGGCGACGGGGGTCCCGACCGTGGTCTTCCTGCACGGGCTGTTCGGGCAGGGCAGGAACTTCACCGGCATCGCCAAGGCGCTGCTGCCGGACCTGCGCAGCGTGCTGGTGGACCTGCCCGACCACGGGCGCTCACCGTGGACGGCGTCGTTCGACTTCTCCGCGATGGCCGACAGCGTCGCCGAGCTGCTCCGGGCGGGTCCGGCGGCGCACGGACCGGTCCACGTCGTGGGGCACTCGATGGGCGGCAAGGTCGCCATGCTGCTCGCCCTGCGCCACCCCGAGCTGGTCGACCGCCTGGTCGTCGTCGACATCTCCCCGGTCGACCACGCCGACATGAGCGAGTTCCGGCACCTGCTCGAGGCGCTGGCCACGCTGGACCTGACCACCCTGCAGAACCGTGCGGACGCCGACGCCGAGCTGGCGGGGCCGATCCCGGACCCGCGGGTGCGTGGCTTCCTGCTGCAGAACCTGCGTCACGACCACGGGGTATGGCGCTGGCAGGCCAACCTGGACCTGCTGCGGCGCGACCTGTCGCTGGTCGGGGGGTTCCCCGACACCGGGGCGGCGACCTTCGACCATCCCGTCCTCTGGGTGGCCGGACAGCGGTCCCGCTACATCCAGCCGGAGCACGCCGGCCCGATGCGCCGACTGTTTCCCCGCACCTTCCAGGTCACCGTCAAGGGGGCAGGCCACTGGGTGCACTCGGAGCAGCCGGTGGCGTTCGTCTCGGCGCTGCGGCACTTCCTGCTGCGCGGCTCGGCGGGCTCGTGAGCCACACCCCCTACCTGGACCATCACGGTCCGATCGCCCTGGCCCACCGCGGCTTCAGCCGGGACGGGCTGGAGAACTCGATGGCGGCCTTCGCCGCGGCGGTCGACCTGGGTCTGCGCTATGTCGAGACCGACGTGCACGCCACCAGCGACGGGGTGCTGGTCGCCTTCCACGACGAGCGGCTCGACCGGGTGACCGAGACCACCGGCGCCATCTCGGCCCTGCCGTGGAGCGTGGTCTCCCGGGCCCGCATCGGCGGCGTCGAGCCGGTGCCGCAGCTGGCCGAACTGCTGGGGACCTGGCCGACACTGCGGGTGAACATCGACGTCAAGTCGCCGGGCGCGATCGTCCCGCTGGTGCGGGTCATCGAGCGGACCGCGTCGCACGACCGGGTCTGTGTGACCTCGTTCTCGGACCGCCGCCGGCTGGCGGTGCTGCGGCGGCTGAGCCGTCCGGTGGCCACCTCGGCCGGACAGGGCGTGGCGGCCCGGTTCGTGGCGGCCACCCGAGTGCCCGGGGGGCGTGGGGCGGCCCTGGTCGCGCGCTCGCTGCGCGACGTGGACTGCCTGCAGGTGCCGGAACGGGCCGGCCGCGTGCCCGTGGTGACCGCGGCCACCGTGGCTGCGGCGCACCGGGCGGGGGTGCAGGTGCACGTCTGGACCGTCAACGACCCGTCCGACATGGAGCGGCTGCTCGACCTGGGCGTCGACGGGTTGGTCAGCGACCGGGCCGACCTGCTCCGACAGGTGCTGGAGCGTCGCGGCCAGTGGGTCGATTGACGCGCAAGAGGGAAGGCGTCCGCCGACTGCCCGAAACCCCTACCAAAATGCGAAGGGAGCGTCCGAAACCCCTACCAAAATGCTAGGCGCAGCCGGTGAAGCGGTAGATCGCCGCCTTGCCACCGGAGTCCACGAGCTCGAAGCCGGGCCGGTCACCAGTCAGGTTGCGCAGCCCGGGGGTCGTCTCCTCATACTTGCCGCCGTCGTCGAAGGTCAGGGCGTCGGTGTAGACGTGGGTGACCCCGAGCGCGCGCACCGCATCGCAGACGTCGGTGCGCTGCCACCACAGGTCGAAGTCCTCGGCGAGCAGGGAGCGCTCGGGCGACCCGCTGAACAGGGTCAGCTGCGGATAGACGACCTGCACGTCGGCCCGGGCCAGCAGGAACGGCGACCCGGCCACCGGCTCCCCCAGCACGACGGCGTCGGGCGGCAGCGTCTCCCGGGCCCGGTCGATCATCGCGATCTCCTCCGGCTCCAGGATGGTGCCCCAGGCGATCGGCCAGTGGTGGTAGACCGAGCTCATCACCTCGACCTGGCTGGGCCAGCGGAAGCCGAAGGTGAGCAGCCCGACCCCGACCATCGTGACGACCGCTGCACGGGTGATGCTCAGTGACCGGCGGTTGGCCAGCGACCGGGCGACCCACGCCGCTCCCCCGGCGGCGAGCACGACGGCGGGGATCACGTAGAGCTGGTTGAGCCGCGACGGCTGGGTGTACCAGAAGCCCGCCAGCACGCGCAGCGGGTTGGCCGGGTTGCCCGCGGCCAGCAGGGTGAGCAGTGCTGCGCCGGCCAGCGACAGCACCAGCCAGCGGGCGTGCTTGCGGCTGATCGTCAGCCAGACGCCGATGCCGACCAGGATGGTCGAGACCAGGCCGAACGACTTGTAGTCGTACACATAGATCAGCGGCTGGTCGATGGCCATGCTGAGGATCCCGGGCAGGTAGGACGTCTGCCCGCCGCGCTGGTAGGCCAGCACGGCCTCCACCGGGGGCCAGTTGACCACCAGCACGGTCACCATCGTCACCACCACGACCAGCGCCACGGCCAGCCCGACGACCAGCAGCCGCAACCCGCGCCGCCACATCCGACGGCCCATCCGGACCAGCCAGAACAACAGCAGCGGGGCCGCCAGCAGGACGAAGGAGAAGCCGCCGGAGGGGTGGGCCAGCACCACCCCGCTCACCGCGGCGAGGAAGCCCACGCCCTGGGCCGTGTGCAGCTGCCAGGTCTGCCCGCTGTGCACGGCGGCGATGAGCAGGGCCAGGACGCCGGGCAGACACGCCACGCTGACCGTGAACGGCCACACGCCGAGCATCGACACGGCCACCATCGGGAAGGTGACGAAGGTCGCGGCGATGAGCGGCGTGAAGACCACCGGCAGCGACCGCGCCGGCCAGACGACGCGCGACAGGGCGACCAGCGAGCTCAGCCAGACGAACGTGCCGAGCACGATCGAGGAGGCGTTGCCGGCCTCGGTGACCCGCTCGAAGCCCGGTGCGATGGCGACCAGGCTGTGCCACACGGTCGGGTAGTAGGGCGCGGCGGTGTCGGCGTACATCGGGGCCAGCCCGCCCAACGAGGAGGCGTTGCCGGTCTCCCGGACGAACCACAGCGCGTTGTAGTGGAAGACCGCGTCCCAGGCCTGCAGCGGCTGGTCGGCGTGGTACATCCCGCGCATCATCGCCCCGCCCAGCAACAGCGTCGCCACCCCGCCGGATGCCGCGAGCCACCGCCGTTCGATGCGGGTGAGCTCGGTGGTCCCCGCGGGGAGCAGGCTGCCGCGGCTGGTGGTCGTGCCGAGCAGGCGCCCGACGAGGGCTGCCACCGCGACAGCGACCAGGGCGCCGACCAGGAAGCTGCCGAGCGACCAGCCGATGCCGACGCGTGCATAGACGATCCCGAGGACCCCGGCCAGGCCGCTGGTCACCCCGGCACCGCCACCCCAGGCCACCAGCCCGCGGATCCCGAGCAGCCGGAGCACGGCATAGCCCGGGAGGATCCACAGCGCCGCCATCATCACGATGCCGGGCAGCACCACCCACCAGCTCATCCGCTGCCCGCCAGCCCGTCACGCACGATCTCGCCGCCGCCGACGGTCAGCCGCGGCACCCCGGCGAACCGGGCCGGGTCGGTCACCCGGCGGCCGTCGAGGAGCAGGCGCACGCCGGGCAGGTCGGCCGGGTCGAGCCCGGCATACTCCGGATGGTCGGCCTGGACGATCGCGACGTCGACCGGGTCGCCCAGGTGGTAGGGCGCCCAGCCGAACGCCGCCAGCTCGTCGTCGTCATACATCGGGTCGTGGACCAGGACGGTCGCGCCGCGCTCCTCCAGTGCGGCGACCGTGCCGAACACCCCGGAGAACGCGGTCTCCTTGACCCGGCCCCGGTAGGAGGCGCCGAGCACGGCGACGCGCAGCCCCTGCAGCGACCCGAGCACCTCGGCGGCGCGGCCCACGACATACGCGGGCATGGCGGCGTTGGCCTCTCGGGCGGCGCGCACCACGCTCGCGTCCCCGTCGGTCGACAGGTAGAGCCGGGGGTAGACCGGGATGCAGTGGCCACCGACGGCGATGCCGGGCTGGTGCAGGTGGCTGTAGGGCTGGGAGTTGCACGCCTCGATGACCCGCTGCACGTCGATGCCGACCTGGTCGGCGAAGCGGGCGAACTGGTTGGCCAGGCCGATGTTGACGTCCCGGTAGGTCGTCTCGGCGAGCTTGGCCATCTCGGCGGCCTCCGCGGAGCCCAGGTCCCAGACGCCGTTGGGCCGGGGCAGGTCGGGACGGTCGTCGAAGTCGAGCACGGCCTCGTAGAACTCCACCGCCCGGCGAGTGCCTTCCTCCGACAGCCCGCCGACCAGCTTGGGGTAGCGGCGCAGGTCGGCGAAGACCCTCCCGGTGAGCACGCGCTCGGGGCTGAAGACCAGGTGGAACCCGGTGTCGGAGCCGGCCGGGCCGCCCTCGGTCAGGCCCGAAGCCTGCTCGATCATCGGCTTCCAGCGCCCACGCGTGGTGCCGACCGGCAGGGTCGTCTCATAGGAGACCAAGGTGCCGGGCGTGAGGTGCTCGGCCAGGCTGGCGGTGGCGGCGTCCATCCAGCCGAAGTCGGGCAGCCCGGTGGCCTCGTCGACGAACAGCGGCACGACGAGGACGACCGCGTCGGCGCCGGGGACCGCCTCGGCGTAGTCGGTGGTGGCGCGGAGCCGGCCGGCCGGGACGAGCTCGGCCAGCTTGGCGCCCAGGTCGGCCTCCCCCGGGAACGGCTCACGCCCCTGGTTGACCAGGTCGACGACCCGCTGGCTGACATCCACCCCGACGACCTCGTGCCCGGGGTCGGCGTCGGCGAACTGCACGGCCAGGGGCAAACCGATCTTGCCCAGGGCGACGACGGCGATCTTCATGCTGCTCCCCTGCGGTGGTCGTGCGGTGTCTCGGTGGGGCTGACGGGTGCTGGTCGTCCGCTGCTGGGGCGTGCCGGCCTCATCGAGGATACGTGGCGAGGCGGCCGAACCCGTGGTGGAGTGAGGGTGACATCCCCCACGCGAGAGGACCGACGATGAGCGACCTGAGCGGCAGCACGGTGGCCTTCCTGGCCATGGACAACTTCGAGGACAGCGAGCTCACCTCCCCCTGGCAGGCGGTCACCGACGCGGGCGGGCGCGCCGTGCTGCTGTCCCCCGGCTCGGGCTCGATCACCGGCAAGAAGGGTCACGAGCAGCCGGTGGACCTCGAGGTGGGCCAGGCCAGCGCCGAGGACTACGACGCCCTCGTGCTGCCCGGCGGGACCGGCAACGCCGACCACCTGCGCACCGAGACCGACGCGGTCGACTTCGTCACCGCCTTCGTCGCGACCGACCGGCCGATCGCCGTGATCTGCCACGGACCGTGGATCCTCACCGAGGCCGACGCCGTGCGTGGCCGCAGGATGACGTCCTTCAAGAGCCTGGCGACCGACCTGCGCAACGCCGGAGCCGACTGGGTGGACGAGGAGGTCGTCGTCGACGGCAACCTGATCACCAGCCGGACGCCAGAGGACCTGCCGGCGTTCAACCAGGCCCTGCTCGCGGCACTGGGCGACTAGCCGGCACTCCCCCGGCCGCTGCCGCGGCGCGCTCCACGGCGGCCCGCCCACCAGGAGGCCGCCATCATCCGCAGCGGAGCCTCGCGGCCGAGCAGGTATGCCGCGTCGCGGGTCAGCAGGGTCCGCGGGCGGCCGTGACGCCGTCGGGCCTGCGCTCGGTCGACCAGGACCTGGGCGGGCACCGCCGGGTCGAGGCACGCGTCCAGCAGGTCCCGGTCGGCGAGCGACAGCCGGCGCGGTGCGGCCGGTGCGGCGGCCAGGATCGCCTGGGTGACCTGCCGGAGTGATGCACGCTCCGTCGTGGTCCACCAGGCCGGGTCGGGCCGGGTCAGCACGGCGCCGAAGACGTTGACCCGCAACAGCTTGACGGCCACGGCCGTGCGCTGCTCCTCGGTCAGCTCGCCGAACCACGGCTCTGCCACCATCGCCTCGATGGAGGCGAGCTGGTCGGCGATGGGGCGCTGGGTCAGCGTGGTCCGGTCGTCCGCGTCGACGCCGACGAGGTAGCCAGGGCGGCTCGCGGCGACCGCGACCGTGGCGCCGGCCCACAGGCGGGTGACGAACGGCACGTCCTCCCCCGTCGCCACCCCGGGCGTCAGCCGGGCGCCGACCCGCCGGACCGCCGCCGTCGAGAGCAGCCCGAGCGGCGCCGAGCGGTAGGAGAGCCGGTCGCGGACCAGGTCGGCCCGCCCGCCCGCCGGCGCACGGCCGGGCCGGGTCGGCGGGGTGGGCACCGGCGTGCCGTGCAGCTCCTGCCGGGCGATGACGACCTCGGCGCCGGTGCGCTCGGCGACGCCCAGCCAGTGCGCCAGCGCGCCCGTCCTCCAGGGTGTCGTCGGAGCCGATGATGCTCAGCCACGGAGCCGTCGCCGCGTCGATGCCGAGCATGAACGGGCTGCCGGGGCCGCGCAGGCCGTCGGCCAGCTCGAGCAGCCGCACCCGCGGGTCGTCGCGCACTGCCGCGGGGAGCACCTCGGCGACCTGTGCCGCGGGCACGTTGTGGCAGACCACGGTGACCCGCACCGGCAGCCCGCCCTGACCCTCCAGCGCCGAGGCCACGGCGCGGTCCACCCGGCGCGCCGTGGTGTGCGTCGCGACCACGACATCCACCAGCGGTGCCTGCGTCGAGGCCCCGTGCTGATAGACCACGCGCATCCGCTCGCGGAACGCCTCGGCCGAGAACCGCTGGCGCACCGGCTCGGCGATCTCCGACGCGCTGAGGCTCGCGCTGGTGGCCAGCACCTGCTGCACGGCGTCGGCGTACTGCTCGCCGCCAGCCCCGGCAGCGACGAGGAGGCCGCTGGGCGGCGCGACGAAGTCACTCGGCCCGCCGCTGTCGCCCACCACGACCGGGCGCCCGTGGGCCAGCGCCTCAGCGGCAGCCACGCAGAAGGTCTCGGCCGTCGTCGGCAGGACGAACACGTCGGCCGCATCCAGCCGGCGCCCCACGTCGTCCGACGGCAGCGAGCCGGTCAGCTCGAGCGCATCGGTGATCCCGAGCCGGGCCGCGGTCGCCTCCACCTCGGCCCGTTGCGGTCCCACGCCGACCCAGGTCAGCGACGCTGCGACCCCTCGTCGCCGCAGCGCGCCCACCGCGTGGACCGCAGTCAACGGGCCCTTGCGCTCGATCAGCCCTCCGACGGCGACCAGCCGCAGCCCCGAGTCCTGGGTCACCTCCCTCCTGGCCACCAGATCCTGCGGTGCGTCGACGATATTGGGCACCACCGACACCGCTCCACGGCGCAGGCGACGCACCCCCGAGGCAAGGTGCTCGCTGACGACCACCACCTCGTCCGGCCGCGCCAGCAGCCGGCTGACGACCGGGCGGGCCAGCCGGACGGCATACGGCAGGGTCTGCGGAGCCAGCAGCCCCGACCAGTGCTCGGTGTGCACCCAGCGCACCTGCGGCCGCCACCACGCCATCGGCAGGAGCGAGGAGATCGCCACCGTGTGCAGCACCGCGACCCCGTCGAGCCGGTCTCGCACCGCCTGCCCGGCCCGCCGCACGTGGTCCGGTCGGCGCGGGTCCATCACCACCTGCTCCAGCCGGTAGGGACTGCCGCCGGGGACGGTCATCTCGACCGGGCCGTGCACACCGCTCGAGACGCCGGCGACCGGCTGCCCCGCCTGAGCCGGCGCGACCAGGTGCAGCACCAGCACGTCGTGGTCCTGGGCGAGCGCCGCCACATCCCGCGCCACGAACGAGCCGGTGACCGGGTGCGCCGCTGTGGGGAACCAGGTCGTCACCACGAGCACGCGCATGCCAGGCAAACTATCCCCCGTGAAGATCGTCAGCGTCGTCGGCGCGCGCCCCCAGTTCGTCAAGCTCGCGCCGATCGCGGCCGAATGCGAGCGCAGGGGCGTCGAGCACGTCATCGTGCACACCGGCCAGCACTACGACCCGATGCTCTCCGAGGTGTTCTTCGCCGACCTGGGCATCCCCGACCCTCAGGTGCACCTCGGTGTGGGCAGCGCCTCGCACGGCCGGCAGACCGGGGCGATCCTGGCGGCGATGGATGCCGTGCTGGAGGAGCACCGCCCCGACTGGGTGCTGGTCTATGGCGACACCAACTCCACGCTCGCCGCGGCCCTGTCGGCGGTCAAGCTGCACCTGCCGGTCGCCCACCTCGAGGCCGGCCTGCGCTCGTTCAACAGGCGGATGCCCGAGGAGCACAACCGGGTGCTCACCGACCACGCGGCCGACCTGCTGCTCGCACCGACCACGACGGCACGCGACCACCTGGCCAGTGAGGGCCTGGCCGAGCGCACCGTCGTCGTCGGCGACGTCATGGTCGACGTGCTGCTCATGGTCCGCGCCCAGGTCGGTGACGGCGGCGAGGTGCTGGAGCGGCTCGGCCTCGACGGCCCGAGGACCCCGGGCGGAGGTCGTGGCACCTTCTCGGTCGCCACCATCCACCGCGCCGAGAACACCGACGACCCGGACCGTCTGCGGGCGATCGTGCAGGCGCTCAGCGACGTCGACCACCCCGTCGTGCTGCTGGCCCACCCGCGGCTGCGGGCCAAGGCGGCTGCGCACGGCATACCGCTGGACGGGGGGTCGCTGACCACACGGGACCCGCTCGCCTACCCCGACCTGGTCGCCGCGGTGAGCGCGGCCCGGGGCGTCATCACCGACTCCGGCGGGTTGCAGAAGGAGGCGTTCGTGCTGCGGACGCCGTGCACGACGGTGCGCACCGAGACCGAGTGGGTGGAGACCGTGCGAGCTGGGCTGGAACGTGCTGGTCGAGCCCGGGCCGGCCCTGGCCGCCGCTGCCTCCCGCGCTGAGCCGGAGCCGACCGAGCAGGCTCCCTATGGCACCGGGGACGCGGCGCGACAGGTGCTGGACGCGCTGCTCGCCGGATCCTGAGCCGTCGGGGAGCGACCCCGAGCCGCAGGAGCGGCCCGCCCAGCCGGCTCAGGACAACCGCTGCCGGCGCCCCTCGTAGAGCAGCACGGTCGCGGCCGCCGCCGCATTGAGGGAGGAGGCACTGCCGGTCATCGGGATGCTGACCGTGCGGTCGCAGGCCTCTCGCCAGGCCGCGGTCATCCCTCGCGTCTCGTTGCCGATGACGACCACGGCGGCGCCGGTGAGGTCGACCTCGTGCGGGGCGCAGTCGCCGTGCTCGTCAGTGCCCAGCAGGGCCACCTGCTCTCCGGCCTCTCGCCGGGCGCTGACCCAGTCGACGACCTCGCGGTGCGAGTCGACCCGGACGACCGGCACGGCGAAGAACGACCCGGTCGTCGCGCGCAGGCAGCGCGGGTCGTAGGCGTCGGCGGCGTGGCCGGTCACCACCAGGCCCGCGCCCCCGAGCGCGTCCACCGAGCGGATCATCGAGCCGACGTTGCCGGGGCTGGTCGGGCGGTCGAAGACCAGGGTGGGTCCGGCCCCAGCGCCGGTGGGGATCCGACCGAGGTCGTCCGGCTGCATCGCCACCACGGCCAGCAGCTCGGGGAGCGAGTCGGTGTCGGTCTTGTCAGCCAGCTCGGCCAGCAGGTCGGCTGCCACCGCGAAGCGGTCGGCCTGGCTCTGCTCCAGCAGCCGAGCGGCCCACTCCGAGCGGCGCCTGCCCTCGCCGTGCAGCAGCGCCCGCACCGTCCACCCGTGCTCGACGGCCATCGTGATGGGCCGGACGCCGTGCACCAGGAACTCGCCCGCCCGCGAGCGCTTGGCCCGGTTGGTCAGCAGCGCCTGCCACTGCTGGAAGGTCGCGTTGCGCCGCGTCACGTGGGTCTCACGCATCCGAGTCCCCGTCCCGGCTTGGTGGGAACCAGAGCGGCGACGGCGTCGACCCAGCCCTGCACCTGGCGCTCCGCGCACAGCTCGTCGGCCGCCACGTGCGAGGCGGCCTTGCCGGCGGTGACCACCTGCGGGGTGAGCGCGTCGATGGCCGCGGCCAGCGATGCCGCCGTGAAGTCGTCGGTGACCACGCCGAGGTGGTGCTCGCGGACCAGGCCGGCCATCTCGGGGCTGGGTCCGACCACGAGCGCCAGCCGCGCCTGCACGAAGTCGAAGAACTTGTTGGGCAGTGCCCAGCGGAAGTTGAACGAGATCGGCGGCAGCACATAGACGCCGACGTCGTGCCCGGCGAGCGTCGCGACGACCTGCTCGGTGGGGACCGGGTCGTGGACGCGCACCCGGTCGCTGGCGGCATACCGCTCGCGCAGCGCGTCCAGGTAGGCCGTGTCCTGGCCGACCAGGTAGAGGTCGAGCGTCGCCCCGCTGGTGACCAGGTCCATCGCCTCGAGCATGACCTCCAGCCGCTGCGGCACCGCGTTGCCGGCGTGCACCAGCCGCGGCGGCCAGCTCACCGGGGTCGGTTGCAGGTCGGCGTATGGCGGAGCGTTGACCACCACGCCCGCGGGCACCCCGAACTCCCGCTGGTACTGCCGGGCCAGCCCCTGGCCGACGGTGGTCACCGAGTCGGCCCGGGTCGCCCACCGGCGGACCAGGAAGCGGAAGTAGGGCGCGACGAAGAGACGCCACCGGCGTGACTCCTCGTTCTGCCGCGGCGAGAACTCGTGCAGGTCGGCGTGCACCCCGTGGGCACGACCGTCGTCGCGCAGGCGCACCGCGACCGGCACCGTGTCGATGTCGTTGGCCAGCACCACGTCGAAGCTGCGCCCCCGCAGCGCGCCGTCGGTGAGCTCGCTCATCGCCCAGGTCGTCACCGGCGCGGTGTCGAAGGCCTGCTGGAAGCGGCGGGACAGCATCAGCCCGCGGTCCTTGTGCCAGTGCACGATGTCCTCCGGCACCTGCACGTGGCTGGCGACCCCGGCCGGCGCCGGCCCGTAGCCGACGGTCGTCACGTCATACGCCCCGCCCAGGGCGGAGGAGAAGAGGGTGACCTGGCGCAGCACGCGGGCGTCGGACACCAGCCGCGACCAGGAGAGGATCAGCAGGCGGGGCAGGGCGGGCGAGGTGCTCATCGGCGGCCGGCGATCCGGGCGACCGAGCGCACCCACTCCACCGACTGGCCGGCGTCGGACAGCTCGCGCGCCGCGGCGTCGGAGGCGATCTTGGCGGCGGTCACGGCGTCCGGTGTGAGCGCGTCGAGTGCGGCGGTCAGGGCCGGCGCGTCGAAACCCTCGGTGACCGAGCCCAGGTGGTGCTGCTCGACCAGCCGGGCCATCTCCGGGCTCGGTCCGACCACGAGGGCGAGCCGCGCCTGGACGTAGTCGAACACCTTGTTGGGCAGCGCGTTGGCGTTGTTGAACGACAGCGGGGGCAGCACGTGCACGCCGACGTCGTGCCCGTTCAGCACGTCGAGCAGCCGCTCGTAGGGCACCGGGTCGTTGACCCGCACCCGCCCGGCTCCTGGCCCCTCGGCGAGCGCGAGCGCACGCAGCTCCTCCAGGTAGGGCGGGTCGTTGGGCGTGAGGTAGAGGTCCAGCGACACCGGCGTCGACGTGCTCCGGGCGGCCTCGATGAGGACGTGCAGGTCGCGGTTGCGCAGGCACGCCCCGGAGTGGACCAGCCGCAGCGGTGAGGCGACCGGCTCCGGCGCGAGGGCGGCATACGGCGTCGCGTTGGTGACGACGCCGACCTCGACCCCGAACTGGGCCGTGTACTCCTGCGCGATGCGGCCGCTCACCGTGGTCACCGCGGCGCACTGCGGCAGGAAGCGTCGGCACAGCCACGACAGGTAGGGCGAGATGCGCCGCATCCAGGCCTCGTGCTCCTCGTGCAGGCGCGGGAAGTACTCGTGCAGGTCGGCGTGCACCCCCCGACGTGGGCGCAGGTGCAGCGCCAGCGGGACGGTGTCGAGGTCGTTGGCCACGATGACGTCGGCGCTGCCCTGCGGGATCTGCCGCCGCACCCAGTCGACGGCGTGCTGGGTGGTGTAGGCGGCGCGGTAGGCGCGGAGCGTGATCAGCCGCCCGTCGAGGTCGTTGCGCACCTCGTCCGGCACCTGGACGTGGCTGGTCACGCCGGCCGGCGCCGGGCCGTAACCGCAGGTCACCACGTCGTTGTCGACGGACAGGTGGTGGACCTGCTTGAGCACGCGCGCGTCGCCCACGATCCGGCTGAACGAGACGATGAGCACCCGCGGCCTGACCCCCTCGACCCCACCCACCCCCTCGACCCCACCGACACCCCTCGACCGGACGCGCCGTACTGCGACCAAACACCCCCACCGGACGCGCCGAACTGCGACCAACCACCCCCACCGGACGCGCCGTATGGCGGCCGGCCCGCTCGGCGAGCTGGGCGCGCAGGGTCGACTCTCGCCGCAGGTCGTCCATCGGCCGGCCGGTCAGCAGCACGTCCCAACGCCCCGCAGCCACCCGGGCCGCCGACGCGGCCGCCAGGCTGGAACCCGTCGACGCCGGGTCGAGCACGGCGGCGAGCAACGACCGGTCGGCGCGGTGCAGGGCGCTTCGCGCACCCGGAGCCAGGGCCAGCAGGTCGGCCGCCAACGTCCGCAGCCAGTCGCCCTCCCCCGGCGCCCAGTCCGCCACCTGCGTCCGCCGGCGTGCCGCGGCGAGCACGTGGATCCGCAGTGTCTTGACGACCCAGGCCTCGCGGACGGCCGAGGGGAGGTCGGCGAACCACCCGGCATCGGCGAGCCGCCGGTGTGCGGCGAGCTCGTCGGTGACCGGTCGGGACAGGTGCGTCACCCGGTCGTTCGCGTCCTGTCCGATGACGTAGGGCGGGGCGCCGGCCGCGAGGTCGATGCGTAACCCCGAGGTGAACAATCGGGCCGTCAGCTCGACGTCCTCCCCTGAGGCCAGCCCCTCGGTGAACCGCAGCCCGAGCGACTCCACGACAGAGCGCCGCAGCAGCCCCAGCGGAGCAGTCCGATAGGCGAGCCGGTCCTTGACCGGGTGCAGGTCGGTCGTCCGCCCTGGCCTGTGCCGGGGAGTGAGGACCGGCGTGCCGTCCTGCAGCTGCAGCGGCGCGAGCACCGCCGCCGAGCCGAGGCGGTCCCCCAGCGCGGCCCAGGCGGGCAGAGCGCCAGGGGCGAACCAGTCGTCCGAGCCGATGACCGCGACCCACCGGCCGGTCGCCAGGTCGAGGCCGGCGTTGAACGGTCCGGCCGGGCTGCCGGATGGCGCGTCCGATCGGACCAGCCGCACCCTCGCGTCGGCCCGCTGCCGCTCGTCCAGCCGATCCCGGACCTCGTCAGGGTCGAGGTGGTGGCAGACGACGGTGACCCGCACCCGCAGAGGGCCGGCATGCTCGAGCGCGGAGGCGACGCGTGCGGCCTACCGGCCGGGCCAGGTCGTGCACGGCCACGACGACATCGACGTCAGTCGTGCCGGCGCTGTCGACCTCGAGCTCCCGCCCCAGGACGTCGGACCCGCTCACGCCAGGCCCGCGAGCTGTGCCTGGTTGGCGAACTCCGGCTCAGCAGCGACCACCTCGGCGAAGCTGCCGCGCGCCACGATCGACCCGTCGCGCATGAAGGCCACCTGGTCGCTGTGCCGCACCGTCGAGAGCCGGTGCGCGACGGCGATGACGGTGACCGACCCGTGCAGCTCGGCGATCGCACGCGCGACGGCGTCCTCGGTGGCGGTGTCCAGGGAGGAGGTGGCCTCGTCCATCACCAGGACGAGCGGGTCGGCATACAGCGCCCGGGCGATGCCGAGCCGTTGCCGCTGCCCGCCGGACAGCGCCAGGCCGCGCTCGGCGACCCGCGTGTCGAGTCCACCGCGCCCGTGCACCAGCTCCAGCAGCTGGGCCCGGGCCAGGGCCTCCTCCACGCGGTCGCGGTCGAACTCCTCCCCCCAGGTCAGCGCCACGTTCTGCGCGATCGACCCGTCGAACAGGGACACGTCCTGCGGGACATAGCCCACCCGGGAGCGCCAGGCCGCCAGCACCTCCTCCAGCGGGACCTGGTCGAGGCGCACCTCCCCCTGGCTCGGCACGAGCAGCCCGAGCAGCAGGTCGACCAGCGTCGACTTGCCCGCTCCCGACGCTCCGACCAGGGCGAGCGAGGAACCCATCGGCACGTCGAGGTCGACCCCCTGCAGGGCGGCCTGAGTGGCTCCGGGATAGGTGAAGGCGACGCCGCGCAGGCTGAGCAGCGAGGGGTCGGCCTCCAGCGGGCGCTGGCCGAGCCGCTCGGCGTCGTCCACGTATCCCTGCGCGTCGCCGATGTCGCCGATCACCGCCTCGGCATGAGGGAGCGTCGAGGCGGTCTGGGTGATGATCGACTGGAACCGGTTGACCGACGGGATCATCCGCATCCCGGCGACCGCGAACAGCGCGATCGCGGCGAACGCCTGCTCCGCTCCCCCGGTCGCCCAGGCCACCGCCCCCACCAGCACGAAGCCGCCGACCAGGCCGGTGTCGGTGACGAACTTGGGCACCGCGTTGAGGAACATCAGGTTGGCCCGGGCGCGGACCGCGTGCACCCGGTGCTGGTGCACCTCCCGGGCGACCTCGTCGGCCTTGCCGCGCAGGGTGATCTCCTTGAGGGCACCCATCATCTCGGTCATCAGCCCGGCGATCCGGAACCCGTAGTCGCGCCCCACCCGACCCGCGGTGACCGCACGGGGCGAGATCACGACATACATCAGGCCGGCGAGCAGCCCGAGGTAGGCCAGGGTCACCAGGGCGGTGAGCGGCTGGGCCACCAGCAGCACCAGCACGACCGCGACGAAGGTGACGACCTCGGCCGGCAGCGAGGCGGCCGGCAGGAGCACTCCCGCGGTCGTGTTGGCGATCCCGACGTCGGCCAGGCGGACCAGCTGTGCGGTGTTCCGCTTGAGCCGCTCGGTCCAGGGAGCGCGGATGTAGGCGCCGAACAGCCGGTCGCCGATGATCAGCTCGTAGGCCGCGAGGCGGCGGGTCACCCCCCACTGCAGGGCCAGCGCCAGCAGCCCCTTGACCAGGACCAGGGCGCAGATGCCGCCGAGCAGCCAGGCGTAGCGGTCCGGCGGGACCGACCCGACCAGCGGCAGGCTCACCGGGTTGCCCTGGACCATCGGCGCCAGGGTCAGCGCCAGCAGCGCCAGGGCGAGGATCTCGATGACGGCCAGGACGCTGGACAGCACCGCGTAGCCGATGAGATACCAGCGGGTCTGCGAGGGCAACAGGGGCATCAGTGCCCGCAGTGCGCGCAGCAACCGGGTCACGCCGGCCGGTCCCGTGCGCCTCGTGCCAGCATGCGCCCATCGTAGGCTGCCGACGTGCCGCGACCCTCCGTCCAGCAGCTGCGCCGGATGGCGTGGCGGGCCAGTGCTGCGGCCCCCGCACCGGTGCGCCGGCTGGCCACCTGGCCGGTGCGGCGCCGCGCCGACCGCGAGCTCGCCGCGCTGGCGCCGATGCCCGCCGCCGGCCGCCGGCTCTACCTCGGGCCGTGGAACACGGCGGGGCAGGCGTTCGAGTGGGGCCGGGCGGCGGCGAGCCAGCTGCCCGACGTGGCGGCGCAGAACCTGTGGGCCCAGCGCAGCGCCACCCAGGCGCACTTCCACTTCCCCGCCAGCCACACGCTGAGCGCAGTCGCGCAGCGGGGCGACGTGCGCGGCATCCACGGCGAGCGCGTGCTGCGCGAGGCGACCCACGTGCTGTTCGAGTCGGGGCGCCCCGTGCTGAGCAACTTCCACGCCGGGTCGATGCTGGACGACCTCCCGGACCTGCAGGCCGCCGGGATCGGCACCGCCGTGGTCTACCACGGCTCGGAGATCCGCGACCTGCACGGGCACGCGCAGCGCTACCCGCACAGCCCGTTCGCCGGTGGGCCGGGCCGGTGGGACGACTACTTCCGCACCCTGCAGGCCATCGTGGAGCGCAACACCGCTGAGCTCGAGCGGTATGCCGCGGCGGGCGGGCGGGTCTTCGTCTCCACCCCCGACCTGGTCGACGTGGTGCCGGGGGCGGCCTGGCTGCCGCTCGTGGTCGATGTCGACCGGTTCGCCACGCAGGCCCCGGTGCTGGAGCGCCGACGCCCGGTCGTGCTGCACGCACCCTCGAACCCGCGGCTCAAGGGGACCGTGGCGGTGGAAGCGGCCCTGTCCGACCTGGACCGACGTGGGCTGATCGCCTACCGCAGGCTGACCGGGGTGCCGCACGAGCAGATGGCGGCCGCGGTCGCCGAGGCCGACGTGGTCGTCGACCAGGTCGTGCTGGGCAACCCCGGCGTGCTGGCCGCCGAGGCGCTGGCCGCCGGCCGGGTGGTCGTCGCCCACCTGGCGCCCGTGGTCCGCGAGCGGATGGCTGCGGCCGACCCCGACGGTCGGCCACCGCCCGTTGTCGAGGCCGACCCGACCACCATCGGGCAGGTGGTCGAGCAGATCGCCGGTGAGCGGGCGACATACCAGGAGGTGGCCGCAGGCGGTCCCGCCTGGGCCCGGTGGCATCACGACGGACGGCGCGCCGCGGCGGTCCTGGCGGAGTGGCTGACGTGACGGTCACCGCGGAGCGCCGGCTGCTGCCCCTGCGCTGGGTGCTGGTCGTGGCCACGGTCACCGTGTTCGCGGTGTCGCTGCTGGTCGTGGTCGCCGCGTGGCTCGGCGGGGCGTGGCTCGCCGCTGACGACTCGACCCCGCCGACGCCCCCGCCTACGCCTTCCTCATCCTGGTCACGCCGCTGTGGCTGATCGTCACGGTCCCGGTCCTGGCCGGGGTCAGCGCGCTGCTGGCCCAGACCACCTGGCCGCTGCCGGCGCACATCGCGGGGTTCGCCCTCGGCGCCGCACTGCCGGCCGCGGCGTATGGCGTGTGGAGCGCCTCCCGGGCTGGGTCCGGGTCGCTCTCGTGGCGGGCCTGGGTGCCGGTCCTGGTGGTGGCTGGCGTCGCCGGGCTGCTGCGCGCGCTGGTCGACCGGCATACCGAATGGCGCGCGGCCCGGACTCGCGGGGGTGCCCGATGAGGGCGCTGGTGATCAGCGGGGCCTCCTGGAACCGGATGGTGCACCTGCCCGCGTTGCCGCGTGGCGGGCCTCAGACGTTGTTCGCCCAGAGCACGCACGAGACGGTCGGCTCCAGCGGCGCCGGCAAGGCACTCAACCTGCGAGCGCTGGGCGTGGACGTCGCGCTGTGGTCCCGGATCGGCGACGACCCGATGGGCGCACGCCTGCGGGAGGGGCTGGATCGTGCCGGAGTGGAGCTGCTCGCCGAGGTCGACCCGGCCGGGACGATGCACCACGTCAACCTGATGGACCCCGACGGCGAGCGGGTCTCGATCTTCGTGGTGAGCGGCAGCCTGGACGAGCCGATCGTCGAGCCGAGCCGCAGCCTGCTGCTCGAGCGCGCCGCCACCGCTGACCTGGTGATGGTGACGATCTTCAGCCAGACCCGCTCACTCCTGGCGCCGCTGCGGGCCGCGGGCGTGCCGCTGTGGGTGGACGTGCACGACTACGACGGGGTCAACCCCCATCATCACGACTTCGTCGAGGCGGCCACCCACCTGCAGCTCAGCTCGGTCTCCCTGCCGGGGTGGCGCGCGTTCGCCGAGCGGCGGGTCGAGGCCGGCACCCGGACGGTGGCGGTGACCCACGGGGCCGCGGGCGCCTCGGTGTTGTCGCAGGAGTCCGGCTGGGTGCAGATCGCGCCTGTGCCCGTCGAGCACGTGGTCGACACCAACGGGGCCGGTGACGCCGTTCTGCGCCGGCCTGGCGGTCGGGCTGCTCAGCGGCGCGACGCCGGCCGAGGCCGGGGCGCTCGGGGCCGCGCGGGCTGCTGCGGCCGTGCAGTCGCTCGACCTGGCGTGAGGGTCTGAAGGGCTCAGCGGCGGCGGCGCCACCAGCGGCGGGGTGCTGCGGCTGGTGTCGTGTCGTCGCTGGTCTCGGCTGCGGCGTCGGCGGCGTCGGCGGCTCGGTGGCGTAGATCCGGCCCGCTGTCCGCCCTGAGGTCAGCCCACTGGCGCAGCATGTCCTCGACGTCCACCCGTCCGGCGATCGGCGGTGACCCCGCCCCCGCCCACGGCCGCCGCCTGTCGGCCAGCACGCGCTGGTTGAAGTCCTCCAGGTGCGCCCGCACCGCCGCCTCGTCGGGCAGGTCACGCAGCGACTCCGGGAAGCCCGCCCGCTCTCGGCGCAGCGCCATCACCGCGGGCATCGCGGCGGACAGGTCGAGCTTCTCGCGCTCGATCAGCCCCTTGACCCACCAGTCCGGGTCGTCGGTGCGCTCGATGTTGCGCAGCGGCTTGCCGGCGCCCGGCAGGTCGTCGAAGTCGCCGTTGCGCTGCGCCTGCTGGATCGCCTGGTCGACCCAGGTCTCGATCTTCTGCGGGTCCATCCGGGGCCGAGCCTGCGCACGCTCGGGGCGCCCAGGGTCCGGGGCGTCCGCGGCATACGGCTGGCCGCTCAGCTGTCCCACCCCGCAGGACGGTGCTTGCGCGGGAGCCGGCCCACCACCAGGCGGTAGGACTCGTCGACCGCCTCGACCAGCTCCTCGAGCGGGATCGTCCCGCCGATCCGCAGGGTGTTCCAGCCGCTGCGCCCGATGTAGGCCATCACCGTGGCGTCTGCGGGATGGCGGGCCAACCACTCGTCGGCCTCTTCCCGGCTGGCGCCGCACTTCACCCCGACGGCGTCACTGCCCAGGAAGCAGAAGATCTTGCCGGCTCCTGCGGGCCCGACCTTGGCGACGTGGTCGCCCTCCCAGGGCTGGTCCGGCCAGGCGCCGGGCTTGCCGAGCGCATGGTCGCGCAGGATGTCGCCCTCCACCAGACACCTCCCTTCGGGGTGTCCATGGTAGGCCGCGGCTCAGGTCTTGCGTGGCTCGCCGGGGCTGGTCGCCAGGACAGCCCGGGCCGCGGCGGCGCCTGTGGCTGCCAAGGAGCGGTGCTGCTGCACCCAGTCGGCCCGCTGTCGTCGCGCCGAGGTGCGCTGCGCCTCGTCGGCATTCACTCGGCTGCCCCCATCGTCCGCGTCGGCTCCGGTGTCCTCGGAGTTGACGCGGAGGGCGCGGACCATGGCCGCGGCGACCTGCGCCACGTCATACGGCACCGCCTCGCCGAGCTCGGGCCGCGCGGCGATGTCGGCGGCCGCGGGGCCAGGACCGGCAAAGACCACCGGTGCGCCGCAGGCCAGCGCCGCGAGGACCTTGGTCGGGTAGGCGAAGTCGTAGCCGATCCCGGGCTTGACGCTGACGAGGGCGGCCGCGGCGTTGCGGTGCCAGGCCGCGGCGACCTGCGGCTGCACCAGGCCGCGCAAGCGTGATGGTGCCGTCCGGCAGGGAGCTGGCGATGCGCTCCAGCGCCGGCCAGGAGCTGCCCTGGCCGAGGAAGACCAGGCGTGCCGCGGGCACCTGCTGCAGGACGGCGTGCATCGCCTCGGCGAACACCTCGGCTCCCTGCCACTCCGAGGCGGTGCCGGCATAGAGCAGATAGGGCCGCGGCTGGTCTTGCGGCCCGCCGGGAGCGGTGTCGCCGCCGTCTCTGCCCCCGCGGTCCGGCGTGAACGTCGTGGTGTCGATCCCGTTAGGGATGACCCGCACGTCGCGGGCGCCGAGCTCTCGCGCCCTGTCAGCGACTCCGTCGGAGACAGCGAGGACGCTCCGGGCACCGCGCAGCGCGAACCGCTCGACGGCACGCAGCGCTGCGACCACCGCGGACGGCGCGCCCGTCGACGACGAGGCGTCGGACCAGATGTCGGCGGCGTAGTAGACGTAGGGCGCTGCGGCGCAGGGCGCACACGGCGCGCACCACCGCTCCCGTGGTCGGCGGGGGCTCGACCACCACGACGTCCGGGCGGCGGGTCGTCAGCAGGCGGACCGCGAGGGGGAGGTCGAAGGACAGGTAGGGCAGGTATCCGCGGACGTAGCCGTGGCGTCGCGCAGCACCGGCCATCGACGGACCGTGGCCGCCGGCGAGGGCGGAGTCATGGCACCCGGTGGTGGCGTGGTGGTGAGCACCTCGACATCGGCGCCTTGCTCGGAGAGCGCTGCGACCAGGGCGCCGAGGCGGAACGAGGCGGCGGCGGCCTCAGGCAGGAAGATCCGGCTGGCCAGGACTACCCGAGGCATGGGGATGTCATCTCAGCGCCGGCCGACGCGTCCGGTCGGCGGTTTCGTCGCCAGCCGACGCGTCCGGTCGGCGGTTTCGTCGCCAGCCGACGCGTCCGGTCGAAGTTTTTGTGCGTCACAAGGTGATGGTGCGGCCGGTCTCGGCCGACTCCAGGACCGCCTCGACGACGGTCAGCGCGTGGACGCCCTCCTCCATCGACACCGACTCCGAGGGGCGCCCCCAGAGGCGGTCGCGGAAGTTCTCCTGCTCGACCCGCAGCGGCTCGCGCTTGGCGATCGCGTAGCGGATCGAGTCACCTTCGGACACACCCCGGAAGACGGTCACCCGGTCCCAGTCGCTGGCGACGTCACCGTTGGCGACGAAGGTCAGGTCACCGGACAGGGTGTTGGCGACGAACGCGCCCTTCTCCCCCGTCGCGACCGTCTCGCGGATCTTCATCGGCGAGAGCCAGTTGACCAGGTGGTTGACGATGATGCCGTTGGCCAGCCGGCCCGAGGCGACGACCATGTCCTCGTGCTCGCGGCCGGACCGGTGGCTGACCTGGGCGCTGACCATCTCGTAGGGGCTCTGCGCGATCCAGCTGGTCAGGTCGACGTCGTGGGTGGCCAGGTCCTTGACCACTCCGACGTCGGCGATCCGGGCCGGGAACGGGCCCTGCCGTGAGGTGGTGATCTGGTAGACCTCGCCGAGCTCGCCGGCCTCGATCCGCCGACGCATCTCCAGCAGGGCCGGGTTGCAGCGCTCGACATAGCCGACGCACCCCACCAGCCCGCGGTCCGCGAACGCCGCCGCCACGACGCGCCCCTCGGCCACGGTCGCGGCGATCGGCTTCTCGACCATGGCGTGCACGCCGGCCTCGGCCAGGGCCAGCGCGACCTCCTCGTGCAGATAGGTCGGCACGGCCACCATCGCGGCATCGACACCGGCGTCGACCATGGCCGCCACGTCGGCCAGCACCTCCAGGTCACCGGCCACGCCGTGCTTGTCGCCCTGGGCGTCGGCCACCGCGACCAGCTCCATGCCCTCGACCTCGCGGATGACGCGGGCGTGGTGGCGCCCCATCGCTCCGAGGCCGATCAGGCCCATCCGGATCGGCTGGCCGTCGGGGATCGCGCTCACGCGCCGGCCTTCACGACGGTGTTGACCGCGGTGGCGATGCGCTCCAGGTCCTGCGCCGACAGCGAGGGGTGCACCGGCAGCGAGATGACCTCGGCCGCGGCGCGCGCCGTCTCCGGCAGGTCGTGGTCCGGGGCGAACCGGCTCAGCGAGACCAGCTCGTGGTTGGGGATCGGGTAGTAGACCCCACAGCCGACGTGGTGCTCCTCGCGCAGGGCGGTCATCGCGGCGTCCCGCTCGGCGCCGGTGGCTCCGGCCAGCCGGATCGTGTACTGGTGGTAGACGTGCGTGCAGCCGTCGCGCACCGGCGGCACGACGACCCCCTCGAGGTGGGCGTCCAGCCACGCCGCGTTGTCCTGGCGGGTGCGCGTCCAAGCCCCCACCTTGGTCAGCTGCACCCGGCCGATGGCCGCGTGGATGTCGGTCATCCGGTTGTTCAGGCCGACCAGCTCGTTGGCGTACTGCCGCTCCATCCCCTGGTTGCGCAGCAGCCGGATGCTCCGGGCGATCTCCTCGTCGGCGCAGGCGACCATGCCGCCCTCGCCGGAGGTCATGTTCTTGGTCGGATAGAGGCTGAACATCGCGAAGGTGCCGAACGAGCCGACCGGGCGGCCGCCATACGTCGCGCCGTGCGCCTGTGCGGCGTCCTCGAACAGCTGCAGCCCGTACTCGTCGGCCAGTGCCTGCAGCCCGACCAGGTCGGCCGGGTGGCCGTAGAGGTGCACCGGCATGATCGCCGCGGTGCGGTCGGTGACCGCCGCCCGCACCGACTCCGCCGAGAGGTTGAAGGTGTCCGGGTCGATGTCGGCGAAGACCGGGCTGGCCCCGGTGAGCGCCACCGAGTTGGCGGTGGCGGCAAAGGTGAACGAGGGCACGATGACCTCGTCACCGGCGCCGATGCCGGCCGCCAGCAGCCCCAGGTGCAGTCCCGAGGTGCCGGAGTTGACGGCGACGCAGGTGCGGCCGCCGACCATCTGGTGGGCGAACTCGCTCTCGAAGGCGGCCACCTCGGGTCCCTGGGCGACCATCCCCGAGCGCATCACGCGGTCGACCGCGGCACGCTCCTCATCGCCGATGATCGGGCGCGCCGCGGGGATCATCGCCATCGCTGCGTCAGTCATCCTGCTCCGCCTCTCGTCCCGCCATCCGCAGGGTGTCGTCGTGCTGCTCGTATGTCGTTCCGGTCGCCGGGCACCGCCAGCGCCCCTCGCCGTCGGCCTCCAGCGGTCGACCGGCATGCCCGACCCAGCCGATCTGCCGCGCCGGCACGCCGACGACCAGGGCGTGCTCGGGCACGTCGTGGGTGACGACCGCGCCGGCGGCCACGGTCGCCCAGGCGCCGATCCGCACCGGGGCCACGCAGACCGCCCGGGCACCGATCGAGGCGCCCTGCCCCACGCTGACCCCCACGGCCTGCCAGTCGTCCGCCGACTTCACCGTGCCGTCGGGGTTGATCGCCCGCGGGAAGGTGTCGTTGGTGAGCACGACCGCTGGGCCGATGAACACCCCGTCACCGAGCTCGGCGGGCTCGTAGACCAGCGCGTAGTTCTGCACCTTGCAGTGGTCGCCCAGCCGCACTCCGGTGCCGATGTAGGCGCCGCGGCCGATGATGCAGCCCTCGCCCAGCACGGCGCCCTCCCGCACCTGTGCCAGGTGCCACACAGCGCTGCCGTCGCCGATCTGGGCGTCCTGCGCCACGTCGGCACTGTCCATGATCCGTGTCGCCACGCAGTCGTCCTCCACGCTCGGGGTGTCCCGCCCGAGCCTAGTAGAGGCCTGCCGCGCACGGTCCCGCGAGACACCGATGGCACAACACCGGGCGGCACTGATAGCCGCGTTCTGCGCGGTTGCGCACCAAGCGCGGCAAAGTCGGACGAGCGTAGCCGTCCTCCACGCGGCAAAGTCGGACGAGCGTAGCCGTCCTCCACGCGGCAAAGTCGGACGAGCGTAGCCGTCCTCCACGCGGCAAAGTCGGACGAGCGTAGCCGTCCTCCACGCGGCAAAGTCGGACGAGCGTAGCCGTCCTCCACGCGGCAAAGTCGGACGAGCGTAGCCGTCCTCCACGCGGCAAAGTCGGACGAGCGTAGCCGTCCTCCACGCGGCAAAGTCGGACGAGCGTAGCCGTCCTCCACGCGGCAAAGTCGGACGAGCGTAGCCGTCCTCCACGCGGCAAAGTCGGACGAGCGTAGCCGTCCTCCACGCGGCAAAGTCGGACGAGCGTAGCCGTCCTCCACGCGGCAAAGTCGGACGAGCGTAGCCGTCCTCCACGCGGCAAAGTCGGACGAGCGTAGCCGTCCTCCACGCGGCAAAGTCGGACGAGCGTAGCCGTCCTCCACGCGGCAAAGTCGGACGAGCGTAGCCGTCCTCCACGCGGCAAAGTCGGACGAGCGTAGCCGTCCTCCACGCGGCAAAGTCGGACGAGCGTAGCCGTCCTCCACGCGGCAAAGTCGGACGAGCGTAGCCGTCCTCCACGCGGCAAAGTCGGACGAGCGTAGCCGTCCTCCACGCGGCAAAGTCGGACGAGCGTAGCCGTCCTCCACGCGGCAAAGTCGGACGAGCGTAGCCGTCCTCCACGCGGCAAAGTCGGACGAGCGTAGCCGTCCTCCACGCGGCAAAGTCGGACGAGCGTAGCCGTCCTCCACGCGGCAAAGTCGGACGAGCGTAGCCGTCCTCCACGCGGCAAAGTCGGACGAGCGTAGCCGTCCTCCACGCGGCAAAGTCGGACGAGCGTAGCCGTCCTCCACGCGGCAAAGTCGGACGAGCGTAGCCGTCCTCCACGCGGCAAAGTCGGACGAGCGTAGCCGTCCTCCACGCGGCAAAGTCGGACGAGCGTAGCCGTCCTCCACGCGGCAAAGTCGGACGAGCGTAGCCGTCCTCCACGCGGCAAAGTCGGACGAGCGTAGCCGTCCTCCACGCGGCAAAGTCGGACGAGCGTAGCCGTCCTCCACGCGGCAAAGTCGGACGAGCGTAGCCGTCCTCCACGCGGCAAAGTCGGACGAGCGTAGCCGTCCTCCACGCGGCAAAGTCGGACGAGCGTAGCCGTCCTCCACGCGGCAAAGTCGGACGAGCGTAGCCGTCCTCCACGCGGCAAAGTCGGACGAGCGTAGCCGTCCTCCACGCGGCATTTCCGGATGTTCGTTCAGGATGCGTCGCCGAGTTTGCGGACGACGTACTGGTTGAGGCTGAGGTGTTCTTCGGCTGCCTTGATCGCGAGCCGGCGGTGGAGTCGTTCGCCGACGCGAAGATTGAACTTGCCCGAGTAGGCCCGTGAGGACAATGGCTCGGGGATCGGCTCGCCGTTGCGGTGCAGGTCTTCGACGACGTCGTGCACCAGGTTGCGCAGGCCGTGCAAGGCCTCGTCCTGCGTGGGGGCGAGCCAGGACAGGGAGGGCAGCTCGAGGCAGGTGGCGACGAACTCCTCGTCCTCGGGGGACCAGCTGACGCGGTAGGTGTAGTGCGAGACGTCGGGAATGGTGGTGCTCACTGGGCTGCCTCCTTCTTCTCGATCGCTGCCAGGACCTGTCGGACCTGGTACGGCTTGGCCTTGCCGTGGTCGTTCTGGATATTCACTCGCGGGTCGCCGGGCCACGGGGTCTTGAACACGGCGTGCGAGCCGCCGCTGGTCCTGGGTGGGCCGAAGTTGTGCTCGCACACCTTGGCGAGATCCTCGTACCGGATGTTGCTCGGGTTGGCTAGCATCTGTGCCAGGATCTTGGCAACGGACGGCACGCCCGCAACAGTACTACCCGCAGTACCATGACGCAACGGTTTCCGGTTCCTCAACCCAGCCCTCGTCGGGGCAGTTCCCCTCGCCACCCTCAGGTGCCGGAGGCCATGTAGGCGGCCAGGATGTAGTTGGGGTGCCGGTCGAGGTTCTTGCGGGCCCGGTCGTAGCGCATGGTGGTGCGGGGGTCGGCGTGGCGGGCGGCGATCTGGACGTCGCGCAGGCTGACGCCGGCGTCGAGCATGGTGGTGACGAACGTGTGGCGGAGCATGTGCGGGTGCATCCGCGGCATCCGGATGCCGGCGTCGTCGGCCAGGTGCTTGAGCCGGCGGGTGGCGGCGTGCCGGTCCATCCGAGCTGCCGCCGGTGTTGCGCAGGATCGGCCCGTCGGTCGCGGTCGTCGACGGCGCGGTCGATGGCGCGCGGCCACTGCCGGCGGCAGCGGGACGAGCACGACCTTGCCGCCCTTGCCGCGGACCCGCAGCACCCGGTGGCCGTGCTCCTCGCCGCAGGTCGCTGATGTTCGCGCCGCAGGCTTCGAAGATCCGCAGTCCGAGCAGGCCCAGCAGGGCGACCAGGGCGAAGTCGTTCGGGTTGGTCGACTGGCCGGGCGGCGGTGATCAGGGCCTCGAACTGCAGGTGGGCCAGGCCCGAGGGTCGGTGATTCGGCCGGCACAGTGGGGTCGGCGGACGTAGTCGGCCGGCGAGTGCGGTCAGGACGCCGTCGATGACGCAGGTGCGGTAGAACCCGACCACGACCGACAGCCGCCGGGAGACCGTGGAGGGCTGGTACCGGCGGACCTCCTGCAGCCAGCGCACGTACCGCTCGACGTCCACCCGGTGCGCGGTCAGCGGGTCGAGGTCCGCGTTCGCGGCACCAGCGCAGGAAAACGCGCAGGTCGGACTCGGTATGGATGCGGGTCTGGCCGCTGTAACGGGCCAGGTGAGCGGCGATCGCCTGGCGTAACGCGGCCCCGGCCGCGCTGCCAGTCGATACGGGAACGAGGGCGGAGGTGATCTGAAAGTTGTTCATAGACCATCGTGACTCGCGACCAGCGGCAGTTTCGGACGTATCGCGTCGCAGGCCGAGATTCGGGTGTGAGACGGGCCGGTAGTGGCAGAATGCCAGGGTCAGCGCCGCCGGCCGTACTCGTTTCATTACGGCGCACCGCTCCGGGAAGGACGCCCATGCGAGAGCTTGCTCCGGTGGTTGAGGTCCGGAGATCACGGCAGCGTCGGGGGCTAGTGACTTTTCCGATTGCTCTCGGAACCCTGCTGGCTAACATGGTCGCGGGACTCTCTGCCTGTACCGCTTGCACCGAGGCAGGATGCGGGAGTGGGATGACCTTCCGCTTGACCTCCGAACTACAGGAGGGTCACTCCTACCTGGTCGAGGCTTGTGTCGACGATTACTGTCGATCCCAAACCTTGGAGGTATCGCCGGACCGAGAACCCGCTGCCTTGCCCGTGACTGAGGTCGGCGTCCTGGGGATCGACACCGGGGCGAACACGGTATACCTCACGCTCCCCGCCGATCGGGACTGGCGTGGCACGCGCTCAACGGTGCTCACCGTGAGGACAACCGACGATCGCACCGTTGTGAATCACGCAGCTGAGAGCATCATGACCCGAGTGCAGCCCAATGGCCCGAGCTGCGACCCGACCTGCTGGGTCGGGGAAGTTACCGTCTGAGCGGGATGCGGCAGTTGCGTGTGTTCTATCGGGCGTGGCGACGGCCGGGGCCGGTACCATGACTGGGTGTCTCCGAAGGAGCAAAGTGGAGCGCCGCCCATCTAGACGTCGAGTTAAATGGGTGGTGAGTCTCACGGTGCTTCCCCTCATGTCGTGCTCGGGCGACACTCTCCAGCAGGCCGCGCGAAGTGATCCAACCGGCGACGCTGCCTCCGCAACGCTAGGCGCCTATCGGGACCAGCCATCTGATCCGGAGAAGACCTGGAGGGTCCACAAGGACGGTACGGCCGAGGGGCCTGGGGGTCTGCTGGCGACCTCGAGGTATACCCGCGCTGACGAGCGGGTGATGCGCGACTTCGTGAGCGACCTGGACCTGGTGGACGGTGAACTGGTCGGCTTCTTCTACGATGCTAGAACCGACGAGTTCGTACTTGACGCCACCGGCATCGCCTGTGAAGAGCTGCTAAGCCTGCTGCCTTCCGACATGCACGTGCGATGTCACGCTGGCTGAGCCGCATCGGCCTTCACTCCTGATACACTGACGTAGTGTCGGGCGAGGATCCCGTCTGCGGCAGTACCGGGCATCGATGGAGTACCTCAAGGAAACGGCGTTCGTTGGCGACGGAGTCGACAGGCGATTGGGAGATGCGGGAACCGCCGGCAGTGGCGGTGCGTCCAAGCGACGTAGCCGGGAAGGACGGGCGCCGTGAGCAAGTTGCTGATCAGTGTCCTCGTAGTCGCTGGGTGCTTCTTGTTGACCGGGTGCGATGGGAGTGACGACGCCCAGGCAGGCTCTTCGGCGACGGTCGCCGGCGGGGCACCACCTGGTTCGACCCCGGACACTGGGGGCCTTGCCGGGCCTGAAGAAGATGTCCGTGTGGTGGAGGTGGATGATGCAGCTGTTGTCCTGGGCGTGAGCAATCAGTCCTTCGCTGACCCGGATGTGGTCCTCACTGTCACTGTTGACGGTGTCGACGTGGTTGAGCAGTCGTTTCTCGTCGAGGGCCAGCACACGGTGACCTCCTTCGGGCTCGACCTAGCGCCGGGCGAGCACACGGTGGTGGTGGTCTCCGACAGCGGGGCCACGACGTCAGAGACATTCCAGCTCCCAGCCGAGGCGTCGCTTTGGGTCTACGTCGACTACTGGTTTTTGGACCCTGCCAAAGAGGGCATCACCTGGGCGAATGAGGATCCCGGACCGGCCCTATTCATACGAGTTTCAGACAAGGTTATGCCCATGTCCTGACGTTCTACTCGCCCCGACGGTGCTTTCGGCGCACGTAAACGGCGATCCGACGTACGGGTCAGACTCCGCGGAAAGGCAGTCTTATCCAGTAGCAGCAGGGACTGTATATTTGAGCATGCTAGAGGGGAGATTAATCCATGAAGCGAGTGGCCCCGCTCGTTCTCGTCCTGGCGGGCTCGTTCGTGGTGGGGTGCGGCTCGCGGGCGCCTGAGTGGGGGGCGGCGTCGACAGGGGATGAGATCAGTGTCCTGTTGGAGCGGTTTGCGCCGTGCGACCTACCCGACAGTGAGGGCGGCGGTGAGCAGGTACGGGGTGTCGACTTTGTCCTCGGGGTTGCGCAGTGGTGGCAGGTCGAGCGAGTCGTCGATGGTGATCGTGACTGGGCGGCTCGACCCGCGACTGCCGTGGTGATCGCGTTCATCGACGATCACCGGGACCGGTTCGGGGTCGAGCCGATCTGCCGCGTGCTCGCCGAGCACGGCGTGCAGATCGCCCCGACCAGCTACTACGCCGCCAAGTCGCGGCCGCCGTCGGCGCGGGCGGTGCGCGACGCGGATGCTGGTCGAGATCATCGCGGGTCCACGGCGACCGCGACCCGGCCGCGGGCTGGACGGGGTCCGCAAGATGTGGCACCTAGCTGCGCCGCGACGGCCGACGCGGTCGCCCGGTGCACCGTGGAGCGGCTGATGCGCCAGGCCGGGCCTGCGCGGGGCGCCGACGCGGCCGCCGGTTCGCACCACCCGGCCCGACCCGCGCGGCGACCGGCCGCCGGACCTGGTCAAGCGGGACTTCACCGCGTCGCGCCGAACCGGCTGTGGGTGGTCGACTTCACCTACGTCCCGACCTGGGCCGGGATGGTGCTTCACCGCGTTCGTCATCCGACGTGTACTCCCGCCGGATCGTGGGCTGGCGCACCGCGCACCGGATGCCCACCGCAGCTGCCGCTGGACGCCCTGGAGATGGCGTTGTGGACCCGCTCCCGAGCCGGACGCACGACGTCACCGGCGTGGTCCACCACTCCGACGCCGGGTCGCCAGTACACCTCCATCCGCTACACCGAACGCTCGCCGACGCCGGCGCGCTGGCCTCGATCGGCACCGTCGGCGACTCCTACGACAACGCCATGGCCGAGTCCATCATCGGCCTGTACAAGACCGAATGCGTCCGCCACGACGGCCCGTTCCGCACCGTCGACGACCTCGAGCTCGCCACCCTGTCCTGGGTGCACTGGTTCAACGAGCACCGACTTCACAGCGCCCTGGGCTACGTCCCACCGGCCGAGTACGAAGAGCTCTACTACCGTCAGAACACCTCCCGACAGCAGCCGCTGTCGGGAGAACCCGCCCTCCACTAAACCCGGGGCGGTTCACGCTCGGGGGAGCCGGAGGTGTCGACATTGGTTGCCGGGCCGGTGGGGTCGCCCGCTCGGGAGCAAGACTTGCTCTTCTACTTCGACCCGTGGGAGGGCATCGACTGGGGCCTGAGCAATGGTGCTCAGGTGTGGGTCGGGACTGTGGAGCAGGTAGGACGTACTACACCCAACGCTTCACCAGTGGTGCTCCTGTTTCCCGATGGACGGTCGCTCTTCGTGGGAGGGTGCACGGGGCGACGATTAGACGACGCGGTCCGTGCCGCGCTGGGCGAGGAGAGCGACTCCACGGTGGCCGCGGTGGTGCGACGGCCGGGCAGCACGGGGCGGGACCTGGTGGCTGCGATGGGGGTGCTCGACGTCGAGGTGTCACCGACCGCTCGGCCGGGCGAGGCGATCCTCAACCCGTCCGACTATCCCGTCGCCGAGCTGGAGCAGATGGTGACAGCGACTGTCACCTACCGCGTCTCAGGGGGGCAGCCCACGCACTCGGTGTGCAGCAAGAACGACAGCGGGTGGAACGACTGCGTGCAGTCTGTGGACGATGTCACGACGGTCGGGGCCTACCTGGACGGGCCGGACCTAGAGGTGTGGCTGATTGACGACACCCGGTTCGGCCCGGTGCCCACCCGGGACGGGCTGCAGGGCACGATCGCGATCCCGCCAGAACTCAGCGGCCGGACGCTCGAGATCGACCTGACCATCCCAGTCGCAGAAGTCCTGGCCGGCACGCGAACCGTCGAGCCGGGGGAACCTGGGGTCCTGACCGTTCTGAATCTGCGGGCGCGAGACTGACCCACGGTCGCCGCCCGCCGACACTTGCCCCACCTAGGCTCGAGGCGTGCCCACCACCGCACCCGCCGACCCGCTCGCTGCCGCCCGAATGCGCGAGCGCGTTCCGCGGCGTCCTGAGACAACACACAGCGCCCGCTACACCGTCATCTGTGAAGAGCCCTCAAACTTACACCCCGGGGCCGTACAGCAACGCGACACTGGCACACATCAACATCACGGAACGCGCGTAAGGTAAATTTCTTCCATGCTCTGCTCCTCAGGGCCAGCACGTCGAGCGGAAAGAACGAAGTGGACGCCAAGGCTCAGATTCTCCCCCCGCAGTTCACTGGGAATCGTGACTTCTCCTAGGCTGGCCACTGGCGTACCAAGTGAATTCGGCACCGTCGCGTCTATTAGCCAGAAATGCAATGAATCACCCGAAAGGTATCCGCTCAATGTCGCCGATTCCCCAACTGGCACACAGTCGTTCCAGCCGACGTCGTTGCTGGAGCAAATAACATCCCCCGTCACTCCACCGCTAGATACATACTCGACAAGTACAGTATTCATCGCTTCCAGTTCATCGATGGGATAGGAATCAGGATTAAGAAGAGTTTGCGGCACTGTGTGCGATGGCGAAGCAGTTTGAGGCCCGGGAAGGGGCCCTTTCTGCTGAGCTCCCGCCTCGCCGTTTTCGACATCGGTTGGCGTCTCTAATTCGCCATCCGGTAGAAAATCTGCGAACGCGTCCCCCCCGAGTGCGTATTGCGTAACGACATTTCCGAGCACCTCATCAGGAGATGAACCAAGTTCGGCCCGGATTTGGTCGTTGAGCATCCGGCCAGGGCAGTCGCCAACGAAAATGGCTGATCCGTTACCTCCAACTAGGACCGCAGTCCTAAGCATAGGCAGCGTTCCGTCCGAGCCAATCTGGTAGCCAAAATAGATTTCAGCTTCGTTTTCTCCCGCCCAGGTCACGGCGCTCCAAACTGGGAAAAGAACTTCGACCTCCTGTTGTAGAATTCCAATCTCGCTCTCCACCGTAACTATGGCTGGAGCGGGCCCTTCCTCGTCAGACCAGGAATCATCGTGTGAATGGACCTCCACGACCCGCCACCACCCGTCAGTCTCATTAACGAGATCGATTCCACGCCCAGGTAGATCGGGTGGTGCCGTCGGAAGGTTTTCGCAGGAAGCGAATGAGTCCATTAACTCTGCGCTGGAAGCATTTGGTCCCGGAAGGGATCGTGGCGGCACCTTGTCACGTTGCTCGCCACATGCACTCAACAACACGAGCGCCGTGACCATTGCTACATAAGCCGCTTTCACTGGTCGATCTCTCCCCTCGCGTTATCGAACCAAACAGTTCCCGGGTTTCCGGACGCGGATATTGCGCGTCCGTACAATCGCACTTGAACCTGATATCCATAGTACCCGTACGTGGATCCCCAACCTCCCGTCAGTTGTTCCCATGTTGTGCTGAGTGACTCGTTAGTGTGACTACTCCTACTTACGTATGGATCTCCGAGAGTGACGCTATTGAGATTTCTGGAAGTCAAGTCGTAGGGATATCCGGGATCGCATCCGGCAATTTTAACTGATGATGGCCACAGCCTCGGCTGAGGCGGTGTCGGCGGGTCTGACCGCCGCTGGCTTGGGCCGGGCTGACGCCGCACAGGGCGGCGAACGCGGCGTCGCTGTGCAGCCGCTCAGGGTTGCCACCGGCGGTGATGAGCAGTTGGGCAGCGCTGTGGATCCCGATGCCAGGGCGCTGGAGCAAGCGGGGAGCGGTCAGGCGTACCTGCGCCCGAATCATGGAATCGAGTTGGAGGACCTCCTCCTGCAGGCAGGAGCCAGCGCCGGCGAGGTCGCCGGCGACGAGACTTCGGAGTGCGTGTCCGAGGTCGCAGCCGTCGCTAGCAAGCTCGGCTGGTGTAGTTGCGGCCAGTGAGCAGGTCGGCTTGAGCAGAGGGTCGACAACTGCTGGCAGCGTCGGAACGGTGTGAGAGCCGACCGAATGGTTCAGCGCAGCGTCGAGCGCGGTGTGCTCGTCGGCAGCGAGGAGACGTCCGCTCATCGGCGTGAGAGTGATGTCACGCCCTTGCCCGGGCTTGCCATCTTGCCGCAGGGCCGTGTACTTACTCATCTTTGGAGCGCGCGAGGTCGGAGAGCTTAGCGGCGATCTCGGCGTCGCGGCCCAGCAGCGGCGTGCTGGTAACGCAGCGCGGCGGCCACGGTTGAGTGCCCGAGACGAGCCTGAAGTTCGGCGAGCGTGGCGCCAGTCATGGCGGCCATGGTGGCTCCGGTATGCCTGAGGTCGTGGATCCTCAGGTCCTCGCGGCCAGCGGCGGCTCGGGCCTTGCGCCAAGCCGTGTGCAGCACCGTCGGCTGCATGTGGCGCTCGTGGTCGCGCATCGAGGGAAAGAGCAGGGCACTTGCTCCAGGTCGCACGTGCGTCTCCAGGTGACGCTCCAGAGCAGGGACGATGTGCGGCGGCACGCTCACCTCGCGGGTTCCGGCAGCCGACTTCGGGGTGCCGACGATCGGCTGGCCCCGGACCCAGGACACCGCCCGGGTGATCTTCACGACGCCGCGGTTCACGTCGAGGTCCCGCCGGCGCAACTCGAGCACCTCCCCCACCCGCAGCGCGCACCAGGCGCAGAGGAGGACGAGGGCGCCGAGCTGGTCCGGCATCTCCTTCACCAGCACGTCCAGCTCGGCGAGCGTCGCCGGGCGGATCTCCTTCTTGGTAGGGGGGTTCGAGGCGGCACGGACGCGGCATGGGTTGCTGGCGAGGAGCTCGTCGGTGACCGCGGTGGTCAGGATGGCCCGCAGCAGCGCGTAGGCGCGGGCGTTGACCGTCGGGTGCTCCGGCGACAGGCCGGCCCACCACCGGCGCACGAGGGCCGGCGTGAGGTCCGAAACAAGCAGGTCGCCGAACTCCGGCTCGAGGTAGCGCCTCAGCAGGTGCTCGTAGCCCTCGCGGGTCCGTGGCTTGAGGGACCGGTCGGTGAGCCACTGACGGGCGTACTCGTCAAAGGTCGGTGGCGCCAGCCGCTCGGCCAGCTCCGCCCGCCGCTTCGGCGCGACCCAGTCGTCACCGTTCACCAGGGCCCACTCGTTGGCCAGCCAGGCCTCGGCGTCGACCTTCGCGGCGAAGGTGTGCGGGGCGGTGTGCCGCGCGAGGTCGGGCCCCACGTAGGTGGCCTGCCACCGCTTGGAAGGCAGCCGCCTCAGCGTTCCGAAGCCTCTTCTCGATGCCATCGCGTCCCCATTTCGTGCATCATACGTGCACTAAGGGTGCCACTTCGTGCTCACTTCTGACAACATGTGACCACGCCAGTTCACGGGCGGCCCAACAGCGTTTCCGCAGGTCAGAGGGATAAAATTGCTGGTCCAGAGGAGAGCTGGCGAAGGGACTCGAACCCTCAACCACCTGTTTACAAGACAGGTGCGCTACCAGTTGCGCCACGCCAGCGGGCACGACCTGTCGATCGTGCCCGACGATGCTACTGGTCGCCGACCACCCTCGAGTCAGACGGGGTTGACCGACAACACGCTCGGTCCGAGCCAGCGCCCGTCGCCGATCTTGAGCCACCCGCTGGAGGACAACGCGCCGGTGACCTTGGTGCCCCGCGCGATGGTGCCCACCACGCCATACCCGGTGCCGGGACCGGAGCGCACGTTGGCCGCGACGCTCGCGCTGACGTAGCGCGTGGTGGTCGAGATGCCACCGATCGGGTCAGTGGACAGCACGGAGGTGCTGATGTGCTGGCTGTCGCCGATCTTGAGCCAGCTGCCGCTGAGCGTGCCGGACACCTCCGTGCCGCGGGTGCGTGAGCCGACGATCGCGTAGGACGTGCCAGGCCCGGAGCGCACGTTGGCGGCGGTGGTGGCACTGACGTAGCGGGTCACCGTCACGGGGGGCGCGGCTTCCTCACCCGGCATCGCGTTGGGGTCTGCCGCCCCGGTGGTCTTGGTCAGACCCGCGCGCACCGAGCACACCGGCCAGGCGCCCGGTCCCTGGGTGTAGAGGGTCCGCCGGGCGATCGCGATCTGCTCGGCCTTGCTGGCCTGGTGGGCGTACGCGGCGTAGGTCTGGCCACCGAACGCCCGCCAGGTGGAGTAGGTGAACTGCAAACCGCCGTAGAAGCCGTTGCCGGTGTTGATCGCCCAGTCTCCGCTCGACTCGCACTGCGCGACGGCGTCCCACACCTCTTCGTAGGCCTGGGCCGGCTGGACGGCAAGGACGGCTCCGACGACGGCGGCGGCCGTGGCCGCAGCCGCCCGGGAGGCGGTGCGGGCGATCCGCGGGTGACGGATCGGGGTGGCGCGGTGCTGGGGTGCTCGGCTCATGGCGGGGTCCTCCCGCGCGCCGCCCGGGCAAGTGGGCGCACGCACGTGTGGTCGCAGGGATGGAGTTGGCCCGGTCACGCCGACACGTGGCAGGTGCGGTCGCCCAGGCAAGGGACGGTCAGGGTACCCACCAAAAGGCCGGGCGACAACCCCTACGGGTACTCGAGGTATGCCGCATACCCGGGTCGGCGAGTGCTGCGCCCGGCCCGGAGCGGCTCCCTCAGCTCGGTGTGGTCTCGTGCGGTCCCAGCTCCAGCTTCTCGACCCGGGGGTCGCCGGCGTCAGCGAAGTAGTCCGCCGGAATCGTCTCGTCCCTGCCCTCGTCGGCCTTGACCGCGCGCAGGATCAGCGTGAGCACCGCGGCGACCAGCACGTTGATCGCGAAGGCGCTGAGCGCGATGTAGCCGAGCTGGCCGATCACCGGGATCTGCGCCACCGAGCCGCCGAAGTTGGCGCCGGTGACCGGGTTGACCACGTTGTAGGCCGCGAGCGTGCCGTAGACCATGCCGACCAGCCAACCGACGAGCAGCGCTCGCCGGTGGAACCAGCGGGTGTAGAGGTAGAACACGATCGAGGGGAAGGTCTGCAGGATCCAGATGCCGCCGAGCAGCTGGAAGTTGATCGCGTTGCTCTTGTCCAGGGTCAGCACGAAGATCAGTGCGAACCCCTTGACCACCAGCGAGGTGATCTTGGAGACCTTGGCCTCCTGCTGCGGTGTCGCCTGCGGCCGCAGCCAGGCCTTGTAGATGTTGCGGGTGAAGGTGTTGGCCGCCGCGATCGACATGATCGCCGCCGGCACCAAGGCGCCGATCGCGATCGCCGCGAAGGCGACCCCGGCGAACCAGTCCGGGAACATGTCCTCGAACAGCTGGGGGATCACCAGCTGGGCGTTCGGCTTGCCGTCCAGCCCGATCGGCTGGGTGCCGGCCGCGATCGCGACCCAGCCCAGCAGGGCGAGCAGGCCGAGCACGAAGCTGTAGGCCGGCAGGATCGCCGCGTTCTTGCGGATCGTGTTGCGCGACTTGGCCGACAGTGTCGCGGTGATCGAGTGCGGGTACATGAACAGCGCCATTGCCGAGCCGAGCGCCAGCGTGGCATAGGCCCAGTGCTGCGCCGGCGCAGGCACGAAGGCCCCGTTGGGCTTGCCGGTGGCCTGGTTGGTGGCGGCCATCTTGTCCTTGGCCGCGTCGAAGATGTTCTCCCAGCCGCCGACCTTGGACGGCAGGTAGATCACGGCGACGATGATCACCAGGTAGATGAGGATGTCCTTGACGAAGGCGATGATCGCCGGCGCCCGCAGGCCTGAGGTGTAGGTGTAGAGCGCCAGGACCAGGAACGCGACGAACAGCGGCAGGTCCTTGGCCACCCAGTTGTCGCCACCGCCGATGCCGACCACCTCCAGCACCGCCTGGATGCCGACCAGCTGCAGCGCGATGTAGGGCATCGTGGCCAGGAACCCGGTGATCGCCACGGCCAGCGACAGGCCGCGGGACCCGGAGCGGCCCTGCACGAAGTCGGCCGGGGTCACATACCCGTGCCGGTGCGAGACCGACCACAGACGGGCCATGAAGACGAAGATGATCGGGTAGAGCACGATCGTGTAGGGCACGGCGAAGAAGCCGTTCACGGCACCGAAGGAGTACATCGCCGCGGGGACGGCCACGAACGTGTAGGCCGTGTAGAGGTCGCCGCCGAGCAGGAACCAGGTGATCCAGGTGCCGAACGAGCGGCCGCCCAGCCCCCATTCGTCCAGGCTCTCCATGCTCTCCGGGCGGCGCCAGCGGGCAGCCCAGAAGCCGGCCAGCGCGACCACGATGAAGAAGAACAGCAAGACCGCCAGGGCCACTCCGTTGACTCCGGTGTTCATGCGCGGGGCTCCTGCTCGACGTCGTTCTCATCGAGGTACTCGGTGCCCTCGGGGTTCATCGGCCGGTGGGGGCGCGCCTTGAGCACGATCTTGTAGGCCGTGAAGGTCAGCACGGAGCAGAGCACCACCCAGAGGAACTGGTACCAGATGAAGAACGGGAAGCCGGCGATGCTCGGCTCCTCCCGGTCATAGCTGTCCACCCAGAGCAGCGCGACGAGAGGGAGGGCCAGACAGACACCAGCCACGGCCAGCAAGGCCTTGTTGGCTGGGGGTGCCAGATGGTGCTCTGGGCGTGTGGTGCTCACGACGACCTCCCGATGGTCCGGGCGCCCCCGCGGACGCCATCGACGCGGCAACTTACTCCTGTGGCGGATGTGGCGCGAGGGATAGCGTCAGCGGGGCGGCATCCGCAGTGCGCCGTCCAGCCGGATCACCTCTCCGTTGAGCAGCGGGTTGGCCACGAGGTGGCTGACCAGAGCGGCATACTCCTCGGGCCTGCCGAGGCGGGCGGGGTGCGGGACCAGGGCCTCCAGCCCGGACTTCACGTCGTCGCCAAGCCCGGACATCATCGGTGTCTCGAAGACCCCGGGAGCGATCGTCATCACCCGGATGGCCTTGTCCGCGAGGTCACGGGCCGCGGTGAGGGTCAGGCCGACGACGCCGGCCTTGGACGAGGCGTAGGCGGCCTGCCCGACCTGACCGTCATACGCGGCCACGCTGGCGGTCATCACCACCAGGCCCCGGTCGCCGTCGACAGGCTCGTTGGCGGCCATCGCCTCGGCGGTCAGCCGCAGCAGGTTGAAGGTGCCGATCAGGTTGATCTCCACGACCCTGCGGTAGTCCTCCAGCGGCAAGGTGCCGCGTCGCGACAGGATCCGACCGGGCGTGGCCACGCCCGCACAGCTCACGGCGACCCGCAGCTCGCCCAGCCCGGTGGCGACCTCGACGGCGGAGCGCACCTGCTCCTCGTCCCGGACGTCGGCGGCGGCGAACCGGACGCGCTCGCCGAGCTCGGCGGCCAGGTCCTCACCGCGACCGCCGGGCAGGTCGACGAGCACCACGGCGGCGCCGTCGGTGAGCAGCCGGCGGGCCGTGGCCTCGCCCAGACCGCTGGCGCCGCCGGTGACCAGGGCGACCGAACGTGGGGTCAGCAACACCGCATACCTGCTCTCACTGGAGCAGCTGGCGGGAGATCACCAGCCGCTGGATCTGGTTGGTGCCCTCGAAGATCTGGGTCACCTTGGCCTCGCGCATGAAGCGCTCGACCGGGAAGTCCTGGGTGTAGCCGTAGCCCCCGAGCACCTGGACGGCGTCGGTGGTCACCCGCATCGCCGCGTCGGTGCAGACCAGCTTGGCGATCGAGGCCTCCTGGGTGTGCGGCCGGCCGGCGTCCTTGAGCCGGGCTGCGTGCAGGTAGGCGGCGCGGGCTGACCCGACGGCGGCCGCCATGTCGGCGAGCAGAAAAGCCAGGCCCTGGTTGTCTGCGATAGGCCGTCCGAACTGGTGCCGCTGCTGGGCGTATGTCGTGGCCTCCTCGAGCGCGCGCTGGGCCAGGCCCGTCGCGGCGGCGGCGATGCCGAGGCGTCCGCCGTCCAGGGCGGCCAGCGCGATGCTCATGCCCTGACCGGGGCTGCCGATGAGCCGGTCGGGCTCCAGCACGACCTTGTCGAAGAGCACCTCGGCGACGGGGTCGCAGGCCAGGCCCATCTTGCGCTCGGGCGCGCCGAAGCTCAGCCCGTCGGCGTCTGCCGGCACCAGGAAGCAGGACAGGCCGCGCGGGCCGTCGTCGCTGGTCCGGGCGAAGAGGGTGTAGAAGTCGGCGTGCCCTGCGTGGCTGATCCAGGCCTTGGCTCCGGAGATCGACCAGCCCTCGCCCTCCGGGGTTGCGCGGGTGCGGATCGAGGCGACGTCGGAACCGGCCTGCGACTCGGACAGGCAGTAGGCGCCGAGCTGGCTCCCGGACAGCATGCCGGGCAGATAGCGCTCTTGCTGTTCGGCTGTGCCGAAGGTGGCCAGCGGGAAGCAGGTCAGCGCGTGCACCGACACGCCGACCGCGACCGACATCCAGCCGCGGGCGATCTCCTCGATGACCTGGAGGTAGACCTCGTAGGGCTGGGCGCCCCCGCCGAGCTCCTCCGGCCACGGCAGCGACAGCAGCCCGGCTCGGCCCAGCATCGCGAACGTGTCCGCGGGGAACTCGGCTGCGGCCTCGGCCTGGTCGGCGTGGGGGATGAGCTGCTCGTCGGCGATCTGCCGCACCAGCGCGATGAGGTCGTCGGCCTCCTCGCTGGGCATCAGTCGCTGAACGGCCACGCCGGTCACCATATCCCTCGGCTCGGGGAGCGAATCTTCGCCGTCTGGCGCGTCCGGTGGGGTGGTTTGTCGCTGGCTGGCGCGTCCGGTGGGGTGGTTTGTCGCTGGCTGGCGCGTCCGGTGGGGTGGTTTGTCGCTGGCTGGCGCGTCCGGTGGGGTGGTTTGTCGCGGGCTCAGGCCGGGTAGACCCGCACCTCGGTGGCCTTGACGCCGGCAAACAGCCGGCGCCCGGCCACGATCTGCAACCCGGCGACCGACGACGCCGTCACCTCAGCCGTCAGGGGCAGGGGTCCGGCCAACCCCACCCTGGCCCGCTGTCCTGTCAGCGTCACCTCGGTGACCGTGACCGGCCACAGGTTGCGCGGCGACCCGTGCGGCGCCTCGTCATAGAGCGCGACCGCCTCCGGCGCGACCGCGCACCACAGGGCAGCGCCCTCCGTGACGGCGACCGGGTCCTCGGCGGTGACCACCTCGGCACCGTCGGGCAGGCTGACCACGACGTCGCGTCCGACCCGCGCAGTGCCGCGGGCGAGGTTGAGGCCGACCATCTGCGCGGCATACGCCGAGCGCGGCCCGGCCATCACCTGCTCCGGCGGGCCGGTCTGGGTGACCCGCCCGTTCTCCAGGAAGACCAGCTCGTCGGCCAGGGTGAGCGCGTCCAGGGCGTCGTGGGTGACCAGGACGGTGACGCCGTCGTAGGCCGTGAGCCGCCGGGCCAGGTCGGCCCGCGTCTGGCTGCGGGTCTGCGGGTCCAGGGCCGACAGCGGCTCGTCGAGCAGCAGGGCGACCGGGTCGGTCGCCAGCGCCCGGGCCAGGGCGGCTCGCTGCGCCTGGCCGGTGGACACCTGCCCGGGGCGCCGGTCGGCCAGGTCGCCCAGTCCCACCCGCTCCAGCTCCCGCTGCGCCCGGTCGCCAGCCGGCCGACGTCCGACGCCGCGGCTGCGCAGCCCGAACGCCACGTTGTCGAGCAGGCTCAGGTGGGGAAACAGCAGGTGCTCGGCGAGCACCAGCCCCACCCCACGCTCCGCCGGTGCCAGCTCGCGCCCGTCCTGTGCCCAGATCCGGGCATCTGGCTGCTCAATGCCTGGCCCGCCGCCCCCATCACCGCCGTCCGCCGGGTGCAGCATGATCTCTCCCGCCTCCATCGGGGCCAGCCCGGCAAGGGCGCGCAGCAGCGTCGTCTTGCCCGACCCGTTGGGCCCGAGGACGGCGGTCACCGTGCCGGCGCCTGCCACCAGCTCGCGCGTCGAGGGTGAACGCTCCCTGGCGGACGAGCAGGCGCGCCGTCAGCCCGCGGCCGACCTGGCTCACGGCACCCACCGCTGCCGGAAGGCGACGAGGACCACGACGCAGATCAGCAGCATCAGGGTCGACAGGGCGACCGCTGCCTGCGGGTCCTGTTCCAGTGCGGCATACACGGCCAGCGGTGCGGTCTGCGTGCGTCCGGGGAAGGAGCCGGCGAAGGTGATGGTGGCGCCGAACTCGCCCAGGGCCCGGGCCCACGCCAGGGCGGCGCCGGCTGCGACCCCCGGGGCCACCATCGGCACGGCGACGCGGGTGAAGGTGCGCCAGGGGGAGGCTCCGAGGGTGGCCGCGATCTCGTCGTAGCCCCGGTGCAGCCCGCGCATCGCGCCCTCGACCGTGATCACGTAGAACGGCATCGCCACGAACACCTCGGCCAGGACGACGGCAACGGTGGTGAACGGGACGGTGACGCCGAGCCAGTCGCGCAGCGGCCCGCCGACGACGCCTTGGCGACCGTAGGCCATCAGCAGCGCGACACCGCCGACCACGGGTGGCAGCACCAGTGGCACGGTGACCAGGGCCCGGAGCCACGTGGCGCCGCGACCGGAGGCGCGGGCCAGCAGCCAGGCCAGGGGCGTGCCCAGGGCCACCGTCACCAGCAGGGACACCGACGTGGTCAGTGCCGAGAGGCGCAGCGCGTCCAGCACGACGGGGGAGTCCAGGCGCGCCGGCAGTCCGGGCCAGTCCACCCGCAGCAGGAGGGCGAGCAGGGGGACGAGCAGCAGGAGCAGCGCCAGGCCGGCAGGGACCGTCAGCGGGAGCCGGCCGCCGAAGCCGGTGCGGATGCCCTGACCCGGCCGGGTCGGCGCGACACCGGTCACGGCACGCCGAATCCGGCCGCCGCCAGGTGCTCCTGGGCACGGCCGGAGAGGACCTCGGCCACGAGCTCGGCGGCGAGCGGTGACGCCGAGACGGCCAGCACCGGATAGGAGGTGACGACGTTGACGGCATCGGGGATCTCGATGCCGAGCACCCGGTCGCCGGCAGCCGTGACGTCAGTGCGGTAGACCACGCCGACATCGGCCTCGCCGAGCTCGACCTTGCTCAGCGTGGCGCGGACATCGGGCTCGTAGGACGCGATGCCAGGGGTGAGTCCCTGCTCGGCGAACAGGCGTTGTGCCGCCGCCCCGCAGGGCACCTGCTCGGCGCAGACCACGATCGTGAGGTCACCCCGGTCGAGGTCGCCGAGCCCCGTGACGCCGCCGGGGTTGTCTGGTGGCACGGCCAGCTCCAGGGCGTTGGAGGCAAAGATCGTCGGCTCGCCCTGCCGCAGACCGGGCTCCAGCGGCTCCAGGGCCGAGGTCCCGGCGAGGGCGACGACGTCGGCCGGCGCACCCGCGTTGACCTGTTGGACGATCGTCGAGCTCGCCGCGAACGACACCCGCACCTCGACGCCCGGGTGGTCGGCCTGGAAGTCCTCCACGATCGGCTCGAAGACATCGGTCAGCGAGGCTGCGGCGAGCACCGTGACGACCCCGTCAGCCGAGCCGGCCGTGCTCGACGCCGGGTCCGCGCCGGGTTCGCCGCACCCGGCAAGGCCAAGCGCGAACATCGCCACCGCCATGGCGGCGCGCGACCTCGTGCGCGCGCTCACGTCGGCACCCCGATGCTGACGTGCGTGGCCTTGACCGAGGCGATGGCCACGTCCCCGACCTGCAGGCCCATCTCCTCGACCGCCTCGGTCGACAGCAGCGAGACCAGCCGGAACGGGCCGGCCTGCAGGTCGACCTGGGCCATCACGGTGTCCGTGACGATGCGCGTGACGATGCCGCGCATCTGGTTGCGCGACGACGACCGGCCGACCGGTCCGACCGCCGCAGGACGGGCCAGCTCCTGGGCGAGCGCGGCCAGCGCGGCCCCGTCGACGACGGTGCGGCCAGCGAGGTCCTTGGTGGCGGTCAGCCGTCCCGCGTCGATGCTGCGGCGGACGGTGTCGGGGGAGACGCCGAGGAGGTCAGCGGCCTCGGAGACACGCAGATGCGACATACCGACGCATGCTACTCCCGCAGATGCGGCTTGTTGTGCTCGGGACGGCGACTACTCCAGCGGGCTGAGTGACGGCCGCTTGGGGGCGATGTCGTCGCCCGAGGACCGGCCCTGCAGCCGCCGCTGGAGCCACGGCCCGGCATACTCGCGCGCCCACACGGCGTTGCCGCGGATCGTCTCGATCCGGTCTGGGTCCGGTTGCGGCGGCAGCGGGATCGCCCAGTCCGCGGTGTCCGGGCTGTGCCCCAGCGCCTGGTAGGCGGCCAGCGCCACCCTCCGGTGCCCTTCGCTGGTCATGTGGATCCGGTCCGGTGCCCACATCCGCCAGTCCTTGAGCCAGTCGAAACCCCACTGGTGCACGACGTAGCAGCCGTGCCGCCCGGCGATCGTCCAGATGTGCGCGAGGTAGGTCGCCGCGCGGCCCCGGGTGCGGCCGATGATCGGTGCGCCGGACGGGTCGGTCGGGGTGGCCATCAGCACATCCACCCCCGCGGCGCGCAGCCGGACGACAGCGCCTTCGAGCTGCTCGGCGAGCGCGTCGACGTCGGCCTTGGGCCGCAGGATGTCGTTGCCGCCGCCGACGATGCTCACCAGGTCGGGGCGCAGGGCCAGTGCCGCGTCCAGCTGGGGGCCGGCGACGTCGCTGAGCTTGCGGCCGCGGACGGCCAGGTTGGCATAGCTGAACTCGTCGACGTGGTGGCTGAGCAGGGCGGCCAGCCGGTCGGCCCACCCGACGAAGTGGTTCTCCCGCAGGGGGTCGGCGTCGCTCATCCCCTCGGTGAAGGAGTCCCCGAGGGCGACGTAGCGGGCCCAGGCGCGGGGCACCGGCTGCAGGGAGCCCGCGGTCTCGTCCCCCTGGGCGGGGGCGGTCTCGTCGGTCTCGGTGGGCGTCATACGCCCCATAATGCCGGGATGAGCAGCGACCGGGCGCGGGGGCCGAGCAGCCTGGCCGAGCTCGTGCACCCGACCTGGGCGGCGGCGCTGGGGCCGGCCGCAGACACGGTCGCCTCGCTGGGCGCCTTCCTGCGCGCCGAGGTCGCTGCCGGGCGCGGCTACCTGCCGGCCGGGCGGCACGTGCTGCGGGTCTTCGAGCGTCCGCTGGACCAGGTGCGGGTGCTCATCGTCGGCCAGGACCCCTACCCCACGCCGGGCCATGCGGTCGGGCTCAGCTTTTCGGTCGCCCCGGACGTGCGGCCGATCCCGCGCAGCCTCACGAACATCTATGCCGAGCTGGTCAGCGACCTGGGGGTCCCGCAGCCGTCGACCGGAGACCTGTCCCCGTGGGCCGACCAGGGCGTCATGCTGCTCAACCGGGTGCTGACCGTGCGGCCCGGCGCCCCGGCAAGCCACCGCAACAAGGGCTGGGAGCAGGTGACCGACCTGGCGATCAGCGCCCTGGTGCGGCGCGGCGGGCCGCTGGTCGCGATCCTCTGGGGCCGTGATGCCCGGAGTATGGCGGCGGCGCTCGGGGACGTGCCGACGGTGCAGAGCCCGCACCCTTCGCCACTGTCCGCGCGCAGCGGGTTCTTCGGCTCCCGGCCGTTCAGCCGCGCCAACGAGCTGATCGTGGCGCAGGGCGGGAAGCCCGTGGACTGGACCCTGCCCTGAGGCGTGTGGTGTGACGCGGGAGCACGCCCGAGACGGGTGTGACTGGTGAGGTGAACTCCGGCAGGCCGACGTCTCCGGCACGCCAGCACGCAGAACCACACCGGTGTGATTCCCCTCTACACTCGTGCTCAGGCCGCTGCCGCACGTCGCGGCCGGACACGCTCAGCCAGCATGCCTCCGACACCGCAGCGAAAGGTCCACCAGATGGGCGCCGCCCCGCAGACGCACTCCCTGGGCAGCCAGCTCGAGGAGCGCGACCGCCAGATCCTGGCCTTCGAGCGCCAGTGGTGGAAGTACGCCGGCGCCAAGGAGGCGGCGATCAAGGAGCTGTTCGACATCAGCTCGACCAGCTACTACCAGCGGCTCAACCAGCTGCTCGACCTGCGCGAGGCACTCGAGGCCGACCCGATGCTGGTCAAGCGGCTGCGCCGGCAGCGTGCGCAGCGGCAGAAGTCGCGCTCGGCCCGCCGTCTGGGCCTGGAGCTCTGAGAGCGTAGGGACGACGAAGCCCGGTGCGTGAGGTCTCACGCACCGGGCTGTCGGTGAGGGCGGGACTGTGCCGGGGTCAGCGGGGGCTGCGTCGGCGCAGGCGCGGGGTGGGCGTCGGCATGGTGCCGAACGGGTCGCGCCGGGACTTCAGCCCGAAGTAGCGCAGGCGGTCCTCGTACTCGTCGCGGGCGAGGTCGCCGATCAGTGCGGTCATGGTCGTGGTCCTTTCAGGACGTCAGGCGGGGGCTGGTGGGGGAGGACGAGCTCAGGAGTGAGCGGGCTCGTTGTGGCGGACGACGATGTCGCCGCTGACGGTGCGCAGTCGCAGCTCCAGGAAGGCCTGCCCGTCGGCGGGCTTGCCCAGGGGCTGCAGGGCGGAGGCGATGCTGCCGGAGACGGTGTTGAAGTCGGTCCAGACGGGGACGCCGGCCGCGGCTCCCGCGGCGATGTCCCCTGACGCGGTGCGCACGCTGACCGTGCCCTGCTGGGCCTGCTCGATGCGGACGTCACCGCTCGCGGCGGTCACCGTGACGTCGGCCGTGACGCTGCCCAGCGACACCGTGCCGGAGCCGGACTTCACGCTGACCGGGCCGGCGGCCTGGCCCAGCGTGATGTCGCCCGAGCCGGTGGTGACATCGGCCGACTGACCCAGCGACTGCACGGACACCTCGCCGGACCCGCTGCGGGCGCGCAGGTCGCCGCGCACGGTCTGCACGGAGATCCCGCCCGACCCGGAGGTGAGGTCGGCGCTGCCGAGCTGGTCGAGCCGCACGTGGCCGGAGCCGGACTTGACCGAGCAGTCGTCCACGATGCCCGTGACGTCCAGGTCGGCGCTGCCGAGCACGGTGGACAGGTCGCTGCCCGACGGGATCTGCGCCCTGACCTGCACCTTGCTGTGGCCGCCGAAGAGGAAGCCGCCGCGAGGCACGGTCACCGAGATGGTGCGTCCCTCGTGGGTGATGACGACCTTGTCGGCGTCCTTGCCCTCGACCTCGACCTGCGTCTGGTCGGTGTCGGTGGCGGTGACCGAGACCTCGCCGGAGCCGATCTCGACGTGCAGGGTGACCGGGCCGGGGGTCTGGAAGGTGCGGGAGTTCATGGCGATGCTCGCTTTCGGGGAGGCGGGAAGGTCTGGAGATGCGTGTGGTGGCGGCGGCCGGTGGGTGCTCAGGCCCAGCCGCTCTGCTTGCGGCCAGGGGACTTGGGCGGGCGGGGCGCCTTGGGCGGGGCCGGCCAGGCATCGCCGATGCCGCTGCCGGAGGTGGCTCCGCGCACGGTGTCGACGAGCCAGGAGTTCAGCGACTGGCCGAGCTCGTTGGACAGCTCCTCGGCGCGGGTCTTCAGGCCCTCGGAGAGGCGCAGCGTCAGCCGCACCTGCTCGCCGAGGTCGTCGAAGGCGGCGTCACCGGGGCGGACCGAGGCTGCGGCCTCGGAGTCGGTCGACCCGACCCCCTCGACGACGAAGGTGAGGTCCCGGCCGCGCAGGCGGGCGTCGACGTTGCCGGACGGCAGCGCCGTGGTGATCTCGGCTGCGGCGTCGGTGAGCGCCTCGAGGATGACCAGACGCAGCGCGGGGTCGAGAGCGGTGAGCAGGCGGTCGGCGCCGGCCTGAGCCTCCGGACCAGCCAGGGCGACCGCGTTGGCGACCTCCTGGTGGATCCGGGTGACGTAGCTGTGAAGTTCCATGACGTCAGCATGACACCACTATGACGTCATGTCAACACCACAATGACGTCAGTTCTGACGCAGTATGGCGTCACGCCAGTCGCCCGCCCAGGCAGTGGCCGTCACCGGCCCCGCCTGCAGCGGCGCGCGGGCACGTCATACAGTCACGGTCGTGCTGTCTGACCTGGAGATCGCGCGCGCCGCAACGTTGCGGCCGCTGTCCGACGTCGCCCGTGAGATGGGGATCGACGACCGCTTCCTGGAGCCCTACGGGCGCCACGTGATGAAGATCGACCTGGCCGCGATCCCGGCCATGGCCGACCGGCCACGAGCCAGGTATGTCGTGGTCAGCGCGGTCAGTCCCACCCCGCTCGGCGAGGGCAAGACGACGACGGCGGTCGGCCTGGCCCAGGGCTTCAAGCACATCGGCAAGCAGGCCGTGCTGTGCCTGCGGCAGCCCTCGATGGGCCCGACCTTCGGCATCAAGGGTGGCGCCGCCGGCGGCGGGCGCAGCCAGGTGGTGCCGATGGAGACCCTCAACCTGCACTTGACCGGGGACTTCCACGCCGTCACCTCGGCGCACAACCTGCTGGCCGCCTTGCTCGACAACCACCTGCACCACGGCAACGCCCTCGGGCTGGACACGCGCGCGATCACCTGGCCACGGGTCCTGGACGTCAACGACCGCGCGCTGCGGCAGCTGGTCATCGGGCTCGGAGCACGGGCCGACGGGCTGGCCCGTCAGAGCGGCTTCGACATCACCGCGGCCTCGGAGGTGATGGCACTCCTGGGCCTGACCACCTCGCTGGCCGACATGCGAGCCCGGCTCGGACGGATCGTCGTCGGGTCCACCGTCGACGGGGAGCCGGTGACCGCCGAGCAGCTGCAGGGTGCCGGGGCGATGGCGGTGATGCTGCGCGAGGCGATCAAGCCCAACCTCCTGCAGACCCTCGAGGGCACACCGGCGCTGATCCACGCCGGTCCGTTCGGCAACATCGCCACCGGGAACTCCTCGGTGGTCGCCGACCTGATCGGGCTGCGCAGTGGCGACTACGTGGTGACCGAGGCCGGCTTCGGGGCCGACATGGGCGCCGAGCGGTTCTTCAACATCAAGTGCCGGGCCAGCGGGGAGAGCCCCGACGCTGCGGTCGTCGTGGCCACCACGCGCGCGCTGAAGATGCACTCGGGCAAGTTCTCGATCGCCGCCGGTCGCCCACTGCCCGAGGCGCTGCTCGCCGAGAACCCGGACGACGTCCATGCCGGAGCCGCCAACCTGGTCAAGCAGATCGAGAACATCAGGATCCACGGTGTCTCCCCGGTCGTGGCCGTCAACGCCTTCCCCACCGACCACGCCAGCGAGCACGCCGCCATCCGGGAGATCGCCGAACGGGCGGGTGCACGGGTCGCCGTCTCCACCCACTTCTCCGACGGTGGCGCGGGCTCGGTGGAGCTCGCCGAGGCTGTGCGCGAGGCCGCCGAGGAGCCCAGCGACTTCCGGCCGCTCTATGACCTGGGCCTGCCCTTGCGCGAGAAGATCGAGGCCGTCGCCACCCGGGTCTACGGCGCGGACGGCGTCGACTACGCCCCCGCTGCGGCCAAGCAGCTCGACGCCTATCAGGCGGCCGGCTTCGGGGACCTGCCGGTCTGCATCGCCAAGACGCACCTGTCGATCAGCTCGGACCCGACTCTGCGGGGGGCACCGACGGGCTGGCGGATGCCGGTCCGCGAGGTGCGCGCCGCCGTCGGGGCCGGGTTCATCTACCCGATCGCGGGTGACATGCGCACCATGCCGGGCCTGTCCCGCTCGCCCGCGGCGCACCGGATCGACCTGGACGAGGACGGCCAGATCGTCGGTCTGTCCTAGCCCGGCCCCGGGAGCGTGGCCGGACCTGCCTCGGGTGTGGCGCCGCCATACAGTGGAGTGATGAGCGAGGTGACCTGGCGCGAGCTCGCCCCTGGGGTGCTGGTGCGCCGCCACGTCGAGCTGGAGCTCAACTGCGGGCTCGTCGTGGGGACGCGACGGGCGCTGGTCATCGACACCCGCAGCACGACCGAGCGGGGCCACGAGCTCGCTGCGGCCGTCCGTGAGGTGACCGACCTCGAGCAGGTCGTCGTCAACACGCACGCGCACTATGACCACTGCTTCGGCAACGCCGCGTTCCGGGACAGCCAGATCTATGCCCACTCCGGAGCCGCTGACGACCTGCGCGCCACCGCGGAGCACCAGCGCGACCAGGTCGTCGCCCACCTGCTGCGCACCGACCGGCCGGCGCTGGCGCAGACCTACCGGGACACCGAGGTGGTGCTCCCGTTCTATCTGACCGAGGAGGACCTCACCCTCGACCTGGGGGAGCGCGAGGTGCACCTGCTGTATGGCGGCAAGGGACACACCGACCACGACCTGGTCGTCGCGGTGCCGGACGCGGGCGTCGTCTTCTGGGGCGACCTGGTCGAGCAGGGCGCCGACCCGGCGATGGAGGACAGCTTCCCGATGGACTGGGGGCGCACGGTGATGGGGCTGCGGCTGCGGCCCCAGGTGCACGACTGTCCGGTCAACGTGCCGGGCCACGGCGACGTCGTCGACGCCGCGTTCGTCGACGAGCAGCAGTCGGTGCTGTCCCGGTTGGGCGACACCTTGCGCGATGAGATGACCCACGGCCTGCGCGACATCGAGCCGCTCGTCGCCCGGTGCCGGGGACTCGGCCTGCAGGAGACCACGCTGCGAGACGCCGCCATGCGGGCCCTGGAGACACGCGCCGGCTGAGCCACCATTTGCACTCGGGGGGTCCGAGTGCTCATCATGGACTTAGCACTCTCCACCCGAGAGTGACAGTTCATCGGTGGCCACACGGCCACCAACGACCGTCCGATCGAGGGTCTGTCCGGCTGGGCGACGTGAGCCCAGACGCCAGGTCCGTCCGTCGCGGGCGAACGGCCGGTCGACCAACCCGTTCAGCGTGTGGGAGGAACCACCCGAATGGCCAAGATCATTGCTTTCGACGAGGAGGCTCGCCGCGGTCTGGAGAGGGGTATGAACACCCTCGCCGACGCCGTCAAGGTGACCCTCGGCCCCAAGGGCCGCAACGTCGTGCTCGAGAAGAAGTGGGGCGCCCCCACCATCACCAACGATGGTGTGAGCATCGCCAAGGAGATCGAGCTCGAGGACCCCTACGAGAAGATCGGCGCCGAGCTGGTCAAGGAGGTCGCCAAGAAGACCGACGACGTCGCCGGTGACGGCACGACGACGGCCACCGTGCTGGCCCAGGCGATGGTCCGCGAGGGCCTGCGCAACGTGGCAGCCGGCGCCAACCCGATGGCCCTCAAGCGCGGCATCGAGGTCGCCGTCAAGGCGGTGACCGAGGAGCTGCTCGGCATGGCCAAGGACGTGGAGACCAAGGAGCAGATCGCGCAGTCCGCGTCGATCTCCGCCGGTGACTCCGAGATCGGCGAGATGATCGCCGAGGCGATGGACAAGGTCGGCAACGAAGGCGTCATCACCGTCGAGGAGTCCAACACCTTCGGCCTGGAGCTCGAGCTCACCGAGGGCATGCGGTTCGACAAGGGCTACATCAGCCCCTACTTCGTGACCGACACCGAGCGCATGGAGACCGTCCTCGAGGACGCCTACGTGCTGGTGATGAACTCCAAGATCGGCGCGATCAAGGACCTGCTGCCGATCCTGGAGAAGGTGATGAGCTCCGGCAAGCCGCTGGCGATCATCGCCGAGGACGTCGAGGGCGAGGCTCTGGCCACCCTGGTCGTCAACAAGATCCGCGGCAACTTCAAGTCGGTCGCCGTCAAGGCCCCCGGCTTCGGGGACCGCCGCAAGGCCATGCTGGCCGACATCGCCATCCTCACCGGTGGCCAGGTCATCTCCGAGGAGGTCGGCCTGAAGCTGGAGTCGGCCGAGCTCGACCTGCTGGGCAAGGCCCGCAAGGTCGTGGTGACCAAGGACGAGACCACCATCGTCGAGGGCGCCGGTGACGCCGACCAGATCTCCGGACGGGTCAACCAGATCCGCGCCGAGATCGACAACAGCGACTCCGACTACGACCGCGAGAAGCTGCAGGAGCGTCTGGCCAAGCTGGCCGGCGGTGTGGCCGTGATCAAGGCCGGTGCCGCCACCGAGGTCGAGCTCAAGGAGCGCAAGCACCGGATCGAGGACGCCGTGCGCAACGCCAAGGCGGCCGTCGAGGAGGGCATCGTCGCCGGCGGCGGCGTGGCCCTCATCCAGGCCAGTGCCGCGTTCGCCAAGCTCACCCTCACCGGTGACGAGGCCACCGGAGCCAACATCGTCAAGGTGGCCATCGAGGCCCCGCTCAAGCAGATCGCCATCAACAGCGGTCTGGAGGGCGGCGTCGTCGCGGAGAAGGTGCGCAACCTGACCCCCGGCCACGGCCTCAACGCCGCGACCGGCGAGTACGGCGACATGCTGGCGTTCGGCATCGCCGACCCGGTCAAGGTCACCCGCTCGGCGCTGCAGAACGCCGCCTCCATCGCGGCGCTGTTCCTGACCACCGAAGCCGTCATCGCGGACAAGCCGGAGAAGGCTCCGGCCATGCCCGGCGGTGGCGACGGCGGCATGGGCGGCATGGACTTCTGAGCCGGCCCTGACCGGCCCGCCGCAGCGCACGCTCGGCGGGCCGGACACCGAACTACCGCGTTTCTCGCGGGTTGTGCAGCGGGGCGGTCATCCCATCGGGATGGCCGCCCCGCTCGCGTCCCCCCTCACTGCGGCGTGAAGCGCATCCGGTTGTGCTGCTCGACCAGGTCGTAGTCCTCGCCGGCCGTCTTCAGCGCGAGGGAGATCTGGGCCAGGCTGTGCCGCACTCGCTCCTGCGTCGCCGACCAGTCCTGGGTGAGCCCGGCGAAGTTGCCGGCCGCGACCCCGCGCCAGCAGTCCTGCAGGGCGTTGAGCCGGGCCATCATCGAGCGCACGTCGCTCTCGATCTGCCCCGCGATGCGCGAGATGTCGCCGGACGCCGCCGCGATGCGGGCGGTGTCGACACTGAACGTGGTGGACATCGCTGACCTCCTGGTATGTCGTGTGGCCGGCCCGGGTGGCCGGCTCGCGCCGACCCTAGGCCGGGCCGGGCCGCCGCCGCAGAACCTGTCCACAACCCCGACGATCCGCACGCCACTAGGCTCGCCGGGTGCCCGTCTGGATCGACCCGCCGATGTGGCCCGCCCACGGGCGGCTCTGGTCGCACGTGATCAGCGACACCTCGCTGGAGGAGCTGCACGACTTCGCGGCCAGGGCCGGAGTGCCCCGGCGTTCCTTCGAGGGTGACCACTACGACATCCCGGCCGAACGCCATACCGAGGTCGTCCGGGCGGGGGCCACCGCCACCAGCGCGAACGACCTGGCGCGACGGCTGGCGGCCAGCGGCCTGCGGTTCCGCAAGCTCAAGGGGGAGTGGCCGCTGGGCCGGTTCGTCGACGGGCTGCCGGCCGTCGGAGGACCGCACGTGCTGGACGTCATCGCCTCACCGCACGAGCCGCCGGCCTCCTCGGGCGCCTCCGTCGTGCTCGTCACCGAGCCCGACGGGTGGCTGCTGTTGGTGCGCAGCGTGGGCCGCGACGGCTGGGCACCCCCCGGCGGCAAGCGCGACCGGGGGGAGGGACTGCGGCAGAGCGCCGTGCGGGAGCTGGTCGAGGAGACCGGGCTGCAGGTCGACCCGGCCAGGCTGGAGCCGGTCGGCTATGAGCGGATCACCATCGCCCCGGGCGGAGCGCGGGCGCCCTGGGACGACGGGCACAACCACATCGCGGTCTACGGGGTCGTCATCCAGGAGCGGCTGACGGTCGCCTCGGGCGCCGAGGACGTGACGCACGCCGAGTGGTTTGCGCGGTCGCGGGCAGCCCAGCTCTGCGGGGACCAGGCCTGGTGGCCCCTGGTCGAGCGGTGGCTGGAGCGGGTCGACCGTCGGCGCGGAGGCGCCGGCTGAGGCCCTGTCGGCGCCGGGCCGCTGACCACTAGTCTCGGGCCGTGCCCTCACCCGCCCCTGCGACCTGGCGTCGACCCGTGGCGCACGTGGCGGTGACGGTGCTCTGGGCGCTGGTGCTGTGGGTCTCGACCTTCATCGAGCTCACCGGCTCGGTCCTCGGCTGGGCGGTGAGCGCGCACATCTTCGGGGTGGTGCTGGCGTTGGGGCCGATCGTGCTGCTGGACTGGTATGGCCTGGTCTGGGTGGCCGGCCTGCGTCGGCTGCGCGAGTGCCTGCGGATCGCCGAGGCGGCCCACCCGGTGATCTGGACCGGCCTGTGGATCCTGCTGCTGTCCGGCATGTTCCTGCACCCGGACCTGACGTCGGCGACCACCTGGGTCAAGCAGCTGTTCGTGCTGGCACTGCTGCACAACGGGGTCGCGCTCAAGCCGCTGGAGCGCCGGCTGATGAAGCTGCCCGCCGACGTCACCAACGCCACCCTGCCCTCCGGGCTCCGTGCCCGGATGATGGGCGCGACGATGCTCTCGCAGGTGTGCTGGTGGGGCGCGTTCGGGATCGGCTGCCTCGTGCTGGTCAGCCGCCACCTGGCGTAGGTCAGCCAGGGTCGCCGCCAGCCGCGCGCAGGCGGGCCAGCTCGGACCCGACGTTGCGGCGCGCGGCAGCGGTCCACTCCTGACGGGCATGGGCGGTCCGGTAGACCTCGTCGCGCTCCACCAGCGGGGCCATCACGGCGGCTCGGCCGGCCGCGAACACCGGCCCCGGGACGTGCGCGTACTCCTGTCGGACCTGCGCGGCATACTCCGCATAGCGGGCCGGCGGGGCGGCGAGGATCCACAGGTCGGCGTCGTGGAAGGCGTCCATCGCGCTCGGCAGGTATGCCGTGCCGCTGGGGGCTGGGTGAGCGCCGGCGTCGTGCGTCACCGTCATCAGGACCAGCGCTTCGACGGCGTCGACCACGGGGTCGTCGACGCCGAGGCGGTGCAGGTGGTCGCGTGCCAGCGAGGCGCTGCGGTGTTCGTTGCTGCCGGCCAGCGCCCGCGGGTCGTAGGCGAGGTCGTGGTACCACGCCGCGGCCCGGCCGACCTGCAGCGCCGGGCCGGTGCACAGCACCGACAGCGCCGCCAGGACCTCGCCGAGGTGCTGCAGCGTGTGATAGCTCCGGTGCGCCTCTGACCAGCCGAGCACCAGGGTCGCTCCTTCGGCGGCGAGCAGGTCGTCGCCGGCTCCTGGGTCGAGAGCGCGCAGGTGGTCGACGGCCTGCTCGGCCGTCGGCGCCGAGCCGCTGCCGGGCGACAGGGGGCTCACGCGGCCAGGACCGCGGGCAGCGGCTGGCTGTGCAGCACGGTGAGCCCGGAGACCGCGCGCGTCAGCACGACATACAGCCGGCGCAGCCCGGAGCGCTCGTCCGCCTCGGCCGCAGCGATGACGGCGGGCTCGACGACGATCACCTGGTCGAACTCCAGGCCCTTGGCCAGCGTCGCCGGCACGACCTGCACCGGGTGGACCTCCTCGTGCTCGGCCCCCAGCAGGTCGTGCTCGACTCCGGCAGCGGTCAACGCCGCCGACACCCGCGCGGCCTGCGTGTCGGGGACGATGACCCCCACCGACCCAGGCTCGGCCGTCGCGCTCGCCACGGCCAGCAGCACCTGTTGGCTCATCGCGGCACGCGGCACGGCACGCACCTCCAGCCGCCCGGGGTTGTCCCGCACCGAGCGCGGCGCCGTGAGGTCGGGTGCGATGACCGGCAGCAGCCGGGCGGCGTAGTCGATCACCGAGGCCGGCACGCGGAAGCCCCGGTCGAGCACCTCGACGTGCGCGTCCGGTTTGCCCAGGTGGACCAGCGAGTCGGCCCACGAGCCGGTGGCCCACGGGGTGGTGCCCTGCGCGAGGTCGCCCAGCACGGTCAGCGACCCGGTGGACGCGCGGCGCCCGACCATCCGCAGCTGCATCGGCGAGAGGTCCTGGGCCTCGTCGAGGATGACGTGGCCCAGGCTGGGCGTGCGCTCCAGCAGGTCGGCGACCTCGTCGAGCAGCACGGTGTCGGCGGTGCTCCACCGGGCAGCGCCGCGGGTCCGTGGTGGCGCGGCCCAGGGCAGTGCCTGCCGCTCCTGCTCGCTGAGCAGACCGTCCGCGGCGCGCTCGAGAGTGGCCGGGTCCGACAGGAGGGCGTGGAGCACCTGGCGTGGCTCCAGCGCGGGCCAGACCGCGGCGACGTAGTCACGCACCGGCTTGGACCGGGCGACCGCGTCGTGCACCCGGTCGTCGGGGGTGTCTCCGGCCTGCTCCATCTGCACGAGCACGGCGTGGGCCAGTCGGCGCGACAGCATGTCGCGGGCCGCGGCATAGCGGACCCCGCGAGTGCCCAGCTCGTCGAGGATCTCCTGCACGGCATACGCCGGGATCCGCCACCGCCGCGCTCCGCGGGGCACCACGAGCGGCTCCTCGGCCCGGCGCACCTGGCCCCAGACCGCGCGGTGCAGCACCTCAGCCATCCGCGGGTCGCCCTTGAGCACGGCGACCTCGACCGGGTCGGCGGCCCGCACCGGCACCGAGCCCGCCAGGTCCTCCAGGGTCGTATGCCGCACCTCGACCTCTCCCAGGGCCGGCAGGACCGCGCCGATGTGCTCCAGGAACGCCCGGCTCGGCCCGACCACCAGGACCCCGCTGCGCGCCAGCCGGTCGCGGAAGGCATAGAGCAGCCACGCCGCACGGTGCAGCCCCACCGCGGTCTTGCCGGTGCCGGGCGCACCCTGCACGCAGATCGTCCGGGCGACGTCGGAACGGACGATCTGGTCCTGCTCCGGCTGGATGGTCGCGACGATGTCGCGCATCGGTCCGACGCGGGGACGCTCGATCTCGCGGGCCACGATGGCGCTGTTGGCGCTGTCGGCCAGGTCGCCGGCCTGCGGGGTCAGCAGGTGCTCGTCCTCGTAGGCGGTGATCTGGCCGTGGTCGATGCCGAACCGTCGGCGCAGCAGCACGCCCATCGGCTCGGTGGGGGAGGCCCGGTAGAACGCCGTGGAGACGTCGGCGCGCCAGTCGATCACCACCGGCTCGCCTGCTTCGTCGGAGACGTGCCGGCGGCCGATGTAGAAGCGGTGGTCGGCGGTGTCGATCCGGCCGAAGAAGAGCGACGTCGACGGGTCGTCGAGCAGCGACTTGGCGCGCTGCCAGAGGGTCCACGCCAGGGTGTCGCCGGCGATCCGGTCGCCGGCCTGAGCCTGCAGGCTCAGCGTGTGCGCACGCATCCGGGCCAGCTCGGCGCGGGCGTGGGCGAGGTGTTGTTGTTCGGACTCCAGTTCGCGGGCAGGGGCAGTGGGCATGACCAGGCCACCTTGGTCGAGCACGGTTGGGGGAAGCGGCAGCCTACACGGCGTCGCGCCCACCCCGCCCGGCGCCTGCCCGGCCTCCAGCGGGGCGCTGACCGGCCGCCCCGCCGCCCCGCCTTCAGTGGTCAGGCGTTGTCCGGTCGGGCGTCGAGGGTGACGGTCACCTCGAGCCGCTCGCCCGCACGCAGCACCCCCAGCGTCACCTCGTCACCGGTCGTGCGCTCGCGCACCTGCGCGACCAGGGACAGGGCGCCGCTGACCCGCTCGCCGTCGATGTCGGTGATGGCATCACCAGAGCGCAGCCCGGCGCCCTCGGCCGGAGAGCCGGACTCCACCTGCGTCACGGCAGCCGCCTGGACGCTCGCTCCGTCGCGCGATGCCTTCGTGTCGTCGAGAGCGACACCGAGGAACGCGTGCTCCACCGTGCCGTCCGCGATCAGCTGGCCGGCGACCGAGCTCACCTCGGTGACCGGGATCGCAAAGCCGATGCCGATGCTGCCGCTCTGACCGCCGCCCCCGGAGGAGAGGCTGGCGATCGAGGAGTTGATCCCGACCAAGGCGCCGCCGGCGTCCACGAGGGCGCCACCGGAGTTGCCGGGGTTGATCGCCGCGCTGGTCTGGATCGCGTTGGTGACCACGGCCGCCGCCTGACCGGTGGCGGGGTCGGCGGACTCCGACGCGGTGGTGACGGGACGGTCGAGGGCGCTGACGATGCCGGTCGTCACCGTGCCGGAGAGTCCGAGGGGGTTGCCCACGGCCATCACCGGGTCCCCGACCGACAGCCCGGCATCGTCGCCGACAGCGATCGGCGCGAGGTCGTCCGGCGCGTTGTCGAGCAGCAGGACGGCCAGGTCGGTCGAGGCGTCCGTGCCCACCACCTTCGCGGTGTAGGTGCGGCCGTCATGAAGGGTCACCTGCACCGTCGCGGCCCCCGAGGCGACGTGCGCGTTGGTCACCACATGCCCCTGGGCGTCCCAGACCACGCCGGACCCGGCGCCCTGCCCCCGTGCCGTCTCGACGGAGATGCTGACCACGCTCGGCGTCACCCGCGCCGCGACGGCGGTCCAGTCCTGCGCCGGCTGGTATGCCGCGTTGCTGGTGGCCGGCGTGGCCGCACCGCGGTCGGTGCTCGCCTCGGCGACGACCGGAGCGGTGCCGCCGTCGGCGGCTTCGACCACGGCATACGTCGCCCCGGACGCGAGCAACGCCGAGAGCAGGCCGACGGCGGTGGCGGTGCCCCAGGTGCGGGTCGCGGCGGCGCGCGGGCGGCTGGTGCGGTCGGCCGTGGGCTCACGGTGCAGCTGTGGGGCGACGGGGGAACGATCGGCGTGACTCAGGGTGGTGGGGTCGTCGCTCATGGCACGTCCTCTCAGGATGACCAGTGTGGTGGTGTCCACCCAGTCCACCCGATCAGCCTCCGCGTGACCTTGACGTTGCCTGTGAACTGGCTGACCGCCACCGGCGTCGGTCCGTCGCGGCGCCGACCGAGGCGCGCTGCCGACTCAGGCGTCGACGGACGCCGGCTGCGGGGAGGCCGGCAGCTCGACGCGGAACGTCGCGCCGCCCCCCGGTGTCGGGCGGTGCCGGACAGTCCCACCGTGCCTGCTGACGATGGCCGCGACGATGGCCAGGCCGAGGCCGGTGCCCCCGCCGTTGCCGCGGGCCCGCGAGGGGTCGGCGCGGTAGAAGCGCTCGAAGACCCGGTCGGCCACGTCGGGCGGGATGCCCGGGCCGTGGTCGCGCACCTCGACGACCACCCGGGCGGCAGGCTGGTCCGAGGGCTGGCCGACGACGACCTCGATGGGCGTCTGGTCGGGCGTGTGCGCCAGCGCGTTGGCCACCAGGTTGGTCAGCACCTGGCGCAGCGCGAAGTCGTCCCCGGACGTGTGCGCCGGGGTCCACCGGCCGGCCAGATGGCTCAGCTGGATCGTCCGCTCAGGGGCCCGGACCCGGGCGTCCTGGACGACGTCGGCGGCGAGGACGGCCAGGTCGACCGGCTGGCGCTCCAGGTCGCGCTGGCTGTCCAGCCGGGTGAGCAGCAGCAGGTCCTCGACCAGGCGCGCCATCCGGGTCGCCTCGTCCTCGATCCGCCGCATCGCAGTGGTCATCGCCGCGGGGTCGCTGACGCCGCCCGCCCGGTAGAGCTCGGCATACCCCTTGACCGTGGCCAGAGGCGTGCGGAGCTCGTGCGAGGCGTCGGCGACGAAGCGCCGCATCCGCTCCTCCGACGCCTCGCGGACGGCGAAGCTCTGCTCGATCCGGCCGAGCATGACGTTCAGCGACGAGGAGAGCGAGGCCACCTCGTCGTGGGCGTTTCGCTGGGGGATGCGTCGGGTGAGGTCTCCGGCGGCGATCGCCGAGGCGGTGTCCTCGATCCGGCGCAGCGGCCGGAAGGCCCGGCGCACCGCGAACCAGCTGAGCACGACCACCGCGAGCAGGGTGCCCAGACCGACCACCCCGGTCAGCACCACGAGCTGCTTGACGGTGCCCTCCATCGGCGTGGTCGGCAGCGCCACCGCCGCGGTCGCCTCACCGTTCTGGAGCCGACCGGCGAGCACTCGCCAGTGGGTGTGGCCGTCGACCGAGTCCACGGTGAACGCGCCACCGCCGATCCGCTCGTCGGACCACTCGATCCGGCTCAGGTCGGGCGGGCTCTCGCCACTGCCGAACATGTAGGCCGGTCCGGCCGCGCGCGGCGTGATCACCAGGTAGTAGGGCGTCGGCGGGACGAACGTCTCGCTCTGCCGGTTCGCGCCGGTGATCCGGTCCATCGCCTCCTGGGTCAGCGGGGTGATGTAGCGGACCAGGTCCTGGTCGGTGCGGTCGAGCAGGTAGTCGCGCAACAGCATCACCGTCAGCGTGCTGGTGATGACGTATGCCGTGAGCACCAGGACCGCGACGACGGTCACCAGGCGGGTCGTCAGCGAGAGGTCGTGCAGCCGGCCGTAGGCCGAGTCACGAGCCTTGCCGAGTGGCCCCACGACTCAGGCGGCGTCGCGGGGAGCGCGCAGCACATACCCGACACCGCGCTTGGTGTGGATCAGCGCCGGCCCGTCGGAGTCGATCTTGCGACGCAGGTAGGAGATGTAGGACTCGACGATGCCGGAGTCGCCGCGGAAGTCGTAGTCCCAGACGTGGTCCAGGATCTGGGTCTTGGACAGCACCCGCCCGGGGTTGAGCATGAGATAGCGCAGCAGCTTGAACTCGGTGGGGGAGACCTCGATGACCCGGCCGGCTCGGCGCACCTCGTGGCTGTCCTCGTCGAGCTCCAGGTCGGCCACGCGCAAGCAGTCGTCGTCCTCCTCGATCGCGCGAGTCCGCCGCAGCACGGCGCGGATCCGCGCGACGACCTCTTCCAGGCTGAACGGCTTGGTCACGTAGTCGTCGCCGCCGACGGTCAGGCCCTTGACCTTGTCGTCCAGGCTGTCGCGAGCGGTGAGGAACAGGATCGGCAGCTGCCGGCCCTGCTCGCGCAGCCGGCGGGTCACGGTGAAGCCGTCCATGTCCGGCAGCATCACATCCATCACCGCCAGGTCGATCTCGTTGTCAGCGGCCAGGCGTAGAGCCTCATGGCCGTCGGCGGCGGCGTGCACCGCAAACCCGGCGAAGGTCAGGCTGGTCGAGAGGAGCTCACGGATGTTGGTCTCGTCCTCGACGACCAGCAGGGTGGCCTCGGGCGCTGCGGTGCTCATGGCACCAGTGTCTCCCGGTTGTCTGGATGTTGCCTGGGAGTTGTCTGCGAGCCTCACAGCCGACCGGACGCCTCAGAGCGAGGGGCGCGGAGCGTCGAGCTGACCGAGGTCGTCGGCGTCGACGATGCGGTAGGCGTAGCCCTGCTCAGCCAGGAAACGCTGGCGGTGCGCGGCGAACTCGGCATCGACAGTGTCGCGCGCGACCACGGTGTAGAAGTGCGCGGTGCGGCCGTCCCCCTTGGGTCGGAGCACCCGGCCGAGCCGCTGGGCCTCCTCCTGACGCGACCCGAACGTGCCCGACACCTGGATCGCCACCGACGCCTCGGGCAGGTCGATCGAGAAGTTGGCCACCTTGGAGACGACGAGCAGACCGACCGTGCCCTGCTTGAACTGGGCAAACAACTTCTGGCGCTGCGCCACGGGAGTCTCACCGGTGATCAGCGGCGCGTCCAGCCGCTCCGCCAGCTGGTCGAGCTGGTCGAGGTACTGCCCGATCACCAGCGTCGGCTCCCCTCGGTGCCGGTCGACCAGCGCCTGCACCACGGCGTCCTTGGCCGGCGCGCAGGAGGCGAACCGGTAGCGCTCGTCGGGCTCCGCCACGGCATACGCCATCCGCATCGCGTCGTCGAGGGTGACCCGCACCTCGACACAGTCCGCGGGGGCGATGTAGCCCTGCGCCTCGATGTCCTTCCACGGCGCGTCGTAGCGCTTCGGGCCGATCAGGGAGAAGACGTCGCCCTCACGGCCGTCCTCGCGCACCAGCGTCGCGGTCAGACCCAGGCGGCGTCGCGCCTGCAGGTCGGCGGTCATCCGGAAGATCGGCGCCGGGAGCAGGTGCACCTCGTCATACAGGATGAGGCCCCAGTCGCGGGCGTCGAGCAGGTCCAGGTGCGGGTAGGCACCCTTGCGGCGCAAGGTCAGCACCTGGTAGGTCGCGATGGTCACCGGGCGCACCTCCTTGCGAGCCCCGGAGTACTCACCGATCTCCTCCTCGGTGAGCGAGGTGCGCGCCAGGAGCTCCTCCCGCCACTGGCGGGCCGCCACCGTGTTGGTGACCAGGATCAGCGTCGTCGTGCCCGAGCGGGCCATCGCACCGGCACCCACCAAAGTCTTGCCCGCCCCGCACGGGAGGACGACCACACCCGACCCGCCGTGCCAGAAGCCGTCGACGGCCTGCTGCTGGTAGGGACGCAGCGACCAGCCGTCCTCGTGCAGCGTGATCGGGTGCGCCTCGCCGTCGACATAGCCCGCGAGGTCCTCGGCGGGCCAGCCGATCTTGAGCAGCTCCTGCTTGAGGTGCCCCCGCTCGGAGGGGTGCACGACGATCGAGTCCGGGTCGATGCGGGCGCCGACCAGCGGCTGGATCTTCTTGTGCCGCAGCACTTCCTCGAGGACCGGCCGGTCGGTCGTGCGGAGCACCAGGCGCGGCTCGGGTCCGCTGTGGTCGCGGTCCAGGCTGAGCCGACCGTAGCGGGCCATGGTCTCGGCGATGTCGAGCAGCAGCGCATGGGGAACCGGGTAGCGGCTGTGCGAGACCAGCGCGTCGACGACCTGCTCGGCGTCGTGCCCGGCAGCGCGGGCGTTCCACAGTCCGAGCGGGGTGATCCGGTAGGTGTGCACGTGCTCGGGGGCACGCTCCAGCTCCGCGAACGGTGCGACCGCTCGACGGGCAGCCTCGGACTCGGGGTGGTCGACCTCGAGCAGGAGGGTCTTGTCGCTCTGCACGATCAGGGGTCCAGGCATCGTGGGGACAACGGTATGTCGTGCCCCTGACATTCCAGCCCCACTGGACGCGCCGGGCTGCGCCCGCCAGCCCCACCGGACGCGCCGGGCTGCGCCCGACAGCCCCACCGGACGCGCCGGGCTGGCGCCCGCCACCTCCTGCAACACTGGCCGTATGTCGCTGCCCACGGTCGAGCCGTTGCCCGGCCTGCCCGATCGGGTCACCATCTATGAGGTCGGCCCCCGCGACGGTCTGCAGAACGAGGCGACCGCCATCCCCACCGCGACCAAGGCCGAGTTCGTCCGCCGCCTCGTCGCCAGCGGGCTGGACACGATCGAGGTCACCTCGTTCGTGCCGCAGCAGTGGGTGCCGCAGCTCGGTGACGCCGAGCAGCTGCTCGAGCAGCTCGGGCCGCTCGGCACCGGCCCACGACGTCCGGTGCTGGTCCCCAACGAGCGGGGCCTCGAGCGCGCACTGGCATCCGGGGCCAAGGCGGTCGCCGTGTTCGGCAGCGCGACGGAGACGTTCGCCCGCAAGAACCTCAACCGCACGGTCGAGGAGTCCCTGCAGATGTTCGCACCGGTCGTCACGCGCGCACTCGACGAGGGCGCGTGGGTGCGCGGCTATGTCTCGATGTGCTTCGGCGACCCGTGGGAGGGGCCGGTGCCGGTGGACCAGGTGGTGGACGTGTGCGCGCGGCTGATGGACCTCGGCTGCGACCAGCTCAGCATCGGCGACACCATCGGGGTCGGCACTCCCGGCCACGTCCTGCGCCTGCTCGAGGCGCTGGACCACCGGGGCATCGGTGTCGACCAGGTCGGGGTGCACTTCCACGACACCTACGGCCAGGCCTTGTCCAACACGGTGACCGCGATGCGGGCTGGGGTCAGCGTGGTGGATGCCTCTGCCGGGGGGTTGGGCGGCTGCCCCTACGCCACGTCCGCGACCGGCAACCTGGCGACCGAGGACCTGGTCTGGGCGCTGGATGGGCTGGGCATCGCGCACGGCGTCGACCTGCCGAAGCTCGTGCAGACCAGCGTCTGGATGGCCGAGCAGCTCGGCCGGCCGTCGCCGTCGCGGGTCGTGCAGGCCATGGGCGGGGCGGCTGATGACCCGGCCGCGGTCGCCGAGCCCGGCCAGAGGTGAGAGTGGCCGCGCTGGGGTGGGCCGTCCTGGCCCTGGTCTTCGTCGACGAGCTGCTGGCAGTCGCCGCGCTCGCGTGGTGGGGGTGGGAGCTGGGCGGAGCCGGCGGGCCGGCCGCGTTCGCCACGGCCCTGGGTATGGCGGCCGTTGCGGTGACCGTCTGGGCGACCTGGGCCTCGCCCCGGGCACCACGTGGAGGTCCGCTGGCACGTCCGGTCGCCAAGGTGCTCGTCTTCGGGGCGGCCGCCCTGGGTCTGTGGCTGATCGGTCGGCCGGCGCTGGCGGCCGCGCTCGTGGGTTTCTCTGTGACAGTCAACGTCGCCGCGATGCACCCCCGCGTGCAGGCGTTGACCGGCTGAGCGGTCGTCCGCCCCAGGACCGACGGGCCGTGCCGCCGGGGCGTTGGCCGCCCACCGACAGAAGTCGGTCAGAGCCCGTCGAAGAGGCGGAACGGGAACGAGATCAGGTCGAGCACGTCGATGCCGCCGGACATCCGGTCGCGGAGTGAGCGCGCGCCTCTTTCGCGGTCGTCTGTCTGGCCGTCTTCGGCGGAACCGTCATCTGTGGTCAGACGGGGGGCAGGCGCCGCCCGCCGGAACGCGTCCATCTCGCGCCAGTTGGAGGAGATCTGCCGGGCTCGTTCGGAGACCCGGCCGACGTCCTCGCCCGGGAGCACGGCGGAGGTCAGGGCCACGTGGTCGAGCAGGGCGATCAGCGCGACATCATGCACCGAGGGTTCGGCGCCGTAGGCCAGGACAGTGCGCAGCCGTTCGCGAACCCCGATCTCCACCTCAGCACGGCGCTGCGGGTATTGGCCGGGGGTCTGGTCATCGGCATGGACGATGCCGCGCTGCACCAGCAGGGTCAGGATCGCCCCGCTCAGGTCTTCGTCGGCGAGTCCCTGGACGGCGTCTGTCGGGGTGGCACCACCTACCCTCGCGGTCGCCAGGTCCAAGACCGGATCGCCGGAGTCGGCGACGTCCGTGCGTTCCAGGCGTCCCGACTCACCCAGCCGGGTCAGCCCGCGCAGCGAGGTCTCGAAGACGAGCGCCATCGCCATCGACTGGTTGAGTGGCTCCTCCTGCAGGAGTGGCCAGCCGCCCTCGTCATCAAGGCAGAGCAGCATCAGCTCTTCGGCAAGCAGCATCGTCCCGGCCCTCAGCTCGCGGAGCCCGGGGTGGGGGAGTCGCGGCCGTCCGGGGGGTCGGCTTCGGCCGGCGTGTCCGCGTCCGCCGCTACCGGCTCGTCCGCCGCCACCGGCTCGTCGGCCGCTACCGCCCCGGCAGGTCCAGCCGGCCTGGTAGCGGCCGGGATGACCAGCCGACCGGAGTCCAGGTCGATGTCGATCGCCATCCACGACGGCTGGTCCGGCGGTGGGGCGCCGGTGCCCGTGTCGTCCTCGTCGTCGCGCTGGCCGCCACCCTGGAAGAGTCCCCCGGAGATGCTCATGACCCCATCATGCCAACCTGCGCGCGGTCAGACCGTGTCCAGGTCGCGTCTCTGAAAGGCGAGCAGCCCGACGCCACACAGCACGGCCGCGGCGCCGGTGACCAGGAGCACCGGCCACCAGGTCAGGTCCTCGGCGGGCAGCCGCGGCAGCGGCACCCACGGCGTCAGCCGGGTCAACCACTCCGGCAGCCCCAGCACCGGCCCCACCCAGGTCATCACCATCGACCACCCGACGACCGCCCACGCCAGCACGCCGAGCCTGCTGGCCACTCCGTGCAGGGCCATCGCCAGCCCGACCACGAGCCACGCCCCCGGCAGCAGGACCGCTGCCGCGGCCACCACCTCAGCCAGCACCCCTGCATCGGACTGCGCCAATGTCTCCGGCAAGGCGAGCAGCGCGGACCCGCCCATGAGCAGGGCGCTGGGCACCATCAGTGCCGGCAGCAGGTGGGCCAGGGCGAACCGTCGCCGCGAGGCCCCCGTCGCCAGCAGCAGCTCGGCGTGCCCCACCCGCTCCTCGCGCGCCAGCCTGCCGAGCAGCGAGACGCCGACCAGAGCCGTGACGACGGCCACGATGCTGAGCATGGCGGCGAAGAACGCGTCGGTGAGCTGGCCGGCGTCGCCGCCCATCCGCCGGAACATCTCCTCCAGCCGGGGGTTGTCGGTGAACATCTGGCCGAGGCTGCCGACCAGCGACCCCATCGCCAGGCAGGTGATGCCCAGGCCGACGGCCCATCCGAGCACCGAGCCCCGGTCCAGCCGCCAGGCCAGTGCGGCCACCGAGGACAGCCGGGGATGCCCCACGGCCGGGCCGGGCCGCGCAGCGCGAAGGCCGGAGCCGTGGTCGCGCCGCGACTCCAGCCTCACGGCCAGCCAGACCAGGCCTGCCGCCAGCGCCAACGGCAGCACCAGCACCCACCAGCGCTCACTCGCATACGGCCGAGCCAGCGCCAACCACTCCACCGGCGAGACCCACTGCAGCGGCCGCAGCGCGCTGTCCGCGCTCGACCCGTCAGCCACCGCTCGCACCAGGAAGGCCGCGCCGAGCACGGCCATCGCGATGCCGCGCGCACCTCGCGCCGTGCCCGCCAGCTGCGCCGCCACCGCGGCGACGCCGACGAAGACCGCCGGCACCAGCGTCATACCGGCCCCGAAGGCGAGCGACCCCGCCACCGGCTCGCCGATCGCCACCATGACGAGGGTGACCAGGACGCCCAGCGTCAGGCACGCCCCCAGCCCGAGGAGCAGCGCAGCGCCCAGCGGTGCGTGGCGGTCGACGATGCCGGCGCGGACCAGCTCGGTGCGACCGTTCTCCTCCTCACCTCGCGTGGCGCGGACCACCCCCAGGATCGCCATCACCCCGGCGAGCGCCGCCAGGAACGTGCCGACCCGCCAGACCGTGAACGGTCCCGCCGAGGTGAGGTCGAACGGCGGCCCCAGCATCGCCCTCATGGTGGGGTTGGAGGTGAGGCTGGCGATGGTCGTCTCGGCCTGCGAGGGGTCCGGGATCAGTGCCCCGTAGGCGCGGGCGGTGGCCGGCACGATGGCGACCATCACGACCAGCCAGACCGCCCAGAACCACCGGCTCGTGCGCACCGCCAGCCCGAACAGAGGCCCCAGCCCCGTCACCTCGCCCACCGCATCATCCCGACGCAGCCCGCGGCGACTCGTCGTAGTGCCGCAGGAACAGGTCCTCCAGCGTCGGCGGGGTGCTGGTCAGGCCGCGCACGCCGAGAGCGGTGAGCCGCCCCAGCAGGTCGCCGAGCGAGGTGTCGTCGACCTGGCAGGCGAACCGGTGACCGTCGACCACCGGGTCGTGGACACCGGGCAGCCCGGCCAGCTCCGCCGGCACCGGCAGGGCCAGCTCGGCCGTGACGGAGGTGCGGGTCAGGTGGCGCAGCTCGCTCAGCGTGCCGGTCTCGACCACACGACCGGACCGGATGATGCTGACCCGGTCACACAGGTGCTCCACCTCCGAGAGGATGTGGCTGGACAGCAGCACGCTCAGCCCCCCGTTCGCGCGCTCGGCGTGGATCACCTCGCGGAACCTGGCCTCCATCAGCGGGTCCAGGCCCGAGGTGGGCTCGTCGAGCAGCAGCAGCTCCACGTCGGAGGACAGCGCGGCGACCAGGGCCACCTTCTGCCGGTTGCCCTTGGAGTAGGTGCCCGCCCGCTTGGTCGGGTCGAGCTCGAACCGCTCGATGAGGTCGGCGCGGCGTCGCGGGTCCAGGCCACCGCGCAGCCGGCCCAGCAGGTCGATGACCTCACCGCCGGTCAGGCTCGGCCACAGCGCCACGTCGCCGGGCACGTAGGCGAGCCGGCGGTGCAGCTCCGGCGCCTGGCTCCACGCGTCGCCGCCGAGCAGGCGTGCCGTGCCGCTGTCGGCGCGCAGCAGCCCCAGCAGCACCCGGATCGCGGTCGACTTCCCGGCGCCGTTCGGCCCGAGGAAGCCGTGCACCTCCCCGCGGTGGACGGTGAGGTCCAGGCGGTCCAGCGCGACCGTGGTGCCGAACGTCTTGGTCACCCCCGCGAGCTCGACGATGTCCATGGTCGTGACGCTACGCCCGCTGTCGGCCCAGGTCACGCGGGGCCGCGCGTGGCGCGGAACCGGTATGGCGGGCGGCTGTCACTAGGCCACCCCGTGCTCGGGTGAAGTCGAGCCAGGCCGGCAGCGCGACATACGGTGTCCTCCATGCACTCCGGAATCGACCGCACCGCGATGGACCCCGCCACCCGCGCCCAGGACGACCTGTTCGAGCACGTCAACGGGGGCTGGCTGGCCACCGCGCAGATCCCCGCGGACCGCGGGCGCTACGGAGCCTTCGACCAGCTGCGCGAGAAGGCCGAGGCCAACGTCCGTGAGCTGATCGAGGAGGCTGCCGCGGCGGCTCCGGAGCCGGGGACGCCGGAGGCCAAGGTCGGCGCGTTGTTCGCCAGCTTCATGGACACCGAGCGGGTGGCCGCCCTCGGCGCCGATCCCCTGCGTGAGGACCTGACCGCGATCGCGGCCGTGGCCGACGCCTCCGACGTCGCCCGCGAGTCGGCCCGGCTGCAGCGCGGCGGCGTCGACGGCCTGGTCGTGCCGTGGATCACCGCCGACGCCGGCAGCCCGGAGGACTACGTCCTCTACCTGCACCAGGGCGGCATCGGTCTGCCCGACGAGGCCTACTACACCGCGCCCGAGCACGAGGAGGCGCGCACCGCCTACCGCCGGTATGTCGCAGCGCTGCTCGACCTGGCGGCGCCGGCTCTGGAGGCGGCCGGCCTCGACCTGGGTGAGGACCCCGCGCAGCGGGTCTTCGACCTCGAGGCACGCATCGCCGCGGCGCACTGGGACCGGGTCACCGCCCGCGACGCCGTGAAGTCCTACACCCGGCTCACCGCGGCCGAGCTCGCCGAGCGCACCCCCGGCTGGGACTGGGCGGCCTGGGCCGCTGGCCTGCAGGTGCCGAGCCAGGCCTTCGAGCACGTCGTCGCCCGCCAGCCGGACGTGCTGACGGCGGTGGCATCGGCGCTGGCCGAGGTCGACGTCGCCGACTGGCGGGCCTGGCTGACCGTGCGCCTGCTCGACGGCACCGCGCCCTACCTCAGCGACGACTTCGTCGAGGCCCACTTCGACTTCCACGGCCGCACCCTGTCCGGGACGCCGGAGAACAAGGAGCGGTGGAAGCGCGGCGTGGCCCTGGTCGAGACCCATCTGGGTGAGGCGGCCGGGCTGCTCTATGTGGAGCGGCACTACCCGCCGGAGGCCGCAGCGCGGATGGAGCAGCTGGTCGGCAACGTGGTCGAGGCGTTCCGGGCTCGGATCGGTGACCTGGAGTGGATGGGCGAGCAGACCCGCGAGCGCGCGCTGGCCAAGCTCGACGCCTTCCGCCCCAAGATCGGGCACCCGCCCACCTGGCGCGACTACACGGCATACCAGGTGGACGCGACGGACCTGCTCGGCAACGTGCGCCGCGGCGCTGCGTTCGAGACCGACCGCGAGCTGGCCAAGATCGGTGGCCCGATCGACCGCGACGAGTGGCTGATGACGCCCCAGACGGTCAACGCCTACTACCACCCCATGCTCAACGAGATCGTCTTCCCGGCCGCGATCCTGCAGCCGCCGTTCTTCACCGTCGACGCCGACGATGCGGTCAACTACGGCGGCATCGGCGCGGTCATCGCCCACGAGATCGGTCACGGCTTCGACGACCAGGGCAGCCGCTACGACGGCGACGGCTCGCTGCGCGACTGGTGGACCGAGGCGGACCGGGCGGCGTTCGACGAGCGCAGCCAGGCCCTGGTCGCCCAGTTCGACGCGCTCGAGTCGCGGGACGTGCCGGGGGTGCCGGTCAGCGGTGGGCTGACCGTCGGGGAGAACATCGGCGACCTGTGCGGGCTCGAGCTGTCCCTGGCGGCCTACCGCCTCGCCGCGGGCGACGACGCGCCGCAGGTCGAGGACTGGACCGGAGACCAGCGCTTCTTCCTGGGGTGGGCGCAGGTCTGGCGCGGCAAGGCTCGCCCCGAGGAGGCCAAGCGGCTGATCGCGGTCGACCCGCACGCCCCGGCAGACCTGCGCGGCAACGTCGTGCGCAACGTCGACGCCTACCACGAGGCCTTCGGCACGGCCGAGGGCGACGGCATGTGGCTGGCCCCCCAGGATCGAGTCCGGATCTTCTGAGCCGGCAGGCAGGAGCACGCTCGTGAACGGCTCGACCGCGATGGCCACCGTGCTGGTCGACGAGCTGGTGCGCTGCGGCGTGACCGAGGTCGTGCTCAGCCCCGGGTCGCGCTCCGCGCCGTTCGCGTATGCCGTGCAGCAGGCCGAGCGCGACGGGCGCCTGCGACTGCACGTGCGGGTCGACGAACGGTCGGCCGGCTTCCTGGCCCTCGGCCTGGCCAAGGTGTCCCGGCGCCCGGCTGCGGTCGTGGTCACCTCCGGCACCGCCGCGGCAAACCTGCATCCGGCGGTCCTGGAGGCGCACCACGCCGGCGTGCCGCTGATCGTGCTCACCGCCGACCGGCCCGCCGAGCTGCGGGGCAGCGGCGCCAACCAGACCACCACCCAGCCCGGCCTGTATGGGGTGGCCGCCGGCTGGTCGGTCGACCTGCCCTCGGCACAGGGTCACCCGGGGGAGCAGGCCTCCTGGCGCACGGCCGTCGACCGGGCCTGGTCCGCCGCGACCGGGACCGGCGGCGCAGGGCAGTGGGGACCGGTGCACCTCAACGTCGCCTTCCGCGACCCGCTGGCGCCCGACCTCGGCGCGGACCAGCCGTGGCCGGTGCCGCTGGAGGGGCGGGCTGACGGCCGGGCCTGGACGGTCAGCGCGACCAGCCCGGCGCGGGTGGGCGGCTTCGTCCGGGCGGTGCTGCCCATCACCGGCGTCACCGGCTCCGCGGTGCCGGCGGTGCCTCGGTCGCCTGCGGACCCAGTCCCCGACCGAGCCGGACCGCACCCTGATGGTGCTCGGCGATCTGCCGGACCCCCGGATGGCCTCCTTCCCGCTGGAGCTGGCCCGCTCACGTGGCTGGCCCGTGGTGGCTGAGCCGTTCGGCGACGGCGACCGCGAAGGGGTCGTCGTGCCGCACGGGCCGCTGCTGCTGGGCTGCGCCGACTGGCTCGCGGAGCACCAGCCCGAGCGGGTGCTGCTCGTGGGTCGCCCCACGCTGACGCGCGCGGTCGGCGCGCTGCTGCGCCGCGACGGCGTGCGGGTCGAGGCGGTCACCCCGATGCCGCAGTGGGCCGACCCCGGACACGTCGTCGCCCAGGTGCACCCATGGTCCGAGCTGCTCGTGGAGCAGGCCGAGGCGGCGTCCGAGGAGATGCCGCTGCCCGAGGAGCAGGCCCAGTGGGCGCGGGTATGGCGTGAGGCGGGCCAGCGGGTGACCGAGGCGGTGCAGCCGGTGATCTCCGGCTCCTGGCCGTCGGGAGTCGCCGTCGCCACCGAGGTGGCCGCCGCGCTCGACGCCGGCGACCTGCTCGTCGTCGGCTCCAGCAACCCGGCCCGCGACCTCGACCTGGCCGGCGGGAGCGCGGCCACCGTCGTGGCCAACCGGGGGCTGGCCGGCATCGACGGCATGGTCTCGACCGCGGTCGGCGTCGCCCTGTCCACCCGCGAGGAGCAGGGGCACGCCTCCGCACCGCCGGGGGTGGGCGAGCGGCCGCGAGTCCTCGCCCTGGTCGGCGACCTCACCTTCCTGCACGACGGCAACGGCCTGGCGATCGGTCCGGGCGAACCGCGTCCGGACCTGACGGTCGTGGTCGTCAACGACGACGGTGGCGGCATCTTCGCCACGCTGGAGTATGGCGAGCCCGAGCGCGCCGAGACCTTCGAGCGGCTGTTCGGGACGCCCGTCGGGACCGACCTGGGCGCACTCTGCGCCGCCCATGGGGTGCACCACGAGCTCGCCGACTCCCGAGCCGACCTGGCCGACCTGCTGGCGCAGCGTCCTGCCGGCCTGCGGGTGGTGGAGGTCGCGGTGCCGCGTGACTCACACCGACGGCTCCGCGCGGACCTGCAGGCTGCGGCGGTCTCCGCCCTGACCTGAGGCGGTCACTCCGCCGGCTGGGCTCCCCGGATCCGGTGGATCGAGAAGGTGCGGGGGACGTCCTGCTCACCGACGGTTCCGCGCACCCGGCCTGCCTCGACGGCCAGCGGGCGCAACAGATAGGGCTGGACACCGCCGACGTCGTCGGCATAGCTGATCCACACCGGCACCCGCTCAGCCGCGGCCTCGCGCAGCACGGCCTGGGTGACGGTCGGGTCTGTCGCGGCGGGCAGGCCACCCGACCGGTGCGGTGCGCGGCCGGCCTCGCCGGTGCGCATCGCGGTGACGATGCGGGAGGCGAGGTCGGTGTCCACGGTGCTGGTGCGGACGGCCGGCCCGCCTCGCCGGGTGCTGCGGCTGAGCCGCCGGGTCGCCAGCACGACGCCACCGTCCCCGCCCTCGGCCACCGGCCCGTACTGCTGCTCGCGCAGGACGTCGAGCACGGTGCCGGCGGGGACCGGGCTGATGACCACCGTCGGCGCGATCCGCCTCAGCTGGAGCAGCCCGAGAGTCCGGTCGGCCAGGGCGCGGTCCAGCAGGGCCGGGTCGTCCGAGCGCAGATAGCAGGCGACCGCCCCGACCCGCAGCACACCGTGCCGCCGGGCCACGTCGCGGACCAGGTAGTCCAGCGGCTGCGGCACCCCGGTCCGGCTGATCGCGGCGACCTCCTGCACCGACCTGGTCCGCGCTCCAGCCCTGGTCCAGGGCGCGGCGGATGCCCTCCTCGGTGAACCGGTGGACGCTGGCGCCGCCACGGGACTCGACCTCCGCGAGCAGGCGGATGACGTGGCGGGCGTGACCCTCGAGACGGCCGGGCGCGACCGCCGTGAGGTCCGCCTGGATCAGCACGTGGTCGACGGCTTCTGGCAGGTGCTGGTCGACGGCCCGGGCGGCGCCGGCGACGTCGCCGTCGAGCAGCAGCCGGCCGGCGGCACTGAGGGCGCCGCGACCGGTGACACCGGCCCACTCCGCCTCGCGCAGCACGATGTCCAGCCCCGCCTCGGACTGCTGCGCGCTGCGGATCGGGTGCTGCCAGCGCAACAGCTCGGCCAGACCGTCCTGGCTGGGCGCCCCGCCAGCCGGCATCGCGGCCAGGGCGCGCAGCCCGTCCCGGCGTCGCTGGCGCGCGACCGGCCAGCTGACCTGCACGCTGAGCGCGTTGATCCGGCCTCCGCGCTCGCCCTGGCCGACCAGGGACGGCGAGGTCGCCATGGTCAGCCAGGCGTGCGCCAACCGGGCCCAGCGTGCGCTGGCCGGCTGCTCCGACCAGTCGTCGGACTCCCCGGTCGGCATCCAGGACGGGTGCTCCGTGTCGTCGACCGCCACCAGGTCGGCCGCCTGCATCACCTCGACGAGCCAGGCCGCCTGGTCGAGCTCGATCTCCAGCTGGGTCGCCACGCGGCCCAGGTCGCGCTGGCTGAGCCCACCGGACCGCAGCACCCGGCGCGGCCGCGCGCCCCAGTCCTCGAGCACCTCGGTCACCTGACCGAGCAGCTCGGCCGCGCTGGCGCCGGAGGTGGCGTCGACCAGGTCGGGGTCGAGCAGTGTCGGCTGGACGTCCGGCGGGACGAGGGCGGGATGGCGGTGCAGCCTGCCCCCGCGCAACGCCAGGCCGACCTGGCGCGGCAGCACGACGTGCTGGTTGCCCTGGATGTGCTGGCTGCCCAGGCGGCGGAGCAGATGCCGCTCCACCAGCCGGTCACCCGCGACCGCGACGGCATCCTGCCGCCTGGGGCCGGAGGTCGTCCCCGAGCCGAGGACCCCGACCGCCGGGCCCCACGTCAGCGCATCCAGCAAGCGCCTGCTCGTGGAGGTCCAGCGCGGCCAGCTCGGCCGTCAACGCCGTGCCCGTCGGGACGTCCTCGTTCGGCGGGCCGAGGCCGGCGGGGTCACCCACCACCTCCTGCACGGTCCGCGGGACCCGGACGCCGTCGGGGCTGCGCCAGGCCAGGGCCAGCTCGCACAGGTCGCTCACCAGCGTCGCGACGGTGCTCGACCGGGCCGGCTGGTCGAGCAGCCGCGCCACCTCGGCCGGCGTGCCGGGAGCGACGACGCAGATCGCCTCGAGAGCCTGCAGGTGGGCCAGGTCGAGACCGTCGAGCGCGCGTTGCACGCTGGCCCGTGTCGTGGCCCGGGCCGCGAGCGTGGTGATGTCGGCGGGAGCGGGGCGGGCAAGGTCCGGGCGGCGGAGCAACAGCGCGGCCAGGGCCGCATCGTCCCGCGCGCGGAGGTCGTCGGCGAGCGAACGAGCAGGGGCGGCCACCTTCCTACGGTAGTCGCCGCGGAGGCCCTCCCGGACCGCTTGCGGACGGTCAGCCGGTTCGCCCGGTGGCTCGAGCATCCGCGCGTGTCACGCTGAGCCGGTGAGCACTCCCGGTCTGCCGCTGGTCGTCGGCCCGTTCGCGGTCTCCGGCGTGCTGCATCTGGTCCGCCCCACCGTCTTCGAGCCGATCATCCCCGCACCGCTGAGGCCCTGGGCCCGGCCCCTGGTCCTGGCCTCCGGCGTCGCCGAGCTGGCCTGTGCCGCCGGCCTGCTGCACCCGCTCACCCGGCGCCCGGCGGGACTGGCGGCGGCAGCCCTGCTGGTGGCCGTCTGGCCGGCCAACCTGCAGATGACCGTGGACCTCGGTCGGCGCGCACGGCGGCGCCGCGACCGCGCCTCGCAGGCGATGTTCGCCGGGTCCGTGGCGCGTCTTCCACTGCAGCTGCCCCTGATCCGGATCGCCCTGCGGGCCGCTGCGGCGCCCGGCTGACTCAGCCGGCCGGACGCCGAGCTGACTCAGCCGGCCGGGCGCCCGCGAGCCTCAGAAGCCGATCGCCCCCACCGGCTCGGTGTCCGCACGCATCGCGCGGGACAGCTGGTTCACCGCACCGTCGCGCAGCTGGGTGACCATGCCCGCCGCCGCCTGGGAGGCGATCGAACGGCCGCCGAGGTAGGCCGCGCCCAGCGCCTGGACGGGCAGCCGGAGGTCGGGCTCGTCCGTGGTGGGCACGCAGACGCCGACCCCGTCCTCGCCCACTGTCAGCCGCCACCGCTGGGCGTTCCACGGGCAGAGGTCGTCGGCGACGTCGAGCACCAGGTCGCACGCCGCGGCATACCCCCTCGCTTCGAGCGCCCGGTCCACCTCGACCAGCCGCACCCACAGGGCGTCGAAGGCCTTGAGCTGGGCAGTCCGCGGACCGCCGACCCACCACAGCAGCGGGTCGTCGGTGCTCCTGCTCCAGAACTTCACCTTGCCGGTGAGGTCGAAGTCGACCATCCGTCGAGCCAGCGCCAGCAGGGACGCGGCGTCGCAGGCGGCCATCTCCCCGACGCTCACCTCGCCGGCCGGTGTCGCGTCCTCCCACTTGCTGATCCTGCGGAACACCGCATAGCCGGTGACCTGCCCGCCGGACTGGGCGAACATCACCTTGCGCGGCTCCTTCTCCCCGCGGGCCTTGGGGAAGTCGCGGTACCAGCTCCTGGCGGTGTCGTCACCACGGGTGACCGCCCCGAGGGTGGTCTTCGCCGACCGCAGGTGGATCTCGTGGAGCGCGGCCGCAGCCTCGTCGGAGTCGACGTCGACGAAGTGCGTCGTCACCGCCTTGGCCGCCTCGTCGAGCTCCGGCGGTGCCGTCAGCTCGCTGCCGCGCCCCAGGGACAGCTGCACGTCGAGCGAGGCGGTGCCATAGCCGAACCGGCCATAGATGCCGACCTCAGCGGCGTGCAGGCAGGCGATCGGCTCGGCCGACCCGCGCACGCTGTGCAGGTGGTCGACCATCATCTGTCGGAGCAGCCCGCGGCGGCGGTGGTCCGGGTGCACACCGACCCAGGTCAGGCCTGACATCGGCACCCGGGTCAGCGTCCCTCCCGGTCCGGGCACCGTGACGGCCATGCCGTAGGCGCTGTAGATGCCGACCAGCGGTGGCGGTGCGTCGGCACGAGAGCCGACCGGCAGCGGGGCGGTGCTCTCCAGGGCGCGGGTGCGGCGCCACTCCAAGGTCTCCTGCTGCTGCTGCGGGGTGACACCGGGGGCCACCTCGAACCACACGGTGTCCTCGAGCTGGGCGATCCGGTCGGCGTCGTCCGGGCTCAGCGTGATCAGGCGGGTCTGGCCAGTAGTGTTGTCGTCGGTCACGCCCGACACTGTGCCTCACCCGGTGCGATGGTGACCAGCGGTTTCCCGATTCCTCGCCTGGCCCTCAGGAGCCCCCGTGCCACACGTCCCGACCCTGACGCATGCTGCCGTGGGGTCGCCGCGGGCCGTGGCGGTCGTCTTCGGTGCTGCCGGGCTGGTCATGGCGCAGACGCTGGCCCGCGTCCCCGCGCTGCGCGACCAGATCGGGGCCAGCCAGAGCGAGCTCGGCCTGGCCCTCATCGGCGGTGGCCTCGGCTCGCTGCTGGCGATGCCCTTCACCGCGCGCCTGGTCGACCGGTTCGGCAGCAGGCGGGTCACCACCGTGGCGCTGGTGTGTGCCTGCCTCGGCTGGGGCAGCGTGGCGTTCGCCGGCAACGTCTGGGTGCTCGGGCTGCTGCTCGTCATGGCGGGAGGACCCATCGGGGTGTGGGACGTCGCGATGAACATCCAGGGGACCCTGGTCGAGCAGTCCCGTCGACGCAGCCTGATGCCCCTGTTCCACGCGGCGTTCTCCGCGGGCGCGGTTCTCGGCGCGGGCCTGGGCGCGCTGGCCGCCTGGCAGGGCGTCGGGCTGAGCCAGGTCGTGGCCGGGGCGCTGCTGGCGATGGGGATCGGGCTGACCGGCGCACGGCACTTCGCACCTGACGCGCAGGTGCCCGGCCCGGCAGCACCCCATACGGCAGTCGGGGCCGCGGCCGAGCCCGCACCCGCGCGGCGCGGGGTCACCTCCACCGAGATCCTGATCGGCGTCGTCTGCCTGGGGGCGGCGCTGGCCGAGGGAGCGGCCAACGACTGGCTCGCGCTGCTGCTGGTCGATGTGCGCGGGGCGCCGGAGGCGTTCGGCGCGCTGGCCTTCACCGCGTTCAACGTCACGATGCTGGCCGGGCGGCTGGCCGGGGGCCGGGCGATCGACCGGTTCGGCCGGGACGCCGTGGCCCGCGCAGGTGGCCTGCTGGCCGCGGTGGGGATCGCCCTGGTCATCGGCGTGCCCAGCCTGGTCGTGGCGCTGGTCGGGGGCCTGCTCTGGGGGCTCGGCGTCTCGACCATCTTCCCGGCGGCGATCTCCGCTGCCGGCGAGGTCCCGGGCCGCGGCAACCGGGCGATCGCCGTGGTGAGCACCATTGCCTACGGCGCGTTCCTGTTCGGCGCGCCCACCATCGGCCTGCTCGCCGAGCAGTTCGGGCTCGACCGGGCCCTGCTGGTCGTCCTCGGCTTCCTGGTCCTGATGGTCGTGCTCGCCGGTCAGCTGCGAGCCCGCCCGCGCTGACCCGGGCTGAGTGTATGTAATCTTGTAATCATGTAATGTGTGTGCATGAAGACACAGCAGAACGTGGAGGCATGGCTGGCCGGCCGACTCCCCGCAGAGTGGTTCACCGGCCCGGTCGAGGTGCTCCTGGACCGTGACGAGATCACCGTCGTCGGGCCGCTCGCCGCCCCGACCACCGCCGAGGGCGCCGAGCCCGAGGCCGTCGAGATCGCCCGCCGTGGGCGGGTCACCCAGTTCCGTGAGGACACCCGCTCGCGGCGCATCGAGATCGCCCGCGAGATCGAGGCGGCGAGCTCCCGCAAGGTCTCCTGGGGCGTCGACATCGACGGGCAGCGGGTCATGTTCACCACGCATGCGGCACCGGTGATGACCCGGCTGCGGCAGCAGGAGCGAGCCGTCCTGGACACCCTGATCGACGCCGGGGTGGCCAAGTCGCGCTCGGAGGCGCTGGCCTGGTGCGTGCGGCTGGTCGGCGAGCGCTCGCAGACCTGGCTGTCCGACCTGCGCGAGGCGATGGAGCAGGTGGAGCAGGTCCGGTCCCGCGGACCCGAGGCCTGAGGCCGGCCGCAGACCGCGGCGCGGGAGACGGCATACAGTCCGCCCATGACCGTCCTCGCCAGCATCCTCACCGGCCTCGCGGCCGCCCTGCACGTGGTGATCTTCGTGATGGAGAGCGTGCGCTGGCGCAGCCCTGCGGTCTGGCGCCGGTTCGGTGTCGCCGACCAGGGCACCGCCGACCTGCTCCGGCCGATGGCCTACAACCAGGGCTTCTACAACCTGTTCCTGGCGGTCGGGGCCGCGGTCGGTGTGGTCCTGGTGGCGGTCGGCGGCGATGCGGCCGTGGCCGGGCGGGCGCTGGCCGTGTTCTCGCTGGCCTGTATGGCGGGCGCGGCGGTCGTGCTCACGACCACAGGCCCCGGCTACACCCGCGCGGCGCTGACCCAGGGCACCGTGCCCGCGCTGGGCCTGGTGGCCTGGCTGCTCGCCTGAGACGCGGGCTCAGCGGGGCGACCAGAGCCGGCCGCCGCGTGGGGTAGGGGGTCAGCGCAGGTCGAACCAGTAGCGGCGCTTGAGCGGTGCCCCCGGGGCGACCTCGCGCACGTCCTCCAGCACGCCGCCACAGCGCTCGATGGCGCGTCGGGACCCGAGGTTGTCGTCGTCGCAGGTGACCAGCACCTCGTCCAACCCGAGCGCAGGGCAGCGGTCGAGGCACTGACTCAGGATCTGGGTCGCATAGCCGCGGCGCCGGTAGGCCGGCCGCACGGCATACCCGATGTGCCCGCCGATCTCGAGCAGCCAGGCGTTGAGCTCGTGCCGGATCGAGGCGCGGCCCACCACGACGCCCTCGACCTCGGCCACCAGGAAGGTCGCCGGCACCCAGCGGGAGCCGGCCGGCAGGTCGCCGGCGGCATCGGCCCTGAGGCGGTCGAGCTGCTCCGCCCACGGCAGCTCGGGATAGTGCAGGAAGGCGAACCCGTCGGGCTCCAACTCGCGGTGCGCCGCGCGCGCGTCGGCCTCGTCGCCGACCGATGGCGGCCGCAGCCATAGCGAGCCGGGGTCCGAGCGCCGGGCGGGCTCAGACCTCGAGGGCATGGCGCATCGCGGCCAGCTTGACCTCGGTCTCGGCCAGCTCGGCCTCCGGGTCGGACGCCTCGACGATGCCGCCGCCGGCCAGCAGGCGCATCGAGCGTCCGTCGCCGGCCAGCTGCCCACAGCGCAGCGCGATGCCCCAGTCGCCCGCGCCGGCGGAGTCCATCCAGCCCACCGGACCGCTGTAGCGCCCGCGGTCCATCTGCTCCAGCTCGGCGATCATCGCCTGGGCGGGCACCCGGGGGGTCCCGCAGACGGCGGCCGAGGGGTGCAGCGCGGCGGCCAGGGTGAGCGAGGTGGTGCCCGGCCGCGGCACGCCCGACAGGTCGGTAGCCAGGTGGTAGACGTCGGGCAGGTCGAGGACGAACGGCTCGGTGGGCACGGTGAGGCTGGTGCAGTGCACCGCCAGCACCTCGGCGACCGAGCGCACGGCGAACTGGTGCTCCTCCAGGTCCTTGTCGCTGGTGATCAGGCGCAGCCGAGGGTCGCTCGTATGGTGTTCGGCGAGCTCGGGGTGCGGCTCGGTCACCAGCGGCGCCGGCTCGGTGTCCCGCCGCATCGTGCCGGCCAGCACGCGAGAGCGCACCTGGCCGTCCTGCAGGCGCACCAGCATCTCCGGTGTGGCGCCGACCAGCCCGTCGACGGCGAAGGTCCAGGTGGCGGTGTAGCGCTCGGTGAGCCGCGCGAGCACCGGGCGCAGGGCGATCGGCTCGTCACTCTCGACGACGACGTCGCGAGCCAGCACGACCTTGTCCACCTCACCGGCGCTGATCCGGCGCACCGCGCCGGCGACGACCGACGGCCAGCGCGCCGACGGCACGGCGCCGTCGCGCACCGTGACGTTGCGCATGCGGTGCCGACCACCTGCGGCGCGGGCTCCGTCGCGGGAGCCGGGGAAGCCCGACCCGTTGCGGTGGCCCTGGTCGGGGCCGCGGCCGCGGTCTCCGTCGTTCCCGTCCCCGGCCTGGTCCAGGTCGCCTGCCAATGCCGACACCGTCGTGACCCAGCTGACGCCGTCCCGACGGCCGACGACGACCTCCGGCACCACGAGGGTGCCGCCGGTCGGCGACCCGTCGGCAAAGGCGAACGCGCCAAAGGCCACCAGCCCGGTGCCCGGGACGCCGACGGTGTCCTCGACCTGCGAGCCGGCGACGAGCCCGGCCCACCAGGAGTCGGCGTCGGCAAAGCGGTCGTGGCCATGGGTCAGGCAGGAGGCGGCCCGTCCCCAGCCGACCAGCCCGTCCCGCTCCCGCACCCACGACAGCAGGTCCGCGGCGGCCACGTGAGCCGGCACGGCGTCGAGCAGGGAGGCAGGCAACGTGGCGGTGACGGTGCGGACCGCCAGGCGCGGGGGAGCGGAAACCGTCACGTCGGAAACACTATGCCGCCGATGCGAGGATGACGGCATGCCCTCCGCACCGACCCGTGCCACCTTGGACAAGCGGCCCCGGGAGGTCGCGGCGATGTTCGACGGGGTGGCGGCCCGCTACGACCTGACCAACGACGTGCTCAGCGGCGGCCTGGACCGTCTCTGGCGTCGCGCCGTCGTCTCGGCCGTTGCTGCTGAGCCGGGCGAACGGGTCCTCGACATCGCCGCCGGCACCGGCACCTCCAGCGAGCCGTTCGCCGACTCCGGCATCGACGTCGTGCCGGCAGACTTCTCCCTCGGCATGCTGCGCGAGGGCCGCCGTCGGCGCCCTGACCTGGCCTTCACCGCCGCGGACGCGTTGGCCCTGCCGTTCGCCGACGACTCCTTCGATGCGGTGACCATCTCGTTCGGGCTGCGCAACGTTGCTGATGTGTCCCAGTCCCTGCGCGAGTTCGCCCGGGTGGCCAGGCCTGGTGGTCGCCTGGTGGTGTGCGAGTTCAGCCGCCCGACCTGGAGCCCGCTGCGCGCGGCATACCTGCAGGGAGCGCTGCGCGCGGTCCCGCAGATCGCCAGACGGGTATCCAGCAGCCCCGACTCCTACGTCTACCTCGCCGAGTCGATCCAGGCCTGGCCGGGCCAGCAGGAGCTCGCGCGCACGATCCGCGACGCCGGATGGTCGCAGGTGCAGTGGCGTGACCTGTCCGGCGGCATCGTCGCCCTGCACCACGCCGTGCTCCCTCTCTGACCGCTCCGCTCCCGCCCTCGCCGTCCGCTCCAGCCCCGCCTCGCCGCCCCACCCGCCCGCTCCGACGGCTCACGGGTGCAGTTGCACCCGTGAGCCGGGTTTCCGGCACCAAACACCGGCTCACGTGTACACGGGTTGTGCCCGCATCTGCCGGGTTGTGGACAGAGTCCGACGCCGACCGCCTGATCGCTGCACGATCACCCCGTGAGCACGACTCCGGCCATCGACACCCGGCGTCCCTTCCGACGCCTGGACGGGCTGCGGGCCGGGCTGACCAAGCATGCCCTCGACGGCCCGCGCTTCCACCCGCTGTTCGGCAGCGTGCGGGTGGCCACCGACCGGCCACTCGACACCGAGACGAAGGCGCGCGCTGCCCTGATCGTGAGCGCGCCGGGTGCCGTTGTCAGCCACCACACCGCGGCGCAGCTGTATGGCGGTGTCGTCCCGCACGACCCCGATGTCCACGTCACGGTGAGCGACTCGGCGGACCGTCCGCGCCATCGAGGCATCCGGGCCCACGTGGCGGCCGGCGACCTGGCGGTCCGCCTCCCGCGCAACGTCCGCGCGACGACGCCGGAGCGGACCTTCCTCGACCTCGGCAGGGAGCTCGACCGGTCGTCGACCTCGTCGTGCTCGGTGACTCGATGGTCGGGTCGCGCTGGACCACCCCCGAAAGGCTGGTGGCGGCCGCGGCGGCCGCCCAGGGTGCCGGCAGTCGACGAGCCCGGATGGCGGCCAGCCTGGTCCGGCGGCGCGTCGACTCCCCGATGGAGACCAGGCTGCGCCTGCTCATCGTCCTGGCCGGGCTGCCCGAGCCGGAGGTGAACGTCGAGATCAGGGCTGTCGATGGTCGGCTGCTCTACCGGATCGACCTCAGCTATCCGCAGTTCCGTCTGGGCATCGAGTACGACGGACGCCACCACGCGGAGAACGACGCGCAGTGGGCTGGCGACATCACCCGCCGCGAGGCCCTCGACGGGTTGGCCTGGCGGCTCGTGGTCGTGCGGTCGCCGGGGGTCTACCTCGACCCGGGGCAGACGATCGACCGCATCGTCGCAGTGATGACTCAGGTCGGTATGCCGCTGCCCGCGGGCGCACCGCACGAGGGGTGGCGGCGTCACTTCCCCGGGCGCTCGTGATCGAAGCGACCGGCTGGTGTGTGCACGTGCACACGTGAGCCGGGGTTTGACCCCAAGCGACCGGCTGGTGTGTACACGTGCACACGTGGGCCGGACAGGAGGTGGCCCGCGGCGCGGCCTGGGTAAGGGTCCCCTCAGTGCGCCACACAGCGCCAGCAGTCCTAGACTGTCGCGGAGTTCGTGAAAGTCTTCACAAGCGCCGCTGAGCGGCGCCAGTGACCGGAATCAGTCTGGTGGGTGAACGCACGGTGAGCAGCGCAGCCGAGGACCGCACACCCCAGCAGCACGCAGGTGACGAGCACGCCGACGTCATCGTCGTGGGTGCCGGGCCGGGAGGCTCGTCGACCGCGGCCTACCTGGCCCAGCACGGGCTCGACGTCGTGCTGCTGGAGAAGACCACGTTCCCCCGCGAGAAGGTCTGCGGCGACGGACTGACCCCGCGGGCGGTCCGTGAGCTGATCACCCTCGGTGTGCCCACGCCGGAGGACCAGGGGTGGATCCGCAACAAGGGGCTGCGGATCATCGGCGGCGGGATGCGGTTGCAGCTGGACTGGCCCTCGGACGCGACGTTCCCGCCCTACGGCCTGGTCCGCACCCGTCAGGACTTCGACGACATCCTGGCCCGGCACGCTGTGACCCGGGGCGCCCGGCTACACGAGCGCACCCAGGTCACCGGCCCGGTGCTGGACGAGCGCACCGGACAGATCACCGGTGTCATCGCCAAGGAGCTCGACGACGACCAGAAGCCGACCGGGCGGACCCGCACCTTCCACGCGCCGGTCGTCGTCGCTGCCGACGGCAACTCCAGCCGGCTCTCGCTGTCGATGGAGCGGCCCAAGCGCGACGACCGCCCGATGGGCGTGGCCGTGCGCACCTACTTCACCAGCCCCCGGCACGACGACGACTACCTGGAGTCCTGGCTGGAGCTGTGGTCCACCGACCCGCAGGGCAACCGGATCCTGCTGCCCGGCTACGGCTGGATCTTCGGGGTCGGCGACGGCACCTCCAACGTCGGCCTGGGCATCCTCAACACCTCCGCCGCGTTCGGCAAGGTCGACTACAAGGACGTCATGCGTCGCTGGGTCGAGACGATGCCGCCGGAGTGGACCTACAACCAGGACACCCAGCAGGGCCCGATCCGCGGGGCAGCGCTGCCGATGGGGTTCAACCGGCAGCCGCACTACGACCGCGGGCTGCTGTTGGTCGGCGACGCCGGCGGCATGGTCAACCCGTTCAACGGCGAGGGCATCGCCTATGCGATGGAGTCCGCCCGGTATGCCGCCGAGGTGATCGCCCGGGCCCGCTCGCGGGCGACCGCCGACGAGCGGGAGCGGGTGCTGCAGTCCTACCCGCGGGTGATGAAGGACGCGCTCGGCGGCTACTACACGCTGGGCCGGCACTTCGCCACGGCGATCGGCCACCCGGAGGTGATGCGGCTGGCGACCAAGTACGGCCTGCCGCGCAAGACGCTGATGCGCCTGCTGCTCAAGGTGATGGCCAATCTGGGCGAGCCGACCGGGGGCCGGCTCGACGACCGGCTGATCGCGGCCCTGTCGCGGATGGCGCCTGCGGCATGACCACGCCCACCCCTAGGATTGCCGTGCCCGGTCGTCGTCGGGTCGCCGCCACCGGAAAGGAGCGTGGGCGCTGATGGATCAGCCCTATCTGCCCCTCCTGTTCTTCTTCGCCCTGGGGCTGGGCTTCGCGGTGGTCTCCGTCGCAGGCGGCATGGTGCTGGGTCGCAAGACCTACAACCGGGCCAAGTCCGAGGCCTACGAGTGCGGCATCCAGCCCACCCCCCAGGCGCCGAACGGCGGACGGATCCCGATCAAGTACTACCTCACGGCGATGCTCTTCATCGTCTTCGACGTCGAGGTGCTCTTCCTCTACCCCTTCGCGGTCGCCTTCGACCAGGTCGGGTTGTTCTCCCTGCTCGCGATGCTGCTGTTCCTGGTCGTGGTGTCGGTGCCGTTCGTCTATGAGTGGAGCCGTGGCGGGCTGGACTGGGACTGATGAGGCGTATGACGTGCAGCCAGGTTGTCGAGTCCCCGCGAGAGGGGTGTGAGTAGGACATGGGTCTTGAGGAGAAGCTGCCGTCGGGTCTGGTGCTGACCACGGTCGAGGGCCTGGTCGGGCAGATGCAGTCGCGGTCGGTGTGGCCGGCGACCTTCGGGCTGGCCTGCTGCGCGATCGAGATGATGGCCGTCGGCACGCCCGACTACGACATCGCCCGGTTCGGCATGGAGCGGTTCGCCGCCACCCCCCGCCAGGCCGACCTGATGATCGTCGCCGGCCGGGTCAGCCAGAAGATGGCCCCGGTCGTGCGCCAGGTCTATGACCAGATGCCCAACCCCAAGTGGGTGCTGTCGATGGGCGTCTGCGCGAGCAGTGGCGGCATGTTCAACAACTACGCGATCGTGCAGGGCGTCGACCACATCGTGCCGGTCGACATCTATCTGCCCGGCTGTCCGCCGCGGCCGCAGATGCTGCTCAACGCGATCCTGTCGCTGCACGAGACGATCCGGAACGGCAAGATCGGCGTCGACCGGGTCGAGGCGGCCCGCCGGGCCGAGGCCGCCGCCCTCGACGCGACCCCGACGCACGAGATGATCGGACTGCTCCCGCGATGACCGAGGTCCCCCTGGAGAAGAAGGCGACCGACGACCTGCCCGCCACGGCGGCCGGGGTCGGCGAGCCGGTCGTCGTCGGCCACCGCCAGGGCATGTTCGGCGCCTCGCTCGGTGGTGACACCAGCGGCTACGGCGGCCTGGAGCGTCCCGTCCTGTTCCCCGGTGCCGCCCAACGCCCCTATGGCGGTTACTTCGACACCGTCGTCGACGCGCTCGCGGAGGTGCTCGGTGCGGACTTCGGCTCGGCGGTCACCCGCGTGGTCGTCGACCGTGGCGAGCTGACCTTGCACGTGCACCGCGACCACCTGCTGGCGGTGTGCCAGGGCCTGCGCGACGACGCCGCGCTGCGTTTCGAGATCTGCACCGGGGTCTCCGGCGTCCACTACCCGCAGGACACCGGCGCCGAGCTGCACGCGGTCTACCACTTCCAGTCGCTGACCCACCACATGCGCCGCGTGCGCGTCGAGGTCACCTGCCCCGACGACGACCCCCGGATCCCCTCGATCGTCGCCATCTACCCGGCCGACGACTGGCACGAGCGCGAGACCTTCGACATGTTCGGGATCGTCTTCGAGGGACACCCCGCGCTGACCCGGATCCTGATGCCCGACGACTGGCCCGGTCATCCCCAGCGCAAGGACTACCCGCTCGGCGGCATCCCGGTCGAGTACAAGGGCGCGACCATCCCCGCGCCCGACCAGCGGAGGAGCTACAGCTGATGACCACCGCGAACAGCACGACCCAGACCGGCTCGGACCCCTACGCCGGGGGTGGCGACGAGGCCGCCGACCACACCGTGTTCTCCGCCGCCGGCGGTGACTGGGACACCCTGGTCGAGGACGTCGCCGCGATGGGCGAGGAGCGGATCGTCGTCAACATGGGGCCCCAGCACCCCTCGACGCACGGCGTGCTCCGGCTGATCCTGGAGCTCGACGGCGAGACGGTCCGCGAGGCCAGGGCCGGCATCGGCTACCTGCACACCGGCATCGAGAAGAACATGGAGTTCCGCAACTGGACGCAGGGCACCACGTTCTGCACCCGGATGGACTACCTGACCCCCATCTTCAACGAGGCCGCCTACTGCCTGGCCGTGGAGAAGCTGCTCGGCATCACCGACCAGATCCCGCAGCGCGCCAGCGACATCCGCGTCCTGATGATGGAGCTCAACCGGATCGGCTCGCACCTCATCGCCCTGGGCACCGGCGGCATGGAGCTGGGTGCCACGACGGTGATGACGGTCTGCTTCCGCGAGCGGGAGCGGATCCTGCGCTTCTTCGAAGCCGTGACGGGCCTGCGGATGAACCACGCCTATATCCGTCCCGGAGGGGTCGCCCAGGACGTCCCGGGCAGCGCGCTCGACCTGTGGGAGTCCGAGCTGACCGACTTCCGCCGCGGCATCACCGACCTCGAGCGCCTGCTCCTGGAGAGCCCGGTGCTCAAGGGCCGCACCGTCGACGTCGGCTATCTCGACCTGTCCGGCTGTATGGCGCTGGGCATCACCGGGCCGATCCTGCGCTCGACCGGACTGCCCCACGACCTACGCCGGGCCGACCCCTACTGCGGCTATGAGACCTACGACTTCAACGTCGTCATCCGCGACTCGATGGACGCCTACGGCCGGATCTGCATCCGGATCGAGGAGATGTGGGAGAGCCTGAAGATCGCCGAGCAGGCGATCAGCCGGCTGCGCGCCTCCGAGGGCGAGCCGGTCATGGTCACCGACAAGAAGATCGCCTGGCCGGCTCAGCTGTCGGTCGGCGGGGACGGCCAGGGCAACAGCCTGGAGCACATCCGCCGGATCATGGGTGAGTCGATGGAGAGCCTGATCCACCACTTCAAGCTGGTCACCGAGGGCTTCCGGGTGCCACCCGGTCAGGCCTACGCCGCGGTCGAGTCGCCCAAGGGCGAGCTGGGCGTGCACCTGGTCTCCGACGGCGGCACCCGCCCCTACCGCGCGCACTTCCGCGACCCGAGCTTCAACAACCTGCAGGCCGCCTCGGTGATGAGCGAGGGCGGCCTGGTCGCCGACGTCATCGTCGCGGTGGCCTCGATCGACCCGGTGATGGGAGGAGTCGACCGATGAGCGAGGACGTCCTGCACCACCACACGCCGCTGCAGGCCAGCGACGCTCCCTACGACGAGCAGACGCTGGCCGGCCTGCACGACGACGCCGCGGCGGTCATCGCCCGCTATCCCCAGAAGCGCTCCGCGCTGCTCCCGCTGCTGCACCTCGTGCAGTCGGTCGACGGGTATGTCACCGGCCGAGGCGTCCAGTTCTGTGCCGAGGTGCTCGACCTCACCACGGCCGAGGTCAGCGGCGTCGCGACCTTCTACACCCAGTACAAGCGGCACCCCAACGGCGACTACACGGTCGGGGTCTGCACCAACACGCTGTGCGCGATCATGGGCGGCGACCAGATCTTCGAGGAGGTCAGTGACCACCTCGGCATCGGCCACGACGAGACCACCGACGACGGCGTGGTGACCCTCGAGCGCATCGAGTGCAACGCGGCGTGCGACTACGCCCCCGTCGTCATGGTCAACTGGGAGTTCTTCGACAACCAGACGCCGGACTCGACCAAGGACCTGGTCACCCGGCTGCGGGCCGGCGAACAGCTGACCCCCACCCGTGGTGCCTCGACGGTGTGCACCTTCAAGCAGGTCTCGCGGGTGCTGGCCGGCTTCTCCGACGGGATGGCGGACCAGGGTGTCGGCGCCGGACCGGCCAGCCTCGAGGGGCTCCGGCTGGCGCACGCGAACGGCTGGCGCGCGCCGACCACGCCCGGCGGCGACGACGGCTCGTCCACCCAGGCCAGCGACGCGGGGCAGCAGGGCGGGCTGGCCCCGGGGCGCCATACCTCGGTGAACGCCCAGGGAAACGCGCCGGACGAGAAGCCCGGCGACGGCACCGTCGGCGACGGCGCCCCCGAGGCCACCCCATCGGCACAGAAGGAGACGGACGCGTGAGCACGACGCTGACCCCGATCATGTCCGCCTTCTGGGACCACCCGCAGAGCTGGACGTTGCAGACCTACGAGGACAACGGCGGTTACCAGGCCCTGCGCAAGGCCTTCGACACCCCGGCCGCCGACCTGGTCCAGGCGGCCAAGGACTCCGGGCTGCGCGGACGAGGCGGCGCCGGCTTCCCCACGGGCATGAAGTGGGGCTTTCTGCCGCCCCCCGACGGCGGTCCGCGCTACCTGGTGATCAACGCCGACGAGTCCGAGCCGGGCACCTGCAAGGACATGCCCCTGATGCTGGCCACCCCTCAGTTCCTCATCGAGGGGATGATCATCACCAGCTACGCGATCGGCTGCCACCACGCGTTCATCTACCTGCGCGGTGAGGTCGTCCACGTCTACCGGCGGCTGCTGCGCGCCGTCGAGGAGGCGCGCGCCGCGGGCTATCTCGGCACGGACATCCTGGGCACCGGGTTCGACCTGGAGATCACCGTGCACGCCGGCGCCGGCGCCTACATCTGCGGTGAGGAGACGGCGCTGCTGGACAGCCTCGAGGGCCGCCGCGGGCAGCCCCGGCTCAAGCCCCCGTTCCCCGCCGTGGCGGGCCTGTATGCCCGACCGACCGTGGTCAACAACGTCGAGTCGATCGCCAGCGTGCCCTCCATCGTGCTGCACGGCGCCGACTGGTTCAGCGGCATGGGCACCGAGAAGTCCAAGGGCTACGGCCTGTTCAGCCTGTCCGGTCACGTGACCCGACCAGGCCAGTACGAGGCACCGCTGGGGATCACCCTGCGTGAGCTGCTGGAGATGGCCGGGGGAGTCCGCGAGGGCCACCAGCTGAAGTTCTGGACCCCGGGCGGGTCCTCGACCCCGCTGTTCACCGACGAGCACCTCGACGTGCCGCTGGACTTCGAGTCCGTGGCGGCGGCCGGCTCGATGCTCGGGACGCGGGCCCTGCAGATCTTCGACGAGACCACCTCGGTGGTCCGGGCCGTCGCGCGCTGGACCGACTTCTATGCCCACGAGTCCTGCGGCAAGTGCACGCCGTGCCGGGAAGGCACCTTCTGGCTCAAGCAGATCATGGAGCGGCTCGAGCACGGCAAGGGCACCCAGGACGACATCGACAAGCTGGTCGACATCTGTGACAACATCCTGGGCCGCAGCTTCTGCGCGCTGGGCGACGGCGCCACCAGCCCGATCACCAGCGCCGTCCAGTACTTCCGCGAGGAGTTCGAGCAGGGGATGCACACCGCGGCAGCCGAGCTGTTCCCGCCCGACCGCTCGACCCTGTTCGCCCGCGCCGAGGAGAGCCAGCCCGCATGAGCGTGAACACCTCTCCCGCCGCCGGCGGCAACGCGGTCTCCGAGGGCGGTGACGCGACGATCCCGTCCGCGCCGCAGGTCAAGCAGATCAGCCTGACCGTCGACGGTGTGCCGGTGACCGTCCCCGAGGGAACCCTGGTGATCCGCGCCGCCGAGCAGGTCGGCATCCAGATCCCGAGGTTCTGCGACCATCCGCTCCTGGAGCCGGTAGGCGCCTGCCGGCAGTGCCTGGTCGAGGTCGCCACGCCTGCTCCGGACGGCACGCTGAAGACGATGATGGGGCCCGGCCCCGGTGGCAAGCCGGCGCCCAAGCCGCAGGCCTCGTGCACGCTGACCGTGTCCGAGGGCATGGAGGTCAAGACCCAGCACGCCAGCCCGATCGCCGACAAGGGCCAGCACGGTGTGATGGAGCTGCTGCTCATCAACCACCCGCTGGACTGCCCGGTCTGCGACAAGGGCGGGGAGTGCCCCCTGCAGAACCAGGCGATGTCCAACGGCCGGGAGACCAGCCGGTTCATCGACGTCAAGCGCACCTTCCCCAAGCCGATCAACATCTCCTCCCAGGTCCTGCTCGACCGAGAGCGCTGCGTGCTGTGCGCGCGCTGCACCCGGTTCTCCGACCAGGTCGCCGGCGACCCGTTCATCGCCCTGATCGAGCGCGGCGCGCTGCAGCAGGTGGGCATCTACACCGAGCAGCCGTTCGAGTCCTACTTCTCGGGCAACACCGTGCAGATCTGCCCCGTGGGGGCGCTGACCGGGTCGGCCTACCGGTTCCGCTCCCGCCCGTTCGACCTGGTCAGCACGGCGTCGGTCTGCGAGCACTGCGCCAGCGGCTGCTCGCTGCGCACCGACCACCGGCGCGGCACGGTGCTGCGCCGGATGGCGCTCGACGACCCGGCCGTCAACGAGGAGTGGAACTGCGACAAGGGCCGCTGGGCGTTCGCCTACGCCGACCAGCCCGACCGGCTGCGCGACCCCGTGGTCCGCGGCGCCGACGGCGCCTACCGGGTCGTCTCCTGGGGCGAGGCGATCCGTGCGGCCGCCGACGGCCTGGCCGCCGCACGCGCCCAGGGCGGCGCCGGCGTGCTGGTGGGCGGCCGGGCGACCGTCGAGGACGCCTACGCCTACAGCAAGTTCGCGCGCACCGTGCTCGGCACCAACGACATCGACTTCCGGGCTCGCCCGCACTCGGCCGAGGAGGCGGCCTTCCTCGGTGCCTGCGTGAGCCGGCGCACCGACGTCAGCTACGACGACCTGGAGAGGGCCGGCGCCGTGCTGCTCGTCGGGTTCGAGCCCGAGGAGGAGAGCCCGATCGTCTTCCTGCGGCTGCGCAAGGGCTCCCGCAAGCACAAGACCAGCGTGTATGCCGTGGCGCCGTTCCTCACCCGCGGGCTGGAGAAGCTGTCCGGCACGCTGCTCAGCGCGGCACCGGGCACCGAGGCCGAAGTGCTGCGCGCCCTGGCCGGCCCTCAGGAGAGCACCGCCGATGCTGACGCCTCGAGCGACTCGGCAGACCAGGCAGAGCAGTCACCGCTCGCCGCGGCAGCCGCCGCGCTGCGCGAGGACGCCGTCATCCTGGTCGGTGAGCGGCTGGCCAGCAGCCCCGGTGCGCTGTCCGCCGCCGCAGCCCTGGCCGAGGCCACCGGCGCCCGGCTGGCCTGGGTGCCGCGACGGGCCGGAGAGCGCGGGGCGCTCGAGGTCGGCGCCCTGCCGACCCTGCTGCCCGGCGGACGCCCGGTCACCGACGAGGCCGCCCGCTCCCAGGTCGCCGACTCCTGGGGCACCGGCCTGCCGGACCAGGACGGTCGCGACACTGCGCAGATGCTGGCCGCCGCCGCGGCGGGCGAGCTGTCCGCCCTGGTGGTCGGCGGCGTCGACCCCGACGACCTGCCCGACCCGCACGCGGCGCGGGAGGCGCTCAGTGCCGCGTTCGTGGTCTCCCTCGACTTCCGCGAGTCGGCGGTGCACGACCACGCCGACGTGATCCTGCCGGTGGCCCCGCAGCAGGAGAAGGCCGGCGGCTTCGCCAACTGGGAGGGCCGGCTGCGGCTCTTCGAGCGTGCCCTGGAGTCCAACGCGCACAGCGACCACGTGATCCTGGACATGCTCGCCGCCCAGCTCGGCGTCCGGCTCGGCACCCGCAGCACGGTCGCCCTCCGGCAGGAGATGACCGCGCTCGGACCCTGGGACGGTCAGGCCGCCGCGCCCACCACCGCCGCGGCAGCCCCGGCGCGGCCCGGTGCCGGTGAGGCCGTGCTGTCCACCTGGCACCACCTGCTCGACGCGGGCAGCCTGCAGGACGGCGAGCCGTTCCTGGCGGGCACGGCGCCCCGTCCGGTCGCCCGTCTGTCCGCCGCGACCGCCGCCTCCGTCGGGGTGGCCGACGGCGGTCAGCTCGCGGTCAGCACCGATCACGGCACGGTGACCCTGCCGCTGGCCGTGACCCCGATGCCCGACCACGTCGTCTGGCTGCCCACCAACAGCCCGGGCTCGACCGTCCGGGCCACCCTCGCGGCCGACTCCGGCACCGTCGTCCGCATCGGTGCGGGACCGGCCGACCCGACCACCGCGGGAGGTGGCGCATGAGCTCGCTCGCACTGACGTCATACGTGCTGCCGATGGCCGGCACGCTCGGGACCGACGCCCCGCTCGCCGACTTCAGCGACACCCCCTGGTGGCTGGCGCTGATCAAGACCCTCGGGGTCTTCGTCTACCTGCTGCTGTCGGTGCTCGTCGTGATCTGGTTCGAGCGGCGCGTCATCGGCCGGATGCAGCAGCGCCCGGGCCCCAACCGCTTCGGCCCGTTCGGTCTCCTGCAGACCCTGGCTGACGGCCTCAAGCTGATCATGAAGGAGGACGTCACCCCCAAGAACGCCGACAAGGTGATGTTCCTGCTGGCGCCGCTGCTGGTCGGCTCGTTGGCCTTCGTCTCCTTCGCGATCATCCCGCTCGGTGGCGACGTGTGGATGTTCGGCCACTACACCCCCCTGCAGCTGACCGACACCCCTGTCGCGGTGCTGCTCGTGCTCGCGGTGGCCGGCGTCGGTGCCTACGGCTTCGTGCTGGCCGGCTGGTCCTCGGGCTCCACCTACCCCCTGCTCGGCGGCATCCGCTCGACGGCGCAGGTCATCTCCTATGAGATCGCGATGGGCCTGTCGCTGGTCGCGGTGTTCCTCTACGCCGGGTCGATGTCGACCAGCCAGATCGTCGCCGCGCAGGTCGGCCTCTGGTATGTCGTGCCGCTGTTCTTCTCCTTCGTGGTCTACGTCATCACGATGATCGGGGAGACCAACCGCCTGCCCTTCGACCTCGCCGAGGGTGAGGGCGAGCTCGGCGGTGGCTTCCACACCGAGTACTCCTCGATGAAGTTCGGGATGTTCTTCCTCGGCGAGTACATCAACATGTTCACCGTGTCGGCGCTGGCCACCACGCTGTTCCTGGGCGGCTGGCACGCCCCGCCCGGCATCGCCGCGATCAACGACGGGATGTTCGACAGCGGCTGGTGGGGGCTGCTCTGGTTCACCCTGAAGATGTGGGCGTTCATCTTCTTCTACGTCTGGGTGCGCGGGTCGCTGCCGCGGGTGCGCTACGACCAGTTCATGCACTTCGGCTGGAAGGTGATGATCCCGGCCGGCCTGGTCTGGGTCGTCGCCGTGGCGCTGATCAAGGCCGCCGAGCTGGGCTACTTCGGCACCAGTGACCTGGCCTTCCCGCTCACCCTGGGGCTGGTCGTGGTCTCCGTCGCCGGCGGCATCATGCTGCTCATCGGACGAGCCGAACGCTCGGCCGCGGCCAAGGCGCAGGCCCGGGAGGCGCCCACCGAGGTCGACCCGTTCGCGGGCGGCTACCCGGTGCCCCCGTTGCCCGGTCAGCGCCTGGTCGAGCCGCGCCGCGCCGTCGCGCCGGCCGCCCCCGTCACATCCAGCGCCGCGGAGGAGCAGCATGGCTGAGCACGACGAGGTCGCCCGCAGCGAGGGGGCACCGCCCCCGGCGGTCCCGACCAGCGACGGCACCGACGGGGCCACCCCCGGCTTCCTGCAGGAGATGCTGGCCCCGGTCGCCGGGTTCGGCGTGTCCTTCGGCACGATGTTCCGCAAGGTCTACACCGAGGAGTACCCCGAGGAGCGGCGGCCCACGCAGCCGCGCTTCCACGGTCGGCACCAGCTCAACCGGCACCCCGACGGGCTGGAGAAGTGCGTCGGGTGCGAGCTGTGCGCCTGGGCCTGCCCGGCGGACGCCATCTATGTCGAGGGCGCCGACAACACCGAGGCGGCACGGTTCTCCCCCGGGGAGCGCTACGGCCGCGTCTACCAGATCAACTACCTGCGCTGCATCTTCTGCGGGCTCTGCATCGAGGCCTGCCCGACCCGCGCGCTGACGATGACCAACGAGTACGAGCTGGCTGACAGCGCCCGCGCCCCCCTGATCTACGAGAAGCACCAGCTGCTCGCGCCGCTGCGCGAGGGGATGCTGCCGCCGCCCTTCCCGATGGCCGAAGGCATGGAGGAGCGGGACTACTACCGGGGCACGGTGACCACCTCGACCCGCGACCAGCAGGCGTATGTCGAGGCGCACCGCGTCCCGGACGAGCCGGCTGGCGTCGTCCTGGAGCAGGCGCCGCCGACCGACCCGGTCGAGGCCGACCCGGCCCCGCTGACGGGGGAGGTGACCCGGTGAGCGGCGGTGAGTCCCTGCTCTTCTGGGTGCTCGCGCCGCTGACGGTGCTGGGCGCGCTCGGGCTGCTGTTCTCCCGCAAGGCGGTGCACGCCGCGGTGTCGATGGCCCTGGCCATGGTCTGCCTGGGCATCTTCTACATCGCCCAGGACGCCGAGTTCGTCGGCATCATCCAGATCTTCGTCTACAGCGGCGCGGTGATGATGCTGTTCCTCTTCGTCGTCATGCTGGTCGGCGTCGACTCCTCGGACTCCCTGGTGGAGACGCTGCGCGGTCACCGGGTCTGGGCCTGGGTGCTGGCGCTGGCGTTCGCCGGCCTGGCGATGGCCGGGGTGGCCCAGGTGGCCCTGCCGGACGAGCCGGTCGGTCTGGAGCAGGTGCAGGCCGAGGGCAGCGTCACCGGCCTGGCCCGCGAGATCTTCACCCGCCAGGTCTTCGGCTTCGAGATCCTCGGTGCCCTGCTGGTCATCGCGGTGATGGGGGCGATGGTGCTGGCGCACCGCGAGCGGCTCACGCCGCGCCGGTCCCAGCGCGAGCTGTCCATCGAGAAGATCCGCTCGGGAAGCTTCCTGGCCGGCAAGCCCAACCCCGGTGTCTACGCCCGGCACAACGCGGCCGACACCCCCGCCCTGCTGCCCGACGGATCGCCGACCACCCACTCGGTGCCCCGCGTGCTGGTCGCGCGTGACCAGGTCAGCCGGCCCGAGCAGTACGAGCTGGCGACCGAGACGGCATACGAGCAGGCGGCGCGTGACGGCAGCCAGGACAGTGACGGCCCCGACGTGGCCGCGTCTGGCGAGCCCACTCCGCGCGGCAATGGGGGGACCGGCTGATGAACCTGATCTGGTACATCTACCTGTCGGTGCTGCTCTTTGCGATCGGCTCCCTCGTCGTGCTCACCCGGCGCAACACGATCGTGGTGTTCATGGGGGTCGAGCTGATGCTCAACGCGTGCAACCTGGCGCTGGTCACCTTCGCGCGGATCCACGGCAGCCTCGACGGGCAGGTCTACGCCCTGTTCGTCATGGTCGTCGCGGCCTCGGAGGTCGTGGTCGGCCTGGCCATCATCATGTCCATCTTCCGAGCGCGACGGTCGGCCTCGGTCGACGACGCCAACCTGCTGAAGCTGTGAGGGAGTGAGCGTGACAAGCCTGCAGACGTCCGTGGGCGGCTGGATGAGCTATGGCGCGGCAGCCGCCGAGCCGAGCGCCACCCGGGCCACCGAGGCCACCGGCACCGCCGGCCTGGCCTGGCTGCTCATCGCCCTGCCCCTGGCCGGCGCGGCCCTGCTGCTCATCGGTGGCCGGCGCACCAACTCCTTCGGTCCCCTGCTGGCCACGCTGCTGTCCTGGGGCAGCTTCGTGGTGGGCGGGCTGATCGTCCTGCAGCTGCTGGGCAGGAGCGGGGAGGAGCGCTCGCTGGCGGTCGGCGGCTGGGACTGGGTCAGTGCCGGACCGCTCTCGGTGCACACCGGGCTGCTGGTCGACCCGCTGTCGATGGCCTTCGTGCTGCTGATCACCTTCGTCGGCTCGCTGATCCACGTCTACTCCCTGGGCTACATGGAGCACGACCCAGACAAGCGGCGCTTCTTCGCCTACCTCAACCTGTTCATCGCCGCGATGCTCATCCTGGTGCTCGCGGACTCCTACCTGCTGCTGTTCGTCGGCTGGGAAGGGGTGGGTCTGGCCTCCTACCTGCTGATCGGCTTCTGGAACCACAACCCGGAGTACGCCACCGCGGCCAACAAGGCGTTCGTGGTCAACCGGATCGGTGACCTCGGGCTGATCCTGGCGATGGCGATGATGCTGGCCCACTTCGGGGCGCTCGACTTCGCCACGGTGCACGGTGAGGCGGGCTCGGTGAGCACCGGCACGCTGACCGTCATCGGGCTGCTGCTGCTGCTCGGCGCCTGCGGCAAGTCGGCCCAGTTCCCGCTGCAGAGCTGGCTCGGCGACGCGATGGCCGGCCCGACGCCGGTGTCGGCGCTGATCCACGCGGCGACCATGGTGACCGCCGGTGTCTACCTCATCGTCCGCAGCCAGGCGATCTTCGACCTGACCCCGGACGCCCGGCTGGCCGTGGCGATCGTCGGTGCGGTGACCCTGCTGTTCGGGGCGATCGTCGGGTGTGCCAAGGACGACATCAAGAAGGCCCTGGCGGCGTCGACGATGAGCCAGATCGGCTACATGATGCTGGCCGCGGGGCTGGGGCCGATCGGCTATGCGTTCGCGATCTTCCACCTGCTCACCCACGGCTTCTTCAAGGCCGGGATGTTCCTGGGCGCGGGGTCGGTGATGCACGGGTTCGCCAACAACGTGGACATGCGCCGCTTCGGCGGGGTGCGCAGCGTGATGACGATCACCTGGGTCACCTTCATGATGGGCTGGCTGGCCATCCTGGGCGTGCCACCGTTTGCCGGCTTCTGGTCCAAGGACAAGATCATCGAGACCGCGTTCGTCGGCGAGGGCTGGCAGCCGTGGGTGTTCGGCCTGACCGCCCTCATCGGCGCGGGGATCACCGCCTTCTACATGAGCCGGCTGTTCTTCATGACCTTCCACGGCCGTCGCCGCTGGACCGAGGACGTCCACCCGCACGAGTCACCGCTGACGATGACGGTGCCGATGATGGTGCTGGCCGTCGGCTCGGTCGTGCTCGGCTTCGCGTTGTCCTTCAACGACACGCTGGTGCACTGGCTGGAGCCGGTCACCGGGCACGCGGAGCACGAGGAGCCCGTGCTGTCGGTGCCGGTGATCATGGTGGCCACGCTGGTCCTGGTGGCGCTCGGCGCCGGGTTCGCCTGGCTGCGCTACCACCGTGACGAGGTCCCGGTGGTCGCACCGGTGGGCAGCCTGGTCACCCAGGCCGCCCGGCGCGACCTGCTGCAGGACGACTTCAACGAGGCTTTCCTGCGCCGTCCGGGAGCAGCGCTGGTCAACGCGACCGTCGCCGGCGACCGCGACGTGATCGACGGTGGCTTGGTGGGTGGAGCGACAGCCGGGGTCTCCGGGCTGGCCGGCGCACTGCGCCGCACCCAGAACGGCTTCGTGCGCTCCTACGCCCTGACGATGCTGGCCGGCATCGTCGCGATCCTCGGCCTGGTTTGGGTGATGCAGTGATGACTCCCTGGTTGACCATCCTGCTGGCCCTCCCGGCCGTCGGCGCCCTGGCGCTGCTGCTGCTGCCGGCCGGGTTCGCGCGCGCCCGAGAGCTGGCCCTCGGGGTCTCGCTGCTCACCCTGGTGCTGGCCATCGTCGCCGCCACCCAGTTCGACCTCGGTGCGGCCGGCACGCTCCAGCTCAGCGAGACCCACTCCTGGATCCCCCAGTTCGGCGTCAGCTATGCCCTGGGCGTCGACGGCATCGCCTTGTCGATGGTCCTGCTCGGCGCGGTGCTCGTGCCGATCTGCCTGGTCGCGGCCTGGAACGACGTGCCCGCCGACGGCTCCCGGCGGCTGCAGACCTACGTCGCCTGGATGCTGCTGCTCGAGGCGTTCATGATCGGTGTCTTCGCCGCCACCGACGTGTTCCTGTTCTACGTCTTCTTCGAGGCGATGCTCATCCCGGTCTACTTCCTCATCGGCCAGTACGGCGGTGCCGACCGGGCCAAGGCCGCCACCAAGTTCCTGCTCTACTCCCTGGCCGGCGGCCTGATCATGCTCATCGCGGTGATCGGCCTGTATGTGAACGGCCCAGGTGGCACCGACGGGTTCCTGCTCGAGCGGCTGACCGGCCTGCAGATCGGCGGCACGACCGAGCGGATGCTGTTCCTCGGCTTCTTCGTGGCCTTTGCGATCAAGGCCCCGATGTGGCCGGTGCACACCTGGCTGCCCGACGCGGCGAGCCAGGCCCGTCCCGCGACGGCCGTGCTCCTGGTGGGAGTGCTCGACAAGGTCGGCACCTTCGGGATGATCCGGTTCTGCCTGCAGCTGTTCCCCGAGGCGAGCCAGTGGGCCACCCCGGCGGTCATGGTGCTCGCCGTGATCTCGATCATCGCCGGCGCGCTGCTGGCGATCGGCCAGCGGGACATGATGCGGCTCATCGCGTTCACCTCGATCAGCCACTTCGGCTTCATCGTGCTCGGCATCTTCGCGCTCACCACGGTCAGCCAGACCGGCTCGATGCTCTACATGGTCAACCACGGGTTCACCACGGCGGCGCTGTTCCTGATCGCCGGCATGATGATCCAGCGGCGCGGCTCCCGGGACATCGCGGCCTACGGCGGGTGGCAGCGAGTCACCCCCTTGCTGGCCGGATCGCTGCTGGTCGCCGGGCTCTCCGGACTCGCCCTGCCGGGCCTGAACTCCTTCGTCAGCGAGTTCATGGTCATCGTCGGCACCTTCCAGCGGCACCCGGTCTTCGCGATCCTGGCCGCGACCGGCGTCATCCTGGCGGCGCTCTACATCCTGCTGCTCTACCAGCGCGTGGCGACGGGTCCGGCCCCGGAGGGTCTGGCCGCCCGGACGCCCGACCTGAGCCTGCGGGAGAAGTGGGTGGTGGCGCCGCTCATCGCGGCCTTCCTGGTGCTCGGCTTCTATCCCCGGCCAGTCCTGGACCTGCTGGAGCCGGCCGTCCAGTCCACGCTGCAGCAGGTCGGTGTCTCCGAACCGCTCATCAACGCCGAGGGAGGTGAGGGTCGATGACCGGCCTCGCCGTGCTCACCGTCGACCGACCCGACATGTTCGTCGGGCCGGACATCGACTACCTGGCACTGCTCCCGCTCATCGTCGTGCTGGTCGGCGGCCTGGTCGGCGTGTGCGTCGAGGGCTTCGCCCCGCGTCACCGGCGCTACGGCCTGCAGCTGGTCCTCACCCTGGCGACCCTGGTGGCCGCCCTGGTCGCGCTGCTCGTGGTCAGCCGTGACCGGCTCGGCCTCACCGCGGCCGACGCCGTCGCCACCGACCCCGTCGCCCTGCTGCTGCAGGGGCTGGTGCTGGTGCTCGCGGTCGTCGGCGTGCTGGCGATGAGCGAACGCCTCGGCGGGCGCACGCCTGACGCGTTCACCCAGGCGGGGGTCTCCACTCCCGGCTCTGCCGACGAGGCCCAGGCGGTACGCCTCGGCGCGACGACCACGGAGGTCTACCCGCTGACCCTGTTCAGCGTCGCAGGGATGATGCTCTTCACCTCGGCCAACGACCTGATGGTGATGTTCATCGCGCTGGAGGTGCTGTCGCTGCCGCTGTACGTGCTGACCGGCCTGGCGCGCCGGCGGCGGCTGCTGTCGCAGGAGGCCTCGCTCAAGTACTTCCTGCTGGGGGCGTTCTCCTCGGCCTTCTTCCTCTTCGGCGCTGTCCTGATCTACGGCTTCGCCGGGTCGATGCGGCTGGGCGAGATCGCCGCGGCGGTGAGCAGCGGCATCGGCATGGACGGGCTGCTCATCCCCGGCCTGCTCCTGCTCCTGGTCGGCCTGCTCTTCAAGGTCGGCGCCGTGCCGTTCCACGCCTGGACTCCCGACGTCTACCAGGGCGCACCCACCCCCGTCACCGGCTTCATGGCGGCCTGCACCAAGGTGGCCGCGTTCGGCGCCATGCTGCGCGTGCTGTATGTCGCACTCGAGGGTGCGCGGGTCGACTGGCAGCCCGTCGTCGCCGCGGTCGCGGCGGTGACCATGGTGGTCGGTGCCGTCCTGTCGGTGGTGCAGACCGACATCAAGCGGATCCTGGCCTACTCCTCGATCGCCCACGCCGGCTTCATCATGGTCGGCCTGGTCGCGCTCGACCAGATCGGGCTGTCCAGCACGATGTTCTACCTCACCGCCTACGGCTTCATGACGATCCCGGCGTTCGCCCTGGTCATGCTGGTCCGCTCGGCCGGCACCGAGGCCACCCACCTGAGCCAGTGGAACGGCGTCGCCCGGCGCAGCCCGTGGCTGGCCGCCGCGATGGCCTTCCTGCTGCTGGCCTTCGCCGGCATCCCCCTGACCTCCGGGTTCACCGGCAAGTTCGCGGTGTTCTCGGCCGGCATCCAGGGGGGCTACTGGTGGCTGGCGCTGATCGGGGTGCTGGCCAGCGCGGTGACCGCCTACGTCTACTTCAAGGTCATCGTCGGGATGTACTTCGGGCAGGGCGCGGGTGACGCCGTCGTGGTGTCGCCGTCGGTGCTGACCACCGCGGCCGTGCTGACCGGCCTGCTGGTCACCCTGGGCCTGGGTGTGATGCCGTCGCCGATGCTGGAGCTGGCCCAGAACGCGGCGCAGTTCGTCCGGTGAGCGGGGTGCTGCAGCCGGCCGCTGCGTCGGCGCTGCCCCCCCTTGCCGGCCTGGACGAGGCCCTGGCCGACCGGCTCACCGTTGGTTTGGGCCGCGTCGAGTCACTGCTGCGTGAGGTGGTCGACCACGACGACCCCTTCATCGCCCAGGCCTCGGCGCACCTGGCCCAGGCCGGTGGCAAGCGCTTCCGCCCTCTGCTGACCCTGCTGGCCGCCGAGGTCGGCGACGGGATCACCGAGCAGGTGGTCCAGGCGGCTGTGGGGGTGGAACTCACGCACCTGGCCTCGCTCTACCACGACGACGTGATGGACGAGGCGGTGCTGCGCCGTGGGGCGACCAGCGCCAACCTCGCCTTCGGCAACTCGACCGCGATCCTGGTCGGCGACCTGCTCTTCGGCACCGCCTCTCAGGTCGTCTCCCGTCTCGGTGCGGAGGCGGTCCGGATCCAGGCCGACACCTTCGTGCGGCTCTGCGCCGGACAGATCCGGGACGCCAGGCCCACGCCCGACGGTGCCGACCCAGTGCAGCACTACCTCGGCGTCCTCGCCGACAAGACCGGGTCGCTGATCGCCACCTCGGCCCGCTATGGCGCGATGTTCGGCGGCTGCGACGAGTCGACCATCTCGACCCTCACCGCCTACGGGGAGCGGATCGGGGTGGTGTTCCAGCTGGCCGACGACCTGCTCGACGTCGCGTCCGACGCGACGGAGTCCGGCAAGACACCAGGCGCCGACCTCCGCGAAGGCAAGGCGACACTGCCGGTGCTGCATGTCCGTGCCTCCGACAACCCGGACGACGGCCGGCTGCAGGAGCTGCTCTCCGGGCCGGTGCGCGAGCCGGAGGACCTCGCAGAGGCCCTCGGGCTGCTGCGGGGCCACTCGGCGATGGGGCTGGCCGAGGCCGAGACGCTCCGGCAGGCCCAGGCCGCCCGTGAGCTGCTGGCCCCCTTGCCGCCGGGGCCGGCCGTCGACGCGCTCCGCGCGCTGGTCGACGGCATCGCCGTCCGCTCCTCCTAGCGCCACCCCCCTCCCCGACCGGACACCTCGGGTTGCGGTTACCCCCTCGACCGGACGCCTCCGGTTGCGGTTTTCCCTTCGACCGGACGCCCGGGTTGCGACTGTCCCCTTCGACCGGACGCCTCGGGTTGCGAGTTCCCCCTCGACCAGACGCCTCGGGTTGCGAGTGTCCCCCTCGACCGGACGCCTCGGGTTGCGACTGTCCCCTCGACCGGACGCGCCGGGTGCGACTGTCCCCTCGACCGGACGCCTGGGTTCGAGTCTTCCTGGAGGTATGTCGCAGCGCGGCGCGTCCGGTGGGTCGGTTTGTCGCAGCCCGCCGCGTCCGGTCGAACGAAATCCCGCCGTCCCGCGCGTCCGGTGGGTCGGTTTGTCGCAGCCCGGCGCGTCCGGTGGGTCGGTTTGTCGCCGTCCGGGGCGTCCGGTGGGTCGGTTTGTCGCAGCCCGGGGCGTCCGGTCGGTGGTGGGGTGCGGGTGGGGTGCGGGTGGGGCGCGGGTGGGGGAGGTGCTCAGCGGCCCCGGCGCCAGGCAGTCATCACTCCAGGGCGCGGCTGGGTGTTGCCCTGGTAGGGGTAGGTGCTGACCACGTTGGACGTGCTGGCACCGTCGACCTCACCCGGGTGCTGGACGGCCACCAGGACCCAACGCGCGTTCTGGTCGCCGATGTAAGGCCCGCAGCACTCGGCGCCGACGGGCACGGAGAGGAACTGCTGCAGGTGACCGCGCTCCGGCCCGGACAGCGGCATCCGGTAGAGCCCGTCACAGTTGCCCAACGTTCCACCTTGGCCGTCGGTGGAGATCCACAGGTTGCCGGCGTCGTCGAAGGCCACGTTGTCGGGGCAGCTGATCGGGCTGACCTGCGACTTGTCGAACCCGTAGAAGTAGGTCGTCGGGTCATCAGGGTCGCCGGCGATGAGGACCAGCTGCCAGTGGAAGGTCGTGCCGGTGTTGTCGCCCCCGTCCTCGCTGATCTCCAGGACCTGGCCGTGCTTGTTGGCCGCTCGGGGGTTGGGCTCGTCGATCTGGCCCGGCTGCCGGGCGGTGTTGTTGGTCAGGGCGGCATAGATCTTGCCGGTGAACGGGTGCGGCTCGACGTCCTCGGGACGGTCCATCTTGGTCGGCACGACCACGTCGGCGGCAGCGCGAGTCCAGATGAGCACCTCCTCGACGCTCATCCCCGGCACCTGCGAGGCGCCGCCCACCACGAGCGGCAGCCACTGACCGGTGCCGTCGCTGACGCCGTCCTCGAACCCGTCGCCGGTGAACCGCGCGACATACAGGTTCCCCTCGCTGAGCAGGGTCTTGTTGTGCTCCTTGTCCCCCTCGACGTAGGTGCCCGCCGAGACGAACTTGTAGATGTACTCGAACCGCTCGTCATCGCCCATGTAGGCCACGGCGTGCCCGCTGTCGGCGAGGTGGATGTTGGCGCCCTCGTGCTTGAACCGGCCCATCGCGGTGTGCTTGACCGGCTGCGAGGTCGGGTCGCTCGGATCGATCTCGCAGATCCAGCCGAACCGGTTCACCTCGTTCGGCTCGGCGACCACGTCGAAGCGCTGGTCGACCCGCTCCCAGCCGCGGCCACCGCTGGTGATCCCGTAGCGGGCCAGCCGCCCCTGCGGGTCCGGCGCACCGGTCGCGCGGAAGTACTGGTTGACGTTCTCCTCCCCGGAGAGCGCGGTGCCCCACGGCGTGTGTCCGCCCGAGCAGTTGTTGAGCATCCCCAGCACGAGCGCCCCCGTCGGGTCGGCCGAGGTGCGCAGGGCTGCGGCGCCCGCGGCGGGGCCGTCGACGCGGAACGGCGTCCAGGCATGGATGCGGCGGTTGTGCTCGCCGTGGCGCCGGTAGGTCCACGGCTGGTTCTCGTTGCGGCGCGTGATGTCGACGATGGTCATGCCGTGCGCGGCCATGATCACCTTGAGCTGCTCGACCGTCAGGTCAGCGGGGTTCTCGCCTGCGGGAAACATCAGCTCGTCGTTGGTGTACTCGTTGTTGAAGGCCAGGATCGCCTCGTTCGCACCGTGCACGGGCCCGGGGTGGTCCCCGGTGTAGAACAGCGTGACGTAGTCGGCGTTGTAGCCGGCCTGGCCGGCCTGGGCCTCGAAGGTCTGGTTCCAGAAGTCGAAGTCCGGTGCACCCGGGGCAACCGGGTCACCCCAGCTGATGATCGGTGCCCAGCTGTAGCCCTGCGGGACGACCACCGCGTCGGTGGTCGCCGGCGTCGGGGGGATCGCGGCCCAGTCGCCGACCGGCCCGCCTGGTTTGGCCGCGGCTGCCGCGGCTGCCGGCGTGGCCGCCCCCCAGGCGACCGTGAGGGCCGCCGCTCCCACGCCGCCCGCCTTGAGCGCCGTGCGCCGGCTGACCTGCGAGCGCATCAGGTCGCCGAAGTAGGGACTCTCGGAGGTGTTGGGCACCTCCTGGAAGCACGCGTCGCCGCACCGGTAGCGACAGGTCATCGCTGAGCGGCCACCGGCGTGGGCGCGGGAGATGAGGGGCAGCAGACGGGGGCTGGTCGTCGTCACGGGATCCTCCGGGGTGTCGGCAGACAAGGTCGTCTCCGACGCTAGGACCGACGACCACCCGGGCAGGTGACGGCGGGATGAACGTCGGACAGGTCCAGGTCGAGATTGGACAGGTTCCCGCCAAGCATGGCCCTGGGGGAGGCAGTGTCCTGCGTAGGGTGGCGGCATGAGCGAGCCGTCACCGCAGCGGGCCCGGCGTGGGCTGGCGGGCGCTCTGGCTATCGCACCCTTCGCGATGTTGCTGGTCAGCACGCTGCTCTGGCCCGAACCGCCTCCGCTGCTGCCCAGCCACTGGTCCTCAGACCGCCCCGACGAGCTCGTCACAGGGGGTGCCTTCTTCAGCGTGGCGCTGACCGTCGCCGGCCTCTGCGCGATCCTGGCGGCGCTGGTCGCCCTGCTGTCCCGGGCCGTCCCGGCGTCCTGGTCGCGCTGGCTGATCGCCGCGCTCGCGCTCGTCGGGTCGGCCGCCGCAGCCAGCTATGCCGTGGCAGTCCTGGCCACGCTGTCGACCGGTGACCCGGGTCAGGTGGGCGTCGGCTGGCCGTTGCTGGGGGTCCTGCTCGGCCTGGCCTGGGCGACCCTGACGTATGTCGTGCACGCGCGGCGGGTGCCCTCGCGCGCCGAGCTGGTCGACCGGATCCCCGAGCGCGACCGCGTCGTGCCTGCGGCCGTCCCAGCGACAGGTCGACCCGAGCCGGTGCGCTGGGGCACCACCGTGGGCTCCCGGCTGCTCACCGCTCTGGCGGTCTTCGTCTGGGTCGTCATCGCCGTGGCGCTGACCATCCTGGTCCGCGACGGCCAGACCTGGAGCGCGGTCCTGCTCGGCGTGCTGGGCCTGGGCGGCGGCCTGTTCGCGCTCGCCTGGTCAAGGGTCGACCTGGGAGTCGACGACAGCGGCCTCACCGTGCGCTCGGCCGTGCTGCCGATCACCTTGCTGCAGGTCCCCGCCGAGGAGGTGCTCGGAGTCGGCGCCGCAGACCTGGACCCGATGGCGTGGGGTGGCTACGGCCTGCGCGCGCTGCCCGACCGCACGGCCTACATCGTCGCCGGGGGACCCGGGCTGGTCGTGCACCGCACGGACGGGCGACGGCTCGCCGTCGAGGTGACCGAGGGCGAGCTGGTCGCGACCGCGGGGGCGAGGGCGCTGCTCACGGCCGCCGGACGGGCCGGCCGTGGCGCCTCCTCAGACGCTGACGGGTGAGCGTTCGGGCTCGACGCCATGGCGCTTCAGCCCGGCGCCCTCGACGTCCACGTCCGGCAGCACCCGGTCCAGCCAGCGCGGCAGCCACCACGCCCGGTCGCCGAGCATCGTCAGCACGGCCGGGGTCAGCGTCATCCTGATCAGGAACGCGTCGACCAGCACGCCGATCGCCAGGCCCAGCCCGATCGGCCGCACCATCGCCAGGTGCGCGAAGGCGAACCCTCCGAACACGGCGATCATGATGATCGCGGCCGCGGTGACGACGCGGGCACTGGACCCGAACCCTGCGGTGACGGCGCTGCGCGCGTCGTGACCGTGCACATAGGCCTCGCGCATCGCGGTGACCAGGAAGACCTGGTAGTCCATGGCGAGCCCGAAGAGCACACCGATCAGCAGGATCGGCAGGAAGCTCAGCACCGGTCCCGGCTCGTTGACGCCGAACAGGCCGCCGAGGATGCCGAGCTGGAACACCGCGACCACCACCCCGAACGCCGCCGCGACCGAGAGCAGGAAACCCGCGGTCGCCAGCAGCGGCACCAGCACCGAGCGGAAGACCAGCACGAGCAGCAGGAGCGAGAGCCCGATCACGACCACCAGATAGAGCGGCAGGGCGTCGGCCAGCTGCTGGGAGATGTCGATGTTGGCCACTGTCTGGCCGGTGAAGTCGACGGTGGCTCCCTCGTCCGCGCCGAGGTCCGCACGCTGCTGCAGGTCCTCGAGCAGCTCGCCCGTGGACTGCTCGGTCGGGCCGCCCTCCGGCACCAGCTGGAATGCCAGGGTGGTCCGGTCCTCGCTGACGCCGGCCGGCAGCACGTAGCGCACGTGGTCGACGGCGGCCAGGTCCTCGGCGATCCCCGCCTGGGTCTCCATCAGGGTCAGCTCGCCGTCGCCGACCGGCTGGTCCAGGGACGCGACGGCGATGATCGGCCCGTTGGCTCCGGCGCCGAAGGCCTCCCGGACCGTGTCATAGGCCCGGTATGCCGTGGAGCCAGCGGGCTCGGAGCTGCCGTCGGGCAGGCCGAGGCGCAGCTGGGGGACGGGGATGGCGAGCACGGCGACCACGCCGACGACACCCAGCACCGCCAGCAGGGGGTGCCGCTGGACCAGACCGGCCCACCCGCGAGCGGTCGAGGCGCGGTCGGGGTCGGTGCCGTCTGCTGGGTCGCTGTGGGAGCCGGCGACGGCGTGGTCACTGCGAGCGGGCGCGGCCGCAGCCTCCTCGCCCGTGGCGCGGTGCCGGGCGCCGCCGGTCCACCCGGCACGCTGCCGGCGCGGCAGCACGCGGTCACCGAGCAGGCTCATCAGTGCGGGTGTCAGGGTCAGCGCCACCAGCACGGAGACGGCCACCGTGGCCGCCGCGACCAGGCCCATCACGGTGAGGAACGGGATGCCGGTCAGCGCCAACGCCGCCAGCGCGATGATCACGGTCAGCCCGGCGAAGGTCACCGCGTTGCCGGACGTGCCGTTGGCCAGGGCGATCGACTCCACCAGGGGCATCCCCTGACGGCGCTGCGTCCGGTGGCGGTTGAGCAGGAAGAGCGAGTAGTCGATGCCGACCGCGAGGCCGAGCATCAGCGCCAGGGCAGGGGTGGCACTGTTCATCTCGACAACGGCGCTCAGCGCCATCGCCCCGCCGACTCCCACCCCGACGCCGACGACGGCCATCAGCAGGGGCAGACCGGCCGCCAGCAGCGTGCCGAGCATGACCAGCAGCACCAGCGCGGCCGCGGCGAAGCCGATCGCCTCGCTCGGACCGATCAGGCTGGACAGGTCCTGGGTGATCGAGGAGCTGTAGTCGACCTGGACGCCGGATCCGTCCAGTCCCGTGCCGATCTGCTGGACCTGACCGGTCACGGCCGGGTCGAGCGACCCGCCACCGGCGGCGAACTGCACGCTGACCAGCGCCACGGTGCCGTCCTGGGAGACGAAGCGCAGCCCCTCGGTGAGGGCGGCAAAGCGCTCGCCGACCGAGAGCTCTGCCTCGGCGGTGACGAGCTCGGCCCGGCCGTTGCTGACCTGCTCGCGTCCGGCGTCGATCTCCGTCTGTCCCGCGTCGAGCTCCCGCTCGGCGGCGTCCAGCTCTGCCTCGGCCTGCTGGACAGCGGCGGCGGGCAGCTGGTCGCGTCCGGCGGTGAGCTGGTCGACGCCGGTCTGCCACTCCGCCCGAGCGGCGTCCAGCTCGGCCTGTGCGGTGTCCAGCTCGGCTGCGGCGGCATCCAGCTCGGTGGCGCCGGTGCTCAGCGAGTCCCGGCCGGCGGCCAGGTCAGAGTCCGTCCGGTCGAGCTCGGCCTGAGTCCGGAACGGGTCGGTCACCGACGTCACGCCGTCGACGGCACGCCACTGCTCGAGCGTGTCGACGACGGCCTCCTGCTCGCGGGAGGTGAACCCGTCAGGGCTGGACAGCACCACCACACCACTGCCGCCGGCCGCTGCGGGGATCTGCTCGCGCAGGTCCTCCAGCACCACCTGGAACCGGCTGCCGGGCATGTCGAAGTCGCTGCTCAGCGGCTTGCCGAGCAGCGCGGCGGACCCGCCGGCGAGCGCGACGACCAGCACCCAGGCGGAGATCACCCACCAGTGGTGGACGGCGGCGAAGCGCCCCAGTCGGTGCAGCACGGTGGCCATCAGGTGTCCTCTCGGGTCCAGCCGTCGGGCTGGTGGGTCAGTGGGGGAGCGAAGCTCAGGTGGCCCAGCCACGCGCAGCCTGGCCCAGCCCGTCGACCAGCAGGTCGTTGAACCGGGCGACTGAGGCCGTGGTGAGCTCGGTGCCCAGCCCGACCTCTTCGACCCAGACCTGCTGCACGGCCGCAAAGACGGCCAGCACGGTCGCGGCGAGGGTGGCGACCTCGAGGCGGCCGGCACTCGGCCCCATCCGGGCGGCGAGGTGCTGCTCGAGGCGCTCCTGGTGCGACTGCGAGACGCGGGCGTGCAGCTCGGTGCCGGCGGGCTTGGCGACCACCCAGCAGAGCAGCGACTCATCCAGCGGGTGCTGGCGCAGGACCGCGATGACCGAGTCCAGCACCGGCTCGTGGGCCGGCCGAGTGGCGAGCAGCTCACCGAGGTCGTCGATGGGCTGGTGGGTGGCGTCGACGATGACCGACTCGATCGAGCCGAAGTAGTTGAAGAAGGTGCGGCGCGAGACACCCGCATGTCGGGCCACGTCCTCGACGGTCAGCTCGCCGGTAGGTCGCTCCGCCACCAGGGCGAGGACGGCGTCGATCATCCGCTGCCGGGTCTGCGCCTTGTTGAGCTCGCGGCGGCCAGGCCGGGCGGTGAGGGTCACCGGCTCAGCATGACACGAAACATGCACAGCGTGCAAAAATGCACTGAGTGCAGTGCATCACATCTCGGGGACCGCGTCCGCCCTCTCATAGCGGCTGATCGAGGTGATGACGGCGTCCTGGACCTCGAAGACGCACCAGGTCTGCATCGGCTCGGCAGGTGCGCCGAACGGCACGTTGTCGGCCGTCCAGCGGGCCGTCGCCCGGACCACGAGCCGCTCTCCCTGCCCGCCACCAGCTGGCGCCACCTGCAGCTCATGCTCCGGCTCGAGCCGGATGCCGGAGCGCTGCAGCCAGCCGCGCATCAGGTCGTGGCCGTGCCCCGACCCCCGTGGTCCGTGCACCGCGACCTCCGGGTGGCTGCAGGCCACGGCACCTTCGACATCTCCCGCGTTGACCGCGGCGAGCCAGTCGGTGACGGTCTGGACGGTCGAGCGCATAGGCCCACCCTGTCGGTTGTGCCGGAGGCCCACAAGACCGACGCGCGACGCGGCATACCCCGGGCGGCCTCTCGACGCCGTCCGCCGGGGTTCAGCAGGCGGCGCCCTCGGCGGCTCGGGCCAGCCGGCGAGCGCGGCCCCCCGCGAGCACCGAGTCCGTGGCCAGCACCGCCAGCGCGACCCAGACCAGGGCGAAGCCGACCCAACGGGAGGCTGGCATCACCTCGCCCAACAGCAGCACGCCGCAGAGCAGCTGCAGCACCGGCGTCACGAACTGGAGCAGGCCGATCGTCACCAACGGCACACGGCGGGCCGCAGCAGCGAAGAGCAGCAGCGGCACGGTCGTCGCCACTCCGGCGGAGAGCAGGAGCAGGGTGTGCGCCGGCCCCTGCGCGGTGAAGGTCTGCCCGCCGTTGCTCCCGAGCCAGACCACGATGCCCACCGCGAACGGCGCCACCAGCAGAGTCTCCCCGGTCAGTGACTGCACCGCCGACAGGCTGACTCCGAGCCGCTTCTTGAGCAGGCCGTAGGTGGCGAAGGTCAGCGCCAGGCTCAGCGAGATCCAGGGGACCGCCCCGTAGTCGATCGTCAGGTAGAGGCCCGCGACCAGGCCGAGCAGCACAGCGGCCCACTGCGCCGGGCGCAGCCTCTCGCCCAGGACCACCACACCCAGGGCCACGGTGACCAGGGGGTTGAGGAAGTAGCCGAGCGCCGCCTCGGTGACGTGCTCGGTCAGCACCGCGAAGGTGTAGACGGTCCAGTTGCAGGCGATGAGCGCTCCGGCGGTGCCGACGCCGACCAGGCTGCGCCAGTCCCGGACGAACCCGCCCAGCCAGCCCAGCTGGCGGGTGACCACCAGGATGACCAGGCAGATCAGCAGCGACCAGAGCACCCGGTGCGCCAGGATCTCGACCGGGCCGGCGGGGCGCAGGGCAGCGAAGTAGAGGGGGAAGATCCCCCAGATCAGGTAGGCCGTGAAGCCGAAGGCGGTGCCCGTGCGGAGCTCGCGGGCGGCCGGTGACGCAGGTGGCGCATCGGTGAGGCCGGTCTGGCTCACCCGGGCACGGTCCAGGTGTCCTTGCCGTGCAGGAGGGTGGCCAGGTCGGCGTCCTGCGCCGGGCCGCCGGCGGAGGACCGGGCGGCGTCCACCTGGGCGCGGACCTGGTCGTCGTAGGTCGGCCGGCTCACCTGGCGGAAGATGCCCATCGGCACGTGCGCCATGGAGGGGTCGTCGAGCCGGGACAGCGCGAACGCGTGGGTCGGGTCCGCAGCGGCGACGTCGTGCACCACGATGTCGGCGGGGTCGGCGTCGGCCTCCGGCACGACCCGCAGGCTGCCGCCGTCCCGGACGACCACGTGGTCCTGCCCGACCCGCACCGGCTGGCCGTCGACCAGGTGGGCCAGGCGGGCAGCGCCGGCGTCGCGGTCCTTGAGCATCTGGAAGGCGCCGTCGTTGAAGATCGGGCAGTTCTGGTAGATCTCCACCAGGCTCGTGCCGCGATGCTCGGCCGCGGCCTTGAGGACCTGGACCAGGTGCGCCCGGTCGGAGTCCATCGTCCGGGCCACGAACGTGGCTTCGGCGCCGAGCGCGAGAGACACCGGGTTGAACGGGTGGTCCACCGATCCGACCGGGGTCGACTTGGTCACCGTGCCGACGTCGGAGGTCGGGGAGTACTGACCCTTGGTCAGCCCGTAGATCTTGTTGTTGAACAGCAGGATCGTCATGTTGACGTTGCGGCGCATCGCGTGGATCAGGTGGTTGCCGCCGATCGAGAGGGCGTCGCCGTCACCGGTCACGACCCAGACCGACAGGTCCTCCCGGCTCGTGGCCAGTCCCGTCGCGATCGCCGGGGCCCGCCCGTGGATGCTGTGCAGGCCGTAGGTGTCCAGGTAGTAGGGGAAGCGCGAGGAGCAGCCGATGCCGCTGATGAAGACGATGTTCTCGCGGCGCAGCTGCAGGTCGGGCAGGAACCCCTGGACCGCGGCGAGCACCGCGTAGTCGCCGCAGCCGGGGCACCAGCGGACCTCCTGGTCGGAGGTGAAGTCGCGCTTGGTCTGGGACGCTCCGTCGGCCACGGCCGGCACGTCGGCCCAGCCGGGTCGGGTCGCCAGCTCCGGCCCGGTGGCCGGCATGCCCAGGTCAGTGCTCATCGGGTCACCTGCGTCAGCTCGGCCACCTCGCGGTGGATCACCTCGGCCAGCCCTGCGGCGGCGAACGGCAGGCCGCGGACCGAGGTGTGGGAGTGCACGTCGACCAGGTAGCGCCCGCGCAGCAGCAGCGCCAGCTGCCCGAGGTTCATCTCCGGCAGGAGCACGCTGTCGTAGGCGCGGAGCACCTCGCCGAGGTTGCTCGGGAAGGGGTTGAGGTGGCGCAGGTGCGCGCGGGCCACGTGCACCCCGGTCGCGCGGACCAGGCGGGTCGCCGCGGCGATCGGGCCGTAGGTGGAGCCCCAGCCCAGGACCAGCACGCGGGCTGTCCCGGACGGGTCGTCGACCTCCACGTCGGGGATGCCGTCGGCGATCGCCTCGATCTTGGCCGCCCGCAGCCGGGTCATCAGGTCGTGGTTGTCCGGGTCGTAGGAGATGTGCCCGGTCACGTCGGCCTTCTCGATGCCGCCGAGCCGGTGCTCCAGGCCCGCGGTGCCCGGGACCGCCCAGGCCCGGGCCAGGGTCTGCGGGTCGCGCAGGTAGGGGTGGAACACCGCCTTGCCCTTGTCGTCGGTGCCGTTGGGCTCGGTCGCCAGCTCGACCTCGAGGGTGGGCAGGTCGGCGAGCTCGGGGACCAGCCACGGCTCGGACCCGTTGGCCAGGTAGCCGTCGGAGAGCATGATCACCGGGGTCCGGTATGTCGTGGCGATGCGGACCGCCTCCAGGGCGGTGTCGAAGCAGTCGACCGGCGACTGGGGGGCGATGACAGCGACCGGCGACTCTCCGTTGCGCCCGAAGAAGGCCTGCAGCAGGTCGGACTGCTCGGTCTTGGTCGGCAGGCCGGTGCTCGGGCCGCCGCGCTGGATGTCGATGACGACCAGGGGCAGCTCGGTGGAGACGGCCAGCCCGATGGTCTCCGACTTCAGCGCCAGGCCGGGGCCACTGGTGGTGCTCACGCCGAGCGCGCCCCCGAAGGCCGCGCCGAGCGCCATACCGACGGCACCGATCTCGTCCTCGGCCTGCAGCGTGGTGACGCCGTAGCGCTTCAGCGCGGACAGGGCGTGCAGCACGTCGGAGGCCGGGGTGATCGGGTAGGACCCCAGCACGAGCGGCAGGCCGCTGCGGTGCGAGGCGGTGACCAGCCCGAGTGCCAGTGCCTGGTTGCCGGTGACGGTGCGGTAGGTCCCGGGCGGCATCGGGGCCGGGGCGACCTCGAAGCGGACCGCGAAGTCCTCGGTGGTCTCGCCGAAGGCGTGGCCGGTGCGCAGCGCGGTGAGGTTGGCCTCGAGCAGCTCGGGCTCGGCGCCGAACTTGGACCGCAGGAACGCCTCGGTGCCCTCCAGGGGCCGCGAGTACATCCACGAGAGCAGCCCCAGGGCGAGCATGTTCTTGGCCCGCTCCTTGTCCTTGCGGCTGAGCGCGAACGCGGCCAGCGCCTCGACCGTGATGCTGGTCAGCGGCAGGGCGTGCAGGTGCCAGGACTCCAGCGAGCCGTCCTCGAGCGGGTTGTCCTGATAGCCGACCTTGGCCAGGTTGCGCTTGGAGAACTCGTCGGTGTTGGCGATGATCGTGCCGCCGCGGGGCAGGTCGGTCAGGTTGGCCTTCAGGGCGGCGGGGTTCATCGCGACCAGGACGTCGGGGGCGTCGCCGGGGGTGAGCACGTCGTGGTCGGCGAAGTGCAGCTGGAAGCTGGACACCCCGGGGAGCGTGCCGGCGGGAGCCCGGATCTCGGCGGGGAAGTTGGGCAGCGTCGACAGGTCGTTGCCCAGCGAGGCGGTCTCGGAGGTGAACCGGTCCCCCGTGAGCTGCATCCCGTCGCCGCTGTCCCCGGCGAACCGGATCACGACACGGTCCAGCCGTTGCAAGGTCTTGCTACTCATCTCAGGTCCAATCCTACGCTTGCGTAGGTTAATTCCCGGCGTGTGACGCGTCACAGCGGCCGACGTGTGCACGTGTACACGTGAGCCGCCCGTCCGGCCTGCTTCACCGGCCTGAGTGTGCACGTGCACACCAGAGCCGCCCGAGGCGCCGCCCGCCGGCGCCGCCCGGGGCCAGGACAGCCACGGCGCAGCGGCCCCAGGTCGCTAGGCTGACAGGCGATGTCGGACTACCTCGTCGTGCTCGTCGTCGCCCTCGCGGGGGTGGCGCTGGTCGTCGCCGCCGCCGGGGCTCGGCGCCTGCTCGCGCCGCACGACCCGAGGCCGGCCAAGCTGACGACCTACGAGAGTGGTGTCGACCCGGTCGGGCAGGGCTGGAGCCAGAGCGGGGTCCGCTACTTCGTCTACGCCCTGCTGTATGTCGTGTTCGCGGTGGACGCCGTCTACCTGTTCCCCTGGGCCCTGGTGCTGCGCTCCTCGCTGGGCGCGGCCAGCCTGGTGGAGATGGCGGTCTTCCTCGGCGTGGTCGCGCTCGGGCTGCTCCACCTGTGGCGTCGCGGGCTGCTGAGGTGGGCGTGAGCGTCGACCTGCCCACCCCGCGCGTCGGGCGGGCCGCCGAGCAGGCGCCGCAGGCCGTGCGGATCGTGCTCAACTGGGGCCGCCGCTACAGCCTGTGGGTGTTCAACTTCGGCCTGGCCTGCTGTGCGATCGAGTTCATCTCCGCCTCGATGGCCCGGCACGACTTCATCCGCCTCGGCGTGATCCCGTTCGCTCCCGGTCCGCGGCAGGCCGACCTGATGGTGGTCTCCGGCACGGTGACCGACAAGATGGCGCCGGCGGTGCGGCGGCTCTACGACCAGATGCCGGAGCCCAAGTACGTCATCAGCTTCGGTGCCTGCTCCAACTCCGGCGGCCCCTACTGGGACTCCTACAGCGTGACCAAGGGCGTCGACCAGATCATCCCGGTCGACGTCTACGTCCCCGGCTGCCCACCGCGGCCCGAGGCGCTCCTGGCCGGCATCGTCGCGCTGCAGCAGCAGATCGCCCGGGAGGTGCCGGGCCGCGCCCGGGCCGGCACCCGCCCCCGTCCGTATGCCGCGGCGCCGGTCTCCGCAGCCGAGGTCACCCGCGGCCTGCTGGCTCCCCCCGAGAAGCCGGGCCGATGAGCGACCGGCAGGTGCCACCGCAGGAGTGGCACGAGGCCGTGCAGGCGGCGCGCGAGGAGGGTTTCGCCTTCTTCGACTGGATCAGCGCCGTCGACCAGACCGACGCCGAGGCAGACCCGGGGCTGGAGGTCGTCTGCCGGCTGGCTCGGCCCGAGCCGTGGACCGCCCTGATGCTCAGCACCCGCGTGCCGGCCGGCGCCGCGCTGTCCAGCATCACCGACCTGTTCAGCGGGGCGGCGTGGCACGAGCGGGAGATGCACGAGATGTTCGGGCTGGCCCTGGACGGCTTCACCGACGGGTCCGGTCAGGGGCTGCGACCGCTGCTCCTGCCGGACGGTTTCGAGGGCACTCCGCTGCGCAAGGACTTCGTCCTGGCCGCCCGGGCCTCCAAGCCGTGGCCCGGCGCCAAGGAGCCGGGGGAGTCGGACGCGACCAGCCCAAGGGCGACCAGCCGTCGGCGCCTGCTGCCCCCCGGTGTGCCGGACCCCTCCTGGGGTCCCCGCTGAGTGCTGACCGGCTCCCCGGTTGGCTAGGGTGCCGGTGATGCTGTCCGACCTGCCCCTGCTCGTCGAGCTCGTGCTCAAGGCCGCCGTCGTGATGGCGGCCTTCCTCAGCCTGCCCCTGGTGGTCGGCCAGACCGAGCACAAGGTGATGGCGCACATGCAGGGCCGGCTGGGGCCGATGGAGGCCGGGCCGCACGGCATCGCACAGCTGGTGGCCGACGGCATCAAGTTCGTGCAGAAGGAGGACATCACCCCGGCGGGCGCCGACCGCTGGGTCTTCCGGCTGGCCCCGGCGGTCGCGCTGGTCCCCTACCTGGTCGCGCTGGCCGCCATCCCGGTGTCGGCCTCCTGGGTCGCGGCCGACGTGCCGGCCAGCCTGCTGCTCGTCCTGGCCGTCACCTCGGTCGGCGTGATCGGCACGGTGATGGCCGGGTGGGGAAGCGGCAACAAGTACTCCCTGCTCGGCGGCATGCGCGCGGCCGCCCAGCTGGTCAGCTATGAGCTCCCGCTGGTCCTGGTGGCGGCCTCGGTGGCGATGGCCGCCGGCAGCCTGTCGCTGACCGGGATCGCGGCGGCCTGGAGCCCGCTGTGGCTGCTCTGGCAGGCGCCCGGCGCGGTGGTCTTCCTGGCCTGCGCGGTCGCCGAGCTGCAGCGGCCGCCGTTCGACGCCCCGCTCGCCGACGCCGAGGTGGTCTTCGGCCCGTTCACCGAGTACTCCGGGCTGCGCTTCGCCTTCTTCCTGCTGGCCGAGTACGCCGGCATCGTCGTCTTCTCGCTGCTCTTCGCCGTGCTCTTCCTCGGCGGCTGGCAGGGGCCGTGGTCAGACCTCCTCGGACCGCTGTGGACGCTGCTCAAGGCGGCCGCCGTCGCCGTGCTGATCATCTGGATCCGCGTGTCGTGGCCGCGGGTGCGCGAGGACCAGCTGCAGCGGTTCGCCTGGCTCGTGCTGGTGCCCCTGGCCCTGGTGCAGCTGGCCCTGACCGGCGCCGTCGTCGTGCTCGGGGGCTGACCCGTGGCTGGTCGGTAGGCTTCCGGGCGATGCCCACAGACGAGCCTCGCCAGGCGCCCGGCCCGGGCGCGGCCCTGCGCGCCCTGGCGACCGGGATGGCGACCACGGCCCGCACGCTGGTCACGCCTGCCCACACCGCGACATACCCGCACGTCGAGCCTGACCTGCCGGAGCGCTCACGCGGCGTGATCGCGCTGCTGGAGAGCAACTGCACCTCCTGCATGCTCTGCGCGCGCGAGTGCCCGGACTGGTGCATCTACATCGACTCCCACAAGGAGACCCTCGAGCCCGGTCCCGAGGGCGGGCGGGCTCGGACGCACAACGTGCTGGACCGCTTCGACATCGACTACTCGCTGTGCATGTACTGCGGCATCTGCATCGAGGTCTGCCCGTTCGACGCGCTCTTCTGGGCTCCGGACTTCGCCTATGCCGAGGGTGACATCCGCAACCTGCTGCACGACAAGGACCGCCTGGGCGGCTTCATGGCGACGGTGCCGCCGAGCACGCTGCCGGCGTCCGCGCGGCCGGAGGAGGTGAGGTGACCAGCCGCGACGTGCTGTTCTGCGCCGTCGGCCTGATCACCGCGGCAGGGGCCGTGCTCGCGGTCACCTCCCGGCGGGTGCTGCACGCGGCGCTGTGGCTGGTGGTCGCCCTGGCCGGCCTGGCCGGGTGCTACCTGGTGCTCGGCGCCGAGCTCGTGGCGCTGGTGCAGCTGCTCGTCTATGTCGGTGCTGTCGTCGTGCTGGTGCTGTTCGCGCTCATGCTGACCCGCGCCGGGGCGGCACCGGTCGACGCCTCGCGTGGCCACCGGGTGCTCGCGGCGCTGGTCGCTGCGGGGGTGGCCGCCCTGCTCGGCGGCACGCTCGTCACGGCCTACGGCTGGTCCGGTATGCCGCTCGCGGCCGACTCTGGCGGGGCGGCGCCGGACTCCACCGATGTCGCCACGGCGATCTTCGGCAGCTGGGTCTGGCCGTTCGAGCTGCTCAGCCTGCTGCTCCTGGCGGCACTGGTCGCCGCCGTCGCGGTCGCCACCCGAGGACGGGAGGCCGCGGCGCCGCAGGTCCAGGCGAGTCAGGCCCCCGGCGGCGAGGTGCCGGCGCGGTGATCAGCCCCGCTCCGCCGCTGCTGCTGGCAGCGCTGCTCGCCGGCTGTGGCGTCTACGGCATCCTGGCCCGCCGGCACGCGGTGCTGATGCTGATCGGCGTCGAGCTGCTGCTGGCTGCCGCCGGGCTGATCCTGGTCACGGTGGGCCAGCTGAGCCCCGACCCGGTCGCCTCGGGCCCGGTGCTCACCCTGTTCGTGATCACCATCGCCGCGGCCGAGATCGTGCTGGCGCTGGCGGTCGTGATGGCGATGTACCGCAGCCGCGGGGATGTCGACCTCGCCGGTGAGGCAGCTGTCCCCGGCGACGACCCGCAGACCGGAGACGACCCGCAGACCGGCGGCGACGTCGCCCGCGGGGTGGCCTCCCGATGACGATCGCCGCCCGCGACGGCGAGCTCGACCTCGCCGACTGGCAGCTGCCCGCCTTCCCCTGGCCGGACCTGCCGGTGCCCGACCTGCCCGGCGCCACCGTGCACTGGGCCATCGTGCTGCCCCTGCTGGCCGCGGTCCTCGGGCTGTTCGCGACCGGGCGCTCCAGCAGGGCCGCCGCCTGGGTCGCGGTCACCGGCGCGTCCCTGACCGCCGCGGTCTGCCTGTGGCAGCTCTACGGCCGGGACGAGGTCGATGCGACCCGCCTGGTCGACACGGTCGGGCCAGTGCCGTTCGGCGAGCTGCTGATGCCGTGGGAGCTGTCCGTGGACCGGCTCGCGGCGGTCATCGCCCTGGTCGTGGCCGTGGTGGCCCTGGTGGTCCAGATCTTCGCCCGGTGGTATCTCTGGTTCGACCCGCGCTACCGCGTCTTCGCCGCCACCGTGTCGTTGTTCACCGCGGCCATGCTGCTGGTCGTCCACTCCGCCGACGTGGTGCTCACCCTGGTCGGCTGGGAGGTGATGGGCTGGTGCTCGTTCCTGCTCATCGGCCATCTGTCGACCAAGGACTCCGCCAACCAGGCAGCCGGCAAGGCCCTGCTGGTCACCCGCGTCGCGGACGTCGGGATGGTGCTCGGACTGGTCGCCCTGGCCACCGGCGCCGGCACCACGTCCATCCCGGGCATCCTGGCGCACTGGGGCGGTCCGGCGGCGGCCGACCAGCAGGGGCTGCTGGCCTGGGCCATGGTCGGCGTCGTCATCGGCGTGGCCGGCAAGTCGGCGCTGGTGCCGTTCCAGGACTGGCTGCCCGACGCGATGGAGGGCCCCACGCCCGCCTCCGCCCTGATCCACGCCGCCACCATGGTCGCGGCCGGCACGGTCGTGCTGGCTCAGCTGCTCCCGCTGCTGCAGACAGCCGGCCCGGCCCGGCTGCTGCTGGCCGTGCTCGCCTCGGTGACCGTGGTCGTCGCCGCACTCCAGGCCTTCGCCCAGCCCGACCTCAAGCGGCTCCTGGCCTGGTCGACGGTGGGCCAGGTGGCGCTGATGCTGGCGGCGCTGGTCGTCGTCCCCGTCGGCACCGGCCCCGACGCAGCCCTGATGCAGCTGATGTCGCACGCCTGGTTCAAGGCGCTGCTGTTCCTGACGGTGGGCTGGCTCAGCGTGCTGACCGGCAGCACCCTGATGACCGCGCTCAGCGGAGGGACCCGCCGCTACCGGTCGCTGCGGCGGCCGCTGGCCCTGGGCCTGCTCGCCCTGGCCGGGGTGCCGCCGACGGTCGGCTTCGTGTCCAAGGAGCTGGTGCTGGCGCAGTCCGAGCAGGGCGTCGCGGCCGAGCTGGGCCTGTCGGCGACCCTTGTCCTGGCCGCCGTCGGCGCCAGCGTGCCGCTCACCGCGGCCTACGCCATGCGCGCCTGGCTCATCCTGACCAAGGGCCCGAAGGTCGACCCACGCCGCTCGCGCCGCCGGGCCGAGGTCATCGACGACTTCTTCGACGAGCCGGACGTCGTCCGCGAGGCGGCGGGCATCGAGGAGGCGGAGTCCTCGATCTCCTCCTCCGCCCGTGCCGGCATCAGCCTGCTGGCGCTGCTCAGCCTGGTGGGCGGGGTGGTCGCCTTCACCCCCCTCATCCAGGTGTCGGCGCCGGTCAACCTGCAGCTGCTGGGCGCCTCCCTGCTGCTGATGACGGCCGCCGCCCTGGCCGTGTGGGCTGCCGCCCGCGGAGTGCGCAGCGGCGACGCCGCGGCCCGGCTGCCCTCCCGGGTCAGCCTCGCCGCCGAGCGTGGCCTCTATGCCGAGACCTTCTACCGCGCCGCCGTGGTGCGACCGACGCTCACCCTGGCCCGGTGGGTCGTCCGAGCCGACCACGACGTGCTCGACGCCTACGTCCGCGCCAGCGGCCCGGCCGCCCGTCTGCTCGGCACCGCAGGAAGCCGGACCGAGTCCTCCCGGCCGGCGCCCGCCCTGCTCCTGGTCCTGGCCGGCGTGCTGGTGCTGGGGATCCTGGCGGCGGTGCTGACATGAGGCCGACGCGATGAGCTGGGCGCAGAGCGTGCCCGGTGCGCTGTGGTGGGCGGTCGCCGTCCTGGCGCCGATGGTGGCGGGCGTGACCTTGCTCGTGGCCGACCGGTGGCCCACCCCGCCGAGCGAGGCGGTCGCCCGGCCCGTGGCCGTCGGCGCGACGGCCCTGGCCGCGCTGGCCGCAGCCGGCGGGGTCTGGCTGCGTCCCGAGGTGGATGTGCCCTGGATCCCCTCCCTCGGGGTGCGTCTGGCCCTGGCCGTCGACGGCATCAGTGCCCCGCTGGTGCTGCTCACCGCCGGGGTGGCCGTCGTGGCCACCCTGCTGCCCTACCACGAGCCCGCCAAGGACCGGCCGACTCGGGAGATCACCGCACCGATCGCCCCGCCCGACCGGCATACGCCCCAGGGCCTGTCGACCTACTACGGCTGCCTCCTGGTGGTGGTCTCCGGCGCGCTGCTGACCTTCCTGACCCGCGACGCCATCGTGTTCTTCATCGGGTTCGAGCTGGTCCTGGTGCCGATGTGGCTGCTGGTCCTGCGGCACGGTGACGGCACCACCCGCGCCGACCGGCGGGGAGCCGCGGCGCGGTTCATCCTCTTCACGGCCACCGGTTCCACGCTGATGCTCGTCGGCATCCTGGCGCTGGCCACCCGCACCGGCACGACCGACCTGTGGCGCTGGCAGGAGCTGGCCGCGGGTGGTGCCGGCCTCGGCGGCGGTGCCCAGCTGGCCATCACCGCCGTGCTGCTGGTCGGGCTGGCGGTGAAGATCCCGGTCTGGCCGCTGCACACGTGGCTGCCGTGGGTGCACGCGACCGCCCCGACGGCCGGGTCCGTGCTGCTCGCTGCCGTCCTGCTCAAGCTGGGGGTCTACGGCATGATCCGCCTGGTCGTCGCTCCGCTCCCGGAGGGCTTCGCGACCGCAGCGCCGGTGCTCGCCGGCTGCGCGGTCACCGGCATCGTCTGGGCAGGGCTGGCCTGCCTGGTCGAACGCGACCTCAAGCGGCTGATCGCCTGGGCCTCGATCGCCCACCTCGGCTTCGTGGTCCTGGCCCTGGCCACCGGCACGCAGACCGGTCTGCAGGCGGCGCTGTTCGGCAACGTGGCCCACGGCGTGATCTCGGCCCTGCTGTTCGTCGTGGTCGGCGAGCTGAAGCACCGATGGGGCGGCGCCGACCTCGCGACGGCCCGCGCGGCGCTGCGCGAGGTCGCACCCCGGTTCGGCCTGGCGCTGGTGCTGGGTCTGGCAGCGGCGATGGGGCTGCCCGGTCTGGCCGGCTTCTGGGGCGAGCTGGGCGCGCTGGCCGCCGCCTGGACTCCGGCGGCGGACCGGACCACCGGATGGTTCCGGGCCTTCGCCGTGGTCGCCGCCGTGGGTGCGGTGCTGGCCGTGGCGTATGCCGTGCGGGTGCTCCGGGAGGTCTGGTCCGGGGACCGGACCACCCCGCCGGTCGGTGACGCGTCGGGCGCCACCCTGGTGGCCGTGGTCCTGCTCGGCACCGCGGTCGTCGTGCTGGGCGTCTATCCGGTGGCGCTGCTCGAGCTGACCCAGCCCGCGGTGGCGCAGCTGGTCACCGGAGGCATCCGGTGAGCCCCGACGTGCAGTGGGCCGTCCTGTGGCCCGTCCTCGCCCCCGCTCTGGGGGCGGTCCTCGTGCTGGTCCTGGACGCCGTCCACCCCCGTGCCGGGTCGCTCCACCTCTGGGTGAGCGGTGCCGCACTCGTGGTCGGTGCGGCCGCCACCGTGCCCGGCCTCGGGCAGCCCGCCGGGGCGGTCCGCGGCTCCTTCTGCCTGCCGGACGGCCACTGTCTGTATGCCGCGGGGTCGGTCGCCTCCGGACTGCAGCTGCTCGCCCTGCTGGCTGCGCTCGTCGTGGTCGTCCTGGCCTGGCCCGACTGGTCGCGCCCGGAGGCACCGGCCGCCGATCCCGCCCTCGCAGGAGCGGGAGGGCAGCGTCAGGTCGTGGAGACCCACGGGCGGGTCGGGGTGCTGGCCGCGCTGGTCCTGGCCGCGACAGCGGGAGTTGCCGCGGTGCCCGCTGCCGGCGACCTGGGCACGCTGCTGGTGGCGCTGGAGCTGGCGACCTTGCCGACGATCGGGCTGGTCGCCCTGGAACGTCGTGGCGGGCGCGCCGACGCGGCTGTCGCCGGCTCGGTGGCGCTGCTGACGACCTCGCTGGTCTCCTTCGCCCTCCTCGCGCTGGGCGCTGCGCTGTGGGTCGCGGCCACCGGCACCGGCCTGCTCGACGGGGCCGGCGCCGACCTCGCCGGGACGCAGGAGCCGGCCCCGGGCAGGGCGGCCCTGCTGCTGCTGGCTGCCGTCTTCGCCCTGTCCGGCCTGGGCTTCAAGCTGTCCGCGGTGCCGTTCCACGCCTGGACACCGGTGACCTACGCTCGCGCGCCCCTGCCGGTCACCGTCTACCTGGCGGGCGCGTCCAAGGTCGCCGCGCTCGGCGGCATCCTGGTCGTCGTCCGAGCCCTGGCCGGGTCGTCGGCCTCGACCCTGGTGGCGGTCGGCGTGATCGCCGTGGCCAGCATGACGCTCGGCAACGTCATGGCACTGCGCGAGTCGCACCTGGTCAGGCTGCTGGCCTGGTCGGCCGTGGCCCAGGCCGGCTGGGTGCTGCTGCCGCTGGCCTCGGCCTCGGCGCGGTCCGTGCGCGCCGCGGCGGGATACCTCACCGTCTATCTGGTCGCCACCCTGCTGGCCTTCGCCGTCGTGCTGGTCATCGCCACGGCCGGGCGCCGGCTCTCGCCCACCCTGGAGGACCACCGCGGCCTGGCCCGACGCCACCCGCTGCTGGCCGCTGCGCTCGGGCTCGCGCTGCTCACCCTGGCCGGCCTGCCCCCGGCCGTCGTCGGGCTGGTCGCCAAGGTCGTGGCGCTGCGCCCGGTCGCCGGCGAGGGCACCTGGTGGCTCGCGGTGGCGGCCGCGGTCAACGTCGCGCTCGGGATCGCCGTCTATCTGCGCTGGCTCGCGGCACTGATCGAGCGGACGCCGGTCGACGAGCACGGCCGGCCCGCGCCTGGCTCCGCGGCTGACGGTGACCCGGTGCGCGCGGCATACCCGGGCCGCCTCGGTCACCACGTGGTCATCGGCGTGCTCGCCGCTGCGCTGGTGCTCGGCAGCCTGGCTCCTGTCGGCATCTTCTGAGCCCGGGGGGCCGGAACACCGCACCCTAGGCTGACGTTCCATGGGCATGCACCAGCACTACAACGGGCTCAAGACCGCACTGCTCTTCGGTGGCATCTGGGCCGTCCTGCTCGGGATGGGCTCGCTGATCGGCGGCGGCCGCTACATCTGGCTCTTCGCCGTCCTCGGCGCCGGGATGACCTTCTACGGCTACTGGAACTCGGACAAGATCGCGATCAAGGCGATGCGCGCCTACCCGGTGACGGCGGAGCAGCAGCCCTCGATGCACCGGATCGTCGCCGAGCTGTCGGCCAAGGCGGGCAAGCCGATGCCGCGGCTCTATGTCAGCCCGACCGCGGCCCCCAACGCCTTCGCCACCGGCCGCAACCCCGAGAACTCGGCGGTCTGCTGCACCGAAGGGATCCTGCACCTGCTCGACGAGCGGGAGCTGCGCGGCGTGCTCGGCCATGAGCTGATGCACGTCTACAACCGCGACATCCTCACCTCCTCGGTGGCCGCAGCGATCGCCGGGGTGATCACCTCGGTCGCTCAGATGCTGATGTTCTTCGGTGGCGGCTCCTCCGACGAGGACTCGCCCAACCCGCTGGCCCTGCTCGCGATGGCCTTGCTGGCACCGTTCGCCGCGATGCTCATCCAGATGGCGATCAGCCGCACCCGCGAGTACGACGCGGACGAGGACGGCGCCGCCCTGACCGGCGACCCCCTCGCCCTGGCCTCGGCCCTGCGCAAGCTCGAGCTCGGCACCCAGGCGCGGCCGCTGGCCCCCGAGCCCCAGGTGGTCAACGCCAGCCACATGATGATCGCCAACCCGTTCCGGGCCCGCGACATGACCCGGATGTTCGCCACGCACCCGCCGATGGCCGAGCGGATCGCCCGCCTGCAGGCGATGGCGGGCTCACCGCGGCTCTGAGCCTCTGAGCCGCCGGAACCCCCGCTCCAGGCAGGAACACGACCGCGCCCCCACCGGTACTCCGGTGGGGGCGCGTCGTGCGTCAGCGCTGGGACGTCCCTCCGGTCAGGGGGTGAAGTCCAACACGGAGTCCGCCAGAGCGATGACGTAGAAGACCTGACCCTCGCCGTCGCTGAGCCGGTAGGCCGGGATCAGCGTGCCGTCGGCGCCGGGGATGCCCAGGATCCCCTGCACGAGATCGGCCTGCGTGATCGTCACGTCGGTGACCCAGAACGGGATCGGGTCTCCGGCGGAGAGGTCCACCGACGGCATGTCCTCCGGCGCAGGGTAGGACATCTTGTCACCGTCGGACATCGGCATCGGGTCGTTCACATAGAAGGTCGAGCTGTTGGCGAACTCGGTCTGGCCGTAGCGCGCCACGGCCTCGACCGGGGAGATGACCGGGTAGTCACCGAGGCTGGTGTACTCACCCAGCTCGACGTGCAGGTAGGCCACACCGTCGTCGGCGACCGTCGCTGACAGGGAGACCCCGCCCTGCTCGTCCCGCCCGACCACCTCGCGGGTGGGTCCGCTCTCGTAGGACTCGAGCGTGTAGTCGGCGGCGTCGAGCCCGGTGCCCTCGAGGATGGCCGCGACCTGCTCCTGTGCGTCCTGCTCGCTGGGGGGCGGGCCCGCCTGCTCATCGCAGTCCGCGGGCATCGGGTCGATCAGCTCGTCCGGCGCGGTCACGGCCACGCCATCCGGGGGAGCCGGTGCGGGCTCTGGCACAGCCATGTCGTCCGGCGGAGCCGGCGCGACCGCCGTCGCGGCCCCCGTCGACTCGGTCCGCACACCTGAGGCGTCGCTCTCCATCACCACGGCGCACCACGGCTGGATAGTGGAGTTGTTGTAGTCGGCGCTGAACATCGTGCCTGAGGCGTAGACGTTGAGATGGCGCTCGTTGTCGGTGACGAAGCTCGACTCGTACTCGGTCTTGACCGAGCCGTCGATGCCCTGTGCCGCCGCCCAGGCGGTGAGGAAGTCCTCGGGGTCCAGGTCGGGGGCGACCCGCTCGAGCACCGGAGCCGTGCCGCCCTGCGTCGACAGGCCAGGACCGGGCTGGAGCCGAGCGGTCGACATGCCGTAGGCCAGGCTCTGGTCCATCGAGGACTCGCGGCTGCCGCCGGCGCCCATGGCGGAGTCGGAGGTCCCCGGCGCGACCCCGGGCATCGCCCCGGCCGAGCCGGTCGCCGACTCCGGCGTGCCGGTGTCGCCCTGGCCGGCCAGGCCGCCTCCTGGAGCGTCGTCACCGGTGTTCGCGCCCAGCAGATAACCCCCGGTGCCCAGCCCGAGCGCGACGACCGCGGCTGCCGCGACCATCGAGGCTCGGCCGTGCCGCACCCCGGCCTCGCGGACGGCCACCGCCTGGTGGGCGGCGCCGAGGTCGTGGCTGTGGCTGAGCCGCCCGTCGACCGGGGCGCGACCGGCGAGCCGCTCGCGCAGCACGTTGAGGTCGGGGTGCGCGCCGGTGGCCGGGTCGGCCCTCCGCATCCGCTCGTAGGCCTCGTCGTGGTCGAAGTCGTTGGTGTTCATCTCTGCTCTCCTGCCTGTGAGTGGTGTCCGCGGCGTCCCCCTGGGCGCCTGGTGCGGGGAAGGGTCGAAGTCGTGGCGTTCCGGTGGGCGCGCACTGCGGTCGCGGTCGAGCCGTGGGTCCTGGGTCGCGCTGTCATGGAGCCTCCCAGGCCTCGCGCAGCCGGGCTCTGGCCCGGGACAGGGCTGCCGCGCCGCCACCGCGGCTGATCCCCAGGGCGCGAGCCAGCCCGTCGCCGTCCAGGCCCTCCCAGGCGTGCAGCATGAGCACTCGCCGGTCGCGCGGGCTGAGCTTGCCGAGCGCGCGGCGCACGTCGTCGTCCTCGCAGATCACGTCGGCGGGGTCGGCGGCGCGGGCATGCTCACCGCGAGCGCCCTCGCCGTAGTCGGCGATCAGGGTGAGGGTGGGCTTGCGTCGCTGGTTGGCCAGCACGTAGGAGGCGGTGCGGTAGAGCCAGGGCAGGACGAAGTCCTCAGGGACCTTGTCCCGCCGGCGCCAGGCAGTGGCGAACACCTCGGCTGTCAGGTCGTCGGCCTCCTGCCGCGGAGCCCGCCGGACGAAGTAGCGGTGCACTGCGGTGGCGTGCTCGGCGAACACCCGGTCGAACCACCCCTCGTCGCGGGCCAGGTCGGCGGTGTCGCCGGTCGTTGCCATCCCCAGGACCATCCTGTCCTCCGTCATCCGCTGCTCCCCGGGATGGGCAGCCCTCGAGGTCCCTGTGTCGCGGGGCGGGGGGATGTTGCAGCGGCGGGCGGTTCAGCGGTAGTTGGTGAACTGCACCGCGACGTCCAGGTCAGCGGTGCGGAGCATCTGCTGCACGGCCTGCAGGTCGTCGCGGGACTTGGAGGTGACCCGCAGCTCGTCGCCCTGGATCTGGCTCTTGACCGTCTTGGGGGCCTCCTCGCGGATCAGCTTGGCGATCTTCTTGGCCTCCTCGCTGCTGATCCCGGACTTCAGCGCCGCCTCCAGGCGGTACTCCTTGCCGAACAGCTTGGGGGTGCCGTCGTTGCTGTACTCCAGGTGCTTGAGCGAGACGCCGCGCTTGACCAGCTTGGTCTGCAGCACGTCCAGCACCGCCAGGCAGCGCTCCTCGCTGTTGGCGCGCATCGTGATCGACTCACCGGAGCGCTCCAGCGAGGCCCCGATGTTGCGGAAGTCGTAGCGCTGCCCGATCTCCTTGGCGGCCTGGTTGACCGCGTTGTCGACCTCCTGCATGTCGACCTTGCTGACGACGTCGAAGCTGCTGTCGGCCATGGCGTTGCTCCTCCTGGGGTATGGCGTGGTGCCCGCCGTGGAGGGGTCGGGAACCGCTGTCCTGCCCTGTTATCCTGTCACCCGCGCTCAGCGCACTGGCAGGTTGTCCGAGCGGCCAATGGAAGCGGACTGTAAATCCGTCGGCGTATGCCTACGCAGGTTCGAATCCTGCACCTGCCACCGAAGTATGCCGCGGCGCGGACCCCCGACGGTCCTTGCCGCAGACCGGTGCCCTCGGGGGTTCGTGCGCACGCGCAGTGCGCTCTAGGCTGGCCGTCATGACCGATGTCGCCCTCACCACCAACCAGTCCTTCATCGACCTGGAGGACCGGGTCGCCGCGCACAACTACAGCCCGCTGCCCGTCGTCGTGGCGCAGGCCGAGGGCGTCTGGGTGACCGACGTCGAAGGCAACCGCTACATCGACGCGCTGGCGGGCTACTCCGCGCTGAACTTCGGCCACCGCCACCCTGACCTGGTCGCGGCCGCCAAGGCCCAGCTCGACCGCGCCACGCTGACCAGCCGCGCGTTCCACAACGACCAGCTCGGGCCGTTCTGCGCCGACCTGGCCACCCTGGTCGGCAAGGACATGATCCTGCCGATGAACACCGGGGCCGAGGCCGTCGAGACCGCGATCAAGGTGGCCCGCAAGTGGGGTTACCAGGTCAAGGGCGTCCCGGCCGACCAGGCGCACATCATCGTCATGGCCGGCAACTTCCACGGGCGCACCACCACGATCGTCAGCTTCTCCGACGACCCCGACGCGCGGGACGACTACGGGCCCTACACGCCGGGCTTCGAACAGGTGCCGTATGGCGACCTGGCCGCCATCGAGGCCGCCATCACCGACCACACGGTCGCCGTGCTGGTCGAGCCGATCCAGGGCGAGCAGGGGGTGCAGATCCCCAAGGAGGGCTTCCTGCCGTCCCTGCGCGAGCTGTGCACCGAGCGCAACGTGCTGATGATCGCCGATGAGATCCAGTCCGGGCTGGGCCGCACCGGCACCACCCTGGCCTGCGGCTACGAGGGCGTCGAGGCCGACATCTACACCCTGGGCAAGGCCCTGGGCGGCGGCATCGTGCCGGTCTCGGCCATCGCGGCCGACTCCGCGGTGATGAACGTGATCACCCCGGGCACCCACGGGTCCACCTTCGGCGGCAACCCGCTGGCCGCGGCGGTCGGCCACGCCGTGGTCAAGATGCTCCTCACCGGTGAGCCGCAGCGCCGGGCCGCCGAGCTGGAGGGCCAGTTCCGCAGCGCCCTGGAGGCCCTCATCGGGCAGGGCGTCGAGGCGGTGCGGGTCCGCGGGCTGTGGGCCGGTGTCGACATCGACCCCGACCTGCTGTCCGGCAAGGAGGTCTGCAAGCGCCTGGCCAAGAAGGGCGTGCTGGCCAAGGACACGCATGGCTCGACGATCCGTCTGGCACCCCCGCTGACCATCACCGAGGAGGAGCTCACCGCCGTCACCGACGCGCTGGCCGCCGTGGTGACCGAGGCGCGGGCCGGCTGAGCTCAGCCGGGGTCCGACTGGGCAGCATCGCTGAGCCGGGCCCCGAGCACCGCCATCCGCTCGCGCAGCTCGGGCGGCTCCAGCACCTGCATCGGCACGTCGAGCAGGAGCAGGTCGAAGGCCAGGTGGTCGAGCTGTTCGGCGCCGGTCACCAGTTCGCAGGTGAGGTCGTCCAGCGGGGTCAGCGTGCCGGAGTTGGGCGGCACCCGGTCGGTCACCTCGGCGGCGGGCGCGAGCAGCCGCACGCGCGCGACATAGCGGTAGGGGCTGCGGATCACCGACTCGCGCACGTAGTCCACCGGGTCAGGTGCCGTCCGCTGGGTGAACCGGAACGTCGTGACGTGCAGTGTCGTGCCCTCGACCCGGTCGAGCCGGAAGGAGCGCCAGGCGTCGCGGTCCAGGTCGAAGGCCATCAGATACCAGCGCCGCCCCATCGCCACGACCCTGAACGGCTCGACCCGCCTGGTGCTCGGCTCGCCGGCACGGGAGTGGTAACCGAAGTCGATCCGGACCCGGTCGCGGCAGGCCCGGGCCACGGCGCTGAGCAGCCCCGCCTCGACCGGGGCGATCGTGCCGTCGACGGTGACCACCGCCTCGCTCAGCGCTTCGACCTCGCTGCGCAGTCGCGCGGGCAGCACCTGGTCGAGCTTGGCAAGCGCCCGCAGGGCGGACTCCTCGATGCCGGTCACCGAACCCCCGGCCGCCAGGCGCAGGCTCACCGTGACCGCGACGGCCTCGTCGGGGTCGAGCAACAACGGCGGTAGCGCCTTGCCCGAGCCCAGCTGGTAGCCGCCTCCGACCCCGGGACTGGCCCGCACCGGGTAGCCAAGACGTCGCAGCCGCTCGACGTCACGCCGCACACTGCGCGTCGTGACGCCCAGCGTCGCGGACAGCTCCTCGCTGGTCCACATGGTGCGCGACTGGAGCAGCCCCAACAGGCGCAGCACGCGTCCGGTCGTCCCGCCGTCCGACCCCTCGGGGTCACCCTGCGCCATACCGGGGAGTCTGGCACCGATCACGGACAGGAACTGTCCGCGGGGCAGTGCCAGGATGGTCAGCATGACAACACAGATCGTGCTGGTGCCCGGTTTCTGGTTGGGAGCGTGGGCGTGGGAGGAGGTGGCCGAGCCGCTGCGCGAGCAGGGGTATGCCGTGCTGCCGCTGACCCTGCCCGGACTGGAGCCTGGCGATCCGCCGGGTGCGGTGACGCTGGACGACCACGTCGAGGCGATCGCGGCTGCCCTCGACCGTGACGCTGCGCGCCGAGTGCTGGTCGTGCACAGCGGGGCGGCGCTGCCGGGGACGATGGTGCTCGACCGGCACCACGAGCTGGTCGACCACGTCGTCTTCGTCGACACCGCCCCGGTCCGTGACGGCTTTGCGATGAACGCGGACCTCCAGGGGGAGACCTTTCCGCTGTCCGCGGCCTGGGACAGCGAGATGGAGGACGGCTCCATGCGCGACCTGACCCCCGAGCAGCTGCAGACCTTCCAGGAGCGGGCCGTGTCCCAGCCGGCCGGCACGGTCAAGGGTGAGGTGCGGCTCTCCGACGAGGCGCGCCTGGACGTCCCCGCCACTGTGGTGGCCACAGCGTTCTCCAGCCAGGATTACCAGTCCTACGCCCAGCAGGGCATGCCGTTCCTGGCCGGCCTGCTCGACCATCGCCAGGTGACCTATGTCGACCTGCCCACGGGGCACTGGCCGATGTGGTCCAAGCCCGCAGAGCTCGCCGCGGCGATCGCCGCGGCCGCGGGTCCGGCGGAGGCGTCGCCGACCGCCTCCGGCTCCCAGGCGCGCGGGTGAACGCCGTGGACTACGCCACCATCCACGAACAGCTCGACTGGCACTGGCGGGAGCAGGCCAGGCCGCGCCTGGAGGGGCTGACCGACCAGGAGTACTTCTGGGAGCCGGTGCCGGACTGCTGGAGCGTGCGACCGGCCGGGACCTCTCCCGGTGGCATGACCAAGGGGTCGGGCCCCTGGCAGATCGACTTCGCGGTGCCCGAACCCGACCCGGCCCCGGTCACCACCATCGCCTGGCGGCTCGGTCACCTGATCGTCGGGGTGTTCGGAGAGCGCGCGGCGTCACACTTCGGCGCCGAGCCGGCCCAGTACGACACCTGGCCCTATGCCTCGGGCGCGCAGGAGGCCCTCGCGCAGCTGGATCGCACCTATGCGGCCTGGTCTGGCGGAGTGCGGGGGCTCGACGCCGCCGGCTGGACTCGACCCATCGGCCCTGCCGAAGGGCCGTGGGCCGCGGCTCCGATGGTCGACCTGGTGCTGCACATCAACCGTGAGGCGATCCACCACCTGGCCGAGATCGCGCTGCTGCGCGACCTCCACCGACGGACCGACCAGCCGGCTGCGGGCTGACCGGCGATGACGAGCGCAGCACCCGACGCGGTTGCCCACATCAGGGCCGAGGCGCAGCGGTTCGCCGACGTGCTGGGCCACGCCGATCCCTCCGCGCGGGTGCCCACCTGCCCCGACTGGGACGCCACCGACCTCGCCTGGCACCTGACCGACGTGCACCTGTTCTGGTCGCTGGTGCTGCAGCGTCAGGCACTCACCAGCGACGACCTGGACGGTGTCGAGGCGGCCAAACCAGCTAGACCAGCGGGCCTGGCGGCGATCCTGTCGGTCCGTGCAGAGGCGACGCGGGCTCTGCTCGGGGAGCTGTCGTCCCGCCACGCAGCGGATCCGGCGTGGACCTGGTTCCCGCAGGACCAGAGCGTCGGCTTCGTGCGGCGGATGCAGACCCACGAGGCGACGATCCACCGGCACGACGCCGAGCTGACTGCCGGGCTTCCGGTGTCGCCGGTGCCGGACTGGGTGGCCGACGACGGCATCGACCACGCCGTCGACGTGATGATCTCGCCTCCGACCTGGGCCAGCGTGGAGGCGCCGCGGTCGGTGGAACTGGTGGCCTCGGACACCGGCAAGCGGGTCGTGCTCGGGCTGGGCCGTTGGCGGGGGACCGGGCCCGAGTCGGGCACCGAGTTCGACGAGCCGGCAGCGGTGCGGGCCGACGAGGCGACACCGACACCGACCGCGACAGTCACTGCGCCGGCCACCGAGCTCTACCGCTGGCTGTGGGGAAGACCGGCCGAGGTGGAGCGCTCCGGAGACTCCGCCACTCTCGAGGCGCTCGATGCGGTGGTGGCCGTCGGCATCGACTGAGCCGTGGGCCGGGGCCGTGGGCATGGTAGACACCGCTCGTGGACCTGGTCATCGCCGCAGGCGTCGGGGTGGTCGTCGGCCTGGTGATGGGTGGCCTGGGCGGGGGAGGCGGGATCATTGCCGTTCCCGCCCTGGTCTATCTCATCGGGCAGGACCCCCAGGTCGCCGGGGCCACCTCGCTGCTCGTCGTGGGCGTCACCGCGGTCGTCGGTGGGTGGCAGCACCACCGGCGGGGCAACGTCGCGGTCGCTGACGGCCTGGCGTTCGCGGTGGCCGCCAGCGTGGGGGCGGTCGGTGGAGCCTGGGCCAGCCGTGGCGTCGAGGGGCCGGCGTTCATGCTCGCCTTCGGGCTGCTCCTGCTGGTGGTGGCCGCGCTGATGTGGCGCCGCTCCTCCCGGGCCCGGAGGGTCGGTGAGGAGCTGGTGGCGCCGGTCGGCCCGCGTCCCTCGCGGAGCAGGCTGCAGCCGGCCCGGCTGATCCCGGCCGCCTCGGTCGCAGTCGGGGTCGGGCTGCTCACCGGCTTCTTCGGCGTCGGCGGCGGGTTCGCCGCGGTGCCGGCACTGGCGCTGGTCCTCGGGCTGCCGATGCGCCGTGCGGTCGGGACCTCGCTGCTCGTGCTGTCCATCACCTCGACCGTGGCCCTGCTCACCAGGGTCAGCGGCGGAGTGGCGCTGGACTGGCCTGTGGTGGTCGTCTTCGCCGTGGCGGCCGTGCTGAGCAGCCTGGTTGGCGCCAGGCTCAACGACCGGGCCCGCCCCGAGCAGCTGGCCCGGGCCTTCGCGATCCTGCTGCTGGCCGTGGCCGCCTACACGCTGGTCAACGCCGGCCTCGCGCTCGCCTAGCGGTTCTCGGGGCAGTCCCAGGGGTCAGCGGCCTTCGCGTCCGGCACTCATGTCCTGCATCCACAGCGCCAGAACGCTGCCAGTGCAGGACGCAGGCGCCGGACGCCCCGTGGGGCCGCCGTGCGCTGACCGCCGACGCCGACCGCGTCAGGGCTGCTGCAGCATCGGGGCGGCCAGCCACGCCTCGGGCACGCCCAGCCCCTCGACCAGCTCGAGCGCGTGGGGTCGCACAGCGACACACAGCGCGTTGACCGCTGGGCGGATCGCCTTGGCCCTCGGCAGGGACATCCGGGCGTGCTCGAGGAACCAGCCCCGGTCGGCCTCCAGCGAGCTCAGCGCGTAGAGGTCGCAGAGCTGGTTGAGCACGGTGCGGGTGGCGTCGTCGGGACACGCGGCGATGCCGGCGATGAAGGCTTCCAGGACGATCCGGTCCATGTGCACCCGGGCGGCCAGCAGCACATGGTCCTGGGTCAGGTTGAACGCGTCGAACGCGTCCGCGCCGGCGGCCCGCCCTGCCGTCCGCATCCGCTGGGCCAGCGACTCCAGCACGTGGCGTTCCCGCTCCTCGAACATCGAGACATGCCAGCCCCGGTCGAGCAGGGTGTCGTCGTCGGAGCGGCGCTGCGCGGCCGCCACCAGGCGCTCGATGACCGGCCGGGCCGCCGTGCGCTCGATGACCGTCCCACCGACCAGCCGAGCCGACGCCTGGACCATGCCCAGCATGTCCAGGTCGCCCCACATCTCCTGGTAGTTGGTCAGCAGCCCCTTGGCGACCAGCTGCAGCAGCACGGTGTTGTCGCCTTCGAAGGTGGCGAAGACGTCGGCGTCGGCGCGCAGCAGGGTCAGCTGGTTCTCGGCCATGTAGCCGGCGCCGCCGCAGGCCTCCCGGCAGGTCTGGATCGTGTCGTTGGCGAACCTCGTGGTCAGCACCTTGAGCCCGGCCGCGCGGGTCTCCAGCTCGCGCTGCTCCTGGTGGTCGCTGCCCTCGCCCCCGTGGACCCGAGCCAGCGTCGCGACCAGCTCGTTCTGGGCAAACCCCAGCGCGTAGGCCGTGGCGATGGCCGGCAGCAGCTTGCGCTGGTGGGCGAGGTAGTCCATCAGGACGACCTCTCCCTCGCGGCCCGGAGCGGCGAACTGGCGCCGCTGCACGGCATACCGGGTGGCGATCGACAGGGCGCGGCGGGCGGCGACGCCGGCCCCGCCGGCCACGCAGATCCGCCCGCGGACCAGGGTGCCGAGCATGGTGAAGAAGCGGCGGTGGGCACCCTCGATGGGGGAGGAGTAGGTCCCGGACTCGTCGACCCCGCCGAAGCGGTCCAGCAGCATCCGACGCGGCACCCGCACCTGGTCGAAGTGCAGCGTCCCGTTGTCCACGCCGGCCAGCCCGCCCTTGGCGCCGTTGTCGCCGGTGGTCACGCCGGGCAGCGGCGCACCGGTCTCATCGCGCAGCGGCACGAGCACCGCGTGGATGCCGTGTCCCTCCTGGCCGACCCAGAGCTGCCCGAACACCACGGCCATCCGGGCGTCGCTCGCCGCTCCGCCGATGTAGGTCTTGGTCGCCGACTCGGTCGGCGAGTGCACCACGAGCTCCTGGGTCGCACCGTCATAGGTGATCGTCGTCTCCAGCGACTGGACGTCGGAGCCGTGACCGCGCTCGGTCATCGCAAAGCACCCGGGCAGCGCCACCGAGATGATGTCCGGCACGAACTGCTCGTGGTGCCAGGCGGTGCCCAGCCGCACGACCGAGCCGCCGAACAGGCCGAAGTGCACCCCGGACTTCACGGTCAGCGACAGGTCGCCGTGCGCCATCATCTCGAAGCTGACCACCGAGCCGGCGATGTCGCCCGTGCCGCCCTGCTCGACCGGGAAGCCCGACCGGCCGTAGCCGCGCTCGGCCAGTCGCTTCAGCCGGCTCGTCGTCCAGGCCCGCGCCTGCTCCATCGACAGGCCGGGGTCACGGAGCAGGTCGTCGGCGTCCAGGTCCCGTCGCGCCGCGGCACGCATCTCATGGTGCTGACCGTCGAGCGCCAGGCGCAGGGCCGCGCCCAGCGGGGTCAGCTGCTCGTCGTCCGGCGGTGCGTCCACTCCCGCGGGACTGTCAGCTGATGCGCTCGCGCGGGTGTCGATGTCGGAGTGGGTGCTGGTGGCGGCCAGGGCGGTCATCGGGTCCTCTTCGTGGGTGGTGCGGTGGTGGCTGATGCGGCGGGCATGGCGGGTATGGCGGGAGGCAGCGTCGCGTCGAAGGCCGGACCGAACAGGGCGGTCACGTCGGCCACCACCGCGGAGCGCTCACGCGGCGTGCCGCTGGAGAGCCAGTGGTCGGCGGCGGCGCGGACGAACCCGACCAGACCGTGACCCCAGGTGGAGGCCGCGGTCGTGTCCTGGCCGCTGCGCTTCAGGTGACCGGCCAGCGTGGCGGCCACCTGCTCGCTGATCCGGTCGGTCAGGCCGGCCACGGGGTCGTCCTCCACCGGGCCGTCGACCAGCGGGCGGGTGACGACGAACCGGTAGATCTCGGGGTCCCTCTCGACCAGGCCGAGGTAGGCGCCGACCATGGCGCCGACCAGACCGGTCACGTCCTCGGGGTCGCGTCCCTCCAGGGCCGCCCTCAGGTCGGCCAGGATGAAGGCGTCGACCGCCTCGACCACCGCGACATACAGGCCGCTGCGCCCGCCGAAGTGACGGTAGATGACCGTCTTGCTGGTGCCCGCCTCGGCGGCGATGACATCCAGGCCGACACTGGCGCCGTGCCTGCGGATCGCCCGCAGAGTGTGCTCCACGAGCTCCCGGCGGCGGTCGGCGCGATGCTGCACCCAGCGGGTGTCTCGTCCGTCGACGCGCGTGGTCATGACAACACAATACCGTGTACTGGGCGTACCTGCTACTGTCCGTATCGGATAACTGTCCCTGTCCGTCGCTTTGCTCACCAGGAGTGCTCTATGTCCCCTGCCCCCCGGTCCGCCGTCATCGTCGGCGGCAACCGCATCCCGTTCGGCAAGGCGGGAGGGGCCTATGCCGTGGCCTCCAACCAGGACATGCTCACGGCGGCGCTGGACGGCCTGGTCGCGCGGTTCGGGCTGTCCGGACAGCGGGTCGGCGAGGTGGCCGCCGGCGCGGTGCTCAAGCACAGCCGTGACTACAACCTCACCCGCGAGACGGTGCTCGGGTCGGCGCTCGACCCCACGACGCCGGCCTACGACCTGACCCAGGCCTGCGGCACCGGGCTGGAGACGGTGATCCAAGTGGCCAACAAGATCGCCGCCGGCCAGATCACCACCGGCATCGCCGGTGGGGTCGACTCGGCCAGCGACGCGCCGATCGCCGTCGGTGAGGGCCTGCGTCGCGCCTTGATCGCCGCCGGCAACGCGCGCACGCCGATGGCCAAGGTCAAGGCGCTGTCGGCCATCCGTCCCGGCGACCTGGCCCCGGAGGCGCCGCGTAACGCCGAGCCGCGGACCGGGCTGTCGATGGGGGAGCACCAGGCGCTCACCACCCGGGAGTGGGGCATCACCCGGGAGGAGCAGGACGAGCTCGCTGCGGCCAGCCATCACCACCTGGCGGCCGCCTGGGACGCCGGCTTCTTCGACGACCTGGTGACGCCCTACCTGAGGCTGACCCGCGACCAGGGGCTGCGCCCGGACACCTCGCTCGAGGCCCTGGCCAGGCTTGCCCCCGTCTTCGGCAAGGGGGAGGGCGCCACGATGACGGCCGGCAACTCCACGCCGCTGTCCGACGGTGCTGCCCTGGTGCTGCTCGCCGAGGAGAGCTGGGCTCGCGAACAGGGGCTGCCGGTGCTGGCCCGGTTCGTCGACGCCGAGGTCGCTGCGGTCGACTACGTCTCCGGCGAGGACGGGCTGCTGATGGCACCGGCCTATGCCGTGCCCCGGCTGCTGGCCCGCCAGGGTCTGAGCCTGCAGGACTTCGACTTCTATGAGCTGCACGAGGCGTTCGCCTCGACCGTGCTGTGCACGTTGAAGGCGTGGGAGAGCCCGGAGTTCTGCCGGGACCGGCTCGGCTTGGACGCGCCGCTGGGCAGCATCGACCGCAGCAGGCTCAACGTGCACGGGTCGTCGCTGGCCGCGGGGCACCCGTTCGCCGCCACCGGGGGTCGCATCGTGGCCACCCTGGCCAGCCTGCTGTCGATCGGTGGCGCCCCGGGCGCCGCGTCGGCACCACCGCCTGACCGCCCGGCCCGTGGGCTCATCTCGATCTGCGCCGCCGGCGGCCAGGGCGTCGTCGCGATCCTGGAGGCCTGCTGAGATGCCCGACCTGATCTCGATGCTGACCGGCAACCCGCTGGCCCGGACGGTGGGCAAGCAGCTGGGTGTGCCGCAGCCGGTGACGCTGCGCCGGGGCCGTGCGCTGCCCGAGGGTGAGGTGGTCTGCGGTGTCGCGGGTGTCGCGGGTGTCGCCGGTGCGCCAGGCGTGGTCGGCGCTGCCCTGCGACTGCTGGGGCTGAGTCCTGTCGAGGCGCTGCGCGACGACCCCGCCGCGCGCGTCACCGGCCAGGACGGCACGACCTCGCCCCCTGCCTACGAGGGCAGGATCGGCGCTCTGGTGCTCGATGCGACCGGTGCCCGGACGCTGGCTGACCTGGAGTCCGTGCGTGCCGTGCTGAGGCCGGCCCTGAAGGCCCTGGGTCGCAGCGGCCGGGTGGTGCTGGTCGGCACCGCCCCGGAGGTGCTGGAGGGCCACGAGGCGCCGGCGGTCCAGCAGGCGTTGGAGGGGATCGTCCGCAGCGTCGGCAAAGAGGCCCGCGCCGGTGCCACCGCCAACCTGGTCTGGGTCGGGTTGGACACCCCGGCCGAGGCGCTCACCTCCACGCTGCTGTTCCTGCTTCACGGGCGCTCGGCCTATGTCAGCGGCCAGCCGTGGAGGGTCGGGCTGACGTCGGTGGCACCCGCACCTGCCGGAGGCGCGCCTGCCACCGATGCGCAGGCCCGTCCGTTCATGGGCCGGGTCGTCGTGGTGACCGGGGCTGCGCGCGGCATCGGCGAGTCGATCGCCCGCGTCTTCGCCCGCGACGGTGCGCGCCTGGTCCTGGTCGACATGCCGACGGCCGGCCAGGCGCTCAGCGCGGTGGCCAACGAGCTCGGCGGCACGGCGCTGCAGCTCGACATCACCGGCCCTGAGGCTGGCCGCCGGATCGCCCAGCACGTCAGCCAGCGGCACGGGGAGGGCGCCCGGATCCACGCGATCGTGCACAACGCGGGGATCACCCGGGACAAGCTGCTGGTCAACACCGACGACGACCGCTGGGGCAGCGTGCTCGACGTCAACCTCGGTGCCGAGCTGCGGATCAACGAGGTGCTCCTCGACCCCGACCTGCCCGGCGGGCTGGCCGACGGCGGCCGGATCATCGGCGTCGCCTCCACCAGTGGCATCGCCGGCAACCGCGGACAGACCAACTACGCCGCGAGCAAGGCCGGCGTCATCGGGGGCGTGCGGGCACTGGCGCCGGAGGTGGCCTCGCGGGGGATCACCGTCAACGCGGTGGCCCCGGGCTTCATCGAGACCGAGATGACCGCTCGCATCCCGTTCGCGACGCGCGAGTTCGCCCGGCGGTTCAACAGCCTGCAGCAAGGCGGCCTGCCGGTCGACGTGGGAGAGGCGATCGGCTACTTCGCCGACCCGGCCAGCCAGGCGGTCACCGGGCAGGTCATCAGAGTGTGCGGCCAGGCGCAGATCGGTGCCTGAGGTGGCGGCGCAGGCAGCGGCAGTCGAGCTGCTCGGCCAGACCCCGTCGATCCGGCGGCTGTTGGCGACCGCCCTGCTGAGGTCGTGGCGGCGCCCGTCGGCTGGCGCCACACTGCCCGAGCGCCGAGTCGTGCTGCGTGACGTGACGCAGGACCCCGGGCGACTGGCGGCCTACGCGCGGGTCTGCGGCTTCACGCTGCGCGACCAGGTGCCGCCGACCTGGCTGCACGTGCTGACGTTCCCGCTGCAGGTGCACCTGATGGCCGGGCGCGACTTCCCGTTCGCGATGGTCGGCATGGTGCACGTCGCCAACTCGATGACCCTGCACCGGCCGGTCGACCTGTCCGAGACGCTGACCTTGAGCAGCCAGGCGCAGGGGCTGCGGGCACACCCGCGGGGGGCGACGGTCGACCTCGTCGGCGAGGCGCTGGTCGGCGAGGAGGTGGTGTGGTCCGGGCGCTCGACCTATCTGGTGCGGGGCGCGGCGGTGCCGGCTGCCGAGCAGGTCGCCAGCGGCCCAGAGTCGGGGCACGCCGTCCAGCCGATAGGGGAGGACGCGGCGCCACCGGTCCCACCGACGGCCCGCTGGCGGGTGCCGACCGAGGTCGGCAGGCAGTACGCCGCCGTCAGCGGCGACGCGAACCCGATCCACGTCAACGCGCTGGCCGCACGGGCGCTGGGCTTCCCCCGCGCGATCGCCCACGGCATGTGGACGCATGCGCGGATGCTGTCCGCGTTGGACGGCCGGCTCCCGGCCGCCTACCGGGTCGACGTCGAGTTCCGCAAGCCGGTCCTGCTGCCCTCGACGGTGTCGTTCGGAGCACGCCGCAGCGGTGACGGGTGGGTCTGTTCGGTCTCCAGCTCGGACGGCCGGAGGACCCATCTCGACGCGGTGCTGACCCACGACCGGGCAGATTTCGCCGCGCCATACCCGGCCGTGTAACCTCTTCCGAGCACTGGCCGCGAGAAGTTCGTCGCGCTGGCGCCGGCCCCCATAGCTCAGTCGGTAGAGCGTCTCCATGGTAAGGAGAAGGTCAACGGTTCGATTCCGTTTGGGGGCTCAGGGCGGGCCGTCGCAGGCGGCCGCCACACGGCGGGATAGCTCAGCTGGTTAGAGCGCACGACTCATAATCGTGAGGTCGCGGGATCGAGCCCCGCTCCCGCTACGCACGCGCGATTGGCCGGGACCCCGCCCGGTCGCGTATCCTGGTGCGTCGCGACCGACCGGTGTGGCTGCACCCCGGACGACACCGCATCATCCCGAACGTTCCTCGAAAGAGCAGGTTGCCCCGTGGCCAGCAAGTCCGCCGACGTCCGCCCCAAGATCACTCTGGCGTGCACGGAGTGCAAGGAGCGCAACTACATCACCAAGAAGAACCGCCGCAACAACCCTGACCGGTTGGAGATGGCCAAGTTCTGCTCCCGCTGCGCCAAGCACACCGCGCACCGCGAGACCCGCTGAGCGCGAGCGCCAGCACGGGCGCTCACCACTCGAGGCCGACACCCGCTGGGGTGCCGGCCTCGCGGCGTCTGCGCACCAGACGGCTCCCCTCGTGAGCCTTCACTAGGCTTGCCACATGGGTGTCAACGCCGCCTTCGCCGGCCGCAGTTATCCGCCGTCGAGGCCGTATGTCGTCCTGCGGGAGCGGGTGTCCGCGTTCGCGACGGCCGTGGGGGCGGACGACCCGGTGCACCATGACCCGGAGGCGGCAGTGCATGCCGGTCACCGCGATGTCGTCGCCCCACCCACCTTCGCCGTGGTCCTGTCCCAGCAGTGCGAAGCCCAGCTGATCACCGACCCGGAGGCGGGGATCGACTTCCGCCGCGTCGTGCACGGCGAGCAGACCTTCGTGCACCACCGGCCGATCGAGGCCGGTGACTCGATCGTCGGGACGCTGCACGTCGACTCGGTGCGCGAGGCCGGTGGGCACGCCATGGTGACCACACGCACGGAGCTGGCCACCGATGGCGACCCGGCGGAGCCGGTGTGCACGGCGACCTCGATGATCGTCATCCGCGGAGGGGAGTGAGCGTGGACCTGCGGGATGTCGAGATCGGGGCCGAGCTGCCCGGCAAAGTCGTGCACGTCGACCGCCGGCGGCTGGTCGACTACGCCGAGGCGAGTGGGGACGGCAACCCGATCCACCAGGACGAGGGGTTCGCCCGGTCGGTCGGCCTGCCGGACGTCATCGCCCACGGGATGTGGACCATGGGAGCCGCCATCGAGGTGGTCACCCAGTGGGTCGGCGACCCGGCCAGGGTCCGGTCCTACACGACCCGCTTCACCAAGCCGGTCGTCGTGCCCGCCGACGGCGGTGCCGACCTGGAGGTCACCGGCGTCGTGAAGTCGGTCAACCCCCAGGAGCGCACCGCCACGGTGACGCTGACCGTCACCTGCGACGGGGTGTCCGTCCTGGGGCGCGCGACCGCCGTGGTCGACCTTGGCTGAGCCGCTCCGGTCGCCGGTCCCGGCGCTGTCCGACCTCACCACCATGCGCGTCGGCGGGCCGGGCCGACAGCTGGTCGAGGCGCACAGCCCCGAGGAGGTCGTCGAGGCGGTGCGCACCGTCGACGACTCGGGGGAGCCGCTGCTCCTGCTCGGCGGAGGGTCCAACCTCGTGGTGGCCGACGAGGGGTTCCCCGGCACGGTCGTCGCGGTGCGCTCCGCGGGGTCCGGGTCGAGTCGGGCGACCTCTGCGGCGGTGTCGTGATCCGGGTCGCGGCCGGAGAGCCCTGGGACCAGCTGGTCGCCCAGGCCGTCGACCAGGGGTGGTCAGGCATCGAGGCGCTCTCGGGCATCCCCGGCTCGACCGGCGCCACTCCCGTCCAGAACGTCGGCGCCTACGGCCAGGAGGTCGCCCAGACGGTCTACCAGGTGCGGGTCTGGGACCGGTCCGAGGGCAGGGTCCGCACGCTGTTCAACGCCGACTGCGCCTTCCGCTACCGACACAGCCTGCTCAAGGACTCGATGCAGGCAGGCCAGGTGACTCCCCGGTATGTCGTGCTGGAGGTGCTCTTCCAGCTGTTCCCCACCGAGCTTTCCCAGCCGGTGGCCTACGCCGACCTGGCTCGCGGGCTGGGTGTCGAGCAAGGCGCCCGGGTGCCCCTGGCCGCGGCCCGGGAGGCGGTGCTCGACCAACGTCGTCGCCGTGGGATGGTGCTCGACCCGCTCGACCACGACACCTGGTCGTGCGGGTCGTTCTTCACCAACCCGGTCCTGGACCAGGACGGCTATGCCGCGCTGGTCGCGCGGGCCGCGCAGCGTCTGGGCCCCGACAGTGCTCGCCCCCCGGGCTTCCCCGCGGAGGATGGGATGGTCAAGACCTCGGCCGCGTGGCTGATCGACCGCGCCGGCTTCGTCAAGGGACACGGCACGACACAGGGCCGTCCGGCGGGGTTGTCCACCAAGCACACGCTCGCGGTGACCAACCGGGGTGCCGCCAGGGCGGCCGATGTCCTTGCCCTGGCCCGGGAGGTGCGCGACGGGGTCGCGGACGCCTTCGGCATCCGGCTGGTCAACGAACCGGTCCTGGTCGGCCTGGCCCTGTGAGCCGACCGGCTCGCGCGGCGGGGTCGGGGCCATCGTGGGTGCAACGGTCGCACAGGTGACGACATCGACAGAGGTGAGACGGTTCGGCACCGCTCGGGAAGGCCAGACATGACCAGCACCTCCACCCGCAACCTCACCGCGCTGCTCGGGGCGCTGCTCCTGGCCGGGTGCGGGACACAGGGGTCACCCGGGGCAGACCCCAGCTCCGGCACCGGGCCCGGCAGCGACACCGGCACCGGCACCGCGTCAGCCAGCAGCACCTCGGGAGCCTCGCTGCTCGTCGGCCAAGCGACGATCCTGCAGATGGACGACACCGACCCGGTGCTGTGCCTGGGCGGGGTCATGGAGTCCTACCCACCGCAGTGCGGCGGTCCGTCACTCGTCGGGCTCGACTGGGCGGACATCGCGGACAAGGAGACCGCCAGCGGCGTCACCTGGGGCACGGGCTACGTCGTGGGGACCTTCGACGGGGAGGCGTTCACCCTCACCGAGCCGGTGAGCAGCGACCCGCCGCAGGGCTACACCCCACCGACGCAGACGCCGTCGTCCTACCCCGCTTTGTGCGAGGACCCCTACCGGGGTGGCGACGAGAGCTTCGACCCGACCAGCCCTGAGGGGATGGAGGCGCAGAACGCCCTCGCGGCCGCGACTCCGGCGCTGGACGGCTATGTGGGCACCTATGTCTCCGACGGGGCGGACGACTACAACGTGATGGTCAGCGGTGACCCCGAACAGGCGCACGCCGCGCTGCGCGAGGTGTGGCCGGGCTGGCTCTGCGTGGCCCAGCGTGACCTGCCCGAAGAGGCTGCCGTCCTGGCTGCCCAGCAGGCGCTGGGGCAGGACGCCTACGACGACTGGGGTGTCCTGGGTTCAGGCGCGGGCGGCGCCGACGGTCTGCTGGACGTGCAGGTCATGGTGGCGGACCAGGCGACCGTCGCGGCGATCCTTGAGGCCGTCGCCCCGTGGCTCACCCCTGCGCAGGTGCAGATCAGCGCTGCTCTGGTGCCGCTGGAGCGCTGACCTGCCAGCCCCGCTGGCCTGCCCGCTCAGCTGGCCCCGGGGTTGCTGTCCGACAGCGGTGTCGTCGGCGCAGGAGCCAGCCACTGGTCGACGCCCGCCAGGAGGCGCTGACGGGTCGCCTCCGGAGCCCGCGAGCCGCGGATCGAGCTGCGTGCCAGGTCGGCCAGCGCCTCGTCGTCGAGGTCGTGGTCGTGGCGGGCCGACTCGTACTGCGCGGCGAGTCGTGACCCGAACAGCAGCGGGTCGTCGGCCCCCAGGGCCAGCGAGGCGCCGGCGTCCACGAGCGTGCGCAGCGGCACGTCTCGGGGCTCGGCATACACGCCCAGCGCGACGTTGGATCCGGGGCAGACCTCCAGGGTGACGCCACGGGCGACCAGCTCGGCGAGCAGCCGGGGATCCTCCGCGGCGCGCACACCGTGGCCCAGCCGGTCCGGTGCCAGGTGGGTCAGGGCGTCCCGGACGTGGTCCGAGCCGAGCAGCTCCCCGGCGTGCGGCACGCTGGCCAGGCCGGCCCGCCGGGCGATCGCGAAGGCCGGCCCGAAGTCCGCGGTCACGCCACGGCGCTCGTCGTTCGACAGGCCGAAGCCGACCACCGTCCCCGGGCCCTCGCCGGCGTGGATCACGGCCAGCCGCGCCAGGGTCCGGGCGTCCAGCGGATGCCGGATCCGGCTGGCCGCGATCACGACCGCCACGTCGACGTCCAGCGTGCGGCTGGCGGCAGCGGCTTCGTCCAGGACGATCTCCACCGCCGCGGTGAGGCCCCCGACGAACGGCGCGTAGGACGTCGGGTCGACCTGCAGCTCCAGCCAGCCGGAGCCCTCCGCGGCGTCGTCCTCGGCGGCCTCGCGCACCACCCGACGCATCGCAGCCTCGCTGCGCACGCAGGCCCGCGCCGCGTCATACAGCCGCTGGAACCGGAACCAGCCGCGCTCGTCGGTCGCGTGCAGCTGCGGCGGCCAGGCTCCGACCAGGCCCTGAGGCAGCCGCACCCCCTGGTCCGCGGCCAGCTCACGCAGCGTGCCGATCCGCATCGAACCGGTGAAGTGCAGGTGCAGGTGTGCCTTCGGCAGTGCCCGGACGTCACGGGCTGGCACACCCGGGGGTCCGGTCATGCGTCCCAGTCCTAGCACGCGGCGAGGTATCAGATCGGCGCGGGCCACGCTCCTTGCCGCCATGACCGTGACGATCACCCGCCCGACCGACGCCACCGTGGACCTGCCGCCGTGGTCGGCGCGACCCACGCCCTACCTGAGCCTGGACATCCCCCGCGCGGTCGACCGGCTGCGTGCGGTCAACGCCGCGCTGCCGGACGCCGCCGTGCACTACGCCGTCAAGGCCAACCCGGACCCCGCGCTGCTGCGCGCGCTGGTGGCCCACGGCTGCCGGTTCGATGTCGCCTCGCCGGCCGAGGTGGTGGCCTGCCTGGACGCCGGGGCCTCGCCCGCGCACCTGCTGCACTCCAACCCGGTCGCCCGGCGCGCCGACCTGGCCCAGGTGGCCGCCCTCGGCGTCGACCTGTTCGTCGTCGACTCGCCCCAGGAGGTCGACAAGCTGGCCGAGGTCGCCCCCGGGGCGTCCGTGCTGGCCCGGCTGGTCACCTCAGGCGAGGGGTCGGACTGGCCGCTGTCGCGCAAGTTCGGCTGCTCGACGGCACAGGCGATGGACCTGCTGCGGCAGGCGGCCAGGCAGGGGCTCAGCCCCGCTGGGCTGAGCTTCCACGTCGGCTCCCAGCAGCGCGACCCGCAGGCCTGGGACGCCCCGATCGCCTCCTCCGCCCGCGCCTTCGAGACGCTGCGCGAGGAGGGTCTGCACCTGTGGCTGCTCGACCTCGGCGGCGGGCTGCCGGCCGACCTCGACCCCGAGGTGCCCGAGCTGTCCGACTACGGCGTGGCCATCGAGCAGGCGCTCAGTGCCTCCTTCGGACTGCACCGCCCACGGGTCGTGCTGGAGCCGGGTCGCGGCATCGTCGCCGCTGCGGGGGTGCTGACCGCCAGCGTGATCGGCGTCGTCGACCGCGGGAGCTCCCGGTGGGTCTACCTCGACGTCGGTGTCTACACCGGCCTGATCGAGACGCTCGACGAGTCGATCCGCTATCCGCTGCGCACCTCGGCGGCCGGGCCGACCGGGCCGTGCGTGCTGGCCGGGCCGACCTGCGACTCCTGGGACGTCATGTATGAGAAGACGCCCGTCTGGCTGCCGCTGGCGCTGGCCGAGGGTGACCTCGTGCAGTTCGAGGCGGCCGGCGCCTACACCACGGCCTACTCCACTGTCGGATTCAACGGGTTCGCGCCGCTGCCCACCGTGCTGGCCTGACCGGTGGGCCGGCTGCCGGGGCGCGTCGTCGCGGCCCACGCCCTCGCCTCGGTGGGGATGTCGCTGCCCTGGCCGGTGCTCCTCGTGCTGGTCTGGCAGTCGACCGGGGACACCGGGCTGCTCGGGCTGGCCGGCGCCGCGCGGATGCTGCCGGTCGTGCTGCTGTCGTGGACCGCAGGGCGTCTGGCCGACCGTTTCGCGCGCGACCGGGTCGTCCGCTGGACCCTCACGGGGCGGTTGTTGGCGCTGGCCGCGTGCTGGGTGGCGCTGTCCTCTGGTCGGCTGCTGCTCGCTGTCCTGGCTGCCGCGCTGGCCGTCGCGTTCGCCACCCCCGCCTACCCGGCTCTGGCGGCAGCGTTGCCGGGGGTCTGTGCCGACCGGGAGCGCGCTGGCCGCGCCACCCGGCTGCTGGTCACCGCCGAGGTGTCCGCGTTCGTGGTCGGACCCGCCCTCGGTGGCCTGCTCGTCGCGCCGCGCTGGCAGGGCTGGGCGCTGCCGCTGAGCCTGGTGATGGTTGCCGGCGCCGCCGTGCTGATGCGGGGGGTTCGGCTGCCCCGCCCGCATCGCCCCGTGCTCGTAGGGCGGTCCCTGAAGCCTCTCGGGACACGCCGGGTGCCGCCCGTTCTCGAGCCCGTCGTGGCCGTGCTCGCCGACCGCGCGCTGCTGCGCGTCGTGCTGGCGATGGCCGCTCTCAACGGCGTCCTGGCCGGCATCGGGATGGCCCTGCTGCCGCTGGCCGAGGTCTCCTGGGTCGAGGGGGCGACCGCGTTCGGCATGGCGACGACCGTCGTGGGCCTAGCGACAGTGGCCGGGCCGCTGCTGCCCGGGCCGCGGGGCGGGCGGCGGCGGATGGTCACCTCGCTGCTGCTGTGCGGGGTGGCGGGAGCGGCAGTGGCCGGTACGGCCTCGCTGGCCTGGGCGCTTCCTGCCCTTGCCCTGTTCGGTGCGGCCAGCCTGCAGGCCGAGGCGGCCGCGACCGAGCTCATCCAGCGCCATACCCGAGACGACCAGCGGGCCGGGGTGCTCGGACTCACTGACTCGGTGATCGTCGCGGCGGCGATGGTGGGCACGGCGGCGGCTCCGGCCCTGGCCGCGCTGCTCGGCCCGCGCCCGCTCATCCTGGTGCTCGGCCTGGCCCTGGTCGCGGCGACCAGCCTGCTCCGCGCGCCCTCCGTGCTCGCTCCAGCCACTGCGGCGACACTCGCCCCGGCATCATCGGGGACGGCCTCGCAGCACAGGTAGTCTCAGCCCGTGGCGGTGATCGAGACCGCGGGCCTGTCCAAGCACTACGGGCAGGTTGTCGCGCTGGACAACCTCTCGGTGACCATCGCCGCGGGGGTCACCGGGCTGGTCGGGGCCAACGGTGCCGGCAAGTCGACGCTGATCAAGATCCTGCTCGGCCTGCTCGCCCCCACGCAGGGCTCCGCGACGGTGCTGGGTCACGACATCGGCACCGAGGGCGAGGCGATCCGGACCCGCGTGGGCTACATGCCCGAGCACGACTGCCTGCCGCCCGACGTGCGTGCCGTCGACTTCATCGTGCACATGGGCCGGATGTCCGGGCTTCCCGCCGTGGCAGCCCGCGAGCGCGCTGCCGACGTGCTGCGCCACGTGGGTCTGGCAGAGGAGCGCTACCGCCTGATGGGCGGCTACTCCACCGGCATGAAGCAGCGGGCCAAGCTCGCCCAGTCCCTGGTGCACGACCCCGAGCTGGTGCTGCTCGACGAGCCGACGAACGGTCTCGACCCGGCCGCGCGCGACGACATGCTGGGACTGGTGCAGCGGATCGGCCACGACTTCGGCATCTCGGTGCTGGTCACCAGCCACCTGCTCGGTGAGCTCGAGCGGGTGAGCGACCACGTCGTCGTCCTGGACGGGGGGCGCCTGCTGCGCTCGCAGGCGACGACGGAGTTCACCCAGGACACCGGCTTCCTGCTCGTGGAGGTGCTGGCCGAGGAGGACGCCCAGCGCCGGATGGGCGAGGCGCTGGCCGCCCGCGGCCTGCACTGCCGTCCGCGGGGCACGGTCATCGAGGTCGACGCGCGCAGCTGGAGCCACGGGCAGGACGTGCATGACCAGATCCGCGACACCGCGGTCGAGGTCGGCGTGGGGCTGGTCCGGCTGCAGGCCGACCACCGGCGGATCGAAGACGTGTTCCGAGAGGGAGGTCCAGGACATGTCGCTGTCCCCGCAGGCTGAGCCGGGCTCGGGATCGGCCGCCTCTGGCGGGGTGATCCACGACCTGGGCTACCGCCGCTACTCCGGGGGGCGGCTGGGAGCCGGGCCGATCGGCCGGTCACTGTTCGTCACCGGCCTGCTCAACGTCTACGGCATCGGGCGGTCCGGCCGGGCCAAGGCGCTGCCGATCACGCTGCTGGTGATCATGACGATCCCTGCCGTGGTCAGCGTTGCGGTGATGGTGGTCACCGGCCTGGACGAGGGGTTCATCAACTACAGCAGCTACCCGGTGTCGACCTCGCTGCTCATCGCGATCTTCGTGGCCGCCCAGTCGCCGGTCCTGTTCAGCCGTGACCTGCGATCCGGTGCGATCACGCTCTACCTGGCGCGCCCGCTCGGCCCCACGACCTACGCGCTCATCCGCTGGGCCTCGCTCTTCGTCGCCATCCTGGTCTTCGTCACGATCCCGGTGCTGACCCTCTACCTGGGTGCGGTGAGCTCGGGCGCCGACGTCGGCGAGCACACCGGTGACCTGCTGGCGGCCATGGTGGGCATCGTCCTGCTCGCGGCGATGCTGGCCACGATCGGCGGGCTGCTCAGCGCGTTCACCACCCGTCGCGGGCTGGCCATCGGCCTGACCATCGTGGCGCTGATGGTGAGCATCGGGGTGGTCGAGTCGGTCAAGGCGTCGCCGAGGAGGAGGGCAGCCCCATGGTCGGCCGGCTGGTGGGGCTGCTCTCGCCGTTCAGCCTGGAGGACGGCATCCAGGGCGGGCTGCTCGGCGGCACCTCGACCTACCGGCTGCCGCCCGAGGATGGCGGGCTGGCCGCGCTCTACCTGGTGGTCACCGTGCTCGGCGTGGCCGGCGGGCTGGCCCTGCTGCTGTGGCGCTACCGCAAGATCGGTGGGCGATGAGCGTCCTGGAGCTCACCGCGGTCTCGCGGTGGTACGGCAACGTCGTCGCGGTCAACGACGTCTCGATGCGGATCGGCCCTGGCGTGACCGGGCTGCTCGGCCCCAACGGCGCGGGGAAGACCACCCTGATCGCGATGATGTCCGGGTTCCTGGCACCCTCGGCCGGGTCGGTCACCCTCGACGGGGAGCCGCTCTGGCGCAACACCGAGGTCTACCGGACGGTGGGCCTGGTCCCGGAGGGGGAGGCCAGCTTCGGCTACCTCACCGGACGGCAGTTCGTGCGCGCCAACGCCGAGCTGCACGGGCTGCCTCAGCCGGGCGCCGCGGCGGACCACGTCCTGGGCATCGTCGAGCTGATGGACGCCCGCGGACCGGCGCATCGGCACCTACTCCAAGGGCATGCGGCAACGGGTCAAGCTGGCTGCCGCCCTGGTGCACGACCCTGCGGTGCTGCTGCTCGACGAGCCGTTCAACGGGGTCGACCCGCGGCAGCGGATGCATCTGATGTCGCTGCTGACCACGATGGGGGCTCAGGGACGCACGGTGCTGTTCAGCTCGCACATCCTGGAGGAGGTCGAGCAGATCGCGCGCCATATCGAGGTGGTCGTCTCCGGCCGGCACGCCGCGTCGGGTGACTTCGGGGCGATCCGCCGGCTGATGACCGACCGGCCCAACCGTTATGCGATCCGCAGCAGCGACGACCGGGTGCTGGCCACGGCGCTGATCGGCCTGGACAGCGTCACCGGGGTCTCGCTCGACGCCCGGGCCGGGCTGCTGGTCGAGGCCCGCGACTTCGGCTCCTTCGCCCGTGCGCTGCCGCGACTGGCGCAGCAGCATCAGGTGACGCTGCGCGAGGTCACACCGACCGATGAGTCCCTGGAGTCGGTCTTCACCTACCTGGTGTCGTCGTGAACACCACCATCGCCCGCCTCAGCCTGCAGTCGCTGCTCGGTCAGCGCCGCGGCCTGGTCGTGGTCGTCCTGCCGGTGGTGCTGCTCCTGCTCGCCGCGGCGATCAAGGCCCTGGGCGGGGAGGACTTCGCCTTCGAGCCGGTGGTCGTGGTCTTCGGGATGGGCCTGGTGCTGCCACTGGTCGCCCTGCTGGTCACCAACGGCGTGCTCGGGCCGGAGATCGACGACGGCTCGATCGTCTACCTGCTCTCCAAGCCGATCTCCCGCTATGTCGTGGCGATCAGCAAGCTGGTCGTGGCGGTCGCCGTCACCGTGGTGGTCGGCGCGGGCTCGCTGCTGGTGGCCGGGCTGATCCTCTCGCCCGGCGAGCCGGGCCAGGCGCTGGCCTGCTTCGTCGGCGGCGCCGTGGCCGGGGCCGCCTACTGCTCGGTCTTCGTCATGCTCTCGGCGATCAACCGGCACGGCATGGTCGGCGGGTTGATCTATGTCCTGGGCTTCGAGGCGCTGCTGGCCAACCTGCTGGTCGCTCTGCGCAACCTGTCGGTCGGTGCCTTCGGCCGGCGGATCGCCGAGGGACTCGACAGCTCGTTGCAGCTGCCCGACGAGATGAGCCTGGTCTACGCCTGGCTGGCCAGCGTGGTCGTCATCGTGGCCGGCGGCTGGGTGGCCGGTCAGCGGCTGCGCGCCTTCCAGCTCCGCGGCGACGAGTAACCCCCCACCCCGCGCCGACCCCGCCCCGACCGAACGCGCCGGGCTGCGACCAAACCCTCGACCGAACGCGCCGGGCTGCGACCAAACCCTCGATCGAACGCGGCGGGCTGCGACGTTTCCGACATCCGGACGCGCCGGGCGGCGACACACCCCTCCACCGAACGCGCCGGGCGGCGACACACCCCTCCACCGAACGCGCCGGGCTGCGACGTTTTGGCGGCCCGGACGCGCCGGAGGAGGTTCCAGCGACGGGGGACCACCTCCAACCCGGCGCTGCCCAGCGCGTCCGGTGGGCAGATTGCTCGCCACACGGCGCGTCTGGTGGGCCCTTTCGCCGCCATACGGCGCGTCCGGTCGTGGGTTTGGTCGCGTCCGGCGCGTTGGGTGGGGTTTGGTCGCAGCCCGGCGCGTCCGGTCGAGGGTTTGGTCACCAGTACGGCGCGTCTGGTGGGCGCTTTCGTCGCAGCCCGGCGCGTCCGGTGGGGGGTGGGCGGTGTGCATAGGTATGCGGAACAACGTATAGTTTCGCCCCGTGTCCAAGGTCCTCACCACACTTCCCGCTGGCAACCGTGTCGGCATCGCCTTCAGTGGAGGCCTCGACACCTCCGTCGCGGTCGCCTGGATGCGCGAGCGGGGCGCCATCCCGTGCACCTACACCGCTGACATCGGCCAGTACGACGAGCCGGACATCGCCTCGATCCCCGTCCGGGCCAGAGAGTATGGCGCGGAGCTGGCCCGACTGGTCGACTGTCGCCCGGCCCTGGTCGAGGAGGGTCTGGTCGCCCTGGCCTGCAACGCGTTCCACATCCGCAGCGGCGGGCGCACCTACTTCAACACCACACCGCTGGGCCGGGCGGTCACCGGCACGATGCTGATCCGGGCGATGATGGACGACGGCGTCGGCATCTGGGGGGACGGCTCGACCTTCAAGGGCAACGACATCGAGCGGTTCTACCGCTACGGCCTGCTGGCCAACCCCGCCCTGCGGATCTACAAGCCGTGGCTGGACGAGGCGTTCGTCCGCGAGCTCGGCGGGCGCGACGAGATGAGCCAGTGGCTCTCGGCCCGCGACTTGCCCTACCGCGCGAGCAAGGACAAGGCCTACTCCACCGACGCCAACATCTGGGGTGCCACCCACGAGGCCAAGAGCCTGGAGCACCTCTCGGTCGGCGTCGAGATCGTCGAGCCGATCATGGGCGTCCCGTTCTGGCGGGATGACGTCGTGATCGAGCCAGAGACCGTGAGTGTCCGCTTCGAGGCGGGCCGCCCGGTCGCGATCAACGGCACGACCTACGACGATCCCGTGGCACTGGTCATGCAGGCCAACGCCATCGGCGGCCGGCACGGGCTGGGGATGAGCGACCAGATCGAGAACCGCGTCATCGAGGCCAAGTCCCGCGGCATCTACGAGGCACCGGGTATGGCGCTGCTGCACCTGGTCTACGAGCGGCTGGTCAACGCGATCCACAACGAGGACACCGTCGCCACCTATCACCAGCAGGGCAGGCGGCTGGGGCGGCTGATGTACGAGGGTCGCTGGCTGGACCCGCAGGCGCTGATGCTGCGCGAGTCCCTGCAGCGCTGGGTCGGCTCGGCCGTGACCGGCGAGGTCACCGTGCGCCTGCGCCGCGGGGAGGACTACTCGATCCTGGACACCACCGGACCGGCCTTCTCCTACCACCCGGACAAGCTGTCGATGGAGCGGGTCAGCAACGCCGCGTTCGGCCCGACCGACCGGATCGGCCAGCTGACCATGCGCAACCTGGACATCGCCGACAGCCGCGCGCGGCTGGAGCAGTATGTCGCGATGGGGCTGCTCGGTCAGAACAGCGAGGCGGCCTCCGCCATGGGCCTGGCGACGACCCAGCTGGTCGGCGCGCTCACCCCCGGTGGCGCCGAGCGGATCGCCGGCGGGATCGGGCCCACCGAGGAAGAGGAGGAGGCCCTGGACTGGGCCGCGATGGAGTTCGGTGTCGACTGACCGGCGCGGTCAGCGCAGCAGCTGCCTGGATCCGTCCGACGCCCTCGACCAGGTCGTTGTCGCCCAAGGCGTAGGACAGCCGCAGGTAGCCCGAGGGCCCGAACGCCTCTCCCGGCACGACGGCCACCTCGACCTCCTCGAGGATCAGCTCGGCCAGCTCGGCGGACGTCGAGACGGTGCGTCCCCTGATCGTCCGGCCCAGCACACCCTCGACGCTGGGGTAGGCGTAGAACGCCCCCTGCGGCGTCGGGCAGTGGAACCCCTCGATCTCGTTGAGCATCCGCACCATCGTCTGGCGCCGCCGGTCGAAGGCGACGCGCATCTCCTCGACGGCCTCCAGCGAGCCGCGCAGCGCGGCGATCGCAGCCCGCTGCGAGACGTTGGCGACGTTGGAGGTGCTGTGGCTCTGCAGGTTGGTCGCGGCCTTGATCACGTCGGTCGGCCCGACCATCCAGCCGACCCGCCACCCCGTCATCGCGTAGGTCTTGGCCACCCCGTTGAGCACGACGCAGGTCTCGGCCAGCTCGGGCACCACCACCGGCATCGGACGGGGCGACCGCGCCGTCATACAGCAGGTGCTCGTAGATCTCGTCGGTGACGACCCAGATCCCGTGCTCCAGCGCCCAGCGCCCGATCGCCTCGACCTCGGCCGGGCCATAGACCGCGCCGGTCGGGTTGGACGGGGAGCAGAACAGCAGCACCTTGGTGCGGTCCGTGCGCGCGGCCTCGAGCTGGTCGACGGAGACCAGGTAGCCCTGGTCGGCCCCCGCGAAGACCTCGACCGGCACTCCGCCGCCCAGCCGGATCGCCTCGGGGTATGTCGTCCAGAACGGGCTCGGCAGGAGCACCTCGTCGCCGGGGTCGAGCAGGGCGGCGAAGGTGTTGTAGACCGCCTGCTTGCCGCCGTTGGTGACCAGGACCTGGGCGGCGGTGACCTGGTAGCCACTGTCACGGGCGGTCTTGTCGACGATCGCCGCCTTGAGGTCGGGCAGCCCGCCGGCGGGGGAGTAGCGGTGGTTGACCGGATCCTGTGCGGCGGCCACCGCCGCGGCCACGACATAGTCCGGCGTCGGGAAGTCCGGCTCCCCGGCGCCGAAGCCGATCACCGGGCGTCCCTGGGCCTTCAACGCCTTGGCCTTGGCGTCGACGGCGAGGGTGGCAGACTCGGTGATGGAGCCGAGACGGGCGCTGATGCGGGGGGTCACCCGCGCCATTCAACCAGCCCCCGGGTGCGTTTCGCCGTCGACGGCCGGTCCCGTAGACTGTCTCCCCGGGTGTTGACATCACCCATGCTGGCGCCTGCCCACCGGGCGCGAGCAGCCGAGGGCACTAGCTCAATTGGTAGAGCACTGGTCTCCAAAACCAGCGGTTGGGGGTTCGAGTCCCTCGTGCCCTGCGCGAACCAACGACAAGCAGTGGCAGTGCGGCATCAGCCGCCGCCCGTGGAACAGGAAGGCTCACCGTGGCGAACACGAGCGCCCACGACACCCAGGGTGTCGACCGGGCTCCGCAGCCGGCCGGCCGGCCGGCCCGCCCGGGCACCTTCATCGCCCAGGTCATGGCCGAGCTGCGCAAGGTGGTCCGGCCGACTCAGCGCGAGCTGATCACCTACACGATCGTCGTGCTGGTGTTCGTGATGGTGATCATGGCGTTCGTGTTCGGGCTCGACCAGGTGTTCACCCGCCTGATCAGCCTGGTGTTCGGCGGCTAAGGCCATCGAGACCACGACGACCAGGTCGGCCCGGCGGACGCCGAGTGCCGCGTAGGCCGCAGAGCCGGCCAGCACCGCAGACACGCAGTCAACAGCAGTAAGGAAGAAGCAGAGGCATGTCCGAGCAGACGACCGAGCCTGACACCGAGCGTGAGGACGCCGTCGAGGCGTCGGCCGAGCAGACCGTGCAGCAGGCCGACGCCGAGGCCGCGCAGGCCTTCGACGACGCCCACGACGAGGTCTCCGACAACGCGCCGGCGGCCGACGCGGCATACGAGGACGAGATCACGACCGAGCCGGTGACCGAGGGTGCCGACCAGGATGCCGCCGCCGCGCCCGATGCCGAGGGTGGCGAGGACGCCGAGGGTGACGAGGACGCCGAGCCTGAGGTCGTCGACCCCCTCGAGGAGTTCAAGGCCACGCTGCGCTCGCAGTATGGCGACTGGTTCGTCGTGCACTCCTACGCCGGCTATGAGAACCGGGTCAAGCACAACCTGGAGACCCGGATCACCAGCCTCAACATGGAGGACTACATCTTCTCGGTGGAGGTCCCCATGGAGGAGGTCACCGAGATCAAGTCCGGGCAGCGCAAGCTGGTCCGCCGGGTGCGGATGCCCGGGTATGTGCTGGTCCGGATGGAGCTGACCGACGAGTCCTGGGGCGCCGTGCGTCACACGCCGGGCGTGACCGGCTTCGTCGGCAACGCCCACCAGCCGGTGCCGCTGAGCCTGGACGAGGTGCTGACCATGCTGGCCCCGGTGTTCGACACCCCGGCCGCTGCCGGCGGCAAGGGCGGCGGCTCCGGCTCCGGGCTGACCAAGGGCGAGGTCCCGCAGGTGGACTTCGAGGTCGGCGAGTCGGTCACCGTCATGGAGGGCCCGTTCGAGACGCTGCCCGCCACCATCTCCGAGATCATCCCCGAGAGCCACAAGCTCAAGGTGCTGGTCTCGATCTTCGGCCGGGAGACCCCGGTCGAGCTGTCCTTCAGCCAGGTCGCCAAGCTCTGAGCTGAGCCGGTCCGGGCGCACTCGCTTCCGGACACTGCAACCGGGTCATCGCCCATGGCGTAGGCCCACCACCGAAAGAGGAACCATGCCCCCCAAGAAGAAGAGGGTCTCCGGCTTCATCAAGCTGCAGATCCAGGCCGGCCAGGCCACCCCCGCCCCGCCCGTGGGCCCCGCGCTGGGTCAGCACGGTGTCAACATCATGGAGTTCGTCAAGGCCTACAACGCCGCGACCGAAGCCCAGCGTGGCAACGTCATCCCCGTCGAGATCACGGTCTATGAGGACCGCTCGTTCACCTTCGTCACCAAGACGCCTCCGGCGGCCGAGCTGATCAAGAAGGCTGCGGGCGTCCCCAAGGGCTCCGGCGAGCCGCACACCACCAAGGTCGGCAAGCTGACCAAGGCCCAGGTGCGCGAGATCGCCGAGACCAAGATGGAGGATCTCAACGCCAACTCGATCGACCAGGCTGCCAAGATCATCGCCGGCACCGCCCGGTCGATGGGCATCACCGTCGAGGCCTAGGCTCCGGCGAACCGCTCGGGTCAGGGCACGACCCGACCCGAGCAGCACAGCACCCCAGCAGGACGTGGCAGGACCGGCGCTCGGTCCGACCGACCACAACTCCACCGCATGCGACATACAGGAGAGAACATGAAGCGCAGCAAGGCCTACCGCGCCGCGGCCGACAAGGTCGAGGACGGCAAGCTCTACACCCCGCTCGAGGCGATCCGGATGGCCAAGGAGACCTCGAGCACCACCTACGACGCGACCGTCGAGGTTGCCCTGCGACTGGGCGTCGACCCGCGCAAGGCCGACCAGCTGGTCCGCGGCACCGTCAACCTCCCGCACGGCACCGGCAAGACCGCCCGCGTGCTGGTCTTCGCCAACGGTGACAAGGCCGAGGCAGCCCGCGCCGCCGGCGCCGACCACGTCGGCTCCGACGAGCTCATCGACAAGGTGGCCGGCGGCTGGCTCGACTTCGACGCTGTCGTCGCGACGCCTGACCTGATGGGCAAGGTCGGCCGGCTCGGCAAGGTGCTCGGGCCGCGCGGCCTGATGCCCAACCCCAAGACCGGCACCGTGACGATGGACACCGGCAAGGCGGTCACCGACATCAAGGGCGGCAAGATCGAGTTCCGCGTCGACAAGCACTCCAACCTGCACTTCATCATCGGCAAGTCCTCGTTCGCCGAGGCCTCGCTGGTGGAGAACTACAGCGCGGCGATGGATGAGATCCTGCGTCTGAAGCCGGCGTCCTCCAAGGGTCGCTACGTGACCAAGGCCGTGATGAGCACCACGATGGGCCCGGGCATCCCGCTCGACCCGTCGCGGACCGCCAACCTGATGGAGTCCGCCACCGCGGAGTGAGCGTCATCGCGCCTCCTGCGTGGTAGCTCCCAGCACGGCACCCTTCCCGCGCTGATATCGCTCGACGACCGCCGCAATCGCCCGATGAGGTGATCGCGGCGGTCGTTCGGCGATAGTGGCCGAACTCCCCCGGGCGCCAGCCTCAGCGGGCGCCAGCCTCAGACGGGCGCCAGGACGGCGACGACGAACGGCCCAGCCGGGTCGAAAGGCCCCAGCTCGAAGCTGCCGAACAGGCCCTGGGCGGCCAGGCCCACCGCCTCGGCGTCAGCGACGAACTCCGCAGCGGGATACACCCTGCTCGCCGGCATCTGGCACTCCGTCTGGAAGCCGACCAGCAGGCGCCCACCCGGCGCCAGCAGGTCGCGCAGCCGGGCCAGCACCGCCCGCTCCGTCCCCGGGGCCAGGTAGACCATGACGTTGCCGACACAGACGATGAGGTCGTAGGCGCTGGGCAGACCTTCGGCCGCGAGCCAGGAACCGGTCAGCTCCTCCAACCGGCCGCGCACCACCGGCAGCTCGGGGTAGGTCCGTCGCGACTGTGCCAGCAGCGCCTCGTCGAGGTCGACGCCGAAGGCCTGGTGACCCCGGGCCCGCAGCGCAGCAGCCGTGCGCCCCATCCCCGATCCCGCGTCGAGCACCGTCGAGCCGCGCCCCAGGAGCGCGTCCGCCAGGCGCGCCTCGCCCTCGATGTCCTCTCCGCCGTCGACCAGCGAGGCGAAGTGCGCGCCATACCCGCTGCCGCCGGCGATCTGCTCCCACCGGCTCGGTCCCGGCTCCTGTGTCGCCATGGTCCCCGACGGTACGCCGCCGGCGAGCTGAGGCCCACGCCCTCCCAGGCGCCTCCCAGCCCGCCGCCCTAGGTTGCCGCCCGTGGCCACCAGACCCGACAGCCTGACCCGCGTCGAGCAGGTGTTGCGCGGACGGGCCAGGGAGCTGTTGGGCTGGCGCGAGGGGTGGCTGGTCGAGGCCGTGGTGTTCGTCGCCAAGCAGGCCTGGGCGGCGATCTTCGGCGGGCTGATGCTCGGTGCCTTCCTGCTGGCCCGGCTCTATCCGGACGACGCGGCCCTGGCCCGCAGTGACCTGCTGGTGCTGGTCGCCGTGGTGATCCAGGTGGTCATGGTGCTGACCCGGCTGGAGACCCTGCGCGAGCTGCGGGTGGTCATCCTGTTCCACCTGGTCGGCACCGTGATGGAGCTGTTCAAGACCGCCGCCGGCTCATGGGACTACCCGCTGGACGGCGTGCTCCGGATCGCCGAGGTGCCGCTCTACAGCGGCTTCATGTATGCCGCGGTGGGCAGCTACATGGTGCGCGTGCACCGGCTCTTCGACCTGCGCTTCGACCGCTGGCCGCCAGGTCCGGCCACAGCGCTGGTCGCTGCGGCGATCTATGCGAACTTCTTCACCCACCACTGGTGGGTCGACCTGCGATGGGTCCTGACCGCCGCGGTGCTCCTGCTCTGGGCGCGCTCGGTGATGCACGTGCGGGTGCACCGGCGGGAGCTGCGGATGCCCGTGCTGGTCTCGTTCGCCCTGGTCGCCCTGGTGATCTGGCTGGCCGAGAACATCGCCACCTTCGCCGGCGCCTGGCTCTATCCCGCCCAGGCTGCTGGATGGTCGCCGGTGCACCCGGAGAAAGTCAGCTCGTGGTTCCTGCTGATGATCATCTCGGTCGTGCTGGTCACCTGGGTCTATCCGCCCCAGCCGGTATGGCGCTCGGTCGCCGTCAGCCCACCAGCTCGCGGAGGTACTGCGGCAGCATCTCCCACCACGTCGGCCACTGGTGTTCATAGTCCGGGCCCCAGTCGTCCACCCGGTTAGGCACGCCCTGCGCGCCCAGCGTGGCGGCCATCTTCCATGACTCGCCGATGTCCTCCCACTCCCCGGTGCCCGAGGCGAGCACCACGAAGCGGCTGCGCAGCAGGTCCAGCTGGGGGCCGGTGAGCCCGGGCAGGAACCGGGCGGGGGTGGCATAGAAGAGGTCGTCGGTGTAGCCACCGACGAAGCGCTCGACGTCGTAGGTCCCGCTCATCGCGATCGCCGCGCCGAACAGCTGCGGGAAGCGGGTGACCAGGGCGACCGCGTTGAACGCCCCGATCGAGGCTCCGGCGACGATGGCGGTGTCGTGTCCGGAGTCGGCCTGCATCGCCGGGAACACCTCGTGCGCCACGGCCTGGTGGAACTGGTTGAGCAGCCAGGCGCGGTAGCCCACGTCGCCGTCGCCGCGCAGGATCGCCGCTCCGGCGATGCTGTCGCAGGAGAACAGCCGGATGGTGCCGGAGTCGATCAGTCCGCCCAGGTGAGCGACCAGGTGGTGCCGCTCCACCTCCTCCGCGTCACCCCCCGCGGTCGGGAAGGCCAGCACCGGGACTCCGGCGTGCCCCCAGCGGACGAGGGTGATCGGTTGTTCCAGGCGCGGCGACAGCCAGCGCTCGACGGCTTTCATGCTTGTTGGTACCGCATCAGCAGGCCCCGTGGCTAGTGCCGCGCCCGGGCCTGCCGGCACAGGTGCCCGGCCCGTCGTGACAGCGTGTGATGCTTGCGCCCCCCTGGGGGCCAGAACCTCACGCGGTATGTGCCGGCAGCGGCCGCGATTTGAGGGCGGGCCGGTCCGTGCCGTACCCTGACGCCATACCCATGACCGCCGGTTGTCGGTGTGCCCTGCTCGCAGGACGCCCCGGCCGAAGGTCCCGCTCGCGGGAGACCAGCGCAGGTGACGTTGCCAGACACGCTGTCATTGCGTGCCCGAGCCCCGTGCGCCTGCGCCGGGGCTCTTGTCGTCGCGGGGCCCGGAAGGGTGCCGGCACCACGACGAAGGAGGCCCCATGGCGACTGCTGCAAAGGCTGCTGCCATCGAGGAGTTGACGGAGCACTTCCGCAACTCCGGTGCGGCCGTGCTCACCGAGTACCGCGGGCTGACCGTGGCGCAGATCACCACCTTGCGCAACTCGATCCGTGAGCACGCGACCTACTCCGTGGTGAAGAACACGCTCACCAAGCGCGCTGCCGCCGACGCCGGTGTCACCGGCGTCGACGAGCACCTGCACGGCCCGACCGCGATCGCCTTCATCACCGGTGACCCGGTCGAGGCGGCCAAGGGCCTGCGTGACTTCGCCAAGGCCAACCCCGCACTGGTGATCAAGGCCGGCATCCTCGACGGCTTGCCGTTGACGCCTGCCGAGATCACCAAGCTCGCCGACCTCGAGTCGCGCGAGACCCTGCTGGCCAAGCTGGCCGGGGCGATGAACGCCTCGCTCAGCCAGGCCGTCTACCTGTTCGCTGCACCGCTGAGCAAGGCCGCTCGCACGGTCGACGCGCTGCGGGCCAAGGTCGAGGAGGAGGGACCGGCTGCCGAGGCAGCCGCCCCCGCCGAGGCTGCGGCGACAGCAGACACCCCGGTCGAGGCGCCTGCGGCGACCGAGACCAGCACCGAGGCACCCGCCGAGGTCACGACCGAGGCATCCGCCGAGGTCACCGCCGAGGCTCCCGCCGAGGTCAGCACCGACGTCGCCGAGGGTGGCGACGAGGCCTGAGCTCGCGCCATCCGGCACGAGCCCTGCCACCCACACCCGCCACTCACGGCACCATCAGGAAGGAACGCCAACCATGGCGAAGATGAGCACCGACGAGCTCCTTGACGCGTTCAAGGAGATGACCCTGATCGAGCTCTCCGAGTTCGTGAAGCAGTTCGAGGACACCTTCAACGTCACCGCCGCGGCCCCCGTGGCCATGGCGGGCGCTGCTGCCCCCGCCGGCGCCGGCGGCGACGCCGCGGCCGAGGAGGAGCAGAGCGAGTTCGACGTCGTCCTCGAGGCTGCGGGCGACAAGAAGATCCAGGTCATCAAGGAGGTCCGTTCGCTGACCTCCCTGGGCCTGAAGGAGGCCAAGGACCTCGTGGACGGCGCCCCCAAGGCCGTCCTGGAGAAGGTCGACAAGGACAGCGCCAACAAGGCCAAGGAGGCCCTGGAGGGCGCTGGAGCCACCGTCACCGTCAAGTGACCTCCTGAACGACGCCGCGCGTCAGTCACCCCGGTGACTGAGCCAGCGAGAGGGGCGGAACCGACCTGGTCGGTTCCGCCCCTCGTGCGTTGTCCGGCGGCTCTCACCGGCGCCACCCGGCGGCAGCCGCCTGCCCGACGGGCCGCCACGCCGCGCCCGGGGCGCGAACGCTTGACGTGGCTGGCTGCAGGGTCCATCCTGTCTTGGCTGAGCAGCGCAGGGGGATGCGAGGCGCAGCTCCGCAGCCCGTGCGTGCACGGTGCTGCGGTCCAGAGCAGGGGCCGGGGGCGGACTTGCGGGGGTGGGGTGGACTTTGCCCTGCGCGCTGTGTAGGCTGTCGCTTTGCGCTGCCCTGCATCCGCCCTCCGCTCACTGTCGAGTTCTCCAGCCTGTCCTCACGCTGCTGTACGTCCCTGTCATGGCGTGACGATCTGCTGGCACGAGCTTCGGTCCGCGGAAGGACGCAGAGTCGCGCCGTCGTAACTAGCCGCCCTGTACAAGGCCTGTGGAAGGACCATCCTTGGCTGCCTCGCGCACCGCGAAGAAGACTGTGTCCACCGCTCTGACGCCCTCGGGCCGTCTGAGCTTCGCAAAGATCCGTGAGCCGCTGGAGGTCCCCAACCTCCTGGCGCTGCAGACCGAGAGCTTTGACTGGTTGCTCGGCAACGAGGACTGGCAGGGGAGGGTGACCGCCGCCAAGAACGGCGGGCTGGCCGTGCCGGACCGGTCCGGGCTGGAAGAGATCTTCGAGGAGATCTCCCCGATCGAGGACTTCTCCGGCTCGATGTCGCTGAGCTTCCGCGACCACCGCTTCGAGGAGCAGAAGTACTCCATCGAGGAGTGCCGCGAGCGGGACATGACCTACTCGGCTCCGCTGTTCGTGACCGCTGAGTTCATCAACAACAGCACCGGCGAGATCAAGAGCCAGACCGTCTTCATGGGCGACTTCCCGCTGATGACGCCGAGCGGCACGTTCGTGATCAACGGCACCGAGCGCGTCGTCGTCTCCCAGCTGGTCCGCTCGCCCGGCGTCTACTTCGAGCGTTCGCTCGACAAGACCTCGGACAAGGACATCTTCACCTCCAAGGTGATCCCGAGCCGTGGGGCCTGGCTGGAGTTCGAGATCGACAAGCGCGACATGGTCGGCGTCCGCGTCGACCGCAAGCGCAAGCAGTCGGTCACCGTGCTGCTCAAGGCGCTGGGCTGGAGCGAGGCCCGGATCCTGGAGGAGTTCGCCGACTACGAGTCGATCCGGCTCACCCTGGAGAAGGACCACACGGCCAACCAGGACGAGGCCCTGCTCGACATCTACCGCAAGCTGCGCCCGGGCGAACCCCCCACCAAGGAGGCCGCGCAGGCGCTGCTGGACAACCTCTACTTCAACCCCAAGCGCTACGACCTGGCCAAGGTGGGTCGCTACAAGATCAACAAGAAGCTGGGCCTGGAGGCTCCGCTGAGCGAGTCGGTGCTGGGTGTGGACGACATCGTCTCCACGATCAAGTACATCGTCGCGCTGCACGCCGGCGAGACCACCATGCCGGTCCTGCAGGGCGGCGAGCAGGTCGACCTGCAGATCGACGTGGACGACATCGACCACCTCGGCAACCGTCGCCTGCGCTCGGTCGGCGAGCTGGTCCAGAACCAGGTGCGCACCGGCCTGTCCCGGATGGAGCGGGTCGTCCGCGAGCGGATGACCACTCAGGACGTCGAGGCGATCACGCCGCAGACGCTGATCAACATCCGTCCGGTCGTCGCCTCCATCAAGGAGTTCTTCGGCACCAGCCAGCTGTCCCAGTTCATGGACCAGAACAACCCGCTGGCCGGTCTGACCAACAAGCGCCGGCTCTCGGCGCTGGGCCCCGGTGGTCTGTCCCGTGACCGGGCCGGCATGGAGGTCCGCGACGTCCACTCGTCGCACTACGGCCGGATGTGCCCGATCGAGACCCCGGAAGGGCCCAACATCGGCCTGATCGGGTCGCTGGCCTCCTACGGCCGGATCAACCCGTTCGGCTTCATCGAGACGCCCTACCGCAAGGTCATCCGCGGCCGGGCCACCGACGACATCGACTACCTGTCCGCCGATGAGGAGGACCGCTTCGTCATCGCCCAGGCCAACGCGCCGCTGCAGGACGACGGCTCCTTCGTGGAGGACCGCGTGCTGGTCCGGACCAAGGGTGGCGAGGCAGTCGACGTCCCGGCTGACGACGTGGACTACATGGACGTCTCGGCGCGCCAGATGGTCTCCGCCGCGACGGCGATGATCCCGTTCCTGGAGCACGACGACGCCAACCGGGCCCTGATGGGCGCCAACATGCAGCGTCAGGCCGTGCCGCTGGTGCGTGCCGAGGCGCCGCTGGTCGGCACCGGTATGGAGCACCGCGCCGCGCTGGACTCCGGTGACGTGGTCCGGGCCGACAAGGCCGGCGTCGTGCAGGAGATCTCCGCCGACCTGGTCAACGTGGCCAACGACGACGGGACCTACCAGTCCTACCGGATCGCCAAGTTCACCCGGTCCAACCAGGGCAACTGCTACAACCAGCAGGTCCGGGTCGACGCGGGGGAGCGGGTCGAGGTCGGTCAGCTGATCGCCGACGGTCCGGCCACCGACGGTGGCGAGATGGCGCTCGGGCGCAACCTGCTCGTGGCGTTCATGCCGTGGGAGGGTCACAACTACGAAGACGCGATCATCCTGTCCCAGCGGCTGGTGCAGGACGACGTGCTCTCCTCGATCCACATCGAGGAGCACGAGATCGATGCTCGCGACACCAAGCTCGGCCCGGAGGAGATCACCCGGGACATCCCCAACGTGGGTGACGAGGTCCTCGCGGACCTCGACGAGCGCGGCATCATCCGGATCGGCGCCGAGGTGCGCGACGGTGACCTGCTCGTCGGCAAGGTGACGCCCAAGGGCGAGACCGAGCTGACCCCGGAGGAGCGCCTGCTGCGCGCCATCTTCGGTGAGAAGGCCCGCGAGGTCCGCGACACCTCGATGAAGGTCCCGCACGGCGAGACCGGCACGGTCATCGCGGTCAAGGTCTTCGACCGTGAGGAGGGTGACGAGCTCGCCCCCGGCGTCAACCAGCTGGTCCGGGTCTACGTCGCCAACAAGCGCAAGATCACCGACGGCGACAAGCTCGCCGGGCGCCACGGCAACAAGGGCGTCATCTCCAAGATCCTGCCGGTCGAGGACATGCCGTTCATGGAGGACGGCACGCCCGTCGACGTCGTGCTCAACCCGCTCGGTGTGCCGAGCCGGATGAACATCGGCCAGATCCTGGAGCTGCACCTGGGCTGGGCCGCCTCGCGCGGCTGGCAGGTCGCCGACGGCGCGACGTGGGCGCAGGGGCTGGCGCAGGAGCTCCGCGAGGTCAGCCCCGGCACCCGGGTCGCCTCGCCGGTGTTCGACGGCGCCAGCGAGGAGGAGATCACCGGCCTGCTCGACTCCACCCTGCCGACCCGTGACGGCCAGCGGCTGATCGACGGCACCGGCAAGACCCGCCTGCTCGACGGCCGCTCCGGTGAGCCGTTCCCCGAGCCGGTCTCGGTGGGCTACATGTACATCCTGAAGCTGCACCACCTCGTGGACGACAAGATCCACGCACGCAGCACCGGGCCGTACTCGATGATCACCCAGCAGCCGCTGGGCGGTAAGGCTCAGTTCGGTGGCCAGCGGTTCGGCGAGATGGAGGTCTGGGCCCTGGAGGCCTACGGCGCCGCCTACGCCCTGCAGGAGCTGCTCACCATCAAGTCCGACGACGTGGTGGGCCGGGTCAAGGTCTACGAGTCGATCGTCAAGGGCGACAACGTCCCCGAGCCGGGCATCCCGGAGTCGTTCAAGGTGCTCATCAAGGAGATGCAGTCCTTGTGCCTGAACGTCGAGGTGCTCTCCAGCGACGGCACGCAGATCGACCTGCGCGAGTCCGACACGGAGGTCTTCCGCGCTGCGGAGGAGCTCGGCATCGACCTGTCCCGGCGCGAGCCCAGCTCGGTCGAAGAGGTCTAGGAGGTAGGCCGTCCGGTCCCCGACCAGGACACCGGACGGCCTCCCCGCACCACTTTCTTTCAGACAAACCGCGTTACCAAAGATCACGAGGGAAGGAACCACGTGCTCGACGTCAACTTCTTTGACCAGCTCCGCATCGGCCTGGCCTCCGCCGAGGACATCCGCACCTGGAGCCACGGCGAGGTCAAGAAGCCGGAGACCATCAACTACCGGACCCTGAAGCCGGAGAAGGATGGCCTCTTCTGCGAGAAGATCTTCGGTCCCACCCGGGACTGGGAGTGCTACTGCGGCAAGTACAAGCGGGTCCGGTTCAAGGGCATCATCTGCGAGCGCTGCGGCGTCGAGGTGACCCGCGCCGGCGTGCGCCGTGAGCGGATGGGCCACATCGAGCTCGCCGCACCGGTCACCCACATCTGGTACTTCAAGGGTGTCCCCAGCCGGCTGGGCTACCTGCTCGACCTGGCCCCGAAGGACCTGGAGAAGGTCATCTACTTCGCGGCCTACATGATCACCCACGTCGACGTGGACGGTCGCCACCAGGACCTGCCCTCGCTGGAGAACCAGATCGGCGTGGAGCGCAAGGGCCTGGAGAACAAGCGCGACGCCGACATCGAGGCTCGCGCCAAGAAGCTCGAGGACGACATCGCCGAGCTCGAGGCCGAGGGTGCCAAGGGCGATGCCCGGCGCAAGGTCCGCGACGGTGCCGAGCGGGAGATGAACGGCATCCGCCGCCGCGCCGACCAGCAGATCGAGCGTCTCGAGCAGGTCTGGGACCGGTTCAAGAACCTGAAGATCCAGGACCTCGAGGGCGACGAGATCCTCTACCGCGAGATGCGGGACCGGTTCGGCATGTACTTCGAGGGCTCGATGGGAGCCGGCGCGCTGCAGAAGCGGCTGGCCACCTTCGACCTGGTCGCCGAGGCCGCCTCGCTGCGCGAGATCATCGCGACCGGCCGGGGCCAGAAGAAGACCCGCGCGATCAAGCGGCTCAAGGTGGTCAGCAGCTTCCTGCTCACCTCCAACACCCCGACCGGCATGGTGCTGGACGCGGTGCCGGTCATCCCGCCGGACCTGCGCCCGATGGTGCAGCTGGACGGTGGCCGTTTCGCGACCTCCGACCTCAACGACCTCTACCGCCGGGTGATCAACCGCAACAACCGGCTCAAGCGGCTGCTCGACCTCGGCGCTCCCGAGATCATCGTCAACAACGAGAAGCGCATGCTGCAGGAGGCCGTGGACAACCTGTTCGACAACGGTCGCCGCGGTCGCGCGGTCACCGGCCCGGGCAACCGGCCGCTGAAGTCGCTGTCCGACATGCTCAAGGGCAAGCAGGGCCGGTTCCGCCAGAACCTGCTGGGCAAGCGTGTCGACTACTCCGGCCGTTCGGTCATCGTGGTCGGCCCGCAGCTCAAGCTGCACCAGTGCGGTCTGCCCAAGCAGATGGCCCTGGAGCTGTTCAAGCCGTTCGTCATGAAGCGGCTGGTCGACCTGGACCACGCGCAGAACATCAAGTCCGCCAAGCGGATGGTCGAGCGCGGGCGCTCGGTGGTCTGGGACGTGCTCGAGGAGGTCATCACCGACCACCCGGTGCTGCTCAACCGGGCACCCACGCTGCACCGGCTGGGCATCCAGGCCTTCGAGCCGCAGCTGGTCGAGGGCAAGGCGATCCAGATCCACCCGCTGGTCTGCACCGCCTTCAACGCCGACTTCGACGGTGACCAGATGGCGGTCCACCTGCCGCTGTCGGCCGAGGCCCAGGCCGAGGCCCGGATCCTCATGCTCTCCTCCAACAACATCCTCAAGCCGGCGGACGGCCGCCCGGTGACCATGCCCACCCAGGACATGATCATCGGCCTGTTCCACCTGACCTCCCAGACCGGCCCGATGCCGCTGCTGGACCAGGACGGCGGGGAGCACCTGCGGTCGTTCGGCTCGGTGGCCGAAGCCCAGATGGCCTACGACGCCGGCGTCATCGGTGTCGGCACGCCGATCTCGGTGCGGGTCCGCGACACCGGCCCGCCGCTGGGCCACGAGCTGCCGGACGGCGTGCAGGTCGACGAGTTCGGGATCGCCACGGAGTTCACCGTCCAGACCACCCTGGGCCGGGCGATCTTCAACGACTCCCTCCCGCCGAACTACCCCTTCGTCAACGACGTCGTGGACAAGAAGCGCCTGTCCGGGATCGTCAACGACCTGGCCGAGCGCTACACCAAGGTGCAGGTGGCCGCCTCCCTGGACAGCCTGAAGGACACCGGCTTCCACTGGGCGACCCGCTCCGGCACCACGGTGGCCGTCTCCGACGTGCTCACCCCGCCGCGCAAGGCCGAGATCCTCAAGGTCTACGACGCCAAGGCGGCCAAGGTGCAGACCCAGTACGAGCGGGGTCTGATCACCGATGACGAGCGTCGTCAGGAGCTCATCGAGATCTGGACCCAGGCGACCAACGAGGTGGCCAAGGAGCTGGAGACGACGATGCCGAAGGACTCCACCATCTACAAGATGGTGACCTCCGGTGCCCGAGGCAACTGGTTCCAGCTGCGCCAGCTGGCCGGCATGCGCGGCCTGATGGCCAACCCCAAGGGTGAGATCATCCCGCGCCCGATCAAGTCCAACTTCCGCGAGGGCCTGTCGGTGCTGGAGTTCTTCATCTCCACCCACGGTGCCCGCAAGGGACTGGCCGACACCGCACTGCGGACCGCCGACTCGGGCTACCTGACCCGTCGACTCGTCGACGTCAGCCAGGACGTCATCATCCGCGAGGAGGACTGCGGCACCGACCGTGGCTTCATGATGCCGATCGCGGTGCAGGCCGCCGACGGCGCGCTGCGCGAGCACGACGACGTCGAGACCTCGGTCTATGCCCGCACGCTGGCCGAGGACGTCGTCCACGACGGCGCCACCCTGGCCGAGGCCGGGATGGACCTGGGCGACGTGGTCATCGACGCGCTCATCGCCGCCGGGGTGACCGAGGTCAAGGTGCGCTCGGTGCTGACCTGCGAGTCGCTGGTCGGCACCTGCGCCAAGTGCTACGGCCGCTCGCTGGCCACCGGCAAGCTGGTGGACATCGGTGAGGCCGTCGGCATCATCGCGGCCCAGTCGATCGGTGAGCCCGGCACCCAGCTGACGATGCGCACCTTCCACACCGGTGGTGTGGCCGGTGACGACATCACCCAGGGTCTGCCCCGTGTGCAGGAGCTGTTCGAGGCCCGGACGCCCAAGGCGGTCGCTCCGATCGCCGAGGCCAACGGCCGGATCACCGTCGAGGACTCCGACAAGGCCCGTCGCATCCTGCTCACGCCGGACGACGGCTCGGAGGAGCACGCCTACCCGGTGAGCAAGCGTTCGCGCCTGCTCGTCGCCGACGGCGAGCACGTCGAGGTCGGCCGGCAGATGATCCAGGGCGCCATCGACCCCAAGCAGGTGCTGCGCATCCTGGGCCCCCGGGCCACCCAGCAGCACCTGGTCGACGAGGTCCAGGCGGTCTACCGCCAGCAGGGCGTGTCGATCCACGACAAGCACATCGAGGTCATCGTCCGGCAGATGCTGCGGCGGATCACCGTCATCGAGGCAGGGGAGACCACGCTGCTGCCCGGTGAGCTCGTCGAGCGCGGCCGGTTCGAGACCGAGAACCGTCGGGTGTTCGCCGAGGGCAACGTCCCCGCGTCGGGACGTCCGGAGCTGATGGGCATCACCAAGGCCTCGCTGGCCACGGACAGCTGGCTGTCGGCGGCCTCCTTCCAGGAGACGACGCGGGTGCTCACCGAGGCGGCCATGCAGGCCAAGTCGGACCCGCTGCTGGGCCTGAAGGAGAACGTCATCCTGGGCAAGCTGATCCCGGCCGGGACCGGTCTGCCCCGCTACCGCAACCTCACGGTCGAGCCGACCGAGGAGGCCAAGGCGGCGGCCTACGCGGTCCCCGACTACGACCAGTTCGAGTACCCCGCCTTCGGGCCGGGCTCGGGCGAGGCCGTCCGCCTGGACGACCTGTCGGTCGGCGAGGACCGCCGCTACTAGAGCCAAGGCTCCGGCCTGGTGCACGTCGGCGGCCCGTCCCCTCATCGGGGGCGGGCCGCCTGCGTCGTGATTTGGTGGCCCCCGCGCGCCACGGTAGTCTTGAGACTTGTGCGTGCGGGCCGCCGGCCTGCTGATGGCCTTGTCGGGCCGTCGTGGTCAGGGTCGCTGCGCACGCTGATCGCTCCCTAGGTGGAGCGGCACCCCCTTTCGCCGGGCAGTCCGGCCGAGCCCATCTGCTGACGACACGTCGTCGCGCATGCCTGGGCACGGACGGGAAGTGCGGGGGAGAGGGCCGGACCGACACGCTCCCGGGCAGGTCGGCACGGCATCACACCAAGGAGCGCGAGCCACCGCCAGCCGGTGCCGGACGCATGACCGACCAGAGAAGAGACTCTTCAGTGCCCACGATCAACCAGTTGGTGCGCAAGGGGCGCCAGGACAAGGTCAAGAAGACCAACAGTCCTGCCCTCAAGGGCAACCCCCAGCGCCGCGGTGTCTGCACCCGCGTCTACACCACGACCCCCAAGAAGCCGAACTCCGCCCTGCGCAAGGTCGCCCGCGTCAAGCTGACCAGCGGCGTCGAGGTCACGGCCTACATCCCGGGCGTCGGCCACAACCTGCAGGAGCACTCGATCGTGCTCGTGCGCGGTGGCCGGGTCAAGGACCTGCCCGGTGTCCGCTACAAGATCATCCGCGGCTCCCTGGACACCCAGGGCGTCAAGGGCCGCAACCAGGCCCGGTCCCGGTATGGCGCGAAGAAGGAGAAGAAGTAATGCCTCGTAAAGGCCCTGCTCCCAAGCGCCCCCTGATCAACGACCCGGTCTACGGCTCGCAGCTGGTGACCCAGCTGGTCAACAAGATCCTGCTCGACGGCAAGAAGTCGGTGGCCGAGACCATCGTCTACGGCGCTCTCGAGGGCGCCCGCGCCAAGACCGGCACCGACCCGGTGGCCACGCTCAAGCGCGCGCTCGACAACGTCAAGCCGAGCCTGGAGGTCAAGTCCCGCCGAGTCGGTGGCGCGACCTACCAGGTGCCGATCGAGGTCAAGCCCAACCGTTCGACCACGCTGGCGCTGCGCTGGCTGGTCGGCTACTCCCGGCAGCGCCGTGAGAAGACCATGACCGAGCGTCTGATGAACGAGATCCTGGACGCCAGCAACGGCCTGGGTGCCGCGGTGAAGCGCCGCGAGGACACCCACAAGATGGCTGACGCCAACAAGGCCTTCGCGCACTACCGCTGGTGACACCGGGCCGGCACTGCCGGCCCCACCCGCACGACGACACACCCGAGCACAGACGACTGACTGACAGAGAAGAGACATGGCACTCGACGTCCTCACGGACCTGACCAAGGTCCGCAACATCGGCATCATGGCCCACATCGATGCCGGCAAGACGACGACCACCGAGCGGATCCTGTTCTACACCGGCATCAACTACAAGATCGGCGAGGTGCACGACGGCGCCGCGACGATGGACTGGATGGAGCAGGAGCAGGAGCGCGGCATCACGATCACCTCCGCGGCGACGACGACGTTCTGGAAAGACCACCAGATCAACCTCATCGACACCCCGGGGCACGTGGACTTCACCGTCGAGGTGGAGCGCAACCTGCGCGTCCTGGATGGCGCTGTCGCCGTCTTCGACGGCAAGGAGGGTGTCGAGCCGCAGTCCGAGACGGTATGGCGCCAGGCCGACAAGTACGTCGTCCCGCGCATCTGCTTCGTCAACAAGATGGACAAGATGGGCGCCGACTTCTTCTTCACGGTGCAGACCATCGTCGACCGGCTGGGCGCCAGCCCGCTGCCGATGCAGCTGCCGATCGGGTCCGAAGCCGACTTCATCGGCGTGATCGACCTGGTCGCGATGAAGGCCCTGGTCTGGCGCGGAGAGACCAAGCTCGGTGAGGACTACGACATCGAGGAGATCCCGGCCGCCCTGCTCGAGCAGGCGCAGGAGTACCGCCACCAGCTCGTCGAGCGGGTCGCGGAGTCCGACGAGGAGCTGCTGGAGAAGTACGCCAGCGGCGAGGAGCTGTCCGAGGCCGACATCAAGCGCGGTGTCCGGGCGCTGACCCTGGCCGGCGAGGTCAACCCGGTCTTCTGCGGCACGGCGTTCAAGAACAAGGGCGTCCAGCCTCTGCTCGACGCCGTCCTGGACTACCTGCCCAGCCCGCTGGACGTCCCTCCCACCGAGGGCCACAAGCCCGGTGACGAGGAGACCGTCGTCGTCCGTCGCCCCCGTTCGGACGAGCCGTTCGCGGCGCTGGCGTTCAAGGTGGCGACGCACCCGTTCTTCGGCACGCTGACCTATATCCGGGTCTACTCCGGCCAGATCGTCGCGGGCTCCCCGGTGATCAACTCGACCAAGGGCCGCAAGGAGCGTCTGGGCAAGCTGTTCCAGATGCACTCCAACAAGGAGAACCCGGTCGCCAGTGCCTCGGCCGGCCACATCTACGCGGTGATCGGGCTCAAGGACACCACGACCGGCGACACCCTGTCCGATGTGTCGGACCAGGTGATCCTGGAGTCGATGACCTTCCCCGAGCCGGTCATCCACGTGGCGATCGAGCCCAAGACCAAGGGCGACCAGGAAAAGCTGGGGACCGCGATCCAGAAGCTCGCGGCCGAGGACCCGACGTTCACCGTCCGTCAGGACGAGGAGACCGGCCAGACCGTCATCGGCGGCATGGGCGAGCTCCACCTGGACATCCTGGTCGACCGGATGCGGCGCGAGTTCCGCGTCGAGGCCAACGTGGGCGCCCCCCAGGTGGCCTACCGCGAGACCATCCGCAAGGCCGTGGCCAAGTACGACTACACCCACAAGAAGCAGACCGGTGGGTCGGGGCAGTTCGCCAAGGTCCAGGTCAGCATCGAGCCGCTGGACACCCACGAGGGCGAGCTCTACGAGTTCAGCAACTCGGTCAGCGGTGGCCGGATCCCCAAGGAGTACATCCCCTCGGTGGACCAGGGCATCCAGGACGCCATGGCATTGGGCATCCTGGCCGGTTACCCCATGGTGGGCATCAAGGCGACCCTGCTCGACGGCGCCTACCACGACGTCGACTCCTCGGAGATGGCGTTCAAGATCGCCGGCTCGATGGTCTTCAAGGAGGCCGCCCGCAAGGCCGACCCGGTCCTGCTCGAGCCGATGATGGCGGTCGAGGTGCGCACGCCCGAGGAGTACATGGGCGATGTCATCGGCGACCTGAACAGCCGTCGCGGTCAGATCCAGGCGATGGAGGACATCAGCGGGGCCAAGGTGGTCCGTGCGCTGGTGCCGTTGTCCGAGATGTTCGGCTACGTTGGCGACCTGCGGTCCAAGACCCAGGGTCGGGCCAACTACTCCATGCAGTTCGACTCCTATGCCGAGGTTCCCCGGAACGTCGCCGAGGAGATCATCAAGAAGATCCGCGGTGAGTGAGCGGTCGTCGCTGACCGGTACACTTTCCCGCTGAAGTTCTTTCCACCACACGTGCACCAGATCGCCACGGCATACAAGAGGTTCCTGGCGATGACACACCCGAGTCCTGAGGAGGACACCCGTGGCTAAGGCCAAGTTCGAGCGGACCAAGCCGCACGTCAACATCGGCACCATCGGTCACATCGACCATGGCAAGACGACGCTGACGGCTGCCATCTCCAAGGTCCTGCACGACAAGTACCCGGACCTGAACGAGGCGTCGCCGTTCGACAGCATCGACAAGGCCCCGGAGGAGAAGCAGCGCGGCATCACGATCTCGATCGCGCACATCGAGTACCAGACCGAGAAGCGTCACTACGCGCACGTCGACTGCCCCGGGCACGCCGACTACGTGAAGAACATGATCACCGGTGCTGCCCAGATGGACGGTGCGATCCTCGTGGTCGCCGCGACCGACGGCCCGATGCCGCAGACCAAGGAGCACGTGCTCCTGGCCCGCCAGGTCGGCGTGCCCTACATCGTCGTGGCGCTCAACAAGGCCGACATGGTCGACGACGAGGAGATCATGGAGCTCGTCGAGATGGAGGTCCGCGAGCTGCTGTCCTCCTACGAGTACCCCGGCGACGACCTCCCGGTCGTCCAGGTCTCGGCGCTGAAGGCGCTCGAGGGCGACGCGGAGTGGAGCGAGAAGCTGCTCACCCTGATGGACGCCGTCGACGAGTCGATCCCCGAGCCTGAGCGCGAGATCGACAAGCCCTTCCTGATGCCCGTCGAGGACGTGTTCACGATCACCGGTCGTGGCACCGTCGTCACCGGCCGCATCGAGCGCGGCATCGTCAAGGTCAACGAGGAGGTCGAGATCGTCGGCATCCGCGAGGCTTCGCAGAAGTCGACCGTCACCGGCGTCGAGATGTTCCGCAAGCTGCTCGACGAGGGCCGTGCGGGCGAGAACGTCGGCCTGCTGCTGCGTGGCACCAAGCGCGAGGACGTCGAGCGCGGCATGGTCGTCATCAAGCCGGGCACCACGACCCCGCACACCGAGTTCGAGGCCAACGTCTACATCCTGGGCAAGGACGAGGGCGGCCGTCACACGCCGTTCTACGACAACTACCGTCCGCAGTTCTACTTCCGCACCACGGACGTCACCGGTGTCGTCAACCTGCCCGAGGGCACCGAGATGGTCATGCCCGGTGACAACACCGAGATGCGCGTCGAGCTGATCCAGCCCATCGCCATGGACGAGGGTCTGCGCTTCGCGATCCGCGAGGGTGGCCGCACCGTCGGCGCCGGTCGCGTCACCAAGATCCTCAAGTGATCTGAGGTCGGCGCGAGCCGGCCACCACACAGGGCCCGCACCCCCACGGGGGTGCGGGCCCTGCGCCGTCCCCCAGCCACCACCCCCGACCGGACGCCTCGGCCGGCGACAAACCACCCCACCGGACGCCTCGGCCGGCGACAAATCACCCCACCGGACGCCTCGGCCGGCGACAAACCACCCCACCGGACGCCTCGGCCGGCGACAAATCACCCCACCGGACGCCTCGGCCGGCGACAAATCACCCCACCGGACGCGCCGTATGGCGCACAGCCGGCTTGTCCGACCCGCTCTCAGGGCGTGAAGTCGGGGTCGGCCCCTCCCGGGTTGCAGGCGCTACGGACCATCTGCGCGGCGGTGACCTCAGGCCTCCACGGCTCCAGGTGCCAGACCTCCTTGCGCGGCGCGAAGCGAAGGTGGCACAGGTACTGCTCCCGCATCCCGGGCTGGTCCGCGTCCGACGCCAGAGCCACGACCTCGTCCCACCCGGCGTCTCCGGTGGCCCGCAGCCAGCAGTCGCGCAGCAGGGGGGTCGGGGTGACCTCCAACGAGTCCCTGCCCCCGGCCTCGACCCACACCGCCGAGGCGACCAGGTGAGCGGGCGGCGCGCACGCCTCCTGGGTGCTCTCCGACGTCACGTCCGTGGGGTCTGTGGAGTCTGACGCGGTGCTCGACGGCTCAGCGCGCGACGGTGCGGTCGTGGGCGCTGGCGCCGCCCCGGTGTCCGCCGACGTGGCCGGGGCAGCCGCCGACGTGGCCGAGGCAGCCGCCGGCGTCGTCGACTGACGCGATGACGGGCCCGAGCCCACGTCGGGGCCTCCATCCCCGCAGGCGCCGACGAGGACGCCGCCCACCGCAACGGCGACCGTCACGCGCCACACCTGCTGGGCGCACCGGGGGAGCGGTCGGTGCGGCATACGGCAAGACTAGGCACGCAGCTCGGCCTCGCGAGCCGGTGCGCGCCCGCCAGAAGGGCCCGACAGCCACCGTTGTGGCGCGGGTCACGCTGAGGACCACGGTGACCGATTTGAGTCGCCCCTGCCCGGCATGGCACACTAGGGAAGTTGCTTGCTGCGTGGCGCCGACCCATGTTGGTGCTGCCAGCCACCGCAACGCCGCCTTCGGGCCGGCGGTCGGTGGCAGCACAAGCCCCGGCTGTGCCGGGCTCCGGACATACACGACCTTGTCATTGTCGACGTGGCGTGTGCCTGCGGGCAGGGCGACACGCCCGACCGCGGGGGTCGGAGCTCACATGGTCGGCAAGAACTGTCAGTGGCAGACGAGAGAGAGTCAGACAAGCGATGGCGGGACAGAAGATCCGCATCCGGCTGAAGTCTTATGACCATGAGGTCATCGACAGCTCGGCGCGCAAGATCGTTGACACGGTGACCCGTGCCGGTGCGACCGTGGTCGGCCCGGTGCCGTTGCCGACGGAGAAGAACGTCTTCTGCGTCATCCGGTCGCCCCACAAGTACAAGGACAGCCGCGAGCACTTCGAGATGCGCACGCACAAGCGCCTCATCGACATCGTTGACCCCACCCCCAAGGCGGTCGACTCGTTGATGCGACTCGACCTGCCGGCGGACGTCAACATCGAAATCAAGCTCTGACAAGGATGACTGCCAGCATGTCTACCAAGAGTGAGCGCAGCGTCAAGGGCGTCCTCGGCGAGAAGCTCGGCATGACCCAGGTGTGGGACGCCGAGAACCGCCTGGTGCCCGTGACCGTGATCCAGGCCGGTCCCTGTGTCGTGACCCAGGTCCGCAACGCCGAGACCGACGGGTATGGCGCGGTGCAGCTGGCCTGGGGCGCGATCGACCCGCGCAAGGTCAACAAGCCGATGAAGGGCCACTTCGACGCGGCGGGAGTCACGCCACGGCGTCACCTCGTCGAGCTGCGGACCAGCGACTCCGCCGACTACAGCCTCGGCCAGGAGATCACCGTCGAGACGTTCGCGGACGGTCAGTCCGTCGACGTCACGGGGATCACCAAGGGCAAGGGCTTCGCCGGTGTGATGAAGCGCCACGGCTTCAAGGGCGACTCGGCCAGCCACGGTGCGCACCGCAACCACCGCAAGCCGGGCTCGATCGGCGCCTGCGCCACCCCCGGCCGCGTGTTCAAGGGTGTCCGGATGGCCGGCCGGATGGGCGGCGACCGCCAGACCACCCAGAACCTGACCATCCACGCCGTGGACGCCGACCGCGGACTGCTGCTCGTCAAGGGCGCCATCCCCGGCCCCCGTGGCGCGGTCGTCCTGGTCCGCTCTGCGGTGAAGAACACCAAGGGGGCCAGCGCATGACCTCGATCACCATCACCAAGCCGACCGGTGGCAGCGCCGGCACGATGGAGCTGCCCGCCGAGATCTTCGACGTGCAGACCAACGTCCCGCTGATCCACCAGGTCGTCGTGGCCCAGCTTGCTGCGGCCCGACAGGGCACGCACTCCACCAAGCGTCGCGGCGAGGTCCGCGGTGGTGGCCGCAAGCCCTACCGCCAGAAGGGCACCGGCCGCGCCCGCCAGGGCTCGACCCGCGCGCCGCAGTTCGCCGGCGGTGGCGTCGTCCACGGCCCGCAGCCGCGCAGCTATGCCCAGCGCACTCCCAAGAAGATGAAGGCGGCCGCCCTGCGCGGTGCCCTCTCGGACCGGGCGCGCCACGGCCGCATCCACTGCCTCTCGGCCCTGGTCGACGGCCAGGCGCCGTCCACCCGCATCGCGGGCCAGGCGCTGAGCGGTCTGACCGAGCGGCCCAACCTGCTCGTGGTCGTCGACCGTGCAGACCTGGTCGGGCTCAAGAGCCTGCGCAACCTCGCGGACGTGCACGTGCTCTTCGTCGACCAGCTCAACACCTATGACGTGCTGTGCGCCGACGACGTCGTGTTCACCCAGGCCGCGCTGAACACTCTCATCGAGGGTGCTCCGGCGGCCGGCACGACGGCGACGGACATCGCGGCCCTGGTCGACACGACCGTCGACGAGGTCGCCACCGAGGAGGCTCCCGCCGAGGTCGCCGCCGAGGAGGCTCCCGCCGCCGAGGTCCGTGACTTCGGTCCGGACGCCGCCGGCGCGACCGAGGACGGAGCGGCCCCGGAGGGCTTCACCGTCAAGGGCAACGCCGACTCGATGAAGTACCACGTCGAGGGGTCGCGCTGGTATGACCAGACGGTCGCCGAGGTGTGGTTCCGCAGTGCCGAGGCCGCAGAGGCGGCCGGCTTCGTGCCGGCCGGTGGGGCCGCGGCGCAGTCCGCCGACACCGGCGTCGCGTTGGGCACCGACGCGCCGCAGCAGGAGGAGTCCAAGTGAGCTCGGTCATCGCAGGCAAGGACCCGCGCGACGTGCTGTTGTCGCCGGTCGTCTCCGAGAAGTCCTACGGGCTGCTCGACCAGGGCAAGTACACCTTCGTGGTGGACCCCCGGGCGAACAAGTCGGAGATCAAGCGCGCCGTCGAGCACGTCTTCGGCGTCAAGGTCGACTCCGTGCACACCCTGAACCGCAAGGGCAAGGCCCGCCGCACGCGGTTCGGCATGGGCAAGCGCAAGGACACCAAGCGGGCGATCATCACCCTCCGCGAGGGCACCATCGACATCTTCGGCACCCTGTGAGCCGGTAGAGAAGACATCGAGGACTACTAGACATGGCTATCCGTAAGTACAAGCCGACAACGCCGGGCCGTCGCGGCTCCAGCGTCGCCGACTTCGTCGAGGTGACTCGCTCCACGCCGGAGAAGTCCCTGGTGCGCCCGCTGACCAAGTCCGGTGGCCGCAACGCCTCCGGTCGGATCACCACCAGGCACATCGGTGGCGGTCACAAGCGGGCCTACCGGGTCATCGACTTCCGTCGGCACGACAAGGACGGGGTGCCGGCCAAGGTCGCGCACATCGAGTACGACCCCAACCGCACCGCGCGGATCGCGCTGCTGCACTACGCCGACGGCGAGAAGCGCTACATCATCGCGCCGAACCGGCTCAAGCAGGGCGACCTGATCGAGAACGGCCCCACGGCCGACATCAAGCCCGGCAACAGCCTGCCGCTGCGCAACATCCCGACCGGCACCGTGGTGCACGCGATCGAGCTGCGTCCGGGCGGCGGGGCCAAGATCGCCCGCTCGGCCGGGGCCAAGGTGCAGCTGGTCGCCAAGGACGGTGCGTTCGCCCAGCTCCGGATGCCCTCCGGTGAGATCCGCAACGTCGACGCGCGCTGCCGCGCCACCGTCGGCGAGGTCGGCAACGCCGAGCAGAGCAACATCAACTGGGGCAAGGCCGGCCGGATGCGGTGGAAGGGCAAGCGCCCGACCGTCCGTGGTGTCGTCATGAACCCCGTCGACCACCCGCACGGTGGTGGCGAGGGCAAGACCTCCGGTGGCCGTCACCCGGTCAGCCCGTGGGGTAAGCCCGAGGGCCGTACCCGCCGTCCCAACAAGCCCAGCGACCAGCTCATCGTGCGCCGCCGTCGTAGCGGCAAGAAGCGCTGATAGGGAGTTAGCGAACAGATGCCTCGTAGTCTCAAGAAGGGTCCCTTCGTGGACGACCACCTCGCCAAGAAGGTGGACGCCCAGAACGAAGCCGGCACCAAGACCGTGATCAAGACCTGGTCCCGCCGGTCGATGATCACCCCCGACATGCTCGGCCACACCCTGGCCGTGCATGACGGCCGCAAGCACGTCCCGGTCTTCGTGACCGAGTCGATGGTCGGCCACAAGCTCGGCGAGTTCGCCCCCACCCGCACCTTCAAGGGACACGAGAAGGACGACAAGAAGGGCCGCCGCCGATGAGCACGCAGAGCACGGCGACGCAGGCCCGGGCCCAGGCCCGGTTCGTCCGCGTCACGCCGCAGAAGGCGCGCCGGGTGGTCAACCTGATCCGTGGCAAGAAGGTCACCGACGCGATGGCGATGATGCGGTTCGCGCCGCAGGCCGCCAGCGAGCCGGTGCTCAAGGTGCTCAACAGCGCCGTCGCCAACGCCCGCTACCAGGCTGACCAGACGGCCACCGCGTTCGACGAGGGCTCGCTGGTCGTCGCCGAGGCGTTCGTCGACGAGGGCCCGACCATGAAGCGGTTCCGTCCGCGGGCCCAGGGCCGCGCCAGCCGCATCCTCAAGCGCACCAGCCACATCACCGTGCTGGTCGCCCAGTCCGACTCCACGTCCTCACCCACGTCCACCAAGGGAGGTGCTCGCTGATGGGTCAGAAGATCAGCCCCAACGGCTACCGCCTGGGCATCACGACCGACCACCGCAGCCGCTGGTTCGCCGACTCGACCAAGCCGGGTCAGCGCTACCGCGACTACGTCAAGGAAGACGTCGCGATCCGCGAGCTCATGTCCACCGGCATGGACCGCGCCGGCATCTCCAAGGTGGAGATCGAGCGGACCCGTGACCGGGTGCGCGTCGACATCCACACCGCCCGCCCGGGCATCGTCATCGGGCGTCGCGGCGCGGAGGCCGACCGGATCCGCGGTGAGCTGGAGAAGCTCACCGGCAAGCAGGTGCAGCTGAACATCCTCGAGGTCAAGAACCCCGAGATCGACGCGCAGCTGGTCGCCCAGGGGATCGCCGAGCAGCTCGCTGCCCGCGTGACCTTCCGCCGGGCGATGCGCAAGGGCATGCAGTCCGCCCTGCGCGCCGGCGCCAAGGGCATCCGGATCCAGTGCTCGGGTCGCCTCGGCGGCGCCGAGATGTCCCGCTCGGAGTTCTACCGCGAGGGCCGCGTGCCGCTGCACACCCTGCGCGCCAACATCGACTACGGCTTCTACGAGGCACGCACCACCTTCGGCCGGATCGGCGTGAAGGTCTGGATCTACAAGGGCGACCTGACCGCCAAGGAGCTGGCGCGCGAGCAGGCCGCGGCCCCGTCGCGGCCGGCCCGTCCCCGTCGGGACGCCGAGCGCCCCGTCCGGGGTCGCGGTGGTCGTCGTGACGGTATGGAGTCCGCTGAGCCGCAAGGCGAGCAGGGCACGGTCACCACCGAGGCCGCCGCTCCCGCCGGCACCGAGGGAGGGCAGTCCTGATGTTGGTTCCTCGTCGGGTCAAGCACCGCAAGCAGCACCACCCGGGTCGTAGCGGCGCCGCCAAGGGCGGCACCGCGATCGCCTTCGGTGACTACGGCATCCAGGCTCTGGAGCCGGCCTACGTCACCAACCGGCAGATCGAGTCGGCCCGTATCGCGATGACCCGCTACATCAAGCGTGGCGGCAAGGTGTGGATCAACATCTACCCCGACCGCCCGCTGACCAAGAAGCCCGCCGAGACCCGGATGGGTTCGGGCAAGGGCTCACCGGAGTGGTGGGTCGCCAACGTCAAGCCCGGTCGGGTCATGTTCGAGCTCTCCGGAGTCTCGGAGGAGATCGCCCGTGAGGCGATGCGACTGGCGATCCACAAGTTGCCGATGAAGTGCCGCTTCGTCGCGCGTGAGGGAGGCGAAGGCTGATGTCCGTCGGCAGCAAGGACCTGACGTCGGAGCAGCTGCGCGGGCTGGAGGACCAGCCCCTGCAGGACGCTCTCGTCGAGGCCAAGAAGGAGCTGTTCAACCTGCGCTTCCAGTCGGCCACCGGCCAGCTGGAGAGCCACGGGCGGCTCCGGGCGGTCAAGAAGGACATCGCCCGCATCTACACCGAGCTGCGGGAGCGCGAGCTGGGCATCGGCCGCGTGGCCACGAGCCCGGCCGCGCAGAGCAGCGACGACGCGGCGACCACGACCAAGACGAAGGAGAAGGTGGGCTGACGATGAGTGAGAACACCGCAGCGACCACCGACCAGGCCGTGGAGAACCTCGGCCACGGTGGTGACCGCAACTACCGCAAGTCCCGTCAGGGATATGTGATCAGCGACAAGATGGACAAGACCGTCATCGTGATCGTGGAGGACCGCGTCAAGCACGCGCTCTACGGCAAGGTCATGCGCCGCAGCCACAAGGTGAAGGCGCACGACGAGGCCAACGCGGCCGGCGTCGGCGACCTGGTCCAGATCATGGAGACCCGTCCGCTGTCGGCCACCAAGCGCTGGCGCGTCGTGCAGATTCTGGAGAAGGCCAAGTGATCCAGCAGGAGTCCCGCGTGCGGGTCGCCGACAACACCGGTGCCAAGGAGATCTTGTGCATCCGGGTCCTCGGTGGCTCAGGCCGTCGCTACGCCGGCATCGGCGACACGATCGTCGGTGCGGTCAAGGACGCCATCCCCGGCGGCAACGTCAAGAAGGGTGATGTCGTCAAGGCCGTCATCGTGCGCACCAAGAAGGAGCGCCGCCGTCCGGACGGCAGCTACATCAAGTTCGACGAGAACGCTGCGGTGATCCTCAAGGCTGACGGTGACCCCCGGGGCACCCGCATCTTCGGCCCGGTCGGGCGCGAGCTGCGCGACAAGAAGTTCATGAAGATCATCTCCCTTGCTCCCGAGGTGATCTGAGATGGCGCGGATGAAGATCAAGAAGAACGACCTGGTCCAGGTCATCGCCGGCCGCACCCAGGCCAACGGTGGCGACCGTGGCAAGCAGGGCCGGGTCATCGAGGTGTTCCCCGAGACCGGCCGCGTGCTCGTCGAGGGTGTCAACCGGGTGACCAAGCACACCAAGGCCGGAGACCAGCGCGGTGTCACCACCGGTGGCATCCAGGTCATGGAGGCCCCCATCCACGTGAGCAACGTGGCGGTGGTCGACCCCGAGACCAAGAAGCCGACCCGGGTTCGCACCCGCGTCGAGGCGGTCGAGGTCGAAGGTCGACCCGGCCGCACCAAGAACAAGCGCGTCCGCGTCGCGGTGCGCTCCGGTAAGGACCTGTGATGACGACGACCACCGACACCACCGAGACCACGGACACCACCAGTGCGCCGGAAGCTCGGCCGACCCCGCGGCTGCGCGAGCGCTACCGCGAGCAGGTCGTCCCGGCGCTCACCGAGGAGTTCAGCCTCGGCAACCCGATGCAGGTTCCCGGCCTGGTCAAGATCATCGTGAACATGGGCGTCGGCGAGGCGGCCCGCGACAGCAAGCTGATCGAGGGCGCGATCCGCGACCTGGCCACGATCACCGGGCAGAAGCCGTCGGTGACCAAGGCCCGCAAGTCGATCGCCCAGTTCAAGCTGCGCGAGGGGATGCCGATCGGCGCCCACGTGACGCTGCGCGGTGACCGGATGTGGGAGTTCCTGGACCGGCTGCTCAGCCTGGCGCTGCCCCGGATCCGTGACTTCCGCGGTCTGTCGCCCCGGCAGTTCGACGGTCGCGGCAACTACACCTTCGGCCTCAACGAGCAGTCGATGTTCCACGAGATCGACCAGGACCGGATCGACCGGGTCCGCGGGATGGACATCACCGTGGTGACCTCGGCGACGACCGACGACGAGGGTCGCGCCCTGCTGCGCCACCTCGGCTTCCCGTTCAAGGAGAACTGAGCATGGCCAAGACCGCCCTCGTCAACAAGGCGAACCGCAAGCCCAAGTTCGCGGTGCGCGGCTACACCCGCTGCCAGCGCTGCGGCCGCCCGCACTCGGTCTACAAGAAGTTCGGCCTGTGCCGGATCTGCCTGCGCGAGATGGCGCACCGCGGCGAGCTGCCCGGTGTCACCAAGTCGAGCTGGTAGGACCACCAGCGCCGGCCCCGGCCGGCTCTCTGCTTCACCCACCGCACCACTGATCGCTCACATCGCAGGTCTGCCTCCCGCACCGGGACCGGAGAAACCACGATGAGGAAGGGCCGCTAGCCCCATGACCATGACCGACCCCGTCGCGGACATGCTGACCCGCATCCGGAACGCCAACTCGGCGCACAAGGACCAGGTGAGCATGCCGTTCTCCAAGCTCAAGTCGCACATTGCGCAGATCCTGCAGGCCGAGGGCTACATCGGCGGCTGGACCGTCGAGGACGCCGAAGTCGGCAAGACGCTGCTCATCGACCTCAAGTACGGCCCCAACCGCGAGCGTTCCATCGCCGGCGTGCGTCGGGTGTCCAAGCCCGGCCTGCGCGTCTATGCCAAGTCCACCAACCTGCCGCGCGTGCTCGGCGGTCTGGGCGTGGCCATCCTGTCCACCTCCTCCGGCCTGTTGACTGACAGGCAGGCGGCCGAGCAGGGCGTGGGCGGGGAAGTCCTCGCCTACGTCTGGTGAGAAGGGAGGCGTAAGACATGTCACGAATCGGACGACTTCCGGTCACCGTCCCCACTGGGGTCGAGGTGGCCATCGAGGGTCGCAACGTCACCGTCAAGGGCCCCAAGGGTCAGCTCGCGCACACCATCGCCGAGCCGATCAGTGTGGAGCGCGGCGAGGACGGCGCTCTGTCGGTCCAGCGTCCCAACGACGAGCGCACTGCTCGGTCGTTGCACGGCCTGACCCGCAGCCTGCTGGCCAACATGGTCGAGGGCGTCACCAACGGGTATGAGAAGAAGCTGGAGATCCACGGCACCGGCTACCGCGTCGTCGCCAAGGGCAGCGACCTGGAGTTCGCGCTCGGCTACTCGCACTCGATCGTGGTCAAGGCCCCCGCGGGCATCGACTTCCGCGTGGACAACCCGACCCGCTTCGCGGTGCTCGGCATCGACAAGCAGCAGGTCGGCGAGGTCGCGGCCAACATCCGCAAGCTGCGCAAGCCCGACCCGTACAAGGGCAAGGGTGTGCGCTACGAGGGTGAGCGCATCCGCCGCAAGGTCGGAAAGGCTGGTAAGTAACTCATGGCAATGATCATCAAACGTGCCAAGGGCAAGAACGCCGCGCGTTCGCGCCGGCACCTGCGCCTGCGCAAGAAGATCACCGGCACGACCGAGCGTCCCCGCCTGGTCGTCAACCGGTCCTCCCGGCACGTGTTCGTCCAGATCGTGGACGACTCCGCGAGCCGCACCGTGGCCTCTGCCTCCACCATGGAGGCCGACCTGCGCAGCTTCGACGGCGACAAGACCGCCAAGGCCCGCAAGGTCGGCGAGCTGCTCGCCGAGCGGGCCAAGGCAGCCGGCGTCGAGTCGGTCGTCTTCGACCGCGGAGGCAACCGGTATGCCGGTCGGGTCGCCGCGATCGCCGACGGCGCCCGCGAGGGTGGGCTGTCCCTGTGAGCACGTTCCAGAACGACAAGATGAGGACCATCTGATGGCTGACTTCAACCGTCGAGGGACCGGCGACACCACCACCGCCGCCGGCGGCGACGCGGACCGCCGCGGCCGCCGCGGTGGCCGGGACGACAACCGCGACCGCCGTGGCGGTCGTGAGGAGGAGCGCAGCCAGTACCTGGAGCGCGTCGTCACGATCAACCGCGTCGCCAAGGTGGTCAAGGGTGGCCGCCGGTTCAGCTTCACCGCACTGGTCGTCGTCGGTGACGGCGACGGCACCGTCGGCGTCGGCTACGGCAAGGCCAAGGAGGTGCCCGCGGCCATCGCCAAGGGCGTCGAGGAGGCGAAGAAGAACTTCTTCCGCGTGCCCCGGATCGCCGGCACCATTCCTCACCCGGTGCAGGGTGAGGCCGCTGCGGGCGTGGTCATGCTGCGTCCGGCCAGCCCCGGTACCGGTGTCATCGCCGGTGGTCCGGTGCGCGCCGTGCTCGAGTGCGCCGGCATCCACGACGTGCTGAGCAAGTCGCTGGGCTCGGACAACTCGATCAACGTCGTCCACGCCACCGTGCAGGCGCTGCGTGAGCTGGAGCAGCCCGAGGCTGTCGCCGCTCGCCGCGGTCTGCCCCTGGAGCGCGTGGCCCCGGCCGCGATGCTCAAGGCTCGTGCCGAGGCAGGTGTCTGATGGCCCGGATCAAGGTGACCCAGATCAAGTCCGAGATAGGTGGCAAGCACATGCACCGTGAGTCCCTGCGTTCGCTGGGGCTCAAGCGCATCGGACACCACGTCATCAAGGAGGACCGCCCGGAGTTCCGGGGCATGGTCCGTGCGGTCGCCCACCTGGTGACCGTCGAGGAGGTTGACTGACCATGGCTGACACCACAGCCCCCACCGGCAAGCGCGAGGCCGCTGCCCTGAAGGTGCACCACCTGCGTCCCGCCCCGGGAGCCAAGACCGCCAAGACCCGGGTGGGCCGAGGCGAGGGTTCCAAGGGCAAGAGCGCGGGCCGTGGCACCAAGGGCACCAAGGCGCGCTACCAGGTCTCGGCCAGCTTCGAGGGCGGGCAGACGCCGCTGCACATGCGGCTGCCCAAGCTGCGCGGCTTCAAGAACCCGTTCAAGACGACCTACCAGGTCGTCAACCTGGACAAGATCGCCGAGCTCTACCCCCAGGGTGGCGCGGTCAGCGCCGAGGACCTGGCGACCAAGGGTGCGGTCCGCAAGGGCCTGCCGGTCAAGATCCTCGCCGAGGGCGAGCTCGCGGTGGCCGTGCAGGTGTCCGGGGCGCGTGCCTCGGCGGCGGCCCGGACCAAGATCGAGGCGGCCGGCGGCTCCGTCGCGGACTGATCGACCCGCCCCACGCCATACCTGGCATGCCTCGCCCCGGGCCGCTCCACGAGCCCGGGGCGTCGGCGTCCCGGTGTTAGGCTCGCCCGGTTAGTTGCTGCGCCCGCGGACGGCGGGACACCTTTGGAGGACTCCTCGTGCTTTCCGCCTTCGTGCGTGCGTTCAAGACGCCGGACCTTCGCAAGAAGATTCTGTTCACTCTCGGCATCATGGCGCTGTTCCGGCTCGGGTCGCAGATCCCCAGCCCCGGCATCGACTACGGCCTGGTGCAGCGCTGCCAGGAGCTGGCCACCCAGACCAACTCGGTCCTGGGGCTGGCCAACCTGTTCAGCGGCGGGGCCCTGCTCCAGCTGTCCATCTTCGCGCTCGGGATCATGCCCTACATCACGGCAGCGATCATCGTCCAGCTGCTCACCGTGGTCATCCCCCGGTTCGAGGCGCTGAAGAAGGAGGGGCAGGCCGGGCAGACCAAGATGACGCAGTACACGCGTTATCTGACGATCGGTCTGGCCGCGCTGCAGGCGGCCACCCTGATCACCTTCGCGCGCAACCCGTCCTCACTGTTCGGCACCAGCTGTGCCACGGTGATGCCGGACGAGTCGGTGCCCACGATCCTGATGATGTGGCTGACGATGATCGCCGGCACGGGCCTGATCATGTGGCTCGGCGAGCAGATCACCGAACGCGGGGTCGGCAACGGGATGTCGCTGCTGATCTTCACCGCGATCGCCGCGGCCTTCCCCAGCTCGCTCTACACGATCCAGCAGAAGTCCTGGATGACGTTGCTGGTCGTGCTGGCCATCGGGCTGGTCATCGTCACCCTGGTGGTCTTCGTCGAGCAGTGTCAGCGCCGGATCCCGGTGCAGTACGCCAAGCGGATGATCGGCCGCCGCCAGTACGGCGGCACCTCGACCTACATCCCGCTCAAGCTCAACATGGCCAACGTGATCCCGATCATCTTCGCCAGCTCGATCCTCATGCTGCCCACGCTGCTCGCCCAGTTCAACACCCCGACCGACGGCAGCGCCCCTCCCGGCTGGGTCACCTGGGTCACCCAGTACCTCGGCATGGGCCAGGCGACCGGGTCGACCTCGCCGATCTACATGCTCGTCTACGTCACGCTGATCATCTTCTTCACCTTCTTCTATGTCTCGGTCACCTTCCAGCCCACCGACGTGGCCGACAACATGAAGAAGTACGGCGGCTTCATCCCCGGCATCCGGGCCGGCCGGCCGACCGCGGAGTACCTGCAGTACGTGATCAACCGGATCACCACCCCCGGTGCGATCTACCTGGCCGTCCTGTCGCTGATCCCGCTGATCGCGTTCAACGTGCTCGGCACCACCCAGGACTTCCCGTTCGGCGGCGCCTCGATCCTGATCATCGTCGGCGTCGGACTGCAGACGGTCAAGCAGATCGAGTCCCAGCTGCAGCAGCACGACTACGAGGGGTTCCTCCGCTGATGCGCATGATCATCTTCGGCCCGCCGGGGGCCGGCAAGGGCACCCAGGCGGCCGTCGTCGCGGAGCACCACGGCATCCCGGCGATCTCCACCGGCGACATCTTCCGGGCCAACATCAAGGACCAGACCGAGCTCGGTCAGCAGGTCAAGGAGATCCTGGCGTCGGGTGGCTACGTGACCGACGAGATCACCAACGCGATCGTCCGCGACCGGCTGGCCCAGCCCGACGCGGTGCCGGGCTTCCTGCTCGACGGCTACCCCCGCACGCTGGGGCAGGTCGAGGCGCTGGACGAGATGCTGGCCGACCGGGGCGAGTCGCTGGACATGGTCCTGCAGCTGGAGGTCGACACCGACGCCGTCGTGCAGCGGCTGTTGGCCCGCGCCGCCGACCAGGGCCGTGCCGACGACACCGAGGACGTCATCCGCAACCGGATGGAGGTCTATGCCAAGCGAGACCGCGCCGCTGTCGCAGACCTATGAGACGCGGGGACTGCTGCGCCGGGTCGACGGCATGGGGACGGTCGCCGAGGTCACCGCCCGGCTGGACTCCGTGGTCGGCACCGCAGTCGGCACGCCGGTCGGCACCGCGGCGGCCCCGTCGGCGGGCTCGACCGAGCAGCTCGGCTGAGCAGTCCGATGTTCCGCCGGTCCAGGATCGAGGCCAAGACCCCCGAGCAGCTGCTGCTGATGCGGCGTGCCGGGCTGGTCGTCGGCCGGACGCTGGAGCTGGCCGCCTCCCTGGCCGTGCCAGGGACGACCACCCGCGCGGTCGACACCGCGGCCGAGGAGCACATCCGCAGCCTGGGCGCGACGCCGTCATTCCTGGGCTACCACGGGTTCCGCGGCTCGCTGTGCCTGTCGGTCAACGAGGAGATCGTGCACGGGGTGCCGGGGGACCGGGTGCTCGCCGAGGGTGACCTGCTCTCGATCGACTGCGGCGCCATCGTCGAGGGCTGGCACGGTGATGCCGCCCTGTCGATGGTCGTCGGCGGCCGGGAGGCCGGCCGGCCCGAGGATCTGGCGCTGGTCGACGACACCGAGGCCGCGATGTGGGCCGGCATCGCCGCGCTCCGCACCGGCGGGCGCCTGTATGCCGTGGGCGAAGCCGTCGAGAACAGGGCGCGAGCGGCCGAGGACGAGCGACGCGAGTCCGGGCTCGAGCTGTCCTATGGCGTCATCGAGGACTACACCGGCCACGGCATCGGGCGCGAGATGCACATGGACCCGCACGTCCCCAACTACGCCGTGCAGGGCAGGGGACCCGTTGTGCCGGCCGGAGCCACCCTGGCGATCGAGCCGATGCTGACCCTGGGCGGCATCGCCAGCCATACCCTCGGCGACGAGTGGACCGTCGTGACCGACGACCACTCGCGGGCCGCCCACTGGGAGCACACCGTGGCGGTGACCGACGGCGGCCTGTGGGTGACGACGGCCATCGACGGGGGCCAGGCGCAGCTCGCCGCTGTCGGCGTCGCCTACGCCCCGCTGTCCTGAGCCAGGGGTCTCGCCCGCTGGCCGATTGGTGCTGCTGGCGGCACCTGGCGTAGACTGACCTGTCGGCCCGACGAGGGCCGCACGTGTTGTGCAATCAACCGCCTGCTGGAGCGTGTGCTCGCCATGCGCTCAGCCGGCTGAGAAAAGTGGAGGACATGGCGAAGAAGGACGGCGTCATTGAGATCGAGGGCTCGGTAGTCGAGGCCCTCCCGAACGCGAACTTCCGGGTCGAGCTCACCAACGGTCACGTGGTGCTGGCTCACATCTCGGGAAAGATGCGTCAGCACTACATCCGGATCCTCCCCGAGGACCGGGTCGTCGTGGAGCTCAGCCCGTACGACCTGACGCGCGGACGCATCGTCTTCCGCTACCGCTGACCCGCTCGCGGGACCGGCATGCACGACCAGCACAGCACGACCGTTCCACCCACCCACCTCAGATCGACAGGACTGGCCAAACCATGAAGGTGCAGCCCAGCGTCAAGAAGATCTGCGACAAGTGCAAGGTGATCCGCCGTAACGGGCGGGTCATGGTGATCTGCGAGAACCTGCGCCACAAGCAGCGCCAGGGCTGAGCAGCACACCACCCGGCCACCTGGCCGGAGCCGGCACGAGCCGCAGGCCCGAGCTGACGACAGACCAACCCCAACTGAAGACACAGCAGCACCCGACCCCCGCCCGACAGCGGGACGTCACCCCCGGCAGCGAAGGCCGGGGACCGCGGGCACTCGCGCCCAGCAAGAAGATGCGGACCGGTGTTGCACCAGACCTTCGCCGAATCCCCCAAGGGAGCACAACCAGATGGCACGTCTCATCGGTGTCGACCTGCCGCGCGACAAGCGCGTCGAGGTCGCCCTCACCTACATCTATGGCGTGGGTCGCACCCGCGCCACCCAGACCCTGACCGCTGCGGGCATCGACCCCAGCGTCCGGGTCAAGGACCTGACCGACGAGCAGCTGGTCGCGTTGCGCGACCATCTCGAGGGCAACTTCCGCCTCGAAGGTGACCTGCGCCGTGAGGTCGCCGCCGACATCCGCCGCAAGGTCGAGATCGGCAGCTACCAGGGCATCCGGCACCGCCGCGGACTGCCCGTGCACGGACAGCGCACCAAGACCAACGCGCGCACCCGCAAGGGCCCCAAGCGCACCGTCGCCGGCAAGAAGAAGGTCGGCAAGTAGTCGCTGGGCACAGCCCGCAGCGCACGCCCCTCTCGTTCGAGTTCAGGAGAACACCAGATGCCCCCCAAGAGCCGTACTACGGCCGGCGCCCGCAAGGTGCGCCGCAAGGAGAAGAAGAACGTCGCCTACGGGCAGGCTCATATCAAGAGCACGTTCAGCAACACCATCGTGTCCATCACCGACCCGACCGGAGCGGTCATCGCCTGGGCCTCCTCGGGCCAGGTCGGCTTCAAGGGCTCGCGCAAGTCGACTCCGTATGCCGCGCAGATGGCTGCCGAGGCCGCCGCCCGCAAGGCGATGGACCACGGCATGCGCAAGGTCGACGTCTTCGTCAAGGGCCCGGGTTCGGGCCGTGAGACGGCGATCCGGTCGCTGACTGCCGCCGGCCTCGAGGTCGGCGCGATCAGCGATGTCACCCCCCAAGCGCACAACGGCTGTCGTCCGCCGAAGAAGCGCCGGGTCTGAGCCCCGCGACACGAGAGGATTGAGGTAACCCCATGGCCCGTTACACCGGACCCATCACCAAGAAGTCGCGGCGACTCAAGGTCGACCTGGTCGGCGGCGACAAGAACTTCGAGCTCCGTCCCTTCCCGCCCGGCCAGCACGGCCGTCGCCGGACCCAGGAGAAGGAGTACCTGACCCAGCTGCAGGAGAAGCAGAAGGCCCGCTTCACCTACGGCGTGATGGAGAAGCAGTTCCGTCGCTACTACGCCGAGGCGGCTCGTCGCCCCGGCAAGACCGGCGCCAACCTGCTGACCATCCTGGAGTCCCGTCTGGACAACGTCGTCTACCGCGCCGGTCTGGCCCGCACCCGCCGTGCGGCCCGCCAGCTGGTGACCCACGGCCACTTCATGGTCAACGGTCACCGCGTCGACGTCCCGTCCTACCGCGTGGAGCAGTACGACATCATCGACGTCCGGCCGCAGTCGGTCGAGACCTTCCCGATCGAGCTGGCTCGCCAGACCTTCGGCGACCGCCCGATCCCGGCCTGGATGAAGGTCGTGCCCGGGACGCTGCAGGTGCTCATCCACCAGCTGCCGACGCGTGAGCAGATCGACACGATCCTCACCGAGCAGCTGATCGTGGAGCTCTACTCCAAGAACTGACCCCGGGTATGGCGTGCGCTCACCCGTGAGGGCGAGCGCACGCCATCCCTCCTGGTCACCGGTGCGGACCTAGCCACCGGTGACGCGGGTTCACTCCCGCAGCATCACGAGGCGTCATATAGCGGGCGCCCGTGGGAAGGAAAGACCGTGCTCATCGCACAACGCCCCACCCTGTCCGAGGACGTCCTGTCCGACTCCCGCTCCCGGTTCGCGATCGAGCCCCTGGAGCCCGGCTTCGGCTACACCCTGGGCAACTCCCTGCGCCGGACCCTGCTGTCCAGCATCCCCGGTGCCGCCATCACCAGCATCCGCGTCGACGGGGTGCTGCACGAGTTCTCCACGATCCCCGGCGTCAAGGAGGATCTGACCGAGATCATCCTCAACCTCAAGACCCTGGTCGTCTCCAGCGAGCACGACGAGCCGGTCGTGATGTACCTGCGCAAGCAGGGTGCCGGCGCCGTGACCGCCGCCGACATCGCCCCGCCCGCCGGTGTCGAGGTGCACAACACCGACCTGCACCTGGCCACGCTCAACGACAGCGGCAAGATCGAGATGGAGCTGACCGTCGAGCGCGGCCGCGGCTATGTCTCGGCCCAGCTGAACAAGAGCGCCGAGCAGGAGATCGGCCGGATCCCGGTCGACTCGATCTACTCGCCGGTGCTGGCCGTGACCTACAAGGTCGAGGCCACCCGCGTGGAGCAGCGCACCGACTTCGACCGCCTCGTGGTCGACGTCGAGACCAAGTCCTCGATGGCCCCGCGTGACGCGATGGCCTCGGCCGGCAAGACCCTGGTCGAGCTGTTCGGTCTGGCCCGCGAGCTCAACGTCGAGGCCGAGGGCATCGAGATCGGCCCGTCGGCCGGCGACGCCGCCCTGGCCAGCGACCTGGCGCTGCCGATCGAGGAGCTGGACCTGACGGTCCGCTCCTACAACTGCCTCAAGCGTGAGGGCATCCACACCGTGGGTGAGCTCGTGTCTCGCTCGGAGGCCGACCTGCTGGACATCCGCAACTTCGGGGCCAAGTCGATCGACGAGGTCAAGGACAAGCTCGCTGAGATGAGCCTGTCGCTCAAGGACAGCCCTCCCGGGTTCGACCCGGCGAGCGCGGACTACACCGAGGGCGGCGAGTTCGAGGACGAGGACGCGTCCTTCGCCGAGGACGAGCAGTACTAAGACCAGGCCAGAGGAGAAACCACGATGCCTACCCCCAAGAAGGGCCCCCGTCTGGGCGGCGGTCCGGCGCACGAGCGCCTGATCCTGTCCAACCTGGCCACCGCGCTGTTCGAGCACGACCGGATCACCACCACCGAGGCCAAGGCCAAGCGGATGCGGCCCCTGGCCGAGCGCCTGGTCACCTTCGCCAAGCGTGGCGACCTGCACAACCGGCGCAAGGTGCTGGCGATCGTCCGTGACAAGGGCGTGGTCCACCGCCTGTTCACCGAGATCGCCCCGGACATGGCCGAGCGTCCCGGCGGCTACACCCGGATCACCAAGATCGCGCCGCGCAAGGGCGACAACGCCCCGATGGCCGTGATCGAGCTGGTCCGTGAGCCGCTGGCCAAGAAGGCGGTCGTCACCCAGGCCGAGGGCGCCACCAAGCGCGCGGCCAAGGACGGCACCGCGGCACGTCGCGGTGGCGCGGCTGCTGCCGCAGCCGCCGCTGAGGCTGAGGCGACCGCGGTCGCTCCGGCCGAGCTGGTCGAGGTCAACCAGACCAGCGCCGAGGACACCACCGAGGCCGCCATGGTCTCGGCCGGTGCCGACGACGCGACCCAGAGCGCTGACGCCGAGGGCGGCGCGGCGGACACCGACGGCACGCAGGTCCGTGACTTCGGTCCGGACTCTGCTGCAGCGACCGAGGACGGCTCGGCCCCGGAGGGGTTCACCGTCAAGGGCAACGCCGACTCGATGAAGTACCACGTCGAGGGCTCGCGCTGGTATGACCAGACCGTGGCCGAGGTGTGGTTCCGGACCGGCGAGGCCGCCGAGGCTGCCGGCTTCGAGCCTGCGGGCGGCGCTGCGGCGCAGTCGGCTGACGCCGGCGTCGAGCTGGGCACCAGCGACGAGGGCTGAGACGCACCACGCACGACCTGCTCCACCACGCTGCGGCCGCCCCCACCGGGGGCGGCCGCTCGCATTTTGGTAGGGGTTTGTGTCGCCGCCGATGCATTTTGGTAGGGGTTTCTGACGGTCGCGCCCGACTACAGTCGGCCCATGCGCGTCCCCACCCCTGACCGCCGCGCGTGCTCATGAGGGTGCGGCTGGACCTGGCCTATGACGGCACCGGCTTCTCCGGATGGGCCGCCCAGCCTGGGCTGCGCACGGTCGAGGCGGTGCTGTCCGACGGCCTGGGCACCATCCTGCGCATCCCGCCGCCTCGGCTGACCGTCGGTGGCCGCACCGACGCCGGTGTCCATGCCCGCGGGTCGGTGGCTCACCTGGACGTCGACGAGCAGGTATGGCGCGCGCTCCCCGGACGCGCCGACCGCACCCCCGCGCAGGCGGCTGTGGTGCGACTGGGCGGCGTCCTGCCGGATGACCTCGCGGTCCGCGCCGTCACGGAGGTGAGCGGCGCCTTCGACGCGCGGTTCTCAGCGCTCCGGCGGCGCTACACCTACCGCCTGGGCGACAGCCCCGAGTCGGCCGACCCGCTGCGCCGGTGGGACACCGTGCGGTCCAAGCGGCTGCTCGACCCCGAGGCGATGGACGCGGCGGGGGCCGCGCTCGTGGGGCTGCACGACTTCGCGGCTTTCTGCCGCCCGCGCGAGGGAGCCACGACGGTGCGCACCCTGCTCGCCTTCGGCTGGAGGCGTGACGAGTCCGGGGTCGTGGTCGGGACGGTCGAGGCGGACGCGTTCTGCCACAGCATGGTCCGCGCCCTGGTCGGCGCCGTGGTCGCCGTGGGGGAGGGGCGACGGGACGTCGACTGGCCGCGCGCCATACGCGATGCCGGTCAGCGTGCCGGCGCCGTCACGGTGATGCCGGCCCACGGGCTGTGCCTGGAGGAGATCACCTACCCGCCGGAGGACGGGTGGGCGGCCAGGGCTGCGGAGGCGCGAGCGACCCGGTCGCTCTAGCTCAGTCCTCGTTCGGGTCGCTCTCGGCATCCTCGTGCGTGGGGTGCACGGTGCCCGGCTCATGGTCGGCGGGGCCGTAGAGGGCATAGAGCTTCAGCGGCACGTCGGCGGTGTTGGTCACGTTGTGCCACCACCCCGCCGGGACCAGGATCACGTCGTCGTCGGAGACCTCCCGCACGAAGGAGAGGTCGTCCTTGCTCTGCCCCATCTCACACCGGCCCTCCCCGGACTCCACCCGCAGGAACTGGTCGGTGTCCGGGTGCACCTCCAGACCGATGTCGTCGCCCACCTCGATGCTCATCACGGTGAGCTGGAGGTGTTCGCCGGTCCACAGTGTGGTGCGGAACGTCGTGTTGTCCAGGGTCAGCTGCTCGATGTCTACGACATACGGCTTCTTGCCATGGTCCGTGCCGGTCGCGGTGCCTGTGCTCTTGTCCGAGGTGCTCATGGTGGTCACGCTAGCGCTGCGGCGTGCTGCAGGCACCTGGTCGCCCAGGGACGGGCCTCGAGCCGGGCGGGCGTGATGGTCTCCCCGCAGACCTCGCAGGTGCCGTAAGTGCCCTCAGCCAGCCGGGTGCGCGCGCGACGGACCTCCTCCAGGAGCCCTCCGAGCTGCTCGTGGGCCTGCACCATGTTGAGCCGGTCGACGGCCATCGCGGTGCCGTCCCCCACCCGCTTGCCGAAGCTGATCGACCCCTGGTCCTGCGCGGGCGCGGCCAGCCGCGCCATCTGGGCGAGCAGGTCGGTCTCCTTGTCGCGCAGGAACTGGTCGACGTCGGTGTCCACGCCCTCAGCCTGTCACGCGTCGGTGGTCGGCGCCGGGTATGTCGCGCCGGGCACCGTCAGAAACGCCTACCAAATTGCGTAGCGGACGTCAGAAACCCCGAGCAAAATGCGAGGGGTGGGATACCTGGACGTCAACCGTGTCAGCTTCGTGCTGCCCGACGGCCGCCGGCTCCTGCACGAGGTCAGCCTGCGGGTGGGCGAGGGGGCACGGGTTGCCCTCGTCGGGCCCAACGGGACCGGCAAGACCACCCTGCTGCGCCTGGTCGCCGACGACCTCAGCCCGCAGGAGGGGGCGATCACCCGGCACGGCGGACTCGGCGTGATGTCCCAGTTCATCGGCACGATGGGGCGTTCAACGGACCGCACCGAGGAGCCGCCCACGGTGCGCGACCTGCTCGTCTCCGTCGCACCCCCGCGGATCCGCAACGCAGCCCAGGCCCTGCAGACCGCCGAGCTGGCGATCATGGAGGTCGACGACGAGCCCGCCCAGATGGCCTACGCCCAGGCGCTGGCCGACTGGGCCGACGCCGGCGGCTATGAGCAGGAGACGCTGTGGGATGTCTGCACCGTCGCCGCCATCGGCGTGCCGTTCGAGCAGGCCCAGTGGCGCTCCACCGACACGCTGTCCGGCGGCGAGCAGAAGCGTCTGGCGTTGGAGGCGCTGCTGCGCGGACCCGACGAGGTGCTGCTGCTCGACGAGCCGGACAACTACCTGGACGTCCCCGCCAAGCGCTGGCTGGAGGAGCAGCTGACCACCAGCCCCAAGACGGTGCTCTTCGTCAGCCACGACCGCGAGCTGCTGGCCCGGGTCGCCACCCGGATCGCCACGCTGGAGCCTGCCGGCGCCGGCAGCACGCTGTGGGTGCATCCCGGCGGGTTCGCCGGCTGGCACCAGGCGCGGGTCGAACGCAACGCCAAGCTCGAGGAGGACCGCCGGCGCTGGGACGAGGAGCACGACAAGCTCAAGGCCCTGGTCCTGCTCTACAAGAACCGGGCCTCCTACAACGCCGACATGGCCGCTCCCTACAAGGCGGCCCAGACCCGGTTGCGGCGCTTCGAGGATGCCGGCCCGCCCGAGGTCGTCGCGCGGGACCAGCAGGTCACCATGCGGCTGCGCGGCGGGCGCACCGCCAAGCGTGCGGTCGTCTGTGAGCAGCTGGAGCTGACCGGCCTGATGGAGCCGTTCGACCTCGAGGTCTGGTATGGCGAGCGGGTCGCCGTGCTCGGTTCCAACGGGTCCGGCAAGTCCCACTACCTGCGGCTGCTGGCCCGCGGCGGCTCCGACCCCGACCCGGAGCACGAGCCGGTCGGCGAGCTGGTGCCGGCGAGCGTGCGCCATACCGGGGTCGCCCGGCTGGGCTCCCGCGTGCGTCCGGGCTGGTTCGCGCAGACCCACGACCACCCGGCCCTGATGGGCCGCACCCTGCTGGAGATCCTGCACCGCGGGGACGAGCACCGCCGGGGCATGCCGCGCGAGGAGGCCTCACGCGTGCTCGACCGCTATGAGCTCGCCCGGGCGGGGGAGCAGACCTTCGGCTCGCTGTCCGGTGGTCAGCAGGCCAGGCTGCAGATCCTGCTGCTGGAGCTGTCCGGGGCGACGCTGCTGCTGCTCGACGAGCCGACCGACAACCTGGACCTGCACTCGGCCGAGGCGTTGCAGACCGGCCTGGAGGCGTTCGAGGGCACCGTCCTGGCGGTGACCCATGACCGGTGGTTCGCGGCAGGCTTCGACCGGTTCCTCGTCTTTGGAGCCGACGGCCAGGTCAGGGAGACCGACGGCCCGGTGTGGGACGAGGCTCGCGTCGCCCGTCGTCGCTGACGGCCCGCGACCGGCGAGCTGCCACGCCCTACAGTCACGGGTATGACGCTCGCCTCACGCCGCCGGTGGCTGCTGGCCGGCCTCGTGCTGGTCCTGGGCCTGGTCCTCGGGCTGTTCATCTACGCGGTCACCCAGCGGCCGGCCGACGACCAGGACGACGCCTCCAGCGCCACCGGATCCGGTGCCGCACCGACGACCGCCGGCGCTGCCTCCCCCCTGGCGCTGGACAGCCTGCGCGGCCCGCTGACGGGGGAGCGGTTCTACTTCATGCTGCCTGACCGGTTTGCCAACGGTGACCCCTCGAACGACCAGGGCGGCCTGTCCGGGGACCGCACGGTGTCCGGCTACGACCCCACCGACAAGGCGTTCTTCCACGGCGGCGACCTGGCCGGTGTGACTCAGCAGCTGGACTACCTCGAGGGCCTCGGCGTGACCGCCATCTGGCTGACGCCGGTCATGACCAACCAGGCGGTGCAGGGACCGCCGGGCCAGGAGAGCGCGGCCTACCACGGCTACTGGGTCACCGACTTCACCGCCGTCGACCCGCACCTGGGCACCCTGGACGACCTCGAGGAGCTCGTCACGCAGGCGCACGACCGGGAGATGAAGGTCTTCCTGGACATCATCACCAACCACACCGCGGACGTCATCGACTTCGAGGAGGGCGACTACTCCTACCGGCCGAGCACCGAGCCGCCCTACACCCCTGTGCTGGAGCCGGCCGAGCGCGACCTCAAGGTGCCCGACTGGCTCAACGACACCGCCAACTACCACAACCGGGGCAACTCGACCTTCGAGGGCGAGTCCTCGCTGCTCGGTGACTTCTTCGGCCTGGACGACCTGGCGACCGAGCGGCCCGAGGTCGTCGAGGGGATGATCGGGGTCTACAGCGACTGGGTCGACGTGGGGGTGGACGGCTTCCGGATCGACACGGTCAAGCACGTCAACCTGGAGTTCTGGAGCCAGTTCGGCCCGGCCATCCTGGCCCACGCGGCGGAGCAGGGCAACGAGGACTTCTTCATGTTCGGTGAGGTCTTCGACGCCAGTCCCATCACGATGAGCACCTACACCACGCAGGGCGCCCTGCCTGCGACGCTCGACTTCGGGTTCCAGGCCGCGGCGACCGCCTACCTCAGGGGGGAGAGCGCCGCCGGGCTGGGCCGGTTCTACGACGGCGACGACTGGTATACCGACGCGGACTCCAACGCCTATGCGCTGCCGACCTTCCTGGGCAACCACGACATGGGGCGCTTCCCGCAGTTCCTGGGCGGCGTCGCGCTGGTGCACCGTGACCTGCCCGAGCGGGTCGCGCTCGGGCACACGCTGATGTTCCTGACCCGTGGGCAGCCGGTCGTCTACTACGGCGACGAGCAGGGTTTCATCGGGCGGCGTGGCGACCAGGACGCACGGCACGACATGTTCGCCACCCAGGTCGAGCAGTTCGCCGAGCAGGACCTGGTCGTGGGCGAGCCGGGCAGCCGCGACCGCTACGACACGAGCGCGCCCCTCTACCAGCACATCGCCGAGCTGTCCGCGCTGCGCGAGGAGCACCCTGCGCTGGCCGACGGAGCCCAGATCACCCGCTATGCCGCCGACGGGCCGGGGGTCTTCGCCGTCAGTCGCCTGATGACCACCGGCGACGACGCGGGGGTGGAGTATGTCGTCGCGGTCAACAACGACGTGTCGCCCGCGTCGGCGCAGGTCTCCACCTACTCGGCAGGGATGGAGTTCGCGCCGGTCTGGGGGACGCAGGCCACGCTCACCTCCGACGCCTCAGGTGCGCTCGCCGTCGAGGTGCCGGCCATGTCGGCCGTGGTCTACCGCGCCGCGTCCCCGCTCGCCGCGCAGACCGCGGCGCTGCCGCTCACCGTCGTGGCTGGCGAGCTCAGCGGGCGCGCCCAGCTCCAGGCCGAGCTCGGCACGGACCCGGCGCCGTTCGCCCAGGTGACCTTCGCGGTTCGGCCGGCCGGGGGTGGCGCGGGCGACTGGACGGTGCTGGGCACCGACGACGCACCGCCCTACCGGGTCTACGTCGACGTCGCGACGCTCCCGGAGGGCCAGCTCGAGGTGCAGGCGGTCGCCAAGCCCTTTGCCGGGCCCGTCTCCGTGGCGACCGCGGCGGCCTCGGTCGCCGCACCGGCACAGCCTCCGGCGCAGGGGCAACCCGCCTCGGTCTCCCTGCCAGGCACGTTCAACGCCGTCCTGGGCTGCAGCGCCGACTGGTCGCCCGAGTGCCTGGACGCCGGGCTGGCGTGGGACCCGTCGACCTCGACCTGGCAGGCGACCTGGGACCTCCCGGCCGGCAGCTATGAGTTCAAGGTCGCCATCGACGGGGCGTGGCAGGAGAACTACGGCGCCGGCGGGGCACTGAACGGGGACAACCTCAACGTGGCGCACCCCGGTGGGCCGGTGACCTTCGTCTACGACCACTCGACGCACCTGGTCAGCACGTCCTGACGGCGCCTGCCTCATCGCAAGAACTTGCGGGAGCAGTAGCGCGGACGACACAGTCAGGTCTAGCATCCTCGCGTCGGGTCCTGCCCGACCCCTCCTCATCCTGTCTAGGAATCGAGCGTCGCAATGTCGCGTAGGCCGTCTCGCCACCCCGGTGCGTTCCGCGCCGCTCGTCCCTCCCGGACCTCGTTGGGCGCCACCGTCGCCGCCACGCTGGCCCTGGTGGCCACCGCGGCCGTCGCGCCCCCTGGCGTCCCGACGGCCCCGGACCCGGCCGCGGCAGCGGAGGTCACGGCAGCCCTGGTGGGGTCGCTCCAGAGCGAGCTGGGCTGCGAGGAGCGACTGGCAGCCGGAGTGCGCCGCCACCGAGCTGACGCCCACCGCGCCCGGCAGCACGACATACACCGGGGTCTTCGAGGTTCCCGCCGGGACCTGGGAGTACAAGGTCGCGCTGAACGACGGCTGGGAGCAGAGCTATCCCAGTGGGCCCGACAACCTGCCGCTGGTGCTGGAGGGCCCGGCGACGCTGGAGTTCAGCTACAACCATGAGACGAACGCCGTGGGCGTGCGGGCGACCGAGCTCGCCGGAGGGGTCACCGACGCGGACCGCGACCTGGCACAGGACAGCCTGCGCAAGCCGGTGACCGACGAGCAGTTCTACTTCGTGATGGCCGACCGCTTCGCCAACGGCGACCCGAGCAACGACCAGGGTGGGCTGAGCGGCGACCGACTGACCACCGGCTTCGACCCGACCGACAAGGGGTTCTACCACGGTGGCGACCTCGCCGGGATCGTCGACCAGCTCGACTACATCCAGGGCCTGGGCACCACCGCGATCTGGCTCACCCCGAGCTTCAAGAACCGCCCGGTGCAGGGCAGCGGGGCCGACGCCTCGGCCGGCTACCACGGCTACTGGGTGACCGACTTCACCCAGATCGACCCGCACCTGGGCAGCAACGCCGAGATGACCGCGCTGGTCGACGCCGCCCACGCGCGGGGGATGAAGGTCTACTTCGACATCATCACCAACCACACCGCCGACGTCATCGACTACAGCGAGCGCTCCTACTCCTATGTGTCCAAGGAGGCTGAGCCCTATCGTGACGCCGCGGGCAACACCTTCGATGACCGCGAGTACATCGGCAAGCCGTTCCCGACCATGGACCCGGCGACCTCCTTCCCCTACACCCCCGTCTTCCGCACTGCCGCCGACGCGGACGTCAAGGTGCCGGACTGGCTGAACGACCCCCTCTACTACCACAACCGTGGCGACTCCACCTTCGCCGGAGAGTCCAGCACCTACGGGGACTTCGTGGGCCTGGACGACCTGTTCACCGAGCGCACCGAGGTCGTGGACGGGATGGTCGAGGTCTACTCCACCTGGGCCGGCTTCGGCATCGACGGGTTCCGGATCGACACGGTCAAGCACGTCAACCTGGAGTTCTGGCAGGAGTTCAGCCCGCGCGTGCTGGCGGCCGCCCAGGCGGCCGGCAACGACGACTTCTTCATGTTCGGCGAGGTCTTCGACGGGGACCCGCGGTACATGAGCCAGTACACGACGAAGGGGAAGCTGCAGGCCACCCTGGACTTCGGCTTCCAGGGCCGCTCACTGGGCTTCGCCAAGGGAGCCGAGACCACGGCGCTGCGCGACTTCTACGCGATGGACGACTACTACACCGACACCGACTCCAACGCCTACCAGCTGCCCACCTTCCTGGGCAACCACGACATGGGTCGCGGGTCGATGATGCTGGCCGCCGACCACAGCGGCGCTGACCTGCAGGCCAGGGTCGAGCTGGCCAACGAGCTGATGTTCCTGACCCGCGGACAGCCGGTCGTCTACTACGGCGACGAGCAGGGCTTCATCGGCTCAGGTGGCGACAAGGACGCCCGGCAGGACATGTTCGCCACCCAGGTCGCCCAGTACGCCACCGAGCCGCTGATCGCGGCCCCGTCGGGGTCGCGGGACCGCTACGACACCGGGCACCCGCTCTACGAGCTGGTCTCCGGCCTGGCCGACCTGCGCGAGGCGCACCCCACGCTGACCGACGGCGCGCAGATCCACCGGTACGCCTCCGACAAGGCCGGCATCTACGCCTTCAGCCGGATCGACGCGCAGGAGCAGGTGGAGTACGTCGTGGTGGCCAACAACGCGACCACGACGCAGAGTGCCCTCATCCCGACCTACCTGCGCAAGGGCCAGTTCTCCGGCATCTACGGCGACACCAGCAAGATCAGGTCCGACTCCTACGGGCGGGTCACGGTCAGCGTGCCGCCGCTGTCGGTCGAGGTCTACCGCGCCGGCAAGGCGCTGCCCCCGAGCCGGTACGCTCCGGCGGTCCACCTGGCGAGCCCGTCGGCCGGTGAGGTCGTCGGGGGTCTCTCGGAGATCCGGGCCGCGGTGCCGGACAACGTGTTCGCCCAGGTGACCTTCGCCTTCCGTCCCGTCGGCACCACCGACTGGACCGCGCTGGGCACCGACGACAACGCCCCCTACCGCGTCTTCCACGACCTGTCGGGCACGGCGCCCGGCACGCTGCTGGAGTACCGCGCCGTGCTCCAGGATGGCAGCGGCAACCTCTCCGCGGTCTCCTCCTACGGCATCGTCGGGACCCCGGCCGGCGGCTGGCGGCGGTGGCGGTGGCGGTGGCGGCGGTGGCCCGGTCGACCAGCCCGACTACGTCTCGGTGCCCGGCTCGCACAACAGCGAGATGGGCTGCCCGGGCGACTGGCAGCCCGACTGCGAGCAGGCCCAGCTGTCGCTGAGTGCCACGGACCTGATCTGGAAGGGGACCTACGACTCCTTGCCGGCGACGGACGACGCCTTCGAGTTCAAGGCGGCGATCGACAAGAGCTGGGACGAGAACTACGGCGCCGGCGGCGTCCCCGGCGGACCCAACATCTCCTACCAGGCGCCCGGCGGCCCGGTCACCTTCTACTACGACCACGCCACCCACTGGGTGACCAACGACGTGCTCAACCCGATCATCACCGCTCCGGGGAGCGCGCAGAGCGAGCTGGGCTGCCCGGGTGACTGGCAGCCGGACTGCATGCGCCCGTGGCTGCAGGACCCTGACGGCGACGGCACCTATGAGTGGTCCACGACCGAGATCCCGGCGGGCAACTACGAGGTGAAGGTCGCCCATGGACTGAGCTGGGACGAGAACTACGGGGCCGGTGGCGTCCTCAACGGGCCGAACATCGGCTACTCGGTCCCCGGAGACGGCGTCAAGGTCACCTTCTCCTACGTGCTGGCGACGCACATGCCTCACCGTGACCACGAGCCGGGCCGGGGTGGCTCCCGACCTGACCTCGGCCAAGGCCTACTGGCTCACCCGCGACCTCATCGCCTGGCCGTCGGAGGGTGTCTCCGGCGACCCGGCGCTGATGGACTGGCGGCTGCACTGGTCACCCGCCGGTGACCTGGCCGTCGACGCCGAGACCGTCACCGGTGGTTCCTCGGCCCCGCTGACCTATGACCCGGCAGGTCTGCCCGCAGCGGTGCTCGCCGACCATCCGGAACTCGAGGGCTACCTGGCCCTGCGGCTGGACAAGACGACCGCCAAGTCGGCAGAGCAGATCCTCCAGGGCCAGGTCGCCGTGGCGATGTATGACGACCTCGGCCGGCTGAGCGACGCCAGCGGCATCCAGATCCCCGGTGTGCTGGACGACCTCTACGCCCGCAAGGCGTCGCTCGGGCACGTTCGGCATCTCCTGGTCCGGCAAGAACCCGACGCTGCGGCTCTGGGCGCCCACCGCCCAGGACGTCGACCTCCTGCTCTGGCCGCGGACCGCCGCGGACGACGCCGGCATCGAGACGGCCCAGCGGGTCCAGATGGTGCGCGGTCCGGACGGTTCGTGGTCGGCCAAGGGCAAGGTCGGCTGGACCGACATGCGCTATCTGTATGACGTGAACGTGTTCGCCCCGAGCACCGGGGAGGTGGAGCACAACCTGGTCACCGACCCCTACTCGGTCGGGCTGACCCTGGACTCCACCCGCTCGGTCGTGGTGGACCTGCGCGCACCGGCCCTGCGTCCGGCCCAGTGGCGCTCGGCCACCCCGCCAGTCCTGGCCGACGAGGTCCAGCAGACGATCTACGAGCTGCACATCCGGGACTTCTCGCTCGCCGATCCTGACGTCCCGGCCGAGCACCGCGGGTCCTACCTCGCGTTCGCCGACGACGGCTACGGCAGCCGGCACCTGCAGAGCCTGGCCGACGCCGGGATGAACACGGTGCACCTGCTGCCCAGCTTCGACATCGCCTCGATTCCGGAGGACCCGGCAGACCAGACCGAGCCGGACTGCGACCTGGAGTCCTACCCGCCCGACGGTGAGCAGCAGCAGGCCTGCGTCAAGGCGCAGTCGGCGACCGACGCCTTCAACTGGGGCTACGACCCGTGGCACTTCATGGCACCCGAGGGCTCCTTCGCCTCGACGGCGGCCACGGCCGACGGTGGCGCCCGGGTGGCCGAGTTCCGGACCATGGTCGGCGGCCTGCACGACTCCGGCATGCGCGTGGTCCTGGACCAGGTGTTCAACCACACCGCGCAGTCCGGTCAGGGTGAGAAGTCGGTCCTGGACAAGGTGGTCCCCGGCTACTACCACCGGCTCAACGCGACCGGAAAGGTCGAGACCTCGACCTGCTGCCAGAACGTGGCCACCGAGCACGCGATGGCGCAGAAGCTGATGGTCGACGCGGTGGTGCTCTGGGCCAAGGAGTACAAGGTCGACGGCTTCCGGTTCGACCTGATGGGGCATCACAGCCGCGAGAACATGGAAGCGGTCCGGGCCGGGCTGGACCGGCTGACCGTCCGCAAGGACGGCGTCGACGGGCGAGCGGTGACGCTCTACGGTGAGGGCTGGAACTTCGGCGAGGTCGCCAACAACCGGCTGTTCTACCAGGCGACCCAGGGGCAGCTGGCCGGGACCAGCATCGGCACCTTCAGCGACCGGCTGCGCGACGCCGTGCGCGGTGGCGGCCCGTTCGACGAGGACCCGCGCAAGCAGGGCTTCGGCTCCGGTGTCTACACCGACCCCAACGGTGCGCCGGTCAACGGCGACGAGGCAGCTCAGCAGCAGACGCTGGCGCACGACGTCGACCTGATCCAGCTGGGTCTGGCCGGCAACCTGCGCGACTACACCTTCCGCAGCCAGGAGTCCGGGGCACTGGTCCGCGGCGACGAGGTCGACTACAACGGGTCGCCGGCCGGCTATGCCGAGGATCCGGACGAGGTGATCAGCTATGTCGACGCGCACGACAACGAGACGCTCTTCGACAGCCTCTACCTCAAGCTGCCGCAGGACACCACGATGGCGGACCGGGTGCGGATGAACACCCTGTCGCTGTCGACGGTGACCCTGGGGCAGAGCCCGGCGTTCTGGCACGCGGGCAGCGACCTGCTGCGCAGCAAGAGCCTGGACCGCAACTCCTACGACAGCGGCGACTGGTTCAACCTGCTGGACTTCACCCAGTCCGAGAACGGGTTTGCCCGGGGACTGCCGCCGCAGGGCGACAACGCCGACAAGTGGTCCTACATGCGACCGCTGCTGGCCGACCCCGCGCTGGTGCCGGCGCCGAGCGACATCGCTCGGTCCAGCCAGATGGCCCAGGACCTGCTGGAGCTGCGCTCGTCGACGCCGTTGTTCACCCTGGGCAGCGCCGCGGCGATCGAGGCCAAGGTGACCTTCCCGGTCTCCGGAACGCCCGCGGCCCAGGACGGGGTGATCGTCATGCGGATCGACGACACGGTCGGCGTCAACGTCGACCCAGCCCTGCGTGGCGTGGTCGTGGTCTTCAACGCCTCGGACGAGCAGGTCGCTCAGCAGGTGCCGGGGTTGGCGGGCGCCACGCTGAGCCTGTCCCCGGTGCAGGCGACGGGTGCCGATCCGGTCGTCAAGACCTCGACCTGGCAGTCGGCGTCCGCGACGTTGACCGTCCCGGCGCGGACGGTGGCGGTCTTCGTCCAGCCCTGAGGCGACAGCCCCAGGGGCCGGCTCGGCTTCCCCCCGGAAACCCCGGCTCCACCCCGGTAGCAGACCGGGGTGAAGCCGGGGTTTATCGGGTGACCCGATAAAGCTCCGCTCGACCCCACAAGCAGACCGGGGTGAAGCCGGGGTTTATCGGGTGACCCGATAAACCGGACCGTCAGCCGCGCACCGCCGGCGGGGCGGGTCGGGGTGGGGCGTCCAGGGGGAGAGCGCAGGTATAGACCAGGACGCGCTTGGCGGCCGGGTTGCCCTGGCCGACCCGGCGATATCGGTCGAGCACCTCGACCAGCTCGGCGCGCAGCGCGGTCAGCTGCTCGGCGCTGACCTGGACGAGGTGGTCCTCCAGGCCGGCGACCTGCCAGGCCGCCGGCCACTGCTCGCGGTCGGCCAGCCACCCGGCTGCCCGCTCGGTGAAGTGCGCCAGGTAGTCGCGCGCCAGCCAGTCGGCGGCCGCGCGGTCGTCGTCGTCCGCGGCAGGGTGAAGGTCCTCCTGGCGTCGGTGCCCGTCGGCGGCGGCTGCCCAGACCCGGCGCCGACCGGGGCCGTTGCCGGCGTCCTGGACCAGGCCCACCTCCGACAGCCGGCGCAGATGGTATGACGTGGCGCCGGTGTTGGTCTGCAGCGCGCGGGCCAGGTCGCTGGCGGTGGCCTGGCCGTGGACCCGCAGCTGCGCCAGCAGTCGGGAGCGCAGCGGGTGGGCCAGCACCCGGAGAGCCTCGGGGCGAGAGGGCATGACAGGACGCTAACGCCAGCGGCCGCGGATGCACAATAGTTGTGCACCCAGCACTCCGCGCACGGTCGTTCCGCCGGGCAGTAGGACACCCGCTGACCTGCGGTGTTGGGCAATTCGTCGCACGTGCGAGCAGGCACGTAAACTTGGTCTTCGGTCCCATTCACTTCTCACGAGGGTTCACCGTGCGCACCTACACCCCCAAGGCCAGCGACATCACTCGCTCCTGGCATCTCATCGACGCCACGGACGTCGTGCTGGGCCGCCTGGCGTCCCAGGCCGCCATCCTGCTCCGTGGCAAGCACAAGACCATGTTCGCCCCGCACGTCGACACCGGCGACTTCGTCATCATCATCAACGCCGACAAGGTCGCGCTCACCGGCGCCAAGCTGGAGCAGAAGAAGGCCTACCGGCACTCCGGCTACCCCGGTGGCCTGCGGGCGGTCGGCTACCAGCAGCTGCTGGAGCAGCACCCGACCCGTGCGGTCGAGAAGGCCATTCGCGGCATGCTGCCCAAGAACTCCTTGGGCCGCCAGCAGCTGAGCAAGCTGAAGGTCTATGCCGGCGACAGCCACCCGCACGCGGCACAGAAGCCCGTGCCGTTCGAATTTTCCCAGGTCGCGCAGTAAGGAGATTGGCCGACATGACTGACACCACGCTGAACGAGCAGGTGCTCGAGGCCGACGAGCCCGAGCTGAGCGAATACACCTCCGAGTCCTCCACCGCCCCCGGTGAGGACACCGCCCCCCGTCCCTCGGCTTCTGCCCCCGGCGCCGGCACCGGCCGCCGCAAGCAGGCCGTGGCGCGCGTCCGGATCATCCCCGGCGGTGGCGACTGGAAGATCAACGGCCGCACCCTGGAGGAGTACTTCCCCAACAAGGTGCACCAGCAGATCGTCAACGAGCCGTTCTCCGTGCTCGACCTGAACGGCACGTATGACGTGCTGGTCCGGGTGCACGGTGGTGGCCCCTCCGGTCAGGCAGGCGCGGTGCGTCTCGGCGTGGCCCGCTCGCTGAACGGGATCGACGAGGAGCTCAACCGCCCGGCCCTCAAGCGTGCCGGACTGCTGACCCGCGACGCCCGCGTGCCGGAGCGCAAGAAGGCCGGTCTGAAGAAGGCCCGCAAGGCGCCGCAGTACAGCAAGCGCTGACCTTCGGTCTGCACCTCTGTTCCTGTTTCGACCGGACAGTCGGTAGGTTGCGTCTCGGCCCGAGACCACCTGCCAGACTGTCCGGTCGAACCTGTTTTCGGGGCGGGCCGCACGCGGACTGACGTGTCCGCGAGACGCAAAGGAGTAGCTGTGGCTCGACTGTTCGGCACCGACGGCGTCCGGGGGCTGGCAAACCGCGAGATCACCGCAGAGCTGGCGCTCTCACTCTCCGTGGCGGCTGCCCGCGTGCTGGCGGCTCACGGGACCTTCGAGGGGCATCGCCCGCGCGCGGTGGTCGGGCGCGATCCGCGGGCGTCAGGAGAGTTCCTCTCGGCCGCCACCTGCGCGGGACTGGCCAGCGCCGGAGTCGACGTGCTGGACGTCGGGGTGCTGCCCACGCCGGCGGTCGCCTTCCTCACCGCCAGCACCCAGGCCGACTTCGGGGCGATGCTCTCCGCGTCGCACAACGCGATGCCGGACAACGGCATCAAGTTCTTCGCCCGCGGGGGGCACAAGCTGCCCGACGAGGTCGAGGACGAGATCGAGGAGCTGCTCGGAGCCCCGGGCCTGCTGCCGACCGGCGCCGACGTCGGGCGGATCACCCTGTCGACCAGCGGCGGCGAGGCCTATGTCGAGCACCTGCTGGCCTCGCTGACCGGGAACCGGCCGCTGAGTGGGCTGCGCGTGGTCATCGACGCCGCCCACGGGGCTGCCAGCCACGTCGGGGTCGAGGCGTTCGAGCGCGCCGGTGCCGACGTGCACCTGATCGGCGCCGACCCCGACGGTCTGAACATCAACGACGGCTACGGCTCGACCCACCTCCAGCCGTTGCGATCTGCCGTCCGCGAGCAGGGTGCCGACTTCGGTGTGGCGTTCGACGGTGACGCCGACCGGTGCCTGGCCGTCGACGCCGCGGGGGAGGTCGTGGACGGTGACCAGATCATGGGCGTCCTGGCGATCGCGATGCAGGACCAGGGTCGGTTGGCCAAGGGGACCCTCGTCGCGACCGTGATGAGCAACCTGGGGCTGCTCCAGGCGATGCGCTCGCACGGCATCACGGTCGTGCAGGCCGATGTCGGTGACCGGTACGTCCTGGAGACGATGCGCCGGCACGGCTACACCCTGGGTGGCGAGCAGTCCGGTCACGTGATCATGTTCGGGGTCGGCACCACCGGGGACGGCACGCTCACCGCCCTGCACCTGGCGCAGCAGGTGGCCCTGACAGGCCGCAGCCTGGCCGAGCTGGCCGGCGAGATCCACCGGCTGCCGCAGGTGCTGCTCAACGTCAGCGGCGTCGACAAGGACTCCGCCGACTCCGACCCGGGGGTGCAGGCTGAGGTGAGCGCCGTGTCCTCCGAGCTGGCCGACCAGGGTCGGGTGCTGCTGCGCAAGTCCGGCACCGAGCCCGTGGTCAGGGTGATGGTCGAGGCCGATACGGCCGAGCGCGCCCAGGCCTACGCCGACCGTCTGGCCACCGTCGTGCGGGACCGACTGTCGCTTCCGGCCTAGACGCGGACCCAGCCCAGAAGGCGTCGGTCGGCTGTCGCGTGACCCGCGTTGCCGCCCTCTGGCCCAACACAGTATGTTCGGTGACGTTGTGGCGTGAGTCACAACCGCACCATGGCACGTCGGCTCTCCCTGCCGGTGCCAGATCCGCGCTCGAATACGAGGAGATGGCATGACACGGAGCAGGATGCGCCGGGTGGTGGCGCCCGCGGTGGCCGCGGCAGCGGCCGTGGGTCTGGCAGGTTGCCTGCAGAACCCGAACGCCGGGGGCGGAGGCGGCGAGGGCCTGGGCGGGTTCGTCGACAACAGCCTGGCCGATGGCGACAAAGTGGTCACCGTCCTCGGCGCCTTCGGTGGCGGTGAGGAGGACCTCTTCAACGAGTCTCTTGCCGAGTTCGAGGCCTCCTCGGGCATCGACGTGCAGTACACCTCGGACAACAACTTCACCACGCTGATCCGCGCTCGGGTCAACTCAGGGCAGGCCCCGGACATCGGCCTCTTCCCGCAGCCCGGCGGCCTGATCGAGCAGGCCGGCCAGGGCAAGATCCAGCCGATCGACACCTATCTGGACTACGACGCGCTCAACTCCACCCTGGTCCCGGGCTTCCTGGACTCGGCCCGATTCAAGGGACGGGTCTACGCAGCGCCGATGCGGATGGCTGTCAAGAGCCTGGTCTTCTACCCCAAGGAGACCTACACCGCCGCCGGCTACGGCACCGAGCCGGCTACGGTCCAGGAGATCTACGCGATCGGGGATGAGATCAAGGCCGACGGTGCAGCACCGTGGTGTATGGCGTGGGGCTCGGACGCCGCTACTGGTTGGGTCGGGACGGACTGGATCGAGGAGTACATGCTCCGGCTGCACGGGCCTGAGGTCTACGACGACTGGATCTACCACCGCATCCCGTTCAACGACCCTGTGGTCGTCGAAGCGTTCGAGGCCTACGGCGAGCTGGCCAAGGGCGACGGCAACGTCTACGGCGGCGCCAACGCCATCCTCAACACCCCGTTCGGCGAGGCTTTCCTGCCCGCTTTCGACGACCCGCCCAAGTGCTACCTGGAGCGTCAGGGCAACTTTGTCACCGGCTTCTACCCTGACGACGTGCAGGAGGACCTGGACAACCAGGTCGGCCTGTACGTCTTCCCGCCCTACGAAGGCGGCTACGACGGTCAGCCGATCCTCGGTGGTGGCGACCTGGCGGCCCTCTACAACGGCAATGACGCGGACTCCATCGAGGTGATGAAGTTCCTCTCCTCCGACCAGTTCGGCAAGCCGTGGGCGTCAGCAGGTGGGTGGCTCTCCCCGCACCTGACCTTCGACAGCAGCCTCTACCCCGACGAGCTGACCCGTCAGGTCGCCGCGATCGCCGGCGACGCCGACGTGTTCCGCTACGACGGCTCGGACGTGATGCCCAACGCCGTGGGAGGCGGGTCCTTCTGGACCGGGATGGTGGAGTGGATGAACGGCTCCAAAACCACACAGCAGGTCGTCGACGACATCGAGGACAGCTGGCCGGAGGCCGAGGGCACGGACCAATCGACGTCCACGGACGGCTGAGCGCATGAGCACCCAAGGACAGCCGCCGGTAGCGGCTGACGTGCCGGACGAACCGGACGTCGACATCAACGCGGTGCCTCAGGCGGCAGCCGACCCGAACGCCAAGGCCAAGCCGGCGGGCATCCTCATCGGGGTTCTCGGCATGGCGGTGGTGGGCTGGCTGACGGCCAACCTGTTCCTGGCCCTGGCGTTCTACCCCGAGTGGTTCTTGGACAACAAGATCATCATCGGTCTGGTCGGCGTCGTCGGCGGGCTGGCGGCGGCCTACCTGCTGTTCTTCTTCCTCAACATGTTCATCGACGCGCTGCCTCGGCGGCTCTCGCAGGGACTGATCCCTTACGCATTCCTCTTGCCGGGGCTTGGGTTCATCGCGCTGATGCTGATCTACCCCACCGTGCAGACGGTGAACTACTCCTTCGCCAACCGCGACAGCACCGCCTATGTCGGCCTGGACAACTATCGGGCGATCTTCGGAGACAGCGAGTTCTGGCTCTCGATCAGCAACAACGCACTGTGGTTGCTCATCGTGCCGGCCGCCACGGTCGTTCTCGGCGTGGCAGTCGCGGTGCTCGCGGACAAGCTCTCACCGACTGGTGAGAAGGTCTCCAAGAGCTTCATCTTCCTGCCGATGGCGATCTCCTTCGTCGGTGCGTCGGCGATCTGGAACCTGGTCTACGAGTGGCGCCCGACGATGCCAACCAGATCGGCCTGCTCAATGCGATCTGGACCGGCCTCGGAGGCAGCCCTCAGGTGTGGCTGGACATCTCCACGGCCCGGCTCAACAGCATGCTGATGATGGTCATCCTCATCTGGCTGCAGGTCGGCTTTGCGATGATCCTGCTCTCTGGGGCGATCAAGGCGGTGCCCGAGGACACCCTGGAGGCGGCGCGGATCGATGGCGCGACCGAGCGCCAGGCGTTCTTCAAGGTGGTGCTACCGCAGATCAAGGGCACGATCATCACGGTCTTCATCACCGTGGTCATCTTGGTGCTCAAGGTGTTCGACATCGTCTACGTGCTGCGCAACGGTCGCAACCAGACCAACGTCATCGCGAACCTCTTCTACAACGAGCTGTTCGCCACCGGCCAGGCAGGCAAGGCGTCGGCGATCGTCGTCGTGCTGCTGGTGCTCGTGCTGCCGATCCTGTGGTACCAGGTCAAGACCTTCCGTGAGGAGCAGGCCCGATGAGCCAGAGCGTGGACACCGGCGCACCCCGTCGGAGCGTCGAGCCGGCACAGATCCGCCGCAATCCCAAGCTGATGAAGGACGGCCGGCCGCGCAGCGTGTTCTCCATGGTCACGATGGTGATCCTGGCGCTGCTGTGGACCATCCCGACCATCGGGCTGCTCGTCACCAGCTTCCGCCCGCGCGAGGACGTCGCCGGGTCCGGGTGGTGGACGATGCTCAACCCGTTCGCCGGGGACAAGGGTCTGACCCTGGACAACTACCGTGGGGTGTTCGAAGGCTCGGACATGGGCACCGCGTTCATCAACAGCATCGCGGTGGCGCTGCCGGCGACGGTGCTGCCCATCATGTTCGCGGCGTTCGCCGCCTACGCGTTCACCTTCATGGAGTTCCCCGGCAAGGATCTGCTGTTCATCCTCATCGTCGCGGTGATGGTGGTGCCGATCCAGGTGGCGTTCCAGCCGATGCTCAACGTGCTCGGGCCCAACGGACTCGGCATCTCGGGACAGTACGCCGCGGTGTGGCTGCTGCACACCGGATTCGGCATGCCGCTGTGCATCTACACCCTGCGCAACTACATGAACACGTTGCCGGCCAGCGTGGTCGAGTCCGCCAAGATCGACGGGGCCACCCACTACCAGACCTTCTGGAAGCTGGTCGCGCCGATGGCGATGCCGGCGATGGCCGCTTTCGCCACGCTGCAGTTCCTGTGGGTGTGGAACGACCTGCTCATCGCCTCGCTGTTCCTGGCACCAGAGAACCAGACAGTGATCAACAAGCTGGCGCAGCTGCTGGGCACCCAGGGACAGGGTCAGGAGCTCCTCACCGCGGGAGCGTTCATCTCGATGATCGTTCCGATGCTGGTCTTCTTCGCCCTGCAGCGGTTCTTCGTCCGCGGCCTGACCTCAGGCGCCGTCAAGGGCTGAGCCGCACACGTCTCACGGCCGGGTCGCCTGCTGGTGGCCCGGCCGTCGGCGTCTCTTCGGGCACCACATACGGTGGTGCACATGGAGAAGATCAACGAGGTCAAATACACCACTGCTGCCACCGCCCTCGGTGGGCGCGGCGGACAGGTCACCAGCGCTGACGGCGTGGTCGACCTGCCGTTGGGCAAGCCGGGCAGCAAGTCCAACCCCACCGCCAACCCCGAGACGCTGTTCGCGGCCGGCTATGCCGCGTGCTTCGGTGGCGCGCTCATCGCCGTCGGCACACAGGCCGGTGTCGACACCACAGAGTCCACAGTGACCGCGACCGTCTCCTTCGGCCTGACGGACACCGGGGTCGGCCTGGCCGTGGACCTGGTGGCGCGGATGCCTGGCGTCGACCAGGCGACCGCCGACGACCTCATGGCGCAGGCCGACCAGATGTGCCCCTACAGCAAGGCGACGCGGGGCAACATCGCCGTGACGCTCACCGCCGAGGCCGTCTGACCTCGTCGGCCAGGCCCCCCGACGGGCTCAGACCAGGCGGTCGAGACGGCCGGTGTCCACGTCATAGAGGAAGCCGCCGACCTCGACGTCGGGGATCAACGGGTGCGAGCGCACCTTGGCGACATCCTCGGCCAGCGCGGCACGCTGGTCGCTGACCACGTGGAACCGGTGCCACGAGGCGTCGACACCAGCGAGCTCACCGATCCGGGACTGCAGCTCGGACTCGCTGTGCGCCGTCATCGCGCATCGGGTGTGCGGGACGATGAGCACCCGGCGGACACCCAGCAGGTGCACCCCGAGGACCAGCGCCTCCAGCGCCTGCTCGGTGACCCGGCCACCGGGGTTGCGGAAGATCTTGGCGTCGCCGTGCCGCAGGCCCACCATCGCCAAGGGGTCGATCCGGCTGTCCATGCAGGTGACGATCGCCACCCCGGCGTGCGCCAGCCCGTCGAAGCCGCCGTCGACGAAGGTGGCGGCGTAGCTCTGGTTGGCCGCGAGCAGGTCGCTGAACGGGTCAGCACCAGTGGGGTCGGTGCCGGCCGGGCTCATGCCAACCCCGATCGGACCGGGATGGTGCTGCCCAGCCGGGCGCCAGGACCGGTGACGTCGGCGAAGAAGTCGTTGCCCTTGTCGTCGACCACGATGAAGGCCGGGAAGTCGCGCACCTCGATCTTCCAGACCGCCTCCATCCCGAGCTCGGGATACTCCAGCACGTCGACCGAGGTGATGCAGTCCTGGGCGAGGCGGGCCGCTGGGCCGCCGATCGAGCCGAGGTAGAAGCCACCGTGCCGGTGGCAGGCGTCGGTGACCTGTTGGCTGCGGTTGCCCTTGGCGAGCATGACCTTGGATCCGCCGGCGGCCTGGAACTGCTCGACGTAGGAGTCCATCCGCCCCGCGGTCGTCGGCCCGAAGCTGCCCGAGGCCATCCCGGGCGGGGTCTTGGCCGGACCGGCGTAGTAGACGGGGTGGTCGCGCAGGTAGTCCGGCATCGCTTCTCCAGCGTCGAGGCGCTCCTTGATCTTGGCGTGCGCGATGTCGCGCGCGACGACCAGGGTGCCGTTCAGCGACAAGCGGGTCTTGACCGGATGCCGGCTCAGCGTGGAGAGGATCTGCTCCATCGGGGCGGAGAGGTCGATCGGCACGGCCGACTGGGCCCCAGTCCCGGAGACCCCGTGGGCTTCGGCGGCCAGCTCCGGGGACAATGAGGTGGCCGCGGTGTCAGGCAGGAACTGGGCCGGGTCGGTCTCCAGCTGCTCGAGGAACACCCCGTCGGCGGTGATCTTGCCCAGTGCCTGGCGGTCGGCTGAGCAGGAGACGGCGATCGCGACCGGCAGGCTGGCGCCGTGCCGGGGGAGCCGGACCACGCGGACGTCGTGGCAGAAGTACTTGCCCCCGAACTGCGCGCCGATCCCCAGGGTGCGGGTCAGCTCGAGCACCTGCTGCTCGAGCTCGACGTCGCGGATCCCGTGGGCCGCCAGCGTGCCCTGGGTCGGCAGGGTGTCCAGATAGCGCGCCGAGGCGTACTTGGCCGTCTTGAGCGCGAACTCCGCCGAGGTGCCGCCCAGCACGATGGCCAGGTGGTAGGGCGGGCACGCGGCGGTGCCCAGGGCGCGCAGCTTCTCCTCCAGGAAGGCCATCAGCCGAGCGGGACTGAGCAGCGCCTTGGTCTCCTGGAAGAGGAACGACTTGTTGGCCGAGCCGCCGCCCTTGGCCAGGAACAGGAAGCGGTAGTCGGTCTCGTGCCCCGGCTTGGTGTCGGCATAGAGCTCGATCTGGGCCGGCAGGTTGGAGCCGGTGTTGCGCTCCTCCCACGTCGTGATCGGCGCGAGCTGGCTGTAGCGCAGGTTGAGGCGGGTGTAGGCGTCGAAGACGCCCTGGGAGATGGCCTCCTCGTCGCTCACCGCTCCCGGCGCGCTGAGCACGTGCTGGCCGCGCTTGCCCATCACGATCGCCGTGCCCGTGTCCTGGCACATCGGCAGCGTCCCGCCGGCGGCGATGTTGGCGTTCTTGAGCAGGTCGAGCGCGACGAAGGCGTCGTTGGCGCTCGCCTCCGGGTCCTGGATGATCGCGCGCAGCTGAGCCAGATGACCCGGGCGCAGGTAGTGCGCGATGTCGTGCATCGCGGTGCTCGTCAGCAGCTGCAGGGCTTCCGGCGCCACCTGCAGGAACCGTCGACCCCCCGGCCCGTCCAGCAGCTGCACGCCGTGGGTGGTCAGCAGCCGGTAGGGCGTGTCGTCAGGTCCGGTGGGGAGCAGGTCGCTGTAGCGGAACTCCGGCATGAGGCTCAGGATAGGTCGGCGCGAGAGGGCGAGGCGGCCCCGGCCCGCTCGATCGTGTAGGTGGCTGTGGCGATCGCCCGCTCCACCGCGCCGGTCACCTCGGCCGTCCCGGCGGCGCGCAACCGCTGCCGCGCCGGAGGGCCGCCCAGCAGGCCGGCGTCCAGCAGGCCGGAGACCAGACCGGCCATGAAGGAGTCCCCGGCTCCGACCGTGTCGACGACCTGAGCCGGCAGTGAGGGCACCTCGCTCTCGTGCTCGCCGACGATGACCAGCGCCCCGTCGGGGCCGCGCGTCACGACGACCAGACCCGGCCCCAGCAGGGACCAGAGATGCGCGACGTCGGCGACCGGCGCCCCGTCATACAGCCAGGCGATGTCCTCCGAGCTGGCCTTGACCACGTCACTGCGGCCGACCCACTCCTCGATCCGTGACCGGACGTCGTGGGGCGTGCCCATGATGCTGGGACGCAGGTTGGGGTCGTAGGAGACCGTGGCCTGCTCCCGGGCGCGGTCGACCAGCGCGAAGGTCTGGCTCGCCCCCGGCTCCATGGTGCAGGCGATCGAGCCGGTGTGCAGGTGACCGACTCCGGCGAGGTCGACCTCGGGCAGCGACCAGCTCATCTGGAAGTCGTAGGTGGCGATGCCCGCGGCGTCCACGTGAGCGGTCGCCGTGCTCGTGCGCCCCGCCGAGCTGCTCCCCGGGCACAGCCGCACGCCGCGGTGCTCGAGGTAGGTGGTGATCGCCTGGCCGTGCTCGTCCGCTCCGATGTGGGTCGCCAGCGCGGTGGGGTGCCCCAGCGCGGCCAGCCCGACCGCCACGTTGGCGGGACTGCCACCCACGTGCTCGGTGAGCATTCCCGTGGGCGGCACGACGACGTCGATCAGGGCCTCGCCGGTGACCAGGACACTGACCGCCGGCCCCTGGCTCGACGCCGGGGTGGTCATCCCTCGCGGCCCATGGTCGGCGCGATGGCAGCGACCTTGTCGAGCCGGTGGTGCGCCTCGATCATCCGGATGGTGCCGGACTTGCTGCGCATCACCAGGGAGTTGGTCACGGCAGTCCCTGAGCCGTAGCGCACCCCGCGCAGCAGCTCGCCGCCGGTGATCCCGGTGGCCACGAAGAAGCAGTTGTCGCCGGTCACCAGCTCATCGGTCGACAGGACGGCGTCCAGGTCGTGCCCGGCGTCGAGGGCACGCTGCCGCTCGTCGTCGTCCTTGGGCCACAGCGTGCCCTGGATGACCCCGCCCATCGCCTTGATCGCGCAGGCGGTGATGATCCCCTCGGGCGTGCCGCCGATCCCGAGCAGCAGGTCGACCCCGCTGTCCTCGCTGGCTGCAACGATGCCGCCCGCGACGTCGCCGTCGACGATGAAGCGCAGCCGGGCCCCGGCGTCGCGCACCTGCTGGGCGACCTGCTCGTGGCGGGGGCGGTCGAGCATGATGACCGTGACGTCGGCGGCCTGCTTGCGCTTGGCCTTGGCCACCCGGGCGATGTTCTCCTTGATCGGCAGCCGGATGTCGACGACGTCGGCGGCCTCGGGGCCGGTGACCAGCTTGTTCATGTAGAAGACGGCACTGGGGTCATACATCGTGCCGCGCTCGGAGACCGCCATCACGGCGATGGCGTTGTCCATGCCCTTGGCGGTCAGGGTCGTCCCGTCGATCGGGTCGACCGCCACGTCGACCTGCGGGCCGGTGCCGTCGCCGACCTGCTCGCCGTTGTAGAGCATCGGCGCCTCGTCCTTCTCCCCTTCACCGATCACCACGATGCCGTCCATGGCGACCCGGGAGATGACCTTGCGCATCGCCTCCACCGCGGCACCGTCGGCCAGGTTCTTCTCGCCCAGGCCCACCCAGCGGCCCGCGGCCAGCGCCGCGGCCTCGGTGACCCGGACCAGCTCCAAGGCCAGGTTGCGGTCGGGGAGCACGCTCTCGCGGGCGGCGGGTCGTGAGTCTGCGGCAGTCATCTGGTCTCCTGACCTGGGGGTGGGGACTTTCGCGACACTACCGCCAGTGCCAACTCCGGGATAGGGATGGGACCATGGGGCGATGAGCACGACGCCCCCGGCCGCACCCGACCAGGCCGCCGACCCGCAGCCGGACGACAAGCGCCTGGCCAGGCTGCGCCGCTACACGGTCCAGAACATGGTCTGGTCGATGTTGGCGGTGCTGGTCGTCGCCGTGGCGTGGTGGGCACTGATGCCCAACCCGCAGGAGCTGCCCCGGCAGACGGTGGACCCCGCACCGGTGGTGGGGTTCGCTGCCGACGAGGCGGACTACCCGGTGCTGGAGCCCACCGGGCTGGGTCAGGGGTGGACCGTGACCGGAGCCCGCTACGAGAAGCTCGCGGGAACCGACACCCTGTCCCTGCGCTTCGTCACCCCCTCTGGTGAGTTCGCCGCCGTCGACCAGTCCGGCGACGCGACCGACGAGTGGGCGCGGGCGGTGCTGCGTGGCTCGGTCGCTGACGGTGAGCGTGAGCTGGCCGGGCCGGGCGGGACGACGACATGGCAGGTATGGAGCCAGGCGGACGAGCAGACGACCGCCTTGCTGCGCGAGGCGGATGGCGCGACCGTCGTCGTGCGCGGCACAGCGCCGGTGGCCGAGCTCGAGGCTCTGGTCGCCTCGCTGCAGCCGGTGACCCGCGGCTGACGGTGCGCGGGGGCTATGGCGCCAGCGCGGCCAGGATCTCCTCGACCTTGGACTTGGCGTCACCGAACAGCATCTGCGTGTTGTCCTTGAAGAACAGCGGGTTCTGCACACCGGCATAACCGGTGGCCATCGACCGCTTGAAGACGACGACCTCGCGGGCGTGCCAGACCTCCAGGACCGGCATGCCGGCGATCGGGCTGCCCGGCTCGTCGAGCGCGGCGGGGTTGACCGTGTCGTTGGCGCCGATCACCAGCACCACGTCGGTCTGGGCGAAGTCGGCGTTGATCTCCTCCATGCCGAGCACGATGTCGTAGGGCACCCGGGCCTCGGCCAGCAGCACGTTCATGTGGCCGGGCAGGCGACCCGCCACGGGGTGGATCCCGAACCGCACGGCGACCCCGAGGTCCTGCAGCCGGCCGACCAGCGAGGCGACGGGGTGCTGGGCCTGTGCGACGGCCATCCCGTAGCCCGGGGTGATGATCACCGAGCGGGCGTCCCGGAGCAGGTCGGCGACGGCGTCGGCGGAGACCTCTCGGTGCTCGCCGTGGTCGCCGGCCGGTCCGACCTGCCCACCGTCGCTGCCGAAGCCACCGGCGATGACGGCGATGAAAGAGCGGTTCATCCCCTGGCACATCAGGTAGGACAGGATCGCGCCGGAGCTGCCGACCAGGGCTCCGGTGATGATCAGCAGGTCGTTGCCGAGCATGAAACCAGCGGCGGCAGCGGCCCACCCGCTGTAGGAGTTGAGCATCGAGACGACGACAGGCATGTCGCCCCCGCCGATGGAGGCGACCAGGTGCAGGCCTAGCAGGAGCGCCAGCCCGGTGAGCAGGAGCAGGGGCGGGAGACTGGGAGTCAGCACGAACCAGACCGTGCTGGCCGTGCTGGCCAGCAGGACCAGGAGGTTGAGCAGGTGGCGGCGCGGCAGCATGAGCGGTCGTGAGGGGAGCCGGCCGCTGAGCTTGCCCCAGGCCATGACCGAGCCGGTGAAGGTGACCGCACCGATGAAGACCCCGGCCGCGATCTCGACCGCCTGGCTCGCCTCGACGGTGCCGCCCGCAGACGCCGCTGACAGGTAGGTGTTGATCCCGACCAGCACCGCAGCGACCCCGACGAAGCTGTGCAGGATGGCGATCAGCTCGGGCATGCCGGTCATCGCGACCCGGCGTGCCCGCCATACGCCGATGACCGCGCCGACCGACATCGCGCCCAGGATCAGCAACCCCGTGCCGAGCCAGTCGCCTCCTGCGGCGGACAGTGCGCTGACCACGGTGGCGGTCAGCGCCAGGGTCATGCCGGCGATCCCCAGCAGGTTGCCCCGCTTGGCCGTGTCGTGTCGCGACAGGCCGGCCAGGGCTCCCAGGAAGAGCAGCGCCGCGATGAGGTAGGCCGTGTCGACGGCGGAGTCCAGGCTCACGGCTGCGCCCTGCGGAACATCCCGAGCATCCGATGGGTGACCGTGAAGCCGCCGAAGATGTTGATCGAGGCGACGGTGATTCCGACGAGCGACAGCGCGGTGACCCACGGGTTGTCACTGCCCACCTGCAGGAGGGCACCCACGCAGATGATGCCGCTGATCGCGTTCGTGACCGCCATCAGGGGTGTGTGCAGGGCATGGGTGACATGGCTGATCACGTAGTAGCCGGCGACGACGGCCAGGGCAAACACGGTGAGGTGCTCGCGCAGGTCAGCGGGGGCGGCGACGGCCCCGAGCGTGAGCAGCGCTGCCAGCGCGAACAGCACGCTCGCGCGCCGACGCGGGTCCGCGGGGGCTCGAGCTGCGGTGACGGCGGGCGCCGGTGCCGATGGCGCTGCGCTCACGGCGATCGCCGGCGGGGGCCAGGTGACGGCACCGTGGTGGGTGACGGTCATGCCGCGCACCACAGGGTCCTGCAGGTCCAGGACCAGCGTGCCATCGCGGTCGGGAGTGAGCAGCCGGACCAGGTTGACCACGTTGGTGCCGAACAGCTGGGATGCCTGGCCCGGCATCTGCCCCGCCAGGTCCGTCCACCCGAGCAGGGTGACCCCGCCGGGGGTGACCACCCGCTCGTCGGCCACGGTGCCCGCGACGTTGCCACCGTTTGCGGCGGCCAGGTCGACCACCACGCTGCCTGGCTTCATCGCCCGGACCGTGGCCTCGGTGATCAGCCGAGGTGCCGGCCGACCGGGGATCAGTGCCGTGGTGATGACCACGTCGGACCGTCTGGCCTGCTCGTCGTAGAGCACCCGGGCAGCCGCCTCGGTGTCTCCGCTGAGCTCGCTGGCATAGCCGTCGGAGCGCTGCTGCGCCCCTGCGTCGACGGGCAGCCGGACGAACTGGGCTCCCAGCGACTCCACCTGCTCAGCGACCTCCGGGCGCACGTCGAAGGCCCGGACCACCGCACCCAGGCTCGCGGCCGCCCCGATGGCGGCCAGCCCGGCGACACCGGCGCCGACCACGAAGACCGTCGCGGGTGCGGTCTTGCCGGCGGCCGTGACCTGCCCGGCGAACAGGCCGCCATACTCGTGCGCCGCCTCGATCACCGCGCGGTATCCGGACAGGTTGGCCATCGAGGACAGCACGTCCAGAGACTGGGCGCGGGAGATCCGCGGGACGGCGTCGAGCGCCAGCGCGCTGACGCCCTGCTCGGCGAGGGTGTCGAGCAGCTCGGGGAGCGGGAGGGTGCCATCAGCGCGGTGACCAGGGCGCCGGACCGCACGCGGGCGATCTCCGGCGCGGTGGGCGGGTCGACCTTGACGACGAGGTCGGCCACCCATGGGTCGCCGATCGCGGCCCCGGCCTCGGCGTAGCCGCTGTCCGAGAAGGCGGCGCGGTCACCGGCGCCCGGCTCCACGACGACCTGGTGACCGAGCGTGATGAGCGCAGCCACGGTGGTCGGGGTCGCGGCCACCAGGCGTTGGGACGGCCTGGACTCCCGGGGGACACCGATCAGCACTGGCCATCACTCCTCGTCGAGCCGCGGTCTGACGCTACCTGCTGGATCCGCGCAGACCTGGCAGCAGCCGGCCCGACACCCGGATGCAGCCCTGGTGGACGACGCAGGAGGGGGCGGTGGGTCGTCTACAGTGCCAGGGTGAGCGACCCAGCGACGGCAGTGCCGGTGGCCCAGCTGAGCTATGAGCGGGCGCGCGACGAGCTCATCGCGATCGTCGCGCGGATCGAGGGCGGCGAGGCCTCCCTGGAGGAGTCGATGACGCTGTGGGAGCGCGGCGAGCAGCTGGCGGCGCACTGCCAGGCCAAGCTCGACCAGGCCCAGGCCCAGCTGGACCGGGGCTCGGTTCCCGAGAAGGCGTCGGTTGCGGCCCAGGCCACTGCGGCTGAGCCAGGCGCGTAGGAACAGCGCGCGGGCGCAAAGGTCGTCGACGCGCAGGTCGTCAGCGCTCAGTCAGGTCGTGGGCTCAGGTCGCGGGCTCTTCAGGTCACCGGACGGACGGCGAAGTCGCCCCGCGCCACCGTGACCCGCAGGACCTCCTGGGGATCCACCGCGATGCGGTCGCGCACGATCGTCCCGTCGGCGTGCCGCACCACGGCATACCCGCGCTCGAGGGTGTGCTGCGGGGAGACGGCACGCAGGTGCCTGGTCAGGCCGAGGATCCGCTCGCTCTCGTGACGCATCAGCGCGTCCAGCCAGGCCCGACCGCGGGTCTGCGTCGCAAGCACGTCCTGGCGGTGCCGCCGGACCACGGCCGAGCGTTCGGACATCACGGGGCGGCTGGTCAGGGCGTGCAGCTCACGCTGGGCCGCCTGCAGGCGCCGGCCGATCGCCTGCAACGCGCGGGTCCGCACGGCAAGCAGCGCACGTTCCTGCTCGGCCCGGTCGGGCACGATGCGACTCGCGGCGTCGGTCGGTGTCGAGGCGCGGACGTCGGCCACGTAGTCAATGAGGGGGGTGTCGGTCTCGTGCCCGATGGCGGTCACCACGGGGGTGCGGCAGGCCACCACGGCCCGCAGCAGTGCCTCGTTGCTGAACGGCAGCAGGTCCTCGAACGAGCCGCCGCCACGGGCGACCACGATCACGTCGACCTCGGCCAGCGCGTCCAGCTCACGGAGCGCGGCGCTCACGCCCGTGACCGTGTCGGGTCCTTGCACCGCGACCTGCCTGATCTCGAACCGCGCCGCAGGCCACCGGCGGCGCACGTTGGTCACCACGTCCTGCTCGGCAGCCGTCTGCCGGCCGACGACGAGTCCGATCGTGCGTGGCAGGAACGGCAACGGCTTCTTGCGGTCCCGCTCGAAAAGCCCCTCCGCACGGAGGACGGACTTCAGGTGCTCCAGCCGTGCCAGCAGCTCGCCGACGCCGACGTGGCGCATCTGTCGTCCCTCGAGCTGCAGGGTGCCTCGCTTGAGCCAGAAGGTCGGCTTGGCGTGCACGACCACGCGCGCCCCGGGCTGGGGTGGGCTCGGCATCGCGTGCAGCGCGGCCATCGGCAGCGTGACCGACAGCGACATGTCCACATCGGTGTCGCGCAGGGTGATGTAGGCGGTGCCGCCCCGGGGATTGAGCTGGACGATCTGACCCTCGACCCACAGTGCCGACATCTTGGCGACGTAGTCCCCGATCTTCAGCGACAGCGTGCGCACCGGCCACGGCTGCTCAGCCGTGGTCTCCCGAGCGACGGCCGGAGGCGGCGGGGTGCTCACGCCGTCACCCTAATGTCGCCTCCGTCGACTCCCGGGGACGGTGTGGACGGCTGGACCACTCACGCAGTGTGGGGGTGTCCTTCTTAGCCGGTGCCGACGCGCCGAGCGCCTGCCGCCGTCCAGGTGCCGGGCACGGCACGCTGTGCCCATGGCGATCGACGACGAGACCGCGCAGGCGCTCAAGGCGGCCTGCCTCGCGGCGGCAGCGCGAGGTGAGTCGGTCCAGGCACTCCTCGCGGACTTCATGGAGAGTGCCGTGGCGGCAGGGCGGGCGGCACCTGGCGCTCGGAGAAGCCGACCTGGCCACCGTCGAACGCCCGGGCCGGCACCGCGCCACGGCCTGAGCAGACCCCGCGGCCCTGCGGGTGGGCACGCAGCCCGCGCCCAGGGATCCCACCTACCATGGTTCCCGTGGACCCCGCTGCCAAGACCGTGCTGCTCGCTGCCCCGAGGGGCTACTGCGCCGGCGTCGACCGTGCGGTCGTGACCGTGGAGAAGGCCCTGGACCTCTATGGCCCGCCGATCTACGTGCGCAAGCAGATCGTGCACAACAAGCACGTTGTGATGACCTTGGAGAAGCGCGGCGCCATCTTCGTCGACGAGACCGACCAGGTGCCGCAGGGGGCGACGGTCATCTTCTCCGCCCACGGAGTCTCGCCGGCGGTGCATGCCGAGGCTCAGTCGCTGCAGCTGAAGACCATCGACGCCACCTGCCCGCTGGTCACCAAGGTGCACCGGGAGGCCGTGCGCTTCGCTCGCGACGACTTCGACATCCTCCTGATCGGCCACGAGGGACACGAGGAGGTCGAGGGCACCTCCGGCGAGGCGCCGGAGCACATCACCTTGGTGCAGTCACCGGACGAGGTCGACGGGGTGCAGGTCCGGGATCCTGAAAAGGTGGTCTGGCTGTCGCAGACCACGCTGTCGGTCGACGAGACGATGGAGACGGTGCGCCGGTTGCGGCAGCGTTTCCCCCTCCTGCAGGACCCGCCGAGTGACGACATCTGTTATGCGACGCAGAACCGCCAGGTGGCGGTCAAGCAGATGGCGGCACAGTGCGACTTGATGATCGTCGTGGGTTCACAGAACTCCTCCAACTCGGTGCGCCTGGTCGAGGTGGCCCTCGAGCACGGCTCTCGGGCGGGACACCTGGTGGACTATGCCGAGGAGATCCAGGAGGGCTGGCTCGACGGGGTCGCGACGGTCGGGGTGACCAGTGGGGCCAGCGTGCCCGAGCTGCTCGTGCGTGACGTGCTCGACTGGCTCGCCGAGAGGGGCTTCGCCGACGTGCAGCTGGTCACGGCGGCTGAGGAGTCGGTGATGTTTGCCCTGCCGCACGAGATCCGCCGCGACCTCAAGGCGCGCGACGGCCGGGAGGCCGAGCAGATCCGGCACGACGCCGGGTCACTGCTCTAGCCGCGCAGTCGGTCGGCGACTCCCCCAGGGAGGCGCCGATCGGCTCATGGTCGTCTCAGCCGGCGTGCTCGGTGCCCAGGTGACGCCGTGTCTCTCCCCCCTCATGGTCCTCGAGAAGGGTCGGACGCTGCGGCGTGGCGGCCTCCATCTCCTGTGCCGCGCGGGACGAAACGTCGGCGCCGCCGTGGTGGCCTCGGGGCACCGCAACATCCCCGGGGTCGCCGCCGGTCCCAGAGACGAGCTCCGGCGCTGTGAGCAGGCGGGGAGCCACCTCGACCGCCTCGAGTCGGGGCAGGGGGTCGCTGGCGAGGTCGAGGTCAACCATCTGGCGGCTCGTGACCATCACCCGGCTCTCCAAGGTGCCGACCAGGGCGTTGTAGGTCTCCACCGAGCGGCGTAGCGATGACCCCATCGCGCTCACGTGCCGCCCCAGGGTGCCGAGGCGGTGGTGCAGGTCTGTGCCCAGACGCAGCAGCTCCTGGGCGTTGGTGGTGAGCGCGTCCTGCTGCCAGCTCAGCGCCAGCCCGCGCAGGACGGCCAGCAGGATCGCCGGTGACGCGAGCACCACCCGGCGCGACTGCGCCAGGTCATACAGGTCGGGGGAGGCGTGCAGGGCGGCCACGAGCACCGCGTCGCTCGGGACGAAACAGATGACCACCTCGGGGCTGGTCGTGAACGCCGACCAGTAGGCCTTCGCGGCCAGCGACTCGACATGCCCCCGCAGCGCCTCGGCGTGCCGACGGAGCAGCGCGGCACGCTCGTGCGTCGAGACATCGTCCGCCTGCGCCCGGAGGAAGGCACCCATCGGGGCCTTGGCGTCGATGACGACGACGCGCTCCCCGGGCAGTCGGACCACGACGTCGGGACGCACCCTGGCCTGGTGCTGGCTGACACCGCCTACCTGCTCCTCGAAGTCGCACCTCGCGAGCATCCCCGCGTGCTCCAGCACCCGCCGCAGCTGCAGCTCGCCCCAGGTCCCCCGGGTGGCCGAGGAGCTGAGCGCCCCGGTGAGCGTGGCCGTCTGCTGGCGGAGGGCGGCGGTCTCGACCGACACCTCGTGCAGCCGGGCCCCCACCTGCCCCAGCTGCTCGGCTCGGTCACGCTCGAGGTCACGGACCCCCTCCTCCACGCGCGCCAAGGTGGCCCGCAAGGGCGCTAGCTGCAGGGCCACCTGCTGGTCGTCACGGGCCACGGCCTCGTGGTCGGCCACGCGCTGCAGGAGGAGGTCGCGGTGCGCCTCAGCGGCCACCAGCCGGACGCTGGCGCGGTCGCGGGCCAGCCACCAGCCCAGGCCGATGCCAACCGCGCCGCTGAGCAGCACGGCCACGGTCAGCGTCCACCAGGTCGTCTCCATGTCACCGACTGTGGCACGCGCCTCTGACACGACCAGTCGGGAAGCGCTGTCCGATGAGTTATTGCCTGTCGCCCCGTCAGTCCGTGGTGAGAGGCTGTCAGCGATCCGACAAGGGGGTGCGAGGTGAGCCAGCGCGACGATGTCCACGCCGAGACCCCGCGCGCGCTGCAGCAGCCTGGCGACGCCCCGCAAGGAAGCCCCAGCCGCCTCCCGCGGGCCCTGACTCCGTTCCGGCACTCCGCCTACCGGCGCCTCGGCCTGGCCCTGTTCCTGTCTTTGTTCATGAGTGGGCTGTGGCTGGTCGCGATGGTGTGGGAGGTGATCCGCATCGGGGGCCAGGAGCGGGAGCTCTCGCTGGTCACCACCTGCGCGGCCGTGGGAACTCTGCTCCCCGCCCTGCTGGCCGGCGCGGTGGCCGACAGGGTGCCGCAGAAGCTCATCCTGCTGGGGGTCGAGGCCACGCACGTCGCCTGCTTCGCGGTGGCCACCGTCCTGGCCCTGACCGACCTGACCCAGCTCTGGCACCTGATGGTCATCGGCTTCCTCGGGGGCGTGGCGATGGCGTTCTACTACCCGGCCTACTCGGCCTGGCTGCCCGCCCTGGTCCCGCCGGAGGACCTGTTGGCGGTCAACGGTTTCGAGGGGATGCTGCGCCCCAGCATCCAGCAGGCCGCCGGGCCGGCCATCGCCGGTGCCATCGTGGGGGTGGCCTCACCGGGCATGGCCATGCTGGCCGCGACCGTGCTCGGTGTGCTGGGGCTGGTCGCCCTGACCTTCGTGCCGTTGACGCCGGTGCGTCGCGAGCCGGTGGACGCTGCCGACCCCGAACAGGTGGAGCACTCGCAGCACCCGGCACGGGCGATGGTCCACGACGTCCGCGAGGGCTTCGACTACATGCTGCACACGCCGTGGCTCCTGGCCACCCTGCTCTTCGCCTCGCTCATGGTGCTGGTCATGATCGGTCCGCTGGAGGTGCTTCTGCCGTTCCTGCTCAAGGACCAGCTGGGAGGTGGCCCGGAGAACCACGCCCAGGTGCTCGCGGCGTTCGGCATCGGGGGTGCCGTCGGGAGTCTGGTGATGGCCTCACGGCGGCTGCCGCGCAGATACCTGACCGTGATGAACCTGCTCTGGGGCCTGGGCTGCCTGCCGTTCGCAGCGATGGGTTTTGCCACGGCCGTCTGGCAGGTCGTCGTGGCCGGCTTCGTGCTGGGGGTGACGTTCTCGGCTCCCATGGTGATCTGGGGGACACTGCTCCAGCGCCGCGTGCCCCCGCACCTTCTGGGGCGGGTGGCCAGCCTGGACTTCCTGGTGTCCATCTCGCTGATGCCGGTGTCGATGGCACTCGCTGCTCCGGTGGCCGGACTGATCGGGCTGCAGATGACCTTCCTGCTCGCCGGCGTCCTCCCCGGAGTCTTCGCGGTCGCCGCGATCCTCATCTGGGCGCTGCCTCAGGACGAGATCTCCCACCCGCTGGACGCGGCTCAGGCTCCGGAGCCGGCACGGCCCGGCTGAACTAGACTCTTGTCCCCGTGGCCCTCACCATCGGCATCGTCGGACTGCCCAACGTCGGCAAGTCAACCCTCTTCAACGCGCTGACCAAGAACTCGGTGCTCGCGGCCAACTACCCGTTCGCGACGATCGAGCCCAACATCGGCGTGGTGCCCCTGCCAGATGTCCGCCTCGCCCGGCTCGCCGAGATCCACGGCAGCGCCAAGATCCTGCCGGCCACGGTCTCCTTCGTCGACATCGCCGGCATCGTCAAGGGTGCGTCCGAAGGCGAGGGCCTGGGCAACAAGTTCCTGGCCAACATCCGCGAGGCCGACGCGATCTGCCAGGTCGTGCGCGCCTTCGTCGACGACGACGTCACCCACGTCGACGGAGCCGTCTCACCGGCGTCTGACCTCGAGACGATCCACACCGAGCTGATCCTGGCCGACCTGCAGACCTTGGAGAGCGCGATCCCCCGGCTGGAGAAGGAGGTCAAGGGCAAGAAGACCGACAAGGCCGTCCTGGACACCGCACTGGCCGCTCGCGGAGTGCTCGAGCAGGGGCAGACCCTGTATGGCGCGGGTGCCGCCGCCGGCGTCGATGTCCCGCTGGCCAACGTGCTGGGTCTGCTCACCACCAAGCCCTTCCTCTACGTCTTCAACGTGGACGAGGACCAGCTCACCGACGAGGCGCTGCAGTCCGAGCTGGCCGCCCTGGTGGCACCCGCCGAGGCGATCGTCCTCAACGCCAAGCTGGAGGCCGAGCTGGCCGAGCTGGACGACGAGGAGGCCAAGGAGCTGCTGGCCTCGGTCGGCGTCGACGAGCCCGGCCTGGAGCAGCTGGCGCACAAGGGCTTCCGGGCACTGGGCCTGCAGACGTACCTGACCGCCGGACCCAAGGAGTCCAGGGCGTGGACCATCCGCGCCGGCTGGACGGCTCCCCAGGCCGCCGGCGTGATCCACACCGACTTCCAGCGTGGCTTCATCAAGGCTGAGGTCGTCTCGTTCGAAGACCTCGACTCGGCAGGGTCGATGGCCGCCGCCAAAGCCGGCGGCAAGGTGCGGATCGAGGGCAAGGACTACGTGATGTCCGACGGAGACGTCGTGGAGTTCCGCTTCAACGTCTGAGTCGGCGCGTTTCCGCAGGCTGCAGGCGCTGGTCTCTGGGCTAAGGACGGGCGCGTTGACTGTCGATATAATGGAGGATAACCTCAGTTATATGAGAACAGAGGCGCCGCTCCTCGCTCCGATCTTCCGGTCGGACGGTCAGGCGCGCCTGCTCGCCACACTTGCTGCTCTCCGGCGACGAGCTGAGCGTCACCGACCTGGCCGAGCGGGCCGGCCTGGCCTACCCGACCGCCCACCGCGAAGTCGCTCGCCTGCTCGATGCCGGCATCCTGAGCGAGCGGCACGTGGGGCGCACAAGGCTGATCCGCGCCAATGACGAGAGCCCGCTGGTGGGCCCCTTGCGCGAGATCCTCACGGTCGTGACCGGCCCGGTGGTGATCCTGGCCGAGGAGCTCGCCCGCATCGACGGGATCGAGACGGCATTCCTCTACGGCTCCTTCGCCGCTCGGCTGCTCGGTGATGCTGGTCCGGCCCCGCAGGACATCGACCTCATGGTTCTCGGTGAGCCCGACGTGGACGCGGTCTACGAGGCGTGCACGCTCGTCGAGTCGGCCGTTCACCGTCCCGTCAACCCGACGATCCTCACCTCGGAGGAGTTCGCGGCGTCCTCTGGCTTTCTGGACAACGTGCGCAGCGGCCCGGCAGTCGCCGTCATCGGAGGGCTGCCGTGGCACTGACCCCGCTCACCCGCGTCCAGCAGGCAACGGTCATCGCCCTGGTCGAGGCGCGACGACTCGACGCCGTGCCCGCAGACCTCGCGCGGGCGAGCTCGTTCCTGCGGCAGGCCGGGGAGCGCTTGGAGCAGCTCCCGCTGCTCACGAGCGTCACCGTCAGGTACGGCGTCGCCTACGACGCCTGTCACGACACCGGTGAGGCGCTGCTGGCCGCGTACGGCTTCCGGACGACCAACGGGCCAGGCCAGCACGAGGCGCTCGGCCGCTACCTGCGCGCTGTGTTCGACAAGCCTCCGGCAGAGAAGGCAGCGCGAGAGTTCGACCGCCTGCGACGCGCCCGCAACCAGGACCGCTACGAGGCGAAGCCGGTGGGTGCCGCGGCGACCGAGAAGGCCGAACAGGTCGCGCGCACGCTGTTCGACGCCGCCCTCACCAGAGGCATCTCGACCTGACCGGCGGTCCGCAAACAGTCCGCAAGAAGTCCGGCGGGGGCCGACTACCCGTCGACGACGTCCAACGGCTCGTTCCGCTTCGACGTTTTTGAAGGTCAGGCACGTGTTCTCCAGGTGGATAGGGTGCGACCACGATGGCCAGATGACGGCCGACACGGCCAAGGCCGTTCCGCTGCGGCGTCGTGAGAGGCTCTGGATCACCGGAGCGCACGCCCTCACGAGGCGGATAGACCACTGATCCGGCAAGTCGACGGCCGTGACGATAGACGCACCACTGCCTTCCATGGACACGTGCTCTGGCTGACGCGCGAGCAGGGTGGCGGGACTACGGCCCACCGCCGACGCCAGACGAGCGCGACGACGCGGCCATGGGGTTCGTGCAGCAGGCGACCGCGGACACCGGCTCGGCATCACTCGTCCTTCGCGTCAACAACCGACGGCTTGGCGCTCGGAAGGGGGCGCTCTCACCAACGTTGCGGCGTCAGGACGAGATGGTGGTGTCGTCCACCAGGTTCAGGATTACCGCTGAAGGGGCTCCGTCCAGCAGGCCAGTGGCTTGCTGACGGCTCCAGACGTGCTCCTTCAGGGCCTGATGGAATGTCGCTGCCGCGTCCGCGTCGTCGAAGACCAGGTCGATCGTCACGTCCGATTCGGCCCCGACCCTGCGGCCGACTCGGAAGGAGCGGACGTGGTGGGCCGCCCTGAAATCGTGGAAACCGTCGAAGACACGCTTCCAGGCGTCGAAGTCGCTGACCGGGTGTTCGATGTGCAAGGTCGCTCTCATGACCACATGGTCGAGGAAGAACGGCTACGGGATCCATCCCCGATCTCGGGGATCTGCTGCCCACTGGTCGCGGGCCTACCCTGAACGGGTGGACCTCGCCGAGCGGCTGACCGCGCTGGAGGGCGAACGGCTGACCGACCGGACGCTTCGGACCGCGCAGCTCGACCTGATCGCCACCCGGTTGGGCTTCGACGCCCACGTCTATGCCTTGACCGACCCCAGCACCGGCATCGTCACCTCACCCCACGCCACCGTGGCGATGGTCGCCGAGAGCGATCTGCCCGGCCTGATCCGTCGCCGGTACGCTGCGCCGGCGCGGCGGAGTGGCGCACGGTCCTGACTGAGTTCGGCGTCACCGATGCGATGACTCTGACGCTCGACGACCGGTGCGGAACGTGGGGGTTCCTGGAGCTGTGGCGCTGCTCCGGACGGTTCTCCGATGACGAGCGCCACCGGTTCGCCGCATTGCGCCCGGTGGTGACCCCGCCCCTACGGATGTCCGTGGCGCGCACGTTCGCGGTCCCGGATGCGCTACCCCCGCGGCTGGAGTCCGGGGTGGTCCTCGTCGACGACGACCTGCAGGTCCGTTCGGTGACCTCCGGCGCCGCGGAGGCCCTGATGCGGCTGCTGCCGCCGACAGAACCGGGCCCGCCGGTGCCGGCAGCCGCCTACAACCTGGTCGCGGCCCTCCTCGCCCACGAGAGCGGCATCTGGCCGGGTGAGCCCTGGGCCCGCGTTCACCTCGGATCGAACCGCTGGGCCACCGTTCGGGCGGAACGGCTCGATGACCGCATTGCCGTGACCATCGGTCCCTCGACCACAGCCGAACGCGCCGACCTGTTCGCTCGCGCACACCAGCTCAGCCCCAGAGAGACCGAGGTGCTCCGCCTGGCACTCCACGGGATGGACACCAGAGCCATCGCCGACGAACTTGTCATCGCCCACTCGACAACCGAAGACCATCTCAAGGCCCTCCTGGCAAAGACCGGCTCCGCGTCCCGCCATCAGCTGCTAGCCCGGGCGTTGGGCGGCTGAACACGCGGCTCAGAGGGAGAGACACCGCGACCCGCCGTGTCCGCCGACCCTGGGCTGGATCACCGAGGGCCGTTGCTCCCGCAGAAGGATCAGCACCGTGAGTAGGGTGGCCAGCCTCACCCCTGTGCGTCCAACGATCCCTTTTGGAGGAGCCGTGGCAGACCCCGTGGCGACCAATCCCGAGCACTACTCCGTGGCGTTCGAGAACGACCGGGTCCGGGTCCTGCGCTACCACGACCGCCCTGGGACCCGGACGCAGCCGCACGAGCACCCCGACAGTGTGATGATCACCGCCTCCACCTTCGAGCGCCGGCTGCACCATGGCGGCCGCAGCGTCGACGTCAGTCTCGCGGCGGGTGAGGTGCGCTGGCTCGACGCCCAGGAGCATGCGGGGGAGAACACCGGCACGACCGACACGGTGACCTTCTTCGTCGAGCTCAAGGAGGCGGCACAACCGCACGATTCGGGGCAAAGCCCTCTCGGACCGGCGAGCGACCCGGCTGTATGACGCACCCGCTGGACTGCTGACCGGCGCGCGGTCGCGCGGACGCCTGGGCGGTGGTTGCCCTCATTCGCGCTTGTCGAACCGGAACAGCGTCTGACCCTGACCCTCCGCGGTGGAGACTCGCAGGTAGTAGATGGCGGTGCCACGCCCAAGCCCAAAGCCGGAGAACGTCACATGGTAGGCACCCGGCGCCTGGAGGCTTCCATCCACTGACGTGAACGCGTCAACGCGCAGCGTGGTCGTCGACGGCCCGGAAGACTGCTCAGAAGGCTGCTCCTTCTGCCACGTCATCGGGACGATCGTGAAGTTCGCCATCACCAGGTCTCGGACCGGCGCACCCGTCACGCTCTCCGAGACCGAGACGATCGCCGTGAAAGAGTCCCGACCCTCGCCCATCGTGCGGAACACGCCGTCAATGATGTGACCGAATGCCGGCCACGCATCGAGGTAGTCGAACGCGATCGCCTCGATGGTCAGTGGGATCACTGAGCCTCCATTCGTCGGACATCACCACCCTGGCCTCTGCCGCCGGGTGGGTCAAGAGCCGTCCCCTCTGCAGCAGCGCGAGCCAAGTCACCGGCGAGCATGCTGTCTGCGGACGGGTGTCGTATCTGGGCGCCCGCGTTCGTGGACAGAGTGGAGGCAGTGCGACCGCACGAGCCGCGAGGCCGGGAAGAGCTCCTGGCACAGTTCCGAAGGGGAGTTACGACGATGTCCAGATACATGTTGTCCGTCTATGGGTCCGCCGAGGCCGGGGAGTTCGCCAGCTATCCCAGCAGGGAGGCGATGGTGCAGTCGTTCGCCGACACCGGCGCGTTCAACGACAAGCTGGAGCGCGAGGGTCACTTCGTCTTCGCCGACGGACTGGCAGCGCCCTCGACGGCGACCACCGTCGACGGGCAGGGCGAGCGGCCCGTCTTCACCGACGGCCCCTACCTGGAGACCAAGGAGTGCCTCGGCGGCTTCTGGGTCATCGAGGCCGCCGACCTCGACGAGGCCCTCGCGCTGGCTGCGGAGGGTTCGAAGGCATGCCGCGGCAAGGTCGAGGTGCGTCCGTTCCAGACCGCGGCTGACATCGAGGCCATGCTGGAGTCGTGACCGATCCGCGTGTGGAGGACGCGATCACCCGTGCGCACCGTGAGGAGTGGGCGCGGGTGGTCGCCGGCCTTGCTCGCCGCTTCGCCGACCTCGACCTCGCCGAGGACGCTGCGGGCGAAGCGTTTGCTGCGGCCGTGGAGCGGTGGCCGCGCGACGGCATACCGCCCAACCCTGGCGGCTGGCTCACCACGACGGCCACCCGCAAGGCGATCGACCGGATCCGCCGCGAGTCCCAGCGCGACGCCAAGCACCAGGCGGCCCAGATGCTGTATGACGATGCCCCTCCCGAGCCGACCGGGCCGGTCGAGGACGACCGGCTGCGCCTGATCTTCACCTGCTGTCACCCGGCGCTGGCGCCGGAGGCCAGGGTCGCGCTGACCCTGCGCCTCTTCGGCGGACTCAGCGTTGCGCAGATCGCTCGCTCCTTCCTCGTGCAGGAGACCACGATGGCGCAGCGGATCACCCGGGCGAAGGCCAAGATCAAGGCAGCCCACATCCCCTACCGGGTCCCGTCGACGAACGACATCCATGAGCGCCTCGCCGGAGTGCTGGCCGTGGTCTACCTCGTCTTCAACGAGGGCTACCTGACCAGCGACGGCGACGACCTGCTGCGCGTCGACCTGACCGACGAGGCGATCCGTCTCGGGCGCCAGCTCCAGGCCATGTTTCCCCACGACGGTGAGGTGACCGGTCTGCTCGCCCTGATGCTGCTCAGCGATGCCAGGCGCGTGGCGCGCGTCTCCGACACCGGCGAGCTGGTCACCCTGGCTGAGCAGGACCGCGACGCGTGGGACGGCGCGATGATCAGCGAGGGACACGACCTGGTCCGAGAAGGTCGCAGCGCTGCCCGCTCAGTCAGGGAGAGCCGCCCGGGGCGCTACCAGCTGCTGGCCGCGATCAACGCCGTGCACACCGCCGCCCGGTCCGCGGACAAGACCGACTGGTCGCAGGTCGTCGTGTTGTACGACCGGCTGCTGCTGCTCGATCCCTCGCCGATCGTGCGAGCTCAACCGTGCGGTCGCGGTGGCCGAGGTCGACGGTCCTGAGGTGGCGTGGGCGCAGATCCAGGGTCTGGCCGAGAGCCTGGAGGACTACCACGCCTTCCACGTCGTCCGCGCGGACCTGCTGAGGCGGCTGGGCCGCACCGTCGAGTCCGGTCAGGCGTACGACCGAGCGATTGCTCTGGCCACCAACCTCAGTGAGCGTGCTCACCTCATCCGGCGGCGCGACGAGCTCGCCGGGTGAGCTGAGAGGGCACCTCGGGCGCCGGACGGTCGGGTCAGGTCGAGAAGACCGACCAGCAGATGTCGTCTCGCCGTTCCTGGTCCTCCAGGACCAAGGCCCGGATCGGGTCGGGCAGCCTGTCCCGTTGCCAGTCACGCTCGCGTCGTCCGGCCGACGGTCGGTCCTCTGGCAGGGACGTGGCCCAGACCGCCTTGATGGCGTAGGCAGCCGCTCCCAGCCCGTGCTCGGCGACGTGGGGGACGCAGGCGGCCTGACCCGCGGCATACGCCGCGAACCGGCGGGCGCCGCTCAGCGGTCTTGCGGCAGCCATCGCGTGCCCTCCGGCCGCGCGGGACTGCATCATCCTCACCCGGCCGTCCGCCCACCCGCGGACGTGCGCGATCGCCTCAGCAGGTCTGCCGTCCTGCGGGGATCCGGCCTCGAACAGGTGCAGCACGTGCTCAGCGCACTCGGCTGCCCACAGTGCCACCAGGTGGTGGTCGGAGTCGGTGAGGCGGCCACCTCGACGGACCGTGACGAGGCGGGGATCTCTGACCTGCGGCAGGATCACGGCACGAGTGTCCTCCCTCCGGCAGGACACGCCAACCCGTCTCTACGGAGGACTCATGCACCAGGAGTCACTGACTGCGCTCGCCCAGCATCACGCGGAGATCGCCGCGACCGCGTCCAGCGGGCGCAGCGCCCACACCGTGTACGGGGGTCGCGAACACGCCCTGCGCCAGACTCTCATCGCGCTGACAGCGGGCAGCCAGATGGACGAGCACGAGAGTCCTGGCGAGGCCACCCTCCAGGTCCTGCGCGGCCGGGTCACCCTCGTGGCTCGCGAGGAGCAGTGGAGCGGCACGGCCGGCGACCTGATCCCGATCCCTGACACGCGGCACAGCCTCCAGGCAGCCGAGGACTCCGTGGTGCTGTTGACGGTCGCGGTGCGGATGCGCCTGAGCAGCTCAGCGACCTGACCGATGCCGAGCACGAGCTGGGCACCCGGCTGGCGCTCGCCCCCGAGGACCGTTCAGCGGGGCCGGCGTGCCGAGAAGACGAGGAACGTGTCGTCGGCCGTCGGCGCGGCATCGGTCAGGGCTGCGGCGACCGTGACGTCGACGAAGCCCGTGCGCTCGAGCATGAGCAGGATCTCGTCCTTGAAGTAGAGGCTCAGCGTGAGCAGGTGCTCGTCCCGAGCGACCAGCTCTCCGTCCCGCCAGATGAACCCCTGCATCTCCATCGTCAGCTGTTGCTCCAGCGGGTCGAGGTCGAGCACGCGGGCGCGCAGCTCATACTCGGCGCCGTCTGAGCCGAGGCGGCGCTCACCGGGCTCGGGCCGCGGCTGAGGCAGGGTCGCGCGGCCCTCGGGCCGCCACAAGGCCCACCCCTGACCGTCGGCGTAGGGAACCTCGTTGTCGAGGACGAACGTGCCGCCGGGCTCGAGGTGCTCGAAGACCCGCTCGAACGCCCGAAGGTCCTGCGCGCGGGTGCTGCCGACGCCGAGGCCACCGCACATGAAGACGGTGCGGTAGCGGCGCGGGAGGTCGAGCTCCTCCTTGGGCTGGACGTAGAGGCCGGGCTGCAGCCCTTCGGCCTCGGCGGCCTCGCGGCACAGCGCGACCATGTCGGCCGACACGTCGCAGCCGTCGACGTCCAGGCCGTCGCGCAGGTAGGGAATCAGGAGTCGGCCGGTGCCGCAGGCCAGGTCGAGGGCGGGTTGTCCGGCCTCGACATACCGGCGGAAGTAGCCGATCTCAGGACCGGAGGTGTTGAACAAGGCCCACCACCGCGCGGTCACGCCGTAGTGCCAGGTCGGTGCGCTCGTCGGCGCCGTGGGCTCGGGATAGGTCACGGCTGTCAAGTCTGCCGTTCACCCGCACACCGTGTCACCGGAGTTTGTCGGCCACCCGCAGCATGGTGGGCACGCCACGACAGGTCACCGGCACCCCGAGCAGGGCAGTCAGCACCGGGTTGGCTGCCGACCCGCCGGTCGGGTGCGCCCACGCGGTCACGGCATGCCGACCGTCCATCCGCAGCACAGTGAGCAGTCCGTGCTGCGGCTCGGTCCACGGGGCGGCGACGGGGAGCGGACCTCGATGGTCGAACAGCGCCACCTCCAGGTCTGGGCCGAGCAGCTCACTCCGCAGCTCCTCGGCCAGGGCGAGGACCCAGGAGCGTGGACGAACCATGACGGCATCGGTGTAGCCGCAGACCGGCCCGAGCCGCTGGACGACGTCGCGGGCGAGCGCCCGCGGTCGCGGGCCGTCGAAGACCACCGTGCCGTTGGACTGCACGTTGCGGGCCGTGCTGGCCCCCGCGCCGGCGAACGCGCCGATCAGCTCCGCCGAGGTGGGCGAGTGGCTGCGGCGCTGCCCGAGGTTCATGTTGCGGAAGAAGGCCACGTTCTGTCGGGCCACGCGCACCTGTGTCACGCCTGTCGGGCTGCGCCCGGCATCGTCTGCGCCGCGGGCCATCGGGCGAGCACCCAGGCGAGCAGCACCAGGGCGGCACCGGGTCCACTGGCGAAGGTCAGGCCGGCCAGCTCCACGCCTCCCCGCTCCAGCACGTGGGTGAAGCCTGCGCAGGCCACCATGGTCAGTCCGGCGACCGCAGCCAGGCCACCCAGCAGGGCAAGTCGGCCCGGCTGCGTCGACGCCCTGCCCGGCAGCCGCTCCACCGGGCTGAACACCCAGACCAGCAGAGCGGTCAACGCCCCCGCCACCACCAGCCACAGCACCTTGTGCAGCCACCAGGCCACCGAGCCGGGCGGGGGCAGCGGCAGCCCGAGCCAGAGCAGGAGGGCGGCCGTCGCGACGAACGCGGTGAGGTGCCACAGGAAGATCGTCATGATCGAGCGGTTGACGACCACCGTGGCCAGCCAGGGGCCGGGGCGGGCCAGCCACCGCTGCAGTCCAGGCCGCGCCAGCATGACCAGCGACATCTGCAGCACGGCGACGAGAACGACGCACACACTGGGCGGCATCATGTTGGAGATCTCCTGGCCAGGCAGCCCGATCATGCTCACCGGGTAGGGCCCCGGGCCGGTCGCCAGGACGAGCAGCGCCCCAGACCCCGCGACGGCGCCCACCCAGGCCTGGCGGGGCAGCGCGCTCAGCCGCCCCGCGGCATACAGGTGGCCGAGCTCTGCGCAGAACGCGAAGACGACCAGGTAGTTCACGAACCCGAGCGCCGCCAGTCCGGTGCCCTGGGTGCGGTCCAGGAGCAACGCCACCAGCGGCAGCGCGACCACCAACAGCCAGGGCCAGCGCCGGTGAACCGCGAACTGGACCGGGGCGACCAGCGCCAGCAGCACATAGACCGCGAGGAACCACAGGACCATCGCCGCGTTGGTCGACGCCACCGACACCAGTGACCCGGACACCCCGAGCCGCGGCAGCAGCCAGGCCAGGGGGATCCAGACGGCGACGAAGGCGAGCGTGGGCAGCAGCACCCGCTCCAGCCGTCCTGCGACGAACCGCGTCACGCTGCGACCGGATCGCCCCAGGGCCAGTGCGGTGGTGAAGCCGGCCGCGACGAAGAACAGGGGCATGACCTGCAGCAGCCAGGTGGCCGGGTGCAGGGCCGGAGAGACTGAGAGCACGTTGCCCAGCCGCAGCCCGTCCGGCGCCTGCGTCACGGCGGCCATCGTCCAGTGGCCCAGGACGACGACCAGGATGCTGAGCCCACGGACGAAGTCGATGACGCGGTCCCGGTCCGCGGGGGTGCGGTCCTGCAGGCTCTGTGCCGTCGTCGTCGAGCCGGTGGTCACGCAGACCAGTGTGCCTGACGGCTAGCGTGCACCGGGTGTCCGCCCGCCTGCTCGTCATCCGGCACCAGCCGAGCTGCCCGCCCGGTTGGTTCGGGGAGTGGATCGAGGACGCCGGCGTCGAGGTGGTCGTCCTGGCTGCAGACGAGGGTGAGGACGTGCCCGCGTCCCTGGACGGCTTTGACGGGTTGCTGGTCCTGGGCGGGTCGATGGGCGCCAACGACGACCGGCTGCACCCCTGGCTGACCGCCACCAAGGCACTGGTCGCCGGCACCGTGCGGGCCGGCGAGCCGTTCCTGGGGATCTGCCTGGGCCACCAGCTCGCCGGGGCTGCGCTCGGGGGCAGGGTGGAGGTGAACGTGCACGGGCACTCCACCGGCGTGACGCCGTTCCGGCCCACGCCGGAGGCCGCCCTCGACCCGTTGCTGGCAGGGGTGGCGGCCGGGACGCTCACGGTCCAGTGGAACAACGACGTGGTCACCGTGCTGCCACCGGACGCGGTCCGGCTGGCCACCGCACCGGACGGCACGGTCCAGGCCGCACGGTATGGCGATCGCGCGTGGGGCGTGCAGTTCCACCCGGAGGCCTCTGCGCTGATCTTCCGGGGCTGGACGGTGGACCGCCCCGTCGAGGAGCAGCGCGACTACGACGGGGTGGACACGGCTGGCGCCGTCGCGCAGGTCACCGCCCACGAGGCCGTGCTGCGGCAGGGCTGGGAGCCGGTGGCGCGCCGGTTCGCCGCCGTCGTCCAGGACTTCGGGCAGCGGGCCCGCCAGGCGGGAACGCGCTAGCCGGCCTCGATCACCGAGGCAGGGGTGTGCACGTCGTGGGCCGACTCGACCGCGGTGGGGTCGACTGCCTCGGCGTCGACCCGGTGCGGCTGCACCTCACCGGCGGCAATCTGCTCGGCGAAGTGGCAGGCCACCCGGTGCGATCCGGGCACGCCCGGCAGGTCCACCGTGCGCAGCAGCGGGCGGTCCTGGTCACAGCGGGTCGGCTGCCGCCACGGGCACCGGGTGTGAAAGCGGCAGCCGGTGGGTGGGTTGGCGGGGCTGGGCAGGTCACCGGCCAGCAGGATCTGCTCGCGGCTGTCCTCGACCAGCGGGTCCGGCACCGGCACGGCCGACATCAGCGCGCGGGTGTAGGGATGCAGCGGCTGGTCGTAGATGTCGTCGGCGGAGGCCTCCTCGACCAGGGCACCGAGATACATCACGCCGACCCGGTCACTGATGTGCCGCACCACGGCCAGGTCGTGCGCGATGACCAGGTAGGTCAGGCCGAACTCCTCCTGCAGGTCCTCGAGCAGGTTGATGACCTGGGCCTGCACCGAGACGTCCAGCGCACTGACCGGCTCGTCTGCCACGATCAGCTGCGGGTCGACCGACAGGGCTCTGGCGATGCCGACCCGCTGGCGCTGTCCGCCGGAGAACTCGTGGGGGTACTTGCTCAGGGCGTTCGGTGGCAGGCCCACGGCAGAGAGCAGCTCACCCAGGCGGGCCCTGGCGTCGATCCCCTTGGTCAGCCCGTGCGCTCGCATGCCTTCGAGCAGCAGCTGCTCGACGGTCTGCCGAGGGTCCAGGCTGCCCAACGGGTCCTGGAAGACCATCTGCATGTGCCGGCGCTGCCGGCGCAGTGCCTCACCCTTCAGCGCGGCCAGGTTGGTGTCCTCGAAGAACACCTCGCCCTCGGTGAGCGGCTCCAACTGGAGCAGGGCACGTCCGAAGGTGGACTTGCCGCAGCCGGACTCCCCGACCAGCCCGTAGGTCTCGCCGCGGGTGATCTGCAGGTCCATCCCGTCCACGGCATACACGTAGCCGACGGTGTGGTCGAAGACGACCCCACGCTTGATCGGGAAGTGCACCTTGACGCCGCGCGCGTCGATGAGCACATCGCCATGCGTGGCAGTCGAGGCGCCGGCCGGGGCAGCAGGCTCGACGGTGCTCATCGGGCGGCCTCCTGAGTGGGTGCCTGGCGGGTCAGGATCGAGCCGTCCGGCGGGAGCGGGTGGTGGCAGCGCAGCAGCCGTCCGCCGCCCAGCTCAGGGTCGGCGACCAGCTCGGGCGTGGTCGAGCGGCACGGCTCGATGGCACTGGAGCAGCGCGGCGCGAAGGCACAGCCGCCGTCCCAGGGAATGTTGTCGGCGACCGAACCCGGGACCGGAGTCAGCCGGCGACCTCGGACGTCGTCCAGCCGGGGGATCGAGGCCAGCAAGCCCCCGGTGTAGGGGTGTCGGGGGGTCGCGAAGAGCTCGTGGCGCTCGGCGCGCTCGACGATCCGGCCGCCATAGAGCACGTTCACCTCGTCGCACAGCCCAGCCACCACACCCAGGTCGTGGGTGATCATGATCAGCGCCGTGTCGGACTCGCTGACCAGGTCCTTGAGCAACGCCAGGATCTGGGCCTGGATCGTCACGTCGAGAGCAGTCGTCGGCTCGTCGGCGATGAGCAGTCGAGGCTCGCAGGCCAGGGCCATCGCGATGAGGGCGCGCTGACGCATCCCGCCGGAGAGCTGGTGCGGGTAGTCGTCCAGCCGGCGGGTGGGGTCAGGGATGCCGACCCGCTCCAGCCACTGCGCTGCGACGGGCCGCGCCTGACGGCGCTTCATGCCGCGGTGGCGTTCGAGCACCTCGGTGACCTGGACGCCGAGGGCCACCACCGGGTTGAGCGAGCTCAGCGGGTCCTGGAAGATCATCGCCAGGTCGGCCCCGCGGCGGTCGCGCATCTGTCCGTCGGACAGGCTGAGCAGGTCCTCGCCGGCAAACCGGACGCTGCCGGAGACCGTGTTGCCGCGGGCCGGGAGCAGCCGCATGATCGCCAGCGAGGTGACCGACTTGCCGCAGCCGGACTCACCGACCAGGCCGACGGTCTGACCGGGGGCGACCGAGAAGCTGATGCCGTCGACCGCGGTGAACGACTCCGCCCCCCGGCCGAAGACGACCCGCAGGTCTTCGACGCGCAGCAGCGGCTCGCCGGCCGTGGAGCCTCCAGCCGACCGGGTCTGGGCGGGGGCGGTCTGCGGTGCGTTGGTCATCGGAGGCTCCTCACCGGCGCGACTTGGGATCGAGGGCCTCGCGCATCGACTCACCCATCAAGGTGAACCCCAGCGCGACCACGACGATGCACAGCGCCGGATAGAAGGCGAGCTGCGGGTGGCTGTCGAAGAGCCGCTGCGAGGCACCGAGCATCTGGCCCCACTCCGGCTGGCTGTCATCGGGGTTGCCCAGGCCCAGGAAGGACAGTGCGGCGGCGTCGATGATCGAGACGGCCAGGACCAGGGTGGCCTGCACGATCACCGGACTGATCGCGTTAGGCAGCATGTGCCGGAAGACGATGGGGGCCGGGCGCACGCCCAGGGACCGGGCGGCCAGCACGTGGTCGGCGTGCCGCTGGGCCAGCATCGAGCCGCGCAGCAGCCGAGCGAAGATCGGCACTTGGACGATGCCGATCGCCGCGATCAGGGTCCACTGCGACCCGCGCTGGAAGAGCGAGGCGATGCTGAACGCCATCAGCAGCGACGGGATCGCGAGCATCACGTCGACGATCCGCATCACCACCGAGTCGACCCAGCCGCCGAGTCCGCCGGCCAGGGTGCCGAGCACGACCCCTCCGGCCAGACCCCCCAGGGTGGCCATCACGCCGACGAGCAGGGTCTGCCGCGATCCGACGAGCAGCCGCGAGAGCAGGTCCCGACCGGAGGTGTCGCCGCCCAGCGGGAAGCCGTCCTGCGGTCCGGGGACCGGGTTGGTCTGTTGGCGCACCTGGTCCAGGAGCAGCCGGGAGGCAGGGTCGTGCGGGGCCAGCCAGGGGGAGATCAGCGCCAGGATGAGGAAGGCGAGCACGATGACCGCTCCCACGAGGAAGACGGGGTCCTTGCGCAGCCGGCGCCACGCGCTCTGCCAGAGGCTGACGCCCTCTGCGCCACTGACTCGTCCGGCCGTGGCCAGCGCGTCGATCCGCTCGCCCTTGGAGAGACGACCGGTCCGCCGGCCAGGCGCCGGGTGACCCGCCTCTTCGCGTTCGGCGTCCTGGGTGGGATCGGGGGTCTGGGTGTTGGTCATCGTCGCCTCACCGGGTCCGGACGCGTGGGTCGATCGCGGCGTAGGCGATGTCGACCAGGAGGTTGACCAGGATGTAGATCAGCGCCGCCATGGTGATCAGCAGCTGCAGGACGGCGAAGTCCTTGAGCGTGAAGCCGAGGGCCAGCGCCTGGCCCAGGCCCTGGAAGTTGAACACCGTCTCGGTGAGGACGGCACCGGCGAGCAGGGCGCCCACCTGCAGCCCGACCGTGGTCACCACCGGGATCAGCGCGTTGCGCATGACGTGCCGGCCGCGGATCACCGGAGCTTTCAGGCCCTTGGCCCGGGCGGTGCGCACGTAGTCCTCGTCGAGGACGTCCAGGACCGAGGCCCTGGTGATCCGGAAGATCACGGCGAACGGGATCGACGCCAGCGCGACGCCCGGCAGGATCAGGTGCTTGAAGGCGTCCCAGGCGGCGTCGAACTCGCGGGTGATGAGGCCGTCGAGGACGAAGAAGCCGGTGACGTTGGTCGCGTCGATGGCCTGGGACGAGCGACCGGACGGGGGCAGCAGCCCCCATTGCTGGGCGAAGAAGTACTTCAGCACGAAGGCCAGGAAGAAGACCGGGACCGCGACCCCGACCAGAGACCCGATGATCGAGGAGGTGTCCAGCAGGCTCCCGCGGCGGCGGGCCGCGACATACCCCAGCGGCAGCGCCAGGGCGATCGCCAGGATGAGCGCGAACACCGACAGCTCGACCGTTGCGGGCAGCCGCGTGGTGAAGATCTCCATGGCGTCGTGCCCGCGGAACACCCCGGTCGACACGCCGAAGTCCCCGGAGAGGGCGCGGACCAGGAAGCGCCAGTACTGCACGTACAACGGCTCGTTCAGGCCGAGCGCCTCGGTGAGGGCGGCGCGCGAGGCCACGGTCCCGCGCTCGCCGAGCAAGGCACTGACCGGGCCGCCCGGCAGAGAGCGCAGCCAGGCGAACAGCAGGACGCTGAGCACGAACAGCGTCACCACCGCCTGCAGGCTGCGACGGATCACGAACTTGAGCACGGGCCGGCCTCCCGGGAGTCGGGGTAGACGTGAGTCCAGGGCGGGCCGGCGTGCTGCCGACCCGCCCTGGACTCAGTGAATCACTGCTCGGTCACTCGTCCACGGTGATCGTGGCGTAGTTCTCGGCGGTCAGCGGGCTGGGCACCAGGCCCTGCACGTTGCCCGCCACCACGACAGCCGGCGGGCTGTGCGAGATGGGCAGGCCCGGCAGCCACTCCATGATGTCGGCGTTGAGCTCCTTGTAGAGACCCTCGCGCACCGCTGCGTCCGGCTCGCCGTCGGCGGCCCGGAGCTTGTCGGCCAGGTCCTGCGCCCACGGGTACTCACTGGTGGCGAAGGAGTTGTCCGCCGGCCCGAAGAAGCTGCCCACGAAGTTGTCCGGCGAGTCGTAGTCTCCGGTCCAGCCCAGGAAGAAGGCCGGCGCCTGGCTCTGCTGGACGCCGTCCAGGTAGCCACCGTTCCACTCCTTGGGCACCGGGTTGACGGTGACGCCCACGGCCTCCCAGTCAGCCTTGACGGCCTCGTAGATGGCGGTCGGGTTGGGCATGTAGGGACGGCAGATCGCGGTGGGGTACCACAGGTCGATGGTGAGGTCCGCCTGGCCGGCCTCGGCGAGCAGCGACTTGGCCATCTCCGGGTCGTAGGCGACCGGGGTCAGCTCGGAGTTGTAACCGGTCAACGTGTCAGGCATGAACTGCGTCGCCACGGTCGGCGCCCTCGGGCAGCTGGGTCTGCACCAGCTGCTCGCGGTTGATCGCGTGGTAGAGCGCCTGACGCACCTTGTCGTCCTTGAGCTCGGGCATCGTCGTCGGGTTGAAGCCCAGGTAGAGGATGTTGAACGGGTCACGCACCATCACCTGGTTGCCCGCATCCTCCAGCGCCTGCCAGTCGACCGGGTTGGGGAAGTCGTAGCCCTGGATGGTGCCGGCCTCGAGCTCCTGACGGCGAGCGGCCTCGTCGGGGATGATCTGGAAGACCAGTGTCTTGACTCCCGCCGGGTCGCCCCAGTAGTCCTCGTTGCGCTCCAGCGTGATCCGGCCGTTCGCGTCGTCGAAGGAGCCGAAGGTGAAGGCGCCGGTGCCGGTCGGGTGCTCCATGGCGTAGGCGGGGAAGACGAAGCCCTCACCTTCCTGCACCACGTTGTTGGCGTCGTACTGCTCCATCGCGGCCGGGCTGGAGATGCCGTAGGCAGCCTGACCGAGGATGGTCGGGAACTTCGAGGTCGCCCGCGTCACGGTGATGACCGCGGTGCTGGCGTCAGTGGCCTCGCAGGAGTCGAAGAGGCTCTCGGCCGCACCGTCGGAGAAGCCGCCGAAGTCGGAGACCCAGTAGGTGCTCACCGCGTCCAGCTGGCCGGCGCCGGTCTGACCGAACCAGCGGTCGAAGTTGGCGCAGACGGCGTCGGCGTTGAAGTCGGTGCCGTCGTGGAACTTCACGCCCTCGCGCAGAGCGAAGGTCCAGGTCAGACCGTCCTCGCTGGACTCCCAGGACTCGGCCAGACCGGGCCCGGGCTGAGCACCGCCCTCCTCGAACTCGATGAGGTTCTCGTAGATCTGGCGGGTGATCCGGAAGGTCTCGCCGTCACTGGCGTAGAAGGGGTCAAAGGACACCGGGGCTCCGGCAGCGCCGAAGACGAACGTCGAGTCGCTGCCCTCCGCCGAGCCGGTGCCGCTGGTCGAGCCGGTGTCGTCGCCACCGGGGTCGGTGGTGTCGTCCTCGCGATCGGACTGCGCACAGGACGACAGGATCAGCGCCAGTGCGGCGCCTCCTGCGACGGCGGCAACCTTGCGGTTGATCATCGTGCCTCCTCATATGGCGTGCCGGGGCACGGGTGGCCCGGTCCGCACTGGTCGAATGGGGCGAACCCTAACCCGCGCCGTGGTGCCGTGGAAGAGCGCGGCGGCGGGCCGGCCAAACCTTGATCGAGTTGTGATTTGCCCGCGGGTCCGCCGCCTACCCTGTTGCCGTGTCCCACGCCTGGCTGTCGTCGTCCCATGGCCTGGCGGTCGTCGCCGGTGCAGCCCTGGTCGACGACCTGGCCCGGCCCACCCGGCTGCTGGCCTGCCGCCGCACCGATCCGCCGGCCCTGCGTGGGGGCTGGGAGTTCCCCGGCGGCAAGGTCGAGGTCGGCGAGGCGCCGCACGAGGCCGTCGTCCGTGAGGTGCGGGAGGAACTGGGCGTGGGGGTGACCCTCGGCGAGCCGGTGCCCGGCCCGGCGGGCGGGCTGTGGCCGCTGATGCCCGGTTGGGGCCTGGCCCTGTGGTGGGCGGTGCCGGACGGCGAGCCGCGACCGCTGGAGGATCACGACGCGCTGCGCTGGCTCACCCTCGAGGACCTGGAGGAGGTGTCCTGGCTGCCGGCCGACCTTCCGGCGGTCCGGGCCGTGGCGCACGGACTGCACCCGCGCGGCTGAGACAATCGACCTCATGCCCTCTTCGCTGCGCACCCGCGCCGACATCCGCAACGTGGCGATCATCGCCCACGTCGACCACGGCAAGACCACGTTGGTCGACGCCATGCTCTGGCAGGCGGGTGCCTTCACCGGTCACGACGCGCAGGCCCACGCGGTGGACCGGGTGATGGACAGCGGCGACCTGGAGCGCGAGAAGGGGATCACCATCCTGGCCAAGAACACGGCCATCCGGTATGCCGGGCCGGCGGCGGCGGGCGCCGGGCTCGCTCCAGGGCAGGCGGTGACCATCAACATCATCGACACCCCCGGCCACGCCGACTTCGGGGGAGAGGTCGAGCGGGGGCTGTCGATGGTCGACGGCGTCGTGCTGCTGGTGGACGCCTCCGAGGGCCCGCTCCCGCAGACCCGGTTCGTGCTCCGCAAGGCACTGGCCGCCGGGCTGCCGGTGATCCTGTGCATCAACAAGGTCGACCGTCCCGACAGCCGGATCAGCGCGGTGGTGGAGGAGGTCTCCGACCTGTTCCTGGACCTGCTGGACGACCCGGCGCACGACGCCCTGGGCGAGACGGAGCACGACGCCCTCGACTTCCCCGTCGTCTATGCCTCGGCCAAGTCCGGGCGGGCCTCGCTCACCGCACCGGCCGACGGCACCCAGCCCGATGCGCCAGACCTCGAGCCGCTGTTCCGGACCATCTGCGAGACGGTGCCCGCGCCGACCTATGACGAGGACATGCCGCTGCAGGCCCACGTCACCAACCTGGACTCCAGCCCGTTCCTGGGCCGGCTGGCCCTCTGCCGGGTCCGCAACGGCACGATCCGCAAGGGCCAGCAGGTGGCCTGGTGCCGTCGGGACGGCACGACCGAGCGGGTCAAGATCACCGAGCTGCTGCTGACCGAGGCACTCGAGCGGGTGCCGGCACAGCAGGCGGGCCCGGGCGACATCATCGCCATCGCCGGCATCCCCGAGATCACCATCGGCGAGACGCTGACCGACCTGGACGACCCCCGCCCGCTGCCACTGATCACCGTCGACGAGCCGGCCATCTCGATGACCATCGGCACCAACACCTCACCGCTGGCCGGGCGGGTCAAGGGCGGCAAGGTGACCGCCCGGCTGGTCAAGGACCGGCTCGACAAGGAGCTGGTCGGCAACGTCTCGCTGCGGGTGCTGCCCACCGAGCGCCCCGACACCTGGGAGGTGCAGGGCCGCGGTGAGCTGGCCCTGGCGATCCTGGTCGAGCAGATGCGCCGTGAGGGCTTCGAGCTGACCGTCGGCAAGCCTCAGGTCGTCACCAGGTCGATCGACGGCGCGCTGCACGAGCCGGTCGAACGGCTGACCATCGACGCCCCCGAGGAGCACCTCGGCACGATCACCCAGGTGCTGGCCCTGCGCAAGGGCCGGATGGAGCAGATGACCAACCACGGCACCGGGTGGATCCGGATGGAGTTCGTGGTGCCCTCCCGCGGGCTGATCGGGTTCCGCACCGAGTTCCTCACCGAGACCCGGGGCACCGGCATCGCCAACCACGTCTTCGACGGCTACGCCCCGTGGTTCGGCGAGATCCGCACCCGGCAGACCGGCTCGCTGGTCTCCGACCGCGCCGGAGCGGCCACGACCTACGCGATGTTCAACCTGCAGGAGCGCGGCTCGCTCTTCGTCGACCCGACCACCGAGGTCTACGAGGGGATGCTCGTGGGGGAGAACTCGCGCGCTGACGACATGGACGTCAACATCACCAAGGAGCGCAAGCTCACCAACGTGCGGTCGGCCACCTCCGAGGTGCTCGAGCGGCTCATCCCCCCGCGGCGGCTCAGCCTGGAGCAGAGCCTGGAGTTCTGCCGCGAGGACGAGTGCGTGGAGGTCACCCCCGAGGCGGTGCGGCTGCGCAAGGTCGTCCTGGACCAGACGCTCCGGGCCCGGGCCACGGCCCGCGCCCGGCGGTGAGGTGACCTCGTGGCGATGACATCCCGCGCCCCGTTGGGCCACCGGCCGCTGCGCGTGCTCGCGGTCCACGCCCACCCGGACGACGAGACGCTGGCCACCGGGTTGGCGCTGGCCCACCACGCGGCAGTCGGCGACGAGGTGCATGTGGTCACCTGCACGCTGGGTGAGGAGGGGGAGGTCATCCCGCCGGACCTGGCCCACCTCGAGGGCAGTGACGGACTGGGCCCGCACCGGCACGGCGAGCTCGCCGCGGCGATGGCAGAGCTCGGCGTGGTCCACCACTACCTGGGTGGCGACCCGCCGAGGTGGCGGGACAGCGGCATGGCCGGCTCACCGGCGGCGGCCAGGCCCGAGGCGTTCGCAGGAGCCGACGTCGCCGAGGCTGCTGCACTGCTGCGCGAGGACCTGCTGCGGATCGACCCCGACGTCGTGCTCACCTACGACGCCGAGGGCGGCTACGGCCACCCCGACCACATCCAGACCCATCGGGTGACCTGCGCCGCGATCGCGTCCCTGCCCCCGGCCACCGCGCCGGAGCTGTATGCCGTGCAGACGCCCCTGTCGTGGGCGCGGGAGGACCGGGAGTGGCTGGCGCAGCATGTGCCCGCGGACTCGGGCCTGGCCGTGCCGGGGCCGGACGACCCGTTCGCCGCCCAGGTCGTGCCCGACGACCTGGTGACCCACGCTGTCGTCGACCCCGACGCCGTCGCGCTCCAGGTCGCGGCCCTGCGCCACCACGCCACGCAGGTGACGGTCTTCGACGGCTACTTCACCCTCTCCAACGGGATCGCCGCGCGACTGCCCGGACGCGAGGGGTACGCCGCGCTCGACCCACGGACCGGCCGGCTTCGAGCCGGGCCGAGCTGAGCGTGGACGTCGGCGATGGCGGGGCCAGCGGCAGCGACATGGGGGGGCGCGGCAGTGTGGACCCGTGGGCGTTCCGCCAGGCCATGGGCCGGTTCGCCACCGGCGTCACGGTCGTGACCACCTTTGCCGGTCAGCACGACCACGCGATGACCGCGACTGCGCTGGCCAGCGTCTCGCTCGAGCCGACGCTGGTGGTGCTCAGCGCCGAGAACGAGGGCCGCTGGCTGGACGCTGCCCGAGAGTCGGGGGTGTGGGGCATCTCGGTGCTCCCGGTCGAAGCCCGCGGCACGGCGGGCTGGCTGTCCACCCCCGGTCGGCCCCTGCACGGCCAGCTCGACCGGGTCGCCCATCATCGCGGGGAGGTGACCGGTGTGGCGCTGCTGGACGGGGCACTGGCAAGCCTGGAGTGCCGGACCACCGACATCCACCTGGCGGGGGACCACAGCCTGGTCGTCGCGGAGGTGGTCAGCGTGCATACTCCCAGCAGGATGCCAGCGGCCCTGGTCCACTTCCGTGGACAACTGGGGGCCTTGCCGTGAGGGTGGACCCATGAGGACCGACGACACCGAACGCGACGTCGTGCCACTGGGCCTGAGCGAGCCGGCGCAGCGCAACCCCTGGGTGGGCATCGTCGTGCGCACCCTCATCGCCGTGGGCGTGCTGGCGGCGATCTATGCCGGCGCCGCGCACTACCTGGGCAACCGGATCCCCAACGGCACCTCGGTCAGCGGCGTGCAGATCGGCAACCTCACGCCAGAGGATGCCCGCAGCTCCCTGGAGCGACGGCTGGCCAGCATCGCCACCGACCCGGTGAAGATCGACGCGGACGGCGAGCGCTACACCCTCGACCCGAGCACCTCGGGCCTGCGCCTCGACCTCGACGCCACCCTGGACGACCTCACCGGGGTCAACTACGACCCGAGGGTCATGTGGGACCGGCTGACCGACGACGGCGGCGAGGTGCCGCTGGAGGTCAGCATCGACCGCGCCCTGCTCGAGGAATCGGTCGGCCAGCTCGCGGAGGACATCGACCTGGACCCCGTCGAGGGCCAGGTCGCGCTGGCCCGGGGTCGCGTCGTGGTCGCTGAGCCGGAGGACCGGGAAAGCGCTGGACGCGGCGGCGACAGCGGTCGGGATCGCCGACAGCTGGCCCACGAGCGCCTCGGTGCCGGCCGTCGTCACAGCCGTGCCGACCGCGCTGAGCCCGGAGGAGATCGAGCGGTTCGTCACCACCCAGGCTGAGCCCGCCCTGGCGGCGCCGGTCGTCGTGCAGCTCGGCAAGGAGGAGGCGACGGTCAGCCGCAACCAGCTGTCCCGGCTGCTCACCGTGACCGAGTCGCCCGAGCACACGCTCAGCCTGGTGATGGACGAGCCCGGGCTGGTGGACGTCGTGCGCGGCGCTGCCGGCGACGCCGAGCGCCGAGCCCGCGACGCGACGGTCCGGCTGCGCGAGGGACGCCCCCAGGTCGTCGCGGCCCGGACCGGGCGCGAGCTCGACCAGGACGACCTGGTCACCCAGGTCACCGGAGCGCTGACCGGCACCGGAGACGCGCGCACCGTGAAGGTCGCCCTGACGACGGTGCAGCCCGAGGTCACCGACGACGATGCCGCGTCATGGTCGGTCGATGAGGTGATGTCGGAGTTCACCAGCCAGTTCCCCACCGGCGCCACCAACGCGGCCCGCACGGAGAACATCCGGGTGGGCCTGTCCTACATCAACGGCACGGTGGTGATGCCCGGAGAGCAGTTCAGCCTGGCTGGGACCCTGGCCCCGATCTCTACGGAGCGGGGCTATGTCGAGGCGGGCGTGATCAGCAACGGACGCCTGGTCAAGGGGATGGGCGGCGGGCTGTCGCAGGTGTCCACGACGGTGCTCAACACCGCCTGGTTCGCGGGCGTGCAGCTGGACGCGTTCACGCCGCACAGCTACTACATCTCGCGCTACCCGGTCGGCCGTGAGGCGACCATCTCGGTCGGCCAGATCGACAACCAGTGGACCAACGACACCCAGAGCCCGGTGGTGATCCAGACCTGGATCGAGGGCGACACGATCGTCATGCGCTTCTGGGGCGACCGCACCGTGACGGTGAGCACCATCACCGGTGAGCGGCGCAACATCGTGAAGTCGGACGAGCGCACCGACGACAGCGTGGACTGTCTCCCGCAGCACGCGGAGGAGGGCTTCGACATCACCGTGACGCGGGTGCTCACCCGTGGCGGCGAGGAGATCTCCCGGCGGGACTACTCGACGCGCTACTCGCCCTCGCCGGAGGTGGTCTGCACCAACCCGGACGCCGGATGAGCGGCTGCGGCCGCCCTCCCCTCAGCCTGTGCGGGCCCGGGCCGATGCGAGAGCCCGGCGTGCCGGAGCGGCATACTGGGAACGGTGCCCAGGGTCGCCATCTCGCCGGTGACACTCCGGCCGCCGATCACCACGTCCGAGTGCAGGAGTTGTCCGTGACTTACATCATCGCCCAGCCGTGCGTCGACCTGAAGGACAAGGCCTGCATCGACGAGTGTCCCGTCGACTGCATCTACGAGGGTGAGCGCTCCCTCTACATCCACCCCGACGAGTGCGTCGACTGTGGTGCCTGCGAGCCGGTCTGTCCGGTCGAGGCGATCTACTACGAGGACGACGTCCCCGAGCAGTGGGCCGACTACTACAAGGCCAACGTCGAGTTCTTCGACGACCTGGGCAGCCCCGGGGGAGCGGCCAAGATGGGGATCATCCCCAAGGACCACCCGATCATCGCCGACCTGCCGCCGCAGGAGCACGACGAGCACTGAGCACGCGCCAGACAAGCTCCAGAGCAGCACCGCCGCTGACACATCCGTTCCGGCCCCTCACGGCCGGATGCCGGCCCACGGCCGGCGCCACCTGCAGGAGGACCTATGACCGAGCGCCCCGCCACGCTGACCCACGGCGAGCACGAGCTGAGCCTGCCGATCGTCCCCGCTGTCGAGGGCAACAGCGGCCTGGACATCTCCCAGCTGCTGAAGACCACCGGTGACGTCACCCTCGACGTGGGCTTCGTCAACACCGCGTCCTGCACCTCCGAGATCACCTACATCGACGGTGACGCGGGCATCCTGCGTTACCGCGGCTACCCGATCGAGCAGCTGGCCGAGAAGTCGAACTTCCTGGAGACCAGCTACCTGCTGATCTACGGCGAGCTCCCGACCGCCGACCAGCTCGCCGAGTTCGACTCCAAGTTGCGCCGGCACACGCTGCTGGTCGAGGAGATGAAGCAGTTTTTCGGCGGCTTCCCGCGGGATGCGCACCCGATGCCGGTGCTGTCCTCTGCGGTGTCTGCGCTGGGCACCTTCTACCAGGACAACCTCAACCCGTTCGACCCCCAGCACGTCGAGATCTCGACGGTGCGGCTGATGGCCAAGCTGCCGACGATCGCCGCCTACGCCTTCCGCAAGAGCCAGGGCCAGCCGTTCCTCTACCCCAACAACGACTACACCTTCGTCGAGAACTTCCTGTGGATGACCTTCGGGATGCCGACCGAGCGTTATGAGATGGACCCCGCGCTGGTCAAGGCGCTGGACCTGCTGTTCATCCTGCACGCGGACCACGAGCAGAACTGCTCCACCTCCACGGTGCGCCTGGTCGGCTCCTCCGAGGCCAACATGTTCAACTCCATCTCGGCCGGGATCCACGCCCTCAGCGGGCCGCTGCACGGAGGCGCCAACTCCGCGGTGCTCTCGATGCTCGAGGGCATCCAGCGCGACGGCGGGGACGTCCAGGACTTCGTCCGGAGGGTGAAGAACAAGGAGGACGGGGTCCGGCTGATGGGCTTCGGCCACCGGGTCTACAAGAACTACGACCCGCGGGCGGCGATCATCAAGAAGACCGCCCACGAGATCCTGTCCAAGGTCGGCAACAACCCGATGCTCGACCTGGCGATGGAGCTGGAGCAGGCGGCCCTGCAGGACGACTACTTCGTGGAGCGCAAGCTCTATCCGAACGTCGACTTCTACACCGGCCTGATCTACCGCGCCATGGGCTTCCCGAGCAACATGTTCACCGTGCTGTTCGCGATCGGCCGGCTGCCCGGCTGGATTGCCCAGTACCGCGAGATGATCAACGACCCGCAGACCAAGATCGGCCGGCCGCGCCAGCTCTACACCGGCTCGCCCGAGCGCGACTACGTGGCCGCCGGCGAGCGCTGATCAGGAGCCGTCGGACACGCTGATCCGCACCTGTGTGGACTGCGGGTCAGCGCCGCTGACCGGCGCCCAGACGAACGGGTCGTCCCGGTGCCAGCGCCGGCCGGCCACCTCGACGCTGACGACCTGCTCGAAGGCCGCGTGGCTGACCGCCCAGCCGGCCGTCGCCCAGGCGGCGTCGAGGCTCGGCTGACTGATCAGCACCTGGTTGCCGTCCACCTGCGCACCGGCGTCGAACGTGCGCGTGGCCTTGTCAGCCAGATCCGCCGGCGACCCGGCGCCGCTGACCCCGTCGAGGCGGCAGCCCACGGCGGCATGCGTCTGCCCCACCAGCGCCGAGGCCAGCACCCGCGCCTCGGACTCATGGTCGGCGTAGGCGTCCGGATAGGCGCTGCGCTGCACCGCCTGCGCGACGACGGTGACCTCGCCGTCCTCCCAGCCGTCCACCTCGGTCAGCGCGTCGAAGAAGGCGTTGGCGGCGAACACGGGGTCCCGCACCTGGGCAGCAGTGCCCCATCCCTGGCTCGGGCGCTGCTGGAACAGCCCCAGGCTGTCGGCGTGCCCGTAGGTGAGGTTGCGCAGCTTGGACTCCTGGATCGCGGTCGCCAGCGCGACGGTCGCGGCCCGGGGCGGGAGGCCGCGGTCGACCGAGACCATGCTGATCGTCGCGGCGTTGGCCGCCTGCTCCGGGCTGAGCCGTTCCAGGCTCTCGCCGACCCGGAACTCACAGGTGGGGTCGACGAACTGGTCGAGCAGGAAGCGGCCGCCGTAGACGGCACCGGCGCCGACCACGACCATGGCCGTCAGCACCGCGGTGAGCCGTCCCCAGCGCACCCCCCCGCGGTCCCCGCGCCTGGGCGGGGCCTCCCCCGGGGCAGGCTCGGAACGGCGGTGACCAGGGGACATGGCGGCCAGTGTAGGTCGCTGAACCGGGACTCCCGGTGCGGCGGCTAGCGTAAGAGGCATGCCCGAACAGACCGCCGTCGCTGGCCTCGACCTCGACTCCGACGTCGTCTCGCTGACCCGAGCCCTGTGCGACATCCCGTCCGTCAGCCTGGACGAGGCGGCCGTGGCCGACGCGGTCGAGCAGGCCCTGCGGCCCCTGGCGCACCTGTCCGTCAGCCGCCACGGCAACGCCGTGGTCGCCCGCACCGAGCTCGGCAGGGCTGAGCGGGTGGTGCTGGCCGGCCACCTGGACACGGTGCCGCTCACCGACCCGCCCAACCTGCCGGTGCGTGAGGAGGACGGATACCTGGTCGGGCGGGGCACCACCGACATGAAGGGCGGGGTCGCCGTGCAGCTGCGGCTGGCCAGGACCGTCCCCGAGCCGGTCCGCGACGTGACCTATGTCTTCTACGACGGCGAGGAGATCGGTGAGGCGGACAACGGGCTGGCCCGGCTGGCCCGGGAGGCACCGGACCTGCTGGCGGCCGACTTCGCGGTCCTGCTCGAGCCCACCGACGACGCCGTCGAGGGCGGGTGCAACGGCAACCTCACGGTGCGGGTCCACACCCGCGGGCGGGCCTCGCACTCCGCCCGGCCGTGGATGGGACACAACGCGATCCACGACGTGGCCGAGGTGCTCGCCCGGATCGCCTCCCACCAGCCGCCGGACGTCGAGGTCGACGGCCTGGTCTACCGCCAGTCGCTCAACGCGGTCGGCATCGAGGGCGGCATCGCCGACAACGTGATCCCCGACCATGCCGTGGTGACCGTCAACCACCGCTTCGCGCCGCAGGTCAGCGCGCAGCAGGCCGCCACGCGGCTGCTCGAGGAGGTCTTCGCCGGTCTCGAGGTGGAGCTGGTCGACGCCGCCGACGGCGCGCGGCCGGGGCTGCACCTGCCGGCGGCGACCCAGTTCGTGCAGGCCCTGGGCCTGCCGGTGCGGGCCAAGTACGGCTGGACCGACGTGGCGCGGTTCTCCGGTCTCGGTGTCCCCGCGGTGAACTTCGGCCCCGGGGAGAGCCAGTTCGCCCATGCCGACGACGAGCGGTGCCAGGTGCGCCAGCTCACCGACGCCGAGACGGCGATGCGGCGCTGGCTGACCGGAGAGCAGGTGGCCCGATGAGCAACCAGCGCGAGCACCACACCGGGCCGATCACCCAGCGCGGGCGGGAGGTGCCGACCAGCACGACGGACCAGCGGCTGCTGGACAGCCACGGCCCCGCCGACTGGGTGCACACCGACCCCTGGCGGGTGATGCGGATCCAGGCGGAGTTCGTCGAGGGCTTCGGGGCCCTGGCCGAGCTCGGCCCGGCCGTCAGCGTCTTCGGCTCCGCGCGCACGCCACGGGACCACCCGTCATACGCCCTGGGCGTCAGTGTCGGACGGGCGCTGGTCGAGGCGGGGTATGCCGTGATCACCGGCGGTGGGCCAGGGGCGATGGAGGCGGCCAACAAGGGGGCGATGGAGGGGGGCGGCCGCTCGGTCGGCCTGGGCATCGAGCTGCCCTTCGAGACCGGGCTGAACGACTACGTGAGCCTGGGCATCAACTTCCGCTACTTCTTCGCCCGCAAGACCATGTTCGTCAAGTACGCCGAGGGGTTCATCGTGCTGCCCGGCGGCTTCGGCACCCTCGACGAGCTGTTCGAGGCGATGACGCTGGTCCAGACGGGCAAGGTGACGCACTTCCCGATCGTGCTCCTCGGCACCCAGTTCTGGGCTCCGATGCTGGACTGGCTGCGCGGGACGCTGCTGGCCGCCGGCACCGTCGCCGACCGCGACCTCGCACTCCTGCAGGTGACCGACGACCCCGACGAGGCCGTCGCCCTGATGCGGGGGGCCAGCTCGCGGGCGGAGTGACCCTGACGCGCGGGACCTCAGGCCAGGGCGCGACGGGCCACGGCGGAGCGGCCGCTGTCGATGGCGGCCACGGTGTCGACCAGCCTCCGGGTGGCGAGCACGTCGTGGGCCCGGACCAGCCGCACGCCCTGATGCACGGCGACCGCCGTCGCGGCCAGGGTCGGCACCAGCCGCTCGGACTTGGGCCCGTCGAGGCCGACCGCCTCAGCCAGGAACTTCTTGTTGGACACGGCGAGCAGCACCGGCCAGCCGGTGGCCACCAGGTCGGGCACCGCAGCGGTGACGGCCAGGGAGTGCGCGGTGTTCTTGCCGAAGTCCTGCGCGGCGTCGATCAGCACCGCGTCGCCAGCCACGCCCTCGGCGACTGCTCGCTCGGCGAGTGCCACCAGCGTGCCGACCAGGTGGGCGCGCAGGTCGCGGTAGCGGACGCGGTGCGGGTCCTGCCGCGGTGAGTGCCCTCCGGTATGCGCACAGACGTAGCCGGCACCGTGCGCCCCGGCGACGGACATGAGGTCCGGGTCATGGCCGCCCCAGGCGTCGTTGACCAGGTCGGCCCCCACCTGGCAGGCGGCGTCGGCGACCGACGCGCGCCAGGTGTCGATGCTGATGACCAGGTCGGGGTGCGCGGCACGCACCGCGGCCACGAACGGCACGACCCGCTCGGCCTCCTGCTCCGCCGTGACGGTCACCCCGGGACCGGCCCGGACGCCGCCGATGTCGACCGCGTCGGCGCCGTCCCGCACGGCCTGCGCCACGGCGGCCAGCCCCGCCTGGTCGTCGACGTAGGCGCCCTGGTCGAAGAACGAGTCCGGGGTGCGGTTGACGATCGCGAGCACCCCGCACGTCCCCGGTGCCCAGACGCTGCGACGCAGGCGCAGGGGTGCGGGGTCCATGACGGTATCCAACACCTCCCGTGGCACCATCGGGTCCGTGACGTACGTCTACCTGATCCTGGCCGTCGTCGCCGTGGGGCTGCTGGCCGCCGTGGTGGTGCAGCGGGTGACCCTCCCGGGGGTCGAGGACGCGGTGGGCACGGAGTCCTTCCAGCCGTTGCCTCGCGGTGGGGTCGACCCGGGCGACCTGGACTCGCTGCGCTTCGACCCGGCGCTGCGCGGATACCGGATGGCGCAGGTCGACGGAGTCCTGGAGCGGCTGGTCGAGGAGCTGCGACTGCGTGACGCCGAGATCGCCCGGCTGCGGGACCTGCAGGACGGGCCTCCCGGGGCTGAGACCGAGACCGAGCCCGAGCACGGGGAGTCCGCCGATGCCAGCCGTTGAGATCGTCCGCACCGTCCCCGCCTCGGTCGAGCAGGTCTTCGCTGCGGTCGCCGACCTCGCCGACTACGGGCGCTACATCCCGCTGACCACGATCGAGCACGACCGTGGGCCGATCGGGGTGGGGTGGCGGTTCACCGCGCGCACCGGACTGGGACCCGTGGCGCTGGTGGACCGGATGAAGGTCACCCGCTGGGAGCCGTCGCACGGGTTCGGGGTGGTCAAGCTGGGTCCGGTGCTGGACGGCTGGGCCGAGGTGCACCTGACAGCAGAGGCCGGCGGCACCCGCCTGGTCTGGCGCGAGGAGATCGTGCCGCGTCCCGCTGCGCTGGGCCGGCGGCTCGCTCCGCTCAGCGACCGGCTGACCGCCCTGCTGTTCGGGCGCGCGGTGGACGCCATGGCCGCCAGGGCCGTCGCCGGATGACCCCAGATGTCGTGGCCGGCCCCGACGGAACGCCGCGGTGCGCCTGGCCGGGGCTGGCGGCTGCTCCCGACTACGCCGCCTACCACGACCAGGAGTGGGGCGTGCCGGTCCACGGCGAGAGCGCACTGCTCGAGCGGGTGTGCCTGGAGGCGTTCCAGTCCGGGCTGTCCTGGTTGACCATCCTGCGCAAGCGGCCGGCCTTCCGCGAGCGGTTCCTCGGCTTCGACGCCGACGCGGTCGCGGGCTTCGGTGCCGCCGAGGTGGAGGGGCTGCTCGACGACGCCGGGATCGTGCGCAACCGGCGCAAGATCGAGGCCGCCATCGCCAACGCCGCCGCCGTCGTCCGGCTGCGCGAGGCCGGCGGCCTCGACGCGCTGGTCTGGGGGTTCGCGCCGACCTCACACCAGCGGCCATCGGGCTTCGCCGAGGTGCCGGCCGTGACCGCAGAGTCGACGGCGATGGCCACGGCGCTCAAGGCCGCCGGGCTCCGCCATCTCGGCCCGACGACCTGCTACGCGCTGATGCAGTCGTGCGGGCTGGTCGACGACCATGTCGCGGGCTGCCACCGGGCCGCCGCGTGACCGCGATGCGCGCGGCCGTCCGGTGGCCGGGTCGTGACACGCTGCGGTTCGGGCTCTGGGTCGTCGCGCTCTACACCGTGTTCCGCCTGGTGACGACCGGCATCCTGCTCTGGGTCATCGAGGCCGAGCAGGATCCCCGGATCTACTCCGGTGAACGCCCCCGCTACTTCGACTTCGCGACGCTGTGGGACGGCGCCTGGTACCGGCGGATCGCCGAGGAGGGCTATCCCGACCACATCCCGGTCGGCCCGACCGGCGAGGTGCGCCAGAACCCGTGGGCGTTCTACCCGATGTTCCCGATGCTGGCCCGCGGACTGACCGCGGTCAGCGGGTGGTCGTTCGAGATCACCGGAACACTGGTCGCGGTGCTGCTCGGGTATGCCGCGGCGCTGGTCATCGCGGTGCTGCTGCGGCAGCAGGTGGGTGCCGCTGCTGCCCTCGCGGGGGTGGCCGTCGTCGCCGCCTTCCCGACGGCACCGACACTGCAGGTCGCCTATACCGAGTCCCTGGCGATGCTGCTGCTGGCCACCGTGCTGCTCCTGCTCAGCCGGCGCCGCTGGGGCGCGGCCGGGATCGTGGCCGTGCTGACGGGGCTGGCGCGGCCGATCGCCCTGCCGCTGGGGCTGGTGGCCCTGGTCGCGGTGGTCCTGCGCTGGCGCCGTCGGGCCGAGGATCCACTGGGGCGAGGGGAGCTGTGGCGGATGCTGTGGGCCCTGGCCGGCTGCGGCATCTCCGGCCTGCTCTGGCCGGCCATCGTGTGGCGGTCGACGGGCCAGGCCGACGGCTACACGCGCACCATGTCGGCATGGCGCGGCGGGGAGACGGTGCTGCCGTTCCTGCCGACGATCGAGGCCGTCCAGGTGCTCTTCGGTGAGTTCCGCGGCCCGCTGCTGCTGCTGTTGGCAGCCGGGCTGCTGGCCCTGGCGGTGCTCGGCCCCTGGGCGAGCGGGCTGGGCCCGGAGATGCGGACCTGGTCGCTGGCCTACCCGTTCTACCTGGTGGCGGCGCTGTCGCCATGGACCAGCATCTACCGCTACCTGCTCCCGCTGTTCCCGGTCTTCGTGGTGATGGTGGGCGGGGGGTGGCCCCGAGGTCACGGCAAGGCCTCGCCGACCTGGCTGCTGGTCACCCGGACGGTCATCATCTGCCTGCTCTGTGTCGGCTGGCAGCTCTGGTGGAGCTGGGAGCTGTTCCGGTTCGAGCCGCCGAGCGACAACCCCCCGTGAGCCTCAGCCTCCGGTGAACTCCGGTGGCGTCTTGGCCAGGAAGGCCGCCACGGCCGCGGCGTGGTCGCTGCTGGCCCCGGTCTGCTGCATCAGCGTCGCCTCGTGGGCCAGCGACTCGGCGAGCGGGTGCCCCGCGGAGTAGGCCACGGCGCGCCGGATTGCGCCGTACGCCTTGGTCGGGCCGGCCGCCAGCTCGGCTGCCAGGTCGTGGACCACGCCTTCCAGGTCGGCGGCGGGCACCACCTGGGTGGCCAGTCCCAGGGCCAGCGCCTCCTGGGCCGGCACCGTCCGCGGACGCAGCAGCAGCTCCTTGGCCCGGGCCACGCCGACCAGGCGGGGCAGCGACCACGACGAGCCGGAGTCGCTGGACAGGCCGATCGCGGAGAAGGCCAGGTTGAACCCCGCGGTGTCGGCGACGATGCGCAGGTCGGCGGCAAAGGCGAAGGCCGCACCGGCGCCGGCCGCGATGCCGTTGACCGCGGCCAGCACCGGCTTGTCCATCGTGGCCAGCGCCTGGACGATCGGGTTGTAGTGCTCCTCGACGGTGGACCACAGCGAGGGGTCGCCCTGCTGGATCAGCTGCACGTGCTCCTTGAGGTCCTGCCCCACGCAGAACGCCCTGCCCGACCCGGTGAGCACGACGCAGCGCACGCTCGGGTCGTCCGCCACCTGCTGGAGGGCGTCTCGGAGCGCGACCTTGGTCTGCAGGTCCAGCGCGTTCATCGCCTCGGGCCGGTGCAGCCGCACCGTGGCCACCGCCCCGCTGCGCTCGACGAGGACGGGGCCATCTGCCGGGGTGGGGCTCAACGTGACTCCTGGAGGTGGGCCGAGGGGACGCCGGCGGTGGCCAGCGCCCGACTGACAAAGGTACGGGCCTGCGGCGCCAGCGCGTCTGCCACGTCGAGGAAGACCGCCCGTGCGGCGGGCTCGGGCCAGTCGTGCGGCAGCACCGCCGCGGGCAGGCCGGGGTCGGCGAAGAGGAAGGTGCGCCAGCGATGGACCAGAGCGGCTCGGGCCGGGTAGGCCAGGTCGGGGGCGACCAGCCGGGGCAGGCTGCGCCGCACCTCGTCGGCCTCCACCGAGAAGCGCCGGTAGTCCGCGGCCAGCGTGCCCAGGTCCCAGACCCCGGCAGCCAGGTCGACCGGGTCGCCCGCATGCTCACCCGAGAACTCCTGCACGGCCACCCCCAGCCGGCCCAGCTGGGTCGCGGCCTCGTCGCTGTGGTGGGGCGCCACCCAGGTCTGGCCGGCCAGCCGGCCGTAGCCGAGGAAGGAGAGTGTCGCGGCCACCTGGTCGCGGGTCCGCCGGTCACCGGCCGGCTGCAGGGTCAGCAGGTGCCACCGGCCGTCCCAGCCGACCGGCCCGCGGCGGTAGATCCTCGCGTGCGCACCGGCGAGGCGCTCTCGCATGGCCGGGCGAGCGGCATACCCGCGTAGGTCGTGTCGCACCTCGGCGGCCAGCCAGCCCTGCGCGACCATCCGGGAGACCGCGGTGCGCGTGGCCGCCGGGGTGATCCGGCAGCTGGCCAGCACGCCGACCAGCGCCGCGACCGGCGCCCACTGGCCTCTGCTCGACAGGTCGTCGCCGTACAGGTCGAACACGGCAGAGCGGGCGCGCACCCGGTCAGTCTGCCTCAGGCCAGGCGGCGTGACGCGCCCCGCGGCACAGGCCGTGATTTCGGGCCGCGCGCCGGACAGGGGATAATGGAGGCAGGAGAGCCTGCACCGTCGCAGCCGCGACGTGCGACCAGCGGTCCGCCCGCGTCAGGAGGAGTATTTCGCCATGGCAGCTATGAAGCCTCGCACCGGTGACGGTCCGCTCGAAGTCACCAAGGAGGGCCGTGGCATCGTCCTGCGGATGCCGCTGGAGGGTGGCGGACGGCTCGTCGTGGAGATGAACGCGGAAGAGGCCGGCGCACTGGGCCAGGCGATCAAGGACTGCCTCGGCTGAGCCTCAGCGCTTGACGGCGACGAACAGCCCGTCGCCCACCGGCAGCAGGGCCGGAACCAGGCGCTCGTCGTCCCGCAGGGACTTGCCCAGGTCACGCAACGTGCTCGTGGTCTCGTCACGAGCGGCCGGGTCGGCCACCGCGTCGTGCCACAGCATGTTGTCCACCGCCAGCACTCCGCCACTGCGCAGCAGCCGGATCGCCTGCTCGGTGTAGAGGGGGTAGTTGTCCTTGTCGGCGTCCACCAGGACGAGGTCGTAGGCGCCGTCGGTGAGCCGCGGCAGCACCTGGGCCGCCTCCCCGGCGATGACCCTGGTGCGCTGCGGGGGGATGCCCGCCGCGGCATAGGCCTTCTTGGCCGCGCGCTGGTGCTCGGGCTCGACGTCGATCGAGGTCAGGATGCCGTCGGGGGCCATGCCCTCGAGCAGCCAGAGCCCCGAGGAGCCCGCGCCGGTGCCGACCTCGACGACGTGCCGGGCGGCGACAGCGGCGGCGAGCAGCCGCAGCACGGCACCGGTCGAGGCGGAGACGGGCATCGCGCCCAGCCGCTCGCCGTCGGCAGAGGCCGCTTCAGACTGCTCGGTGTGCGCGACGAACCCCTCGGCATAGGCCCAGGAGGCCATCTTGGTGCTGGTCATGGGGCCACCCTAGCCGCCGGGCACAGCGGCGCGGCCCGCGCGGCGAGACCCCCAGCGAACTCCCAGGATCGCCTGTCAGGGTGGCGGCCATCGCAGCCAGCAGCGACCGAACAGTGAGGGACGATGAGCGGCACGGAGACCAGGACCGGCGACACCCAGGAGTGGGTGCCCCCTACCTGGGAAGAGATCGTGCGCGACCACTCCGCCCGGGTCTACCGCCTGTCCTACCGGCTGACCGGCAACCCGCACGACGCCGAGGACCTGACTCACGACGTGTTCATCAGGGTCTTCCGCTCCCTGGACAGCTTCCGGCCCGGCACCTTCGAGGGCTGGCTGCACCGGATCACCACCAACCTCTTCCTGGACCGCGTCCGCCGCAAGCAGCGGATCCGCTTCGACGCCCTGAGCGACGAGGCGGCCGCCCGGCTCCCCGGCCGCCTGGCCACGCCCGAGGAGGCGTTCGCGGCCAACCATTTCGACGACGACGTGCAGCGGGCCCTGGACGCACTCTCGCCGCAGTTCCGCGCGGCTGTCGTGCTGGCCGACATCGAGGGCTACAGCTATGAGGAGGTCGCACAGACGCTGGGCATCAAGCTCGGCACCGTGCGCTCTCGGATCCACCGCGGTCGGGCACAGCTGCGCGAGTCGCTGGCCCACCGGTCTCCGCGTCGGGCCACCGCCAGCGGTCCGCGCACCCAGCCGCTGCCGGTCCTGGGCTGAGTGCCCGGGCTCATCGCGTCGGCCACGGCTGGATCAGGCACAATCGCGGTATGACGGACGTGGACCAGACGCAGGGCATCGGGCTCAACGACACGACGTCCTTCCCCCGCGCCACCTCCGGCCACCACTCCTCATCGGCCCCGTCGAACGCGGCGGAGCCTCCCCGGCCGCAGGCGGCGCCGTCCAGCGGCCGATCGCCCCGGCCTCGACGGGTGGGGGGAGGAGTCCTGGCCGGCGTGCTGACCCTCGGACTGCTCGGTGGGGCCGCCGGCTCCTATGCGCTCGACCTGCTCACCGGCGGCGCCGACGCGGCCGACGGCCCGCAGGTCCTCGAGGCCAACGCGGTCGGCGCCTCGTCGGGCCAGGTCACGGGTGCGGGCGGGTCCATCCAGCAGATCTCGCGGATGGCGCTGCCGAGCGTGGTGTTCATCGAGGTCGAGGCCGGTGGTGACAGTGGTGTCGGCTCGGGCTTCGTGATCCGCGAGGACGGCTATCTGGTCACCAACAACCACGTGATCGCCGGCGCCGCCGAGGGCAACGGCTCGATCACCGTGTCGTTCAGCGACGGAGAGAGCGCCGAGGGCACCGTCGTGGGCCGCGACGTGCAGTACGACATCGCGGTCGTCAAGATCGAGCGGACCGGCCTGCAGGCGCTGTCCTTCGCCGACTCCGAGGCGGTCGTGGTCGGCGACCCGGTCGTCGCGGTCGGGGCGCCACTCGGCTTGGACAACACGGTCACCTCCGGCATCGTCTCGGCGCTGGACCGGCCGGTGACGGCGGGATCGGTCGACGCCACGACATACATCAACGCGATCCAGACCGACGCGGCGATCAACCCGGGCAACTCCGGAGGTCCGCTGCTCGACCTCCAGGGACGGGTGATCGGAGTCAACTCGGCGATCGCCCAGATCCCCGGGTCGGCCGGCTCCGGCGCGGTCCCCGGCAGCATCGGCCTCGGCTTCGCGATCCCGGCCAACCAGGCCAAGGTCACCGCGGAGCAGATCATCGAGACCGGGACCAGCGAGCACCCGATCATCGGCGTCCTGGTGGACGTGAGCTACACCGAGGGGGGCGCCAAGGTGCTCGAGGAGGCCGGCGACGGCGCCGACACCGTGGTCGACGGAGGCCCGGCCGACCAGGCGGGCATCGAGCCCGGTGAGGTGATCCTGCGCATCGACGGCACCGAGGTGACCGACGCCACCCACCTGATCATCCTGCTGCGCAGCCGCGCCGTGGGAGACGAGGTCCAGGTGACAGTCCGCGCGACGGACGGCGTCGAGCGCGACCTCACGGTCACCCTGCAGGGCTCGTCGGACTAAGGGGCGTCCGGATGCAAGGCACCGAGTTCCTCCTGCTGCTCGTCCTGGCCCTGTTCATCCTCGGGCCGGAGCGGCTGCCGGGGTATGCCGCCAAGCTCGCCCAGGGCGTGCGGTCGCTGCGCGACATGGCCGAGGGGGCGAAGTCGCAGATCAAGGAGGAGATGGGGCCGGCCTTCGACGACATCGACTGGCGCCAGCTCGACCCCCGTCAGTACGACCCGCGGCGCATCGTCCGAGAGGCACTCAGCGGGGCGCCGGTGGGGCAGCAGGCAGGCGCTGCTGCCGCGGTCAAGCCGGGCGGCTCGATGCAGCCGGCTCCGACGCCGAGCCCGGTGCACTCGCGGATGCTCTTCGACCCGGCCCTGCCGACGCCCTGGGACCTCGACGCGACCTGAGCGCCCGTCGCGCCGTCCCTCTGCGCCGGAGCCAGCGCCGGCATCGTGTGAGCTTGTGGCCCTCCAGGGGGCGAGAGCTACACGCTATGACCGGGGCCGGTGGCCAGTTGCTGCGAGGCCGTGGCCAGCTGCCGACGGGACGGTGGCTCGTCGCTGAGGGCCCGGTTAGCGACCGACGGGGGACAGGCCCAGCTTGCGACCGGCCAGCCCACGGCCGCGGACGGCCAGCTGACGGGCGATGCCACGCAGTGCCGTGGCGCCCGGGGAGTCCGGGTGGCTCAGCACGACGGGCACACCGCTGTCGCCGCCCTCGCGGACGGTGACGTCGAGCGGCACCTGGCCGAGCAGCGGCACCTCAGCGCCGATCGCGCGGGACAGCGAGTCAGCGACGGCACGGCCGCCGCCAGTGCCGAAGATCTCCTGGCGGCTGCCGTCGGGCAGCTCCAGCCAGGACATGTTCTCGATCACGCCGACCAGCCGCTGATGAGTCTGCAGCGCGATCGACCCGGCGCGCTCGGCGACCTGGGCCGCCGCTGGCTGCGGGGTGGTGACGATGAGCAGCTCGGAGTTGGGCAGCAGCTGCGCCACGGTGATCGCGATGTCACCGGTGCCGGGAGGCAGGTCGAGCAGGAGGACGTCGAGGTCGCCCCAGAAGACGTCGGAGAGGAACTGCTGCATCGCCCGGTGCAGCATCGGGCCGCGCCAGACCACCGGCTGGTTGCCGGGGACGAACATGCCGATCGAGATGACCTTCACGTCGTGCTGGACCGGCGGCAGGATCATGTCGTCGACCTGGGTCGGCTGGTGCTCCACGCCGAGCATCCGGGGGACCGAGAAGCCGTAGATGTCTGCGTCGACGACCCCGACCCGCAGGCCCTCCTGCGCCATCGCGGCGGCGAGGTTGACCGTGATGGAGGACTTGCCGACGCCGCCCTTGCCGGAGGCCACGGCATACACCCTGGTCAGCGTGTCGGGACGAGCGAACGGGATCTCCTTGTCGGCCTGGCCGCCGCGGAGCTGGGACTTCAGCGCGCCGCGCTGCTCATCGCTCATCACCCCGAGCTGGAGCTGCACGTCGCTGACCCCCGGGACGGCCCGACAGGGCCGCCGTGACGTCCCGGGTGATCGTGTCCTTCATCGGGCAGCCGGGCACGGTGAGCAGCACGGTGGTGCGGACCCGGCCGTCGGGGTCGACCTCGAGCGACTCGACCATGCCGAGCTCGGTGATGGGGCGGCGGATCTCGGGGTCGTTGACCCCGGCCAGGGCACGCTGGAGGGCCTCGAGGGTGGGAACGGACATGGCGGCCATGTTAGGCGCCTGCGCTGGGATCCCCTGTCCGCCCCCGGGTCGGCTCGGGCTCGTCGTCGGCCAGGACCCCACGCTCGGACAGCTCCTCGAGCAGGCCCCGCAGCTCGGAGCGGATGAAGTCACGGGTCGCTGCGTCGCGCAGGGCGATGCGGAGAGCGGCGACCTCGCGGGTGAGGAACTCGGTGTCCGCCAGCGCCCGCTCGTCGCGGGTGCGGTCCTGCTCGATCATCACCTTGTCGCGGTCGACCTGGCGGTTCTGCGCGAGCAGGATCAGCGGCGCGGCGTAGGAGGCCTGCAGGCTCAGCATCAGGGTCAGGAAGATGAAGGCGTAGGGGTCCCAGCGCAGGTGCTCCGGTGCGAAGACGTTCCAGAGCAGCCAGACGACGACGAACATCGTCATGTAGGCCAGGAACCGCGCCGTCCCCATGAACCGGGCGAACGTCTCGGCGAACTTGCCGAAGGCGTCGGCGTCCATCTGCGGGCGCCGCAGCATGGAGCGGCGGGTGGCCAGCGGCTGGTCGAGGCGGTCGTCGCGTCGCGAGGTGGTCTCCGGCCGGATCGCCCGGGTGGCCGCTCGGTCGCGGGCGCGCTCGGCCAGCGCGCGGCGGGCGTCGGGGTCGCGGCCGTGGGGCGCGGTCTCAGCGGGCATCGGCCGGGCTCACCTGGGGCTCGTGCCGGTCGTCGCGCCAGTCCTCCGGCAGGATGTGGTCGAGCACGTCGTCGACGCTGACCGCCCCGAGCAGCCTGCCCTCCGGGTCGGTGACCGGCAGGACCACCATGTTGTAGGCGGCCATCAGCCGGCTGACCTGGCCCAGCGGCGCGTCGGGGGCGGCCGGCTCGAAGTCTCGGTCCAGGACGGTGCCGACCGACTGGTGCGGCGCCTCCCGGAGCAGCCGCTGGATGTGCACGATGCCGAGCAGGCGTCCCGTCGGTGTCTCCAGGGGTGGCCGGGCCACGAAGACCAGCGTCGCCAGCGCGGGCGAGAGCTCCTCACGGCGGACCATCGCCAGGGCCTCGGCGATGCTGGCCTCGGGGCCGAGAATCACCGGCTCGGTGGTCATCATGCCGCCGGCGGTGTTCTCGTCGTAGGTGAGCAGCCGGCGGATCGGCTCGGCCTCGTCCGGCTCCATCAGCTGCAGGAGCTCCTCGACCGCGTCAGCCGGCAGGTCCGAGAGCAGGTCGGTCGCGTCGTCCGGCTGCATCACCTCCAGCACGTCGGCGGCCCGCTCGCTCGCCAGGTGGGTGAGGATCTCGACCCGGTCGTCGTCGGGCAGCTCCTCGAGCACGTCAGCCAACGTCTCGTCGTCGAGCGCGTCGGCCACCTCGGCCCGCCGTTGCGGCGACAGCTCGTGGATCCGCTCGGCCAGGTCGGCCGGCTTGAGGTCCTCGTAGGCCGCGATCAGCTGGTCGGCAGCCTGGCCCACCTGCGCCAGGTGCAGGCCGTGCACCTGGTCGACCGGCACCAGCAGCGTCTCTCCCCGGCGCCGGCGCAGGCGCAGTCCCGAGGTGCGCGGCTCCGCGGCCCCCTTGCGGCAGAAGACCTTGGTGAGCACCCAGTCCCGGCTGGTCTGCAGCTCCAGCGCGATGTCCTCGACCACGGCCGGGAACGGCTGGTCGCCCTCGTGCTCGACGGTGACCTCACGGTCGAACAGCTCGGAGACCACGAGGGTCTCACCGGCCCGCTGCTGGAAGCGACGCATGTTGACCAGGCCGGTCGTGATGACCTGGCCGCTGTCGATGCTGGTGACCCGCGTCATCGGGACGAACACCCGGCGCCGCCCGGACACCTCCACGACCAGGCCGATGGCCCGGGGCCGTCGACTCCGGCTGGAGGCCGCCAGGGAGACGACGACGTCGCGGGCTCGGCCCACCTCGTCGCCGGAGGGGTCGAACACGCTCAGGCCGACGAGCCGGGCCACGAAGACGCGGGCGCTGCTCACGGCTGCAGGATACCGACCGAGGGTGCCGCGCAGGCCCGGTGACGTGGGTCACCCCTGGCCCGAGGAATATTCGCAGGTCAGCGGGCGTCATACCCAGTAGCCGGAACGGCTTTGGCGATGGGGCCGCACCGGCTCGACCCATCCATCGCCAGCACCACGAAAGCAGTGAGACACACCATGGCTTCACGCCTCGGCAGCTCCTACGACGCGGCAGTGCTGCGTGCCTACCGGCACCGCCTGCCCAGCGACGTCGCACGGATGCCCATCAAGCCGCGCCGCCGCTCCTTCTCCCTGGGTCGCTGACCCGTGCGCCGGCCCGCCCGGCGCCTCGACCCGCACGGCCCCATCTGCAGTGACAGAATGGGGCCGTGACCATGCCTGCATCGATGCCCGGGGGACCTGACAGGGTCGGTGGGCTGACGTTGAACTACCCGATGTCGCTGGGCGTCTTCGACCAGTACGCCGAGGCCCAGCGCGCCGTGGACTACCTGTCCGACCATGACTTCCCGGTCGAGAACTGCATGATCGTGGGCACCGACCTGCGTCAGGTCGAGCGGGTCACCGGGCGGCTCACCACCGCGCGGGTGGCGGTCGGCGGGCTCCTCTCCGGCGTCTGGCTCGGACTGTTCGTCGGTCTGATCCTCGCGTTGTTCGCGAGCAGCCGGGACGCCTTCGTCATGGTGCTGTGGTGCGTGGTGACCGGAGCCGTGTTCGGGCTGGTCTGGGCCCTGATCGGCTATGGGCTGACTCGCGGCCGCCGCGACTTCACCTCGGTGTCGACCGTGGTGGCCACCCGCTACGAGGTGCTCACCGAGCACAAGTTCGCCGAGCGGGCCCGCGACCTGCTGGCGCAGCTGCCGCCCCAGCAGGCCTCGCGCTCAGCCGCGCCGCCCGCCTGAACGCACCCACGCCTCGACGTCGTCAGCGGTCCGGGGCAGCATCTGCGAGAGGTTGCGGCAGCCGTCCTGGGTGATCACCAGGTCGTCCTCGATCCGCACGCCGATGCCGCGCAGCTCCTCCGGCACCAGGTGGTCGTCGGACTTGAAGTAGAGCCCCGGCTCCACGGTCAGCACCATCCCGGGCTGCAGCTCGGCATCCAGGTAGTCCTCGCGAAGCGCCAGGGCGCAGTCGTGGACGTCCAGCCCCAGGTGGTGGCTGGTCCCGTGCACCATCCACCGGCGGTGGAACTGCCCGTGCTCGGTGTCCAGGGTGTCCTCGACGCTGACCCCTTCGGGCAGCAGCCCCCAGGCGTGCAGGTGAGTCGCGATCACCCGGATGGCGGCGGCATGGATCTGGCTGAAGGTGTTGCCCGGACGAGCCGCGGCGATCCCAGCCTCCTGCGCCTCGAGGACCACGTCGTAGACCCGTCGCTGCGCCTCGCTGAAGGTCCCGTTCACGGGCAGGGTGCGGGTGATGTCGGCGGTGAACAGGGAGTCGACCTCGACGCCGGCATCCAGCAGCAGCAGCTCACCGTCGACCACCTCTCCGGTGTTGCGTGTCCAGTGCAGCGTGGTCGCGTGGTCGCCGGCCGCGGCGATGGAGTCGTAGCCCACCCCGTTGCCGGTATGCCGCGCGTGCCGGGCGAAGGTGCCCTCCACCCATCGCTCCCCGCGGCCGCGCCGCACGGCCTCGGGCAGGTCGGCGACGACCGCGTCGAAAGCCTCCGCTGAGGCCGCGCACGCGGCCGCCATCTGCTCCACCTCCCAGTCGTCCTTGACCGTGCGGAGCACCGACAGGTGCCGGGACAGCTCCAGGTCGGCGTCCTCGACCTCGCGCTGCGCCTCCTCGGAGAGGTCCACCCCGGACTGCTGGCGCACCCGAGCGACCACGGACGCGACCTCACGGTCCGCCTCGGAGACGACCCGCAGCAGCACCGTGCCGGCGTCCTTGGCCAAGGCGTCGGGCAGCTCGTCCAGCGGCCGGGTGCTGAGCCCGAGCTCGGCGGACACCTCGGACAGCGACGGCCGGGCGCCGACCCAGAACTCCCCGACCCGGGCGTCGGAGAAGAACTCCTCGCTGTCCCGTCCGGCCATCGGCCGCAGGAACAGCACCGCCTCATGGCCCCCCTCGGGCAGCGGCTCCAGGACCAGCACGGCGTCCGGCTCGCGGTCGGCACCCAGCCCGCTGAGGTGGGCGAAGGCCGAGTGCGGCCGGAAGGCGTAGTCGGTGTCGTTGGAGCGCACCTTGAACCCCCCTGCCGGGATGACCAGCCGTTCGCCGGGGAAGGCCTCGGACACGGCCTGTCGCCGCGCTGCGGCATACGGGGCGACGGGTGCCAGGCTCACCGTGCTGGCGGGCGCGGGAGCCCAGCCGCGGGAGACGAAGTCCCGGAACTCGGCGGTGGTCGGTCGGCTGCGGTGGCCCGGCTGGGCCTGCTTCTCGCTCACCGGGCCATGGTGCCACGCACCGGAGAGGGTGCCCGGTCCCACCCTGTCCACGCGCTGGCCCGAGCCCTACCCTGAACAGGTGAGTGAGCCGTCGCCGCCGCCGAGCGGAGACGGCGTCTCGCCTCCGGCGGCAAGCCAGGCCGAGCAGCCTGGTCGGGTCTGGCGGGAGCGGGCCCAGCGGGCGGTGCGCGGGGTCAGCCCGCCGACGGTGCCGATCGCCGTGCCGGGCAGTGACGATGAGCTGTCCCCGCGCCACGCGCGAGCCGTCATCGACCTGGCCCTGCGGGTGGGCGAGGCGATGCTGTCCACCGGCGCCTCGGCGGCTGAGGTGGTCGCCACGGTGCTGCGCCTGACCTCGGCGTATGGCGTGCAGTCGGCCCACGTCGACATCACCTTCACCTCGATCACCGTCTCGATCCACCGGGGCATGGACGCCGACCCCCTCAGCGTGATGCGGGTCGTGCGCACGCGCTCGCCCGACCACACCCGCCTGGAGCGCGTCCAGCTCCTGGTCGACCGGGTGGTCGGCGGCGGCGGGCCCGACGTGGACCAGGCGCGCGCTGAGCTGGCGGGGGTGCTGCGCGCTCCCCACCCCTACCGGCGGTGGGTGACCGTGGCCGGAGAAGCACTGCTAGCCAGCGCTGTGGTCCTGCTGTTCGGCGGGGGCCCGGCAATGATGGTGCTGGCGGCGCTCAGCGCGACGGTGGTCAACGTGGTCAGCCGCCAGCTGGGGCGGCTGGGCATCGCGGCGTTCTTCAACCAGGCCGTCAGTGCCGCCATCCCGACCTCGCTCGCGGTGCTCCTCTACTGGTTGCGCGGCCGCGGCGTCGAGGTCCCCGGGCTCACCTCGCCCTCCCTGGTGGTGATCAGCGGCATCGTCGTCCTGCTGGCGGGTCTGACCGCGATGGGGGCTGCGCAGGACGCGCTGGACGCCTACTACGTCACCGCCGCCGCCCGTGGGCTGGAGGTGATCATGCTGACCCTGGGGATCGCGGTCGGCATCTCGCTGGTCCTCAGCCTGGCCCGGCGGTTGGGGGTCGGCCTGGGCATCTCGCCCGTCCTGAACCATGACAGCTCGCTGCTGACGACCATGGCAGCGGCGGTGCTCATCGGCGTCGGCTTCGCGCTGTCCACCTACACCGGCCCCCGGGCCCTGCTGGTCGCCGGTGCCGTCGCCGGGCTGACCTGGGCGGTCTACCGGCTGGTCCTGCTCCTGGAGCTGGCGCCGTCCCTGAGCGTCGCGGTGCCGGCCGCGGTCGCCGGGGCGGCGGGCTATGGCGCGCATCGGGCTCTGCGGGTCCCCGAGCTGGCGATCACCACCGCGGCGATCGTCGCGCTGCTCCCGGGACTGGCCGTCTACCGGGCGCTCTACCTGATGATGGAGAACCCGACCTCGCTGACGACCACCGCGATCACCCAGCTCGCGGCAGCGGTGTCGATCGGGCTCGGGTTGGCGGCAGGCGTCTCGATCGGTGGGTATGCCGCTCGCCGGAGGTTCGGGATGGACAGGGCCGCCCAGCGGGCGGCGCGCCGCGCGGCCGGCCGCGCCCGCCCCTGAGCGGCGGGCGCGCGCTCAGTCGGTCCAGACCCACCCGGCGAGCAGCTCCTCGAAGGTCGCCTGGGCCGGGGTCGCCTGCCCCTTGGCGGAGGACAGGGTGACCACATAGAGCCGGTCGTCGTGCTCGATCCAGCGCTGGGTCTGCGCCACGGCCACGCCCTGCACGGTGCGGGTGATCGTGTAGCCGTACGCGGTCTCACCGCCGACCTCGACGGAGTCCAGCAGCTCATACTCGCCGTCCTTGCCGGCGATCTCCGCTGCGGCGTCCTCGATGGCGCGCTCCAGGTCGTCGATCGGCTCCTCACTGGCGACGACGACGTTGGTGAAGAAGTCGTCGGCCATCGCGTCGGCCTTGATCGCGACCTCCACGTCCTGGTTGACCTCGCCGGAGGCATCGGACCACTCCTCGGGGAGGGAGACCTCGAAGGCGCCGTCCGCGCTGGTCACCAGGGCTGACCCCGCCTGGGTCGGGGACACGGCGTCGTCGGTGGTGGTCTGCTGGTCCGAGGAGGTGCCGGTCGCGGAGTCGGAGGTGGCCACCGTCGGAGTCGCCGGGACCTCCGCGTCGCCGGCCTGGGAGCAGCCACCCAAGGACAGCGCGGCGAGGGCGCCGACAGCCAGGGTGGTGAGGGCAGATCGGGTCGGGCTCATCGCAGTCCTTCGTCAGCAGGTTCGAGCCGCCGCGCGGCACCGCTCAGTATGCCGTCGCCGTCTGGCATACGGTGAACGACGTGCGCATCGACCTTCACACCCACAGCGTGTGCAGCGACGGCACGCAGACGCCGGGGGAGGTGATGCGCTCCGCCGCGAGCGCCGGGGTGGACGTCGTGGCCCTGACCGACCACGACGTGAGCGCCGGCTGGGCCGAGGCTGCCGACACGGCCGACGAGCTGGGACTGACGCTCGTGCCGGGCATCGAGGTGTCCTGCGCCTATCGAGGGATCTCGGTGCACCTGCTGGCCTACCTGCCCGACCCCGACCACCCGGGACTGACCCGGGAGATGGACCTGTCGCGGACGAACCGCCTCAGCCGGATGCAACAGATGGTCGACCGGCTGGCCGCCGACGGCTACCCGGTCACCTATCCCGACGTGCTGGCCCAGGCCGGCGAGGGGGCCACCCTGGGCCGGCCCCACCTGGCCGACGCCCTGGTCGCCGCGGGACGCTACCCCGACCGTCAGGCCGCGTTCGACGATGTGGTGCACGCCGGCAGCCCCTACTACGTGGCGCACTACGCGCCGTCCCCGCTCCTCGCGGTGGAGCTGGTCCGACGGGCCGGCGGGGTGGCGGTGATGGCGCACCCCTTCGCCGCGGCCCGCGGTCGCACCGTCGGTGAGGACGTCATCGCCGCGATGGTCGACGCAGGCCTGCAGGGGCTGGAGGTCGACCACCGCGACCACGACGCGGACCAGCGTCAGCGGGCGGCCGATCTCTGCCGGCGGCACGGGCTGATCCGCACGGGGTCCAGCGACTACCACGGGACGGGCAAGCCCAACCGGCTCGGCGAGAACACGACCAGTCTCGTGGCCCTCGAGCAGATCCTCGAACACGGCCACGGCACCGTCGTGCGGGGCCGCTGGCCCCGCTGAGTCAGGCCTGCGGGCTGTCGGCTGTGCCGCGCCGCCGCTGACGGTTGCGGGTCTTGCCGCCGTCGGCTGAGGGGGTCGAGCCCCCGGTCGGCGCCACCGGACTGTCGGTGCGCGCGCGGTCCCGCTGGGGTGCCCCGCCGCGACCGCGACCAGCGCCGTCGCGGCTGCCACCGTCGCGGTTGCCACCGTCGCGGCTGCCACCTCGCCCGGAGTCACGGTTGCCGTCTCGTCCGCGGCCACCGCCGCCGCCACCGCCGCCACTGGCACCGCGCCCTGCACCGCGACCGCCACCCCGGCCGGTCTCGCCGAGGTCCTCGAGCCGCTCGGCGTTCAGGCCCTCGCGGGTGCGAGACGACCGCGGCAAGGTGCCCCGGGTGCCCGCGGCGATGTTGTGGTCGTCGAACAGGTGCTCGGAGGAGGAGTAGGTCTCCGCCGGCTCAGGGATCCCGAGGTCGAGGGTGCGGTCGATCATCGCCCAGCGGTGCAGGTCGTCCCAGTCGACGAAGGTGATCGCCACGCCCGTCGCGCCGGCCCGACCAGTGCGCCCGATCCGGTGCAGGTAGGTCTTCTCGTCCTCGGGGCACTGGTAGTTGATGACGTGCGTGACAGCCTCGACGTCGATGCCGCGCGCGGCCACGTCGGTGGCGACCAGGACGTCGACCTTGCCGTTGCGGAAGGCCCTCAGCGCCTGCTCGCGCGCCCCCTGACCGAGGTCGCCGTGGATGGCAGCGGCCGCGAAGCCACGCTCGGCGAGGTCGTCGGCGACCTTGGCCGCGGTCCGCTTGGTGCGGGCGAAGATGATCGACAGTCCGCGACCCTCACCCTGCAGGATGCGGGCGATCATCTCGACCTTGTCCATCGCGTGGGCGCGGTAGACGAACTGCTCGACCGCAGGGACGGTGTGGCCCTCGTCGGCCTCGCCCATCGCGCGGATGTGCGTCGGCTGGGTCATGTAGCGGCGGGCCAGCGCGACGACTGCGCCGGGCATCGTGGCGCTGAACAGCATGGTCTGGCGCCCGCTGGGGGTCATCGACAGGATCTTCTCGACGTCGGGCAGGAAGCCCAGGTCGAGCATCTCGTCGGCCTCGTCCAGCACGACCGAGCGACATTCGCCCAGTCGCAGGTATCCCTGCTCGGCGAGGTCGATCAGCCGGCCGGGGGTGCCCACGACGATCTCGACACCCTTGCGCAGCGCCTCCACCTGCGGCTCGTAGGCGCGACCGCCATACACGGTCAGCACCCGGACTCCGCGGTGCTCGCCCGCACGGCTCAGGTCACCGGCCACCTGGACGGCCAGCTCCCGGGTCGGGGTGACGGCCAGGGCCTGCGGGGCACCGGGCACCGCCAGGCCGGCGAAGCCGGGGTCGGTCGGTGAGACGACCCGCTGCAGCATCGGGATGCCGAAGCCGAGGGTCTTGCCCGTGCCGGTCTTGGCCTGGCCGATGATGTCGTGGCCGCCCATCGCGACCGGCAGGGTCATCGCCTGGATCGGGAACGGGTGGGTGATGCCGGAGGCGGTCAGCGCCCGGATGATGTCGGGGTGCACGTCGAAGTCGGCGAAGGTGCGGTGCTCTTCCATGGATCCTTCCGATCGCCCGCCAGTCCCGGCCTCCCCGAAGGGCGGCGGGCAGTGGTCGGCAAGGCGAGCTCTGGTCGTGGTCGCGCCGCAGAGCGGGGCAGGTCACGACGGGGGCGGGCCGATCGGAGGTCTTCGAGGAGTGTGCTCAGGCTGTCAGGCAACCGTTTTCGGTGAGTGCCGACCGGGCACCGTGTGGTCAGCGCCAGTCTAGCCTGGGCGGAGGGCTAGCGTGAGCGCCATGAGCACCGGAGCTGACGGCGCGCAGCGCCCGCAACGCCAGGACACCCCGGCTGACCTGCCGGGTCAGCCCCCGGATGACGCCGTGGTCGACCTGCTGGGGGCGCTGGCCTACGCCGAGCTGACCGCGTGCCTGCGCCTGGCCGGTGATGCAGGCCGCGCGCCGGGGACGGGGGTGCGGGTCTCGCTGGCCCGGCTGGCCACGGTGGACTTCGGGCACTACGAGGTGCTGGCTGCTCGTCTGCGGGAGCTGGGCTGTGACCCGGAGGCAGCCATGCGGCCGTTCGTCGGCGCTGTCGACGCCTTCCACGACAGGACCAGGCCCAGCGACTGGCTCGAGGGGCTGGTCAAGGCGTTCGTCGGGGACGGGATCGCCCAGGACTTCTACCGCGAGGTCGCCACCCACCTCGACCCGGCCACCCGCGAGCTGGTCGAGAGCGTGGTGCAGGACACCGAGCAGGACGAGTTCATCGTGCAGACGGTGTGCGACGCGATCGTCGTCGACCCGACGGTGTCCGGGCGGCTCGCGCTGTGGGCCCGCCGGCTGGTGGGGGAGGCCGTGGCGCAGGCGCAGTATGTCGCGGTCGAACGCGACGCCCTGGCAGCGCTGATCGTCGGCGGCGGTGGGGGCGGCGCTGACCTGGCCGAGCTCGGGCGGATGTTCACCCGGCTGACCGAACAGCACCTGACCAGGATGCAGAGACTGGGGCTCAACGGCTGAGACGGGCGGGGCACTGTTCCTGGAGCCGCAGACGCCACGAGGGTGCGACCGGTCGGTCGCACCCTCGTGCTGTCATGCGTTCTGTGCAGCCAGGCGGCTGCGCGCTGACTAGGTCAGACGGTTGGTGTTGTTCCGGCCAGTGACCGCGCCGTAGATCAGCACGAACGCGGCCGCGACGACGACGCCCAGCAGCAGGGCGATCCAGTCGATGCCGCTGGTGTCGTCCTTGCCCGAGATCAACTGGAACAGCCACGAGCCGGCGAGCGCGCCGAGCGCACCCAGCAGGATCGTGATCGGAAGGGAGATGTTCTGCTTGCCAGGAAGCACCAAGCGGGCGAGCGGCCCGATGATGCATCCGGCGATCAATGCCATCAGGATGGTCTGAATCATGTTGCGTTCAGCCTCTCTCTGCCACCGACCTCGGTAGCGGTGTGCCGACAGGGGTGTCGGCGCTGGTGACCCAGGGCCCTGAGTCGGCTCCAGTCTACGGTCGAGACGACATTCCGGCAGGGTGGAACGGTGGGCGTGTTGCCTGGTCGCGCCGTCGTCAGGGTGACCCGAAGCCCACGCGCCCCTTGTCGGGAACCCCGATCTCGACGTAGCCGAGCGTCTCCGCCGGGACCAGGACGATGCGTCCCTTGTCGTCCACCAGGTGCAGCACGGACCCGTCGCCGACCGCCTTGACGACGGCGGCCTGGATGTCCTCGGCGCTCTGCAGGGACTCGAAGGTCACCTCTCGGGTGACCTGACGTACACCGATCCTGACCTCCACGGCTGTCCCTTCGACGATGACCCGGCGTGGCGCCGGGATGCGTCTGGCCACTGTACGTCGGCGGCCTGCGCCCCCAGCCGCTGGGCAGCGCTGTCGGCCCGCCCTGATGGGATGGGCTCATGCAGGTGCAGCTGGGCGACGGTGCGGTCCCGCTCGACGACTCGGGCATGCGGGTGCTGGCCCAGCGGTCCGGTGTCGTCCTGGTCACCGGGGCTCCAGGCACGGGCAAGTCGACGGTCGCACTCGAGCTGGTCGCCGATCGCGTCGACAGGGGGATGGCGGCCGACCAGGTGCTGGTGCTCGCCCCCACGCGTGAGGCAGCGGCGCGCCTGCGACTGGCGGTCACCCGGAGGCTGGGCGGCACGTCGACCGAGCCGCTGTGTCGCACCCCCGCGTCGCTGGCCTTCGCAATTCTGCGCGACCGAGCCGTCCATGGCTCGCTCCCGCGCCCCAGCCTGCTCTCCGGCCCGGAGCAGGACGCCGTGCTGCGCGACCTGCTGGCGGGGCATGCGGAGGCTCGCGACCGGGGTCAGCAGGCTCCCTCGTGGCCCGCCGGGCTGCAGGCGGCGCTGCCGACTCGCGGCTTCACCGACCAGCTGCGTGACCTGCTGATGCGTGCCGTGGAGCATGGCCTCGACCCTGCGGGGCTGGCCGACCTGGGTCGCCACCACGACCGACCCGAGTGGGTCGCTGCGGCCGAGGTGCTGGAGGAGTACGACCAGGTGACGGCGCTGCAACGTCCCGGTGCGGTTGACCCCGCCTGGATCTGCACGACGGCGGCGGAGGCTCTCGAGGACGACCCCGATGCGCGCGAGCGCTGGGCGGCCCGACTGCGGCTCGTCGTCGTCGACGACGCCCAGGAGCTGACCGCTTCGGCGGCCCGCCTCGTCGAGGTCCTGCATCACCGTGACCTCCCCGTCGTGCTGTTGGGCGACGCCGACGTCACTGCCCACGGTTTCCGGGGCGCCGATCCGGGGCGTTTCAGCAGGCTCGCCGACCGGCTGGCCACGGCCACCGGCGTGCCGCTCGCGTCGTTGAGCCTGGAGCAGCACCACCGACTGCCGGTCGAGATCGAGACTGCTGCCGGTCGGGTGCGAGATGCGCTCGGTGTCAGCGGCGGGGCTCGACACCGACTGGCCGGCGCTGACCGTATGGGAGGCCGCAGCGAGGTCGTCGTGCTGCGCAGCCCGGGGCAGGAGGCCACCTTCATCGCCGGTCGTCTGCTCCATACGCACGTGGTGGGCGGTCTGAGCTGGTCGCAGATGGCCGTGGTGGCCCGAGGGCGCGGGGATCTCGACCGAGTGCGCCGGGTGCTGGTTGCGGCGGGGATTCCGGTTCGTGAGCAGGCGCCTGCTGGCCCGTTGAGCGGGCAGCCGGCGGTGCGAGCGCTCCTCCTGGCGTATGCCGCGAGCCTGCGTGAGTCGTCCGGCAGCGCAAGCCTGACCCCGGAGGAGGCGGTCGACCTGCTGACCTCCTGCATCGGTCGGGCCGACCCGGTGGCCCTGCGCAGGGTGCGGCACCTGGTCCGGACGCAGGAGCGGGCCGCCGGTGGCGCCCGACCGGTCGACGTCTGCCTGGCCGAGCTCGTCGACCAGCCCGGCCTGGCCCTGCTCGGTCCGACCGCGGCGCCGCTGGCCCGCGTCAATGACGTGCTGACAGCCGGCCGCCGTGCCGTCGCAGAGCAGGACAGCACGGCCCAGACCGTGCTCTGGGCGCTCTGGGAGGCCACGGGACTGGCTGAGCACTGGCGCGAGCTCGCCCTCGCGGGAGGCCCTGTGGGCGCCCAGGCCGACCGCGACCTCGACGCCGTCATCACCCTGTTCGCGGCCGCGGCCGAGTGGGTGCAGCGCCTGCCCGGCCGCGGCCCGCACGGGTTCGTCGAGCACCTGTCCCAGCAGCGCGTCGCCGCCGACGCCCTGGTCGTCCGGGCGCGGCCCGAGCAGGCAGTCGACGTGCTGACTCCGCAAGCCGCCGCCGGTCGCCAGTGGGACGTCGTGGCGGTGACCGGCGTGCAGGAGGGGGTCTGGCCCGACCTGCGCCGTCGCGACACGCTGCTCGGCGCCCAGGCTCTGGTGTCGGTCCTGCACGGACGGCCGGCACACGGCGCCGACGGGGTGCGAGCCGGCGCCGCCGAGGTCCGCGCCGAGGAGACGCGGCTGTTCTACCTCGCCGTCACCCGCGCCCGCCAGCAGCTGCTCGTCACGGCTGTGTCCTCGACCGACCTGCAGCCCTCGCCCTTCCTCGAGCTGCTCGACCCGGTGCCAGGACCCCGTGAGCCGGTCGACGTGCCGCCCGTCCTCGGACCGCGGGGCCTCGTCGCCCATCTGCGCCGAGAGGTGACCCTCCGGCACCGTCGGCACGACGCTGTCGGTCGAGACCGCGCCGCCGCCCAGCTGAGCCGGCTGCTGGTCGCCGGCGTCCCCGGGGCAGAGCCCGAGTCCTGGTGGCCCGGACGTGACGTCAGCGCCGACCGCCCCCTGATCGGCGACGGTCCCACGACCGTCTCCCCGTCACAGGTCGAGACCTTCACCCGGTGCGCGCTGCGCTGGTTGTTGACCACCCGCGGCGGTGAGCCTCCTGGTGCTGTCGGAGCTGCCGTGGGCAGCCTGGTCCACGAGGTCGTGGCAGCGTCACCGGAGGCGAGCCAGGACGAGCTGAGCCAGGCCCTGGACCAGCGCTGGGCTGAGCTCGACCTGCCCACCGGGTGGGCGGGGCAGCGCGAACGGGTGCGTGCGGAGGAGATGCTGCGTCGCTACGTGTCCTATGCGGCCAGCGCCCTCGGCCAGGGACGGACCGTGCTGGCCGTGGAGCAGGCAGTGGACCTGACGGTGGGTCAGGCCCGGATCGTCGGTCGGATCGACCGGGTCGAGCAGGACCTGGACGGACGGGTCCGCGTCGTCGACCTGAAGACCGGAGCGACCCGCCCACCGCGGCGTGAGATGGACCGTCATCCCCAGCTGGGCGTCTACCAGCTGGCCGTGGCGGAGTCAGGGCTCGGCTCGGGCGACGGGGGAGCGGCCCTGGTGCAGCTGGGTCGGGCCGCGGGCCGCGACCCCAGCGTGCAGCCGCAGCGCCCGTTGAGCCAGGATGCCGAGCCGACCTGGGCGCACGACATGGTCCAGGCCGCAGCCCAGGGTATGGCGGGAAGGCAGTTCCCGGCGACGACCGGATCCTGGTGCCGCACCTGCCCCGTCGTCAGCAGCTGCCCGGCGCAGCCACAGGGCCGGTCGCTGGCGTGACCACAGCAGCCGGCCCGGCGAGCGCCCCGCGGGAGAACGCGACAGCGGGCGGACCCCCTCTCGGAAGCACCCGGGTCAGTGCTGACCGGCTGGCGGCTGCAACCGGCTCACCACCGCCGACAGCCGAGCAGCGGCTGGTGATCGAGGCTCCGCCCCACCCCACGCTCGTGGTCGCCGGTGCGGGCTCGGGCAAGACCGAGACGATGGCCGCCCGCGTCGTCTGGATGGTGACCAACCAGATGGTCGCGCCCGAGCAGGTGCTCGGGCTGACCTTCACCCGCAAGGCAGCCCAGGAGCTCGCCCAACGCGTCGACCTGCGCCTGCGGGCGGCGGCGACCGCGGGGCTGTGGCGCCCAGCGGAGGGCGAGAGCAGTCCCCCGACGATCAGCACCTACCACGCCTACGCCGGTCGCCTCGTGGCCGAACACGGACTCCGGATCGGTGTCGAACCCGGAGCACGGTTGCTCTCCGAAGCCGCAGCCTGGCAGTACGCCCATCGCGTCGTCGAGGCCTGGCCCGGTCAGATGACCGGCTTCGAGCCGGCCGTCAGCAGCCTGGTCCGCGCACTGGTGCAGGCGTCGTCAGCGCTGGCAGAGCACCTCGTCTCACCCGAGCAGGCCGCTGACCTGCTGCACGAGGTGGCCGACCGCTGGTCCGGCCTCCCCGGCCGGGACCACGGCCGCCCCCTCGAGGCAGCCACGACCCTGGTCCATGCCCTGCGCGAGCAGGCCACCGTCTTCACCATGGTGAGCGCCTACCAGGAGGCCAAGCGCCGGTCCGGAGCCCTCGACTTCGCCGACCAGGTGCACGTGGCAGCCAGGCTGGCACGAGAGCACCCCGCGGTGGCCGAGGGGGAGCGGGCCCGCTACCGGGCCGTGCTGCTCGATGAGTTCCAGGACACCAGCCACGCCCAGCTGGTCCTCCTGCGTGCGTTGTTCGGCGGTGCAGGGCTGGCGGTCACCGCCGTCGGCGACCCGCACCAGGCCATCTATGGCTGGCGCGGTGCGAGCGCGGGCTCGCTTGCTGAGTTCGGCCAGGCGTTCGGCGCCGCCGCCGACCGGCCCCGCGCCGACGTGCTGACCCTGAGCACCTCCTGGCGCAACGCCGACGCCGTGCTGGAGGTGGCGAACACCTGCTCGTCGCCCCTGGGCGAGGGGGCCGGCGTTCTGGTCCGTGCGCTTCGCCCGCGACCTGACGCACCGCGCGGGGAGGTCCGCGCAGCGCGCCTGTCGACCCCGCTGGAGGAGGCGCAGCACGTGGCGGAGTTCATCGCGGCCCGATGGCGGCGTGGCGAGCACGACTCCTCCGACGCATCGGCTCGAGCAGTCGGCGCACCGTCGGCGGCCGTGCTCTGTCGTGCGAGGTCGCAGTTCGGGCCGGTTGTCGAGGCGCTGCGCGCCGCAGGCTTGCCCGTGGAGGTGGTGGGGCTCGGCGGGCTGCTGGACGCGCCCGAGGTCATCGACCTGCTGGCCGCGCTGGCCGTTGTCCACGACCCCAGCCGCGGCGAGTCGCTGATGCGCCTGCTGACCGGCCCGGTCTGCCGGCTCGGCGCCAGCGACCTCGACGCCCTCTGGGCATGGGCGGAGTCCGGTCGGGCACCTGGTGGGCCGGCGCCGGTGCTGTCCGACGGGTGGGGACACCCGCCACCGCCGGGCTGGACAGGCCCCCGCGGGCAGCGCCTGAGCACGGTCGGTCGCCACCGGTGGGTCGCGCTGGGCAGGACCATCGACAGGCTGCGCGCGATGGTGGCGCTGCCGCTGCCCGACCTGGTGATGCAGGCCGAGCGGGCACTGGGCCTGGACATCGAGGTGGCGGCCGACCCCGACCTCGACCCGGCGTGGGGCCGGGCCCAACTCGACGCCCTGGTGGAGGTCGCCGCCGGCTTCGAGAGCACGGCGGAGCGGGCGACCCTGGGGGGCTTCGTCGAGTGGCTCGATGTCGCCCGCGAGGCCGAACGAGGCCTGGAGCCGGCCGAGGTCTCCGTCGCCACCTCTGCCGTGCAGGTGCTGACCGTGCACGCCGCCAAGGGTCTGGAGTGGGACGTCGTCGCGGTCCCCGGTCTGGTCGAGGGCAGCTTCCCGTCCTACCCGGGCCGGGTGAGCCAGTCGCAGGACCAGTGGCAGATGTCCCGTCCGACAGCCCGGGGCTGGGCCGGTGCTCTCGGTGCGCTGCCCTACCCGTTGCGTGGTGACCGTGCCTGGCTCCCGCAGTGGCGGTGGTCGGGCTCGACCGACACGGCGCAGGCGATGGAGGACCTCGAGGAGTTCAGGATGCAGGGCGGGGACCACCTGGTCGCCGAGGAGCGTCGGCTGGCCTACGTGGCCTTCACCCGGGCCCGCCAGTCGCTGCTGCTCACCGCCCCGGTGTGGTCCGGGGGCCGGACACCACGCACGACGTCACGGTTTCTCCAGGAGCTCCTGCTGGCGGGCCCCGTCGAGGTCGGCCCCTGGGAGCCGCTGCCCGACCCTGCCGATCCGCAGGTCCTGGACAACCCGTTGCTGTCCGGGCAGGAGGTCCCCTGGCCCACGGCCCGAGAGGAAAGGCGGGCGGAGGCCGCAGAGGTCGCGCAGGTGGTGCTGGAGGGTGCGGCGGCCCCGACGGCCGTGACGGCCCCCGGCGGCGACGCGCTGAGCCAGGCGGTCGACCGGGTCCTGGCCGAGCGGGCTGCGCGCCGCGCCGCGCCGGAGGCGGCGGCGACGCCCCCGGACCACCTGGCGGCCTCGGCGCTGCCCTCGCTCATGGCGGACCCCCGCGGCTTTCATCGAGACCTGCGCCGACCGATTCCACAGCCACCCTCGCCGGCGCTGGTCCGTGGCAGCGCGTTCCACGAGTGGGTGGAGCAGCACTACTCCGCCGCCGGCCTGCTCGACCTGGACGAGGCAGCCGGCCAGCCCGACGACGAGCCCCCGGGAGCCGAGCTGCCACGTCTACGCGCGAACTTCCTCGCCAGCCCGTGGGCGCAGCGCCAGCCTGTCGCCGTCGAGGTCGCGGTCGAGACGGTGATCGGCGGGATCAGCGTGCGCGGCCGGATCGACGCCGTCTTCAGTGACCCGGACCGCGGACCCGAGGGCGTGGTGATCGTGGACTGGAAGACCGGCCACCCGCCCCACGACCCGGTCGACGCGCAGCGCCGCGCACTCCAGCTGGCGGCCTACCGCACCGCTTTCGTGCGCCTCCACGACCGCGCTCCCGAGGACGTCACGGCCGCGTTCTTCTACGCCGCCACCGGCGAGACGGTGGTGCCGCAGCTGCCAGACGAGGAGACGCTGACGCGGCTTCTGGTGGAAGCCGCTCAGGACCGGTCCGGGGCCTCCGCCACCGGCCTGGCCTCGGCGACCTCGTCGCCGTCCGGGCCGTCTTCGGCCGAGACGTCGTCAGCCGGGACGTCGCCAGCCGAGACGTCGCCACCTGGCTCATCGTCAGCCGGGAGGTCGTAGAGCAGGTGCAGCCGGTCGTCCTGGCTCAGCGGGACATCCGTCGGCGTCGGATCCCCGGTGGCGCTGGGCGGCGGGTCCATCGCCACCTCCATGTCGTCCGGCTCTGTCTCATGCAGCACGATCGGCCCGCCGTCCTCGGCCGGACTGACCTCCACCCCTGCGCCGAGGCTCAGCAGCTCGGTGAGGTCCTCGGTGGAGTCAGGGAGCACGTCGGGGAGCGCGTCGAAGACCTCCTCCTGGGCCGCGGTGCCGACTGTGTCGTCGTTGCTGACGTCAGGCCCAGCCTCCGCGGCCTGAGCCAGACCGTCCGGCTGCGCCAGGGCAGCCGGAGGGACGGCCTCGCCCTCCACGGCGGTGTGCGCGGCGCCGCTGACCGTGGACGTCTGGGCCGTGCGCGGCACGAGAGAGTCATCTGCTGAGGTCAGCCGGTCCAGGCGACGCAGCTGGTCACCCGCAGCCCGGATGCGGTCCTCGTCGTCGGCGAAGATCGAGGCTGCCAGCTCGTGGAGCAGGGCCATCTCGCCGGCCAGCCTGGCCCGCTGCACCAGATAGCCGTCCGGACGCTGGCTGCGGGCAACGGCATAGCTGTCGACGACGGTCTCCACTGCTGCGGGGCTGGCCAGCCGCACCAGGTCGGCGAGGTCGTCCGCCGGGTCGGCGACCTGGGCCCGCTCCCAGCCGGTGAGCGCCACCACCCGACCAGAGGACGCGTCGTCGCTGGAGCCGAAGGACAGCAGGAACCGAGAACCGTCGAGCTGCCCGTGGGTCGGCGTCGTGGTGAACCGCCACAGCGGTGCGGCGTCCAGTGCCTGCTCCCACCGGGCCAGCAGCCCCGTCGGCACCTGGCCGCTCTCTGCGGCGCGGTCGAGCTCGCCCAGCTTGCGGGCGCGGTAGGTGGCGGTGTCGAAGACCGGCACTCCGGCCTCCTCGAACACCTCGCGGGGCATGTTGTGGACGGCAGCGATCGCCCGGCCCACGGCGCTGGCCAGTCCCGCACCGGCCGGCAGGCGGCGGAAGTCCAGGGTCGCCCCCTCGATGTAGGGATAGACCGCGGCTCGTCCCTCGGCGCCGAGCGTGGCGTAGCCGACCGCGGCCGGCGCCTTGAACGGCAGGTGCTTGCCGAGCAGCCGGACGAGCGCGTCGTGGCTGTCCAGCTCGGCGCCAGCGGCCGCGTGCAGCGGCGAGCGGACCCACCACCGGCGGCCCGTGACGTCGTCGACGATCGCCGACTGGTAGTCAGCACGGTCGGCATCGGTGTGGTGGGCGGCCACCTGGACGGGACGGAGTCCGGGCACGGCGGCGCTGGCCAAGGCCGCCAGCGCGAGTTCACTGCGTCTCACCCGTGCACCGTATGACGGATGGTCGCCCATCGGGCGCAGGCACGGCGGTGCAGCGACATCGGCTCGGCCTGGGCGGAGCCGAAGCCTAGGGTGAGGGTCCGGCTGCCATGCTGCGCAGCCCGACCGCACCGACCGAAAGGGATGCCCGTGGCGCCGCAGAGCCCGAGGGTGCTGGAGCACCTGGCCCTGTCGCGCAGTGTGCTCGACCGCGACGGCGCAGGTCGTGCTGACCCACGCACCGTCGAGCGCGCACTGTCGCAGGCGGCGACTCGTGTGCTGGAGCTGGCGGGAGACCGGGCGCGAGCCCACAGGGCAGGTGGGACCACGCACCTGAGGCTGCGCTCACCGGCAGTCGGTGACGCCGACGGCCTGGTCCTGTACCTGGGCAAAGACCCAGGCGGCACCGCCTACCTCGCCGTGCTGTCGGCAGCCGGCCAGGGACACGCCGGCGACGTTGCGGGGCAGGCCTGGAGCAGTCTGCGCGAGATCGGCGCCGACCTCGACGAGCTCGAGGTGGGCGTGCTGACCTCGGCGGTGGCCCTGGCCCAGTGGCATGCCCGGCACCTGCGCTGCCCCCTGTGCGGAGGGGCGACCGTTCCCGAGCAGGGAGGGTGGCAGCGCCGATGCGTGGTTGACGACTCGGTGCACCACCCCCGGACCGACCCAGCGGTGATCGTCGCGGTGCTGGACGAGGATGAGCGGATCCTGCTCGGCCGCGGGCCCACCTGGCCGCCCGGGCGACTGTCGGTGCTGGCTGGTTTCGTGGAGCCTGGCGAGTCGCTGGAGGCAGCCGTGGTCCGCGAGGTGCACGAGGAGGTGGGGGTGACGGTGACCGACCTGCACTACCGCGGCAACCAGCCGTGGCCCTTCCCGGCTTCGCTCATGGTCGGCTTCACCGCCCAGGCCACGGGCACCTCGCTGACCCTCGACCCGAGCGAGATCAGCGAGGCCCACTGGCTGAGCCGGTCTGAGCTGGCGCGGGCCGTGGGCGCCGGCGAGATCGGGCTGCCCACGCCCGTCTCGATCGCCCGCCGGCTCATCGAGGACTGGTATGGCGGGCCGCTGCTGCCGGCCGCAGAGGTGACCGGGCCGTTCCGCGGAGCCGACGCGCAGTGAGCGCCGCGGCGCCGGCGCCGGGTACGGTCGGACCCCCCCGGAGCGCCGACGACATCCTCGCGGGGCTGGACCCCGAGCAGCGCGAGGTCGCCTCCTCGCCGACTGGCGCGATGTGCGTCCTGGCTGGAGCCGGGACCGGCAAGACTCGCGCCATCACCCACCGGATCGCCTATGGCGTGTGGTCCGGTGCCTACCAGCCCAGCCAGGTGCTCGCGGTCACCTTCACCGCCCGGGCGGCCGGAGAGATGCGCACCCGGCTGCGGGGGCTCGGGGTGCCTGGAGTCCAGGCGCGCACCTTCCACGCCGCGGCGCTTCGCCAGCTGCACTACTTCTGGCCGCAGGTCGTCGGTGGCGCCCCCCCGGAGCTGATGGCGCACAAGGCTGCGGCCCTGGCCGAGGCGTCGGGGCGGCTGAGGATGCGGCTGGAGCGGGCCCAGCTGCGCGACGTCGCCACCGAGGTCGAGTGGGCCAAGGTGGCGATGGTGCCGATCCAGGACTACGCACGAGCAGCCGGCGCGTCAGGTCGCTCGGTCACCGGCCTGGACGTCACGGCCGTTGCTCGGCTCTTCGAGACCTACGAGGAGGTCAAGGCCGAGCGTCACGTGATCGACTTCGAGGACGTCCTGCTGCTCACCGTCGGGATGCTCGACGAGCAGCCACGGATCGCCGGGGCGATCCGGGACCAGTACCGCCACTTCGTGGTCGACGAGTACCAGGACGTCAACACCGTGCAGCAGGCACTGCTCGACCTGTGGCTCGGGCCGCGCCGGGATCTCTGCGTCGTCGGCGACCCTGCGCAGACCATCTACTCCTTCACCGGGGCCTCGCCACAGCATCTGCTGACCTTTGCCACGAGGCACCCCGGCGCACAGGTGGTGCGGCTGGTCCGCAACTACCGGTCGACACCGGAAGTGGTCCACCTGGCCAACCTGGTCCTGGGCGGCCAGCCGGGCGCCGGTGAGCTGGTCTCGCAGCAGCCACCTGGACCGGCACCGGACCTCACCGCCCACAGCGACGACACTGCCGAGGCGCAGGCCGTCGCCGCCCGGATCAACGGTCTGGTCGCTACCGGAGTGCGCGCCAGCGGGATCGGCGTGCTGTTCCGCACCAACGGCCAGAGCGAGGCGGTGGAGTCGGCCCTGGCCGGGCAGGGCGTCCCCTACCTGGTCCGCGGGGGTGAGCGGTTCTTCCGTCGTCCTGAGGTGCGTCAGGCGGTCCTGCTGCTGCGGGGGGCAGCACACTCCGAAGACCGTGACCGTCCCGTCGGCGAGGCCGTGCGCGACGTGCTGGCGGGCGCGGGGTGGACGCCGCAGGCACCGACGGCCAGCGGGGCGACCCGCGAACGCTGGGAGTCCCTCGAGGCGCTCGGGCGCTTGGCCGACGACCTGGTCGCCACCGACCCCGCGCTGCGCATCGACGGGCTCGTCGCCGAGCTCGACCGGCGCACCGCCGAGCAGCACGCGCCGGTGGTCGAGGGCGTCACCTTGGCCTCATTGCACGCTGCGAAGGGGTTGGAGTGGGAGGTGGTGTTCGTGATCGGGTGCAGCGAGGGCCTGCTGCCGATCTCCCTGGCCAACGACCCGGAGAGCCTGGCTGAGGAGCGGCGGCTGCTGTATGTCGGCCTGACTCGGGCCCGCCGAGAGCTGCACCTGAGCTGGGCGCACTCGCGGACCGTCGGGGGTCGTTCCACGCGGTCGCCCAGCAGGTTCCTCCAGTCGGCGGGACGGCTCCTCGGCCTCTCGCCATCCGCAGCCGCGGGCGGCGACGGTCGCCGTCCCACATCGAAGGCAGCTCGACCGCCTCGGCTGTGCCGCACCTGCGGCGCCATGCTCGGCACCGCCGCGGAGCGCAAGGTCGGGCGGTGCGCAGCCTGCCCCCCGACCTACGACGAAGCGACGTTCGAGGCGCTGCGGGAGTGGCGCCGACAGGCAGCCCAGGAGGCGGCGGTCCCGGCCTACGTCGTCTTCACCGACGCGACCCTGACCGCGATCGCCGAGCGTCGCCCGTCCAGGCTCGAGGAGCTCGCCCAGATCTCCGGAGTCGGGCCCAAGAAGCTCTCCGACTTCGGCCCTCAGGTGCTCGCTCTGCTCGCCGCCGAGGCGACCACGGCCAGCCCGCCCAAGAGCCCACCGAAGAGCACGGCGAAATCTCCTCGGTAAATACCGTTGCGCGGTCCTGACGGGCAGTCGTACAGTGTCTCTCGGCCAGCCCGCAGGACCCGTTGCGGTCGGTGGGGCCCGACACAGTAAGAGAGGAGGGTGGAGACCTGATGGAGCAGAACGCCGTTGCCATGGTGGGCACCTTCCGTGCCGCTGACCGTCGCGCCTTCGCCCCGGACCTCTCGCTGTCCCGCAAGCGCGCCGTGATCGGCGTCGTCGGCCTCGCGCCCACCCCCAACCCTGTCCCCGGGGACATCCCTGTCTTGACCAGGCTGCTCTAAACCAGCACGCACTGCGAGGCCGCGGAACCCCTGGGGGATCCGCGGCCTTTGTCGTTTGCCGTCCGTGACCGGACGTCCGCGGATCACCAGTGGTTTCCGGCGCTCCTCTTTGAGCGACACACAACCCACCGACCAGCGACAACGTAGTAACGAGCAGGAAAGGGACGAGCGTGTCCATTCACGCGAGTGTCATCGACACCAGGTCGAACGAGCAGAACCTCTCCGCCCCGATGCTGGACTTGCCGTGCCAGGCACACCCGGCGGACCTCTGGTTCGCCGAGCTGCCGCAGGACGTCGAGACGGCCAAGGCGCTGTGCGGGCCGTGCCCGATCCGTCAGGCCTGCCTGGCCAGCGCACTTGACCGTGCCGAGCCATGGGGTGTCTGGGGAGGTCAGCTGGTGCTGCAGGGGATCGTCGTGCCGCGCAAGCGGCCGCGCGGCCGCCCTCGCAAGAACCCCGTGGCGGCCTAAGCGGCCGACCCTACTCGGTCCGGCCGTGACGGCCGGGCCCATCACCACCACCACACGCCTGAAGGAGGGCAGATGAACACCCAGCTGAACCATGCGCTGGCGATGGACCAGCATCGGGAACGCACCCGGGAGCTCGAGCGCGAGCACCGGCACCGTCTCCGGACGCGGCACCCGCGCCGCGGGTCCAGCGTGCTCGAGCCGCTCTCGTGAGCGGGACGACACGCGCCGACCGCGCAACGACCCACCCCCAGGGGCGGCCTCTTCATCAGGAGAGGCCGCCCCTTCGTCGTCGCCTGGCCGCCGATGCCGTGGTTCATGCGGCCGGCCGGTGGCAGGCGCACGACGGGTGCGTCAGCCAGACGCGCGCGAGCACCTCCGGCCATGGCAGCTGCACCTCCCAGCAGATGCCGGTCGGGACCGGCAGGCCGTCGATCCGGGCCTGGGCGAGCATCGCGGTCACCGCTGCCCCCGCCGCCGCGAGCACAGGGTCGGCGTCGGCTCGCAGGGTCCCGTCGCTGAGCTGAGCCATGACTCCTGGCCAGGCGAGGTCACGATCGCGGCGATGCAGGTCGAGGCAGTGCAGGCAAGGGCCGTTGCCGGGCAGGACCAGCGGACCGACACTGACTGAGCGCTCGCGAACCAGGACGGGCAGATGAGCCAGGCCCGCGTCGCGCCAGGCCCTGACGGCCTCCGCGGGCAGCGCCCCCGTGGCCAGCAGGACGCCGAGGTCGGGTCGTCGACCGTCGCCAGAGAGCCCGATCTCCGCCCACGTGGTGTGCAGTACCTGTCCGACCCCGCTGTCGCGCAGATGTCCGGCCACGAGCCGACCGAGCTGTCCGGCGCCGACGACCTGCACCACACGCTGGGCACGACTCGCCACCACCGCGCTGCCGTCGCCGGCCAGCCGGTAGGCGCTGGCCGTCGCTGCCGCTCGCAGGGCCCAGCTGTGCGGCGCTCCAGCAGGGCCTGAGCCAGCCGGGGACGTCGCGGTCTCGGTCTCCTGGACGAGAACCTGGTGGTGGTCGAGGACCACGAGCAGCTCAGACAGCCGCGTCCGGCTGACACCGCGAGCGCAGGCGGCGTCGGTGAGCGCGGCCAGGCTCTGCGGGCGGTCCAACGTGCAGAGCAGGTCAGCCTCGTCAGGAGTCAGCCCGCTCAGGGCCAGGCCGGAGTCCTGGCTCAGCCCGAACTGGACCTCGTGGCTGCCACGCCGCAGCGGGCGGCGGTGGGCGTGCAGCCGGACGAGGTGGGTCACCGGCACAGGGTGCCAGCCGACCGGGCAGCGGCTGCTGCGCTGTCCACAACCCCGTTGCCCCCGCCGTCACAGGAACCCGGACACACCTCAGGGCGGCCCGGACGTGTGTCCGGACCGCCCTGAGGCGCAGTGCTAGATGGTGTTCAGCTGGAAGGCAGGAACCGGTTGAGGTTGGTGCCGCAGACGGGGCACACAGCCTTGGCGGCACGACGGCCGTTGTTCTCGACCACGTGGCCCTCGGCCTCGCGCTTCTCCTTGCACTTCACACAGTAGAACTCGCCCTGATAGGTCTCGGCGGTCTCGGCCATGTCACTCTCCTCGATCGTGCGTGGGTCGGGTGACCCGGACTTCGGTCCACCCTAGTCGAGCCGGTGCTCTGCGGCCGGATCAGCACGTGGGCCGGACCCGGCGTGTCGTCTGCCAGCGGGGGTGTGGACGAACCGCCGGCAGTGTCGCCCCGGCGGCGTAGCGTGCCGCCATGACCTCCCCAGCGACCGCTCCCGGGACGGATGGCTGGCCCGTCCGGGTCGACATCCGGCGCAGCTCGCGCCGACGTCGCACGGTGACGGCCCGCGTCGAAGGCGACGCCGTGGTCGTGCTGATGCCCGCCGGTCTGACCGAGCAGCAGGAGCGCCAGCATGTCGAGCATCTGCTCGGCCGGCTGCAGCGCCAACGGGTGCTGACCCGGCTGCGGCGCGAGGACCTGATGGCCCGGGCAGTGCGCCTGTCTGAGACCTACTTCGATGCCTGTGCCGTCCCACGGTCGGTCGCCTGGGTCGGCAACCAGCAGCACCGCTGGGGCTCGTGCTCGGTGAGCGCCCGCACGATCCGCCTCTCCAGCCAGCTGGACGGCATGCCGGACTGGGTCGTTGACGCGGTGCTGGTGCACGAGCTGGCGCACCTGCTCGAGCCCGGCCACGGAGCGCGCTTCCAGCATCTGGTGCGCCGCTACCCGCGCTATGAGCGCGCCATGGGCTTCCTCGACGGCTACTCGCACGCCCGCCGCGGCTCCGAGGGCGTGCCCGGCCCGGACGACCTGGACGACGACCTACCCGAGGTCCCTGACAGCTGAGCAGGACCACCAGGCCACCCCTGGGCGCGCTCTCAGTCGTCGCTGTCGCGCAGCAGCTGCTCGAGGGCGTCGTCCATCGCCGAGGACTGGCTGCGCTCGGCGCCGACCCGCTCGACATAGCCCAGCGGGTCGTCCAGGTCGGCCGAGGTCGGCGCGAGGTCGGGGTGACCCCATACCTGGTCCCGGCGCTGCTGGCCGTGCGCCTCTTCCAGTGCCGCCCACAGGTTCGCGGCATCGCGCAACCGGCGCGGACGCAGCTCGAGACCGACCAGTGAGGCGAACACCTTCTCCGCCGGCCCGCCGGTGGCTCGCCGGCGACGCACGGCCTCACCGAGCGCGGAGACGTGCGGGAGGTGCGGTCCGGCGGCGCGGTCGGCCACGGTGTCCACCCAGCCCTCCACCAGGGCGAGGTAGGTCTCCAGACGGACCAGTGCGGCGCGCTGCGCCGCGCTCGGCTCGGTGCTGAACATCGACCCGGACAGTGCCTGCTGCATTGCCTCGGGGTTGGCCGGGTCGACCTCGCGGACCGCCCGCTCGATGCCGTCGGTGTCCAAGGTGATGTCGCGCGCATAGTCCTGCACGGCGGTCATCAGCTGCGGCCCCAGCCATGGGACGCCGGCGAAAAGCCGGACCCGCGCTGCCTCGCGGACGGCGAGGTAGAGGTGCACCTCACCCGGGTCGACGGTCAGCCCCTCGGCGAAGGTGGCGATGTTGGCCGGGAGCAAGGCCACCTGCTCACCGGGCAGGAGCGGCAGACCGACCTCGGTGGCGCTGACCGTGTCTCCGGCGAGGGTGCCGACGGCCTGGCCCACCTGGGCGCCGAACATCGCACCGCTCATCCGCCGCACCATGCCGCTGGCCTGGCCGAACACCGACCGCAGGTCGGTCCCCGGTGGCAGTCCCGGCAGCTCGGGGCTGTCCCCACCATCCCCGAGCTGGCTGAGCTGGTCCTCCATCGCCCGCGAGATCGCCTCCCCGACACCCACCGCCACCGGCTCGGTCAGCAGTCGCCAGGCCGGCAGCGTGGCCTCGACCCACTCGGCCCTGCTCAGCGCCTTGGCGCCCCCGTCCGGTGGAGGCAGGTCGGTGACCTGGTCGAGCCACAAGGTGGCCACCTGGACCACCTGCTCGACGTCCCGACGCGTGCTCTCGCCGATGCTGGCGTCACCCTGCTGAGCCACGAGCGCGCGGGCGGTGTCGCCGGCCACGGTGGCGTTGACGGGACTACCGTCGTCGGCGGCCATCATCGCCTGCACCTGCGCCTGCACGGCCTGCAGCATCGCCGGGTCGACCTGGCTCAGCCCCATCTGCTCCAGGCCTTCGCGCAGCTCAGGCGGCAAGGGGCCGCCGAACAGGGCCGCCCAGGGGTCGTCCCTGTCCGGCTCCTCCGGCACAGAGTCGCTGTCACGGGCTGGGGTGTCCGGCACCGGGGGTCCTTTCGGCGAGGGGCTGTGTCGCCCATGCTGTCACTGCTGACAGGATGGCCTGCACCATCACAACCACGAGGAGGTGGCCGTGAGTTCCCAGTCCAACAGGGTTCGCTCTCGGCGTAGCGCCGGCACCCTGCGGGTCGCGGTGACCCGTGCGGCCTCCACCTTCGGGGCCACCCTGGCCGGGGAGATCTCGGCGGCCGGCGACCGGGTGATCGGCCTGGACCACCGTTCCGGATCTGCCGGGGACGTCCGCTGGAGGTTGACCGACCTGACCTCACCGTCGGTCGTGGAGGCGCTGGGCGACATCGACGCCCTCGTGCATGTGGCGCACGGTGCCGACCTCGCTGCCGCCCTGGCCGAACAGCCGGCGCAGCGACGGTCTCGCCTGATCCGCGAGGTCCAGACGTTGACGACCGCCGCAGCAGCGGCCGGTGTCGGGCACCTGGTCGTGGTGACCAGCGCCATGGTCTATGGCGCCCGCGCGGACAACCCGGTGCCGCTGCCCGAGGACAGTCCGCTGCGGGCCGGTGACACCGAGGGCCTGGTCGCCGACCTGGTCGAGGTCGAGGAGCTGCTCGAGGTGGCCCGGTCAGTGCACCCGGGCCTCAAGGTCACCTCGCTGCGCCCGGCCGCCCTCGTCGGGCCTGGTGTCGACACGATCATCACCCGGCACTTCGAGGCGCCCCGGCTGCTCACCCTGCGGGACTGCACGCCCCGCTGGCAGTTCTGCCACATCGAGGACCTCGCGCGGGCCGTCGTGACGGTGCTGCACGAGGAGCTGCCGACGGTGGTGGCCGTCGGAGCCCCGGGCAGCCTGGACCAGGCGGAGGTGGAGGAGATCTCCGGCATGCGCCACGTCGAGGTCGCCCCCGCCGCGGCCCATGGCGCGGCCGAGCGGTTGCACCGCCTGGGTGTGCTGCCCCTGCCGGCCAGCGACCTGGCCTACGTCTCGCACCCCTGGGTCATCGACCCCGTCCAGCTGAGCGCGCACGGGTGGTATGCCGCCTACGACAACGCGACGGCGCTGAGCAACCTGCTCGAGGAGGTCCGCGGTCACCACGCCGTGATGGCCCGACGGGTGGAACGCAAGGATGCCGCGATCGGAGCAGCGGGTGCGGCCAGCGCCGCTGTCGCGATCGTGGCGACCGCCGCGCTCGTCCGCCGGCACCGCCGGCGCTGATGCCTCCGGACGCTCGGCATACCGACAGCCGGCATACCGGGAGCTCGCAGGTCGATGGGGGATGATGTCCGCGTGACCGTGCACGACGAGGTGGGCTGCGTGCTGACCGACCTGACCGACCAGCCGCTCTCGGTGGACGCCGCCCTGGCCGCGGTCCGGCATCCGCGCGCGGGAGCCGTCTGTGTGTTCGTCGGGACCGTGCGTGACCACGATGGTGGCCAGGACGGCGTCGTGGCCCTGGACTACTCGACGCACCCCGACGCGGCCGCGTCGTTGCACGCCGTCGCCTCGCGCGTGCAGGACCGGCCCGGCGTGCTGCGGGTGGCGGCAGTGCACCGGCGCGGGTCATTGGCGGTGGGGGACACCGCCGTCGTGTGCGCCGTCTCCGCGGAGCACCGAGCGGAGTCGTTCGAGGCCTGCCGAGAGCTCATCGAAGCGCTCAAGGCAACCGTGCCGATCTGGAAGCAGCAGCAGTTCGCCGACGGCGCGTCGCAGTGGGTGGGCTTGTGAACCGCCCGACCCAGGACGAGCCGATGGCCTCGCAGGCGCACCTGTCCAACCACTACTTCTTCGACCCCTCGGACCAGTCTGCGCCGGTGCGGCCGCCCCATACCGGCATCTCGTGGACCACCGCCGCCGCGCTGGTGGCCGGCGCCCTGCTCGTCGCCGGCATCGCCGTGCTCAACCTGGTGCACGTCGACAAGGTGATCTACAACCCCGGGCCGGTGCACGACACCCTCGGGGCGCCCAACGGAGCTCCGGTGGTGCAGGTGGAGGGGCTGGAGACCTACCCGACGTCCGGAACCCTCGACTTCACCACCATCACGCTGACCGGCGGCCCCAATGAGCCGATCACGGCCTGGCAGTGGCTGACCGCGGAGATCGACCCCAGGACGACCGTCGTCGACCAGGACCTGGTCTTTCCCCCCGACACCACCCAGCAGCAGGTGCAGGCGCAGAACGCCGAGCTGATGCAGCAGAGCCAGGAAGGCGCGGCCGTCGTGGCGCTGCGCGCGATCGGCGAGGAGGTGCCCGAGCAGATCAAGGTCGCCCAGATCATCGTCGGCGCCCCCGCCAGCGGGGTCCTGGAGGTGGACGACGAGATCGTGAAGGTCGACGGACTGGCGATGCCGACCCCGGACGCCATCCGGGACCAGCTGCAGACCCACGAGGGCGGGGAGGCGGTGGACTTCGAGGTGGTGCGAGCGGGCAAGACCCTCGAGCTCCAGGTGCCGACCCGCACCGACGAGGTGGCCGTCGGGGACGCCACCGAGCCGCGCACCGTGATCGGCGTCTATCTGGCCTCCGACTTCGACCTTCCCTACGAGGTGACGATCGATGCGGGAAACGTCGGTGGCCCCTCCGCCGGCCTGATGTTCTCCCTCGCGGTCTACGACAAGATCACGCCCGGTCAGCTGACCGGTGGGCTGGAGTTCGCCGGCACCGGCACGATCGGCTCCGACGGGCGGGTCGGCCCGATCGGGGGCATCCAGCAGAAGATGATCGGTGCGCAGGAGGCGGGCGCCGACTACTTCCTGGCTCCTGCCGACAACTGCGATGAGGTCGTCGGACATGTGCCGGACGACCTGACCGTGGCGCGGGTGGCCACCTTCGAGGAGGCCAAGGCCGTCGTCGAGCAGATCGCGGCCGGCCGGACCGACGGCCTGCCCACCTGTACGACCCCCTGACCTGTCCCTCTGGCTCAGCCCTCGAGGGTGGCCCGCAGGGCGTGCACCAGGCCCGGCGCGAGGTTGTCGCCTCGCGCGACCATGTCATCGGAGTCGTGCGCACGCTGGCGCAGCAGGCAGATGCTCTGGCCGGATCTCAGCACCGCGACCACGAGGCGCACGTCCTGGCGCGCGGGGTGCTCCATCAGTGCAGCGGTCGCAGACTCGGCGTCCGTAGGCAGGTCTCGCTCGGCGTCCGGCGGGACGACGATCCGCTCCACCGCCAGGGCCACGCCGTCCACCTCCGGGGGCCAGGCCATCCGGCCCAGCAGCGCCTCCAGCCCGGCGGTGGGCACCAGACCCTCCTGCTCGACAGCAGTGAGCCCCTGCGCCGGAGCAGCGCTGAGCCGATCGCGCAGCCCCGGTTCGCGCTCGGCCAGCGCGGCCGTGCGGACCAGCGCGAACAGCCTGCGCGGCTGGTCCCAGCCCGCAGCAGCCACGTGCCGTTCGGTGTCGACGGCGGCCGCGAGCAGGGCCTGGTCCGGGTCGGGGTGCACCGGGCCATGGTGTCATCACCGGCTCCCAGGAGCGGTAGGTAAGGTCCCCGCAGAAGCCCGGGCCGCGCGGCAGGGGCAGGCGAGCTGGGAGAGCACGTGAGTCAGCAGGACGGTTCGGCACCCGGAGGCGACGGACGCCCGCAGGAGGGTGCCGGGAACCCGTGGTCGGCACCCGGGTCGCACGAGCCGCCGCCCCGAGCCCGACCGGGCAGTCGCGGTGGTGCCGGCAGGGGCGGCCGAGGCATCCGGGGCGTGTTCGGTGGTGGGCGCGTGGGGCCGACCGTGGCGATCGTGGTCGGCCTGCTCATGCTGCTGGGCTGGCTGGCCAGGCTGTGGACCGAGTTCCTCTGGTATGACTCGGTGGGCTACTCCTCGGTGCTGACCACCCGGCTGGGCACCCAGATCCTGCTCTTCGTCGTCGCAGGCATCGCCACCGCCGCACTGGTCTGGTCGTCGATGGCGATCGCCTACGGTCGGCGCCCGATCTATGCCCCGAGCAACCCCGAACAGGCCAACCTGGACCGTTACCGGGCCGCGCTGGAGCCGATGCGACGCGTCGTGTTCGTGCTGGTGCCGGCCGTGCTCGGGCTCTTTGCGGGATCGGCCGCTGCCGCGCAGTGGCAGACCGCCCTGCTCTGGCTCAACCGGCAGCCGTTCGGGGTGAACGACGAGCAGTTCGGGATGGACGTGGGCTTCTTCGTCTTCACCCTTCCGTGGCTCAACCTGCTGGTCAGCTTCGCGACGCTGGTGCTGGGGCTGGCGGTCATCGCCGCGCTGCTGACGCACTATGTGTATGGCGGGGTGCAGCTGCAGGGGACGGGGGAGCGGACGACCCGGGCGGCACGGATCCACCTGGCCGTCCTCCTGGCGACGCTGGTCATGGTGCGTGCGGTCGCCTACTGGCTGGAGCGCTGGGACCTGGTGACGGCCGACCATGCGCGGATGACCGGCATGACCTACACCGACGTCAACGCCGTGCTGCCCACCCGCGGCGTGCTCGCGATCGCTGCCGTGCTGTGCGCGGTCCTCTTCGTGGCGACCATCTGGACCGCCAACTGGCGGCTGCCGCTGATCGGGCTGGCCGGGCTGGTCGTCGTCGCCCTGCTCGTCGGTGGGGCCTTCCCGGCGCTGATGCAGTCACTGCGGGTCCGACCGTCGGAGGCGGTCCTGGAGGAGCCGTTCATCCAGCGCAACATCGACGCGACGCTGGCCGCCTACGACATCGCGGACGTCGAGATCACCCCCTACAACGCCGAGACCGACGTCACCGCCGGCCAGCTCCGCGACGACGCCGACACGGTGCCCGGGATCCGGATCGTGGACCCCTCGGTCGTCTCGCCGACGTTCCGCCAGCTGCAGGGTTTCCGCAACTACTACCAGTTCCCCGATGCCCTGGACGTGGACCGCTACCTGGTCGACGGCGAGGTCGCCGACACCGTCGTGGCCGTGCGCGAGCTCGACCTGGCCGGCGTGCCGGCAGCCCAGCGCAACTGGGTCAACGACCACACGGTCTACACCCACGGGTTCGGCGTCGTCGCGGCCTACGGCAACCAGCGGACCCAGGACGGCGAGCCGATCTTCTTCCAGCGCAACATCCCGCCCGTCGGTGAGCTCGGCGACTTCGAGCCGCGGATCTACTTCGGTGAGTCCTCCCCGGACTACTCCGTCGTCGGCGGCCCGGCCGGCGCCACCCCGCGCGAGCTCGACTACCCGGCCGATGAGAGCGACACCGGCGAGACGCGCACCACCTATGCCGGTGCGGGCGGCGTCTCGATCGGGTCGCTGCCTCGCCAGATCGCCTACGCGATCAAGTACCAGCAGATGGAGATCCTGCTGTCGGACAGCCTCACCAGCGAGTCCCGGCTGCTGGACCACCGGCAGCCTCGCGAGCGCGTCGAGCGGGTCGCCCCCTGGCTCCGGCTGGACGGAAACCCCTACCCCGCGGTAGTCAACGAGCGGGTGCTGTGGATCGTCGACGGCTACACCACGACGGCGCAGTACCCCTACTCCCAGCTCGAGCCGCTGGGTGAGGTGACCTCGGACTCCCTGGTCACCAGCACCCAGTCGATCAGCTCGATCGGCACCGGCGAGGTCAACTACATCCGCAACTCGGTCAAGGCCACGGTCGACGCGTATGACGGGTCGGTCACCCTCTATGCCTGGGACGAGGAGGAGCCGCTGCTCAAGGCCTGGTCGGCGGCCTTCGACAACACGGTCCGGCCGATGTCGGAGATCGACGGCGCACTGATGAGCCACCTGCGCTATCCCGAGGACCTGTTCAAGGTGCAGCGGGAGGTCATCTCGCGCTACCACGTGGACAACGCCGAGGCGTTCTTCGGCGGGCAGGACTTCTGGCGCGTCTCGGAGGACCCGAGCGTCTCGGCGGAGACCGAGGTGTCGATGCCGCCCTACTACCTGTCGATCGCCATGCCCGGCCAGCAGGACCCGACCTTCTCGCTGACCTCCACCTTCATCCCCGGGGGAGACGAGCAGCGGCAGAACCTGGTGGGCTACATGGCGGTCGACGCCGACGCCGGCGCACAGGCCGGTGAGCGGCGCAGCGACTACGGCACCATCCGGCTGCTGGAGCTGCCGCGTGACTCCACCGTGATGGGTCCGGGCCAGTTCCAGAACCGGATCAACTCCTCCAACGACGCCTCCAAGGCGTTCACCCAGACCCTGTCCCAGTTCCTCAACCTCAACCGGACCCAGGGCTCACGGGTGGACATCGGCAACCTGCTCACCCTCCCGGTCGGCGGTGGCCTGCTCTATGTCGAGCCGGTCTATGTGAGTGCGTCCTCGGGTTCGTCCTACCCGCTGCAACGGCTCGTGGTCGTCGCCTTCGGCAACGAACTGGCGTGGTCGGACACCCTCGACGGCGCTCTCGACGAGCTGTTCGGTGGCGACTCGGGCGCATCCGCCGGCGACGAGGGCACGGGCGGCCCGACCTCACCCACCACGCCGACGACACCGACGACGCCCACCACGCCCACGACGCCGACCAGTCCGACGACGCCGACCAGTCCGACGACGCCGACGGGGGAGAACTCCGCCCTCGACCAGGCGATCGCCGACATCCAGCAGGCCTATGAGGACGGGCAGGCGGCCCTGCGGGAAAGCGACTGGGAGGCCTACGCCGAGGCGCAGACCCGGCTGGAGGACGCCATCGCCAGGGCGGTCGCAGCCTCACCCGGTGGTGGCTCAGTGACCGTGCCGACGCCCACCGGCCCGGTGGACGGGGCGACCTCGACGACGTCCCCCTAGTCGGCGGGCCGTTCCCTTCAGCGCCGGCAGAGCCCGGTACATGCGTTCAGGCCCGGATCCTCACAAGGAATCCGGGCCTGAATCTGGTAGCGGGGGCAGGATTTGAACCTGCGACCTCCGGGTTATGAGCCCGGCGAGCTACCGAGCTGCTCCACCCCGCGTTGGTAGCCCCAGTCTACGACAGGCCGGGAGGGGCACAAAATCGGCCGGCACGCAGAACAGCACGTGGCCCAGGTCACGTCCTCAACCGGTATGGCGCCGCCTGCGCCGACCGTTCTTCAGAGCAGGAGGCACTGATGACCAGCCAAGCCACAGCCCTGCAGTCCCAGACCACCCCCACCCGCCCGCGGGTGGTGATCATCGGTTCGGGGTTCGGCGGGCTGTTCGCGGCTCGTGCGCTGCGCCGCGCCCCGGTCGACATCACGGTGCTGGGCCGCACGACGCACCACCTGTTCCAGCCGCTGCTCTACCAGGTCGCCACCGGGATCCTGTCGCCCGGTGAGATCGCCCCGGCCACCCGCGAGGTGCTCGCCGGCCAGGCCAACGCCGCCGTCGTGCTGGGTGAGGTCACCGAGGTCGACCTGGCCCGGCGCACCGTCGTCGCCCGGACGATCGGCCAGGACCACGAGCATCCCTACGACTACCTGGTGGTCGCCGCCGGAGCCGACCAGTCCTGGTTCGGCCACGACGAGTTCGCCGAGCACGCGCCCGGCATGAAGAGCATCGACGACGCGCTGGAGCTGCGCGGCCGGATCTTCGGGGCCTTCGAGCTGGCCGAGATCGCGGCGGCGGAGGGACGCACCGACGACGTCGCCGCACTCACCACGTTCGTCGTGGTGGGCGCCGGCCCGACGGGTGTGGAGATGGCCGGCCAGCTCATCGAGCTGTCCCGCCGCACCCTGCGCCGCGACTTCCGGCACATCGACCCGGCCCAGTCCAGGATCGTCCTGCTGGACGCCGGACCCAGCGTGCTCGGGTCCTTCGACCCGTCGCTGCAGTCCAAGACCCGCGCGCAGCTGGAGGCGCTGGGTGTCGAGGTCCACCTGGACGCCACCGTGGTCGACGTCGACGCCCGCGGGCTGCTGGTCCAGGAGGCAGGCGAACAGGTCCGGATCGAGGCGGTCACCAAGGTCTGGGCGGCCGGCGTGGCGGCCAGCCCCCTGGCGGCCCAGCTCGCCGACCAGGTGGGCGTGCCGGTGGACCGGCAGGGCCGGATCCCGGTGCAGCCCGACCTCACCCTGCCCGGCCATCCGGAGGTCTTCGTGGTCGGTGACATGGCTGCCCTCGACGGTCTGCCAGGCGTCGCCCAGGTCGCCATCCAGGGTGCCCGGTATGCCGCGGCACGGGTCCGGGATGACCTCGCCCGCGGCGACGGACAGCGCGACCCCGAGCCGTTCCGCTACCACGACAAGGGCAACATGGCCACGATCTCGCGGTTCCGCGCGATCGCGGAGATCGGCCGGCTCAAGGTGACCGGCTTCCCGGCCTGGGTGCTCTGGCTGGGGGTGCACCTGGTCTACATCATCGGCTTCAAGTCCCGGGTGACGACCTTGCTGCACTGGCTGGTCAGCTTTGTGGGCCGGGGCCGCTCGGAGCGCACGGTGACCGAGCAGCAGGTGTTCGCCCGGCTCGCGCTGGCCCGCACCCCGGGACTCGCGGACCGCGCCGGCTGGCGGGTCCGGAGCGGGTCCGACCGGTAGGGACAGCCCGGGCAGGCCCGGCTGGTGTCCGGGCCGGGTGTCTACAGTGACTGCCATGCCGCTGGCCTACCCGCTGAGCACCCGGACCCTGGACAACGGGCTGCGGGTCGTCGTCAGCCCGGACCACACCGTCCCGGTCGTCGCCGTCAACCTGTGGGTCGGCGTCGGGTCGCGGCACGAGGAACCAGGCCGCACCGGCCTGGCCCACCTGTTCGAGCACCTGATGTTCCAGGGGTCAGAGCACGTGGCCGAGGGTGAGCACTTCGGCCTGCTGATGGCCCAGGGTGGGCGGCTGAACGCCACCACCTGGTTCGACCGCACCAACTACTTCGAGACCATCCCCACGGGCGCACTCGACCTGGCACTGTGGCTGGAGGCCGACCGGCACGGCCGCCTGCTGGCCGCGCTGAGCCAGGACAACCTGGACAACCAGCGTGACGTGGTGGTGGAGGAGAAGCGGCAGCGCTACGACAACCAGCCCTACGGCACCGCCGTACAGGACCTCGGCGCGCTGGTGTTTCCGCCGGACCACCCCTACCACCACCCGACCATCGGGTCGATGGAGGACCTCCAGGCCGCGACGCTGGAGGACGTCCACGCGTTCTACCGTCGTCACTACGGCCCGAATGCCACCGTGCTCACCCTGGTGGGTGACGTCACGCCGGAAGCCGGCTTCGCCGCGGTGCAGCGCTACTTCGGTGACCTGCCGGGGACGGCTGTGGCCCCGCGGCGGCCGCTGCCCCAGCTCCCGCCCTTGGCGGAACCGGCGCGTGTGGAGCGCCGCAGCGAGGTCCCCAACGACCGCCTCTATCTGGGCTTCCGGCTGCCGGTCGGGCACACCCGCGAGTTCGTGGCCTGCGCCGTGGCGCTGGACGCCCTCGGTGGGCTGGCGATCAGCCGGCTGCACCGGCGGCTGGTCCGGGACGAGGAGGTCGCCACCGGCGTCTCGGCCTCGGCGCTGGGTCTGGTCGACGGTGCGTCGCTGGGCTTCGTCGGGCTGGATGTGGCCGAGGGCGCCGATCCCGACGAGGTCGAGGCGCACCTGTGCGAGGAGCTGGCCACCTTCGCCGCCCAGGGGCCGACACCGGTCGAGCTCGAGGCGTCCGTCGCCGACACCGAGCGGTCCTGGCTGGAGTCGCTGGCGGCCCATGACGAGCGCGCCGACCTGATCAGCCACTACACCCTGCTGCACGACGACCCCGAGCACATCAACCGCTACCTCGACACCGTCGCCTCGGTCAGCGCCGAGGAGGTCCGAGCGGCGGCCCAGCGCTGGCTGGTGCCACAGGCGCGCGCGACCGTGGCCTTCCTCGTGGCGCAGGAGGCGGAGCCGGCGCTCGAGCCGGGGCCCGACAGTCGGGTCGAGCAGGGCGTGGCGTCGTGAGTGCCCCCGATCGCCTCACCTCTGGGTCGGCGGTCCTGCCGCGACCCGAGGTCGCCGCGCCGCCGTCCTGGCGCTTCCCCGAGCCGACCCGGTTCGAGTCCTCGCAGGGGCTGCAGGTCCAGACCTTCCACCTGCCCGGGCAGCACGTGCTGTCCGTCCGCGTCGGCGTGCCTGCGCCGCTGTCGGCCGAGCCGGCCGCGCTGGAGGGGGTGGGCCTGATCATGGCCCGGTGCCTGGACGAGGGCACCACCCGGCATACCGCCGAGGAGCTCGCTGAGCTGCTGGAGCGGCGGGGCATCGCCCTGGGTTCCGGCGTCGGTGAAAGGGGGCTCGTGGTCGATCTCGACGTGGCCCAGCGGCACCTCGCACCGGCCATGGAGCTGCTCGGCGAGTGCCTTTCCCAGGCCAGCTTCCCCGACCGTGAGGTGCACCGCCACGTCCGCCACCGGCTGGCGGACATCGGGCACGAGCACGCCGACCCCGGCAGCCGCGCGGCGCTGGAGTTCGTCGCGACCTACTTCGACCCCGCCGACAGGGCGAGCCGGCCCGGCGGCGGCACCCCGGAGACGGTGGGCGCCGTGACGCCGCAGGACGTGCGCACCTACTACCAGGACGTCGTCCACCCCGATGGCGCGACGCTGGTCCTCGCCGGCGACCTGAGCGACATGGATGTGCCCGGCACCGTCGAGCGGACGTTGGCGGGGTGGCAGCGCGGACCGCAGCGTCCGGTGCCGGTCCCGGACCCCGGCATCCGCGCCGCCGACGCCGGACGGGTGGTCTTCGTCGACCGGCCGGGCTCGGTGCAGACCGAGCTGTATGTCGGTGGGCCCGGCCCGAGCCGCCGCGACGAGTTCGGGTGGGGCACCTACCAGGCGCTGTCGTTCGTCTTCGGAGGGTCCTCGCACTCCCGCATCGACCAGGTGCTCCGCGAGGACAAGGGCTACACCTACGGGTTCCGCGGCGGGTTCCGGCCTCGGTCCGGCAGCGGGCTGTTCGTCGCCTCCGGGTCGGTGCGTGCCGAGGTGACTGCGGCCGGTCTGGAGGCGCTGCTGGAGGTGCTGGCCACGCCGGGCAGCGAGCTGACCGACACCGAGCTGCTCGACGCCGCGTCCTATGTCGCGCGTACCGCACCGGGTCGCTACGCCACCGCCGACGCGATGGCGGCCGAGGCGGTCTCGCTCGCCCTGGACGGGCTGGACACCGGCTTCGTCAGCGACTGCGTCGAGCAGGCGCGGACGCTGCAGCCCGACCATGCCCGCGCTGCGTGGGACAGCCATCGCGACAGCCCCTGGACGGTCACCCTGGTGGGCGACGCGCAGGAGCACGCGGAGGCTGTCGGCCGGCTGGGCCTGGGGCCGATGACGGTCCTGGCTGCCCACCCCCGCGGGCCTGACAGCGGCTAAGGGCGCTCGCCGAGGGCGGCGCCGACCTCGAGCATCTGGTGGTAGGGCCGCAGATAGTCCGAGAGCAGTGGCACACCGAGCTCGCGCATGGCGGTCGCGACCTGGGGCCCGACGTAGCGGAAGTGCCAGGGCTCGTAGGAGTAGCCGCTGCGCGCCCGCAGGCCCCGCGGATAGGACATCACGAAGCCGAAGCGGTGAGCCTCCTGCGCCACCCACTGGCCTGCGTCCGTGTCGCCGAAGCAGGGCTCCAGGTAGCAGCCGCCGGGACCGTCGAGGTCGACGGCCAGACCTGTCTGGTGCTCGCTGTGACCAGGGCGGGCGCTGGTGGCATCGGCCCGGGCGCGGCCGTAGTGACCCACCCAGTACTCGTAGGTGCCGCCCTGGGTCTGATAGCTGCGGTAGGCCGAGATGACCCGCAGGGTGCGACCGAGGTCCCCACCGTCGCGGAGCATCGCCGAGAGCTGGTCAGCCACCTCGGCCCGGAGCTGGTAGTCGGTGCGCTGCCACCGGACCAGGTCACGAGGTGCGTAGTCGACGGGGTCGAGAGGGGTCCGCCGGTCGACGACGGCCAGCAGGCGCTCCGGCTCGTCGCGCTCGAGGGCGGTGCGCGACCCTGCGGCCCGGTGGGCGAGCGGGTGCTGGGGGGTCGACGCAGAGCGGGCGCCGGCAGGGGTGGCGACCATCGAAGCGTGGAGGACCAGTCCGGCGCCGGCAGCGAGCAACGATCGTCGACTCAGCGAGGGCACGGGAGCATCATCGCAGACCAGTGGCTGTCGGGAAGGTCTGTTGGTCAGTGCCCGTCGCCCTGGGCATCGTCGTTGAGCAGCGAGAGCACCGCGTCGTGCAGGAGACCGTTGGTGCTCACGGCTGAGCTGCCGAACGGGCCGTCGGTGCCGTCCAGGTCGCTGAACCGCCCGCCGGCCTCGGTGACGATCGGCGCCAGGGCGACCATGTCGTGGACCGCCAGGCGGGGGTCGACGGCCAGGTCGACGGCACCCTCGGCCACGAGCATGTGGCTCCAGAAGTCACCGTAGGCGCGGGTCCGCCAGCACCGCTCGCTCAGCCGCAGGAATCCCTCCCGCCGGGGGTCCGAGCGCCAGCTGCCGAGGTCGGACAACGAGGCCGCGGCGTGCTCCACCCGGGAGGTGTCGGACACCTGGATCCGCTTGGCCGCGCTGAGCGTGCGACCGGTCCAGGCACCCGACCCCAGTGCGGCCCACCAGCGCCTGCTCAGCGCCGGCGCCGCCACCAGCCCCAGCACCGGCACGTCGTCGACGACCAGCCCGATCAGGGTGGCCCAGACCGGGACGCCCCGGATGTAGCTCACCGTGCCGTCGATCGGGTCGAGCACCCACCGCCGGTTGCCGTGTCCGGTCGTCGGCAGCTCCTCGCCCTGCACCACGTCGCGGGGCCGGGTGCGCTGCAGCTGGTGTCGCAGCAGCTCCTCGGTCTGCACGTCCACCTGGGTGACCAGGCTGCCGTCGTCCTTGTGCCGCACCTGCAGGTCGGGGGACCGAGCGTGCTCGAGGGTATGGCGTTCCACGGCGTCGGCCAGCACATGGGCCAGCCTCAGGTCGTCGTCGAAGCCGGGCACCGGCACACGGTAGCGCGCTTCTGCCGGGCTCAGTCCGTCCCGGCGCGGCTGCGCAACAACCGGCGCAGCGACTCCAGCCGGTCCGGGCCGGCCGCGCCGGCAGCGCCGGAGCCCACCCAGGCGTCCAGCGCGCAGTCCGGCTCGTCGTGGCTGCAGCCCCGCGGGCAGCCGTCGGCGCCGGGGGACAGGTCGGGGAAGTGCTGCAGGAAGGTCTCCGGGGCGACGTGGCCCAGGCCGAAGGACCGCACCCCCGGGGTGTCCACCACCCACCCGCCGGAGGGCAGCGGCAGGGCGACGGCACTGGTCGAGGTATGCCGTCCTCTCCCGGTCACCGCGTTGACCACTCCCGTGGCCCGCAGCGCCTCCGGCACGAGCAGGTTGACCAGCGTCGACTTGCCCACACCCGAGTGCCCGACCAGCACGCTGACCCGGCCCTGCAGGTGGCCGACCAGGTCCTCCATCCCCCGGGGAGAGGAGCCGTCGAGGTCGACCGAGGTCACGACATACGCCACCTGCAGTGCGGCATAGCCGGCCAGGAAAGGACCGGGGTCGGCCAGGTCGGACTTGGTCAGCACCAGCAACGGCTCCATCCCGGCGTCGTAGGCCGCGACCAGGCACCGGTCGACCATCCGGTGCCGCGGCTCGGGATCGGCCAGGGCGGTGACGATGCCCATCAGGTCGGCGTTGGCCACGATGACCCGCTCGATGCGGTCGCTGTCGTCGGCGCTGCGCCGCAGGACCGAACGCCGCTCGGCCACCCGGACGATCCGCGCCAGCGCGCCGTCGTCGCCTGTGGTGTCACCGACCAGCCCGACCCGGTCACCGACGACGACGGCACCGCGGGCCAGCTCCCGGGCGCGCATCGCCTGGACGGGGTGACCGTCGACGATCACGGTGAACCGACCACGGTCGACTCCGGTGACCATCCCCTCCTCGGCGTCCCGGTGCTGCGGCCGCTCCTTGGTGCGTGGGCGGGTGTTGCGCCGGCTGGGGCGTGCACGGAAGGTCGACTCCTCGTAGTGGTCGTACTGGCTCACCGCAGCATCGCCTGCCAGTCGTCCACGAACCCGGGATAGGTCTTGGCCACGGTGCCCGGGTCGGCCACCTGCAGTCCCGGCACGCGCAGGCCCAGCACTGCTCCAGCCATCACCATCCGGTGGTCCGCGTAGGTGGCGAACCGTCCGGCGTGCAGCGGGGCCGGGTCGATGACCAGCCCGTCGTCGGTCTGCTCGACGACGCCCGGCCCCCCCAGCGCGTTGAGCTCGGTGGCCAGGGCCTGCAGCCGGTCGGTCTCATGACCGCGCAGGTGCGCGACGCCGCGCAGCCGGGACGGTGTCGCGGCCAGGGCAGCCACCGCCGCCACGACCGGGGTGAGCTCCCCCACGTCGTGCAGGTCGACGTCGATGCCCTGCAGCCCCCCAGGTCGGGGGCCGCTGACCGAGCGGACATCGCCGTCCCACGCGCTGGCGCAGCCCATCGCGACCAGGATCGCGGGCAGCCGGTCCCCGGGCTGGGTCGTGGTCGCGGGCCAGCCACGGATGCCCACCGTGCCCCCGGTCACGGCGGCGGCGGCCAGGAACACAGCGGCAGCCGACAGGTCCGGCTCGATCGGCACGTCCCCGCCTCCGATCGGCCCGGGCTCGACCCGCCACTGTCCGGGGGTGCTGTCGTCGACGCGGACCCCGCGCTCGCGCAGCACCTGGACGGTCATCTCGATGTGGGGCAGGCTCGGCAGGCTCGCCCCGGTATGGCGCAGGGTCAGCCCGGTGCGGAACCGGGGCGCGCTGAGCAGGAGCGCGCTGACGAACTGCGAGCTGGTCGCGGCGTCGATCTCGACCTCACCGCCCTCGACGGCGCCGTCGCCGGTGACGGTGAACGGCAGCGCCGTGCCGCCGACGGGGTCGACCCTGACCCCGAGGCTGGTCAGGGCCCGCAGCAGCGGGGTCATCGGCCGCGCGGAGGCCTGCGCGTCGCCGTGGAAGGCCACCGGTCCCTGGGCCAGGGCAGCGACCGGAGGCAGGAAGCGCATGACCGTGCCGGCCAGTCCGCAGTCGACCGACGCCCCACCCAGGGGCGCGTCGGGGGGCCGCAGCCGCCACCAGAAGTCGTCGGGGTAGCGGGTCGCGCGCACGCCGAGCGCCTGGACGCCGGCCAGCATGAGCAGGGTGTCCCGCGAGCTGAGCGGGTGCTCGAGCTTGGTCGGCTCTGCGGCCAGCGTGGCCAGCACCAGGTGCCGGTTGGTGAGCGACTTGCTGCCCGGGACGGTGACCAGTGCGTCCACCGGCCGGTCGACCGCAGGAGCGGCCCAGTCCGCTCCGCTCACGGGCGGTGGTGCGTGGGCTGGAGGGCGGCCAGCGCGGCGGCACCGACCAGGGTGAGGTCGGTGAAGAAGCGCTGCCGCTCGATGGCGCGGACCGCCGGGTCGGACTCCCGCCAGAACGGGTGCCCGAACACAGCACCGGGCAGCATCGTCACCCCCAGTGCCGCCGAGGTCAGCCGGGGTGCGGTCCCCAGGGCGAACAGGGCCGCGGCGCCGGCCATCACCGCGCCGTTGGCCCGCACCAGCACCTCCGGGTCGCGGACCAGGGCGGCAACACCGCTCCCGCGAGCCGGCAGCGGAAGTGCCTCGACGACCCGCTCTGCGGTCGGGATCCGGCTGCCCGGGTGCTGCCACGACTCGACTCCGCGGGTCAGGAACGCACTGGCCATCAGCGGCCGGGCGAGGGCTCGCAACACCATGGCTGACCTCCTTCGGGGTGACGTCCTACGGTAGCGACCGGCCAGGCGTCCCGAGTCCGCCGAGCCCGTCGAGCCAGCCGACGACGTGGTCGGCCAGCAGCCTCAGCGAGCGGGTCGGCGAGTGGCTCCCGGGCACCTCGACCACGGTGAGCACGCCGTGCGGGTCCGCCTCGACGACCGCCTGGCGCACCTCCTCTGGCGTCCCGAACGGGTCGGCTGCGCCCTGGACCACCAGGGTCGGCACGCCAAGGCGCACCGGGACTGCCAGCTCATCGGCGCGGCTCTTGTCGGGACGGCCAGGCGGGTGCAGCGGAAAGGCCAGGCAGAGCACGGCGTCGGCTCGCGGCAGATGCAGTGACTCGGTCCCAGGACTGGTCCGGCAGGCGACCCGGGCGCCGGCGGACCGGCCGCCGACCACCAGCGGACGGGGCAACGGCTGGCCGGCTCCGTCCCCGGCTCCGTCCCCGGATCCGTCGAGCTGGGGGAGCAGGTCGCACCACGCGGCGTCGAGCCGTGGGGGCGGGGTGGCGACCCGGCCGCCGGCCACCCGCCACGGCTGCTCGACCAGTCCGACCGTCCAGCCGAGGACGGCCAGGGTGGACACCGCCTGCAGGTCGGCGGCCCCGATGCCGCCACCGGCGCCATGGCCGAGCACGATCGTGCCGCGGCCGGCTGGGCCCCCGTGCGTGGCGGGCAGGAAGACGTGCACGCGCGCAGGACCCTCCCGGGTGTCCAGGGTGCGCACCTGGTCGGCCGCTCGACCCGCGCCGGCTGGGCTCATCCGATGACCTCACCGGTCGTGGGGTCCACGACGCCGTGCAGCTGGTCGGTCGGTAGTGGCTCGACCAGGCTCTGGTCGTTGTTTCCTGTGGTGTTCACGGCGCGGCCGACCGGCCAGGCACGGAACCGGCCGGGTCCGGGTGCCGCCATGAGCTCGCGCACGTCGTCGAGGGCGGTCGTGCTCGGGTCGAGCCAGTCTGCCCAGCGGTCACGGTCCAGGACCAGCGGCTGGCGGTCGTGGATCCGGTCGAGCCCTGGCTCGGCCGAGGTGGTGACGATGGTGAAGCTGGTCACCCAGCCGTAGGGGTCGTCCGCCGGGGTCGCCGGATCGCGCCAGAACTCATAGAGCCCGGCGAAGGCCAGTCCCTGGCCGTCGGCCCGGCTGATGAAGAACGGCTGCTTGCGCGGCTTGCCCTTGACGTCGAGCGCGACCGGGGAGGCCTGCCACTCATACCAGCCCTGGGCCGGCACGAGCGCCCGGCGGGTGGCAGCGGCGCGGCGGAAGGCGGGCTTGTCGAGCAGGGACTCGGCGCGTGCGTTGATCATCCGCGCGCCGACGCGGACGTCCTTGGCCCAGGAGGGCACCAGCCCCCAGGTCAGCAGGCGCAGCTGCCGCACCGGGGCCAGCTCCTCTCCGGTGTCTGCCGCCTGCGCCGCCGCCTCGCTGTCCCGGGCCGGCGCTCGGGTGAGCACGACGGGGGCCAGCTTGGTCGGTGCCATGTTGTAGTCAGGGTGTCCTGGCGGCGGCTGCTGCGGGGAGGAGAGCAGGCTGCGCGAGGGTCGGCCGGTCGCGTCGAGCTCGACCTCGAAGGCCTCGACCAGCTCGTCGGGGTCGGCGCTGGCCGCATAGCGTCCGCACATGCCGGTCCCCTACTGCCGGTAGTCCGCGAGGAAGTTGCCCATCCGCTCCAGCGCAGTGCGCAGGTCGCGGGCCCAGGGCAGGATGACGATGCGCAGGTGGTCCGGCCGCGGCCAGTTGAAGCCGCTGCCGTGCACGACCAGGATGTGCTCCTGCTCCAGCAGGTCCAGGCACAGCCGGACGTCGTCCCGGATCTCGTGCACGTCGGGGTCGAGCCGGGGGAAGACATAGAGCGCGCCGTCGGGCTTGACGCAGCTGACGCCCTCCATCTGGTTGAGCATCGACCAGGCCACGTCGCGCTGCTCGTGCAGCCGCCCGCCGGGCCGGGTGAGGTCGAGGATGCTCTGCCGGCCCGAGACGGCCACCTGGATCGCGTGCTGGCCGGGCACGTTGGGGCACAGCCGGGTCGAGGCGAGCAGCTCGATCCCCTCGAGGAAGCCCGCAGCGTGGGCGCGGGGACCGCTGATGACCAGCCATCCGGCGCGGTAGCCGGCCACCCGGTAGGTCTTGGACAGACCGTTGAAGGTCAGGCACAGCAGGTCCGGGGCCAGCGACGCCAGGCTCACGTGCTCGGCGTCGTCGAACAGCACCCGGTCATAGATCTCGTCGGCCATCAGCAGCAGCGAGTGCTCGCGAGCGACCTGCACGAGCGCCTCGAGAACGGCCCGTGAGTAGACGGCACCGGTCGGGTTGTTGGGGTTGATGACCACCAGCGCCTTGGTGCGCGGGGTGATCTTGGCGGTGAGGTCGTCCAGGTCGGGCGCCCAGTCGTCGTCCTCGTCGCACAGGTAGTGCACGGGCGTGCCGCCGGCCAGGCTGGTCGCCGCCGTCCAGAGGGGGTAGTCCGGTGCCGGGATCAGCACCTCGTCCCCGTCGTCCAGCAGCGCGGACAGGGTCATCATGATCAGCTCGGACACCCCGTTGCCCAGATAGACGTCGTCCACCTCGATGCTCGGGAAGCCCGGCACCTCCTCGTAGCGGCTGACCAGAGCCCGGCGTGCGGACAGGATGCCCCGGGAGTCGGAGTAGCCCTGCGCGGCGGGCAGGGCCGCGATCATGTCCTGCAGGATCGTGTCCGGCGCCTCGAACCCGAAGGGAGCCGGGTTGCCGATGTTGAGCTTGAGGATGCGGTGTCCCTCAGCCTCCAGCTGTGCTGCCCGAGCCGCGACCGGCCCCCGGATCTCATAGAGCACGTTCTGCAGCTTGCGGGGCTGGGCCAGCGTCCGCAGGGGGGTGGGATGTCGAGAGCCGCTCACTTCTCTATGGTGTCACCGAGGGGTGTCGGTATGGCGCCCGGCCCGGGCCACCGCCCGACCGACCAGGGAGTGAGCGATGAGCCGTCGGCTGCAGGATGTCGGTCTGCTGCTGCTCGCCCTGGTCGCGGCGGCCATGGTCGCCCTGGCGCTGCGGCACGTGGCCACGACTCCGGACTCCGCCGCGAGCGGAGCGCTGCCCGAGCCGGCCACCCAGACTGTGGCATCGCCAGGCGACGTGGGCGCGACCAGCAGCGGCGACCAGGGCGAGCAGACCGAGACCTCCGGACCGACCGGTGGCCGGGACGACCCTGTGGACCCGGCTGTCGACCCGTTGCTCGACCAGGCGCGGGAGATCCTGGCCGACGAGTCACCGGTGGTGCTCAGCGTCCTGGGAGACGCCACGAGCAACGCCCGGCAGGAGTGGGTGCACCGCTGGGCGACCCGGCTCGCGCAGGAGCGTCCGGTGACGATCTCGCACTGGGACGAAGCCTCAGAGGAGGGGTTCGTCGAGCCGGACGTGCTGAGCCAGGAAGGGGTGGGAACCGGCTCCGCGATGACGATCTGGAGCGGAAGCGCGAGCGGCGCCGACGCGGCATACCCGGCCTCGCGGGTCGAGGCCATGGTGCCGGAGAAGCCCGACCTGCTGGTGCTCAACTTCGGCCACAGTGACCCGCCCGGCCGGGTCGCCGCTCGCCTCGGTGTCACCTGGGAGGCCGTGCAGGAGGCCTATGGAACCGTGCCGGTGGTGGTGATCCTCCAGCAGCCCGAGGCGGACGATGCCAATGCCGCCACCCGCGAGGCGGTCGCGGACTGGGCGCGGGAGCAGGGGCTGCCGACGATCGACGTGGCCTCCGACTTCCTGGCCGAGCCTGACTACGCCGACCTGCTGCTGTCCGAGGATGGCGTCACGCCCAACGACGAGGGCTCGCAGCGCTGGGCCGACCTGGTGGCCCGGGCGTTGACGCCCGGTCCCTGAGGACGCAGCCGCCCGGCGCGTCGCCGGCCGCACCCGTCACCGGTCCTGCGGGAATGATCCGGAGTCCGATGACCGTTGCACGAGGCGAGGCAGACGCTCCGGCGTCGTCGCCGATACCGTCCGCTCTCGTTCATCCCGCACTGATCCACCCGTGCCGTCCAGGAGGCCACGCGATGGTCCTCGCACTGCTCGCCGACAGCGGCGTGTCCCTCAGCGCAGCGCCACGACGCGGCGTCCACGCCATGGCCGCGGTGTCCGGGGCCGCCGCGCGAGCGGATCAGGGCGCCCCGGCCCGGCTATCCTGGTCGGCGATGAGCACCACAGACCAGGACCACCGCTCCGCCGAGGAGATCGCCGAGGCCGAGGCCGACGCCACTGTCGACGTGGCCACCGAGACCGAGACCGATCGCGCCGCCCGGTTCGAGCGGGAGGCGATGCCCCTGCTCGACCAGATGTACAGCGCCGCGCTGCGGACCACGCGCAACCCCGCCGACGCCGAGGACCTGGTCCAGGAGACCTACGCCAAGGCCTTCGCCGCCTTCCACCAGTACCGCCCGGGCACCAACCTGCGCGCCTGGATGTACCGGATCCTCACCAACAGCTACATCAACACCTACCGCAAGCGTCAGCGACAGCCGCTGCAGTCCGACGCGGCCGAGGTCGAGGACTACCAGCTGGCCCGTGCGGCCTCGCACAGCTCGACCGGCCTGAAGTCGGCCGAGACCGAGGCGCTGGAGCACCTGCCCGACTCCGACGTCAAGACCGCCCTGGCCTCGATCGGCGAGGACTTCCGTCTCGCGGTCTACCTCGCCGATGTCGAGGGCTTCTCCTACAAGGAGATCGCCGAGATCATGCAGACCCCGATCGGCACCGTGATGTCCCGGCTGCACCGCGGCCGGCGCCAGCTGCGGGACCTGCTCAGCGACTACGCCGTCGAGCGCGGCTACTCCTCCGGAGAGCAGGCAGGACGATGAACGGCCTTCCCCAGGTGCCCGGACCGGGACAGAGCGGGTCGCACGACCATGCCGGTCACTCCGAGGTCGACTGCGCGGCCGTCGTCCTGCGGATGTTCGAGTACGTCGACAACGAGGCGGGTCCAGAAGATGGCGTCTGGATCCGCGAACACCTGGACGACTGCCGGTCCTGCCTGCGCGAGTACGAGCGGGACGTGCTGCTCAAGGCGATGGTCCGGCGGGCCTGCGAGGGCGAGACCGCCCCGGCCGCTCTCCGCTCGGCGATCCTGACCCGGATCACCTCGGTGTCGGTCACTCGCACCACGGTGTGGCGCGACGGCACCGACACCCCCGGCTGACCGGGGCGACGCCCTCCGGGTGAGACAAACCCCGACCCGAGGTAACGCTTTGTTAAAGTCCGGCCCACAGGTCGGTCCTACCCACCACCTGACCTCCAGAGTGTGCGACCCTAGGAGGTGGAACACTCCCAAGGTCAGGACCGTGCAGGACCGGAGTGCTCTTTTCGGGCCCCATCGGAAGGACATGTCATGTTCGCAGGTCTGCTCTCCCTGTTCGCCGCCTTCGGCTTCGGCGGCGCCGTCGCCAACCTCACCGACGTGATCAGCTGGGAGGACTGAGCCACCCGGCTCACGCCGTGCTGACGCCTCAGCACGCCACGCATGCCTGAGCCGAGCACCGATGGGCCCATGGGGTCTGTGATCAACCGAGCCGCGCGACCGTCCCGACGGTCGGGCGGCTCGTCGTTTGCGGTGAGGGCGTATGTCGCCGCCGTCACCCTGGCCGCACTCGGCACCGCCCTGCTGGGGCGCACCCTCGACGTCGACGTCCCGTGGCAGCCGGCTCTGGTGCTGGCCGTGCTCGGCGTCCTGGGTGCCTCGCTACGCGAGCGCGACCTGGGCCCGCACCTGGGAGTCTCGGTGGCGACCGTCATCCTGGCGGCTGCCCTGCCGCTGGTCGGGCCGACCGGCGCAGCGGTGGTCGGGTATGTCAGCTATCTGGGCGATCTGCGCCGCCAGCGCGCCAGCACCCGGCTGTTCAACGCCGCGATGACCGGCTGCATGGGTGGCGTCGGTGGCCTGACCTACCTGGCCGTGGGGGGGCTGACCAGCATCGACGAGACGGTCTCGCCGTTGGCTCTGCTGCTGCGGGTCGCCCTGCCCCTGGTCACCGGCTATGCCGTGATGACCGTGCTCAACGCGGTCCTGATCGGGGGGATGTCCCGGATGGTCAGTGGCGCAGCGGTCCTGCGAACGGCCCGGCGCGCCCTGTCCCAGGTGGGTCTGGGCTATCTGACGCACGCCCTGGTCGCCTACCTCTTCGTCGTGCTGTGGGCTCCGGTCGGCGTGGGCATCTTCAGTGCGGTGCTCATCATGGGTCCGCTGCTCATCGCGCAGTGGACGCTGTCGCGGGATGCTGCCGAGAGGCGCTCCCACGCCCGGACCGTGAAGACCTTCGTCGCGGCCCTGGAGGCGGCCAACCCCTATGCGGTGGGCCACAGCGCGCGGGTCGCCGAGCTGTGCCGCCGGATGGCGCCACGGCTGGGGGTGGAGGGGGCCGGTGCCCAGGCGCTCAACTACGCCGCGCTGTTGCACGACATCGGCCTGGTCGCGGTCACCCCCGCGCTGCCCAAGGCCACCGGGCCGGTGGACCTGGACTTCCTGGTCGCCACCAGCACCCATCCGGAGGCGGGAGTGCGCCTGGTCCAGGACATCACCTTCCTGGCCGATGCCCTGCCGGGCATCCTGCACCATCACGAACGGGTGGATGGCCTGGGCTACCCCGGCGGTCTGGCCGGTTCCCAGATCCCGTTGTTCGCCCGGATCATCGCGGTGGCCGACGCCTTCGACTCCCTCACCACGACCCGGTCCTATCGCAACGCGCTCACCCAGGCCGAGGCCATGGCCCAGCTGGAGTCCCGGGTCGGCAGCCATCTGGACCCCGCGGTCGTGCGCGCCCTGCAGGAGTCCCTGGCCGCCCGGTCCTGGCTGCCGACGGTGATCGACGAGGGGCTGGTCAGCAGCTACGGCGAGGCGCACGACCACGACGACCCGCTGGTCAGCGATCTCTATGCACGGTGGTCGCCGGAGGAGGTGGCCCGATGACCCCGCTTGGTGAGCGGTTCACCGTGCGCACGGTCCTGGTGGTGCTGGTCGCCGTCGTGCTGGCGTTCGCCGTCGCACTTCCCGTCGTCACCGACGTCCCGGCCGGCCTGTGGGTGCTCACGGCCGTGGTGATGGTCACCGTGGCGGTCGGGGAGATCTGGCGGGTGGGCGTGCTGGACTCCCGTGACTTCGCCCCCGTCGCCCTGGCGGCCTGTCTGGCATTCGCGATGGTCGCGGCGCTGCCGGCCCGGCTGGCGGTCGAGGGCCTCCCCTCCCTGGTCATCCTGTCCACGGGCGTGGCCACCCTGGCCGGCAACGTGGCGCGCGGACGGCTGACCGGCGAGCCCGTCCCGTGGTCCGACCTGGGTCTGCGGGTGGTGGTGGTCACCGTGGCGGTCCTGCTCTTCCGGGTCCTCCCGGTCGGGGGGCAGACCCTGCTCGGGCGCGTCGCCGGGTGGCAGGACCGACGCTGGCTGGTGGCCGCCGTCATGCTCGCCGTGGCAGCGGTCGCCATCGCCGTCCAGGTGACCGTGATGAGCGCCCGTCGTGCGGTGCGTGACCACGCCTCGCTCTGGCAGGCCATGGTGGACGAGGTCGGGGCGGTCGGGCCGCTGGTCCTGGCGACCATGTCCACGGCAGCGGTCGTCGCCCTGGCGATCAGGGCGCTGGGCCCCGTCGCCGTCCCCTTGTTCATGGCGCCGCTGGTCCTGCTGCAGCTGGCCGTCGGGCGTCAGTCGGCCGTCCGGGTCGCCGGGAGACAGACCATCTTCGCCTTGTCCCGGCTGACCGAGCAGAGTGGGTTCACTCCCCACGGGCATGCCGCCCGGGTGGCCCGCCTGGCTGTCCCGATGGGGCGGGAGATGGGACTGACCGAGCGGGAGCTGGTCGACCTGGAGTATGCCGCGCTGCTGCACGACCTGGGGCAGGTCTCCTTGCGCAGGCCGATCCCCGGAGGGGCCACCATTGCCACGGCACCGTTGGACCAGCGCAAGATCGCCGAGCGGGGCGCCTCGATCCTGTCCCGGACCGCCGAGCTGTCCAGGCTGGCGCGGGTGGTCTCCCAGCAGGCTGTCCCCTACCGCACGCTCGGAGAGGTGGGGGAGGTCCCGTTGCAGGCACGCATCCTGCGGGTCGCCAACGCCTTCGACGACCTGGTCGGCGCTGAGATCAGCGCCGCAGCGGCGCAGGGGGCACTGGAGCGGCTGCGGCTCGGGGTCGACTACGAGTACGACCCGACGGTGATGCGCAGCCTCTGCCGGGTGCTGCAGCGCGACGGCCGACTGTCGGCCTCAGCGGTGCAGCACCTCGACGTGTGAGTCAGGCCTTCTTGGTCTCGGCGAAGATGTCGGCGATCTGGTCGATCAGGCTGAGCAGCTCGTCGGCCTGCGCGACATCCCAGGACCCCTTGGTGCCGCTGGCGCCGGCCAGCTTGGTGGCCTTGTTGACCAGCTCGTGCAGCTCGGGGTGCGCCTCGAAGTGCGGGGGCTTGAAGTAGTCGGTCCAGAGCACCCAGAGGTGGTGCTTGACCAGCTCGGAGCGCTGCTCCTTGATGATCGTGCCCCGGATCCGCAGATCCTGGTCGTCGCTGGCGTTGACCTTCTCGATGATCTTCTTGACCGACTCGGCCTCGATCCGTGCCTGAGCGGGGTCATAGACGCCGCAGGGCAGGTCGCAGTGCGCGCTGACCTCGACGACGGGGGTGCCCACGAGGGACAGGAGGCGGGACAGCATGGGTGTTCCTTTCCGCGGACGTCTGGGACTGCTCCAACCTACCCCGCGGCCCGGCCGGTCGCCCGGCAGGGCGGCAGGCTGCCCTGCCGTCTGCTCCAGCCTGGCCTGCCGCCTGCTCTAGCCTGGAGCGATGCTCTTGGCGCTGGACACCTCGACCGCGGTCGTCGGCGCAGCGGTCTGCCACGACGGGCGGGTGCTCGGGGCCGGCAGCCGGGAGGACGGGCGGCGCCACGCCGAGCTGCTGGCGCCGATGGTGCAGCAGGCGATGGATCGGGCCGGAGTGGGCTGGACCGACCTGGAGGCTGTCGCCGTGGGAGTCGGTCCGGGCCCGTTCACCGGTCTGCGGGTGGGGCTGGTCACCGCTGTCGTCCTCGGGCACGCTCGCAGTCTGCCCACCCTCGGCCTCTGCTCCCTGGACGCTCTGGCCGCGCGCCGCCCTGGCCGATCCACAGCTGCGGGACGACCTGGGCCAGGAGTTCCTCGTCGCCACGGACGCCCGGCGCCGCGAGGTCTACTGGGCGCGTTACCGCATTCCGCCTCGCGGGAAGGGCGGGGTCGACGCCGCGATGCTGCCGACGCGCGTGGACGGGCCAGGCGTCGCCGCAGCCGTGGACCTGCCGGAGGCCTGGCGCGCCCTGCCGTGCGTGGGCCGCGGCGGTGCGCTCTACCCGCACGCCCTGCGGCATGTCGCAGGCCCGCTCGACGTCGATGCCGGGGTGCTCGGGCTGACCGTCGAGCTGGCGCGCCGGGAGGCGCCGTCGATGGTGCTGCCACCGGACCCGCTCTACCTGCGTCGGCCCGATGCGGTCGCGGCGGTCGCATCGGCCGGGAGCCCCCTGTGAACACGTCGAAGACCAGGCTCCGGCCGATGGGCTGGCGCGACATCCCCGAGCTCAGCGCGATCGAACGCGCCGTCTTCGGCGACGATCCGTGGGCCGAGTCGACCTGGTGGGCTGAGCTGGCCGAGCGCCCTCGACGCCGCTATCTGGTCATCGAGGGGCAGGATGCCTCGGTCGCGGCGTATGGCGGGGTCGACGTCGTGGGGGACACCAGCGACCTGATGACACTCGCCGTCGCACCGGGCCACCAGGGCCGCGGCCTGGGTGCCCGGCTGCTGCAGACGCTGCGCGTGCAGGCCCACGGCGCGGGCGCTCACCGGATGCTGCTCGAGGTCAGGGCCGACAACGCTGCTGCCCTGGCCCTGTACCGCAGGGCCGGCTTCACCGACCTGCGCACCCGCCGTCGCTACTACCGCGACGGCGTCGACGCCCTGGTCCTGCAGGCGGTGCTCACCGATGGATGAGCCCCTGGTGCTCGGGCTGGAGACGAGCTGTGACGAGACCGGCGTGGGGCTGGTCAGGGGCAGCACGCTGCTCGCCGACGCCATCGCCAGCAGCGTGCAGGAGCACGCGCGGTTCGGTGGGGTGGTGCCCGAGGTCGCCAGCAGAGCGCACCTGGAGGCGATGGTGCCGACGCTGGACCGGGCCTGCACGGAGGCCGGCGTGCGGCTTGGACGACGTCGACGCGGTCGCGGTGACCGCCGGGCCTGGCCTGGCCGGGGCCCTGGTTGTCGGGCGTGGCCGCGGCCAAGGCGCTGGCGATGGCGCTGGGCAAGCCGCTGTATGCCGTGAACCACCTGGGCGCGCACGTCGCGGTCGACATCGTCGAGCACGGTCCGCTGCCGGAACCGACGATGGCGCTGCTCGTCTCCGGCGGACACTCCAACCTGCTGCTGGTGCCCGACGTCACGCTGGAGGTGCAGTCCCTCGGCGCGACCATCGACGACGCCGCCGGTGAGGCGTTCGACAAGGTCGCCCGCGTGCTGGGGCTGCCCTTTCCCGGCGGTCCGCACATCGACCGGATGGCCAGGGACGGTGACGCCGCGGCGATCGCCTTCCCGCGCGCGCTGACCACGGGCCGTGATCTGCACCGGCACCGGCTGGACTACTCCTTCTCCGGCCTGAAGACGGCGGTCGCCCGCTGGGTGCAGGCCCGGCAGGCGGCCGGCCTGCCCGTGCCGGTCGCCGACGTCGCCGCGTCCTTCCAGGAGGCGGTCGTCGACGTGCTCACCCGCAAGGCGGTGCTCGCCTGCCGGGAGCAGGGCGTCGACGACCTGCTCATCGGTGGTGGTGTCGCCGCCAACAGCCGGCTGCGTGCGCTCGCCCAGCAACGCTGCGACGACGCCGGGCTGCGGCTGCGCGTGCCGCGGCCCGGGCTGTGCACCGACAACGGGGCGATGGTCGCGGCTCTGGGTTCGCTGATGGTCGCGGCCGGGCGACCACCCTCGAGCCTGGACGCGCCGGCCGACTCCGCGCTCCCGGTGAGCGTGGTGCGCCCGTGAGCTGCGGTGGACAGGGCCCCGCGCGCCCGAGGGGTCGCGGCGCTGGCGGCTGCGCTGCTGCTGGTCGCCGGCTGCACCGGCAGCAACGAGCCCGGGGACGTGAGCAGCGGGTCGCCGACTGCGTCGGTGACCGCCCCGACGAGCGTGCCCACCACAGCGACGTCCTCCCCTGCGACCTCGCCAGCCGTGACCTCGGACACGCCGCCGACCGCCTCGACCGACGCGCCGGAGGCGAGCGCCCTGGGACTGCCTGACGCCGCGGCGCTGCACCGGGCCAGAGCGGACGTGGCCGAGCTGTCCGACGAGCAGCTGGTCGGGTCCCTGGTCGTGGCGTCCTACGACGGCACCGACCCCGTCGCGGCTGCGGACCTCGTCCGCGCGCACCACCTCGCGGGGGTGATCACCCTGGGTGGCAACGTGCCGCAGCAGCCCGCCGACCGCGTGGCGAGCCTGCGGTCCCTGTCCGAGGCCGTCACCAGCGCAGTCCAGCAGGACGGGCGTGACTGGCCGGCCTTCCTGGCCGTGGACCAGGAAGGCGGGCCGATCGTCCGGGTCGGTGCCCCGCTGGACCACTGGCCGGCGGCGATGGCTCTCGGCGCGGCGGACGACCCGGCGCTGGCCACCCAGGTGGCCCAGGCGTCGGGGAGCAGCTGCGGGCGCTGGGCTACACCGTCGTCTTCGCCCCCGATGCCGACGTGACCGCCGGCCCCTCGGACCCCACCATCGGCGCCCGCTCACCCGGCAGCTCCCCACGACTGGTTGCCGACATCGCGCAGGCCCAGGCGCTGGGGTTCGCCCGCGCCGGTCTGGTCCCGGTCGTCAAGCACTTCCCGGGCCACGGCACGGTCTCGGCCGACACTCACCTCGGCGCCGTCGTGCAGGATGCCGACCTGGCCGTGCTCCAGAAGCGCGACCTGGTGCCGTTCCGCGCGCTGGTGGACGCCGGTGTCCCCGCCGTGATGACCGCGCACATCGTCGTGCGCGCTGTGGACCCCGACCGGCCTGCCTCGCTGTCCCCAGCCGTGCTCACCGGCCTGCTGCGGGAGGACCTCGGCTTCCAGGGGCTGGTGGTCACTGACGCGCTCAACATGGCTGCGGTCACCGACCTCGCGGGCCCTGGTGACGCGGCCGTGGCGGCCGTGCAGGCCGGTGCCGACGTCGTCCTCATGCCGACCGACCCCGCGTCCGCCACGGCGGCCCTCCTGGCGGCGCTGGACGACGGGAGGCTGACCCGTGAGCGGGTGGAGGAGTCGGCGGCACGGATGGTGGCCACCCTGCGCCATGCCGACGCTGTTCCCGCGCCAGGCCCAGCGGTGATCGGCTCGCAGCCCGACCTCGCCGTCACCGCGGCCCTGGCCGGGTTGACCCAGCTGTCGGGTCCGTGCGGGCAGCGCCTGGTCGGCGAGTCGATCTCGGTGCAGGGCGGCACCTCGACCACGCGTGGCTACCTCGAGACCGCCGCGGCGCAGGCTGGTCTGGGCGTCGGTGGTGGGGACGTGGTGGTGCTGCTCGGCGGTGCTGACTACCAGGCCGGTGGAGCGGCGGGAGGCCCGGGGACCGGCGCGGGAGCGGTCGTGGTCGCCACCGATGTGCCCTACGCCTTGGCCGGCAGCACGGCGTCGTCTGCTCTGCTGGCGGCCTACGGCAGTGACCCCGCGACGATGAAGGCGCTGGTCCAGGTGCTGCTCGGCACGGCGCCGGCGCACGGTCGGTTGCCCGTGGCGGTGGGCGACTACCCGGTGGGCTCCGGCTGCGGCTGAGCCACCTGCAGAGCTGTCGCCTTGCCCGCGACCCGGCACAGCAGGAGCGTGGCCGACCGGGACCCGCGCGGCCGCAGCTCACGCCGGACCTGCTCGGGGGTGGTCGGGACGCCTCGCTTCTTGACCGTCAGGTCGCCGATGTCGCCGGACCGGACCCACCGGCGCAGCCCGGCGGTGGTGGCGGGCAGCACCTGCACGACGAGCCAGCGGCGCAGGCCCGGATGGTCGGTCGAGCCCTCACCGAGCAGGTAGCCGCCAGTGTCGTCCCAGAGGCGGGCGCCGACCTGCCGGCCGACGGTCCCGGCCAGGCCGGCCTGCAGGACTGACGGGTCCGGCTCGAACAGCCACCCACCCGGCGTCGGCTCCGGTCGCCGGCTCTGACGGGGAGGACCCGCCGGGCCGTCCTCCTCGCCGTCGGGGCCGATCTCCAGCCACCCCAGAGGTGTCGGCACGGCAGCGGTGCGACCGGCGAACCGGACCGTCGCCCCCCACCACACGCAGCACTCGACGCTGCTGCCGTCCCACGACGTCCACTGGGCCTCTGCTCCCGGGGGCAGCGCCGCGGCCGGGAAGCCCGGTCCGAGCTTGGCGCCGGCCGCAGGCACCTCGCCAGCCAGCTCCTGGACGGTCTGCCAGGGTGGGCTCATCTGGTCCAGTGCGGCGACGCGCCGGGTGCGGCCCTGTGGCCCGCTGCTGCCGCTGACCCGCCGTGCCGGGTCGAGCCAGATCCCGATCCCGTCGCGGTCGGCGGGCAGCTGGAGGTCCTCGGCGCGCCCCTGCCGCACCAGGCCGGGCCCGCCCGAGGAGCCGACCCGCAGGTTGTGCGCGGCCACGGCGGCGGTCACCGGGTCGATGTCCACCGCCTCGACGTCCAGGCCGGCTGCCAGCAGCGCCAGCGAGTCCGAGCCCAGCCCGCAGCCGAGGTCGTAGACCAGCCGGCATCCGGCCTGCGCGAAGCGCTCGGCGTGCCGGGCGGCGACCCGGGCCCTGGTGGCCTGCTCCAACAGGTCAGGAGTCAGCAGGAGCTGGTCGCCCAGTGGTCCGAGCTTGTCGATGGCACGCTCGCGCAGCCGGGCCTGGGTCATCGCTGCCGCGGCGAGCTCGGGGCTGGTGCCCGCACGCCGCAGCCGGGTGCCGGCCGCCAGCGCCTGGTCCGCGTCATACCGCCCCACCTCGGCGATCGCCTCGCGGCCCTCGGCGGAGGCCAGCCAGTCGACGGTTGCCAGGTCCATGCCGACATCCTGCCCACCTGCTGGCCTAGATTCGCCGGTATGCCGCTCCGTCCCCTGCGCGCCGTCGACCCCGAGCGCGCCCGGACGTGGGCGTTCGGCGCCGCCGGGGTGGGTGTCGGGGCGCAGCTGGCGCTCGCGGCGGGACTGACCGCGTGGGATGCGATGCGCAAGCGGCGCGCCCCGCAGGTGGCGGTGCCGCCGCACCCCCCTCGTCGGGCCGAGGTCGAGGGCAACCTGCTGACCACCTACACCTACGGGGAGCACCTGTTCGAGGACATGCTCGCCGCGATCTCCGGCGCGCAGCGACAGATCCTGCTGGTCACCTACATCTGGAAGGCCGACGAGGTCGGCCAGCGCTTCAAGGAGGCGATCGTGGCCGCCGCGGAGCGCGGGGTGCAGGTGTGCGTGGTCTTCGACGGCTTCGCCAACCTGGTCGTGCCACGGCAGTTCAAGGCCTTCCCCCCGTCGGTGCACGTCATCAAGTTCCCGCTCCTGCGCGGGCTCCCGGTGGTCGACGTGCGCCGCACCGGCCGCGACCACCGCAAGGTCCTGGTCGTCGACGACGCGGTCGGCTTCGTCGGGGGCTACAACATCGGCACTGCCTATGCCACGCAGTGGCGGGACACCCACCTGCGGGTGGAGGGCGAGGCGGTCTGGGAGCTGCGGAACACCTTCGTCGACTTCTGGAACCGGCACCGGCGGCGCACCCTTCCCCCACTGGAGGACAGTGGCTCGGCGGTGTGGAACTCCCGGATCAGCGCGGCCCGCAACGAGCCGAGCCGCCTGGTCTTCCCGGTGCGGGGCCTCTACCTGGACGCCATCGACCGCGCGGTGCACCGGATCTGGATCACGCAGGCCTACTTCATCCCCGACACCGAGGTGCTGGCCGGCCTGCTGGCGGCGGCGCGACGCGGCGTCGACGTGCGGGTGATCCTGCCGGCCGCCTCCAACCACGTCGTGGCCGACTGGGTGGCCCGCAGCTACTGGTCCCGGCTGCTGGCCGGTGGGGTGCACCTGCACCTCTACCAGGACGCGATGGTGCACGCCAAGACGGCGACCGTCGACAGCACCTGGACCACGGTCGGCACGGCCAACATCGACCGGCTGTCGCTGATCGGCAACTACGAGGTCAACCTGCAGGTCCACGACCGGGGACAGGCGGCGCAGATGGAGGAGATCTTCGCCCAGGACCTGGAGCGCTGTGAGGAGCTGACCCAGCAGGAATGGGACCGCCGCGGCGCGCTCACCCGGCTGACCGAGCGCGTGCTGGCGCCGCTGCGTCCCCTGCTCTGAGCCCGGGTTGCCGCGCTCCACTGGCACTCGGCTTGACCGAGTGCTAACCGCCGCCTAGATTCGACCTTGGCACTCGCCCCCGGTGAGTGCCACACGATCCCGGACGAGCCGACCCCCGCGACGGCGGCTTCGGCCGGGTCACCCACAAGACAGATACCTCGACACTGCAGAAGGGAAGACCCACCGTGTCGATTTCCATCAAGCCGCTCGAAGACCGCATCGTGGTCAAGGCACTGGAGGCCGAGCAGACCACCGCCTCAGGGCTGGTCATTCCGGACACCGCCAAGGAGAAGCCCCAGGAGGGCGAGGTCCTGGCGGTCGGCCCGGGTCGCATCGACGACAACGGCAACCGCGTCCCGCTCGACGTCACCGTCGGTGACCGCGTCATCTACAGCAAGTACGGCGGCACCGAGGTCAAGTACAGCGGCCAGGAGTACCTCATCCTCTCGGCCCGCGACGTGCTGGCCGTCGTCGGCTGACCGAACGACCGCACGACCTCGCACCACCGCACGACCCGCGACACCGCCGCCCCGGCACCCGCCACTGGCCGGGTGACCGGGGCGGACCGGTGTCGCACCACCCCCTCCTTCGAAAGGAGCTGTGCGCCTGATGGCCAAGCAGCTGGAATTCAACGACGGTGCCCGTAAGGCGCTGGAGCGCGGCGTCGACGCGCTCGCCAACGCGGTCAAGGTGACCCTGGGTCCCAAGGGCCGCAACGTCGTGCTCGACAAGAAGTGGGGCGCCCCCACGATCACCAACGACGGCGTGACGATCGCTCGCGAGGTCGAGCTGGACGACCCGTTCGAGAACCTCGGCGCCCAGCTGGCCAAGGAGGTGGCCACCAAGACCAACGACGTCGCCGGTGACGGCACCACCACCGCCACCGTGCTGGCCCAGGCCATGGTGCACGAGGGCCTGCGCAACGTGGCCGCCGGTGCGGCTCCCTCCGGGCTCAAGCGCGGCATGGACGCGGCTGTCAACGCCGTCTCCGAGCGCCTGCTGGAGACCGCCCGCGAGCTCGAGGGCCGCGAGGAGATCGCCCAGGTCGCCAGTCTCTCGGCGCAGGACCCGGAGATCGGTGAGCTCATCGCCGACGCCTTCGACAAGGTCGGCAAGGACGGCGTGATCACCGTGGAGGAGTCCTCCACCACCGCGATGGAGCTGGAGTTCACCGAGGGGATGCAGTTCGACAAGGGCTACCTCTCGCCCTACTTCGTCTCCGACGCCGAGCGCATGGAGGCCGTGCTGGAGGACACCCTGGTGCTGCTGCACCAGGGCAAGATCTCCTCGGTCTCCGACCTGCTCCCGCTGCTGGAGAAGGTCGTCGGCGCGGGCAAGCCGCTGCTGATCATCGCCGAGGACGTCGAGGGCGAGGCCCTGTCCACGCTGGTGGTCAACAAGATGCGCGGCACCTTCAACGCGGTGGCCGTCAAGGCCCCCGGCTTCGGGGACCGTCGCAAGGCGATGCTGCAGGACATGGCCACGCTGACCGGCGGCCAGGTCGTGGCCGAGGAGGTCGGGCTCAAGCTCGACCAGGTCGGCCTCGAGGTGCTCGGCAGCGCCCGGCGCGCCGTCTCGACCAAGGACGAGACCACGATCGTCGACGGTGGCGGTTCGGCGCAGGAGGTGGCGGCTCGGGTCGCCCAGCTGCAGTCCGAGATCACCAACACCGACTCCGACTGGGACCGCGAGAAGCTGCAGGAGCGGCTGGCCAAGCTGTCCGGCGGCGTCTGCGTGATCAAGGTCGGCGCGCACACCGAGGTGGAGCTGAAGGAGAAGAAGCACCGCATCGAGGACGCCGTCTCGGCGACCCGCGCCGCCATCGAGGAGGGCATCGTCGCCGGAGGTGGCTCGGCACTGATCCACGCCGCGGCCGCCCTGGACGACCTGGGCCTGACCGGTGACGAGGCCGTGGGCGCCCAGATCGTCCGCAAGGCGATGGCCGAGCCGCTGCGCTGGATCGCCGAGAACGCCGGCATCCAGGGCTATGTGGCGACGGCCAAGGTGGCCGAGCTGCCGATCGGTCAGGGCCTGGACGCCTCGACCGGTGAGTACACCGACCTGATGGCGGCCGGGGTCATCGACCCGGTCAAGGTCACCCGCTCGGCGCTGCGCAACGCGGCGTCGATCGCCTCGATGGTGCTGAGCACCGACACCCTGGTGGTCGAGGCGCCGGAGCGCGAGGAGTCCGGCAACGGACACGGGCACGGCCACGGCCACTGACCCACCCTGACCTCACGGTCGACAGCATCAGGCCCGGGCCACCGCTCACGCGGGGGCCCGGGCCTGGTGTGTTCCGGCGGTCAGGCCGTCCGGCCGACTGCTGCCTCGCGCTCGTCCTCGGTCATGCCGCCCCAGACGCCGTACGGCTCGTGCGCCGCGAGGGCGTGCTGGCGGCACTCCTCGAGCACCGGGCACTGCAGGCACAGCGCCTTGGCCCGCTCGTCCCGGCGCCTGCGTGCGGGCCCGCGCTCTCCTTCAGGATGGAAGAACAGCTCGGGGCTGACCGTGCGGCACAGCCCGTCGTACTGCCACTCCCAGACATGAGCCATCGGCCCTGGTTGGTGTGCTTGCTCCGCCATCGGCGCGCTCCTCCCGATCTCCCCGGCTCTGCGAGCGGTGGGTGTCCACACAGGGTGTTACCCACTCCAGCACCGGCTCAAACATCGGGTGGGTGCGCGAGGCGAGCGATCTGCGCTACCTTGACGCCGGACTCCCTGTCGGCGTGACCCGGGGGGAGCACGGATCGAGGGAAGGTATGCCGTGACCGCTCTGCCCAGCACGGCGTCCCCGGGGGCCGAGCCGCGCCAGCAGATCAGCGGTCGCCACCGGTCGGGCGGCGACGGCCTGCGCAGAGCCCTGCGACCCCTCGGACTGGTCCGCGAGCCGGACCTCGACCGTCCGGCTGGGCCCGCCGAGCCTGCGGTCGCCGACTGTGTGCGGGCGGCGCAGGACGGGGACGCCGAGGCCACTGAGCGCGTGCTGGCCCTGGTCTATGACCAGGCCGCGCGCTATGCCCGAGCCCGGCTGTGGACCTTCCCCGCGGCGGCTGAGGCCAGCATGGACATCGCGCAGGAGGTGTGCGTCGCCGTCCTGGCGGCGCTGCCCCGCTACGACGACCGGGGCGTGCCGTTCGAGGCCTTCGTGCACCGCATCGTCTCCCGCAAGGTGGCCGACCACCAGCGCGCCAGGCTGCGCGATGCCATCCCCACCGACGAGATGCCCGACCAGGTGGATCTGGCCGCAGGCCCCGAGGAGCGAGCGGTGCGCAGCGACCAGGCGCAGCAGGCCTGGGCGCTGATGGCCCGGCTCCCGGACCAGATGCGCGAGGTCCTGATGTTGCGCGTCGCCGTCGGCTGGTCTGCTCAGGAGACCGGCGACGCCTTGGGGATGACGGCCGGGGCGGTGCGCGTGACACAGCACCGGGCGCTGACCCGGTTGCGCGCCTTGGCGACCGAGGGCGGTGTGCCATGAGCCCCTCGACCGACGACATCCGCAGGGACGACCAGCTGCTCGACCTGCTCGGGCGCCGCCGTCCCGTGAGCCGCGACGACCCGGCCGCGCTCCTGCTCTCGGCGTGGTCGCTCGAGATCGATGCCGGGCTGCCGCGCCGCGCGCCCGTGGCTCGCCGGAGCGGGCGTGCCCTGGGCATCGTGCTGAGCCTGCTGCTCACCGTCGGCGGCGGGTCCGTCGCCGCCGCCCTGTCCGGCACGCAGCTCCCGGTCCTGACCACCGTGGGCTCGGCGCTCATCGGGTGGGTGCCCGGCGTGCAGCTGCCCGAGGTCGAGGATGCCGGGGCCAAGGGCAGCACCGTGACGATGCAGGCGCTCGACACCCGATCACCGGCTGCCAGCGAGGTCAGGCCGCCGTCGGTCCTGACCGGAGCGGATCACGCGGGCAGCGCCGACCTGCTGGTCGCCGGGGCGCTGATCGGGATGGACCCGCTCGGCCCCACGACGGACGCCGCTTCGGTCGTCCCGCCGCCCGCCGGTTCTGTCCTCTCGCCGCCCGCCGAGGCCGCTGCTGGCAGCGCTGGGCAGACGAGCGACGCAGTCTCGGCGGACACGACCAGCAAGCCCCGCCATACGGGCGCACCGGACAAGGCGGACAAGGCGGACAAGGCGACTCGCACGGTCAAGGGAGACGACGCGGGACCGGCCGGACAAGAGCACCCCGCGGGCGACCACCTCGCCACCGGCGACGACAGGGTCACCGGGCAAGGCCACCCCTCCCCGCGGCACCGGGCGGCCGGCCACGCCGCCGGGTCAGGTTGACCGCCCGGACAAGACTCGCCCCACCGACCGCAGCGGGCCACCGACCGACCGTGGCCCCGGCAAGACCGAGACCGGCAACCAGCCCTGAGGCCCGTCGCGGGCACAGGACATCCCGCGTGCCGCCTTACACTCAGCAGATGACCCTGGCTGACCGTCCGCCCGTCGACGCGGGCGAGGTGCCAGCGCGGTTCGCCCGGTTGGGGCTGACCTTCGACGACGTCCTGCTGCTGCCCGGGGAGACCGAGGTCATCCCGAGCGAGGCCGACACCAGCAGCCGGCTGACCCGCAACATCAGCGTCCGGATCCCCCTGGTCTCCGCGGCGATGGACACGGTCACCGAGTCGCGGATGGCCATCGCGATGGCGCGCCAGGGCGGCCTGGGCATCCTGCACCGCAACCTGTCCATCCAGGAGCAGGCGGCCCACGTCGACCGGGTGAAGCGCTCGGAGAACGGCATGGTCACCGACCCGGTGACGATCGGGCCGGACGCGACCCTGCGCGAGATGGACGAGCTGTGCGGGCGGTTCCGGATCTCCGGGCTCCCGGTGGTCGACGACGGTGGCCTGCTCATCGGGATCATCACCAACCGCGACATCCGGTTCGAGGGCGACCTGCGCCGGCTGGTCCGCGAGGTGATGACCGTCGCACCGCTGGTCACCGCCCCGGTGGGCGTCGACAAGCACACCGCCCTGCAGCTGCTCGCGACCCACAAGATCGAGAAGCTGCCGATCGTCGACGAGCGCGGGCAGCTGCGAGGCCTGTTCACCGTCAAGGACTTCACCAAGACCGAGCAGTTCCCCCTGGCCACTAAGGACGACGCGGGCAGGCTGCGTGTCGGCGCGGCCGTGGGCTTCTTCGGCGACGCGTGGGAGCGCGCCATGGCGCTGGTCGAGGCCGACGTCGACCTGCTGGTCGTCGACACCGCCAACGGCCATGCCAGCGGGGTCATCGAGATGATCCGGCGGCTCAAGCGCGACCCGGCCGCAGCGGGCGTGGACGTGGTCGGCGGCAACATCGCCACCCGCGCCGGTGCCCAGGCACTCGTCGACGCCGGCGCCGACGGCGTCAAGGTCGGCGTCGGCCCTGGCTCGATCTGCACCACCCGTGTGGTGGCGGGGGTCGGGGTGCCGCAGGTCTCGGCGATCCACGAGGCCTCGCTGGCCGCGCGCCCCGCGGGCGTCCCGGTGATCGGCGACGGGGGACTTCAGTACTCCGGAGACATCGCCAAGGCGATCGTCGCCGGGGCCGACACGGTCATGCTGGGCTCGTTGCTCGCCGGGTGCGACGAGAGCCCCGGAGACCTGGTGTTCATCAACGGCAAACAGTTCAAGTCCTACCGCGGGATGGGCTCCCTCGGGGCGATGCAGTCCCGCGGCCGGGCGCTGTCCTACTCCAAGGACCGCTACTTCCAGGGCGACGTCGTCGACGACGACGTGGTGCCGGAGGGGATCGAGGGACAGGTGGCCTACCGCGGGCCGCTGGCCGCTGTCGCCTACCAGCTGGTCGGCGGCCTGCGACAGTCGATGTTCTATGTCGGGGCGCCCACCGTGCCGGCACTGCAGGAACGGGGCCAGTTCGTCCGGATCACCGCGGCGGGGCTCAAGGAGTCCCACCCGCACGACATCCAGATGACGGTCGAGGCGCCCAACTACACCGCTCGCTGACCGCCCCTGCTGGTCGCAACGGGGTCAGCCGAACTGCCAGGACCTCTTGGACAACCCATACCAGTAGCCGTCGATGACGCTGCGGTTGGTCAGGTCGCCTCCGGCTGCGGCGGCGCCCAGCGCGACATACAGCGGCGCCCAGTGCTCGGTGCGGGGGTGCGCCTCCTGCGCTGCCGGAGCACGGGTGGCGAAGTCCAGCACGGCGTCGACGTCCTGGCGTTCCAGCGCCTCGGCGGCCCAGTGGTCGAACTCGCTCGAGGCCTGCGGGGGTGGGTCGTCGGCCGGGCGGCGGGGGTTGAACCAGCGCAGGTTGTGCGTGGTGAAGCCGGACCCGATGATGAGCGTCCCCTGCTCGCGCAGCGGAGCCAGGCGGGCACCCAGCGCGAAGAGCTCCTGCGGGTCGAGGGTCGGCATGGACATCTGCAGGACCGGCACGTCCGCCTCGGGAAACATCTCGACCAGCGGCACGTAGGCGCCATGGTCGAGGCCGCGCGTCTGCACGCGCTGCACCGGGGTGGCCTCCCCGAGCAGCGAGGCCACCTGGTCGGCCAGCGCCGGAGCCTGCGGCGCGTGGTACTCGACCTGGTAGTAGTGCTGGGGGAAGCCCCAGAAGTCGTAGAGCAGCCCGGGGTCGGTCTCGGTCGCGCTCAGCGACAGCGGGGCGTTCTCCCAGTGCGCCGAGACCACGAGGATGTCGCGGGGCCTGGGCAGGTCCTGCGACCACCCGGCCAGCTCGGCCGTCCAGGTCGTGTCGTCCGCCAGCGGGGGAGCGCCGTGGCTGAGGTAGAGCACGGGCTGGGGCGCGGCCGTCTCCTGGGTGTCCGTCATGGCCATCCCTCCTGGCGCAGAAGTTGAGGATTCAACCCTACCAGCGGCGGGTAGCCTGGCCGGGTGACCGAGATCGAGATCGGACGCGGCAAACGCGGCCGTCGTGCCTACTCCTTCGACGATATCGCCGTCGTGCCCTCGCGGCGGACGCGCGACCCCGAGGAGGTCTCGATCGGCTGGCAGATCGACGCCTACCACTTCGAGCTGCCGGTCCTGGCAGCGCCGATGGACTCGGTCGTCTCGCCCGCCACGGCGATCGCGCTCGGTCGGCTCGGTGGGCTGGGGGTCCTCGATCTCGAGGGACTGTGGACCCGCTATGACGACCCGACCGCCCACCTGGAGGAGATCGCCGGGCTGGCTGCCGACCAGGTCACCGCGCGGATGCGTGAGCTGTATGCCGCGCCGGTGCGCCCGGAGCTGATCACCAGCCGGCTCACCCAGATCCGCGAGGCGGGGGTGACGGTCGCGGGTGCGCTCTCGCCCCAGCGCACCCAGCAGTTCTGGCGCACCGTCGTCGACGCCGGCGTCGACCTGTTCGTCATCCGCGGCACGACCGTCTCGGCCGAGCACGTCTCGGGCACGGCCGAGCCGCTCAACCTCAAGCGGTTCATCTACGAGCTGGACGTGCCGGTCATCGTCGGGGGCGCCGGCACCTACACCGCCGGCCTGCACCTGATGCGGACAGGCGCAGCCGGAGTGCTGGTCGGCTTCGGCGGTGGCGCCGCTCACCGGACCCGGACGACCCTGGGCATCCACCTGCCCGCCGCCAGTGCGATCGCTGACGTCGCCGCCGCCCGCCGGGACTACCTGGACGAGTCCGGCGGCCGCTACGTGCACGTCATCGCCGACGGCGGCATGGGCCAGTCCGGGGACCTCGTCAAGGCCGTGGCCTGCGGTGCCGACGCGGTGATGCTCGGTGCGGCGCTGGCCCGCGCCAGCGAGGCCCCCGGCGGCGGCTTCCACTGGGGCAGCGAGGCGCACCACCCGCTCCTCCCGCGCGGCGAGCGCGTGCGGGTGGGCACCGCCGGCACCCTGGAGGAGATCCTCAACGGCCCGGGGCGGGACGCCTCGGGGACGACCAACCTGATGGGTGCGCTGCGCCGGGCGATGGCCACGACCGGCTACACCGACGTCAAGGAGTTCCAGCGCGTCGAGGTCGTCGTGGCGCCCTACCGCCCACGCTGACCGGCAGGCCGGCGCCCGGTATGGCGCGCCCGGGTTCGTCGTGCGGCGACTTACCCTTGAGGGACCATCCCCGCCGTCTCCGACAGGAGTTCCCATGCAGCTTCGACGCGAGGACGTCTTCGTCCGGCGCCGCCGGGCCTTCGGAGCCGTCGTGGCCGGCCTGATGGTCGGCTCGCTGGCCGCGTGTATGGCGTTCGCCGGGAACGACGACGAGCCCTCCACGGCAGGATCGGACACCCGGACGACCAGCGGCCCCACGCAGAGCGGGAGCGGAGCCAGTCCGCAGACACCGTCCTCCGGCGACGGGACGCAGGGGCAGACCGAGACCGGAGCCCAGCCACCGGCCACGACCACGCCGACGCTGCCGGAGGTCGCCTCCGAGGACAGCCAGATGGACAAGATCGACTATCTCACCGGAGGCATCACGCCCAAGTCGGTCGTCGCCAGTGGTCACGGCCTGGTGATCGCCAACAACATGATGTACAGCCACACCTCGACCGTCTACGACGCCACCACCCGCGAGCTGCGCACCACCTTGTCGGACAGCCTCGACCTGGCCGACTTCGGCGTCGAGGGCCACCCGGGCACCTCCCAGGGCGCGCCGGTCGAGGCCGCGTGGACCGCTGACGGGAACTACGCCTACGTCTCGCAGTACACGATGTACGGCAACAACTTCGGCCGTGGTGGGTTCGACGACTGCTCACCCAGCAGCGGGGTCGGCGCCTCCTTCCTCTACCGCTACAACGCGCAGGAGGACGCCTGGGACCAGGTCATCAAGGTGGGGGCGGTGCCCAAGTTCGTCGACATCACCCCCGACCAGACCCGGGTCCTGGTCAGCAACTGGTGCGACTCCACGCTCTCGGTCGTCGACATCGAGCAGGCCAAGGAGGTCGCCGTGATCCCGATCGCGGCCGCCCCGCGAGGCATCGAGGTGATGCCGGACAACCGCACCGCCTACGTCGCGGCGATGTATGCCGACAAGCTGTTCAAGGTCGACCTCACCGAGGAGACCTCAGAGGTCGTCATGGTCACCGGCAACAAGCCGCGCCACCTCAACCTGTCCGCGGACGGCCGGTTCCTCTACCTGGCCGTCAGCGGTGCCGACACGGTCTACAAGATCGACACCGCGACCGATGAGATCGTCGATGAGGTGACCACCGGCCGCGAGCCGCGCAGCATGACGATGTCCAGCGACGGGACCGCGCTGTATGTCGTCAACTACTACGGCGCCTCGGTGGCCAAGATCCGCACGTCCGACATGACCGTGCTGCAGACCGAGCCGACGGACGCCAACCCGATCGGCATCGCCTACGAGCCGCTGACCCACACCGTCTGGGTCGCCTGCTACAACGGCAGCATCTACGTCTTCGACGACTCGGCGGAGGCTTCGGGCGAGGAGGACTGAGCGATGGGGTGGGGTCGGACCCTGCTGCGCCCCCGGTGGCTCGGACTGCTCGTGGTGCTGGTCGCCGTCGTCATCGTCTTCGTGCGGCTCGGCTGGTGGCAGTTCACGGTGGCCCAGGACGCCGGCATCGCGGCCCAGCTGGCCGAGCAGGCCGCCGTGCCGGCCCTGCCTGTCGAGGCGGTGCTGTCCCCTCACCAGCCGTTCCCCGAGGACGGCGCGGGCCGTCCGGTCACCGCGACCGGAACCTATGACGTGCAGGGCCAGTTCGTCGTCCCCGGCCGGCTGCTCGACGGTGCCACGGTGTCGTGGGTGGTGACACCCCTCGTGGTGGACGCGACGGGCGCGCGGCTGGCCGTGGTGCGCGGTGCCCTCGCCGAGGAGGCCGGGGCAGCGGCTCCGGTGCCGCCGTCGGGGCAGGTGGTGGTCGTCGGCACGCTGGCCCCGGGGGAGTCGCCCGCGGCGGCCCCGGACCTGGCGGACGAGGGGGGCGGAGACGGCACCACCACCGTCAGGGGCTCGGTCGACCTGTCCGTCCTGGCCAACTCCTGGCCGGGAGAGCTCTACAACGCCTTCGTGTTCAGCACCATGGAGCAGGCCGCCGGGGCCGGCCCGACACCCGACGGGAGTCTGCAGGCGATCCCGCCGCCGTCCTTCGTCAGTGCCTCGCTGGACTGGCGCAACGTCGGCTACGCCCTGCAGTGGTGGGTCTTCGCCGCGTTCGCGGTGGCGATGTTCGTCCGGATGGTGCACGAGGACGCCCGGACCGGCCGGCGCGCCGAGGCTGCCCAGCCAGCGCCTACGCTGGGACATCATGTCTGACCGCGCACGCCTGACCTTCTTCCGCACCATGGCCTTCGTCGTCGGCTTCGGTCTGCTCCTGCTGGTGACCAGCATGGTGCTCAAGTACGGCTTCTCCAACGACGTGCTCGACTGGTGGGCCATCCCGCACGGCTACCTCTACATCGTCTACCTGCTGGCCACCGCGCTGCTCGGCTTCGCGATGCGCTGGAGCCTGGGCTCGATGGTGCTGGTCATGCTGGCCGGCTGCGTGCCGCTGCTGTCCTTCTGGGTGGAGCAGCGGGTGACCCGGGAGACCGAGGCGACCCTGGCCCAGCGGACCGGCGGATGAGCGGCGAACCGCTGACCGGCCGCCCGGTGCTGGTCGTCGACTTCGGTGCGCAGTACGCCCAGCTCATCGCCCGCCGGGTGCGCGAGGCCTCGGTCTACAGCGAGATCGTCCCGCACGACCTCCCGGTCGAGCAGGTGCTGGCCAAGGACCCGGCAGCGATCGTGCTGTCGGGCGGGCCCGCCTCGGTCTACGCCGAGGGCGCCCCCGCGCTCCAGCGTGGGCTGCTGGAGGCCGGGGTGCCGGTCCTCGGCATCTGCTACGGCTTCCAGGCGATGGCCCGTGAGCTCGGCGGCACGGTGGCGCGCACCGGCCGGCGCGAGTACGGCGACACCACCGCGACGGTGACCGACACGGCGAGCACCCTGTTCGACGGACTGCCCGCGGTGCAGCAGGTGTGGATGTCGCACGGCGACTCGGTGTCCGAGGCGCCGGCCGGCACGGTGGTCACCGCGACCTCCCCCGGCGCGGCGGTGGCCGCGTTCGAGGACGACGAGCGGCGCCTCTACGGCGTGCAGTGGCACCCCGAGGTGCTGCACTCCGCGCACGGCCAGCGGGTGCTGGAGAACTTCCTGCGCCGGGGCGCAGGGCTGCCGGCGTCGTGGACCAGCGAGCACGTCGCCGAGACGCTCGTGGCCCAGATCCGCGAGCAGGTCGGCGAGGCTCACGTGATCTGCGGCCTGTCCGGCGGGGTCGACTCCTCGGTCGCCGCCGCCCTGGTCAACAAGGCGGTCGGCGACCAGCTGACCTGCGTCTTCGTCGACCACGGGCTGCTCCGGGCCGGCGAGGCCGAGCAGGTCGAGCAGGACTTCGTGGCAGCCACCGGCGTCGACCTGATGGTCGTCGATGCGCGGCAGCGCTTCCTCGACGCGCTGCGCGGGGTCAGCGACCCCGAGGACAAGCGCAAGATCATCGGCCGCGAGTTCATCCGGGTCTTCGAGCAGGCCGCCCGCGACGTCGTCGGCAGCGCCGACCAGCAGGGGCACCCCGTCGAGTTCCTCGTCCAGGGCACCCTCTATCCGGACGTCGTGGAGTCCGGCGGCGGCAGCGGCACGGCCAACATCAAGAGCCACCACAACGTCGGCGGTCTGCCGGCGGACCTCCAGTTCACCCTGATCGAGCCGCTGCGGGCGCTGTTCAAGGACGAGGTGCGTCAGGTCGGCCTGGAGATCGGTGTCCCGGAGCAGATCGTCTGGCGCCAGCCGTTCCCCGGTCCCGGTCTGGCGATCCGCATCGTCGGTGCGGTCGACGCCGAGCGGCTCGACATCCTGCGCCGCGCCGACCTCATCGCCCGGACCGAGCTCACCGCGGCCGGGCTGGACCGCGAGGTCTGGCAGTGCCCGGTCGTGCTCCTGGCCGACGTCCGCTCGGTGGGGGTGCAGGGCGACGGCCGCACCTACGGTCACCCGATCGTGCTCCGACCGGTCTCGAGCGAGGATGCGATGACGGCTGACTGGACCCGGGTCCCGTATGACGTGCTGGCCCGCATCTCGACCCGGATCACCAACGAGGTCGAGGAGGTCAACCGGGTGGTGCTCGACCTCACCAGCAAGCCTCCCGGCACGATCGAGTGGGAGTGAGCCAGCAGTGGTGATCCGCACGACGCTGGCGCTGGCGGCAGGCAAGGCGGCACGTGTGCTCTCCCGCCTGCGCGGGGGCGGATCGGCCCTGCCCGGCCTGGTCGCCGAGAAGATCGACCCGGCGTTGCTGCGCCGGACGATCGCCGACCTGCCACAGGGCGTGCTCGTGGTGACCGGCACCAACGGCAAGACGACGACGACCAAGATGCTCGTGGCGGTGCTGCGCGCGCACGGGCTGCGCGTGTTCACCAACCCCACCGGGAGCAACTTCGTGCGCGGGGTCATCTCCTCCATGCTCGGCGAGGTCAGCCTGAGCGGACGGCTCGAGGCCGACTGTGCCGTCCTGGAGCTCGACGAGGCGCACGCCCTGCGGTTCACCCAGACGGTGACGCCGACCCACGCGCTGCTGCTCAACGTGGCCCGCGACCAGCTCGACCGGTTCGCCGAGATCGACGCCACCGCGCGCCTGCTGTCCCAGCTCGCCGCGCAGACCACCACCGCCGTCGTGCTCAACGCCGACGACTCCTTCGTCTCCCGGATCCGGCCGGAGCTGGCGCCCGGCGTGAGCGCCGCCTGGTTCGGCGTGGACCCCTCGATCGCTGACCGGCTCCCCGAGCTGCAGGAGGCCGACGTGCGGTTCGCCGACGAGCAGCCGCCGCCGGTGCCGGCCGGGGAGCTGGTCGGGCTGCTGCACCCGCACGACGAGCGAGCCTTCGTGGTGCGCCTGCCCGAGGGCGAGGTGGGACCGATCCGGCTGCGGCAGCGCGGGCTCGCGGCGATGATCAACGCCACCGCGGCCACGACGACCGCCCGCGCGCTGCTGGGGGAGCGGTTCGACCCGGCCCGCGCGGTCGCCGCCCTGGAGGCGGTGACCCCGCCGTTCGGCCGGGGTGAGGTGATCGACGTCGACGGAGCGCCCCTGGAGCTGGTCCTGGTCAAGAACCCGGCCGGGTTCACCGTCGCGCTGGGCACCTACGGCAACGAGCCGGTGGCGACGATGGTCGCGATCAACGACGACTATGCCGACGGGCGCGACGTGTCCTGGCTCTACGACGTCTCGTTCGAGAGCCTGCGCGAGCGCGGGGTGGCCATGGTCAGCGGTGTCAGGGCCTACGACATGGCCCTGCGGCTGCGCTACGACGACGTCGCCACCGAGCAGGTCGAGCCCGACCTCGACGCCGCCCTCGAGGCGTTCCTCAGCGCGCAACGGGGCCAGCCGGCGCGGATCTTCTGCACCTACACGGCGATGATGCACCTGCGCCGCCGGCTCGCGGCGCGGTTCGGACTGTCCCGGATCGGTGAGGAACAGGACCCGGAGGACGTGCCGTGAACGACAAGGGCGAGGTCCACCTGGTCCATCTCTATCCGCGCGAGATGAGCATCTACGGCGACCTGGGCAACACCCGGGCGCTGGCCAGCCGGCTGCGCTGGCACGGCTACCGGCCGGTGGTGCACGACCACCACCCCGGCGCCCCGTGGCCGCAGCGGCTCGACCTGGTGGTCGGCGGAGGGGGTCAGGACTCCGGCCAGGTCAGGGTGCAGGAGGACCTGGAGCGCAACGGCGACGCGCTGCGCGCCCTGGCGGCCGACGGGGTGCCGATGCTGATGATCTGCGGGATGTACCAGCTGTTCGGGGAGGCGTTCATCACCGTCGAGGGCACCCGGCTGCCCGGGCTGGGGATCCTGGCCGTGACCACCCGGGGCAACGCCAAGCGGATGATCGGCCCGGTCGTGCTGCAGACCGACACCGGGACCGTGGTCGGCTATGAGAACCACTCGGGGTCGACCGAGCTCGCGCCTGGCCAGCAGGCCTTCGGCACGGTGCGGCACGGCTCGGGCAACAACGGCAAGGACCGCACCGAGGGCGCGCGCACCGGCAACGTGGTCGGCAGCTACCTGCACGGCCCGGTCCTGCCGGCCAACCCGGCGCTGGCCGACAGCCTCATCGCACAGGCCGCGCGGCGCGCCACCGGCGACTTCGTGCCCGAGGCCATCGACGACACGCTCGCGCTCGAGGCGCAGCGCCGACAGGTCAGGCGGCTCGTCGGGCGCTAGCCGCACCGTTCGAACGCTCAGCCGGGTGGGTCGAGCGAGGCCGTGACGTCCTCGTCCAGGTCGGCCTCGTCGCCGTTGGCGCGGGCGTCCTTGGAGCCGAACCACCACGAGGCCCAGGCCGCGATCCCCAGCGGCACCTCGAGCAGGTGGGTGAACAGCGCGTAGAGCAAGGCCGCGGACGCGGCCGCCGACGGTGAGCCTCCGAGCGCCACCAGCACGCCCGCGGTGCCGACCTCGGTGATGCCCAGGCCCCCGGGGGTGATCGCCAGCACGGTGAGGAACTGCCGGAAGCTGTAGGCGACGAAGAGGTGGCTCAGCGGCAGCTCCAGGCCGACCGTCTTGGCGGCCACGACATACAGGACGTAGAAGAAGGCGAACATCCCGACCAGGCCGAGCGTCATCTGCAGGCCGCCCTGGCGGACGGTGGAGTCCATCCGGGTGCGCTGCTCGGTGATGATCCGGTCGAGGTCGACCCCCTCGCGGATCCGCTTGGAGAACGGGGAGAGCAGCCGGGTCAGCGTCCGGCCGACCAGGTGCGAGACCCGGTCGGAGTAGATCGCGGCGATGAAGGTGCCGATCAGGCCGCCGGCGACGACGACAGCGATCCCGGCGCCGATGCTCACCGACCGCGGCGTCTTGGCCGGGTCGACGATGATGACGATCGCCCCGAGCACCGGCAGGAGCAGCCGGGCGAGCAGGTTCCAGACTCCCGTCGCCACCAGCGCACTGGAGATCGCGTGCCGGGTGAACCCCCAGCTGCGGAACATCAGATAGCTCAGGGCGACGCCCAGCGCCCCACCCGCGGGCAGGATGTTGCTCACCATCGAGCCTGCCGCGTTGACGGTGAGCGCCCGCACGTGGCTGAGTCCGGGGAGCGAGCCGATGAGGGTGAAGGTGTAGCAGTAGAGGCCGGCCAGCATCAGCACGGTGAGCAGCAGCGCGACGGGCAGCCCGAGCCGGCTCAGCTGCTGCCCGATCTCGGGCCAGGTGGTCTCGGCGACCCTCGGCAGGCCCCAGACCAGCAGGAACACGGCGATCCCGAAGCCCACGAGGGACTGCACGATCTCCTTGGCCCCGATCCGACGCGCGGTCGGCTCGGGGCCGTCCGCCGACAGGCCCCCCGGCATCGCGGTCATGAAAGCCCCTCCAACGGGTCGGTCCGCCGCGTCCCGGGAGGGGCGGCGGGGTCGACGAAGAACTCGCGGCCGAAGATGGCACGGTAGACCGGTCGCGGCAGCTTCAGGACCGCTGCCAGGGTACGCGCCCCGCTGTCCGCGGTGCCGCTGGCCTGGGTCGCATGGGCACGCATCGCTGCCCTCTTGGCGCCCAGGTAGGCACGCACGTCGACCCGGTCGGTGATCTCGGCGCCGGGGGTGTAGGCGTGGGCCCAGTCGGCAGCGCGGAAGCCGTGCGGGAACGGGCGGACCCGCTCGATGCCGCGCAGCGCCCTCAGCAGCGGTTCGCGCGGCACCGTCGCCTCGAGCAGCCTGGTGGTCCCCGCCAGCTCGGCGGCTCGACGGCCGACGTGGTGCACGACGACGTGGTCGCGGTGACCGTAGCCACCGGCCTGGTCATAGGAGATGAGCACGTCGGCGGACTCCCGGCGGAGCAGGTCCGCCAGCCGGCCGGCAGCCTCCTCGACCGGGGCCCGGACCAGCCGCTGGGTGCCGGGCGGGTCGTCCGGCACCGGCCCACCGGAGCCGCTGTCCGCGTAGCCGAGGTGGTGCACCCCGGAGACACCCAAGGCACGGCCGCTGGCCGCGAGCTCGCCCAGCCGACGCCGTCCCAGCCCGCCATCCTCGGTGTACTCCTCCGCGGCCAGCCCCTGCGCGCCGTCGGTCGCGGTGACCAGCAGGATCCGGTGGCCCCGGTCGGCCAGCGCGGCCAGCGTGCCGGCCATCAGCAGCGTCTCGTCGTCGGGATGGGCGTTGAACGCCACGACCGTGCACGACACGACGACACATCCTTTCCCCGCGGGCATGACCCGACCCGGGAGGCGGGCTGGGCACGGGCAGCACCCACCGACCCGTGCCCGCACCCTACCCAGCCGGCCGTCGCAGCCGTGACAGGCTGGGCCGGTGAGGGTCGCCCTGGTCTCTGACTGCTACCTGCCCCGGTTGGGGGGGATCGAGGTGCAGGTCGACGCCCTGGCGCACGCGCTGCGCGGGCTGGGGCACGACGTCCGGGTGGTGACCGCCACGACAGGGCCGGAGTCGCCCGGTGTGGTCCGGCTGACCCCTCCCGTGCCGTTGCCGGCTCCGGTCAACCCCTGGGCCGGGCCGGGGCTGCGCGCCGAGCTCTCCGCCGCCGACGTGGTGCACGTGCACCTGGGTGTGGTGGCACCGTTCGCCGCGCGCGCGGTGACGCTGGCCCTGGACGCCGGACGCCCGACCGTCGTCACCTGGCACAGCATGGTCGGCCCGGCCGTCCCGGCCCTGCGCCTGCTGGGCCGGTGGGCCGGCTGGGTGGCCCGTGGCGCCCTGCCGACGGCGGTCAGCCGCGTCGCGGCCGCGCAGGTCGCGCAGGTGACCCGCTCCGGTTCGGTGGGGGTGCTGCCCAACGCGGTCCACGCCCAGGACTGGCGCCGACCCGACGACGCAGCGCTGCCCGCTGAGGGCTCACCGCTGACCCTGGTCAGCGCGACCCGGTTCGCTCGCCGCAAGCGACCGCTGGACCTCGTCGACCTGCTCGTGGCCGTGCGGGAGCGGGTGCCGGCCGAGCAGGTGTTGCACGCGGTGGTGGCCGGAGACGGACCGCTGCGCGCCAGTGCCCGACGTCGCGTCGAGCGGGCCGGCGCAGCCGACTGGCTCCAGCTGCCCGGGCGGCTGGCCCGGGCCGACCTGGCCCGCCTCTACCACCGCAGCGAGGTGTTCGTCTCCCCGGTGCGGCTGGAGTCCTTCGGGCTGGCCGCCCTCGAGGCGCGGACGGCCGGCCTGGTCGTCGCCGGGATGGCGGGCAGCGGGGTCGAGGAGTTCGTCCGGCCGGGCCGCGAGGGCCTGCTCGCCCGGGACGACGACGACCTGGTCGACCAGCTCGTCCATCTGGTCGGCAGCGCCGAGGGGCGTGCGGGGCTGCGCACCATGGCCGCCCACAACCGGGGCACGCCGCCGGAGCAGACCTGGCCCGAGGCCGCCGAGCTGGCGGTCGCGGCCTACCGCGCGGCCGGCGCCGGGCACGAGGAGGACACCGGTGCGGCTGCGGCTGACTGACCCCGGAGGGCTGCTGCTGCACGAGGGGCCGCTGGCTCATGGTGCCGACCCGCAAGGGGTGTTCGGCGCCCTCGGCCGGTCCGGCCGCTGGGTGGGTGCCCGCGCCGACCCCGACGGCTGGGTGCTGGACTACGTCACCGCCCCGCCGGACCTGCCGCGCGTGCAGCGGCTCTCTGCGTATGCCGTCGTGCTCGCCTCGGTGCACGGGCGCCGCTGCGTGCTGCTCACCGAGTTCGTCAACACGCGGGCGGACGGCTGGTGGGGGCTGCCGGGTGGCGGGCTCGAGCCCGGAGAGGAACCCCTGGCCGGTCTGGTCCGCGAGCTCTGGGAGGAGACCGGCCAGCGGGTCGAGCAGATCGAGCCGGTGACCGTGGTCAGCGAGCGCTGGGACGGCCCGGCGCCCCGCGGCGGTCTGGAGGACTACCACGCGGTCCGGCTGGTCTACCGGGCCGACTGCCCCGATCCGAGCCGGCCCGTCGTGCACGACATCGGCGGCACGACGGCCTCGGCCGCCTGGGTGCCGGTGCAGGACCTGGGGCAGGTCCGGCTGCTGGAGTGGGCCGTGCCGGTGGTGCAGCGGGTGGCGGGGCTGGTCTGAGCCAGGCCCTACAGTGACCGCCATGGACGTCGTCTACCAGCTCGTCGTGGCCCTGCACCTGCTCGGGATGGCCGCCGTCGTCGGCGGGTTCCTGGTGCGGCTGCGCACCGGCCCCGGCACCGCCATCGAGGTGATGATGTGGGGTGCCCGCGCCCAGGTGCTGACCGGCCTGCTGCTGGTCGGGCTGGCCGAGGGCGTGCTGGACTACGACCTCGACCGGGCCAAGGTCGGCGTCAAGCTCGTGGTCGCCCTGCTGGTGGCGGGTGCGGCCGAGACCGCGGCCGCGCGGCAGCGCCGGGGTGCACAGGACGCCGCCCAGCCCGCGATGGCGGCCGGCCTGCTCGGCGTGCTCAACGTGCTGGTCGCGACGCTGTGGTGACAGGCCTGTTGCGCCACAGCCACCAGAGCGCGGCGACCGGCAGGACGAGCGGGATGAACAGGTAACCGCGACCGTAGGTCGACCACACGGTGTCCCGCGGGAAGGTCCCCGGGTCGACCAGGCTCCAGGTGCCCACCACCAGGACGCCGAGCAGCTCCACCCCGATGGCCACGACGCTGACCCACCAGGCGCCGCGACCCGGCACCACCAGCGAGCTCGCGGCCACCACGTAGACCAGCGCCGCGAACGCCGACAGCCCGTAGGCGACCGGCGCCTGGTCCCAGCTGGTCGAGATCTGGTATGCCGCGCGGGAGACCGTGCCGACGACGAAGACGGCGTAGACGAAGACGATGAGGCGGCCCGGGCCGCGGGTCCGCGAGGGGGAGGTCACGGCAGGCCCACGCCATACCAGATCTGGGCCGAGCGGGCCGCCATCACCGCAGCGACGAAGGCGGCCATCGCCAGCACGAAGCTGCCCCAGCGGCTGTTCTCGGTGCGAGCCCAGATCCAGGCCACGGCCGGCAGCAGCACGACGGTGACCAGGTAGGACCACAGCTCCCAGGCGGGACCGGTCGAGTCCTGCCCTGACAGTGCCCGCCCGGCATAGACACCCGCGAGCCCGGTCACGGCCACCTGCAGCAGGGCGACGGCGGCGAAGCTGCCCCGCCCCGGCGGGCGGCCACGCAGCCCCACGACCGCGCAGACCCCGGCCACGACCAGGCCGAGCACCAGCACGACGACGGTCGGCAGGTCGAGGTAGGACGCGGAGGTCGGGGTGCCGGGGGCAGGGGAGGCAACCCACCCTGCGGCGGCCCAGGGCAGGATCACCGGACCACCCTACGGCCGTCCACAGCGCCACGGCGCCGTCAGGGGCGCCGCCTAGACTGGGACCCGAGATGAGCACCGCCTTCGAGGACCTCCCCCTGCCCGGGATGAGCGCGCGCCAGGCATCGGGCCAGGTCCCGACCACCTCGCCGGGCGCGGGCGGGGTCGCCGTCGACGACTCCGGCCTGCCGCACTGGGCGCTGCCGGGAGGGCCGGCGCCGGACTTCGCCCGCGGGCTGGAGTCCGGGCAGCCACCGATGGCTCGCCGGCTCGACGGTGCCGCCCTGCTGGCGGGGCTCAACGGCCCCCAGCGGGAGGCGGTGCTGCACCACGGCTCGCCGTTGCTCATCGTGGCGGGCGCGGGGTCGGGCAAGACGCGTGTGCTCGCGCACCGGATCGCCTACCTGCTGGCCGAGCGGGGCGCCTCGCCCGGACAGGTGCTGGCGATCACCTTCACCAACAAGGCCGCGGCCGAGATGCGCGAGCGGGTGGAGGCCCTGGTCGGGCCACGGGCCAAGTCGATGTGGGTGAGCACGTTCCACTCCGCGTGCGTGCGCATCCTGCGGCGTGAGGCCACGACGGTCGGGCTGAAGTCCACCTTCACCATCTACGACTCCGCCGACAGCCAGCGGCTGATGGCCATGGTGATCCGCGACCTCGACCTGGACCCCAAGCGCTACCCGCCCCGGGTGCTGCTGTCCAAGGTCTCGGCGGCCAAGAACGAGCTGGTCGACGAGGAGACCTTCGCCGCGCGGGTCGGCAACAACCCCTACGAGCACAAGGTCGCCGAGGCCTACCGCAGCTACCAGCAGCGGCTGCGCTCAGCCAACGCCCTCGACTTCGACGACATCATCTCCACCACCGTGCACGTGCTGCAGGCCTTCCCCGCCGTACGCGAGCACTACCGCCGCCGCTTCCGGCACGTGCTGGTCGATGAGTACCAGGACACCAACCACGCGCAGTACGTCCTGGTCCGTGAGCTGGTCGGCGTGCCCGGGGACGTGCAGGAGGAGGGTGAGGCCACGCCTGTCCCGCCGGCCCAGCTGTGCGTCGTCGGTGACGCCGACCAGTCGATCTACGCCTTCCGGGGCGCCAGCATCCGCAACATCGTGGAGTTCGAGCAGGACTACCCGGATGCCCGAACCATCCTGCTGGAGCAGAACTACCGGTCCACCCAGCGGATCCTGCGGGCGGCCAACGCGGTGATCGCGCGCAACCCGCAGCGCCGCGACAAGAACCTGTGGTCCGAGGCGGGCGACGGCCCGATGATCGTCGGCTACGTCGCCGACGACGAGCACGACGAAGCCTCCTTCGTCGCGGGCCGGATCGACCGGCTCGGCGACGAGCACGGGGTGCGACCCGCAGACGTCGCGGTCTTCTACCGCACCAACGCCCAGTCCCGGGCGCTGGAGGAGATCTTCGTGCGCACCGGGATGCCCTACAAGATCGTCGGCGGCACCCGGTTCTACGAGCGGCGCGAGGTCAAGGACGCACTGGCCTACCTGCGTGTGCTGGCCAACCCGGCTGACGACGTCGGGCTGCGACGCATCCTCAACGTGCCCAAGCGGGGCATCGGCGACCGGGCGGTCGCCGTCCTGGCGCACCTGGCCGAGCGTGAGCGGATCCCGTTCGTCGCCGCGCTGGGCCGCCCCGAGGACGCTCCGGGCATCGCCACCCGGTCGGTCGTCGCGGTCCGCGGCTTCACCCGCCTGCTGGAAGGGCTGCGCGAGATCCTCGACGACGAGGGCACGGGGGTCGCTGCGCTGCTCGAGGCGGTGCTGGACCGCTCGGGCTACACCGCGGAGCTGCGCGCCAGCCAGGACCCGCAGGACCAGACCCGGATCGAGAACCTCGACGAGCTGGTCGCGGTGGCGCGCGAGTTCGACGAGAACTACCCCGGAGCCTCGCTGACCGACTTCCTCGAGCAGGTCTCTCTCGTGGCCGATGCCGACGAGATCCCGCAGGGTGGGCAGGGCACCGACGGGGGAGTGGTCACCCTGATGACGCTGCACACGGCCAAGGGCCTGGAGTTTCCGGTGGTCTTCCTCACCGGGCTGGAGGACGGCACCTTCCCGCACATGCGCTCGCTGGACGACCCCCGCGAGCTGGAGGAGGAGCGGCGCCTGGCCTATGTCGGGATCACCCGGGCCCGGGAGCGCCTGCACCTGAGCCGGGCGGGCATGCGCTCGGCGTTCGGTGCCCCGCAGTACCAGCCTCCGTCCCGGTTCCTCGACGAGATCCCGCTCGACCTGGTCGACTGGGAGCGCACGGACCGCGACCGGATGAGCGTCCGCGGGCGGCCCAGCGCCGCGTCGCAGGGCTCGGGCTGGGGAGGCGGCACGCCCAGCGTGGTGCGGCTGGACCCTCGCGGGGCCAGGGCGGCGGCCACCCCGCGCGCACCGGTCTCGGTGAGCGCCGGCGACAAGGTGTCCCACGACGCGTTCGGGCTGGGCACGGTGGTGCGCGTCGAGGGCCTCGCCGACCGGGCGATGGCCCATGTGGACTTCGGCGGCGAGATCGGGGTCAAGCGGCTGCTGCTGCGCTATGCCCCCTTGGAGAAGCTGTAGGGCGTTCTCCCGCTGCCGAGTGTCAGTCGGCCAGGCGGGCCGCGAGCCAGGGCTCGGGGTCGACGGCGGCGCCGTCCTGGCGCACCTCGAAGTGCAGGTGGGCACCGGTCGACCGGCCCGAGCTGCCGACCCGGGCCACGAGGTCACCCGGGGCCACCTCTGCGTCCTGGGTGGTCAGGATGCGGGACAGGTGGCCGTAGATCACGACGGTGTCGTCGCTGAGCAGCAGGCGCACCTGGTAGCCCAGACCCGGGGTCCACCCGGTCCAGGACACCGTCGCGTGCGCCACGGCATACAGCGGAGTGCCGTAGTCGGCGCCGATGTCGATGCCGTCATGGTCCCTGCCCCAGCGGTGCCCGAACCCCGAGGTCTGGTGTCCGGTGCTGATCGGGGCATGGAAGGCGTGCGCCCGCACTAGGTCGGAGGCGTCAGTCACGGCCGTGACGGAGGTCTGCAGGGAGAACTGGCCGGTGCGGCCCATCGCGAACAGCTCGGCACCGGCCGGCGCGACCTCGGTGGCAAAGACGGTCATCGCCTGGCGCGACGTCGCACGGGAGGCCGCCGGGGACACCCGGGCCTCCAGGTCCCAGCGCTGGGCACCCAGCGAGCCGGCAACCCCCAACGCGTCGGCCGCGGCTGGGGCCGTCGGGGCGAACTGCTGGGCCGCCCCGCTCAACCCTGCCGTCACGGTCAGCACGGTCAGCCCCACGGCACCGCGCCGGGCGATGCCCCGGCCCGGCCGGCGGGCCGGCTGCGCAGCACGGTAGGCGCGCCGGGTGGTCAGCACCGGGCTGGCTTCGGTGACCAGGGCAGCCGTCATCGACGGTCGGTGTCGACCGACGGGGGCTCGCGCCATCTGTGCTCCGAACGACAGGGCTGTCACAGGAAGGGGCGGCACAGAGCATCACGACTGCTCCGCGGCACCAGGGGGTGGTCGGACGATAGCGCGAATCACCCGTGGCGTGCCACCACCCTGTGGACGGGCTGGTCGGAGCCCGAACCGGCACCCTGAGGCGCTGCTAGCCTGCAGTCATGCCCACCTCACCGCTGCGCGTGGTCGTCGCCAAGCCCGGCCTCGACGGACACGACCGGGGCGCCAAGGTCGTCGCCCGGGCGTTGCGCGACGCGGGGGTCGAGGTCATCTACACCGGTCTGCACCAGACGCCGGAGCAGATCGTCGAGGCGGCCATCGCCGAGGACGCCGACGCCGTCGGGCTGTCGGTGCTCAGCGGGGCTCACATGACCCTGTTCCGCAAGGTGGTCGACCTGCTCGCCGCCCGCGACGCACAGGACATCGTGGTGTTCGGCGGCGGCATCATCCCCGAGGCGGACATCCCGGTGCTGCACGAGATGGGCGTGGCCAAGATCTTCACTCCGGGGGCGACCACGACGCAGATCACGACGTGGGTGCACGACCACCTCGGCGAGCGCGCCGACTAGCCTGGCACGCGCCGCTACCGGCGACGACCTGCGAGAGACCAGCACGACCACCACCTGCGACGAGCGGAAGGCACAGCCGTGGACCTTTTCGAATACCAAGCACGCGACATGTTCGAGGCTCACGGAGTGCCCGTCCTGGCCGGGGCGGTGATCTCCGACGCGGCTGACGCGGCGCAGGCCGCCGAGCGGGTGGGTGCCGCCAGCGGCGGGGTGGTCGTGGTCAAGGCCCAGGTCAAGACCGGCGGCCGCGGCAAGGCCGGCGGGGTCAAGGTCGTTCGCTCTCCGCAGGAGGCCACGGCGGCCGCAGAGCAGATCCTCGGGATGGACATCAAGGGGCACACGGTGCGCCAGGTGATGATCGCCCAGGGCGCCCAGATCGAGGAGGAGTACTACTTCTCGCTGCTGCTCGACCGGGCCAACCGGACCCTGCTGGCGATGTGCAGCAAGGAGGGCGGGATGGACATCGAGACCCTCGCCGTGGAGCGCCCCGAGGCGCTGGCCAAGGTGAGCGTCGACCCCAACGTGGGGATCGACCAGGCCACGGCGACCCAGATCCTCACCACGGCCGGGTTCGACCCGGACGAGCAGGGCCCGATCGCCGCGGTGCTCCAGACGCTCTGGGAGGTCTACCGCGACGAGGACGCCACACTCGTGGAGGTCAACCCGATGGTCCGCACGACCGACGGCGCGATCATCGCCCTGGACGGCAAGGTCACCCTCGACGGCAACGCCGACTTCCGGCACCCCGACCACGAGGGCCTCGAGGACAGCGCCACCGCCGACCCGCTGGAGGCTGCGGCCAAGGCCAAGGACCTCAACTACGTCAAGCTCGACGGCAACGTCGGGATCATCGGCAACGGCGCCGGGCTGGTGATGTCCACCCTCGACGTGGTCGCCTACGCCGGCCAGGAGCTGGCGGCTGAGGGTGACGGGTCGGCAGACCGGCCGCTGGCCACGCCGGCCAACTTCCTGGACATCGGGGGTGGCGCCTCGGCGGAGGTGATGGCCGACGGGCTGCACATCATCCTGTCCGACGAGCAGGTGCGCAGTGTCTTCGTCAACGTCTTCGGCGGGATCACCTCGTGCGACGCGGTGGCCAACGGCATCGTCGGGGCGCTGAAGGCGCTGGGCGAGGAGGCGACCAAGCCTCTCGTGGTCCGCCTCGACGGCAACAACGTCGAGCAGGGCCGAGCGATCCTGGCCGAGTACGCCCACCCGCTGGTCACCATCGAGGAGACGATGGACGGCGCCGCCCGCAGGGCCGCCGAGCTGGCGATCTCCGGCTGACCACCTCCCGACGTCCCGACGCAGAGAGCAGACAACAGACATGGCGATCTTCCTCACCCAGACCAGCAAGGTCATCGTCCAGGGCATGACCGGCTCGGAGGGCATGAAGCACACCCAGCGGATGCTCCGCTCCGGCACCGCGATCGTCGGCGGCGTCAACCCCCGCAAGGCGGGGCAGAGCGTCTCCTTCGAGGACGGCGTGACGGTGCCGGTGTATGGCGCGGTGGCCGAGGCGGTGGCCGCGACGGGGGCCGACGTCAGCGTGGTCTTCGTCCCCCCGGCGTTCACCAAGGCTGCGGTCATCGAGGCGGTGGACGCGGGCGTGCCGCTGGTCGTGATCATCACCGAGGGAGTGCCGGTCAAGGACACCGCCGAGTTCTTCGCCTACAGCCAGGCCACCGGGAAGACCCGGCTGATCGGGCCGAACTGCCCCGGGCTGATCAGCCCCGGCAAGTCCAACGCCGGCATCATCCCGGCCGACATCAGCGGCCCGGGCCGGGTGGGCCTGGTCTCCAAGTCGGGCACCCTGACCTACCAGATGATGTATGAGCTGCGTGACTTCGGCTTCTCCTCCGCCGTCGGCATCGGCGGCGACCCGGTCATCGGCACCACGCACATCGACTGCCTGCAGGCCTTCCAGGACGACCCCGAGACCGACGCCATCGTGATGATCGGCGAGATCGGCGGCGACGCCGAGGAGCGGGCAGCCGCCTACATCAAGGAGCACGTGACCAAGCCGGTCGTCGGCTACGTCGCGGGCTTCACGGCCCCCGAGGGCAAGACGATGGGCCACGCCGGCGCGATCGTCTCGGGCTCCTCCGGCACGGCGGCCGGGAAGCAGGAGGCCCTGGAGGCCGCCGGCGTCAAGGTCGGCAAGACCCCGTCGGCAGCGGCCGAGCTGATGCGCCAGATCATGCAGTCGCTCTGACCCGGGCGCGCCTCACCGCCTGCCCGAGGGCCAGCGGGCAGCATGGTCTGCGTCATGACTGTGCTGCAGCGTCCCGAGAGCGCCCCCACCGATGACGGCTCGGACTCCCGGTCCGAGTCGAACCTGTCAGCGGCCCGCCGCGCGGCCGCCCAGAGCCTGGCCCGCTGGGGTGCGCTGGTCACCGCGGCCGTCGCGGGTGCACTGGCCGTCGTGCTGTCGTGGATGGTCATCTGCGTCCCGGCACTGCTGGCCTGGTTCGCCGACGACCGGTCCACCGTCACCGTCTGGCAGACGCTCGGCATCGGCGCCAACCTCTGGGCACTGGCCCACCGGGGGGCGGTCGTCGTGGGAGACACCAGCCTGGTGCTGGCCCCGCTGCTGCTCACCGCCGTCCCGCTGCTGGCCTGCCGTTATGCCGTCAACCAGGTCGTCGTCGACCGGCCGGAGGTGCGCGGCGACGCCCCGGTGATCCGCGGCTGGCGCTCGGCCTGGCGCGCCCTCGGAGCAGCCGAGATGAGCTTCTTCGCCGGTGGCTACCTGCTCACCGGCCTGCTGTTGGCCGAGCTGTCCGGCCTGGGCCAGGCCTCGGTCGACGTCGCCAGCCTGGTGCCCGGACTGCTCATCGTGCCGACGGTGGCCGTGGCCCTGGCGCTGCGCCGCGAGCACGCCCGTCAGGAACAGCCCACGATCGACCGGGCCCTGCGCTGGATCGAGCTGCACACCCCGGTCCTGGTCCGGCGCGGTCTGCGACCTGCCGCCGAGGCGCTGGCCGGGCTGCTGGTCGCCGGGCTCCTGGTCGTGGTCGCCCTCGTGGTGATGCGGGCCGAGCGGATGCTCACCCTCTACTCCCTGCTCGACACCGGCACGGTGGGCCTGGTGGTGATCACGGCCGCACAGCTGCTCATGCTGCCCAACCTGGTGCTCTGGGCGGTCGGCTGGACCACCGGTGCCGACGTCGCGATCGGCACCGTGCATGTCGGGTGGGCGCAGACCACCGCAGGCGACCTGCCGCTGGTGCCGGTGCTGGCCGCGCTGCCCGAGCCGGGACCGCTGCCCAGCGGGCTCTGGCTGGCCGTGGTGGTGCCGGTGCTGGCGGGGGCCTGGATCGGCTACCGCGCCATCGGCTCGGCGTCCCGCCTGTCCTCCTGGTGGGCCAAGGCGCAGATCGCCGGCTCGGGCGCCTTGGGCGTGTCGCTGGTGATGCTCGTGCTCTCCTGGCTCGCGGTGGGCGGTCTGACCCCGGGCCTGCTCGGGCAGGTCGGGACCGCCCCGCTGTATGTCGCAGGGGCGCTGCTCGCCGAGCTGCTGGTGGGCGCGCTGGTCACGGTCACCGCACTGCACCTGAGACGCCGACGCCTCGCTGCCGCCCGGTAGCCTGCTCGGCGTGACCGTCGCCCCGCGCCCCGGCGGCAGCATGCCCGTCGTGGTCCTGGTCTCCGGCTCCGGCACCCTGCTGCAAGCTCTGCTCGACGCCTCTGCCGACCCCGGCTACGGCGTGCAGGTCGTGGCCGTCGGGGCCGACCGCACCGACGTGGAGGGGCTGCGCCGGGCCGAGCGCGCCGGTGTCCCCACCTTCGTGCACCGGGTCGGTGACCACCTCACCCGCGAAGACTGGGACGCGGCCCTCACCGCCAGCGTCGCCTCCTACGCGCCCGGGCTGGTGGTCTCAGCCGGGTTCCTCAAGCTGGTCGGCCCGCAGTTCCTGGCCGCCTTCGGTGGCCGCTACCTCAACAGCCACAACGCCCTGCTGCCGGCGTTCCCGGGGATGCACGGACCGCGCGAGGCGCTGGCCTACGGCGTCAAGGTCAGCGGGGCGACCCTGTTCGTCGTCGACGAGGGGGTGGACACCGGCGCGGTCATCGCCCAGTGCGTCGTGCCGGTGCTCGACGACGACACCGAGGACAGCCTGACCGAGCGGATCAAGGCGGCCGAGCGTCCCCAGCTCGTCGAGCACGTCGGCCGGATGGCCCGCGAGGGGTTCACCATCACCAGACGGAAGGTCACCATCCCATGAGCGCGCCCACGCCCGACGCCGCGGACGCACCCGGCGCCACCCCCACGACCGCGTCTGGTCCCGAGGGCGATGCCGGCGCCGGCCGTCGCCGGCTGCGGCGTGCTCTCGTCTCGGTCTATGACAAGAGCGGTCTGGACGAGCTGGCGGCCGGACTGCACGAGGCCGGCGTCGAGATCGTCTCCACCGGGGGATCGGCAGCCCGGATCACCGCTCTCGGCCTGCCGGTGACGCAGGTCGAGCAGCTCACCGGCTTCCCCGAGTGCCTCGAGGGGCGGGTCAAGACCTTGCATCCGGCGGTGCATGCGGGGCTGCTGGCCGACACGCGCAAGCCCGAGCACCTGCAGCAGCTGGCTGGCCTCGGCATCGCGCCGTTCGACCTGGTCGTCTCCAACCTCTACCCGTTCAGCCACACGGTCAGCTCGGGGGCCAGCCCGGACGAGTGCGTCGAGCAGATCGACATCGGCGGGCCGAGCATGGTCCGGGCAGCCGCCAAGAACCACCCCAGCGTGGCGGTGGTCACCGACCCGGCGGACTACGGGCGGGTGCTCGAGGCGCTGGGCCGCGGTGGCTTCACCCTCGAGCAGCGACGGGCGCTGGCCGCCGCGGCATTCCGCCATACCGCGTCCTACGACGTGGCGGTGGCCACCTGGATGGGCGCCGAGCTGGCTGGGCACACGGTGCCTGCTGCCGACGCGCTCCCGACGTGGCTCGGGGCGACCTGGCAGCGGCGTGAGGTCCTGCGTTATGGGGAGAACCCGCACCAGCAGGCGGCGCTCTACCTGGCCGCGGACGAGGCGGGTGGCCCGGCCTCCGGCATCGCTCGGGCCGAGCAGCTGCACGGAAAGGCGATGTCCTACAACAACTACGTCGACGCGGACGCCGCCTGGCGCGCCGCCCACGACCACGGCGACCGGCCCACCGTCGCCATCATCAAGCACGCCAACCCGTGCGGCATCGCGACCGGCGACGACGTCGCGCAGGCGCACCGCAAGGCTCACGAGTGCGACCCGGTCTCCGCCTTCGGCGGGGTGGTCGCCACGTCCCAGGTGGTGACCGAGGCGATGGCCCGGAGCCTGGAGGGGATCTTCACCGAGGTGCTGGTGGCTCCGGACTTCGACCCGGCCGCGGTGGCCCTGCTGACGGACCAAGAAGAACCTGCGGCTGCTCCGGGCCGGCGCTCCACCCCGCACAGGACTGGAGACGCGGGATGTCTCCGGCGGACTGCTGGTCCAGCAGCGCGACGCTGTGGACGCCGTCGTCCGGGACGAGGACGGGGTCGTGAGCGGTGGCGACGACCCCGCGCACTGGCGGCTCGTCGCCGGCCCGGGCGCCGACCAGGCGACCCTGGCCGACCTGACCTTCGCCTGGCGCGCCGTGCGGTCGGTGAAGTCCAACGCGATCCTGCTGGCCCGCGACGGCGCCAGCGTGGGCATCGGCATGGGCCAGGTCAACCGGGTCGACTCCTGCACACTGGCGGTCGGCCGCGCGGGCGCCGAGCGAGCCCGCGGCGCAGTGGCCGCGTCGGACGCGTTCTTCCCCTTCGCCGACGGCCTGCAGATCCTGCTCGAGGCGGGCGTCACCGCGGTCGTGGCTCCGGGTGGGTCGATCCGCGACGAGGAGGTCATCGCCGCCGCGACCGCGTCCGGTGCCAGCCTCTACTTCACCGGCGCGCGGCACTTTGCCCACTGACCGCTCCCTGGCGTCCCTGGCGGCCGTCGGGGCCGGCGCGATCCTGGCCCTCCAGTCCCGCACCAACGGCTCGCTGGCCCAGTACCTGGGCACCCTGCCCGCGGCGCTGACCAGCTTTGGCTCGGGCCTGCTCGTCCTCAGCCTGGCGCTCGGCTCCTCGGGGTTCCGGCAGCACGTCGGCCGGATCGCGGTGGCCGTGCGGTCCGGCAGCCTGCCCCCGTGGCAGCTGTTCGGCGGAGTGGCCGGAGGGCTGTTCGTCGGCACCCAGGCGTATGCCGTGCCGCTGGTCGGTGTCGCGACCTTCCTGGTCGCGGTGGTCGGCGGGCAGATGGTGAGCGCAGTCGTCGTCGACCATCGGGGGATCGGGCCGGCCGGCCCGGTGGCGGTCAGTGCCGGACGGGCCGCGTCGGCGGCGGTGGCGGTGGCGGGGGTGGCGATCACCGCCTCGAGCACCCCCGCTGGCCGCCCGCTGGTCATGCTCCCCGTCCTGTGCGCGTTCCTGGTCGGCCTGGCGGCCACCGTCCAGGCGGCCACGAACGGACGGGTGACGATGGCCTCCCGCGACCCGTTCGCCACGGCCTGGCTCAACTTCAGCACGGGCAGTGCCACGGTGCTGCTGCTGACCGGTGTGGTGGCGCTGACCGGCGCCGGCCTGGGGGCCGCGGCGGTGGGCACAGCAGGCCCGGTCGCCGCCCCGGTGCCCGCCTGGCTCTGGACCGGCGGGCTCCAGGGGATCGCGGCGATCGCGCTCTCGGCCTGGGCGATGCAGCACACCGGCGTGCTGGCCTTCGGGCTGAGCATGGTCACCGGCCAGCTGGCCACCGCCCTGGTGCTGGACGCCTCGCTCGCGGCGACCCGGTCCCGGGTCACCGCACAGGCGTTGGCCGGTGTGCTGGTCGTCGTCGCCGCGGCAGTGTGGTCGGCCCGTTCGGCACGCTCCCTAGACTCTGCACCGTGACTGCGCGCATCCTCGACGGCACGGCGGCCCTGGCCACGATCAAGGTCGAGCTGGCGCGGCGGGTGGCTGTCCTGCGCGCGGCAGGAGTGGTGCCCGGGCTGGGGACCGTGCTCGTGGGAGACGACCCGGGCAGCACCTGGTATGTCAACGCCAAGCACCGCGACTGTGCGGAGATCGGCATCGCCTCCTTCCGGCGCGACCTGCCGGCCGGGACCAGGCTCGCGCAGGTGCACGCTGTCGTCGAGGAGCTGAACGCCGACCCGGCCGTCACGGCGTTCCTGGTCCAGCAGCCGACGGGCCTGGACGAGTTCGCGATCCTGTCCCGGGTCGACCCCCTCAAGGACGTGGACGGGCTGCACCCGGTCAACCTGGGCTCCCTGGTCCTGGGCCATCCGGCGCCGCTGCCGTGCACGCCGATCGGGGTCGTGGAGCTGCTGCGCCGGCACGACGTGCCGATCGCCGGCGCCGAGGTCGTCGTGGTCGGACGAGGGCTGACCGTGGGTCGGCCGCTGGGCCTGATCCTCAGCCGGCGCTCGGAGAACGCGACGGTGACCCTGTGCCACACCGGCACCCGCGACCTGGCGGCGCACACCCGCCGGGCCGACATCGTGGTCGCCGCGGCCGGCGTGCCCGACCTGGTCACCGGCGACATGGTCAAGCCCGGTGCGGCAGTCCTCGATGTCGGGGTGGCGCGGCGCGACGGGAGGATCGCCGGAGACGTCGCCGCTGACGTGGCAGAGGTGGCCGGGTGGGTCTCCCCGAACCCCGGCGGGGTCGGGCCGATGACCCGCGCGATGCTGCTGAGCAACGTCGTCGCCGCGGCCGAGCGGGCGGCTGACGAGCGGTCGGCACCCACACGGTGACTACCCCCGACGACCTCGACCCCTCACCCGAGGCGCTGCCCGCCTGGCGGCGCAGTCAGCCGCTGGGCCTGTGGTGGGTCCTGCCGCTGGGCCTGTCGGCCGCGCTGGTCGTCTGGGTGGTCGGCGAGCTGCGCACCGGAGGGTTCGTCATGGCCGGCACCCTGACGCTGGCCGCCGCGCTGCGGCTGGTGCTCCCGCGGGGCGCCGTCGGGGGGCTCTTCGTCCGCTCCCGCACCTGGGACGTGGTCACCCTGCTCGCGCTGGCCGTCGCCGTCGTCGTGCTCAGCACGACCCTGGTGATCCGCTGAGAGTCCGCTGACCGAGGGGCACCTGGCGGCGCCGGCGGTACTGCTCAGAGGAGGCCGAGCTCGGCGACAGCCGCACGCTCCTCGGCGAGCTCGGCCACGGACGCGTCGATCCGGGCACGGGAGAAGTCGTCGATCGACAGGTCGGGGACGATCGTCCAGTCGCCGCCCGAGGTCGTCACCGGGAAGGAGGAGATCAGCCCCTCGGCCACGCCGTAGGAGCCGTCGGACACCACCGCCATCGAGGTCCAGTCGCCCTCGGCGGTGCCGCCCAGCCAGTCGCGGGTGTGGTCGATGGTCGCCGAGGCGGCCGACGCAGCGGAGGAGGAGCCGCGCGCCTCGATGATCGCGGCACCGCGCTTGGCGACGGTGGGGATGAAGGTGTCGGCCAGCCACTGCTGGTCACCGACCGCGTCGGCCGCGGTGCCACCGCCCACCTCGCAGTGGAACAGGTCGGGATACTGCGTGGCGGAGTGGTTGCCCCAGATGGTCATCCGACGGATCTGGCCCACCGGCACTCCCAGCCGGGCCGACAGCTGGGCCAGCGCACGGTTGTGGTCGAGCCGGGTCAGCGCGGAGAACCTCTCCCGGGGGATGTCGGGCGCGTTGCTCATCGCGATCAGCGCATTGGTGTTGGCCGGGTTGCCGGTCACGGTGATCCTGATGTCGTCCGCGGCGTGGTCGTTCAGCGCCTTGCCCTGCCCGGTGAAGATGGCTCCGTTGGCCTCGAGCAGGTCGGCGCGCTCCATCCCCTTGGTGCGCGGCCGGGCACCGACCAGCAGCGCCACGTTGGCCCCCTCGAAGATGACGTTGGGGTCGTCCCCGATCTCCACTCCGGCCAGGGTCGGGAAGGCACAGTCGTCGAGCTCCATGACCACGCCCTCCAGGGCCCCCAGCGCCGGCGTGATCTCCAGCAGACGCAGCTCGACGGGGGTGTCCTTGCCGAGCAGGTCGCCGGCCGCGAGGCGGAAGAGCAGGCTGTAGCCGATCTGCCCGGCGGCTCCGGTGACGGCGACTTTGATCGGTGAGTTCACCCGGGCGACGCTAGCACTGCGCAAGTCGCCGGTCCCGGCCGCCGTGGCCTAGGTTGGGAGCAGCCGCGCGACCGGCCCCGTAGGACGACGAACCGTCCGACCCGTCGCGCCAGGAGGAATCCATGGGTCTGTTCGACCAGATCAAGGACGCATTGACCACCGACGACGCGGAGCGTGCCGAGGCCGCCCGCAAGGAGGCGCAGGAGCAGCGCGCCGAGGCCGACCGCGCCCAGGCCGAGGCGGACGCCGCCGCGACCAAGGCCGGTCAGCCGACCGGCACCGCGGTGCAGGATGCCGGCGAGAAGCTGAAGGAGGCCGCGGCCGCGGCCAAGGAGAAGGCCGCCAAGGCCAAGGCCGCCGCTGACAAGAAGGACGCGGACGTCGCCAAGGCTGAGAAGAAGGCCGCCCAGCGGGCCGCCAAGGGCAAGGCGCCCAAGGTCAAGAAGGAGCACCGCACGGTCACCGTCAAGTCCGGTGACACCCTCTCCGGGATCGCTGCCAAGCACGGCGTGGACTGGCGCGAGATGGCCAAGCTCAACAACCTGGACAACCCTGACCTGATCTTCCCGGGTCAGGTCTTCAAGCTGCCCAACAGCTGACCCCACCCGCAGGGACAGGGCCCCGCTCGGGTGAGCGGGGCCCTGTTCGTTGCCGGCGGAACGCCCGGTGCACCGCGATAACCTGACCGCCATGCCCACGATCCTCTACACGCTGACCGACGAAGCGCCGCTGCTGGCGACCTACTCCCTGGGTCCGGTGATCGAGGCCTACACCCGGCAGGCCACCGTGGACGTGCAGACCCGCGACATCTCCCTCTCGGGCCGGATCCTGGCCGCGTTCGCCGACCGGCTGCCCGCCGACCAGCAGGTCGACGACGCGCTGTCCGAGCTCGGCGCTCTCACGCTCACCCCGCAGGCCAACATCATCAAGCTGCCCAACATCAGCGCCTCGCTGCCTCAGCTGCGGGCCGCCATCGCCGAGCTGCAGTCCCAGGGCTACGCCGTGCCGGACTACCCCGCCGAGCCGGCGACCGCCGTCGAGCAGGAGGCACGCACGCGGTATGACGCGGTCAAGGGCAGCGCGGTCAACCCGGTGCTCCGGCAGGGCAACTCCGACCGGCGCGCGCCGGCGTCGGTGAAGAGGTATGCCCGTGCGCACCCGCACTCGATGGGCCCCTGGAGCCCGGACAGCCGCACCCAGGTGGCCACCATGTCCGGGGGCGACTTCCGCTCCAACGAGCGCTCGGTAGTGATGGCCTCGGACGACACGCTCACCATCCGGCATACGGCCACGGACGGCACCCAGACGGTGCTGCGCGACGGCCTGTCGGTGCTGGCGGGTGAGGTGGTCGACGCGACGGTGATGAGCGCCGCTGCCCTGGACGCCTTCCTGCGTGAGCAGGTGGCCGCGGCGGCGGCGCAAGGGGTGCTCTTCTCGCTGCACCTGAAGGCCACGATGATGAAGGTCTCGGACCCGATCCTGTTCGGCCACGCGGTGCGCGCGTTCCTGCCGGAGGTGTTCGACCGGTATGGCGCTGAGCTGGAGCAGGCGGGCCTGTCGCCCAACAACGGCCTGGCCGCCATCCTGGCCGGGCTCGAGGCGATGCCCGACGACCAGGCCGCCCCGATCCGGGAGGCGATCGACCAGGGGCTGGCCGACGGCCCGCCGCTGGCCATGGTCGACTCCGACCGGGGGATCACCAACCTGCACGTCCCCAGCGACGTCATCGTCGATGCGTCGATGCCGGCGATGATCCGCACCTCGGGGCAGATGTGGGGACCCGACGGCGCGCCCGCCGACACCCTGGCCGTGCTGCCGGACAGCAGCTATGCGGGCATCTACCAGGTCGTGCTCGACGACTGCCGGGCGCACGGCGCCTTCGACCCGGCGACGATGGGCTCGGTCCCCAACGTCGGGCTGATGGCCCAGGCCGCCGAGGAGTACGGCTCGCACGACAAGACCTTCGAGATCGCGACGGCGGGCGTCGTCCAGGTCCTGGACGCCGCGGGCGCGGTGCTGCTGGAGCACCCGGTCGAGCCCGGCGACATCTGGCGCGCCTGCCAGACCAAGGACGTGCCGGTCCGGGACTGGGTCCGGCTGGCCGTGAGCCGGGCCCGGGCGACCGGATCCCCGGCCGTCTTCTGGCTCGACCGCTCGCGGGCTCACGACGCCTTGCTGGTGCAGACGGTCGAGGCCACCCTGGCCGAGCTGGACACCGACGGCCTCCAGCTGGAGGTGCTGGCCCCCGTCGAGGCGATGGCCTTCACCCTGGAGCGGATCCGCCGCGGCGAGGACACCATCTCGGTCACCGGCAACGTGCTGCGCGACTATCTCACCGACCTGTTCCCGATCCTGGAGCTGGGCACCAGCGCCAAGATGCTCTCGGTGGTGCCGCTGATCGCCGGGGGTGGTCTGTTCGAGACCGGCGCCGGCGGCTCAGCCCCCAAGCACGTCCAGCAGCTGGTCAAGGAGAACTACCTGCGCTGGGACAGCCTGGGGGAGTTCCTGGCCCTGGCGGTGAGCCTGGAGCACCTGGCCGGTGCCACCGACACCCCGGCGGCCCAGGTCCTGGCGGACACCCTCGACCGCGCGACCGGATCCCTGCTCGAGCAGGACAAGGGCCCCGCGCGACGGCTCGGCAGCCTCGACAACCGGGGCAGCCACTACTACCTGGCCCTGTTCTGGGCCGAGGAGCTCGCCGCCCAGGAGCAGGACGGCGAGCTGGCGCAGGTCTTCGCCCCCGTGGCCCGCGAGCTGCGCGAGCAGGAGGACACGATCACCGCCGAGCTGCTCGCCGTGCAGGGCAGCCCGGCCGAGCTGGGCGGCTACTACCGCCCGGATCCCGAGCGCGCCGCCGCGGTGATGCGCCCGTCGCCGACCTTCAACCGGATCGTGGCCGCGCTGCCCTGAGCCGGCCCCGTCAGCCGCGTCAGCCCCACGGGGGCAGCGGCGGGAGCGGCTCGTCGTGCCGCAGGTCCCGCTCGACCCCGCGGGCCAGCCAGAGCAGCAGGGAGCCGGGCAGGCCTCGGACCACCTGGCCGCCCCCGGCGAGGTCCCAGCGGCGTTGCGTGTCCGCCGCGACCAGGCTGACTCCGGCCGCGCCCGACGGCCAGCGCGCGCCGAGCCGGTCGACAGCCTCGTCAAGCAACAGCTCGACCACCTGGGGGTCGGCGTCGGCAAAGGAGAACCCGGCGTCAAGGTCGACGTGGTGGACCACGACCTCGCGCAGCCGAGCCCACGGCACCTGGTCGCCGGGCAGCCAGGCACTGGCAGCGCTGGTGCGCACCTGCGCCAGGTCCGCTCGCCCGACCACCTCGTCCAGCCTGGGCCGCAACGCCTGTGCCGTGCGGGCCAGGTCGGTCTTGATCACGGCCGACTCCTGGCGGGCGCCGGCGGCGATGTCGGCGTCGCGCTGTTCGGGGGAGGAGTAGCCCGGCGTCTCCTCGCCGCTGGTGGCCCAGGTGACGAGCCTGCCCAGCGCCTCGGCGTTGCGGGCCACGTGCGCCAGCACCTGCGCCCGGGTCCACCCCTGGCAGAGCGAGTCGTGGGTCAGGTCGGCCTCACCGAAGCCGGCCACGGTCGCCTGCAGCGCGGCGTCCGCCTCGTCGAGCAGCGGCAGCGCCTCCTCGGGTGCGCAGTACCGCGCCATCAGCGGCTCCCGCGCGGACGCGCCGGCTCCTGCGCGCTGGCACGGGCGACGAAGTCGGCGATGTCGGCCGACTGCTGGACCCGCGAGGCCTCGTGGACATACATCATGTGGCCGGCGTCGTAGTAGCGGTGCTCGATGTTGGCCCGCAGCTCCTCAGGGATGTCCAGCTGCTCGAGGACCTCCTGCGCCGCGTAGTAGGGCGTCGCGCCGTCGAACCAGCCGTAGGCCACGTGCACCTGCAGGTGGGGGTTGGCCCGCATCGCCCGCGCCAGCAACGGAGCGACGTTGACCGGCTTGCCCTCGAAGTCGTCCCAGGCCCAGGGGTGCACGCGAGCGGAGATCTGCTCGTAGTGCAGGTCGGACTCGTAGGTCAGCTCCTCGCGGACCAGGTGGTTGAAGGCCGCGGCGTAGGGCCCGGAGATCGCGTCGTGACTGGGGTCGGCGTCCATCTGCTCGGCGTTACCGGCCGCGGCCGGACCCACGAAGCGGCTGTCCAGCCGGCCCACGACCAGACCCTCGTCGCGGCGCAGCTCGGTGAAGAACCGGACGTGCTCGATCCGCAGGTCGGCGCGGTCCACCCACGCCGGCGACAGTCCGGTCAGCCCGGCGATCTTCGCGACGTGCTCAGCGCGCTGGGCCGCGGTCAGCCGCCGCCCCCGGGACAGCGCCCAGGGGTAGTCCCGCTCGCAGTAGGCCTCGGCCTCCTCCAGCACCGTCCGCAGGGCCTTGCGCCCGTGCTTGCCGTGGTACCAGGCGACGGCGGCATAGGTCGGCAGGAACCCGACATACGCCCGGTCGTCGTCCGGCTCGACCAGCCCGATCGAGCCCAGGTCGAGCACCGAGGAGACCAGGACGATCCCGTTGAGGTAGATGCCGTAGCGACTCTGCAGGTGTTCGCTGAGGGCGGCCGCGCGCAGCGTGCCGTAGGACTCCCCGGCCAGGAACTTCGGGCTCAGCCAGCGCTTGTTGCGCGCGGTCCAGAGCCGGATCACCTCGCCGACCGACTCGATGTCGCCCTTGTAGCCGTGGTAGCCCTTGGGCTTGCCCCCTTCGACCGCGCGGGAGTAGCCGGTGGAGACCGGGTCGATGAAGACCAGGTCGCTGACCGCGAGCAGGCTCTGCGGGTTGTCGGCCAGGCCGTAGGGCGGCGCGACCAGCTCGCCGACGTCACCCATCACGACGCGACGGGGTCCGAAGAGCCCCAGGTGCAGCCAGACCGAGCTGGAGCCCGGGCCGCCGTTGAAGGCGAAGGTCACCGGGCGGGGCGGGGCGCTGGCCGGCTGGTCGAGCACATAGGAGGTGACGAACACCTCCGCCTTGGGCTTGACCCCGGTGAACACCTCGTCCTCGTAGACCTCCTCGCGCAGCACGATCCGCCCCGTCGTGGCGGTGTACCTCAGCGTTCGCCGGCCGACCCGCAGGCTGTGCGCGGTGCTGACCAGGTCGTCCTCAGGCGCGGCCGGCTCGGTCGTGGTCGTGGTGGTCTTGGTCTGCGTCTTGGTCGTCGCCTCGTCGCCGGTCGCGGTGGGCTCGTGCTGCTCGTCGGTAGGCATGCCCCGACTGTATGACGCAGGGGTAGGGTCGTTTCCCGTGACCTCGCCGAATACCGAGGGCCTCACCGTGGGCGTCAGCCTGCCGGTCCCCGAACCCTGGGGCGCCCAGCTGCAGCAGGCGCGGACGTCCTACGGGGAGGCCCGCGCCGCCCACATCCCGACCCACGTGACGTTGCTGCCGCCCACGGCGGCCGCTGCCAGCGACCTGGAGGCGCTGGTCGAGCACGTGGACCGGGTCGCCCGCGAGCACCCGCCGTTCCCGATCGTGCTGCGGGGCACCGGCACCTTCCGCCCCGTCTCGCTCGTGGTCTACCTGGCCTTGGCGGTGGGCGTCTCCTCGTGCGAGCAGCTGCAGTCCGCCGTCCGCAACGGCCCGGTCTCCCGGAGGCTGGAGTTTCCCTACCACCCGCACGTGACGGTCGCCCACGATTTAGAGCCGCAGGTGCTGGACCGGGCCTTCGAGGAGCTGGCCGGCTTCTCGGCCAGCTTCGTGGCCGACCGGATCGCCTGCTACGCCCACGAGGGCGACGGCCAGTGGCGCGAGGTCACCTCCCACACCCTGCGCGGCTGAGACCGGCGCAAGGAGGTCAGGCGACGCGCTGCCGGCTCAGCCCGCGCGCGGTGGCGTAGTGGGCCAGCAGCTCCTGCACCAGCGACGGCCACGACCGGGTGCGGACCATCTCCCGTCCGGCCCTGCCCATCTGCTCGCGCCGAGGTGGCCCACCGGGGTGTGAGAGCAGGGCGGTGACGGCGGCGGCCAGCGCGCCTGGCTGGTCAGGGTCGAAGAGCAGGCCGGTCCGGCCCGTGGTCACCAGGTCCAGCGGCCCGCCTCGTGCAGGGGCCACGACGGCCAGGCCGCTGGCCGCAGCCTCCTGCAGGGTCTGCCCGAAGGTCTCGCGGGTGCCGGTGTGCACGAACAGGCTGAACGCGGCGTAGGCGCGCGCCAGGTCCAGCCCCTCGCGCCGGCCCAGGAACGCCGCCCGCGGCAGCAGGTCGCGCAGCACCTCACGGCTCGGCCCCTCGCCGACCAGCACCAGCCGGGTGCCCGGCAGGCCGTCCAGCTCGACGAGCCGTTCGAGCTCCTTCTCCGGGGCCAGCCGCCCGACATACCCCAGCAGTGCCTCGCCAGCGGGGGCGAGACGGCGGCGCAGCGCCTCGGTCGCCGGGTCGCTGCGCAGGCCGGGGTGGAACAGGTCGGCGTCGACCCCGCGACCCCACAGTGCGACGCGGGGGACGTCGTGAGCCTGCAGGTCGGCCATCGCGGCGGTGGACGGCGCCAGCGTCAGGTCGGCCTGCGCGTGGATCCGGCTGATCCAGCGCCACGCCGCGCGGGAGGTGAGGTCGCCGATCGGGCCGGAGTGCTGGCGGATATAGCTGGGCATGTCGGTCTGGTAGACGGCCACCGACGGCAGCCCGAGCGCACGCGCCGCGGTCAGCCCGCGCACCCCCAGCACGAACGGGCTGGCCACGTGCACGACATCGGGAGCGAACCGGTGCAGCACCGTCTCCATCTCGTAGGAGGGCAGGCCGACGCGGAACTGGCGCACCGGCACGCTGGCGACCGTGTGCACCGCGAAGCCGGCGTAGCGCTCGGGCGGCGGGCTCGGGCTCCACGGGGGTGTCCCAGGGGCGACCACCACAGCCTGGTGGCCTGCGGCTGCCAGCCCTTCGAGCACCTTCTGCACGCTGGTGGTCACGCCGTTCAGGGCCGGGAGGAAGGACTCCGTGACGATCGCGACGCGCATCGGGTCAAGCCTGTCCGGGCTCGGTGCCGGGTCGGCGACACTGCGGGGAGTGCCGGGTGAGCGGCTGGTGGCCAGCGGGTGGCCCAGCGCGTCGCGGGGCGAACGCAGCGCGTGGCCTGCGATCTCGGCAGCGGGGTCCATGGGGCTAGGTGAGGTCCTCGCGGCCCGAGCGCTGCAGTGCCTCGACGATCCCCTTGACGTCCTGCACCCGGGCCCGGGTGGTGACCAGCAGGGCGTCCGCGGTGTCCACGATGACGATGTCCTCCACGCCGAGCGCGACCACGGTGCGCTCGCCGTGCGCGGCGACCAGGCCGGTGCTGTCCTGCGAGACGACCGAGCCGCGGGGCCCGATCACGTGCAGCCCTGGTTGCTCGTCGCTGTCGGCCACCAGGGAGGTCAGCGCGGCGAAGTCACCCACGTCGTCCCAGGGGAAGCGGGCGGGCACGACCGCCACCCGGCCGGCGCCCGCGGCCGGTTCGGCCACGGCATGGTCGATCGAGATGCGGGTCAGCGAGGGCCAGATCTGCTCGAGCTGGCCGGGGTCTGCCGCCACGGTGCGCAGCGCGCTGGCCAGCTCCGGCTGCCAGTCGTCGAGCATGTCCAGCAGCACCGCGGCCCGGACCACGAACATGCCGGCGTTCCACCGGTGCTCGCCACCGGCCAGGTAGGCGGCGGCCGTCTCGCGGTCCGGCTTCTCCACGAAGGAGGAGACCAGCCGGGCATGCGGGGCGCCGGCCACGGTGAGCGCGTCGCCGACCTGGATGTAGCCGAATCCGGTGCTCGGGTAGCTGGGCTCGATCCCCAGGGTGACCAGCATGCCGGTCCGGGCGACCGCGACCGCCTCGCGGACCGCGTCGTGGAAGACCGGGGCGTCGGTGATGACGTGGTCGGCCGCGAACGAGCCGAGGACGGCACCGGGGTGCCGGTGCTCGAGCAGGGCGGCCGCCAGGCCGATCGCCGGCATCGAGTCGCGGGGTGCGGGCTCGACGAGCAGCCACTGCGCCGACACCTCGGGGAGCTGCTCACGCACGGCGGCCTGATGCTGCACCCCCGTCACGACGACGACCCGGTCCTCCACGAGTGGACGGACCCGGTCGACGGTGGCCTGCAGGAGCGAGCGGCCGGAGCCGGTGAGGTCGTGCAGGAACTTGGGGGAGGCGCGGCGGGACAGCGGCCACAACCGGGTGCCCGCGCCCCCTGCCGGGATCACCGCCCAGAAGTCCTCGATCGGGTCCACGCGCCCGAGTCTAGGGTGGTGGCCGTGCCCGGCGACCTGCGCAGCCAGCTGCTGCGGCAGGGCTATGCGCGCCTGGGTCGCCCCGCGCTCTTCGCGCTCGGTGGCGATGCGGAGCGCGTGCATCACGGCACGGTCGACGCGGCTGCCGCCCTCGGGCGCCGCAGGGTCGGCCGGGCACTGGCCCGCCTTGTCCTGGACCCCGTCGGCAGCCCCGTCGACGTCCTCGGCCTGCGCTTCCCCCACCGGGTGGGGCTGGCCGCCGGGATGGACAAGGACGGGACAGCCCTGGCGGCGTGGGGGCCGCTGGGCTTCGGGCACGTCGAGGTCGGCACGGTCACCCCGGTGGCCCAGCCGGGGCGCCCCGCCCCGCGGCTGTTCCGGCTCCCCGCCAGCCGTGCGGTCATCAACCGGATGGGGTTCAACAACGACGGGGTGGAGGCGCTCGCGAGCCGCGTGCGCGCGGCGCGCGAGCGCGGGCTGCTGACCATCCCGGTGGGCGTGTCGATCGGCAAGAACGCGGTGACCCCGGTCGCCGAGGCGGTCGGCGACTACCTGCGCTGCGTGGACGCGGTGCTCGGCGTGGCCGACTACCTCGCGGTCAACGTGTCCAGCCCCAACACCCCGGGCCTGCGCAGCCTGCAGGACGCCGGGCCACTGGCCGAGCTGGTGGCCGCCGTCGTGCTCCGTGCAGCGGGCACGCCGGTGCTGCTCAAGCTGGCTCCCGACCTGTCCGATGCCGCCCTGGACCAGGCCCTGTCGGTCGCGCTGGCATCGGGCGTCAGCGGCATCATCGCCACGAACACCACACTGTCCCGCGAGGGCGTGCACCCCGACGACGTGACCCGCGCCGCCGAGGCGGGCGGGCTCAGCGGAGCGCCGCTCACGCTGCGGTCACGGCAGGTCGTGCGACGCGTGGCCGACCAGACGGACCTGCCAGTGATCGGTGTCGGCGGCATCATGTCCGGCGAGGACGCCAGGGCGATGCTCGATGCCGGCGCATCGCTCGTCCAGCTCTACACCGGGCTGGTCTACGCGGGGCCGGCCCTGGTGCGTGAGGCAGCCCTGGCCACGCTCACTCCGGGTTCGAGGTCGGCCCGCTCATCCGGTCCTGCTTGACCCGCTCACCGGGGTCGTCGACCTCGCCCATGCCGTCCGGGAGCGCGCCGACCTGGATCTCGACGCCATACGCCGCCTGCACGACCGCGACGACCTGCTCGAGGGGTTCGTCAGACTTGAAGGTGATCTTCATGCCAGCACGGTAGTACCTGGTTGCCCGGCGCACACCCCGGTGCTTCACTGTCCGCATGCGCGTGTCCGGAATGGTGACCTCGGTGTCGTGGATCCCCTCCGAGTCCGTCGAAGGGTGGCTCAAGAGCGGCTTCGACCTGGGCCTGTCCCACTACGACCAGCCGCCCCTCGACCGGCTGTCCGACCCGCGGGCCCTGGCCGGGCTGCACGAGGACGACCGGTTCCGGTTCGCCAACCGGCTCAGTGGGTGGGCCGAGTTCGACGGCTCCGGTGCACGAGCCGGCTATGCCGACGACTCCGAGCTGCTGATGGGCTCCACCACCGTGCGGTTCCGGGGAGTGGCCGCAGCGACCTTCCTCGGCTTCGCCCTGCCCGTGCTGCGGGCCGAGCCGGAGGTGAGTGCCGACACGGTCGTCCTGACCCAGACGGTGGGGGGGCGCACCGGGGTGCCACTCCCGCGCCCGGTCAAGCACCCGCCCTACGTGCGCTGGCACGCGCCGATCGTCTGGACGACGCTGCGGCTGACACTGCACCGGGACGGCCGGCAGGAGGGCGAGCTCAGCGGCGCCAGCGCGTTCCCGCGTCACTGGGTCTATGACGGCGCCGGGGCGCTGGCCGCCAAGAGCGGGATGACCCAGCTGCGCAGCTGGATGGACCACTCCTTCGGCGACCGCACGCCGTGGGGCCAAGCCGACTCCCCGGCGCTGACGGTGGCCGCCGAGTCCGCGGCCGAGCGGGCCCTGTCGGGGCTGGTCATGTCGGGCGAGAGCGCACCGACGGTGACCGCGGTGTCCGAGGGCACCGCGCTGGTCCGCCAGGACGAGGCCGGCTCGGAGGTGTTCCTGGTGCTCGACGGGGTGCTGGACGTCGTCGTCGACGGCCAGACGGTGGCCGAGCTCGGCCCGGGGGCGATCGTGGGCGAGCGCGCTGTCCTGGAGGGGGGCCGCCGGACGGCCAGCGTCGTGGCGCGCACCGCCGTGCGCGTGGCGGTCGTCGACGGGAGCCGGCTCGACCCCGCGCTGCTGGAGCCCGTGGCGCGAGAGCACCGGCGCGAGGAGCAGGGACCCGCCGGCGAGGCAGAGTGAGCGACCCCGACCAGCACCCTGACCTCCCGTCGGGAACGGTCACCATGCTGTTCACCGACATCGAGGGGTCGACCGTCCTGCTCGACCGGCTGGGACCGGCCTACCGCGACGTGCTCAGCCTGCAGCGCCGGGTGATCCGGGACGTGGTCACGACCTTCCACGGCCACGAGATGGGCACCGAGGGGGACAGCTTCTTCGTGGTGTTCGCCCGCGCCGCCGACGGAGTCCTGGCCGCGGTGGCGGCGCAGCGGGCCCTGTCGGCGGCCGCGTGGCCAGGTGGTGGCCAGGTCAGCGTCCGGATGGGCCTGCACACCGGCGAGCCGGAGCGCCACGAGGACGGGTATGTCGGGATGGACGTGCACCGGGCGGCGCGGGTGGCGGCCAGTGCGCGAGGCGGGCAGATCATCGCTACCGCCGCGACCTGGGGCGTCGCGTCCGGGCACGTCGACGGCGTGGAGGTGGAGGACCTCGGCTGGCACCGGCTCAAGGACATCCGCTCGCCCGAACGGCTCTACCGCATCCGTGCGCCGGACCTGGCCGACGTCAGTGCCGGCGTGCGGTCGCTCGGCTCAGTGACCGGACTGCCCACCCCCCAGCAGCAGATCGTCGGCCGGGAGCCGGAGATGGCGGAGGTGGAGCGGCTGGTGACGGCCGGCCGGCGCCTGGTCACCCTGCTCGGTCCCGGTGGGGTGGGCAAGACCAGGCTGTCGCTGGAGCTGGCCGGACGGCTCGCCGGCGCCGCGCCCGACGGTGTCTTCTTCGTGCCGCTGGCCGAGGCCACGACGAGCGAGGAGTTCTGGGGCCACCTGGTGGAGGTCGTGGGCGACCCTGCGGACCTGCGAGGCCGGCAGGGAGTCCTCGACGCTCTGGCGCATCGCCGGGTGCTGCTGGTGCTGGACAACCTGGAGCAGCTGGCCGAGGCTGCCGAGGATGTCGCAGCTCTGGTGGCGGCCGGACCCGGGGTCAACGTGCTGGCCACCTCGCGCACGCCCCTGCGGCTGATGGCCGAGCAGGTGCTTCCGCTCGAGCCGCTGCCGAACGACCAGGCGGCCCAGCTGTATGCCGAACGGGTCAGCCGGGTGCGACCGGACCTGGACCTGCTGGCCTCACCCGAGGATGCCGCAGCGGTCGCCGAGCTGTGCCGCCGGGTGGACGGTCTGCCCCTGGCCGTCGAGCTGCTGGCAGCCCGGTCCCGGCTGCTCGGGCCGCGGGCCATGCTGCGCCGGCTCGACGAGGCACTGGACGTGCGCGGCACCTCCTCCGACCGCCCCTCCCGGCAGCAGAGCCTGCGCGAGACGCTGGACTGGAGCTGGCAGCTGCTGGGCCCGGAGCAGAGCCGGGCGATGGCCCGGCTCGGAGCCTTCGCCGGACCGTTCACGCTGGCCGACGCGGCCGCAGTCCTGGAACGCACGCCGGACGACACCGTCGACCTGCTCTTCGACCTGGTGGACGCGAGCATGGTGCGCGCTGCTGACGCAGCGACGGGCGAACCGGAGTTCCGGCTGCTGCTGATCATCGCCCGCTATGCCGCGGGCCGACTGGCCGAGGACGGCCAGGAGGAGGTGCGTGCCCGCTCACTGCACGCCCAGCAGGTCAACCAGGTGGTGACGCTGGCCTGCGGCTGGATCCGTGGACCGCGACACATCGCCGCTCTCGACCTGCTCGCGCAGCAGCGCAGCAACATCGCCGCCGCCCTCGACTGGACCCTGCGCCCGGCGAGCGAGCAGCTGGTGGTGGGACTGGAGATCGTGCGGCGGCTCGCCTGGTACTGGTACTCCTCGGACCGGCAGTCCGAAGGGCGCCGCTGGCTGGTCCGGGCGCGGGAGATCTCTGTCGGGGTGACCGATCCCGAGGCGACCAAGGCCGCCCATGGGCTCGGCGTCATGCTGGCCCAGGAGGGCCGCTATGACGAGGCGCGCGAGATGCTGCAGGAGTGCCTGACGGCTGCCCGGCTGCACGAGGACCGGGAGGCCATCGGGCGAGAGTCCAACAGCCTGGGCGTGGTCGAGCACGCACGCGGCAACTACGAGCAGGCTCGGGCGCACTTCGCGGTCGCCATCGACCTGGCCCGTGAGGACGACGCCGGTGAGCGACTGTCCAACGCGCTCAACAACCTGGCCGCGCTCGAGGCCGAGGAGGGCCGGCACCAGGTCGCCCTCGACCTGCTGGAGGAGGTGCTGGCCATCGACCTCGCCGCCAAGGACGCGTGGGGGATCGGTGTCGACCGGCTCAACATCGCCGGCGCCCACCTGCGGGCCGGCTCCCTGGACCTGGCGCAGGAGCAGTTCGGTCGCTACGCCGAGGCGATGCTGTCCCTGGCGGACGTCGAGGTCGACGCCGAGCTGCTGGAGAACCTCACCATCCTGGCCTGCCGCCGGGGCGTGCTGGAGGCGGCGGCGTCCGCGCTGGGGGCTGCCGACCAGGTGCGCAAGGGGGCCGGGGTGCCCCGGATGCCAGCCCTCGAACGCGAGCTCGACACGTGTGTGACCCCGGCTCGGGAGGGTCTCGACGCGCAGGCGTGGAGCAGGGCTGCCGAGCAGGGCCGGTCGCAGACTGTGCGCGAGGTGGTCCGCCAGGTGCTGGACAGGCTCGGCCCGGTGCCGGGCGACCCTCACTAGGCTGGCGTGTCATGGCGCCCTCGCACACCGAGTCCGGGCTACCGCTGCAGGCGGTCTACGGCCCGGCCGACCGTCAGGGCGTCGACCTCGACCAGACACTCGGTCAGCCCGGTGCCTACCCCTACACCCGCGGTGTCTATCCGACGATGTACACCGGCCGCCCCTGGACGATGCGCCAGTATGCCGGGTTCGGCACCGCGGCCGAGTCCAACGCCCGCTACCGCGAGCTCGTCGCGCACGGCACGGGAGGTCTGTCCGTCGCCTTCGACCTGCCGACCCAGATGGGCTACGACAGCGACCATCCGATCGCCCACGGCGAGGTGGGCAAGGTGGGGGTCGCGATCGACTCCGTCGAGGACATGCAGGTGCTCTTCGCCGGCCTCCCGCTGGACGAGGTCTCCACCTCGATGACGATCAACGCCCCTGCTGCCACCTTGCTGCTGCTCTACCAGCTCACCGCGCAGGCCGAGGGCATCCCCGGGACGGCGCTGACCGGCACGATCCAGAACGACGTGCTCAAGGAGTACATCGCCCGCGGCACCTACATCTACCCCCCCGCCGAGTCGTTGCGGCTGACCGCCGACATCTTCGCCTACTGCCACGCCGAGCTGCCGCGGTGGAACACGATCTCGATCTCCGGCTACCACATGGCCGAGGCCGGGGCGACGCCGGTGCAGGAGGTCGCCTTCACGCTGGCCAACGCCAAGGAGTACCTGCGCGCCGCTCTCTCCGCGGGCCTGGGGATCGACGAGGTGGCCCCTCGGCTCTCCTTCTTCTTCGTCGCCCGCACCACGCTGCTGGAGGAGGTCGCCAAGTTCCGCGCCGCGCGGCGGATCTGGGCGCGGATCATGCGCGAGGAGTTCGGCGCCCAGGACCCGCGCTCGATGATGCTCCGGTTCCACACCCAGACCGCCGGCGTCCAGCTCACCGCCCAGCAGCCGGAGGTCAACCTGGTGCGGGTGGCGCTGCAGGGCCTCGGTGCCGTGCTCGGAGGCACCCAGTCGCTGCATACCAACTCCTACGACGAGGCGATCGCGCTGCCCAGCGCCAAGGCAGCGCGGCTGGCCCTGCGCACCCAGCAGGTGCTGGCCTTCGAGACCGACGTGACCAGGACCGTCGACCCGTTCGCGGGCTCCTACGTCGTCGAGGCGATGACCGACGACCTCGAGGCGGCGGTGCTGGCGCTGATCCAGGCGGTCGAGGACAAGGGGGGAGCTGTCGCGGCGATCGAGCAGGGCTTCCAGAAGGAGCAGATCGAACAGGTCGCCTACGAGCAGGCGCTGGAGGTCGACGACGGCCGTCGGGTGGTCGTCGGGGTCAACCGGTTCGCGATGGACGGCGAGGAGGACTACCAGCCCCTGCAGGCCGACCCCGGCATCGAGGCGGCCCAGGTGGCGCGGCTCGAGCGGCTTCGCGCGGAGCGCGACGGCGCAGCGGTCGAGCGGGCGCTGGAGGCCGTGCGCACGACGGCAGCGGGGACCGGCAACCTGCTCGTGCCGATGCGGACCGCGCTCAGCGCCATGGCCACCGGGGGCGAGGTGGCCGACGCGCTGCGCGAGGTATGGGGACGCTACGTGCCGCGCGAGAGGTTCTGAGCTCCGCGAGAGCAGGGTGGTCGACCGGCGCGGGTATCCTGGGTGGTCGACCCCCCCGACGCGACACCTGAGAGCCGGACGAGCCCCCCTGTGACCATCCGATCCATCTCCGCCTCGTCCGCTGCCGACCCGGCGGACTGGCCCGGGCTGCCGCAGCTGGGCGCTCTGGTCGTCCACGAGGTCGACCGGATCGCCGACCAGCTCAGGGCGTGGCGCCGCGACTTCCACCGCAACCCCGAGGTCTCCTGGCAGGAGCACCGGACCACCGCCACGATCATGGAGCACCTCGGCGAGTCGGTCCGCAACGTGCGAGCTCTGCCGGGCAGCGGCGTCTTCGCCGACCTGGGCGCAGTGGACCCGCGGGTCCGCATCGCACTCCGGGCCGACATCGACGCACTCCCGCTGGACGAGGTCACCGGCCTGCCGTTCGCCAGCCGCAACTCCGGGGTCACGCACGCGTGCGGCCACGACGTGCACATCGCTGCGGTGCTCGGGGCGGTCCTGGCGCTCTCCGCGCTCGAGGACCTGCTCGTCGCCCATCGCGTCGGCGTGCGGGTGATGTTCCAGCCGGCCGAGGAGACCATCCCCGGGGGCGCTCACAAGATGATGGAGGCGGGGGGGCTCGACGGGGTCGACCGGGTGCTGGCTGTGCACTGCGACCCCTCGATCGACGTGGGGACGGTCGGCCTCAAGGTCGGTCCGATCACGGCCGCGTCGGACTCGGTGCACGTCACGCTCACCGGCCGGGGCGGCCATACCTCCCGGCCGCACCTGACCCAGGACCTCACCTTCGCCCTCGGCAAGGTGATCACCGACGTGCCGGCCGTGCTCAGCCGTCGCCTCGACCCGCGGTCCGGAACCGCCCTGGTCTGGGGGGCGGTCCGCGCCGGCACCGTCGCCAACGTCATCCCGGCCACGGGGGAGTGCGTCGGGACGCTGCGGATGCTGGACAGCCAGACGTGGGACACCACCGGCCCGCTGATCGAGCAGATCGTGCACGACGTCGTCAGCCCGTATGGCGTGCGCGCCGAGGTCCGCCATGTGCGCGGCGTGCCGCCGGTCGACAACGACGCCGCTGCCGTGGCGGCGTTCACCGCTGCCGCCAGCACGGTCATCGGCCCGGCCGCGGTCGTGCCGACCCGCCAGTCCCTCGGCGGGGAGGACCTCGGCTGGTATCTGACCAAGGTCCCCGGCGCGATGGCTCGGCTGGGCACCCGGACACCGGGGGGCCTGACCTACGAGCTGCATCAGGGCGACCTCGTCGTGGACGAGGCCAGCGTGGCGGTGGCGGCCAAGGTGCTCGCTGCGACGGCTCTGGCGTCCGTGGGACCAGACGGACTGGTGTGACTGCTGGGACGGCGATGGCTGTCCCAAGGTCACGTGTTCATCACCTTCTGCCGCTGTCGGGCCTCGCGCCCTGTCCGATCCGCCGACTGCGGGTTACCATTCCGCCGTCACGTCCCCCACCCAAAGGAGTACCCGTGCGACGGGTGATGAAGTTTGCGGCGCTTACTGCGGCCGCCTCGCTGACCCTGGCGGCCTGCGGTGATGCACCGGAGACCCCCGGCGCCACCAGCACCGCCAGCCAGACCACCGCTGACTCGACCAGCAGCGATGACATGGAGACCAGCAGCGACGACATGGAGACCTCGTCCGAGGCCTCTCCGCCGGCCGGTGCGGCCGACTTCAAGGCCTGCATGGTCTCTGACGCCGGTGGCTTCGACGACCAGTCGTTCAACCAGGCGGCCTACGACGGCATGACCTCCGCGGCGGACAACCTGGGCATCCAGACCGCCGAGGCTGAGTCCACCTCCGACGCCGACTACGGCCCCAACCTGGAGGCGATGGTGCAGCAGGGCTGCGACATCACCATCGGTGTCGGCTTCCTCCTCGAGGACCCCGTGCAGGCGGCCGCCCAGGCCAACCCTGACTCCCAGTTCGCGCTCGTCGACTCCAGCTTCTCCGACGAGACGTTCGCCCCGGTCGAGGAGCCCAACGGCAAGCCGATCCTGTTCAACACCGCCGAGGCCGCCTTCCTGGCCGGCTACGTCGCCGCCGGTGTGTCCGAGTCGGGCAAGGTCGCGACCTTCGGCGGCCTGCCGATCCCCTCGGTGACCATCTTCATGGACGGCTTCGCCGACGGTGTGGCCAAGTACAACGAGGACAACGGCACCGCCGTCGAGGTCCTCGGCTGGGACAAGGAGGCCCAGGAGGGCTCCTTCGCCGGTGGCTTCGACGACCAGGCGCAGGGCCAGGCGCTCGGCGAGCAGTTCATCGCCCAGGGTGCTGACATCATCCTGCCGGTGGCCGGGCCGGTCGGCCTGGGCACCGCGGCCGCGGCCGAGGGCAAGAACGTCAAGCTGATCTGGGTCGACTCCGACGGCTTCGAGTCGACTGACTACGGCGACCTCATGCTGACCTCGGTGCTGAAGAACCTCGGCCCCGCGGTCGAGGGTGCGATCACCGAGACGGTCAACGGCTCGTTCAGCAACACGCCCTACGTGGGGACGCTGGAGAACGAGGGAGTCGGCCTGGCGCCGTTCCACGACTTCGACGCCGACGTGCCGCAGGAGCTCAAGGACAAGGTGGCCGAGTACCAGCAGCAGATCATCGACGGCACCCTGGTCGTCGAGTCGGTGAGCACGCCCGGTCGGTGACCGCCCGAGGCTGTTAAGCGACACGACGTAGCGGCCCTGCCGGGCGACCGGCAGGGCCGCTACTGTGTCCCCACCGTCCCCGCCCGTGAAGGGAACAAAGGCCACCGTGCGATGAAGCTCGAGCTGCAGGGCATCACCAAGATCTTCGGGTCCCTGGTCGCCAACGACCACATCGACCTGGTCGTCCAGCCTGGGGAGATCCACGCCCTGCTGGGCGAGAACGGCGCAGGCAAGAGCACCTTGATGAACGTGCTCTACGGCCTCTACGACCCCGACGACGGCCAGATCCTGCTCGATGACCAGCCGGTCGCCTTCAGCGGTCCCGGCGACGCGGTGGCCGCCGGCATCGGGATGGTGCACCAGCACTTCATGCTGGTCCCGGTCTTCACCGTGGCCGAGTCCGTCGCGCTGGGCTATGAGCCGGCTCGGGCAGGTGGCCTGCTCGACCTGGAGCAGGCCCGGCGCCGGGTGCGCGAGATCTCCGAGCGGTTCGGCTTCGACGTCGACCCCGACGCGGTCATCGAGGACCTGCCGGTCGGCACCCAGCAGCGCGTCGAGATCATCAAGGCGCTGTCCCGCGATGCCAGTGTCCTGATCCTGGACGAGCCGACGGCGGTGCTCACCCCGCAGGAGACCGACGAGCTGATCACGATCATGGGTGAGCTCAAGGACTCCGGCACCTCGATCGTCTTCATCACCCACAAGCTGCGCGAGGTGCGGGCGATCGCCGACCGGATCACCGTGATCCGGCGCGGCAAGGTGGTCGGCGAGGCCAGCCCCGCATCCACCGAGACCGAGCTGGCCTCGATGATGGTCGGCCGCTCGGTCTCGCTCACCGTGACCAAGCCCCCGGCCCAGCCGGGTGAGCCCCGCCTGGTCATCGACGACCTCACCGTGCTGAGCCCCGGCGGCACCCCGCTGGTCGACCGGGTCAGCCTGGAGGTGCGCAGCGGGGAGATCCTCTGCGTGGCCGGAGTGCAGGGCAACGGCCAGACCGAGCTGGCCGAGACCATCCTGGGACTGATCCCCGCTGCCGCCGGCCGGATCACGCTGGAGGGTCAGGACCTGCTGGGGATGAACGTCCGGCAGCGGCTGCGGGCCGGCGTGGGCTTCGTCCCCGAGGACCGCTCCACCGACGGCGTCGTCTCCTCGTTCTCGATCGCCGAGAACCTCATCCTCGACCTCTACGACACCGCACCGTATGCCAGCGGCCTGTCGATGTCGCCCGCCCGTGTCCGGGAGAACGCCCTGACGCGCACGCAGGAGTTCGACGTGCGCTACACCGACGTGGCCGACCCGATCTCGACCCTGTCCGGCGGAAATGCCCAGAAGGTCGTGCTGGCCCGGGAGATGTCCCGCCCGCTGCGGCTGCTCGTGGCCTCCCAGCCGACCCGAGGCCTGGACGTCGGCTCGATCGAGTTCGTCCACAAGCGCATCGTCGCCGAGCGAGACGTGGGCACGCCCGTGGTCATCGTGTCCACCGAGCTCGACGAGGTCCTGGCGCTGGCTGACCGGGTCGCGGTGATGTACCGCGGACGGGTCGTCGGCATCGTCGACACCGCCACGACCGGACCGCAGGGCATCAACCGTGACGTGCTCGGGCTGATGATGGCCGGAGTGCCCCTCGAGGAGGCAACCGTGCAGGCCGCCGAGCACCAGTCGACCCTGGGCGGGGCAGATCTGCTCGCCGACTCCGGCGGGGAGCAGCCGTGAGCGAGCAGCCGCCGCAGAGACCGTCCGTCGCCCGGCAGATCATCGACGGCAACGCGCTGATCTCGCTCCTGGCGGTGATCGTCGCGCTGGCCCTGGGAGCAGTCCTCATCGCCTTCGCCGACGCCGACGTGCGCGCCTCGATGAGCTATCTCTTCGCCCGCCCCGGCGACTTCTTCGGGGCGGTCTGGACCTCGGTGTCCGATGCCTACCTGGCGATGTTCCGCGGCGCGATCTTCGACTGGCAGGCCACCGGCTTCGCGGCCAAGGTCAAGCCGCTGACCGAGTCGCTGGTCTACTCGGTGCCGCTGATCCTGGCCGGCCTGGGCATCGCCGTGGGCTTCCGCGCCGGGCTGTTCAACATCGGCGCACAGGGCCAGCTCATCATCGGCGCCATCCTGGCCGCCTACGTCGGCTTCGCCTTCGACCTGCCGCCGGTGCTGCACCTGCTGCTGGCGATCCTCGGCGGTGCTCTCGGAGGGGCGATCTACGGGGCGATCCCCGGGGTGCTCAAGGCGCGCACCGGTGCCAACGAGGTGATCGTCACGATCATGCTCAACTGGATCGCGGTCTACTTCATCGCCTACATGCTCAAGCGCCCGGTGTTCAACCCCGGCCGCACCGGGCAGCGAAGCCCAGCCGTCTCCCCCGACGCGAAGTATCCCGCGCTGATCCCCGACTGGCTGGTGCCGGACAACCCGTTCCGGCTGCACTGGGGCTTCGTCGTGGCGATCCTGGCGACGTTCGTCGTGTGGTGGCTGCTCGAGCGTTCGACCCTCGGGTTCGAGATCCGGGCCAGCGGTGCCAACCCCAACGCGGCCAGGACCGCGGGCATGTCCGTCGGCCGGATCACCGTGCTGACGATGACCATCGCCGGCCTCCTGGCCGGCCTGGCGGCGACAGCCCAGGTGCTCGGCACCGAGGGGTCGCTGACCGCCGGCGTGGCCGCGTCCTACGGCTTCGACGCGATCACTGTGGCCCTGCTCGGTCGCTCCAAGCCGTGGGGCACCTTCATGGCCGGCCTGCTCTTCGGGGCGCTCAAGGCCGGAGGCACGCTGATGAACGCCACCACCTCGACCAAGATCGACATCGTCCTGGTGGTTCAGTCGATCATCGTCCTGCTGATCGCCGCTCCGCCCCTGGTGAGAGCGATCTGGCGGCTGCCAGATCCCGACTCGCCACGCAAAGCCCGTCTCCAGCAAGCCCACCAAGGAGGTTGCGGCATGAGCGCTCCCACGGTCCCGGTGGCCGCGGGCACACCTCGCGCCGAGGCCCCCGTCGTCAGCCGGATCAGCTATCGCACCCCCATCGTCTACGCGCTGACGGCGCTGGTCACCGGGCTGGTCTTCGCCGCACGTACCCCAGCCGACGCCAGCTCAACGTTCGCCCTCAACGCCAGCGGAGAGAGCTGGTTCACGCTGCCCAACATCAGCGTCCCCTCGCTGGTCACGACGGTGCTCATCGCGCTGCTCCTGGCCGGGGCGACGGCCTGGGCGCTGGTCCTGACCCGCAGCCGGCGCGGTGTGCCGGGCTGGCTGCACGTGCTCGTGGCGATCGGGTTCGTGACCGCGTTCCTGACCTGGACCTCCGCGGGCAAGACCAGTGTGATCCCGGTGACCACGCTGCTGGCCGGCGCGCTGGCGCTGTCCGTGCCGCTGATCTTCGGCGCCATGTCCGGCATCGTCTGCGAGCGCTCGGGCATCATCAACATCGCGATCGAAGGGCAGCTGCTGTTCGGTGCCTTCGCGGCGGCCGTCATCGCCTCCAAGTTCGCCAACGGGTATGTCGGGCTGGTCGCCGCGCCCATCGCCGGCGCCCTCGTGGGGGCGCTGCTCGCCTGGTTCGCGGTGCGCTACCGGGTCAACCAGATCATCGTCGGAGTCGTCCTCAACACTCTGGTGATCGGGCTGACCGGGTTCCTGTTCACGACGCTGCTTGCCGAGGACCGGGCGACCTGGAACACCCGGCAGCCGCTGGGAGCGGTGGAGATCCCGCTGCTGTCCCAGATCCCGGTCCTGGGGCCGGTGCTGTTCCGGCAGACGGTCCTGGTCTACCTGATGTACCTGCTGGTGGCCGGCCTGACGGTGATGCTGTTCCGCAGCCGCTGGGGCCTGCGCACGCGGGCGGTCGGGGAGCACCCCAAGGCCGCGGACACCGTCGGCATCAAGGTCAACAAGCGACGCGTCTGGAACACGATCCTGGGCGGTGCCATCGCCGGGCTCGGCGGCGCCTTCTTCACCGTCGGGGCCGGCTTGGCCTTCGGTCGGGAGATGTCGGCGGGCAACGGGTTCATCGCCCTGGCCGCGATGATCCTGGGCAAGTGGCACCCGGTCGGTGCACTGTTCGCGGCGTTGCTGTTCGGCTTCTCCAAGAACGTCGGCAACGTGCTGTCGACCACGGGTGCCGGCGTCCCACCGGAGCTGCTCCTGATGCTTCCCTACGTGATCACCGTGTTCGCGGTGGCCGGCTTCGTCGGACGGGTTCGCCCGCCGGCCGCCGAGGGCATCCCCTACACCAAGTGATGGGCACACACACCGGAGCTGACGCCGACTGGGCCGCCCTGCAGGCCCGGGCGGTCGAGGTCGCGGGCCGGGCCTACGCGCCCTACAGCAGCTATCGGGTCGGTGCCGCGGCCCTGGTCGACGACGGACGGGTGGTCGCCGGTTGCAACGTCGAGAACGCCGCGTATGGCGTGACGCTGTGTGCCGAGTGCGGCATGGTGTCCGACCTGGTCGCCGGCGGCGGCGGCCGGCTGGTCGCAGTCGCCTGCGTCAACGGCGCGGGGGCACTGATCATGCCGTGCGGTCGCTGTCGGCAGCTGATCTGGGAGCACGGCGGCGCGGACTGCCTGCTCGCCACGCCTGAGGGGGTCCTGCCGATGACGCAGGTGCTGCCTCAGGCATTCGGAGCGGAGGACCTGGACCGATGAGCGAGCCGTTCGACACCGTGGATGTCATCTCGGCCAAGCGTGACCGGCACACCCTGTCCAGCGAGCAGATCGCCTGGGTGGTCGACGCCTACACCCGCGAGGTCGTCGCCGACGAGCAGATGGCGGCGCTGGCGATGGCGATCCTGCTCAACGGGATGGACCGTCGGGAGATCGCCGACTGGACCGCCGCGATGATCGCCTCGGGGGAGCGGATGGACTTCTCCGGCCTGTCCCGGCCGACCGCCGACAAGCACTCGACCGGCGGCGTCGGGGACAAGATCACGCTGCCCCTGGCGCCCCTGGTGGCGGCCTGCGGTGTGGCCGTGCCGCAGCTGTCCGGGCGCGGGCTGGGCCACACCGGAGGGACGCTGGACAAGCTGGAGTCGATCCCGGGGTGGCAGGCGGCGCTGAGCAACGAGGCGATGATGCGCCAGCTCGAGGACGTCGGCGCGGTCATCTGCGCAGCGGGGGCGGGGCTGGCTCCGGCCGACAAGCGGCTCTATGCCTTACGCGATGTCACGGGCACCGTCGAGGCCATCCCGCTCATCGCCTCCTCGATCATGAGCAAGAAGATCGCCGAAGGCACCGGTGCGCTGGTGCTCGACGTCAAGGTCGGCTCGGGCGCCTTCATGAAGGACGTGTCGATGGCCCGCGAGCTGGCCGAGACGATGGTCGCGCTGGGCACCGACGCCGGCGTGACCACGGTGGCGCTGCTCACCGACATGTCCACCCCCCTGGGGCTGACCGCGGGCAACGCGATCGAGGTGGAGGAGTCGGTGGAGGTGCTGGCCGGCGGTGGGCCGGCCGACGTGGTCGAGCTGACCCTGGCGCTGGCGCGCGAGATGCTCGCGGCCGCCGGCAAGAGCGACATCGACCCGGCCGATGCCTTGGCCGACGGTCGGGCGATGGATGCCTGGAAGGCGATGATCTCGGCCCAGGGCGGGGACCCCGACGCGACGCTGCCGGTGGCCAGGGAGAGCCAGGACGTGCTCGCCGACGCCGACGGGGTGCTCACCGGGCTGGACGCCCTGGCCGTCGGCGTGGCCGCCTGGCGGCTGGGTGCCGGCCGGGCGCGCAAGGAGGACCCGGTGCAGGCCGGTGCCGGTGTCCGGCTGCACGTCAAGCCGGGCGACACGGTCAGCAAGGGTCAGCCGTTGATGACACTGCTCACGGACACCCCGGAGCGCTTCGACCGCGCACTCGAGGCGCTGGAGGGGGGCTGGGCGATCTCAGCCTCCGACGGCCGACCCGTGCAGGACCCGGGCGTCTCGGTCGTGCTGGCCCGAGTGACAGCCTGACCTGCAGCCGGCAGGCTGCCCGCTCCTAGCGTCCCTTGGGGTGCCAGACGGTCTTGGTCTCCACCCAGGCGTTCATCCGGGTCAGCCCCGGCTCAGCGGTGAAGTCCTCCTCGACCGCACGCGCGCCCGATCCTGCCGGACGCAGCACGCGCTTGAGGTTGTCGGCGGCGGACCTTTCCAGGTCGGCCCAGGTCACCCCCGCCGCAAGCGCCGCGCCGCTCAGGTCGAGGCCGTTGACGTCACGGTGCGACGCCAGCCATGGCGCCACCTCGGCGGTCACACCGGTGATGATGTTGACGACGCCGCCGGGCACGTCGGAGGTCGCCAGCACCTCGGCGAGGTCGATCGCGGGCAGGGGGCGCTCCTGGCTGGTCAGCACCACACAGGTGTTGCCGGTGACGACCACGGGCGCGACGACCGACACCAGCCCGAGCAGCGAGGACTGCTGTGGGGCGAGCACCGCCACGACGCCGCTCGGCTCGGGGGCCGAGATGTTGAAGAACGGCCCCGCGACCGGGTTCAGGTTGCCGCTGACCTGGGCGTACTTGTCGGCCCATCCGGCATACCAGACCCATCGGTCGATCGCGGCGGAGACGACGGCGTCGGCTCGTGCCGGCGTCAGCCCCTCGCCCAGCCGCACGTCCTCGACGAAGGTCGCCCGCCGGGACTCCATCACCTCGGCCACCCGGTAGAGCACCTGGCTGCGGTTGTATGCCGTCGCGCCGGCCCATCCGCTCACCGCGCCGCGCGCTGCGACCACGGCGTTGCGGGCGTCCTTGCGCGAGCCCTGGGCAGCGTTGGCCAGGAACACCGGCCGGCCGCTGCGCTGGGGCGTCGACACCACCTCGTACGACCGCCCCGACTCGCTGCGCGGGAACGCGCCGCCGATATAGAGCTTGTAGGTCTTGCGGACGTCCACCCTGCTGGCTCGTGCCGCCGGGGTCTGGGTGCTCACGCTGCTCCTCCTGCCACGACATACGCAGCGAGCCCCTGGCGGCCGCCCTCGCGGCCGTAGCCGGACTCCTTGTAGCCGCCGAACGGGCTGGTCGGGTCGAACTTGTTGAACGTGTTGGCCCAGACCACGCCGGCCTTGAGCTGGTCGGCCATCCAGAGGATCCGGGAGCCCTTCTCGGTCCAGATCCCCGCGGACAGCCCGTAGGGCGTGTTGTTGGCCTTGGCGACCGCCTCACCAGGGGTGCGGAAGGTGAGCACCGACAGCACCGGCCCGAAGATCTCCTCCTGGGCGATCCGGTGCGTCTGAGCGACCCCGGTGAACAGGGTCGGCCGGAACCAGAACCCCTTGGCCGGCAGCTCGCACTCCGGGCTCCACCGGGTCGCGCCCTCGGCCTCGCCGACCGCGCTGAGCTCGGTGATCCGGTCCAGCTGCTCGCGGCTGTTGATCGCCCCGATGTCGGTGTTCTTGTCCAGCGGGTCACCGACCCGCAGCGTGGCCAGCCGGCGCTTGAGCTTGGCCTCGACCTGCTCGGCGATGGACTCCTGGACCAGCAGCCGGGAGCCGGCGCAGCAGACATGGCCCTGGTTGAAGAAGATGCCGTCGACGATGCCCTCCACCGCTTGGTCGAGCGGCGCGTCGTCGAAGACGATGTTGGCCGCCTTGCCGCCGAGCTCCAGCGTCGCCTTCTTGCGGGTGCCGGCGATGGTCCGGGCGATCGCCTTGCCGACCCCGGTCGAGCCGGTGAAGGCCACCTTGTCGACGTCCTCGTGAGCCACCAGCGCCTGTCCCGTTGCCCCGGCGCCGGTGATGATGTTGACCACTCCCGGGGGCAGGTCGGCCTGCTGGCAGACCTCCGCGAAGAGCAGCGCGGTCAGCGGTGTCGTCTCCGCCGGCTTGAGCACGACGGTGTTGCCGGTGGCCAGGGCCGGGGCGATCTTCCAGGCCAGCATGAGCAGCGGGAAGTTCCAGGGGATGACCTGGCCGACGACGCCGTGCGGCCGCGGGTTCACGCCCAGGCCGGCATAGGAGAGCTTGTCGGCCCACCCCGCGTGGTAGAAGAAGTGCGCTGCGGCGATCGGCACGTCGACGTCGCGGCTCTCCTTGATCGGCTTGCCGTTGTCGAGGCTCTCCAGCACCGCGAACTCCCGCGCCCGCTCCTGCAGGATCCGCGCGATCCGGAACAGGTACTTGCCTCGGTCGGCTCCGCTCATCCGGCCCCAGACGCGGGTGTAGGCCGTGCGGGCGGCGGCGACCGCACGGTCGACGTCCTCGCTGCTCGCCTCGGTGATCTCGGCGAGCACCTCTTCGGTGGCCGGGCTGATCGTCTTGAACGTGCCCCCGCCGCGGCCGTCGGTGAACTCACCGTTGATGAACAGGCCGTAGGAGGAGGCCAGGTCGACGACGGCGCGCGACTCCGGCGCCGGTGCGTACTCGAAGGTGGGCATCACAAACCTCTGCTCTCGTCCAGGCCTAGTAGAGGCTGGGGGTGTCGTCGGCGATGTAGTCGGCGCCGGAGTAGGCGCCGATCCGGAGGCGCTGGCGTTGCAGCAGCAGGTCGTTGAGCAGGCTCGAGGCCCCGAACCGGAAGTACTCCGGGGTCAGCCAGGCTCCCTCGTCGCCGGCGATCTCCTGCACGGTCACCAGGTAGCTGATCGCGTCCTTGCTGGTGCGGATCCCTCCCGCGGGCTTGACGCCCACCTGGGTGCCGGTCAGCTCGCGCCAGTCGCGCACCGCCTCGAGCATGACCAGGGTGACCGGCAGTGTCGCCGCCGGCTGCACCTTGCCGGTGGAGGTCTTGATGAAGTCGCCGCCGGCCAGCATCGACAGGTAGGACGCGCGCCGGACGTTGTCGTAGGTGACCAGCTCGCCGGTCTCCATGATGACCTTCAGCCGCGCGGGACTCGGAGCCTGCGCGCAGACCGCCTTGACCTGTGCGATCTGGTCGAAGACGGTCAGGTAGTCGCCCGACAGGAAGGCCCCGCGGTCGATGACCATATCGATCTCGTCGGCCCCGGCCGCGATGGCGTCGGCGGTGTCGGCGAGCTTGACCGCCATGCTGGCGCGGCCGGACGGGAAGGCCGTGGCCACCGCCGCCACCTTGACTCCGCTGGAGGCGCCCAGCGCCGCCTTGGCGGTGGCCACCATGTCGCCGTAGACGCAGACCGCCGCGGGTCGCGGCGTGCTGAGGTCGCTGGGGTCCGGCGTCAGCGCCCGGGTGCAGAGTCCGCGGACCCGTCCGTCGGTGTCTGCTCCTTCCAGCGTGGTCAGGTCGATCATCGAGATCGCCGTGTCGATCGCCCAGGCCTTGGAGGTGGCCTTGATCGACCGGGTGCGCAGCGACGCGGCGCGGGCCTCGGCGCCCACCTGGTCGACCCCGGGCAGGCCGTGCAGCCAGCGGGTCAGCGCCTGGTTCGAGAGGCGCGAGACGCCGACGATGTCGCCGGCTCGACCAGCGGGATCCACGGGGCTGCCGGCCGGACGGGCATCGGTGGTCGTCACGGCTCGATCCTACTGGTCACACGCCTGCACACGGTAACAAAGGACCCTTCCCATACCGTCGGTTCGCGCGTACTGTCGGCATGACCCGGGCCACGAGCCGTCCGCGCCGCAGCCGGCCCCCACCCGTCCCCCAGAGGAGCCCCCGTGAAGCTGCTGCACATCATCGCCACGCCTCGTGGATCCCGTTCCCGGACCCTGCCGCTGGCGACCCAGTTCCTGGAGTCCGTGGCCGGCCATCGGCCGGATCTCGAGGTGACCACGCTCGACCTGACCCGCACCGTCCTGCCGTCGATCGACGACTCGCTCGCCAGCATCAAGGACGACCTCATCGCCGGCGTCCCGATCGACACCGACGAGGTGCCGGGATGGGTCAGGGCCGAGGAGCTGATCGCGCAGTTCCTGGCCGCCGACTCTTACCTGCTCACCGCGCCGATGTGGAACTTCGGCCTGCCCTACCGGCTCAAGCACTACATCGACTGCATCGTGCAGCCCGGCCATACCTTCCGGTTCGTCCCGGAGGGCGTCGAGCCGCTGGTCACCGGCCGCCGGATGGTCTGCATCACCTCCCGTGGCAGCGACTACTCGGCACAGAGCCCGTATGCCCCGTTCGACTTCCAGGAGCCCTATCTGCGCACGATCTTCGGCTTCATCGGCATCACCGACATCGAGTTCGTGCACGCCCAGCCGATGGACCACAGCGCGCTGCGCGACGCGGCCCTGGCGGCCGCCCATGCCGCGGTCGACCAGGTGGCCGAACGACCGCACTGGACTGCCGTCGCCGCCGCCGGCTGACGGCCTCCGGGCACGGCGAGCCACGCCCTAGACTGCGCAGATGCCCGAACTGCTCCCACCCAGCAGGGTGCCGGTCCCTGGCGGCAAGCTGATCGAGGAACTGGCCGGCCGCTCCAGCAGCGGGCACAACAACTACTCCGTGGCGCACATGAGCGCCCCGCCCGGGTGGGACGAGCCGGCCCAGACGCCGACCTTCGACGAGATCACCTACGTCATCAGCGGCGAGGTCGTCGTCGAGGGGTCCGGCGGCCCGTTCCACGTCGGGGCCGGACAGGCCATCCTCACCCGTGCCGGTGAGCAGGTCCGGTATGCCGTGGGGCCGGAGGGGGCCGACTACCTCGCCCTCTGCGTGCCCGCCTTCTCACCGGAGGCGGCCCGCCGCGAGGACGGCCAGCCGTGACCGTCGCCAACCTCGACCTGCCGGTCGCGCACCCGGACTTCCCGAGCCCGACCCCCGAGCAGGTGCTGAGCTCGCCCAAGGCGCTGCTGCACGACCATCTCGACGGCGGGCTGCGGCCAGCCACGGTCGTGGAGCTCGCCCAGCGCATCGGTCATCCGTTGCCGGCCGACGACCCGGAGCAGCTGGGCCAGTGGTTCCGCGCCGCCGCCGACTCCGGCTCTCTGGTCCGCTATCTGGAGACGTTCGACCACACCGTGGCCGTGATGCAGACGGTCGACGGTCTCCAGCGGGTGGCTCGGGAGTGCGTCGAAGACCTGGCGGCCGACGGTGTGATCTATGCCGAGGTCCGCTACGCCCCCGAGCAGCACCTCGATCAGGGCCTGACCCTCGACCAGGTCGTCGACGCGGTCGAGGCGGGCCTGCGTGAGGGCGAGGAGCTGGCCGCCGCGGCCGGCCGGCCGATCCAGACGATGGCCCTGCTCACCGCCATGCGGCACGCCGCGAAGTCGCGGGAGATCGCCGAGCTCGCGGTGCGCCACCGTGACCGCGGCGTCGCCGGGTTCGACATCGCCGGCGCCGAGGCGGGCTATCCGCCGAGCCGTCACCTCGACGCCTTCGAGTACCTGCAGCGGGAGAACGCGCACTTCACCATCCATGCCGGCGAGGCCTTCGGCCTGCGCTCGATCTGGGAGGCCATCCAGTGGTGCGGCACCGAACGCCTCGGGCACGGGGTGCGGATCGTCGACGACCTCACTTTGGAGGGCAGGCCGGTCACCGAGGTGTCCACCCCCTACGCCGACTGGACCGACGACCAGGTCGCGGCGGTCGAGCTCGGCCGCCTCGCGGCCTACGTCCGGGACCGCCGGATCCCGTTGGAGATGTGCCCGACGTCCAACCTGCAGACCGGCGCAGCACCCGGACGTGGCCGAGCACCCTGCCGTGCTGCTGGCGCGACTGCGGTTCCGGGTGACGATCAACACCGACAACCGGCTGATGAGCGCGACGTCGGTCAGCCGTGAGCTGGGCCTGATGGTCGAGCACGCCTCGTGGACCGTCAACGACCTGCACCGGGTGGCCGTCGACGCGATGAAGTCCGCGTTCATCCCCTACGACCAGCGTCGCGCGATGATCCGCACCGTGATCACTCCCGCCTATGAGGCACTCGGCGGCTGACCCCGGGCTTTCAGCCCAACGGGTCCGGACCCAGCACCCGGGCCCGCAGCGCGTCGTCGCGACCCAGCCTGATCAGGTCGCGGCGCCGTCGCTCGGCCAGCACGGCCGCGATCACGGCGGCGGCGGGCGCGTCCGGCGGGGGTGGCGGTGCGACATACCGGAGCAGGTCGCCGCAGAGCTCGTGACCGGTGCGCGCCCAGTCGTATGGCGTGAGCGTGGAGCCGCGGCTGAGCAGCTGGCGGCAGGCGATCGCCAGGCCGTCCGGCAGCACGCCGATGTCAGCGCCCATCGCCCAGCCGGCCAGACGCTCAGGCATCACCGGGGGAGCCGGCAGCCTCAGCCGCACGCGCTCGCGCACGACGAAGGTCCCCGCCGCGAAGTCGCCCAGACGCTTGGCCCGCTCGTTCGTCGCGGAGACCAGGACCGCCAGGCCGCCCAGGGTCATCCAGATCTCGACGACGGCGAGCAGGGCGCGGATCAACGCATGCCGGAAGCCGATCGGCCCGGTGTCGTCTCGCACCGTGCGCAGGCCGAGGGCGAGCTTGCCCAGGGTGCGGCCACGCATCAGGGTCTCCTGCGCGACGGGCACGCCGACGAAGACCGCGACCAACAGCACGATGACCGTGGCCTGGATGAGCGCGGAGTCCAGGTCCTGCACGCTGCCCAGGCCCAGCCAGATCGCCCCGAGCAGCAGCAGCGCCACGACCAGCAGGTCGATCAGCCCGGACAGCATCCGCACCGGCAGCGGCGCCGTCGGCAGGTCGACCTGCACGGCCTCTGAGGTGACGAAGCCGTCGGTGTCGAAGATGCCCCTGGTGGCCATGGTGGGCACACAGTACCTACCCTGAGCACGTGGATCTCGATGCGTTGGTGACCCGCCGCCAGGGCGCGTGGACCCGACTCGGCGAGCTCAACCGGCGCCGCCGGCTCACCGGAGCCGAGGCAGATGAGCTGCTCGACGGCTACCAGCGGGTGGCCACCGACCTGTCGATGGTCCGCTCGACCGCACCCGACCCCTCGCTGGTCACCCACCTGTCGGTGCTGCTGGGCCGGGCCAGGCTGCGCTCGGCCGGCACCCGGGCGCTCGGCTGGTCGGTCGTCGGCCGGTTCTTCCTGGAGGACTTCCCGGCAGCCCTCTACCGGTTGCGCTGGTGGTGGGGCCTGACCGCACTGGCCAACGTCGTCGTCGGGTTGGCGCTGGGCGCCTGGCTGGTGGCCAACCCGGTGGTGGAGAACACCTTGATGACCCCGGCCGAGGTGAGCCAGCTGGTCAACGTCTCGTTCGAGAGCTACTACAGCCAGAACCCCGCCAGCAGCTTCTCCACCCTGGTCTGGGTCAACAACTCCTGGGTGTCGGCGCAGTGCATCGCCTTCGGCGTCCTCGGGCTGCCGGTGGTCTATGTGCTCTGGCAGAACATCACCAACGTCGCCGTGATCGGCTCGTTGATGCACCTGCACGACCGGGGCGACCTCTTCTGGGGGCTGATCCTGCCGCACGGGCTGCTGGAGCTCACGGCGGTCTTCGTGGCGGCTGGAGTCGGCCTACGGCTGTTCTGGTCGTGGGTGGCGCCCGGCCCGATGACCCGGATGGCCTCCCTGGCCCGCGAGGGGCGCACGGCCGCGGGCGTCGCCCTCGGCCTGGTGGCCGTGCTCCTGCTCTCCGGCGTCATCGAGGGGTTCGTCACGCCCTCAGCGCTGCCGACCTGGGCCCGGGTCGCGATCGGCGTGGCCGCCTTGGCAGCGTTCCTGACCTACGTGTTCACGCTCGGCCGGACGGCATACCGGCGCGGCGTGACCGGCGACGTCGACGCCTCGCTGCAGGCCGCCGCCGCCCCGACGGCAGCCTGAGCATGACCGACCTCCAGTGCCCGGCGCGAGTGCTGCTGGCGGGCCGGGGCGACCCCGCCGAGGGCGCCCTTGCCGAAGGTGACCCGCCCTGGGCAGACGTACTCATCCGGGTCTGCGCGGCGGAGCGGGTGGCGCAGGTGTATGCCGCGGCCGACCAGGCGTCCGGCGCCCTCGCCGCCGTCGTGGCCGAGCGTCTCGGGGTGGGGATGGCGGCTGACCCGGTCGACGTGACCTCAGCGTCGGGTTTGCCAGACCTGGCTGACCTGCACCGCGGAGAGGCCCTGCTGGTGGTGCTTCCCGAACGGCTCGTCGAGGCGGCGCTGCGTGCCGTGGGCGTGCGGGCAGCGTGTGCGCGGCCAGTGGGGGACCTGACGTCGGCGGGTCAGCCTGGAGCGGCTGCTGACCCGTTCGTGCGCCTGCAGGGCGACTCCTCTGGCTGGGTGCTCGTGGCCCCATGAGCACCCGGCCACCCGTCTCCCGCACCACCTCGAGGGTGGGGGCCGTCGCGCTCGGGATCTTCTCGGTCGCGAGCATCGCCTGGTTCGCCCTGGAGCTCACGCCGCCACGCCTGGGGTTCGAGGACACCGATGACCCGTCCGTCAGCCTGGAGTTCCTGCGCGAACACACGCTCACCTACGCCGTCGCCGGGCTGGCACTCTTCGCGATGGCTGCTGGCCTGCTGGTGGGGTCCATCGCGCTGACGGACCGGCTCATCCCCGGACCCGGGTCGCTCGTCGGGCGAGTCGCGACGGCCACTGCCTACGGTTCCGCGCTGTTCTTCTTCGGCCAGGGCGTGCTGCGCAGCTCGGTGCGGCCGCTGCTGTATGTCGAGGGTCTGGATGCCGGTTGGGGTGAGTCCGCCTACCTCGTCCTCCAGATGGCCGGGGTGCACGGCTTCGCGCAGGGTGGGATCGTCCTGTTCTGCACCTGGGTCGTCGTCATGGCCGTCGCCGGGCGGTTCGCCGGCACGCTCCCGCGATGGCTGGCCCTGCTGGCCGTCCTGCCCGCGCTGCGGCTGGTCACCAGCCTGCTCGGGCCGGTCGGGGTCCTCGGAGACCTGGGCGTTCTGTGGGTGCTGTCGCTGGCGGCGATCCCCGGCTCGATGTTGTGGCCCCTGGCCGCGGGCATCTGGCTGTGGAACAGGCCATCACCGCAGGTCAGCGGCTCTGTCAGTGGTCTGTGATGAAGTGAGGTCATCGAGCTGACGTGACGAGCTGGGGCCACCGGGGAGGTGAGGGCGATGACCGCACAGTCATCCGGGCCGCCCTGGTCCTCGCGCCCGCAGCGGGCGGTGGTGGTCGACCTGATCGAGCTTCCTCGGCGTCTGGTGATCGTGCTCGACCGCACCGAGGAGTCGTTGCGTCTGGTCGGGCAGGGCCTGGCCGGGCTCGACCTGCCGCCGGCGGTCGCCGATCACCTGCTCGCCCTCGTCACCGGGTTCGTCGCCCACCGCGACGCTGAGGCAGATCTGGATATCGCCGACGATGAGCTGCCAGATGAGCGCCCGGACGAGACTGCTGCCTCGCCCTTCCGGCCCCACCTTCTGCCGGCCTCCGCGGACGCCTGCGATGACGCGACGCTGCTGGCCGCTGCTGAGGCCAGCCATGCCGTGCGCGGCTTCGCCGATGCAGTGCTGCTGCATGTCGTCCGCTCACTGACCGACCGCGCGGGGCGAGAGCTGCTACGTCGCAAGGGGGTGGCCAGCCCTGGTGAGCTCTCGGCGACCGCGCGGGAGCGGTGGCGTGCGCAGGCCAAGTCGGTCGTGGCGCGAGAGCTCCAAGCGATGCACGGCTGGGGGATCCAGGCGTGTCACGACCGGGTCGGTTTCGCCACGGCCCCCGCGCAGGCCGTGACTGTCCCTGCGGAGGCGATGGAGCGTGGCGTCGCTGAATGGAACGAGGTCAGCCAGTGGTGGAGCCGCTGCCGGTCGATGGAGGTGGCGGTGGCGGCGCAGGTCGGTGAGCGGGTCTTCGGCGACCGGGTGGAGTCAGCCAGAGCACGGGAGGCAGCGCGGAAGGCGCTGCAGGACACCGGACCCTGTGCCTCGTCACCGCACGATGCCCTGGCACCCGACATCGCACCCGACACCGCCTCACCGCAGGTCCTGTCACCCGAGGCTGCAGGAGGGGCTGACGGCCCTGGGTGGCCCTCATGGCAGGAGCTCCAGCAGGCGCTGAGCCGCGAGGTCGCCAGAGTCTGTGGTGCAGACGAGACCGTGGCGCGCGCACGACGCGCCCGCGCGGTGGCCCAGCGGGGCGTATGGCTCGACCTCTACGACGACGGCACGGGCTGCCTCCGGGTGATCGGTCCGACTGTCGGGGTGGTGGGTGCTTTCTCCCGAGTAGACCAGGCCGCCCGACTGGCGCGCGGGGTGGGCGACGAGCGGACAATGGAGCAGTTGAGGGCTGACATCGCGATGGGCCTTCTCGTGCACGGTGGGCTGCCCGGGGAGTCGGAGGTCGCTGCCGCCGGCCAGGACACCCTCGTCGCCACGTCTGAGCACGTTCACCGCATCCTGCACGGACTCCCGGCAACGACCGTCGAGCTCGTGGTGCCGCTGAGTGCTCTGCAGCCCACAGCTGCCGTTGGACCACCTGACTGCCTGCCCGTCGCCGAAGTCTCCGGGCACGGCTTCATCAGCGCGGGCCACGCACGCGAGATCATCCACCAGTCGGCGACGGTGCTGCACCGTCTGGTGACCGATCCGCTGGACGGCAGGCTGGTCGAACGTTCGACCACCGCCTACCGGCCTGACCGGGCCATGATCGCCCAGGTTCGCGCGGCGGACCGGACCTGTCGCGGGCCCGGATGCCTGGTCCCGGCCACCTGCTGCGACCTTGACCACGAGATCCCCTTCGGCCCGGGCGCGACCTCCGAGAGCAACCTCAATCCCAAGCATCGGCCGCACCACAACCTCAAGACGCTGGGTCTGTGGACCTCGACGATGGACCAGTCGCGCGACGTGACGTGGACGACCCTGTTCGGCCGCGTCTACCGCACGCGATCTCACGACTACCGCCAATACGCCACGGGAACTGCCGTGCCGGACGGGACCCCTCTGCCGGACGGGACCACCCTGCCCGAGGGGACCACCCTGCCCGAGGGGACCACCCTGCCCGAGGTGTCCGCGCACTCCGGCGCGACCGTCACCGATCCGGACCTGCGCAACCAGCTGGTCTACGCAGCGTTGTGCACCCGGCAGGGACACGACCGGTGGCTCCAGGGCTGGGACGACCACGACGACGCCCACGACGGCCGAGGTGACTGGGGAGTGCGGATCTTCCACCACGTGGGTGCCGTGCGCCGCAGGGGAGCTCCGCCTGGACAGCCGTCGGTGCAGGCCTTGCTGGGGCCCGAGCTGACGCCGAAGGTGCCGGAGGTCACGAGCAGTGACACGCCGTGGGCCAAGGACTACGGCGACCCACCGTTCTGAGCGGCTACGCCCTCAGAGCAGGCCTCGGGCTTTCAGCGCCAGGTAGTGGTCGGCCACGGCGGGCGGCAGGTGCTCGGGTTCGGCGTCGATGACGTGCACGCCCATCCGCTCCAGGGCCTCAGCCGTGCGGCGTCGCAGCGAGACGGTGCGCTCCGCGGCGGCCGCGTCATAGACCGCCGCTACGTCCTGCAGCGACCGGGTCATCTCCGAGAGGCCGGGGTCAGCGACCGAGGCGACGACCACCCGGTGGTGCCTGGTGAGCGTCGGGAGCACCGGGATCAGCCCTTCCTCGATGGCGGCCGGCTCCAGAGCGGTGAGCAGCACCACGAGCGCACGGCGCCGGGTCAGCCCGGTCACCGTGCCCGCCAGCAGTGTCCAGTCGGCCTCGAGCAACACCGGCTCCAGCGGCGCCATCGCGGTGACCAGCGAGTGCAGCATGGCGGTCCGGTCGGTGTCCGGCCGCACCCTGGCCCGCACCCGCCGGTCGCCGGCGACCAGGTCGATCCGGTCGCCCGCTCGCGAGGCCAACGCCGCGAGCAGCAGCGCGGCATCCATCGAGGAGTCCAGGCGCGGCTCGTCGCCGACGCGGGCAGCGCTGGTCCGAGACGTGTCGAGCACGATGATGACGCGCCGGTCGCGCTCGGGCTGCCAGGTGCGCACCACGACGTGCTGGCGCCGTGCGGTGGCCCGCCAGTCGATGCTGCGCACGTCATCGCCCTCGACGTACTCGCGCAGTGAGTCGAACTCCGTCCCCTGCCCTCGGGTGCGCACGGCGGAGCGCCCGTCGATCTGGCGCAGCTGCGCCAGGCGGCTCGGCAGGTGCCGGCGGGACCGGAACGGTGGCAGCGCCCGCACCGAACCGGCCACCTCCCAGGAGCGTTGCCGGGCGGCGAACCCCAGGGGACCGGTCAGCCGCACCGTCACCCGGTCCGAGCGCCGGTCGCCGCGGCGCGTCGGTCGCAGCGTCGTGGTCAGGCGCCGGCGTTCCCCTCCGGGCACGTCCAGCGTATGGCGGTCGCTCACCACCCCCGCCGACGGCACCCAGGCGTCGCGCAGCATGCCCCGGGCCCGGCGACGCAGCGGGTTGCTCACCCACAACGACGTCGTCGACGACTCACCCAGCCGCACCTGGGTGGGAGCCGACCGCTCCACGCGCAACGCCGCCGGCGATGGTGCGGCCACCAGGTCGACGATGACCAGGACCACCACGCCGAGCAGCCACCAGCGCACCGTCGCCAGAGTCGGCCACAGCGACACCGGGACCAGCCCCAGCACGACAAGGGCCGGCACCCGCCAGGTGAGCGCCATTCCGGTCAGCGGGGGACCGGGACGGAGTGCAGAGCGCTGTCCAGCACCGACCCGACCGAGACTCCCTCGAGCTCGGCCTCGGGTCGCAGCGAGAGCCGGTGCGCCAGGGTGCCGTGCGCCAGCGCCTTGACGTCGTCCGGCGTGACGAAGCCGCGACCGCTGAGCCAGGCCCAGGCTCGGGAGGTGTTCATCAGCGCGGTGGCGCCGCGGGGGCTCACGCCCAGCTGCAGCGACGGCGACTGCCGGGTCGCGCGAGCGATATCGACGATGTAGCCGACGACCTCGGGGGAGACCTGCACCGTGCGCATCGCTGCCGAGCCCGCGGCCAGGTCAGCCGGTCCGGCCACGGCGCGCACACCCGCCCCGGCCAGGTCGCGCGGGTCGAACCCGTCGGCGTGCCGGCGGACCACCTGCAGCTCGTCCTCCCGGGGGGGCAGGGCCAACACCACCTTGAGCAGGAACCGGTCCAGCTGCGCCTCGGGCAGGGGATAGGTCCCCTCGTACTCCACCGGGTTCTGCGTAGCGGCCACCAGGAACGGGTTCGGCAGCAGCCGTGGCGTCCCGTCGACGGTCACCTGGCGCTCTTCCATCGCCTCCAGCAGCGCGGACTGCGTCTTCGGCGGAGTCCGGTTGATCTCGTCGGCGAGCAGCAGGTTGGTGAAGACCGGCCCGGCGCGGAACTCGAACTCCGAGGTCCCCGTGTCATAGACCAGCGAACCCGTCACGTCACCTGGCATCAGGTCGGGGGTGAACTGGACCCGCTTGGTGTCCACCGACAGCGCCGCGGCGAGCGTGCGCACCAGCAGCGTCTTGGCCACACCCGGCACTCCCTCGAGCAGGATGTGCCCGCGCGCCAACAGCGCGACGATCATCCCGGAGACGGCCGCGTCCTGCCCGACCACCGCCTTGGCCACCTCGACACGCACTCGATGCAGAGCCTCCCGCGCCTGGTCGGGGTGGCTCGCCCCCTCCTGTGTGGTCATCGTCTGTCCCATCCTTCCTCGAGGTCGCGCGCGTCGCGGGCGACCTGCAGCAGGGTCTCGTCGTCGTGCGCTGCCGGGTCGGCCAGCAGCCGGTGGATCTGGTCGGTATGACGGCCGGTCGCCTCGGCCACCGCGCGCACCACGACCTCGGTCGGCGTGGCGGGCGGCAGTCCCAGCCGGAGTGCCCAGTGTCGGCGGGCGGCCAGCTGCAGCGAGGCGAGGGCACGGCGCCGGTCACCGGCCCGGTGGTACATCCTGCTGCGGCTCTGGGTGGTCTCGATGGAGCGGACCACGGCAGGCAGCGGCTCGGTCACGACCCGGCCCAGCCGGCGGCCGCGCCAGAGCATCACCGCGAACATCGCCAGTCCGAGCAGCACGATGGAGGGCCAGGTGGCGGGGGGAAGCACATCCATCAGGCCCTGTGGCGCGGTGCCCATGGCGTCCTCGACGACCGGGACGAACCAGACCAGCCGGGGCTGCTCGCCCAGCAGCCGCAGCCCGAGCGCGGCGTTGGCGTCCTGCAGCACCTGACCGTTGGTGAACCCGGCCGCCAGGCCCACGACGGTCGTGTCGGGCCGGCTGTCCTCCCGGTCGAAGTGGACCAGGTGACCGGACCGGGACCCACCGGCGTTGAAGCTCGCGCTCGGCGGGAAGCAGACCGTGGCGGGCGCACCCGAGCTGGTGACCTCCAGCAGTGCACCGGCACCGCTGACCAGCTCGCCGGATCGGGCGGCCGGCAGGTCGCACTCGGCCGACAGCGCCGCGCTGCTGCTGCGCGGTGACACCGTCAGCGGCAGCCCCAGGGCGGCACCGGCCCCCGGGCTGGGGTCGAGCACGAGCAGCGAGGCTGACCCTGCCGCGTGCTCGACCAGACGGCTGCCCGACTCCTCGGACAGATAGGCGGTGCCGACGACCGCGACGGTCGTCTGCTCGTCGACGGCGGTCTCCAGCAGGGCGGGCACACCGCGGACGACCGTCACGTCGACCCCCTCCTGCACCAGCACCCGTTCGATCGCCTGCAGCCCGCCGGCCTCGGGGTTGTCGGGACCGAACGGCTCGAGCACCGTGCCCCGGCCGCCGGCCAGCACGAGCCCGACTACCACCGCCACCACGACGAGCGCTGCCCAGAGGACGAGGCGGCGCGCGCCGCTGACGCTGCGCCCTCATCGGACCGCCTCGAGCAACCTCGGTCGGGTGCGCGCCAGCGTCCCCTCCAGCTCGAGCACCTCGCGCGCCGTGTGCTCGGCCACTCGCAGACCGCCATACCGCACGGAGTCGAAGGCGTCCGCGGCCGCACTGAGCCGCCCGGCGTGGTCGGGAAAGCGGGGCTGCAGGCCGACCGCGACCTCGTGGGCGGTCCGCCCAGGCAGCTCGTCGACCAGGGTCCGCTCGTCCGCGCCGGCCGCCACCGCCCGGTAGGCGTCGAGCACCGCCTGGTCCCAGTCACCGGCCGACAGTGCCCGCTGGGCCCTCCGCCGGTACTCGGCGGCACTGACGCCGGCCTCGTCGAGCACGCTGCGCTCACCGTGCTGCCGGCGCCGCAGGTCTCGGCGGGTGCTGCGGACGGCGAAGGCGATGGCGATCGCCGCGAGAGCGAGGATGGCGGCCAGAGCCAGCGTGGCCAGTCCCTGGGTGGAGGGCACCTGGACGAACAGGTCGCTCAGCCGCTCAGCGCACCAGTCGACGATCCGGCGGACCAGGGACTCGGGACGGTGGTAGTCCGCCTTGGCCAGCTCCTGCTCCAGCAGGCGGCGAGCCTCCTCCGGGGTCGGGTCCACGAGGTCAGGTGCGCCGCGCGGCCGCGCGTTGCTGTGCGGCCTGGATCAGCGTCACGTCCAGACCCTCGCGACGGAACCGCATGTCGAGGTAGAGCAGGGCGGTCACGCCGGCCGTGAACGGGGTGACCAGGGCGTTGACCAGCACCGAGATCAGCTGCTGGATAGCGAGCGAGGCGGTGAGCTCCCCTTGTGGGTCCAGTCCGGACCCGCCGACCAGGGAGTCGGTGATCGCGGTGATCGGCGTGCCGACGACCGCGGCGAAGATCTGGGCGACCAGGCCCGCCAGGACCGTGATGCCGAGCACCCGCCAGGCGCTGCGTCCGCGGGTCAGCTGCCAGGAGCGGCCGATCCCCCGGGTCGGGCTGGCGCGCTCCAGCACGACGGCTGCGGGGGCCAGTGACAGGCGCGCCGACAGCCAGAGGACCAGCGGCAGCACGAGCACCACCAGCAGCAGGGCACCCCCACCCACCAGTGCGCCGCCGCCGCCGCCCTGGGCGGCACCGAACGCCAGGCCGGTCACCAGCAGGACGGAGACCAGGGCGATCGCCAGGAAGATCAGCAGGGTCAGCAGGGTGACGCCCACGAGGGACAGCAGCCGCCCGCGGACCGCCCGCCAGGTCTGGCCGATCGAGACCTTGTCACCCAGCGCCGCTTCGCTGACCACATAGATGACGAACCCGCTCAGGGCCAGCGAGCCGATACCGCTGAGCAGCACGCCCAGCGCCAGCGACACAGCGGCCAGGTCGGTGAGCGAGACCGTGGCGAGCCGGGAGAGCAGGATCGTGCCGACCGTGGCGGGCACCGCGAAGGCGAGCATGACGACCAGCGCCAGCCCGAGCGTCGCTTCGGGGTTGCGCCGCATCGTCTTCAGCGAGCCGTCGAAGATCTCCCCGAGGGTCAGCGGCCGCAGCGGCACGATCCCCGGCTTGTGCATCCGCATGAGGTCCTCGGGGGCGACCTGCTGCCAGCGGCCGGGAGGGGGAGCTCCCGGGTAGGGCGGCTGGCTCGGGCCGGCCTGCTGCCACGCGGGCGGTGGGTACTGGGACGGCGGCGGGTACTGGGAAGACGGGGGCGGGTACTGCGACGCCGGAGGGACCTCGCCAGGGGGTCGCCAACGCTGGCTGTCGTGCGGGTCCTGGCTCACCGGTGCCCCTCCCTGCTCACGCGGCCCCGTGCCACGACCTGGTGGCTCAGCTCCTCGGCCTCCCGTGCCGTCACGGCACGCGCACCCAGCGCCACGTGCTCTGCGACGATACCCGGCTCGGCCTGGCGGAGCAGATGTCCCCGGCGCCACAGTGTCAGCGGTGGCTTGCGCCGCTCGGCCAGGTCGCGCAGCAGGCGGCGGCCGAAGGTCAGCCAGGGCCGGTTGCGCACGCACCAGGCATCGGCCAGCAGGCCGCGGCGGCGCAGCGGCTCGATGACGTGCAGCGCGAAGATGCCCTCGGCCAGGACGACGGGGTGGTGGTCCACCACGATCTCGTGCGCCCCGGTGACCCGGGACGTGGCGATGTCGTAGACGGGCGTGGTCGTGGACCCCCGCCGACACAGCTCCTCCAGGGCCGCGACGGCGTCGTCCAGCCGCCAGGACCGTGGGTCGTCCCAGTCAGGCAGCCCCAGCGGGCTCATCGGCAGGTCGGGGTCGCCGGCCTCGCGGTAGAAGTCGTCCAGGGAGACGACCGGCCAGCCGTGGCGGTCGTGCAGCCGGCGCGCCAGGCGGCTCTTGCCGGCGCCACTGGGCCCGCCGAGGACCAGGACGCGGGGGGCAGCCATGGGCGCCCAGTCTAGGCTCCCCTCCATGGCCGCCGTCGCACCCCGGGTGTTCCGCACACGGCCGGCCCAGGTCACCGGCGTGGTGCTGGTCGTCATGGCGCTGGCCCTCGGTGTGCTCATCGGGCGCAGCGAGGTCCTGGCGGGCCGCAGCCTGCTCGGCACGGTGACGATCAGCGCGGTGATCCTGGCGCTGTCCTGGGTGGTCCTGCTCCGGCCGAGTGTCCGGCTGGCCGACGACGGTGTGCGGCTGCACAACCTGCTCACCGATGTGGACGTCCCGTTCGGTGCGTTGGCCGAGGTGACCCATCGCTGGGCACTGGAGGTCACCGACGTCACCGGCGCCCGGCACAGCGCGTGGGCGGTGCCGGTCAAGCGACGGCTCCGGCCCACCACGCTCGGGGACTCCTTCGCCGATGCGACCTCGGTGCGGCGCGGCTCTCTCGAGGGCGTGCACGCCGAGGCGGTGGCCGGGCAGGTCGAGAAGGCGTGGCAGCGCTGGAAGCTCGCCGGGGGCACCCCCGGTGGGGGAGTCAGCTGCCCGGCGTCAGCTCTCCTGGGCAGCGGTGGCTCCGCTGATCGTCGCGGCGCTGCTGGTGGTGCTCCAGGTGACGGTCGGCTGAGGTCGGCCGACGCGTCACCCAAGGTGCATCGGCCGATGCGGGTCAGCCGATGCGGGTCAGCTGCTCCATCGCGGCGCGGACCCGCTCGAGACGACCGGCCGCCTCCAGCCGGGCCGCGCCCAGGCCACCGGCGGCCACCGGGACGATGGCCTCCAGATAGACCTTGAGCTTGGGCTCGGTGCCGCTGGGGCGGACGATGACCCGCGTGTCGTCGGCCAGCAGGTAGCGCAGCCCCTCGGTGGGGGGCAGGCCTCCGTCGCCCTGAGCCAGGTCGTCGACCGCACGCACGCTCACCGCCCCGATCTGCTCCGGCGGCTCGGCCCGCAGACGGTCCAGCACCACCGCGATCAGGCTCAGGTCGGCGACGCGCACGGAGAAGGAGTCGGTGCCGTGCACCCCGTGCTCGACGGCGATCTGGTCGAGCACGTCATCCAGGGTGCGCCCTTCGGTCTTCAGCGTGGCCACCAGCTCGGTGACGAGCAGGGCGGCGGTCACGCCGTCCTTGTCCGGAACGCGTTCAGGGTCGACGCAGTAGCCCAGTGCCTCCTCATAGCCGAAGCGCAGCCCGGGCACCCGCCCGATCCACTTGAAGCCGGTCAGCGTCTCGACCGACTCCAGACCCGCGCGCTCGGCGAGCGAGGCCAGCAGGCGCGAGCTGACGATGGAGCGGGCAAACACCCGTCGCCGGCCGGCTGGGTCGACGCCACGGCGCAACAGGTGCCACGCGAGCAGCGCGCCCACCTCGTCGCCGCGCAGCATCCGCCAGCCCTGCGGCCCGCGCGTGGCGACGGCGCACCGGTCCGCGTCGGGGTCGTTGGCGATGACCACGTCGGGTGAGACGTCGGCGGCCAGCTCCAGCGCCGCGTCGATCGCGCCGGGCTCCTCGGGGTTGGGGAAGGACACCGTGGGGAAGTCGGGGTCCGGCCGGGCCTGGGAGGTGACCAGCTGAGGCGCCGGGAAGCCTGCGGCCGCGAAGGCACGGGAGATGACATCCGACCCCACGCCGTGCAGCGCCGTATGGACGATCGACACCTCGCGGGGGCTGTCGGGGGAGACCACGGCAGCCGCCGCTGCGACATACGCCTGGAGCAACTCCTCGCCGAGGGTCTGCCAGCCGGTGGACGCCAGCGGCACAGCGGCCGCGGACGGGACCGCCTCGATCCGGGCGGCGATGTCCACATCGGCGGGCGGCACGATCTGCGAGCCGTCGCCGAGATAGACCTTGTAGCCGTTGTCCTGGGGCGGGTTGTGGCTGGCCGTGACCATGACGCCGGCATCGGCACCGAGGTGGCCGATCGCGAAGGCGAGCACCGGAGTCGGCAGCGGGCGGGGCAGGACCAGGGCACGACCGCCGGCGGCGGTCACCACGGCAGCGGTGTCCCGGGCGAAGACGTCGGAGTTGTAGCGGGCGTCGAAGCCGATGACCACGCTCGGCTGGGGGCCGACCCGCTCCTGCAGGTAGGCCGTCAGGCCCGCGGCGGCCCGGATCACCACGACCCGGTTCATCCGGTTCGGACCGGCACCCAGGGCGCCGCGCAGTCCGGCGGTGCCGAACTGCAGCAGTCCGGAGAACCGGTCGGCCAGGTCGTCGGTGTCGCCACTCTCGATCAGGGCCAGCAGCTCGGCTCGGGTCGTCTCATCGGGGTCGTCCGCGACCCAGTCCCGGGCCTGGGCCTGCAGAGCGGCCAGGTCGTGTGGGTCCGCCGGGGAGGTCATCAGATCCGCGCCACGATCGCCGCGAGCAGCCGTCCGCAGCGTTGGGCGGCCTCGGCCCCGGCCTCGAGGACCTCCTCGTGCGACAGTGGCGTCGCGCTGATCCCGGCCGCCGGGTTGGTGACCAGCGAGATGCCCAGCACCTCCATCCCGGCGTGCCGGGCCGCGATGGCCTCCAGCGTCGTGGACATCCCGACCAGGTCGCCGCCCATGATCTGGGCCATCCGCACCTCGGCGGGGGTCTCGTAGTGCGGGCCGGGGAACTGCACGTAGACCCCCTCGGGCAGGGTCGGGTCGATCTCCCGGGCCAGCGCCCGCAGGCGCGGCGAGTAGAGGTCGGTGAGGTCGACGAACGTGGCGCCCTCCAGCGGCGAGGTGCCGGTGAGGTTGATGTGGTCGCTGATCAGCACCGGCGTGCCGGGCGCCCACTCCGGGTCCAGGCCGCCACAGCCGTTGGTCAGCACGATGGTCGAGCAGCCGGCAGCGGCAGCGGTGCGGACCGCGTGCACCACCGCGCGCACCCCCTTGCCCTCGTAGTAGTGCGTCCGGGTGCCGAAGACCAGGGCGCGCCGCCCGCTGCCCTCGATCTGCACCGACCGGATCGACCCGCTGTGCCCGGCCACGGCGGCCGGGGCGAACCCGGGCACGGCGCGGTTGTCCACGGTCGCCACGGTCGTGCCGATCAGGTCGGCGGTGGCGCCCCAGCCGGAGCCGAGCACCAGGGCGATGTCGTGAGTCGGCGACCCGGTCGCCTCGGCGATCGCCTGGGCGGCCAGCTGGGCGACGTGCTGGGGGTCGACCTGCGGCTGCGAGAGGTCAGTCGGGGGTTGAGTGCTCACGGAAGCGCAGCCTAATCACTGCGGGTGCTTGGATGGCGTGGTGAGCGCGGAGCAGAGGTCGGTCGTCATCATCGGTGGCGGCCCAGGGGGCTATGAGGCCGCGCTGGCGGCGGCTCGGCTGGGCGCGTCGGTGACCATCGTGGAGCGTGAAGGGGTCGGCGGAGCCGCGGTGCTCACCGACTGCGTGCCGAGCAAGGCGCTGATCGCCACGGCCGACTTCATGGACCGGTTCAGCGCCGCCCATCGGGTCGGCGTCGGCTTCGACGGGGCCCCGGGCGACCAGGGGGTCACCGCACACCTGCCGGAGATCAACCAGCGCATCCTGAGCCTGGCGACGGCCCAGAGCCGGGACATCGGCGAGCGGCTGGAGTCAGCCGGAGTGCAGGTCATCCAGGGCGCCGGCCGGCTGGCCGCCCCCGGGCACGTGGCCGTCGTGGAGAACGTCGCTCCGGTCCCGTCGGGGCAGGAGCCGGCCCCACACCCGGAGGAGCTGGCTGCCGGGCAGGTCCGCGACCTCCCGGCCGACATCGTCCTGCTGGCCACCGGAGCCCGGCCCCGGGTGATGGACACGGCGGTGCCGGACGGCGAGCGGATCCTGACCTGGCAGCAGATCTACACCCTGCCCGAGCTGCCCCAGCGGCTCGTGGTCATCGGTTCCGGAGTGACCGGAGCGGAGCTGGCCCACGCCTACCTGGGGCTGGGCTGCGACGTCGTGCTGGTCTCCTCCCGCGACCGGGTGCTCCCCGGCGAGGACGCCGATGCGGCGACGGTGCTGGAGGAGGTCTTCCGGCGGCGCGGCATGCAGGTGCTCAACCGCTCCCGGGCCGCGGGTGTGCGGCGTGAGGCAGACGGCGTCGTGGTGACCTTGGAGGACGGTCGGGAGGTCACCGGCAGCCACGCCCTGCTGGCCGTGGGCTCGGTGCCCAACACCGACGACCTGGGGCTGGCCGAGGCGGGCGTGCGCCTCACACCGTCGGGCCACATCGAGGTCGACCGGGTCTCGCGCACCGCGGTGGCGGGGGTGTATGCCGCGGGGGACTGCACCGGGGTGCTGCCGCTGGCGTCGGTGGCCGCGATGCAGGGCCGGATCGCGATCGCGCACTCCCTGGGCGACGCCGTGGCACCGCTGTCGCTGGGCAAGGTGAGCTCCAACATCTTCACCGACCCCGAGATCGCGGCGGTCGGCATCTCCCAGGCCGACATCGACCAGGGCCGCGTCGACGCGGCCGCCGTGATGCTCCCGCTGACCAAGAACCCGCGCGCCAAGATGCAGAACCTGCGCGACGGCTTCGTCAAGATCTTCGCCCGCAAGGGCAGCGACACGATCCTGGGCGGTGTCGTGGTGGCTCCGCGGGCCAGCGAGCTGATCTTCCCGGTGGCCCTGGCCGTGGCCAACCGGCTCAACGTCGACCAGTTCTCCTCGACGTTCACGGTCTATCCGTCGCTGTCCGGCTCGGTGGCCGAGGCCGCCCGCCAGCTGCACCACATGGCCGACTGAGGCGGCGGCGAGTCAGTCCTTGAGCTCGCAGACGGTGGCGCCGTTGGCGACCGTCTGGCCGACCTCGGCGGTCAGCCCGGTCACCGTGCCGGCCTTGTGGGCGGTGATCGGCTGCTCCATCTTCATCGCCTCCAGGACCACCACGAGCTCGCCCTCGGCGACCTGCTGGCCCTCCTCGACGGCGATCTTGACGATGGTGCCCTGCATCGGCGCGGTCACGGCGTCGCCCGAGGCCTGGCTGGCACCACGACCGCCCCGGGTGCGCTTGGGCGCCTTCTGCCGGGCGGCAGCCGCGCGACCGCCGCCAGTCCCTGACCCCATCCCCAGACCGGCGGGCAGGGTGACCTCCAGGCGCTTGCCGGCGACCTCGACGGTCAGCCGCTGGCGTGGCTCGGCCTCCTCGTCCGCGGCTGTCTCCGCCGTCGGGCCGTCGTAGGCAGCGATGGTGTTGTCGAACTCGGTCTCGATCCACCGCGTGTGCACCGTGAAGGGGGAGTCGGGGTCGTCGGGGGCGAACGCGGGGTCGGACACGACCGCGCGGTGGAAGGTGAGCGCGGTCGGCATGCCCTCGACCTCGAACTCGGCCAGCGCCCGCCGGGCGCGCTGCAGCGCCTGGGTGCGGTCGCGACCGGTGACGACCAGCTTGGCCAGCATCGAGTCGAACGCGCCGGAGATCACGTCGCCGGCCTCGACGCCGGAGTCAAGGCGCACGCCGGGCCCGCTCGGCACCCGGTAGGTCAGCACCGTGCCCGGGGCCGGCAGGAACCCACGTCCCGGGTCCTCGCCGTTGACCCGGAACTCGATGCTGTGCCCGCGGACCGTCGTCGACTCATAGCCCAGCGGCTCGCCGTCGGCGATCCGGAACTGCTCGCGGACCAGGTCGATGCCGGTGACCTCCTCGGTCACCGGGTGCTCGACCTGCAGCCGGGTGTTGACCTCCAGGAAGCTGATCGTCCCGTCCTGCGCGACCAGGAACTCGCAGGTGCCGGCGCCGACATAACCGGCCTCGCGGAGGATGGCGGTCGAGGCGCGGACCAGCTCGGCGTTCTGCTCGTCGCTGAGGAACGGCGCCGGTGCCTCCTCGACGAGCTTCTGGTGCCGCCGCTGCAGCGAGCAGTCCCGGGTCGAGACGACCACCACGGTGCCGTGCTGGTCGGCCAGGCACTGGGTCTCGACGTGCCGGGGCTTGTCGAGGTAGCGCTCGACGAAGCACTCACCGCGACCGAAGGCGGCCACCGCCTCGCGGACGGCGGAGTCGAACAGCTCGGGGATCTCCTCGATCGTGCGGGCGACCTTCAGCCCTCGACCCCCTCCGCCGAAGGCGGCCTTGATCGCCACCGGCAGGCCGTGCTCCTGGGCGAAGGCCACGACCTCGTCGGCCCCGGCGACCGGGTCCTGCGTGCCCGGCACGAGCGGTGCGTGCGCCCGGGTGGCCAGGTGCCGCGCCTTGACCTTGTCCCCGAGGGAGTCGATCGCCTCCGGCCCCGGGCCGATCCAGGTCAGCCCGGCCTCGATGACGGCGCGGGCGAAACCCGGCGTTCTCCGCCAGGAAGCCGTAGCCGGGGTGCACCGCGTCCGCGCCGGACTGATGGGCGACCTCGATCAGCCGATCCGCCAGCAGGTAGGAGTCGCCCGGCGTGCTGCCGCCGAGCGCGTAGGCCTCATCGGCCACCTTGACGTGGAGCGCATCGCGGTCAGGGTCGGCATAGACGGCGACCGACCGCAGTCCGGCGTCGGTGCACGCGCGGGCGATGCGGACGGCGATCTCCCCGCGGTTGGCAATGAGCACCTTGCTGATCGGCATGAGGGGAGCCTAGCGACCGGTGGACAATGCGGTGATGAGCGTCTTCGCGAGCCCCTGGGAGGTCCTGGCCCGGCAACGGCACAGCGCCAAGTGGGCGGTCCACGGCCCTGACGTCCTGGCCGCGTGGGTGGCCGAGATGGACGTCGACCTGGCCCCTGTCGTCCGGGAGCGGCTGGAGCGTGCGCTGCGCGACTCCGACACCGGCTATGCGGGGCAGAGCACCGGCCTGCGCGAGGCGTTCGCCGGGTTCGCCGAGCGGCGGTGGGGCTGGGCGGTGGAGCCGGCCCTGTCGCGGCTCTTCAGCGACGTCGGGGTGGGCGTGACCGAGGTGCTGCGCCGGCTGGTCTCCCCCGGTGACGGCGTGCTGGTGACCCCGCCGGTCTACAACGCGTTCTCCCTCTGGCTGTCCGCGCTGGGGCTGCGCCCGGTCGAGGTTCCGCTGCTCGACGTGGAGCACGGGGGACGGCTCGACCTGGACGGTATGGCGGCCGCGCTCGCCTCGGGCAGCACGCGGGTGGTGCTGCTCTGCAGCCCGCACAACCCCACGGGTCGGATCCACACGGCGCAGGAGCTCTCGGCGCTCGCCGACCTGGCGGCCGAGCACGACGCGGTCGTCCTGGCCGACGAGATCCACGCCCCGCTGGTGCACCCCGGCCGCACGTTCACGCCCTACCTCACAGTCAGCGACGCGGCCCGCGCGACCGGCCTGGCCTTCCACAGCGCCTCCAAGGCGTTCAACCTGGCCGGGCTGAAGTGCTCGCTCGCCGTCGCGGCGACACCGCAGCGGTTCCCCCAGGACCTGCCGGAGGAGCTCTCCTGGGCGGTCGGTCACTTCGGGCTGCTCGCCGCGCAGGCGGCGTTCGAGCAGGGTGAGCCGTGGCTGGACCAGCTGGTGGGCGAGCTGGCCGGCAACGCGGCCCTGCTGAAGGCACTGCTGGCCGAGCAGCTGCCCGAGGTGGGCTACCACCCCCCGGAGGCGAGCTTCCTGGCCTGGCTGGACTGCCGGCGCCTCGGGCTCGGCGACGACCCGGCGCAGGCGTTCCTGTCGGCGGGCCAGGTGGCGCTGTCCCACGGGCCGGCCTTCGGTGCGGGCGGCGAGGGGTGGGCCCGGCTCAACATCGGCACGGCGCCCGCGACGCTGGCCGAGGCGGTGCGCCGGATGGCGACCGCGTCCAGCGGCTAGTCGGGCAGCGCCGCGAGCTCCTCGCGGCAGCGGGCCTCGACCTGGTCCAGCTCGGCGATCGAGGCCTGGATGTCGCGCCGCCGCTGCTCGAGGTCGGCCCGCCGGCGCTCCACCTGGGAGAGCAGGTAGCGCAGCTGGCCGCGCTCGCCCGGCTGGTCGTCATACATGCCGATGATCGTGCCGACCTCCTCGAGCGGGAAGCCGAGCCGCTTGCCGCGCAGGATCAGCTCGAGCCGGATCCGGTCGCGCCGGTGGTAGACGCGCACGGTGCCGCGGCGCTCGGGGGAGAGCAGGCCCAGCTGCTCGTAGTGGCGCACCGCCCGGTGGGTGATCCCGAAGTCCTCGGCAACCTGCGCGATGGTCCACGTCTGCTCGCTTGTCACAGCACCCCATCGTGCTTTACGTTAACGTCAACGTCAAGTACTGCTGACCCGAAAGGCCCGGTCGATGTTCGAGCTGAGCAAGGAGCACGAGGAGTTCCGGGCGCTGGTCCGCGAGTTCGCCGCAGGGCGAGGTGGAGCCCCACGTCGCCCAGTGGGACCGGGACAGCCACTTCCCGGCCGACCTGGTGCCCAAGATGGGCGACCTCGGGCTGTTCGGGCTCAACGCGCCGGAGGAGTATGGCGGCGCCGGGCTGGAGGAGGGCGGGTTCACCTACCTGTGCCTGGCCATCGAGGAGCTCGGACGGGTCGACCAGTCGATCGGGATCACCCTCAGCGCCGGGGTGGGGCTGGGGATCAACCCGATCCTCACCTACGGCACGCCGGAGCAGAAGGAGCGGTTCCTGCCCGACCTCGTGGCCGGACGCGCCCTGGCCGGGTTCGGGCTCACCGAGCCCGACGCCGGGTCCGACGCCGCGGCGACACGCACCAGGGCCGCCCTGGCCGACGGCCAGTGGACCATCAACGGCGCCAAGGCGTTCATCACCAACGCCGGGACCGACCTGACCTCGGTCGTCACCGTGACGGCCAAGACCGGCGAAGGCAGCCAGGGGCGGCCCGAGCTCAGCGCGATCATCGTGCCGGCGGGGACGCCGGGCCTGGTCGTCGAGCCGGCCTACCGCAAGCTCGGCTGGCACATCTCGGACACCCACGGCCTGACCTTCGCCGACTGCCAGGTCCCCGAGGACCACCTGCTGGGCCAGCGCGGCGAGGGGTTCCGGCAGTTCCTCAAGACCCTGGACGACGGGCGGATCGCGATCAGCGCGCTCGCCGTCGGGTGCGCTCAGCGGATGCTCGAGGAGGCCAGCGCCTATGCCGGTGAGCGCACCGCGTTCGGGCGGCCGATCGGGGTCAACCAGGGCGTCAGCTTCCGGATCGCCGACCTGGCCGTGATGGTCGAGGCGGCCCGGCTGCTGACCTACAAGGCGGCCTGGCTCAAGGACGAGCAGGAAGCCGGCCGGCGCGGGGTCGCCGAGGTCAAGCAGGCCGCGGCGATCGGCAAGCTCTATGCCACCGAGGCGGCGGTGACCGCCACCCGGATCGCCACGCAGGTGTTCGGCGGCAACGGCTTCATGGAGGAGTACCCGGTGGCGCGGTTCTACCGCGACGCCAAGATCCTGGAGATCGGCGAGGGCACCTCGGAGGTGCAGCGGATGGTCATCGCCCGCGGGCTGGGCCTGCCGTCGTGAGCGACGTCGGCGACCTCCGGGCCCGCCTCGCGCAGGCGCACGCGGCCTCCGAGCGGCCGACCGAGGCCGGCGCGGCCAAGCTGGCCCAGCAGGGCAAGCTCTATGTGCGCGACCGGATCGCCCTGCTCTTCGACGAGGGCAGCTTCGTCGAGGACGGCCGCTATGCCAACGCGACGGCGGCCGGGTTGCCGGCCGACGGCGTGGTGACCGGCAGGGGAGAGGTGGGCGGCCGGGCCGCCATCGTGGTGGCCAACGACCCCACCGTCAAGGCCGGCTCCTGGGGTGCGCGGACCGTGGAGAAGATCATCCGGGCGACCGAGGCGGCGCTGCGCGAGGAGCTGCCCGTCTTCTGGTTCGTCGACTCGGCGGGCGCCCGGATCACCGACCAGGTCGACCTGTTCCCCGGTCGCCGTGGCGCCGGCCGGATCTTCCACAACCAGGTCGCCCTGTCCGGCAAGGTGCCGCAGATCTGCGCCCTGTTCGGCCCGTCCGCAGCAGGCGGCGCCTACATCCCCAGCTTCACCGACGTCATCATCATGGTCGAGGGCAACGCCTCGATGTACCTGGGCAGCCCCCGGATGGCCCAGATGGTGGTCGGCGAGACGGTGTCCCTGGAGGAGATGGGCGGCGCGCGGATGCACTGCACGGTCTCCGGTGTCGGCGACCTGCTCGCCGCCGACGACGCCGAGGCGATCGAGCTGGCCAAGCTCTACTTCTCCTACGTCCCGGACAGCTGGCGCTCCACCCCGCCCCGCTACCAGGGCGAGGAGCCCGCGGCGCCGCTGACCCGCCATACCGTCCCGGAGACGGAGTCGGTGCCCTTCGACGTGCACGAGGTGATCGACGGGCTGGTCGACCAGGACAGCTTCTTCGAGCTCAAGCCGCTGTGGGCGGGCGAGCTGGTCATCGGGCTGGCCCGGATGGGTGGGGACACCGTCGGCATGGTTGCCAACAACTCAGCGGTCAAGGGCGGGGTGCTGTTCAGCGACTCCGCCGACAAGGCGGCCCGCTTCATCTGGCTGTGCGACGCGTTCGGGATCCCGCTGATCTATCTGGCCGACGTCCCCGGCTTCATGATCGGCAGCGAGGTCGAGCGCGGTGGCATCATCCGCCACGGCGCCAAGATGGTCTCCGCCGTGGCCGAGGCGACCGTGCCGCAGTTCTGCGTGGTGGTCCGCAAGGCCTACGGCGCCGGCCTGTATGCGATGGGTGGACCCGGCTTCGGCCCCGACGCGACGCTGGTCCTGCCCACCGCGCGGATCGCCGTGATGGGCCCCGAGGCGGCGGTCAACGCGGTGTTCGCCAACAAGATCGCCGAGATCTCCGATGAGCAGGAGCGCGCGGCGTATGTCGCGCAGCGGCGCACCGAGTACGAGCAGGACGTCGACCTGGAGCGGCTGGCCGCCGACCTGGTCGTCGACGGCATCATCGAGGCCGACGAGCTGCGTGCCGAGCTGCTCCACCGGCTGCGCTACGCCGCCCGCCGCGACCGGCAGTTCTCGGCCCGGCGTCGCGGCATCCCCCCCGTCTGAGGCTGCGACCCCGGCTGATCAGCTGGTCGCCCGCTGCCGTGCGCGGTGGCGCTCGGGCCGCGTCGGGTCGGTGCCGGCCTCGGTGACGGCGAAGACCGCGGCCTGGGTCCGGCGCTCCATCCCGAGCTTGGAGAGCACCGAGGTGACGTAGTTCTTCACCGTCTTCTCGGCGATGAACATCGCCTCGCCGATCTGGCGGTTGGTCAGCCCCGCGGCGATGTGGTCGAGGATCCGCCGCTCCTGGGGCGAGAGCAGGGCCAGCCGCTCCAGGGTCTCGTGCCCGGCGGGGTGGGCGGCTCCGGAGCCGGCAGGCGGGCTCCACTGCGAGCGCACCCGCGCCACGGCGTCCTGGTCGAGCAGGTGCTCGCCGGCGGCGATCCGCCGGATCGCGTCGACCAGGCCGGTGCCCTTGATGTCCTTGAGGACGAAACCGTGGGCCCCGGCCATCACCGCCATCGACAGGGCGGACTCGTCGTCGAAGGAGGTCAGCACGAGGGCCTTGATCGTCGGGTCGATCGAGCGGACGTCCCGGCACGCGTCGATCCCCGACCCGTCTGGCAGGCGCACGTCGAAGATCGCGACGTCGGGGCGCAGTGCGGGGATCCGCCGGGCCGCCTCCCGCGCCAGACCTGACTCACCGATGACCGTGATGTCGCCGGTGGCCTCGAGCAGCTCGCGCAGGCCACGACGGACGATCTCGTGGTCGTCGAGCAGGAAGACGGTGATCGGCATGCTCGTCACGATTTCACAACCAGGACCGGGGCGCTGGCGTGGTGGATGACCGCACGGCTGACCGAGCCGAGCAGGAGCCGCTCGAAGCCGCCCAGACCGCGGGTGCCCACCACCAGCAGGCTGGCGGTGGCACCGATGTCGGTGAGCGCCCGGGCGGCCTGCTCGTGCACGACCTGCGTGGTCACGGTGAGCTCAGGGTGCGCCTCACGGACCAGGGTGGCAGCCTGCTCGGCCGCCTCGCGCGCCTCGCGCTGGGTGTCGTCGGGGTCGTCCGGCACGATCCGGCCCACATAGGCCGCCGACCATCCGGCGACGTTGACGCTGCGCCAGGCGGCGACGATCGTCAGCGGGACGCGCCAGCGTGCGGCGAACTCCGCCGCCCGCAGGGCGGCGACCTCTCCGTCGCGGGCACCGTCCACGCCGACCACGACGGGGCGACCGGACTCGGGCTGGACCAGCTCGCCGCGAGGGATCACGGCGACGTCGCACCGGGCGTGCTCGGCGACGGCGAACGCCACGGAGCCGGTGATCAGCTCGCGGACCCGACCGCTCGAGGGATGGCCCACGACACACAGGGCGGCGGAGTGCGCCGCGCTGAGCAAGGCGCTCGCGGCGCCTCCCGGGACCGCGTCGGTCGAGATCTGCAGGTCGGGGAGCAGGGCGGCGGCGCGGCGGCGACCGGCCTCGGCGACCTGCTCGGCATACCGGTTGGCGTCGGCGGGGGGCACCACGCCTGACCCCAGGCCGGCATAGGGGAGACCGGCATAGAGGTCCGCTGTCACGATGCGCAGGTCCGCCCCGCGGCGGGCAGCCTCGTGGGCGGCCCAGTCGACGGCCTTCTCCGCCGACGCGGTGCCGTCGAAGCCGACGACGATGTCGGTGCGCTCGAGATCGAGCTCGAGGGTGCTGGGGGTGGCCTCGGTGCTGGTGCCGGTGCTCATGGGGGTCTCCTTGGTCGTGCGGTGCCCTTACCCTCACCCGAGCCTGCCCCCGATAACAGGGACCTAGGTCCCTGACTGCGTCAGCGGGTGGGGCGGGGCACCCGCCAGGTGAGCACCGTCCCGGAGGGTCTGGCAGGCGTCAGCTCGAGCGTGCCGCCGCGGTTCTCGGCTCGCGCCGCCAGGTTGGCCAACCCGCTGCGACGGGTGCCGCGGGGCACACCGGAGCCGTTGTCGGTGACCTCGACCGTGACGTGACCGGAGACGACCACGCGCACCTCGACCGCGGTCGCACCGCTGTGCCGCGTGGCGTTGGACAAGGCCTCCCGCAGGACGGCCAGCACGTCACCCAGGAGCTCGCCGTCGATCGAGGCCACGCGTCCCTCCACGCTCAGCCGCGGTGAGTGCCCCAGGGCATCGGCGTAGTCCTCGACCAGAGCCCGGATCTGCCGCTCGGCATCCCCTGCCTGCCCCGATGCGGGACCCTGCCGGTGCAGCTCGAAGATCGCGTGCCGGATGTCCTTGATCGCGATGTCGAGGTCGTCCACCGCCTCATCGAGCCGTTCGGCGACCGTGGGGTGCTGGGCCAGCCTGGAGGCCGACTGGAGCGAGAGGCCGGTGGCGAAGAGGCGTTGGATGACGTGGTCGTGCATGTCCCGGGCGATCCGGTCCCGGTCCTCGAGCAGGGCCATCCGGGACCGGTCCCGCTGACCCCGCGCTGCTGCCAGGGCCACGCCCGCCTGGCCGCCGAAGCTCGCCAGCGCCTGCCCGGCACGTGGCGGGGTCGGGGAGCCCGGAGCCCAGCCGACCACCAGCCGGCCGAGCCGCTCGCTGCCCAGCCCCAGCGGCACTGCCTCGACCGTCGACTCTGGGGGCAGGCCCAGCAGCTGCTGCGGTTCCATGTCGATGTCCGTGGCACTGCGCGACGGCTGCTGCGGGCTGGCGGCCGCCAGCCACTCGCTGCCGGCCTCGTCGGTCAGCAGGATGACGCACGAGTCAGCGGCCAACAGCTCGCGCACCCCCTCGCTCATCAGGTCGAGGGCTGGAGTGTCGTCATCCCGGGTGTCCAGCAGCGCCTGCCCGACGCGGGTCTCCAGGGCCGACCAGGCCATCTGGGCGTGGGCCTGCTCATAGAGGCGGGCGTTGTCGATGGCCGCGCCGGCGGCGGCGGCCAGCGCCTCCAGCACGGACTCGTCATCATCGGAGAACTCCGGCGCCCCGATCTTCTCCGCCATATAGAGGTTGCCGAACACCTCGTCGCGGATCCGCACCGGCACCCCGAGGAAGCTGCTCATCGGCGGATGGTTGGGCGGAAAGCCGTAGGAGGCGGGGTCGGAGCGGATGTCCCTCATCCGTCGCGGCTGGGGGTGGGTGATCAGCAGGCCGAGGACACCGTGCCCGCTGGGCGGCTCCCCGATCGCCGCCCGCTCCTCCTCGGTGACCCCGTGGGTGATGAACTCGATCAGCCGCTCGCCGTCCGGCCCCAGGACGCCCAGGGCGCCATAGCGTGCGTCGACCAGCCGGCAGGCGGCGGCGACGATCCGGCTCAGGACATCCGCGAGCCCGAGGTCTGCGGTGATCGCGACCACCGCGCCCAGCAGTGCGGCGAGCCGGTCCTGCGAGGTCTGGGCGGCGCTGGCCCGCGAGCGCAGCTCATCGAGCAGGTCCTCCAGGTCCAGGGCGCTGGTGTCCCGCCAGGCACGCGTGAGCGCCTCACCCGAGGAGTCCATGGGGTGATCGTATGCCGCGCCCTGCCGGCCGGTGCGCAAGTCAGGACAAAGGTCCCTGTCGGCTCCTGGCCCGCTGCTCCGACACTGGAGATGCGGTCAGACAGACCGCAGACACGACTCACCAGGAGCACGACATGCCCACCTCTGCACACCACACTGAGCACGTTGTGTCCGCCCCCGTCACGACTTCCGAGGTCCGGACCAGCGCACTCCCCACCGAGCACGGCTCTGCCCTGCGGACGGCGCTCGGAGTCCTGAGGATCTCCCTCGGCTGGGTCTTCCTCTGGGCCTTCCTGGACAAGGCCTTCGCGCTCGGCTTCGGCACGGGCCGCGACGCCGAGACCGGCGAGGTCGCCCGGTTCGGTGAGGCAGCCTGGATCAACGGTGGCTCGCCCACCAACGGCTTCCTCAGCTTTGGCACCAAGGGCCCGTTGGCCGACTTCTACCAGAGCTTCGCCGGCGCCGCCTGGGCCGACTGGCTGTTCATGGTCGGCCTGCTGGGCATCGGCGCCGCCCTCGTGCTCGGCATCGGCATGCGGATCGCCACGGTCTCCGGGGCGCTGATGCTGGTGCTCATGTGGAGCGCGGCCCTGCTGCCGGAGAACAACCCGTTCATGGACGACCACATCATCTATGCGATCGCCCTGTTCGTCCTGCTCTTCGCCCACGCCGGCCGCTACCTGGGCCTGGGGCGGACCTGGGAGCAGAGCCCGGTCGTCCAGCGCTACCCCTGGCTGCGCTGACCACCACCGACCAGACCGGCCGCGCCCTCAGCGCGGCCGGTCTGCTGTGTCCGCGACGAGGTCGTGCCAGCTCACCCCGAGCTCGCCGAGCAGCTCGCGCAGCAGCGGCAGGCTGACCCCGACCACGTTGTGATAGTCGCCGTCGATCGAGCGCACGTAGGGCCCACCCAGGCCGTCCACGGTGAACGCGCCGGCGACGTGCAGGGGCTCGGTCGTCGCGACATACGCCGCGATCTCCTCCTCGGACAGGTCGGCGAAGTGGACCACGGTCGAGCCGGTGGCGCCGACGGCCGCGGCTCCACCGAGGTCGACGAGCCAGTGCCCGGTGTGCAGGACGCCGGAGCGTCCGCTCATCACCCGCCAGCGAGCCGCCGCCCGCTCGGCCGTGCCGGGCTTGCCATGCATCTCACCGTCCAGCTCGAGCACGGAGTCGCAGCCCAGGACCAGGACCCGCTCCGCGCTCCCGGCGCCGCTCTGCTCCCCGGCCACCGCCTCGGCCTTGGCGCGGGCGAGCAGCAGGGCGACCGCAGCCGGGGCGAGCTCGCCGTCGGCCGACTCCGCCCGGGCGGTGGCGAGCACGGCGTCCTCGTCGACACCGGAGACGACGACCTGCGGCACCACGCCCGCCGCGACCAGCACCCGGTGGCGCCCTGTGGACGCCGAGGCCAGGACGAGCCGGAGCACGGGTCAGGTTAGCGGGGCTCGGCAGCGTCGCCGGCCAGGAGGCCGATTGACGCTCACTACAGAGATCCCGTACCTGGTCGGGCATCCTCACGCATCGGTCAGCGTCACGCATCGCGCTCATGAGCTTGAACGCCTCCCCCGGGGAGAGGTCGATAGTTGGCGACCAGCCCTCTCATGACGTCGATGGTCTACCCAGGTGGGAATCGTCTGGAACCTCGCAAATTCGAGGGCGTCGTGGTCATCACTGATCCAGGTGGAACCATGCCACTCCTTGACCTCGTGGATCAGGAAGCAGGTCTGCGCTTCACCGAGATGCCTGAGAGGTTCTGAGCTGTGCCCACCAAAGATGTCGCGCCGGATGACCTCGACACGCCGAATGTGTTCGGGATTCTGATACCTCGATCGGCTCCCTGAGGCAACCTTTCTCGAGTAAGGCCGTCAGGTTTGGCAGAAAGCCCATGAAGGCACTTGCGCGCCTCCTCGGCCACTGCTTCACTCCATCGACCTCGATCGCCGAGGAGGGTGAGCAACAGGTCGACGCGCCCGACGGCAGCGACGAAGTTGCAGAGGACCGTGTTGTCAGGGAATACCCATGCAGCCACTGGTCAGCGCTCCACCTCGTCGGTGCGCTCGAGGTTTCCGCCCGCAAAGTCGCGGTGTCCACGCCGAGCAGCGACGCGTAGGGGCGCAGGGTGGTTCGGCCGTCGACGTAGGCCGAAAGAGGTCGCGGGAGAGGAGACCCGGCTGTCGAGGTTCAGTCGCGTAGGCCGTAGCGCGGGCCATAGCCGTCGGGTCTCCTGAGGAGCGCGCTGCCTGAGCAGCTGACATCGCGCCCCAGCGACCGGCCGCCAAAGAGTCGATGAAGTTCAGACGTTCGAGACGGATAGCCAGAGCCGAGGGTGACACCATCAGCTCCAGCGCCAACCCTCCGAATGCGGCGTCGTCGAACCCGGGTCGCACCTAGGCCCGCAGGCGCGACTCTGGCATAAGGAAATGCGGATGCAAAGGCATTGGCCCGCGCCTCGCTGTGGTCGCCGCGGGGTGGCGCATAGACATTCGGGTCGGCGTGGACAGCCTGGTCATCACCGAAGAGTAGGTGACCGAGTTCGTGGGCGATGGTGAAGCGCTGCCGGAACGCCACCGGTGTCAGGGCGACGAGGATGAGTTTGGATGCTGGCGTCGACACCGCAATGCCATCGAACCCGTCGCCGAGGGCCACGATTGACACGTCCACTCCGAAGGCTCGTTGACGACATCCGCCAGATCGAGGGTTACGGCATCCAATCCGAGCGATTCCAGTCGAGCCAGCGCTTCGCCGGCGAGGGCCTCACCTTGAGCGGGCGATTGTGTGCGCCCGGATCTCAGCGGCACCGGGCGCCATGGCTGCGGCCGGCCCAAACGGCCAGCAGTGGTGCGCAACTGGGATAGGCGCGCGGCCTCGGTGATCGCGGTCTCCGACGAACTCCCCGCGGCTGCCCGGGCCGCGGTCGCAAGCGGCGTCTCTTCGCCGGTCATCAGCCAGTCGACTGTGACCCTCGCATGGGCGGCGATCCGCGCCAGATCCAGTGAGGAGAACCGCCGTGTGCCTGCGAGAGACTTGGACATCTTCGAGGGGTCGAGGCCGACTTCTGCCGCGAAGCCTCCTTGACCGAGACCGCTTCCAGCGATGAGTTCTCGAATGCGGTCGGCCGCGGTGTCCATGAGGCCGACCATCGCATACTGTTGCGATTTGCGCAATTCCATGCCACAGTTCCCTTCGCCATCGAAACCACCCTCCCGCAGCGCTAGGAAGCCCAGGATGGTTGGCTATCAGCAGCAATGGTGCAACGGGAGGAAGCGACGCCATGAGCGTTCAGCACAACGTGACTCGCAGTCAGCACCGACAGCCCTCAACTCCAGAGGTCCCCGCAGCCCGGCCGAGTGGTCGAGGTTCGCGGCTCGACCTGGGCGGTGGCCGACGTCCGGAGCAGGGACTGCCGCGCAGCCCGGCCGACGAGAGCCAGGCGCGCAGCTCACCACGTCGTCACCCTGCAGTCGCTGGACGAGGACCGGCTCGGCGAGGAGCTCACCGTCGTCTGGGAGCTCGAGGTCGGCCACACGGTCGCCCCGACCAGGGCCTGCCCGAGACCATCACCGCCGAGGCGTTCGACGACCCGAACATCCTCGGCGCGTTCGTCGACGCGGTGCGCTGGGGCGCGGTCACCTCCGCGGACGCGAACGCCTACCAGGCGCCATTCCGCAGCGGCGCCAACGTCGAGGCCTACCAGCTCGAGCCGCTGCGCCGGGCACTGCAGGCGCCGCGCACGAACCTGCTGCTCGCCGACGACGTCGGCCTCGGCAAGACGATCGAGGCCGGCCTGGTGGTCCAGGAGCTGCTGCTCCGCCACCGGGCCCGCACGGTCGGTCATCGTCTGCCCGCCGAGCCTGGCGCTGAAGTGGCAGGACGAGATGCGCGAGAAGTTCGGCCTCGAGTTCGTCATCGTCAACAGCGAGCTGCATGGCGCGAGGTGCGCCGCAGCCACGGCCTCGCACGCCAACCCGTTCCGGCTCTTCCCGCGGGTCATCGTGAGCATGGCGTGGCTGCCCGACGCCGCGCGCCCAGCGACTGCTGCGCGACGTCTACGCGAGCGTCGGCGGCGCAACTCCGCTCGCCGCTTCGCCTTCGACGTGCTGGTGGTCGACGAGGCCCACCACGTCGCGCCCGTCGAGCCCGAGCGCCGTCGGCGGGCGGCCGCGGCTACGCCGTCGACAGCCAGCGCACGGTCGCGACGCGGGCGCTGGCCGAGCGGTGCGAGCACCGGCTCTTCCTCACCGCCACCCCGCACAACGGCCACTCCGAGTCGTTCACCGCGCTGCTGGAGATGATCGACAACCGCCGGTTCAGCCGCGGCGCCACGCTGGACGCGAAGGCGCTGCGAGGAGGTGACCGTCCGCCGGCTCAAGACGCGAGCATCAAGGACAAGGACTTCCAGCCGCGCGAGATCAAGACGATCCCGTTCACCCCGACCGAGCGACGAGCAGGAGCCTTCGCCGAGCTCGACGACCTCCTCGACCGCGGAGCGCCGGCGCCAACGGCACGCAGGCGCGTCGGGCGACATCGTCGCGATGCTGCTCAAGAAGCGCTTCCTGTCCAGCCCGTGGGCGTTCGCCCGGACCCTGGCGCTCTACGACGAGCCGCAGCGCGCGGCCGGCACTGCCGACCTCGACGATGACGACGACTACTACACCGAGGTCCTCGGCAGCGAGCAGTCCGACGAGGAGGAGGGCCGCGCCGAGCACCCGGAGTTCGACGCCCTGCGCCAGAGCAAGGGCACCGACCCGCTGGTTGCCGCCACGCCGGCCGACATCGACCGGCTCGTCGCCTGGGGCCACGGCTACGAGCACCGCCCGACTCCCGCCTGACGCGCGCTGATCACCTTCCTCGACGCCGTCTGCCGACCCGACGGCCGGACCTGGACCAACGAGCGTGTCGTCATCTTCACCGAGTACGCCGCCACGCTGGACTGGATCGTCGGTGTCCTCGAGCAGCACGGCTACGGCCGCGTGCTCGCGACCATCCAGGGCTCGACGCCGACCGAGGAGCGCGAGGACATCCGGGCCCGGTTCACGCGCCGACCCGCCGACAGGAGCCGGTGCGCGTGCTGGTCGCCACCGACGCCGCCGGCGAGGGCATCGACCTGCAGGCCCACTGCCACCGGCTGGTCAACTTCGACGTCCCGTTCAACCCGTCCCGGCTGGAGCAGCGCATCGGCCGGATCGACCGCTACGGCCAGACGCACGCGCCGGAGATCTTCCACTTCGCGCCCGATCGACGCCTCGACGACCTACGCCGCGGACATGGACTTCATGCGCCGGATCGCGGAGAAGGTCGGCACGGTCGCGCAGCGACCTCGGCTCGGTCAACCCGGTCATCGACGCCGAGATCCAGGAGCACTTCGGCGCAGCCGCGCGAGCGCCGCGCGCCCGAAGGCCGCGACCGACGGCAGCGACGCCGTCATCAACCGGCCCTGGCCGGCGGCGCACGAGCTCAACGCGCAGCTGACCGAGCTGTCGCGCACCTACGCCGACCGCAAGGAGGCCATGCACCTCACCGCCGGCCAACGCCCGCCGGGTCGTCGACACCGCGCTCGCCCTGACCGCCCAGCCGACCCTGATCGAGGTCGGCGACGAGCGACACCGACGCGCGAGGTCTTCGAGGTCCCGGCGCTCGGCCCGCGTGGCAGCCCGCGCTGCGAGGGTCTCGACACCCGCCTGCAACCCGGGCGTGCTGCGGCCGATCACCTTCGACGACCGGGCGGCCGCGGACCGCGACCGACCTCGTGCACGTCCACCTCGGCCACGCGCTGCTGCAGAAGTCCGCCCGCATGCTGCGCAGCGCCTGTTCGGCTCCGACTCCCGGTCCACCGGGTGACCGCGGTGGTCGTCGACGGCCTCGCCCAGTCGTGCGTGGCGGCGGTCTCCCGGCTGGTACTCGTCGGGCGGGGCGGCCTGCGCCTGCACGAGGAGGTCTTCCTCACCGGCATCCGGATCACGGGCAAGGACATGGCCGAGGACAAGGTCGAGGACGCTGCTCGACCGGGCCCTCGACGCGCCGCGACCTCGAGCTCGCCGCCGAGGCGCGTCCGCGAGCAGCTCACCGACGCAGTGGAACGCCGACGGCTCGCGCATGCGCGGCCGCCTGCAGCGGCCATGCGACGCCGGGCCGAGCGGCGCCAGGAGGAGGTCACAGAGCGCTCGACGCCCGCCGGGACGCCGACGTCGACGCGCGCACGCAGATCTTCGCCGCGTTCCGCACGCAACCTGCAGCGACTCCCTGCCGGCTCCCGCGCGACCGAGGAGGAGCAGCGAGCATGCTGCCCTGCCCGACGACCAGCAGCGCCAGCGCCAGCGGGACATCCGCGCCATGGAGGAGCGGCTCGGCACGCCTCGACGACGAGGAGCGGCGCGAGGTCGCGGCGATCAGGAGCGCTACGCCGACGTCCGGCCCTACGTCTCGGCGGCCGCCGTCGTCTTCGCGCTGACCCCGCAGGACGCTGCCGCGTGGGAGGCGCACGATGAGCCCGCCGCCGGCCCACCGCGCGCTCGGCGCCGCCGAGCTGCACCGGCTGGCTCGAGCTCGTCGACACCGACGGGCCCTTCCTCGCCGTGCCCGCCCTCCGCGGGTGTGGCCGCAGGGCATGCCGCAGCATCGACCCGGCCGCCAAGGCCGCCCTGTCGGACGCCAAGCCCGCTTCGACGCGGCCTGGGACGCGCTGGGACCGTCAGCCGCGACGATCCGGCGCGCGCTCGACCGCCTACCGCGCGGCCCGCGACGCCTGGGTCGACGACGTGCTCCGCGACGTCTCGGCTGGGGCGAGCTGTGCTCGACCGAGCGATCCCGGCGCACTGCCGTCGCCTCGGTGACCTCGCCCGATGGTGCGGTCACCGTCGACGCCGACCGGGCGCTCGTGCGGCACGGCGACGCATCGGCGCCCTGGTGCTGGGTGATCGACCCGGTCGACTAGCCTGCGCGACCCGTCGACGACGGCTGGGCGGCCAGCCCGATCGACCGGATGGAGCTGATGCTCCGCGACAGCCGGCGTCCCGATCGGCGTCGTCACCGACGGCCGCTGGTGGGCCCTGGTCAGCGCCCGGCCAAGACACCATGGCCGCCTCCGGCGATCGTCGACGCCCAGACCTGGATCGAGGAGCCCGCCGTCCGCGACGCGTTCGTCGAGCTCCTCGGCATCCGGCACCTGCTCGGCGGCGAAGCCGAGGAGCGGCTGCCCGCCCTCTTCGCCGAGTCGGTGCTCGCCGCCGAGGAGATCACCGAGGCGCTCGGGGTCCAGGTCCGTCGGGCCGTCGAGCTCGTCGTCGCGGCCTTCTCCGAGAGCGCCGCGGACGCCCGCGAGCGCGGCGACCCCGACCCGCTGCCCGATGACGGCGACGAGATCTACGAGGCCGTCGTCACCGTCATGATGCGGGTCGTCTTCCTCCTCTTCGCCGAGGAGCGCGGCCTGCTGCCGCAGGGCCAGCTGTTCGCCGTGGGCTACGGCCTCACCGGCCAGCTCGACGCGCTCGAGCGCGCGCGCCGCGACGAGGGCGAGGAGGCCCTCGACGGGACCCACCTCACGTGGCACCGGCTGCTCGCGACCTCGCAGGCGCTCTACCGCGGCGCGACCTTCGAGGACATGCGCCTGCCGGCCTACGGCGGCTCGCTCTTCGACCCCGACCGGTTCGCGTTCCTCACCGCGACGACGACCGCGGCACGCTGGCGCTCACCGGTCAGCGACCGGGTCATGCTCAGGTGCTCGAGGCCGTCCAGATCGCCAAGGTCAAGGGTCAGGACGCCCGCCGGATCTCGTTCCGCGACATCGACGTCGAGCAGATCGGCTACATCTACGAGGGCCTGCTCGGCTACACCTGCGGCGACGTCGACGAGGTCATCGTCGGCCTCATCGGCAAGCGACGGCGACGAGCCGGAGATCCCGCTGCGACACGCTCGACGACCTCGCGAGACGCAGCACGGACCGACGCCAAGACTCGCCGACGGCGATCATCGCGTGGGCCAAGGACGACCAGCCCGGCAGCGAAGCCACCGACCCGGCGGCCGCTGACCAAGGCGCTCACGCACTGGCGACACGGTCGAGGACGCCGACCGGGCGCTGCTCGCCGTCACCCGCGACGCAGCGACCTGCGCGACCGGCTGCGGCCCTGGATCGGCGTCATCCGCCGCGACCTGCGCGACCGACCGTCGTCGTCGAGCCGGGCGGCCTCGTCGTCGTCGAGACGCCGTCCCGCGCAACGCCGGCGCCCACTACACGCCGCGGGCGCTCGCCGAGGAGGTCGTGCTCCACGCGCTCGAGCCGCTCGTCTACGCGCCCGGGCCCGCACCAGACCCCGACCGCGAGCGCGTGGCGGCTCAAGTCGTCGACCGAGATCCTCGACCTCAAGGTCGCCGACATCGCCTGCGGCTCCGGCGCGTTCCTCGTGGCCGCCGCGCGCTACCTCGCCGCCCGGCTCGTCGAGGCCTGGCACGCGGAGGGCGTCGCGACGGTCACGCCCGCACGAGCTGCGAGACCAGCGCAATCCGCGAGGTCGTCGCGCACTGCCTCTACGGCGCGGACATCAACCCCATGGCCGTCGAGATGTGCAAGCTCTCGCTCTGGCTGGTCTCGCTCGACCCGGAGCTGCCGTTCTCCTTCGTCGACGACAAGGTCCTGCACGGCAACTCCCTGCTCGGGCTCACCGACCTGCGCCAGCTCGAGGCGCTGCACATCGACCCGCCGACCAAGCCGCTCCAGGCGCAGATCGACTTCAGCGGCGACGAGCTCGTCGAACGCCTCGACATCGACTACCGGATCCAGCGCGCGATCCGCTGCGGCAGCAGCTCGCGACCGAGATCGACGAGCGCGACCCACAGCGCACCGCGAATGCCAAGCGCGCCCAGATGGACCAGCTCGACGACCTCACCCCGAGCTCCGGACCGTTGCCGACGGGTCATCGCCGCCGGGCTGGCGCTGGGCGGCAAGCCGGGCAAGGAGCTCGACGAGGCCTACGAGAACCTACGCCTCGCCGTCGGCCGCGCCTATCCCGCCGACCCGTCGACGGCCGACCGCGCCGATGCTCGACGCGATCATCGACGCAGGGCCTCACCCCGACGGTCGACACCGACTACGACCGTTGGGAGCCGCTGCACTGGGCCCTCGAGGTGCCCGACGTGATGGCGCCGCGGCGGCTTCGACGCCGTCATCGGCAACCCGCCTTCCTCGGCGGCAAGACGTATCACGCGGTGCCATCGGAGCGAACGTCCGCGAGCTGGTTCGTCAACGTTCTGGCGGACGGCGTCAAGGGCAACGCTGATCTGGTCGCCTACTTCTTCCTCCGGCGCCAGTCTCTGCTAACACGGCGACGGGCAATCTCGGCCTCATCGCGACAAACACGCTCGCACAGGGAGACACCCGTGAAGTCGGGCTCGACCGCATGGTCGCACTCCGGCTTGACGATCACTCGAGCGATCCAGAGCCGACCTTGGCCCGCCAGCAGCGCAAACCTAGAGTACGCCGCTGTCTGGGGAACGCAGGCGACCTGTCGCGGACCGAGCGATCCGAGTGGCCGACGGCAGTCGCTGTCGCCGGATCTCCACGCTCCTCGAACCCGAAGGGCGAATCGAAGGGCCACCCGCTTCGGCTACGCGGCGAATCGCGGACGTCGCATTTATCGGGTGCTCGTCCGCGGCATGGGCTTCATGCGAGAACCGACGAGGCTCGACAGACCTGGATCGCCGAGGACCCGCGAAACAGCGAGGTGCTGTTTCCCTACCTAAATGGCGAGGACTTGAACTCTCGACCCGACTCTCAGCGCCATCGCGATGGGTAATTGACTTCAACGACCGAAGCTGAGGAGGCGCGGCACCTATGCAACTGCCGTTCGATTGGGTCTGACGAGCACGTGCAGGCCTGATCGGCAGAAGGTAACCACAAGCCGATCACGGCGACTTTGGTGGCAGTTTGCCAAGACACGGCCCGCGCTCGGAGGGCGATTGCAGGACTCGACGAAGTGCTCGTCATTGCGCGAGTCAGCAAGACGCTGATGCCGCTCACGGTCGAGGCCGGACCAGGTGCTTCAGCGAGCAAATCGTCGTGTTCGCGACTGACTCCTACGCGGATCAAGCAGTCCTGTCGTCGCGCATACATCAGGTGTGGGCGGTAAAGTACGGTTCGACGCATGCGAGAGCGACCTCGGCTACACCCCCTCCGATGTCTTTGAAACGTTTCCGCGTCCCGAGACGACGACCGCTTGATCTGAGCGTTGGGAGAACTCTGGACGAGGAGCGGCGGGAGATCATGCTGCGCCGCGAGCTTGGGTCTGACGAAGCTCTACAACCTCGTCAACGACCCCGACATCGCCGACTCCGCCGACGCCGACGTCGCGCGACTCCGACAGATCCACGTCGAGCTCGACCAGGCCGTCATGGCCGCATACGGATGGGACGACGTACCACTCGACCACGGGTTCCACACCTACCGGCAGATGAGCGATGGACAGTCAGCCCGGCTGCGCGGGTCGAGATCCTCGACCGCTGCTCGAGGAGAACCATCGCCGCGCGGCCCTCCAGGACGACTCACTCCTGCCGAGGCAGACGACGACTCGAGACGACTGAGGTGGTGACGATCGTGATGGACTGGCCGAGCGACCGGCATACGCGCTCGTCGCGTTGAGCCCGACGACACGTCCTGGACGGCTCGGGAGAACCTCGCCGACGTCCTGCGTCGCGAACTACTCGGCCCGGCCGACGGTCCGACGAGGAGGTGCTCGAAGCGACCGCCGGACACGCGCTACCTAGTCGGCCGAATCGCGCCGGCACGGCTCGACAGGTCAACGCGCGCCGAGCCAGCAACCGCGGACGAGCCGACTGCAGCCGACGAGTCGACTCTCGACCTCGGCGACGACCTCGACGCGCGAGAGTCCCGCGGTGTGCCGGTCGGCGACGGTCGACGACAGCCGCCGATGCCGACGATGACGCCGCCGAGGACCCTCCGGTGCGCCGCGGCCTGATGATCCCGGCCTCGATGGGGCTGCGCTTCCAGGTGCCGCTCGACCTCGCGTCGTACCGTCACGCGCGTCGTGGGGCACCTACAAGCCCGAGTCGACGGGCGAGGTCACGCGAAGCGGCGCGGCCAATCCGGCAGTTCCGGCGACGCCGGTCGAGCATCCCGGTGCCGCTGTCTCTCGCAGACCTCACCGCGACGGCGACCGACGAGCGTACCCGCTCAAGGACGACGTCGTGCCTGCGAGTCGACACGCCACGACGACAAGGACGCGATCGCCGGCTCGTTGAGGTCGCCCTGTGCAACGACCGGGAGACGCCGCCCAGGATCCCGGTCAACGCGTGGCTCTTCCAGACCGAGCTCCAGGTCGACGCCGACGCTGCCGCGGTGTTCCTCCCCGTCCACGACGTCCTCGACGCGACGACCGCTGCGAGACCGACGACGAATTGCGCCGACTCGACCTGCAGTACCGCGACCGGCTCGAGTTCGCGATCGGCCGCACCTGCTCGGCCGACTGGGCCGTCGACGACGGGCTCGCGCGGGCGACGCCGGGTGTCGACGACCTGGCTACCGATGACCGAGACCCCGCAGACCAAGGCGGTCGACCCCGACGGCGTCGTCCTGGACATGCTGGCGCTCGCCGAAGCCCCACGCCGCGAGGTCGAGGCCGGGCTGCGCCCGATCGTCGACGGTTATGCGGCCTGGCTCGACGAGCAGGACGCGTCGACGGCGGGTGCCCTGCCCGACGCACCTCCGCGACGAAGCCGACGAGGCGATCGAGGAGGCCGGGCAGGTCCAGCGCGCAGCTGGCCGCCGGGCTCGACTACCTGGTCGGCGACGACGAGGCGATGCGCTGCTTCTCGTTCATGAACCGCGTCATGGCCGACCAGCGCATCCACACCCAGATCGCCAGCGAGCGGGCCAACGACCCGACACTCTCATCGAGGGGCGCCACGCAGCTCGTGCTGGCGCAGGGACCACGCGCACACTCCTGGCGCACCTTCCAGCTCGCTTTCATCCTCATGCAGCTCCCGGCCCTGTGCTGACCCGGCGCTACGCACACCGCTCACGGCGATCTCGGCCCAGGTCGAGCTGCTCTTCTTCCCGACCGGTGGCGGCAAGACCGAGGCCTACCTCGGCCTCGCGGCGTTCACCTTCGCGATCCGCCGCCTGCAGGGTGTCGTCGACTCGCCGGACGGGCCGCTCGACGGCGGCGACGGCGTCGCCGTGCTCATGCGCTACACGCTGCGGCTGCTCACCGCCCAGCAGTTCCAGCGCGCGACGACGCTGGTCTGCGCGGCCGAGCTGGCGCGCCGCGAGGATCCGGCGACGTGGGGCGACGGAGCCGTTCCGGATCGGCCTGTGGGTCGGACCGACGTGTCAGCCCAAGCGGTTCGACGAGGCCGCCGAGGAGCTGCGAAGGCGTCAACGACGGCCAGCGGCCACCGGCTCACCGTGCTGCAGATCCAGCACTGCCCGTGGTGCGGCACGCCGATCGATGCCGCGAGACGTGCAAGGTCGACGACGCGACCGCGTCGCGTGCTACGTCTACTGCGGCGACGAGCTCGGCCGACTGCCCGTTCGCCGAGGGCGGCGCGGTCGACGAGGGCCTGCCGGTCCTCACCGTCGACGAGGAGATCTACCGGCTCGCCCCGGCCTTCGTCATCGCGACCGTCGACAAGTTCGCGCGGCTCGCGCGCGAGGGCGAGGCCGCCAGCGCTGTTCGGCTACGTCCGCGAGCGGTGCGACCGACACGGCTTCGTCCACCCGGACTACGCGCGGTGCGACATCAAGGACGGCAGCAAGCACCCGGCCAAGGGCGGCTCGCCGGCCGCCGCAGTTCATCCGCTCCCGGCTGCGGCCGCCGGACCTGATCATCCAGGACGAGCTGCACCTCATCACCGGCGCGCTCGGCACCACGGTCGGGCTGTTCGAGGTCGCGATCGACGCGCTGACGACGTGGCGAACCGCGAGCGGCGCAGCCGGTCAAGCCGCTGATCGTGGCCTCGACCGCGACGGTGCGCAACGCCGCCGACCAGGTCCGCGGCCTGTACGGCCGCGACGTCACGGTCTTCCCGCCGCAGGTCCTCGACGTCGCGCGACACCTTCTTCTCCAAGGAGGTGCCGGTCACGCGAGGCAGCCCGGGCCGACGGTACGTCGGCGTCAGCACACGGCGTCCGGCTGACGACCGCCGAGATCCGCATCGCCGAGGTCCTGATGGCCGGCCGGCGCAGCTCCTGCTCGACCGGTGCGGCGCAGGCCGCCGACCCGTACATGACGCTCGGTCGGCTACTTCAACGCCACCCGCGAGCTCGCCGGCATGACCCGCTACATGGCCGACGACGTCCAGACCGCGCTGTCGCAAGGGCCGACCGTCGATCGGGCTACCGCGGCGCACGGGCACCGACTACGGCAGCCTCAACATCGACGAGCTGACCTCGCGCGTCTCGTCGGCGCGGACATCACCGCGACGCTCGACCAGATGGCGCGTGACGTTCGACCCGGCACTTCGACTCGAGCGAGGGCAAGCGCGCGAGCGCGTGAGCGCGCGCGAGGCTCGGCGAGAATCTGCCCGAGCGGGAGGTCGAACCCCTTCGACGTCGTCCTCGCGACCTCGATGCTGCAGGTCGGTGTCGACGTCACCCGGCTCGGGCTCATGCTGGTCGTCGGGCAGCCGAAGAACACCGCCGAGTACATCCAGGCGTCGTCGCGCGTCGGCCGAGACGCGGCCCGGCCCGGGCTGGTCATCACCCTCGGCAACTGGGCCCGACCGCGCGATCTGGCCCACTACGAGCAGTTCCGGCACTACCACGAGACGTTCTACGCCCAGGTCGAGGCGCTGTCGGTGACGCCGTTCTCGGTCACCTCCCTCGAGCGCGGCCTTGACGGGCGTCCTCGTCAGCGCGGCCCGCGTGCTCGAGGCGGCAGCACCGGACGGGCTGTCGCCGGAGCGCCGCCGGGCGCATCAAGTCGAGCAACGGCCGACGTCGACGGCGCTCGTCGACGCGCTGGTCGCTCGGATCGCGCAGGCCTCCGACGAGGACGCCGCCGACAGCGCGCCGGCAGCGGTTGCTCAACCGGCTCGACCAGTGGGCAAGCGGCGCGAGCCCGCTCACGCCGAGCAGCGAAAGACGCTGGCCTACGAGCGGATCGCCGACCGAGCAAGTACGGACCGCTGCTGATCGAGCGCCGGAGAAGCTCGACGCCGCGAGCCGGACCCCAAGCGACGCGCCATTCGTCGTGGCCAACTCGATGCGCGAGGTGCAGCCCGAGATCAACCTGCTGGTCAGCCCGATCCCGAAGAACGCTGTTCGCACGTCGAGCCGGCCGAGGCACCGCCCTGGCACCACGACCGACAGGAGGACGACGATGACCGACGACTGACGCCGCGTCCTTCACGACCCGACGACCAGCGCTCGACCCGCTCGGGCGACGCTGACCGTCGCCGACGAAGCTGGGGCGCAAGCAAGCAACTACGCCAAGGTCGGGCTCCGGCCGCCCTTCGTCGCTGCTCTACACCTATGGTCCGGGCTCGATCATGGACCTGCCGCACTTCACGGTCATGCCGGCCGGGCTCGACGACTGGGACCGGATCTGGGCGCGACGCGACGGCATCCCGCACGATCCACGCACCCCGGCTTCTCGAGGCGGTGCGGCTGCATGCTCGGGCACACCAGGTGGGCGAGCTGCGGCCGTTCCCGTGGCAGCCGAAGACGCACGCGCATGACGGAAGGAAGGTGCCGATCTCGGCGTGCCGGCCGCGTCTTCCCCCAGTGGATGCGCTGCACCGGGTGCGACCGGCTCGGCCCGCTGCCGCAGCTTCGACTACAAGAACACTCACCCGTTCCGGCCCGATGAGGCCGTGCTTCGAGCACGAGAAGTGTTATGGCCGCGGCAGGGGCGGCAAGGCGCGGAAGGCGCACGACGCGCAACCCGCCGTGCCCGCGCGCTACCTGCTGGCCTGCACGAACGGGCACCTCGACGAGTTCCCCTACGACCTGTGGGTGCACGAGGGCAGCACCTGCCCCGCAGGCGCGAGTTCCCGGTGCTGAAGATGGTCGACCGCACCGGCGGGCAAGGGCGCGTCGGCGACCATCGATGTGCGAGTCGTGCAGCGCCGCGCCGGCCAATGAACGAGGCTCAGGGCGAGGCCGGCCGAGCGAAGCTGCCGCAGTGCCGAGGTCGGCACCCCCACCTGCGACGCTTCGAGCCCGACGGCTGCGCAGCCGAGCCGCGACTGATGCTCGTCGGCGCGTCCAACCTGTGGTTCCCCGCCACTGCAGTCGATCATCGTCATGCCGGCAGTCGCACGCGGAGCGAGCACGGAGACTCGGCGGACCAGATCTGCGGTCGGCCCTCGGCGACAAGCTCGAGCGAGTACGCGCGATCAGCCTCGACGTCGATGCGCGACCTGCTCGAGACCGGCAAGGTCGACGTCGTCGAGCCTCGACGACGACTCCGAGCTGGCCGATGCTGGTGACACTCGCGCTGCGCCCGCCGCACCGCGAGGAGCCGCGGATCAGCTCGGCGCGAGGTGGGACCCGGTCGATCTGCTCGTGCCGGAGTGGCGCTACCTCCAGACGCGATCCGCTCGGCCAGCAGCACGAGGACGCCCAGCGGCCTGGTGCTGTCGCCAGCGTGCCGCTCGACCCGGACCTGCCCGCAGCGATCACCCGGGTGCTCGCCGTCGACAGGCTGCGCAAGGTCAACGCGCTCGTCGGGTTCACCCGGATCGACGAGATGGACCGCGTCAACGACCTGACGCAGCCGGCTGGTGCCGCTGACCCCGACCGACCGGCCGACCTGGACGGTCGGCCACCGAGGACCGCGGCGAGGGCATCTTCCTCCAGCTCGACGAAGACGCGGTCGCGGCATGGGAGGCGCGACGTCGAGGCGTCCGACGATCTGGGCGGCTCACGTGGCGGCCCACCGACGCAACTTCGAGCAACCGCTACTCTGAGACGGCCGAGCCAGTCGACCCAGACGACCGGCTGCCAGCCGCCGCGGTACTGGCTGCTGCACACCTTCGCCCACCTGCTGATCCGCGAGATGGCGATGAAGTGCGGCTACTCCGCGGCAGCCTCAGCGAACGGATCTACGCGTGGCCGAGGAACCGACACCCGCCCAGCGGCCGCCGGTCTGCTCATCTCCACGACCGCCTCCGACAGCGACGGCACACTCGGTGGCCTGGTCCAGCTGAGCGAGCCCGAGCGCCTCGAGCCGGTCGTCGCCGACGGCGCTGCACCGGGCGAGACGCTGCTCGTCCGACCCGGTCGTGCGCCACGCGAACGCCGCAGGATCCGGAGGACTTCCTGCACGGCGCCGCCTGCCACTGCTGCGCCATGGCCTCCGAGACTTCGTGCGAGCGGGCCAACCGGTTCCTCGACCGCCGGTTCCTTTGTCGACCTCCCCGGAAGCAACCTTGGCTTCTTCGGCGACCCCTATGCCTGGTGACCTTGATGCGTGCCGAGAAATCGCGGCATTCCTGACTGGCTCTGAGTCTCGCGAACTGGCCTCGCAGCTCCAAGCTGGCTGGCCGCTCAGTAAGGCGATTCGCGTCGTCGCGGGTCCGCGCCGTCAGCACGTCAGGGAGTTGCTCGATCGTGTCGGCGACGTCGAAATGTGGGTGCCGGTGCTGAGCGCCATCGAGGGCGCCCACTCGCGGGCCACGATGATCGACGCCGTATCGAAGCTGCTCCGGGCAACTTGGTGAAGCACGGGTCGCTCGGCTCCTCGGTCCACCACTATGTCACGGCAGCCCGCGAGTCCGTCGGTCTGCTCGACCTTCAATTTCCAGGAGTCTTCGGCGCTCTGGCCTGCGCTGATGGCCGCGGCTGCCCGCGCCGAGGTGGCCGTGCGGCTCTACATTGGACCGGGGTGCAGCCGATTGGAACCGAAGGCCAGGCGTCACAACACCGACGACGCAGCAGGTGGCGGACACTCTTGCGGATGCGACCGTGCTCCGGACGAAGAAGTGCGCCGGCACTTGGGTGCGCAACCACGCTAAGTTCCTGGCCATCGACCATCAGTTCCTCCTTGTCACTAGTGCGAACTTTTCAGATGTCGGACGAGCGTCGCAACGTCGAGCTAGGGCTCGTCGTCCGGAACGCGCCACTCACCCAAGCGATCGAGTCTGCAATGGCCAACTTCGAGCATGAACTGTACGAAGTGGTGCGGCGAGTGTGACTGCCTGAGTGCTTGAAGATCTTGCCGCGACCAGCACCCGGTGGCGCCCTGTGGACGCCGAGGCCAGGACGAGCCGGAGCACGGGCTAGAGCTCGCCGAGCACCGCTGAGCGCAGGGTGTCCAGCCCCACCCCGCCGATGTCGAGGGCCCGGCGATGGAACGCCTTGAGGTCGAACGCCTCACCCTCGCGGCGCCTGGCCTCGTCACGCAGGCCGAGCCAGAGGCGCTCGCCGATCTTGTAGGAGGGCGCCTGGCCCGGCCAGCCGAGATAGCGGTCGAGCTCGAAGCGCGTGGTGGCCTCGTCGCTGTTGGTGTGCGTCGACAGCAGCTGCCACGCCTTGTCGTAGGTCCACTCACCGCCGCCGACCTCGGCCGGCGCCTCGAACCCGCAGTGCACGCCGATGTCGATGACGACGCGAGTCGCCCGCAGGGACTGCGCGTCGAGCAGGCCCATCCGGTTGCCGGGGTCGTCCATGTAGCCCAGGTCGGCCATCAGCCACTCCGAGTACAGCGCCCAGCCCTCGCCGTGGCCGGAGGTCCAGCTGGCCATCCGGCGCCAGCGGTTGAGCAGCTCGGCGCGGTACATGGTCTGGGCGATCTGCAGATGGTGCCCGGGAACGCCCTCGTGGTAGACGGTGGTCAGCTCGCGCCAGGTGCCGAAGGTGGTCACGCCCTTGGGCACCGACCACCACATCCGGCCCGGCCGGGAGAAGTCCTCGCTGGGCCCGGTGTAGTAGATGCCGCCGGTCTGGGTGGGGGCGATCATGCACTCGATCGTGCGCACCGGCTCGGGGATGTCGAAGTGCACGTCGGCCAGCTGGGCCACCGCCTGGTCGGCCGTCGCCTGCATCCACTCGCGCAGCGCGTCGGTGCCCTCGAGGCGGTAGGCCGGGTCCTCGTCCAGCAGGGCCACCGCCTCCTTGACCGAGGCCCCGGGCGAGATCGTCTCGGCCGTCTGCTCCATCATCGCGGTGATCCGGGCCAGCTCCTGCTGCCCCCAGGCGTAGGTCTCCTCGAGGTCGACCTGCGCCCCGAGGAAGCTGCGTGACTCCAGCTGGTAGCGCTCGCGACCGCACGCGTCGGACTCCGCGGCCTGCGGGAGCAGCTCGCCGGTGAGCGTCTCGCCCAGGGTGCCGAAGGCTGCCCGGGCCTGCCCCACGGCCTGCTCCAGCTCACGGCGCAGCGCCTCCGGCTGCGCGTCGGCTTCGGCCAGCAGCGGGCCGAAGCTCGACTCGTCACCGGCCTGGTCCAGGCACTGCTGGGCCACCTTCTCCACCTGCCGCCGGGGGTTGACGGCGCCGCGTTCGGCCGAGTAGCGCAGCGACCCGGCATACTGCTCCAGGGCTGCCGGCACGGCCTGCAGACGGCGGGTGACGGTCCCCCAGTGCTCGGCCGAGTCCTTGTCCATCAGGTCGAAGATGTCGCGGATGCCCTGCACCGGGGAGGCGATGACGTTGAGGTCGATCGGGTCCTGACCGGCCAGCACCCGCGCCCACTTCTCCCGGGCCAGGCCGAGACGCTCGCGCAGGGCGGCGGCGGTCACCTTGTCGACGTCGTCGACCGGGTCGGCGTGGTCGAGGGCGGCCAGTGTCCGGGCGTCCTGCTCGTCATGGGCGGACAGACCCTCGACCGACAGGTCGTCGATCCGGTCGTGGTCGCCCGGGACGCCCAGGTAGGTCGCCTCCAGCGGGCTGATCGCCACGGTGGCGTCCAGGTGCGCCTCGGCGATGCGGTCGATCTCGGTCTGCTCACGGCTCGGGGTCGTCTGCGTCACGAGGGCGACACTAACCTCTGGGGATGACGTCGGGGCGAGTGGTTTCGGTCAACATCGGCGCTCCCCGGCCCAACAAGGCGGGTCGCCAGGGCGTCTCCGGCATCGACCGTCGACCGGTCGAGCAGGTCCAGGTGCGAGCCCCCGGTCCCAAGCGCGGGGGTCTGGGCAGCGGGGTCGTCGGCGACTTCATCGGGGCGACCAGGCACCACGGCGGCGACTTCCAGGCGGTCTACCTCGTCGCCGACACCGAGCTCAGTCACTGGGGTGGGCAGATCGGGCGCCCCCTGGTGCCGGGGTCCTTCGGCGAGAACCTCACGGTCAGTGGCATCGACATCGACGTGGCCGTCGTCGGCACCCGGCTGGCCGTCGGGACCGAGGTGGTGCTCCGGGTCACCGGACCGCGCATCCCCTGCGCCACGTTCGCCGCCCACATGGGCGAGCGAGCCTGGGTCAGGCGGTTCGCCGAGAGGGGGCGCACTGGCGCCTACTGCGCGGTGGAGCGGCCCGGGACCATTCGCGCCGGCGACCACCTGGAGGTGCTCGACGTGCCCGACCACGGGGTCGACCTGGTGATGACCTTCCGCGCTCTGATGGGTGACCGCGAGCTCGCCCGACAGGTGGTGGACGCGCACGTGCTGAACGAGGTCGAGCACGGCAAGCTCGCTCGCACTCTGCGCTGAGGCGGCGTCAGCGGGGCAGTGACGACGCGCGCCAGGCGCCGGGGCCGGGAGCCAGGCGCGGCCGGGCCGCCCTGGCTCGGGCTCCCCAGGCCGAGCGCCGCGGCGCCCCGGAGTCGTCCGGGCCGGAGCCGGCGAGCAGGACAGCGATGACCGCGGCCAGCTCCTCAGGGGTCGGCGACCCGCGGTCGACCCTGAGCAGATGGCCTGGCTCGGGGGTGCTCACAGCGGGATGTTCCCGTGCTTCTTGGGGGCCCGGTTGGCGCGCTTGGTGCGCAGCGTGCGCAGCGCCTTGACCACTTCGACCCTGGTCTCGGACGGGGCGATGACGCCGTCGACGTAGCCGCGTTCGGCGGCGACGTAGGGGTTGGCCAGGGTGTCCTCGTACTCGGCGATCCGGCGGGCTCGCTCGGCCTCCACGTCGCCTCCGGCGTCCGCCACCGCCTTGAGCTCGCGGCGGTAGAGGATGTTCGCGGCCCCCTGGGCACCCATCACCGCGATCTGGGCGGTGGGCCAGGCGAAGTTGAGGTCCGCGCCCAGGTGCTTGGAGCCCATCACGTCATAGGCGCCGCCGTAGGCCTTGCGGGTGATCACGGTGACCAGCGGCACGGTGGCCTCGGCGTAGGCGTAGAGCAGCTTGGCGCCGTGCCGGATGATGCCGCCCCACTCCTGGTCGGTGCCGGGCAGGAAGCCCGGCACGTCGACGAAGGTGAGGATCGGCACGTTGAACGCGTCGCAGGTGCGCACGAAGCGGGCCGCCTTCTCCGAGGCGGCGATGTCGAGCGTCCCGGCGAACTGCATCGGCTGGTTGGCCACCACTCCCACGGAGTGCCCCTCGACCCGGCCGAAGCCGCAGACGATGTTGGGCGCATAGAGGGCCTGCACCTCCAGGAAGTCGCCGTCGTCGAGGACGTGCTCGATGACGGTCTTCATCTCATACGGCATGTTGGCGCTGTCCGGGACGAGGGTGTCCAGCTCCAGGTCCTCGGCACTGACCGCGAGGTCGGCCTCCACCGGGTAGGCCGGCGGGTCCTCCAGGTTGTTCTGCGGCAGGTGGGCGAGCAGGTCCTGGACGTAGGCGATGGCGTCGGACTCGTCGTGCGCCAGGTAGTGGGCCACGCCGGAGCGGCTGTTGTGGGTGCGCGCGCCGCCCAGCTCCTCGAAGCTCGACGTCCTCGCCGGTCACCGTCTTGATGACGTCGGGGCCGGTGATGAACATGTGCGAGGTCTGGTCGACCATCACGATGAAGTCGGTGATCGCGGGGGAGTAGACGGCGCCCCCCGCGCAGGGACCCAGGACCAGGGAGATCTGCGGGATGACGCCGGAGGCGTGCACGTTGCGGCGGAAGATCTCGGCATACAGGCCGAGGGCGACGACGCCCTCCTGGATCCGCGCGCCACCGGAGTCGTTGATCCCCACGACGGGGCAGCCGACCTTCATCGCCAGGTCCATGACCTTGACGATCTTCTCCCCGAACACCTCACCGAGCGAGCCGCCGAAGACGGTGAAGTCCTGGGCGAACACCGCGATCGGCCGGCCGTCGACCGTGCCGTAGCCGGTCACCACCCCGTCGCCGTAGGGACGGTTGCGCTCCTGCCCGAAGACCACGGAGCGGTGCCGGGCCAGCTCGTCCATCTCGGTGAACGAACCCGGGTCGAGCAGCTCGTCGATCCGCTCCCGTGCAGTCTTCTTGCCCTTGGCGTGCTGCTTCTCCACGGCGCGGGCCGAGCCGGCGTGCACGGCCTCGTCGAGCCGTCGGCGGTAGTCGGCCAGTCGGCCGGAGGTGGTGCGCAGGTCGGGGGACCCAGCGTCCGTGGCGACATCACCGCTCATGCAGCACAACCTAGCCTTGACCGATGCAGCGCAGCACGTGGGACCGCCGATGGGCCGAGCCGGAGTGGCACCCCACGCTGGCCTCGACGAACGCGACCCTGCGGGAGGATCCGGTCCCGGGTCGGGTGGTGGTCGCCGACCATCAGAGCCAGGGCGCCGGACGCCTGGGCCGCAGCTGGACCGCCCCACCGGACACCGCCCTGGCGATCAGCGTGGCAGTGCCCGCACCGAAGGACCCGGCAGCCGGGGGGTGGGTGCCCCTGGTGACCGGCCTGGCCGTCGTGCGTGCGCTGGCGGACAGCCGGTATGCCGTCGAGGCCCGGCTGAAGTGGCCCAACGACGTGCTGGTCCGCGACGGCACCGGGTGGGGCAAGGTCGGGGGCATCCTGGCGCAGCAGACCCGCGACCCCCGGCACGGGCCGGTCGTCGTCGTCGGGACCGGGCTCAACGTCGACCAGGTCCGCGAACAGCTGCCGGTGGCGACGGCGACGTCCTGGCGGCTGGCGCGAGGGGGAGCGGTGCTGCCCGACGGGGCGCGCGAGGCGTTCGTCCACGACTACCTCGACCGGCTCCTGGCGGTGCTGGCGCCGCTGCTCGACGAGGCGCCAGGGGAGGGGCTGGAGCGCCTGAGGGCGGACTACCGGCTCGTCTGCTCGAGCGTGGGCCGGCGGGTGCGGGTGCAACTCCCCGCCGGGGAGGACGTCGTCGGGGTCGCGCGGGAGGTCGCCGACGACGGCCGTCTCGTGGTGGTCGACAGTGGTGGGCTCGAGCACCGGTTCAGCGCCGGCGACGTGAGGCACCTGCGGCCCGGTGACTAGGTTGGGCGCCATGACGGCGCCGCAGGACCCTCACCCCCAGGTCAGGCTCACCCGGCACGGCGACGGCGGGCATGTCGTCGAGCTGACCCTGGACCGGCCCGAGGCGATGAACGCCATCTCCACCGACTTCGGGGCCCAGATCGCCCAGGTCACCGCCGAGCTCGCGCAGGACCCGACCGTGCGCGCCGTCGTGCTGACCAGCAGCCACGCGCGGGCCTTCTGCGTCGGGGCCGACCTCAAGGAGCGCAACGCCCTCACCGACGACCAGCTGAGGCACCAGCGCGAGGTGACCCGCGGCGCTTACGGCGGGGTGCTGGCCCTGCCCGTCCCGGCCGTGGCCGCCGTCGAGGGGTTCGCGCTGGGTGGCGGGCTCGAGCTGGCCCTGTCCTGCGACCTGATCGTCGCCGGCGAGGACGCCTCCGTGGGGCTGCCGGAGGTGTCCGTCGGGGTGATCCCCGGGGGTGGCGGCACGCAGCTGCTGACCCGACGGATCGGCTGGTCCCGGGCGGCCTCGGTCATCTTCACCGCCCGACGCCTGGCTGCCGGTGAAGCGGCGGCCCTGGGAGTCGTCGACGAGGTGGTGCCGGCCGGTGCCGCGCGCGACCGGGCGCTGGAGCTGGCCGGGACCATCGCCGGGCACAGCCCGGTCGGAGTCCGCAACGCCAAGCGGGCGATGCGCGCTGGGCGCTGACGTCGACCTGGCCACCGGGTTGGAGGTCGAGGACGCCTGCTGGCGTGCCACCGCGTTCTCGCCCGACCGGCGCGAGGGCATCGCGGCCTTCGCCGAGAAGCGGACCCCGGTCTGGCCGTCCGCGAACTCATAGGATTCGCCCCATGACCCGTGTGCTGCTGGCCGAGGACGACGAGACCATCTCCGAGCCCCTCGCACGCGCCCTCAAGCGTGAGGGCTACGAGGTCGACGTCTGCCCCGACGGCCTCGAGGCGCTGTCCACGGCCCGCCGTGTCCGCCCCGACCTGGTCATCCTCGACCTGGGCCTGCCCCACATGGACGGTCTGGAGGTCTGCCGCCGGATCCGCCAGGACGGGCTGATCAGCCCGGTGCTCATCCTCACCGCCCGCGGCGACGAGATCGACACGGTGGTCGGTCTCGACGCGGGGGCTGACGACTACGTGACCAAGCCGTTCCGGCTGGCCGAGCTGCTCGCCCGAGTCCGCGCGCTGCTCCGGCGCGGGGCCGAGGCGAGCGAGCCGGAGCACGCGGGGCCGGTGAGCATCGACACCCAGGCCCGGCGGGCCTTCTTCCGCGGCCAGGAGCTGCAGCTGACCGCCAAGGAGTTCGACCTGCTGCGGGTGCTGGTCCGCGAAGGCGGCAAGGTGGTCGCCCGCGAAGACATCATGCGCGAGGTCTGGGACTCCAGCTGGTATGGCTCGACCAAGACCCTGGACATGCACGTCTCGGTGCTGCGCCGCAAGCTCGGCGACGACGCCACCGACCCACGTTTCATCGTCACCGTGCGGGGCGTCGGCTTCCGGTTCGAGAACGAGCCGGAGGCGTGAACCCGGGGGCGAGCCGTGCGCCGTGAGCTGCGCTGGCTCGCCGTCGTCAGCGCCGTCGGGGCTGCCGTGCTGGCCTGCGGGCTGGGCGCCCTGGCCACCTGGCTGCTCCTGCAGCAGGGCACCGACCGGCTAGCGGCGTCGAACGGCGCACTGCCGGCCTGGGCGGTGGTCCTGGTCGCGGTCCTGGTGCTGGGTCTGGTGACGGGGGGCGCTGTCGTGGCCGCGCGCGCTCTGGCCGACCGGCAGTCCGAGCGGATGCTCGAGCCGATGCGGCAGCTGGCCCAGCGGGCGGACGAGTTCGGATCCGGCGGGTTCGTCGTGGAGGCGCTGGCCGACCTTGGCGCCGGGGCGCAGGCCCCGGCAGCGGCCAGCGGGATCGCCGAGATCGACACCGTGTCCCGGATCCTGGACCGCAACCACCGCTCCATGGTGCGGGCCCTCTCGGCGGAGCGGAACTTCGCGGCAGACGCCTCGCACCAGCTGCGCAGCCCGCTCACCTCGATGCTGATGCGGCTGGAGGAGATCCATGCAGCCCGCACGCTCGGCGAGGCCAGGCATGAGGCAGGCGTGGCGATCACCCAGGCCGAGCGCCTGGCCGACGTGGTCGACGACCTGCTGCACCGCACCCGGGCCGGCCACGCCGACGGAGGGCGGTCTGTCTCCTTGGACACCGTGCTGAACGAGCTGCAGGCCGAGTGGGAGCCGGCCTTCCGGGAGCAGCACCGGGCGGTGACCGTCACGGTCGAGCGCGGCATGATCGTCCGCTCCAGCGCCTCGGCCATCGCGCAGATCCTCAACGCGCTGATGGAGAACGCGCTGACGCACGGGGCCGGCGAGGTCTCGGTCCGGGCTCAGCGCTCGGGCCCGTCAGCGGTCATCGAGCTGCGCGACCAGGGCGCCGGGATCCCCCCGGAGCTGGCCCGGCGGGTCTTCGACCGGGCGGTGACCGGCGGCAAGGGCACGGGGCTCGGCCTGGCCGTGGCCCGCGAGACGGCTGAGTCGTTCGGTGGGCGGCTCGAGCTGGTCCAGGGGCGTCCGGTGGTCTTCGCCCTCTATGTGTCGATGGCGCCGGCGCGCTGAGCGGTGTCCTTGTCGTTGTCGTTGTCGTGGTCGTCCGCAGGCCGATGGTCGTGGTGGTGCAGGATCGGCACGTCGATGTCGGCCAGGGCGTCGTCCTTGAACACATAGGTGCGGTAGGCCCAGAAGCGGAACAGCGTGCCGAGCACCAGGCCGACGCCGTTGGCGCTGATGTTGTCGGCCAGCTGGCTGTGCAGGTCCAGGACGTAGCGGGAGAAGCCCAGGCAGAGCACGGCGATGCCCAGCCCCAGCACGTTGAACACGATGAAGAGCCCGAACTCGTGCGCCACGGCCGCGCGCCGCCGGTGCCGGAAGGTCCAGTAGCGGTTGCCCAGCCAGGCGAAGACCATCGCGACTGCGGTCGCGGCGATCTTGGCGCGTAGGGGGATGTCGTGCAGCGGACCGATGCCGTCGCCGCCGGGCATCCCGAACACCAGGGAGTTGTAGAGCGCGGTGTCGATGACGAAGGCGATCAGCCCGATCACGCCGAACTTGGCCGCCTCCCGGACCAGCACGTCCAGGGTGCCGCGGACCCGCTCGAGGAGCCCGGCCGGTGGGCCGGTGGGGTCGTGGGGCACCCGGAGAGGATACGCGCTCTGCCCTAGGGTGGCTGACCGTGAGCAGTGCGCAGCGGGCCGAGGGAGGCTTTCCCGTCGTGGGCATCATCGGTGGCGGGCAGCTCGCCCGGATGTGCCAGCCCCCGGCCGTCGGGCTCGCGGTGACCCTGTCGGTGCTCGCCGAGTCACCGGCCGCCTCTGCGGCGCTGGTCGTCCCGCACGCTCCCCTGGGTGACCACACCGACGCGGACGCGGTGCGCGCCTGGGCCGCCGGATGCGACGTCGTCACCTTCGACCACGAGCACGTCCCAGGGCACGTGCTGGCCGCGCTCCGCGCCGACGGAGTGCCGCTGCACCCCTCGCCGGAGGCCCTGCAGTTCGCCCAGGACAAGCTGGCGATGCGCGAGCGCCTCACCGGTCTGGGCGTCCCGTGCCCGCGGTGGACGGCAGCGCGGACGACACAGGACGTGGACCGCTTCGCCGCCGAGGTCGGCTGGCCGGTCGTGGCCAAGACCCCGCGCGGAGGCTATGACGGCAAGGGCGTCCTGCTGGCCCACGGCGTCGACGACCTCACCCCGTGGCTGGGCCAGGTGGGGCAGGAGGGCCCGTTCGCCGAGGGGATCCTGCTCGAGGAGGCCGTCCCGTTCGCCCGCGAGCTGGCGGTCATGGTGGGGCGCAGCCCCAGTGGTCAGGCGGCGGTCTGGCCGGTGGTCGAGACCGTGCAGCAGGCCGGCATCTGCACCGACGTCATCGCCCCGGCTCCGGACCTGGACGACCAGCTCGCGGCGCAGATCATCGAGATGGCACTGCGGCTGGCCGGCGAGCTGGGCGTCACCGGCGTGATGGCCGTCGAGCTGTTCGAGGTGGCCGGCGAGCGACCGTCCTACCTGGTCAACGAGCTCGCGATGCGCCCGCACAACAGCGGCCACTGGACCATCGACGGTGCGGTCACCAGCCAGTTCGAGCAGCACCTGCGCGCGGTCCTCGACCTGCCGCTGGGCGACCCGAGCGCCAGATCGCCGTGGACCGTGATGGCCAACGTGCTGGGCGGTGAGCACCCCGACCTCTACCCCACCTACCGGCACCTGCTGGCCCGCGACCCGGGGCTGCGGATGCACCTGTATGGCAAGGGCGTGCGGCCGGGGCGCAAGCTGGGGCACGTCACCGCCTACGGCACCGACCTGCCCGGGCTGCGCGAGCGCACCCGCCATGCCGCCGACTACCTGCAGGGAGTGATCACCTCATGACAGCACCGGTGGGCCTGGTGATGGGCAGCGACAGCGACTGGCCGGTGATGGAGCAGGCGGCGCTGGTGCTGGACGAGCTCGGGGTCCGGTATGCCGCGGACGTCGTCTCGGCGCACCGGATGCCGCTGGAGATGGTCGACTACGGGCGCACCGCGGTCGAGCCGGGGGCTGCGGGTCGTCGTCGCCGGCGCCGGCGGCGCCGCCCACCTGCCCGGCATGCTGGCCTCGCTGACCACGCTGCCGGTCATCGGCGTTCCGGTGCCGCTGCAGACCCTGGACGGGCTCGACTCGCTGCTGTCCATCGTGCAGATGCCGGCCGGCATCCCGGTGGCCACCGTGGCCATCGGCGGAGCGCGCAACGCCGGGCTGCTGGCCGCTCGCATCCTGGCGTCCGGGACCGGTGAGGAGGCCGACCGGCTGCGTCAGCGGCTGGCGGACTTCGCCGAGGAGCTGCGCGAGGCGGCGGTCGCCAAGGGCGCTGCGCTGCGCCAGCGCCGGGAGGGCTAGAGCCGCGGGTACTCGATCGCGGGGCAGGTGTCCATCACCACGTGCAGGCCGGCCGACTTGGCCCGCTGTGCGGCCTGCTCGTCGATGACCCCCACCTGCAGCCAGACCGCGGTGATGCCGAGCCGCTCGCGCTGCTCGATCGCCTCGTCGACCACGGTGCCGACGCGGGTGGAGTTGACGAAGCAGTCCACGACGTCGACGCAGGTGCCGTCGGGCAGCTGCGCCAGGCTGGTGTGACCGGGCTGGCCGAACACGGTCTCCGCCCGGGGATGGATCGGCAGGACCCGCAGCCCGAGCCGGTCGATGAGCAGCCGGGCCACGCCATACGCCGGCCGCGCGGTGTTGGTGGACAGGCCCGCGACCGCCCAGCTGCCAGGAGTGGTGAGCAGCCGGCGGATCACGGCCATGTCGTTGCGATGGACCGCCCGGGTCTCCATGAGGCCCACTATGGCCGCCGGTGGCCCGGCGCGCGACCAGTAGGTTGGCGCCATGCGTTTTGGAACCTTCGTGCCCCAGGGCTGGCGGATGGACCTGGTGGGGATCGAGCCGGACCAGCACTGGCAGGTGATCGCGGACCTGGCCCGGCGCGCCGACGCCGTCCCCGGCTGGGAGTCGGTCTGGGTCTACGACCACTTCCACACCACGCCCGAGCCCAGCGACGAGGCCACCCACGAGGCGTGGACGCTGATGGCCGGGCTCGCGGCGGTGACCGAACGGGTCCGGCTGGGCCAGATGTGCACCTGCATCAGCTACCGCGAGCCGGCCTACCTGGCCAAGGTCGCCGCGACGGTCGACGTGATCAGCGGGGGCCGGGTCGAGATGGGCATCGGGGCCGGCTGGTACGAGCACGAGTGGCGCGCCTATGGCTACGGGTTCCCCGGGGCGGGTGAGCGGCTGGCCCGGCTGCGCGAGGGCGTCGAGATCTTCCGCCAGATGTGGACGACCGGGTCGGCGACCCTGGCCGGCGAGCACTACCAGGTCGACGGCGCGCTCTGCTGGCCACGGCCGCTGCAGGGCACGAGCCACCCGGGATCGGCGGCCAACGGGATCCCGATCTGGGTGGCCGGTGGCGGGGAGCGCAAGACCCTGCGGATCGCCGCCGAGTACGCGGACTACACCAACTTCGCCGGCGACGCGGAGGGCTTCGCCCACAAGTCGGCCATCCTGGAGCAGCACTGCCAGGATCTCGGCCGCGACGTCGGCTCGATCGTCCGCAGCGCCAACTACAACGTGGTGATCGGGCGTGACGAGCGCGAGGTCCAGGACCGCTTGGACTGGATGCACGACCGCGCCCTGCGCGCCGGGTTCAGCGCGGCGCGGGCCGACGAGCTCGTGGCCGGGGCGCGGCGTGGACCCGCGGTGGGCACGCCGGAACAGGTCGTCGAGGCGCTGGGCTCGCTGGAGCAGGCCGGGATGACCTACGCCATCACCTACTTCGCCGAGGCGGCCTACGACACCTCCGGGCTGGAGCTGTTCGAGACCCAGGTCATCCCGGCCCTGCAGGAGCCCTGAGTCCGCGCGAGCCGGCTTGTAGGGTGCGCTGGTGAGTGAGTTCGACCTGTTCCGGATCAGCGAGGACCACGAGGCGCTGCGCGAGGCGGTGCGCGAGGTCTGCCGGGACAAGATCGCTCCCCACGCCGCGGCGGTGGACGAGCAGGCCCGCTTCCCGCAGGAGGCGCTGGATGCTCTCACCGCCACCGACTTCCACGCCCCGCACATCCCCGAGGCCTATGGCGGCGCCGGCGCCGACGCGCTGGCCACCGTCCTGGTGATCGAGGAGGTGGCCCGCGTCTGCGCCTCCTCCTCGCTGATCCCCGCAGTGAACAAGCTCGGCACGATGCCGCTGCTGCTGTCCGGCTCGGAGGAGGTCAAGGTCGCGCTACCTGCCGCCGGTGGCGGCGGGCGAGGCGATGTTCTCCTACGCATTGTCCGAGGCGGGGGCCGGCTCGGACACCGCATCGATGACCTGCAGGGCGGTCGCCGACGGCGACGACTTCGTGCTGACCGGCCAGAAGTCCTGGATCACCAACGCGGGAGTCTCGCAGTTCTACACGGTGATGGCGGTGACCGACCCGGACGGTCCACGCGGCGCCAACGTCAGCGCCTTCGTCGTCGAGCGCACCGACGAGGGGTTCACCGTCGGCCCGCCCGAGCGCAAGCTCGGCATCAAGGGCAGCCCCACCTGTGAGCTCCTCTTCGACCACTGCCGCATCCCCGGCGACCGGATGGTCGGTGCTCCCGGGGAGGGGCTGAAGATCGCGCTGAAGACCCTGGACCACACCCGCGTGACGATCGGCGCCCAGGCCGTCGGCATCGCCCAGGGAGCCCTGGACACGGCGCTGGCCTACGTCCAGGAGCGCCGCCAGTTCGGCCAGGCCGTGGCGCAGTTCCAGGGCATCCAGTTCATGCTCGCCGACATGGCGATGACGCTGGAGGCGGCCCGGCAGCTGGTCTATGTCGCCGCGGCCAAGTCCGAGCGCGGCGACGCCGACCTGCCCTTCTTCGGAGCGGCCGCCAAGTGCTACGCCTCCGATGTGGCGATGCAGGTCACCACCGACGCGGTCCAGCTGCTCGGCGGCTACGGCTACACCAAGGACTTCCCGGTGGAGCGGATGATGCGCGACGCCAAGATCACCCAGATCTATGAGGGCACCAACCAGATCCAGCGCGTCGTGATGGCACGTCAGCTGCTGCGCTTGACAGAGCGATGATGATGAGGGCGGAGTGTTCCGCTCAGCTCCCGTGACCCTGTGCCCAGGAGGACCCGTTGACCGTCGTCAGAGCCGCCATCACCCAGACCACCTGGACGGGTGACAAGGAGTCGATGCTCGACAAGCACGAGCAGTTCGCGCGGGACGCCTCCGAGCAGGGTGCGCAGGTCATCTGCTTCCAGGAGCTGTTCTACGGCCCCTACTTCGGGATCACCCAGGACCAGAAGTACTACCGCTTCGCCGAGCCGGCTGACGGGCCGATCGTGCAGCGCTTCGCCGCCCTGGCCAAGGAGCTGTCCCTGGTGATGATCCTGCCGATCTATGAGGAGGAGCAGACCGGGGTCTACTACAACACCGCGGTCGTCGTCGACGCCGACGGCAGCATCCTGGGCAGCTACCGCAAGCACCACATCCCGCACCTGGACAAGTTCTGGGAGAAGTTCTACTTCCGGCCCGGCAACCTCGGCTATCCGGTCTTCGACACCGCGGTCGGCAAGCTCGGCGTCTACATCTGCTACGACCGGCACTTTCCCGAGGGCTGGCGCGAGCTCGGCCTGGGCGGTGCGCACATGGTCTTCAACCCCAACGCCACCAAGCCCGGCCTGTCCAACCGGCTCTGGGAGGTCGAGGGGCCGTGCGCCGCGGTCGCCAACGGCTACTTCGTGCTGCAGCCCAACCGGGTCGGCCGTGAGGACAACGAGTACGGCCAGGACGCGGTCGACTTCTACGGCACCAGCCAGGTGATCGACCCGCGCGGCAACTTCGTCGGCGAGCGGGGGTCCGGCACGCAGGAGGAGATCCTGGTGCGCGACCTGGAGATGGACATGGTGCAGCAGATGCGCGACGACTGGCAGTTCTACCGGGACCGCCGCCCCGACTCCTACACCGCGATCGCGCGGGCATGACCGGCGAGCGGAAGGCCACCCCATGAGCACGCTCCTGATCACCGGCGGCACGGTCGTCAGCTCGACCGGCCGCCTGGCGGCCGACGTCCTGGTCGACGGCGAGACCATCGTCGCCGTCCTGGCACCGGGCTCGACGCTGCTCGGCAGCGACCTGGCCGCCTCGGTCGACCGGGTGGTCGATGCCACGGGCAAGTACGTCATCCCCGGCGGCATCGACGCGCACACCCACATGCAGCTGCCGTTCGGGGGCACCGAGGCCAGCGACACCTTCGAGTCGGGCACGGTCGCGGCCGCCTGGGGCGGCACGACGAGCATCATCGACTTCGCCGTCCAGAAGACCGGCGAGGCGGTCGAGACCGGCCTGGCCGCCTGGCACGAGAAGGCGCGCGGCAACTGCGCGGTCGACTACGGCTTCCACCAGATCATCGGCGGCGTCGACGAGCAGTCGCTGAAGGCGATGGAGACCCTGGTCGACGAGGGGATCAGCAGCTACAAGCTGTTCATGGCCTATCCCGGGGTCTTCTACTCCGACGACGCCCAGATCCTCCGGGCGATGCAGAAGGCCGCAGAGCTCGGGCTGATGACGATGATGCACGCCGAGAACGGCCCGGCGATCGACGTCCTGGCCCAGCAGCTCTACGACCAGGGCAAGACCACGCCCTACTTCCACGGCGTGGCCCGCGCCTGGCAGATGGAGGCCGAGGCCACGCACCGGGCGATCATGCTGGCCGACCTCACGCAGGCACCCCTGTATGTCGTGCACGTGAGCGCCAAGCAGGCGGTCGCCCAGCTGGCGGCGGCGCGCGACCGCGGCAAGAACGTCTTCGGCGAGACCTGCCCGCAGTACCTGTACCTGTCGCTGGAGGAGCAGCTCGGCGCCACCGGCGACCCGGCCTGGGGCGACTTCGAGGGCGCCAAGTGGGTCTGCTCGACGCCGCTGCGCTCTCGCGCCGACGGGCACCAGGACGCGATGTGGCAGGGCCTGCGCACGAACGACCTGCAGATGGTCTCGACCGACCACTGCCCGTTCTGCATGAAGGACCAGAAGGAGCTCGGCCGGGGGGACTTCCGTGCCATCCCCAACGGCATCGGGTCCATCGAGCACCGGATGGACCTGCTCTACCAGGGTGTGGTCACCGGCCAGATCACCCTCGAGCGCTGGGTCGAGCTGACCTCGACCACCCCGGCGCGGATGTTCGGCCTCTATGGCACCAAGGGGGTCATCGCCCCGGGTGCCGACGCCGACATCGTGGTCTACGACCCGGCGGGCCACACCTCGATCGGGGTGGGCAAGACGCACCACATGAACATGGACTACAGCGCCTGGGAGGGCTATGAGATCGACGGACACGTCGACGTCGTCGTCTCGCGCGGCTCCGTGGTCGTCTCCGACGGCGCCTTCCACGGGCGGGCCGGGCACGGTCGCTACCTCAAGCGCGGACTGACCCAGTACCTGACCTGACCGACGGCCTCCTCGACCCCGTGTAGAAGGAACCCCTATGGATTTTGGCGTCGTCCTGCAGACCAACCCCCCTGCCTGGCGCACGGTCGGTCTGGCCAAGCGGGCGGAGGAGCACGGGTTCGACTATGTGTGGACCTTCGACTCCCACCTGCTCTGGCAGGAGCCGTACGTCATCTACTCGGCGATCCTCAACGAGACCAACCGGGTGATCGTCGGGCCGATGGTCACCAACCCGGCCACCCGGGACTGGACGGTCACGGCGTCGTGCTTCACCACGCTGAACGAGATGTACGGCAACCGGACGGTGTGCGGCATCGGCCGCGGCGACTCGGCGGTCCGGGTGCTCAACGGCAAGCCCACGACGCTCAAGGACGTCCGCGACGCGACGCATGTGATCCGCGAGCTGTCCAACTGTCGCCCGGTCGAGGTCAACGGCACCACGCTGCAGTTCCCGTGGGCCCGCACCTCCGAGCTGGAGGTGTGGATCGCCGCCTACGGCCCGCTGGCGCTGAAGGCCACGGGGGAGGTCGCCGACGGCTACATCCTGCAGCTGGCCGACGTCGACATCGCCACCTGGATGATCGGCGCGGTCCGCAAGGCCGCGGCGGATGCCGGCCGCGACCCCGACGCGATCACCTTCTGCGTGGCCGCACCGGCCTATGTCGGAGACGGAACCCCGGAGGCGCTGGCCCACATGCGTGAGCAGTGCCGCTGGTTCGGCGGCATGGTCGGAAACCATGTGGCCGACATCGTCGCCAAGTACGGCGACCAGGGCATCCCGCAGGCGCTGACCGACTACATCAAGGGCCGGGAGGGCTACGACTACAACGAGCACGGCCGCGCCGGCAACACCCACGCCGCCTTCGTGCCCGACGAGATCGTCGACCGCTTCTGCATCCTGGGCACCGCTGCAGACCACATCGCCAAGCTCGAGCAGCTCCGGGCGATCGGTGTCGACCAGTTCGCGATCTACCTGCAGCACGACAACAAGGAAGAGACGATGCGGGTCTACGGCGAGTCGATCATGCCGGCCCTGCGCGACCACGTCACGGCCAAGGCATGAGCGCCGCGTGACCGGTGCGCTCACCCGGGTCCGAGCCGTGGTCCTCGGGCTCCTGGGGGTCGCGGTGCTGGCAGCCGCCTGGGACCTCTACAAGGCCTTCGGCCCCGAGAACGGTCTGCGCGTCGGCGACCAGACGCTGATCCTGCCGCGGTCGAGCGACCTCGCCATGCCGCATACCTGGGAGATGCTGCAGCGGCTCGCCGAACCGGTCACCTCCCTGGCCGGCGCGACCAGCACCGCGCGCGCCGTCGCCGACGCGAGCATCTTCACCCTCGGCATCGCCGCTCGCGGCTGGCTGATCGGCGTGGTCGTCGGCCTGGCCCTGGCGCTGCTGATGAGCCGGTTCCGGGTCGCCGAGTCAGCGCTGCTGCCCTGGGTCGTCCTGAGCCAGACCGTGCCGCTCATCGCGATCGCGCCGTTGGTGCGGCGGTGGGGCTCCCAGGTCGAGATCGGTCAGTTCCAGTGGGGCAACGACCACTCGGTCGCTCTGATCGCCGCCTACCTGGCCTTCTTCCCGGTCGCCGTCGGCGGGCTGCGTGGGCTGAAGTCACCGGACCGCACCCACCTGGACCTGATGCACGCCTACGGGGTCGGCTGGTGGCGCAGCCTGCTCACCCTGCGGCTGCCCGCCAGCGTGCCCTACCTGCTGCCGGCCCTGCGTCTGGCCGCGGCCAGCGCGGTGATCGGCACCGTGGTCGCCGAGGTGTCGATCGGGCTGCGCGGCGGGGTCGGCCGGATGGTCATCGAGTATGCCCAGTCGGCCAGCTCGGACCCGGCCAAGCCCTGGGCCCCGATCTTCGGGGCGGTGGCCGTGGGGCTGGTCGCGGCCGGGGTCGTCGGCCTGCTCGGCCTGCTGCTGCGCCCCTACCGCACCGCGGAGATCCGATGACCGACGCCATCAGCGCCACCGACGTGGGACGAGTGTTCGGCCGAGCAGACCGGGAGGTCGTCGCGCTCACCGGCGTGGACCTCACTGTCGCGGCGGGCGAGTTCGTCTCGCTGATCGGTCCCAGCGGGTGTGGCAAGAGCACCCTGCTGCGGCTGGTCGCGGACCTGGACACGCCCACCTCCGGCTCGATCTCGGTCTTCGGCAAGCCGGCGCCCCAGGCCAGGGCCGACCAGGACTACGGCATCGCCTTCCAGCAGGCAGGACTGCTGCCGTGGCGGACGGTCGCGCACAACGTGGAGCTGCCGCTGCAGCTGCACGGCTCGGACAAGACCGCGCGCAGAACGCGGGTGGCCGAGCTGCTGGAGCTGGTCGGCCTCACCGACTTCGCCCGGAGCCACCCGCACCAGCTCTCGGGCGGCATGCAGCAGCGGGTCGCCATCGCCCGCGCGCTGGCCGAGCGCCCGCGCCTGCTGCTGATGGACGAGCCGTTCGGCGCGCTCGATGAGATCACCCGCGAGCGGATGCAGAACGAGCTGGTCCGGATCTGCCACGAGACGGGCGCCGCCGTGCTGTTCGTCACCCACTCGATCCCCGAGGCGGTGTTCCTGTCCCACCGGGTCGTCGTCATGTCGCCGCGCCCAGGACGGATCGTCGACGTCGTCCAGGTGCCGGCGACGCTCACCGAGCGCACCGACGCGGCGCGCGACCACGAGGACTTCTTCCACACCGTGGCGCGGGTGCGCACCCAGCTGCACGGCGGGCACGACTCATGAGCGTCGTCGCCGACGCCACGGCCCGCGACACGCGGGCCCGGCTGCCGCTGCGCGAGCTGCGGTTCTCGACGGTCCTGGCCCCGGTCGTCCTCGGCGCCCTCGTGTTGGGTGTCTGGCAGCTGGTCGTGACCACCCTCGACGTCGACGCCTTCATCGTGCCGTCGCCGGCCGCGATCTGGGACCAGCTGCGCGTCAACACCGACTCGATCGTCAGTGGCGCTCGCGTCACGGGGCAGAACGCCCTCGTGGGCCTGGTCATCGGGTCGGTCGTGGCGATCGCCCTGGCGGTGCTCTCCTACGCCGTGCGGGTGGTCGACCAGATGGCGGTGCCGGTCGTGGCGGCGGCGTCGGTCGTCCCGATCGTCGCGCTCGCGCCCGTGCTCTACACGATGTTCGGCGCCGCGGTCGACACCGCACGGATCCTCGTGGCCGCCCTGTCGGTGAGCATCCCGGTCTACCTCAACACCTTGCGCGGGCTGCGCCAGGTCACGGCGGTGCACCGCGACCTGATGGCGGCGTATGCCGCGGGCCCGGTCCAGGTCGCCCGGGCGGTCACCCTGCCGACCGCGACGCCCTACGTCTTCACCGGTCTGCGGATCGCCTCCTCCCTGGCCGTGATCTCCGCGCTCATCGCGGAGTACTTCGGGGGACCGGTCGGCGGGCTCGGCAAGTCGATCACCTCGGCGGCGGCCAGCAGCAACTACCCGCTCGCCTGGGCCTACGTGGCCGGCGCCATCGCTCTCGGCCTGGCCTTCTATGTCGTCACCCTGCTCGTCGAGCTGTGGTTCTCGCGTCACCACGGCAGCAGCTGAGCCCCAGATCCGCACCAGCACCACCCACCTAGAGGAGAGATCAATGAGAGCAACACCACGCAGGGGCGCCGCCGCAGCCGTCCTGGTGCTCGCCTTGGCAGGCTGCGCCAGCAGCGGCGACGACACCGACACCGCGGACGACCCGACCGAGACCGCGCAAGCGCTGAGGCCCGTGACGCTGCAGCTGCAGTGGGTCCCCCAGGCGCAGTTCGCCGGCTACTACGCCGCCATCGACCAGGGCTACTACGAGGACGAGGGACTGGATGTGACGATCGCCGAGGGCGGCGTCGACATCGTGCCGCAGGACGTGCTCGCCAACGGCGACGTCGACTACGCGATCTCCTGGGTGCCCAAGGTGCTGGGCTCGATCGAGCAGGGCGCCGAGATCACCAACGTCGCGCAGATCTTCGAGCGCAGCGGCACGCTGCAGGTCTCGTTCAAGGAGGCCGGCATCACCTCGCCGGCCGACTTCGGCGGCAAGAACATCGGCAGCTGGGGCTACGGCAACGAGTGGGAGCTGTTCGCCGGCATGCAGAAGGAGGGTGTCACCGTGGGTGACATCACCCTCGTGCAGCAGAACTTCGACATGAACGCGCTGCTCACCGGCGACATCGACGCCGCCCAGGCGATGACCTACAACGAGTACGCCCAGCTGCTGGAGACCAAGAACCCCGACACCGGGGAGCTCTACCAGCCCGAGGACTTCGACGTCGTCGACTGGAACGACGTCGGCACCGCGATGCTCCAGGACGCCATCTGGGCCCAGACCGAGCAGCTGGACGACCCGGAGTACCAGGACCAGACCGTCGCCTTCATCAAGGCCTCGATCAAGGGATGGGTCTACACCCGGGACAACCCCGAGGAGGCGGCGGCCATCGTCACCGCGGCGGGCTCGACCCTGGGCCAGAGCCACCAGCTGTGGATGGCCAACGAGGTCAACAAGCTGATCTGGCCCTCCGGCGCCGGCGTGGGCATGATTGACGAAGCCGCCTGGGCGCAGACGGTCGAGATCGCCAAGAACACGCAGAACGAGACGGGCGCGACGATCATCTCGGCCGACCCGCCGGACACCGCCTACACCAACGAGTATGTGGAGCAGGCCCTCACCGAGCTCCGCGAGGAAGGGGTCGACGTCGACGGCGCCGGCTACACCCCGATCGACGTCACCCTCAACGAGGGCGGCAGCTGAGCGGCGGCGGGCGGGCCGACCCGGCCCGCCCGCCACCTCCTCCCGAATCCGACAAGGAGAACCGAGCCGATGACGGCCACCTCGCGCGATGACGACCTCGACCTGGACGCTCGCACCAAGACTCTCGACCGCAGCCACGTCTTCCACTCGTGGTCGGCTCAGGGCGGGCTCGACCCGCTCGTGGTGGCCGGCGGCCTGGGCAGCACGGTGTGGAACCACGCCGGCACCCGCTGGCTCGACTTCTCCAGCCAGCTGGTGAACGTCAACATCGGGCACCAGCACCCCGCGGTGGTGCGCGCGATCCAGGAGCAGGCGGCGCTGCTGACCACGATCGCTCCCTCGACGGCCAACCTGACCCGTGGCGAGGCGGCCCGGCGGATCACCGAGCTGGCTCCCTCGGGGATGAACACGGTGTTCTTCACCAACGGCGGCGCCGATGCGATCGAGAACGCCATCCGGATGGCCCGGCTGCACACCCGGCGGGACAAGGTGGTCTCCACCTACCGCAGCTACCACGGCAACACCGGTGCCGCCGTCGTGGCGACGGGGGACTGGCGTCGGGTGCCGAACGAGTACGCGCGCGGCCATGTGCACGTCTTCGGCCCCTACCTCTACCGCAGCGAGTTCTGGGCCACGACGCCGGAGGAGGAAGGCGAACGAGCCCTGCAGCACCTGCGGCGGGTCATCGAGTGCGAGGGACCCTCCTCGGTCGCGGCCGTGCTGCTCGAGACGATCCCCGGGACCGCCGGCGTCCTGGTGCCGCCGCCCGGCTACCTCACCGGCGTGCGTGAGCTGTGCGACGCGCACGGCATCGTGATGATCCTCGATGAGGTGATGGCCGGGTTCGGTCGCACCGGTGAGTGGCTGGCCAGGGACGCCATCGACGACGGCACCGTCGTCCCTGACCTGATCGTCTTCGCCAAGGGCGTCAACTCCGGGTATGTGCCGGTCGGCGGCGTCATCATCAGCGAGGAGATCGCTGCCGACTTCGACGACAACGTCTTCCCCGGAGGTCTGACCTACTCCGGCCACCCGCTGGCCGCGGCGTCCATCGTGGCAGCCCTGGACGCGATGGAGTCCGAGGGCATCGTCGCCAACGCCAAGCGGGTGGGCGCCGAGCGGATCGGTCCGGGCCTGGCCGACCTCGCCGACCGGCACCCGGTCATCGGTGAGGTGCGCGGGCTCGGGGTCTTCTGGGCTGTCGAGCTGGTGGCCGACCGCGACACCCGTGCCCCCGTGGCCCCGGCCCTGATCGGCCTGGCCAAGAAGGAGCTCCTGGCGCGCGGGCTGGTCCCGTTCGCCGCCGACAACCGGATCCACGTCGTGCCTCCGTGCGTCGTCACCGACGGCGAGGTCGCCGAGGCGATGGCGATCTATGACGAAGTCCTCACCCTCCTCGACAAGGAAGTCAGCCCGTGAACCCCGCGACCGACCTGCCCGTCCTCGACCACTGGATCGCCGGGGCAAACGCCGCCGGCAGCTCCGAGCGCACCGGCCCGGTCTACGACCCGGCGCTGGGCGAGGTCACCAAGCACGTCCGCTTCGGCTCGGCCGACGATGTCGACACGGCCGTCGCGACCGCCCGGGCCGCCTTCGCCGGTCCGCAGGGCTGGGGCCGCACGTCGATCGCCAAGCGACAGAGCGTGATGTTCGCGTTCCGGCAGATCCTCAACGAGCGGCGCGAGGAGCTGGCCGCGATCCTCACCTCCGAGCACGGCAAGGTGCTCAGCGACGCTGCCGGCGAGGTCGCCCGCGGCATCGAGGTCGTCGAGTTCGCCTGCGGGATGCCGCAGCTGGCCAAGGGCTCCTACTCCCAGTCGGTCTCCACCGACGTCGACGTCTACTCCGTCAAGGAGCCGCTCGGGGTCGTCGGCATCATCAGCCCGTTCAACTTCCCGGCGATGGTGCCGATGTGGTTCTTCCCGATCGCGCTCGCCACCGGCAACACCGTGGTCCTCAAGCCCTCGGAGAAGGACCCCTCGGTGGCCAACTGGCTCGCTGCCGCCCTCACCGAGGCCGGGCTGCCCGACGGTGTCTTCAACGTCGTGCACGGTGACAAGGAGGCGGTGGACGCGCTGCTCGTGCACCCCGACGTCGCGTCCATCTCCTTCGTCGGTTCGACGCCGATCGCGCGGTACGTCTACGAGACCGGCACGCGGCACGGCAAGCGCGTGCAGGCCCTCGGCGGCGCCAAGAACCACATGCTGGTCCTGCCGGACGCCGACCTCGACCTGGTGGCCGACTCGGCGGTCAACGCCGGCTTCGGCTCGGCAGGTGAGCGGTGCATGGCCATCTCGGTGGTGCTGGCCGTCGACCCGGTCGGCGACGAGCTGGTGGAGAAGATCCGCGACCGGATGGGCAAGCTCGTGATCGGCGACGGTCGCGGCGGTGCCGACATGGGGCCGCTGATCACCCGCGAGCACCGCGACAAGGTCGCGGGCTACCTGGACGTCGCCACCGCCGACGGCGCCTACGTCGTCGTGGACGGGCGTGGCGTGCGAGGCAGACGGCGCGGCTGACGGGTTCTGGCTCGGCCCCTCGCTGGTGGACAACGTCGGCACGTCCTCGACGGTCTACACCGACGAGATCTTCGGGCCGGTGCTCTCGATCGTGCGGATCACCTCCTACGCGGAGGGCATCGAGCTGATCAACAGCGGCCCCTACGGCAACGGCACCGCCATCTTCACCAACGACGGCGGCGCCGCGCGGCGGTTCCAGCAGGACGTCGAGGTCGGCATGGTGGGCATCAACGTGCCGATCCCGGTGCCGGTGGCCTACCACTCCTTCGGCGGCTGGAAGGCCTCGCTGTTCGGCGACTCCAAGGCATACGGGCCCTCCGGCGTCGACTTCTTCACCCGGGAGAAGGCGGTCACCTCGCGCTGGCTGGACCCCAGCCACGGCGGCCTCAACCTGGGCTTCCCGCAGAACACCTGAGGATCGCTGATGGTTGACCGGGCGACACCGAACCTTCCGGCACGTGACCTGACTGCCACCGCCGACTTCTACGCCCGACTGGGTTTTGTGCAGGACTACCGCGACGACGGCTGGATGATCCTGTCCCACGGCGGAGTCAGCCTGGAGTTCTTCCCCTTCGCCGACCTCGACCCGGCGACCAGCTCGTTCGGGTGCTGTCTGCGGCTGGACGACGTCGACGGCTTCTTCCAGACGTGTGTCGACGCGGGTCTGCCGGTGTCCCACCGCGGGTGGCCTCGGCTGCATCCGCCCACGCTGGAGCCCTCCGGGATGCGGATCGGCGCGCTGATCGACCTGGACGGCACCCTGCTGAGGCTGGTCGGCAACCCCGGAGCCTGACGGTCCCACTTGTTAGCGTCGTGGCCATGAGCGACCTCACTCCCTACTTCACGTTCCCGGGCACGGCACGCGAGGCCCTGGCCTTCTACGGGCAGGTGTTCGGCGGCACCGCGACAGTCCACACCCTCGAGGAGTTCGGCCGCACCGACGGTCCACCCGACGCCGTCGCACACGGCTATCTCTCCGACGGACCGGTCATCCGTGTTCGCCTCCGACGCCACGGGGCAGGAGCCCACCATCCGCGCGGAGGGACTGATGTTGTCGCTGCTCGGGACGGCAGACGCGGCCACCCTGCGCCGCTGGTTCACCGCCCTGTCCGAGGGCGGCCAGGTGGTCGACGACCTGCAGAAACGGCCCTGGGGCGCTGTCGACGGACGGGTCGTGGACCGATACGGCGTGCCCTGGCTGATCGGGTTCGAGGAAGCCGAGTCGGCCTGATCGCCCGGCCCGACCGCCGCACCGTCCTTCCCGCAGGCACACTAGAGGGCCGTCACCGTGCGGCGGTCGTCCGGCAGGCGGTGCGTCTGTCCGGTCGCGTCCAGGTGCTCCAGCAACGGCAGCACGACGCGTCGGCTGGTGCCCAGCGCCTGACGGGCCTGGCTCGTCGTGAACGGAGCAGGCAGCAGGCGCAGTGTCCGCAGGGCGTGTTCGGCCGCGTGGGCGCCGAGCGCGACGCCGCCCGGCAGCAGCACCAGCTCTCCCTCGACGGCCAGGCGTCGGACCAGCTCCTGCGGCAGAGCCCGGAGGGTCTCCCGGTCCGGCGCGGCGAGAGGATCGGCCCGCAGTGCCCGCAGGAGGCGATCCAGCTGCGCCGGATGCTCGGCGTGCACGGGAGCCTGCCTCTCCGCAGCCTGCCTCTCCGCAGCCTGCCGAGGCCGCACCTGGAGTCCTGCGAGCACCGCGCCGCGAGCCGGTTCGCGCAGCACACCGCGGTCGCCGGGCCATACGGGCAGGGGAGCCGACCACCGCAGCCTGACCCGCTCCTGGTCGACCTGGTGCACCCGGACGGGGCGGTCCGCGGTGCCCACGTGCAGGTGCAGCTGCCGGGGCAGGCTCGCCGTCGACGGCAGCCAGGTCAGCCGGGCCTCGAGGCTGGTCGCCAGGCTGGGGGCGTGCTGGAGCCGTTCGGCCTGGACGATCCGGTCACCCGGGCGCACCCTGTCGACGGGCACGTTGCGCAGGTTGAGCGCGACGCGAGCCGGGCCGACCGCGCGGTCCACCGGCTGGCCCATCGTCTCGACTCTGCGCACACCGACCGAGAAGGCACCGCTGGGTCGCAGCAGAGTCAGCGTGTCGTCCGCGGTCACGCTGCCGCCGACCAGTGTCCCGGTCACGACGGTGCCGCTGCCCCGGACGGTGAAAGCGCGGTCCACCCACAGGTCAGCCGCGCCGGCGCGGGCTGAGTCAGACGACGGCGTCCCGAGTGCGGCGGCCACGGCGGACAGCGCGGCGCGGAGCTGGCCCAGTCCCTGGCCGGATACCGCGGACACGGCGATGACGGGCCACCGTTCCAGCGCCGTACCGGCCACCTGCCGTGCGACGTGCTCCTGCACGGCACGCGGGTCGGCCAGGTCGCAGCGGGTGACCGCGACGACGCCGTTCACGATGCCCAGGGCATGGACCGCCGCGACGTGCTCCACGGTCTGGGCCGACCACCCCCCGTCGGCGGCGACGACGAGCAGCACCGCCGACAGCGGGCCGAGGCCGGCCAGCGTGGTGCCGACGAACCTGCGGTGACCCGGAACGTCGACGAAGGCGACCGGGTTGCCGTCCGGCAGCACCGTCCACACATACCCGAGCTCGATCGACAGCCCTCGCCGCCGCTCCTCGGCCAACCGGTCCGGCTCCATGTCGGTGAGTGCACGGAGCAGCGTCGACTTGCCGTGGTCGACGTGACCAGCAGTGCCGACGACGAGCATCAGCCGCCGTCCGTCGCCGCCCGGACCGCCAGGGCCAGCACCGGGTCCAGCTCGGCAGGGACGCAGCGCAGGTCGAGCAGCAGGCGTCCGTCCTCGACCCGGCCGACGACAGGCGGGTCACCCCGTCGCAGTGCCGGGGCGAGCTCTGCGGGCAGAGCCACCGCCCAGCCAGGCAGCCGGACACCGGGGGCACCCCCGCCGCCGACGAGTCCGTCGTGTGCGCGCAGCACACCGCCGACCTGCTCGGCCAGGCGCAGCGCGCGCTCCCGCAGCTCGGCGGGGTCGGCGAGCCGAGCGACCGTGACGGGAGGACGGCGACCGCGGAGGGTGGCTTCCAGCGCGGCCAAGGTCAGCTTGTCCACCCGCAGGGCACGGGCCAGCGGGTGCCGTCGCATGGCCGCCACCGAGTCGGCCCGGCCGACGACCAGCCCGGCCTGAGGACCGCCGAGAAGCTTGTCGCCGCTGGCGGTGACCACCGATGCCCCCGCCTCCAGCCAGCCCGCGACGTCGGGCTCCCGGGGCAGGCTCGCGTCGTGCCTGAGCAAGCCCGAGCCCACGTCGGCAACGACGGGCACGGGCGAGCCGTCGGGCAGCCTCAGTGTGGCCAGCTCCTCGACGTCGACGGCACCGGTGAAGCCCTGCACCACGAAGTTGCCCGGATGGACCTTGACGACGCAGCCGGTGTCCGGTCCGATCGCCGCCCGGTAGTCCTCGAGGCTCGTGCGGTTGGTCGTGCCGACCTCGCGCAACCGGGCCCCCGTGCTGGCCATCAGGTCGGGCAGCCGGAACCCGGCCCCGATCTCGACCAGCTCCCCGCGGCTGACCACCACCTCGCGGCCCGGCCCGGCCAGCGCGGAGACCGCGAGCAGGAGCGCCGCCGCACCGTTGTTGAGCACCAGAGCGTCAGCCCCCTCGGCCGCGGGCCCGACCGCTCGGAGCAGCGCCTGGACCGCCGCCGCGCCGCGCGCCGCCCGCTGCCCGGTCCTCACGTCATACTCCACGTCGACGTAGCCCGCGGCCGCGACCACGGCCGCCACCGCCTCCTCGGACAGCGGTGCGCGGCCGAGGTTGGTGTGGACGACGACGCCGGTCGCGTTGATGACCGCGCGCAGGCTGCAGGGTGCACCGGCCAGCGCCGCGACGGCGGCATCGGCGACATCGGCGGGGTCGATCGCGCCATCCCTGGCCAGCTGCTGCGCTGACCGGACCGCGGCCGTGACCTCCTCCGCGTGCCACCGACCCTGCGCCTCGCGGACACGGGGGTCGGCCAGCACGGTGTCGGTGCGCGGCACACCCCGCCGGGGGTCGCCTCCGTTGACGCCGGACGGGGCCATCCTCACCTCCGCAGCAGTGTCGTCGTGGGCAGCCTCACGGTACTGCGGAGCGGCACGCGTCAGTCGCTGGAGGTCGTCTCGCCGTGCGGAGCGCCGACCGGCTTGGACTCCGGTGACCCGCGCTCGCGCAGATAGACCGCAAAGACCGCCATGCACCCGATGGCCAGGAACTCCGACTGCCAGTTCTGCAGAGTGCGGCTCCAGAAGTCGGGGGAGCCGAGGTAGGCGGTGAAGCTGACCGGGTCGCGCAGGTCACGGATCAGCTCCTGGCTGTGCGACACGCGCCCGGCGACTGCCTGTGCCAGCCAGGACAGCACGAAGATGACCCCCATGGTCAGCCCGAGCGAGTGCGAGTAGACCCCGGTCCTCCAGCCGCCGGCCTTGGCCCACGCGGGGGAGTCCGGCTCGACGTAGGCGCCCACGCGCTGGTCCTGGTCAGTGCCACGCCCCTCGTCGCCGGGCTTCTTGGACTCTGAGGACCCCTGCTGGATCAGCCACACGGTCAGCAGGATGTAGACGGTGAACTGCAGGAACTCCGACTGCCAGTTCTCCGCGACGTCGACCCCGAAGTCTGATGAGGTGACATACCGCACCAACGAGATCTGCTGGAGGCTGGCCGCCCTGGCCTCCTGGTTGTAGCCGATCAGGCCGGACACCGCCTGCAGCACCAGGGTGAGCAGCAGCAGCCCTCCGAACGCCAGCGACAGGCCGTTGCGACGTGCCCAGCCTCGCTGCGGCTCGCTCACCGGGCCAGCCCACCGAGCACCAGGACCATCAGCAGTCCGCCGGCGATCAGCACGGCATACAGCAGGAACATCACGCGCATCTCAGCCACCCGCGATCAGGCAGTCGTAGGGAAGCGCCGGGTCGGCCGACGCGCGAGTGCAGCCCGCCGCGGTGACCCGCCACCCGTCGTCGAACCGGGCCAGGAACACGGCCTGGTCACCACGCCGCACCTGGGCGCTCTGCGAGGCAACCTCGGTGACGGCGTCCTCCCACCCGGTGGACGACCCGGACAGCGCAGAGAGTGCGGCCACACACCCGCCGTCGCGCTCGAGCCGTGCCAGGGTGCCCGGCGCGACCAGCTGACAGGCGGCTTCTGGGTCGGTGGCGGCTGCGGTGAGGAACGTCATCGCCTGGGCGTGAGCCTCTGCTGCCGCAACGCTCGAACAGCCGGCCAGCAGGAGTGCGCCGACCAGAGCGACCGCGACGTGAGACCGCAAGCGTCCCATGTGGCGCACACTACGCGCGTCGACATACCCGCGCCTGGCGGAGGCGGATGGGAATCGAACCCACCTGACCCAGGGCTGCTGGGTCACGCCGGTGTTGAAGACCGGGGGGCCCACCAGGTGCCCGGACGCCTCCACCCCGCACCCTACGGGGGCCCGTCGGTCAGGCAGCGTGACAGGCTGCCCGGATGTCTGATGACGATGACCGCGGCAGCGAGCCGCGGCTGCGCCTGACCGACTTCGCCCGCGGCGGCGGCTGCGCCTGCAAGCTCCCGCCGGGCGAGCTCGCCGAGCTGGTCCGAGGCCTCCCCGCGCCGGTGGGGGCGCGGCACCGGGTGCTGGTCGACGCCTCGACCGGGGACGACGCCGGGGTGGTGCTGTTGGACGAGCGGACGGCGCTGATCAGCACAGTGGACTTCTTCGGGCCGGTGGTCGACGACCCGTTCGACTTCGGGCGGATCGCCGCGACCAATGCGCTGTCGGACATCTACGCGATGGGCGGGCGCCCGGTGAGCGCGGTCAACCTGGTGGCCTGGCCGCGGGACCTGCTGCCCCAGGGTCTGCTCGCCGAGGTGCTGCGCGGTGGGGCGCAGGTGGCCGCAGCGGCGGGGTGCCCGGTCGTCGGGGGTCACTCGATCGACGCGGCGGAGCCGTTGTTCGGGATGGCGGTCACCGGGGTCGCCGACCCGGCTCGCCTGCTGCGCAACACCGCGGCCGAGCCGGGTCTCCCGCTCACGCTGACCAAGCCGCTGGGGATCGGCGTGCTGAACACCTGGCACAAGCGCACCGGTGGTCACAGCGCTGCCGCGGTGGCCGCGATGACCACGCTCAACGACCGGGCCGCAGAGAGCGCCGTGTCGGCAGGGCTGAGGGCCGCGACGGACGTGACCGGCTTCGGCCTGCTGGGCCACCTGCACACGATGCTGCGCGCGTCCGGGGTGGGCGCCGAGCTGGACCTGGCCGCCATCGGGCTGCTCGAGGGGGCCCGCCAGGCGGCGCTCGACGGCTTCGTGAGCGGGGGCACGCGGCGCAACCTGGAGTGGGTCAGGCCCCATCTGGATGCGGAGGGAGTCGATGAGATCGACCTGCTGTTGCTGGCCGACGCGCAGACCAGCGGTGGGCTGCTGCTGGTGGGGGAGGTGGACCTGCCCGGTGCCATCGTGATCGGTCAGGTCAGGGAGGGTCCGGCAGGCCGGATCAGGCTCGCCGGGCGCACAGGTGCGCCTTGACCACCAGCAGGTCCTCGGGCGCCATCGCGTCAAAGGGCGCACGCAGCCGCAGTCCGGCCAGCTCGGCGGGATCTCGCGGCACGGTCCGGGCCCGGGTGAGCTGCCATCCCGTGTCGCTGAGCAGGCTCAGGTAGTCGGGCAGCTGGAGCCTGTTCTGGTAGGCCAGCCGGTTGTTGGCCAGGCGCCACTGCGCCTGGCTCAGCGTGAGGAAGTGCAGCTGCCCGATCCGCGGGTCGTAGGCGGCGTAGTGGTCAGCCAGGTCGATGTAGTGGCTCATCCGCGCCTGGGCTGAGGCGACCCGAGCGAACTCGCGGAAGATGCCGGCGATGACCTCCGGAGGAATGTGCTCCAGGGTGTTGTTGGAGGTCATCAGCGTGGCGTCGGCGACCTCGGGCACCCCGGAGAGGTCCGTGGCGTCCGCGATGCGGGGGCGGACGCCGAGCTCGCCCAGGACCGCCAGGGCCGTCCCGGAGTCCTGGCCCGGCCCTCCCGCCGCGACGACCTCGCGCAGCAGGGCTGACCGCGGGCCGTCGGGCACCGAGATCCGGCCCGCGTCGAGCATCTGGACCAGTCGGCTCATGGTCAGCGCGATCCGGGCCGGGTCCAGGTGGCGCGCGGTGTCGATCGTGACCACCTGGGCGCCGTGCAGCGCCATACCGAGCGGGACGATGGGATACCACCCGGTGCCCAGCTCGACCACCAGGTGGTCCGCCGGCGTCATGCCCGTGCGGCGCTTCATCGCCGTGACGTGCCGGTTGACGTGCGGCCACTTGGACATCAGGTAGTCCGGGGTCAGGACCGCGCCCCTCCGGTCGCGCAGCCGGTCGGTCAGCCGTCCGGCCACGGGCAGCACCGACAGCGCGCCCTGCGCCGCCGCCTTGACCCACCAGCGGTTGAGCACCCGTGGTGCCCTGGCCACGGTCAGGGCTCTTCGGACAGCGGCGCGTCGGTGTTGAGAGCCTCGAACAAGGCCTCCGACTTCGCCTCGTTCCACAGCACCGTGCTGCCGACAGACGTCGAGTAGTTGGGGTTCTCCACCGGCACGGTGAGCGACTGGCCGTCGCCGGCGCTGATCGAGCGCATCGCCCAGGCCATCCGGCCGGTCTCCCACATCGAGGTGTCCTCGCCGATCGCCAGCGCCGCGCCGGTCGTCGTGCCGACGTCGTGCAGGCGCCAGGGGACGAGCATCGTCGACGGGGTGGCCAGCTTCTGGGTCAGCGCAGCCAGGAAGGCCCGTTGCCGCTCCACGCGGCCCAGGTCACCGCGCCGGTCGCCGTAGCGCATCCGCACGTAGTTCAGCGCCTCCTTGCCGACCAGGTCCTGGCAGCCGGCGGGCAGGTCGAGCTTGGTCTTCGCGTCGACCACCGGCTCCTCGAGGCACATCCGCACCCCGTCGACCTTGGCGACGACGTCCACGAAGCCACCGAAGCCGATCTCCAGATAGCCCGAGATCGGCAGCCCGGTGGACTGCTCGATGGTGTCGACCAGCATCGCCGGCCCACCGATGGCATACGCGGCGTTGATCTTGTTGAAGCCCTCTCCCGGGATCTCGACGTAGGAGTCGCGGGGGATCGACAGGAGGGTGGGCGCGCCGGAACTGGGCAGGTGCAGCACCATGATCGTGTCGGCCCTGGCCCCCGCGGCGCTGCCGGTCACCAGGTCGTTGCGCTGGTCGCGGGAGAGGTTCTCGCGGCTGTCGGTGCCGACCAGGACGAAGTTGCTGCCGGAGGCGCCCTCGGGCCGGTTGCTGGCGGTCGGCGTCGCGTCGACCCGGGCGATGGAGTTCCAGATGCCGAGACCGGCCCAGGCCATCGCCCCGACATAGGCCATCGCCAGCAGGATGAGGACGACCATCGCCCGGCGCAGCCGGAAGCGGGCCCGGCTGCGGCGAGCCGGGCGCCGTGGGGGGCCGGGCGGGCCGCCCCGGTCGTCGGGGTAGCCGTCGTCGCGGTAGCCGTCGTCGGGGTAGCCGTCGGAGTAGGCGTCGTCGGGGTAGGTGTCCTGGCGCTCTTCGGCATAGCCGCGCTCGCGACCGGTGTCTCGCCGGCCGTTGCCCCCACGGCTGACCACCTGGCGCGGGAGCGCACGGGTGTGGTCCGAGCCAGCCGCGGAGTCGTCCCAGTGCTCTTCCGGCTGGTCGCTGGCGGCCATGGTGCGACCTCGGCCCGTGCGGGGCATCGGTCGCGTCCAGTCGTCCTCGGGGCGGTGGGGCACGCCCGACAGAGTAGGTCAGCAGGATGGGTGGGGACGGTGCACCACTCCGGCCAGGCTCTAGGCCGGAGTGGATCGCCGATAGCCTGCTCGCCGTGACGACCGACCCGAACCGTGCTCACCCTGCGCCGGCGGAGCACCCGCCGGTCTCGGTGATCATGCCGATCCTCAACGAGGAGCGGCACCTGCGCGATGCGGTGGCCTCGGTGCTCTCCCAGGACTACCCGGGGGAGCTCGAGGTCGTGCTGGCGATCGGTCCCAGCGAGGATGCGACCCTCGAGGTGGCCGAGGCGCTGGCGGCGCAGGACGACCGGGTGGTGATCGTGCGCAACCCGTCGGGCCGGACGCCGGACGGGCTGAACGCCGCCATCGCCGGGTCGCGGCACGAGGTGGTCGTGCGGATGGACGGTCACGGTGAGCTCAGTGAGGGCTACCTGGCCACGGCCGTGCGGGTGCTCGAGGAGACCGGTGCCGCCAACGTCGGCGGAGTCATGCTGGCCGAGGGCATCACCGACTTCGAGAAGGCGGTCGCCGTCGCGATGAGGTCGCCGCTCGGTGTCGGGGGGGCGCGGTTCCACATCGGCGGCGAGGCCGGGCCGGCGACGTCGGTGTTCCTGGGCGTGTTCCGGCGCGACTGGCTGCGGCGCGTCGGTGGCTATGACGGGACCTACGCCCGGGCGCAGGACTGGGAGATGAACTACCGGATCCGTCAGCTCGGCGGGGTGGTCTGGTTCACCCCGGAGCTGACCGTGACCTACCGGCCCAGGCCGGACCTGCGCGCGCTGGCGCGGCAGTACTACCGCACGGGCCAATGGCGTCGGCGGGTCGCGCAGCAGCACCCGACCTCGCTCAACTACCGCTACCTGGCCCCTCCGACAGCCCTCGTGGCGGTGGCCCTGGGCGCGGTCGGCGGGCTCGCGTGGCGACCGCTCTGGGCACTGCCCCTGGGGTATGCCGCTGCGGTCACCGTGGGCGGCATCGCCATCGGCGCGCGCGACGGGGCCGGCGTCGCTGTGCGCGTCCCGGCGGCGCTGGCGACCATGCACCTGGCCTGGGGCGCCGGCTTCATCCGCGGGACGGCTGACTAGCGCTCACCACGGTGCTTGTCCGAGCACACTGTCAGTGGTGGCTCGTACATTTGTCCTATGGCGCAGCAGACGTGGTCAGACCCGCTGGGGTTGGTGACGGTGCTGACTGCGGTGGCGGAGGGGGCGGCCAGGGCGGCGGGGAGCGCGCTGTGGCCCTGCGGCACGGGGGAGCTGACGCACTCGCTGTCGATCGTGGCCAGGGCCCGGCACGAGCTGGCGGTCATCGAGCGACGGCTCGTGGCCGAGGCCATCGAGCGCGGCCTGCCGGCGGAGCTGGGCGACACTCCGGTCGACTGGGTGGTGCGCCGCGAGAGTGCGCAGGCTCCGGCGCCGAGCGTCTTCCACGCCGCCGCGGTCGTCCGGCTGGCGCAGGCTCAGGGCCGGCACGAGGACACCGAGGTGCTGGGCCGGGTGGACGAGGGTCTGCTGGCCCCGGAGCTGGCCGATCACCTGGTGCGCTTCCGGGCCGAGGCTGCACCGGTGGCCGATCCGGGCGAGCTGAGCTCGCTGATGGAGGTTCTCACGGACGCGGCCAGCGACCATCTGCCCAGCGGTGGCGCGCCACGAGTGAGCGGGATGACGCTACGTGAGCTGCAGCGCACCCTGAGCCGGGCCAGACGCCTGCTCAAGCCCGCAGCAGACCTGGACCGCGACGACGAGCGATGGGCGAGCTCCCGCGCGCTGTATGTCAGTCCCGGTGCCGCCGGGATGAGCTGCTACCGGCTGATCCTCGACCCGGAGGGGGCGGCCGTGCTCAACGCGGCCCTGGCGGCCCTGTCCGGCCCGGTTCCGCACGAGGACGGCACCCGCGATGAGCGCACTCCAGCGGCTCGGCGAGCCGACGCCCTGCTCGCGCTCGTGCGCCGCGCCGTGTCGACCGCTGACCAGGGCATGCCATCGGCATCGGGCGCACAGCTGGTCGTCACGCTGGCCTGGGACCATCTGCGCGACGGAGTCTGTGGCGCCGGCCTGACCGGCACCGACGAGGTGCTCTCACCTGCCGTCGTGCGACGCCTGGCCTGCGATGGCGACATCATCCCGATGGTGCTCGGCAGCGACTCCGAGCTGCTGGACGTCGGCCGGGCCAAGCGTCTGTTCACTGCTGGCCAGCGCCGGGCGTTGGTCCAGCGCGACGGCGGCTGCTCGTTTCCTGGATGCACCGCGCCGCCGGGCTGGTGCCAGGCCCACCACGTCGTCCACTGGATCCACGGCGGACCCACTGACCTGTCCAACGGAGCGCTGCTCTGCCAGCGACATCACGCCTACGTCCATCGCCGAGACCTCACCGCCTCGGTGACCGACAGTGGCGTGTTCTGGCATGTGTGAGGCTCCTGCCCCGGGCCTCGACGAGTCAGCGGCGACCGTCGAGGAGCTCCGGCTCGGTCTGCGCGCGGACCTCCTCCAGGCTCACTCCGGGCGCGAGCTCGCGCAGCACCAGACCCTGGTCAGTGACGTCCACGACCGCCAGGTCGGTGATGATCCGCTGCACGACGGCCAGCCCGGTGATCGGCAGGCTGCACTCGCGCACCAGCTTGTAGGAGCCGTCCTTGGCCACGTGCTCCATCAGGACGACCACCTTCTTGGCACCGTGCACCAGGTCCATCGCCCCGCCCATCCCCTTGACCATCTTGCCGGGGATCATCCAGTTGGCGATGTCACCGGAGGCCGAGACCTGCATCGCACCGAGGATGGCCGCGTCGACCTTGCCGCCGCGGATCATCCCGAAGCTCGTCGCGGAGTCGAAGAACGAGGCACCGCGCCGCACGGTCACGGTCTCCTTGCCGGCGTTGATCAGGTCCGCATCCTCCTGGCCCTCGACCGGGTAGGCGCCCACCCCGAGGATGCCGTTCTCGGACTGCAGCACCAGCTCGACGTCGTCGGCCACATAGTTGGGGACCAGGGTCGGCAGGCCGATGCCGAGGTTCACGTAGTCCCCGTCGGACAGCTCGGCGGCCGCGCGCTGGGCCATCTGCTCCCTGGTCAGTGCCATCTCAGGCCTCCCCGCCGGTCGTCGTGGCCGCGGGCGCCGGGCGCACCGTGCGCTTCTCGATCCGCTTGTCGGCGGCCTGGTCGGCGGTCAGCGGGAGCACCCGCTGCACATAGATGCCCGGCAGGTGCACCTGGTCGGGGTCCAGCTCCCCGGGCTCGACCAGATGCTCCACCTCGGCGACGCTGACCCGGCCGGACATCGCGCACAGCGGGTTGAAGTTGCGGGCGCTCTGGCGGAAGACCAGGTTGCCGTGGCGGTCGCCCTTCCAGGCCCGGACCAGACCGAAGTCGGCGGCGATAGCCTCCTCCAGCACGTACTCCCGGGTCTGCCCCAGGAAGCCGAACTCGCGCTTGTCCTTCGGGGGCTGCGCCACCACCGCCCCGCTCGCGTCGTAGCGCCACGGCATACCGCCCTCGCTGACCTGGCTGCCGACGCCGGTGGCGGTATAGAACGCCGGGATCCCCGAGCCGCCGGCCCGCAGCTTCTCGGCCAGCGTGCCCTGCGGCGTGAGCTCGACCTCGAGCTCACCGGCCAGATACTGCCGCGCGAACTCCTTGTTCTCCCCGACGTAGGAGGCGATGACCCGGCGGAGCCGCCGCCCGCCGAGCAGCACGCCCAGCCCCCAGTCGTCGACGCCGCAGTTGTTGGACACGACCTCCAGGTCCGCGATGCCCTGGTCGTAGATCTCGGCGATCAACACCGAGGGGATGCCGCAGAGCCCGAACCCGCCCACCGCGAGGGTCATGCCGTCGGTCAGCCCCTCGACGGCCTGAGCCGCGCTGGCGACGACTTTGTCCATGCGGCCGACTCTAACGGCGAGCCAGGCTCACTCGGCGACGAGGTCGACGCCCTCGGCCAGCAGCCGAGCGTCGTCTTCAGCGGGGCTGCCGCCGCGCACGAGCACGAGAGAACACCCGGTCACCAGAGCGTGCAGCAGGTGCCGCAGGAAGTCCTGCGCGGTGTCGCTGGCCACCAGCACGCGCGACCCCTGCGGCCACTCGGCGAGCCCGAGCAGGTCCTGGTAGGTCGTCCGCTCGCCCCGGTGCACCAGCGCGGCGTCCTCGGGGTCCGGCCCGTCCCAGGCCGTGAAGCTGTCGCCAAAGCTGGAGAGCTCCTTGGCCTCGTCCATCATCCCCGAGCGCAGCCCCGCTCCACCGGGCTCGGCGGCATACTCCCGGGCCAGCGCCGCAAGGGTCACCACGATCACCTCGTCGGCATCCTCGGCCGGCTCGGCGTCCGGGTCCGTGGTCACCAGCACGTCGGCACCCTCGTGGGTGTCCAAGGTGACTGTTGCCCCCACAGACCAGACCGCCAGCGCCCAGTAGGCCAGCCGCCAGTGCGGTGCGGGCAGGTGCAGCAGGACCACGGTGCCGGGCTCGACGTCCAAACCCTCCTGGAGGGCGTTGGCGGCCTTGGCCACCCAGTTGGCCAGGACGCGCCGGCTCAGCTCGATCCGCTCACCCTGGGTGGGTCCGGGCACGTCGTCGTAGTAGGTGAGCAGCGGACGGGTGGAGTCGTCGCCGACCAGCTCGGCCAGCACGTCCGCGGGGGTACGCACGTGGCACAGGCTAGCCGCATGGGGAGCGGCCCGCCGCCGCGTGCCACGATGAGCCGGTGACCGTGAGCACGCTGCCCCCGGTGTCCCGGGTGTGGCTGCCCGGTCGGCCGCTCGACCTGCGCGCGACCTGGGGTCCGCTGCGCCGCGGGGCCGGCGACCCCACATGGCGGAGCGCGCACGGCTCCCTCTTCCGCGGGATCCGGACCCCGTCCGGGCCGGTCACCCTGCAGCTCACGCTCCTCCCGGCGCCGGGCCCGGGCGGGGTGACGGCTCGGGCCTGGGGAGACAAGGTGTCGACCGGCTGGGTGCTGGAGCACCTGCCGGCGATGCTGGGGGAGCACGACGACGAGACCGGTTTCGACCCTGCGCACCCCCTGGTCCGGAGCGCCCACCGGGCACACCGAGGATTCCGCGTCAGCCGCACCGGCCTGGTGATGGAGTCGCTGGTCCCGGCGATCATCGAGCAGAAGGTGACCGGGCAGGAGGCGTTCGCGGGCTTCCGCCGGATGGTCCGGCGCTACGGCACGACCGCGCCGGGACCCGGTGAGTCGCTCGGCCTGGCCGTCGCCCCGGCTCCGGAGACGCTGCGCCAGGTGCCCTCCTGGGAGTGGCTCCGGCTGGGCATCAGCCCGCAACGCGCGGACACGCTGATGCGGGCGCTGCGGGTCAGCGACCGGCTGGAGCAGATCGTCGACCTTCCGCTGCCGGCGGCCCGCCGACGGCTACGGGCCGTGCCGGGGATCGGCGGCTGGACCGCGGCGGAGGTGTGTCAGCGCGCGCTCGGTGACGCCGACGCCGTGAGCTTCGGGGACTACCACGTGGCGCAGGAGGTGGGCTATGCCCTCACCGGCGCGATGGACGTCGACGACGCAGGTCTGGCCACGCTGCTCGAGCCCTACCGGGGGCACCGCTACCGCGTCCAGCGACTGGTCCAGATGGCCGGGCCGCGTCGCCCCCGGCATGGCGCCCGGATGGCACCGCGGCACCACCTGCCGGTCAACGCCCACTGACCCGCGGGCCACTCAGCTGTCGGTGGTCTCCACGAGCGTCACGCGGCCCGGTGTCCCCTCGGCGGCCAGGGCCACCTCGAGGCGTGCGGCCAGCCGACCCCGCGCCACCGGGTCGGCGCAGCTGACCTCGAGGTGCGCGGGGTCGCGACGCGAGACGCAGTCCGCGGAGCACGCGCTGCCCAGGAGAGCGAGCCGCACGGCTCGGTCGACGTGGGCAGCTCGCTCTTCCGGGAGCAGCGAGGGCACGCCCACCTGCTCTGAGGCCGCGGAGCCCGGGGCAGCGCCGAGTGCGGCGCGCACGGCCTCGACCGCTCCGTAGCTGAACCAGTCCTGCGGTCCAGTCCGCACGAGGCTGCGCGCTCCGGCGGCCTGCACGTCCCCGACCCCCGCCACCCGCAGACCGCGGACGTGCGCCGCCGGGACCGCCTCGGCCTTGCCCTTGACCAGGTCGGCGGCAGCGGCGAGCTCGTCGGCGACCGCCCGGGCGGTGACCGACAGCTCGCGTCCGTCGGCGTCGGCGCCCCCGCGCAGGTCCTCCAGAACCTGCACGCCGCAGGAGCCCAGGGCGAAGTCGACCTGTCCGGAGCGCCACGGCCGGCCAGAGGTGTCGCTGATCACCAGGCCCACCCGGGGGAGGGGACGCGGTGCCACGGCCGCCAGCAGACCGGCATACACCTGCCGTGCGGCGAGGTCGGGGTCGCGCGGCAGGAGCAGGAGCCCGCCCTGGGGCCCGGTGTTGGACGCGTCGATGCCGGCGGCCGCCATGACCGGCCCGGCCAGCGCTTCGACGACCTGGGTCCGCCCGCCGGGCATCGCTCGCTCGGCGACCACCCGGACCGACTCCTGCTCGACGACCGCACGACGCAGGGCCTGGAGCTGCTCGGGGTCCGGGTCAGAGTGCTGGCCGTCCGGGCGCTCCGCGGTGTCGACCCGCAGTCCCCAGGCCTTGGAGACCAGCTTGCTGGACAGGACGACGACATCGCCGTCCGCCAGCTCGATCCGCGCCCGCTGCAGGGCGTCCAGCAGGAGCAGCGCCAGGTCGTCCCCGGCGGCGACCTCCGGCATCCCCCGCAGCGGCGTGATGACCAGCGACGCGGGGAGCTCGGCCCCGGTCACCGGCGCCGGTCCTGAGCCAGCTGCGCCGCCAGGTCCAGCGCGGCCCCGGCGATCGCGCCCGCCGAGGCCACGTCCCGCATCCGCAGGTCGCGGTCACCGAGCAGCACGCGGGCCACGGCCGGGTCGTGCCGCGTTGCGGCGACGTCCGCGGAGTCGACCAGCCACCCGTCGAGGAAGTCGCTGTAGAGGCCAGCCACCCCGGCGGCGCTGACCGGCACGCCGAGTGGGGCCAGGCACGCGTCGGCGTGCCCGCGGACCGGAGCCCCGTCGATGATCGGGCTGACCCCGACGACGGGTGCTCGTGCCCCCCGGAGCGCCTCGCGCACGCCCGGCACACCGAGGATGATGCCGATCGAGACCACCGGGTTGCTCGGCGGGAGCAGGATGACCTCAGCCGTCCGGATGGCGTCGAGCACGCCCGGGGCGGGGGTGGCCCGGTCCATGCCGGCGACGGTGAACCGCAGGGCGGGGACGGCGGCGCCCAGCTGCACCCACCACTGCTGGAAGTGCACGGCGCGTTCGGGAGCCTGCTCGTCGCCGGCCAGCACGACATGGGTCTCGATCGGGTAGTCGGTGACGGGCAGCAGGCGGACGCCCAGGTCAGGCAGACCCCAGCGCTCGGCCAGCCGTTGCGTGACCTGGCTCAGCGACTGGCCCTGGCCGAGCCAGTGGCTGCGGGCGATGTGCGTGCCGAAGTCCCGGTCGCCCAGGCCGAACCACTGTGGCTGGGCACCCAGCGCGCCCAGCTCGCCCTGCACCGCATGGGTCTCCCCGGCCCGGCCCCAGCCCTGGGACTCCTCGACCCCGCCGCCCAGGGTGTAGAGCACGGTGTCCAGGTCGGGGCAGACGCGGAGGCCGAACAGCGTGATGTCGTCGCCGGTGTTGCCGATCACGGTGATCGTGTGCTCGTGTTCGCCGCGGACGTCGCGGAGCTCGTGGAGGAGCCCGCGCAGGAAGCGGGCGCCCCCCACTCCACCGGCCAGGGCAGTGATCTGCATGCCCCCATTGTCGAGGTCGCCGGGGCTGCTACCAGATCAGGGGTTGACGGGAAGGCATGACACGCGTGTAATTCTCTTGTTGTTACTTGTGCCGCGGAGGGTCTGAGGAGGAGCCGTGCACGAGCTTGAGCTCATGACGTACTTGAAGACGAACCCTGAGATGGAGGAACCCTCGTGGCAGGAGCGTGGCTTGTGCGCGCAGACCGACCCCGAGGCGTTCTTCCCGGAGAAGGGCGGGTCGACCCGCGAGGCGAAGAAGGTCTGCGTCGGCTGTGAGGTGCGCGCCGAGTGCCTGGAGTACGCCCTGGCACACGACGAGCGCTTCGGCATCTGGGGCGGGCTGTCCGAGCGGGAGCGCCGCAAGCTGAAGCGGCGCGCCGTCTGACGGCGACCGCCAGCCCCATGTCCGGCCAGACCCTGACAGGTCAGCCGGTGCGGCGACGACGGCACACGCCCGTCGAGTCCGTGGCGGTGGTCCTGCTGACCCATCCGGGTGGTCCGGTCCTGCGCGCCGCGGTCGAGTCCCTGGCCAGTCAGACCCGGCTGCCAGACCGCATCGTCGTGCACGGCCTGGCCTCCTCCAGCGAGGAGGTCCTCGAGGCGCGCCGGCTGCCGGCGGTCCGCAACGGGCAGCTCCCTCTCTCGGTCCGCGAAGACCCGGCGCTCGAGGGCTCAGCGCTCGAGGGCGCACCGCTCGACGGCGCGGAGCCGCACATCGGCCGGGTCCTGCTGGACGCCGTGGAGGACCTGCCGGCCGGCTCCGGTGCATGGGTGTGGCTGTTGCACGACGACTCCGACCCGGACCCCACCGCCCTGGAGGAGCTCGTCGCTGCGACGCGGCGCACTCCGGACGCGGCGATCGTCGGGCCCAAGATCGTCAGCGCGCTCGACCCGCGCCGGTTGGTCGCCGTGGGGCAGCGGGTCACCCGCTCGGGCCGGCTCGCCGAACCCGGCATGGCCGGCCAGCTCGACCAGGGGCAGTTCGACGAGCGCACCGACGTGCTGGCCGTGCCGCTGACCGGCATGCTCGTCCGCGCCGACGTGCTCGCCGAGCTGGGCGGGCTCGACCCCGCCTTCGACGACGCCGGCAGTGCCGGGCTGGACCTGTCCTGGCGCAGCCACCTGGCCGGTCACCGCGTCGTCGTGGCACCGGCTGCGGTGCTCCGGCAAGGCCCGGCGGGTGTCGCCGCGGACCACGCGACCACCCGTCGGCGCGCTCGCCAGGTCGCCCTGGCCCGGGGTGCGCTGCTGCCCTCGCTGCTGCGGGCCGTCGTCCTGCTGGTAACCGGGCTGCTGCTGGGGCCTGCCCTGTTCCTGCTCAAGCGGCCCACGCAGGCAGCTCGTGCCTTCGCCGACGTGGGCGCGGTCCTGGCACCGTGGCGCGCCTGGGGAGCGCGCTGGCGGTTCCGGGGCCGCAGGGCGGTCCGGCACGCGGACCTCGACGGACTGTTCGCCAGCCCGCGGGAGGCGCGCCGCGCCACCCGTGACGCCGACCGGCTGCCCGCACCCCTGCGGACGGCCACCGACGCCGACCGGGCCACCGCGGTGGAGACCGGCCCGGTCGCCGACGAGGCGCTCTCGCTCGACAGTGGCGGTGCGCGCCGGGCGTGGTGGAGCTGGCCGGCGGCGGCGACGTTCCTGCTCGCCACTGCTGCCGCTGCCATCCGGTGGAGCGAGCTGCGTCCGGCGCTGACCGGGGCGGGCCTGCAGGGTGGCGAGCTGCGGGCCACCGAGGCCGGCGCCGCGGACCTCTGGCAGTCCTGGTGGCAGGGGTGGGCTGGGGCCGGCCTGGGCCAGCCCTCCGTCGCCGAGCCGTGGTGGGTGCCGATGTCGGCGATCGCCTGGCTCGCCGAGCACACTCCCGGTGTCGCCGGGGCTGCGGCAGGGGTCGCGACCGCCTGGTTGCTCGTGGCCGCCATCCCCCTGGCGGCGCTCGCGGCCTACGCCGCCTGTGCGGTCGGCACCTCCCATCGCGGCGTGCGTGCCGTCGCCGGGCTCGGCTGGGCGGGGCTGACCTGCCTGACCGTCTCGTTGGACCAGGGCCGCGTCGGCCCGGTCGTGGCCCACGTGCTGGCGCCGCTCGTGGTCGCGGGGCTCGTGGTCGCGGCCGGTCGTGGCGACGGCGCACGCCGCACCTGCGCGGCTTTCGGAACGGCCCTCGCCTGCGGCCTGGCCGCAGCCTTTGCCCCCCCGGTGCTGCTCGCCTCGACCGCCGGCGGCCTGCTCGTCGTCGCGCTGGCGCGGGGAGCCGGGCGTTGGCGCGGGGTGGCGATCACGGTCCTGCCCTGGCTGATGCTGGGGCCGTGGCTGCAGCAGGTGCTGCTCGACCCGCGACTGCTGGGCGGCGGGCCGGGGGGGACGGCCACCGGACGTGCTGTGGAGCCGTGGCAGATGCTGCTCCTGCACCCGGGGGGCGGGTTGGCGCCCACGCTGTGGTGGACGGTCCCGCTCTGGCTGCTCGCGCTGGGTGCCGCGCTGCGGCAAGGGGAGCGTGGCACCCGCGCGGTGGCGCTGCTCTGTGGTGCGCTCCTGGCCTTGGCTGCTGCACTCGCCACGCCCTACCTGGAGCTCGGCCTGGTCCCGGTCGGGCAGGTCGGCGCGGGCACCCCGGTGACCAGCTGGCCGGGCACGCTGCTCAGCATCGTGGGTGCCTGCCTGCTGTTGGCGGCAGTGCAGACGGCCGACCTCGTGACGGGCGCACGGGTGCTGCGCGGCTGGCGCGGCGCGGTCGTCACCGTCCTGGGGGCGGTGACCGCACTGTCCGGGGTGGGTCTGCTCGGGTGGACCGCCTGGGCGGGGGCAGGACAGTCGCTGGCCGTGGCCGCACCCACGTTGCCCGCCGTCGCGGTCGAACAGGCTCGCGGCCCGGAGTCGACGCGCACCCTGGAGCTGCTGCCGTCCGGGTCGACGGTCAGCCACCGGCTGGTCGGACGCGAGCCGGCCTGGTGGGTCCGGGACCGGGTGACCCAGCTCGTCCAGCAGGAGGCCGACACCAGTCAACCGCCCGGCACCAGTGACGACGCTGTCCTCACCTCGGCCGTGGAACTGCTCGTCGGCGAGGGATCGGAGCCTGGCGGCGCCGCGGCAGGCTCAGGGGCGCTGAGGTCGCTGCATGACCTGGGGGTCGGGTATGTCGTGCTGCGCGCCCAGCCCGACCACGCCCTGGTCTCGATGCTCGACACGACGGCCGGGCTCACCCGGCTCGGCGCCGAGTCAGGTGCCGTGTGGTGGAGGGTCGGGTCGCGGGGCACCCCGGAGGCGTTGGTCGCCGTGTCGCGCGCGTGGCTGGAGGTCGACGGCGTGGCCGTCGCCACCGTGCCGGTCGGGGGCGCTCACGGCCAGAGCGACGCCGTGCTGCCGGCCGGCTCCGCCGCGGGCGGCGCCTCGCTGGTCGTCTCCGAGCCGACGGCGTGGACCGGGGTGGCCGAGGTCATCGCCGACGGCACGGTGCTGCAGCCTGAACCGGGGGTCTGGCCGCCGACCTACCCGCTGCCGCAGGGCGACGGGCAGGTGTCGCTGTCGGTCGACGTGCGCTCCCCTCAGCGCTGGTGGCAGTGGGCCACCGGTGGGCTGGTGCTGGTGCTCGCCCTGCTGGCGGTGCCGGTCGGCACGCGCCGTCGGCGGTCCCGGTGAGCCCGTCCTGGTGGCCAGTCGTCCGCACGGTGGTGGTGGCGCTGGCCGGAGCCGGACTGGTCGTCGGCGCCTCGGCTGCTGAGCTGCCCACCCTCCGTCTCGACCGTCCCGGGGCGGGTCAGCCGTCCGCCCTCCCTCCGGCCGCGCTCGCGTCCACGCGTCTGGTCGACTCGGCACAGCTGGCCTGCCCGGGGCCGGACCAGCGTGGGCTGTCGGACTCCAGCATCCCGGAGCCGCCACAGGCGGTCCGGGTCTGGGCCAGGTCCGCCCCGGAGGCGGCACTGCCGCCCGTCGCCCCCGCAGGGGCTCTGGGCGACCTCGTGATCCGAGCGGTGCCGCAGGGTCCGCCCGCGTCGAGGGTCGGCACCCGCACGGCGACCGCGACCATGGCGCTGACCGGGGCGGCCGCTGCCGTCGTCGAGGCCGGCTCGGGGTCCGCGGTCGGACTGGCGGCCACCCAGGGCCATCTCGGCACCGGCAGCGGAACCCGCGGCCTGCAGGTCACCGGTTGTCTCGTGCCGCAGGAGGTGAGCTGGCTGCTCGCCGGGGGGCCCGAGGCCGGCCGCACCGAGCGGCTGGTGCTGGTCAACCCGGGCCCGCAGCCGGTCGGCGTCGACCTCTCCGTGCTCGGTGCTGACGGCCCGGTGGCCACGCCCGGTGCCTCCGGCATCGTCGTCGGGCCAGGCGGCCGCCGCGTGGTGCTGCTGGACGCCCTCGCCCCGCAGGAGGCGCGACCGGTCGTCCGGGTCACCGCGACCGGTGGCCCCGTCGTCGCCGCACTGGGCGAGCGCTGGCTCGACGGCACCGTCGACCGCGGCCTGGAGCTGACCACCCCCGCCGCCGACCCGGCTCTGGACCTGGTCGTCCCGGGCATCCTGCTGCCCACCACGCTCGGAGCGGGATCGGTGGTGCTGCGGGTGGCCGTCCCGGGCGACACCGGGGCCGTGGTGGAGGTCCGCGCCCTCACCCCCCAGGGTGCCGTCGACGTCGTGCACGGTGTCACGGCGGTCGGTCCTGGCCAGGTGGTGGACATCGACCTGACCGACCTGCCGCCGGGGGCCAGCGGCCTGCAGGTCACGGCCGACCAGCCGGTGGTCGCTGCGGCGCGGGTCGAGCTGCGGGACCGTTTCCCGGGGGCCGCTGACATGGCCTGGCTCCCGGCCACCGAGCCGCTGGGGGAGCTGTCCGGCGCGCCGCTCGTGCGGTTCGAGGGGCACCGGCTGCAGCACGACCTGGTGGTCTCCTCGGTGGGCGGCGCCACCCTCGACGTGGTGAGCACGACCGACGGCCTCACCAGGCTCAGCCAGGTCACCGTTCCCGCGTCGTCGACGCGTGCGGTGCAGCTCGACGGCGCCGACTCGGTCTGGGTGCGCACTCGGCAGGGTGAGGCGCACGCCGCCCTGGTCGCCACGGCGGCCGCGCCGGACGGCACCATGGTCGCGGCGATGCCGCTGCCCACCGCACCCCTGTTGCGCGCGGTCATGTCGGTGCGGCCGGCTGCCCCCTAGCGTCGGCTAGAGCAGGTCGTCAGGGTCGAGCCCCAGCATCGAGGCGACCTGCTCGGCCAGCACCTCGTGCACCATCGAGGAGAGCTCCTCCGCCGTGGTCGCCCGAGTCTCCAGCGGTCGGCGGTAGAGCACCACCCGCGCCGCGTGTCCGCCATCCGCGGGAAAGAGGCGCCCCAGTGGCACGGAGTGCTCCCAGGGCGCCGGGTCCGAGGGAGGGACGTCCTCCACGGCGATCTCCAGGTCGTCCAGGTCCCGGCCCAGCGCGCGCTCGACCGAGCTCGCCGCGTCGAGCACCATCTCCTCGAACCGCTGCGCCCGGGAAGCCATCACCGGCACCCGGGGCCAGGCCAGCGGACCGCGTACTCCGCGGCCGTGGCGGTCTCGGCGGACCTGCCTGGCGGCGCGGGGGGTGGGCGGCTGAGGGGACGGCATGACGCCGACGATAACCGCGTCGGCGTGGTGACCGGGAACGGCGGTGCGCAGCGCCTACAGTCCGTAGTTGTGGCCGTCTCCCGTCAGTGCACCAAGACCGCCTGCCCCGGGCGCGCGGTGGCCACGCTCACCTACGTCTACGCCGAGCAGACGATGGTGCTCGGCCCGCTGGCCACCTACGCCGAACCGCACTCCTACGACATGTGCGAGCAGCACGCGACGCGGATGACCGCCCCCCGGGGGTGGGAGGTGGTCCGGCTCGACCTCGACGACCACCCGCCGCCGGATGACCTCGTCGCGCTGGCCGAAGCCGTTCGCGAGCACCGCCGCCCAGCCGCTCGCCCTCAGACCGACCAGGCGTCCTCGGAGTCCTCGGTCGTCGAGGTGCATCGCAGGGGCCATCTGCGGGTGCTCCGCGACCGTTAGGCTGGCCCGTCGTGGCCGGTGTGCAGCTCAGCGAGTTCATCAAGGCGTATGACGTGCGCGGGCTGGTCCCCGAGCAGCTCAACGTCTCGGTGTCCCACGCCCTCGGCTCTGCCTTCGCCCAGGTCGTGGTGCTCCCGGCGGGCAGCGCCGGCCTGGTCATCGGACACGACATGCGACCGTCGTCCCCCGAGCTCGCCGAGGCCTTCGCCGCCGGCGCGGCCGCCCACGGCGTGCCGGTCACCATGATCGGCCTGTGCTCGACCGACGGGCTCTACTACGCCTCCGGCGTCCTCGACCTGCCCGGGGCGATGTTCACCGCGAGCCACAACCCCGCGGCCTACAACGGCATCAAGATGTGTCGAGCCGGGGCCAGGCCGGTGGGCCTGGACAGTGGGCTGGCCGAGGTCCGCGACCTGGCCCAGTGGCTGCTGGACCGGGCCGACCGGCATCCCGACGCCGGTCCCTCCGGGCCGGTCGGCGCGGTCAGCCACACCGACCTGCTCGAGGACTACGCCACCTTCCTGCACGGGCTGGTCGACCTCACCGGCAGCCGTCCCCTCCGCGTGGTGGTCGATGCGGGCAACGGCATGGCCGGGCACACCGTCCCCGCGGTGCTCGACCGCGCGGACGTGCCGCTGACCGTCGTGCCGCTCTACTTCGAGCTCGACGGCACGTTCCCCCATCACGAGGCCAACCCGCTGGAGCCGGAGAACCTGCGCGACCTGCAGGCCGCGGTGCGCGCCGAGGGTGCCGACCTGGGGCTGGCCTTCGACGGGGACGCCGACCGGTGCTTCGTGGTCGACGAGCGCGGCGAGCCGGTGAGCCCCAGCGCGATCACCGCGCTGGTCGCCGCGCGGGAGATCGAGCGCGCCGTCGCCGCAGGGATGGACCGCGCCGAGATCGCCGTGGTGCACAACGTGATCACCTCACGCTCGGTCGCCGAGGTGATCGCCGAGCACGGGGCCCGGGCCGTGCGCACCCGGGTCGGACACAGCTACATCAAGGCGGTGATGGCCGAGCACGAGGCGGTCTTCGGCGGCGAGCACTCGGCGCACTACTACTTCCGCGACTTCTGGTATGCCGACACCGGCATGCTGGCCGCGATGCACGTGCTGGCCGCTCTGGGCGAGCAGGAAGGCACGATGTCGGCCATGGTCGCCGACTACGAGCGGTATGCCGCGTCCGGTGAGCTGAACTCCCGGGTGCCCGACGTCGTCTCGGCCACCGCGCGGGTCCGCGACTGGGGAGCCGAGCACGAGTGCTCGGTCGACCTGCTCGACGGGCTGACGCTGACCCACGAGGGACCCCCGATGTGGTGGCTGTCGCTGCGGCCCTCCAACACCGAGCCCCTGCTGCGGCTCAACGTCGAGGCCGCCGACCGTGACACCATGACCTCGGTCCGTGACACCGTCCTTGCCCTGGTGCGCGGCGAGCCGACGCCGTGAGGAGCAGAGGATGAGCGCGACGATCGACCCCTGGGTGCGCGAGATCCTGCGCTGCCCGGTCGGGCGGCACGAGCTGGTCGACGAGACCGACGAGAGCGGGGCGCCGGTCCTGGTCTGCGCGCAGGACTGCGGCGCGGCCGGGCAGCGCCGGGTCTTCCCGATCGTCGACGGGATCCCGGTGCTGCTGGCCGACGACGCCCGCCTGACCCAGCGCTGAACAGGAGCACGATGGCCCCCTCGATCGACGAGGCACTCCTCGACGATGCCGACGAGCTCCTCCGCAAGGACTCACGCGGGGCACTGCGCGCGCTGGCCACGGCCGGCGCCCAGGTGCGCGAGGCGGTCGCGCTGGCCGACGAGGCGGGCATCCACCGGCTCGGGGAGATGGACCGTCCCCGCTCGGTGCTGGTGGCGGCCCTGGGCGGGTCCGCCCTGGTGGCCGAGGTGCTCGAGCTGCTCGCCGAACCCGGCTCCCCGGTGCCGGTCCAGGCCCGGCGCAACCTGCCGCTGCCCGGGTGGGTCGGACCGCTGGACCTGGTCGTGGCCGTCTCCCTGTCCGGCAGGGCGCCTGGACCCCTCGCGGTCGCCAGCGAGGCGGCCCGCCGGGGTGCCTCCCTGCTCACCGTCGCCGCCGACGACTCCCCGCTGGCCGAGGTGTGCCGCCGCGCCCGCGGCGTCCACGTCGGCGTGGGCCGCAGCGGCCGCACCAGCTCACGCACGGCGCTCTGGTCACTGCTGACGCCGGTGCTGCTGGGTGCGGACGCGATGGGCCTGGCCGAGTGCGGCGCCCGGACGATGTCCGAGGTCGCCGACCGGCTCGACGAGCACGCGGAGGCGTTCCGACCGGCCTCCGAGTCGTTCGTCAACCCGGCCAAGATGCTGGCCGTCCAGCTGGCCGAGACCGTCCCCGTCGTCCTGGGGGACGGGCCGCTCGGCGGGGTGGCTGCCGCCCGCGCGAGCTCGATGCTGGCCCGCACGGCCCGCATCCCGGCACCGTTCGGCGAGCTCCCTGACGCGGCGAGCCAGATCGTCGCCTGCTTCGACGGCCCCTACACCGAGGGTGCGCGCCGCCCCGGCACCTACGACAGCGACCGGATCCGCCTGTCCGACATCGACACCAGCAGCTGGGAGCCGCACCACTTCGCCGAGCCCGAGGGCGAGCTGATGGAGCGCGCGCGAGGTCCGCAGGACTCCGGACGCGACGTCTTCGCCGACCCCTACCTCGACGGACCGAGCTCGCCGCAGCTGGGTCTGCTGCTGCTGCGCGACGCCCCGGTCGAGCCCCTGGTCGAGGGGTCGGTGCAGGCCGAGGCGCAGGCGCTGACCGAGGCCGTGCTGCAGACGGCCGCCGACGCCGGGGTCAAGGTCATGCAGGCCACCGCCGGCGCCGGCGAGCCGCTGACCCGCCTCGCGGACCTGGTGGCCACGGTCGACTTCACCGCGACGTATCTGGCCCTGGGGCTGGGCCTGGACCCCTCCATCAGCCCGCACGTCGCCGACCTGAGAGACCGCACCCGATGAGCAGCGACCCGTCCTCGCCCCTGATCCGCGAGCTGGAGCCGGAGATCCAGCGCGACTTCTCGCGCTCGATGTCCTACGGCGACTACCTCGACCTCGAGCGGGTGCTCGGTGCCCAGCACCCGCGGGCCGTGCCGGCCCGGCACGACGAGCTGCTGTTCATCATCCAGCACCAGACCAGCGAGCTCTGGCTCAAGCTGCTGCTGCACGAGCTGCGCTCGGCCCGCTCGCTGATCCAGGCCGACCAGCCCCAGCCGGCCCTGAAGCGGCTGGCCCGGGTCAAGCACATCCAGCACGTCCTGACCGACCAGTGGAGCGTGCTCGCGACGCTGACCCCCAGCGAGTACGCCGAGTTCCGCTCGTTCCTGGCAACGGGCTCGGGGTTCCAGTCCTGGCAGTACCGCGCCGTCGAGTTCATCCTCGGCAACAAGAACAAGGAGATGCTCCGCGTCTTCGAGCACGACCCGCAGGTGCACGACGAGCTCGCGGCCCTGCTCGGGGAGCGCAGCCTGTATGACGAGGTCCTGGCCTGGCTGAGCCGCCACGGGTATGCCGTCCCGGCTGCCGCGCTGGAGCGCGACTGGGCGCTGCCCTACGCGCCGAGCGAGGGCGTGGTCGACGTCGTGGCCGAGGTCTACGCCGACCCGGCCGCGCACTGGGACGTCTACGAGATGTGCGAGGAGCTGGTCGACGTCGAGGACAACATGCAGGTCTGGCGGTTCCGCCACCTCAAGACGGTCGAGCGGATCATCGGCTCCAAGCGGGGGACGGGCGGCTCCTCCGGCGTGCCGTTCCTGCGCCGCGCGCTGGACCTCACCTTCTTCCCCGAGCTGTATGCGGTCCGGTCCCGGATCCAGGACGTCGAGCCACCGGGCTACCACGGCGAGACCTGAGCTCAGAGCAGGCTTTCGAGCACCGCCAGCCCGCGGGCAACCTCGGCGAACGGGGTGGACAGCGGAGCCAGCCCCAGCCGCAGCCCGTCCGGTGCCCGGAAGTCCGGGATGACCCCACGAGCCCACAGCGTGCCGGTGATCTCGCGGAAGTCGGCCCGCCGGATGGTCAGGTGCCCACCCCGCCGACCGGGGTCCCGGGGTGAGGCGACGGTCACGCCGGCCGAGGCGGGCCAGCTGTCCACGATCTCCAGCGCGAACTGGGTCAGCGCCACGGACTTGGCGCGCACGGCCCCGATGCCTGCCTCGGCGAGCATCGCCGCGCCAGCCCGCACGCCGACCATGCCGACCACCGGCGGGGTGCCGCTGACCAGCGCGCGGACCCCCTCGGCCGGCTCATAGCCCGGTCCCATCTCGAACACGTCGCGGCGGCCCATCCAGCCCTGGATCGGCTGCCGCAGGAGGCCATGGTGGCGCGCGGCGAGGTAACCGAACGCCGGGGCACCCGGCCCGCCGTTCAGGTACTTGTAGGTGCAGCCCACCGCGGCGTCGACGCCCCAGGCGTCCAGCTCCAACGGGACCGAGCCGACGCTGTGGGACAGGTCCCACAGCACCAGCCCGCCGGCGTCGTGGACCAGCGCGGTGATCGCCGCCGCCTCGGCCAGGTAGGCCGAGCGGTAGGCGACGTGGCTCAGCACCACGAGCGCGGTGTGCTCGCCGACGACCGCGGACACCTGGTCCGGCGTGACACCTGACTCGGGGTCGGCGTCGATCCAGCGCAGGGTCAGACCACGCTCGGCCGCGATCCCCTCGAGCACGTAGCGGTCGGTGGGGAAGTTGTCGGTGTCCAGCACGATCTCGCGCCGGCGGCCGGTGCTGTCCGCCGCGACGGCGTGGTCGACACAGGCCCGCGCGAGCTTGTAGAGCATGACGGTGGTCGAGTCGGCCACGACGGTCTGTCCGTCGGCGGCGCCCAGGGCTGCTCGGGCCACCAGGTCGCCGGTCTGCTCCGGCCAGGACATCCAGTCCTCGTCCCACCGGCGGATCAGCCGGGTGCCCCAGTCCTCGCGGACGAAGCGGGCCAGCTCCTGGTCCAGACCGGCCAACGGCCGGCCGAGGGAGTTTCCGTCGAAGTAGGCCAGCACCCCCGGTGCCGGGGTGAACCGGTCGGCGAACCGCGCCAGCTCGTCGGTGGCGTCGAGCTCGGCGGCTCGCGCGGTCCAGTCCTGAGTGCTCACCTGGTCAATCTAGCCAGCCATCGGTGAGCCAGACTGACGGCGTGCACCACTACGACCTGGTCATCATCGGCAGCGGCTCGGGCAACTCGCTGGTCACCGCGGACTATGCCGACAAGTCCGTCGCGGTGGTCGAGCGCGGGACCTTCGGCGGCACCTGCCTCAACGTCGGCTGCATCCCGACCAAGATGTTCGTCTACGCGGCGGAGGTCGCGGACACCATCCGCGGAGCCGCACGGTATGGCGTGGACGCTCACCTGGACGGGGTGCGCTGGCCCGACATCCGGGACCGCATCTTCGGCCGGATCGACCCGATCTCGGCCGGTGGACTGGACTACCGGCTGCGTGAGCCGGGCACCACGGCATACCTCGGGCATGCGCGGTTCGTCGGTGAGCGGGAGCTGCAGGTGCGGCTGACCATCGACGACGAGGACGTGCTGGTCAGCGGCGACCAGGTGGTCATCGCCACGGGCAGCCGGGCCACCGTGCCGGACGTGGTCGCCCGGTCAGGAGTGCCGTTCCACACCTCCGACACGGTGATGCGGATCGACCGGCTGCCACGACGAGCGGTCATCCTCGGCGGGGGCTACATCAGCGCGGAGTTCGCGCACGTGTTCTCTGCCCTCGGCGTCGACGTCACGGTCGTCACCCGTGGCCCTGCCCTGTTGCGGCAGCAGGACGAGGAGATCAGCAGCCGGTTCACCGCGCTCGCCCGTGAGCAGTGGACGGTGCACACCGGGGCCGACGTGTCCGCGGTGGAGCAGGCGGCCGACGGCACGTGCGCAGTGCACCTCGGCGACGGGAGCACGGTGGAGGGCGACCTGCTCCTGGTCGCCACCGGACGGGTGCCGAACAGCGACGGCATGGGGCTGGACGTCGCCGGGGTGCGCACCCACGAGGACGGTCGGGTGGTCGTCGACGCCCATGGGCGCACTGGGGTGCCGGGCGTCTGGGCGCTCGGCGACGTCAGCGCTCCCTACCAGCTCAAGCACCTGGCCAACCACGAGGCCCGGGTGGTGGCGCACAACCTCAGCCACCCGCAGGACCTGCGGTCCTTCGTGCACGACGCCGTTCCGTCCGCCGTCTTCAGCCACCCGCAGGTGGCGTCGGTCGGGCTGACCGAGCAGGCGGCCCGGGCAGCCGGACATGAGGTCTCGGTGAGCCTGCAGTCCTACGGCGACACGGCCTACGGCTGGGCGATGGAGGACACCACGAGCATCTGCAAGCTGGTCGCAGACCGGGCCACTGGACTGCTCCTCGGCGCGCACCTGATGGGCCCACACGCCTCGAGCCTGATCCAGCCGCTGATCCAGGCGATGGCCTTCGGGCAGCCCGCTCACCAGGTGGCCCGGGGGCAGTACTGGATCCACCCGGCTCTGGCCGAGGTCGTCGAGAACGCCCTGCTCGGACTGGAGGGGCCCGCTGGCGACGTACCATAGGGAGGGAACTGTGCTGCAGCGGGAGGGTCCGCCTGCGCCGGCGCCCCTCCCCGTGACCAGCAACGAAGGACACTGACACCGCAATGACGTTCGACTACAAGGTCGCCGACCTCAGCCTGGCCGAGTCCGGCCGCCATCAGATCCGGCTCGCGGAGCACGAGATGCCCGGCCTGATGACGCTGCGCGAGCGGCACTCCGCCGGCCGGCCGCTGGCCGGGGCCCGGATCGCCGGTTCGCTGCACATGACCGTGCAGACCGCGGTGCTCATCGAGACCCTCGTCGCGCTCGGCGCGGAGGTGCGCTGGGCCTCGTGCAACATCTTCTCCACCCAGGACGAGGCCGCGGCCGCCGTCGTGGTCGGTCCGGAGGGCACCGCCGAGGACCCGCAGGGCGTCCCGGTCTTCGCCTGGAAGGGCGAGACCCTGCCCGAGTACTGGTGGTGCACCACCCAGATCCTGGCCTGGCCCGGCGGCGAGGGTCCCAACATGATCCTGGACGACGGCGGCGACGCCACCTTGCTGGTCCACAAGGGCAAGGAGTGGGAGGCCGCCGGCGCGGTCCCGTCCACCGGTCCGGACGACACCGAGGAGTGGGCGGTCATCCTCGACACGGTGCGGGCCACCCTGCCCGAGGAGCCGACCAAGTGGACCACCATCGCCGACGGCATCCGCGGGGTCACCGAGGAGACCACGACCGGCGTGCACCGGCTCTACCAGCTGCACGAGGCCGGCCAGCTGCTGTTCCCGGCGATCAACGTCAACGACGCCGTGACCAAGTCCAAGTTCGACAACAAGTACGGCTGCCGGCACAGCCTGCTCGACGGCCTCAACCGCGCCACGGACGTGCTGATCGGGGGCAAGGTCGCCGTCGTCTGCGGGTTCGGAGACGTCGGCAAGGGCTGCGCCGAGGCGCTGGCGGGCCAGGGTGCCCGCGTCGTGGTGACCGAGATCGACCCGATCTGCGCGCTGCAGGCCGCGATGGAGGGCTACCAGGTCGCTCGCCTCGAGGACGTCGTCGGTCTCGGCGACATCTTCATCACCTCCACCGGCTGCAAGGACGTCATCACCGCCGAGCACATGCGGGCGATGAAGGACAAGGCGATCGTCGGCAACATCGGCCACTTCGACAACGAGATCGACATGGCCGGCCTGACCCGGGTGCCGGGCGTGCGCCGCACCGAGATCAAGCCGCAGGTCCACGAGTGGACCTTCACCGCCGAGGACGCCGGGACCGACGGCCTGGGCGAGCACGCCGAGCGCGGCGAGCGCTCGGTCATCGTGCTGTCCGAGGGCCGGCTGCTCAACCTCGGCAACGCCACCGGGCACCCCAGCTTTGTGATGTCCAACAGCTTCGCCAACCAGACGCTGGCTCAGATCGAGCTGTTCACCCGCCCCGAGGACTACCCGCTGGGTGTGCACGTGCTGCCCAAGCAGCTCGACGAGGAGGTCGCCCGGCTGCACCTGGAGGCACTGGGCGCCGAGCTCACCGAGCTGACCAAGGACCAGGCGGAGTACATGGGCCTGGACGTGGCCGGTCCCTACAAGCCCGACCACTACCGCTACTGAGGACGATGTCCACGATGAACCCCAAGGTGCTCGTGGTCGACGACGACCAGGCGCTGGCCGAGATGCTCGGCATCGTGCTGCGCAAGGAGGGCCTGGACGTCGCCCACTGCGCTGACGGCGGGCGGGCCGTGGCCCTGTTCCGGGAGTTCAAGCCCGACCTGGTGCTGCTGGACGTCATGCTGCCCACGGTCAGCGGGGTCGAGGTATGCCGTGCGCTGCGCAGCGAGTCCGGCGTGCCGATCGTCATGCTCACCGCGCGGACCGAGACCAACGACGTGGTGGCCGGGCTCGAGGCCGGTGCCGACGACTACGTGGTCAAGCCGTTCAAGCCCCAGGAGCTGCTGGCCCGGATCCGCGCCCGGCTGCGGCGCTCGGAGCTGCACGAGCCCCGGCACCTGACGATCGGCGACATCGCCGTGGACGTGGCGGGCCACACGGTCAAGCGCGACGGCCACGAGCTGGCGCTGACCCCCCTCGAGTTCGACCTGTTGGTGGCGCTGGCCAGCCGCCCCAACCAGGTCTTCGACCGCGAGTCGCTGCTGGAGAAGGTCTGGGGCTACCGCCACGCCGGCGACACCCGGCTGGTCAACGTCCACGTGCAGCGGCTCCGGGCCAAGATCGAGAAGGACCCGGACAACCCGCAGATCGTGCTGACGGTGCGCGGCGTCGGCTACAAGGCAGGACCGGCCTGAGCCATGGCCGGCCCCGCCCGCGGGACCGCCGACGCGCTGCATGCGTGGTGGCGCTCGTCACTGCGGGTGCGGGTGATCACCACCACGATGCTCCTGGGCATGGTGCTGACCACCCTGCTGGGCACGCTGCTGTTCCAGCAGGTGGCTGAGGGGCTGGTCCGGCAGGGGGTGGCCGATGCCACCGCCGACGCCGCCGACCACGCCCGGCGCGCGCAGGAGCTGTTCGACGCCACGGACCGGCGGGACAACGCCAGCCTCAACGACGCGGCCGACGAGATCGTCTCGCAGATGGCCCCCGCCGACGGGCAGTCCCGACCCGCCCTGCTCTCGCGCAGCCTGGGCAACGACCGGGAGACCAAGATCCAGGGTCTGGCGCTCGGCGGACTGAGCCTGGGCGAGGTGCCCTCCGCCCTGCGGCAGGCGCTCGAGGACGACAGCAGCAACCAGCAGGTGCTGGTCCTGGACGCTGACGTCGGCCAGGAGCAGGCCCGGACTCCCTCCGTCTTCGTCGGTGCCCGGATCCAGATCCCCCGCGCCGGTCCGCACGACCTGTTCCTGGTCTACCCGATGACCCGCGAGCAGGCCACCCTCGACCTGGTCCGCCAGTGGTTCCTGGTCGGCGGTGTGGCCCTCCTGGCGCTGATGGGGGCGATGGCCTGGGTGGCCACCCGGATGGTGGCCGGCCCGGTCGGCCGCGCCGCCCGCGTCAGCCAGCAGCTGGCCCAGGGCGAGCTCGGCGAGCGTCTGCCGGTGCGCGGGTCCGACGAGCTCGACCGGTTGGCCACCTCGTTCAACACGATGGCGGACTCGCTGCAGAGCCAGATCCACCAGCTGGAGGCGCTATCCCGCCTGCAGCAGCGCTTCGTCTCCGACGTCTCGCACGAGCTGCGCACCCCGTTGACCACCATCCGGATGGCCGGTGAGGTGCTGCACGCCTCCCGCGCGGACTTCACCGGCCCGGTCGCCCGCTCCGCCGAGCTGCTCTATGAGGAGCTCGACCGGTTCGAGGGGCTGCTCACCGAGCTGCTGGAGATCAGCAGGTACGACTCCGGCGCCGCAGTCCTGGAGCCGGAGCAGACCGACCTGCTGGCCCTGGTCCGCTCGGTCAGCGCCGCCCTGGGACACCTGGCCGACCGCAGTGGGAGCCGGATCGACATCGACGGCCCCCGCGAGCCGGTCCTCATCGACATCGACACCCGGCGGGTCAGCCGGATCCTGCGCAACGTCATCGGCAACGCCATCGAGCACGGCAACGGCAAGCCGATCGAGATCTCGGTGGCCCAGGACGAGTCCGTCGTCGCGGTCTCGGTGCGCGACCACGGAGTGGGGCTCGCCCCGGGGGAGGGGAGCCAGGTGTTCGAGCGGTTCTGGCGGGCCGACCCGGCGCGCACGCGGACCACCGGGGGCACCGGGCTGGGCTTGGCCATCGCCTTGGAGGACGCCCGCCTGCACGGCGGCTGGCTGCAGGCCTCGGGGCGACCCGGACAGGGCGCGACCTTCCGGCTGACCCTGCCCCGGGTGGCCGGGTCGGTTCTGGCGCAGGAGCCTCCGCCCGTGCCGTTCCGGCACGAGCTGGACACGGTGACCCCGAAGACCGCCACCGACGATCCCCGAACGACGCAGCCGGTCGCTCCGCAGCTCGCGTCGTCGCTGAGCGAGGCCGACCGATGAGCGCCGCGACCCGGTGGCGGTGGGCCGCGGCGCTGGCCGCCGTGCTCGCTCTCGCGGGCTGTGGCGGTCTGCCCACCAGCTCGACCGTCGAGCGTGGGCTGCCGGTGCTCGGAGCTCCGCTCCAGGGTGTCCAGGCACTGCCGGACGGTCCCGAGGAGGGCGCCTCGGCTCAGGACATCCTCCGCGGCTTCCTGCTCGCCAACGTCAGCTTCGACGACGACCACGAGGTGGCCCGGCAGTTCCTCACCGCCGAGCTGGCCCGCACCTGGGTGCCGACCCAGCGCACGCTGGTCTACGCCGGCGACCCGGAGCTGCAGAGCCCGCGCGACGGGCTGGTCGTGGCCAGCGTGACCGCCCTGGGCGTGGTCGACGCCAAGGGCTACCTGACCGAGTTCGCCGAGGGCACCAGGACCTCGGCCAGCTTCTCGGTCGAGGACGTGGCCGACCAGTGGCGGATCTCCGGCTTCCCGGACGAGTACGGCCTCTGGCTGTCCGAGGCCGACTTCGAGCGCACCTACCGCTCCGCGCAGATCAGCTATCTGGCCCCGCACCGGCGGGTGTTCGTGCCCGACGTTCGCTGGTTCCCCCGCGGCGACGGGCTGCCCACGGCGCTGGCTCGGGCCCTGATCGAGCAGCCCCCCGACTACCTCGCCGGCGCGGTGACGACAGCGGTGCCCAAGGGGGCTGAGCTGGCCGCAGCGGCCGTGCCGGTCGACCCCACGCTCGGCGTGGCGACCGTGGAGCTGCGCGGCCTGGGGGCCGGCGCCGAGCCGGGCCAGACCGAGCGCCTGCTGGCCCAGTTCTCGCAGACCTTGCTGCAGGCCCCAGGGGTCAGCGGCGTGCAGGTGCGCTCGGAGGAAGGGCTGCTGCCCACCAGCGACGTCGAGGGTCCCGTCGAGGACTCCAGCCAGGTCGGCTACGAGCCGGCGGCCACGACCGTTCCGTACGCGTTGCTGCGCAGCAACGTCGAGCTCGAGGTCGTCGACCCGTTCCACTCCCGGGTGCTGCCCTATACCCCGGACTCGGACACGGACACGGAGACGAGCGCGCCGGGCCCGCTGCCGGACATCCCGGTGCGCTGGTCCCATCTGGCGGCCGATGCCGACCTCACCGACCTCGCGGCGGTCTCCGTGGACGGGCGCACGCTGTCCCGGTGGCGGGGCACCGACCAGCTGGAGGTCGACGGGCTCGGCACCCGGCTCACCCCGCCGTCGTTCGACCGGCTCGGCGGGCTGTGGGTCGCCGGGCGCAGCGGCAGCGGCGCCAGGATCTGGGTGCTGGACACCTCCGGCGCGTTCCGCGACGCGACGCCCACGGCCGTCGAGGCGGACTGGATCGGAGAGAACGAGGACGTGGTCGCCTTCCGGGTCGCTCCCGACGACCAGCGCGCGGTCATCCACCTGCGCGACACGGAGTCCGGTGCCGACCGGCTGGGACTGGTCGGCATCGTGCGGGACCGCGACGGGCGGGCCGTCGCGCTGTCCGAGCCGCAGCCGGTGGGCCAGGCTCTGGCCCACGTGGAGACGGTCGACTGGGCCTCTGGCAGCCAGCTCGTCGTGCTCGGCAGGGCCGAGCCGGAGCTGCAGGTGCTGCCCTACGTCCTCAACCTCGGCGGCTGGATGTCGCCGCTGCGCGGGGTGGCCGACGCCCGGGTGGTCAAGGGTGTGCCAGCCGCAGAGCAGGAGGCGCTGGTGCTGATCGACGGCCGCGGTCGGGTCTACACCCAGGAGCGCGACGACTGGTACTTCGCCCGCAACGGCGACGACCTGGTCGTCCCCGGCAACTGAGGGCGCGACGGTCCGCCCGTTGGTGGCCTGTGCACAGGGCAGGAGTCGCGTCGGGGCGGTCCACCGATCCGCGGCGCGCCCTGGCTCTGCGCCGGGGTGGCGTCCAGCCTGTCCCGATGGCCCGTCATCCCGCGCTCCGGTCCGGGGTGGTCCTCATGGCGCGGGGCCTGGCGGATCTGGTGCTGCCGGCTCAGTGTGGCGGCTGCGGGGCACCGGGCGTGCCGTGGTGCGCCACGTGCCGTGAAGAGCTCCGCCCCGCACCGGTCCGCTGGGCGCCGACGCCGTGCCCCGCCGGGCTGCCCGTCACGTGGAGCGCTCTGCCGTATGACGGCGCCGTCCGGACCGCGATCACGGCCTGGAAGGACCAGGGCCGCGCCGACCTGACCGCTGTGCTGGCGGCCCCGCTGCGGGAGACCGTCGCCGCTCTCCTGGTCGCCGAGCAAGCCGCCCACCGGGCGCTGACCTCAGCTGCGGGTCTGCTGGTCGTCCCGGTCCCGTCCTCGCCTCGCTCGGTGCGACGACGCGGCGCCCGTCCTCTGGTCGACCTGGTCCGCGCCGCCACGCAGGGTCGCCGGGGGGCGAGCCGCAGCGGGCCGGGCAGCCTGAGGGTCGCTCCGGTCCTCTCCCTGCGCCGGGCGGTCCGTGACCAGGCCCGCCTCGGAGCGGCACAGCGCGCCGACAACCTGCGTGGGGCGATGGTCGTGTCGCCGGGTGACCGCGCGGGTCTGCACGGGGTGGTCTGCCTCCTCGTGGACGACGTGGTCACCACCGGCTCGACGTTGCAGGAGGGGGCGCGGGCGCTGCGGGCAGCGGGTGCCTCGGACGTCCTCGCGGTGACCGTGGCAGCCACCCGGCGGCACCTCTGACGGGGTCCGCTGCAGCGCCTCACCGCCCTGTCTGACGCGACAGCCGCGGGTCTAGGGTGGGTGGTATGGGACGTCGCCCGAGCCGCGCGGACGCCCCACTACCTGCCCCGGACGGGAGGTGAGGCGATCGAGGTCGAGGGCAGCACGAGCCCGTCTCACCCGCGTGAACCGTCCCGAGGAGGACATGCATGGACATCACCGTGACTGGTCGGAAGAAGGTCGTCAGCGACCGGTTCCGCCGCCACCTGGAAGACAAGCTGAGCAAGATCCCCCAGATGGCCCCCCGCGTGGGCCGCGTCGAGGTGGTCCTCACCCATGAGGCGAACCCCCGGCTGGCCAAGACCTCCGAGCGGGTGGAGATCACCTGCTACATCAAGCGCACCGTGGTGCGTGCGGAGGCCGCCGCGGACGAGGAGTATGCGGCGCTCGACATGGCGATGTCCAAGCTGACCGAACGCCTGCGCAGGATGAACGACAAGCGCCGGTTCAGCCACACCGGCAAGCACCGGGCACCGTCGGCAGGGGAGGCCGTCGGCGAGCTGTCCGCAGGGGTGCAGGAGCAGGCTGGCGCGCCCGACGTCGCGGCCAGCCCCGAGGAAGCCGTCGACGCGGCCTTGGGCACCGCCGGCAACAGCCCGATCGAGCTGCGCGAGAAGATTCACAGCTCCGAGCCGATGTCCGTCGGGGCCGCGTTGTCCCAGATGGAGCTCATCGGCCACGACTTCTACCTCTTCCACGACGCCGACACCCAGCAGCCGAGCGTGGTCTACCGACGCCGCGGCTGGTCCTACGGCGTCCTGCGGCTCGACCTGTCCGCGGAGCCGGCTCTGGACGGAGCGGACACGCCGTCGGCGCTGGTCGCGGGGTGAGCTGAACCCTGCGGTGACTCGGGCTGTCGGTGGGCCCCGCTAGGTTCGGGCGATGCCGACCCTCACCCTGGCGCAGGCCCGCCGCATCGCCGTCGCAGCACAAGGCTTCGGTGATCCGCGGCCGGAGCCGTTCGGCGCGACCGCCCGCCATCTACGCCGCGTGATCGATCGCGTCCAGGTCATCCAGATCGACAGCGTCAACGTGCTGGCGCGCAGCCACTACCTGCCCTTCTACTCCCGCCTCGGCCCCTACGACATCGCCGGGCTCGACCGGCTTCGGGACGGTCCGGGCCGGGCCGGCCGTCCTCGCGAGCTGGTCGAGTACGTCGTGCACGAGGCGAGCCTGATCCCGCCGGAGAGCTGGCCGCTGCTGGGTGCCCGGATGCGCGCTGGCTGGGGACCTGAGGGTGCGGCCTGGGCGGAGCGCGTCGACCGGGAGCATCACGGGCTGCTCGACCGGGTGCTCCAGGTGGTGGGAGCGCACGGCCCGCTCACCTCGCGCGAGGCCGAGGCCGTGCTGCAGCATGAGCGTCCGCGGGGGCGGGAGAGCTGGGGATGGAACTGGTCGGTGGTCAAGGAGTGCGTCGAGTTCCTGTTCCGCACCGGCAAGGTCACCAGTGCCGGTCGCACCACGTCGTTCGAGCGCCGCTACGCCTTGCCGGAGTCGGTGCTGCCGGACGAGGTGGCTGCCCGGGGGCCCTGGGGTGACACGCCGCTCGACCCAGAGGAGGCCGCGGTCGAGATGGTCCGGCGCTCGGCGCGGGCCCATGGCATCGGGTCGCTGCTCTGCCTGCGCGACTACTTCCGGTTGCCCGCCACGGTCGCCCAGCCGGCGATCGACCACCTGGTCGGCGTGGGCGAGCTCGAGCCGGTGACGGTGCGCGGCTGGGACCGGCCGGCCTACCTCGACCTCACTGCGCGCCGGCCCCGCCGGGCCCAGGGGACCGCCCTGCTCAGCCCGTTCGACTCCCTCATCTGGCAACGCGACCGGACGTTCGACCTCTTCGGCTTCCACTACCGGTTGGAGATCTATGTGCCGGCGGACAAGCGGGTCTACGGCTACTACGTGCTGCCCTTCCTGCTCGACGGCGAGCTGGTGGGCCGGGTCGACCTCAAGGCCGACCGAGCCCGCTCCGAGCTGGTGGTGCGCGCGGTCCACCTCGAGGCCGAGGCCCCCAGCGGCGCCCGCGCGGCGCTGGGCACCGAGCTGCGGTCGATGGCCGACTGGTTGGGGCTGGAGACGGTGACGTTCAGCTGACCACTCCTTGACTGTCGCCTGGGCGACGTCGGCTCGTCGCGCGGGGTCTTGACAGGCGACGTAGGGTGCGAGGCAAGCCGACCGACCATTCCTCGCGCTGGCACCTCTCGGCCCCTTGCTCGCACTCACGCTGAAGGTTGCCCCGATGACCCCGTTCCCCCGCCGCAGGCGTGCCGCTCTCGCCGCGATGACCTCGCTGACCCTGCTGGCCGGAGCCCCCGCGCTGGCCGCTGGGCCGGTGCCCGCCGCCGCTGCTGCTCCTAGTGACCTGCTGATCAGCGAGTACATCGAGGGCAGCAGCAACAACAAGGCGATCGAGATCTACAACGGCACCGGTGCGCCGGTCGACCTGGGCGCGGGTGCTTACTCGATGCAGATGTTCTCCAACGGGAGTGCCACCGCCGGAACTACACGATCGCCCTCACCGGGCACCGTGGCCAGCGGCGACGTCTTCGTGCTGGCTGATTCCAGCGCCGGTGCGGCAATGCTGGCCCAGGCTGACCAGACCACGACTGCTAGCCTCTTCAACGGCGACGACGCGTTGACCCTGCGTCACAACGGCACCGTCATCGACTCCCTGGGCCAAGTCGGGTTCGACCCGGGGACCGAGTGGGGCACCGGGTTGGTCTCGACCGCAGACAACACCCTGCGCCGCCAGGCTGACGTCTGTGCGGGCGACACGGCCACCGACGACGCGTTCGACCCTGCGGTGGAGTGGGACGGCTATGCCACCGACACCTTCGACGGGCTGGGCAGCCACGCGACGGACTGCGGCACTGTCGAGCCCGCCAGCCCAGTGATCAACGAGTTCTCTTCGAGCACCACTGGGACACGACGTGGAGTACGTCGAGGTCCTCGGCAGCCCGTCCACCGACTACTCGAACCTGACGGTTTTGGAGATCGAAGGGGACTTGGGCGCCACCCCAACACCGTCGGCAGGGTCGACGGGGTGTTCCCCGTCGGGACGACTGACGGCAGTGGTCGGGCGCTGATCTCGCTGGCTGGCGGACGAACTGGAGAACGGGACGATGAGCCTGCTCCTGGTGCGCGACTGGGACGGCTCGATCACCGACATCGACGCGAACAACGACGGTGCGGTTGATGTGGCGCTCAACCTCGTGGATGCCATCGCGGTCAGCGACGGCGGGGCGGGGGACGCCGCCTATGGGGGGGTGGTCCTCACCGCCAACTACGACGGGTTCGCGTTCGCCCCAGGTGGTGCATCCCGGATCCCGGACGGCGTGGACACCGACACCGCGGGCGACTGGATGCGCAACGACTTCGACAAGGCCGGCATCGAGGGCAATGCCGGCACCCCAATGATCGGTGAGGCGCTGAACACCCCCGGTGCGGTCAACGTGGCCTTCGAGCCGCCGCCGGGCGGCGTCTGCGGTGACCCCGCGACCGCCATCGGGGCGGTCCAGGGCAGCGGCACCGTCACCCCGTTGGCGGGCCAGCTGGTCAGCATCGAAGGTGTCGTCGTCGGCGACTTCCAGGCCGGCAACAGCTTCCGGGGGTTCTTCGTCCAGGACGCCGGCGACGGCAGCGCGCAGACCTCAGACGGCATCTACATCCCCGCCGCGACTCCTGACGTTTCCGTGGGTGACCTGGTGCGGGTCACCGGCACCGCGAACGAGTCCTTCACCCAGACGGTGGTCTCCGGCGACGTCGTGCTGACCTGCGCCACGGGCGCGCCGCTGCCGGCTCCGGTCGCGTTGACGCTGCCGATCGACCACGAGAAGTTCGAGAGCATGCTCATCACGTTGCCGCAGGACCTGGCGATCTTGGAGTACTTCAACTACGGGCGGTTCGGCGAGATCTCGATCGGCATCGGTGACGGGACCTTCCGCCAGTACACGCCGACCGCGGTCTACCCGCCGGAGTCGCCGGAGCGGGCCGCCCTGCAGGCCTACAACCTCGCTCACCGGATCACCCTGGACGACGGCTTGAACATCCAGAATCCCGATGTACCTGCGGCACCCGGACGGGACACAGTTCACGCTGGACCACCGGTTCCGCGGTGGCGACACGGTCAGCGACGTCACCGGCGTGCTGGACTACCGGTTCAACCTGTGGCGGATCCAGCCGACCGAAGGGTGCCGACTACACGGCGACCAACCCGCGGCCGCAGGTGCCAGAGGTCGGCGGCACGATGACCGTCGGCTCGTTCAACGTGCTGAACTACTTCACCACGCTGACCCAGGACGACCCGGACGCTCGGGGCGCCGACACCCCAGAGGAGTTCGCCCGGCAGCAGGTCAAGATCGTCGCGGCGATCAACGAGATGGACACCGACATCGTCGGCCTGATCGAGATCGAGAACAACGGCGGCGTGGCCGTGGACAACCTCGTGGCGGCGCTGAACGCCGATGCAGGCCAGACGCGCTGGGCAGCAGTCGACACCGGCGTCATCGGCACCGACGTGATCACCACGGCGTTCATCTACCAGCCGGCGACGGTGACCCCGGTGGGCTCGCCCGCCATCCTGGACTCCACCGTCGACCCGCGCTTCCTCGACGACTTCAACCGGCCCGCCCTGGCCCAGACGTTCCAGGAGCAGCTGACCGGTGAGCTGGTGACGGTCACGGTCAACCACCTGAAGTCCAAGGGGTCGAGCTGCCAGGCGGTCTTCGACCCGATCGACCCCAACGGGCAGGGGGAGTGCAACGGTGTGCGGACCGATGCGGCCGAGGCGCTGGCCGACTGGTTGGCGGCTGACCCGACCGGCACCGGTGCGGAGAACACGCTGATCATCGGCGACCTCAACTCCTACGACAAGGAGGACCCGATCCAGGTGCTCACCGACGCCGGCTACCGCGACCTCCTCCTGCAGTTCCAGGGCGAGTTCGCCTACTCCTACGTCTTCGACGGCATGCTCGGCTACCTGGACTACGCCCTGGCCAACCCGGCCCTGGCAGACAACGTCACGGGGGCGTCGGCCTGGAACATCAACGCCGACGAGCCCAGCGTGCTGGACTACGACATGTCGTTCAAGAGCCCGGGGCAGGATGCGCTGTTTGCGCCCGACCCCTACCGGTCCAGTGACCATGACCCGGTCATCATCGGGTTGCAGCTGGACGACAAGTTGGCCCCCGAGCTGACGGTCGCGGCCAACCCGCCGCAGATCTGGCCGCCCAACGGCAAGTGGCGGTCTGTGACCACCGACATCTCCGTCAGCGACAACATCGACACGGACGTTACGGTCGTGTTGGTCAGCGCCACGGCCTCTAGGGGCGGGAGCATCGAGGTGGTCTCGGACACTGAGTTCCGGGTCCGGGCAGTCCTGGGCGCGACTTACACGCTGACCTACCGGGCGACCGACGACTCGGGCAACAGCACCGAGGTGACGACGGTCGTGCGGGTCGAGAAGCCGGGCAAGCCGGGCAAGCCGGGCAAACCGGGCAAGGACGGCTAACCGGGCAGGGGCGGCTAGGCGCGCGCGGTCACCCCAAGGGGTGACCGCGCGCGGCCGCTGTCCCGTCGTGCCAGTCCCCGCTCAGCATCTCGAACCGGATGAAGTCGTCGACCGTGCCGTCGCCCAGCACCTCCGCGGCGCGGTCGCGGCCGGCCACGGAGAAGCCCGCGGCACGGGCGACGCCCTGACTGCCCAGGTTGGTGGCCGCCGCGCGCAGGAGCAGCCGGGACAGTCCCAGCCCCCCGTCATGCGACTCGACGAAGGCGTGCCGCACGCCGAGACGGACCGCCTCGGTCATCACCCCGCGACCGCGTGCGTCTGGATGCGCCCAGTAGCCCACCTCCGCCGACCGGGGTCGCTCACCCCGTGGCCGCGCCGCGTCGAGGCCCGACAGCGTCAAGCGCGCCCAGGCACCGGTCGTCGGTTTTGTCGGCCACGCACCAGCCCACCAGGGCGCCGGACAGAGCTCCGGTGGCCATCAGCTGCAGGTAGGTCGCGGCCTCGCTGCGGGTATAGCTGCGCGGCAGGTCCGGCAGGAAGAGCTGGGCGACGGGGTCGGCGCAGGCTTGGGTGACCCGGGGTATGTCGCTCGCCTGCCAGGGCCGTAGCCGGACCTGGTCCCCCTCCAGCACGGGCACGTCGATCCGTGCCGCTGCGTAGGCATGAGCCGAGGCGAGGCGGTCCTCCTGGGCTCCCACCTGGTACATCAGCCGGGTGCCGACGCTGCCGACCTGCCGCAGGCCCGCACGCAGCAGCACGCGCTGGCTGGCCAGGTTGTCCCTGGTCGTGTCCGCCCTGACGACCGGACACCCTGCACCGCCCTCGGAGACTGGCGCCAGCAGGTGGGTGAGCACGAGGTCGACGGCCTCGTGGCTGCGCCCTCGGCCGCGATGGTCGGGGTGCACCCAGTAACCGATCGCGGCGCCGGGTGCCTCGCCCGGGGAGGGCAGCCCCTGTCCGTATGCCGTGACCCAACCGACCGGCGCTCCTGCGGGGCCGCCGTCCGCGGGCCCGGCGCCCGCGGGCTCGGTGCGGATCAGCCACAGCTGGCTCCGACCGGCCCACTGGCGGTGCCGGATGTGGGTCCACCAGGCGCTCGCCTGCGCGACGTCGGCCTCGGGGTCGTACCGCGGGCCGATGTCCGGCTCGCGGAGCATCAGGGCCATCGCGGGCAGGTCGGCCTCGTCGGGCGGCGACAGGGTGACCCGTTCAGCGGACAGGACCGGGGGACGGCGCAGGCCAGGGCTGAGCCAGGAACGTTCCGCGCCCGTGGCCAGGAGCTCGAACCTGGCCGTGTCCTCACTGATGCCGCCGGGCAGGTAGACGGTCGACTGCAGCTCGCTACCGGTCCACCTCCAGCTGGCCCGGACGAGCGCGGCGGAGGACGCGATGTTGCGCACGTCGGTGGCGGCCTCGAGGCGGTGCAGTCCCAGCCCGGTGGTCGCGGCGAACGGGTCGGCAGCCGCGGGGGCGAAGGCGAAGGCGCGAGCCAGGTCGAGCGCCTCGGCAAGGACCCCTCTGCCGCGGGCGTCGGGGCTCAGCCAGTAGCCGATGGTGCCCGAACCGTGCTGGAACGGCTGGTTCAGGCCGAAGATCGCCAGGTAGCCCCCGGGGGCGTCGGTCACCGGGTCGGCCAGGCACCAGGTGACCGCCTGCCCGCAGGCCATCTGCAGCCGCGCCCGCTGGAGCCATCCGGCGAATCCCGCAGGGTCGTGCGGCGGCAGCACCGGGCCGACGAACTCCCGGGCCAGCGCGTCCAGGACCACCCGCTCCCGGTCATCCTCCCGCCACGGGCGCAGCCTGACCCGAGCGCCGGTCACGGTGTCAGGACGAAACCAGGGGTGCGCGGGCCGGCGCGGGTCGTCACGGTGCATCGAGCTCAGCCAGCTGTCGCGGGGCGATCCGTCCGGCCCGATGATCCAGCCACGAGCCGTCCCGTCCAGCCGCAGGCCGGCCGACCAGACGACGCGCAGCGAGGCGAAGTTTCCGGTCATCACCCGGCTGCGCAGCAGCGACATCCCATCCTGGTCGAAGGCGTGGTCGCGGGCCAGGGCCACGGCTCGACGGGCCAGTCCGCGACCTCGGGCGTCGGGGTGCAGGACCCCGCCGGTCTCAGCGCTGCCGCGCCCGTCGGGTCGGTATTCGCGCGTGCCGGCGAAGCGGGCCGTGCCGTCGGGCTGCACGTGCTCGACCACCCACTGCCGAGGGGAGACGTCGGCCCGCGAGGCCCAGTCGTCCAGGGCCTGCGTCACCCACGCGCGCGCCTCGTCCGCGCCATACGGCTCGGCGCTCCTGATCCACCGGCGGGTGAGCGGGTCTGCATACATCTCCTGCAGGCCCACGATGTCGTCCACGCGCGGCGCGCGGAGGCGGACGACCCCGTCGGTCACTACCGGCGCCCCGCTCACCCCCTCGTCCGGCATACCCGCCCTCCCTCTCCTGTCCCGGCAGCGACCCCGCTCTGGCCGGGAGCATCGCACGGGAACCTGCTGGGTGTCCTGCGCCGTTCAGGTCAACGATTAGCCTAGGAGGTGGCCAGCGCGGTCGGCGCTGCCACCACAAGCCGAGGAGTTGTCCGTGCCCAAGCTGTTCGAGAGAGTGCTGCGCGCCGGTGAGGGCCGGGCCAAGCGCCGCCTGGAGGCCATCGCCGGGCAGGTCAACGCCCTGGAGAGCGACTTCGAGGCACTCAGCGACGCCGAGCTGCGGGCGGAGACCGACGCGTTCCGCGCTCGCCTCGCGGCCGGCGAGACGATGGACCAGCTGCTGCCGGAGGCCTTCGCAGCGGTGCGCGAGGCCGCCAAGCGGACCCTGGGCAAGCGCCCGTTCGACGTGCAGATCATGGGTGGGGCCGCGCTGCACCAGGGCAACGTCGCGGAGATGAAGACCGGCGAGGGCAAGACCCTCGTGGCCACGATGCCCTCCTACCTCAACGCGCTGGCCGGAAACGGCGTGCACGTGGTCACCACCAACGACTACCTGGCCGAGTACCAGTCCGAGCTGATGGGCCGCGTGCACCGCTTCCTCGGACTGGAGACCGGCTGCATCCTGTCCTCGATGACGCCGGACCAGCGGCGCGCCGAGTACGCCAAGGACATCACCTACGGCACCAACAACGAGTTCGGCTTCGACTACCTGCGCGACAACATGGGCTGGTCGCTGGACGACCTGGTGCAGCGCGGCCACCACTTCGCCATCGTCGACGAGGTCGACTCGATCCTCATCGACGAGGCGCGCACGCCGCTGATCATCTCCGGCCCCTCCGACCAGGCGACCAAGTGGTACACCGAGTTTGCCAAGATCGTCCAGCGGCTGGAGCGCGGCGAGGACGGCGAGGGCGACTACGAGGTCGATGAGAAGAAGCGCACGGTCGGGGTGCTCGAGGCCGGCATCGAGAAGGTCGAGGACCTGCTGGGCATCGACAACCTCTACGAGAGCGCCAACACCCCCCTCATCGGCTACCTCAACAACGCGCTGAAGGCCAAGGAGCTGTTCCGCCGCGACAAGGACTACGTCGCCATGGACGGGCAGATCCTCATCGTCGACGAGCACACCGGCCGGATGCTGCCGGGACGTCGCTACAACGAGGGGATGCACCAGGCGATCGAGGCCAAGGAGGGGGTCGAGATCAAGAACGAGAACCAGACCCTGGCCACGGTGACCCTGCAGAACTACTTCCGGATGTACGACAAGCTGGCCGGGATGACCGGCACCGCCCAGACCGAGGCCGCCGAGCTGCACCAGATCTACCAGGTCGGCGTGATCAGCATCCCGACCAACCGGCCGATGATCCGCGACGACCAGTCGGATCTGGTCTACCGCACCGAGAAGGCCAAGTTCGACTCCGTCGTCGAGGACATCAAGGAGCGCTACGACCGCGGCCAGCCGGTGCTGATCGGCACGACCAGCGTGGAGAAGTCGGAGTATCTGTCCGAGCAGCTGCGCCGGCGTGGCGTGGCCCACGAGGTGCTCAACGCCAAGCAGCACGCCCGTGAGGCGACGATCATCGCCGAGGCCGGCCGCAAGGGCGCGATCACCGTGGCCACCAACATGGCCGGGCGAGGCACCGACATCATGCTCGGCGGCAACCCCGAGTTCCGGGCGGTGGCGGCGCTGAAGGTGCGTGGGCTGGACCCGCACGAGACTCCGGAGGAGTACGAGGCGGCCTGGGACGCCGCGCTGGCCGAGCAGGAGGCGGCGGTCGCCACCGAGCACGACGAGGTCACCGACCTGGGCGGGCTGTATGTGCTGGGCACCGAGCGGCACGAGTCCCGCCGCATCGACAACCAGCTGCGCGGGCGCTCCGGCCGTCAGGGTGACCCCGGCGAGAGCCGCTTCTACCTCTCGCTGCAGGACGACCTGATGCGGATGTTCAACTCCGGCATGGTCGACCGGGTGATGGCCACGGCCGGCATGGACGACGTGCCGATCGAGTCCAAGGTGGTCAGCCGTTCGATCGCGTCGGCGCAGAGCCAGGTCGAGGCACAGCACTTCGAGACGCGCAAGAACGTGCTCAAGTACGACGACGTGATGAACAAGCAGCGTGAGGTCATCTACCAGGAGCGCCGTCGGGTGCTGGAGGGCGAGGACCTGCACGAGCAGGTGCGGCACTTCATCAACGACGTCGTGGTCGACTACGTGCAGACCGCCAGCGGCTCCGGCGTCTCCGAGGACTGGGACCTCGAGCAGATGCTGACCCAGCTGCGCACGGTCTATCCGACCGGGCTCACCGTGGCTCAGATCGAGGAGGCGGCCCAGGGCCGCGGCGCGGTCACCCCCGAGCTGCTCGAGGAGCAGCTCACCAGCGACGCGCAGCACGCCTACGACGAGCGTGAGGAGGCCGTCGGGCAGGACGTCATGCGTGACGTCGAGCGCCGGGTGGTGCTGCAGGTGCTGGACCGCAAGTGGCGGGAGCACCTCTATGAGATGGACTACCTCAAGGAGGGCATCGGGCTGCGCTCGATGGCCCAGCGCGAGCCGCTGGTGGAGTACCAGCGGGAGGGCTTCCAGTTGTTCCAGGCGATGATGGAGGCGATCAAGGAGGAGTCTGTCCGGTTCCTCTTCAACGCCGAGATCACCACCCGGGAGCCGGCGCCGCAGCAGGCTGCCGAGTTGGACGGGGGCGCTGCAGCCGAGGACTCCGTGAGCAGCGCCGGTGGTGCCGACGAGCCGGTGGGCGTCGCGGACCAGGTCGATGACCCTGGTCCCGCAGGCGACGCTGCGCCAGATGCCGCCGACTCGACGTCTCAGGGCGCAGGGCAGGCGCAGCGTGCGGGAGCAGCCCGGCAGGCGGTGTCGCTGACGGAGGCCGTGCGTGCACGCACCGGCGCCGGCCTGACCTACTCCGCTCCCGCAGAGGACGGCTCGGTCGAGCAGCGTCGCGTCAGCGCCGACGGCTCCGCCGCTCCGGCGGCCGCGCCGGCCCGACAGACCGCGGCCGGCAACCGCGCCGACCGCCGCAAGAAGTCCAAGGGCAAGCGCCGCTGACCCCGGCTTGACCGGCCACTGACCCCGCCGCGTCGGCTCCTGGCCCTGTCGGCCCAGCCAGCGACGCCGCTGGGTCGGCTCTCCTGCCGGGGTCAGCCCAGCTGCAGCGCGGTGACCAGCCACCGCCCGTCGATGCCCACCATCCGCATCGCCAGCGCGCGCGACCGCGCGCCGGTGCGGACCACGGCGGCCACCTCAGCCACGCCGTCGGTGGGTTCGCAGACGCGGACGGCGAGCACGACGTGGGGGCGTGGACGACGCCGGCTCTGCCGCGCCACCACTCCGGCCCGGGCTACTCGTTCGTGGATCTCGGGGTCGAGGTTCCGCCGGACCTGGCTGCTGGGTCGGGTCCCGTCGATGACCTCCAGGAGCAGCCGGACCATCCGGTCGGCCCAGGGCACCGGCATCGGCAGGTGGGCACTGCGCGTGGGCTGCGGACCGAAGTACCCGTCGTCGGGCTCGGGCGCGAAGTCGACCGCGAGCATCTCCTGGACGTAACCGGGCAGCCGGTGCCGCGGCGACAAGGGGTAGAGCACCGTCTGGACCGGCGGCTCGGTCTGCGGCACCGGGACGACTCGTAGGCGGGCCGGCTCGCGCTCAGCGGTGACGGCCACCGACTGGGCGCTCACCGGTCCACCCCGCCGGCGGTCACTGCCTGGGCCGGGAGAGCCGGCGGGCGCAGCACCTGACCGGGCAGGATGAGGTCAGGGTCAGCGCCGATCACCTCGGCGTTGGCGGCCCACCACCGTGGCCAATGCTCGGCGATCGACGCTGGCGACGCTCCGGCACCCAGGTGCCGCGCGGCGATGTCCCACAGCGTGTCCCCGCGCTGCACGACCACCGTCCCACTGGACTCCCGGCCTCTGCTGACGAGGGACCCATCAGCGCTGGGATGTGGGGAAGCGGCCTGGGGTGTCCACCCAGGCTCCGGCAGGGTCGACCCAGGCTCGGGCAGAGTGGACCCAGGCTCCGGCAGCGTCCACCCGGGGTCCGGAGCAGTCCCAGGTCCGTCATGGCGGCTACCGTCGGGCAGGCTCATCGGTGCGGGGAGGGTCGCTGACCTGCTCGGAGGGGACGCGAGGGAGTCCGTAGCGGCCATCGCCACGGGTTGTCCCAAGGCCACCGCCAGCAACACCGCGCTGACCCGCGTGACAAGCGGAGACCGCGACGCGTGGCGCTGCGATTGAGGGCGCAGGAGGTCGGCGGCGCCAGACAGGAGCAGGAGCGCCAGCCAGCCACAGGCGACGGTGGCGGCGCTGGCCACGACCAGCAGCAGCACGTCCTCAACCGACGCACGCCGACCCAGGTCTGACCACAGCGACCCCGTCGGACCCAACGCAGCATGCACTGACTGCGCCCACATCCCGCTCCAGGCGGCCAGGCCGAGCGCTACGCCGGCGGCGAGCAGCCCGAGCGCCGCAGCCCGGTAGCGCGCCGCCGTCGACACGTTCCTCCCAGCGGTCGCCGAGGCCGCAGTCCACGGTCTCTGTGCCTTCATCGTCCGTCCCTCCCCATCCGATTACCGCCGCTAGCGTTCAGTTGCGTTCACTGACGTTCATTAGAGCGCGGTATCGACCGACACGCAAGTATCGGGATGAACCTGTGGACGCCGGACGGTGCCGCATCGCGACTCCGGGCACAATCAGCCCATGCGATGGACCCGCCTGTTCGACGACCTCGAGGCTCAGCTGGTGGCCTCAGAGCAGGCCGAGCTGGCTGGCGAGATCTCCGAGCAGACCAGGTCCGAACGCAGCCGGATCGAGCTGGCCGACCGGCTCGGTGCCTCGCGGGGACACCAGGTGCGGGTCAGGGTCGCAGGGCTGGGCAGTCTCGACGGCGTCGTCACCGACAGCGCGGCGTCGTGGTTTGTGTTGTCCGGGCACGCGGAGCTGGGGCCGCCGCAGGTGACGTTGGTGCGCACGGGTGCGGTCCTGGCGCTCACCGGCCTGTCCTTCCAGGCCGACGTGCCCGGGCCCGGTCGGGTTCGCCGCCTCGACCTGGGCCAGGCACTGCGGGCGCTGAGCCGGGACCGTGCAGTCGTGCACGTCCATGACGTCAGCGGTGGGTCCACGACCGGCACGATCGACCGCGTGGGTCGCGACCACGTGGACATCGGCACCCATCCGGCGGACCTCTCCCGTCGCACGGCAGACCTGCGCGGCACCGCTGTCGTGCCGTTCGAGGCGCTCTCCACGGTCACCTACCGCGGTTGAGTCACGCCGCGACTTACGGGCCGCCGGCCGGCCCGTCGGTCGCGTCGCCTCCAGCCCCGCTGTCGATCTCGCCCAGGTCGGCCAGGTCCTCGTGTCCGGCCATGAACTGGTCGCCCTCGACCGCCCGGCGGGTCTGCTCGTAGGCGCGCTCGATGAAGGCCTCGAGCTGGACATCCTCGACCCGCCAGACGCCGCGGCCGCCGAGCTTGACGCCCACCAGGCTGCCGCTGCGGACCAGCGCCTTGGTCTGCGCCATGGTGATGTTGAGCGTCTCGGCCACGTCGGTCAGGGTGAGGAACCGCTGGGTCATGACCGCCTCCGTGGCTCGTTGCTGAACTTGACCAGGATTTTACCGATCCTTGGACCACTCCAGAGGTGCCTGTGGACAAGATGGGCCCACGTGGCGTCGGCCCGTCTATCGTGACGCCTCGGATCCAGGAGCGAGCAGGTGGGGGTGAGGATGGTCGGTCAGGACGTGCCCGTCGCGCGCCGCCTACAGCGGCCGAGCTGGCGTGACGCCAGGTTGGTCGTCGGGGTGGTGCTGGTGTTGCTGTCGGTCGCCGGGGGCATCAGAGGTGTCCAGGCGATGGACACGACCACCCCGGTGTATGCCGCGGCGCGCCCGCTCCTGCCGGGGCAGCAGCTCAGCGCCACGGACCTGGTGAGCACTGCGGTGCGGCTGGAGGCGCCGCTGCCGCACTATGTCGACGCGAGCGCTCCGATCGCGCCCGGCACCTTCGTCCTGCGGCCGGTCCAGCCGGGCGAGCTGGTGCCCGCCAGCGCGCTGGGCTCGGCGCAGGAGGCGAGGGACAAGACGGTCACCGTGCCGGTCGACCCTGCTGCCGCGGCGACGCTCACCGTCGGCACGGTGGTCGATCTCTGGGTCAGCAGAAGGGACCCGGAGCAGGCCGGGTCGCGGTTCCTGGAGCCAGAGCTGCTCCTGGAGCAGGCAGTGGTGGCGGCCGTCCCGTCCGGAGGCGGCACCCTCGGCATGGGCGTGGGGCGCACGGCCGTGCAGGTCGTGGTGCCGGCCGACCGGGTGGGGGCGGTGATCTCCAGCGTCGACCAGGAGGCGAAGGTGACGCTCGTGCCCTCGCCCCGGTCCGGTTCGCCGGACTCGTGAGCCTGCCGCTGCTCACGGCGGTCACCCACCGCTGGGAGAGTGACCTCGCCGGCAAGCTGGGGCGCAGCGAGCAGGTCCGCGTGGTCCGCCGCTGCGCCGACCTGGCCGAGCTGCTGGGTGCGGTCGCCGCAGGGATCGGGCAGGTCGTCGTCGTCTCCTCCGATCTGCGCGGTCTGGACCGGCAGGCACTGGGTGAGCTGCAGGCCGCTGGGCAGCGGGTGCTGGGCGTGCACCCGCCCGGAGACGAGGCGGGCCAACGTGCGCTGCTGCGTTGGGGGGCAGGGCAGGTCCTGCCGGCGGACGCGGACCAGGAGCAGCTGGATGCGGCGCTGGCCTTGCTGGTCGACGCCGGCTCGCTCCGTCACCCGTCCGGCGCCGGTCCCCGCCGAGCGACGACAGCGACGACAGCGGGGACAGGGACGGCAGCGACGGCAGCGACGACAGCCACCGCCGGCACGGCGCGCAACGAAGGCTCCCCCGAGGGACCCGAGCAGTCCGCCGACGACCAGGATCCCGCCGGCAGCCTGGTCGTGGTCTGGGGACCGGTCGGATCGCCGGGCCGCACCACGGTGGCGATCGGCCTCGCCGCCGAGCTGGCCGACCCGAGCAGGACCACCCTCCTGGTCGACGCCGACACCTATGGCGCCAGCGTCGCGCAGTGCCTCGCGGTCCTGGACGAGGCTCCGGGTGTGGTGGCCGCGACCCGCGCGGCCGACCAGGGCACCCTCGACCGGGAGGCGCTGGCCGCCCTGGCGCCGGAGGTGAGCCCCGGACTGCGGGTGCTCACCGGTCTGCCGCGGGCAGACCGGTGGCCCGAGCTGCGTGAGCACGCCTTCGCCGACGTGCTGCAGGTGTGCACGGCGCTGGCCCGGTGGACCGTCGTCGACGTCGGGTTCTGCCTCGAGCAGGACGAGGAGCTGAGCTTCGACACCGCCGCTCCGCGCCGCAACGGTGCGACGCTGGCCGCCCTCTCCGCCGCGGACCACGTCGTCGTCGTCGGGACTGGCGACCCGGTGGGGCTGCAGCGTCTGGTCCGAGGGCTCGACCAGCTGGGCCAGGTCAGCACCGCTCCGCGCTCGGTCGTGGTCACCAGGGTCAGGGCCAGCGCCGTCGGCAGCAACCCGGAGACGCGCGTGCAGGAGGCCCTGCACCGGTTCGCCGGTGTCAGCGACCCAGTCCTGGTGCCGGAGGACCGGGCCGCGGTCGATGCCGCAGTGCTGTCTGGCCGCACTCTGCGCGAGCACCGGCCGCACAGCGTGGTGCGCACCGCACTGCACGACCTGGCGGAGAGGTTGGACGGCCGCGCACCGCAGCCGGCGCGGCGCAGTCGCCGGTGGCAGTGGGGCCGCGCCCCGAGCGCCTGAGCCGTCGGTGAGGTCTGGCACGATGGGCGCCGTGCCGGACCGCCTCAGCCCCGTGGACGCCTCGTTCCTCTATCTCGAGGAGTCCACCACCGCGATGCACGTCGGCTCGGTCCTCGTCTTCGACACCCCGCCGGACGGCTTCGACCACGACACGCTGCTGCACCTGGTCGGCAACCGGATCGCCTACGTCCACCGCTACCGGCAGCGTGTCCGGCAGATTCCCGCGGGGCTCGGCGGCCCGGTCTGGGTCGACGACCAGGACTTCGACCTCGGCTACCACGTGCGGCGAGCGACCCTGCCGCGCCCCGGCAACGCCGACCAGCTCGCGGAGTTCGTGGCGCGCAACCACGCCCGGCTGCTCGACCGCGACCGGCCGCTGTGGGAGGTCTACCTGGTCGAGGGCCTCGAGCACGGCCGCTTCGCGCTGGTCACCAAGACCCACCAGGCGATGGTCGACGGGGTGCGCGGGATCGACATCGGTCAGGTCATCCTCGACGACGCTCCCACCGACGTCAGCCCGATCGCCCAGACCTGGACCCCGGCACTGGAGCCCACCGACCTGGAGCTGTTGGCCCGGGCGGCGATGGAGACCGCGACCTCACCGCGACGGATGGTCGATGGGTTGCGCAGCGGGCTGGACGACCTGCGGCACACCGGCGGGCGGGTGCTCGAGGTGGCCCAGCAGGCGATGACGGCGGCGGTGCGGACCGCCGCCAGCCCGGCTCCGGACACCCCGCTGAACACGCCCATCGGCGCCGGCCGGAGGATCAGGCTGCTCGACCTCGACCTGGCGGACTTCCGCACGGTGCGGGCCAAGCGGTTCGGCAGTCGGGACCATGGCGAGGTGACGGTCAACGATGTCGTGCTGGCCACCATCACCGGCGCCCTGCGCGAGTGGCTGATGACCCGGGGTGAGCCGGTGAGCGCGACGACCACGCTGCGCGCGATGGTGCCGCTGTCGGTCGCCGAGGCTGAGGCCGAGACCGGCACCTCGCACGTCGGCGGGCAGGTGGTCGCGGCCTTCATCGACCTGCCGGTCGGCGAGCCCAGCCCGGGCATGCGCCTCCAGCAGGTCAGCTACCGGATGGCCCACCAGCTGCGTCACGGGCAGGGGATCGCAGCATCGGGCCTGGCCGGCCTGGCCGGCTTCGCCCCACCCACCCTGCACTCGATGGCCGCCCGCCTGGCCAGCGCCGTCTCCCGCCGCGTGTTCAACCTGGTGATCAGCAACGTTCCCGGTCCGCAGCAGCCCCGCTACGCCGGCCGCGCGCGGATGGTCGCCTCCTACCCGGTGATCCCGCTGGCTCGCGGGCAGGCTCTGTCGATCGGGCTGACCTCCTATGACGGCCGCGTGCACCTGGGCCTGAACGCCGACCGCGACTCGATGCATGACCTGGACCTGCTCGCCGAGTGCCTCCACGAAGCGCTGGCCGAGCTGGTGGAAGACGCACCGTGACCCTGGTCCGGATCTACCTGCCTCTCACCGTGGCCCAGCTGCGGGAGCTGGCCGACACCCGCGCCGTCGCCGGCAGCCTGCCCGGGTTCGCGGTCACCGAGTCGGTGCGCCGCTCGGACCCTTCCGCAGGTCAGGAGGAGTGGGAGTATGCCGCGCTGCAGGATGCGGCCGCTCATGCCCTGGACCAGGGCGGTCCGGTCATCGTGGCGGCCGCCGACATCGACCTCGCGTCGGTCGACGACCGGGCCGCCGCGGGGTCGGCGGTGCTGGTGGCCGGACCGCTCCGGTTGCCGCGGGTGGGCGCCTTCCACGTCGGCGACGACGTGACGGGGTCAGCGCACGCAGCGGACCTCGACCCTGACAGCGAGGTGGAGCTGTCGTGGTATGACACCAGCGAGCTCGAGCACCTGGTTAGCCTGGTCTGACTCACCGCGACGACACAGGGAGAAGCCACCCGCATGGACGCCATCACCAGCCCCCCCGCGCCGGTCAACGAGCCGGTCCGCGACTATGCCCCTGGTTCGGTGGAGCGGGTCGAGCTCGAGGCCGCGCTGGCCGCCATGGCCGCCGACCCGGTGGACCTGCCGCATGTCATCGGCGGTGAGCGGGTCACCGGCACGGGCCGGGCGGTGCAGGTCGTCCAGCCACACGCGCATGCCGAGGTGCTCGGCACGATGCGGGCGGCGCGCAAGACGGACGCGGCCGCGGCGATCGAGGCAGCCAGGGCCGCGGCGCCGGGCTGGCGTGACCTGTCCTTCGACGACCGCGCGGCGATCATCTTGCGCGCCGCTGAGCTGCTCGCCGGCCCGTGGCGCGCCAGGATCAACGCCGCGACGATGCTCGGACAGTCCAAGACCGCGCACCAGGCCGAGATCGACTCCGCGTGTGAGCTGATCGACTTCTGGCGGTTCAACGTCCACTTCGCTCGACAGATCCTGGCCGAGCAGCCACCCTGCAACGAACCCGGCGTGTGGAACCGCACCGACCACCGGCCGCTGGAGGGCTTCGTCTATGCGGTGACCCCGTTCAACTTCACCGCCATCGCCGGAAACCTGCCGACCGCTCCGGCGCTGATGGGCAACACCGTCGTGTGGAAGCCGGCCACCACCCAGCAACGTGCGGCCAGCCTGATCATGGAGCTGCTCGAGGCGGCCGGCCTGCCGCCGGGGGTGATCAACATGGTCACCGGCGACGGGGTGCCGGTCTCGGAGGTCGCGTTGGAGCATCCCGACCTCGCCGGCATCCACTTCACCGGCTCGACGCGGGTCTTCCACCTGCTCTGGGGACAGGTGGGCGCCAACCTGGCTCGCTACCGCAGCTACCCGCGGATCGTCGGGGAGACCGGCGGCAAGGACTTCATCGTGGCCCACCCCAGCGCGGACCCGGACGTGCTGCGGACGGCGATGATCCGGGGAGCCTTCGAGTACCAGGGCCAGAAGTGCTCGGCCGCCTCCCGGGCGTACGTGCCGGAGTCGCTGTGGAAGGGCCTGCGCGACGACCTCGCCCAGGCCGTCGAGAGCATTCCGATGGGGGACATCCGCGACCTGTCCAAGTTCATGGGTGCGGTCATCGACGAGCGTTCCTTCACCAGGCTCTCCGGCGTCATCGACCAGGCGCATGCCGACCCCCACGTGAACGTCCTGGCCGGCGGGACGTATGACGACACGGTCGGCTACTTCGTCCGGCCGACCGTGCTGGAGGTCTCCGACCCGGGGCACGACAGCCTGCGCACCGAGTACTTCGGGCCCGTCCTGGCGGTGCACGTCTACCGGGACGCCGACTATGACGCGATGCTCACCCAGATGGAGTCGGTGTCGCCGTACGCGCTGACCGGGTCGATCATGGCCCGGGACCGGGTGGCGGTGGCCGAGGCCAGCAAGCGACTGCGCTTTGCCGCGGGCAACTTCTACATCAACGACAAGCCGACCGGCGCCGTCGTGGGGCAGCAGCCGTTCGGCGGGGCACGGGCCTCGGGCACCAACGACAAGGCGGGGTCGGTGCTCAACCTGCACCGCTGGGTGAGCCAGCGGTCGATCAAGGAGACCTTCGACGCGCCGTCCGACTGGCGCTACCCGTATATGGGCTGATCAGCTCGTGGTGCCGTGCTGGCGCAGCCAGTCCCGGCCGACCGCCGCCTCGAGCCGCACGGCGCTGGAGATGACCGGCGCCACGGCCTGCTCGATCCGCCCGCCGAGCAGCGGAACCCGGGCCTTGAGCTCGCCCTCGACCGTCTGCAGGGTGCCGTTCTCCGAGGGCTCCAGCCGGACACTGCCGGTCAGGTGCACCGGAGTGCGCGGGAGCTCGACGGTGAGCACCGCCGTGCGGCCGCCGTCCTCCTGCTCCGGTCCCCAACGCTGGGTCTCGATGACGTCCACCGCCTCACCGACGAAGCTGCGGGCGAAGTCGGGAAAGCCGTCGGTGGGCAGGCGCCGCCGGGTGACCACCGTGGTGGCCTCCTCCTCGACCTCGATCACCACCTCGTGCTCCAGGCTGCCGCTGCGCTCGCACTTGAGGTCCTGGTAGTCCGAGGAGCAGAGCATCTCCAGGACACGCTCAGGGTCGGCGGCGTGCTCGACGGTCTCGGAGATCCTCATGCGCACACCGTAATGCTCGGCCGCCGCGACGCCGAGGATGCCCGGGCTCGGCTCACGAGGTGTCGTGCTGCAGCCCGGTGTGCACCCGCCGGAGCACCCGGACGAGCCGTTGTCCCGCGCTCGCGTCGACAGCCCGGCCGTCGACGTCCTGGGCGAACCGCTGCAGCGCGCGGGCGACCGCATCGAGCGCCCGCGCCACCGTCGCCGCCTGACCGGCGGGTGCTGCTGGCAGAGCGTTCAGGACAGCCGCCGCCTGGTGCAGCTGGGCGGCCGCGGCGGAGCAGGAGGCCCGGTCCACCGGGGTCGACCGCTGCGTCGCCGCACGGATGCCTGGGCCGGCGAAGGGCCGGGGATGGCCAGCGGCACCGGTCGCCACGTCGACCACGGCATGCGCCAGCCGCTCCACGACCAGCTCCAGCCACGCCTGCGCCCGTGGGTCACCCAGCTCGGCGTCGAGGTCCGCGATCTGCTCAGCGGTGACCAGCAGTCGCAGCCCGGGTGTCGGGGACGACGGGGCCGGCATGGCCACACCCTACGACCGGGCGGGGACACCGCCCCGTGCGGCGCAGGAGGCACGGACCTGGCTAGGCTGCAGCGTGTCTGCACACGGTCGTGCAGGCCTCGAAGAGCAGGTCAGGAGCCAGCGATGTCTGCCGACGCGACGCTGATGAGCAGGTTCTACCTGCACGCGGGTCACACCGAGCTGATGGAGCGGGACGAGGGGGTCCGCGAGTCCGTCGTCGAGGCCGTCCGGTCGCTGGCGGCCGGGCGGAGGCAGGGGGAGGCCGCGGTCCGGGTCTTCAACCCGCGGCGGGCCGACCACGGATGGCCCAGCCGGCACACGGCAGTGGTCGTGGTGATCGAGGACATGCCGTTCCTGGTCGACTCGGTCCTGGGTGTCCTGTCCGCGGCGGACCTGCGGGTGCACCTGCTGCTCCACCCGCAGATGGTGGTCCGCGGTCACGGGCCGACGCTGACCGTGCTGGACGTCGACCAGGCCAGTGACGTGGGTGGCGAAGAGGGCGCCGAAGAGGGCGGCGGAGGGCGGCGCCGACGAGCCCGCCCGCACCGAGTCCTGGATCTATCTCGAGGTCGAGCGGCTCGGCCGGGAGTCCCAGCTGGACCGGCTCCGTGACCGGCTGCTGCGGGTGCTGACCGATGTGCGCCGGGCCTGCGCGGACTGGTCGGCCATGCGAACCCGCTGCCGGGAGATCATCGCCGAGCTCGAACGCGGGGTGCCGGACACGGTCGACCCCGCCACGGTGGCGCCCACCATCGAGTTCCTCCGCTGGCTGGAGAACAACCACTTCACCTTCCTGGGCTACAAGGAGTACGAGCTCGTCGAGCACGAGGGCGAGGAGGCGCTCCAGTCGGTCCCGGGCAGCGGCCTGGGCATCCTGCGCGACGACGGGCGGGCGCCGACGCTGAGCAGGCTGCGGCCCGAGGCCCAGGCGACCGCGCACGAGCCACGGCTGCTGACGATCACCAAGGCCAACAGCCGCAGCTCGGTGCACCGGCCCGTCTATCTGGACTACGTCGGCGTCCGTGCCTTCGACGAGCACGGCCTGGTCAAGTCCGAGCAACGCTTCCTGGGCCTGTTCACCGCCAGTGCGTATGCCGACTCTGTCAGCCGCCTTCCGGTGATCGGCGACAAGGTGCGGCAGATCCTGGAGCTCAGCGGGTTCGCCGGTGACAGCCACTCCGGCAAGGACCTGCTCGGGGTGCTGGAGAACTTCCCGCGCGACGAGCTCTTCCACACGCCGGTGGACCGCCTGTATGACGTGGCCACCGAGGTGCTGCACCTGCAGGAGCGGCGGCGGTCTCGGCTGTTCCTGCGGACCGATGAGTTCGGGCGGTTCGTCACCGCGATGGTCTACATGCCCCGCGACCGGTTCAACACGGCGGTGCGGCTGCGGATCGAGGCCCTCCTGCGCCGGGCCTACGGAGCCGAGTCGATCGACTTCACCACCCGCGTGGGCGACAGCGCCCTGGCGCAGGTGCACTACTGGGTGCGGATGCCGCACGGCCAGAGCATCCCCGAGGTCGACGAGAGCCGCCTCGAGGCCGAGATCATCGAGGCCACCCGGTCGTGGAACGAGCGGCTGGCCGAGGCGGTCGAGACCAACATCGAGGACGAGGAACTGGCCGCCGCGCTGCTCACCCGCTACGGCGGTGCCTTCTCCGAGGCCTACAAGGACGAGTTCGACGCGCAGACCGCCCTGGCCGACCTCAGCCGGCTGCGCCGCCTGGACGAGGACCCGGGCGGACCGATGCCGCTCAAGCTCTACCGTGACCCTGGCGCCGAGCCCGGTGAGCGCCGGCTCAAGCTCTACCGCGACCAGGAGATGACGCTCACCGACGTGCTGCCGGTGTTCACCCACCTGGGCGTGGAGGTGACCGACGAGCGTCCCTACACCGTCGAGGTGGAGGACGGCAGCGTCCGGGCCATCTACGACTTCGGGCTGCGCGCCGCCGCCGACCTGTGGGTCACCGACGACCTGCGGACCGAGGAGGAGGTGGCCCGCGAGTTCGAGGAGGCCTTCGCCGTCGCGTGGAGCCGCCAAGGGGAGAGCGACTCGCTCAACGCGCTGGGGCTGACCGCCGACCTGTCCTGGCGCGACGTCGTCATCCTGCGCACCCTGGTCCGCTACCTGCGCCAGGTCGGCACGTTCTCCCTGGACTACCTCGAGGAGGCACTGGTCGCCAACCCCGGCATCGCCCGGCTGGTCGTGCAGCTGTTTGCGGCCAGCTTCGACCCCGACCACCAGGGGGAGCGGGCCGCTGACACGCAGGCGCTGCGGGCTCGGGTGCTGGCCAAGCTGGACGACGTGGCCAGCCTGGACCAGGACCGGATCATCCGGTCCCTGCTCAGCGTGCTCGCGGCCACCCTGCGCACCAACTTCTACCAGCGTCAGGACAACGGGCAGCCCAAGCCGCACGTCTCGCTCAAGCTCAACTCCCGGGCGATCGAGGGACTGCCCGAGCCGCGCCCCGCCTACGAGATCTGGGTCTATGCCCCGCGGATCGAGGGAGTGCACCTGCGGTTCGGCCCGGTCGCCCGCGGCGGGCTGCGCTGGAGCGACCGCCGCGAGGACTTCCGCACCGAGATCCTGGGCCTGGTCAAGGCCCAGGTCGTCAAGAACGCGGTGATCGTCCCGACCGGCTCCAAGGGCGGTTTCGTGGCCAAGCAGCTGCCCGACCCCGCGGTCGACCGCGAGGCCTGGCTCAGCGAGGGGGTCGGCGCCTACAAGATCTTCATCAAGGGACTGCTCGACATCACCGACAACCGGGTCGGCGGTCAGGTCGTGCCACCGGACCGGGTCGTCCGCTACGACCAGGACGACCCCTACCTGGTCGTCGCCGCCGACAAGGGGACGGCGACGTTCAGCGACATCGCCAACGGCGTCAGCCGCGAGTACGGCTTCTGGCTGGACGACGCCTTCGCCTCCGGCGGTTCGGCCGGCTATGACCACAAGGGGATGGGGATCACCGCGCGCGGGGCCTGGGAGTCGGTCAAGCGGCACTTCCGCGAGATGGACGTGGACACCCAGTCGCAGGACTTCACCGTGGTGGGGATCGGCGACATGAGTGGCGATGTGTTCGGCAACGGGATGCTGCTCTCCGAGCACATCCGCCTCGTGGCCGCGTTCGACCACCGCCACGTCTTCCTCGACCCCGCCCCCGACGCGGCCGCCTCCTTCGCCGAACGGCAGCGGCTGTTCGCGGTGCCGCGCTCGAGCTGGGCCGACTACGACACCGCGCTCATCAGCGAGGGCGGCGGCGTCTACCCCCGCAGCGCCAAGTCCGTGCCGGTGAGCCCGCAGGTGCGGCAGGCGCTCGGCCTGGACGACGGGGTCGAGTCGCTGACACCCCCCGAGCTGCTCAGCGCGATCCTCCGGGCCCCGGCGGACCTGCTCTGGAACGGCGGGATCGGCACCTATGTCAAGGCCTCGACCGAGAGCCACGCGCAGATCGGCGACCGGGCCAACGACGCCATCCGGGTCGACGGGTCGCAGCTGCGGGTCAAGGTCGTCGGCGAGGGCGGCAACCTGGGCCTGTCCCAGCGCGGCCGGATCGAGGCCGCGACCGCCGGCGTGCGGATCAACACCGACGCCATCGACAACTCCGCCGGGGTGGACACCTCCGACCACGAGGTCAACATCAAGATCGCGCTGAGCTCCTCGGTCGAGGAAGGCAGCCTGTCCCTCGCCGATCGCGACGCGCTCCTGGCCTCGATGACCGACGAGGTCGCCGAGCGGGTGCTGCGCCACAACTACGAGCAGAACGTGCTGCTCGGCAACGGCCGCCTGCAGAGCTCGGCGATGCTGCGCGTCCACGAGCGGCTGATGACCCAGCTCAGCGCCGAAGCCGGCCTGGACCGCGCGCTGGAGGCGCTGCCCGACATCCACGAGGTGCGCCAGCGGGACAAGGCCGGCAGCGGCCTGACCTCACCGGAGTTCTCGGTGCTCATCGCCTACAGCAAGCTCTGGCTCAAGGCCCAGCTGCTCGAGTCCTCGCTGCCCGACGACCCCTACCTGCAGGACACCCTGCTCGCCTACTTCCCGGCGCCGCTGCGCGAGCAGCAGGGTGAGCGGCTGCACGACCACCCGCTGCGCCGGGAGATCGTCGTCAACGACCTGGCCAACGCGATGGTCAACCGCGGGGGAGTGACCTTCGTCTACCGCGCCGCCGAGGAGACGGCCGCCACCGCCAGCCAGGTCGCGCGGGCGTTCGTCGCCTGCCGCGAGCTGTTCGGGCTGGGGGAGTACGTCGCCGCGGTCGAGGCGCTGGACAACCAGGTCGACACGCACACCCAGAGCGAGCTCTACCTGGAGTTCCGCCGGCTGATGGACCGCGCGGTGCGGTGGTTCCTCAACAACCAGACGCTGACCGGGGACCTGGCCGAGGAGATCGGGAGGTTCGCCGAGCCGATGCGGCTGCTCACCCCCCGGCTGCCCGACCTGCTGCAGGGCACCGAGCGCCGCAGGCTCCACCGACAGGCCAAGGAGATCAGCACGCGGGGAGTGCCGCACGACCTGGCGGTGCGCTACGCCGCCTTGCTGGACACCTACAGCCTGCTCGACATCGTCGAGCTCGCCGAGGAGGCGCCCGAGCGGACCGTCGAGGAGGTCGCCGCGCTCTACTTCGTCGTCTCCGAACGGTTCCGGATCGACGCGCTGCTCAGCCACGTCTCCGGGCTGGCCCGCGAGAGCCGGTGGGACTCCCTGGCGCGCGGCGCGATGCGCGACGACCTGTATGGCGTGCTGCGCTCGCTGACCGGGTCGCTGCTGCAGGGCGGTGAGCCGGGTGAGGACCCGCAGGCCCGGGTCGCCCGGTGGAGTGCCACCAACGAGGTGCCTCTGGCCCGGGTGTCGCCGGTGCTCGCCACGGTCGACCGGCAGGAGCACCCCGACCTGGCGCCGTTGTCCGTGGCGCTGCGCGCGCTGCGTGGGCTGGTCCGGCAGGGTGCCTCGGGCTGACCGGGGTACTGTGCGCGGGTGCCGACCCTGCGTGACGTCCTCAGCGGGTCGGCCACGGTGCCGCGCGAGGACGCCGACTGGTTGCACCGCCTGGTCGGCGACTGGCAGATGGTGGCCGACCTGTCCTTCGCCGACCTGACCCTCTGGGTTCCCACCCGCTCGGGCCAGACCGAGTCCTGGGTGCTCGCCGCCCACGCCCGCCCGACGACCGGGCCGAACTTCTACAACGACGACGTCGTGGGGCAGGCCCCGGACGACGGGCGCCGGGCGATGCTGGAGACGGTCCACCACCAGGCGCAGATCGTCACTCCCCCCGACTGGGGATACATCCGCGAGCAGTACGTGCCGGTCGTCCGCGGTGGGCGCCCGGTGGCGGTGCTGGTCCGCCATACCGACCTGCACAGCATGCGCCAGCAGGGCGGGCTGGAGGTCAACTACCTGCAGACCGCCCAGGCCCTGTTCACGATGATCGCGCAGGGCACCTTCCCCACCGAGGGCACGCCCGCCGGCGTCGGGCGGGGGACGCCCCGAGTGGGCGACGGAGTGGTCCGGCTCAACGCGGAGGGGCGGATCGAGTACGCGAGCCCCAACGCGGTCTCCGCCCTGCGCCGGCTGGGTCACACCGAGCAGGTGGCCGGGGCCGACCTGGCCGAGATCGTCACCGCCCGGCTGCCGGGAGGGACGGCGCTGGACGAGACGATGCCGGTCGTGCTCACCGGCCGGGCCCCGTGGGGCACCGAGATCGAGACCAGGGGGATCAACCTCACCCTGCGTTCGGTGCCGCTGCTGCGCGACGGCGCCCGGCACGGCGCGCTGCTGCTGATGCGCGACGTCAGTGAGCTGAGGCGGCGAGAGCGCGAGCTGATGAGCAAGGACGCGACGATCCGGGAGATCCATCACCGGGTCAAGAACAACCTGCAGACGGTCTCGGCCCTGCTGCGGTTGCAGTCGCGGCGGATGGACGACCCGATGGCCCGCGCGGCCCTGCAGGAGGCCGGCCGCCGGTTGTCCACGGTGGCACTGGTGCACGACACGCTCAGCCACGGCTTCGACGAGACGGTCGTCTTCGACGAGGTGGCGGCCCGGGTGGTCCGCTCGACGGTCGAGGTGGCCTCACGCGGTGCCCGGCTGCAGGCCGGGCTGAGCGGCACCTACGGGCGGATGATGGCCGAGGACGCGACCCCGCTGGCGATGATCCTGGCCGAGCTGGTGCACAACGCGGTCGAGCACGGGTTCGACATCGACCCCGACCCCGAGGCGGCGCTGCCGGTCGGGACCGTGCACGTCGCGGTCGCGCGCGGGCAGTCCGAGGCCGGGGAGGAACAGCTCGAGGTCACGGTCAGCGACGACGGGAAGGGGCTGCCGACCGGTGGCCCACCGCGCACCGGCCTGGGGATGCAGATCGTCGAGGCGCTGCTAGCGACCTGCGGGGCCAGATCTCCTGGGAACACGCGCAGCCGCACGGGACCGTGGTGCGGTTCCTCGTGCGGCTGCGGGCCCTGCCGTCTGTGGGGGTCTAGCGGTCGGTCTCAGCCCGCCCGGCGGGCTCGTGCCTTGCGCCGCTTGAGGGCGCGTCGCTCGTCCTCGGAGAGACCACCCCATACGCCTGCGTCCTGTCCGGTCTCCAGTGCCCACTTCAGGCAGGTGTCCATGACAGGGCAGCGTCGGCAGACGGCCTTGGCCTCCTCGATCTGCTGCAGGGCCGGCCCGGTGTTGCCGATCGGAAAGAACAGCTCCGGGTCTTCGTCCAAGCAGGCAGCGCGGCTGCGCCAGTCCATCTAGGTGCTCCTCTGGTGGCGCGACATCGATCGCTTCGCGCCGGTTGTGGTGGTCTGGACCAGCCGTTTTTGGACGGTCCATGTGCTGGTGTAGCGTTGACATGACGGTCGGACCCTGGGGAAGGATCAGGCTCGTCGTGTCGCGGGGCACCACGCTGAGCCCCGCTCGATTCATGCCTGCCAACGCATCGGCTGGGCACAGTGTTCCCCATCCTCACAGGACATGTCCGTGCTGCACAAGGGGTTGCGCCGGTTCGGTACTGAGGCATCGCTCACATCCCGCGCGGGGGCCACGGCATACATAGGGTGGGCAGAGACCTTGCGCGGCCGCTCGCTCCCCGAGCCGGGCCGCGCCCAGCACCCACAGGAGGACTCGATGACCCTGGCCATCACCCACGCCCACGTCGTGCCGATCGACGGTGAGCCGTTCGAGGGCACCGTGCTCATCGACGGCGAGACGATCACCGCACTCGGCGCGGACGTCGAGGTGCCCGACGGCGCCGACGTGGTCGACGCAGGCGGCAGCTGGCTGCTGCCCGGGCTGATCGACGCCCACGTGCACCTCGGTGTCTGGGAGGAGGGCGAGGGCTGGGCCGGCCAGGACACCAACGAGATGACCGACCCGGTGATGGCGGGGGCACGGGCGATCGACGCGATCAACCCGCGCGAGCGGGGCTTCGACGACGCGTTGGCCGGCGGCATCACCTCGGTCAACGTCAACCCCGGCTCGGGCAACCCGATCGGCGGTCAGACCGTGGCCCTGAAGACCTTCGGCGGTGTGGTCGACGACATGGTGCTGCGCAACCCCTCAGGGGTGAAGGCGGCGCTGGGGGAGAACCCCAAGCGGGTCTACGGCGACCAGAAGAAGACGCCCTCGACCCGGCTCGGAGTGGCGTTGACGCTGCGCAAGGCGTTCACCGAGGCCCGCAACCACCTGGCCAAGCAGGCGGCGGAGCGCAAAGACAGTGACACTGACGGCGACGGCGTGCTCCACGAGGACCGCGCCACGGTCGAGGCGCACCTGGTCAACGACGCACTGGCCAAGGTGCTCAACCGGGAGATCCCGTGGCGCCAGCACTGTCACCGGGCCGACGACATCGCCACAGCGATCCGGATCTCCGAGGAGTTCGGCTATGAGCTGGTGCTGGACCACGGCACGGAGAGCTATCTGATCGCCGACCTCATCGCGGCCAAGGGGATCCCGGTGCTCTATGGGCCGATGATCGTCAGCCGCTCCAAGGTCGAGGTGCGCGAGCGGTCGGCCGCCGCCCCCGGCATCCTGGACCGGGCCGGCGTCGCCGTCTCGATCATCACCGACCACCCCGTCGTCCCGATCGACCACCTGATCACCCAGGTGGCGATCGCGGTCAAGGAGGGGATGGACCGCGACGCTGCGCTGCGGGCGGTCACCATCAACCCGGCCACGGTGATGGGCGTCGCGGACCGGGTCGGCTCGCTGACGGTGGGCAAGGATGCCGACGTCGTGCTGTGGTCCGGTGACCCGCTCGACCTGCAGTCGCGGGCGATGCGGGTGTGGGTCTCCGGCCGAGAGGTCTACAGCTATGACGTGGAGGCGCGCCGGGGCACCGTCGTTCCCCGCTGACCTGTCGTGGGAGGGAAGCCCACGCCGATCGCGCTGCCCATCACGAGGACCGCCGTGTGCGGCGAGCCGGCGTAGGCGCGGGCAGCCGCGGTGCCGTCGTGCACGACGTCGGTGACCTGGACGGGTCGGTCGAGCCGCGCCGACAGCGCTCGCTCCAGGACCGCGGCGGTGTCGGGACCGAGCTCGCGGACCCGGCCGAACGTCAGGTCCTCGGCGAGCACTCCGTCCAGGACGTAGTTCGCCACCGCGACCCTGGCGTCCACCGCTTCACCTGACGCCGGCGGGCCCAGCGCCCGCGCAGCGGCCTCGACGGTCGTCTCGACCACTGCCGCCGGACCGGGCCAGGTGCCGATGTCCCAGGCTCGCCAGCCCGGCCAGGGCGCGGTCTGGGACGCCCACGCGCTGCTCGTCGTGTGTCGCACGGCGACCTTGCAGCCGCTGTGACCCCAGTCGAGCAGCAGCAGCGGCCCGGCGGGTGCGGTGCCGCCCGCCAGGCCGACCAGCGGCAACGCCGCAGGGTCCGCCGCCAGCTCCACGGTCGCGCGTCCGGCCAGCTCGGCCGAGCACCGAGCCTGGGCCAAGGCGCCCAGCCGGCCGGCGACGGTGCCACCGCCGAGCACCACCCGGCGGATGCCGGCCCAGTGCTCCCACCACCCGTCGGCCCACTCTGGGCGCGCGGCCAGGTCCTGCGGCCCGGGCTGCAGCACGGTCCGCAGCAGCGTGGTCAGCGCAGCGAGCCAGGGCTCGACGACCTCGAGCGCGCGCTCGTCCCCTGCGGCCAGTGACCGGTCCAGCTCCTTCAGGGGCTGGTCGGTCTGCGCCAGGCCGGCAGCGGCCACCCGATCGGCGAGCTCGGGCCAGCCGAGGGTCCGGCCGGCCAGAGCACCGTCCCACGGCCAGCGCCCCGACGCGTCCCGCAGCCGCACCGGGTTGAGGCTCGCCTGCGGGGTGAGGCGGTGCAGCGCGGGCATGCGACCAGTCTCCCTGCCCGGGCCTGACGCGCGACGGGTCGGCTACTCTGAGGCCGGGTCCTGGCTCCGTCAGCATCGACCCGCAGCGCGCCCGCTCAACCCGCCCACCTTGCCTGAAGGGGACGCCTTGCGCGAGATCGTCGTCTTCTCCGGCAGCGCTCACCGGTCGCTGGCCCAGGACATCTGCGATCGGCTCGGCGTGCCGTTGGCGCCCTCCAAGACCACGCGGTTCAGCAACGACTGCCTGCAGAGCCAGCTGCTGGCGAACTGCCGCCAGCGTGACGTCTACATCGTCCAGCCGCTCGTGGCGCCGACCCAGGACCACCTGATGGAGCTGCTGCTCATGGTGGACGCGGCCAAAGGGGCCTCGGCGGCGCAGATCACGGCCGTGATCCCGCACTACGCCTACGCGCGCTCGGACAAGAAGGACGCCTCACGCATCTCCCTGGGTGGACGCCTCGTGGCCGACCTGCTCACGACTGCCGGCGTGAACCGCGTGCTCACCATGTCGCTGCACGCACCCCAGGTGCACGGCTTCTTCTCGGTCCCCGTCGACCACCTCACCGCGATCGGCGTGCTGGCGGACCATTTCCGCGGCACCGACCTGACCGACACGGTCGTCGTGAGTCCCGATCTGGGCAACGCCAAGACCGCCACCTTGCTCGCCCGCCTGCTCGGGCTGCCGGTCGCCGCGGGCAGCAAGCAGCGGCTGGCCGACGACCAGGTGGTGATCGAGGCGATCGTGGGGGATGTGGAGGGCAAGCGGGCCGATCGTCCTCGACGACGAGATCGCCACCGGTGGCTCGATCGTCGAGCTGCTCGACCGGCTGTCCGCTGCAGGGGTCACCGAGGCGGCCGTGGCGTGCACCCACGGGCTCTTCTCCGGGCCGGCCGTGTCCCGGCTCTCGGCTCACCCGATGATCAGCCAGGTCGTGACGACCGACACGGTGCCGCGTCCGGCGGCCTGGCCAGAGCTGCAGGTCCGCTCGGTCGCTGGCCTGTTCGCCACCGCGATCGCCCGGATCCATGCCGGGGAGTCGGTGAGCAGCCTGTTCCAGGGGGTCGACCCGGCGCACGCGCCACCTCAGGGGTCACTTTTCGACCAGTAGGGCCAGGCCCTGTCGGCACCGTCTCCGTGGCTTGCGCGCCAGACCCGCCGGACGCGTCATACCCGCCGGCCCGCCATACGCCGCGTACCCGCCATACGCCGCCCACCCGCCATACGCGCGACATACGCGCGACGCTCCAGACTCGGCTGACTCACCGGCTTCACCCCGGAAACCCCGGCTTCACCCGGGAAGCAAACCGGGGTTAAGCCGGGGTTTATCGGGTCACCCGATAAACCCCCGGGGTGGGTGACCCACCCGCCGGTCAGTGGGTCGTGGCGGGGCGGACCAGGACGCAGTCGGGGCACAGCCCGTGGCCCGGCAGCCGGTAGTAGAGGCAGCAGCCGTGCCGCGTGAACTCGCCGTCGACCCAGCCTCCGCCGGCCGCCAGGAGCGGGTGCTCCCACAGCCGTCGCAGCAGGTCGTCGGCGCCGGCCGACAGGCGGGGCTCCCGGCGGACGAGCTGTCGGGCTGCACTGACCAGCGCCGAGGCGGAGTTGCTGTCCAGCACCTGCGACGAGGTGTGACCCACCTCGGCACAGCGCCGAGAGATCGCCTGGACGCCCGGCAGCAGGACCAGGTCGACGAGCGCGCCGGCCGCCTGCTCCGGGTCGACCTCGCGCCCGGCCCGAGCGTCGCCGATGGCCATCGGCACCGGGCCACGAGGGTCCGGGGAGACCCACAGCCGGGGCAGCGACAGGTCGGGCACCCAGCCGGCGAGCAGGGTCGAGGCCAGCGCCACCGACCAGAGGCGGGACACCAGGCCGACCTGCACCGCGCTGACCGCCATCCGCGCGTCGACCTCGTGGACCGGCACCCGTCCTGAGGCGGCCAGCGCCTCCCGGAGCTGCCCGAACCGCCCCTGCAGTGGATCAGGGAGCAGCGCCTCCGACAGCGGCACCAAGCCGTCGGTGGTCGCCGACAGGCCGAAGAAGCCGCCGAGCCGGTCGAGGTCGGTCAGCGGCAGGCCGCCGGACGGCGGGAGGTGATCTCGTGTGCCCTCTGGACCCTCTGGGCTCACTGCTGCTGCGCGTCGAGGACCGCCCTGGCCGCCGCGAACCGGGCGATCGGCACGCGGTAGGGCGAGCAGGAGACGTAGTCGATCCCCAGGCCGTGGAAGAAGGTGATCGAGGCTGGGTCGCCGCCGTGCTCGCCGCAGACACCGACCTTCAGGTGTGGCTTGACCCGCCGGCCACCCTCGACCCCGAGCCGGACCAGCCCGCCGACACCGTCCACGTCGATCGAGGCGAACGGGTTGGACGGCACGATGTCGGAGTCGACGTAGGGCGCCAGGAACGAGCCCTCGGCATCGTCCCGGGAGATGCCGATACCGGTCTGGGTCAGGTCGTTGGTGCCGAAGGAGAAGAAGTCGGCGTGGGCCGCGATCTGGTCGGCGACGACCGCCGCGCGCGGGAGCTCGATCATCGTGCCGATCGTGTAGTCGAACCGGTGGCCGCCGGCCTCGAACTCCTCGGTCAGGGTCTCGTCGATCAGCTCGCGCATCCGCTTGAGCTCCTCGTCGTAGGCGACCAGCGGCACCATGATCTCCACGATCGGCGTGCCGCCGCGCTCGGTGACCGCGAACGCGGCCCGGGCGATGGCGCGCACCTGCATCACCGGGATCTCCGGGTAGAGCAGGGCCAGGCGGACCCCACGGGTGCCCAGCATCGGGTTCATCTCCGTCAGCCGCTTGACCTGCGACAGCATGGTGCGGGCCTCGCGCAGCTCGGTCGGCCGAGCCGTTCGTGAGCTCCAGCCGCTGCACCGTCAGGGCCTGCTCGACCAGGTCGGGCAGGAACTCGTGCAGTGGGGGGTCGAGCAGCCGGATCGTCACCGGCAGGCCCGACATCGCCTCGAAGATCGCCTCGAAGTCCTGCTGCTGCATCGGCAGGATGTCCTCGAGCGCCGCAGCGCGCTCGTCCTCGTCCTGGGCCAGGATCATCCGGCGGACTGCGGGCAGCCGGTCCTCCGCCATGAACATGTGCTCGGTGCGGCACAGGCCGATCCCCTCGGCGCCGAACTCGCGAGCCTTGGCGGCGTCCTGCCCGGTGTCGGCGTTGGCGCGCACCCCCAGCCGCCGGATCTCGTCGGCCCAGCCCACCACGGCCGAGAAGTCCTCGTTGACCTGCGGCGGCACCAGGTCGAGGGCGCCGAGATAGACCTCGCCGGTGGACCCGTCCAGGGTGATCGTCTCGCCCTCACGGAGCACGGTGTCGCCGATCGTCATCTTGCGGCCGGCGGTGTCGATCTTTACGGCGGACGCACCCGCGACGCACGGTTTGCCCATGCCCCGCGCGACGACGGCAGCATGGGAGGTCATGCCGCCGTGGGCGGTCAGCACGCCCTGAGCCGCGATGGTCCCGGCGATGTCGTCGGGCGTGGTCTCCCAGCGCACCAGGATCACCTGGTCACCGGCCTTGCCCCGGGTGGCTGCGGTGTCGGAGTCGAAGACGATCTCGCCCACCGCCGCGCCGGGGGAGGCGTTCAGCCCCTTGGTGACCGGGGTCTGGCCGTGGCCGGGGTCGATGGCCGGGTGCAGCAGCTGGTCGAGCTGCCCGGGCTCGATCCGGCGCAGCGCCTGCTCGCGGGTCAGCACCCCCTCGTCGACCAGGTCGCGGACCACCTTGAACGCAGCCGGAGCGGTGCGCTTGCCGTTGCGGGTCTGCAGCAGGAAGAGCGTGCCCTCCTCGACGGTGAACTCGATGTCCTGCATGTCGCCGTAGTGCGCCTCGAGCCGGTCCATCGTGGCCGTCAGCTCGCCGAACGCCTCCGGCAGGATCTGCTCCATCTCGGCCAACGGCCGTGGCGTGCGGATGCCGGCGACGACGTCCTCGCCCTGGGCGTTGACCAGGAACTCGCCATACAGCTCCTTGGCCCCGGTCGAGGGGTTGCGGGTGAAGCACACGCCGGTGGCCGAGGTGTCGCCCCGGTTGCCGAAGACCATCTGCATGATGTTGACCGCGGTGCCCAGGTCGTCCGGGATGTGGTTGGCCCTGCGGTAGATGCCGGCGCGGGGGTTCTGCCAGGAGGCGAAGACCGCGTCGATGCTGTGCTTGAGCTGCTCCCGTGGGTCGGTCGGGAACTCGGTCCCCAGGTGCTCCCGGGAGACCTCCTTGAACTGCTCGACGAGCTCCTGCAGGTCCTCGATGCTCAGGTCGGTGTCCTGCTCGACGCCCTTGACCCGCTTCATCGCGGTCAGGGCGTCCTCGTAGGTGTGTGCCGGGACGCCCTCGACCACCTCGCCATACATCTGGATGAACCGCCGGTAGGAGTCCCAGGCGAAGCGGGGGTTGTCGGCCTCGGCGCCGAGCGCCGCCACGGAGGTGTCGCTGATGCCCAGGTTGAGGATCGTGTCCATCATCCCCGGCATCGAGTGCACGGCACCGGAGCGGACCGAGACCAGCAGGGGTCGCTCGGTGCCGCCGAGCGTGCGGCCGGTGCGCTCCTCCAGGCGGGTCAGCGCGGCGAGCGTCTCCTCCCAGAGCGAGTCAGGCCACTGGCCGCCGGCGTTCATCGCGTCGACGCAGGCGCTGGTGGTGACCGTGAAGCCGTCGGGGACCGGCACCCCCAGCCGCATCATCTCGGCGATGTTGGCCCCCTTGCCGCCGAGCAGGGTGCGCATCGAGGCGTCGCCCTCGGACAGGTCGTAGAGGTAGCGGGAGTGCTCGGCGCCTGTCGGCTCCGTCGGCATGGTGTCAGTCATCGGACTCCTCGGTTCACGGCGGTGTGGGAGGGGTTGTCCCGACACTATCGGTCAGCCCAGCGCGGCCGTGCGGCGCCGGTCGACCATCTCGATGACCCGGCCGGCGGCCTCCTCCAGGGCCAGCGCCGTGGTGTCGATGACAGGGCAGCCGAGACGGCGCTGGATGTCCCCGACCTCGTCCAGCTCCTCATAGATCCGGACCAGCTCGGTATAGCCGTCGCCGTGCCGACGGCTGCCCAGCGCACGCACCCGCTTCTGCCGGATGGACTGCAGCCGCTGCGGGTCGATCGTCAGCCCGACCACCTTCCAGCGCTCGACGTCGAACAGCTCCTCGGGCGGCTCGATGCCCGGCACGAGCGGGATGTTGCTGGTCTTGTAGCCGAGGTAGCCCAGGTACATCGACAGCGGGGTCTTGCCCGAGCGGGAGACCCCGATCAGGACGATGTCCGCCTGCCGGATCGAGTTGGTCAGCCGCCCGTCGTCGTTGGCGATCGCGAACTCCATCGCATGGATCCGCTTGAAGTAGTCCTCGCCGACGCCCACCGGCCGCACCACGCGCTCGGGGTCCGCGCCCGTCGCCTGGCGCAGGGCGCTCACGGCCGAGTCCAGCAGGTCGGCGTGGGGCAGTCCGCGCTCCTCGCAGGACTGGCTCACGACCCGGCGCAGGTCCTCGTCGACCACGGTGGAGTAGACCGCCACGAGCGTGCGCGATGGGTCGAGCCGGTCCAGCACGTGGTTCAGCCCCTGGACCGAGGAGATCCGCGGGTGCCGCACGATCCGCACGTCATAGCCGGCGTACTGGGCGGCGGCCGCGCGCGCCACCCGCGCTGCAGTGTCGCCGGTGGAGTCCGCGACGATGTGCAGCTCGATCGTCTCCCGCGCCATGGGGCCAGTATGGCGCGGGGCCGGGCTCAGACCGGCTCGTTGACGGCTGACCCGTCGGCGTCGGGCGCGGGGTCGGCGGTGACCGCGCCGACGTCCACCCCCGGGTCGACAGAGCCCTCGACGTCGCCGAAGTCGCCTCCGCTGGCGACACCGGTGTCGTCGGTCGGTTCGGGCTGGGTCGGCTCCTGCCCCAGGTCGGGCAGGCCCGGGTCGTCGGCCTCGTCGGGCCGGCGTGGCTGGCGTTGCGGGAAGATCGGCAGGCTCATACCTGCCACACTGCCGCAGTGACGCAGGTCCCGCCAGTGCTGCTCAGGTCGCGGCCGGTCGTGGCGGTGGTCGGGGCGACGGCCACCGGGAAGTCGGCCCTGGGGCTGGAGCTGGCCGAACGGCTGGACGGCGAGATCGTCAACGCCGACGCGTCCCAGCTCTACCGGGGGATGGACATCGGCACGGCCACGCTGCCCCTCCACGAGCGGCGAGGCATCGCCCACCACCAGATCGACGTGCTGGAGGTCACCGACGACGCCAGCGTCGCCGCCTACCAGCAGGCCGCCCGGGCGGACCTGGCTGCGATCCGCGCGCGGGGCAGGACACCGATCGTGGTCGGCGGCAGCGGCCTGTATGTGCGGGCGCTGCTCGACCGGATCGACATCCCGCCCACCGACCCTGGAGTCCGCGCGCGGTGGGAGGCCGAGCTGGCCGAGCGCGGAGTGCCCGCCCTGTATGCGGTGCTGGTGGAGCGTGACCCCGTCGCGGCCCAGCGGATCGAGCCGGCCAACGGGCGCCGCATCGTGCGTGCGCTGGAGGTGATCGAGCTGACCGGCCGGCCATTCAGTGCCAGCCTGCCGACCCGAGAGCTGGTCGAGCCCACGCTGATGCTCGGGCTGCGGGTGGCGCGGTCGGTGCTCGACGAGCGGATCGCGCAGCGGGTCGACCGGATGTGGGCCGCAGGGCTGGTGGAGGAGGTGCGAGCCCTGGAGCGTCGCGGCCTGCGGGAGGGACGCACCGCCTCCCGCGCGATCGGCTACCAGCAGGTGCTGGCGATGCTCGACGGGGAGCTGTCCGAGGACCAGGCCCGGGAGGCCACCGTGACGGCCACCCGCCGGCTGGTGCGCCGGCAGGAGTCCTGGTTCGGCGCCGACCCGCGCATCGTCTGGCTCCGCGGTGACGGCTCGCCCACGATCGTCCAGGAGTCGCCTGCAAGAGGTCTGTCATCCTGAGGCACGGTCAACGTTGCGCCGGGCTCGCCTGCTCAGAAGTCGGCTGTGGGCCGCCACGAGCCGTGCACCTCGCGCAGCACGCCGACGACCTCGCCGACCGTGGCGTAGGCCGAGACCGCACGGATCGTCGCCGGCAGCACGTTGTCGCCGGCTGCCGCGGCTGCCGCTGACCGCCTGCAGCGCGTGCGTCGACGGCGGACTGGTCGCGCTGGGCGCGGACCCGACGGACCGCCGCGACCTGGCCCTCCTCGACGCCGGGGTCGATCTGGAAGACCTCGAGCGGCTCGCTCGGCGAGGGGAAGCGGTTCACCCCGATCACGACCCGGTCGCCGGACTCGACCGCTCGGGCGTGGGCGGTAGGCGGCGTCGGCGAGCTCGCGGGCGAACCAGCCGTACTCGATGCAGGCCAGCGCACCGCCCCGGTCGGCTCGACCTGCTGGGCGATCTCCTCGATCTCCCGCTCCACCTGGTCGGTGAGTGCCTCCACGGCGTACGACCCGCCGAAGGGGTCGACGGTCTCGGTCAGCCCGGACTCAAGGCCGACGATCTGCTGGGTGCGCAGCGCGAGGGTCGCGGCGGCCTCGGTCGGCACGCCGAGCGCCTCGTCGTAGGCCGACACGTGCATGGTCTGCACGCCGGCCAGCGCGGCGGCGGTCGCCTCCAGGCGTGGCCCGGACCACGTTGTTGAGCGGCTGCTGGGCGGTCAGCGTCGACCCGGCGGTGAAGGCGAAGATCCGCAGCTGCTGCCGACCGCGGGTCCGTCGCGCCGTACGTCTCGCTGCATGAGCCTGGCCCAGACCCGCCGGGCCGCGCGGAACTTGGCGACCTCGGGCAGGAAGTCCATCGTGATCGCCAGGAAGGTGAACAGCGTCGGGGCCACCTGGTCGACGGAGACACCGCGGCGCGACGCACCTCGTCGAGGTAGGCGCGGGCGTTGGCGAAGGTGAAGGCGATCTCCTGCGCGGCCGAGGCCCCCGACTCCCGGATGTGGTAGCCGCTCATCGCCAGCGGGGTCCAGTGCGGGACGTGCTCGGCGCAGTACTCGATGCGTGTCGACCGCGAGCCGCAGGGACGGCTCGGGCGGGAAGATCTGGGTGCCGCGGGCGATGAACTCCTTGAGCACGTCGTTCTGGATGAACAGGCCGAACGTCGTCGGGGTCGACGCCGCGCTTCTCGGCCAGCGCGACGAACAGCGCCGCCCAGAGGTAGCCGATCGAGTTGGCCGTGGTCCGCACCTGGGTGATCTGCTCGAGCGGGATGCCGTCCATCAGGATCTCGATGTCGGCGAGGAGTCGATCGCGACCCCGACCCGGCCGACCTCGCCGGCGGCGCGCGGGTCGTCGGAGTCGAGGCCCATCTGCGTGGGCAGGTCCAGGGCCACCGAGAACCCGGTCTGGCCGGCGTCGAGCAGGCGCCGGAACCGCTGGTTGGACTCGCGCGGGCGTGCCGAACCCGGCGTACTGGCCCATGATCCAGGGCTTCGGCTCGGCGGCAGATGCCGCGGGTGTAGGGGTAGTCGCCGGGCTCGCTCGGCTCCCGGCGGGGCGTAGTCGCTGCGCAGCAGGCGAGGTCGCGCCCGGGTCGGGTCGCTCTCAGCCATCGCGGGCCTCGAGCTGCTCGCGGAGGACCTTCTTGGCGATCTTGCCGGTGCTGCTCAGCGGGAACGCCTCGCACGCGCACGCACCTCCTTCGGCTTCTTGTACGACGCGAGCGCGGCCCGGCAGTGCTCCATGCACCTGCTCGGCCGTCGACCTCCGCACCGGGGACCGGCTGTAGACCGCCACGACGCGCTGGCCCCAGTCGGGGTCGGCCAGCCCGAGCACGGCGACCTCGGCGACTCCGGGCACCTCGGCGACGACGTCCTCCACCTCGCGCGGGTAGATGTTGTAGCCGCCAGAGATGATCATGTCGCCCTTGCGGTCGACCAGCCACAGGTGGCCGTCGGCGCCGAGCCGTCCGAGGTCGCCGGTGTGCAGCCAGCCGTCCACGCACGGCCTTGGACAGGTCGGCGCGGCCGCGCGGCGTTCCAGTAGCCCGGCCATCACGTGGTCGCCGCGGGTGACGACCTCGCCGACCTCGCCCGCGGGCAGGTCGGCGACCGGCGTCGTCGACCACCGCGAGCTCGACCCCGAGCGCCGGGCGCGCCCGCGCTGAGTCAGCAGGTCGGGCTCGCCGGCCAGCCCGCGGGCGTGGTCAGCGGCGTCCAGCACGGTCACCGGCGGGATCGCCTCGACCAGGCCGTAGTACTGCACGAGGTGCGGCGTGAGCCGCTCGTACGCCTGCCGCATCTGCTCCGGCGGCATCGGCGCGCCGGCATACCCGAGCATCGCGCAGGCCGGCCAGCGACTCCGGCGGTCGCCGCGGTGCAGCCGAGCAGCCGGGCGACCATCGTCGGGACCATGGCGGTGTGCGTGCCGCCGCGCTCGACGACGCCTCGACGAACTCCTCGGGGTCCCAGCGCGGCATGCACACCTGCCGCGCGCCGGCGACCAGGAACGGCAGCACGAACAGGCCCGCTGGTGTGCGTGATCGGGCCGGCGTGGACGTAGCACGTCGTCCGGGCCGCGGCGGACCGCCGAGCACGTCGTGGGTCATGTTGACCACCGACGCCAGCCAGTTGCGGTGCGTGCGCTGGGCGCCCTTGGGTGCGCCGGTGGTGCCGGAGGAGTAGTGCAGGCCGCACAGCGCGTCCGGCTGGCGCGCCGGCCGCGGTCGGGCCGACCCGCTGGACCAGCTGCTCCAGGGTCGACCTCGACCGGTGCGCTGCGGCTGGCTGCCGACGACGACCACGTGCTCGACCGCCGCGACCAGACGCCTCGGCCTGGTCGGTGAAGCGGGCGTCGTAGACCAGGCCGCGGGCACCGCAGTCGGCGGCGATCCGCTCCCAGTCGCGTCGGGTGCAGCCGGTGGTTGAGGGCGGCCCGGACCAGCCCGGCCGACCGGATCGCCAGGTCGCTCTCGAGGTATGCCGTGCTGAGTTGGTCTGCAGGTCCAGCACCCGGTCGCCCGGGCGCAGCCCGAGCTGCGAGCAGCCCGTGGGCGATCCGGGCGACCCGGTCGCCGAGCTCGGCGAAGGTGCGGTCGCCGTCCGGGCCCTCGACCGCCAGCCGGTCGCCGAACCGCCGCCCGGCCCGGGCGACCAGTGTGCCGACGTCCATCAGCGCCAGCCCCCGCCGTGCCGACCAGGGCGGCGTCCAGGATGCGCACGCCCTGACCGGCGGGGAGCACGGTGACCGGGTTGAGGTCAGCTCGGCCTCCTGCGGCCACCTGCCGCGGCCGCTGCCGCTGACGCCAGGACGAGGACCAGGTCCACCAGCGCCGCGCGGTCGCGCGGGGCGCGCGCCGCGCACGCCGGCCAGGAGCTGCCCGAGGCGGGTCTCGTCGACCATCTCCTCGACGTCCTGACGGTCGACGGGCAGGACGCGCAGCGCGACGCTGTGTCACCACCTCGGTGAGCACGCCGCCGACGCCGAGGGTCAGCACCGTCCCGAGCGGGCTGGTGGACAGCCCGACCAGCGCCTCGACCCCGCCGTCGACCATCTCCTCGACCAGGACGCCGCCGCCGAGCGCGGCCAGCTCGCTGCCAGACCTCCGCCGCCCGGTCGGGCGTCACGCCGAGCACCACGCCACCGGCCTCGCTCTTGTGCACCAGGCCCGGGACGACTGCCTTGAGAACGGCGCGGCCGCCGACCTCGTGGACGGCCATGCGGCGTCGTCGGCATCGGCAGCCAGCCGTCCGCGGGGCACCGGGAGTCCCGCCGCCTGCGAGCGCGGCCTTCAGCTCCTGCTCGCCGGAGGCTCGGGGTCGACGGGCGACGAACGGCCGGCGGGTCGGTGGTCTGCCTCTCGGGACGCGCAGCGGCGTGCGACATCTGGCGCAGGGCGGCCACCGCCCGGACGGCGCGGGCCGGGGTCGGTAGCAGGGGATCCCGGCGGCGCGCATCGCTGCGTCGGCGGCGGGAGCCAGGTGGTCGGCGCCGGTGCGGACCGCGAGCACGGGCAGGCCGCTGCGCTGGGCGACCCTGGCCAGGGCGGCGACGACGTCGTCGACGTCCTGCCCGGTCAGCACGCAGAAGCAGGCGAGCACCAGCGTCGACGCCGGGGTCGTCGGCGATCGACTCCAGGGTGCGGTCGAACAGGGCGGCGTCGCCCATCACCGAGGCGGTCACGTCGACCGGGTTGGCGGTCGACCCGTAGGCCGGGACGATCTGCGTCGAGACTGGCCGTCGTCTGGCTGCTCAGCGAGGCCAGCTCCAGGCGGTGCGCCTCGACGGCGTCGGCGGCCAGGATGCCCGAGCCGCCGGAGGTGGTGACCACGGCGACGCGCTGCGGCGCGGGTCGCCCGGCCTCCCTGAGCCGGTGCACCAGCGGCATGATCTCGCCGAGGTCGAGCAGCTCCTCGACGTCGTCGACCCGCACGATGCCCAGCTGGCGCAGCGCCGCGTCGACCACGGCGGTCGCCGGTGGCCAGCGCGCCGGTGTGCGAGGCGGCGGCGCGCGCGCCGGCGGCCGACCGGCCGGCCTTGAGCAGCGCCACCGGCGTCCCCCTGGCCAGCCACCTCACGCAGACGCTGGACGTCGGCCAGCGACTCGACATAGCCGAGCAGTCCCCGGCACTCCGGCTCACCGGCGATGGCCTGCATCACCTCGACGGCGGTCACGTCGGCCTCGTTGCCGGTGTTGACCACCCAGCCCAGCCCGAGACCACGCTCGAAGGCCAGGCAGACGGCGCCGTACCCCAGCGCGCCGCTCTGGCTGACGAAGCCGAGCGACCCGGGCACCAGGGTGGTCGACGCGCCGGAGAACAGCGGCGCAGAACGAGGTGACCTGACCGGCGCCCGACGCCGACCGTGCCGATGCAGTTGGGGCCGACCAGCCGCACGCCGCGGCGACGGGCCAGCTCGACCACCTGCTGCTGGAGTGCCGCGCCGGCCGGGCCGGTCTCGGCGAACCCGCTGGAGCAGACGACCAGCGTCGGCACGCCGGCCGCCGCCGCAGTCGTCGACCACCTGCGGCACCCGGTCGGCCGCCACCATGACCATCGCCAGGTCGACCGGCCCGGGGCAGTCGGCCAGGGAGCGGTAGGCCGGGAGGCCGGCGACGGGGGCGCCGTCAGGTCGCACCGGCAGGACCCGGCCGCGGTAGCCGTACCGCTGCAGGAACTCGATCGGCAGCCGGCCCAGCGAGCCCGGCCGGTCGCTGGCGCCGACGACCGCCACCGCGCGCGCCGCCCACAGCGCCCGCAGCGGGTGGCCGCGGGAGCGCCCCCACCGCGCAACTGCACCCCAGGGGCGGCCGCCATCGGCGTGTCGTCGGCCCTCGGGTGCAGTTGAACCCCGGGGGCGGTGCGGTCGGACGTGGGGCCGGTATGCCGGTCACCGCCAGCCTCCTGGCCCGCCTCGTCGGCCCTGGGGAGCAGTTGCGCCCAGGGGCGGTCGCCACCGGCGTGTCGTCGGCCCTCGGGTGCAGTTGCGACGGAGGGGGCGGCGACGGGTGCGGCCGCGACGGAGGGGCGCGGCGACGGAGGGGGCGAGGGTGAGGGGGTGCCGGCGGGGTCGCTGGGGGTCACGGCGTCCACCGGGCGTGACGGGTGCCGGTGGCTCCCTCCCGCGCCAGCTGCAGCCGGGGTCGCGGTCCGTCGGACCGGCCCGACTGCGGCTTGCGGCGACCGGCCCGCCAGGGCAGCGGCCACACCGCTCCCGGCCCGTCGTAGTCCTGCTCGACGGCGGCGTGCAGCGTCCACGACGGGTCGTAGAGGTGCGCCCGGCCCAGGGCGCACAGGTCGGCCCGCCCGGCCAGCACCAGGGAGTTGACGTCGTCCCAGGAGGAGATGATGCCGACCGCGATCGTCGCGATGCCCACGCGGTTGCGGATCGCGTCGGCGAACGGCGTCTGGTAGCTGCGCCCGAAGGCCGGCCGCTCGTCGGGCGAGACCTGGCCGGTGCGACACGTCGATCGCGGCCGCACCCGCGGCCTGGAACGCCTCAGCGACCAGCACCGCGTCGTCCACCTCCAGGCCGCCCTCGACCCAGTCGGTCGCCGAGATGCGCACCGTCATCGGGCGTGTGCGCCGGCCAGACCTCCCGCATCGCGGCGAAGACCTCGAGGGGATAGCGCAGCCGCTCCGCCAGCGCCGCCGCCATACCGGTCGGTGCGGGTGTTGGTGACCGGGGAGATGAACGAGGACAGCAGGTAGCCGTGCGCGCAGTGCAGCTCCAGCAGGTCGAAGCCGGCCGCCGCCGCCCGCCGCGCGGCCGCCACGAACTCGGCCTTGACCTGCACCAGGTCCTGGTCGGTCATCTCCAGCGGCACCTGGTTGACGCCGGGCTGGTAGGCCAGCGGCGACGGCGCGATGACCTCCCAGTTGCCGTCGTCCAGCGGCTGGTCGATGCCCTCCCACATCAGCTTGGTCGAGCCCTTGCGGCCGGAGTGCCCGACCTGGATGCCGATCTTGGCCGCGGAGTGGCGGTGCACGTGATCGACGATCCGCGCCCAGGCAGCGGCCTGCTCGTCGGTCCAGATGCCGGTGCAGCCGGGCGTGATCCGCCCCTGCGCGCTGGTGCAGACCATCTCGGTCATCACCAGGCCGGCGCCGCCCATCGCCTTGCCGCCGAGGTGGGTCTGGTGGAAGTCGGTGGGCATGCCGTCGCCGGCCGCGACATACATGTCCATCGGCGAGACGACCACCCGGTTGACCAGGTCGAGCTCGCCGAGGCGGAACGGCTGGAACATCGGTGGCGTGTCGCGGGCGACCACCGGGCACCGTCCCGGCGAACCACGGTCGATCCGCTCGACGAACTCGGGGTCGCGCACGCGCAGGTTGTCGTGGGTGACCCGGCGGCTGCGGGTCATGATGTTGAACGCGAACTGCGCGGGGTCCTGGTCGAGGTACTGGCCGAGGGTCTCGAACCACTCCAGGCTGGCCTGCGCCGCACGTTGCGTCGACTCGACGACGGGTTTGCGCTCGGCTTCGTATGCCGTGAGGGCGGCATCGAGGTTGCCGGGCTGGGGGCCGTGCTCGTGCAGGCAGGCGGCCAGGGCCAGGGCGTCCTCCATCGCCAGCTTGGTGCCGGAGCCGATCGAGAAGTGCGCGGTATGGGCGGCGTCGCCCAGGATGACCACGTTGCCGTGCTCGCCGGCCCGCCAGGTCTGGTTGCGGATCGTGGTGAAGCCGATCCAGCGGGAGTTGTTGGCCATCACCTCGTGGCCGTCCAGGATGTCGGCGCACAGGGCCTTGACCTGCTCGATCGCCCGCTCGTCGGACTCACCCGGCTGCCACTGACGGTCGGCCGTCGCGGCAAACCCGGCCGCACGCCAGACGTCCTCGTGCATCTCCAGGATGAAGGTGGAGCCGGTCGCGTCGAACGGGTAGCCGTGCACCTGCATCACCCCATGCGGCGTGTCCAGGATGTAGAACGTGAAGGCCTCGAAGACCTTGCTGGTGCCCAGCCACATGTACTGGCACTTGCGCACGTCCAGGGTGGGGCGGTAGGTGTCGGCGAAGCGCCTCCTCACCGCGGAGTTGAGGCCGTCGGCGGCCAGGACCAGGTCGTGGCTGGCGGACAGCTCCTCCACGTCGGGCGCCTGCGTGCTGAAGTGGAGGGTCACCCCGAGCTCGCGGCAGCGGGCCTGCAGGATCTGCAGCAGCCGCTTGCGGCTCATCGCGGCGAAGCCGTGCCCGCCGGAGGTCCAGACCTCGCCGCGGTAGTGGACGTCGATGTCGTCCCAGCGCGCGAACTCGGCCTGCATCGCGGCGAAGATCGCGGGGTCGGCGTGCTCGATGCCGCCGAGGGTCTCATCGGAGAACACGACGCCGAAGCCGAAGGTGTCGTCGTCGGCGTTGCGCTCCCAGACGGTGATCTCGTGCGTGGGGTCGAGCTGCTTGGCCAGGGCCGCGAAGTAGAGGCCGCCCGGTCCGCCGCCGATGATCGCGATGCGCAAACCGGGCCTCCTGGTGCCTGTCGTGGGAGGTGTCAGAATATGTCGTCCCTGAAACGGTCGTCAACAGAGCGAAATGGCATCGACCGGCCACGCGGCGGTCATACGATCGACCCACCGCGATCGAAGGAGACGCCGATGTCCCTGTTGTCCCAGCTCGCCGACGCCCTGGCCGACGGCACCGTCACGGTGGTCGACCTCACCGCGCCGCTGTCGCACGAGACCCCGATCCTGGAGCTGCCGCCGGAGTTCGGTCAGACCCAGCGCTTCACGATGGAGGAGATCAGCCGGTATGACGAGCGCGGGCCGGCGTGGTACTGGAACAACTTCCGCACCGGCGAGCACACCGGCACGCACTTCGACGCGCCGAACCACTGGGTGACCGGCAAGGACCTGGACGACATCGGCTCGGTGCCGGTGGGGGTGTTCCTGCGGCCGGCGGCGGTGATCGATGTGACCGCGCGGGTCGCGGCCGATCCGAACTTCGTGATCGAGCGGGCCGACCTGGACGCCTGGGTCGCCGAGCACGGGCCGCTGCCGCAGGGTGGCTGGCTGCTGTGTCGCACCGGGTGGTCGGCGCGCAGCACGCAGCAGGACATGATCAACAACACCGAGACCGGCCCCACCAGCCCGGGCATGTCCGCCGAGTGCGCGCGCTGGGTCGCCGAGGAGTCGCCGCTGGTCGGCATCGGCGTCGAGACGGTCGGCACCGACGCGGGCGCCGCGCACTCCTTCGACCCGCCGTTCCCGTGCCACTCCTTCCTGCTGGGAGCGGGCAAGTACGGCCTGGCCCAGCTGCAGCACCTCGACCAGCTGCCGCCGACCGGCGCGATGGTGCTGGCCTCGCCGCTGAAGATCGTCGACGGGTCGGGCTCGCCGGTGCGGGTGCTCGCGCTGGTCGAGAGCTGATCCGGGGTATGTCGTGCGCTGGGGCCTGCGGCTCGCGGTGACGGCGTGATCGTCGCTGAGGCGGTCGGGCGGGCGCTGGTCGCCTGCGGAGTCGACCGCGCGTTCGGGGTCGTCGGGTCCGGCAACTTCCACGTGACCAACGCGATGGTGGCGGCTGGAGCGCCGTTCGTCGCCACCCGTCACGAGGGCGGGGGCGCCACCGCGGCCGATGCCTACGCCCGGATGACCGGCCGGCCGACGGTGCTGTCGGTGCACCAGGGGTGCGGCCTGACCAACGCGATGACCGGGATCGCCGAGGCGGCCAAGAGCCGGACACCGCTGGTCGTCGTGGCCGCCGAGGTGAGCGAGCCGCGGTCGAACTTCTTCGTCGACCAGCCGGCCCTGGCCGCTGCCGTGGGGGCGGTGGCGCATCGGGTGACCTCGGCTGCGTCGTGCCTCGAGGAGACCGTCGCCGCCGTGGCGCAGGCGCTGCACGAGCGGCGGACCGTGCTGCTCAACCTGCCGCTGCCGGTGCAGGCCGAGCAGGTGCCGCCGTCGGTGGAGGCTGCGCTGGCCGAGGTGCGGCTGCCGGCCGCGCCGCCTGCGGTGTCGCCCTCGTCTGCCGACGTGGAGCGTCTGGCCGACGCGCTGCGTCGTGCGCAGCGGCCGGTGTTCGTCGCGGGGCGAGGGGCTCGGTCGGCTGCGGCGCGGGATGCCCTCGTCGAGCTGGCCGACTCGGTGGGAGCCCTGCTGGCGACGTCGGCGGTGGCCAAGGGGCTGTTCAACGGCTCACCCTGGAACCTGGATGTCTCCGGTGGCTTCTCCTCGCCGCTGACCGCCGAGCTGGTGTCCGGGTCGGACCTCATCGTCGGCTGGGGCTGCGCGCTGAACATGTGGACCATGCGGCACGGCGCGCTGGTCGGCCCAGGTGCCACGGTGGTCCAGGTGGACGACACGGCGCAGGCGCTGGGGGCACACCGGGCGCTGGCCTTCGGGGTGCTCGGCGACGTCGCGGCCACGGCTCGGGCGACCCAGGAGCTGCTGACCGGGCCTGCGGGGCGTGAGCGCGCGGCATACCGGGGGAGGGGGTGGCACGGGGAGGAGGTGCGGGACCGGATCGCTCGGGACCGGCGGTGGCAGGACGTGCCGTTCGACGACCTCAGCGGTGACGGGCTGATCGACCCGCGGCGGCTGTCGATCGAGCTGGACGCGATCCTGCCGGCGGAGCGGGTGGTGGCAGTGGACTCGGGCAACTTCATGGGTTACCCGGCGATGTTCCTCGACGTGCCCGACGAGCAGGGGATGTGCTTCACCCAGGCGTTCCAGTCGATCGGGCTCGGGCTGGCCACCGCGATCGGCGCCGCCCTGGCGCAGCCGCACCGGCTGACCGTGGCGGCGCTGGGCGATGGTGGAGCCCTCATGGCGGCGGCCGAGCTGGACACGGTGCGCCGGCTGGGGCTGGACATGCTGGTCGTGGTCTACAACGACGACGCGTATGGCGCCGAGGTGCACCACTTCGGTGGTCGAGGTGGCGGCGTCCCGCTCGACACGGTGGTGTTTCCCGAGACGGACATCGCGGCCGTCGGCAGGGGCTATGGGTATGAGGCGGTGACGGTGCGGTCGGTCGAGGACCTGGCACCGGTCCGGGAGTGGGCTGCGGGAGCGCGGCGGGTGCCGATGCTCCTCGACGCCAAGGTGACCCGGGACCAGGCCTCGTGGTGGCTGGAGGAGGCCTTCCGCGGGCACTGAGAAGGGGACCTACGATGCGCGGCATGGCTCGCTACGCGATCGATGTCCCCACCCTGCTCGGCATCGCGCGAGGCGAGGTCCGACGCCCTGGCGACGGTCGACGAGGCCCTCGCCGCGAAGGCTGAGGGGATCGTGCCGGTCGTATCCGCCGCCGCTCTCGGCACGGCCAGCAGCCAGAGGTCCGGAGAGTAGGTTCTGTCACGGACGGTCGTCAACGGAACGGAAGGGGCCGATGGGGCGCTTCGACGGGCGGGTCGCGGTGGTCACCGGCGGCGCCGGCGGCATCGGGCGCGCCGTCTGCGAGGCGTTCGCCGCCGAGGGTGCAGCGGTCGCGGTCCTCGACGTGGACGAGCAGGTCTGCCGCTCCGTCGCCGGCGGCCTGACCCGCGGGCTCGGCATCGGCCTGGACGTCCGCGACCCTGCTGCGGTGAGCGCGGCGATGCAGCGGGTGCACGACGAGCTGGGCGGCCTGGACGTGCTCGTCACGCTGGCCGGCGGCTCGCTCGGCACGCCCCGCACCCTGGAGGAGATCGAGCCCGAGCACGTCGACCTCGTCGTCGACGTCAACGTCAAGGGCACGCTCTACTGCGCCCAGGCCGCGGTCGCCCTGATGCCGCCCGGTGGTGCGGTCGTCACCTGCAGCTCGATCGGCGGCCGGCAACCCTCCCCGGTGACCGGTGTGCCGTATGCCGCGGCCAAGGCGGCGGTGCTCGGGCTCACCCGTCGGCTGGCCCGCGAGGTCGGTCCGCGCGGCATCCGGGTCAACGCGGTCGCCCCGGGCCTGTTCCTCACCGGCCGTCTCCAGCAGATGTATGACGCGCTGCCGCCCGGTGAGCGTGATGAGGTGCTGTCCGCCATCCCGCTGGGCCGGTTCCCCGAGCTGCGCGAGGCCGTCGGCCCGATCCTGTTCCTGGCCGGCGCCGAGGCGTCCTATGTCACCGGGGTGGTGCTCGACGTCAACGGCGGCCGGTTCATGCCGCTCTAGGTCTGGCGGTCGGCGCAGCTGGTAGCGCTGCACCTTGCCGGTGGACGTGCGCGGCAGCGCGTCGATGAACTCCACCCGCCGGGGGTACTTGTAGGGGGCGATGGTCGCCTTGACGTGGTCCTGCAGCTCCTTGGCCTTGACCGCCTCGGCCTCCGGGCTGGGGACCGACGCGCGGCCGCGGACCAGCACGACATACGCCTTGACGACATGGCCGCGCTCCTCGTCGGGGTGGGCGACGACCGCCGACTCCAGCACGTCCGGATGCGTGGACAGCGCCTCCTCGACCTCGGTGCCGGAGATGTTGTAGCCCGAGCTGACGATCATGTCGTCGCTGCGGGCCTGGTACCAGAAGTAGCCGTCCTCGTCGCGGATGAAGGTGTCGCCGGTGATGTTCCAGCCGTCCTGCACATAGACGGTCTGCCGCTCGTCGGCCAGGTAGCGACAGCCCGTCGGTCCCTGCACGGCCAGCCGCCCGGGCGTGCCGTCGGGCACCGGTCGGCCGATGACGTCGACGACCTGCGCGCGGAAGCCGGGCACCGGCCGACCGGTCGAGCCGGGCCGGATGTCGTCGTCGGCGGCCGAGATGAAGATGTGCAGCATCTCGGTGGACCCGATGCCGTCGATGAGCGCGACACCGGTCGACTCGCGAAACTCCTGCCAGGTCGCGCGGGGCAGGTGCTCACCGGCGGAGACCGCGCGGCGCAGCGAGCGCAGCCGCGGCGCCGCACCCTGGACGAGCATCGCCTTGTAGGCCGTGGGGGCGGTGAAGCAGACCGTCACCCCGTGCGCCTCGATGTGCCCGGCCAGCTCGGCCGGCGTCGCCTTCTCGACCAGCAGCGTGCTGGCACCCACCCGGAGCGGGAAGACCACCAGCCCGCCCAGCCCGAAGGTGAACGCGATCGGCGGCGTCCCGGTGAACACGTCGTCCCGGGTCGGCCGCAGCACGTAGCGGCTGAACGTGTCGGCGTTGGCGAGCACGTCACGGTGGAAGTGCATGGTCGCCTTGGGGCGACCGGTCGTGCCGGAGGTGAAGGCCAGCATCGACACGTCGTCGGCCGCGGTGTCGACGTCGTCGAACGTCGCCGGCTTGTCCGCGGCGAGCTCCTCGACCGAGCCCGGCCCACCGCCATACAGCAGGATCCGCAGGTCGGGGATCCGCGCCCCCTCGAGGTCGTCAGCGAACCGGTGGTCACAGACCGCCAGGTCCACCCGGGCGATCTCGGCGATGGCGCGCAGCTCACCGGCGCGCAGCATCGGCATCGTCGGCACGACCACGCCACCGGCCTTGAGCACGGCGAACCACAGGGCCACCAGGCCGGGGTTGTTGGGGCCGCGCAGCAGGACCCGGTTGCCCGGCACCAGGCCGAAGTCCTCGACCAGCAGGTGCGCCAGGGCGTTGGCCCTGGCCAACAGGTCCCCGTAGGACCAGGCCGTTCCGTCGGGGGCCAGCAGGCACGGCCGGCCGGCCCCGTGCTCGTCGATCACGGCATCCAGCAGCGCGGTCGCGCAGTTCAGCCGTTCGGGGTAGTCCACCTCGGGCACCTCGCGCAGGAACTGCGGCCAGAGCTCCTGCGACGGCAGGTTGTCGCGGCAGAACGTGTCGACGTGGGCGGATCGGGCCAGCTGCATCGTCACCGGGAACCTCTCGGTCTGCGACACCGGCCACGGCGCCGGTGATGCCAGTATGTTAGCCGCGTGACGACCGTTAATGGCACGCCATCAGCCTCGGGGCTTCGCGCGCTGATCGTCACGATCTACGGGCTGTACGCCCGGGAGGTCGGGGGCTGGCTCGGGGTGCGCACGATCATCGCGATGATGGCCGAGCTCGGCGTCGACGAGCCGGCCGTCCGCTCCTCGATCAGCCGGCTCAAGCGTCGCGGCATCCTGGAGGCACAGCGCCAGGACGGCCGGGCCGGCTATGCCCTCTCCCCGCAGGCCAGGGCCATCCTCGACGAGGGCGACCGGCGGATCTTCGGGCGCCGGCGGGCCACCCTCGAGGAGGGCTGGCTGCTGGCGGTGTTCAGCGTCCCGGAGTCCGAGCGGGCCCAACGGCATACCCTGCGCTCCCGGTTGACCTGGCTCGGCTTCGGCACCGTCGGCCCCGGGGTCTGGATCGCGCCGGCCCACCTCGAGGACGAGGCGCGCCAGACCCTGCTGCGCCACGGCCTGCAGGACTACGTCGACCTGTTCGCGGCGACCTATCTGGGCTTTCCGCAGGTGGCCGCCGAGGTCGCGCACTGGTGGGACCTGCCCGAGCTTGACCGAAACCACTACTCGATTTTGCGAGCAGTTCGCGTCGCTGACCGACAGGTCGCCACAGCAGGGCGACACCGACGACGGGGCGGCGTTCGCCGACTATGTCCGGGTGCTGACCGCCTGGCGACGGCTGCCCTACCTCGACCCCGGGCTGGCGCCGGAGCTGCTCCCGCCGGACTGGTCCGGAGCCCGGGCCGCCGAGCTGTTCTTCACCCTGCACGCGCGGCTGGCCGAGCCCGCGCACCGGTTCGTGGCCGGCCTGCGCGGCTGACCCAGGGCGCCCGACGCTCGGCCCCCGACGCTCGGCCCCGGCGCTGGCCCCGGCGCCAGAGACGGCGGGCTCAGCCGGCGAAGAGCACCGGCTCCAGGAGTGCGTGCGGTGGCGACCCATGACCCAGCACGGCGTCGTGGTACTCGCGCAGCGTGCGCTGGCCGGGCCGCTCCTGCCACCACCGCTCGCGGAGGCGATGGAACTCCTCGCGCCCCAGCACATAGCTGGAGGGGTAGGTCGGGTTGTCGTGCCGGGTGTAGCGCCGCACCTCCCCGGCGGCCATGTGCTGGCCCATGCCCGCCCGGCGCTGCATCAGCTCGGTGGCCTGAGCCACGCTCAGCGTGCCGGTGTGCAGTCCCATGTCGACCACCACCCGCAGCGAGCGCCACAGGTTGTTCCGCCGCCGGAACAGCGCGACCGCGTCGTCCATGAAGCCGGTCTCCTCGAGCAGGTCCTCCACATAGAGCCCCCACCCTTCGACGAACGGCACGCTGCCGACCAGCCGCCCGACCGAGTCGCGGGCGGTGCCACGCTTGTGCAGCGCGTGCTGCACGTGGTGACCCGGGTAGGTCTCATGCCCGGCGATCGAGGCGGTGAAGGCGTGACAGTTGTCGCGCCGGTGCTGGGCCTGCCGGTCCGGGTCGGCCCGCTCGTCCAGGGGAGTGATGAGGAAGACGCTGCTCAGGTCGTCCTCGGCACTGAACGGGCGCACCGGGTGCATCACCCCCAGAGGCAGGCTGGCCCGCAGGAACTCCGGCACCCAGGCCATCTGGCAGTCCTCTCCCGGGGGCAGCGTGAGCAGGTCGGCGGCGGTCGTGTGCGCCTTGCTGGCAGCCATCTGGGCGTCGTAGGTGCTCAGGAAGTCGGCGCCCTGCGGGTGGTCGTCCTTGATGGCGTCGATCTGCTCCGCCCAGCGCAGGGACGGGTCCCGGCCGGTGGCGTAGTCGACCAGCTCAGCCTCGGCAGCCTCGACCAGCCCCGCGCCGTGCTCGGCCAGAGCGGCGGAGTCCATCCCCGCGTGGTGGACCTCGCCCAGCATCGCGTCGAGGTGGTCCCGGCCGGCCACCCAGCTGCCCTGTCCGGTAGTGGTCAGCGAGCGGCATACCTGGGCGAACGTCTCGACGGCGTCCAGGCAGGCCGGGAGGGCGTCCACCACCGCTCGCTCGGCGTATGGCGGGAGGGTCGCGGCATACGTGGCGACCGCGCCGGTGAGGAACCCGAGCAGGCCGGTCGAGGCCTCCACGCCCATCTGCGCCCAGTCGGTGGGGGTGTGCTCCGGCTCCAGGGACCGGCCACCCGCCGACAGATGGGCCGGCAGCGCGGAGAGCCGGGCGAGGAGCTGCTCGCCGTCGTCGTCCCCTTCCATCACGTGAGTCAGCGCCGCTCCGGCCCGTTCGGCATACCAGTAGGGCGCTCGCGCCCACGGTCGCTGGCCCTGGTCCTCCAGCTCACGCCGGCGCAGGTCGACCAGCAGCAGAGCGGAGTCCAGCGTGCCCGGGCCGCTGGTGGACTCCGCCTGCGAGCGCCAGGCAGCCGCCGCGGCGGCGTGCTCGGCCAGCGCCTCGGGGGACACGTCGGGCAGCAGCGCCCCACTGCCGGCGTGCCCCTCTCCGCTGCCACGGATCGGGTCGGCGGCGAAGGCCGACAGGACGTAGGGGTGCAGCTCGGGCATGCGAGCCACCCTCTCAGAGGGTCAGAGCAGCTCGGCCAGCAGCCGCGCGGCCCTCAGCGCACCGTCGGTCTCGACCGCCCGGTAGCTGACCGGCCGGCCGATCTCCTCGACCATCGCCGACGCGAGGCGGTCGGGGTCGGCCTCGGGCCAGGTCAGCGCACGTCCCGCGCCGTAGTTGCCCAGCCGGTGCCGGACGTGCACGTTCTGCTCGAAGTGGTGCTGCAGCGGGATGTAGATGAACGGCCGGCCCGCCGCCGTCAGCTCCATCGTGGTGCTGAGGCCGCCTTGGACGACGGCCAGGTCGGCAGCCGCAAGCAGCCGGTGCAGGTCGGGGACGAAGCCCCACGTCGTCAGACCCTTGGCGCGTGGCAGCGAGGCGGGGTCGATCCGCGGCCCGGTGACCAGGATCGTCCGCAGGCCGCTGACCGAGCGGGACGCCAGCCGATGCGCCTCGACCGCCCGCCGGAGCAGGCTGACACCGACCCCGGAGCCGCCCACCGCCACGACACACACCCGCTCGTCGTCCGCGAAGCCGAACGAGCGGCGCAGACCCGCACGGTCGGACACCTCCGCCGGGTCCATCCCGGTGATGTAGCCGGTGAACGCGAAGCGCTCGCCCACCCAGTCGCGCACCCGGGGCAGCCCGGGCCCGAACGTGGTGTCGACCACGTCCTCGGGGTTGCCCACGAACAGCGAACGGTCCCGCACCCGGGGCAGCCGGGCGAGGTGCTCGACCATCTCCTCGTTGTAGTCCGCCGTCAGCTCCGCCTCTCGCCGCGTCGCCTCCGGGTCGTCGTGCGGCATCGGCACCCACCCGACGAAGTCGGTCAGCCAGGCATAGGCGGCGCGCTTGAGCCCCGGGTTCTCGTGCAGGAAGTGGTCGACCTCCCAGGCCTCGTCACCGGTCCACAGGTCGTAGTGCTCCCGCTCGACCAGGTCCTGGAAGACCATGAAGTTGCTGACCAGGATCTCGTCCATCTCCCGAATGGCCGCGAAGGCGTTGAGGTCGTGCTCCCCGGCCACCGACTCCAGGTGCGCCGACTCGTTGGACAGGGACCGGGAGGCGGGGTGCACCTGCTCGCCGTGCGCCTCCAGGAAGGTGGACACCGGCGCCTGGGCGAGCCAGTCGACCTCCAGACCGGGGACCTGTTCGCGCAGGTGCCGCACGACGGCGAGGTCGCGGCGGGCGTGGCCCAGCCCGATCGGCGAGGACAGGTAGAGGGCACGTCGGCCCCGGTGCCACGGGGTGCTGGCCCGGGCCGGCTCCCGGGACGGGCCGACCAGCCCGTGCTCCCGGAGGAAGTCCCGGATGGTGAGGTTGACCAGCACCGGCTCGCGTCCCATCGGCAGGTGGCCGCCCCCGGCGATGGTGACCAGCCGGCCGCCGGTGAGCTCGGCCAGCTTCCGCGACCGCTCGAGCGGCTGACAGACGTCGGACTCGCCGTGGATGGCCAGCACGGGGCAGCCGACCCGTGCCAGGACCTCGAGCACGTCCTGTCGCGAGGCGGCCGTGAACGGCGCGTCAGCGGCGGCCAGCTGGGCTGCCACCGGGCTGCCCAGGCCCCACCCGACGAAGTCCTCGACCTGCTTGGTCGAGTGCGGCTCGGGAAGCAGCTGGTGGGCGAAGAACTCCAGATAGCCCGGGTAGTCCTTGCGCCAGTAGTGGGCGGTGTCCTTGGCCCAGCCCTCGTCGGTGTCCGGCACCTCGTGGAACTCGTAGCTCCGCTGCGGCGAGCGGAGGGGTGAGGTAGGGCAGGTAGGTCGCGAGGGCGACCAGCGCGCTGACGCGGTCCGGATGCTGGGCCGCGGCCAGCACGCTCCACCACACGCCGGTGCAGATGCCGATCAGCGGTGCCGTCTCGATGTCCAGGGCGTCCAGCACGCCGATGATGTCGGCGACGAACTCCTGGTCCGCGTAGGCCGCGGGATCCGGCCGGCCGGTCGCTGCGCCCGTTGCCGCGAGGGTCGATCGTCACCACCCGGCCATACCTGGCCAGGTAGGGGACCTGGGCCTTCCAGGCCAGGCTGTTGACGACCGGGTCGACCGGCGCGAAGACGAGGGGTGGGCGCGACCGGTCGTCACCGAAGACCTCGTAGGCGACGGCAACGCCGTCCCGCTCGATCGTGCCGGTGACGTCCGGGTCGCGTGCTCTCATCAGGCTCGTCCTTCTACGGGCGTGCTTCGTAGACGTTGTTGAACGGGGTCTGCTCCGCGCGCCGGAAGCGGGTGAACCCGGCGTCGGTGGCGATCCGGCGGATCGCCGCCTCGCCGGCCTGGGCGCCGAGGGCGTAGCCGCCGGGCTGGGACACCGCGCTCGGGACGCAGAGCATGGTCGAGAAGTTGTAGTAGACCCGACCGACCGGGTTGAGGTTGCCGGAGACGTCGTCGGCCGCGGCCGGCTCGACGATCATCCAGGTGCCGTCAGGGGCCAGCGCTCGCCGCACGTGCCGGGCCGCGCCGAGCGGGTCGCCCATGTCGTGCAGGCAGTCGAAGCTGGTGACCAGGTCATAGCCGGTCCCGGTGAACGTCTGGGCGCTGGCGACCTCGAAGACCGCCCGTTCGGTGACCCCGGCCTGCGCGGCCCGCTTGCGGGCCAGGTCGACGGATCCCTCGTGGTAGTCCGAGCCGAAGACGCGGCTGCTCGGGAAGGCCGTGGCCATCAGCACGGTGGAGGCGCCCAGGCCACAGCCGATGTCCGCGACCCGGGCACCTGCGACCAGCTTGTCGTGCACCCCGTCCAGGGCCGGGATCCAGGAGCTGGTCAGGTTGCCGACATAGCCGGGCTTGAAGAACAGCTCGCAGCCGGCGAACACGTCCTCGTCGTGCTCGTGCCAGCCCATTCCCTGGCCGCTGCGGAACGCCTCGGTGATCCGGGGCACCGCTCGCAGCGCCCCCAGGGCCAGCACGAAGGCTCCCGGCATGTAGAGCGGTCCGGTGGGGTCAGTGAGCGCGAAGGCCTGCTCCTCGGTGAGGGAGTAGCTGTCCTGGTCGGCGTCATACACGGCATACCCGCCGGCGGCCTGGCCGCGGCACCACTCGGTGACGTAGCGGGGGTTGGTGCCGGTCCGGTCGGCCAGCTGCTCCGCCGTGGCGGGGCCTTCGGCCAGGGCCGCATAGAGCCCGAGCTCATGGCCGATCACGACGTTGCCGGCCGCCACGGTGGCGCCGAGGTCACCGGCGAAGCGTCCGACGAACTCGTTCAGTGTGTCCATGTCCAGTGCCATGGTCCTCTCCTGTCTGTCTCTGCGGCACACGGTCGGCGTGCCGTCGGCACCAGACTGCTCAGCGCTGTTGCAGGACCGTTGCAGCCAGCCGGACGAGGGCGGGCCAGCCGTGAGCTGTCGCCGCGTCCACCAACGGGGCCAGGACCTGCGCCGCGCGGTCGCGGTCTCCCTGCCCGAGCCAGGCCCTGGCCAGCGAGAGGTAGGTGTCGGCGCCGAGCAGCCAGGCCCGACCGGCGTCGCTGCGGATGCCGGCATGCAGGGCGTCCGCGGCCTGCAGGTCCTCGATCCGGCCCCCGGCCTCGGCGAGGGGAGCCAGCAGGCGCAGCCGGTAGCCCTCGTCGCCGACCGGAGAGCCGTTCGGGCGCAACGGCGCAAGGAGGTCGTAGGCCGTGCTGGTCGCCCCGTCCGCGAGGAGGCTGCCCGCATACAGCCCGGCCGCCGAGCTGAGCCACCAGCGGTGCCGCCCGTGCTCCCGGCTGAGCTGGACGGCTCGAGCGCCGAGCTGGCGGGCCGAGCCCAGGTCGCCACGCAGCCGGTGGACCCAGCCCAGATGCGCGACATACCAGCTCTCGGAGGTGACGAAGCCACTGCGACGGTTGATCCGCAGGGCCTCCTCGACCAGCGCCTCGGCTGCGTCGTAGTCCTCCGCCGCGAGCGGGGCGAAGGCCGACTCGAACACGGTCCACTGCAGCGACCAGAGGTCACCGCTGCCTCGGTGGCGGGGCTCGAGCCGGCGGATGACCGGGCCGAGCTCGGCGACGAGCCCCTGGTAGGCGAGCAGGTTCTTGCGGGCGTCCAGAGCGTGGGTGGTCGCGACCGGGTCACCTGAGGCGGCGGCCACGCGCTCGGCCTGCGCCACGCGCCGGGCGCTCTGGACGAAGTCGAGCTGGGCCCCGGCCAGGATCGCCAGGCGGCTCAGGGCGTCCGCCTCGGCCCCCCCGTCACCCAGCGCGCGGGCGATGTCGAGCATCCGCAGGAGGGGGTTCTCGATGTCGGTGACGGTGCGCGCGACCGTGACCATCACGTCACCGCTCGACGCGCGCAGAGCGGCCATCTCCAGCCGGACGTCGCCGGCGTCCCGGGCTGCCGCGCCGGCCTCGACGAAGTCCTGGTGGGCCTGGTCATGCGCCGACCTGGCGTCCCGCCCGTGGCCCCGGACCAGCAGCGACCTGCCCATCAGCTCGGCATCGCCCAGCGCGGTGGCGGCCTGCAGTGCCAGGTCGGCCAGGGCCTCGGCGTCGCGCGCGGCGAACCGGCGCAGCGCGGTCTCGGCGGCCAGCAGCCAGGACAGCGTGGCCCGGCGCGCCTGACCGGCGGCGAGAGCATGGCGGGCCACGGCCTCGGGCTGGTCCACCATGAGGTCGGCGGCCAGCCGGTGCTGGGCCACCCTGGTCGGCTCGTCCAGCGCGCCGTAGATGGCCTCCCGGATGAGGTCGTTGGCGAACTCGAAATGCTGCCCCTGGGCGGTGAGCAGCCGAGCGTCGAGCGCCTGCTGGCAGGCCGCCAGGGCGGCGTGAGTGGAGCCGCCGCACAGCGCGGCGGCAAGGAGCGGGTCGAAGGCGTTGCCCAGCACGGCTCCGGCGCTCAGCACCTCCGCCACCTGTGGTCCGCACTGCGCCACGCGGCTGAGCACGGCGGCCTGCACGCTGGCGGGCCGGCCTGTTCCGCCGGCTGTCAGGTCGCGCAGCACCTCCACGACGAACAGGGCGTGGCCGCCGGTGCGTTGCGCGATCTCCTCGGCGCGGGCCGGATGGCCGGCTGCCGCCGCCAGCTCGGCGACGCCCTCCTGCTCCAGCGGGCCGAGGTCGAGCACGGCCCCGACGACGGGGAGCAGCTGGGCCACGGTCGCCTCTCCCTCGACCCGCCGGACCGTGGCCAGGATGAGGAGGGCACTGGAGCCAGTGGCGCGGCGCAGGTAGTGCAGGGCCTCGACGGTCGAGGTGCTCGCGTGCTGCAGGTCGTCCAGGGACAGCAGGACCGGGTGCGCCCGGCTCAGCGCCATGAGGAAACCGCTGAGCGCCTCGAAGGTGCGCTGCCGCGCCGCCGCCGCCGGGTCGGCCTCGAGCCAGGCCCCGGGGTGACCGGGCTCCTCCTCCGCCCCATCGGGAAGCACCTGCGCCAGGGCCGGGACCAGACGCCGCAGCTCCGCCTCGTGCCCAGCTGCTGCGGATCGCACGAGGTCGGGTGCCAGGGTCGCCCCCGCGACGCCCAGTGCGTCCGCGACGGGCTGGACGAGGAGGGACCGTTCCGCCTCGAAGCAGCGGGCCGAGAGCACCAGCCCACCGGTCTGCCGGGCGTGGTCGACCAGCTGGCCCGCCAGCCGGGTCTTGCCGACCCCCGGCTCGCCGCGGATCAGCGCGAAGGCACCGCGTCCCAGGACTGCCTCGGCCCACAGATGCTGCAGCTCCTCCCGCTCGGCCGACCGCCCGACGAAGGGCAGCCCGTCGGCGGACAGGGCAGACCGTGGCCTGGTCGCGCGGCGGCGGGGCAGCGGCCCGCGCTGCGGAGGGGGGTTGCCCTGCAGCACGTCGTCGTGCAGCCGAGCGGACTCCGCGGACGGGTCGGTGCCGAGCTCCTCGCGCAGCGCCCGGCGCAGCTGGGCGTAGGTGAGCAGGGCCGCCGCGTCATCTCCGGCAGCCTGCTGGGCGAGCATCAGCCGGCGGGCCGCCTCCTCGTCCAGCGCGTCGGCCGCCACGGCGGCGGCCGCCGTCGGCACCGCCTGCTCGGGACGCCCGACCGCCACGAGCGCGCCGGCCGCGACGAGTCGCGCCGCGCGCAGCAGCGGCTGCCGAGCGGTGCTGACGACGGTCTGGACGTCGTCCAGCGGCGGCGACGACAGCAGCGCCAGTGCACGTTGCGCCGCAGCCACCGCCAGGCCGAGCTCGCCGTGGTCCAGGCGGATCGTGGCCTGGTGCACCAGGTCTGTCGCCTCGTCGAGGTCCACCGCCACCGTGCCCGCCAGCCGCCAGCCGTCCGCGTTGCCCTCGATGACGGTGCCGCCCAGGGTCGCGCGCAGCCGGCTGATGAGGGAGGCGACCACACGTCCAGCCTGCCGCGGTGGCTGCTCGCCCCAGAGCGCGTCGACGAGGGCGTCGACAGAGACCGGCCGATGCCCGGCCGCCGCGAGCAGGAGCAGCACCTGGCGCGCCTTGCGGCTGCCCAGGTCGCTCCCGCTGCGTGCGCCGTCGGGGGAGTGCGCGGTCAGCCGGTCGAGGACGTCGATCCGCACGACGGCCGTGCCGTCGGCCATCCGCCGATTGTCCTCCCGCGGCGTCGGCCTGTCACGGTGGTTGCTGCCGACTGAAGCGCGCGCAACGCCCCCCGCCCCCGCCCTTTTGTGCGCAACTGCACCCGAGGGCCGATGGTGGCCGGCGTGTCGTCGGCCGTGGGGTGCAGTTGCGCAAAGAAAGCTGGAGCGCGCGCAGCCCCCGCCGTCTAGCCCACCCTTGTGCGCAGTTGCACCCGAGGGCCGCTGGCGGCCGGCGTGTCGTCGGCCCTCGGGTGCAGTTGCGCAAAAGAGGGGCTGTCGGGGCGGTCAGTCGGGCAGGACGGCGGTGCCCTGCACCTCGACCATCGCGTCGGCGTCCCAGAGGCGGGCCACGCCGATGCCGGCCATGGCGGGGTAGGCGCGGCCCACGAGCCGCCGCCATACCGCGCCGATCTCGCCGGCCTGGGCCCGGTAGTCCTCCATGTCGGTGATGTAGACGGTGAGGCTGACCAGGTGCTCCGGCCGGCCGCCGGCCGCGCTCAGCGCGGTCAGCAGGTTGCCGAGCGCACGCTCGAACTGCGGGACCAGGCCACCGGCGACGACCTGTCCGTCCGCGTCGAGGGCGGTCTGGCCGGCCAGCCAGACGGTGCGGCCGGTCGCGACCACGGCGTGGCTGAAGCCGCTGGGCCGGGGCAGCTCGGGCGGGTTCACCCGCCGCAGGTGGTCCTGGCTCGGTGGTCCTGGCTCGGATGGTCCTGGCTCATGACGGGTGCGCCCCTCCGTCGACCATGACGCCCTGTCCGGTGACCGCCCCGTTGACCACGCAGAACCAGGCCGCCTCGGCGACCTCTTCCGGCGTCACCAGCCGGCCGATCGGCTGCTTGGCCGCCAGGATCGCGCGCGCCTCCTGCTCGTCCCGCCCGGTCTTGGCCGTGATGCCCGCAACCGTGGCGGCCGTCATCGGTGTGTCGACATAGGCGGGGCACAGCGCGTTCACCGTCACCCCGGTGCGCGCCGTCTCCGACGCCGCGGAGCGGACCAGCCCCAGCACGCCGTGCTTGCTGGCCGTGTAGGCCGAGATGTAGGGCTCGCCGACCTTGCTGGCCACCGAGGCGACCACGATCACCCGACCGTGACCGCGCTCGACCATGCCCGGCAACGCCCGACGCAGGCAGCGGAACGGGGCGGTGAGGTTGATGTCCAGCATCTGCTGCCACTGCTCGTCCGTGGTGCGGACCACCGAGGCCGAGGTGCCGGCACCGGCGTTGGCGACGAGCACGTCGACCGGGCCGAGAGACTGCTCGACCTCGCTGAACAACCGCTCGACGGCGGCCCCGTCGGTGATGTCGGCGACCACCTGGTGGGTCGGACCGGGACAGGCTGCGGCGGTCTCGGCCAGCTGGTCCGCGCTGCGCGCGCTCAGCGCCACGGCATACCCCTCGCGGGAGAGCCGCACGGCGATCGCCCGGCCGATGCCCCGACCCGCCCCGGTGACCAGCGCCACGCCGCTGCCCACCTGGCCGGACGCGCTCTGCTCGGCTGCCACCCCGCGAGGTTGCCACGCTCGCGTCACGACGGTCAAGATGACGACATACCCGTTGACCCAGGCTGGGAGGCCGAGCGCGTGATCATGCCTGAGGAGTTCACCGACATCCGGTATGCCGTGGAGGAGGACGCGTTCGCGCTGGTCACGATCAACCGGCCGGAGCGGATGAACTCCTTCCGTGGCCGCACCGTCGATGAGCTGCTCAGCGCCTTCAAACACGCCTGGGCCGACAAGCGGGTCGCCGCGATCATCCTGACCGGCGCGGGCGACCGCGCGTTCTGCGCCGGCGGCGACGTCAAGGAGCGCGCCGAGACCGGCTCCTACGGGCCGACCGAGTGGGGCACCTTCGAGATCGAGCGCCTGCACCGGATGATCCGCGACGTGCCCAAGCCGGTCATCGCCGCCGTCAACGGGGTGGCCGTCGGCGGCGGTCATGTGCTGCACGTGCTCTGTGACCTGTCGGTGGCGGCCGACACCGCGCGGTTCGGGCAGAGCGGGCCGCGGGTCGGCAGCTTCGACGCGGGGTTCGGCTCGGCCTACCTGGCGCGGGTCGTGGGGGAGAAGCGAGCCAGGCAGATCTGGTTCCTGCTCGACCTGTATGACGCCGCCACCGCCGAGCGCTGGGGGCTGGTCAACGAGGTCGTGCCCGCCGGCCAGGAGGTCGACAAGGCGCGCGAGTACGCCCGCAAGATCGCCTCCTACAGCCCGACGGCGCTGCGCTTCCTCAAGCACTCGTTCAACGCCGACACCGACCACCTGTCGGGGCTGTCGCACCTCGCCTTCGACGGGCTGGAGCTGTTCGGAGAGACCGACGAGGCTCGCGAGGGTGCTGCCGCCTTCGCCGAGAAGCGTCCGCCGGACTTCGGCCCATATCGCTGAGGCCGGCCCACAGACGGACCTCGCTCGTCGGCGCGGAGGACCTCACTCACCTCACCGCCGAGCATCCGCCGCTGCTATCGCCTAACGACTGCGGAGATCACTGCATCAGGCGATAGCGGCGGTGGTCGAGCGAGCGCAGCGAGCGCGGTCTGCGGACCGCCTGCGCAGTTGTCCACAGGTTGGCCAAGGACAGCGCTGCGAACCGAGCAGGAGGGGCACAGTGTGCCGATGACCCCGAGCCTGGACGTGCGCCATACCGCGGTGCGAGCACGGTGAACCGAAAGCTGCCCGACGACCTCGGCAGCCTGCTCGCTGCGTGCCCGTTGGGTGTCCTCACCCTCGAGCGCGCTGCTGCGCACGGGTTCGACCAGCGAGAGATCGCCCGGTGGGTGGACCGCAGAGCACTGGTCCGGATGAGTCGCGGGGCCTTCGCGGGCGCCGACGCGTGGGGGAGGGCCTCGGCGGCCCAGCAGCACCTGCTCCGCGCCGTCGGCATGGCCCTGGCGCTCTACGGCGCGGTGGCGCTGAGCCACGTCTCGGCGGCGCTGTGGCACGACATCCCGCTGGTCCACCCGGTCGGCAGCCGGGTTCACCTCGTCCGCACGACACCGGGCCAAGGACGCAGTCACCGCGGCCACCTGATCCACCGCACTCTCGGCGCGGGCTCGGTCGTCGCCGCTTCGGTGACCGCGGGCGGCGCTCTCGGCGGACCGGCGGTGACGATCCCGGTCCTGGCCGCCTTCGGTGTCGCGCAGCTGCACGGCTTCGTCGCCGGCGTGGTGGCGCTGGATGCCGTCCTGCACCGCGGCCTGACCACGACGGCCGAGGTGGAGCACTGGCTCCAGCTGCTGGCTGGGCGTCCAGGCACCCGTCTGCTCACCAGGGTCGCTGCAGCCGCAGACCAACGCTCGGAGTCGCCGTTGGAGACGCAGGTGCGCCTCCTGCTGGTCAGCCTGGGCTATCGAGTCGAGCTCCAGCGGCGCATCATCTCCGCCGACGGAGAGTTCGTCGCCCGAGTGGACCTCTACCTGCCTGACCTGGGAGTTGTCGTCGAGGTGGACGGCACGGTGAAGTACGTCGCCAGCGACGGCAGCGGTTCGGTGCAGGCCGTCATGTCCGAGAAGCGCCGGGAAAAGGCTCTTGTCGACCTCGGCTTTGGCGTCGTGCGAGTGGAGCATCACGACCTGGAATATCCAGGTCGCCTCGTGGCGCGGATCACTGCCGCTGCCGTGCGGGTGCGCCGAGACGGGGCGGTCGGCTCGGGTGAGGGCGGAGCCAGCGCCGCTGCTATCGCCAGATGACTGCTGTTCTCGTCTCACCAGGCGAGTGAGGCAGACATTCGGCGACACCAGCCTCGCCAAACGCAGCGAGCGCTTGCCCAGGACTCCTCGACACCGTCACGCTGCTCCGATGAGCGAGCAACCGTGGGTCGACCTGGACGACTGGAGTCCCGACGAAGGCTGGGGTGAGAGCGCGGCCGCCGGGTATGACGACCCGGACGACCCGATGGCCTCCGCGGCCGTGCTCGGCCCCACGGTCGACTTCCTGGCCGAACTCGCCGGCCGCGGCGCTGCGCTGGAGCTGGCGATCGGCACCGGCCGCGTCGCGGTCCCGCTGGCCGCCCGCGGCGTTCCGGTGAGCGGGATCGAGCTGTCCGGCCCGATGGCCGCCCGCGTCCGCGACAAGGTCGGCGAGGGCATCCCGGTCGTCCTCGGCGACATGACCAGCGCCACGGCGCCGGGGCGGTTCTCGCTCGTCTACCTGGTCTACAACACGATCACCAACCTGCTGACCCAGGACGCCCAGGTCGCCTGCTTCGTCAACGCCGCAGCCCACCTGGAGCCTGGTGGCCGGTTCGTCGTCGAGTGCTTCATCCCGGCACTGCGCCGTCTGCCGATCGGTCAGCTCGCCGTCCCGTTCAGCGTCACGCCCCGGCATCTGGGCGTCGACACCTACGACCCGGCCAGGCAGCGACTGGTCTCGCACCACTACCTGACCCAGGCCGACGGCTCGGTGCGGGTGTCGCGGGGGCCGTTCCGCTATGCCTGGCCCGCCGAGATGGACCTGATGGCCCGGATCGCCGGGATGTCGCTGGAGGCCCGCTACGCGGACTGGGACCGTTCGACCTTCACCGGTGACAGCAGCTCGGCGGTGTCCGTATGGCGCAAGGCCGCCTAGCGCCGGTGCACGGCCAGCACGCGGAAGCCCTTGTCGCTCGCGTGCCGTTCGACGACGAGGTCAGGCTGGGCGTCGCTGAGCCAGGCATGGAGCGAGTCCGCGCCGAGGTTGCGCTGCACCACCAGGTAGGCCGCCCCGCCGGGGGCGAGTCGCGGCAGCCAGGTCGACAGCATCGCGTGCAGCGCTGCCTTGCCGACGCGGATCGGTGGGTTGCTCCAGATCAGGTCGAACTGCAGGCCCTGCGGGACCTCGTGCGGTTCGGCGGTGACGATGCCGGTCAACGCCAGTGCCTCGGCGTTGCGCCGGCAGAGGTCGAGGGCACGCCGGTTGACGTCGACGGCATAGACCGTGGCGGCGGGAGCCTGCAGCGCCAGGGTCAGCGCCAGCGGTCCCCATCCGCAGCCGAGGTCGAGGAACGTGCCGGCGTCCGGCGTGGGGGGCACCTCGGCCAGCAGCACGCGGGTCCCCTTGTCGACGCCGTCGGGGGAGAACACGCCTGCGGCCGAGACGACCTCGACGTCCCGGCCGGCCAGCCGGGCCCGGACCGTGCGGAGGTCGCCCGCGGAGGCCGGCTCGGCGGTGAAGTAGTGGTCGGAGGACGGCGTCACGGCCGCGAGTCTAGGTCGAGCGGCGTGCTCGTTGGAGTCGGCCGCCGCCCGGCGGCAGGGGCGGTACCCCGGACTATTCGGTTGGCCCGGGACGTTCGCCAGTGAGAACCTGAGGAGAACATGACGAACGCATCTGCTGACTTCACCGGACGATCCGTGCTGGACACCCGCGCTGACGCGCTGGCCGAGGAGGCCACCGACCTCTACGGGGAGGACGACACCGAGACCGACCATGACGGCGACCAGCTCGAACGGGAGGAGCGTGCCGCGCTCCAGCGTGTCGCCGGCCTGTCGACCGAGCTCGAGGACGTCACCGAGGTCGAGTACCGCCAGCTGCGGCTCGAACGGGTCGTGCTGGCCGGCATCTGGGGGGAGGGGCTGAACCGGGACGGCGAGGTGCCGAGCGGGCCACGCACCCTGGCCGAGGCGGAGAACTCGATGCGCGAGCTCGCCGCCCTGGCCGAGACCGCCGGGTCGACCGTGCTCGAGGGGCTCCTGCAACGACGCCACCGACCGGACCCGGCGACCTACCTGGGCTCGGGCAAGGCGGTCGAGCTGCGCGACATCGTCATCGCCGAGGGCGCGGACACCGTCGTCTGCGACAGCGAGCTGGCCCCCAGCCAGCGGCGTGCGCTGGAGGACATCGTCAAGGTCAAGGTCATCGACCGGACCGCGCTGATCCTCGACATCTTCGCCCAGCACGCCAAGAGCCGCGAGGGTCGCGCCCAGGTCGAGCTGGCGCAGCTGCAGTACCTGCTCCCGCGCCTGCGCGGCTGGGGCGAGTCGATGAGCCGGCAGGCCGGTGGGCGGGTCGCCGGCGGTGAGGGCATCGGCTCCCGCGGGCCTGGTGAGACCAAGATCGAGCTGGACCGTCGGCGGATCAACACCCGGATCGCCAAGCTGCGCCGCGACATCCGCGGCATGAAGCAGTCACGGGACACCAAGCGCTCCTCGCGCAAGGCGCAGCACGTGCCGAGCGTGGCGATCATCGGCTACACCAACGCCGGCAAGTCGAGCCTGCTCAACCGGCTGACCGACGCCGGTGTGCTGGTGCAGAACCAGCTCTTCGCCACCCTCGACCCGACGGTGCGCCGCACCGAGACCGCCGACGGCCGCGGCTACACGATGACCGACACCGTGGGGTTCGTGCGGCAGCTGCCGCACCAGCTGGTCGAGGCCTTCCGCTCCACCCTGGAGGAGGCCGGCGACGCCGACCTGCTGCTGCACATCGTCGACGGCGCACATCCCGATCCGGACGGCCAGATCGCCGCGGTCCGCGAGGTGCTCGCCCAGATCGAGTCCACCGACATGGGCTCGGTGCCCGAGCTGATCGTGGTCAACAAGGCCGACATCGCCGACCCTGAGGTGCTCGACCGGCTGCAGCGCGACTACCCGCACGTGGTGGTCGTCTCGGCCCGCACCGGCGCCGGGATCCCCGAGCTGCTGGCCACCGTCGAGGACCTGCTGCCCAGGCCGCAGATCCTGGTCGACGTGCTGCTGCCCTATGACCGCGGCGACCTGGTCAGCCGGGTGCACTCCGAGGGCGAGGTGCTCACCGAGGAGCACCGTCCTGACGGCACGCGTCTGCAGGCCAAGGTGCAGCCGGACCTGCACGGGGCACTGACCGCTTTCGCCAGCTGAGCGCCGCGGGCTCGCAGCGCTCTCAGACCGGCCCTCTGACCGGGGTGCGCTCGACGGCGTCCCCGCCCTCAGCGCCCTCCTCAGCCGCCGGCATCGCCATCTCGGCACGCACGCCGAGCAGGCGCACCTCGCGACCGGGCTCCAGCCTGTCGACCAGGGCCAGCACGGCATCGGCGACGGGCTGGCGCTCCCCGGTCGGCTCCGGCAGCGTGCGGCTGAAGGTCTTGGTGAAGAACGGCGCGTAGCGGACCTTCAGGGTGACCCGGACGACCGGCCGTCCCTCCCTGGCGACGTCCTGGAGCACCTCGTCCACCAGGGTCTGGGCTGCCTGCGCGATGGCGTCGGCGCCGACCAGGTTGGCCTGGTAGGTCGTCTCGCGGCTGTGCCCTCGCGCCACCCACGGGGTGTCGTCCACGACCTGGCTGCCGCGACCGTGCGCCAGGTCGGCATACCAGCGGCCCATCCGCGGGCCGAACTCGGCGACCAGCCCGTCGGGATCCGCGGCTTGCAGGTCGGCCACGGTCGATGATGCCGTGCGCCGCGAGCCGGGCCGAGATCTTGGACCCGACGCCCCACAGGTCGCGGGTCGGCCGCTCGGCCATCACCTCGGTCCAGTTCTGCGCCGTCAGCACGAACACGCCACGCGGCTTGCCGAAGTCGGTGGCCATCTTGGCCCGCAGGCGGTTGTCACCGACCCCCACCGAGCAGTGCAGCCGGGTCTGCTCCAGCACCGCGGCCTGCAGTCGGCGCGCCAGCTCCACCGCCTCCTCCACCGACGCCACCGTCGACCCGACGAAGGCCTCGTCCCAGCCGAGCACCTCCAGGGTCACGCCCTCGCCGCGCAAGGCCGACATCACCTGGGCGGACGCCGCGTCGTAGGCGGCCGAGTCGACAGGCAGCAGCACGGCGCCGGGCACCTTGCGGGCGGCCAGGCGCAGGGGCATCCCCGAGCGGGCGCCATACACGCGGGCCTCATAGCTCGCCGTCGAGACCACGGCACGTTCGGTCGGGTCACCGCGACCCCCGACGATGACCGGCCGGCCGGCCAGCTCGGGGCGACGCAGCACCTCGACCGCGGCGATGAACTGGTCGAGGTCGACGTGCAGCACATAGCGCGCGGCGACCGGCCCCATGGCACCGAGTCTGTCAGTCCCGTCGGTCGGCGGGCTGGCTCACCTGGCGACGCGGTCTGTGGCAGGGTCGGCGGGGTGAGCGACGAGCGGCCGGACACTGCCGAGCACCGCAGGCTGGCCGACTCGGCAGACTCCACGAGACCCGTGGCGGCGCTGGGGGCCCTACCTGTCCGGCCGCCAGTGGGGGACCGTGCGCGAGGACTACTCCGCCGACGGCAACGCCTGGGACTACCTGCCGTTCGACCACGCGCACCTGCGGGCCTACCGGTGGGGCGAGGACGGCCTGGCCGGACTGTCCGACCTGGACGGCCTGCTCAACCTCGGGGTGGCGCTGTGGAACGGGCAGGACGACCGGCTCAAGGAGCGGCTCTTCGGCCTGACCAACGCGCAGGGCAACCACGGCGAGGACGTCAAGGAGTACTGGTGGCACCTGGACGCCACCCCCACGCACTCCTTCGCCCGCTGGCTCTACCGCTACCCGCAGGCCGCCTTCCCCTATGCCGAGCTGCTCGCCGGCAACGCCGAGCGCGGGGTCGACGAGGAGGAGTACGAGCTGGCCGACACCGGCGTGCTCGCGCAGGACCGCTTCTTCGACGTCGAGGTGACCCACGCCAAGGCCAGCCCGACCGATGTGCTGGTCGAGATCACCGCCACCAACCACGGCCCGGACGCGGCCCCGCTGCACCTGGTGCCACAGCTGTGGTTCCGCAACACCTGGTCGTGGGGCCTCGACGAGCGCCGGCCCCTGCTCCGTCAGGTAGCCCGTCGGGCAGACACCGGCGGCGTGGTCGTGCTCGCCGAGCACCACGACCTGGGGCCGATGAGGCTGGTCGCCGACGGAGGAGACCTCGGTGATCCCGTCCTGGTCTTCTGCGAGAACGAGACCAACATCGCGGCGCTGTATGGCGCGGGCGCGGTGCCCGCCGACCACACCGCCTACCCCAAGGACGCCGTCGACCGCGCAGTCGTGCACGGACAGCCCGACGCGGGCAACCCGTCGATGACCGGCACCAAGGTCGCCCTGTGGTGGCAGGTGGCGGCGGTGCCGGCAGGGGGCAGCGTCACGGTGCGGCTGCGGCTGAGCAGCCTGGCCGGCGAGCCCGACCCGGCGGTGGGTTTCGCCGAGGTGATGCGGCTGCGCCGGGCCGAGGCGGAGGAGTTCTACGCGGCCGTGCTGCCCGGCGGGACCAGCGAGGTGGACGCGCTCGTCGCGCGGCGGGCCTTCGCCGGGCTGCTCTGGGGCAAGCAGCTCTACCTGTATGACGTGCCGCGCTGGCTGGCCGGCGACCCGGCCCAGCCGCCACCACCGGCGGAGCGGGCCGACCGCCATACCGGGCGGAACGCGCACTGGCAGCACGTCAACCTGGCCGAGGTCATCTCGATGCCGGACGAGTGGGAGTACCCCTGGTTCGCGACCTGGGACCTGGCCTTCCACTGCGTCGCGCTGGCCCACGTCGACCCCGAGTTCGCCAAGTTCCAGCTGCTGCTGATGTGCCGGGAATGGGCGATGCACCCCAACGGGCAGCTGCCGGCCTATGAGTGGAACTTCTCCGACGTCAACCCGCCGGTGCATCCGTGGGCGGCCTGGCAGGTCTACTGCATCGACGGGTCCCGCGACCGCGACTTCCTGCAGCGGGTCGTGCTCAAGATGCTGCTCAACTTCCCGTGGTGGGTGAACCGCAAGGACGCCGAGGGCTCCAACGTCTTCGAGGGCGGCTTCCTGGGGATGGACAACGTCGGGCTGTTCGACCGGAGCGAGAAGATGCCGCACGGGCAGCGGCTGGAACAGGCCGATGCGACCGCGTGGATGGGGATGTTCTGCCTGCGGATGCTGCGGATGGCGATGGAGCTGGCCCGGACCGACAAGGCCTGGGATGAGGTGGCGACCAAGTTCCTCGTGCACTTCCTGGCGATCAGCGAGGCGATGGAGAGCTTCGGCTCGCACCAGACCAGCCTGTGGGACGACGACGACAAGTTCTTCCACGACGTGCTGATCGACACCGACGGTGACGCCTACCGGATGCCGGTCCGCTCGATGGTCGGCCTGCTGCCGCTGACCGGGGTCGCGATCATCCCCAACTGGGTGGCGCACGAGCTGCCCGACCTGACCGACTTCTTCCAGGGCTGGACCGAGCGGCGCCCCGAGCTGATCGACGGCGTCATCCACACCAACCACCGCGGCTACAGCATCCGCACCCTGTCGGCGATCGACCAGAAGCAGTGGTCCCACCTGGTCGGATACCTGCTGGACGAGACCGAGTTCCTGTCCCGGTATGGCGTCCGCTCGCTGTCCGCAGCGCACCGCGCCGGGGTCACGGTGCAGGTGGAGGGGGTCGAGCTGTCGCTGGCCTACGAACCGGCTGAGTCGCGCTCCCGGCTGTTCGGCGGCAACTCCAACTGGCGCGGACCGGTCTGGCTGCCGGTCAACGCCCTGCTCACCGACGCGCTGCGCACCTACGGCCGGGGCGCGGGGGCGGGGGTCGAGGTGGAGATGCCGACCGGCTCGCAGCGACGGTTCTCGATGGAGCAGGTGGCCACCCAGATCGAGCAGCGGCTGGTCGACCTGTTCCGGCCCGGGCCGGACGGTCGCCGTCCGGGCACGCCGCGGCACCACCCGTCCGGCCCCCTCTGGGACGACCAGATCACCTTCAGCGAGTACTTCCACGGTGACACCGGCGCCGGGCTCGGCGCCTCGCACCAGACGGGCTGGACCGCCCTGGTCGCTCACTTCGTCTGCGCGCCGGACGGCATCGCCAACCGCTGACCCTGCCGCGTCGGGCCGCCCCCACGCCCACTGCCGGTGGTCCCCTGTGCGCAGTTGCACCCGAGGGCCGACGACACGCCACTGCGGTGGCCCCCTGTGCGCAGTTGCACCCGAGGGCCGACGACACGCCGATAGAGGGGCTCCGCGTCGGCCCAGGGGTTCAGTTGCGACGGGAGGCCGCCTCCTGGGGACAGCGGCGGGCAGCGTCGGCCGCACGGCATACCCTCGAGCCATGCCTGACCTGGACGACCTGCTCCACGCCGCCGTGGCGGGGGTCGGCGGCAGCGAGCGGCCGGGTCAGGTGCAGATGGCGCATGCGGTGGCCCGCGCCGTCGAGCGCGAGGAGCACCTGCTGGTGCAGGCCGGCACGGGCACCGGCAAGTCGCTGGCCTACCTGGTGCCCGCCGTCGCTCATGCCTTCGCCACCGGCAAGCCGGCCGTCGTGGCCACCGCCACCCTGGCGCTGCAGGCCCAGATCGTCGACCGGGACCTGCCCCGAGTCGCCGAGGCGGTGACCCCGCTGCTGGGCCGGCGGCCGACGTACGCGCTGGTCAAGGGCCGCGCCAACTACCTCTGCAAGCACAAGCTGGTCGGCGGGTTCCCCGACGACGACGAGGGTGCCCTGCTCACCGTGGGCCAGGTCGACCGGGAGTCCTCGCGCCTGGGGGCCGAGGTCGTCCGGCTGCGCGAGTGGTCGGAGATGACGGAGTCCGGCGACCGGGACGAGCTGGTGCCGGGCGTGAGCAACCGGGCCTGGCGCCAGGTCTCGGTCTCGGCGCACGAGTGCCTCGGGCAGGCCTGTCCTCTGGTCAGCGAGTGCTTCGTCGACCTGTCCCGGGCCGCTGCCGCCGACGTGGACGTGGTCGTCACCAACCACAGCTTCATGGCGATCGACGCCTTCGAGGGGCGCTTCATGCTGCCCCAGCACGACCTGCTGGTCATCGACGAGGCGCACGAGCTGACCGACCGGGTGACCTCGACGATCACCGATGAGGTGACGGCCGGCTCGGTGGCGGCGGCGGCTCGCCGGGCCCGGTCGTTCGGCCAGGTCGACGACCTCATCGCCGCCGGGGAGGCCCTGCAGCACGTCCTCGACAGTGCTCCCGAGGGACGGCTGCACGGCATCCCCGACCGACTGGCTACGGCCCTGGCCGGGGTCCGCGACTCTGCCCGCGGGTTGCAGTCCGAGATCAAGCCAGCGAGCCGGGCCGAGGTCGACGGTGCCCGGCAGGTCGCCCTCGCCGCCGTCGACGACGTCTTCGACACGGCGGCTCGGGTGCTGGAGGAGCGCGACCTCGACGTCACCTGGATCAGCCAGGACCGGGTGCGTGGCGCCGTGCTGCGGGTGGCGCCGATGAGCGTGGCGATGCTGGTCCGGGACAAGGTGTTCGGCGAGCGCACGGTCGTCCTGACCTCGGCCACGCTCGAGCTCGGCGGCAGCTTCGACGCGGTCGCCGGCACCCTGGGCCTGCGCGGTGAGGGCTCCCCGAGGTGGGAGGGCCTCGACGTCGGCAGCCCGTTCGACTACCCCAAGCAGGCCGTGGCGTATGTCGCGGCGCACCTGCCGCCGCCGGGTCGCGACGGCACCTCGGAGAAGGTGTTCGAGGAGATCGAGGCGCTGGTCCGGGCCGCAGGAGGCCGCACGCTGGGCCTGTTCAGCTCCCGACGCGCCGCCGAGGCCGCCGCCGAGGAGATGCGCCGGCGGCTGGGGGACACCGAGATCACCGTGCTCTGCCAGGGCGACGACCAGACGCCCACCCTGGTCCGGCGGTTCGCCGCCGACGCCACGACCTGCCTGTTCGGCACGATGTCGTTGTGGCAGGGCGTGGACGTGCCCGGACCGGCCTGCCAGCTGGTGATCATCGACCGCATCCCCTTCCCACGACCCGACGACCCCCTCGCCTCGGCCCGCACGGAGGCGATCGGGCGGATGGGTGGCAACGGCTTCATGACGGTCTCGGCGACCCATGCCGCGCTCAAGCTCGCGCAGGGTGCCGGGCGCCTGGTCCGGCGCAGTGACGACAAGGGAGTGGTCGCCATCCTCGACTCGAGGATGACCTCGGCTCGCTACGCCGGCTTCCTGCAGCGCTCCCTCCCGCCGTTCTGGCCGACCACCGACCGCGAGCAGGTGCTGGGGGCGCTGCGTCGTCTCGACGAGTCGGCCCCGGACGTGCTGCCCGTGCTGGCCCCGGTCGCCCGCAGCCTGCGCGGCGCGGGCACCACCGAGGAGGTGACGGCCTCGACCGAGCAGGACGTGGACGACCGCCCGGTCGCCGAGCCACCTCCGGTCGCGCGATCGCCTCGCACCGCGGTGACCGGGGGGCACGCCTGGACACAGGGTCAGGACGAGGAGCTGCGCGACGGCGTCGAGGCAGGCCTGACGGTGGAGGAGCTGGCCGACCATCTCGACCTGCCGCCCGATGCGGTGACCGCCCGGCTCAACCTCTTGGACCTCGCGCTGTCTGACAGGCTGCTGCCGTGAGCCCGCCCGCCGCCCCCGCCGGCCCCGGCGGTGTGCCCGCCTTCGTGCTGGTCACCGGGCCGGAGGAGGTCGTCGCCGAACGCGGAGTCGACGGGGTGGTGCACGCCTTACGCGAGCACGAGCCCGAGGTGAGCGTCGTCCGGCTCGAGGCCGCGACCTACGAGCCCGGGGCCCTGATGGTGCATGCCAGCCCGTCACTGTTCGGCGGCCACACGGCCATCGTGGTCAACGACGTGGACGAGGCCGACGACGCCCTGATCGAGGACCTGACCGCCCTGGTCGAGGCGCCCGCAGACGGCGTGACCGTGCTGGTCCGGCACAAGTCCGGCAACCGCGGCAAACGCCTGCTCGATGCGCTCAGGGGTGCCGGAGCCCGGGTGATCGAGGCCAAAGCGATCAAGACCGACAAGGACAAGGCCGAGTTCGTCCAGCACGAGTTCCGCGAGGCCCGGCGCAAGATCACCACCGACGCCGTGTCCGCACTGGTGCTGGCCGTCGGCAAGGACGTCCGCGAGCTGGCGACAGCGTGCGCACAGCTGGTCCGCGACACCAGCGGCGCGGTCGACGTCGACACCATCGACACCTACTACCAGGGCCGCGTCGAGACGACCGGGTTCAAGGTGGCTGACGCAGCGCTGGCGGGCGACACTGCCGAGGCGCTGAGGCTGCTCCGGCATGCCTTCGACGGGGGTCTGGACCCCGTGCCGATCGTGGCGGTGCTGGCCCTGCAGCTGCGCCAGGTCGGCCGGGTGGCCGCGGCCGGCCGCGTCAGCCCCGCAGCCCTGGCTCGCGACCTGGGGATGGCTCCCTGGCAGGTCGACCAGGCCCGGCGCAAGGCTCAGGGATGGGACTCGGTGCGGCTCGGCCGCGCGATCCAGGCCGTGGCGGCCGCCGACGTCGACGTCAAGGGTGGGATCCGCACCCCCGGCGACACCGTCGTGCCCAAAGACGCGCGGTATGCCGTCGAGCACGCCGTCCTGACCATCTGCCGGGAGCGGCACGGAGCGGCGTAGGCGGGCAGTGCGAGCGTGAGTTTGGGTCGGCTGCCGGTGCGCTGGTAGATTTGACCCTTGCGTGCCGCTCAGGCCGTGCGCGCAGGCAGCACCAACCACATGCCGCTCCACCACGGGTGTCCCCACGCTCTGTCCGAAGCGGCGTGCGTCGCCCTCAACGACACCCGCCGACCCTTCAGGAAGAACACCTTCGTGGCAAACATCAAGTCCCAGATCAAGCGGATCAAGACCAACGCGGCCCGCACCGAGCGCAACAAGGCTCACAAGTCCGAGCTGCGCACCTGGATGCGCAAGTTCCGCCAGGCCGCCGACGCCGGCGACGCCGCGGGCGCGCAGGAGGCTCTCAAGACCGCCTCCCAGAAGCTCGACAAGGCCGTCTCCAAGGGCGTCATCCACGCCAACCAGGCCGCCAACAAGAAGTCGGCGATGGCCAAGAAGGCCGCCTCTCTCTAGAGCGGGCCGCGGCGCGAGCCGACCGGCAGCACAGATCACGCAGGGCGTCCTCCCCACCGGGGTGGGCGCCCTGAGCGGTGTCCGCCTGGCGCCGTAGGGTCGGGCCATGGAGCTCACGGTCGGCTACAAGGCCTCAGCAGAGCAGTTCGGACCCCGTGACCTGGTCGAGTTCGCGGTGCGCGCCGAGCAGCTCGGCTTCGACTCGGTCACCACCAGCGACCACCTGCTGCCCTGGCGGGCCAACGGCGGTCACGCACCGTTCAGCCTGGCCTGGATGGCGGCCGTGGGGGAGCGGACGCAGCGGGTGCGGATCGGCACCTCGGTGCTCACCCCGACCTTCCGCTACAACCCCGTCGTCATCGCCCAGGCGTTCGCGACGATGGCGCTGCTCACCGAGGACAGGGTGTTCCTCGGCGTCGGCACCGGCGAGGCGCTCAACGAGACCGCCGCGACGGGCGCGCCCTGGCCGGAGTTCAAGGAGCGGTTCGCACGGCTGCGCGAGGCTGTCGCGGTGATGCGCGAGCTCTGGACGCAGGACAGCGTCGAGCACGACGGCGACTACTACACCGTCCGTGGGGCCTCGATCTACGACCGGCCCGAGCAGCCCGTCCCGGTGTATGTCGCGGCCGGGGGGCCGGTGGTCGCGCGCTACGCCGGGCGCCAGGCCGAGGGGTTCATCTGCACCTCCGGCAAGGGGATGGACCTCTACACCGACCAGCTGCTGCCAGCGGTCGCCGAGGGGGCAGGCAAGGCGGGCCGCGACCTGACCACCATCGACAAGATGCTGGAGCTGAAGATCTCCTACGACCGCGACCCCGCGCAGGCGCTGGAGAACTGCCGGTTCTGGGCCCCCTTGTCGCTGTCGGCGGAGCAGAAGCACAGCGTCGACTCCCCCCAGGAGATGGAGCGGCTCGCCGACGAGCTGCCGATCGAGCAGGTCGCCCGTCGCTGGGTCGTCACCAGCGACCCCGAGGAGGCCGTCGCGCAGATCGCGCCCTACCTGGACGCCGGGCTCAACCACCTGGTGGTGCACGGTCCCGGCCACGACCAGGAGCGCTTCCTCACCCAGTTCAGTGAGGACGTCCTGCCCCGGCTGCGCGGGCTCGGCTAGCTCCGAGCGCGTGACCTTCGTCCCTACCCGTCAGCGACGGGCGGGGAGACGATCGAGGTGTCGTCCCAAAGAGGAGATGCCCGATGACTACGACGACCTATCCCGTGCACGTCGATGCCGACCTCGACCCTGGCCTGAGCCGCTGGTTGTGGCTGGTCAAGTGGGTGCTGGCGATCCCGCACTACGTGGTGCTCGCCTTCCTGTGGGCGGCGTTCGCCGTGCTGAGCGTGGTGGCGTTCTTCGCCATCCTCTTCACCGGTCACTACCCCCGCAGCATCTTCGAGTTCAACGTCGGGGTGCTGCGCTGGACCTGGCGGGTCGCCTGCTACTCCTACGGTGCCTTGGGCACCGACAGCTACCCGCCGTTCACCCTCCACGACGACCCCCACTACCCGGCCCACCTGGACGTGGACTACCCCGTGCACCTGTCCCGAGGGCTGGTCCTGGTGAAGTGGTGGCTCCTGGCGATCCCGCACTACATCATCGTCGGCCTGCTGGTCGGCGGCGCCGGCTACGCCTGGCGCGCGGGAGGAGACGAGCCGATCGTGCGCGGGGCCGGCCTGATCGGCCTGCTCGTCGTCATCGCCGGCGTCATCCTGCTCGTCACCGGCCGCTACCCTCCACAGCTCTTCGACCTGGTGATGGGTCTGAACCGCTGGGTGCTGCGGGTGGCCGGCTATGCCGCTCTGATGACGGACCGCTACCCGCCGTTCAGCCTCGACCAGGGCGGACACGAGTCCGGTGGCGGGACGACCTTCGTCCCCGGCGGCCCTCCGCCACGCCGCCGCCCCTACGCCGCCGCCGGCCTCCCGCCCTACGCCGCCGCCGGCCTCCCGCCCTACGCCGCCTCGGGTCCGGGCCCCGTCGCAGGTCCGCCCCCGCCGCACCGGCGGGGTCAGCCTGGACCGCGGGTCGTGTGGTCGCGCTGGTGGTCGGCTCTCTCTTCGTCCTCAGCGGACTGGGGGCGGGCGCGACTGCCGGTGCGCTGGCCGTCGCCGACCGCACCGCGCGCGATGACGCCGGGTTCCTGATGAGCGGCACCCAGACCCTCACCACCCAGACCTACGCCGTGGTGTCCACCAACCTGGACCTCCACGTGGACACGCCGCCGAGCGTCGTCCCCGGGTTCCTGATCGGTGATGCCAAGGTCACGGCCGACCCGCTCGGCGACACCGAGGTCTTCATCGGCATCGCGCCTACCGCCCAGGCGGAGCGCTACCTCGGCTCGGTGGAGCGGGCCCTGCTGACCCGGATCGTCCGGGGCGACGCAGTGCTCGACGAGCGCCAGGGCGGCGCCCCTGCCGCCGTGCCGACACAGACGGACATCTGGGCGGAGCAGAGCTCCGGCGTCGGCTCGCAGACCATCGTGTGGGAGCCCCGCAGCGGGGACTGGACCGTGGTCGTCATGAACGCAGACGGCAGCGCCGGTGTCACGGTCGACGTGGCAGTAGGGGCGCAGGTGCCCGCCGTGGGCTGGGTGATCGGGGTTCTGCTGGTCGTGATGGTGGTGGCGCTGCTGGTCGGGATCGTCCTCATCGCGCTCCCGCTCCGGGCCGTCGCTGCCCAGCCGCTCGCGCGATGAGCAGCGCAGCACCTGGCGCTGGTCGTCGGCTGACCTGAGGACGAGTCTGGTCGCTGGCGTAGACTCGACGGATGCGGTGCCGGCAGCTTCTCCTTCGATAGCCGCGTCGTGCGGTCCCCGTCCCGGGTGACTCGCCGACGCGGCTGCCCCTCTGCGAGAGGGGCCTTTTTGTGCCACGGACGCCCCGCAGACCGACCAGGATGAGACGACGATGACCAGCACCCAGGCCCCGACGCCGGCCGGACCGGCACCCGACGAGCCGGCCCACCGCTACACCGCCGCGTTGGCCAACGCGATCGAGGCCGCCTGGAACCAGCGCTGGGAGGCCGAGGGCACCTTCGACTCGGCCAACCCGGCCGGCCCGTGGGCCGAGCCCGGTGACCCGAGACTGGCCGACCACGCCGGCAGCGTCGTCGTGATGGACATGTTCCCCTACCCCTCCGGGGCCGGGATGCACGTCGGGCACCCGCTGGGGTATGTCGCGACGGACGTCTTCGCGCGCTACCAGCGCACGACGGGGCGCAACGTCCTGCACACGATGGGTTTCGACGCGTTCGGCCTGCCCGCCGAGCAGTACGCCGTGCAGACCGGCCAGCACCCGCGCGCCACCACCGAGGCGAACATCGCGACCTACCTGCGCCAGTTCCGCCAGCTGGGGCTGGGCCACGAGACACGGCGCCGCGTCTCCACCATCGACCCGGACTACTACCGCTGGACCCAGTGGATCTTCCTGCAGATCTACAACTCCTGGTATGACGGGCAGGCGCCGTCGCGTTCGTCCGCCGGGGGCACCGGCCGGGCCAGGCCGATCGCCGAGCTGGTCGAGCAGTTCGCCAGCGGCGCCCGGCGCACGCCCGGCGGACAGCCGTGGGGGCAGCTGAGCCCCGCCGAGCGAGCCGAGGTGCTGAGCAGCCACCGGCTGGCCTACGTCTCCTCCGCCCCGGTCAACTGGTGCCCCGGCCTGGGCACCGTCCTGTCCAACGAGGAGGTCACCGCCGACGGCCGCTCCGAGCGCGGCAACTTCCCGGTGTTCAAACGCAACCTGAGCCAGTGGAAGATGCGGATCACCGCGTATGCCGACCGGCTCGTGGACGACCTGGACCGGCTGGACTGGCCGGCCAAGGTCAGGATCATGCAGCGCAACTGGATCGGCCGCTCCACCGGCGCGACGGTGCGCTTCGGCGTCGTGGGCGGCGACCACAGCATCGAGGTGTTCACGACGCGTCCGGACACCCTGTTCGGCGCCACGTTCATGGTGCTGGCGCCCGAGCACCCGCTGGTCGACCAGGTCGTTCCGGCGGCCTGGCCGCAGGACACCGACCCGGCCTGGACCGGTGGCGAGCCGACCCCGCGGGCCGCCGTCGCGGCCTACCAGCGGGAGACCTCGCGCAAGAGCGACATCGAGCGGCAGGCCGACGCCAAGACCAAGACGGGGGTCTTCACCGGGGCATACGCGGTCAACCCGGTCAACGGAGCGCACCTGCCGGTCTTCGTGGCGGACTACGTGCTGATGGGGTACGGCACCGGCGCGATCATGGCGGTGCCGGGACAGGACGAGCGGGACTGGGCCTACGCCTCGGCCTACCGGCTGCCGATCGTCCGCACGGTCCAGCCGACCCCCGGCCACCCGCAGGACCAGGCGTTCACCGGTGAGGGGCCGGCGATCAACTCCGCCAACGCCGACGTCAGCCTGGACGGCCTGGGCGTGGTGCAGGCCAAGGAGCGGATCATCAGCTGGCTGTCCGACCAGGGGCTGGGCGAGCCCACGGTCACCTACCGCCTGCGCGACTGGCTGTTCAGCCGGCAGCGCTACTGGGGTGAGCCGTTCCCGATCGTCTGGGACGAGGAGGGCACCGCCCACGCCGTTCCCGACGACCAGCTGCCGGTGCTGTTGCCGGAGGTGCCGGACTACAGCCCGCGCACGTTCGACCCCGACGACGGCGACACCTCCCCGGAGGCGCCGCTGGCCCGGGCCGCGGAGTGGGTGCACACGACGATGGACCTGGGCGACGGGCGTGGTCCGGTGCCGGTCCGTCGGGAGACCAACACGATGCCCAACTGGGCCGGGTCGTGCTGGTACTACCTGCGCTACCTGGACCCGGCCAACCAGGAGATCTTCTGCGACCCCGCGGTCGAGGAGTACTGGATCGGGCCGCGGGAGCAGCCGCTGGCCGGCGCCCCGGAGGGATCCCGCGACCCCGGCGGCGTCGACCTCTATGTCGGCGGCGTGGAGCACGCGGTGCTGCACCTGCTCTACTCCCGGTTCTGGCACAAGGTGCTGTTCGACCTCGGGCACGTCTCCAGCGAGGAGCCGTTCCGCAGGCTGATCAACCAGGGGATGATCGAGGCCTACGTCTACCGCGACGAGCGGGGCTTCCCGGTGCCCGCCGCCGAGGTCGAGGAGGACTCCGAGCACACCGACGAGGCCGGCCACCCGACCTACACCTGGGCCGGCAACGTCGTGACCCGCGAGGTCGGCAAGATCGGCAAGTCGCTGAAGAACGTGGTCACTCCCGACGAGATCGTCGAGCGCTATGGCGCGGACACCTTCCGTGTCTATGAGATGGCGATGGGCCCGCTGGAGCAGTACCGGCCCTGGGAGACCCGCGCCGTCGTGGGCTCCTACCGGTTCCTGCAGCGGCTGTGGCGCAACGTGGTCGATGAGGAGACCGGTCAGCTCTCGGTGACCGAAGACCCCCTCGACCCGGCGACCGAGAAGCTGCTGCACAAGACGATCGCGGCGGTGTCGGCGGACTTCGAGGCGTTGCGGTTCAACACCGCCATCGCCCGCCTGATCGAGCTCAACAACGCCCTGACCAAGCTGGACGCGGTGCCCCGAGCCGCCGTCGAGCCGCTGGTGCAGATGGTGGCGCCTGTGGCTCCCCACATCGGCGAGGAGCTCTGGTCGCGGCTGGGCCACGAGGCGTCGCTGGCCTCTGCGCCGTTCCCGGTGGCCGACCCGTCCCTGGCGGCCGACGACACCGTGACGGCGGTGGTGCAGGTCAAGGGCAAGGTGCGCGACCGGCTGGAGGTGTCCGCCGACATCACCGAGCAGGACCTGCGCGAGCAGGCGCTGGCGCTGCCCAAGATCGCGGCGCTGATCGGTGACGCCCCGGTCCGCACGGTGATCGTCCGGGCACCCAAGCTGGTCAACATCGTCACCGGCTGACGGCGTGTCCTTGACCGCGACAGACTGGCTCCCGTGACCGTCGCCGTCCTCACCGACTCCACCGCGTGCCTGCCGGCCGACATGGCGGCGGAGTCGGGGGTCCGGGTGCTTCCACTGCACGTCCTGGTCGGGCGCCGCACGATGGCCGAGGGCGTCGACATCGACGCCGCGCAGGTGGCCGCCCTGCTGCGGGGCGGTCGGGGAGCCGAGACGGTGAGCACCTCACGGCCGGCGCCGGGTGAGTTCGTGCAGGCCTATCGCGACCTGGTCGAGCAGTCGGGCTGCGACGCGATCGCCTCGCTGCACCTGTCCTCGGCCGTCTCGGGCACCGTGGAGGCAGCCCGCCTGGCGGCCGACGCGGTGCGAGACGAGGTGCGGGTCGAGGTGCTCGACAGCAGAGTGCTGGGGATGGCGCTGGGGTATGCCGCGTGCGCGGGGGCGCAGGCGGCCGCCCAGGGCGCGGGGGTGGAGGAGGTCATCGACCTGGCAGGCCGCCGGTGCGCGGCCTCGACCACGCTGTTCTATGTCGACACCCTGGAGCACCTGCGCCGGGGCGGCCGGGTCGGCACCGGCTGCGGCGATCGTCGGCTCGGCGCTGTCGATCAAGCCGCTGCTGGCCGTGGCCGACGGCACCGTGCAGTTGCGTGAACGGGTGCGCACCCGAGGCAAGGCCCTGGCTCGCCTCGAGGAGCTGTGCCGTGAGGCGGCCACTGCGGGGCGCGCGGCAGCAGGTGCGGTCGACGTGGCCGTGCACCACCTGGACTGGGCCGAGCAGGCGCAGGGCATGCGTGACCGCCTGGCGGCCGCACTGCCCGAGGGGACGGTGGTGGACCTTGTCGAGCTCGGAGCGGTCACCGCTGTGCACACCGGGCCGGGCACCCTGGCGGTCGTGGTGGCGCCGCGCGTCTGAGCGTGTCGGTCATGGGACTTGTGTGGTCACGGTGGTCAGGGTGCCGGGCGTCCACAGGGGCGTGACGGCGACCCACGGTGTCCACAGATTGGCTTGGGCCGGGGTCGGACCTGGGCGGGCTGCCTAGCGTCGGAGGATGCCGCTGCGCCGTCGTCAGGAGGATCCCGAGCCCGACCTCCCACGACCGGACCGCCTGGACGAAGTGCTCGCGCAGGTGGCGCGCGAGCGCGCGGGCGACCAGGATCCCTGGCCTCACCGCGCGGACCTGGTCCACGGTGGGCAGTGGACGCCTGAGCCGGTCCTCACGGTCGACCGCCGGCGCCGCGCCGCCGTCATCGACCTGTCTGGCTCTGCAGAGGTGGCGGACGACGAGGACGGCCCACGACAGGGTCGGCACCGGCCGCGCCCGGTCCAGCCGGCCGCGCCGAGCCAGCAGATCGGCGGACGACGCGCCCGCCCGCTCACCGTGCCCGTGGCCCTTCGCGGTGCCGACCTGCGGGTGACACCAGTGGCCGTGGTCGGGCTGCTGCTGGTCGTGCTGGTGGTCGCTGCCGTGCTGGTGGTGCGCGTCTGGCTGGTCCAGGACCGAGCAGCGCCCCGGGAGGTCGCCCCCCTGTCCGCCGACCAGAGCGCGGGGGTCGGGCTGAACACCGGTGGGCGGGTTGGCGGCGCACCGACAGCCGACACCGGCGCCAACACCGATGCTGTGCCCGCCGGGGGTTCGGTCCTGCAGCCCGGCTCGACGACCGGTCCGACCGCGGCCCCGGCGGCGTCACCGACCATGCTGGTGGTGCACGTGGACGGCGCCGTCAGGCGCCCTGGGGTGGTGCGCCTCGATCAAGGCAGCCGGGTGCAGGACGCCGTCGCAGCGGCGGGCGGCCTCACCGACCGGGCCGACACCAGCCGGGTCAACCTGGCTCAGGCCCTCACCGACGGGGAGCGTGTGTGGGTGCCGGTGCCGGGTGAGGATCCACCGGTCCTGGTCAGCCAGGGCTATGGCGCGCTGGGGCCTGGTGGCGCACCACCGGGTGGCGCCGGACCGGCGGCCGCCGCGACCCCCCTGCCGTTGAACACCGCTGACCAGGCACAGCTCGAGGAGCTGCCGGGCGTCGGCCCCGTGACGGCGCAGCGGATCCTGGCCTGGCGGCAGGAGCACGGCCGGTTCACCAGCGTCGACGAGCTGTTGGAGGTGAGCGGCATCGGCGAGCGGACCCTCGAGCAGCTCCGTCCCCTGGTCACGCTGTGACCCGCGCCCCTCGACGCGACTCCGGCCACTCGCGGACCGACCAGCCGCCGCTTCCACTGCCCGAGGACGAGGTCCGCAGGCTCGACCTGAGGCTGCTGGTCCCTGCCGCAGCTGCCTGGGCCCTGCTGGCCTGGCAGGTGGGCCACGACGCGCGGTGGCTCGCCGTCGAGGCCGTGGCGTGCGCCTGCCTGGCTGTCGCACTGCTCGCGCTCACTCTGCGTCGTCGGCGACAGGCTCGCGCGCAGATCGGTCGCGGCCGTCACCGGACTCGGAGTCCGACCGTGGGCCGGCTCCTCGGGGCGGCGATGGTGGCGGTGGCCTGCGCTCTCGTGCTGACGGCGGGGAGCGCGCAGGTGGCCGTCGACCGCGCGGGTCCGGTCACTGCGCTGGCCGCCGACCGAGCCACCGCCTGGGTGACCGGCACGGTGCTGACCGAGCCACGACTGGTCCATCGACAGGACGGGCGGCCCGACCTTGTCGTCATCACGCTGCGAGTCGAGTCGGTCACCGGACGAGGGAGCACCACGACGGTGGACAGTCCCGTCGTCGTCTTCGCCGACCTCGGCTGGTCCGAGGTCCGGTGGCGCTCCTCGGTGAGCGGTCTCGGCAGGCTGGGCCCACCCGACCCCGGAGGTCAGGAGGTGGCGACGTTCACCCCGCGGTCGCCGCCGCAGGTGCACGGTTCGACCGGCCCGGTGCTGGCTGCGGCCGACACGATGCGGCAGCGGCTGCGCGACTCGGTCGCTCCACTGCCAGAGGATGCGCGCGGGCTGGTGCCTGGACTGGTCGTCGGCGACACCTCGCTGACCCCTGCCGATCTCACCGACGCCATGGCCGCCACCGGGATGACGCACCTCAGCGCGGTCAGCGGCAGCAATGTCGCGATCGTCCTCGGAGCCGTCGTCGTGCTCTGCCAGCTGCTCGGCCTGCCCCGGCGCTGGTGGCCACCGCTGGCCCTGCTCGCCCTGGTCGGCTTCGTCATCCTCTGCCGGCCCGAGCCCAGCGTGCTCCGAGCCGGCGCGATGGGCGTCGTGGGTCTGCTGGCGATGAGCGCCTCGCGGCGGCGCGCGAGCCTGCCGGCGCTGGCCGCCGCCGTCCTGGTGCTGCTCTGCCTCGACCCGTGGCTCTCCCGGTCCGCCGGCTTCGCGCTGTCCGCCCTGGCCACGCTCGGGCTGGTCGTCTTTGCTCGTCCCTGGGGAGCAGCCATCGGTGCCCGCCTGCCGAGCCGCTGCGCCGTGCTCGGCCATGCCGTCGCGATACCGCTGGCGGCCCAGGTCGTCTGCGCGCCGGTCATCGTCCTGCTCCAGGGCTCGATCAGCACCGTCGCCGTGCTCGCCAACCTGCTTGCCGCACCGCTGGTGGCGCCGACGACGCTGGCGGGCATCGGCGCTGCGCTGGCTGGCACCGTGTGGGCGCCGGCCGGCGTCGCCCTGGCGTGGCTGGCTGCCCTGCCGGCCTGGCTGCTCGGGCGGATCGCCCGGTGGGGCGCCCGCGCGCCACTGGGCACGATCGACTGGCTGGACGGCGGCGCCGGCGCCTGGCTGCTGGCCTTGGTCACTGTGGCGGTGCTGGCCTGCGGCCCGTGGCTGCTGATGCACGCCCGCCGGCGACCGTTCGTCTGCGTTCTCGCGGCGGCCGCGGGACTGGCCGGCGTGCTGCCCGTTCCGGGGGACCATGGTGGTTGGCCACCGCCTGGATGGGTGGTGGTCGGCTGTGATGTCGGCCAGGGCGATGCCTTCGTGGTCAGGACTGCCAGCGGCGGGGCCGTCGTCGTGGACGTGGGGCCGGACCCCGACGCGATCGCTGCGTGTCTGGGTCGGCTGGGGGTCACCCGGGTCGACGGCCTCGTGCTGAGCCACTTCCACGCGGACCATGTCGACGGGCTGCGCGGGGTGCTGGACAACCTGCCCGTCGCGGCGGCCTACCTGACGCCGGTCCGTGACCCTCCCGAGGTGGCCGAGCGGGTGCGGCGCGACCTCACCGACGCCGGAGTCCCGATCGCGGAGGTCTGGGCCGGCGACCGGCTCCAGTGGAGCGATGGCGCCGTCACGGCCGAGGTGGTCTGGCCGGGCCGTCTCGTGCGTGGCGGCTCAGTGGCCAACAACGGCAGTGTCGTGCTCGATCTGCAGGTGGCCGGCACCCGGGTCCTGTTCGCCGGCGACATCGAGCCCGAGGCCGCAGTGTCGGTCCGGCGCGCTGTCGCCGGCCGGGACTTCGACGTGATCAAGGTGGCCCACCACGGCTCGGCCGCGCAGGACGAACAGCTGGTCCGGGACACCGACGCCGAGGTGGCGATGATCGGGGTGGGCAAGGACAACACGTTCGGGCATCCCACGCCGAGCGCCCTGCGCCTGCTGGGTGAGTCCGGGGCGGTCGTCCTGCGCACGGACCGGGACGGCGACATCGCGGTGCTGCGCGGCGGCCAGGGCGCCCTCGAGGTCAGCTCGCGGGGACCGCCGTGACGGTGAGCTCCGCGGTGAGCTCCTGAGCGCTGCGGCACAGTGCGTCGAGCGTGGCCCGCACGGCCGGCACCCGGCGCAGGTCGGGCGTGGTCACCACCTGCACCGACCGGCGGGAGGCGGGGGAGACCGGGCGCGTGACGACGCCTGGGTGGCCCACCGAGGTGAGGATCAGCTGCGGCATCAAGGCCACGCCCAGCCCGGCCGCGACGAGACCCAGCACCGCGACATAGTCCTCGGTCTCGAACTTCACGTCGGGCACGAAGTCGGCTGCGGACGCCAGCGCGAGCAGGTGGCCCCGGCAGCGGGGGCACCCGGCGATCCACGGGTCACCCGACAGGGCAGCCAGCTCGACGACCTCATCAGCCGCCCGCGGGTGGTCTGCTGGCAGGGCCACCAGCACGGGGTCGTCCAGCACGTCGAGCACGACCAGGCCGTCGAGCGAGTCCTCCCCCCGGCCGGCATCGGTGCCCTCGTAGGTGAACGCCACCGCGAGGTCGCAGGTCCCGGCGCGCAGTGCCGCCAGTGACTCCGGTGGCTCGCCCTCGGAGAACTGCACCGTGATGCCGGGATGCGCCGCCTTGACCCGAGCCAGGGCGCGCGGCACCAGAGTCGCCGACGACGAGGGAAAGGCCATCAGCCGCACCCGCCCGGCCCGCAGACCGGCGATGGCGGCCACCTCGGCCTCGGCGTTGTCCAGCGCGGCCAGGACTGTCACCGCGTGCCGCGCCAGCACCTCGCCGGCCTCGGTCAGGCGCACCGTGCGTCCGATCCGCTCGACCAGCACCGTGCCGCTGCGCTGCTCCAGCCGGCGCACCATCTGCGAGATGGCGGGCTGGGTGTAGCCGAGCGACGCCGCTGCCTTGGTGAAGCTGCCGTGCTCGGCGATGGCCCGCATCACCCTCAGGCCGGCAGCATCGAACACGCCCTGACGATAACGCAGACTTATAAGTCGGGCGTGGGCCGTGGCCCGCGTGCGTCGCTACAGGCCGGACGGCGGGGGCGGCGGCGGGGGAGGCGCCGAGGGCGCCCAGGCCTGACCTGGTCCGGAGTCACCACTGGGCGGCGCAGGAGGGGCAGACGGAGGTGCCGAGCCATAGCCGCCGCCAGGCGCCGGTGGCGCGGAGGGCTGGGCGTTGAACCCGGGGGGCGGAGGCGGTGCGCCATACGAGGGCCCGGCGCCGCCACCGGCGAGCTGTCCGGACTGCTCGAGCCGGTGCAGCTCGCCGAGCAGCCGCTCACGCTCTGAGGCGTCGCCGGCGCCCTTGGACTCGGCGAACACTGCCCGGCCCAGGTCGGTGAAGAGCCGGTCCGCGGCTCCGCTCGGCGCTCCCGGACCGCCGAGGCCGGCGTTGGAGAGCGCTCCGTCGGCCTTGGCGGCCAGGTCGTTGGCCGCGGCCTTGGCCTTGTCGAGGAATCCCATCTGGTGTCCTTTCCTGACGTGGACCGGCGGGTGCTGACGTGCCGATCTTTTCGGAGCATACTCAGCAGCACGTGACCACGCGCGGGCTGACCGGCCCGCCCTTCGAGGGGAAGAGAACGACCCATGGCCATCCACGGCTCGCTGTTCACGCAGTACCAGGAGAACACCTCCCAGGACCCGTTCGTGCAGCAGAACAAGAAGCTGCTGAAGATCTCGATGAACTACGGCCCGGTCTGGGCGCGCACCGGCTCGATGGTGGCCTACCAGGGCGACGTCCGGTTCCAGAACAAGGGCGCTGGCGGCCTGAACAAGCTGCTCAAGCAGGCGGTGACCGGCGAGGGCGTGGACATGATGCAGTGCACCGGCAGCGGTGAGCTGTTCGTCGCCGACCAGGCCGCCGACATCCAGGTGTTCTACCTGGAGAACGACATGGTCTCGGTGAACGGCAAGAACGTGCTGGCGTTCAGCTCCTCGATCGAGTGGGACATCCACCGCGTCCAGGCGCGGGGCGGGATGATGGCCGGCGGCCTCTACAACGTCTCGCTGCGCGGCACTGGGTATGTCGCGGTGACGACCGACGGCGAACCGGTCGCGCTCGACGTGTCCGGGGCACCCACCTTCGGTGATGCCCAGGCGGTCGTGCTGTGGACCTCCGGGGTGCAGATGGACATCAAGGTCGACACCGGCGGGCTGAAGTCGATGGTCCGCGGCGGCACCGGCGAGACGATCCAGATGGCGTTCCGCGGCCAGGGCCACGTGCTGATCCAGCCGAGCGAGGGTGCCCTGTTCGGTGGTCAGCAGCAAGGTGGGGGACAGTCCGCCGGCGGAGGCCTGATCGGCAACATCCTCGGCAACTAGCGGCGCCCGTCCGCCCGTCGCACAGGGAAGCGGGTTCAACCCTCGAGCCATAACCTGGGGTTTCGCTCTGGGCAATCAAGACGTCGTTGTGTGACGGGCTCGGTGGGTGCACCCTGGGAGGGTGACAGCCGCACTCTCCGACACCACGCCCCGGTCCGTCCGCGGCGACGTCGGTGCGCCCTGGGACCGGGTGCCGGGCTACCTGAACGCCGCGACGATGGGGCTGCCGCCCCGCGCGGTCACCCAGGCGATGCGTGACGGGATCACCGAGTGGGCTCAAGGACGAGCCTGCCCGGTCCGCTACGACCAGATCCTCAACCAGGCCAGGGCCTCCTACGCCGACCTGGTCGGCGTACCCGCGACGCAGGTCGCCGTGGGGGCCCAGGTCTCCGCCCTGGTCGGCCCGGTGGCGGCGTCGCTGCCCGATGGTGCCGAGGTCGTGGTCGTCGAAGGCGACTTCACCTCAGTCGTCTTCCCGTTCATGGTGCAGGCAGATCGGGGCGTGCGGGTGCGGCACGTGCCCCGCGAGAGGCTGGCCGACGAGGTGGGCCCTGGCACTGACCTGGTCGTCTTCAGCCTGGCGCAGAGCGCATGCGGGCGGCTGGTCGACGCACCTGCCGTGGCGGCAGCGGCAGCAGAGCACGGTGCACTCACGCTGTGCGACACCACCCAGGCGACAGGGTGGATGCCGGTCGACGCCAGCCAGTTCGACCTCACCGTGTGCGGCGGCTACAAGTGGCTCTGCCAACCGCGCGGCACCGCCTACCTGACGGGGTCGCCCGAGGCCACCGCTTGGATCCGGCCGGTCAACGCGGGCTGGTATGCCGGTGCTTCGGTCTGGGACTCCTGCTACGGCCCGGAGATGCACCTGGCGCAGGACACCACCCGGTTCGACCTGAGCCCGGCCTGGTTGTGCTGGGTCGGCGCCGCCGCGGCGCTGGAGGTCTTCGCCGACCTCGACCTCGAGCAGGTCAGGGACCACGACACCGGGCTGGCCGACGAGCTGCGCTCGCGACTCGGAGTGGAGCCCTGCAGCCGCCCGGTCGTCACCTTCGATGACCCCGACGGCCGACGGGCCAGGGCGTTGACCGAAGCCGGGCTGGTCGTCGCCAGCCGCGGCGGCGGCGTGCGCTTGGCGTTCCACACCTGGAACACGACCGAGGACGTCGACCTGGCGCACGCCGCGCTGAAACGCTGACCATTCACAGGATCCACACAGCAGATACCTGGACGGCGCCCAGTGCCCGCTGGTGAGGTGGAGCCATGAACGAGCCTGCCGGTCGCCGGCCCGCCCTGACCCGGATCGACGGCACCCCGGTGCGGGTCCTGGTCGTCGACGACGAGGTGCACCTGACCGAACTGCTGGCGATGGCGCTGCGTTATGAGGGCTGGCAGGTCACGGCTGCGGGCACCGGCAGCGAGGCGGTCCGCGTCGCGCGCGAGTTCGAGCCCGATGCGGTCGTCCTGGACATGATGCTCCCGGACTTCGACGGGCTGGAGGTGATGCGCCGGATGCGTGCGGTCGACCCGGAGGTCCCGGTGCTCTTCCTCACGGCCCGCGACGCGGTCGAGGACCGGGTCGCAGGTCTGACCGCCGGGGGCGATGACTACGTCACCAAGCCGTTCAGCCTCGAGGAGGTAGTCGCCCGCCTGCGCGCCTTGATGCGTCGCACGGTCATGGTGGCCGACATGGCGTCTTCGGTGCTGGTGGTGGGTGACCTGACGCTGGACGAGGACAGCCATGAGGTGGCCCGCGCAGGACACGAGATCTCGCTCACGGCGACTGAGTTCGAGCTGCTCCGCTATCTCATGCGCAACCCGCGACGGGTGTTGTCCAAGGCCCAGATCCTGGACCGGGTGTGGAACTACGACTTCGGCGGTCAGGCCAACATCGTCGAGCTCTACATCTCCTACCTGCGCAAGAAGGTCGACCTCGGCCGGTCGCCGATGATCCACACGATGCGCGGGGCCGGCTACGTGCTCAAGCCGGCCTGATGCGCGGACGGCCGCTGCGGCACCAGCTGGTGGCGATGCTCCTCGCAGTCTGCCTGGGGCTGCTGGTGGTCGTGGGTGGTCTGACCGTGGTGGCCTCGCAGCGCTGGCTGCTGGGCCAGCTCGACCGCGACGTCGTCAACGCGGCCGCTCGCACGGTGGGTGTGCGCGGGATGGACGGCGGGTTGTCGGGGCCTGGCGGCCGCCCCGGACGTGGGCAGGGCCCACTGCCGGGCAGCGCCGCCGTGCTCTCGGTCGCGCTCGCCGACGGACAGGTCGTCACGGACGAGGACGGTCGGTTCTGGAACACGGCGGTCAACACCGACAACGAGTCGGCCTCGTTGGATGCCGCCGCGCTGACCCAGCTCCAGGGCGCCGCACCCGGGGCGCTGCCGGAGACCGTCGACCTGGGCGGGGACTTCGGCGCCTACCGTGTCGTCGCCCGGGAGTCGCAGCAGGGCTATACCGTCTTCACCGGCCTGCCGGTCAGTGGGGTCGAGGAGACGGTCCGCAACCTGGCGACGACGCTCGCCGCGGTCGCCCTGCTCGGGCTCCTGGCGGCCGGACTGGCCGGCACCTGGCTGGTCCGGCGCAACCTGGAGCCGCTGGCTGCCGTGGCCGGCACCGCCCGGGCCGTCTCCCGCCAGGACCTGCACTCCGGTGAGGTGACCGTCACCGAGCGCGTGCCCGGTGCCTACACCGACCCCGGCACCGAGGTCGGCCAGGTCGGGCTGGCGCTGAACCAGCTGCTGGACACCATGGAAGGGGCCCTGCGCTCACGGCACCAGAGCGAGCAGAAGGTCCGCCAGTTCGTGGCCGACGCCTCGCACGAGCTGCGGACTCCGCTGGCCTCGATCCGCGGCTATGCCGAGCTGTCACGTCGCGAGCCTGAGGCGGTCCCTCCGGTGGTCCGGCACGCGCTGACCAGGGTGGAGTCCGAGGCGCTGCGGATGCAGGGACTGGTCGAGGACCTGTTGCTGCTGGCCCGTCTGGACGCGGGTCGCCCCCTGGAGCGGGAGCCGGTGGACCTCACCAGACTGGCGATGGACGCGGTGAGCGACGCCCGCGCCGCAGGTCCTGACCATCGCTGGGAGCTGCGCCTGCCGACGGAGCCCGTGGAGGTGCCCGGCGACCAGGCCCGGCTGCATCAGCTGCTGGCCAACCTGCTGGCCAACGCCCGCACGCACACCCCGGCGGGCACCCGGGTCGTCACCATCGTCGAGGTCGACCGCGACGCCCGCACCGTGCAGGTGGTCGTCAGTGACGACGGGCCCGGCGTGCCGCCGGCCCTGCGGGAGACCGTGTTCGAACGGTTCACGCGAGGTGACGACTCGCGCTCCCGCGAGGCGGGCAGCACCGGCCTGGGCCTGTCCATCGTCGCGGCGGTCGCCCAGGCCCACGGGGGAGCTGTCGCCCTGGTCGACGACCCGTCCGGCACGACGTTCACGGTGACCCTGCCGCGCCACTGAGGCGGCGCCCTACCCTGGCAGCGTGCACCCGATCACCCTGCCGCCACGCACCGAGGTGGACGAGCGGGCGTATGCCGTGCTGCTGCGCCTGCTCGACGCGGGCGGGGTCACCGTCCTGACCGGCGCCGGCATGTCGACCGGCTCGGGGATCCCCGACTACCGGGGGCCGGACGGCACCCGGCGGGTCACCCCGATGCAGCACGCCGAGTTCGTCGGCTCGGCCCTCGCCCGCCGCCGCTACTGGGCGCGCAGCCACGTCGGCTGGCGCCGGTTCGCTGCGGCTCGGCCCAACGTGGCGCACCGGGCGGTCGCCCAGCTCCAGCGAGCAGGCCTGGTCGGGTCGGTCATCACCCAGAACGTGGACGGGCTGCACCAGGAGGCCGGAGCGGTCGACGTCATCGAGCTGCACGGGAGCCTGGCCCGCGTCGGGTGCCTGGGCTGCGGGGAGACCTACCGCCGCGAGGACGTCCAGACCTGGCTCGGCCAGGCGAACCCCGACTTCGCCGTCGAGACCGACCAGGTCCGCCCCGACGGAGACGTCGTGCTGCCCGAGGAGGTGGTCGAGCAGTTCCGCGTCGTCGCGTGTCTGGTCTGTGGGGACGAGCTGCTCAAGCCCGATGTCGTCTTCTTCGGTGGGTCGGTGCCGCGCCACCTGGTCGACCGGGCCTACGGCGCGGTGGAGTCTGGACGTTCCCTGCTGGTGCTGGGCTCCTCGCTGCAGGTGATGAGCGGATACCGGTTTGTCCGCCGAGCCGCGGCGCTCGGCATGCCCGTAGGGCTGGTGACACGGGGCGACACTCGCGGCGACGACCAGGCGACAGTGCGCGTGGACGCCCTGCTCGGCGACGTGCTGCCGCGGCTCGTCGACGACCTGACCTGAGCGCGCGGCGCGGCGCGACGCACTCGCGTCGGCGGCGCAACGCGACTAGTTTCGGACAGACACCTGGCCGATCGCCGGGGCATCTGCAGAGCAGACAGGAGTGGGCAATGACTGAGGACTACGGCACAGACCTGACCGACGCGACCGTCTTCGACCAGGACGGGGAGAAGGTGGGCTCGGTCGGTGAGGTGTTCTCGGACGAGAGCGGCAACCCGGCCTATGTCACCGTGCGGACCGGCTGGTTCGGCCTGCGCGAGAGCACCGTGCCGCTGGAGGGGGCCCAGATCGGTGGGGGCGAGGTGCGGGTGCCGTTCACCAAGCGCCAGATCAAGGATGCGCCCAACGTGGACTCAGCGGGGGTGCTCGACGGGGCCGGGCGCGAGGAGCTGAGGGGCCACTACGGCCTGGCCCGGGGCGGCGTGGGCGGCGTCGGGACGGAGGCGACCGGCGCGGCGACGGCGGGGGTCGCGGGGGTGGGCGCCGCTGCCGCGACGAACTTCGGCACCGAGCCGGTCGACGGAGCGGACGCCACGGCCTTCGACCAGGGTGTGCCTGACGCGACGGCGACCTATGGCAGCCAGGCCACGGCTGAGGAGGAGTCCCGGCCGTGGACGGACTCCACGGTGTCGGCGGAGGCCCGCGAGGAGGCCACGTCCGCGACCGGCAACACCTGGACGGCTGACGGGGGCATCGGGGATGCCGATGACCGCGCCGTGGCCGCCACCGTCGAGGCCCGGGAGGACGCCGAGTGGGCCGCTCCGCTCGAGGAGGAGCCGGCACACGTCCGGCCGGACGCCGGTCCGCACGCGCTCAACCCGATCCATCCCTACCAGCCCGCGCCGGGTGAGCACCTCGAGGGCGGTGAGCCGTCGCTGCAGTCTGGTGACCCGCACCGCGGGTCCTCTGGCAGCCCCGACCTGAGCGGTTATGCCGATGACCAGCCGGCCGCCCACGCCTGGGCCTACGAAGGGGGCCAGACGCAGGCCACCCCTGGGGAGTCGCCGTCGGGGACGGAGTCCGTGGACGACGCTGGCGTCGCCGCCCCGACCGAGGACTATGCGGGCACCGACTACGCGGCGACCGAGGACTACGCGGGCACCGACGACGCCGCGACGTCCGACGACGGCCAGGCTCTGGGTCAGATCGACCCGGAGGGCACCTCCGGGGCCCAGCACCTCGCGGCGCCCGGCGCCACGGGCGGGGACCCCCAGTCCGAGGGTGACTCCGGACACGCGGCAGACTCTGTCTGGCCCGCGCCGGCCGTGGCCGACTCTGAGCCGGAGGAATGGGCCTCGACCGAGGGGCCGTGGCGGCCGGAAGGCACGGGTGGTGCACCCGAGGCGATGGACAGTGACGTCGAGGCAGAGATGGCTGATGGTGCGCCCGCAGACCCGGCTCCGGGTTATGACGACCGCGACGGTCTGGACATGTCCGATGAGGAGCGAGAGCGCCTGAACCAGGCACGCGGGGCGCTCTGAGGGCCAGGCAGGCCTGCTGTCCCTCGGACGCCTAGGTGCCGCCCGCCGGAGGGTAGGAGGTCGGCGGGCGGCACCAGTTCGCGTCCCGGCAGCGCTGCTGCTTGCCGGGCAGGTGGCAGCGGACTCAGATGCGGCGCAGCACCGCAGTGACCCGGCCCAGGATGACGGCGTGGTCGCCGTCGATCGGGTCGTAGGCCTCGTTGTGCGGCATCAGCCAGACCTTGCCGTCCTTGCGCTTGAACGTCTTGACCGTCGCCTCGTTGTCGAGCATGGCGGCCACGATCTGCCCGTTCTCGGCGGTGTTCTCACGGCGCACGACGACCCAGTCGCCGTCGCAGATCGCGGCGTCGATCATCGAGTCGCCGACCACCTTGAGCAGGAACAGGTCCCCGTCACCGACGATCTGGCGGGGGAGCGGGAAGATGTCCTCCACCGCCTGCTCGGCCAGGATCGGGCCGCCTGCGGCGATCCGTCCCACGACCGGCACATACGACGCCTCGGGGCGTGCGTCACCGATGCCGGTCTCGTCGTGCCCGGAGAGCTCGCTGGCGTCCGGGTCGTATGACGTGCGGCTGGAGCGGCGGTATCCCTCGGGTGTCCCGTCGGCACCAGGAACCACCACCTCGATGGCGCGCGGCCGGTTGGGGTCGCGGCGTAGGTAGCCCTTGCGCTCCAGCATCTTGAGCTGGTGGGCCACGGAGGACGGCGAGGTCAGTCCGACGGCTTCGCCGATCTCACGCAGGCTCGGCGGATAACCCCGCTGGTCGACGGAGTCGCGGATGACCAGCAGCACCTTGCGCTGGCGAGCGGTCAGCTCGGCGGCGCCGTCGCGGTCGGGCAGCTCGTGGATCCGGGCCATGAGTCGTCAATCCCCTCTCGAGCGACAAAGCTGCAGGTCAGCAGCTCTGTCAGTGGCGCCTGATGGAGTTCCTGGCATGACGTCATCGTACGGATCTTCGACTCGCCAGGCAAACATGTGTTCGACCGGCGTGTCGACGGGCGTCGGACAGGCGTGCTATACAGTGGACAGACGTGCGATCGCACTGGCGTTCGATGTCACGAGCAGAGAGGCACAGCGATGAGCGCAGCAGTTGCTTTGGACCAGCCCACCCTGAGCGGGCTCAGCACTCCCGCCGGTCGGCGCAGCCACCTGCGGCTGCTCCCTGCCCCGGTCCCGACGCATCCCGCCGGGGCCACCGTGATGGTGCGCAGCATCCGGGTGACCCGGCGGGGCCGGCTCCTGGTGACCGCGCTGACCACGCTGTTGGTGCTGACCCTCGTGGCCGCGATGTCCGGACTGCTCCCTGCCTTCGGTGGCGTGCAGCCGGTCGACGTCGTCGTCCAGCCCGGTCAGACGCTGTCGGAGATCGCCGCCGTCCATCTCCCCGGGCTGCCCGTCGGTCAGGGCGTCGTCGAGATTCAGCTCGCCAACAGTCTGTCCAGCCTGCAGGTGCAGGCTGGACAGGTGCTGCACATCCCCGCTCCCTAGCCAGCGTGGTGGCAGTGCCTCGCCCCAGTGGCGGGGTGGTCAGCGCCAGTCCAAGGCAGACCGGTGCGCCCAGTAGGGCTCGGGGCCCTCTGCGCAGTGCGCCAGCGCGTCCAGAACCTCGGAGGTGAGGGTGACACCGTCGGCGGCGAGGTTGGCCCGCAGCTGGTCCACCGAGGCCGGCCCGAGCAGCACGCGGTCGACGAACGGCTGATGGGCCGCTGCCGCCAGAGCGACGGCGTCGGAGCCGATCCCCAGGTCGTCGGCCACCCGCCGCACAGGCTCCGGCGGCGACGTGGCCAGCCTGCCGTTGGCCAGGGCCTCCTTGACCAACACCGTGAGACCGGCATCGTGGGCCGCCTGCAGGCTCGGTCCGACTGAGGTCTCCAGCACGTTCCAGGTCGCCTGCACCGCGTCGAACAACCGCACCCCGTCGACCGTGAGGTCGCTCGCCCGGCGCACAGCCTCGCCCTGCCGAGGTCCGGAGGTGGAGAAGCCGAGCGACATACCCCCGGCCCTCACCTCATGCAGCGCTGCCAGCAGGGCAGCGTCCTCAAACAACGGCGAGTCGTCGGTCAGGGAGTGCACCTGGTAGAGGTCGAGGTCAGCCCCTAGCAGGCCACTGCTGAGCTGCCACTGGTCGGCAAACCTGGTCAGCGAGTGCTCCTTGACCTCGTGCACAGCGGCGTCGAGTCGCCAGTCCCCGACGTAGGCATAGCCCCACTTGCTCGAGATGCGCGGGGCTGGTGACGGGCGCCGGTCCGCGAGCCAGCTGGCCACGAACTCCTCCGCGCGGCCATACGACCGCGCTGTGTCTATCCAGTCGATCCCTGCCTCCACCGCGGCGTCGAGCACGGCCCAGGTGTTCTGCCGCATGTGCTCCACCGACCGGTCCCGCGGCAGCGCCTGCGCGCTGCCGGTGTTGATGTAGGCCGGCCGGCCGAGGACCGCTGTGCCCAGGACCCAGCGTGCGGGGGCGCTCATCCCTCCGTCGGCTCACCGGAGGACAGGACCGCCTGCCACATCACCGGCAGCTGGTCGCACGGGATGAAGTAGCCGGAGACATGCGCATCGAAGATCAACCCGTCGATGTCCGCCTCGGCATACGACGGAGACGCTGCGATCACCTCCTGCGGCGGCAAGGCGATCGCCTGGAGCGTGTCGTCAGCACCGATCATCTGCTGCTGCACGGCGAAGTGTCTGGCCCGTTCAGCACTGGTGAAGGTGAGCAGGATGAGCTGGCCGTCCACCTCCGCGGCCGCGGGACTCTGCTCGCCGTCCTCACCCACCGCGACGAACCACCAGTGCGGCAGGCCCATCGTCAGGCGCCACAGGTCGGCGATGCCGACGTGGTCCTCCTCGCCACTGATGGCGGCCGCGGCGCGGTCGGTCTCGGACTCCTCGATCGTCCACGGTTCCGTCGGCACGGCTGTCGGGTCGGTCATGGGGCCATCCGACCACAACGGCGTCGGCGATGTCGCATGCGCCGGTTAGTTTGGCCAGGTGACCCAGATCCAGACGGCCGAGTTCACCGGCGCCGCGCTCGAGGCGCTGCGCTCCCTGGTCGGGCGGCAGGACGCCGACTTCCGCGACGGGCAGCTCGAGGCCGTCCAGGCACTGGTGCAGGAGCGCCGTCGCGTCCTGGTCGTCCAGCGGACCGGGTGGGGCAAGTCGGCGGTCTACTTCGTGGCGACGGCGTTGCGCCGGGCGGAGGGCGCGGGCCCGACGGTGATCGTCTCCCCACTGCTGGCCCTCATGCGCGACCAGATCTCCGCGGCCGCCCGTGCGGGCATCCGCGCCGTGACGATGAACTCGGCCAATGCCGAGGACTGGGCCCAGGTGCGGCGCGACCTGGCGGCCGATGAGGTCGACGTCCTCCTGGTCAGCCCCGAGCGCCTCAACAACCCGCGCTTCCGTGAGGAGCAGCTGCCCGACCTGGCGAGCCGGTGCGGGCTGCTGGTGGTCGACGAGGCGCACTGCATCAGCGACTGGGGCCACGACTTCCGCCCTGACTACCGGCGGATCCGCACCCTGCTCGAGGGGCTGCCTGAGGACACCCCGGTGCTGGCCACCACCGCCACCGCCAACGAGCGGGTGGTCCACGATGTCGAGGAGCAGCTGGCGGTCGGTGGTCGGGAGGTCACCACGATCCGCGGGCCTTTGGCGCGACGGTCGCTGCGCCTGGGAGTGCTCGCCCTGGAGACGCCCGAGCGGCGGATCGCCTGGCTGGTGGCGCACCTGGGCGAGCTGCCAGGCAGCGGCATCGTCTATGCGCTCACCGTCTCTGCGGCCGACGACCTCGCCGCGACGCTGCGTCGCGCGGGACATCAGGTGGCGGCCTACACCGGCCGCACCGACCCGGCCGATCGCCTCGAGCTCGAGCGGCAGCTGCGCGACAACGAGGTCAAGGCCCTGGTCGCCACCAGCGCACTGGGGATGGGCTTCGACAAGCCAGACCTGGGGTTCGTCGTTCACCTGGGTGCGCCGAGCTCGCCCGTGGCCTACTACCAGCAGGTCGGTCGGGCCGGCCGCGCCACCGAGCGGGCCGACGTCCTGCTGCTGCCCGGCGTGGAGGACCGCAACATCTGGGCCTACTTCGCCTCGGCGGCGATGCCGCGACAGGAGCAGGCCGACGGGGTGCTGGCCGCGCTGGCCGCCGCCACCCGGCCGTTGTCCACGGTCGCTCTCGAGGCTCTGGTCGACGTCCGGCGCACCCGTCTGGAGCTGTTGCTGAAGGTGCTCGACGTCGAGGGAGCGGTCGACCGGGTCAGCGGCGGCTGGGTCTCCACGGGCCAGCCGTGGACCTACGACGCCGCGCGTTACGAGCGGGTCGCCCAGGCGCGCGAGCGGGAGCAGCAGCTGATGCTCGACTACCTGCGTGGCACCACCTGCCGGATGGCCTTCCTCCAGGAGGCTCTGGACGACCCCACTGCGGCGCCCTGTGGACGGTGCGACGTCTGTGCCGGGGCCTGGTTCGCCACCGACGTGCCGGCCTCGGCCGTGGAGGTCGCGATGGGTCAGCTGTCGAGGGTCGGGGTGCCACTGGACCCTCGCGCCCAGTGGCCCAGCGGCATGGACCGGCTCGGCGTCCCGGTCAAGGGCAAGATCGCCGCTGCAGAGGCGATGAGCACCGGGCGTGCGCTGGCTCGGCTCACCGACCTGGGGTGGGGTCAGCGGGTCCGCGAGCTCGTCCAGGGCGACCAGCCAGTGCCGGATCCGGTGCTCAACGCCGTCACCCAGGTGCTTGCCGACTGGGACTGGGCGCAGCGACCGGTCGCCGTGGTGGCCATGCCCTCCCGCCGGCATCCGCAGGTGGTCGGCTCCCTCGCCGCGCGGATCAGCGAGCTGGGCCGGCTGCCGCTGCTCGGGTCACTCGACCTGGTCGACGGTGGGCCGACCGGGGAGCCGGGAGGCAACTCGGCCTTCCGCCTGGCTGGCGTCTGGGACCGCATCGTGGTCGGGCCCGACCTGCACGCCGCGCTGGACCGCACCCGCGGTCCGGTGCTGCTCGTCGACGACCTCGCCGACTCCCGCTGGACCCTGACCGTCGCGGCCCGCGCGTTGCGGCTGGCTGGGGCCGACGACGTGCTGCCCTTCACCCTGGCGCTGCAGGCCTGAACGACCCTAGGCCGGGAACCCGAAGCAGGGGAAGAACTCCTCCGGCGCCGGGTTCGAGCCCTTGGGCACCTCGATGCAGCGGCCCTTGACGCGGCTGACCATCGAGTCGGGGTCAACTCCGTGGAAGGTCATGCCCTCGACCGACACGGTGACCACGGCGGTCGCCGGGCGCGACCACTCGTTGCTGGTGGCCGAGACGGTGCCTTCGGGCAGGTTGTCGTGCGAGCTGTACGTCTGGTGCTCCAGGGCGCCTGCCTGGGTCCACCGGGCATCCAGGACGACGCTGACCGGGTTGCCCTCCTGGTCGGTGCCGGGCAGCACACCGGACACCGAGGCGTAGGTCAGCTGCTGGTCGGTCTGCAGCCCGATCATCGCCTGCGCCTCGACCTGCAGCACGACGGACCCGCCGGGCGGGGCGGCGGCGGCCGTCATACCCTCCGTGCCGCCGGCGGCGCACAGGTCGATGACCCGGATGAACACCGCGGTGGGGCCCTCCTGCCGGTTGGATCCGCTCTGCCGACCCACCCAGTGACCCGCTGTCGAGGAGACGAAGATCTCCTGCTGGAGGCAGTCGTCGACGACGGCGATCGTGTCCAACGAGGCGGACTCGACCGACACGTTGTGATACATCCGCGGGGGCGAGGCGACGGCTCCGGTGGCCGCGACGGCGACCAGGCCGAGCGCGGCGACGGTGGCGGGGAGCAAGGTGCGAGCGGTCATGGCCGTCCTTCCGGGCGTCCCTGGCCGGAGGGCGGCCGGCGTCGCCGCGGCAGGGTCGTCAGGTATGACGCCGCAGCACCCGGAGTGGTTGGCGCGGGGATGTCGGTGGGGACACGCCCGGTGAGCACGACTTTGTGCCGACCTCTTGCGCCTGGTGCCATCGGTGCCTACTATCCCCATATCTAGTAGTTACACAGATGTGGTTCATCCACATGTTGTGCACAACTCAGCCGGCATGGTCCCCAGGCCATGCACAGGTTGTCCCCAGCACCATGCACCGACTGCCCGGCAACGGAGTGGTCATGTCGTCCTGCCCGGTCTGCCCGTATGGCGCCGGCGCGAGTCCGGAGGAGGAGTCATGCACTGCCCGTTCTGCCGCCACTCCGACTCCCGCGTCGTCGACAGCCGGGTCCAGGAGGAGGGCACGGTCATCCGCCGGCGCCGGCAGTGCCCCGAGTGTGGGCGCCGCTTCGGCACGGTCGAGACGGCCACGCTGGCCGTGGTCAAGCGGTCCGGGGCCAGCGAGCCGTTCAGCCGGGACAAGGTGCTGGCCGGAGTCCGCAAGGCCTGTCAGGGCAGGCCGGCCACGGAGGACCAGTTGCAGCTGCTCGCGCAGCGGGTGGAGGACACCATCCGCGGCATGGGGCAGGCCGAGGTCGACGCGCACGAGGTGGGGCTGGCGATCCTGGCACCGCTGCGTGAGCTGGACGAGGTCGCCTACCTGCGGTTCGCCAGCGTCTACCAGGCGTTCGACTCACTCGAGGACTTCGAGGGAGCGATCGCCATCCTGCGCGCGGAGCGCGAGGCGACGGGCAGCGAACCGCCTCGCGCAGGGATGACCTAGAGCTCGTCAGACGTTGTCTCAACGAGGACAGCCGCGCTGCTCAGCGGCACTGTCAGACCTCGGTGAGACGGTAGGAAGCACGACCCAGCACCACGCCACCGCAGCACCCAACAGGTCACACGAGGAGAGGTCAGCATGACGCAGACGACCGGGTCGAAGTCCCGCTCGCGCAAGTCAGACAGGGGTCTGACGATCGAGCGCATCTACACCACACCGGGGGTTCACCCGTACGACGAGGTGACGTGGGAGAAGCGCGACGTCATCCAGACCAACTGGCGCAGCGGCGAGACGATCTTCGAGCAGCGCGGGGTGGAGTTCCCGGACTTCTGGTCGGCCAACGCCTCGACCATCGTCACCACCAAGTACTTCCGCGGCGCGGTCGGCACCCCCGAGCGTGAGACCGGGCTCAAGCAGCTCATCGACCGGGTGGTGCTGACCTACACCCAGGCGGGGCGCGAGCACGGCTACTTCGCCACTGACCAGGACGCCTCGGTCTTCGAGCACGAGCTGACCTACGCCCTGGTCCACCAGGTGTTCTCGTTCAACAGCCCGGTGTGGTTCAACGTCGGCACCAAGAGCCCCCAGCAGGTCAGCGCCTGCTTCATCCTCTCGGTCGACGACTCGATGGACTCGATCCTCAACTGGTACAAGGAGGAGGGGTTCATCTTCAAGGGTGGGTCCGGGGCCGGGCTCAACCTGTCCCGCATCCGCAGCTCCAAGGAGCTGCTCTCCTCTGGTGGCACGGCCTCCGGCCCAGTCAGCTTCATGCGGGGGGCCGACGCCTCGGCGGGCACGATCAAGTCCGGAGGCGCCACCCGGCGGGCCGCCAAGATGGTCGTCCTGGACGTCGACCACCCCGACATCGAGGAGTTCATCCAGACCAAGGCGCGCGAGGAGGACAAGATCCGCGCGCTGCGCGACGCCGGCTTCGACATGGACCTCGGCGGCAAGGACATCGTCTCGGTGCAATACCAGAACGCCAACAACTCGGTGCGCGTCAGTGACACCTTCATGCGGGCCGTCGAGGAGGGCAAGGAGTTCGCGCTCACCTCCCGCAAGGACGGCTCGACGGTCTCCACCGTCGACGCCCGCGAGCTGTTCGACAAGATGGCGATGGCCGCGTGGGAGTGCGCCGACCCCGGCATCCAGTACGACGACACGATCAACGACTGGCACACCAACCCCGAGACCGGGCGGATCACCGCGTCCAACCCCTGCTCGGAGTACATGTCACTGGACAACTCCAGCTGCAACCTGGCCAGCCTCAACCTGCTGAAGTTCCTGCGCGAGGACGACACCTTCGACGTGGCGACCTACCAGCAGGTCGCCGAGCTGGTCATCACCGCGATGGACATCTCGATCTGCTTCGCCGACTTCCCGACCGAGGCGATCGGCCAGACCACCCGTGACTACCGCCAGCTCGGCATCGGCTACGCCAACCTGGGTGCCTTGCTGATGGCCACCGGCCACGGCTATGACTCCGACGGCGGACGCGCACTGGCGGCCTCGTTGACCTCGCTGCTCACCGGCGCCGCCTACAAGCGCTCGGCCGAGCTCGCCGAGGTCGTCGGGCCCTACCAGGGTTACGCCCGCAACGCCACCGCCCACAACAAGGTGATGCGCAAGCACCAGGCCGCCAACGACCAGATCCGCACGCTGAGTGCGATGGACCGTGAGGTCCACGCCGCGGCGACCAAGGCGTGGGACGCCGTGGTCAAGACCGGCAAGGAGTTCGGCTACCGCAACGCCCAGGCCTCAGTGCTGGCGCCCACCGGCACGATCGGCTTCATGATGGACTGCGACACCACCGGCATCGAGCCCGACTTCTCGCTGGTCAAGTTCAAGAAGCTGGTCGGCGGCGGCTCCATGCAGATCGTCAACCAGACCATCCCGCGGGCGCTGAAGATGCTCGGCTACACCCAGGAGACCATCGAGGCGATCGTCGAGCACATCGCCGAGAAGGGTCACGTGATCGACGCTCCGGGGCTCAAGCAGGAGCACTACGAGGTCTTCGACTGCGCCATGGGCACCCGGGCGATCAGCCCGATGGGCCATGTGCGGATGATGGCGGCGACCCAGCCGTTCCTGTCCGGTGCCATCTCCAAGACGGTCAACCTGCCCGAGACCGCGACGGTCGAGGAGATCGCCGAGGTCTACCTGCAGGGCTGGAAGTACGGGCTCAAGGCGCTCGCGGTCTACCGCGACAACTGCAAGGTGGGCCAGCCGCTGTCCGACGGCGGGTCGACCGCCAAGGACGCCAAGGCAGCCCAGGAGGCCGCGGCCAACCCGACCGTCGAGAAGGTCATCGAGTACCGCCCGGTCCGCAAGCGGCTGCCCAAGCGCCGCCCGTCCCAGACCACGTCGTTCTCCGTGGGCGGCGCCGAGGGCTACCTCACGGCCGGCTCCTACCCCGACGACGGCCTGGGTGAGCTGTTCCTGAAGTTCGGCAAGCAGGGCTCGACCCTGGCCGGGGTGATGGATGCCTTCTCCATCGCGGTCTCGATCGGGCTGCAGTATGGCGTGCCGCTGGAGACCTTCGTCGAGAAGTTCACCAACCTGCGCTTCGAGCCCGCGGGCCTGACCGACGACCCGGACGTGCGGATGGCGCAGTCGATCATGGACTACGTGTTCCGCCGGATGGCGCTGGACTACCTGGACTTCGAGACCCGCTCCTACATGGGCATCCACACCGCCGCGGAGCGGGCCCGTCAGCTGGAGACCGGTTCCTACTCGGAACAGGACAGCCAGGACGAGGCGCTGGAGGAGGAGCTGGAGTCCTACAGCCAGTCGGCCGCCCCGGCCAGCAAGAAGGCCGAGGACCGTGGGCACACCGAGCCCAGCGTGACCGAGTCGGGCTCAGGTGCTGCCAGCGCCCGCAAGGCCGAGCCCGGTGTCCACTCCTCAGCTGAGCTGCTGGAGCAGTTCCAGGGCAAGGTCGCCGACGCACCGATCTGCCTCACCTGCGGCACCAAGATGCGCCCGGCCGGCTCGTGCTACGTGTGCGAGGGCTGCGGGAGCACCAGCGGCTGCAGCTGAGCGCACCCGTGGGGCGTTGACGAGCCCCAGACGTCGACCTGACTGGCCCGCCCTCCTGGTGAGGGCGGGCCAGTCCGTCGTCGGGCTGACAGCGGCCTCCCAGGGCCGGGCCCGTGGCAGCGGAGCACACGTGGGCATCGCCTCGCCGGTAGGGCAGGATCAGGCATGCCCGCGACACTGCAACCACCCGATGCGGTGCTCAACCCGGCCGAGCGTGCGGTCGCGGACCTTCTCCTGCGCCAGCTCGGAGACGACGACGTCCTCCTCGCAGGCGTGCGGCTGACCGATGCCGACAAGGACCACGAGGCCGACCTGGTCGTGCTCATGCCGGACACGGGCATCGTGGTCGTGGAGGTCAAGGGCGGGTCGGTGTCCACCGACGACCGCGGCAGGTGGTGGCAGGGCGCGGGCACCGAGCGCCACGAGATCTGGCCGATCGAACGGCAGGCGCTCCCCACCAAGCACGCCATCCGCCGGTATGTCGAGGCGGACCCCCGCTGGGCCGGCACGTCGCGCACCAGGGTCAGGTGGGCGCACACCCTGGTCACGCCATACAGCCCGGTCCCCGATGACTTCGCCCTGCCACAGTGCCCGCGGTCGATGATCCACGGTCGGGACGACCTCAGCCAGCTGGGACGTCGTCTTCGCGCGCTGTGCAGTGAGCAGGACACGGGGCATCGCAGGGGCAGCGTCGAGGACACCGATCTCATCTGCCAGATCCTGCGGGGTCGCCACCCGATGGTCCCCGACGTGTCGTCGGAGTCGGACGAGCGCGAGGCCAGGGCTGACCGGCTCACCCAGGAGCAGGCGATGATCCTCGACGTGACCCGGATGCTCACCCGGGTCGAGGTCCGCGGTGGGGCGGGGTCCGGCAAGACCATGCTGGCGATCACGCAGGCACGGCAGCTGACCCGCGGACGAGGCGAGCGCAAGGCTCAGCGGGTGGCCTTGTTGTGCTACTCGATCGGTCTCGGCGAATGGTTCAAGCGTCAGTTCGAGACCGCACCGCGCAAGGAGCGCCCGGCCTTCATCGGCCGTTTCGAGGAACTGGGGCAGCTCTGGGGCGCCGACATCAGCCAGGACCGCAACGACGCCGACCAGTGGGAACGCCGGATGCCCGAGCAGATGGCGCGATTGGCAGCCGCGCTGCCCGACGGGAAGCGCTTCGACGCTGTCATCGTGGACGAGGCGCAGGATTTCGCCGAGAGCTGGTGGACCCCGCTGATCAGGGCGCTACGCGATGAGGAGGGCGGGGGCCTGTATGTCTACTCCGATGAGAACCAGCGGATCTTTGCCCGGTTCGGGCGGCCTCCGGTGCCGCTGGTGCCGCTCGTCCTCGACCACAACCTGCGCAACACCCAGCAGATCGCGGCGACCTTCGACCCACTGACGCCCATGCGCATGCGCGCCCTGGGGGAGAACGGACCACAGGTTCGGTTCGTGCGAGCAGGGCCTGGCGAGTACTTCGACGTGGCTGAGGACGAGGTGCTCAGGCTGCTGGAGCAAGGCTGGGACACCAGGCACGTCGCGTTGTTGACGACCGGGGCTCGCCACCCGACTCAGGTCGCTCTGCAAGAGCAGCTGGGTCAGGAGGGCTACTGGCGCACCTTCTGGGACTCCTCCGACGTCTTCTACGGTCACGTCCTGGGCTGCAAGGGTCTGGAGCGGCGAGCCGTCGTCCTCTGCGTCAACGAGAGCCAGCCGCGCGACCGCTCCAGGGAGCGTCTGTATGTCGGGTTGTCACGGGCGACCGACCAGCTGGTCGTGGTCGGGGACCCCGCTGCCGTGCGCGAGATGGGGGGCGACGAGGTGGCCAGGCGCCTGGGCCTCAAGGTCCAGCCGCCCGCGCACGACTCGGCGTGACCTTCTGCTCTGGTCACGCCCTACCCGTAGTGCCAGGCTCGAGGGATGAGGATCGGCGTCCCCCGCGAGGTCAAGAACAACGAGTTCCGGGTCGGCGTCACGCCGGTCGGTGTCCATGAGCTGGTCGACCACGGTCACGAGGTGCTCATCGAGCACGACGCGGGCCTCGGTTCGGGGATCAGCGACCAGGACTACGAGGCGGTCGGCGGGCGGATCGTGCACGGCGCCGACGAGGTATGGGGCAGCGCCGAGATGGTGATGAAGGTCAAGGAGCCGATCGAGGAGGAGTATCACCGGCTGCGCGACGACCTGGTGCTGTTCACCTACCTGCATCTGGCGGCCGACCGGGCGCTGACCGACCGGCTGCTGGCGGCCGGCACCACGGCCATCGCCTACGAGACCGTGCAGCTGCCCAACGGGTTGCTGCCGCTGCTCTACCCGATGTCGGAGGTGGCCGGCTGCCTGGCTCCCCAGGTGGGTGCTCACTGCCTGCTCAAGCCGCAGGGTGGCCGCGGGCTGCTGATGGGCTGCATCGGTGGCGTGCCCAGCGCCAAGGTCGTCGTTCTCGGCGGCGGGGTCGCGGGCCAGAACGCCGCCAACGTCGCCCTCGGCATGGGCGCCGACGTCACCATCCTGGACACCGACCTGGACAAGCTGCGGATGGTGTTCTGGCGTTGGCAGAACCGGATCAAGCAGCTCGCCTCCTCCACGATCGCGCTGCGCGAGCAGGTGCTGTCGGCCGACCTGGTGATCGGCTCGGTCCTGGTGCCCGGTGCCCTGGCTCCCACGCTGGTCACCGACGACATGGTGGCCCAGATGAAGCCCGGATCGGTGCTGGTCGACATCGCGATCGACCAGGGCGGCTGCTTCGAGGGCTCTCGCCCGACCACGCACGCCGAGCCCACCTACCAGGTCCATGGCTCGACCTTCTACTGCGTGGCCAACATGCCCGGCGCCGTCCCCAACACCTCGACCTGGGCGTTGACCAACGCGACCTGGCCGTATGCCGCCCGGCTGGCGGACCGCGGCTGGGCGCAGGCGCTGCGGGACGACCCCGCGCTCGCACTCGGGCTCAACACCCACGCGGGTCAGGTGACCCACCAGGGTGTGGCGGACGCCTTCGGGATGGCGTGCGCGGACGTGACCGAGGTGGTGGGCTGACGCGGGCTGACACCGACTGACGCCGGGGCCGAGAGCTCCGGCGTGCGAGGCCCGCGGCCCCGTGGTGGAGTGGGAGTCATGGCCACCAGCAGCAAGACCACCGACCAGCTGAGCTTTGACGACCCGACCGCTCGCCACCCGCACATCACCCCGCCGAAGCAGGACCAGCCGATGCCCGGGCTGGACTCCGAGCTCGAGCCCAAGGCTGACCGTGGCGAGAAGTCCTACCGCGGCACCGGGCGGCTGCAGGGACGCAAGGCCCTGATCACCGGCGGCGACTCCGGCATCGGGGGCGCTGTGGCGATCGCCTACGCGCGCGAAGGCGCCGACGTCGCCATCAACTACCTGCCCGAGGAGCAGGAGGACGCCGACACGATCCGGGAGCTCGTCGAGGCCGAGGGACGCACCTGTGCCCAGCTCCCCGGGCGACATCACCAACAAGGAGACCTGTGAGCGGCTGGTCGAGCAGGCCGTCGAGGCCCTCGGGGGACTCGACGCCCTGGTGGTCAACGCGGGCAAGCAGGTGAGCAGGCCCTCCATCGAGGAGATCACCGACGACCAGTTCGACCTGACGATGAAGACGAACGTCTATGCCATGTTCTGGATCTGCCGCGCCGCAGTGCGGCACCTCCAGCCGGGGTCGACGATCGTGCTGTCCAGCTCGATCCAGGCCTACAGCCCCAGCGACCACCTGCTGGACTACGCGATGACCAAGGCCGCGATGAACAACTTCGGCAAGGGCCTGTCCAAGCAGCTCGCGCCTCGCGGCATCCGCGTCAACGTCGTCGCGCCGGGGCCGATCTGGACTCCGTTGCAGGTCGTCGAGGGCCAGCCCAAGGAGGCACTGCCCGAGTTCGGCAAGGACCAGCCGCTGGGCCGGGCGGGCCAGCCGGTCGAGCTGGCCCCCGCCTACGTCTTCCTCGCCTCACCGGAGAGCTCGTATGTCGTGGGGGAGACGCTGAACGTCAACGGTGGGGCCGACTCCCCATGAAGGCACGCGCGTAGGGTCCAGGGATGAACACTCGACCAGTCCGGATCGGCGTCCAGCTCCAGCCCCAGCACGCCGAGTACGGCGCGCTGCGCGAGGCCGTGCAGCAGGCCGAGGAGATGGGCGTCGACATCGCCTTCAACTGGGACCATTTCTACCCGCTCTACGGCGAGCCCGAGGGCAAGCACTTCGAGTGCTGGACGGTGCTGGCCGCGTGGGCGGAGCAGACCTCCCGGGTCGAGATCGGCGCCCTGGTGACCTGCAACTCCTACCGCAACCCCCAGCTGCTGGCCGACATGGCGCGCACGGTCGACCACATCAGCGCGGGCCGGCTGATCCTGGGCATCGGCTCGGGGTGGTTCGAGAAGGACTACGACGAGTACGGCTATGACTTCGGCACGGCTGGCGGCCGGCTCAACGACCTCAAGGCGGCCATGCCGCTGATCACCCAGCGGCTGGCCAAGCTCAACCCGGCGCCGGTCCGCGACATCCCGGTGCTGATCGGCGGTGGCGGGGAGAAGAAGACCCTGCGCATCGTCGCCGAGCACGCCGACATCTGGCACAGCTTTGCCGACGCGGCCACCCTGGCGCACAAGCTGGAGGTGCTGCGTGGGCACTGCGCCGACGTGGGCCGCAACCCCGAGGACATCGAGGTCTCGGTCGCGGCGCCCCGGCTCAGCGGCTCCTCGGGCACCCCGGTGGAGGCGGTCCAGCCTCTGTTCGACCTCGGTGCACGACTGTTCACGGTCAGCGCCGGGGGTCCGGACTTCGACCTCTCGGCGCTGCAGCCCTGGCTGGCCTGGCGCGACGAGGTCAACGCCGGCTGACTGTCAGCCGACCGACATACAGTGACCAGGTGACGACCCCACCGGTCTCGACACCGCCGCCCACCACCACGCTCGGTGCCCTGCGCGCCTCGGGTCACCTGCAGCGCGGGGTGAAGTCGGAGATCCGCGACAACCTGCTCCGGGCCCTGTCTGAGGGCACCGACCCCTGGCCCGGCTTGCACGGGTTCGCCGGCACGGTGCTGCCGCAGCTCGAGCGGGCGCTCATCGCCGGCCACGACGTGGTGCTGCTCGGTGAGCGTGGACAGGGCAAGACCCGGCTGCTGCGGTCCCTGGTCGGGCTGCTCGACGAGTGGACTCCTGTCATCGAGGGGTCCGAGCTCGCCGAGCACCCCTACGAGCCGATCACGCCCGCCTCGGTCCGCCGTGCCGCTGAGCTCGGCGACGACCTGCCCGTCGGCTGGCGGCACCGCAGCCAGCGCTACGCCGAGAAGCTGGCCACCCCGGACACCTCGGTCGCCGACCTGATCGGCGACGTCGACCCGACCAAGGTGGCCCAGGGACAGGTCGCTGGGCGACCCCGAGACGATCCACTTCGGGCTGGTGCCCCGCTCGCACCGCGGCATCGTGGCGATCAACGAGCTGCCTGACCTGGCCGAACGCATCCAGGTCGCGATGCTCAACGTGATGGAGGAGCGCGACATCCAGATCCGCGGCTACCTGTTGCGGCTCGACCTCGACGTGCTCGTCGTCGCCAGCGCCAACCCTGAGGACTACACCAACCGCGGGCGCATCATCACCCCACTGCGCGACCGCTTCGGTGCCGAGATCCGCACCCACTACCCGGCCGAGCTGGCCGACGAGGTCGCCGTGATCCGCCAGGAGGCGCACCTGACGGCGACGGTGCCGGACTACCTGGTCGAGATCCTGGCCCGGTTCACCCGTGAGCTGCGTGGCTCCGCGTCGGTCGACCAGCGCTCTGGGGTGTCGGCCCGCTTCTCGATCGCCGGCGCCGAGACGGTCGCCGCGGCCGCCCGCCACCGCGCCACGCGTCAGGGCGAGCCCGAAGCCGTGGCCCGCGTCGTCGACCTGGCGTCGGCGGCTGAGGTGCTCGCCGGCAAGGTCGAGTTCGAGTCGGGGGAGGAAGGGCGCGAGGCGGAGGTGCTGGAGCACCTGCTCCGGCGGGCGACGGCCGCCACCTGCCGGGAGCGGCTGCGCGGCATCGAGCTGAGCCTGCTCGTCGATGCCCTCGAGCGGGGCACCACAGTGACGACAGGCGAGCAGGTCAGTGCGGCCGACTTCCTGACCGGCCTCCCGACGCTGGGCGAGTCCGACCTCTACGACCGGATCGTCGAGCGCCTGGACGCGCACACCCCTGGCGAGCGGGCCAGTGCGGTCGAGCTCGCCCTGGAGGGGCTCTACCTGGCGCGCAAGGTCTCCAAGGAGACCACCGACGACGGCCACACGCTCTACGGCTGAGCGGAGCAGCGTATGGCGCATGGTCACATCCTGGTCCCGCCGGCCACTCCGGTCCGTCGGCCGCTGGGCACCGCTCGCGCTACGGCAGGTATGCCGGCGGCCCGGACCCGCTGGCCCCGCCTGTCGACCTCGGCGAGGCGCTGCGGGCGATCGGCGAGGACGTCATGTCGGGGACCTCGCCCGAGCGTGCGATGCGCGAGTTCCTGCGACGCGGCGGCCCGCAGCAGCGGGGTCTGGACGACCTGGCCGCTGCGGTGGCGCGCCGTCGGCGCGACCTGCTCCAGCGGCACCGGCTCGACGGCACGCTGTCAGAGGTGCGTGAGCTGCTGGACCAGGCAGTGCTCGCCGAGCGCCAGCAGCTGGCCCGGGATCTCGACGATGACGCGCGGTTCGCCGAGATGCGGATCGGCACGCTGCCGGACTCGACCGCGGCCGCCGTCGCCGAGCTGGCCGACTACCCATGGCGGAGCAGTGACGCCCGTGCGGCCTACGAGCAGATCAAGGACCTGCTCGGCCGCGAGGTGCTCGACCAGCGCTTCGCCGGGCTCAAGCAGGCGCTCGAAGGGGCGACCGAGCAGGACCGGGCCGCTGTCGAGGCGATGCTGCGCGACCTCAACGACCTGCTGGAGGCGCACCGGCTCGGGGAGCAGACCGACCAGCAGTTCGCCGACTTCATGGACCGTCACGGCGACTTCTTCCCCGAGCGCCCCCACACCGTGGACGAGCTCCTCGACGCCCTTGCGGCGCGGGCGGCGGCCGCCTCGCGGATGCGCAACTCGTTGACTCCGCAGCAGCGCGATGAGCTCGACCAGCTGGCGATGCAGGCGTTCGGGTCACCGGGACTCATGCAGTCGCTGTCCCGCCTGGACGACTCGCTGCGCGCCCTGCGCCCGGGGGAGGACTGGGGCGGGTCGGCGCAGTTCGACGGCGAGCAGGGTCTCGGTCTGGGCGATGGCACCGGTGCCCTGCAGGAGCTCGCCGGACTGGACGCCTTGACCGAGCAGCTCGCCCAGCAGCATGCCGGCGCCAGCCTCGACGACGTCGACCTCGACCTGTTGGCCGACCTGGTCGGGGAGGACGCAGCCGTCGACGCGCGCAGCCTGGCCGAGCTCGAGCGCGCGCTGCGCCGCTCTGGGCTGGTCGAGCGGGGCGACGACGGTGCGCTGCGCCTGTCGCCGCGAGCGATGCGCCAGCTCGGCCGGGCCCTGCTGCGCGACGCGGCGGAGCGTATGTCGCAGCGCACCGGGGCGCGCGAGCTGCGGTCTGCGGGGTCCGCGGGGGAGCGCAGCGGCGCCAGCCGGCCCTGGGAGTTCGGCGACACCGAGCCCTGGGACGTCACGCGCTCGCTGCTGAACGCCCAGCTCCGCCGGGCTGGGGCCGGGCCGACTGCGGCAGCGCTCACCGTCGCCGACGTCGAGGTGCACGAGACCGAGTCACGCACGCAGGCGGCGGTGGCCCTCCTGGTGGACACCTCGTTCTCGATGGCGATCGAGGGCCGGTGGGTGCCGATGAAGCGCACCGCCCTGGCCCTGCACCACCTGGTCAGCACCCGCTTCCGCGGCGACCAGCTGAGCCTCATCGGCTTTGGCCCGCTGGCCCAGCAGATGCCGATCGAGCAGCTGACCGGGCTGAGCCCGGAGTGGGACAAGGGGACCAACCTGCACCACGCGCTGATGTTGGCCGGTCGTCATTTCCGGAGGCACGCGGCGGCGCAGCCGGTCTTGCTCGTGGTGACCGATGGCGAGCCGACGGCTCACCTGGAGCCGGGTGGCCAGCACTTCTTCGACTACCCGCCGCACCCGCTGACCCTGGCGCACACGGTGCGCGAGCTGACAGCTGCGCTCGGCTCGGGGCTCAGACCACGTTCTTCCGCCTCGGCGACGACCCGGGGCTGGCCAGGTTCGTCGAGGCGATGGCACGCCGAGCCGACGGGCGAGTGGTGGTGCCGGACCTGGACGACCTGGGCGCGGCCGTTGTCACGTCATACCTCAGCGGCCGGTTGGGGCGATGGGGCGCGGACCCGACCGGATGGGACGACTGATCCGCCCCCCCACTCGGCCTACTGGCTGGGGTCGGCGATCTTGGCCAGGAAGAGCGCCCACCCGGTCTGCCCATCGGCGATCCGGACCAGGTAGGGCCGGTTGACCGTGACGTCCAGGTCGGTGCCCGAACTAGGGAAACCGACCTCGGTGACCGCGGCCGCGATGGTCCCCTCCTCATCCATCACCAGGACGGCCTGCTGGGCCGCCTGACCGATGAACAGTCCCCCCGCAATTCCGTCGAAGCCACCGACCAGCGCTGCCGGCGCGTGCTCCTGGAGATAGCCCAACAGGTCCGCGGTCGAGCGGGTGTCGACCAGCGGCACCGTCAGGTACATGCCGCGTGGTGCGCCGCCCTCGAGCTGGGCACCGAGCTCGGCCAGCAGGTCGGGCGTCGCCTCACCGGGGTCGACGCCCGAGGGTGGCAGCATGATGTCGGCGTACAGGCGACCGCCCGTGTAGGGCAGCCGGACCGCCTGCCAGCCGTCGAGCTCGGCGTACGGTCCGCTGTGCACGGCGCCATAGGTCATCATCGGGACCTCGACCGTCGAGCCGTCGGCCAGGGTGAAGGGCCGCTTCTGCGTGGCGACCGCCGGGAACGGCAGCTCCCACCGGGCCGCCAGCACGACCGCGTTCTGCAGGACCAGCTTGAGGGTGGGGGCGGGCTTGATCGCCGACTCCTCGATGAGACCGCCGGTGTGCTCGTTGACCCACGCGTCGAGCAGTGCCTTGCCGTCGTCGCCGTCGAGGTCGACGGTGTCTGCCCCAGCGCCGTAGCCAGCGGCGAGGCGCTCGAGGTAGGTCGGCTGGACGGTGAAGCCGGCGTCGACGACGACGTGGTTGGCCACGTGCACGAGCGGGGTGTCCGGCAGTTCCTCGCCCTGCACGAGGGCAGCGTCACCGTCGAAGGCTGCCAGGGCCATCGACAGCGCGTTGAAGGCGTCGGTCCGGCTCTGCCCCTGTGCCCCGAGCAACGCCTCGAGCTCGGCGAGGGTCTGGCCGTCAGCGCCCTCGGCGGCCATCGACAGCGCGAGCTGTGCACTGGCCGGCGAGGTGACCACGTTGTCCGGCCCGCCGGCCCGGATCAGGTCGAGACCGAGCTGGTCGCCGGCCTGCACCACCGACGGGATGCTCGAGGCCTGCTCGAGGCTGACCGTCTGTCGCGGCGACGTCCGCTCGCAGCTCGGGGTCTGTGTCACCCTGCGTGCCGCAGGCTGCGAGCAGCACTGTTGCGCTCGCTGCAGCGGCCAGGAGGAGTCGGGCAGTGGAACGAGCTTCGACGGTCGCCATGAGCCTGCGACGTGCGGGAAGTCCGTACGGTTCCGTCGCGCCGGTCATGGACCCGGCCCGTCACCGGCTCTCGTGTGCACGTGCACACTCAGGCCGGTATGTCGGGCCGGATCACCGGCTCAGGTGTGCACGTGCACACTCAGGCCGGCAGCCGGGAGGCTGGTCAGTAGTCGCGCGGCGGAGGCGGAGGCGGCGGAGTGCCGCCCCCCGCTGGGGGTTGGCCGCCATAGCCGGACCCGGGCTGCCCGCCATACCCGCCGGGAGGAGGTTGGCCTCCCTGGTCGCCGTAGCCGGGTTGGCCGCCGGGACCGCCGTATCCCTGTTGACCGCCATAGCCCTGCTGACCGCCGGCCTGCCCATAGCCCTGCTGGCCGCCCGGCTGCCCATAGCCACCGGCAGGAGGCGGCCCGCCGTAGCCGCCGCCACCCTGGCCCCAGCCCCGCCCGCTGGTCAGGGCCTGCTTGTCGGCCGAGCGCCCGAGGAAGTACAGGACCGCCCCGATCAGCAGCAGCAACAGCGCCAGTCCGAGTCCGAGGATGCCGCCGATGGCAGCCAACGCCCCGGGCAGCACCCCGCCCACGTCCAGCGGCGGCCCGATGATGGTCCGCGCGCCGGTGCAGGTCACCAGCATGGGCACCGTCCTGCGTGGCGGTGAAGGCGTACAGCCCGATCGCCCCGTCGCCGGACGCGTCGGTGTTGCCGAGGTCGAGCGCCTCGCCGTCCGGGCCGGTGGCCGTGCACTCGACCGAGCCTGTCGTGGTGGTCTCGAGCTGGTAGATCACCCGCTGCTCGCCCTCCTGCAGGGTGACGGTCGCTACCCCGCCGGGCATCTGCTCGGAGGCGTCGATGACATCCGACATGGAGGAGAAGGCCGAGGATCCGCCCCAGATCGCTGCCACCAGCGAGATCGCGGCAATGACCCCGCCGATGCTCATCGTCACCACGCCGGATCGGCGCCTGGCCGCCCCCGGCCCCTGCTGAGTCGTCATGGCCACAGGGTATGCCGCAAGGTCACCCAGCGGGAGGGGGCACGACAGGCAACGCGCGCTTGTGCGCCGTCCGGGTGTGCCAGCCCTCGATCGTCGCCCGGTCGGCGTCGCTGACCTGCCGGCCCTCGAGGTAGTCGTCGATCGCGTCGTAGGAGACGCCGAGCGACACCTCGTCGGGACTGAGCGGCTTGCCGTCCTCGAGGTCGGCGGTCGGCACCTTGGTGACCAGCTCGGCCGGAGCACCGAGGTGGGCCGCGATCGCGCGCACCCGGCGCTTGTTGAGCCCGGCCAGCGGCGTGAGGTCACAGGCGCCGTCGCCGAACTTGGTGAAGAAGCCGACCACGGCCTCGGCGGCGTGGTCGGTGCCGATCACCAGCATGGAGCGAGCCCCGGCGATGAGGTACTGGGCGACCATCCGCTCGCGGGCCTTGACGTTGCCCTTGACGAAGTCGGCGTGCTCGATGCCGGTGAAGTCGACGCCCGCCCCGTCGACCTCGGTGAACATGGCGTCGACCGCGGCCTTGATGTTGACCGTGATCTCCTCGTCGGCGCCGATGAAGTCCAGTGCCCGCTGCGCGTCCGACTCGTCGGCCTGCACGCCATACGGCAGCCGGACGGCGACGAACTGCGCCTGACCGCCGCTGGCCCGGACCTGCTCGCAGGCCAGCTGGGCCAGCCGGCCCGCGGTGGAGGAGTCGACCCCGCCACTGATCCCCAGCACGTAGCCCCGAGTGCCACTGCGCTGGAGGTAGCCGGCCAGGAAATCGACGCGGCGGCCGGCCTCGTGGACCGCGTCGAACTCCGCTGGCACCCCGAGCTCGGCGATGATGGCGCGCTGCTGCTCCGTCGTCACGCCACGAACCTACATCGCCCGTCGCCGCCCGATCAGCAGTCCCGCAGCGCGCCGAGCGGCAGGTGTCCGGCCCAACGCGCACAATGTCACGGTGAGCACCGAGAGCACGCCGGACCTGACGGACGAGCCCGAGGTCGCGACCCCGACGCTGCTGTCCCGCCTGCTGCCGACGGGCGCGGCGTTCCTGGTGATCACCGCGCTGCTGGTGCTCTCGCTCGACGGACTGCGCGAGATCGCCACGATCGGTGCGCCGATGTTCCTGGCCTTCACCCTGGTGCTGACCGTCGACCCGCTGCGCCGCGCCCTGGTCGACCGTGGCTGGCCCGTGTGGCTGGCCACGGTGTCCATGCTGGTGATCCTGTATGCCGTGCTGCTGACCGTGCTCGGGGGCGTGGGGGCCGCGCTGACCGTGCTGGTCACCAAGCTGCCGACCTACCAGCCGGAGTTCGAGGAGCTCTACAACAACGCCGTCGACCAGCTGGCCCGGATCAACATCGAGGTGGGCAGCCTGAGCGATGTGCTGGACGGGATCGAGCCGGGCAGCATCGTTCCCTACCTGCAGACGTTCCTCGGCGGGCTCGGCTCGGTCGGCACGATGCTGCTGTTCATCCTGCTGGCCACGATGTTCCTCACCTTGGACCTGGTCGACGCGCGCACCCGGCTGGCCGTGATGGCCTACCAACGGCCGCACCTGGCCGCTGCGCTGCGCGAGTTCTCGCACCGGATCCGGAGATACTGGCTGGTCAGCACCATCTTCGGAGCGCTGCAGGCCGCGTTCAACATCGTGCTGCTGCTCGTCCTCGGCGTCCCGTTGCCGTTCACCTGGGGCATGCTCGCCTTCGTCACCAGCTATATCCCCAACGTCGGCTTCGTCGTGGGCCTGGTGCCAGCGGCGACGCTGGCCCTGCTGGACAAGGGCCCGGCGACCGCCCTGGGCGTGGTCATCGGCTATGTGGCGATCAACTTCGTGCTGCAGACGCTGATCATGCCCAAGTACGCCGGCGACGCGGTCGGCCTCAACGTCACGACGACCTTCTTGTCGCTGGTCTTCTGGTCGATCATCGTCGGACCGCTCGGCGCCCTCCTGGCGATCCCGCTCACCCTGTTCGCCCGGACCATCCTGATCGACTCCAGCCCACGCACCCAGTGGCTCGGGACGTTCATCGCCTCGAGCGACCTGATCCGCGAGCGACATCTGCCTCCGACCAAGGAGGTCACTGGTGAGCTGCCCGATGACCAGGACGGCCCCGACCCCGACGACAAGGCGGTCCCGAAGGTCGACCTGGAGCGTGCGGTGAGGGCTGACCGGGCGGCCGAAGGGGACCGGCCGGGCTAGCCCTTGCCGGCGTCGAAGGCGATCAGGTAGCCGCCGCCGTCGTAGGCCGGGTCCCAGTGGATCGTGCCGGTCCTGGTCTCGCTGCGCAGCACGACCCAGCCCGTCACGCTCTCGCCGGGTTCGGTGTCGAAGGGCATCATCTGGTCGTACGGCACGCAGAGGTAGCCATCAGAGGCCGGGTCGTCCTGGGCCTGCCCGTCCGGTGCCAGCAGCTCCATGTCATAGGGGTTGACCATGACCGTGTCGTCGGCGTCCAGCCCTTGGTCCACCTCAAGGGTGAGCCGTAGTCCGAGGTAGCTGCCGTCGCCCGCGCTGGGGGCACCCGGAAGGGTGCACTCCAGGTCGACGTCGAGCTCTTCGAGCGTGACGTAGCCGACCTCGGTGTCGAGGAGGTCCCGCAGCCGCACCCGGTCGCCGACCTCCAGGTCGACGGGGTCAGCATCGGCGAAGGTCGGCGAGTCGAAGGTCGGTCCCTGGTAGGTGAAGCCGTCGTCGTCGTCGCTGGCGAGGTTGCCGACCAGACTGACCACCCCTGAGAGCAACGGCAGCCCGGCGAACAGGGCTACTGCCAGGAAGCAGCCCTTGCCCTGCTTGCGGGCCGGCCGCGACGCCGGCGGACCTGCGCTCCAGGGCGAGCTCTGTCCCTGCCCTGGCCTGGGGGTCTGGTTCCACGACGCGTTGGCGTAAGGGTCGACCGCGTAGGGGTCTGTCCCCGAAGGCTGGGCCTGTGCCGTCATGCCGGAGTCGGCGAACGCGGGCGGGACGGGACCGGCATAGTGCCGTCCCACATACCCGTCGTCAGGCTGGTCGAGGGATCCCCCCGTCGAGTCAGTCACGTGCTGCACTCTAATCCGACGGTGCCGCTGCCTGGCCGGGTTCCCTGTGTCAGGGTGTCGCCATGAGCCGATCCGCCGAACGAGTGCCGCCGCAGGAGCTGGCCGACGACCCCACGTTGGCGGACTGGCGGCTGGTGCTGCGTGCCCTGAGCAGCCGTTTCGACACCGGCGGCCTGTCCGCGGGAGCGCGCTTCGCCGAGCAGGTGGCCCAGGTCGCCGACGAGCTCGACCACCACCCCGACCTCGACCTGCGTTATGCCCATGTCACGGTGCGCACGGCCAGCCACGACGTGGGGGAGGTCACTGCTCGCGACGTCGAGCTGGCCCGGCGGATCAGTGAGCTGGCCAGGCAGGCCGGTCTCCGGGCCAGGCCCGAGAAGGTCTCCACCCTGGAGATCGCCCTCGACATGGTCGACCTGGCTGCCGTCCGTGGGTTCTGGGCCGCCGTGCTCGGCGGCCGGGTGGACGACCAGGACGACGTCGTCGACCCTGCCGGTCTGCTGCCCAGTATGTGGTTCCAGCAGATGGACCCGCCCCGCACCGAGCGCAACCGCTTCCACCTCGACCTCAACGTGCCGCACGACGTCGCCGAGCAGCGGGTCGCCGACGCGGTCGCGGCCGGTGGACGCCTGGTCTCCGACGCGCACGCACCGTCCTTCTGGGTGCTGGCCGACCCCGAGGGCAACGAGGTCTGTGTGTGCACCTGGCAGGGCCGCGAGTGACCCTGAGCTCGCCGGCTCCTCGCCTGGGTGGTGGGCTGCGGTGACGCTGCTGCTGGCCGATGACCAGGAACGCCGGAGCAGCCTGCGGCGGATGCGCCTGCTGGCCGGGGGACTGCTGGTGCTCGCCGCCATCGTCTTTGCCCTCACTCACGGCCGGGACGGAGCGTGGGGCTATGTCAACGCCGCGTCCGAGGCGGCGATGGTCGGGGCGGTCGCCGACTGGTTTGCGGTCACCGCCCTCTTCCGGCACCCGCTCGGCATCCCGGTGCCGCATACGGCGATCATCCCTCGCCGCAAGGACGGACTGGCGCTGAGCCTGGAGCAGTTCTTCGCCGACAACTTCCTGACCCCGGCGACCGTGCGCGAGCGCTACCTCGACGCGGGGGTGGTGCGCCGGGTCGGCCTGTGGATCAGCGACGAGGCCCATGCTGAGCGGGTCGTCGCCGAGGCCACCCCCTGGGTCCGCCGGGCGCTGGCCCGGGTCGGCCACGACGACGTGCTCGCCCTGGTCGACCAGCACGTCCTCCCCCGCCTGCGCACCGAGCCGCTGAGCCCCCTTGCCGGTCATCTGCTGGAGGCGGTGGTGCAGGACCGAGCACACCGCGGACTGGTCGACATCGCGGCCCGGGAGCTCAACGTCTGGCTCGTCGCCCACCCCGACGAGGTGGCCAGGATCGTCGGGTCCAGGGCGCCGTGGTGGTCCCCGCAGTGGCTGGACGACCAGGTCATCCGCCGGGTGCACCAGGAGCTCGTCTCGTGGTCCGCCGAGATCAGCAACGACCCGGACCACCGGGTTCGCCAGGCGCTGGACTCCTACCTGGAACGACTGGCTCACGACCTGCAGCACGACGAGGGCACCCGCGAGCGCGCCGAGCGGCTCAAGGAGCGGATCCTGGAGCACCCCCAGGTGGCGATCACGGCCGTGGCGCTGTGGGATGCGGTCAAGGTGGTGCTGCTCGAGGCGCTGGACGACCCGTCGGGCCATCTGCGCACCCGCCTGGCCCGCGAGCTGGCCGACCTGGGGACGCGCCTGGTCGAGGACGAGGAGCTGCGGGCCCGCCTGGATGCCTGGTCAGCCGACGCGGTGGTCGCGTTGATGGGCCGCTACGGGCCTGAGCTGACGTCGGTGATCAGCAGCACCATCCAGCGCTGGGACGGTCGTCAGGCCGCCGACCGGATCGAGCTGCACGTGGGTCGTGACCTGCAGTTCATCAGGATCAACGGCACCGTGGTCGGCGGGCTGGTCGGCCTGCTGATCCACGCCGTGTCGCAGCTGCTCTGAGAGGCCCCGCTCGTCGTCCTGGTCGGGGTTGTGGACAACTTCTGCGGTGCTGTCCGGACGTCGGCGACCATGGGTCATGAGCGATCGCCCGGAACTGCCCGAGTCATGGCCAGACCAGTCCCTGTCCGACCCGGTGATCGGCCGCGGGGCGCTGTCCCGGCTGGTGACGCCGGCGCAACGCCTGCATGGAGGGCTGGCGGTCCTCTGGTGCGACGAACGGGGCCGGATGCTGCAGGGCGCCTTCGTCGACCAGGCTCGCCCGGACGCGCCCGGCCCGCTGCGGCGCAGCGTGCTGAGCTGGGTCACCTCGGTGTGCCGGGACCGGCCGGAGGGTCAGCGGCCGCTCTCGCTGGTCCTGGGGATGGTGCGGGACCGTGGTCCGCTGACCGACGACGACCGCGCGTGGCATCAGGCAGCGCTGGCGACCTGCCGGGGGCAGGGCGTCCGGCTGCTCGGCACGCATCTGGTGACCGGCGACGGCGCCCAGACCTTGCCGGTCGGTGACTGTGCCGCCTGACGGCGGCTGCGCCCCCTGACGGCGGCTGCGCTCATCCATTGACCGACGCGTGGGCCAGCGGGATACTGCCGCTGAGGTGAGGGCGTATGACGGTTCTGGTGGTCGGGGGCAACGGCCAGCTCGGAGCGGCCTGCTGTGCCGAGCTGAGTCGACGTCAGGTTCCCGCACGGGCCTCGGTGCGCGCGACCAGTCGTGCCGGAACGCTGAAGAACGCCGGTCTCGATGTCGATGTCGTCGAGCTCGACCTGCTGTCCGGCCCGGCCGCGAGACGCCGGGTGCTGCAGGACATCGAGTGCGTCATCCTGTCCGCCAACGCCGTCGTGCCCAGGGGCGGGGACCGGCCGAGCGAGGTGGACCAGGCGATGCTCGACCTGGTCGACGACGCGGTCGCCGCCGGTGTCCGACGGGTCGTCCTGCCCTCCCTTCCCGTCACCCGCGCGGACGACGCGGTGCCGTACGCCCGGAGCCGTCGCCGGCTGGAGCGTCACCTGATGGACTCACCACTGGAGTCGTGGGTGCTGTGGCTGCCGCCCTTCATGGAGTCCTGGCTGGCGTTGGCCGGCTCCTCGCTGCCGCTGCGCGGTGAGCCGCATGCGACCATCGGGCGGCCGTCCCCGTTCCTGCGACGGTTTCGCCGCGTGACCGGCCGGCTGGTCGAAGACCGCGGGCGGATGCTGGTCCCCGGGCCTGCCTCGCACCGCCATGCCTTCATCGCTGTCGCCGACGCCGCCCGAGCCTGCGTCGAGGCGGCGACCAGACCGGACTCTCCCAGCGAGCCGGTGCAGGTGGCCGGCCCGGAGGTGTTGACCTGGACCGACGTCGCGGACCGGTTCAGTGCGGTCCTGGGCCGCCGCGTCACGGTCATGACCGTGCCGGGCGCCGTCTTCGCCGCCGCGGCGCGGGTGCTCGGACCAGTGGCCGACGTGCCGTCGCGGACCATGGCCCTCAACCACTACGTCGCGGCGGGCGAGACGCCCTGGTCCCCGGGCGGCGGGGGCCTGGTGGACCCAGCGACCATGACGACCGTGGCGCAGTTCCTCCAGGCCAAGGCCGCCCTGCCCGACAGCGCGCCTGACGTCCTCTGACGAGGGCGGGCCGGACCGCCCGCCCTCACCAGCTGGTCGGCTTGCTCGGGGTGTAGAGCCAGACCGTGAAGAAGGTGTCGAGGTCCTGGCCCGAGACCTCCTCCGCGAGAGCGGCGAAGTCGCTCGTGCTCGCCGAGCCGCCGCCATACTCCTGCACCCAGGCCTTGGCCAGCGCGAAGAACGCCTCGTCACCGATCTTGTCCCGCAGGGCGTGCAGCGTCGCGGCACCCCGGTTGTAGACCGGGTTCGCGAACAGGCCCAGGGCTCCGGGATCAGCCACCACGAGCTGCCAGTAGGGGGAGTCGGCCGGTCGCTGCATCTCCTGGGCGAACGTCGCGTCGGCGGTCCGGCCACCCTCGTGCTCCACCCACAGCCAGGTGGAGTAGGTCGCCCAGCCCTCGTTGAGCCAGATGTCGGCCCAGCGGAATGGGCTGACGGCGTCACCCATCCACTGGTGGGCCAGCTCGTGGGCGACCGTGCCGGAGGCGGCCCGGCGGCTGAAGAAGGAGCGGGTCTGGGTCTCCAGGGCATACCCGACCGAGTCGTCGTCGACGATCGCGCCATACGCCACGAACGGGTAGGGGCCGTAGAGGTCCTCGAAGAAGGGCAGCATCCGGTCGGTGAGTGGCAGGGTGGCGGATGCCGACGCAGGCAGGTCGGCGTCGACCGCGTTGATGATCGGGGTGCCGTTGGGGGCGACATAGCTGGTCAGCACGTAGTTGCTCACGCTGGCCGTGGCCAGGTAGGCGGCCATCGGGTCAGGGGCGTCCCAGACCCAGGTCGTCCAGCCCGCGGCCGTCTGCTCATCCACCAGCAGGCCGTTGGCGACCGCCGTCAGTCCTTCCGGCACGGTGATCGAGAAGTCATAGGTGGCCTTGTCGACCGGGTGGTCGTTGGCCGGGAACCAGGTGGCGGCGCCGTCCGGTTCGCTGACCACCATGGCACCGTCCCGGGTCGTCACCCACCCATAGAGGGCGCCCTCGATGTCGGTCGGCTCGGTCGTCGTGCCGCCGTAGTGGACGACGACGTGCGCTGGGGCCCCGGCCTTCAGCTTGGGCCGGGGGCTGATCTGCAGCTCGTTGTCCACCTGGCCGAACTCGGCGGGTTTGCCGTTGACCACCACGACGTCGCGGTCAGACCGCGCAGGTCGAGGTTGAACCGGTCGAGGTCGGTCGTGGCGACGAGGTCGATGGCAGCGATGCCGTCGAGCTGACCCTCCAGCGGGGCCGGTGCGGCGGCGGGCGGCTGGTAGGTCAGGTCGAGGCTGTAGTGCAGCACGTCGATGCCGCCGTTGCCGGCGAGCGGGAAGTAGGGGTCACCGGCACCCGCTGCCCCGGCGGCGTAGCGCGGGCGACCGGGTTCTCCGGGCGCCGCGGTGGCCACACCGGCTGTGGCGAGCAGGACGGCGGCTGCCAATCCGGCAGTCAACCCCTGCGCGCGGACGCGGGGGTGGCTCGTGGTCGGCCGGCGACGGGGTGCCTGGGCGCTCATGCTTCCTCCTGGCGGTTGTGCACGGCCCGCCTCGCTCGGTCCCACGACCCTGCTGCCGATGCGGCCCGGACTTCGGTCGGCGAGGCGGATGGCTCGACCCATCGTGGCAGAGATGCCGGGAGCGCGGGCCGGCTTTTGGTGGGGGTGGGCCCGAGATATCCGGTCGGCCCGCTGGCTGGGGCGACCTATCCTGGGTCGTATGGCGTGGCCCGGGACGATCGACTTCCCGGCCCAGCTCCCCGTCGTCGCGGCTAAGGCCGAGATCGCCGCGGCGATCGCCGCGCACCAGGTCGTGGTCGTCGCGGGCGAGACCGGCTCGGGCAAGACCACCCAGCTGCCCAAGATCTGTCTGGAGCTCGGACGGGGCGAGGCCGGGATGATCGGCCACACCCAGCCCCGCCGGATCGCCGCCAGGTCCGTGGCCGAGCGGATCGCCGAAGAGCTCGGCGTCGAGCTGGGCACCGCCGTCGGATACCAGGTGCGGTTCACCGACCGGACGAGGCGGGACACCCGGGTCAAGGTGGTGACCGACGGGATCCTGCTCGCCGAGCTGCACCGCGACCGTGACCTGCGCCGCTACGACACCCTCATCGTCGACGAGGCGCACGAGCGCAGCCTCAACATCGACTTCCTGCTGGGCTACCTCAAGGCGCTGCTGCCGCGACGACCTGACCTCAAGGTCATCATCACCTCCGCGACGATCGACGTGGACCGGTTCGCGGCCCACTTCGCCGCGCCCGACGGCACGCCCGCGCCGGTGATCGAGGTCTCTGGACGCACCTACCCGGTCGCCGTCCGCTACCGCCCGCTCACCCGCCCCGGCCCGCCCGCGCGCGACGGCACACCGACCACGGTCGACGTCGACCAGGTCAGCGGGATCTGCGAGGCCGTCGAGGAGCTGTGGACCGAGTCCGGCCCAGCCGACGGGGCAGACCAGGACATCCTGGTCTTCTGCTCCGGCGAGCGCGAGATCCGCGACGCCACCGAGGCGCTGGAAGGGCTGCGGCTGCCGCAGACCGAGGTGCTGCCGCTGTTCGGGCGGCTGTCCGCCGCTGAGCAGCACCGCGTCTTCGCCCGCCACCCGGGCCGCCGGATCGTGGTGGCCACCAACGTGGCCGAGACCTCGCTGACCGTCCCCGGCATCCGCTACGTGGTGGACGCGGGCACGGCGCGGATCAGCCGTTACAGCCAGCGGCTCAAGGTGCAGCGGCTGCCGATCGAGGCGATCAGCCAGGCCAGCGCCAACCAGCGGTCCGGACGGTGCGGGCGGCTGTCCGACGGCATCGCGATCCGGCTCTACAGCGAGGAGGACTACCTGTCGCGGCCGGAGTTCACCGAGCCGGAGATCCTGCGCACCAACCTGGCCAGCGTGATCCTGGCGATGACCCACCTCGGCCTGGGCGACATCGCCCGGTTCCCGTTCGTGGAGAGCCCGGACAGCCGGCAGGTCGCCGACGGGGTGCGCCTGCTCGAGGAGCTGCAGGCCGTCGACACCGCGCCGGGAGGTCGCGGTGACCGTCCGGGTCGGCGCCGCCTCACGCCATACGGCAAGGCGATCGTGGCGCTCCCGGTCGACCCGCGCCTGGCCCGGATGGTCGTCGAGGCGGAACGGACCGGAGCCCTGCGCGAGGTGCTGGTCATCGTCGCGGCGCTGTCGATGCAGGACCCGAGGGAGCGGCCGGCCGACAAGCAGGCCCAGGCCGACCAGGCCCACGCCCGGTTCCGTCGCGGGACCGGGCCAGCGGGGGAGGACGGCCCGGTCGTCGACTCCGACTTCCTGGTCCTGCTCAGCCTGTGGCGCTACCTGCGTCAGCAGCAGCGTGAGCTGTCCGGCAGCGCGTTCCGGCGGATGTGTCAGCGCGAGTTCCTGCACTACCTGCGGGTGCGGGAGTGGGCCGACCTGCACACCCAGCTGCAGCAGGCCGCGCGGCAGCAGGGCCTGCGCAGCAACGACAACGACGCCTCCGCCGACCAGATCCACCAGGCGCTGCTGGCTGGGCTGCTGTCCCATGTCGGCCTGTGGGACAGCGACAAGCGCGACTACCTCGGCGCACGCGGGGCACGGTTCGTGCTGCAGCCCGGGTCTGTGCCTGCACCGCAAGAACCCCGAGTGGGTGATGAGCGCCGAGCTGGTCGAGACGACCCGGCTGTGGGCCCGCACCAACGCGACCACCGACCCGCTGTGGGTCGAGCAGGCTGCTCAGCACCTGGTCAGCCGTTCCTTCTCCGAGCCGCGGTGGTCGCGCAGCCGGGCCTCGGCTGTCGCGGACGAGCGGGTGACGCTGTATGGCGTGCCGCTGGTGGCTGGGCGTCCCACGCCATACGGACGGATCGACCCGGAGCTGAGCCGGGAGCTGTTCCTGCGCCAGGGACTGGTCGAGGGCGACTGGGACACCCGGCACGAGTTCTTCGCGCGCAACCACCGGCTGGTCGAGCAGCTCGGCGATCTCGAGGCGCGGGCCCGCCGGCGCGACATCCTGGTGGACGACCAGGCGCTGGTCGACTTCTACGACGCACGCATCCCCGCCGACGTGGTGTCCGGCGCGCACTTCGACGCCTGGTGGAAGGGCGCACGCCGCCGCGACGCGACGCTGCTCGACTTCACCGAGGACCTGCTGCTGGGTGCCTCGGGCGCTGGCGTGAGCGACGCCGACTACCCGGGCACCTGGCGCCAGGGCGAGATCGAGCTGGACGTCACCTACCAGTTCGACCCCGGGTCCTCCGCTGACGGGGTGACCGTGCACATCCCGGTCGAGGTGCTCAACCGGGTCTCGCCCGAGGGCTTCGACTGGCAGGTGCCGGGCCTGCGCACCGACCTCGCGGTGGCCCTGGTCCGGTCGCTGCCCAAGGCTGTGCGGCGCAACTTCGTGCCGGTCCCCGACCACGCCCGCGACGCCCTGGCGGCCGTGGCGGACCGGGCGCCGGACCAGGACGGACGGCCCGACGGGACCCTGGTCGAGGCCCTGGCCGACGCGCTGGACGCGCGCCGGGTCGCGCCCGTGCGCGCCAGCGACCTGGACCCCGCCACGGTGCCCGACCACCTGCGGGTGAGCTTCCGCGTCGAGCGGCAGACGCGCTCGGCCAAGGGTCGGCGGCCGAGGGTCGAGGTGCTGGGGGAGGGCAAGGACCTGCTGGCGCTGCAGGCCGAGCTCGCGCCCGCCGTGCGGCGCACCATGGCTCGGGCTGCCGCGTCGGTCGAGCGGCAGGGTGTGACGACGTGGGCGGGAGTGGGCACCCTGCCGGAGACCTTCGAGCAGCAGGTCGGGGGGCGGACCGTCGTGGGGTACCCAGCGGTGGTCGACCGCGGGGTCGGCGTCGACGTCGCCGTGCTGGGATCGGCCGCCGAGGCGCGGCGGGCCAGCGCACTCGGCGTCCGCCGGCTGCTGCTGCTCGGCAGCGCGCCGCCGTGGAAACGGGTGCTGGCGTTGCTGTCCAACCAGGACAAGCTAGCCCTCGGCCACAACCCGCACGGGTCGGTGCCTGCGCTGCTCGAGGACGTCCTGGCGGCTGCCGTGGACTCGGTGGTCACCGAGCTCCCGGGCGGTCAGGTGCGCTCGCAGGAGGACTTCGACCGGGCCCTGACGACGGTGCGCCAGCAGGCGGTGCCCCGGGTGCTGCAGGTCATCGGCCACGTGGTGCCGGTGCTCACCACGGCTCGTGAGGTGTCGGTGGCGCTGACCCGCCTCAGCAGCCCGCTTGCCGCCGACCTCGCGACCGACCTGCGCGGGCAGCTCGACCGGCTGGTGCGACCCGGCTTCGTGGCCGACACCGGTTATGCCCGGCTGCCCCGCCTCGGTGTCTACCTGCGCGGCATGGCCGAGCGGCTGGTCAAGGCCCCCGAGGACCTCGACCGCGACCGTCACCGGATGCAGGAGGTGCACACCGTCGAGGCCGAGGTCACCCGCTTCGTCGCCGGCCTGCCCCCGGAGCGCCGGCAGGACCCCGACGTGGAGGCGGTTCGCTGGCAGGTCGAGGAGCTGCGGGTCAGCCTCTTCGCCCAGCGGCTGGGCACCCCCGCCCCGGTCTCGGCCAAGCGGATCTACGCCGCCATGGACCGCGCCGAAGCCGCCCCCGCCCCGTAGCCCCCTAGCCCCACGGCATACCCCCCGACCGGACGCGCCGGGCGGCGACAAACCCCTCGACCGGACGCGCCGGGCGGCGACAAACCCCTCGACCGGACGCGCCGGGCGGCGACAAACCCCTCGACCGGACGCGCCGAGTGGCGATGCGGCCCCACAAGCTTCGATCGAGGAGTCGCCATCCGGCGCGTTCGGTGGGCGCCTGCGCCGCAAGCCCGCACGTTCGGTCGGGAAGAACGTCGCAATCCGGCGCGTCCGGTGGGGCGCATGCGTCGCAAGCCCGGCGCGTTCGGTGGGGCAGAACGTCGCAATCCGGCGCGTCCGGTGGGGCGGAACGTCGCAAGCCGGCGCGTCCGGGTGGGGTGAGGCATCTCCGGTGGGGGTGGCGGCGAGGAATCTTCCGGTTGGCCTGCTCGTTGACCGAGCGCACGACCACCACCATCTGGCAGGAGACACACCATGGTGAACAGCGCAGCACGACCCGGCCTGCGGTGGCGCCGCCTCGGGGGAGTGGCCGTCGCGATGCGCTCGGCGACCCGCCCCGGAGCCCCCACCCTGATGGCCAGGCTCGGTGCGATCCCGCGGATGCTGCGGTCGATCAACCGTGGTGACTACACCGGCACCGACCTGCGCCACGTGATGATGATGGCGCTGGCCGCAGGGTATGTCGTGAGTCCCGTCGACCTGCTCCCCGAGGGGCTGCTGCTGATGGCCGGGCTGGCGGACGACGCGATGGTCGTCGGCTGGCTGGCGCTCACCCTGATCCGGGCGACCGACGACTTCCTGGACTGGGAGAGCAGCCGCGACGCAGTCCGCGGCGAGGTCATCGGCTGACTCAGCCGTCCTGGTGCGCTCCGACCGCCCCGACTCCAGCCTCGACAGCGTCGCCGTCAGCCTCCGCAGCTGACTCCTGCTTGTCCCGCGCCGCCGCGGCGAGCTGAGCCGCCGTCGGCGCGCTCCGCCCCAGCTCGACCGGCAGCTCGGCACCGGCGCCCTCGCGGCCCAGCACGTGCTCGGCCAGGAACGCGTTCACCACCTCGTACCAGACCTTCGCGTGCTGCGGCGTGAGCACCCAGTGGTTCTCGTCGGGGAAGTACAGGAACCGGTGCACGGTCGAGCCGTCGGCCTCAGCCGGCCTGCCGGAGTGAGCCAGCAGCTCCCACCACAGCCGCAGCCCCTCCCCGATCGGGACGCGGTAGTCCTTGTCGCCGTGGATCACCAGCATCGGCGTGACGATCTGGTCGACGAAGTGGTGCGGGCTGTTGGCAGAACCCATCTCGGGCGTCATCTCGCGCTGCCAGTAGAACGCGGCGTCCGTCGTCGGCCCGAACTGGTCCAGCGCCCACAGCGAGGCGTGCGTGACGATCGCCTGGAACCGGTCGGTGTGACCGGCCACCCAGTTGGCCATGTAGCCACCGAACGAGCCGCCCATCGCCGCCGTCCGCTTCTCGTCGATGTCGTCCCGGGCCACCACCGCGTCCGTGATCGCGATCAGGTCCGTGTAGGGCGCAGCGCCCCAGCTGCCCCAGCCGCGCTGCACGAACGCCTGGCCATAGCCGGTCGACAACGCCGGGTCCGGTAGCAGCACGGCATATCCCTGGGCGACCATCAGCCACGGGTTCCACCGCCAGGTCCACGCGTTCCAGGAGCCGAGCGGGCCGCCGTGGATCCAGAGCAGCAGCGGCGCAGGACCTGCCTCGGCCGCATCAGCCTCCGGCAGTGCCAGCCAGCCGCGCACGCGCACGCCATCCTCAGTGGTCGTCTCCACCTCCTCCAGCCGTCCGGGCAGCTCGGGCCGCTCCACCGGACCCGGTAGGGGCGTGACGTCGCCGCTGGCCAGGTCGATCCGCACGACCTCGGCGGGGAAGGCGTAGGAGCTGCGCAGACCGTAGGCGCTGACCCCGTCCGGCCCGACGACCACCTCGCTGTAGGCCGCGTCGTCGTGCGTGACCTGCTCGACCGAGCCGTCCGGGACGGCGACGCGGAACACCGGCGCCCGGCCGTTGTCGTCGGCCACGACGATGACCGCGCTGCCGTCGGGCAGCCACGCCACCGGGTGCGCCCAGCGGTCCCACTCCGGGGCCAGGTCGGCCCGGTCACCGGTGGCCAGGTCAAGCAGCACCAGGCGGGGCTCTGGCGCCCGCTCGGGGGTGCTGTGCTGGTCGACGACGACCACGGCACGCGTGCCGTCGGGGCTGATCACGGGGGCGTAGACGTCATACCCCTCCTCGTCCACGACCAGCTCCCGCTCGCCGGTGGCCAGGTCGATCCGCGCCAGCACCGAGCGCGAGTCGCCCTTGGCCATCGGCACGGTGAGCGGCACCAGGGCGAACGTGCCGTCGGGCGCGATGTCGGCCCGGTTCTCGCGCAGCCCCGCGCCGATCCCCGGGGTGACGTCGCGCAGCCGCAGGGGTGGTGTGTAGTCCACCGTCGTCGGGCGGGTCGGCCGGTGCTCCTCGTCCGGCTCGGCGACGAACAGGTGCGGCTGCACCGGCCCGAGGTCGGAGTCCCAGAAGCGCACCGGATATCCGTCGTGCAGGATCGCGGCAACGCCGGCGTCCTTGCGCACCTTGTGGATGGCCGCGTGCGCCTGCTCGTTGTCGGCCCCCGGCAGCACGCCGGCTCCGACCAGCGTGACGTCGGCGTCACGCGCGCAGGCAACGCCGGTCACCCCACCGGGGCGGGCCAGCACCACGCGCGCCTCACCCCCGCCCGCGGGGATCTGCCACAGCGCCGCCTCGGGCTGCTCGTCGGTCGCGTCGGGGTCGGGCCGCGAGGAGGTGAAGTACAGGTCGCCCGTCACCGAGAAGGCAGCCCCCGCCTCACCTTTGGCGCTGCGGGTCATCCGGTATGCCGCCCGCTCACCGGTGGGGTCCACTCCCCACAGAGCCGTGGCATAGCCCGTCCCCTTGGCGTTCGGAGTCGACACGGTGGTCACCAGACGACGGCCGTCGGGGCTGAGCACCAGCCCCGCAAGGCGGGGGTAGGCGACGTAGCGAGCCAGGTCGTCGAACAGGGAGTCGGAGTGCGCAGGCATGTGTCCCTGTCTATCACCGCGGCCTGCGGCCCGCTCTGGCTCGCCGGCACACCTCCTCGTGCGGAATGGCGCGCGGGGTCTGGTCGTTGCCACCCTCGAGAACGACACCACGCAGGAGGAACCCGTGACCGACCCCCGTTCGCTGTACCGGCTGGAAGCCGACAGTGCGCAGCTGTCCCAGCACGCTCCGCTGCTCGTCGTCGCCCTGGAAGGCTTCCTGGACGCCGGTCAGGTCCGCAACCAGCTGGTCGACCATGTGCTCGCCACGCTCGAGCACACGGTCGTCGCGAGCTTCGAGGTGGACGAGCTCATCGACTACCGGGGACGTCGTCCGCTGATGACCTTCGACCGTGACCGCTGGGCCGGCTATGACGACCCGAGCCTGGTGCTCTACCGGGTCCTGGACGCGCACGGCCAGCCGTTCCTGCTGCTGCACGGTGTCGAACCCGACTACCGCTGGGAGAGCTTCAGCGAGGCGGTCCGTCAGCTCTGCCTGGGCTTCGGCGTGCGCACCATGGTCAGCGCCCACGGCATCCCGATGGCCGTCCCGCACACCCGCCCGGTGGGCCTGACCCGGTTCGCCAGCGACCCGGGCCTGCTCACCGACCACGACCCGGTGTTCGGCCAGGTGCAGGTGCCGGGCAGCGCCGAGTCCCTGCTGCACGTCCGGCTGGCCGAGAACGGCCTGACCACGATGGGCGTGGCGGTGCACGTGCCGCATTACCTGGCCGAGACCCCGTTCGTGGACGCCGCAGTGTCGGCCATCGACGCCCTGGTCAGCTTCACCCACATCGACCTGCCCACCACCACACTGCGGGCTGCCGCTGCGCTGAACCGCACCGAGATCACCGCCGAGGTGGGCAACTCGACCGAGGCGAGCGAGGTCGTCGAGGCCCTGGAGCGGCGCTACGACCAGTTCCTCGAGGGTCAGCGGCGGCGCAGCCTGCTCGCCGCGCAGGTCGCCGACCTGCCCAGCGCGGAGGAGATCGGTGCCGAGTTCGAGGAGTTCCTGCGCGAGCAGACTCCTGACGCCTGACCCGGCTGCAGGGTCAGGCGCTGCAGACGGGGCTCAGCCCTGGCCGTCCTGACGCCACGGTGGCGGCGGGGGAGGAGCCGGGCGGTCGCCGTCCTGCTCCGGCCAGGGCGGCGGGGACTGCTGGGGCCAACCCTGCGGAGCTGACTCCTCCTGCGCGCCCGCGCTGTCGCTGGCGGGCTGCTGCCAGCCCGGCGGCGGGGGCACGTCGGGGTCGTCCTGCCAGGTCGGGCGAGGCGGGTCGGCGGGCGGGTACTGCTCGGTCTGGTCCTCGGCGGCCTGCTCGTGAGTGGGCTCGTCGTGCGTCGCCTCGACGGCTGCAGGATCGTCGGCCGGCGGTTCGGAAGCAGGCAGGGTCTCGTCGGCCTGGCCGTGCTCCTGCTCCGGCGCGTGCTCCGCGTCTGGCTCAGCCTGCTGCCCGTATGTCGGGTAGGCCTGGGTCGCGTCCTGCCCGTAGGCCGGGCTGCCGTAGGTCGGCTGGCCCTGGGTCTGCTCGCCAAGGCTCTGCTGGCCGTAGCCGTGCTCCCCGTACACCGGCTGGTTCTCACTCGGCTGCTGCTGCTGGTCATACGGCCCCTGCTGCCCATGCTGTCCGTACGGCTGCTGGCCATAGCTCTGCTGGCCGTAGGGCGGCTGCTGTCCCTGCTGTCCGTAAGGCTGTTGGCCATAGGTCTGCTGGCCGTAAGGCGTTTGCTGCCCATAGCCCTGCTGGCTGTACGGCGCCTGCTGGCCGTAGGGCGCCTGCTGCCCATAGCCCTGCTGGCCGGAGTCCGACCCCGAGCCCGAACCGGTGCCGGGGTAGCCGTAGGGGCTGGCCTGCCCGCCCTGCTGGGCGCCGTAGGCCGGCGCACCGCCATACCCGCCCTGCCCGGTCGGCGCCGAGGGTTGGCCGTAGCCCTGCTGGCCGTAGCCCGGCTGCCCCTGCTGCTGGCCGTAGCCGCTGGCGCCGGGGTAGGCGCCCTGTCCCTGGTAGCTGCTGTACTGGTACCCCGTCGAGGCGGCCGCCGCGGGCTTGCGTCGGCGAGCGAGCAGCGCGAGCAGCCCGAGCAGCAGCCCCGCCCCGAGCAGGATGCTGCCGAGCAGGATGCCGAGGTCGCCGAGCAGCCCGGTGGCCACCGTCGAGGTGGCTCGCGGACCGGCATACACGCTGTCGCTGACGTTGCAGTCGACCGCGTAGGTGCCGGCCTCGAGGTCGGCGGGGGTCCGCGCCACCTCATAGAAGGGGGTGCCCGACACGTCGACGCTGAAGGTCTCGACCGGCCGCTCGAGGACGGTCTGCGAGCCTCCCTCGCTGGCCACGCAGTAGGCCTCCTCGCGGACGGCGTCGTCGCGCGCCCAGACCGACATGCCCGAGTCGGTCAGCGTGATCGTCTGTCCGGCGTTGAAGCCGCTCATGTCCGGACGGGCCACCTGGGTGCGGCCGATCAGGCCGAGCGCGAGCAGCACGAGGCCGGCCAGAGCCAGCAGTGCCGCCAGGGCTGCCAGCGGCTTGAACAGCCCTGCGGACGTCGACTTTCCGTTCCCCATGGCGGAAACCTAGCGCACCCCCCGCGCCGGTGGCAGACACCGACAAGGGGCGTGCTCAGGCACCGGGTGACAGGATGACGGGACGAGACGCCGCACCAGGTGGCGACCGTGACCAAGGAGGATCCGTGGGCCTGTTCGGCTTCGGCGATGACGACACCACGCAGCAGACCCAGCAGCCGGTGGACGAGGACTCCATGTCGGCCAAGACGGCGAACGCCATCGTCGGCAAGCTGATGGACGTGGGCCTGGACGGCCTCGGGCCGCTCGACTCGGTGAGCGAGCTTGTGGCCGATGCGCTCAAGGACGAGCCGAGCGACCCGGAGAAGGCGATCGACAAGATCTGCCGCAGCCACATGCGGATGGCCGCGACCGGCGGTTTCCTCACCGGGTTCGGCGGCCTGCTCACGATGGGCGTGGCCCTGCCCGCCAACATCGTCGAGTTCTACGTGCTCTCCACGCGGATGGTCGGCAGCATCGCGACCATCCGCGGCTACGACCTGACCCGTCCCGAGGTCCGCTCGGCGGTGCTGCTCACGCTGGTCGGCGCCGACTCCGACGACCTGCTGCGCAAGGCGGGGGTCACCGGCGGCGGCCGGCTCGCGCAGGTGGCGCTCCAGCGGCTGCCCAAGGCCGCAGTCATGGTGATCAACAAGGGCGTCGGGTTCCGCCTGGCCACCCAGCTCGGAGCCAAGACCCTGGGTCGCCTCGGCCGGGCTGTGCCCGTCGCCGGTGGGTTCATCGGGGCTGGCCTGGACGGCTACCTGATGAACAAGATCGCCGACCACGCCCGGCGTGAGTTCCCGGCGCAGACCGGACAGCTACCCGCCTGAGGCGCCAGAGCGCACCGGGTTATCCACAGATCGGCCGCCGGCCGACTCCCGGCCCGGTTGGTCCGCCATCGTGGGGCGATGACCTCGCGCCCCACGATCCGCACCCTCGGCGACCTCATCGCCACGTTGCCGCACCAGCTCGGCTACACACCGCACGAGAGCCTGGTGCTCATCCTGTTCCGCGACGTCCCGGGCCGGGTCAGCAAGCGGACCGGTGCGCTCGGTCCGGTGATGCGGGTCGACCTGCTCCCCCCTGACGTCTGGCAGCTGGCCGTCGCCCAGATCGAGCCGGTCCTGGCGCGGGAGCGGCCCGACTTCGCCTTCCTCGTGGCCTTCGAGTCCACCGAGGACTCGACCGGGATGCTCCAGGCCGTCCGCGCGTGCTGTCGCCGCAACCGGGTGCCGGTCGAGGCGAGCGCGCGGGTCAGGGACGGCCGGTGGGCACTGGTGGAGGGCCGGAACCGGACCGGGACCTGGGCGCCTGTGCCGCCGCCGCATGAGGTCGCGGCCGTCGCCGATCTCGTGCTCGCCGGCCGGGCACCGGGGCGCAGCCGAGAGGCGCTGCGTGCGCTCATCGAGTCGGGTCACCCGGAGCAGCAGCGGGCCGTCGCTGCACGGTTGGCTGAGCGGAGCAGGCAGCGTGGGTGCGGCAGGGCGGCCCTGCGCGGCGATGAGCCGGTATGGCGTGCCGGCGCGCGGGCCATCGCGCGCCTGGTCGACGCTGCCAACGCCAGCGACCGTGCCGTTGCCCGGGTGGAGCCGTTGACCGTCGACGAGGTCTGCGACGTGGTGGAGTCCCTGGAGGACCGGGAGTTCCGGGACGCCGTGCTGGCCTGGCTGTGCCCCGGCCATCTCTCCGGCGGCCTGCTCGACCGCCGGATCAGCCGGGTGCTCTGCTCGACCCTGCCGCTCGTCGCGGTCTCGCCGGACGAGGGCTTGCTCGACCAGCTGCTCGACCTGGCGGTGCGGGTGCCGCCTCAGCGCAGCGCGGGCGTGATGACCTCGCTCGCGCAGGTCGCCTGGTGGCAGGGCAACGGGATGCTGGGCAACCTGGCGGTGGACCGGGCGTTGAGCGTCGACCCGCGCTACCGGTTGGCCGACCTGCTGGCCCGCCTTCTCGCCGCCTGTGTCCGCCCTCCGCGACCCCAGTTCGCCGGCGACGTGGCCCTGCGGGGCGGCGGGCGCGACGTGTAGCCTCGCGTCCAACTGCTGGGCGCTCTGGAAGGGTGACAAGGATGTCGATCATCGTGGGGTACGTCCCGACGCGCGAGGGCCGGGCGGCGTTGAGGCGAGCCGCCGAGGAGGCCCAGCTGCGCCATACCAAGCTCATCGTGGTCAACAGCCACCGCGGCGGGCGCGACTTCGACGCCGAGGAGTCCCACCGGTTCGAGGCCGAGCTGACCCAGGTGCAGGCCCAGCTCGACGAGAAGGGTGTCGAGCACGAGGTGCGCCAGCTGGTGCGCGGCAACGAGCCGAGCGAGGACCTCATCGAGGTCGCCGCCCAGAGCGACGCCGACTTCATCGTCATCGGGCTGCGTCGCCGCACCCCGGTCGGCAAGCTGATCCTGGGCTCGAACGCCCAGCGCATCCTGCTCGACGCCGCCTGCCCGGTGCTGGCCGTCAAGGCCGAGGAGTAGGCAGCAGCCGCGACGTCCGCGCTGGTCGGGGGGTCCAGCGGCGGCTTGCCGGGAACACGGTCACCGCCCGGCGGGTTCTATAATGGTCAGAGCAGCCGATCGGCAGAGGCAGGAGCCGACGGCAGATCCACGACAAGACGGTCCCTTGAGGCACGCCTCCGGCATGCCGTAACACCGACCGCCATCGGGCAGGAAAGTAAGTGATGCCACCCGTGCCATCTCAGACGGCCACCCCACAGCCCACCGCCCTCCCCGCCGAGTTCTCCTCGGCCGAGCTCACCGCCCTGTTCAAGAAGGGCAAGCGCTCCGGTCACCTCACCCTGTCTGAGGTGCGGACCGCGCTGGAGACCGCTGACCTGTCCAAGCGCAGCCAGACCAAGGTGCTGCGGACTTTCAGCGACAACGCGATCGAGGTCCGCGACGACGGCACCGCCAGTGCCCCCGCCACGAGTGCCGCGGCGAAGAAGCCGGCGGCGAAGACCGCGGCCAAGAGCCCGGCGACCCTCAAGGCGGCACCTGACAGTGCTCCGGCCACGACGGCGGCCAAGTCCACGGCTGCCAAGCCCGCGGCGACCAAGGCTGCGACCAAGCCTGCCGCGACCAAGCCAGCAGCCACGAAGGCTGCCGCGACCAAGCCAGCGGCCACGAAGGTTGCCGCGACCAAGCCTGCGGCCACGAAGGCTGCCGCCACCAAGCCTGCAGCCACCAAGGCAGACAGTGACCAAGGCAGCCGCCTCGACGGCTGCCGCTGTCACGACGGAGGCCACCGAGGCCGCGCCGACCCGCCGTCGGACGGCCGCCTCGGCCAAGTCAGCCGCCGCCAAGAAGGCCGACGCCGGGGCAGAGGACGAGGACGTCGTCGTCGTCGATGTCGACGACGCCCCGACCAAGGTCGCTGCCGTCCCCAGCGGCGGCGCGGAGGAGGCGACCGTTGCTGACCCCGATGCTGCCGATGACAGCGACGAGGACGACGACGAAGAGGGCACCGCCAAGCCCAAGGCCGACGACTCCGAGGAGAGCGAGTCGGCCGGCTTCGTGCTGACCACCGCCGATGAGGACGACGCGCCCGCTCAGCAGGTCGTCACCGCCGGGGCGACCGCCGACCCGGTCAAGGACTACCTCAAGCAGATCGGCAAGGTGGCCCTGCTCAACGCCGAGCAGGAGGTCGAGCTCGCCAAGCGCATCGAGGCCGGCCTGTTCGCCGAGGAGCGGCTCAACTCCGGGGACAAGATCGACGCCAAGCTCAAGCGTGAGCTGTGGTGGATCTCCCAGGACGGCAAGAACGCCAAGAACCACCTGCTCGAGGCCAACCTGCGTCTGGTGGTCTCGCTGGCCAAGCGTTACACCGGTCGCGGCATGCTCTTCCTGGACCTGATCCAGGAGGGCAACCTCGGCCTGATCCGTGCGGTCGAGAAGTTCGACTACACCAAGGGCTACAAGTTCTCGACCTACGCCACCTGGTGGATCCGCCAGGCGATCACCCGGGCGATGGCCGACCAGGCCCGCACCATCCGCATCCCGGTGCACATGGTCGAGGTCATCAACAAGCTGGCCCGCGTGCAGCGGCAGATGCTCCAGGACCTGGGCCGCGAGCCCACCCCGGAGGAGCTGGCGGCGGAGCTCGACATGACGCCCGAGAAGGTCGTCGAGGTGCAGAAGTACGGCCGTGAGCCGATCTCGCTGCACACCCCGCTCGGCGAAGACGGCGACTCCGAGTTCGGCGACCTGATCGAGGACTCCGAGGCGGTCGTCCCGGCCGATGCGGTGTCGTTCACGCTGCTGCAGGAGCAGCTGCACTCGGTGCTGGACACTCTCTCCGAGCGCGAGGCCGGCGTGGTCTCGATGCGGTTCGGCCTGTCCGACGGCCAGCCCAAGACGCTCGACGAGATCGGCAAGGTGTATGGCGTGACGCGCGAGCGGATCCGCCAGATCGAGTCCAAGACGATGAGCAAGCTGCGTCACCCGTCTCGCTCCCAGGTGCTGCGCGACTACCTGGACTGAGGTTCGGTCGCACGACGCTCAGGTGGGCATCAGCGGATTTCGTCAAGGCCACGTCCGTCACGGCCGCCGGTGCCCACCTCGGCGTGAGGGGGGCACCGGCTGTCTGGAACGTGTGAGTCGGGGCGGGTCAGCGGGGGGTCTGGTCGATCTCGCCGCACGCGACGGGAAGGGTGGCTTCGAAGAGACTGTCCAGCGAGCTGGAGTCGGCGTCAAGGTCGGCGCCGTGGATGACGATGTGCAGGTTGGCCAGGTTCTTGGCGACGTCCTTGGGCACGACCACGCTGCGGTGGTAGTCGATCCTGCCATTGGCGTCGGCGCTCAGGAAGCGCTCCAAGCTCAGGCCGCTGGCTGCGCTGGTGTCGCCGGTGGTGGTGAGAGAGACGTCGATGGGTCCGTAGTCCGGCAGCCCTTCGGCCAGGGAGATCAGCCCGTCGGGTGTGCCTGAGATGAAACCGCCCGGGTCGATCGGGTCGCCGGTGTTGGTGTCCGCCTCGATGCCGGGGCATTCGTTGGCAGCCTGGGTGTCGCCGTGGATGTGCATGGCGTGCGGCTCCCCGGGGGTCAGACCCGTTGCCGAGAGGTTGATGTCCAACGTGCGTCCGGTGAGCCGAAGGGTGGCGTTGCCGTTGACGTCGGAGCCGCCGTCGGCCAGGTGGTTGTGCGGCACGGCGTGCAGGTCTGCGTCGAAGTTCCCGGCGCTGACGGCGAACGCGGCACCTGCCGACAGGGCCAGTGCTGCGGGCACGGCGAGCAGGAGGGCGTATCTCTTGGTCATGGGAGTTTCCTTTTGCTGGCGGGCGCTCAATCGCGCGTAGTGCACGGACCCACTGACCAGTTCGTCACGCCACCATGCCCCGGATTGGTCTCACCACCCTGGCGAGCATGCGCTCACCCGCGCCGGGCACCTCCGGCGACCTGGAAGCGCCGCCCAGTGACAGAGTCCGGGACCAGGCGCAGGAAGTGCGGCTTGGACCCCTCCGTCCAGGGGGCCAACGGCAGGTGCATGACCTGGATCACTTCGTCCACGTCATGAACCTCGACGGCGCGTCCTTTCAGGACCACGCTCCAGGCCTCGGCCGAGTCCGGGTCGTACCCGTCCACCTCGAACGCCACATCGCGCTCGCGCGCCGCCGCTTGCTTGGTGCCGCCTGCTGTTCGGATGACCACAGAGCCGCGGTCGACGGTGAAGTTGACCGGGAAGATGTCGGGGGCACCCTCGCTGATGACGGCCAGTCGGCCTACGACAGCCTGCCGAACGAGGTCCCACGACTCGTTCACGGTCGTGACGTGCGCACCCGCGCGAGCAGGCTCGGGCGTGGGCGGCGAGTGCGTGGTGTCCATACCTCAATCTTCACCCGGCCCGCTCGGCGCCACAGGGACCAAAGTCCCCCACATGCCGCCGGAGCTAGCGCCGCCAGAAGGCGATGCGCTCGCGCAGGTAGCGCAGTCCGGTCCGTGGCAGCAACCGCGAGTTGGCGCGGATGTTCCACGGCAGGTCGTCGACGACGGCGTCGATGATGGTGCGGACGTCGCGACCCATCACCGTCTCGGCCTTGTCACTGGTCACCGTGTCGGGGGCATAACGGGACCGCTCGAGGGTCGTGGTGACCCGTCCCAGCGCCTCGCCGGCGCGGCGGTCGAGCTTGGTGCTCGTCGAGTAGTGGCGGCCCATCTCCCGTGGGCTGCGTTGCTCGGGCGGGTCGACCCCGTAGTCCTCGAGCGAACGGGTCAGCAGCTGCCACTGGCCCTCCACGCGCTCTCGAGCGCTGGTCGCCTCGCGGAGCCCGGCCTCTCGGTACCGTCGCCCGGCCCACGGCACCAGCGCCATCAGCACGGCCAGCACCAGCAGGATGAGCGCTCCGCGACCGAGGTCGGGGGCCAGCGCGCCGAGGTCGTCGAACCAGCCTCGGCCGCTGCTGCTCTGAGGGGTCGGCGCGGAGGTGACTGAGGGAGCCCCGGTCGCGGACTGCTCGGTGGCGGTCGGCCCGACGTCCAACTGGCTGTAGGTCGGGGCGCCGCCACCCCGGCCGCCCGTCGGTTCGAACCGGGTCCAGCCCAGGCCGCTGATCCACAGCTCCGGCCAGGCGTGCGCATCGGCCTGCCGGATCACCCGGCTGCCGTCGGGCTGGCGGATGCCGGGCTGGAAGCCGACCGCCATCCGGGCCGGGATGCCCTCATAGCGGGCCATCATCACCATGGCCGTGGCGAACTGCACGCAGTAGCCGCGCCGCGTGGCCAGGAAGTGGCTGATCGGGTCGTTCGGGTCACCACCCGGCGCGAGAGTGAGCGAGTAGCTGTAGAGGCCGCTGCGCAGGTGGTTCTGGATCAGGCGCGCGGCTTCGAGGTCGTTGGTCTCCTCGCCGACCACCTGATCGGCCAGCGCACTGACCGCCGGAGCGGCGGTGGGGTCGACCCGCAGCAGTGCGGCGTCGAAGTCGGTGGGATCGGCCGGCTCACTTCCGGCGGACTCCGGCAGCGGGGCCGCCGCGGTCGGCGCCACGAGCAGATAGGTCGCGGAGTAGGTGCCGGTGGGCTCCTCGAGAACCACCGACTGCGTCGTGCTGTTCCACGCAGCCGCCGACGAGGGGAGCGCCACCGAGACCAGCGGCGTCGGCGTGGCCAGGTAGGGAGCGCCCAGCGCGTTCTCGAAGACCTGCACGGTGGCCTGCCGGGTCGGCACCTGGGCGGACATCCCCTCCGGAGCGGGTGCCACGAAGGTCCCCTGCGCGCTGGCGAGCGCCGTCGGGAGTCTCATCCGGAGCCAACCAGCTCCGGCCGTCGAACACCGACCACGCGGTCACGCGCATGGGCTGCTCGGGGAAGGTGTCGGAGCGGTAGCGGATCACCGTGGCATCGGAGCGGCTGGTGAGGTCGGCTGCCAGGTCCATCGTCGTGGTGAAGCTCACGGCGCCACCGGGGGACAGGTCGTTGGCCTCGCCGTTGGTCGCCAGACCGTCGCCGAAGAAGGTCGGCGGCAGGTGCGGCAGCACCGAGGCACCGAGCAGCGCGCCGACGAGCGTGACCCCTCCGAGCACCCGGGCCATCGTCCGGTGACCGGTCGGGCCGTGCGACACGTCGTGCGAGCCGACCGACTCCCGCCGGTCGGCCGAGGACCAGCCGCCGACCAGGCGGTCGCCCTGCTGGGCGAGCATCACCAGCCACGCCGCAGCGACCGCGAGGAAGTACTGGGGGGCCATCGCCTGCCCGTTGTTGCTCACCGAGACCAGGAACGCGGCCCCGAGCGGGATGCCAGCCGTCGCCGGGGCCCGGCCACTGACGGCGATCGCGTCGACGGACACCGCGGTCAGGGTGAGCACCGACACGATGAGGAACTGCACGCCCTCGGTGGCCGGTGCCGGGGCGGCATACTGCTGCAGCACCTGCCCCGCCTGCTGGAGCAGCTCCTGGCTGGTGCCGAACGTCTCGGTCGTCGGCAGCAGGTAGAAGAGCGTGTCGTGCAGGTAGGTCAGCATCAGCGCCGAGAGCGCGGCACCGAACTGCACCAGGACGATGATCGTCGGGTTGATCCCGAAGCCTCGCAGCACCGCGCCGACCACCACGACCAGGGCGATCATCAGCATCGCCGTGCCGACCCACTCGTTGTCTCGCAGCAGCTCGGTCAGCGGCCAGGCGACCGCCAGGGTGGCCAGCCCGGCGACCAGCCCCTCGGGCCACAGGGCACGGTCGAGGTTCACTGCCGCACCGCCAGCTGATGCGTGCGGAGCTGGCTCCAGGCGATGGGGATCTGTGTGGTGGGACCGACCGTGGCGATCTGCCAGCCGGCCTCGCGCAGCCCCTGGCCCAGGTGCTGCGCGGCGCTGTCGTCCCCGCTGTCCTGGTTGCGCTCGAACGCCTCGGGGTCGAGCACGAAGGCGTAGGCCGCTGACCCGGGCTCGCGGATGCCGGCCAGGACACGCAGCTGTTCCTCGTCATGTCCCACCACCGCGGCGACGACCAGCACCCCGCCTGAGGTGAAGGTGTGGGCCGCGCTGGCCAGGGGCTCCAGCGAGGAGTCCTGCGGCATGACCCGGGCCAGCACCCCCATCAGCTCGTCCAGCTCGGTCGGGTGGCCCGCGGATCCGTCCTGCACGGTGGAGTCGGTGAGCAGGTGGATGACGAACCCGTCGGTGGCCAGCTGTCGGGCCACCGAGGCCAGCGCGCTGATTGCCCACTCATAGGAAGGGTGGAAACCGCTGCCCGGGTGTGCGCTCACCCGTGAGTCCAGGAGCAGGACCGCCCGGCGCCTGGTCGGCCGGTCCTCCTGGCGGACCATCAGCTCGCCCCGGTGGGCCGTCGCCGGCCAGTGGACACGGCGCAGCTCGTCGCCGTCGCGGTACTGCCTGATGCTGACGTCGTCCTCGCCGTGCAGCGCCACCATCTGGGGCAGCTCGCCCTCGGTGCCGCGCCCCTGGCCCCGCAGTCGCCGGGTGCCGAGCTCGAAGACGCGGGGCAGGACAAGCACCTCGGTGACCGTGGGCAGCTGCATGGCCACGTGGGTCAGGCCGAACGGGTCGCGCTGGCGCAGGGTCACCGGGCCGAGCTGGTAGGCGCCGCGATGACGGCTGCGGATCGTGTAGCGCAGGCGGCGCTGCTCACCGACCGAGAGCCGCGGCAGGAGGAAGCGTGGACGGTCGCCCAGGGCGTAGTCGAACTGTTCCTCGGCCAGGAACATCGGGGTGCGCCCCTGTCCGACGTTGACGAACTGGACCTCCACCTCGCCAGGCTGCTCGGGCGTGAGCCGGCCCGGGTGGACCAGGCGCGCCACCTTGATCCGGGGCGGCCGCCGCCGGGCCAGGATCGCGGCCAAGGCGGGGAGCACGACCAGGAGCACCCCGATGCGGGTGACGTCGGGATAGCCGAGCACCAGCCCGGCGACCACGGCGAGCGCTCCCACGACGAGGAAGGTCTGCCCCCGGCTCGTCAGCACCCCCGGCCGCTTCACGGTTGCGTCCTGGCCTAGCGCCGGCTGGAGGGGACCGGTGTGCGCTGGAGGACCTCGGCGACGACCTCTGCCGGTGTCCGCCGGGCGAGCTGTGCCTCACCGGTCAGCAGCAGCCGGTGCGCGAGCACCGCGCCGGCGATCTCCTGGACGTCCTCGGGGAGCACGTGGTCTCGTCCGGCGAGGGCCGCCGTGGTGCGTGCGGCGCGGAGCAGCTGCAGACCGGCGCGGGGGGAGGCGCCGAGCCGGAGGGCGCGGTGCTGGCGGGTGGCGGCGACCAGATCGACGACGTACTGGCGCAGCGCGTTGGCGGTGTGCAACTGCCGGATCTGCAGGACCGCGGCCGCCACGGCCGCCGCATCGGTCACCGGGCTGAGCTCGGCCAGCGGGTTGTGCTCGCCGTGCGACTCGAGCATGTCCATCTCGGCGGTCGCCGAGGGATAGCCCATCGAGACGCGCGCCATGAACCGGTCGCGCTGGGCCTCGGGCAGCGGGTAGGTGCCCTCCATCTCGATCGGGTTCTGCGTCGCCATCACCAGGAACGGCCGCGGCAGGTGGTGGGTCGTCCCGTCCACCGTGACCTGGCCCTCCTCCATGCACTCCAGGAGCGCCGACTGGGTCTTGGGGGAGGCGCGGTTGATCTCATCGCCGACGACGATGTTGGCAAAGATGGCGCCCTGCCGGAACTCGAAGGTCCGCGAGTCCTGGTTGAAGACGCTGACACCGGTGATGTCACTGGGCAGCAGGTCGGGAGTGAACTGGACCCGGCTCACCTTGCAGTCGATCGCCTTGGCCAGGGCCTTGGCCAGCATCGTCTTGCCCACCCCCGGCACGTCCTCGACGAGCAGGTGCCCCTCGGAGAGCAGCACGGTGATCGCGGTGCGCACCGCGGCGTCCTTGCCCTCGATGACCGTGCTGATCGCCCGGTGGATGGCGGAGGCGGTCGCCCTGACGTCCGCCACCTCGCCATCTGCCAGGCCCCCGTCGTCGGCCGCGCCGAGGGGCTCACGACCGGTGTCGGGCGCCTGCGAGGCGCCGGTGCTCGTGTTGGTGTTCACGGACATGCCCTGATCCTGCCTCATCGCCTCGCCGTCGCTCGACCCTCGAATCGTGAGGGTACCCCGCCGGTCCGACGCCTGCCCCTGCCATTGTCGGCCGGGAGGTGGCTGGCAGACTTCCCCCACCAGCTCGTCAGCGACGTGAACAGCAGAAACGACCATTCCGGCCCTCAATATCTAGCAGATTTCCGTTGACGGTGGGGGGAAGTGGGGTATGGTGGGGCTCAGCGCGGAAAGGCGCTGGTCGGCGGCCAGGTGAGAGGGCGGTGGTGGTCGTGTTCCTGGGCACCTACACGCCCCGTCTGGACGACAAGGGCCGGCTGTTCCTCCCCGCCAAGTACCGCCCCCAGCTCGAGCCCGGCCTGGTCATCACCCGCGGTCAGGAGCGCTGCCTCTATGTCTATGCGCGCGCGGAGTTCGAGCGGGTCACCGAGCAGTTCGCCCGGGTCTCCACGACCAACAAGGGGGCCCGCGACTACCAGCGCGTGTTCCTCTCCGGCGCCTCCGACGAGCTCCCCGACCGGCAGGGCCGCATCTCGATCCCCGCGGTGCTGCGGGACTACGCCTCGCTGAGCCACGAGTGCACGGTGATCGGCGCCGGGACGCGCGTGGAGATCTGGGACTCCGCCGCGTGGACGGCCTTCCTCGAGCAGGCCGAGCCCGCCTTCGCCGACCAGGCCGAGGAGGTGGTCCCCGGAGTCCTCTGACTGCGCTGACCCGGCGCCCCTGGCGCCAGGTCCTCAGCCGCTTCGCCCGCCCCGACGCCCCTTCCCCGGCGCCGGGCCGGCCCGGTCACCGGGCACCCGCGACGCGGAGGAGGACCTGACCTCAGGACCGCCACCGGCCAATCGCACCCACCCCAGCCACCGACACGCACCCGCCACCGACGCCATACCCGCACCGCCGGCACGACATACCCGGACACCACGACGCAGAGAGGACAGCGATGAGCGACCGGGCCACCCCGCAGCGGCACCTGCCGGTGCTGCTCGACCGGGTGGTCGAGGTCCTCGCGCCAGCCCTCGCCGAGCCCGGGTCCGTCTTCGTCGACGGCACGCTGGGGATGGGCGGTCACGCCGAGGCCGTGCTCACCACCTGCCCCCACGCCCGGGTCGTCGGGCTCGACCGGGACACCGAGGCGCTCCAGCTCGCGGGGGAGCGGCTGGCCGTTCATGGCGACCGGTTCGTCGGGGTGCACGCGGTCTACGACGAGCTGCCGGAGGTGCTGGAGGAGCTGAGCATCGCCTGGGCCGACGCCGTCCTGTTCGACCTGGGGGTGTCCTCCCTGCAGCTCGACGAGGCCGAACGGGGCTTCGCCTACCGGATGGACGCGCCCCTGGACATGCGGATGGACCAGTCCACCGGACCGACCGCGGCCGAGGTGCTCAACACCTACGGGGTCGATGACCTGACCCGCCTGCTGCGTGAGTACGGCGAGGAGCGGTTCGCCCGCCCGATTGCCCGGGCGATCACCCGCGAGCGGGACGTCGAGCCGTTCACGACCTCTGCGCGGCTGGTCCACCTGCTGCACGACGTCGTGCCGGCCGCGTCCCAGCGCAGCGGCGGACACCCGGCCAAGCGGACCTTCCAAGCGCTGCGCATCGAGGTCAACGCCGAGCTGTCCACCTGGGCCCGCGCGCTGCCCGCTGCGCTCGACGCGCTGCGGGTGGGCGGCCGGATCGCCGTCCTGTCCTACCACTCGCTGGAGGACCGGATCACCAAGCAGGGGCTCGCTGCCGGCGCGACCAGCGCCGCCCCGCCTGGCGTGCCGGTCGAGCGTCCGCAAGACGCGCCCTGGCTGCGTCTGCTCACCCGCGGGGCCGAGCAGGCCGACGCGGCGGAGATCGCCGACAACCCCCGTGCCGCCTCGGTGCGGCTGCGTGCTGCCGAACGCACCCGAGCCACCGACCCACTGACCCGCTCCGTGACCCACGCCCGCACCCAGGAGTACCGCCGATGAGCCAGCTGACCCTCGCCCGTGACCTGCCGCACGGCTTCCGTCCCAGGATCCGGCCCGGCGCGCTGACGCCCCGCCCGACCCGTCTGCGGGTGGTCAACGCGATGTCGCGCGACCACAACCACAGCGCCTTCGCCCTGCTCTGCCTGGCGTTGGTGCTGGCCGGGCTGCTGAGCGCACTGATGCTCAACATGGCCCGAGCCGAGAGCAGCTATGTGCTCGGCGACCTGCGCGGTCAGTCCACCGAGCTGCACGACCAGCGGGTCACCCTGCAGGCCGAGCTCGCGGGGGTGAGCTCACCGGAGGCGCTGGCCCGTCAGGCCCAGGAGCTGGGACTGGTCCCCTCGCCCTCGACGGCGGTGCTGCGGCTGTCCGACGGGCGGATGCTCGGCGTGGCCTCCGCCGTCGACCCCGAGCGGCCGTTTAGCGTGATCACTCACGCCTCGAACATCGAGGAGATCAGCACGTTCCGACGGGTGCAGGACGCGCTCGCCGCGGCGCTCCAGGGAAGGTGAGACCGGTGGCATCGCGCGGGGGTCGACCAGCACGGCGGGGGCGGGCACCCCGTGGCCGCAGCTCGATGCTGACCGGTGTGGTGCACCCTCAGCGCCGCGCCCGGGTGATGTTCCTCGGCGTGATGATGGTCTTCAGCCTCTTCGCGGCTCAGCTGGTGCGGCTGCAGGGGCTGGAGTCCGCCAGCCTGTCCGCCGCCGCGTTCGACGGGCGGGTGCAGCAGGAGACCATCCCGGCGCCGCGGGGCACGATCAGCGACGCCAACGGCACCCCGCTCGCCGAGAGCGTCGAACGCAAGCACGTCACCGCAGACCCGACCGCGGTCGTCCGCTACCGCACCCGCGTCGACGGGGCCTGGGTCGACAAGGGCCTGGCCGGTGCGGCGCAGGACATCGCGGCGGTCACCGGCTCGGACCCGGCGGCCCTGCAGGCCACGCTGGAGAAGACGCTGGCCAAGAAGAACAACCGGTTCACCTACCTGGTCAAGGACATCTCCCCGCTGGCCTGGCAGAAGGTGCAGGCGCTGGGCATCCCCGGCATCTACAGCGAGCCCTACCTCAAGCGCACCTACCCACTCGGAGCCGCCCCAGCACCGTTGATCGGGTGGGTCGGCGCCGGCGACCAGCCCGCCGGCGGGATCGAGCAGATCTACCAGGACACGCTGTCCGGCACCCCGGGCACGCTGACCTACGAGCGAGGCGGCCTGGGCGAGCGGATCAGCACCGGCACGACCGAGCAGGTGCCCGCCGTGCCGGGGCAGGACGTGCGGCTCACCATCGACAGCGACCTGCAGTGGTATGCCTACAACGCCATCGCCGCCCGCGTGCAGCAGACGGGAGCGCTGTCCGGCTACGTCCTGGTGCAGGACGCCCGCACCGGTGAGCTGCTGACGATGGCCAGCTATCCCTCCTTCGACCCCGACGTCAACCCCTCCTCGCCCAGCGACCTGCGCAACGCCGCGGTCGAGGACGCCTACGAGCCGGGCTCGACGAGCAAGCTGATCACCGCGGCCACCGCCCTGGAGATCGGGCTGATCGAGCCCTCGACCCCGCTCGTGCTGCCCTACCGGGTGCACCGGGGCGGGACCTCGTTCAAGGACGCGCACGACCCCGACAACCCCTACGTCACCTTCGCCGGCGTGCTGGCCACCTCCAGCAACATGGGCACGATCATGTATGGCGAGGACATCCCCGACGACGTGCTCACCCAGTGGCAGCGCAAGTTCGGGCTGGGCAAGGTCACCGGGCTCGGCCTGCCGGGTGAGTCCCCGGGGCTGCTGCCCGACCCCAGCGTGTGGTCGGCCACCAGCAAGCCCACGATGCTCTTCGGCCAGGGCCTGACCAGCACCGCCCTGCAGCAGGTCAGCGTCTTCCAGACGGTGGCCAACGGAGGGGTGAAGATCCCGCCGACGGTCGTCGCCGGGACGACGGACGCCGACGGCCGCTACACCGCCACAGCCCGGCCCGGGGGCGAGCGGATCATCTCCCCGGAGACCGCCCAGACGCTGACCGACATCATGGAGTACGTCCCCACGGCGCAGGGCACCGCGCCGCTGGCCGAGGTGCCCGGCTACCGGGTGGCGGGCAAGACCTCGACCGCCTCCCGGGTCGACCCGGCGACCGGCAACTACAAGGGCGTGACCTCGGCGTTCATCGGCTTCGCCCCTGCCGACGACCCGCAGATCGTGGTCTCGGTGACGATCCAGAAGCCGACCAGGATCAGCCAGTGGGGTGGCACGGTGGCCGGTCCTGTCTTCTCCGACGTGATGCGCTACGCGCTGCAGGAGCGGGCGATCCCCCCGTCGACCACCCTGCCTCCGCCGGTCCCCCTGGTCTACGACCCCGACGCCCCCGCCCCCGGCGAGGCGCCGGGTGTCACACTGGGCGACGTGGCGATCAAGGAGGGAGGGACCGGCTAGGTGATCCCTCTGACTCTGGGAGAGATCGCGGCGGTGACGCGCGGCCGGGTCCACCCGGCCGAGGCTGCGGGCACGGTGGTGACCGGGTCGGTCGTCACCGACTCGCGCGAGGTCGAGCCCGGCAGCCTGTATGTCGCACGCCTGGGCGAGCACGCCGACGGTCACGACTTCACCGGCGCGGCTGCCGGCAACGGCGCGGTTGCCGCGCTGACCTCGCGACCGGTCGACGACCTGCCCTGCGTGGTGGTCGAGCACGTGCCAGACGGGTCCCGCTATGACGCGGTCACCGAGGCGTTCGGCGCGCTGGCCCACGAGGTGGTCGAGCGCTGCGCCGCCGCCGGCGGCCTGGAGGTCATCGGCATCACCGGCTCGTCCGGCAAGACCTCGACCAAGGACCTCGCCGCCCAGGTGGTCGCCAGGCTGGGCCCGACCGTGGCGCCGATCGCGTCCTACAACTCCGAGGTCGGCGTGCCGCTGACCGTCTGCCGGCTGCAGACCTCGACCGCCTACCTCGTGGCCGAGATGGGCGCCTCCGGGTCAGGGCACATCGCGCACCTGACGGCCATCGCGCCGCCGCGCATCGGGGTCGTGCTCAACGTCGGCACGGCCCACCTGGGGGAGTTCGGCAGCCGCGAGGCGATCGCCCGGGCCAAGGCCGAGCTGGTGCAGGCGCTGCCTCCCGAGGGGCTGGCCGTGCTCAACGCCGACGACCCTGTGGTCGCAGCCATGGCGGGGCAGACGCAGGCTCGCGTCGTGCTCGTCGGTCGCGGGCCGCAGGCGCAGGTGCGGGCCGACGACGTGCGGCTCGGACCGCGCGGCCAGGCGGCCTTCCTGCTCACGGTGCCGGGATCGGACCCCGTGCCCGTCCAGCTGCAGGTGCACGGCGAGCACCAGGTCGGCAACGCCCTGTCCGTGGCAGCCGTCGCCGTCGAGCTCGGCATGCCCGTCCCGCAGATCGCCCAGGCCCTGGCCGCCGCCGGGCGGGTGAGCCGCTGGCGGATGGAGGTGCACGAACGAGCCGACGGCGTCGTCGTCGTCAACGACGCCTACAACGCCAACCCCGACTCGATGGCCGCCGCGCTGCGCTCGCTCATCGGGATGCGCGGCGGCGGACGTGCCGTCGCCGTGATCGGCGAGATGCTGGAGCTCGGCCCGGACGGACCCGGTGAGCACGAACGCGCCGGCCGGCTCGCCGCCGAGCTGGGCGTCGACATCGTCGTCTCGGTGGGGGAGGGCGCGCGAGCGGCAGCGGTCGGCTTCGCCGCCGAGTCCGGCGAGAGCTACCCGACCGCCGACGTCGAGGCGGCCGAGCGGCTGTTGGCCGACCTGCTCCGCACCGGTGACACCGTCCTGGTCAAGTCCAGCAACGGCTCGGGCCTGGGGCGCCTCGGCGACGCGCTCGCCGGGGTCGGCGTGGCGGAGGTGAGCGCCTAGTGGTCACCGTGGTCCTCGCGGCCGCGATCTCGATGCTCGTCGCGCTGCTCGGCACGCCGGCCTACATCCGGTTCCTGGTCCGTCGCGGCTACGGCCAGTTCATCCGCGACGACGGCCCGACCTCGCACCATACGAAGCGCGGCACCCCCACGATGGGCGGAGCGCTGATCGTCGGCGCCACCCTGGCCGGCTACTTCGGCTCGCACCTGGCGCTGTCGCTGGTGGACTACGTCGGCTGGGTCGACCTGACCCGCACGTCCACGACGATGAGCGCCCTGCTCGTGCTGTTCCTGATGGCCGGGCTGGGCCTGGTCGGCTTCCTCGACGACTACATCAAGATCTCCAAGCAGCGCAGCCTGGGGCTGCGCTCGCACCAGAAGCTGATCGGGCAGACCGGCGTCGCGGTGATCTTCGCCGTGCTGGCGCTGCAGTTCCCGGGCGACTCCTTCCGCACCCCGGCCAGCACCGCGATCTCCTTCGTCCGCGACACCAGCGTCGACCTCGCCGCCGCCGGTCCGGTGCTCGGACTGATCCTGTTCGTGATCTGGGCCAACATCATGATCGCCGGGGCCTCCAACGGGGTGAACATCACCGACGGTCTCGACGGCCTGGCCACCGGCGCCAGCGTGATGGTGTTCGGGTCCTACGTGCTGATCGGCATCTGGCAGTACAACCAGAACTGCCAGCTCACCCCCGGCCCCAACTGTTATGACGTGCGCGACGCCCTCGACATCGCGGTCGTCGCCGCCTGCATCGCCGGGGCCTGCTTCGGCTTCCTGTGGTGGAACGCCTCACCGGCCAAGATCTTCATGGGCGACACCGGCTCGCTCGCGCTGGGCGGCGCCCTGGCCGGCCTGGCGATCATGACCCACACCCAGCTGCTGATGGCGATCCTGGGCGGGCTGTTCGTGATGATCACCCTCTCGGTGATCATCCAGGTCGGGTTCTTCAAGATGACCCGGCGTCGCGTGTTCCGGATGGCCCCCCTGCAGCACCACTTCGAGCTGGTCGGCTGGGCCGAGGTCACCATCGTCATCCGGTTCTGGATCATCGCCGGACTCTGCGCGGCCATCGGGCTGGGCCTGTTCTATGCCGAGTGGGTCGTCTCGCTGTGAGCTCACGGCTCGACACGCTGACCCATGGTGCGGCGGACTGGGCCGGACTGCGCGTCGTGGTCACCGGGCTGGCGGTCAGCGGCTTCGCGGCGGCCGACGCCCTCCTCGAGCGGGGAGCGACGGTCACCGTGCTCGACGGGCGCAGCGACGGCACGGCGCTGCAGGAGCGGGCCAGCATCCTGGACGCGCTGGGCGCCGAGCTGCGGCTCGGGCCGGAGCACACCCAGGACCTGCCCGAGGACCTGTCCGACGTTGACCTCGTCGTCACCTCTCCCGGCTGGCGGCCGGACCACCCTGTGCTCGCGGGCGCTGCCGCCCACGGCATCCCGGTATGGGGTGAGGTCGAGCTGGCCTGGCGGCTGCGGCCGGCCACGGGGGCGGCTCCGTGGCTGACGGTGACCGGCACCAACGGCAAGACGACGACCGTCCAGCTGCTGGAGTCGATGCTGACGGCGGCGGGCAAGCGGGCGATCGCGGCCGGCAACGTCGGCACGCCCCTGCTGGAGGCGGTGCTGCACCCGGAGCCCTACGACGTGGTCGCCGTCGAGCTGTCCAGCTTTCAGCTGCACTATGCCGACTCCATCTCGGCGCTCGCGTCGTGCTGCCTCAACCTGGCCCCGGACCACGTCGACTGGCACGGGTCGATGCAGGCCTATGCCGCGGCCAAGGCCAAGGTCTACCAGGGCACCCAGGTGGCCTGCGTCTACAACGTCCAGGACCCGGCCACCGAGGCGATGGTCGCGCAGGCCGACGTGGTCGAGGGCTGCCGGGCGGTGGGGTTCACGCTGGGCACGCCCGGGCTGTCGATGCTGGGCGTGGTCGACGACGTGCTGGCCGACCGCGCCTTCGTCGAGCAGCGGCGCACCTCGGCCGCCGAGCTGGCCACGCTGGCCGACCTGCCCGGCGGTGACCCTGGGCCGCCGCCGCCCCACCTGGTCGCCGACGTGCTCGCCGCGGCAGCGCTGGCCAGGGCCTTCGGCGTGCCGCCGGTGGCCGTCCGCGAAGGGATCCGCCGGTTCCGGCTGGCCGAGCACCGGGTCACCGACGTCGGCGAGGTCGACGGCGTGCGGTTCGTCAACGACTCCAAGGCGACCAACCCGCACGCCGCCGGGGCCAGCCTCACGGCATACGAGCACGTCGTGTGGGTCGCCGGCGGCCAGCTCAAGGGCGCCGACATCGACGACCTCGTCCGCTCCGCGGCCGGGCGGCTGCGCGCGGCGGTGCTGCTGGGGCAGGACCGCGACCAGATCGCGGCCGCACTGGCCCGACACGCGCCGGATGTGCCGGTCGAGCAGGTGGCCACCCCTGAGACTGGTGATGTGGCGGCAGTGATGGATGAGGTGGTCGAGCGCGCGCTGCGCCTGGCCCACCCCGGTGACGTCGTCCTGCTCGCCCCAGCCGCGGCGTCGCTGGACATGTTCGTCGACTACCAGGCGCGGGGCACGCTGTTCACCGCGGCGGTCGAGCGTCTGCGGGGGTCCGCGTGACGACCCACCTGGGTGAGCGCCGCGACGTCGCCGCTGCAGGCCAGGTCAACCGGCGGGTGTCGGTGCTCACCGACCTGCGCGAGCGCCTGGCCTCACCCGTCGCCCCCTACTACCTGGTGCTCGGGAGCGCCTCGCTGCTCGTGGCCATCGGGCTGGTGATGGTGCTGTCCGCCTCCAGCGTCCGCTCCTATGTCGACAGCGGCAGCTCCTGGACGGTCTTCCTCACCCAGCTGCTGTATGCCGGGATCGGGGTGGTCCTGGCGGTCGTCGGCAGCCGGCTCCGGGTCGTGGCGTGGAAGCGGCTGGCCTTCGCCGGGATGGCGCTGGCGATCGCTCTGCAGGCGCTGGTGTTCGCCCCCGGCGTCGGCGTCACCTTCCAGGGAAACCGCAACTGGATCAGCGTGGCCGGGTTCACCGCTCAGCCCTCGGAGTTCGGCAAGGTGGCCCTGGTCGTCTTCGGCGCCGCCGTGCTGTCCCGCAAGCGGCGGGTGCTCGGCAAGATCGGGCACGTCCTGGTGCCGTTCGTCATCCCCGCCGCAGCGGTCCTCATCGGCCTGGTCCTGGCCGGGCACGACCTGGGCACCGCACTGATCCTGCTCTCGATCACCGCCGGCATGTTGTTTGCCGTCGGAGTCCGGGCGCGCTGGTTCGTCGGCGTCGGCGGGCTGGCGGCGGTCGCCGCGGCCGTCCTCGCCTCCGGCAGCGAGAACCGGATGCAGCGCATCCAGGCCTGGGTCGGCGACACCTGCGTCAACCCGCAGGTGACCGGGTGCTTCCAGAAGGTGCACGCCGAGTACGCCCTGGCCGACGGTGGCTGGTGGGGCGTGGGCCTGGGCGCCAGCCGGGAGAAGTGGTCGCTGCTGCCCGAGCCGCACAACGACTTCATCCTGGCGATCATCGGCGAGGAGCTCGGCCTGCCCGGCACCTTCGCCGTGCTGGGGCTGTTCCTGGTGCTGGCCTACTCCTGCTACCGCATCGTCGCCGGCACCGAGGACTTCTTCGTCCGCGCCGCCGCCTCGGGCGTGATGGTCTGGCTGTTGGTGCAGGCCTGCCTCAACATCGGCTCGGTCATCGGCCTGCTGCCGATCATCGGCGTGCCGTTGCCGCTGGTCAGCAGTGGCGGATCGGCCCTGCTCGCCGCGCTGATCGGGATCGGGCTGCTGCTCTCGCTGGCGCGCTCGCTGCCCGGCTGCCGCGAGGCACTGGACGGGCGGCAGTCCACGCTGCGTCGCACCCTGGCCGTCGTGCCCGTGCCGCGGGGGATGCGGCGCCGGTGAGCGGGCTGTCGGTCCTGATGGCCGGCGGCGGGTCGGCGGGGCACGTCAACCCGCTCCTGGCGACCGCCGACGCGCTGCGCCGGCTCGACCCGCAGGTGCAGGTCACCGTGCTCGGCACGACGCAGGGTCTGGAGGTGACCCTGGTGCCAGCCGCCGGCTACCCGCTCGTCACCATCCCCAAGGTGCCCTTCCCGCGGCGGCCCAACCCCGCGGCGCTGCGCTTCCCGGCCGCGATGGCCTCGGCGGTGACGGCCACCCGCCGTGCCGTCGCCCAGACCGGCGCCGATGTGGTCGTCGGGTTCGGCGGCTATGTCAGCACTCCGGCCTACCTGGTCGCCCGGCGGTCCGGCCTCCCGGTCGTGGTCCACGAGCAGAACGCCAGGCCGGGTCTGGCCAACCGGCTCGGTGCCCGCCTCACTCCGCACGTGTTCACCACCTTCGCCTCGACGCAGCTGCCGCACAGCACCGTGGTCGGCCTGCCGATGAGGCGGGCGATCACCGGGCTCGACCGGGCGGCCACGCGGCAGCAGGCCCGGGAGCACTTCGGGCTGCGTGCCGACCTGACCACGCTGCTCGTCTTCGGCGGGTCGCTCGGGGCGCAGCGGCTCAACGAGACGTTCGGGTCGGTGGCCTCCGACCTCGCCGCCGCTGGCGTGCAGGTGCTCCACCTCACCGGAGCGGACAAGGTGGTGGGCGCCTCGGCCGGGGCAGCGCCATACCCGGACGTGCCGTATGTCTCGCGGGACTACACCGACCGGATGGACCTGGCGTATGCCGCGGCCGACCTGGCCGTCGGGCGCGCGGGGGCGGGGACCGTCTGTGAGCTGACAGCGGTCGGGCTGCCCGCCGTCTATGTGCCGCTCCCGGTCGGCAACGGGGAGCAGCGGTTCAACGCCCAGGACGTCGTGGCCGCCGGTGGCGGCCTGCTCGTCGACGACGCTGCAGTGACGCCGGCCTGGGTCCGTGCCACGGTGCTGCCGCTGCTGGCCGACCGGGCCCGCCTCGAGCGGATGTCCCTGGCTGCGGCCGGGATGGGGCACCGCGACGCGGACGAGCGGCTGGCTGCGGCGATCCTGGCGGTGGCGGGATGACCGCGGGGGTCAACGACCGGTTCGACTTCTCCGCCCCGGTGCCGCCGGCCGAGGAGCTCGGGCCGGTCCACTTCATCGCCATCGGCGGGTCGGGGATGTCGGGCGTCGCCCGGCTCTTCCTGGCTCGGGGGATCGAGGTCTCCGGCTCCGACGGGGCCGACAGTCGGTCGCTGCGCGAGCTCGCCGACCTCGGCGCCCGGGTGCACGTCGGCCATGACGCCGGCCAGCTGGGCGCGGCGCGCACCGTCGTCGTCTCCAGCGCCATCCGGGAGAGCAACCCCGAGCTGGCCGCCGCCCGCGCCGCCGGGCTGCGCGTGCTGCACCGGTCCCAGGGCATCGCCGCGCTGCTAGGCGACCGCGACGCCGTCGCCGTCGCGGGCGCCAACGGCAAGACGACCACCAGCGGGATGCTCACCGCCGCGCTGCAGAGCGCGGGTGCCGACCCGACCTACGTGATCGGGTCGGCGCTGGCCGACTCCGGGCTGAGCTCGGCCCCGGGCACCGGCTCGGCCTTCGTGGTCGAGGCCGACGAGAGTGACGGCTCCTTCGTCGTCTATCACCCGCTGGTCGCCGTCGTCACGAACATCCGGCCAGACCACCTGGACTTCTATGGCGACCTGGCGACGATCGAGCGCGCGTATGAGCGGTTCGCCGCGACGGTCCGACCCGGCGGCCTGCTCGTCGTCTGCGCCGACGACCCGGGAGCCCGGGCACTGGGGGAGCACCACGCCGGGCAGGGCGGGCGGGTGGTCAGCTACGGCCTGGCAGCCGATGCCGACGTGCGGCTGACCGACCCGGTGGCCGAGGGGATGGCCTCACGCGCTGGCCTGGTGCACGGCGACCAGTCGTTCGACCTCGTCGTGCCGATGCCGGGGCGGCACAACCTGCTCAACGCCGCGGGGGCGTATGCCGCTGCGGTCGCCGGTCTCGGTGCCTCGCCCGAGCGGGTGGTCGCCGGACTGGGCGCCTTCCCGGGGACCGCGCGACGGTTCCAGGCGGTGGGACGGGCGGGAGGGGTGGAGGTGGTCGACGACTACGCACACAACCCCGACAAGGTCGCCGCGGTCGTCCAGGCAGGCAGGGCCGTCGCCGGCAGCGCGAACGGGCGCCGCCTGGTGGTCGTCTTCCAGCCGCACCTCTACAGCCGCACCCGGGACTTCGCCGACGCCTTCGCCGAGGGGCTGGCGGCCGCTGACGTGGTCTGCGTGACCGACGTCTATGGCGCACGCGAGGACCCGCTGCCCGGCGTCACCGGCGACCTCATCGCCGAGGGACTGAGGGCTCGACCTCCAGTCGACGTGCACTACCTGCCCGACCGGTCACGCGTGGCCGAGCAGGTTGCCGCCCTCCTGCAGGACGGCGACCTGCTGCTCACCGTGGGAGCCGGCGACATCACCGGCGTGGGTCCCCAGGTGCTGGCGCTGCTGGGAGAGCATGGTGGCCACGCCCGAGCCGAACCGCCGGGCCAGAGCTCAGAGCAGGGGAGGACACCGTGATGCTGCGCAAGGCACGGCAGCAGCGCGCCCGGCTCCTGGGGGCACACAGCCGCATCCGCAGGCACGCCCGGGGGGTCCGCCTGCGCCCGTGGCGGATGGCGATCGCGCTGAGCGTCGTCCTGGCTCTGGTCGCCGGTGTCGTCTTCCTCGTCGGCTACTCGCGCGCGTTCACCGCGCAGGCCGTGGAGGTGGCCGGCACCTCCGACGCGGCGATGACCCAACGGGTGCTGGTCAACGCCTCGATCCCGCAGGGCAGGCCGCTGGCGCGGGTCGACACGGCGGCCGTGGCCGCGGCAGTGATGGAGGACCCACGGATCGCCACGGTCGACGTCGGTCGCTCGTGGCCCTCGACGATCACCGTCGAGGTGACCCTGCGTCAGCCCGCCGTCGCGATCACCCGGCCCGGAGCCAAGCTCACCCTGGCCGACGCCGAAGGGGTCCTCTACGAGCAGGCCAAGAAGGCCCCCAAGGGAGTGCCCACCATCTCGGCTGCTCGCGGCGACGTGGCTCCGGAGTCGGTGCAGGGTGCCCTGGCGATGCTGGACTCGCTGCCGCCCAAGTACCGCAGGAACGTCTCCAAGGTGGCCATCGCGGCCGACGGTGCGGTCCGCTTCAGCCACCGCGACGACCGGGTGATCTGGGGGGACGGGTCCCAGCCGCTGCTGAAGTCACGCGTGCTCGTCACGCTGCTCGAGCAGCCGGCCGTCAAGGACGCGGACGCTGCGCTGACCCTCGACCTGAGCATCCCCGGCACTCCGGTCGTCACCGGTCTGCCCACCCCGCCCGAGAACTGACCGGCACGGTCTGAGCCGCGCCGGCGGGCCTCCACCTCTAGTTGAGGTCGAGGCAACGGGTCGGCCTGCGAGCCGGAACGTATGATGCGCAGAACCGAGCCACACCAAGGAAGGCACCACCTCGTGTCAACAGCGCAGAACTACCTGGCCGTCATCAAGGTCGTCGGCATCGGCGGCGGCGGAGTCAACGCCATCAACCGGATGATCGAGGTGGGGTTGAAGGGCGTGGAGTTCATCGCGATCAACACCGACGCCCAGGCCCTGTTGATGAGCGACGCCGACGTCAAGCTCGACGTGGGGCGCGAGCTGACCCGCGGGCTGGGCGCCGGGGCCGACCCCGAGGTCGGCCGTCGCGCCGCCGAGGACCACGCCGAGGAGATCGAGGAGGCGCTGCGTGGCGCCGACATGGTCTTCGTCACCGCCGGAGAGGGCGGCGGCACGGGCACCGGCGGGGCCCCGGTCGTGGCCAAGATCGCCAAGACGCTGGGAGCGCTGACCATCGGCGTGGTGACCCGGCCGTTCACCTTCGAGGGGCGCCGGCGGGCCAACCAGGCCGAGACCGGCATCGGCGGCCTGCGCGACGAGGTCGACACCCTGATCGTCATCCCCAACGACCGGCTGCTGTCGATCTCGGACCGCAACGTCAGCATGCTCGACGCGTTCCGCAGCGCCGACCAGGTGCTGCTCTCCGGCGTGCAGGGGATCACCGACCTGATCACCACCCCCGGCCTGATCAACCTGGACTTCGCCGACGTCAAGTCGATCATGCAGGGCGCCGGCTCTGCGCTGATGGGCATCGGCTCGGCCCGTGGCGAGGACCGCGCCGTCCAGGCCGCCGAGCTGGCCATCTCCTCCCCGCTGCTCGAGGCCAGCATCGAGGGTGCGCACGGCGTGCTGCTCTCGGTGCAGGGCGGCTCTGACCTGGGCCTGTTCGAGATCAACGAGGCCGCCCGCCTGGTGCAGGAGGCCGCGCACCCGGAGGCGAACATCATCTTCGGTGCCGTCATCGACGACTCCCTGGGCGACGAGGTGCGGGTCACCGTCATCGCCGCCGGCTTCGACGGCGGAGCCCCCATCCAGCGCTCCGACGACCGGGCCTTGGGCCAGGTGCAGGCCGGCGGTGGCGGTCGCCCCGCCCAGGCGCCCGCGGTTGCCCAGGCGCAGCGTCCGGCGCAGCCGGGTCAGCAGGCGCAGCCTGGCTCCGGCCAGCCAGCACAGCAGGCACCGTCCGCAGCGCCGGCGGCCAGCAGACCCAGCCCCAGCCTGCAGCTCCCGACGCTCCCGCTCAGGGTGGGCAGCCGGGTCAGGCCGGTGCCGGCCAGCGTCCGCCCCGTCAGGTGACCTTCGAGGACCCCGACGACCTGGACGTGCCTGACTTCCTGAAGTAGTCGGCACAGCCCGCGCCAACGCCTCGGAGAGCACGCTCTCCGAGGCGTTTGACGTTCGGGACCCACCCGGATTTGATCGTTCCAGTTGTGAGGTACGTCACACCCGCAACCTGTAACGAAGTGTGTCGGTGCAGGTCAGCATCTAGATGAACAGTTGGTCAAGACTTGGTCAAGTGTTGGTCACAGGCTGGTCAGTTGAAAACTTGGTCAGAAGCCTTGACGGTGCACTCAGCCGCTGCCACAGTTCTCTCGGGCTCGGGGTCACCGGAGCGCCAATCGAGAATGTGGGGGCACCGACGATGGCGCCCCCCCACACACCCCCTGTGACACCCGTGTCACCGCCTCCAAGGAGTACCCCATGGCTTACCTTGCCTACGTCCTGACCACCCTCAAGGACAAGTTCGGCGACCGCGAGCGCGGCGCCACCGCCGTCGAGTACGGCCTGATGGTTTCGCTCATCGCCGTCGTGATCATCGTGGCGGTCCGACTGGTCGGCACCAACCTGACCACGATCTTCAACAACATCGCCGGCGCGCTCTGAGCCTGCGGGACGCCCCGGCCAGGTGACTGGCCGGCGGCGTCGAGCACAGGCGGCTGCGGCCCTCGAGCAGGCGATGGGAGTGCCCATGGGAAGTCAGGCTTCCTCGTACGTCCGGCAGGGCGAGCGGGAACGCGGCGGAACTGCCGTGGAGTACGCGCTCATGGGCAGCTTGATCGCCATGGCCATCGTCGCAGCCGTCCGGCTCATCGGGCCGGCGCTCATCCCGTACTTTGACGCCGTGGCAGCGGCACTCTAGGGGTTTGGCCGTGATACTGCGCAAGGACCGCGACGGCGGGGCTGCCGCCATCGAGTTCGCCCTCGTGGCGCTGATCCTCATCACCATGATGGTCGGCACCTTTGAGGGTGGGCGCTTCTGGTACCTCCAGTCCAACCTCGCGGCGGCAGCCCGAGACGGTGCTCGCGAGATGGCGGTCAAGAACGACTCGACCGCCGCGCTCGCTCAGTTCGACGCAGTCTGGAACCCCATCGGCAGTGGCACGCTCAGCGTCAGCGTGAGTCCGGGGACCAAGGGTTGCGCTCCCGGAGGCCAGGCGAGGGTTGTCGCTACCTACGCGACCGGGTCGATCACCGGACTGATTCCCGCCCTGAACACTGTCACGCTGACCGGAGAGGGAGTCATGCGATGTGGCGGCTGAATGTCAAGGAAGATCGTGGTGCGGTCGCCATCACCTTCGCACTCGTCCTTGTCGTATTGCTCGGCTTCGTCGGGCTGGGGGTCGATGTGGCGTCCGCCTTCGCCAAGAAGCAGGAGATGCAGAACGGTGCGGACGCGGCCGCTCTGGCAGCAGCGCAGGAGTGCGCCACGGTGGGCTGCGGCTCGGCCGCTGGCGTAGCTCAGACCTACGCCGACGGAAATGTTCGGCGCGACTCGGTCGGTGCGGCGGTGAGCTTTCCCGCTGGCAACCAGGTCAGGGTTACCGCGGAGGGCCCCAGCCCCAACAACTTTCTGCCCGTGGTCGGAGTCAACTCCTTCGATGTGGAGGCAGCTGCCACCGCAGTCTGGGGCAGTCCGACCGCTGGACCGGTTATCCCCCTCACCATCTCGGCCTGCTCTTTCTTTGACCAGCTGGGCACGCCGCAGATAGGCGACATCGTCGAGATGTGGGTGCCGAAGAACGACAGTGGTCCGGCTCCTGCCCCTTGCGACTGGCATGCAGATTATCCCCCTGGTGGCTTCGGCTGGTTGGACGGTGGGGACGACTGCACGGTCGATGTCACGGTGGGCATGTGGGCACCCGGAAAGCCTGGGCTGAGTCCCCCGGCCTGCGACCTCTCTGGATACCTGGGACAGACCATCCTCATACCGATCTTTGATGACGACCGGGGGACGGGCTCAGGGGCGGAAGTACATATCATGCGTTTCGCCGCGGTGAAGTTGCTCGGGCTTGAGTATCAGCAAGGTAAGCCTGATGATTTCGGAGAGAAGTGCGGCTCCAAGCCAGATAAGGACTTCTTCAAGACGTGCCTGCGGGGACAGTTCGTCGGCTTCGTTTCCTCAGGAGATGGGTTTACGCTTGGTCCGCCTGGCACGGAGATCGTGATCGTCGAGCTTATTGACTAGACCAGTTCCTGCTCCTCACTCCTTCCTTTCTCATACTTACTCCTCGAGGGAATATCGACTGTGATTCGCCGTGTCATCGCCGCCATTGTTGCCCTGCTGTTAGGTCTTGTGGGCATCATCCTGGTCGTCAACTATGCACAACGTGCCGACGAGCGCGCAGTCGCTGATCTGGAGACGGTGGAGGTGCTGGTCGCGAAGGTGCCCATCGCCAAGGGCACCCGCGCAGACAGCTTGAACGAGCTGGTGACAACGCAGAAGGTGCCGCGAAAGTTCGTCCCGAGTGGCAGCATCGATGACCTCCAGGACGTCGCTGGCAAGCTGGTCAACGCGCCCATCGTGGCCGGTGAGCAGCTGGTGGGCAGCCGTTTCGAGTCTTCGGACGAGGCACGTGCGTCCGAAGACTTCGTGCTGCCTGACGAGGCGCTCAACCTCCACCAGGTCACTATTCCGCTGGACACACCTCGAGCCCTCGGCGGCAACATCGCCCCCGGTGACCTCGTGGGCGTCTTTGTCTCGGTGCAGCCTCAAGACGCCCCGGAGGGAGAGACCAAGCCGAGCATGACGCACCTGCAACTTCAGAAGGTGCTCGTGGTTCGGGTCGAAGGTGCTCGGATAGAGGTGCCGGCCGACACCACATCTACCGAGACCACAGACCAAGCTGGTAGCGGTCTGACCGGTGCCACCACCGACGGGGAGCAGAATGCCACCCAGGTCTCCAAGGAGGTGGTCATGGTCACGTTGGCGCTAGAGGGCCCCGACGCAGAGAAGCTGGTCTTCGGGATGGAGTGGGGCAAGGTCTGGCTCTCCCTGGAGCCGGAGGACGCGGACGAGTCGGGCACTCGTATCGTGGTGCTCCTGCTGCCTCAGCTGGCCAGTGACCTTCGCGATGTGTTCGAGTGAGCGATGTGATTCTGGCCAGCTCGTCTCGCGAGCTTGCCAGAAATGTGCGGCTGGCTTCCGGCGATGACCTGACGGTCATCACGCCGGAGCAGGTGCCGACGGGACCCGCTCAACTGGTGGCGCTGGTTGCGGATGCTGATCGCGTGCGCTGCGTCATCCTCGATGTTCGGGAGGGGCAAACACCGGCGGAGCCCGCCTTGGACCTCGCCAAGCGGTTTGAGCGCCAGATGCCCGGTGTCTCTGTGCTGCTTGTCACGGATCGACCAGAAGACATGGGCCTGGCTGCCCTCCGGGCCGGAGTGAAAGATCTCATCGATCCCCGGATGGCCGTGGACGAGATCCGTTGGTTGTTGCGACGGGCCAGCGACACGATGGCGCGCATCACGACAGCGGATCACGGTGCCGAGTCCTTTGCCGGACGGGTGATCACCGTTGCTTCTCCCAAGGGTGGAGTCGGCAAGACAACACTGTCGACCAACCTTGCGGTCGCGCTCGCAGGGCAGTCGCCGGAAGGCACGGTCCTGGTCGACCTTGACGTGCAGTTTGGCGACGTGGCGGCCGCCCTCGACCTCGACCCGGCCTACACCTTGGCTGACATCACGGCCGGTAGCGGTTTACGCGACGCCATGACGCTCAAGACCCTGCTTGCTCAACATCGGTCGGGCTTGTACGTCGTGTGTGGGGTCAAGTCACCGGCCGAGGCCGACTCGATCACGGCAAGCCAGATCGGCCAGCTCCTTGCGCTCCTCAAGCAGGAGTTCCGCTTCGTCGTGATCGACACGGCGCCGGGCATGTCGGAGCAGACGTTGGCGGCCATCGACCACACCACAGATCTGGTCCTGATCACCAGCATGGACGTGCCGGGCGTCCGAGGACTTCGCAAGGAGCTTGAACTTCTCGAGGAGCTAGACCTGCAACCCTCGACCCGGCATGTCGTGGTCAACTTTGCGAGCAAGGACACCGGCTTGACGATCAAGGACGTGGAGGCCACGATCCGGCGCAAGGTCGATGTCGTGCTGCCCCGTTCGACCAAGTTCACTCGGTCGACGAACCAGGGCAGCCCGATGGTGGAGTCGCAACCGCGAGACGGCTTGACCAAAGAGATTCTCACCCTCGTGGCTCGGTTCGCCCCTGTGCAGGCGGCCGGGCGTTGGAGTGGGCGGCACCGAGGCAGGAGCACTCCATGAACCTTTCTCAACGGCTCACAGCAGCGCGCGAAGGCTCTCGGCCAGGGGTGCTCGAGCCTGGGCCGCCCCTGCCGGACGCCGCTGAGGCTGTGGACGCTGGCCCAACGACCTCACCCCATACGACACCGCCCGACCAGACATCACCTGCCCCGAGCTCGGCGCTGTCCAGCACCGGCACAGGTGCGCCGGCAGATGCGTTGGGCAAACTCAAGCAGGACGCTCGGGAGCAGCTCTTCGAGCGACTTGGCGGTCGGCTGACCGATACGACCCTGAGTGAAGCAGCCCTTCAGGACTTGGTTCGCCGCGAACTGGGCAGCCTGGTGCAGAACTCGGCAGTACCACTCAAGCCAGACGAGCGACGACGCCTCATCGGTGAGATTGCCGACGACGTGCTGGGATACGGCCCGTTGCAAGCTTTGCTGGACGACGACAATGTGACCGAGATCATGGTCAACGGACACACCAACGTCTACGTCGAGGCTCTGGGTCGCCTGCACCGCACCGGTGTGAGCTTTCAGTCCGAGGAGCATCTCCGCCGTGTCATCGAGCGGATCGTCTCGAAGGTGGGCCGCCGGATCGACGAGTCTTCGCCACTGGTCGACGCGCGTCTCGAAGACGGGTCTCGGGTCAACGCCATCATCCCGCCTTTGGCCTTTAGCGGCTCCTCGCTGACCATCCGCAAGTTCGGCAAGGTCCCCCTGCTGGTGGAGGACCTGATCGGCAAGGGCAGTATGTCCCCGCAGATGGCGGACCTGCTTCGTGGTTGCGTGCAGGCCAAGCTCAACATCCTGGTCTCCGGGGGCACCGGCACGGGCAAGACAACTCTGCTCAATGTCCTGTCCTCATTCATCCCCTACGACGAGCGCATCGTCACCATCGAAGATGCGGTGGAGCTGCAGCTGCAGCAGGAACACGTCGTGCGGCTCGAGGCTCGACCGCGAAACATCGAGGGCAAGGGTGAGGTGACCATCCGGGACTTGGTCCGCAACTCATTGCGTATGCGTCCTGACCGGATCATCGTCGGTGAGGTGCGCGGTGGAGAGAGCTTGGACATGCTCCAAGCGATGAACACAGGTCACGAGGGCTCACTCTCCACGTTGCACGCCAATACGCCCCGTGACGCTATCGCGCGACTAGAAACGATGGTGTTGATGGCAGGTATGGACCTGCCGCTGCGGGCAATCCGGGAGCAGATCGCCTCGGCCGTGGACGTGATCGTCCACCTGACCCGGTTGCGGGACGGCACCCGCCGGGTCACCCATGTGACCGAGGTGCAGGGAATGGAGGGGGACATCATCACCCTCCAAGACGCCTTTGCCTTTGACTACGCGGCAGGCGTGGACGTGCAGGGGATGTTCCGTGGGACGACCCGCTCGACCGGCGTCCGACCCCACTTCACCGACCGGTTCGTCGAGCAGGGCATCACCTTGCCTCCCGGAGTTTTCGACGCCGACCTCACAGGACCAGTACGGCGATGATCGACGCACTCACCGAGCCGGGCCCCCTCCTGTACGGGTCCTTAGCTCTGGCCCTAGGACTCGCAGTGGGCGCCTGGCTGCTGATTGTCCCGAGCAGGACGCTGGCTTCGGGCCGTCGGCGTCTTGGTGTGGAAGAAGCGCAGGGTGGCTTGTCGCGAGTCACGACTGCCACCACCGGGTTCATCGGCACGGTGATCGACAGCAGGGGCGGAGCACAATCCTGGGAGCACGCGCTGGACCGGGCGGGCATTCGGCTTCCGGTGCCAGAGTTCGTGCTTTTGGTCGGCGCGGGCGCGCTGTCGGCATTCGCTCTGGGGATGGTCATCGGCGGTGTCCTGGTCGGGTGCCTGCTGGGCCTTTTCGCCCTGATCAGCGCCTACCTCGTGGTCACGTTGCGCTCTGACCGGCGCAAGGCCGCTTTCGGTGACCAGCTGGACGACACGCTGCAGCTGTTGGCGAGCAACATGCGCGCTGGTCACAGCCTGTTGCAGTCCCTGGACGGCCTCGCCCGAGAGGTCGACGAACCAGCGCGTGGCGAGGTCACTCGGGTCGTGAACCAGGTACGCGTAGGCAGGGACCTCGGGGATGCTCTGGAGGAGACCGCCGCGCGGATGGACAGCGACGACTTCCGATGGGTGGCCCAGGCGATTGCCATCCATCGCCAGGTCGGGGGCAACCTCGCCGATGTGCTCGACACTGTCGGCGAGACGATCCGCGAGCGCAACCAGATCCGCAGGCAGGTGAAGGCTCTCAGTGCTGAGGGCCGGCTCTCTGCGTGGGTGCTGATGCTCCTACCCTTCGTGGTGATTCTCATGCTCTCCTTCTCCAACCCTGAGTATCTGGGCAAGCTCGTCCAGGGGCCGCTGGGCATCTCGATGATTGGCCTCGCCGTGTTGCTGCTGGTCGTCGGCGGCCTCTTCTTGCGCAAGATCGTCACGATCAAGTTTTGAGGGGGAACACGATGACGGACTTAGCTGCACCAGTGATCGCCGCAGCGGCATGCTTGGCCGTTGCTGTGCCCCTCCTGCTCTGGGCGTTCACAGCCACCCCCGGGGCCGGAAGGCAGCGCACCCTGGCCAACCTCACCCGGGATCTGCCTCGGGACGGCGAGGTCACCGGACCGACCGTGAGCGGCGGAGGATTCGTCAGCCTCGCCAGGCGGCTGACACCCATGGCGTCAGTGCGGATGCTCGACCGTCTTCTCAGCCGAGCCGGCCGGCCGGTCCGGTGGCCGCTGGAACGCGTGATCGTCGCCAAGCTCGTGCTCACTGTCCTTGCCGCCGCTTTCGCCGTTCTCATCGTCGGCGGCTCGCCGAGTGTGCGTGGAGTCGCGACGGCCCTGGCGGCAGTCGTGCTGACGTGGTTCGTGCCCGAGCTACTCCTCTACAGCGAGGGGCAGAAGCGACGTCAGCAGATTCAAGAGGCGCTCCCCGACACCCTGGACCAGCTCACCATTGCCGTGGATGCGGGACTGGGGTTCGAGTCAGCTCTGGCCCATGTGGGACGCAACAGCAAGGGTCCGCTGGCCGAGGAACTGATCCGTACTCTGCAGGACATTCAGGTCGGTCAGCCGCGGCGAGAGGCCTATCAGGTGCTCATCGAGCGCACCCAGGTTCCTGACCTACGTCGCTTCGTTCGCGCTGTCATCCAGGCTGACCAGCACGGTGTCTCCATCGCCCGGGTGTTGTCCACTCAGGCACAGGAGATGCGGATCAAACGTCGGCAGCGGGCCGAGGAGAGGGCGATGCAGATTCCGGTCAAGGTGGTCTTCCCCCTGATCCTGTTCATCCTCCCCGTGTCTGTTCATCGTGGTGCTCGGGCCGGCCGTCATCAACATCATCGAGGGCTTCAGCTGAGCCAATGGGCCTGCCTACCCTGTGGATAAGAGGACTACATGCCGCTGCGACCTGAAGACGTCGTTCGGAAGACGTTCAAGAACTCGCGACTGCGTCGCGGATACGACGAGGACGAGGTCGACGGCTTCCTCGAGGAGGTCGTTGGCGAACTGACCCGGTTGCATGCCTCGGTGGACGACCTCCGGGCGGCGGCGCTGAAGCCCAGGTCGGTCGGCGATGTCGAGACCGACCGGGTCGTCCGGGAGCGCGAGCAGCTCGACCTGATCCAGGGCGAGCGCCAGGAGCTGGTCAGCGAGCTCGGCGCGCTGCAGAGCCGGATGGACCGGGCCACCGTGCAGGTGGCCGAGGCGGACGAGCGCGCGGCGGCCGCCCACCGGGCGGCGGCTGAGGCTGAGGCCCGGCGCGAGGAGTCGGACAAGGCTGAGGTGGCGCTGCAGCAGCAGGTGGCGCGCGCTCAGGCCGTGCACGACGACATCCGGCAGGCTAACGACCGGCTGACCGCGCAGCTGCGGGCACTCCGGGTCGACGCCGAGACGCGGGCCGCCGAGATGCTCGGGACCGTGGCCGCGGTGGCGCCGGCCGGAGCCACACCGGAGGACGACTACGGCGTCATCGTCTCGCTGGCCGGCCAGCTGCATGAGGAGCACGTCCAGACCGGGCTTGCCCAGGCTCGGAGCACAGTGGCACAGGCCACGGCGGAGGCGCAGCGTCTGGTGTCAGAGGCCGAAGCGGAAGCGGAGGCCCTCCGCACAGACGCCACGAGCTTCAGCGAGCGCGTGCGCGCCGAGGCCCAGGCTCAGGCCGACGAGCTCAAGCGCGCAGCGCGGGCCGAGAGCGACAAGCTCAGGATCGACGGCCAGGGCAGAGCACGACCGTCTCGTCGCGGCAGGCCAGGCGGAGCACGACCGCCTCCTGGGCGAGGGCCAGACGAGCCACGACTCCCTGCTCAAGGACTCTCAGGCAGAGCGCACGCGTCTGCTCGGCGAGGGGCAGAGCGAGCATGACCGGCTGCTGTCCGAGGCGCAGGCCGAGCACGACCGGCTCCTCGCCGAGGGCACCAGCGAGCACACCCGCCTGCTGGGCGAGGGGAGAGCCGAGCACGACCGGCTGATCTCTCAGGCGCAGGCGACCCATGACCGGCTGCTCTCTGAGGCCGAGGAGCAGCGGGCCGGCATCCTCGGCGACCTGCAGGCCAGGCGCGAGGTGCTGGAGACGACGGTGGCCAACCTGGAGCAGGCGCGCGACGACTACCGGAACAAGCTGCGGACCGCCGTCGCCGAGCAGCTCGGCCAGCTCGACGACGACGACCGGTGGCGCCGCTGAGGGCACGGTGACCGCGCCGCTACGGTGGACTCCGTGTTCCGGTGGCGCGAGCGTGAGCCCGGCGAGGGCCTGACCTGGGGCGTCGACTGGGCGATCACCGACCGGGTCGGCGGCGCCAGCCTCGACCCCTACGCCGCGCTCAACCTCGGGGCGGGCGTCAACGACGACCCGCAGCACGTCCGGACCAACCGCACGTTGCTCGCGCAGGCGCTCGGGCTCCCCGCCGAGAGCTTGCGCTTCCTGCGGCAGGTGCATGGCGACACGGTCGTCCAGGTCGGGCTCGACGACGGGGGCACGGAGTCTGGGGGCACGGAGTCGCCGGAGGGTGACGTCCTGCTCACCGACACTGCCGACGTGGCGCTGGTCGTGCTCGTCGCCGACTGCACTCCCGTGCTGCTGGTCGACCGTGTCGAGGGGCTCGCTGCGGCGGTTCACTGCGGCAGACAGGGGCTGGTCCGCGGAGCCGTGCCCACTGCTGTGGCCGCGCTGCGTGCCCTGGGTGCGGCCAACCTCGAGGCTGTCGTCGGGCCGTCGATCTGCGCCCGCTGCTATGAGGTGCCCATCGAGCTGCGCGCCGAGGCCGCGGCCGTCGCGCCGGCGTCCTATGCCGTCTCCTGGACCGGCACACCGGCCATCGACGTCGCCGCCGGAGTCGTCCAACAGCTGCATGACCTCTCCGTGCCGCTGCGGTGGCTGCCCGGGTGCTCCCGCGAGGACCGGACGCTGTTCTCCCACCGCCGCGACGGCCGCACCGGCAGGTATGCCGGGGTGATCCGTCTCCTGCCGCCGGAAGGCGCCGCGTGAACGAGACAACGACGACGAGGACAACGACGCCGCGGCACGTCGCGCCGACCTGGCGGAGCGCCTGCACTCAGTGCGCAGCAGGATCGAGGAGGTATGCCGCTCGGTGGGCCGCGACCCTGCCGAGATCACCCTCGTCGCGGTGACCAAGCGCTTCCCCGTGCGTGACGTCGAGCACCTGGTCGCCCTCGGGGTGCACGACATCGGCGAGAACAAGGACCAGGAGGCCGCAGCGAAGGTGGCCGACCTGCCCGCTGCCGTGCGCCAGGACGTGCGGGTGCACTTCATCGGGCAGCTGCAGACCAACAAGACCCGGTCCGTGGCGCGCTATGCCGACGTCGTGCACTCGGTCGACCGGCCCCGGCTGGTGCGGGCCCTGCAGTCCGCCGCGCACTCGGCCCTGAGTGAGGGGGAGCGGTCGGCCCTGCTGGAGGTGCTGCTGCAGGTCAACCTCGGCGACGGGTCCGACGCTGGTCGCGGGGGCGCCGCCGCGGCGGAACTGCCCCGGCTTGCCGAGGCGGTGGCGTCGTGCGACGCGCTGCGGCTGGCCGGCGTGATGGCGATCGCCCCTCGCGGTCTGGACGAGGAGGCGACGCGCGCGGCATACGGCCGGCTCGTCCAGCTCAGCACGCAGGTCCGGCATGACCATCCCGGCGCCGACGTCATCTCGGCGGGGATGAGCGGCGACCTGGAGCTCGCGGTGGCGGCCGGCGCGACACACCTGCGTGTCGGCACCGCAATCCTGGGAACCCGGCCCCCTCACGAGTAGCGTCACTGCTGACCGGATCGACTGCCACACAAGGAGCTCGCAAACATGGCTGGGGCGCTGCGCAAGACCATGGAGTACCTCGGACTCGCCGAGGCCGATGAGCGCTATGACGACTACGACGAGCGCGATGTGGCACCGGTCCGCGAGGTCCGTGCGTCCGAGCCCGTCACCGAGCGCGCCTCGCACGGCGCGGAGGTCACACCGCTGCCCCGGCGCACGCCGGTGGCCCAGGTCGTCCGTCAGCCGGAGGTCGGTGAGATGAGCCGGATCACCACGATCCATCCGCGCACCTACAACGAGGCCAAGAACATCGGTGAGTCGTTCCGCGAGGGCACCCCGGTCATCATGAACCTGTCCGACATGGACGACGCCGACGCCAAGCGCCTGGTCGACTTCGCGGCGGGCCTGGCGTTCGGGCTGCACGGCACGATCGAGCGGGTCACCAGCAAGGTGTTCCTGCTCTCGCCGGCGCACGTCGAGGTCGAGTCCGGCAGCGAGCCGTCCAGCAGCCAGCAGGCCTTGTTCAACCAGAGCTGACGGCTCGCCCAGGTCACGCCCAGATCTGCCACTTAGACTGCGCGCGTGAGTGTCAGTCAGGTCCTGGGCGTCGCCCTCCTCATCTATTTCGTGATCCTGCTGGGGCGCCTGGTCTTTGAGTGGATCCAGGTGTTCTCCCGCGACTGGCGCCCGACCGGGGCCGTCCTCGTGGTCGCCGAAGGGGTCTACAGCGCGACCGACCCGCCCCTGCGCGCGCTGCGCCGGGTGATCCCGCCGCTGCGCATCGGTGGCATCGCCTTGGACCTGGCCTTCCTGGTGCTCATCCTCGCGGTGAGCATCGCGCGCGGGCTGGTCGCCGCACTGCCCTTCTGAGGCTGTGTCCGACCCACGCCTGGTGGGCTAGTCTGACCCCTGAAATCCTGCATACAGCCTGGTCCGGAGTGGGCTCGTGAACATCCCGGACCGCCACTGCCAACTGAGGTGAACCCATGGCGCTTGCCCCCGATGCCGTCATCAAGAAGAGCTTCAACTCCACCCATCTGCGTCGCGGGTATGACGAGACGCAGGTCGACGACTTCCTCGACGAGGTCGTGGTGGAGCTTCGCCGGCTGATCGCGGACAACGACGAGCTGCGCGTGCAGCTCGAGGAGTGCCAGGCCAGCGGCGGCACCGTGACCTCCGTCGACCGCGACCCCACCGACGCGATCGCCCGGGTGAGCACTCCTGGGCCCGACGAGGAGCAGCTCGCCCAGGTGCGGCGTGAGCGCGAGGACCTCGTCGCCGAGCTCGAGGAGCTGTCGGCGCGTGTCGAGGCCAGCAGGGTCGAGGCCGAGCAGGTCGAGACCGAGGCCAAGACGCGGATCGAGTCGGCGCACGCCAAGCTCGCCGAGAGCGAGAACGAGGTCAAGGCCCGTCTCGAGGGGGAGATGCAGGAGCTGCAGCAGCGGGTCGACGCTGCTCGCGCCGAGGCCGAGGAGGCCGAGCGCAACCTTGCCGCCCTGCGCGAGGAGGCCGAGGTGGTCCGATCGCGCAGCGGCCAGCTCGAGCAGGACGCGCAGGCCACCGAGCAGCGTGTCGCGCAGATGCAGGAGCAGCTCGCCGACGCCGAGGGCCGGTTGCAGGAGGCCACCGCGCGCGCCGACGAGGCCAACGCACGGGCCGAGGAGGCCGCCGCCCGCGTGGCCGAGGCCGAGGCGCGTGCCGCTGAGGCCGAGCAGCGGGCCTCGTCTCTGCCGGAGGCACCCGCTGCCGTCGCCGCCGTCGCTGCCCCGGCCGCCGCTGCAGTCGACGACCCGACATCGATCATCTCGCTGGCCCAGCGGCTGCACGACCAGCACGTGCAGGAGGGCGAGAGCACCAAGACCCGCCTGGTCGCCGAGGCCGACGAATACCGCGAGCGCGTCGTCACCGAGGCCGACGAGCGTGGCAAGGAGCTCGTCGCGACGGGACAGGCCAAGCATGACGACCTCGTGCAGACGGGTCAGGCGACGCACGACGAGCTGGTCTCGACGGGTCAGGCCAAGCACGAGGAGCTGGTGTCCACCGGTCAGCAGAAGCATGACGAGCTGGTGCACACCGGCCAGACCCGGCATGACGAGCTGGTCTCCACGGGCCAGACCCGGCATGACGAGCTGGTCTCGACCGGCCAGGCACAGCATGACGAGCTGGTCTCCACCGGCCAGGCACAGCATGACGAGCTGGTCTCCACCGGACGTGCGCAGTATGAGGACGCGGTGGCGCAGGCCAACTCCGAGCGCACCACGGTGCTGACCGACCTGGGCACCCAGCGGGAGGGGCTGAACGCCAAGATCGAAGAGCTCAAGGGCTTCGAGAGCGACTACCGCAGCCGGCTCAAGGGCATGCTCACCGACCAGATGAGCATCCTGGACCGCGACGGCGACGGCATCCCCGACGCCCAACAGGGTCGCTGAGGGCGACCACCTGACGACCTGGACACCCGGGTCGCCGAACGACAGCGACGGTCAGCGCCGACCGTCGCTGCCCGGTGTGAGCCGGGACCGCGTTGGCGGGCTGGGTGTGACTCACCTATCCTGCCGCCACACCACAAGGGGTCAGCTGATGCAGCGCCCGGGAGAGAAGGTCTGATGACGACCAAGGCCACGACGTCTGCGGCGACTGCGGGGGCCGGTGCCGCCAGCGGGTCCAAGCGGTCCACCAAGGCCCCCGGTCTGCCCGTGCTGGCCCATGAGGACGCCTGGACCGCCAAGGAGCTGGCTGAGGTCACCGCCGAGCTGACCAGCGACCGCGACCGCCTGCGCGGCGAGGTCGACGAAGCCGTGCAGGAGCTGTCCGAGCTGATGCGCGACTTCGGCGACGGTGCGGGAGACGACCAGGCCGACGCCGGTGCCGCCACCTGGGAGCGCGAGCAGGAGATGTCCCTGGCCAACAACGCCAAGGCACTGCTCGAGCAGACCGAGCACGCCCTGGAGCGGATCGAGGCCGGGCAGTACGGCACCTGCGAGTCGTGCGGCAACCCCGTCGGCAAGATGCGGCTGCAGGCGTTCCCTCGCGCCACCCTCTGCATGACCTGCAAGCAGCGTCAGGAACGTCGCTGAGACAGCTCGCGAGCGGCAGGGACGAGGTCCTCACCATGACCCAGACCGCGCCGGCGGGGCGACGCGGCCTGTTCTGGCTGGTGCTGGGCTTGGCCGCCGGATGGCTGGCGCTGGACCAGCTCAGCAAGGCGTGGGCCGAGCGAGCCCTGGACGGGCGGGATCCCGTGCAGCTCGTGGGGGAACTGCTGCAGCTGCGGCTGACCTACAACTCGGGGGCGGCGTTCTCGCTGGCGACAGGGGCCACCGGCGTGCTGACCGTGCTGGCGCTGTCCGTGGTGGCGTTCATCGTCTGGCAGTCCCGGAGGCTGGGCAGCACCGGCTGGGCCGTCGCGCTCGGTCTGCTGTTGGGCGGTGCCTCCGGCAACCTCACCGACCGGCTGTTCCGCCCGCCGTCGCCGGGGCAGGGCCACGTCGTCGACTTCTTCCAGCTGCCCAACTTCCCGATCTTCAACGTCGCTGACATCGGCATCAGCTCGGCGGCCGTGTTGATCGGACTGATGGCCTTGCGTGGCATCTCTCCGGACGGCAGCCGCGCCGGTGACGAGGACGCTGACCCTGACCCTGACCCACCAGCTGCTGCGGGCTCCGCGTCGGACGCACGAGGCCCCGCCGATGAGTGAGGTCCGAGCCCTCGCGGTTCCCGACGGGCTGGAGGGCGAGCGCGTCGACAGTGCCATCGCGCGGCTCTTCGGCGTCTCGCGCAGTCGCGCCGCGGACCTGGCCACCGAAGGTCAGGTGACTGTCGACGGGGTCACCGGTCGGCAAGTCCGACCGGGTGCACAGCGGGGCCTGGCTCGAGGTGGATCTGGCGACCACCCGTCATACACCCGCGGTCGAGGTCGTCGCCGAGCCGGTGCCAGGCCTGCGGATCGTGCATGACGACACCGAGATGGTGGTCGTCGACAAACCGGCGTTCGTCGCGGCTCACCCCAGCGTCGGCTGGACCGGCCCGACCGTGCTCGGCGGGCTTGCCGCGGCGGGATACCGGATCTCGACCTCCGGCGCGCCCGAGCGCCAAGGCATCGTCCAGCGTCTCGACGTGGGCACGAGCGGGTTGATGGTGGTCGCCAAGTCCGAACGCGCCTACACCGTGCTCAAGCAAGCGTTCCGCACCCGGACGGTCGACAAGACCTACCACACGCTCGTGCAGGGGCTCCCCGACCCGCACGAGGGCACCATCGACGCCCCCATCGGGCGCCATCCTGGGCACGACTACCGGTTCGCCGTGATGAGCAACGGGCGGCACAGCATCACGCACTACACGCTCCTCGAGGCCTACCGCGCCGTGAGCCTGCTCGAGGTCCAGCTGGAGACCGGCCGCACCCACCAGATCCGTGTGCACTTCTCGGCGCTGCACCACCCGTGCTGCGGGGACCTGACGTATGGCGCGGACCCGACCCTGGCCAAGCGGCTCGGCCTGGACCGGCAGTGGCTGCACGCCGTCCGGCTCGGCTTCGAGCACCCGGGCAGCGGGGAGTACGTGGAGTTCGAGAGCCCGTATGCCGAGGACCTCGCCCAGGCGCTGGAGCGGATCGCTCAGTAGGCTCGTTGGTGGTTTCAGAGCCGCGTCCGACGGGGCGTGACATGACGAGAGGCAGCCACCGATGGGATTCCTGGACAAGCTGTTCGGCCGGGAGGAGAAGCCGCGGCACTCCAGCGGCGGGATGTTCGGGCAGGGGCAGGGGCATCCGCAGCAGGGGTATCCGCAGGGCGGGCAGCAGCCACGGTATGGAGCGCCCCCTCGACCTGCCGCCAGCGAGGACGACCGCGCCGTGGCGCGCTACACCTACCTGCTGCGCACCGCTCCACCGGAGCAGCTCGAGCGGGTGCACGCCGAGGCCTTCGAGCAGCTGACACCCGAGCAGCGCCAGCAGGTGCTGGGCCGGCTCAGCCAGGACCTGCCGCCGGGCGAGGCACCGACGACGGACAACCCGCAGGACCTGGCCCGTGCCGCCACCCGCGCCGAGATGAGGCAGCCGGGGTATATGCAGCGTTCGTTCGCTGGTCCCGGCCTGGGCAGCATGATGGCCGGCTCGATGCTGGGCACGATCGCGGGGGTGGTCATCGGCTCGGCGATCGCGCAGTCGCTGTTCGGTGGCTATGAGTCGTCGCCGGAGGCTGCCGGTGTGGGCGAGGACACCGGTGCTGGTGCTGACGGCGGTGACGCGGGCGGCGAGGGCGGCGAGGGCGGTGACGCCGGTGGTGAGGGCGGTGAGGCTGGAGGGACCGACAGCGGCGGAGACTTCGGTGCCGATGCCGGTGGCGACTTCGGTGCTGGTGACTTCGGTGGTGGTGTGGCGGTGACTTCGGCGGTGGTGACTTCGGTGGTGGCTTCGGCGACTTCTGACCTCCGGCTGCTCTCGCTGAGTCCGCGCCGGAGCACTGCCGGTGGTGGCGTCGGAGACATCTGAGCCACATCAGCATCGGCTGACGTCGCGCGTCCCGACACTGTCGGTGGTGGGTCGTACATTTGTTCTATGAGCGAGCAGTCGGTGCAGGAGGGTCGGTCGGACCGATCCCTGCCCGGCCGTCTCGCACTGCTGGAACAGGTGGCCGACTCCCTGCCGGGGGTTGCCCAGGCGCCGCTGTGGCCGTGTACGACCGAACAGGTCGGCGACGTTCTCACGGTGATCGGCCGAGTGCGGCAGCAGCTCGACGTGCTCGAGCGCCGGGCGATGGCCGAGGCCATCGAGCGAGGGCTACCCGCCGACGCCGGATACTCGCCCGTTGACTGGCTCTGCCGGGCGCTGGGCGGGCGGGCTCCTGACCCGAGCGTGCATCACGCGGCCAGCGTGGTGCGGCTGTCCCGTGCGCAGCTCGACGGTGAGCTGGCCGATGTGATCCAGCGGATGGACGACGGCGATCTGGGCGGCGGTGCCGCCGACCAGATCCTGAGGTTCCACGCGGAGTCCAAACCGGTGGCCGACCCCCAGTCCCTGGCCGAGATCACGTCCGCTCTGGTCGACGCAGCATCCGACGCCGTGGTGCGTGAGCGTCCACCTGCAGGCGAGGACCCAGACTCCGGAGTGGCCGAAGCTGAGGGGTCACGCGGCAACGAGGGCCAGGGCGGCTACGTCGAGGTGTCTCGGTCCAGCGGGCTCAGCCACCGCAGGCTTGCTCGTTACCTCGCCCGAGCGCGCCAGGCGGTGCTCCCCGCGGCCGACCTGGCCCGCGACGAGGAGTCCTGGCGAGCCGGACGGATGCTCTTCGTACGGCCGGGAGTGGCAGGGATGAGTGAGTACCGCTGGTTGCTCGACCCCGAGGGCGCCGCAGTTGTCGATGCTGCCCTTGCTGTCCTGGCCGCCCCGGTGAAGGAGGCCGACGGGTCGCCCGACCGGCGCTCGCCGGCCCGCCGCCGCGCCGATGCCCTGCTCGATCTGGTCGCACGCGGGGTGGCCTGCCCCGAGGACGCCATGCCGACCCACCAAGCACAGGTCGTGGTGACCATGGACTACGAGCGCCTGCTGGAGGCGCTGCGCGGTGTGGGGGTGACCGCCACCGGTCATGTGCTGTCGCCTGAGACGGTGCGACGGATCGCCTGCGACGCCGGCGTGACACCGATGCTGCTGGGGACAGACGGGGCTCCGCTCGATGTGGGGAGGACCCAGCGGCTGTTCACCCCATCGCAGCGCAAGGCGCTGTGGCAGCGCGACCAGGGCTGCACGTTTCCCGGGTGCACGGCGCCGCCGGCCTGGACCGAGGCGCACCACGTCATCCACTGGATCCATGGTGGACCGACCGACCTCCTCAACGGAGCGCTGCTCTGCCGACGGCACCATTCGACGGTGCATTCCCGCGGGCTGACGGCCACCGTGACAGCCAGTTCCGTGACCTGGCACACCTGAGGGCCGTGCCCCTGACCCGGCCAGCTCCGGCCGGGTCTTCGGGCTGCCCGGACTCATCGCACTGCTGCGCAGCGACGAGCACCGACGAGGCACCGACGAGCACCGATGAGGTTCCGCCGAGCACCGACGAGGTTCCGCCGAGCACCGACGACGGTTTCGCCAAGAGTGGCACCACGACGGCGACACGCCGATCCGAGCCGCTGAACTGCGACGCGGGTGTGGCTGCTCGCGACACGCCAAGCCTGTCGGCAGAGCGACCTAGGATCGAGCCGATGTCAGCCGCCGCCAGCCCCGACCAGAACTTCGTCCACCTGCACAACCACACCGAGTACTCCATGCTCGACGGTGCAGCCCGGATCGACGACCTGTTTGCGCTGGCCGCGGAGCAGGGGATGCCCGCCCTGGCCACCACCGACCACGGCTACATCTACGGGGCGCACGAGTTCTGGGCGGCGGGGCGCAAGCACGGGGTCAAGCCGATCATCGGTCTCGAGGCCTACGTCACGCCCGGCACGCACCGCTCGGACCGCACCAGGGTCAAGTGGGGTGACGGCGGCCGCAACGACGTGTCCGGCTCCGGTGCCTACACCCACATGACGATGTGGGCGCGCAACAACAACGGCATGCACAACCTCTTCCGTCTCGCCTCGCTGGCCTCCTTGGAGGGTCACTACTTCAAGCCGCGGATGGACCGCGAGCTGCTGCAGACCTACTCCGGAGGTCTGATCGCCACCACCGGGTGCCCGAGCGGTGAGGTGCAGACCCGGCTCCGGCTGGGGCAGTACGACCAGGCGCTGCAGGCGGCCGCCGAGTTCCGCGACCTGTTCGGCGCCGGCAACTACTACGTCGAGGTGATGGACCACGGTCTGAGCATCGAGCGACAGGTGCGGGCTGACCTCCTCCGGCTGGCCCGCGAGCTGGACCTGCCGCTGGTCGCCACCAACGACCTGCACTACGCCAGGCAGGAGGACTCCACCAGCCACGAGGCGCTGCTGTGCGTGCAGTCGGCTTCCACGCTGCAAGACCCCAACCGGTTCCGCCTGGAGGGCGACGGCTACTACCTCAAGAGCGCCGCTCAGATGCGGGAGGTATGGCGCGAGCTGCCGCAGGCGTGCGACAACACCTTGCTGATCGCCGAGCGGTGCGAGGTCTCCTTCACCGAGCAGGAGGGGCGCTACATGCCGCGCTTCCCCTGCCCCGAGGGCGAGGACGAGCAGTCCCTGTTCGTCAAGGAGGTCGAGGCGGGTCTGCAGCGGCGCTACCCCGGCGGCGTGCCCGAGCGGGCGCGGACCCAGGCCGCCTATGAGACCGAGGTCATCGTCTCCAAGGGCTACGCCAGCTACTTCCTGGTCGTCGCCGACTTCATCGGCTGGGCCAAGGACCACGGCATCCGCGTCGGCCCGGGGCGAGGCTCCGGCGCCGGCTCGATCTGTGCCTACGCGATGAAGATCACCGACCTCGACCCGCTCGTGCACGGCCTGATCTTCGAGCGCTTCCTCAACCCCGAGCGCATGTCGATGCCCGACTTCGACATCGACTTCGACGAGCGGCGTCGCGGGGAGGTCATCCGTTATGTCAGCGACAAGTACGGCGAGGACCGGGTCGCGATGATCGTCACCTACGGCACGATGAAGGCCAAGGCCGCGCTCAAGGACTCCGCCCGGGTGATGGGCTTCCCGTTCGCGATGGGCGAGAAGCTCACCAAGGCGATGCCGCCCACCATCATGGGCAAGGACATCAGCCTCAGCGGCATCCTGGACCCGGACGACAAGCGCTACGGCGAGGCAGGCGAGTTCCGCGACCTGTTGACCACCGACCCGCAGGCGGCCGAGGTCTACCAGACCGCCAAGGGGCTCGAGGGGCTCAAGCGCAACACCGGCGTGCACGCCGCGGGGGTCATCATGAGCAGCGAGCCGCTGCTCGACGTCATCCCGATCATGCGCCGTGACCAGGACGGCCAGATCATCACCCAGTTCGACTACCCGACCTGCGAGAAGCTCGGGCTGGTCAAGATGGACTTCCTCGGGCTGCGCAACCTGACCATCCTGGACGACGCCATCGACAACGTGCGGATGAACCGGGACGTCGAGATCGACCTCGACGCGCTGTCCAAGGACCTCGACGACGCCGCCACCTACGAGCTCCTCGGCCGGGGCGACACCCTCGGCGTGTTCCAGTTCGACGGCGGCCCGATGCGCCAGCTGCTGCGGCTGATGCGCCCCGACAACTTCGAGGACATCTCCGCCGTCGGTGCGCTCTACCGCCCGGGACCGATGGGCGCCAACAGCCACACCAACTACGCGCTGCGCAAGAACGGCAAGCAGGACGTCAGCTACCTGCACCCCGAGCTGGCCGAGGCGCTGCAGCCGATCCTGGGGACGACCTACGGGCTGATCGTCTACCAGGAGCAGGTGATGGAGATCGCCCAGCGGCTGGCGGGCTACACCCTGGGCAAGGCCGACCTGCTCCGCCGGGCGATGGGCAAGAAGAAGCGAGAGGTGCTCGACGCGGAGTACGTCGGGTTCGAGCAGGGCATGCTCGACCGCGGCTTCTCAGCCGCGGCGATCAAGGCGCTCTGGGACGTGCTGGTGCCGTTCTCGGACTACGCGTTCAACAAGGCCCACTCCGCGGCCTACGGGATGATCAGCTACTGGACCGCCTACCTCAAGGCGAACTACCCGCCGGAGTACATGGCCGCCCTGCTGACCAGCGTGCGCGACGACAAGGACAAGACCGCCATCTATCTCGGCGAGTGCCGGCGGATGGGCATCTCGGTGCTGCCTCCTGACGTCAACGAGTCGGTGGCGAACTTCGCCGCGGTCGGGGACGACATCCGGTTCGGGCTGGCCGCGATCCGCAACGTCGGGCGGCACGTCGTCGACGCGATCGCCGGGGCACGCGAGGAGAAGGGCGCGTTCACCTCCTTCGAGGACTTCCTGCGCAAGTGCCCTGCCGTGGTCTGCAACAAGCGCACCGTCGAGTCGCTGATCAAGGGCGGGGCGTTCGACTCCCTGGCCCAGCCGCGTCAGGGACTGACCGCGGTGCACGAGCGGTATGTCGATGCGCTCGTCGAGGAGAAGAAGCAGGAGGCGATCGGTCAGGACAGCCTGTTCGGCGGCTTCTCCTTCGACGGCGGCGACGGCGAGGCAGGGGGAGTCCAGCTGGTGGCGCTGCCCCCCGTGCCTGACCTGGAGTGGGACAAGCAGGTGCGGCTGGCCTTCGAGCGGGAGATGCTCGGGCTCTACGTCAGCGACCACCCGCTCAACGGCATCGACCACATCCTGTCCCAGCACGCCTCCGGCACGATCGGCTCGATCCTGGCCGAGGACGGTCCCGGCGACGGGGAGTTCGTCACTGTCGCCGGCCTGATCACCGCCCTGCAGCTGAAGCGGACCAAGAGTGGCGACCCCTACGCCCGCGTGCTGGTCGAGGACCTCGAGGGGTCTATCGAGTGCGTCTTCTTCCCCAAGGCCTACCTCGCGGTGTCGACGATGCTCGCCCCGGACACGGTGTGCGTCGTCCGGGGCCGGCTCAAGAAGGGGGAGGACGCGGTCGAGATCCTGGCCCAGGACCTCACCCTCCCGGAGATCAAGGCCGGACCACGCGGTCCCGTCGTCGTGACGATGCCGCTGACGCGGGCCACCGACGGTCTGGCCCACAAGCTGCGCACCGTGCTGGCCGAGCACCCCGGCGGCACCGAGGTGCACGTCAAGCTCACCCAGCCCGGCCGTGCCGTCCTCCTGCGCCTGGACGACTCGCTGCGGGTGACCGCCTCCCCGGAGCTGTTCGGCGACCTCAAGGCACTGCTCGGGTCGGCCTCGGTGGGCGGTTAGCATCAGTCGGTGACTCTCCGGACCGACGACCCGCACACCGACCAGACGCCAGACCCGACCCCGACGCCCCCTGTGGCCAAGCACGTCGAGCATGTGCGCGAGCACCACGGCGACCGGGTGGTCGACCACTTCGAGTGGCTCCGCGACAAGGCCGACCCCGAGGTCATCGCGCACCTGGAGGCGGAGAACGCCTACACCGAGGCGATGACCCCCGGGCTGGCCGACCTCACCGAGCAGGTGTTCCAGGAGATCAAGGGCCGCACCCAGGAGACCGACCTCTCGGTGCCCGTGCGCGACGGTCAGTGGTGGCACTACAGCCGCACCGTGGAGGGGCTGCAGTACCCGATCCACGCCCGCATCGCCCTGGCCGACAGTCCGCAGCGCCCGGCCCTGCCGGAGTCCGGCGCTCCTGAGCACGAGCAGGTGCTCATCGACGGCAACGTCGCCGCGCAGGGTCAGGAGTTCTTCTCCCTCGGCGCCTTCGAGCTGACCGCCGAGCAGGACCTCCTGGCCTATGCCGTCGACTTCACCGGCGACGAGCGCTTCGACCTGGTCGTCAAGGACCTGGCGACCGGCGAGGTGCTCGACGAGAGCGTCACCAACATCGGCTATGGCGTCGCGTGGGCGGCCGACGGTCGCCACCTCTTCTACACCCGGGTCGACGACGCCTGGCGTCCGTTCCAGGTCTGGCGGCACGAGGTCGGCACCGACGCCGCCGGCGACGTGCTGGTCTTCCAGGAGGACGACGAGCGGTTCTGGATGGGGCTGGACCTGTCCCGCGACAAGGCGCACCTGGTCATCGGCGTGGGCAGCAAGAACACGACCGAGTTCCGGCTGCTGCCGGCCGACCAGCCGCTGGGTGAGTTCCGGGTCGTCGCCGCTCGCGAGGAGGGCGTGGAGTACGACGTCGAACCCGCCGGCGACACGCTGTGGATCGTGCACAACCGCAGCCACCGGGAGGGCGAGCTGGCGCGCGCGCCGCTGGACAGCACCTCGGCGCAGGACTGGCAGACCGTGCTGCCCGCGCGGGACGACGTCCGGATCGGGGGAGTCGACGCGTTCGCAAGCCACCTGGCGGTGTCGCTGCGCCGCGAGGGCCTGACCCAGGTGCTGGTGCTGCCCGTGGACGACCCGACCCAGCCGGGCTTCGAGGTGCCGGTGCAGGAGACGCTGTGGGCGATCGACCTCGGCGCCAACCCGTCATACGACACCGACACCGTGCAGGTGGTCATCGAGTCGCTGGTGACGCCGAAGTCCGTCTACGACCTCGACCTCGGCACCGGCGAGCTGACCCTGCTCAAGCGGCAGCCGGTCCTCGGGGACTACGACCCCGCCGACTACGTGCAGCACCGGTTGTGGGCGACCGCGCAGGACGGCACGCAGGTGCCGATCTCGCTGGTGGCCCGCAAGGACGTGCAGCCCGACGGCACCGCGCCCGGGCTGCTCTACGGCTATGGCTCCTACGAGATCTCCATCGACCCGTGGTTCTCGGTGCTCCGGCTGTCCTACCTGGACCGCGGCGTCGTGTATGCCGTGGCGCACGTCCGCGGTGGCGGCGAGATGGGCCGCGGGTGGTATGAGGACGGGCGAATGGAGCACAAGGAGCACACGTTCACCGACTTCGTCGACGCCGCGCGACACCTCGTGGACTCCGGCTGGGTCGCACCCGACCGCTTGGCCGCGGAGGGACGGTCGGCCGGCGGCCTGCTGATGGGCGCGGTGCTCAACCTGGCTCCGGAGCAGTTCCGCGTCGTGCACGCCGGCGTGCCGTTCGTCGACGCGCTGACCACCGTGCTCGACCCGAGCCTGCCGCTGACCGTGGGGGAGTGGGAGGAGTGGGGCAACCCGCTGGAGTCCGAGCAGATCTACACGATGATGCGCGGCTACACGCCCTACGAGAACATCCGCGCGGTCGACTACCCCGCCATCCTGGTCACCACCGGGCTGAACGACACCCGCGTCTACTACGTCGAGCCGGCCAAGTGGGTGGCCCGGCTGCGCGAGACGGTGACCAGCGACCCGCTCACGCGGCCGATCCTGCTCAAGACCGAGATGGTCGCCGGACACGGAGGCAAGACCGGCCGGTATGACGCCTGGCGCGAGTCGGCGTTCGAGATCGCCTTCGTGCTCGACCAGCTAGGCGCCCGCTGACCCCTCCTCCTCGAGGGACTCTGCACCGGCGAGAGGTCGTGCACCGGCGAGAAGCGCGTCAGTGCAACGACGGAGAGCGCTTCGGTCGCTCCCGCTCAGCCGTCGAGGGAGCACGCCGGCGCCGAGCGCAACGCCGACTGTGCCTCCCGGAGCGGGCTCATGTTGCTCGGCGCCGTGTCGACGTCGTGCAGCCACTCCTCCAGGTAGGCCTCCGGGTCGGTCTCCTCCTTGGCGGCCATCATCTCCAGGTGGGCGGCCCAGTCGCCGTTGACGCCGGCACCCGCCTCAGCGATCCCGGCCACCGCCGTGGCGCGCTCCTGGCAGTCGGTGGCGGCAGCCTCGAAGTCGGCCGGAACCGTCGCCCCCTCGAGGTCCGCGCAGCCGCCCGCGGCTCCGTCGTAGGCAGCCTTGGCCGCGTCATACGCCTCGACGTCCCCGGGGCCCTCCGCGCGCGAGTCGGCCCAGATCTGCTTGGCCTTGGCCAGCGTGATGTCACCCTCGTGCAGGGACTCGGAGGCGCCGTAGTGGGCGCGCCAGTGGTCGGCGGAGTTCGCGACCGCCCCCGCCAGATCCTCCCCGGCGCTGACCTCGGCGACGCACGCTTCGAGCTCGGCCGGGGGACCAGCCACCTCGGTGGTCGTCGACGAGGAGCTCGTGGTGGTCTCGCTGGTCGTCTCCTCCGACGTCTCGCTGCTGGTCTCCGCCGTCGTCGTGGCCGCTGAGGTCGTCGTGGCGGCCGACGTCGTCGCGGACTGGCTGGTGGTCACCGGAGACGTGGACGCCTGAGGATCTTCGCCGCCCAAGGCGCCGCGCAGCACAAAGGCCACGAGACCGAGCACGAGTACTGCTGCAACGATGAGGGCGATGGTGCCCGCGCGCCCCCCGGCGGCGGCAGCATCATCACGGTGTCTGGCCATGCTGCTGATTGTGACAGAGATACCCCACCACTGTGAATGCTGTCCGGTCGCGGTGCCAGTGGGAGCGCCGGGGCCAATGTTATGCGAGCGAAACGTCTGACCACTGACCCGGCGAACGCCGCTAGTGTCCTCGCCGCGGTGCGCGCGATGGCACCCCGCGCGTGCGGTTGCGATAGTCGGCGTACCCCTCCAGTTGCTCGGCGAGCAGCCCCTCTTCCCATCGCGCACGGGTGACCAGCAACGCCACGCCGATGGCCCAGATCAGCCACGGAGCCCAGCCACCGACGACCAGGCTGAGTCCCGCTGCTGACACGACCTCGAAGACATACAGCGGGTGCCGGAAGAAGCGGTAAGGCCCGCCCTGCGCCAGGCCCCGGCTCTGCGGCAACATGCTGATGTTTCGACCGAGCGACATGAGGGACCAGAGGGCCCCGCCGAGCCCGACCACCGACAGTGCTGTGCCGGCATACAGAGCCAGCGGCGAGGGGCTGCCATGTGCCGTCAACGGGATGGCGAACGGGGCCAGCGTGGCGCAGAGCGCCACGAGCCACACGAGAGGACGCCGGTCCGTTGCCGACGCGGGGCCGCGCCGGAGGTACTGCACGATGAGCACGCCGTAGAAGGTGAGGGTGAGGACCACCGCGGCGGTCGCGAGAGGAGACCGGTCGTCGGCAGCGTTGATCAGGCCGATGACGTTGAGGGTGACGAGCCCGGCGAAGAACGGCACCGCGACAAGGCGTCCCCAGTCGATGCGGTCCATGGCCTCACCCTCCTCTGCCTGGCATCAACCGGTCCATTGCTGAGTGCTCAGTGGTCGCCAAGAGTGTCACACAGGGGTCATCGATAAGGGTTGAGGGCGAGCTGTGGGGCAGGCATGGCAAGCAGACGCGACGAGGCCCCGGTCGCCTGTCGGCGCCGGGGCCTCGCCTCACCGATCAGAGGTCGTAGTAGAGCTCGAACTCGTGCGGGTGCGGCCGCAGCCGGATCGGGTCGACCTCGTTCGTGCGCTTGTAGTCGACCCAGGCCTGGATCAGGTCCTCGGTGAAGACGTCGCCCTCGACGAGGAAGGCGTGGTCGGCCTCCAGGGAGTCGAGCACCTTGGGCAGCGAGTCCGGCACCTGGCCAATGTTTTCCAGCTCGGCCGGGGGCAGCTCGTAGAGGTCCTTGTCGACCGGGTCCGGCGGCTCGATCCGGTTCTTGATGCCGTCCAGGCCGGCCATCAGCTGGGCCGCGAAGGACAGGTAGGGGTTGGCCGACGGGTCCGGCACGCGGAACTCCACGCGCTTGGCCTTCGGGGAGGTCCCGGTGATCGGGATCCGGACACAGGCTGACCGGTTGCGGGCCGAGTAGACCAGGTTGACGGGAGCCTCGAACCCCGGCACCAGGCGGTGGTAGGAGTTCATCGTCGGGTTGGTGAAGGCCAGCAGCGAGGGAGCGTGCTTGAGCAGGCCACCGATATACCAGCGCGCGAGGTCGGACAGACCGCCATACCCGGACTCGTCGTAGAACAGCGGCTCGCCGTCCTTCCACAACGACTGGTGCGTGTGCATCCCCGAGCCGTTGTCGCCGAAGACCGGCTTGGGCATGAACGTCGCCGTCTTGCCGGCGTGCCAGGCGGTGTTCTTGACGACGTACTTGAACTTCATCATGTCGTCGCCGGACTGGAGCAGGGTGTTGAAGCGGTAGTTGATCTCCTGCTGACCGGCGGTGCCGACCTCGTGGTGCGCCCGCTCGACGTCCAGGCCGACGTCGGTGAGGTTGAGCACGATCTGGTCGCGGATGTCGGCGAAGTGGTCGACCGGCGGCACTGGGAAGTAGCCGCCCTTGTAGCGCGGCTTGTAGCCGCGGTTGCCGCCCTCCTCCGCGCGCCCGGTGTTCCAGGCCGCCTCGACGGAGTCGATGAAGTAGTAGCCGCCGCTGGACTTGGTCTCGAAGCGCACGTCGTCGAAGACGTAGAACTCGGCCTCGGCACCGAAGTAGGCGGTGTCGGCGATGCCGGTCGACCGCAGGTGCTCCTCGGCGCGGGTCGCGATCTGGCGCGGGTCGCGGGCGTACGGCTCGTCGGTGAACGGGTCGACGATGGAGAAGTTCATCACCAGCGTCTTGTTGGTCCGGAACGGGTCGAGGAACGCCGAGCGCGGGTCCGGGATCAGCTTCATGTCCGACTCGTGGATCGCCTGGAAGCCGCGAATCGAGGAGCCGTCGAACATCTGCCCAGCCGCGAACGCGTCCGCATCGAAGGAGGCGGCGGGCACGTTGAAGTGCTGCATCACTCCGGGCAGGTCGCAGAACCTGATGTCGACGAACTTGACGTCCTCGTCCTTGATGAAGGCGAGAACCTCCTCTGCGCTGTTGAACATCTGTCCTCCAAGGGGATGGTGTCGGCGGTGAGCCGCGTCGCTAGCGACCGTATGGGCAGGGCATTTCGCTGTGGTGACCCAAGTGTTTCGACCGTGTTTCGTGACCTTAGGCTGCTGGATGTGGACGCCTCAGCAGCCTATCCGGGACAGCGTCTCGGGCTTCCTGCGGAGGGTCCGGGCTCGGTCGCGTCCTTCCCGCGCAGGCTGGTCGCGGTGTTCGTCGACTGGATCCTCTGCCTGCTCATTGCGTATGGCGTGTTCGACGTCCCGTGGGGCGCGGGCGGGGCCGCGGGGCTGGTGCCGCTCGGGCTGTTCGCTGTCGAGAACCTGCTCCTGGTGTCCACGCTGGGCACCACGGTCGGCCACCGGTTGCTGGGCCTGCAGGTGATGCGCTCGACGCCGGGGGGTCCGCAGGCACCACCCGGCTTGATGGCCGGGCTGGTCCGCACCGTGCTGCTGTGCCTGTTCGTGCCGGCGCTGATCCCTGACAGCGACAGCCGTGGGTTTCACGACAAGGCGGCCGGCACCGTGATCGTCCGCACTCGCTGAGGTCACCGGGGCCTGCGGCGGCTGTGTCTGGCAGCACCGTCCGGCGGCGACCGCGTTGGGGCGCTGTCGGTGCAGGTCAAAGGTGCCAGACACTCGCGGGGCCTCGGTGTTGTCCACAAGCCGCTTCCCACGGACCATTCGACTCGGTCGACAACGGCACGATGGACGCCATGTCACAGGCCGCCCAGTCGCCGGTCACCCCGACGATCACGTCGCCGGTCGCCCCGCCGGTCGCCCCGGGGATCACGTCGCCGACTACCCCGTCGAGCACGGCCGCGGCGCGCCGGGCCGCTGTTCTGGCCGCTTTCGGCACGACCTACGACGGCGTCGTCCTACGCTCCCATCTGCGACAGCACGGGATCACCTGGTCACAGCTGCGGGCCGAGCTCGACGCAGGGCGGTGGCACAGGTGGGGGCGCACGACCATCTCACTGACGGGTGAGCACCTGAGCCCGTTGGCGTTTCAGTGGTATGCCGTGTGGGAGTCCGGCTCCGGCGCCGTCCTCGACGGGGCCACAGCCTTGCTCGCTCACGGCCTCACTTCCTGGTCCGAGAGCCTGCACCACGTGTCGGTGCCGAAGGGCACCCGGACTCGGCGTGTCCGAGGTGTCCGCTGCCACGAGCTGCGCTGGGTGGGGCCGACCACGCGCAGTGGCGTACCGGCGACGGTGCCGTCGGTGGCGGCCATCCGCGCCGCGCAGTGGGCAGCCAGTGATCGGGCAGCGGTCACCGTGCTCACCATGGCCGTCCAGCAGCGGCTCGTCACCGCCGGCGATCTGCTGCATCGTTGGCAGCAGTGGGAGCACCCGACGCGGCGTCGGCTGCTCGATGAGGCGTTGCCGCTCATCTGCGGTGGAGTGCGAGCGTTGGGAGAGTTCGACTTCGCGCGCCTGTGCCGCGCGCGTGGGCTCCCAGAGCCCGACCGTCAGGTGCTGGTGGACCTGGCCGGGTCACCCGCCTACCTGGACGCCTATTGGCGCAGATACGGCGTGCACGCCGAGCTCAACGGGGCACAGCACTACCGCGGCCTGGCTCCTGTGGTTGACGCGCTGCGGCACAACAGCCGTGCGCTGCGCCAGGACATCAGCCTGCAGGTGCCGGTGCTCGGGCTGGTGACCGACCCGGCGCCATTCTTGGACCAGGTCGAGCGTGCCCTGCGCTCACGGGGCTGGAGCTGACTCGTGTCCGGCGTCGGCGTCCGGCATTGGCGGCGTCAGGGCGCGGTCAGTGCCGGACGAAACGGCCGGACGCCGGGGTATCGGGCGAGGCGGCCGGACGCCGGGGTATCCGTCGCCGGCGACATCGCGACGCGTCAGCGGCCCCGCATCGAGCGGCGGTCCATCCGCGCCTTGCGGGGGTCCATGCCCGGGGGGATCGGCGCCTTGGGTCCACCGAGCGCCTTCAGCCGCTGGTGCACGGCCACGGCCTCGGCCTTGGTGATCTTCTTGTCATAGCCGTTCATCGTCTTGGTGATCCGCGACAGCGGCACCTCGCCCTCGCCGTTGCCGACCCGCACCACGTGCACGGGGATCTGCGGCCCGACGACCCGGGAGACCTTGCGCTTCTCCGAGAGGGACAGTCGCTGCGCAGCACCGCGCGGCCCGTCGCTGATCAGCACCACGCCCGGGCGGCCCACCGCCCGGAAGATCATCGCGGCGTTGTTGAGGTCACGCATGCCGCGGACCTTGCCACCGGCCTCGGCAGCGACCGGCTCCTGGTCGTAGTACCAGCCGCGGCGCAGTGACCCCAGGACCGCCCCGGCAGCTCCCGGCTGCCCCTCGATCGAGGAGAACGCGGCGCGCTCGGCCTTGCGCGCCAGCACGGCCATCGCCGCGATCAGCCCCAGCGGGATCGACAGGATCAGCGTGTAGTAGAGCGGCAGGCTCAGCAGCGACCCCACCAGCACGCCGAGGCCCACGATGACCAGGAACGCGAGCGCCATCCACCATACGGAGGCAGGGTCGTGCTTGCGGGTCATCGCGAAGACCTGCCGGAACTGGGCGGTCCGCGAGGGCTTGCTCGGGTCCTTGGGCTTGCGGCGGAGGCCGAAACGGCGGCGGGGCTTGCCCTCGGCAGGCGTGGTGGTGCTGGACATGAGCGTCAGGATACGTCGGGAAGCAGCGACAGCCCGGCGAAGGCCGGGCCGGTGGCGGTGTCGTGCCCGCCCTCGCGCGCGGCGGCCTTGGCCAGCAGCGAGGCAGCCTCCTGGCGGGCCGGCGACTCCGCCTTGGTCGCCAGGTGCTGCAGCTGGGGCGGTATGGCGCGGCCAGTGCGGGTCATCGCCTGGGCCCACAGGCGCCCCGCGCGGTAGGACGAGCGCACCAGAGGCCCGGCCATCACGCCCTGGTAGCCGATCTGCTCAGCGAGGTCGGACCAGTGCACGAACTCCTCCGGCTTGACCCAGCGGTCGACCGGGTGGTGGCGCGGGGACGGTCGCAGGTACTGCGTGATCGTCAGCAGGTCCGTGCCCGCGTCGTGCAGGTCGTGCAGCGCCTGCTCGATCTCGTGGTCCTCCTCGCCCATGCCGAGGATGAGGTTGGACTTGGTCACCAGCCCGGCGTCGCGGCCCATCGTGATGACGGCCAGCGAGCGGTCATAGCGGAACGCGGGACGGATCCGCTTGAAGATGCGGGGGACCGTCTCGACGTTGTGCGCGAACACCTCCGGGGCGGCCTCGATGACCTGCCCCACCAGCTCCGGGACGCCGTTGAAGTCGGGGATCAGGATCTCCACGCCGGTGCCGGGGTTGACCGCGTGCACCTGACGGATCGTCTCGGCATAGAGCCAGGCACCACCGTCGGCCAGGTCGTCGCGGGCGACACCGGTGATCGTGGCGTAGCGCAACCCCATCTGCTGGACCGACTCCGCGACCCGGCGCGGCTCGTCGCGGTCGAGGTCGGCCGGCCGGCCGGTGTCGATCTGACAGAAGTCGCAACGCCGCGTGCACTGCTCACCGCCGATGAGGAAGGTCGCCTCGCGGTCCTCCCAGCACTCGAAGATGTTGGGGCAGCCGGCCTCCTGGCACACCGTGTGCAAGCCCTCGGACTTGACCAGCGAGTGCAGAGCGGAGTACTCCGGCCCCATCGTGGCGGTGGTCCGGATCCACGACGGCTTGCGCTCGATCGGGGTCTGGCTGTTGCGGGCCTCGACACGCAGCATGCGGCGGCCCTCAGGTGCGATGGTCATGGAGCTCCGTTCGGTAGGCGCCCTCCAGCCTAAGCCAGGGCGCCGACGCTCTCGCCAGCGGCACCGTCCCGGCGGCCCGCCTCAGTCGATGTCCCGGCGCCGGAACACCCACCAGGACAGCGCGGTCACGCCCAGGGCCACGATGCCGATGACCAGGGCACCGTGACCCTGTGAGATCAGCGTGGTGACCTCACGGCAGTCACCGGTCTCCGGGTTGGTGCAGACGTAGTCGACGAGGGTGTAGCCACCGTTGACCCAGGCCTGGATCGCGTTGGTGAGGAACCAGTGGCGCAGCCCCTGCCCCCAGGGGCTGGAGCCCAGCAGTCCCTCCACGACGAAGGCGTAGCCCAGGCTCACGCCGAGCACTGCCCCGGTGTGCTTGAGCAGCATGCCGGCAGCCACCCCGACAGCGCCCATCACGGAGGCCAGACCCACGATGCGGGCGGCCTGCCAGGTGAGCTCGCCCCAGTGCGCTCCGGTCAGCTGGTCGTCGATCCCGTTGACCCGGAAGATCGCCGCGACCCCGAGGGCCAGCAGGGCGACGCCCAGCCCGGCGACCGGCAGCGCGGCCAGTGCGCCGGCCCCCAGCTTGGCGGCATACACCCGGTCGCGTCGCGGCTCGAAGGTCAGCCAGGTGCCGATGGTCCGATGGGTGAACTCGGCGGCGGCGGCGGTCGAGCCCATCACCAGGGACAGGAACAGCAGCGGCAGCGCCAGCTGGTTGAACAGCTCGCGGTAGACCTCGACCATCGTCTGGGGGGCGACCAGGAAGTCTTCCAGCCTGGGCTCGGGCTGCTGGCAGCCGAAGTCCAACGTCGGGTCGCCGGACACTTCGCGCTCGCGGTCCTGGTCGGACAGGCAACGCTCGAGCACCTCCGGCTCCTGGCTCTGCTGCCAGTAACCCAGGCTCTCCTCATACCACCGCTGCGCCTCGGCCGTGGTCTGGTCGAGGTTGGAGATCTGCTCGGAGGTGCCCCACAGCGCCAGGCCGGCGATCAGCACCGCCAGCAAGGTCATCACCTGCACGAGCCGGCGGGCCACCATCCGGCGCAGCTCGACGCGCAGCAACCTCATGACCCCTCCTCCTGCGTCGACGCGGGGGGAAGTCCCTCGCCGGAGGTGAGCTCGAGGAAGACCGACTCCAGGTCCCGCCTGCTGGTGACCAGCCGGTCGACGAACAGGCCTGCCGAGGCGAGCACCCGGCTCACCTGCGAGGGCCGCTCGGCACCGGTGACCCGCAGGGTGCCGCCCTCGGGCACGACCGTCATACCGGCCCGGCGGAGCACCTCCGCCGCCGTCTGGGGGTCGTCCACGTCGACCTCGACGACCGCGGCGTCGTGCTGGCTGATCAGCTCGGACACCCGACCCTGGGCCAGCACCCGGCCGCGGCCGATGATCGAGACGGTGTCGGCCACCTGCTCGACCTCCGACAGCATGTGGCTGCTGACCAGGACGGTTCGGCCCTCGCTGCCGAGGCGGCGCATCGTCTCGCGCACCTCGTGGATGCCAGCGGGGTCCAGACCGTTGGTGGGCTCGTCGAAGATCAGCAGGTCGGGGGTCTTCAGGAGGGTCGCCGCGATGGCCAGGCGCTGCTTCATCCCCAGGCTGTAGGCGCGGAACGGGTCGCCCTTGCGGTCGCCCAGCCCGACGTCGGCCAGCACCTTGCCGACCAGGGCCTGGTCCGCGCCGATCGCGTCCGCGAGCAGGCTGAGGTTGAGGCGCCCGCTGAACGTCGGGTAGAACTTCGGCGACTCGACGATCGCCCCGACCCGGCCGATGACCTGAGGCAGGCGTTGAGGCACCGGCTGGCCGAAGATGTGCATCGTGCCGGCATCGGCGTGGATCAGGCCGAGCAGCATCCGGATGGTCGTGGTCTTCCCCGACCCGTTGGGGCCGAGAAACCCGTGCACACCCCCGGCGGGAACGTCGAGGTCGAGTCCGTGCACCGCGAGGCGTGAGCCCCGCACGGTGCGAAAGGACTTGCGCAGGCCTCTGGTGGCGATGGCCAGGCCTGCGTCGGTCGTGGGCGGCACAGTCAGATCCCCTGTCGGTCAACAGTCAGGGCGCTCATCGGTCACGGTCGGCCCCGCCTATTCCTACCTCACGGGCGAGGCGGCCACGACGGTGGACACGTGCGACACGCGGGCCTGCACCAGCGGCAGCAGCTCGGCCACGCCGACGCGGCGACCCAGCTCGGCCGAGATCGAGGTCACGCCCGCGTCGGGGATCCCGCACGGGATGATCGGCGCAGCCCAGGACAGGTCACAGTCGGCGTTGAGGGCGAAGCCGTGCATCGTCACGTCCTGGCTGACCCGCACGCCGATGGCGCCGACCTTGCGGTCCGGGCCGCGGTGGTCCGCGACCACCCAGGCGCCGCTGCGGCCGTCCACGCGGGTCACGGCCAGCCCCAGGTCGGCGCAGACGTCGATCATCAGCTGCTCGAGCCGGCGCACATGCGCCACGACGTCGACCGGCGAGGGCAGGCGGACGATCGGGTAGCCGACCAGCTGACCTGGCCCGTGCCAGGTGATCTTGCCGCCGCGGTCGACGTCGATCACCGGGGTGCCGTCGTTCGGGCGCTCATGCGCCTCGGTCCGCTTGCCGGCGGTGTAGACCGCAGCGTGTTCCAGCAGCAGGACCGTGTCGGGCAGCTCGCCGGACACGACCTGCGCGTGCACCTCGCGCTGGTGCGCCCACGCCTGCTGGTAGTCGACCAGGTCGGGGGCCAGCCCGAGCACCTCGATGCGCATCGCAGCACTGTAGCCCGCCTGTGGACAACTTCTGCGGGAGCTCCGAGGCCTGCGGCATGCTGCCGCCATGACCCACGATCCGCCGCAGGTTCCCGGGTATGACGTGCTCGCGCCGCTGGGATCCGGCGGCAGTGCCCAGGTCTGGCGTGCTCGGCGGCTGGCCGACGACCTGCTGGTCGCGGTCAAGGTCGTGCCGGTGCAGTCCGGTGCCATGTCGGCGACCCTGCGTGAGGCGTCGGTGCTGGCGCGGGTGCACCACCCGCACGTCCTGCATCTGTATGACGTGCTGTCCTTGCCCGGCCCTGACGGTCGCCCCGCCGCGGTCGCGCTGGCGGTGCAGCTGGCGGCCGGCGGGTCGCTGGCCCAAGTGCTGGCCGCCCGAGGGCACCTCACCGTCGGGGAGCTGGTCACCGTGCTGGCACCGCTGGCGGGTGCGCTGTCGGACCTGCACCGGGTGGGCGTCATCCACGGCGACGTGTCGGCGGGCAACGTGCTCTTCCTGTCCGACGGCATGCCGATGCTCGCCGACCTCGGGCTCTGCCGGGTCGTCGGCGACCGAGCGGCCGTGACCCACGGCACCGACGGCATGGTGGCGCCAGAGCTGCTCGAGGGGCTGCCGGCCACGCCGGAGTCCGATGTCTATGCCCTCGGCGCCCTGGCCTGGCTGTGCCTGGTCGGCGAGGTGCCCGGCTGGGTCGGCACCCGCCGCACCCTGGAGGAGGTGGCCCCAGAGCTGCCTGAGCGACTGCGTGAGCTCGTGCAGGGCTGTCTGGAGCCGGAGCCGGACGACCGGCCCGAGATCGAGCAGGTGGCGGTGACCCTGTTCGGTGTGGCCAAGCCACAGCCGGTGGAGCTGGCTCCCGACGCCGACCCCGCCCTGGGGCTGACCCAGCGGCTGCGCGCGGACGCCCGGGCGGAGGAGCTGGCCGCGCTGGCAGGCGGCGCCGGCACAGGGCAGCGACGTGGTGTCCGAGGCGCAGACGGTGTCGCGGCAGACGGGCTGCGCCGGGGGCTGCACCCGCTGGCCCGGCGACGCTCCGCTCAGCACCGCGAGACGTCCGGCGGCGGCAGGTCCCGTCAGCGGGTTGCCGCCACGGCGGCGGTCGCCGGCGTGCTGTTGGGTCTGGCGGTGACACTCGGGCCGCCACTGCTCCAGCAGGCCGCGGGGTGGTTTGCGGCGGATTCGTCGGCAGTCAACACGGAGGTCCGCACCGACGGCGTGCCGTCCACCCCGCCCGGCGTGCCGCCTGCCGCGCCGTCAGCCGCGCCGTCCACTCTGCCGCCCGGCGTGCCGTCAGCCCCGCCGTCCACCGACCCGGTCCCGACCGAGGCTCCACGCACCTACCCGGACGCGACTGAGGATCCACTCACCGACCCTGTCGCCGTCCTCCAGCATCTGGTCGATGCCCGGGCGGCAGCTTGGACCTCGGGTGACCCAGGAGACCTGGCCGCGGCCCACGCGCCAGGATCGCCCGCCGACGTGAGTGACCGCCGCCAGCTGGAGTCTGCGGCTGGCCTCGGCGTCCGCTACCGCGGCCTGGCCTACCAGGTGGACCACGCGAGGGTGATCGACAACGGTGATGCCCCGGCACCAGACGCGGCTCTCGACGGCGAGGAGACGGTGCTGCTGGAGGCAACGATCAGCCGGTCTTCCTACACCGTGTCTCCGCCGTCAGACACAGCAGCCCCTCGGCGGGACACCGTCACGGTCGAGCTGGTGCACACGCCGGCAGGCTGGCGGATCCAGGCGTGGTCGTGAACATCGCCAGCGCTCAGTCGCGCTCCGCCAGCCAGGCCATGGCCGACTCCAGGTCGGGGTGGGCGAACTCGAAGCCGCTCTCCTGCAGCACCGTGGGCAGCACGCGCCGGCTGCCGACGATCTCCGAGGCCATCTCGCCCAACGCGAGCCGCAGCGCGATCGTCGGGGCGGGAAGCACTGAGGGACGGTTGAGCCGGTCGCCGAGCGCCTTCATCACCTCGCCCTGGTGCCGCGGGTCGGGGCTAACCAGGTTCACCGGACCGGTGATGTCGGGGCGGTCCAGCAGGTGCAGCATCGCCTCCACGTGGTCGGGCAGGGTGATCCACGACCAGAACTGCCGACCCGACCCCAGGGGACCGCCCATGCCGGCCCTGGCCAGCGGCAGCACCTTGGCCATCGCCCCGCCCTCGTGGGAGAGCACGATGCCGAACCGCAGGTGGGCCACCGGAGCACCGGCCCGTTCGGCCTGCCAGGTGGCGCCCTCCCAGTCGGTGCACAGGTCGGCCGCGAACCCTGTGCCGGGTCGGCTCTCCTCGGTGAGCACATCCTGGCCACGGTCGCCATAGATCGCGACGGCCGAGCGCGAGAGCAGCCGGGGTCGCGGTGATATCGACGCCACGACCGAGGAGATCAGCCGGGTGCCGTCGACCCGACTGTCGATGAGCGTCTTCTTGTAGTCCTCGCTCCACCGCTTGTCGACGAAGTTCGCCGCTGACAGGTGCACGACCGCGTCGACGCCGTCAAGCTCGCCGACATCCAGCGTCCCTTCGCGCGGGTCCCAGCTGACCTCACGGACACCGCCAGGGGGGTTCGCGTCCGAGGCCCTCCGGACCAGGTGGACCACGTGGTCGCCGCGCGCCCGGAGCGCCTCCGACAGCGCCGAGCCGGTCAGGCTGCTGACGCCGGTGATCGCGACCGTGCGCGTGCCGCCGTGCGGTGTGGACATCCTTGTCCCGTCGTCGTGTCGGTAGGGCGGTCGGACTCGCTCAGACCTCGAACGACCCTTCCTCGAGGCGTGCCTTGATGCTGCCCAGGAAGCGGGCCGCGTCAGCGCCGTCGACGATGCGGTGGTCGTAGGTCAGCGCCAGGAAGACCATCGACCGGATCGCGATCGTCTCGCCACCGTCCTCATCGGTGACCACCACCGGGCGCTTGACCACCGCGCCGGTGCCCAGGATCGCGACCTGGGGCTGGTTGATGATCGGGGTGTCGAAGAGCGCCCCTCGGCTGCCGGTGTTGGTCAGCGTGAAGGTGCCGCCGCCCAGCTCGTCGGGGGAGATCTTGTTGGTCCGGGTCCGCTCCGCCAGGTCCGCGATCTTGCGGGCCAGACCGGCGATGTTGAGGTCACCGGCGTCCTTGATCACCGGGACGATCAGGCCCTTGGGGGTGTCGACCGCGATGCCCAGGTTCTCCTGGGCGTGGTAGACGACCTGGTCGCCCTCGACGCTGGAGTTCACGTTCGGGTGTGATTTCAGTGCCTCCGTCGCCGCCAGGGCGAAGAACGGCATGAAGGACAGCTTGGTGCCCTCGCGCTTCTCGAAGTCGCCCTTGGCCTTGGCGCGCAGCCGCGCCACCTTGGTGACATCGACCTCCACGACTGTGGTGAGCTGAGCGCTGACCTGCAGCGACTCCACCATCCGGGTGGCGATGACCTTGCGCAGGCGGGACATCTTCTCGGTGGTGCCGCGCTTGGCCGACGCACCGTCCGGTGAGCTGCCCGTCGACCCGCTCGGTGCACTCCCGGCACCGGCGCCGCCGGCCGCAGCCGCCGGCGTCGCACTGGCTGCGCCAGCGGCCGGTGCCTCTGCGGGAGCGGCTGCGGGAGCCGCCGGGGCAGGAGCGGCCGCTTGCGCCTTGGCCTCCTCCTCGGCCTTGCGGGCCGCATCGAGGACGTCCTGCTTGCGGATCCGTCCGCCGACACCCGTGCCGGCCAGGGCCGACAGGTCGACACCATGCTGCGCGGCCAGCTTGCGGACCAGAGGCGTCACGTAGGCGCTGACGTCGTTCCCGCCATCCTTCTGCGCGGCATCCTCAGATCCCAGACCCACCGCGTCGCCTGGAGGCGGCACGTCCTGGCCCTGCGCCTGCTCGGGCTTCTCGGACTTCTTCTCCGACTCCTGTGCGGCGGCCTCCTGCGTGTCCTGCTCGTCAGCCAGGTCCGCCTCGCCAGAGCCCTGCTTCGGCGCAGCCTGAGCGTCCGCTTCACTGGCCGAGTCCTTGGCGGCGGGTGCCGGTGCCTGCGCCGGTGCCGTCGCTCCGGCGCCTTCTGTACAGGCGCCTGCTCCTGCTGCGCGGGTGCCGCACCGCCGGAGTCGCCACCGATCACGGCGAGCTTGCCGCCGACCTCGACGGTCTCGTCCTCGTCCACCAGGATCGAGGTCAGCACTCCGGCCACGGGGGAGGGGATCTCGGTGTCAACCTTGTCGGTCGAGACTTCGAGCAGCGGCTCGTCGACCGCGACCGTGTCACCGACGGCCTTGAGCCAGCGGGTCACTGTTCCCTCGGTCACCGACTCGCCCAGCGCGGGCATCGTGATGGTCTGTCCACCGGAGTCGCCCGAGCCACCGGCGTCGCCCGAGCCACCGGCGTCGCCCGAGCTGGAGGACTGGCTGGACGCCTGCTCCTGGGGAGCTTCCTCCGCGGGCGCCTGAGGGGCTTCCTCCGCGGCGGGCTGCGGGGCAGCGGACTCCTGTGGAGCCGCGGCCTGCGGTGCCTCCTGGGCCGACTCCTCGGCGGGGGCTTGCTCAGCGCCCGCCTGGTCGCCGCCGGCGGACTCTCCCTCGGCGGCCTCGCCGTCGCCGATCACGGCCAAGGCCGCACCGACCTCGACGGTCTCGTCCTCCTGCGCCAGGATCTCCTGCAGCGTGCCGGCGATCGGCGAGGGGATCTCGGTGTCCACCTTGTCCGTGGAGACCTCCAGCAGGGGCTCGTCCACCTCGATGCGGTCACCCACGGCCTTCAGCCAACGGGTCACAGTGCCTTCGGTGACGGACTCACCCAGGGCCGGCATGGTCACGCGCTCAGACATTCTCGACGTCTCCTCGTTGGGGGTTCTGGCAGTCTAGGGGCAGCGCTGGGTTGAGGTCAGGTCACCCGGTTTCACGGCCCGTCGTGCGGTCATGCGTGCGAGTGCAGGGGCTTGCCGGCCAGGGCGAGATGGGCCTCACCGAGGGCCTCGTTCTGGGTGGGGTGGGCGTGCACCAGGCCTGCGACGTCCTCGGGCAGGGCTTCCCAGCCATAGATCAGCTGGGCCTCGCCGACCTGCTCGCCCATCCGGGCGCCGATCATGTGCACCCCGACGACCGGCCCGTCCGGCGCCCTGACCAGCTTGACGAAGCCCGAGGTCCCCAGGATCTGGGACTTGCCGTTGCCACCGAGGTTGTACTCGTAGGTGCCCACGTCCCCATACCGCTCCCGGGCCTGCTCCTCGGACAGCCCGACGGAGGCGATCTCCGGGTCGCAGTAGGTCACCCGCGGGATGCCGGTCTCGTCGATCGGCACCGGGTGCAGCCCGGCGATCTCCTCGGCGACGAAGATGCCTTGGGCGAAGCCGCGGTGCGCCAGCTGCAGCCCCGGCACGATGTCGCCGACGGCATACACCGTGGGCGCGGACGTGCGCAGCCGCTCGTCGGTGGTGACGAAACCGCGGTCGAGGCTGACACCTGCCTCCTCATAGCCCAGGTCAGCGGTGTTGGGGCCTCGCCCGACGGCCACCAGCAGCAGGTCGGCCTCGATCGGGTCGGCCCCCTCCAGCTGCACGGTGACCGAGTCGTCGGAGCTCTGCGCGCCGGCGAACCGGACTCCGGTCAGAGCCTTGATGCCGCGCTTGCGGAAGGCGCGCTCCAGGACGGTGGAGACCGCAGCGTCCTCCGCCGCGACCAGCCGCGGGAGCGCCTCGACGACGGTGACCTCGCAGCCGAAGGAACGGAAGATCGAGGCGAACTCGACGCCGATGACTCCGCCACCGAGCACCACGACGTGGCCCGGCAGCTCCGCCAGGCTCATCGCTTGGTCGCTGGTGATGACCCGCCCGCCGATCTCCAGGCCGGGCAGCGTGCGGGCGTAGGACCCGGTCGCCAGCACGACATACCGGCCGGTCAGCTCGCGCTCGCCGACGCTGACGGTGGTCGGCGAGGTGAGCCGTCCACGCCCCTCCACGTAGTCGATGGCCGCCGACGTGACCAGCCCCTGCAGGCCCTTGTGCAGCCGCCCGACGACGCCGTCCTTGTAGCGGTGCACGCCCGCCAGGTCGATCGACTCCAGCGTCGTCTGCACCCCGAACTTGGCGCCCTCGCGCGCGGCGTCGGCCACCTCGGCCGAGTGCAGCATCGCCTTGGTCGGGATGCAGCCGCGGTGCAGGCAGGTGCCGCCCAGCTTGTCCTGCTCGACCAGGGCGACGCTCAGGCCCAGCTGCGCGGCCCGCAGCGCGCACGAGTAGCCCCCGCTGCCGCCGCCCAGGATGACGAGGTCGTATGACGTGCGGTCGGTCGACGGTGACGGCGGCGGCATACCGGCATCCTGTCAAACACCGGTGTTCACCCACCACGAGGGTTTACCCTCACCTGCATGGCGTGGTGGAACCGGAGGCGTGGTCGCGACCGCAACGGCGGGGCAGGCTCGGTGCGCGACGGACGGTCGGTGCGCACCGACGGTCCGGGGATGGACGTCGACCTCGGCGCGGTGCGTGCCCACCTCGGCGACTTCGCGCGCACCCGTCGTGGCGTCGAGGCCTACGTCGAGCCGGCGACTAACGTCAGCACGACCACCGTGGTGCTCATCGCGCACGACGGCGAGTGGACCAGGCGCGCCGTGGGCAGCCCGCGCGCTGGCTTCGAGATCGGTCGCCAGCTCAGCCTGCCGGTCTATGACGTGAACCAGACGGGTTACCCCTCGCGGATGCGCGAGTGGAACCGCCGCCAGAAGAGCTGAGCTCAGCCGCCGGACTTACGCCGGAACATCTGCTGCGCCCCGGAGGTCTTGGCCCGCCGGGCACCGGCGACCTTGCCGTGCTCGGAGTGGTCCGAGACGTCCTTGCCCGCGTGGGCGGCCTTGCGGTCCAGTGCCTCGCGGAACTTGGCCTTGACGTCCTCGTCGACGCCCACCGGCTTGGACTCGTCAGCAGCTGACTGCTTGCTCATGGTGACCTCCACCTCGGGCGTGAGGCGAGCCGCAGGGGCACGCCGGAACGCCCCTAGCCTGTCATGACGCGGCGAGCAGACTCCACCACATTGTCCGTGGCGTTCTGGCTCCGTGGCGGACTACGCGTGGATGTAGCTCTCGGCCAGCGCGACGAGGGCGCGGACCCCGGATCCGGTGGCCCCCTTGGGGGTGTAGCCCCAGGGAGCCTTCTCGTTGAAGGCCGGGCCGGCGATGTCCAGGTGCGCCCACGGCAGCTGCGAGCCGGCGGCGTCCTTGCCGACGAACTCCTGCAGGAACACGGCGGCGGTCATCATGCCGGCCGCCCGCTCACCCGTGTGCTTGACGTCGGCGACGGGGGAGTCGATGGTCGCCCGGATCTCCTCCGGCAGCGGCATCGGCCAGGACAGGTCGCCGACCGAGTCGGCGGCGGTGTGCACCCGCTGGCGCAGCGCGTCGTCGTTGGACATCACGGCCAGGATGCGCTCACCCAGCGCGACGACCTGGGCGCCGGTCAGCGTGGCGATGTCGATGATCGCGTCGGGGGTGGACTCCGAGCCCAGGGCCAGGCCGTCGGCCATCACCAGGCGTCCCTCGGCGTCGGTGTTGATGATCTCGACGGTCTTGCCCCCGCGCATCGTGACGATGTCCCCCGGCCGCTGGGCCAGGTCGCCGGTCATGTTCTCGGCCAGACAGAGATAGCCGGTGACCTCCACCGGTGCACCCAGCTCGGCCAGCGCCAGGATCGCGGCCGCGACGGCGGCTGCTCCGGCCATGTCGCACTTCATCGTGACCATCGACGCGCCGGGCTTGATGCACAGGCCGCCGGAGTCGAAGGTGATCCCCTTGCCGACGTAGGCCAGCCGGGCCTGCGGCTTGCGGGGGGAGTAGCGCAGGATCACCAGGCGCGGTCCGCGCCCGGAGCCCTGACCGACGCCGACGATGCCGCCGCAGCCCTCCTTCTCCAGGCGGGCCTGGTCCCAGACCTCCACCTGCACCGCGGTGCCGGCCGCGTGCTTGGTCACCGACGCGGCGAACGACTCCGGATAGAGCACGTTGGGCGGGGTGTTGACCAGGTCGCGGGCATAGCCGACTGCCGAGGCCATCGCCTCGGCGCGGGCCGTGAGCTCCTTGGCCTCCTTCGACCGGGCCTTGGGGCCATGGACGATGGCCTCGCCGAGGGCCGGCTTGGCGGTCGCCGCCTTGCCCGCGCCGAGGAAGGTCTGGAACGCATAGCTGCCGAGGAGCGCGCCCTCGGCCACCGCAGCGGCGTCCGCCGCACTGCCGCCGCCCAGGGCGAAGACGGCACGGGAGCGGCCGGTCAGGTGGCGGGCTCCGGTCCCGGCAGCACGCCGCAGCCGCTCGGCGGTCGCCGCAGCACCGCTGCCGCCGCCGCTGCCGGTGCCGACCGCGAGCACCAGGGGCGCCGCCATACCGGGCACCGCGTGCAGCCGGACGACCTCGTCCGCCGCACCTTCGGCGCCCAATGCACCCAGTGCCTGGTTGAGGTGGGCGACCGTGGCCGCGTCCAGGGGAGTGCCCTCGGTGAGGACCGCCTGCCCGTCCACGGCTCGGGTGCTCACCACGAGAGCGTCAGCAGAAACCTTGGCCGGTGAACCGTCCGTCACGCTCAGCGTCGTCATCCTCGTCCTTCGTGCTCGGGCTTCGCCAGGGGGTCTGCCGACTCTAACGGCTGGCGGCTGTGCGGGCGCCCCGCCCCCGTTAAGGGAGCAATGGCGACGGTGGCGTTCTAGTCTGCTCAGATGGTGTCCTCCCGGCCGCGAGCGCTGGCCCGCGCCCTGGCGGTGGCCGTCGTCGCCGCCACACCGGTGACGTTGCTGGCGCTGGCCGTGCGTGAGCAGACCGACTCGGTGTTCACGCTGGACGACCGGGTGCTCGACGCGGCAACGGCACTCGCGCGGGACAACGACGGGCTCCGGGACGCCCTCTTCACCTGGCAGGCGATCACCCAGCCGCTGTGGCTCAACCTGGCCTGCACCGGCCTGTGCCTCTGGACCTGGCGCCGGTACGGCATGACGACCCGCTCGCTCTGGGCGTTCGGCACGTTGATGACGGTGTGGGGAGGGCAGCTCCTGCTCAAGGTCGTCGTGCAGCGGGCCAGGCCACTGCTCCAGGACCCGGTCAGCCACGCACCCGGCTACAGCTTCCCGTCCGGTCACGCGGCTAACACGACCGGCGCCGTCGTCGTCGTGCTGCTGCTGGTCTGGCCGCTGCTGCGGACGACCGCGGCGCGCGTCGTGGCCCTGGCTGCCGGACTGGCGGTCGTCCTGGTCACCGGCGCCGACCGGGTGCTGCTCGGGGTGCACTATCCCAGTGACGTAGTCGGGGGGTTCCTGGTCGGCGGTGGCATCGCGCTGACCAGCTGGGCGGCCTTCGGACCGCTGAACCGTGCGACGCGTGACACCGCCACACCCGATGAGGAGCCCGTCTGATGAACCCCTGGATCCACCGCTACCGCCTGGACCCCACCAACCCCGGCGTCGGGTCGGCGCTGCGCGACGCGGCGCTGCGCGTCCTCATGCCAGCCGTGCTCCTGTGGGCCGCGGTCGTCGGGATCGGCCTGCTCATCGAGGGTCCGCTGGGCGGCCTGCCGGGGGAGGACGCGTGGTCCAAGGACATCCAGGACGCCCGCAGTCCCGTGTGGGACACGGTGACCATGGTGTGGTCGCGGATCGGCAATACCGAGATCGTCATCGCGACCTGCCTCGTCGCGGTGGCGCTGATCTGGTGGCGCACCCGGCAGTGGTGGTATGCCGTGGTGCCGGCCGTCGCGATCACGGTCCAGTCCTCGGTGTTCGTGCTGGCCACGCTGGTCGTCGGCCGAGACCGCCCCGAGGTCGAGCAGCTCGACCCGGCGCCGGCCACCTCGAGCTATCCCAGCGGCCACGTGGGGGCGTCGACGGCGCTGTGGTTGAGCTTCCTGCTCATGGCGCAGCGCGTGCGGACACCCTGGCTGCGGGTGCTGCTGACCGTCGTCTGTGCGGTCGTGCCGCTGCTCGTGGCGGTCGCCCGGTTCTACCGCGGGATGCACCACGTCTCGGACTGTGCGGTGGGCCTGGCCAACGGCGTGGTCTGCGCCGGACTGGCCTGGAACTACCTGCGCCGGGACGTCGACCGCCCCGATACCGTGAGGGCATGACCGCCTCGCTGACCTCGCCCCTGCACGAGCGGCATACCGCTCTCGGAGCCAAGATGGCCGACTTCTCCGGCTGGTCGATGCCGATCGAGTACCCCGGCGGCGGCACTCTGCGCGAGCACGCGGCGGTCCGCGAGCGGGTCGGTCTGTTCGACGTCTCGCACCTGGGCAAGGCCGTCGTGCGTGGCACGGGCGCACGCGCGTTCGTCAACGCCTGCCTGACCAACGACCTCGGCCGGATCGAGCCCGGACAGGCCCAGTACACGATGTGCTGCGCCGCAGACGGCGGCGTGGTCGACGACCTCATCGCCTACCTGCGCAGCGACGACGAGGTGTTCCTGGTGCCGAACGCCGCGAACACCGCCGAGGTGGTGCGGCTGCTCAGCGAGGCGGCGCCTGAGGGGATCACGGTCGAGGACCAGCACACCTCCTACGGCGTGATCGCGGTGCAGGGGCCACGCAGCGACGAGGTGCTCTCGGCGCTGGGGCTGCCGGTCGACCACGACTACATGAGCTTCGTCGAGGCGCAGTGGCAGGGGCGGCCGGTCGTCGTCTGTCGCACGGGCTATACCGGCGAGCGCGGGTATGAGCTGCTGCCGCTCTGGGAGGACACCGTCGCCCTCTGGGACGCGCTGGTCTCGGCGGCGGCGGAGCAGGACGGTATGCCGTGTGGGCTCGGTGCCCGCGACACGCTGCGGACCGAGATGGGCTATGCGCTCCACGGGCACGAGCTGAGCCTGGAGATCACGCCGGTGATGGCGCGGACGGTGTGGGCGGTCGGCTGGGCCAAGGAGGAGTTCTGGGGCAAGGACGCGCTGACCGAGCAGCGGGCCGCTAAGCAGAGCCGGCTCTCCGGCGGGCTGGTCGTCACCGGGCGGGGCATCCCGCGGGCCGGCAACGAGGTGCGGTCGGCGTCGGGGGAGACCATCGGCACCGTCACCTCCGGGACCTTCAGCCCGACGCGCAAGCAGGGGATCGCCCTGGCGCTGCTCGACCGTGGCGTCACCGAGGGTGACGACGTGGTCATCGACGTCCGCGGCCGTGAGGTCGCGGCGGTCGTGACCAAGCCGCCGTTCGTGCAGGTCGGGGTGCGGGAGGGCTAGGAGAGGCGCGGGGCGTCCGACAGGTCGAGAACTCGGCCGGCGGTGACCAGGTGCACGTGGCTGCTGGCGGCGCCCACCCGGGCGTTCAGGTGACCGAGCACCTCGCGGAAGGTGCGAGCGGCCGGCTCGGCGGGCACCATACCGAGGTCGCTGTCGCTGGTCACCGCCACGACGTCGAACGGCAGCCCGACCCACAGCGCGACGAGCTCGTCCAGAGTTCCCTCGATCTCGGCAATCGCGCGCTCCGGCTCCGACCACGCGTCCAGGCTGTCGAGGCGGCCGACGACCCAGTCCCCGAGGGAGTCGATGAGCACCGGCTGGCGGGTCATGATCAGCGCGTGGGTCAGGTCGGTCGTGTGGACGGTCTGCCAGGAGTCGGGGCGTCGGGCCAGGTCCGCCTCCGCGCGCCGGTGACCCGTTGGGTCGCCCTCCGGGTCGGGTGCGGCTGAGGTCACCAGAGCGGTGACACGAGGATGGCGGGCCAGCAGGGACTCGGCGTGGCGTTGAGTGCCGCTGGTTCCGATGACGAGCGTCGAGGACATCACGGATCTCCGGCAGGGGTCAGGGGGACTTGCAGGATAGCGGTCCGTCACCCACCCCCGACCGGACACCCCGGCTTGCGACTTTCACCCCGACCGGACACCCGGCGCGCTCCCCGACCGGACGCGCCGGGTTGCGACATACAGACCGACCGGACGCGCCGTGCTGCGACATACAGACCGACCGGACGCGCCGTGCTGCGACATACAGACCGACCGGACGCGCCGTGCTGCGAGGGCAAGCCCGATCGTGAAGGGGATCGGCAAGTGTCGCTGCTTCAGACAACAGCGTCAGCGGGTCTCGGATGTCGCAGGCCGGCGCGTCCGGTGGGCTGAACCTTCGCCACCCGGTGCGTCCCGTGATCGGGTATGTCGCAACCCGGCGCGTCCGGTGAACGGGTATGTCGCAACCCGACGCGTTCGGTCGGGAAGAGGTTCGCAACCCGGGCGTCCGGTGGGGTGCTTTGTCGCAGCCCGGCGCGTCCGGTCGGAGGGGCAGCTCAGGGGGTGGTGCGGCCGCCGAGGACGTCACCCTGCTGCGGAGCCTGTGTCGGCTGGCTCTGCTGCGGCGCGCCGAAGCCGCCACCGCCACCGCCCGCCGAGGATGCTGCCGAGCAGGTCGCCCAGGCCGCCCATCGGGTCCTGCTGGGCGGACTGCTGGGGCGTCGGCTGCGGGGAGCCCTGGCCCTGGCCGCCGCCGAGGATGTCGCCGAGGCCGCCAGGCAGCGCACCGCCGAGCTTCTTGGCCAGGAAGGACATCACAATCGGGGCGAGCAGCGGCAGGAGCTTGCTGATCAGCCCGCCGCCGGCGCCGCCGAGGCCGCCGAGCTGGTTGACGACCTGCTCGCGGTTGTCCCCGAACACGTGGCTGACGATCTTGTCGCCGTCGGCGGCGTCGACCTGGCCCACGTCGAGCGGCCCGTCGAACAGACCCCCACCTGAGTGCTGACCGAGCGCCTCGAGCAGCGACTGAGCACCGGCAGGGTCGGCGGTGTTGCTCTGCAGTCCGCCGAACAGGGCGGGCAGGATCGACTCCGTCGCCTGCGAGACCTCCTGCTCGGAGGCGCCCACCTGCTGGGCGAGCTGGGACATCGGGATCTGGCCGAGGAGTTCGTCGAGCTGGCTCATGGGTTTTGCCCTCCTGATCGACGGCCCCCACTGGGCCGCGCTCATCTCGACCCTAGGGCACCATGCCTCGCGGGTGCCTAGTCTGGGAGCCATGACACATGTCTTCACCTGGACCTATGGCGACGCTCACGGAGAGCCCTACCACGACATCGGGCTGACCGGGAAGGCGTTTCCCGACCAGGCCGAGGCCGAAGCCTGGCTCTCCGAGGAGTGGCAGACCCTGGCCGAGTCAGGGGTCGAGTCGGTCACCCTGATGGACGGCGACCACGTCGTCTACGGGCCGATGAGCCTGAGCCCGCAGGAGTAGTCGCGGAAACGGTCAGTGCCGCACCAGTGGTGTGCCGCGCTCGACCGACGGCCGGGGCACCCGGGACATCCGCATCTGGAACGAGCGGAGCAACAGGTACATGACCGAGCCCTTGGGCGGCTCGTGGTGGTAGGCCTCGGTGTAGGCGCGCTTGGTGCGACGCCAGAGCAGGACCGAGTCGATGACCCCGAAGAACATCACGCCATACGCCGCGAAGAAGGCGAACATCGAGACGGCCGGGTTGCGGACCAGGGTGACGGCGAGGATGACGACCATGATCGGCAGCAGCACCTCGCCGATGTTCCACCGGCGGTCGACCGCATCGCGCAGGAAGCGTCGCTCCGAGCCGCGGTCGCGCGCCGCGAGGTACTTGTCCTCGCCGCGCATCATCCCTTCACGGGCCCGGGCGCGCTCGGCCTTGCGGCGCTCCTTCTGCTCGGCGGTGGCCGCCTTGCCGTCCGCGACCAGCGGCCGTCGGCGCGCAGCCTCCTGCTCGCGGCGCCGCGGCGTCGGACGGTTCTTTGCTCCCGGTCGCTCGACCGCGAGCTGCTCCGGCTCGGACCCGGCCTGCTTCTTCCACAACGCCACGGCCCCAACCCTACGTCGGTAGTGTTGGTGGGTGTGACTGCCCACGCACTCGACCCAGCCCGGCTGACCACGCTCCGGAATCGCGTCCGCGACCTGATGCCCGCTGTCCGCGCCGACCTGGAGGCGTTGTCCCGGATCGCCTCGGTCTCCCTGCCGTCCTTCGACCAGTCCACCGTCGACGCCAGCGCCGAGGCCGTCGCCGCGTTGCTCAGCGCGGAGGGGCTGGACACCAGGATCGTGCGCGAGGGCGGGAGCCCTGCCGTGATCGGCCACCGCGACGGCCCGCCCGGCTCGCCGACCGTCCTGCTCTACGCCCACCACGACGTCCAGCCGCCGGGACCGGACACCGACTGGGACTCCCCGCCGTTCGAGCCGACCGAGCGGGACGGCCGCCTCTATGGGCGCGGGGTCGCCGATGACAAGGCCGGGGTGATGGCCCACGTCGCCGCACTGCGCGCGCTCGGCGACGAGCTGCCGGTCGGGGTCACCGTGTTCGTCGAGGGGGAGGAGGAGGTGGGCTCCGCCAGCCTGCCCACCATCCTCGAGCGCCATGGCGAGGACCTGCGGGCCGAGGCGATCGTGCTGGCCGACTCGCACAACTGGAAGATCGGCGTCCCCGCGCTGACCACCACGCTGCGCGGCATGGTGCGGGTGGTCGTCGAGGTGCGGGCGCTCGACCACGGCCTGCATTCGGGCATGTATGGCGGCGCGGTGCCGGACGGCCTGACCGCCCTGTGCCGGTTGCTGGCCACGCTGCACGACGAGGCTGGCGACGTGGCGGTGCCCGGGCTGATGACCGGAGAGGCCGCCGACCTGGAGTACTCCGAGGAGGACCTGCGCGCAGACTCCGGGCTCGCGGAGGGAGTGCAGCCGATCGGCTCGGGCTCGCTGCTGTCCCGGCTGTGGACCCGGCCGGCCCTGACGGTGATCGGCATCGACGCGCCGTCAGTCGACACGGCCGCCAACCTGCTGCAGCCGGTCGGCCGGGCCAAGGTGTCGGTGCGCCTGCACCCCGCGGAGTCTCCGGACACGGCATACCAGGCGATCCGGCAGTTCCTGCTCGACCGGGCCCCGTGGGGCACCCAGGTCACCGTCACGCTCGAAGACGACGGGCCTGGCTTCCAGGCGCAGGCCGACGGGCCGGTCTACGACCAGGCGCGGGCCGCCTTCGCCGACGCGTGGGGGGTGCAGCCTGTCGACATCGGCGTCGGCGGGTCGATCCCGTTCGTGGCCGCCTTCGCCGAGCGCTTCCCCGAGGCCTCGATCCTGGTGACCGGTGTGGAGGACCCCGACTCCCGACCGCACGCCGCCAACGAGAGCCTGCATCTGGCCGAGTTCGAGCGCGTCTGCGTGGCTGAGACGGTGTTGCTGGAGCGGCTCGGAGGGATAGCGCGATGAGCCAGGGTGGGTATGTCGAGGACAGCTACCAGCGGGACACCCGCTACATCCCGACGCGGATCACCAGGGACGGCGAGCCGGACGGCTTCCGGGTCGAGCCGGGGCGCTACCGGCTGGTGGTCAGCCGGGCCTGCCCGTGGGCGCACCGCTCGATCATCGTGCGCGAGCTGCTCGGGCTGCAGGACGTGCTGTCGATGGGGATCTGCGGTCCGACGCACGACGAGAACTCCTGGACCTTCGACCTGGACCCCGGCGGGGTGGACCCGGTGCTCGGCATCCCGAGGCTCAAGGACGCCTACGAGGCGCGACCCGACGGCTACCGCCCGGGGGTCACCGTGCCAGCCATCGTGGACACCACGAACGGGCAGGTAGTCACCAACGACTTCGCGCAGATCACCCTCGACCTGTCGACGGAGTGGGTCGACTACCACCGGCCGGACGCTCCGGCGCTCTATCCCGAGCATCTGCGCGCCGAGATCGACGAGGTCGCCGACCTGGTCTACCGGGACGTCAACAACGGCGTCTACCGCTGCGGGTTCGCCGGCAAGCAGGAGTCGTATGACGCGGCCTACGAGCGGCTGTGGTCGCGGATGGACTGGCTGGAGGAGCGGCTCGCCACGCGCACCTACCTGGTCGGCGAGCAGCTCACCGAGGCGGACGTCCGGCTGTTCACGACGCTGGTCCGCTTCGACGCGGTCTACCACGGGCACTTCAAGTGCAACCGCAACAAGCTGACCGAGATGCCGCAACCTGTGGGCCTATGCCAGGCGGCTGTTCCAGACGCCTGGCTTCGGCGACACCGTCGACTTCGACCAGATCAAGGCGCACTACTACGTGGTGCACCGTGACATCAACCCGACCGGGATCATCCCGGCCGGGCCGGACACCTCCGGGTGGTCAGCTGACCGGCAATCGTGACAGTGCGTGCGCCGACATCGCGTCCGCTCGAGCCCGCGCTCGACATCGCGGAGCTACGTCGGCACTCGAGCGCGCACGCCTACTTCTAAGGCGCCACAACCGGGCAGGTCTCGCTCCGCCCGTGATGCTGTCAGACTGTGAGCGCAGCGTGGGGTCTGGGCGAACTCCACCTGGAGCTGTGTAATTCGACTGTCAGGTTCACCGTGCAGTTGCATCACGTCATCAGACGATGGACGGTGCCGTCGAGCCCGATTTAATCCACTGATGCAGTTGGCTAGGCAGGTAGCCGTCGTGTGTGCCCACGGAGTGATTGCCCGTTGACGGTAGGACAGCCGAATGCAGATGGGTGTTGTTGAGTCAACGACACCTGCTGGGATCGCTCACTCGGATGCGTGAGCCTGATGGTCTTTATCCGAATCCTCTGAGCAGCGAGGCTTAACCGGTGCCAACTTGCAGCGGCTCGAAGTGTCGGCACACAAGGCGAGGCCGGCCGGGTGGGAGGCGCAGGCGGCTGAGCGACGCGCGATCACACGCAGGCACCGCCCAGGCGGCACCCTTGACGAGTGTGCGGCGCGCAGGCCTGCGGCCGGTGGTGGTGGGTTCGGTCATGTTCTGGCCCCTTGTGAGTCACGGAAAAGTAGCGGATCGCCCGAGCGCAGAGTACCGCAACAGCGGGGTACGTCAACCGTTGGTCTGCTCCAGGTCAAGGCTCGGTATGGAGCCGCAGGTCAGACGGTCGTCAGGCAAGGTGTTCAGTTGTCCTTCGCGTTGGCAGTCAGAAGGCTAGCGCTCCCTGTCATCTGTGTCATCCGAAAGAGCGCTGGCTCGGTCCCGGCCCAGGCCGTGCGTAGCATGGCGTGCTGCGACCCGACCCCAGCAGACGACACCAGGATGGCGACCCCAGGATGACCGCGCAGCCAGCACCTCCGGCGGCCGAGCCGGCCCCGACGGCCAGCGCCGGCGACGCCCTCGCCGCGGCCACCGACGACGCGTCCCTGGCGCGCACCCTGGCCCGCAGCGCCGAGATCGAGCGCCTGATCCAGACCGACCCGAGCCAGTTCCGGATGCTGACCGGCGACCGGCCGACGGGTCACCTGCACCTGGGCCACTACTTCGGCAGCCTGCGCAACCGGGTCGTGCTGCAGGACCAGGGAGTGCCGACGCTGGTGCTGGTCGCCGACTACCAGGTGATCACCGACCGCGACGGTGTCGGTCCGATCCGCGAGCGGGTCCTCTCGATGATCGCGGACTACCTCTCGATCGGCCTGGACCCTGAGCGCACGACGGTCTTCGCCCACTCGGCGGTGCCCGCCCTCAACCAGCTGCTGCTGCCGTTCCTGTCGCTGGTGACCGACGCCGAGCTGCGCCGCAACCCCACGGTCAAGGCGGAGTATGAGGCGACCGGCGGGCGGCCGATGTCCGGACTGCTGCTCACCTACCCGGTGCACCAGGCCGCCGACATCCTCTTCTGCAAGGCCAACCTGGTGCCGGTCGGCAAGGACCAGCTGCCGCACCTGGAGCAGACCCGCGTCGTGGCGCGGCGCTTCGACGAGCGGTACGGCCGGGTCGACCCGGCCGTCCCGGTCTTCCCCCAGGCCGACGCCCTGCTCTCCGAGGTGCCCAACCTGCTGGGCACCGACGGGACCAAGATGAGCAAGTCCAAGGGCAACGTCATCGAGCTGGGGATGAGCGCCGACGAGACAGCCAAGGCGATCAAGAAGGCGGTCACCGACTCGGACCGGCAGATCACCTACGACCCGGTCAACCGACCCGAGGTCGCCAACCTGGTGCTGCTGGCCGCACTGAGCGCCGGGCGCGACCCGCAGCAGGTCGCGGCAGAGGTCGGCGACGGAGGGGCCGGCCGGCTCAAGGCCGTCGTCACCGAGGCGGTCAACGAGCACTTCGCGCCGATCCGCGCCCGGCGTGCCGAGCTGATGGCCGACCCGAGCCACCTGAGCGCGGTCCTGGCCGCCGGCAACGCGCGGGCCAACGCGATCGCCGAGGACACCCTGGCGCAGGTGCGCCAGGCCATGCAGATGACCTACTGAGAGGACCGGGTATGCGCGTCCTGGTCGTCGCAGGGCCGGGGCCGGGAGTCGGCGCGGTCACCGAGCAGGTCGCCTCGGGATGGTCAGCCCGAGCGCCGCATGACGACGTCGTCGCGACACCCCTGAGCGACGGCGGTCTGGGCTTCCTCGAGGCGGTCCGCGCCCATCACGGCGGCCTCCCGACGCCCGTCCTGGTGACCGGGCCCCAGGGGGAGGACGTGCCAGCCGAGTTCCTGGTGTCCGCCGGGCACACGGCCTACATCGACGCTGCGCTCGCGGCCGGACTGCAGCTCACCGACCCCCAGTCGTTCGGTGACCTGGCCGACCTCACCACGATGTCCAGCCGCGGGGTGGGCGAGCTCCTGGTGCAGGCCCGCGAGGCCGGAGCCGAGCGGATCGTCGTCGGGGTCGGCGACCTGGCCAGCCACGACGGCGGCGTCGGCCTGCTCCAGGCGCTGGGTGCGGGGGAGGACCTGCAGCGGCTCCCGGAGGTCCGCCGCGACTGGGCCGCTGTCAGCCTCGTGCTGGCCGCCGCGAGCGACCTGCCGCTGCTGGGGTTCCACGGCGCCAGCGCCGCGCTGGGCAGCGAGCGGGGCCTCGGACCGATGCTCACCCAGGGCTTCGAGCGGGTGCTCGCCGAGGTCGCTGACAGGGTCAACCGGGTCCTCCCGCCGCCCCGCGACCTGCTCACCGGCCGGCCACGGCAGCCCGAGCGCGAGCCCAGTGCCGGTGTCGGGGGCGGCGTCGGCTTCGCCCTCCAGCTGCTCGGCGCCAACACGGTGTCGGGAGCCGCGTTCCTGCTCGACGAGCTCGGCGTGACCACCCAGATGACCGGGTCGCTCGTCGTGGTCGCGACCGAGGCCTACGACTGGCGCAGCGTCGGGCAGGGCGTCGTGGCCGAGGCAGCACGTGCCGCGCTCGAGGTCGGCGCGCCGACGGTGGTGCTGGCGCAACGGGTCGACGTCGGGCGCCGGGAGGGGATGTCGCTCGGCATCTCCGGGTCGTATGCCGCTCGGCCGGGGGAGTCGTGGCAGGAGCTGGCCGCGCGGGTCGCCCGCACCTGGTCCCCACCACCGCAGAGCTGAGCCCGATCCGCGTTACCCTGGCACCAGGGAACAACCTCGGCACGGACCGGCGTTGGCCCCCACGCAGCACCCCGGCAGCACCGACGAAGGACAGGACAGGCAGATGAGCGTGCAGGACACCCCGACCCAGACCACCCAGGGCCACGGAGTTTTGCTGACCGACCTGGCGGCCGGCAAGGTGCGCAGCCTCCTCGCGCAGGAGGGCCGCGACGACCTGCGGCTGCGCGTCGGCGTGCAGCCCGGCGGCTGCTCCGGCCTGATCTACCAGCTCTACTTCGACGAGCGGACCCTCGACGGCGACCTGACCAGCGACTTCGACGGGGTCGAGGTGGTCGTCGACCGGATGAGCGCCCCCTACCTCGACGGCGCGTCGATCGACTTCTCCGACACGATCGAGAAGCAGGGCTTCACCATCGACAACCCCAACGCCGGCAGCTCCTGCGCCTGCGGCGACAGCTTCGGCTGAGCAGCCCTCCGGCTGCGGCCGGATAGGTTGAGCCGGTGAAGTTCGCCGTCTGCGGGTCCATCGCGACCGACCACCTGATGACCTACCAGGGGCGCTTCGCCGACTCCCTGGTGCCCGAGCAGCTCAACAAGATCTCGGTGTCCTTCCTGGTCGACGACCTGCAGGTGCGTCGCGGCGGCATCGGCGCCAACATCAGCTTCGGGATGGCGCGGCTGGGTCACCAGCCGCTCCTGCTGGGTGCGGTCGGCGAGGACTTCGCCGCCTACCGGTCCTGGCTGGAGCGGCACGGCGTCGTCTGCGACCACATCCTGGTCTCCGAGGTGCGGCATACCGCCCGCTTCGTGGTGACCACCGACCAGGACATGGCGCAGATCGCCAGCTTCTACTCCGGCGCCATGGCCGAGGCGCGGACCATCGAGCTCGGGCCGATCAGCGAGTCGGTCGGCGGCCTGGACCTGGTGATGATCAGCCCCGACGACCCCGAGGCGATGTTGCGGCACAGCGCCGAGTGCCGCACCCGTGGGATCAGCTTTGCGGCCGACCCCTCCCAGCAGCTCGCCTTCATGGACGGCCCGTCGATCCGCAGGCTGGTCGACGGGGCGACCTACCTGTTCACCAACGACTACGAGGCGACGCTCACCGAACGCAAGACCGGCTGGTCGGCCGAGGAGATCATGCAGCGGGTCGGCACCAGGGTGATCACCCGCGGCGCGCACGGCGTGAGCGTGCTGACCCGCGACGCCGAGCCGATCGAGGTGCCGATCGCCGCGCAGGTCGAGCGGGTCGACCCGACGGGCGTCGGCGACGGGTTCCGCGCCGGCTTCCTGTCCGGGCTGGCCTGGGGACTGGGGCACGAGCGGTGCGCCCAGATCGGGTCGACCCTGGCGTCCTACGTGCTGGAGACGGTGGGCACCCAGGAGTACCGCTTCGAGCAGGCCCACTTCCTGTCCCGGTTCGAGGCCGCGTATGGCGCGGACGCTGCGGCCGAGCTCGCCCCCCACCTCGGCTCGGCCCGCTGAGCCGGCCCGTGCCGGTCGAGCCAGCGCCCACGCAGTGGCTGCTCGATGTCGGTGCGGCGACGGCGGGGGAGGATCTCGTCGCCGTCGGTGCCGACCTCGCGCCGGGCACGCTGCTCGCCGCCTACCGTCAGTCGCTGTTCCCGATGGGTCTGGGCGAGCACGGCGGCCAGCCCCTCGGCTGGTGGTCGCCGGACCCGCGCGGCGTCCTGCTCCCAGGCGGGCTGCACGTCAGCCGGTCGCTGCGTCGCTCGCGGCGCGGCTTCTCCCTGACCCACGACACCGCGTTCGCCGAGGTCGTCGACGCCTGCGCCGATCCGTCGCGGGACGGCCGCTGGATCACCCCCGAGATCGCCGCTGCCTACGGCGAGCTGCACGGGCTCGGCTGGGCCCACTCGGTCGAGGCCTGGCAGGACGGTGAGCTGGTCGGCGGACTGTATGGCGTGGCCACGGGCGGCCTGTTCGCCGCGGAGTCGATGTTCCACCGGGCGACCGACGCCGGCAAGGTGGCCGTGTGGCACCTGGTCGAGCTGATGGGCCCCTCCGGCTGGGTCGTCGACGTCCAGTGGGCGACCGACCACCTGACCCGGCTGGGGGTGCGCGAGGTGGGCCGCGCGGCCTACCTGCGCCTGCTCGCGAAGGCGCTGGCCCAGCCCCTGCCGGTGGCCTTCGACCGTGTCGCGACCCGGGGCAACCCTGCCGGGTGAGCCGGGTCCCGTAGGGGTAGAGTTTGCGAAGTCCGAACCCGCCCGACAGTGAGGTGCGCAGTGCGACGGCAGTTCCCCGCCCCCCCGCGCCGCGGTCGAAGGCTCCGGCCTGCTGCGGCAGCCCTGCTCGCCGTCCTCGTGCTGTCCGGGTGCGGGGCCCAGCTCTCCCGCGGCTACCTGCCTGAGCCGGTGACCGAGACCGGCTCTGAGGTCATCGCCTTCTGGAACGCGACCTGGATCGCCGCGCTCGCCGTCGGCGTGCTGGTGTGGGGCCTGACCCTGTGGTGCATCGTGGCCTACCGCCGCCGCAAGGGCGACAACAACGAGCTCCCGGCACAGGTGCGCTACAACGTGCCGCTGGAGATCCTCTACACCATCGTCCCGGTGCTCATGGTGGCGGTGATCTTCGGCAAGACGGTCGAGGTGCAGAACAACCTGCTCGACACCGAGGCCGACCCCGACGTGATCGTCAACGCGGTCGGCAAGAAGTGGAGCTTCGACTTCAACTACGTCAACGAGGACGTCTACATCACCGGCACCCAGGCCACCGCTCTCGTCGAGGGCAAGCCGGGGCTGCCCGAGACGCTGCCGACCCTGGTCCTGCCGGTGGACAGCCGGATCGAGTTCGTGCTGACCAGCCGCGACGTCATCCACTCGTTCTGGGTGCCGCAGTTCATCATGAAGCTGGACATGATGCCGGCACGGGTCAACACCTTCCAGGTGGTCACCACCCAGGAGGGCACCTTCATGGGCAAGTGCGCCGAGCTGTGCGGCGCCTACCACTCCCAGATGCTGTTCCGGGTGCAGGTCGTCTCCCAGGACGAGTATGCCGCGCACATCGCCTCCCTCGAGGCCGCCGGCCAGAGCGGGCAGCTGGACAACGGTCTGAACCTGTATGAGTTCGAGAAGGGCCAGCTGGACAAGCTGCCGCCGGAGATGAGGGACTGATGGCGACGACGATCGGAGTCGAGCAGGCGCTCGGCGGGGCCGACCCCAGGCGCGAGAGCAGGCCGCTCGGCCGCCAGCTGGTCAAGTGGATCACCACGACCGACCACAAGGTGATCGGCAACCTCTACTTCATCACCTCGTTCGCGTTCTTCATGTTCGCCGGTGTGCTCGCGCTGATCATCCGCGCCGAGCTGTTCACCCCCGGCCTGCAGGTCGTGGACAACCCCGAGCAGTACAACCAGATGTTCACCATGCACGGCGTGATCATGCTGCTGCTCTTTGCGACGCCCCTGTTCGCCGGGTTCGCCAACGCGCTGATGCCGCTGCAGATCGGCGCCCCCGACGTCGCGTTCCCGCGGCTCAACATGCTGGCCTACTGGTTCTTCCTGTTCGGTGGCCTGATCGCGGCCTCGGGTTTCATCGCGCCCGGCGGTGCGGCCTCCTTCGGCTGGTTCGCCTACCATCCGCTCGCCGGCCCGGAGCACAGCCCGGGCATGGGCGGCGACCTGTGGGTGATGGGGCTGACCCTCGGCGGGTTCGGCACCATCCTCGGTGCGGTCAACTTCATCACCACGATCGTCTGCATGCGGGCCCCTGGCATGACCATGTTCCGGATGCCGATCTTCACCTGGACGGTGCTGGTCACCTCGATCCTGGTGCTGATGGTCTTCCCGGTGCTGGCCGCCGCGATGTTCGGGATGGCCGCCGACCGGATCGCCGGGGCGCACATCTTCGACCCCAGCGTCGGCGGGGCGATGCTCTGGCAGCATCTGTTCTGGTTCTTCGGCCATCCGGAGGTCTACATCATCGCGCTGCCGTTCTTCGGGCTGATCTCGGAGATCATCCCGGTGTTCAGCCGCAAGCCGATCTTCGGCTACAAGACCCTGGTCTTCGCCACCATCGCCATCGCGGCCCTGTCGATGAGCGTGTGGGCGCACCACATGTATGCGACCGGCGCGGTGCTGCTGGAGTTCTTCGCGGTGATGACCATGCTGATCGCGGTGCCGACCGGGGTGAAGTTCTTCAACTGGATCGGCACGATGTGGGGCGGCAAGCTCTCCTTCGACACTCCGATGGTCTGGGCCCTGGGCTTCCTGGTGACCTTCCTGTTCGGCGGTCTGACCGGTGTCATCCTGGCCAGCCCCGCCCTGGACTTCCACCTCACCGACTCCTACTTCGTGGTCGCCCACTTCCACTACGTGGTCTTCGGCACGGTCGTCTTCGCGATGTTCGCCGGCTTCTACTTCTGGTGGCCCAAGTTCACCGGGCACATGCTCAGTGAGCCATGGGGCAAGGTGCACTTCTGGATGCTCTTCCTGGGCTTCCACGGCACCTTCCTGATCCAGCACTGGCTGGGCGTCATCGGGATGCCGCGGCGCTACCCCGACTACATGCCCGAGGACGGGTTCACCTGGATGAACCAGGTGTCCACGGTGTCGGCGTTCCTGCTGGCCGCCTCGACGCTGCCGTTCCTCTACAACGTCTGGCACAGCTTCCGGACGCCCAAGGTGATCGTCGACGACCCGTGGGGCTATGGCGCGTCGCTGGAGTGGGCGACCTCGTGCCCGCCCCCGCGGCACAACTTCACCTCGATCCCGCGGATCCGGTCCGAGCGCCCGGCTTTCGACCTGCACCACCCCGAGGTGCTGACTCTGGAGTCCCCGGAGCCGGCCAAGGACGTCATGGAGGAGCTGCTCGGCGGGCCGGAGACCGGTCGCACCAACGCCGACGGCAAGACCGCGGGCAAGGAGACCTCCCGATGAAGATCGAGACCAAGCTCTTCGCCTACCTGGTGCCGTTCTTCGTCCTGATGACGGTCGTCTATGCCTTCTTCACCTCGATCGGGGTGCACGGCACCGAATGGGTGGGCATCGTCGGACTGGCGCTGACCGCCCTGCTGTGCACCTTCATCGCCTTCTACCTGTGGCACACCGGCAGCAAGCTCGACCTGCGGCCCGACGACAACCCCGACGGGGAGATCGCCGACCAGGCGGGGGAGTACGGCTTCTTCAGCCCGCACTCGTGGTGGCCGCTGGCCCTGGGCGCCGGCGCAGCCTTCGTCTTCCTCGGTGTCGCGGTGGGCTGGTGGATGGTCATCATCGGTGTGCCGTTCGCCGGGCTCGCGCTGGTCGGCTGGGTGTTCGAGTACTTCCGCGGCGAGCACGCCATCTGAGACCTGACCGTCCTGCGGGCTCCGAACCGCTGAGCTAGGCGGTGGGCGCAGCGAGCACGTCCAGCACCCACCGGGCCTGCCACGGCGTCTCGACCGCGCGCGGGTGATAGGTATGCCGCACCCAGCGCACCGCCAGCTGCGGCGCCATCCCGTCCAGGACCGCGAGAGCGGCCAGTGCGGTGCCGGTGCGGCCCCGTCCCCCCGCGCAGGCGACCTCCACGCGCTGACCGCTCCGGGCGCGCTGCAGTGTCTCCCGGAGAGCGTCGAGGGCGTCGGCGCGGTCCCGGGGCACGCCGAAGTCTGGCCAGTCGACCCGACGGGTCTCCCAGGGCACTGCCGGGCCGTGCGCCAGGGCTAACAGGAAGTCGGCCGGCTCGTCCGGCGGCTGCCCGATCCGCCGACCTGTCACGGTCGCGCCCGTGGGCAAGGTGACCGTGCGCGGCGACCCGGGGTCCGTCGCGCCGTGCACCTCAGCCCCAGCCCAGGTCGTGCAGCCGCTCGTCGTCGATGCCGAAGTGGTGCGCGATCTCGTGGACCACGGTGATGGTGACCTCCTCGATGACCTCGGCGCGGTCATGGCACATCCGCAACGTCGGGCCGCGGAAGATGGTGATCCGGTCCGGCAGCAGCCCACCGCCCCAGTCCTCGGGGCGCTCGGTCAGCGGCGTCCCGTCATACAGCCCGAGCAGGTCCGGGTCGTCCGGAGGCGGCTCGTCCTCGACGAAGAAGGCGAGGTTGTCCATCAGGTCCAGCAACGGCGCGGGGACCAGGTCCAGGGCGTCGCCGACGGCGTCCTCGAACTCCTCACGGCTCATCGACAGCGCCGGGTCGCTCCCGTTGCTGCTCACCGGCAGGTGAGCCGGCTCAGCCGCGGTCGTCGCGGCGCAGCGCCGCGCTGTCCTCAGCGCGCTCCACGCTCTCGCGGGCCGACTGTGCGGGCCCTCCGGGCAGAGCGGCGTGGACCTGACCCGGAGGCAGCGCCTCGGCCTCGCCGTGGTGGTGCGCCGCGGCGAGCTCGGCCGGCGTGACCGGGTCGAGTGAGTCCTGGAAGTAGAACCGGGACACCCGGGCCCGCAGGCCGTGCGCCAACGCTGCCGGGCGCCGCACGCCGTGCCGGTCGGCACCCGTGCTCTGCGGGAGTGCGAGGGGCCGCGACGGCTCGTGCTGCACGAGCTGCCAGCGGGTGTAGGGGTCGAGGTCCTCGTGCACCTCGTAGAAGGAACCCTCCGGGGTGCGGACCACGCGCCCGGTCTCGCGCCCGTGCAGGACGTGGTCCCGGTCGGAGCGCTGCAGCGCCAGGCAGAGCCGCTTGGTGACGATGAAGGTGATGATCGGCATGACGAAGAACGCGGTCCGCAAGGCGATCGTGATGTCGTTGATCGACAGGTTGAGCTTGATCGCCAGGATGTCGTTGACCGTGCCGAGCGCCAACATCAGGTATGCCGCGATGGCGGCCGCACCGATGGCCGTGCGGACGGGGGCGTTGCGCGGACGCTGCAGCAGGTGGTGCTCCCGCTTGTCGCCGGTCACCCAGGCCTCGAGGAACGGGTAGACGGACAGGATGAGCCAGACCAGCGGGAGCAGCAGCAGCGAGCCGAGGAAGATGTTGAAGCTCAGCGTGAAGCCGAAGAGCTCGAACTCCAGGAACCCCGGCAGCAGCCGCAGCGCGCCATCGGAGAACCACATGTAGAAGTCGGGCTGCGAGCCGGCGGTGACCTGCGTGGGGTCGTAGGGGCCGTAGGCCCAGACCGGGTTGATCGCCACCAACGCAGAGATCAGCGCGGTGATGCCGAAGACGATGAAGAAGAAGCCACCGGCCTTGGCCATGTAGACCGGCATCAGCGGGAAGCCGACGACGTTGTTGTCGGTCCGGCCCGGCCCGGGGTACTGGGTGTGCTTGTGCACGAAGACCAGCACCAGGTGCGCGGTGAACAGCGCCACGAGGATCGCGGGGATGAGCAGCACGTGGGCGATGAACAGGCGGGGGATGATCGCCTCGCCGGGGAACTCCCCGCCGAACACGGCGAAGGTGATGTAGGAGCCGATGACCGGCGCGGTCTGCATGAAGCCGTTCATCGCGCGGATGCCGGTGCCGGAGAGCAGGTCGTCGGGCAGGGAGTAGCCGGCGAAGCCCTCGATGCAGGCCAGCAGCGAGAGCACCGAGCCGATCACCCAGTTGATCTCACGCGGCTTGCGGAACGCGCCGGTGAAGAAGACCCGGGCGCAGTGCAGCGCGATGCCCACGATGAACAGCAGGGCCGCCCAGTGGTGCAGCTGGCGGATCAGCAGTCCGCCCTTGATGTCGAAGGAGATGTCGAGGGTGGTCTTGTAGGCCTCGCTCATGCCCACGCCCTGCAACGGCACGTAGCTGCCGTCGTAGACCACGTGGCCCATGCTCGGCACGAACCAGAAGGTCAGGAAGGTCCCGGTGATCAGGCAGATGATCATCGAGTACATGGCGATCTCGCCGAGCATGAACGACCAGTGGTCGGGGAAGACCTTCTTGAGCAGGAAGTTCATCCCCTTGGACGCCCCGACCCGCTCGTCGGCCCACACCAGGGGCGGGGGCAGGGTGGGTCCAGCGGTATGGCGGGCGGTGACCGTCTCTGCTCCCGCGGCGTCGGGTCCGGCAGCGGGGTCCCGCAGGTGGTCGGCGCCCTGGGGCACCCGGCTGGTCGTGGTCATTCGCTTTCGCCTCCGCGTTCGAAGAAGCTCGGCCCGATCGGCTCGGCGAAGCCGCGGGGGGCCGCGAGGTAGCCCTCGCTGTCGACGACGATGGGCAGCTGGGGCAACGGCCGCTTGGCCGGGCCGAAGATGACCTCGCAGTCGTTGGTCATGTCGAAGGTCGACTGGTGGCACGGGCAGAGCAGGTGATGCGTCTGCTGCTCGTACAGGGCCACCGGACACCCGACATGGGTGCACACCTTGGAGTACGCGACGATGCCTTCGTAACCCCAGTCGCGCTGCTTGGCGCTCTTGATCAGGTCCGGGTTGAGCCGGACCAGGATGACCTGGTCCTTGGACTTGGCGGTCAGCAGCACATCCGCAGGGAGGGCGTTCTCGCCATGCTCTGCCTCGGGGCCGACGAAGCCCTCCGGCATGACGTGGAACACCGAGCCCTGGGTGACGTCCTCGGGGCGGATCGGGGTGCCCGAGGGGTCGATCATCAGCCGGATGGGCGCCTGCTCGCTGGCCGCGTCCCAGTTGCTGATCGAGAGCTTGTTGCGGGGAAGTGGTCCCAGGCTGCCGACCACCTGCACCACGAGCGGCAGCGCGAACAGCGACAGTGCGCCGCCGACGGTGGCCAGCACGAGGGGGCGGCGGTTGAGCTGGGAGCTGCGCCAGCCGTAGGAGAGGATTTCTGCGGCCTGGGCCTGCTCCTGCGCGGTCCCGGCCTGCGGGTGCCGCTCCTCGACCTGCTCATGGTCGCTCATCAGCGTCTTGGCCCAGTGGACGGCGCCCAGCCCGATGCCGAGCAGCGAGATGGCCATCGTCGTGCCGAGGACGACGTGGTAGAGGTCGACCTCGCCGATGCCCACGATGTAGGCCCGCAGCCCGGGCTCCATGAAGTAGTAGGCGACGATGAAACCCAGCGTGCCCAGCATGGACAGGCCGAACAGGCCGGCGACCTGGCGCTCATAGCGCTTGGCCGCCCGGGGGTCGACGTCACCGCGCCGCGGCACGTGCGGGGGCAGACCCGGGTTGTCGAACCGGTCGGCGGAGGTCGTCGCCACGGCGTGGTCGTCGTGGGCGGACACCCCGCTGCGCGGGGTGATCTGCGAGGTGGGGTCGCTCATCTCAGGCTGCCTTCCGTCCCATCCACACGGCGATCGCCACGAGCAGCCCGATCCCGAAGGTCCAGGCGAACATCGCGTCGCCGGCAGGTCCCAGGGCACCCAGGGAGTGGCCGCCGTAGTCGTTGCCGCCCTCCTCGATGCTCTTGAGGAAGGCGATGATGTTCTCCTTCTCCTGCGGGGTGATGTTGGTGTCGTTGAAGACCGGCATCGACTGCGGCCCGGTGAGCATCGCGGCGTAGATGTGCTCGGCGGTGACGCCCATCAGCGAGGGGGCGTACTTGCCGCGGGTCAGCGCGCCACCGGCTCCCGATGAGTTGTGGCACATCGCGCAGTTGGTGCGGAAGTACTTGCCGCCCTCGGCGATGTTGGCGCCCTCGAGGTCGAGGTACTGGGCCTCGGGAAGTCCCGGGCCGCCACCCAGAGAGTCCACGTAGGAGGCGAGCTGGTCGATCTCCTCCTGGCTGAACAGGACCTTGTCGCCCCGGGGTGCCTGGACGCCGGGCTTGGCCAGCGGCATCCGGCCGGTGCCGACCTGGAACTGCACCGAGGCCTCGCCGACCCCGACGAGCGAGGGCCCGGCCGTGCCGTTGCCCTCGGCGTTGGTGCCGTGGCAGCTCGCGCAGTTGGCCAGGAACAGCTTCTTGCCCTCCTCGGCCAGCTGTGCCGTCCCGGCCCAGACCGCCTGCTCCTGCGGCGCGGCCGGCTTGATCACGGCATACGCGGTGCCGGTGAAGGTGAGCGCGAGGAGCATCAGCACGACCGCGAAGATCGGGCTGCGTCTGCGGGCGGCGAGCTTGTTCACGCGGTGGTCCTCACGTGGTCGGTCGACGAGGCGGTCGGTCGTGCGTGCGCGGGGGACATCATCACTTCAACACATAGATGCAGAGGAACAGAGCGATCCACACCACATCGACGAAGTGCCAGTAGTAGGAGGTGACCACGGCGCCGGTCTCCTGCGCGTGGCTGTAGCGCTTGGCGGTGAAGCTGCGCCCGATGATCAGCAGGAAGGCGATCAGCCCGCCAGTCACGTGCATCGCGTGGAAGCCGGTGGTCATGTAGAACACCGAGCCGTAGGGGTCGGAGGCCAGCGTCACGCCCTCGTGGATCAGCTCGGCATACTCCAGCACCTGGCCGGAGACGAAGACCGCGCCGAACAGGTAGGTCAGCACGTACCACTCGCGCATGCCCCACTTCCCGATCTGCAGCAGCGACCCGGTGCGGTGCGGGATGCCGGCCTCGGCCTTGAACACGCCGAGCTGGCACCACACCGAGGAGATCACCAGGATCAGGGTGTTGGTCAGCGCGAACGGGACGTTGAGCATCTCGGTCTTCTCGGCCCACAGGTCGGGGGAGACCGCGCGGATCGTGAAGTACATCGCGAACAGCCCCGCGAAGAACATGATCTCGCTGGACAGCCAGACGATGGTGCCGACCGCGGTCATGTTTGGCCTGGTCACCGGGCCCTGCCCGATCACTGCGCCCGTAGGGACGCCGGCCATCGCTGAAGTGCTCGCCACCCGGCCATTATGTCCTAAAGGTTTTGCTGGCGGCAGGTGACCCTCCGGTGTCCGTTGGAGCGGCTGTGCAGGTGGGTACGATCATGCTCCATGACCCTCGCGACCACCGATCAGGGCGCCCCGACGACCCGGCTCACGGTGCTGCTCTTCAGCGACGACCGCTCCACCCGTGATGCGGTGCGGCTGGGTGTCGGCGACGCCCCGGCGGACGACGTGCGGATCACCTCCTGGCACGAGTGCGCGACCGCTGCCGCGGTCGAGATGGCCGTGGCCGAGGGGGGCATCGACGTGCTGGTGCTGGATGGTGAGGCTCAGCCCTACGGCGGCCTGGGCCTGTGCCGGCAGCTCAAGAACGAGGTGTTCGAGTGCCCACCGGTGCTGGTCCTGACCGGTCGTCCCGGAGACGGCTGGCTGGCCGCCTGGTCGCTGGCCGACGCTGTCGTGCCGCACCCGCTCGACCCGGCGGCGCTGGCTGCCGCGGTCGCAGCCCTCGGCCGTCGGTGACGCGGCGGTGACCCAGGACGCGGTCACCACCTGGCCCGAGGTGCTCAGCCGGCTGATTCGGGGCGAGGACCTGTCCTCCTCCAGCGCCGCGTGGGTGATGGACCAGGTGATGGGTGGTGATGCCACGGCGGTGCAGCTGGCCGGGTTCCTCACCGCCTTGCGGGCCAAGGGCGAGACGGTCGAGGAGATGCGTGGGCTGGCCGACACCATGCTCGAGCACGCCCACCGGTTCGACGTCGAGGGAGTTGCCCTCGACGTGGTCGGCACCGGGGGAGACCGGGCGCACACGGTCAACATCTCGACGATGGCCGCCGTCGTCTGCGCCGCTGCCGGCGTGCGGGTGGTCAAGCACGGCAACCGCGCCGCCTCCTCGTCCTCGGGGTCGGCGGACATGCTCGAGGCGCTGGGAGTGCGCCTGGACCTGACCCCGGAGCAGGTCGCCCGGGTGCTGCCGACCTCGGGCATCACCTTCTGCTTCGCCCAGACCTTCCACCCCTCGTTCCGCCATGCGGCCGTGGTGCGCCGCGAGCTGGGGGTCCCGACGGCGTTCAACTTCCTCGGACCACTGACCAACCCCGGGCAGCCGCGGTATGCCGCGATCGGTGTCGCCGACGCCGCGATGGCGCCCCTGGTCGCCGGCGTGATGGCCGGCCGTGGCCGCACGGCCGTGGTGTTCCGCGGCGACGACGGGCTGGACGAGATCACCCCCGCCACGACGACGCGCGTCTGGTGGGTGCACAGCGGTCAGCTCAGCGAGTGGGTGCTCGACCCAGCCGCCCTGGACATGCCCCGGCACCCCGTGGACGCGCTGCGCGGCGCCGACGGCGCGCACAACGCCGAGGTGGCGCGTCGGGTGTTCGCCGGTGAGGCCGGGGCGGTGCGCGACGCTGTCCTGCTCAACGCCGGTGCGGCCCTGGCCCTGGTGTATGCCGGTGAGTCCGGTGCCCATCCGCAGGACGAGGGCGGGTTGCACGACGCCGTGCGCGAGGGAGTGCGCAAGGCCGCTGCGGCGGTCGACTCAGGGCGGGCGCAGGGCGTCGTGCGCGACTGGGTCGCGGCCACCGAGAACGCGGCCACCCAGAACGCGGCCACCTAGAACGCGGCCACCTAGAACGCGGCCACCAGAACGCATCCACCCACGACGCGTCCAGCGAGCAGCGCTAGTCCGCGTCCTCGAAGCCGATCGCGAACCCTGCTCCCAGATCTGTGGCCGAGTAGGTGCGGAACGCGATGTGCGTGCTCGTCTCGAGCACTCCCTGCACCTTGTTGAGGCGGTCGGCGATGACCTCGTGGAAGTCCTCGTGACGGGCCACCCGGGCGATAGCGATGAGGTCGACGTCCCCGGTCACGGAGTAGACCTCGCTGATCCCCTCGATCTCGGCGATGGCCTGGGCCGCCTCAGGAATGTGCGCCACCTCGGCCTTGATCAACACGATCGCGGAAATCACGGGCTCAGCCTAGACCCGGCGCTGCACCGGCGAGGGCAGGGCCGACGATGCGTCCCGGCGGACGGTCGAGCGGGCGGTGCGGGGCGTCCCAGGTGTCGAACGGCTCGTGCCAGTGCCTGGACAGCGGGTCGAGCTCGGCCCGAGCCATCTCGGCACCTCCGACGGGGCAGGTCCAGGCGCCATCGAGCTCGACCAGCCGGGTGCCCGGTGTCTCCAACCAGCGCAGGATGAGCTCGGTCTCCTCCGCATGCGCCGCCGGGAACGGGCCGGCCGGCGGGGGCACCACTTCGGCGGTGCTCACCAGGCCGGCGATGTGGGGCATCGGGTCGGCGCCGGGAGGGGTGAGCGTGGCCCCGGCCAGCCGACCGTGCCGGATGCAGACCACCTCCCAGCCCCCGCGGTCGGAGCGCCTGGCGGCCACCAGCTGGGCGGTCGCGGCCAACGGCGCCAGCCGCTGGCCGCGCGCCGTGCCGCGGACCAGGGCGAGCATCCGGTCGCGCAGCGTCGTGGCCTCCTCGAACCGCTCGCTCTCGCTGAGCCGGTCGAGCCTGGCGCGCAGCAGGCTCACCGCCTCGCGGCCGTCGCCGCCGAGCACCCGTTCGGCGCGCGCCACGACCGCGGCGTAGGACTGCTCGTCCTGGGCGCCGATGCACGGAGCGCCACAGCGCCCCATCTCGGCCAGCGCGCAGGCGGTGCTGCCCGGCGTCCGGGACAGTCGGACGGTGCACTGCCGCAGCGGCACCACCTCGTGGACGGCGACGACGGCCGCCTCGGCAGCGCGCCGTGAGCCGAACGGCCCGGCATAGCGGGCGCCGTCGTCGCGCACCTGCCGGACGATCGACAGCCGGGGGAACGGCTCGACCGTGAGCTTGACCCAGAGCGCCTTCTCGGGATGGCGAGAGCGACGGTTGTAGCGCGGCTTGTGCTCGGCGATGAGCCGCAGCTCGCGCACCTGTGCCTCCAGGCGGGTGGCACACACGATGGGGGTGATCGACTCGGCCAGGCCGACCATCTCGGCCATCCGCCGCCGGGTCTCGGCGGCGGTGAAGTAGGTGCGCGTGCGTTGTCGCAGGTTGCCGGCGGTGCCGATGTAGAGCGGCTCACCGCGACCGTCCTTGAAGACGTAGACCCCGGGAGCGGCCGGCATCGCGTCGGAGAGGAAACGCTTGCGTCGTTGGGCCGAGCTGACCCGGCCCGAGAAGCTCTGCAGCTCCTCCAGGGTGTGCACGCCGACGTTGCCGACGCGCTCGACCAGGCCGTGGAGCACGTCGACGGTGGCCCGGGCGTCGTGCAAGGCACGGTGGTCAGGGACCGTGCTCGAGCCGAACAACCGGGCCAACGAGGAGAGCTTGTGGTTGGGCGCCTCGTCGCGGTGCACCAGCTGCCGAGCCAGACGCACCGTGTCCAAGACGGGGAACCCCGGCCAGGGGTGGCCGGTCTCGGCGGCGGCGGCCTTGAGGAAGCCGACGTCGAACCCGGCGTTGTGTGCGACCAGGACCGAGCCGCGGGCGAACTCCAAGAAGGCGGGCAGCACGGTGTCGATCCGTGGCGCCTGGGCCACCATCTGGTTGCTGATGCCGGTGAGCAGGGTGATGAAGGCCGGGATGGGGGTGGCCGGCCGCACCAGAGTCTGGAACTCCCCGAGCCGCTGACCGGCGCGCACCTTGACCGCGCCGAACTCGGTGATCTGCGACCCGGCCACCTGGGCCCCCGTCGTCTCCAGGTCGACCACGACGAAGGTCACCTCACGCAGGGGGGTGCCCAGGTCGTCGAACGTCGCCTGGACCATCTGCACGGATCGAACATACGACCGAGCGCCGACAACGCCGGGCGGACAGGCCGAGGAGAGGTGAAGCCGCACAGGGCCAGGCCCGCAGGGGCGCGACGGCACGATCCCCCGAGACTGTCGGTGGCCTGTCCTAGCGTTCTGGACATGATCACCATCGATTGCCAGACCTGCCCGGTGCGCGGGCGGATGTGCGGCGACTGCTTCGTGCCCGTGCTGGGGCGCAGCTGGTTGGACGAGCCGCGGGTGCTCGCGGCTCAGGCTCCGCAAGACCAGGCCGAGCTCGGGCCGATCGAGGACCTGTTTGCCGAGCGACCCGGGCTGCCGCTGGACGCCGCCGAGCGGGCGGCGGTCCAGGTGTTCGTGCGGCAGGGGATGGTCGGGCCCGCTCAGGCGCGGGACCTGTGGGCGATCCCCGAGGCGATGTCCGAGGTCGGCTGAGACCCGTGCCGGCCAACGACGGACAGGGTCACCCGGGCGGCGTCTGCGCGGGTGACCCTGTCCAGCCGCCGATGGTCAGGTCAGGCGTGCAGCGTCGGCCTGCGCCTCGGCCTGGCGCTCGGAGTAGGCCGAGCCACTGCGCAGCGGCAGCTCGGGGAGCCGCAGCAGGATGAGGAAGCAGACGGCCATGACGGCTGAGCCCACCAGGAACACCGTGTCCATCGCCCCCGAGAACCCTTCGAGGAAGGGGCGGGCCAGGGTCGGGTCGAGCGTGCTGAGGAAGGAGGAGTCCTCCAGGACACCGCCGATCATGCCGCCACCGTCACGCAGGGCAGATGCGAACTCGGCGTTGGCCGGGTCGGCGAGCGCCTGCTGGTAGGCCGCTGTCGGCACCAGCCTCTCCATCGACTCCGCGATCCGCGTGGGCACCTGGCTGAACAGCAGGGTCAGGAACACCGCGGTGCCGATGGTGCCGCCCATCTGGCGGGTGAAGGTGGCCGACGAGGTCGCGACCCCCATGTCGCGGTGATGGACGGCGTTCTGCACGGCCAGGGTCAGCGGCTGCATGTTGCCACCGAGGCCGAGCCCGAAGGCGGTCATCACGATCATCGTCTGCCACAGCGGGGTGTCGGCGCCGACGAAGTGCATCACGAACATGGCCACCGCCAGCAGTCCGGAGCCGATGATCGGGAAGAGCCGGTAACGCCCGGTGCGCGAGATGACCTGGCCCGAGACGATCGACCCGGTCATGATGCCCAGCGTCATCGGCAGCAGGAGCAGCCCTGCCTGCGTGGGCGTGGCGCCCTTGACGATCTGCAGGTAGAGCGGCAGCGAGGCCAGCCCGCCGAACATCGCGATGCCGATCAGCACCGAGGCGACCGAGGCGATGCCGACCGTCGGGATCCGGAAGAGGGTCAGCGGCAGCAGAGCCTCCTCGCCCATCCGGTGCTCGATCGCCAGGAAGGCGGCGATGCCGACCACGCCGGTGGCATAGCAGGCCAGGGCGGCCGGTGAGCTCCAGCCCCACTCCCGGCCCTGCTCGGCCACCAGCAGCAGCGGGACGAGAGCCACGACCAGTGCGGCGGCGCCGGCCCAGTCGATGCGGTGGTTCAGGCGGGTGTGTCGCAGCTTCAGGGTGCGCAGCACCACCAGGAGAGCGACCAGGCCGATCGGCACGTTGACCAGGAACACCCAGCGCCAGCCGGCGATGCCCAGGATCGAGTCGGCACCAGCGAAGAAGCCGCCGATGACCGGGCCGAGCACGCTGGAGGTGCCGAAGACCGCGAGGAAGTAGCCCTGGTACTTGGCCCGCTCACGCGGCGGCACGATGTCGCCGATGATCGCCAGGGCCAGCGAGAAGAGGCCACCGGCGCCCAGGCCCTGCACGGCCCGGAAGACGGCCAGCTGGGTCATGTCCATGGCGAAGGTGCACAGCACCGAACCGGCCACGAAGATCGTGATCGCGGCGACGAAGAACGGCTTGCGGCCGTAGATGTCGGAGAGCTTGCCGTACAGGGGGGTGACGATGGTGGAGGTGATCAGGTAGGCGGTCGTCGCCCAGGCCTGGTGCTCCAGTCCTTTGAGGTCGTCGGCGATCGTGCGGATCGAGGTCGCGACGATGGTCTGGTCGAGGGCCGCCAGGAACATCCCCATCATCAGCCCGGACAGGATCGTGGTGATCTGCCGGTGGGTGAAGGGGAGCTCGGCGCCGGCGGCCTCGGTGGGCTGCACTGCTGGTGTGGTCATCGTGAGTCCTGGCTCGAGGGAGGGCCGGCGTTCGCGGCGGTGATCGCCGCGCCCATCCGGTCCAGGTAGGTGGTGAAGCGGGCGACGTCGTCGGCGCCCCAGTCGGAGAGGTAGTCGGCGAAGATCCGGGCGCGGTGCTCGCGCAGCGTGGCGAGCGCCTCGCGCGCCGACTCCTGCAGCACCAGCACCTGGGCCCGTCCGTCGTCGGGGTCGGCGTCCTTGGCGATCAGGCCCTGCTGGGTCAGCGCAGAGACCTGACGGCTGATCGTCGAGATGTCGCTGTGCACCGCCTCAGCGAGGGCGGAGACCCGCATCGGACCCTGGGCCAGGGTGAAGAGGATCGGGTAGGCCGCCGGGTCCAGCCCGGAGGGGTCGCGGGGGAGCTGTTGGCGCAGGCAGCGGAGCAGCTTGCCGACTCGCACCAGGCTGTGCGCCAGCCGGTCGTACGGAGCCAGAGTGCTGTCCACGAGGAGTCATATTAGGTTGTTTGTGCCATGCAACCAAATCAGGTCAGAGACGTCAGCCAGACGCCCCACGCCGCCAGCACCACGGCTTCCTGCTCACCCAGGACCGCGGGTAGGGCAGTCGCCAGGTCCTGACCGCCCGACACCGCGTCATACAGCGCGAGTAGTGCTGGTTCACCCCAGCGCTCGGCGAGGAAGAGGCAGGCCAGCCAGCTCTGCGCATAGCTGACCCAGCGGTCGGCCGTCGGTGTCAACGGGTCGGGCCAGCTCTGGGGCAGGCTGCCTGGACCGATCGCGTCCAGCGCCGAGCCGGCGATCTCTGCCGCTGGCCGCGTTGAGCCGCGGTGCGCGGTGAACTCGGCCAGCCCCTCGCCGAGCCAGCCCGGCACCGGGCCGTCGCCCTGCATGGCCAGGTGCGTGATCTCGTGTGTCAACACGGCCGTGCGCCCCTCGGGCAGCAGGCGGTCCCAGGCCGCGGGGTGCACGACGACCACCGCCGCCGCTCCCGAGCCGACGGTGACGGCGGGGATGTCGTCCACCTCTTCCCTGGTGGCCCCGGCGGCTGCTGCGAACGAGGCGGCATCGGCCGGCAGGCGCACCCGGACCGGCGTCGGGAGGGCATCCTGCCCCCAGAGGCCTTCGACCCGCCGGGCCGCCTCGACGGCGACCTCTCGCCAGCCCGCGGCGTGGGGCCCGTCCTCGACCTCGACGACCCCACGACGCGAGCACCCCGCTAGGCGTGGCCCCAGCACCACGGCCACGGCGGTCAGGCCACCCAGGCGCAGGACCTGGCGGCGGCTCGGCGGCTGGCGTGGCACGCCTTCAGAGTAGGTCGGGCGCGGGGCTGCACCCGCGTATAGCCTGCCGGTATGGCCGACCGCACCGAATCGAGCGTCCAGATCGCCGCCCCACCCCGGGAGGTGCTCGCGGTCATCGCGGACTTCGAGTCCTATCCGACCTGGGCCAAGGAGGTGCGTGAGATCACCGTGCTGTCCCAGGACGGTGACGGCTGGGCCGACCAGGTGGAGTTCAGCCTCGACGCGGGGGCGATCCGGGACACCTATGTCCTGGACTACGAGTGGGACGTGGACGAGGACGGGACTGGCGTCGTCTCCTGGGACCTGGTCCGCGCCGGCATGCTGAAGTCGATGACCGGCTCCTACACGCTGGTGCCGGCTGACGGCGAGGCCACGGACGTGACCTACCGGCTCAGCGTCGATGTGAACATCCCGATGATCGGGATGATCAAGCGCAAGGCCGAGCGGATGATCGTCGACACCGCCCTGCAGAACCTGCGCCGGCGGGTCGAGTCCGGTGAGTGAGCCGCGCGGCGGTCCGAGCAGGGGTCAGCAGCGCTGGAGCGTCGGCGACGTCGAGCAGGAGGCCGAGCAGCTGGTGGCGGCGGCCCGCCGGTGGCTGCAGTCGGTGCCGATGAGCGCGCGGTCCGGGCCGCCGGGCGAGCGGGCGGCCGACCCCTGGGCCGACCTCACCGACCGGGTCGGTGAGCAGCCGCCTCGCGCCGCCGACCCCGGTGCCGGCGGGCCGACTGCAGCACCCGACCAGGAGCACCGCTGCACCGGCTGTCCCTGGTGCCGGGCCCGGACGGCGATGGGACCGGTCGGCGCGGAGACCCTCGACAGCCTGGCCGACCTGCTGACCTCTGCCTCGGAGAGCCTGCGCGCGTTTGCCGAGCACCGCCGAGAGAGGGCTCACGGCGAGGCAGCCGACACCACCACCGACGAGGCCGACGTCAGCAACGAGCCTGCCGCCGCCGGTCAGGACGTGGACGCCGGCGACGGGGCCGAGCCGGCCGCCGACCGAGGAGCGCAGCGATGAGCCTGTTCATCGGGGTGGATGTCGGCGGCACCAAGATCGCCGCCGCCACGGTCGACGCCTCCGGCGCGATCCGGCACCGTTCCCGGCGCGAGACGCCGGCCCAGGATGTGCACCAGATCGTCGAGGCAGTGAGCGAGGCGGTCACCGACCTCACGGGGCAGGCGCAGAGCCAGGGCGAGACGATCGGCTGCGTGGGCGTCGCCTGCGCGGGGTTCATCGACGTCTCGGGCAGCACGGTGCTCTTCGCGCCCAACCTGGCCTGGCGCGACGAGCCGCTCAAGGCGCACCTGGAGGACCGCACCGGCCTGCCGGTGATCCTGGAGAACGACGCCAACGCCGCAGCCTGGGGCGAGTTCCGCTTCGGTGCGGCCAAGCGGGTCGACGACATGGTCCTGCTCACCCTCGGCACCGGGGTCGGCGGCGGCATCATCTCCGAGAACAAGGTGCTCCGCGGGGCCTACGGCATCGCCGCGGAGGTCGGCCACATGAGGGTGGTGCCCGACGGCCACCGCTGCGGCTGCGGCAACAAGGGGTGCTGGGAGCAGTACGCCAGCGGTTCGGCGCTGGTCCGTGAGGCTCGCGACCTGGTGCGCCACGGCAGCCCGCATGCGGCCGACCTCGCCCTGCGCTGCGACGGGGACCCCGAGCAGCTCGAGGGCAAGGAGATCACCGAGGCCGCGCAGGCCGGTGACCCCGCCGCGGTCGAGCTCCTGCAGGACCTCGGCCGCTGGGTCGGTGAGGGCGCAGCGAGCCTTGCTGCCGTCCTCGACCCGTCGATGATCGTCATCGGTGGCGGCGTCAGCGCCGCGGGCGACCTCATCCTGGAGCCGGCCCGACAGGCTTTCGCCCGTCAGCTGACCGGTCGCGGGCACCGCCCGATGGCCCAGATCGTGCGCGCCCAGCTGGGCAACGACGCGGGGGTGATCGGCGCGGCCGACCTGGCTGCCTCCCGCTGCCTCGCCGAGCGGTGACGCTGACCCAGTCGCGGGGACCGGCTGGCGGGGCGCTCACGGTCGGGGTCGATGTCGGCGGGACCAAGGTCGCCGGCGGACTGGTCACCGCACAGGGTCAGGTCCTGCACCGGTCCCGGCGCGACACCCCGGAGCGGACCACGGCACCGCGCGTGGTGGAGGACGTCATCGTCGCCGTGGTGGGCGACCTGCTCGAGGCGGCACGAACGACCTACCGGCTCCCGGTCTCCAGCGTGGGCCTGGGTGCCGCCGGGTTCGTCTCCGCTGACCGCTCCGCGGTCGTCTTCGCCCCACACCTGTCCTGGCGCGACGAGCCGATCCGGGACCGCGTGGCCGAGCGCGTCGGGCTGCCGGTCACTCTCGACAACGATGCCAACGCCGCCGCGTGGGCCGAGCACCGGTTCGGGGCCGGCCGCGGGGAGACCCGGCTCGTGCTGGTGACGGTCGGCACCGGGATCGGCGGCGGGATCGTCATCGACGGTCGCCTCGAGCGCGGGCGCCACGGCATGGCGGGGGAGTTCGGGCACATGCAGGTGGTCCCCGACGGCGCCCGCTGCGAATGTGGCAACCGGGGCTGCTGGGAGCAGTACGCCAGCGGGTCGCGCCTGCAGCGCGAGGCCCGGGAGATGATCCGCGCCCAGAGCCCGTATGCCGCCGGGCTGGCGCAGTTCGCCGGTCCCCCCACGGCAGGTCGTCCGCCAGGGCAGATCGAGGGGGCGCAGGTCAGCGCCGCCGCCCAGGCCGGCGACCAGGCTGCGGTCGAGCTGCTGGCTGACGTCGGACGGTGGCTCGGCATCGGGCTGGCCAACCTCGCGGCCGCCCTCGACCCCGGCCTGTTCGTCGTGGGCGGAGGCGTCAGCCAGGCAGCCGAGCTGTTGCTGGGCCCGGCTCGCGTGAGCTTCGCGCGCCAGCTCACCGGCCGTGGTCATCGCCCGCTGACGCCGATCGTGCTGGCTGAGCTCGGGTCGGAGGCGGGGATGATCGGCGCCGCTGACCTCGCCCGCGCCGGTGCCCACTAGGGCGCAGCTCTGAGAGCGCTCCAGCAGACTAGTCAACCACCTATCCCTTCGGCCCGTCCGCTGCGATACTCCTGCGCATGACCCCCCCATCGGGAACGGGAAGGTTGCACGGTCGCGAGGAGCTCCTGGCCACGATCTCCGGTGCCCTGCGGGTCCCGGGTGTGCTCGTCACGCTCACCGGCCTCCCGGGGGCGGGGACCACCAGCCTGGCTCGCGCAGCGGCCGCTGCACGGCGGGGAGCAGGTCTGACGGCTCCGACGCACGAGCCGGAGCCGATGTCGTCCGGGCCGGTGCCGGTCGCCGTGGTGGAGGGCCGGCGGTGCGAGCAGTATGGGGCGCTGGCGCGAGCGGTGGAGGCCGCCGGGGGCGCCCAGCTGCTGCTCGTCGAGGACGCCGACCGCTCCCCGGAGGCCGCCGACGTCGTGGGCGACCTGCGACGGGCTCGGCCCGAGCTGCGCGTCCTGGTCACCTCCCGGGCGCCGCTGCGGTTGCCGGGAGAGGTCGTGGTGCGGGTGCCGCCGCTGCCGCTGCCTGACCCCTATGCCGAACCGGAGTCGCTGCGCGAGGAGCCGGCCGTGCGGCTCTACCTCGATGTCGCAGCCCGCACCGGCACCACGGCCACGTTGCACGGGAGCGCGTTGGGCGAGGTCGCCAGGATCTGTCGGCTGCTCGGCGGCCTCCCGCTGGCCATCGAGCTGGTGGCTGCCCGGTCGGCCGTCTTCTCGCCCGGAGCGCTGGTGCAGCTCCTCGAGCGCACACCCTCCCGGTTGTTGCGCGACCACGGGGTGGCCGCTGCGCACGACCTGGTCAGCGCCGTGCGGTGGAGCCACGCTCAGCTCAGCCACTCCCAGGCTGCGCTCCTCGAGGCCCTGCTGGTGTTCGGCTCTCCGGTGCCGATCGAGGTCATCGAGCAGGTCTGCGCCCGACCCGACGTGATGGAGGACCTCTCGGCGCTGGTCGACTCCCATCTGCTGGAACCGGAGCACCGGGGGACCACGACCCGGTTCGCGCTCCCGGTGCTGGTGCACGACGTGCTGCAGGAGCAGGCTGGTCCACAGTCCAGCGACCCCGGCCTGCTCGAGCGACATCTGCGATGGGCCACCGAGATCGCTGAGCGCGCGCGGACGACCGACGATGCGGGCCGGCCCACCCAGGCCATGACGCTGATCGCCGTCCACGAGGGCGACCTGGTCGCGGCGCTGGACCGCGCCAGCGCATCCGGGGACCGGCGCCGGGCGACGACCCTGCTGCTGGGGCTGCTCCCGTGGTGGTTCAACCGTGGCCTGACCCGGGAGCAGCGGCATCGAGTCGCCGAGGTGCTGCAGCTGCGGCTCGAGGTCGAGGCTGACCGCGGGAGCGCTCGCCCGTCGCCGGACGTCGCGGTGCTGGCTGCCTGGCAGCAGCTGGTGGCCGTGGAGCTGGCGCGCTCGCCGGGCGAGCTCCAGCACGTGGTCAGCCACCTCGGCCGCCAGGTCGAGCAGGCCCGCGGCGTCGACGACCAGACCTTGCTCCGCGTGCTGTTCCTGGCCGCCCAGGCATCGCGGCCGCTGGCCGACCGGACGGCATCGGCACGATGGACCGACGAGGGTCGCCGGCTCGCGGAGCGCCTCGGCGACCGTGCGCGGCTGGTGCGGTTCGAGGCCTGGACCGGGATGCTGGCCCACCAGGAGGGCCGCGTCGACGAGGCCGCCCGCTGGGGTCGGTCCGGACTCGACCGCGCCCGCGAGCTCGACGACCCCGCGCTGATCCTGTCGCCCGCCGGCCTGCTCCGCAGCCTGCCCGTGCGTGTCGTCGTGCCCCACGACGTCCCCCGGGCCGCCGATCTCGCAGAGCTGGCCCGACGCGTCGGTGACCTGCGCGCCCTGGACTGGCTGGAGCCGGTGGCGGCGATGACCGCCCTGCGCACCGGGGACGTGGCGGCCGCAGCCCGGCACAGCTCGGCCACGCTGAGGCGGGCGCGGGTGAGTGGTTCCCGGGCCCGCGTCGGGGCCCCGATCATGTGCCTGGCGATGGTGGCGCTGCACCGCGGGGAGGTGGGATGGGCCGGCCGGCTGCTGGGCATGCTGGCTGGTTACCTGCCGCTGCTGCGCCCGAGCCTGCCACCGTGGATCCTGCAGATCCACGACCGAGCCGTGGTCAGCTACCGCGCCGCTCACCCTGAGCACGAGGTCGACGCCGCCCTGACGCACGGCGCGTCGATGGGTCACGACGAGGCGGTCCAGGTGGCGATCTCCTACGCGGCAGGGGTCGGCCGCGACCCCGGAAGCTCCGGACCCCCCCTCGCCGTCGCGGGGCTGCGCGTGGGGATGTCCTCCGAGCGTGCCGCCGCCGCGACGCTGCACCAGGAGGCGGTGACCTCCCGGCTGACCCAGCGGGAGCGGGAGGTGCTCGCCCTCCTCACCTCCGGGGTCACCAACCGGGAGATCTCGGGCCAGCTGAGGATCAGCCCCAAGACGGTCATGCACCATACGTCCAACATCTACCGCAAGCTCGACGTCCGCGGCCGCACTCAGGCCGCGGCCTGGGACGTGCGGCACCCCGACCGGTCGCACGACTGAACGAGCCGTCCGGGCCTACCTCTTAGGCTCTGACCTCATGGTCACCCTGCGCGTTGCGAGCTACAACCTGCGGGGTCTGCAGGACGAGCGAGCGGCCGCCGCTGCCGTGGTGCGCGCGATCGACCCCGACGTGCTGCTGCTCCAGGAGGTGCCCCGCTGGCCTGGGTCCAGCTATCGGATCGCCGGGTTTGCCCGCGACTGCGGTCTGCTCTGGTCTGGCCGCACCTGGTGGCTGGCCGGCACGGCGCTGATGACCAGCCTGCGGGTGACGGCCAGCGACGCGCAGGACCGGTCGCTGCCGGTGCGTGGCCGGATCGGCACCCGAGACGGTGACCCACGCAGCTCCACCTCGGCCCAGGTCCGGGTGCCCGGGGCGCCACCCCTGACAGCGGTGTCCGTGCACCTGTCGCTGCTGGCCGACGAGCGCGTCGACCATGTCCGGCACGTGCTGGCGCAGCTGGACACCGACCACCCGGAAGGCCCGTTCGTCGTGGGCGGTGACCTCAACGAGACCCTCGAGGGGGCAGCGTGGAGCCTGCTGGGTGAACGGCTGAGGCCGGCGACCCCCGACGTGCCGACCTTCCCGGCCGCGGCTCCGCGCTCTGCCATCGACGCCATCTTCGTCAGCACCGAGCTCACCCTCAGCGACCGCGCACCGCTCGCGCTCGACCCGGCGATGGTGGCCGCGGCCAGCGACCACCTGCCGGTGTGGGTCGACATCGAGGTCTGACCTCAGGTCGCGGCCGGCGGGCCGAGCTCAGACCCGGGCGCCGCCGGTGGGGTCGTCCTCGCGGTTCCTGGGCAGCCGCAGGACGAGCAGCACCACGCCACCCACACCGAGCAGCACGCCGAGCCAGGTCCACATCGGGTCGCGCAACGCGGGCACCAGCTGGGCGAGCAGGAGCAGCAGCGGCCCGCCGAGCAGCCCGACGACGATGCCCCAGAAGTGCAGGTCGCCTGCCGGCAGAGGCGGAGGGTCCGGCGGCACGTAGTGCTCCTCCACCTCCGGCTCGGCCCAGGACCGCCAGTTCTGAGGAGGCAGGGTGATGCCGGAGCCGGGCTGAGCTGGCTCTGGGGTCTGGGGCAGGGGGAGCGGCTGAGCTGGCGGGCTGGGGTCGGGCGGAGTCGGGTGGCTGCGGTGCCGGGCGCACCTCGTGCGCCTCCTCCGGGGGAGGGGGCGAATGGTCGGAAGCGGGCATCGACTCGAGCTGGGCCACCAGCTCGGCGAACCTGGCGTCGACGTCGTGGTCGTGGGGGTCGTCGTGCGGCCCGGTGTCGTCCCGGCCCGGACCACCGGCCCCGGGGGAGTCGTTCACGAGGTGCCCACGCGGGAGACGAAGGCCATCGTCTCCTCGATGACCAGGGCAGCGTCGTGGTCCAGTGTCGCCACGTGGGCCGACTCCTCGAGCCAGACCTCGCGCACGTCAGTGCTGCCCACCGTGCTCAGGAACAGGTCGCTGGAGGCGACGGGGATGACCTTGTCGAACCGCGAGCGGAGCAGCAGCACCGGCAGGGTCAGCGACGGCAGGGCGGCGGCCAGGCGCGGCCACTGCTCGACGAAGGAGTGCAGTGCCTTGAGCGGCGTGACCTTGTAGGCGAGCTCACGCGGCGGTCCCTCCCGGCGGATGTCGTCGGCGATGCTGTGCAGCGCCGGCACGGCGTGCTGCAGCGCGGGCAGCACCTTCAGCCGCCAGTCGTTCGCGGTGAAGGCGGGGTTGACCAGCACCAGTCCGTCGACCAGGTCGGGCCGCCCGTGAGCCAGGTCGGTGACCAGCGCTCCCCCCAGGCTCACCCCGAAGGCGACGAGGCGGTCGGTGCTGCGGGAGAGGTCCTCGGCTGCCGACTCCACGGCCCGCAGCCAGTCGACATAGCGGGTCCGGCTCATCTGCCGCCAGGAGGTCCCGTGACCGGGCAACAGCGGCGCGGACACGGCATACCCCTGCTCGGCCAGCCGCTCGGCCACCGGCCGCACCATCTGCGGCGTCGCGGTGATGCCGTGGACCAGCAGGACGCCCACCCGCGCCCGCTCGCCGGCCCCGGGGCGGGTGAACGGCTCGGCGCCCGCCATCGTCTGCACGCGGCGATCTTGTCACGGCGACCTGATCGACTAGCATCCGCGCAGACGTAAGGAGTCGAGTGCCGTGCTCTACTGGTTGTTGAAGTCCGTGCTGCTCGGCCCCGTGGTCAAGCTGGTGTTCCGCCCGTGGGTCGAGGGCGAGGAGAACATTCCCGAGGACGGCGCGGCGATCTTTGCCAGCAACCACCTGTCCTTCTCGGACTCGATCTTCCTGCCGCTCGTCGTGCCGCGCCGGATGACCTTCCCGGCCAAGATGGAGTACTTCACCGGCACGGGCGTCAAGGGCTGGCTGACCAAGCACTTCTTCCGCGGCATGGGCCAGATCCCGATCGACCGGTCCGGCGGAGACGCGAGCATGGCGGCGCTGCGCTCGGGGATGCGGGTCCTGCAGTCCGGGGAGCTCTTCGGGATCTATCCCGAGGGCACCCGCAGCCCCGACGGCAAGCTCTACAAGGGCAAGACCGGTGTGGCCCGGATGGCACTGGAGGCCGGTGTGCCGGTCATCCCGGTCGCGATGATCGACACCGACAAGGCCCAGCCCACGGGCCAGGTCATCCCCAACGTGCAGCGCGGTCAGGTCGGCGTGCGGATCGGCAAGCCGTTGGACTTCAGCCGCTACCAGGGCATGGAGAGCGACCGTTTCGTGCTGCGGGCGATCACCGACGAGATCATGTACGAGCTGATGCGCCTGTCCGGCCAGGAGTACGTCGACGAGTACGCCACGACAGCCAAGGACCGGATCGCGGCCCGCGCCAAGGTGGTCGCCGAGCAGGCGCGCACCCAGGTCGAGACGGTGCGTGGCCAGGCCAAGGCGCAGGTCGAGAAGGTCGGCGGGCAGGTCGAGGCGGTGCGCGAGCAGGCTCGGGCGCAGGTCGAGAAGGTCGGCGAGCAGGCCAAGGCGCAGGTCGAGAAGGTCGGTGAGCAGGCCAAGGCTCAGGTCGAGAAGGTCGGCGAGCAGGTCGAGACCGTGCGCGAGCAGGCCAAGACCCAGGTGCGAGACAGTGCGCGAGCAGGCCAAGACCCAGGTCGAGCACGTCAGGGAGCGGTTCGGGCCGAACGCGCCCTGACTCCTACCATGGTCTGGTGAGCGCCCCCACCCGCGCCGGTCGCGCAGACGCCGGAGTCGACACCTTCGGTGTGTCCGCCGCTCCGTCGGGTCATGTCTTCGACTGGCCGGACCTGCCCGTGCACCAGCAGCCCTCCTGGTCCGACAGCGGGGTCCTGGCCGAGACGCTGGCCACGCTCTCGCACTTCCCGCCCCTGGTCTTCGCCGGGGAGTGTGACGCGTTGACCGCCAAGCTGGCTGCCGTCTCCCGGGGCGAGGCGTTCGTGCTGCAGGGCGGGGACTGTGCCGAGACCTTCGGCGGGGTGACCGGCCCCAACATCCGCGACCGGATCAAGACGATCCTGCAGATGGCGGTCGTGCTCACGTATGGCGCGGGGATGCCGATCGTCAAGGTGGGCCGCATCGCAGGGCAGTTCGCCAAGCCGCGCTCCAGCGACGAGGAGACCCGCGACGGCGTGACGCTGCCGGCCTACCGCGGCGACATGGTCAACGGCTTCGAGTTCACCGAGCAGGCTCGCCGGCACGACCCGGAGCGGATGCTGCGGGCCTACCACGCCTCCGCGAGCACGCTCAACCTCGTCCGGGCGTTCACCGGCGGCGGCTTCGCCGACCTGCGCAGCGTGCACACCTGGAACAAGGGCTTCCTGTCCGGCCCGGCTCAGGCCCGCTATGAGCAGATGGCCGGCGAGATCGACCGGGCGATGCGGTTCCTCGAGGCCTCGGGCGTCGCCGACTCCGATGAGCTGCGCCGGGTGGAGTTCTACTCCAGCCATGAGGCGCTCGTGCTGGACTACGAGCGGGCGATGGTGCGCCGCGACTCCCGGACCGGCAAGCCCTACAACACCTCCGGCCACTTCCTCTGGGTGGGCGAACGGACCCGCGACCTGGACGCGGCCCACATCGACTTCGTCTCCCGGGTGCACAACCCGATCGGGGTCAAGCTCGGCCCGACGGCGAGCCGGGACGACGTGCTGCGCCTCATCGACCGTCTCGACCCCGACCACATCCCGGGCCGGCTCACCTTCATCACCCGGATGGGAGCCGAGCGCATCGGGCACCTGCTGCCGGGGCTGCTGGCCTCCGTGCGGGACGAGGCCGCCCATGTGTCGTGGATCTGCGACCCGATGCACGGCAACACCTTCACCTCGCCGAGCGGGCACAAGACGCGGCGCTTCGAGGACGTCGTCGAGGAGGTGCGCGGCTTCTTCGCGGCGCACCGTGAGGCCGGCACCTGGGCCGGCGGGATCCACGTCGAGCTGACCGGCAACGACGTCACCGAGTGCGTCGGTGGCGCCGAGCCGGTCGACCTCGACGACCTGGGGTTGCGCTATGAGACGCTCTGCGACCCACGGCTCAACCACCAGCAGAGCCTGGAGCTGGCCTTCCTGGTCGCCGAGATGCTCGAGCACGGCACCCGGTGAGCAGCGGCGCCGCCGAGCCGGTCGCCGACCTGCGTTCGGACACGCTGACCCGGCCCACTCCGGCGATGCGCGAGGCGATGGCGCAGGCGCCGGTCGGCGACGACGTCTATGGCGAGGACCCGACGGTGGCCGCGCTGGAGGAGCGGGTCGCTGCGCTGCTGGGCAAGGAGGCCGCGGTCTTCACGCCCACCGGCTCGATGGCCAACCAGCTGGGGATCCGGCTGCATGTGGGTCCCGGCGAGGAGCTGGTCGGCGACGACCTGGCGCACGTGCTGCGGGCCGAGCTCGGCGCCGCGGCCGTGCTGTCCGGCATCACCTCGCGGAGCTGGCATGCCGAACGCGGCCTGCTTGACGTCGACGCGGCCGTGGCGCTGATGGCCCCGGACGCCGGGCCTTACCAGGTGTCGACCCGCTGCGTGGTGGTGGAGAACACGCACAACTTCGGCGGTGGCACGGTGCAGCCGCTGGAACGGATGCAGCGGCTGCGTGAGGTGAGCGCTGCGGCCGGGGTGGCCGTGCACCTGGACGGCGCGCGGCTCTGGAACGCGCACGTGGCCAGCGGCGTGCCGCTCGCGGACTATGGCGCCTGCGCCGACACGGTGTCGGTCTGCCTGAGCAAGGGGCTGGGCGCGCCGGTCGGTTCGCTCCTGGCCGGCTCTGCCGAGCAGATGGCGCAGACGCGGGTATGGCGCAAACGCTTCGGTGGGGGGATGCGGCAGGTGGGCATCCTGGCCGCCGCCGGTGACCACGCGCTGACCCACCACCTGGCTCGGCTCGCCGAGGACCACGGGCGGGCCAAGCGGGCGGCCGAGGCCGTGGCCAGGGCGAGCCGGGATGTCGTGGACCCGGACGCGGTGCACACCAACATCCTGGTGCTCGACGTGGGGGCAGTCGGGTGGACTGGTCCGGACTTCATCGCGGCCGCGGGGGAGCGTGGCGTGCGGGGATATCCGACCGACCTGACGCACGCGCGCTTCGTCTGGCACCTCGACGTGGACGACGAGCAGACCGACCATGCGGCCGGGGTCATGGCCGAGCTGCTGTCCCGCTGACTGGGCTGCGGGGCACCCGTCGAGGCAGGCCACCAGCGGGCAAGGCGCTCCTTAGAGCACGGTGAGAACGACGGCCGTGCCCTTGGGCACCCGCTCGTCGGGGTTGACGCTCTGGAACCGGATCGTGCCGAAGTAGCCACCGGCGATGTCCTCGCGGGTGACGACGAAACCCTGCGCGGTGAGCTGCGGCTCCACGTCGGACCACTGGAGCCCGACCACCGACGGCATGGTGATCATCTCCGGACCCAGCGAGATGACCAGAGTCACGGTGTCACCGGGGTAGCCCTGCCCGCCGGAGGGTGCCTGGGAGACCACCGCGCCCGCGGGGACCTCTGCGGAGTGGACCGCGACGGGGTCGAGCGTCACGGTGAAACCCGCATCCGTCAGCGCCTGCTGTGCCTCGCCCTGCGGCCGGCCGGTGACTGCGGGGATGTCCACCGGCTGGCGCCCCTTGCTCACCACGACCTGGACCGTCGTGCCCGGCTTGACCATGGCTCCGACCTCGGGGTCGGTGCTGACGATCTGCCCGACCGGAACATCCGGTGACCACGCCTGTGTCGGCTCGCCCAACACCAGGTGCGCCTGCTCGACCAGCGGCGCGGCCTCCTCGAGAGTGGCGCGCTCGAGGTCCGGCACGGCATACCGCTCCGGCCCCTGGGAGACGACGAGGTCGACGTCGGTGCCGTGCCGCAGCTCGGTGCCGGGACGTGCTGACGCACTGATCACGACTCCGGCCCGGACGCTCTCGCTGTAGGACGGGGTGACCACGGCGTCGAGGTCCTCACGGTCCAGGGCTGCGCGTGCCTGGTCCTGGCGCAGGCCCTCGACCACGGGCATCGCGGAGTGGATGCCAGGGCCGGCGGCGAAGTACCACGTGGCGCCCGCTCCACCGGCCGCCAGCAGCACCAGCAGGATGCCGAGCGTCCACCCGACGAAGCCGCGACGGCGTGGCGCCTGGCCCCGACGGGCCACCGGTCGCGGCTTGCGGTTGCCGGTGGTGCGGGCATAGCTCGTGGCTGACTGAGCCGGCGCCGGTGAGGGGGCGGGCTCGGAGGTGCGCAGGGGGCGTGTCGCATCGAAGCGCTGGGTGAGGTCGCCGCCCCCGACCGGGTCAGCGCGACCGGGCAGCGCGTCGAGCTCGTCCTCGGAGAGCGTGGCGACCGAGTGGCGCAGCTCCTCCAGGAGGGCGCCGGCGTCGACCGGCCTCCGCTCGGGGTCGGCGGCCGTGGCCCACTGGATAAGGGCGTCCAGCTCTGCGGGCACGGTCGGCACGGTGTCCGATGCCCTCGGCACCTGCCCGTGCACGTGGGCGTAGGCGACCTGGAGCGCGACGTCGCCGGGGAAGGCCTTGGTCCCGGTCAGCAGCTCGAAAAGCATCAGCCCGGCGGCATAGACGTCGCTGCGGGCGTCGGCGGTGCCGTGCTCGACCTGCTCGGGAGACAAATATGCCGCCGTGCCCCAGGTGACGTCGCCGTTGCTGGTGGTGCTCGCACTGATCGCCCGCGCCAGACCGAAGTCGGCCACCTTGATCGCCCCGGAGCGATGCAGCAGCACGTTCTCGGGCTTGACGTCCCGATGGACCAGGCCGGCGCGGTGAGCGGCCTGCAGCGCCTGCAGCACCGGGTCGAGGATGGCGGCTGCGTCGCGTGCGCTGTGGGGGCCGTGGCGCAGGATCACCTCGCGCAGCGTCTCTCCCTCGACCAGCTCCATCGCCAAGAAGGCCAGGTCGTCGTCCTCGCCCTGGTCGTAGACGGCGACGACGTGCGGGTGCTGGAGACGTGCGGCGGCCCGCGCCTCGCGCCGGAACCGCGCGACGAAGGCCTCGTCACGGGCCAGGTCGGGGTGCATCACCTTCAGCGCGACCGGACGCTCCAGCCGCAGGTCGGTGGCCTGGTAGACGCTGGCCATGCCCCCACGGGCCAGCAGCGACTCCACGTGGTAGCGACCGTCGATGACCCGGTCGATCACGGTGGAGGTGGTGGCGCTCACCCCAGCGAGTGTAGGCAGCAAACCCGCCTCCGCCGGGGAGGTCGGGCCGTAGGCAGGAGGGTCAGAACGCCTTGCGGGCGGAGCGGACGACGGCGACATAGTGCTTGGTGTCGGAGTACATCCCGTACCTCTGCACGCCGTACAGGCCCTGGTAGTAGGCGGCGATCGCCTGGGACTCGCTGTCCGCCGCGCGCAGGTTGGAGCGCATGATCACCGTTCCGGCGGTGATGTTGTCCTGCGGGTCCATCAGGTTGAGCCGGCGCCCGACCATGCTGGAGGCCCAGTCTCCGGAGGTGGGGATGACCTGCATCGTGCCGATCGCGTTGACATAGCTGACCGAGCGGTGGTTCCAGCCGGACTCCGTCTGGGAGATCGCGAGCATCAGCGCCGGGTCGACCCCATGCCGCTTGGCGGTGGAGACGACCATGCTGCGGATGGTCGACCGCGACGGGACGTCCACCGAGGCCAGGGCCTGGCGGTTGACCGAGACCGAGGAGGACACCCGCAGGTCGGAGGCGGTGCGGGCAGAGGGGGTACGGGACGGCGTGCGGTCGGCGGTCGTGCCGCCAGTGCCGGCCCCGGCGCGTCCGCCGGGCAGCGCGACCCGCTGTCCGACCCACAGGTGCCGAGACAGGATGCCGGGGTTGGCCCGGAGCAGGCGGTCGAGCGAGACGTCGTGACGCGCAGCGATGTGGCTCAACGTGTCACCGGCCCGGACCCGCACGCTCCTGCTCGCGGACGAGGTTGGCGTGCTGCCGGTGGTGCCGCTCGAGGCGGCTGCCGAGGTGCCGCTGATGCGCAGGCGCTGGCCGGGGTGGATGTGCTCACCGGCGCGCAGCCCGTTGGCGCGCTGAAGGGAGGCGACCGACACGTCATACCGCAGCGCCAGGTGGGAGAGCGTGTCACCGGGCCGAACGGTCACCGTGCGGCTGCTGCTCGTGGGGCGGCTGGGCGACTCCTTGCCCTTGCCCTCGCCGTTGCCCTTGCCCGTCGCCGTGCTCTGCTGAGGCGACCCGCGGTCGGGGACCTCGATCACCTCACCGGCCCGCAGCCAGCGTCCGTTGCCGATGTCGTTGCGCACGGCCAGCGCGCGCACGGTGGTGTCGTAGCGGTCGGCCAGGTCGTAGAGGGTGTCGCCGGGGTGGACCCGGTAGGTCGTCCAGCGCTGGCCCTTGCCCTTTCCGGGCGCGAGCGCAAAGCCGGAGCCGGGGTCTGCGGAGACGGTCAGGTGCAGGGCGGGGGGCAGGTCCGCGGGCATCGGGCTCATCGGGTCGCTTTCGGCTCGGGGCTGGTGCTCGGGTGCGTGCCGAGGTGGCAGGCGGCATGGGGCTGATGTGACCCATGGTGCAGGCGGGACGATGCGAAAGGTACCCGAGATCCTGGCCCCGCGCCAGATTCGCTGCGCGTCGGCGCTGTGACAGACTTCCGGCTGTGGTAGGCGACCAGGTGCAGATCTCCGGCGGCTCGGTCCCGGACGACGGCTGGCTCGCCGTGCCGGACATGATGGCTCTCACCGGCGCGTCGCTGCCGACGGTGCGGGCCTGGCTGCAGGAGCGAGACCTCGTCGGCATGAGGCGCGGCCCGAACCACGCCGTGATGGTGCCGGCGTCGTTCGTCACCGCAGAGGGTCCGCTCAAGGCGCTGCGCGGCACGGTCAGCGTGCTCGGCGACAGCGGCCTGAGCGACGAGGAGATCATCGACTGGCTCTACCGCCCCGACGACTCGCTCGAGGGGGGCAGCGCCGTCGCCTCGCTCGTCGCCGGCAACAAGACCGAGGTGCGGCGACGAGCCCAGGAGCTGGCGTTCTGAGCCCCTCTAGGGGATGACGACGGACTTGCCCCGGGCGTGGAACTCCCCTTGCACGCGCAGGGCTTCGGCGGCCTCCTCCAGCGACCAACGGCGGTCCAGCACCGGCGTGAGCTGACCGGACTCGACGAGGCCGGCGAGGAGCTCGAGGTCGGCCCGGTTGCGGGAGGCGACCTTGAAGGCCGGGGCACGGTGCGGCCCGAACGCGAAGTAGACGGGCACACTGAGCATCCGGGGGATCGGGTGCAGCCAGCGGGACTTCGGCGAGGTCACCATCACGTAGCTGCCGCGAGGGGAGAGCAGGCGACGGCTGTCGCGGAGCGTCAGGCTGCCGGCGTTGTCGAAGAACAGGTCGAAGCGCTCGCCGATCGACCGCACGTCCTCACGGGTGTAGTCGACCACGCGGTCGGCGCCGCCTCGGCGGGCCGCCTCGACGTTGCCCGTGCTGCACACGGCGGTGACGTGGGCTGCGCCGAGCGCCTTGGCCAGCTGCACCGCGAAGGAGCCGACTCCGCCGGAGGCACCGTTGACCAGCACCCGCTGGCCCGGTTGCAGGCCGCCCCAGTCGCGCAGCCCCTGCAGCGCCGTCTCGGCCGCGACGCCCAGCGTGGCCGCCTGCTCGGTCGAGACGGTGGCCGGGATGGGCACGAGCCGGTCGGCCGGCGCCGCCAGGTACTCGGCGAACGCACCTCCGTTCACCTCACCGAAGACCCGGTCGCCGACCCGCAGCGTGGTCACCGAGGCTCCGACCTCCTCCACGACGCCGGCCACGTCTGCGCCGGGGATCTGCCGGCTCGGGCGGCGCAGGCCCAGGGCGGGCCGCGCGAACATCGGCAGCCCGGTCACGTAGTGCCAGTCCAGGGCGTTGACCGAGGCCGCGCCCACGCGCACCAGGACCTCGTCGTCGCCCACCGCCGGGACGGGCACGGTGCGGGTCTGGACCACGTCCTCGGGCTTGCCATACCGCTCGTAGTAGGCGGCGCGCATGGTGCGCTGGGGTGAGGCGGCCGGGCGGGCAGTCGCGGGCTGCGGCTGTGCCGCTACGGGCTGCGGCTGCGCCGCGGAGGATGGGGTGGAGGGTAGGGCGGACATCGGGGCTCCCGGTCGGTCTGCGGTGTGCCTTACGGCGTAAGGTGTGACCACACGCTAGCCTTACGCTGTAAGTTTTGCAAGTCCCAGCGCTAGCATCAACTCACGGCCTGCCAGCCCCAGGCCCAGCGCCCGAACAGGAGAGGTCCGCGTGACCGACACCGCCCGGCTCGCCAGCGCCGGCCAGCCCAGCCGTCGTCCGCTGAGCCGGCGCCGGGTGCTCCGTGCCGCCGTCGACCTGGCGGACCGGGAGGGCCTGGCCGCGGTCTCGATGCGGCGACTGGGGCAGCAGCTCGGCGTGGAGGCGATGTCGCTGTACACGCACGTGGCCGGCAAAGAGGGTCTGCTCGACGCGATGGTGGAACAGGTGGCCGCGGAGGTCAACGCGGCCGTCGCCGAGCTCCACCCACCAGGGGACAGCGAGGACTGGCGAGGGGCGCTGCGGGAGCGCGCGCTGACCGCGCGCACGGTGATGCTGCGCCACCCCTGGGCGCCCGCCGTCCTGGGCACACGGACCACGATGAGCCTGGACGTGGTCCGCTACTTCGACGGGGTGGTCGCCATCCTGCTCGCCGGCGGGTTCAGCCACGACCTGACGCACCACTCGCTGCACGCCCTGGGCAGTCTCGTGCTCGGGTTCACCCAGGAGCTCTTCGACCCTGGCGACACGACTGATGCCGAGTCGGCCGAGATGTTGGCGGCGATGGCGGCCGAGGTCCCGCACCTCGTGCAGATGCTGAGCCAGGTCTCCCACGAGGAGGGCCGCGACAGCACGCTGGGCTGGTGCGACGACCAGACCGAGTTCGAGTTCGGGCTGGACGTCGTGCTGGACGGGCTCGAACGCCGACGGGCCGCCTCGGCCTGATCCCCGCCGGCGCCAGCCTGCGGCTGTCTCAGGTCGAACGCGCCGTGGAGACCTCGACCAGGTCCGTCAGCGCGGCACGACCGGCGTCGGTCAGGCCGTCCGTGCCGGCCAGCGCCTCGAGCGCGGTGTCGGCCCCCGCGGTGATCATCGCTTCGGTGGCCTCGACGGCGCCGGTGCGGCTGAGGATCTCCCGGCAGGCGCGCACTCCCGCATCGTCAAGGTCGGGGTCGCCCAGTGAGGAGGTCAGCCGGGCGGCGTCGTCCGGCCCCGCCACGGCGAGCGCGTGGGCGATGAGCACGGTCCGCTTGCCCTCGCGCAGGTCGTCGCCGGCGGGCTTGCCGGTCGCGACCGGGTCACCGAACACCCCGAGCACGTCATCGCGCAGCTGGAACGCCTCACCCAGCGCCACGCCATACGCGGACAGGCCCTGGAGCACCTCCGGCGTTGCCCCGGCGGCGCTGGCGCCGATGAGCAGCGGCTGCTCGACCGAGTACTTGGCCGACTTGTAGCGGATCACCGTGCGGCAGCGCTCGATCCGCTCGGCGGGACGCAGCTGCTCCCAGCCGACGGCCGCCTCGAGCACGTCGAGGTACTGGCCGCCCATCAGCTGGGTCCGCATCGTGTCGAAGGTGGCGCGTGCCCGGGCCAGCTCGTGGTCGGGCAGCCCGCTCTCGGCATACAGCTCGTCGCACCAGGTCAGGCAGAGGTTGCCGGCCAGGATCGCCGCGGCCTGGCCGAACCGGTCGGCATCGCCGGTCCAGCCCTGCTCGGTATGCCGGGTGGCCAGGTGCCGGTGCGCCGTCGGGCGCCCGCGGCGCAGGTCCGAGTCGTCCATCACGTCGTCGTGCAGGAGGGCCGCCGCCTGGAAGTACTCCATCGAGGCGGCCATCCGGACCAGGCCGGGGGAGTCGGCACCACCGCGCCCGCGGTAGCCCCAGTAGACGAAGGCGGCCCGCAGCCGCTTGCCGCCGCTGAGCAGGCCGGCGACCGCGTCGACCAGGTGGGTCATCGGCTCACCGAGCTCGGCCAGCACCTCGCGCTGCCGCTCCAGGTCGGCGTCCAGCACCGCTTGGACGCGCTCGCGCAGCCGGTCGGCCGCGAGCGGGTCGGCGGGTGCGGTGGTGGGCACGTCCCGAGCCTACGTGGCGTGTCGGTGGGCGGTGATGCAGTGGTCCTGCGCCCGAAACCAGGGGTTGACACCCTGTCGGCGCCGTGTCGTACATTAGTTCTATCGAACACAGGTTCGAACACTCGCAAGGTCAGCGCAGCGTTGTGGGAGAGAGAGGAGCCGCCGTGAGCCGCCGTTACAGCGAGCAGGTCGAGGTCAAGCTGGGGGAGCCGGTGCTCGGCATGCCGCACACGCCCGTGCTGTCTCCCTCGGCCATCGTGCCCACCGCGTTCATCTGGCGGGGGCGGCACCACATGGTGCGCGAGGTGCTCGAGCACTGGACCCAGATGCTGCCCTGGTGGCGCGACGCCTGGGTCGAGGGCGACGGCAGTGGCGGCGGGGCGGCCGGTCCCGAGACCGCCACGGCGACCCGGCCGGTGATCGAGCAGGAGGTATGGCGGGTGGAGGCCAGCGCGGGGCGAGCCGGCGGCACCGGGGTCTATGAGCTGACCAGCCAGGGCCGGCAGCAGTGGCGACTGGTCAGGGTGGCCGACTGATGGGCCGGATGCACCGTGAGGAGACAGGGCGATGACGACGACGACCGCCAGCCCGGCGATCACCCGGATGACCCCACCGACCGCGGGGGTGGTCCTCGACCTGCTCGACCGGGCCAGGTCGGGGCTGCTGCAGGCCTGCCACTGCGGCAGCGCCGGTGAGCGCTACACCCAGGCCCACCTCGGAGCGCTGCGCGCGGCGGCGGCACTGGTCGCCGCCCGCACCGCGCCCAGTGGCCGGGCCCGGCCGCGCAGCGTGTGGGAGGTGCTGCCCAAGGTGGCTCCCGAGCTCGGCGAGTGGGCGGTCTTCTTCGCCTCCTCGGGCCGCCGCAGGCTGGCGGTCGAGGCGGGCACGGCGTCGGTGAGCGCACGGGAGGCCGATGACCTGGTGCGTCAGGGCGAGGCGTTCCTGGAGCTGGTCCGCGGGGCGCTGCACCTGCCGTTCGCCCCACCGCTGTCCGGTGAGCTGACCCCGCTGTCACTCCGGTGAGCAGGAGCAGTGTGGGCCAGTTCGCCCACCTGCACGTCGCCTCAGGCTTCTCGATGCGCTACGGCGCCTCCACTCCCGAAGCGCTGGTCGATCGTGCCGTGCAGCACGGGCAGCCCGCGCTGGCGCTGACCGACCGCGACGGGGCCTATGGCGCGGTGCGCTTCGTGCAGGCCTGCGCGCGCGCCGGGATCGACCCGGTCCTCGGGGTCGACCTGGCCCTGCCCGACCCGCCGGTGCCCGGAGCCGGCCACGCGGCAGGCCGTCCGGTCGGACGGCGGGCTCCGCGGCTGCAGCCGGTCAAGGGCGGTGCGCTCGTCGACGACCAGCACCCCCGGGTCACCGTGCTGGCCCGAGGCCAGCGAGCCGGGCTGGACGCCGGAGTCGGCTGGGCCCGGCTGTGCCGGCTGATCACCCACACCCACCTGTCCGGCGAGCGGGGCAGTCCCCGGACCAGCCGCGAGCTGCTCGCCCGCGCCGCGATGCCGGTCGACGGCACCTGCCCGCCGGGGGCGTCCCCGGTCGTGGTGCTGCTCGGCCCGGACTCCGACGTCGGCCGGGCTGTGCTGGCTCGCCGGCCCGACCTGGCTCGCCGGCTGCTGCACGCCTGGGCGCAGCTGCTCCCTCGCGACGCACTGGCGGTCGAGGTGGTCTGTCACGGCGGCCCCCCTGACAGTCCCGCCAGCCTGACCCATGCGGCGCGCCTCTGGGGCCTGGCCCTGGAGCTCGGGGTGCCGGCGGTGCTCAGTGCGGCGGTCCGGCACGCCGACCCCGAGCAGGCGCGGGTGGTCGACGTCCTCGACGCCGCCCGGCGGATGGTCGCCCTCGACCTGCGCCACCTGGACCGGGTGAGCACCGCCGGGCACCTGGCCGACACCGGCACCATGGTCGCGATCGCCGCCCAGGTCGCCGACGCCGTCGGCACCGGCCTGGGCGCCGACGCCGACCGGCTGCTGGCTGCCACCGTGGAGATGTCCCGCGACTGCCGGCAGGACGCCCGTGCCGACCTGGGCATCGGTGCGGTCCACCTGCCCGAGCCGGAGGTGCTCGGGGTGTCCGGCGTCGGCCAGGCCCAGGTCGTGCTCACCGACCGGTGCCGGGCGGCGGTGCACACGCGCTACCCCGGGCAGCGGACGGCCTACCTCGAGCAGGTCCACCGCCGTCTCGACGACGAGCTCACCGTCATCGCCGGGCTGGGCTATCCGACCTACTTCCTCACCGTGGCCCAGGTCTGCGACCTGATCCGCGAGCGTGGCGTGCGGGTGGCCGCGCGCGGGTCGGGCGCCGGCAGCCTGGTCAACTACCTGCTCGGCATCAGCGGGGTCGACCCGATGGCCCACGAGCTGCTGATGGAGCGGTTCTGCTCGCCGTTGCGCGCCCAGCTGCCCGACATCGACATCGACGTCGAGTCGGCCCGGCGCACCGAGATCTACGAGCAGATCCTGGCCCGGTTCGGCTCGGACCGGGTGACCTGCGTGTCGATGATGGACACCTACCGGGTGCGCCACGGCATCCGTGACGTCGCTGCCACGCTCGGACTGCCGCCGGGGGAGATCGACGTCATCGCCAAGGCGTTCCCGCACATCCGGGCCAAGGATGCCCGCGCGGCGATCCGTGACCTGCCCGAGCTGCGCCGCCACGGCTTCGACGCCCCCCGCATGCAGCAGCTGTTCGAGCTGGTCGAGGAGCTCGACGGGCTGCCCCGGCACATCGCGGTCCATCCGTGCGGGGTGATCCTGTCCAACGCCGGGCTGCTCGACCGCACCCCGGTCGAAGCCAGCTGGCTGGGCTTCCCGATGAGCCAGTTCGACAAGGACGACGTCGAGGACCTCGGTCTGCTCAAGCTCGACGTCCTCGGCATCCGGATGCAGTCGGCGATGGCCCATGCGGTGGCCGAGGTCGAGCGGGTCGACCAGGTGCGGGTCGACCTCGACGACCGCGCCCAGGTGCCGTTCGAGGACGAGGCGACGTTCTCGCTGATCCAGTCGACCCGCACCCTCGGCTGCTTCCAGATCGAGTCCCCGGGACAGCGCGAGCTGGTCGGCAAGTTCGCCCCGCAGACCTTCGAGGACATCATCATCGACATCTCGCTGTTCCGTCCCGGGCCGGTGAAGTCCGACATGGTGCGGCCGTTCCTGCTGGCCCGGCAGGGCTGGGCCGAGCCGGAGTACCTGCACCCCAGCCTGATCCCCGCGCTGCGGTCCACCTGCGGGGTGGTGGTCTTCCACGAGCAGGTGCTGCAGATCGTGGCCGAGACCACGGGAGTCACCCTGGCCCAGGCCGACGAGGTGCGCCGGGCGATGGGCTCACCTGTTGGTCAACGTGAGGTCGAGCACTGGTGGCGGCCGGCGGCGCAGGCCCGCGGCTACACCGTGGCCGAGGTCAACCGGATCTGGACCGTCCTGGCGGCGTTCGCCTCGTTCGGGTTCTGCAAGGCCCACGCTGCGGCGTTCGCGCTGCCGACCTACCAGTCCGCCTGGCTCAAGGCGCACCACACGGCGGCCTTCCTGGCCGGCGTGCTGACCCACGACCCGGGGATGTACCCCAAGCGCCTGCTGCTCGACGAGGCCCGCAGCATGGGCGTGCACGTCCTGGGGCTGGACGTCAACGCCTCGACCGAGGTCTACCGGGTCGAGCCGGTGCCGCAGGAGGCCGGGCGCAGGGCGGGAGCGGCGCAGGCACGGCTCTCCGCCGGGGTCGAGGCTGGGCCGGCGCAGGCGGGCACCGCTGCCGCTGAGGCCGGGACGGCGCAGGAGGCGCCGCCCCTGGCCCGCGCCTCCGGCGACCGGGTCGACCAGCAGATGGCCCGGATCGAGCAGTCCGCGTCCCGCTACGGCATCCGGCTGTCGCTGGCCGACGTCAAGGGGATCAGCCAGGACGAGATCGCGCGCGTCGTGGCCGGTCAGCCCTACCACTCCCTCGCCGACTTCTGGCAGCGGGCGCGGGTCAGCCGGCCGATCGTCGAGCGACTGGTGATCGCCGGCGGGTTCGACCGGCTGCACGGCGTCGGCACCCAGCGGGGCCACCGCCGGGGTGCGTTGACCCGGCGTGACCTGCTGCTGCACATCGCCGAGCTCGACCGGTGGACCCGGTCGGGCACCACCCGCGGCGGCAGCGGCCGGCTGCGCAAGGCGATCACCGCACCCGAGCTCGGCGAGGTCGCCGTCCTGGCCGGCGCTCAGGCGCAGGGGGCCCGGACCTGGCACCCGCGGGCGGCCACGGCCACCCAGCTGGCGCTCGACCTGGGCGACGAGCCCTCCCTGGTCTCCGGCAGCGGCCTGCCGGAGATGACCGCCCAGGAGCAGATGCTGGCCGAGCTGGAGGTGCTCGGGATGGACGTCAGCTCCCACGTCACGACCACCTTCCAGCCGATGATGCAGGCGCTCGGCGTGGTGCCCTCGGTGCAGCTGCTGAGCCAGCGCAACCGGGCCGAGGTGCTGGTCGCCGGGGCCAAGGTGGCCACCCAGACCCCTCCGATCCGCTCCGGGCGACGGGTGGTGTTCCTGACCCTGGAGGACGGCACCGGCCCCAGCGACTCCACCTTCTTCGAGGATGTCCAGGGACCGTTCGCCGAGGTGGTCTTCCACTCCTTCCTGCTGGTCGTGCGGGGGATCGTGCGGCGCACCGGCCCGCGCGGCATCTCGCTGCGCGCCACCGGAGCCTGGGAGATGACCACGCTGGGCCAGGCCTACGACACCGGCGGCGTCGAGGCCGTGCACGCCCTGATGGACAGCCTCGAGCACGACGCGCTGCACGACGCCGCGGCCGCCGAGGCCCAGGCCATGGAGCAGGCCCGCGCGGCGGGGGCCTCTGCCGGTCGGCGGGTGCTGCTGCACGCCTCGGGGTTCCGCCAGTCGCCCTATGCCGACGTCAAGCCGCCCGGTGCCTCGGTCAAGGGCGCGGGTGGCATGGGCTCGCCGTCCAGCAAGATCTGGCACTCCAGCCCGGGCAGCTCGGGCCGGTGAGCGCCTCCCTCGCCGTGACCGGTGGCCCTGGCCTGCTGCACCACACGGCATACCCCGACGACAGCGACTGCACGATCCTGCACGTCGACATGGATGCCTTCTATGCCTCCGCCTCGCTCATCGCCCACCCCGAGCTGCACGGCCGGCCGGTGGTCATCGGGGGCGGGCTGCGCAGCGTCGTGCTCAGCGCGACCTACGAGGCACGCGCGCACGGCGTCCGGTCCGGCATGCCGATGTCCAAGGCGCGGCGGCTGTGCCCCCGGGCCGAGGTGGTCCGGCCCGACTACGACCTCTACAGCCGGATCTCCTCCTCGGTGATGGCGGTCTTCGCCGAGGTCACCCCGCAGGTTGAGCCGGTCTCGATGGAGGAGGCGTTCCTGGAGGTCTCCAGCGCGCGGCGCCGGCTCGGCACGCCGCGCCAGATCGCCCAGTGGATCCGCGACACCATCGCCGACGAGCAGCAGATCACCTGCTCGGTCGGCGGCGCACCGACCAAGACGGTGGCCAAGATGGCCTCGCGCGCGGCCAAGCCCGACGGCCTGCTGATGGTGCCCGGCTCCCGGGTGCTGGAGTTCCTGCACCCGCTGCCGGTGGGGGCGATCTGGGGCGTGGGGGAGGCGACCGAGACCGAGCTGCGCCGGCTCGGGCTGCACACTGTCGCCGACATCGCGCACCTGCCGCTGGACACCCTGCGCCGGGCGTTCGGCGAGCACACCGCCCACCACCTGCACGGGCTGGCCTGGGGCCACGACGCCGAGCGGGTCACGCCGGCGCGGGTCGAACGCAGCGTCGGCTCCTCCGAGACCTTCAGCCAGGACATCGACGACCCCGACCTGATCCGGCGCCAGCTGCTGCACCTGTCCGACCGCACCGCCACCCGGATGCGTCACGCCGGCATGCTCGGCCGCACCGTCGTGCTCACCGTGCGGTTCTCCGACTTCACCACGATCACCCGGTCGCGGACGATGCGCGACAGCACCGACGTCACCCGCGAGATCTATGCCACCGCCACCGGGCTGTATGCCGCACTGGGACTGCAGCGGGCCCGGATCCGGCTGCTGGGGGTCCGCGCCGAAGGCCTCACCCCGAGCCAGGAGACCCCCGTGCAGGGCAAGCTGGACGAGCCGGAGCACGGCTGGCGCGACGCCGAGCGAGCGGTCGACCGGGCCAGTGCGCGGTTCGGCCACGGCATCGTCCGGCCGGCCAGCCTGGTCGGTGACGACGCCCGGCCGGCACGGCATCCGGCCAGTGTGCCCGGCGCCGGACCCCGGGGACCGGGCCGTTCCGGACCCGACATCTCCGCTGGCTCCTCGGTGGTCCCGGTCGGCGGGAACTCGCGCTAGTGCTGCAGGCGTTCACGACATATCCTGATCCCAGGGACATCGCTGTCGCCCTGACAGCGATGCGAGGACTCACCGTCGGGCACCGTGGTGAGCCCGCGACCACAGCAGTTCGGAGGTCACCGTGCCGCTTTCGGAGCACGAGCAGAAAGTCCTCGAGCAGATGGAGCAGGCGCTCTATGCCGAGGATCCCCGGTTTGCCCACCAGATGGTGGGACAGACCCGGGCGCGTGCGCAGCGACGTCGTGCCGCGCTCGGCATCCTGCTTGCCCTCGGTGGCCTCGGCCTGATCGTCCTCGGTGTGCTCATCAGCCAGATCTGGGTCGGGGGACTGGGCTTCGGGGCGATGGTTCTCGGCGGTGCCTGGACGTTCACCCCGCCGCGCGCCAAGCCTGCGCTGAGCACGGTCGACGCCGAGGGCAACCTCACCCTGCGCACCGGCCACCCCAGCATGGGACAGGGCGGCAAGGGGGCAGGCCAGGCCAAGGCAGGGCGCACCAAGAAGGGCCGCAGCTCCGGGTCGTTCATGCAGCGCATGGAGCAGCGGTGGGACCACCGCAAGGAACAGGGTCCGTCCTAGTCCGGGACCACCAGGACCGACGGGGGCACCAGGTCAGTCGAAGAACAGGACCGTGCCGACCCACACCGCGATGATCGTCAGTGCTGTCAGCAGCTCGATCCCGATCGTGGTGACCACGGCCCGCAGGGCCTGCTTGGTGGCGGCGAAAGCCTGCTCGTGCCCGCCGCGGCGGCTGCGCTCGACCAGGTAGATCCCCAGCGGGAACCCCGCCAGGAAGCCGACGACCGGGATCACGACCGCAGCCACGAGCCCGACCAGCACCCCGAGCAGCAGCGTGGAGGTGCGCACCCCGGCCCGGCGCATCCGGCGACCCGCGACGACATACTGCAGCAGCCACCCGCCGACGAAGAGCACCGTGCAGATGCCCAGCACCACCCAGCCCAGCGTGCTCTGCTGCTCGGTGGCCCACAGCACGACCGCTGCCCAGACGAGCAGCAGGCCCGGGATGACGGGCACGACGATGCCGAACAGCCCCACGACCAGCAGGGCACCCACGATCCACTCCATGGGGAGCAGTGTGTCAGCCGCGCGAGCGGCGCAGGGTCAGCCGATCAGGCCGGGGTCACCGGGTCGTCGCCGAGGCGGTGCGACTGGTCGTCGATCTGGACGTCCTCGAGCAGCTTGAGCTTGTCGAGGTGGGCGCGACCGTGGTGCGCGCAGAACAGGAGGTCGAACCCTCCGGCGAGGCGGGCCCGGATGTAGGCCTGGGCACCGCAACGGTCGCAGCGGTCGGCCTGGTTGAGCGTGTGCTCGAGCGTGCCGTTCACGTGGGTCTCCCTCTCGTTGAGTGCATGTCCCGTGAGCTGTCCGTCTGTGCCGTCGTTGCCACTTCTGAGGTCAGGTGTCGTGCCAACAGTGAATCACGCTCAGATGTTCCGGCAGGCCCGGCCGCGAGCCGCTGGGTGGCGTGTCCGTCCACGGTCCCGCCTCAGCCCTGGAGGGGGACAGCAGCGATCGGCTCCGTGGTCGGCTGCTCGGATCCTCCTGGTGGCTCCACGCTGACGCCGACCGCGGTGGCCCCGTCGGAGTCACCGTCCAGGACGACCTCGGTGCGCTCGGAGCCGGCCACCGTCAGCAGACCTGCTGACGCCATGGTGCCGTCCTCCTGGACGAACCACATCTGGTAGACCTGGCCGGCGGACGGGGCCGGAAGGTCCTCGGCGACCAGCACCACCTCGCCCATCGAGGCGGACTGGACGACGGTCAGCTCAGCCTGCCCGACGTTGGCCGTATGGCGTGTGGCGTCGTCGGCGTCCAGGACCTGCTGGGCCAGGGTGGGCTGAGGCTGGTCGGGAAGCACCTGGCTGACGGCCACCGCCCCGACGGCGACCGCGGCCGCGGCGGCCAGGCCGACTGCCCAGCGAGGCACCCGGGTCTGACGGGCATCCCGAGCCTGGCGGCGCTGCGCCAGGTCGACCGGTGCGTCGACGGCGTGGGCGGGGGCCCGGTCCTGCGGTGTCCTGGCGATCTCCGCCAGCACCGACTCCCGCAACGCAGCGGGCGGCTGGGCGACGAACTCCTGGCTCAGGACCGAGGCACCCTCACGCACGTCGGCGACGAGCTCTTGGCAGGCGGGGCAGGTCGCCAGGTGCGCTTCGAACTCTCGGTGCGCCTGGGGGTCGAGGACATCGAGGCTGTAGTCCATCGCAGCCTCGTGCTCGTCCCGCTGGTCTGCGCTCACCGTGTCCCTCTCATCTGTTCTCTCAGTCTGGCCATGCCGTCTCGGATCCTGGTCTTCACGGTCCCGAGCGGGACGTCCAGCCGTTCGGCCACCTCGCGATGGGTCAGTCCGGACAAGTAGGCCAGCTCGATGGCCTCGCGCTGAGACTGGCTCAGCGTGCTCAAGGCCACATGCACCGTCCTCGCGTCTTCCCGGTCCAGCACCTGCTCGACCGTGGAGTCCGCTTCCCTTCCTGACATGAGGGTTTCGTAGGCGACGTCCCGTCTGGATTGGGCGACCTCGGCGCGGACCCGGTCGACGGCTCGTCGGTGCGTGATCATCAGCACCCAGGACAACCCGCTGCCCCGAGTCCCGTCGAAGCGTGAGGCTTCCCGCCAGACCTGGACGAAGGCCTCCTGGGTGACCTCCTCGGCCTGGGCCACATCGACCAGGACTCGGCGGGCCAGGCCGAAGACGCGCGGCGCCAGCTGGTCATACAGCCGGGCCACCGCATCCTGGTTGCCGCCGGCGACCTCGACCAACAGGGCCCCGATGGGATCGAGACCCGCGACCGATGACATGACCCCATCATGCCTGGCCCGAGGAGGTGCTTCTCGGCAGGAGCGGCTGCGACCGAGGCGTGTCCGCCCGCTCAGCTCTCGATCAGCCGGGCGAAGACCACGATGTTGTCCAGGTGTCGGCGCCCCTGTGGGTCGTAGACGCCGCCACACGTGATCAGCCGCATCTCTGGTCCTGAGGTGTTGCCGTAGACCAGGGCCTTGGGGAAGTCGTCCTTGGGGAAGGAGTCCGTCGCGTAGACCTGGAAGGTGGCGACGGAGCCGTCCTCACGTTCTACCTCGATCCGGTCCCCTCGGGACAGGGCGCCGAGATCGTAGAAGACCGACGGGACCGAGCCTTGGCTCGTGACGTGGCCCTCGATGACCGCCGGACCTTCTTCTCCAGGAGTGGGCGACCCGACATACCAGGCCGCCTGGTCGTAGCGCTCACCGCTGGGGACCTGCAGTCCGCCTTCGTCGTCCAGGCCGAGTCCGTGCAGAGCTGTGTCGACGTCGATCGTCGGGATGCGCACCGCGATCGGCTCGGACCGCGGGAGCGCCTGCACTGCCGGCTCGGTGGTTGCCGAGGCGCTGCTGGGTGAGCTGGTGTTGGCAGCGGGGTCCTGGGTCTGCACCCCGCTCGACAGCGTCGGGGGCGCACTCGGAGTGGCCGTGGTCGTGGTGGCTCCCAGGCCCTGCCCCTCGTCCGGGGAGGGCGGCGCCCCGGTCTGGTGGGCGAAGGCCCAGATGAGCAGGATCAGCCCACCGACCGCGAGCAGCCCGAAGGCCGCAGACGTCAGCAGACGCCTGCGGCCCTCAGTGCGACCTGAGGTCACCGGCTCACCGGTTCTCGTTCAGGCCACGGCGGCGCGAGGCCATCAGGGCCAGCGAGCCGGCACCGAGTGCGACAGCCCCCAGCGCCATCGCACCCAGGTTCTCGGTGCCCGTGGTGTCGCCACCCCCGGTCTCGACGCCACCGCCCGGCATGGTCATCTGCGCCACGTCGAACGCGCCACACAGCGCCGGGTCGGTTGCCTCCGAAGGCAGGTCCGGGTTGAGGTCCGAGGGGATGTCGCCGTCGTACGTGCCGCTGCCGTCGTGGTCGACACCGTGGACGACGATCACGCCGTCTCCGGCGGCGACATCGGCCGCAGTCTGGTCGTCCAGCTCGATCGTCCGCTCGTAGGTGTAGCTGCCCGTGGCCGGGAAGTCCGCGACGTCCAGCCCGTGCTCCGGGCCGGTCATCCCCGGCGCCTTGGTCAGGGAGACCTTCACGTCGCCGTAGAAGCCCGCGGCGTCGGTCACCTGGATCGCGCCCTCGAACCCGTTGCCCTGCAGATCCGCAGGCGGGCACTCGTTGGACCCGCCGATGTGGATGTGCTGGGCGTGGGGGGCGCCATCAAGCAGCCCCGTGACCTCGAGCGTGATCTTCAGGTCGTTGCCCTGCAGCATGCCCCAGGCCGTGCCCGAGCCGCCGGAGTCGTTGAGCTCGCTGAGCGTGCCGCTCAGCTCGACGCCGTCGGCCGAGCCGGAGGCGTTCGCCGGGACGGCCGCCAGGAACGGCAGCCCCACGAGTGCGGCCACCGCAACGGGGGCCAGTCGACTGGTCTTACGCATATGTGTGCTCCTTCGCTGAACCGGGGGCCGGTCGCCGCCCGGTGCTGGTGATGACTGTGCTTCGGAGCCAGGCGCGAAGTGGATGGGTTCTGTGCTCGGAAACCGGATCGCCATGCCTCGGCTTGAGGGATAGCCATCGGGGCATGAGGCCACCACAAACCTCAGCTCGAGGGTGGCGTCCGCCGCGCGTGCCAGGCGGCGATTCCCGCGCGCGAGGTGAGGTCGAGCTTGCGCAGGATGTGGCTGACGTGGTTCTCGACGGTGCGCTCCGAGAGACTCAGCCGGCCGGCGATGGCAGCGTTGCTCAGCCCGTCGGCGACGAGCGCGGCGACCCCTGCCTCTCGCGGGCTCAACGGACTGTCCTTCGCCGGGCCGTCCAGTCGAGCCATCAGTGGCCGCATGCCGAGGCGGGTCGCGATCAGCCGGGCACGGGCGGTGCTCGCCGTGTCGCCGAGGTCGCCCAGCTCGGCCAGCACCAGTGCCTGCCAGGGAGCGGCGTGGATGGCCTCGCTGGCGCGCAGCGCCGCGGTGAGGTGAGTGCGAGCGCGAGCCTCTTCACCGTAGGTCGCGGCAAGCCGGCCGAGCGCCAGGTCGACCGGCCCGCCATACGGCCCGCAGGCCAGGCCCATGGCGTGCAGCCCGGAGAACGGCGCGAGCTGGGCATAGAGGACTCTGGCTGTGTCGGCGTCGCCGAGCCAGGCGCACAGCTCTGCGTTGTCGACCGCGGCGATCACCCACTCTGGTGCCCGCTCGGGGAACCGCCGCACGTGTGGCGCCAGCCCGCGCCAGAGGGCCCTGACCTCCTCGCGATGACCACCGGCCTTGAGCAGCATGGCCAGCCAGGTCCCGGTCAGGTAGGGCAGCCGGTCGAGCAAGGCGCGGACCGACTCCGTCAGCTCCGGCACCGCGCGCCCGGTGTGCCAACCGACGAACGAGGCGAAGACCAGGTGGAGGAACGAGGCTTCCCCCTCCGGGTCGGCCTCGCGGGCAAGGTCCGCAAGCGCCAAGGCGTCGTCATACCTGCCCTCCAGCACCCGCTGCGCAGCGTCGACGAGCAGCAGATATGCCGTCCAGTCCGGACGGTCCAGCCGGGCGACGACGGGGCGCAGCGCGGTGACCTCGGCGATCAGGTCGATCCGGTCACCCAGCACGGCGTAGGCGTCCATCCGCCAACGGCGCCCCCAGGCGGCGTACTCCTCGTGGCCGGTCCGTCGTCCCAGCTCCACGGCCTGGTCGGCGATCGCCAGCCTCTCCGGCACGTGCTCGATGGCGAACCGGGCGGCATACCAGGCCTGGAGCCGCAGGAAGGCAGCCTCGGGGTCGTCGCTCGGGGGCGGCAGGTCGAGCGGCTCGGGGGGGCCGAACGGGTCGCTGGTGGCGATGAGCTGTGCGCGCACCCGCGCGGTGCGGAGCGGGTCGCTGTCGCCGAGCCGGGCGAGCGCATCGACGCAGAGCTCGTGCACACGACCTGGGACGGGACCGTGCTGTCGGCCCCTGATCAGCGTGGCGGCGTCCGCCAGGGCAGCCAGGTCGCCGGTCAGGTGCGCCGCGGCGGCGGCTTGCTCGCAGGCGGCCAGGGCGTCGGCGATGGCCCCGCGGCGGTAGTGGCCGCGTGCCAGCTCGACGAGCTCGCAGCCCTGGACACGGTCAGACTCTAGGGCTTTGAGTGGCCGAAGTTGAGTGGTTCCACCGATGCCCGGCGGGCCGTCTGGCTCCTAGCGTGAGGCTGCATGACGATCATGGATGCTGGGACGCGGCGCCGGGAGGGCCGCAGGGACGACTGACCGGACCCGGCTGGTGCTGACCGGAGCCGTCGCCGGCCTGGCCTGGGCGGCGGGCCTGCGTGGCTGGATGGTGCAGATGGCCGCTGGTGAGGGGTCCCGGTTCCACTGGTACGGCACGTTCCTGCTGATCCTGCTGCCGGGCGTGCTCGTCGGCGCGGCGCTCGGGCTGGCCGAGCACCGCCGGCGCCGTGGCCTGCCGCGCAGCCGGGTCCTGGTCTTGGCCCCGCTGTTGTTCTCGGTGGCCCTGCTCGACCCCACGATCTTTCGCCAGTTCGTCACCGAAGGCATCGGCGGCGGCTCGCTGGGCGTGGCGCTGACCGGCCTCGCGGGCGGCTTCGCCCTGTCGGGGCGAGGGCGCCCGTGGTGGCGCCGCACGTGCGGGGTGTTGGCGACCCTGCTCGTGCTGATGATGCTGGTCCTGGCCGGGGAGCAGCTCCCGCTGGGGGAGCCGCACGGTCTCTGGGTGGGGCTCTATGCCTCCTCCCTCGTGGCGCTGCTCTGCGTCGCGTGCGCGATCCCGCAACGGGCCGACCGCGCGGTGCTGGTGCCGGCGTCCTGGCAGGCGGTGCTGATCGGCGGGGTGGCCGGCCTGGCCTGGGCCGCATCGCTGCGTGCCTTCATGTGGGAGGTGGCAGGCAACGGGGCCGTCGTCGACTACGCCGGCACCATCGTCTGGGTATTGCTTCAAGGCGTGATCATCGGTGCGGTGCTGGCCTGGGCGCAGTGGCGCCGTGGGTCCGGCCCGATCCCGCACCGTCGCTGGGTGGTGTGGTCTCCGATGCTGTTCGCTGCCGTCCTGCTCTCGGACCCCCCTGCCCTGCTGTCCGGGTTTGACGGAGGCGTGGGCCTGGGTGCGCTCGGCGTGCCCGCGATGTCCATGCTGGGCGCCTACGCGATGGCCGGTCGCGGACCCGTCGTGGTCCGGTGGGTCTGCGGGGTGCTGTTCGCCTCGAGTCTGCCCATCTGGGTGCTGACGGCGCAGGCCATCGGCGGTCCCTCGCTGTCGGTGTCCACCCCGCACGGAGCCTGGGCTGCGGTCCTCTACTGGTCCCTCTTGGCCACCTTCGCCCTGGCGGCGTCGGTCCCGCACCGCCACCCGACGCAGGCCGTCCCCTCCACGCGCATGGCCGCTGCTGCCACGGTCGGCTGACCCGCGACGGGGTGGCGTCGGCTCGGCGGAGGCGCGCCGGGTTAGCCTGCGAGGCACGCCGTCGGCACCGGGCCAGCGGCCCACGGAGAGGGTGAGCGGTGGCGCAGGACTACTCCGCTCGGCACCTGCAGGTGCTCGAGGGACTGGAGGCCGTGCGCAAGCGACCGGGCATGTATGTCGGGTCGACCGACTCGCGCGGGCTGATGCACTGCCTCTGGGAGATCATCGACAACTCTGTCGACGAGAGCCTGGCGGGCACCGGCGACCGGATCGAGGTGGTGCTGCGTCCCGACGGCTCGGTGGAGGTCCGTGACCAAGGCCGGGGCATCCCCGTCGACATCGAGCCGCGCACTGGTCTGAGCGGGGTGGAGGTCGTCTTCACCAAGCTGCACGCGGGCGGCAAGTTCGGCGGCGGGTCCTACACGGCCTCCGGCGGGCTGCACGGGGTCGGCGCCTCGGTCGTCAACGCGCTGTCAGCCAGGCTGGACGTCGAGGTGGACCGAGGCGGCAAGACCTACGCGATGAGCTTTCGGCGCGGAGAGCCGGGTGTCTTCGCCGACCGTGGCGAGCCGTCGCCGGATGCCGAGTTCGCGCCCTTCGCCGACCGCAGTGAGCTGCGCACCTTCGGCCGGCTCAAGCGCGGGGTCAGCGGCACCCGGATCCGCTACTGGCCGGATCCGCAGATCTTCCTGGCCAGCGCCGGACTGACCGACGAGGAGCTGGTCGCCCGCGCCCGGCAGACCGCGTTCCTGGTGCCTGGACTGACCATGTCGGTCCGCGACGAGCGTGGCACCGCCTCCGGGGGTGCTCCGGTGGAGGAGGTCTTCTCCTACAGCGGGGGCATCTCGGAGTTCACCGACTTCCTGTCCCACGACCCCGCGGTGACCGACACGTGGCGCCTGCAGGGCACCGGCCGGTTCACCGAGACCGTGCCCGTCCTGGATGCCCAGGGCCACATGAGCCCGCAGGAGGTCGAGCGGGAGTGCGAGGTCGACGTGGCCGTGCGCTGGGGCACCGGCTACGACACCCGGGTGCAGAGCTTCGTCAACATCATCGCCACGCCCAAGGGCGGCACGCACGTGGCCGGCTTCGAGCAGGCGCTGCTCAAGGTGTTCCGCAAGCAGCTCGAGCTCAACGCCAGGCGGCTCAAGGTCGGGTCGGACAAGGTCGACAAGGACGACCTGATGGCCGGCATGACCGCCGTGGTGACGGTGCGCCTGGCCGAGCCGCAGTTCGAGGGGCAGACCAAGGAGGTGCTGGGCACGGCGGCAGTCCGCGCGATCGTCGCCAAGGTTGTCGAGACCGAGCTCACCGCGCGGCTGACCAGCGGTGCCCGTGGGGCCAAGGCCCAGGCCAGCCTGCTGCTGGACAAGGTCGTCGCGGAGATGAAGTCACGGATCTCGGCCCGTGTGCACAAGGAGACCCAGCGGCGCAAGAACGCGCTGGAGTCCTCCTCGCTGCCGGCCAAGCTGGCCGACTGCCGCTCGACCGACGTCATGCGCACGGAGCTGTTCATCGTCGAGGGGGACAGCGCCCTGGGCACCGCCAAGCTGGCGCGGACCTCCGACTACCAGGCCCTGCTGCCGATCCGCGGCAAGATCCTCAACGTCCAGAAGGCCTCGGTCTCGGACATGCTGCACAACGCCGAGTGCGCCGCGATCATCCAGGTGATCGGCGCGGGCTCGGGTCGTTCCTTCGACCTCGACCTGGCCCGCTACGGCAAGGTCATCATCATGACCGACGCCGACGTCGACGGCGCCCACATCCGGACCCTGCTGCTCACCCTGTTCTTCCGCTATATGCGGCCCCTCGTCGAGGCCGGACGGGTCTATGCCGCCATGCCGCCGTTGCACCGGATCGAGGTGCAGGGGCGTGGCCGGGCCACCGACCAGCAGTACCACTACACCTACACCGAGCAGGAGATGCGCCGCACGGTCGCCGACCTGACCAAGAAGGGGCGCACCATCAAGTCCCCGATGCAGCGCTACAAGGGCCTGGGCGAGATGGACGCCGACCAGCTGGCCGAGACCACGATGGACCCCCGCCACCGCACGCTGCGCAAGATCACGATGGCCGACGCGGCCAGGTCCGAGGACGTGTTCGAGCTGCTGATGGGCTCCGACGTCGCACCGCGCAAGGACTTCATCGTCGCCTCGGCCGACGCCCTCGACCGGGAGCGCATCGACGCCTGAGCGCGCCGCCCGCCCAGCCATGGCGTTGGGGTGAAGTGGTGACTGGGACGCGGCGTCAGGCGACGGCGGACAGCTGCGTCTCGACCGGCCCGCCCTCGTCACCCCGGGCCGCCAGCAGCTGGCTGTAGCGGCCACCCCGCCGTGCCAGCTCACGGTGGTCGCCACGCTCCACGACGCGCCCGCGGTGCAGGACGGCGATCTGGTCGGCCTCCTCGATGGTGGACAGCCGGTGGGCGATGGTGATCGTCGTGCGACCGTCCATCAGGCGGGCAAGCGCATGCTGCAGGTCGCGCTCGGTCTGGTTGTCCAGCGCACTCGTGGCTTCGTCGAGGACCAGCACCCGCGGGTTGCGCAGCAGCGTCCGGGCGATGGCCAGCCGCTGCTTCTCGCCGCCGCTGAACCGGTGTCCCCGCGCGCCGACGACCGTGTCCAGACCCTCCGGGAGAGTCGCCACCACGTCGGCGACCTGTGCCGCTTCCAGTGAGCTCCAGAGCTCGTCCTCCGAGGCGGCGGGTGCGGCCAGCAGCAGGTTGTCCCGGATCGAGGCATGCACCAGGTAGGGGTCCTGGGAGACCACGCCGACCAGGCCCGCGAGGTCGTTCGGGTCCAGGTCACGCAGGTCGACGCCGTCGATGGTGACCGACCCCGAGGTGGGGTCGGCAAGCCGGGCCAGGAGTCCGGCCAGGGTCGACTTGCCCGAGCCGGTCTCGCCCACCAGCGCCAGGGACGACCCGGCGGGGACGACCAGGCTCACGTCGTCCAGGGCCAGCGTGCTGCCGTCGTGGCTGAACGCGACCTGGCTGAGCCGCACCTCGCCGCGGGCCTGGCGGACGTCAACCGCCACGGGATGGGCCGGCGGCGCCAGGTCCACGGGCAGGTCGAGGTAGCCGAAGATGCGGCTGAACAAGGCCATCGAGGTGACCCACTGCGCGCCCACGTTGAGCAGCCCCATCACCGGACGGAAGATGCCAGCCTGCAACGCGGTGAACGCGACGAGCGTGCCGATGCTCATGCCGTCCGACGTGGCCGGCAACCCTGCCGCGAGGTAGATCAGGGCCGGAACGGCGGCGAAGACGATCTGCATGGTCGCCATCCGGTAGCGGCCGGCCAGCTGCGAGCGCAGCTCCAGGTCGACCAGGTCCGATGAGGTGGCAGCGAACCGCTGCGCGGTGGCGGCACCGGCCCCGAGGGTGCGGATCAGTGTCGCGCCACTCACCGTGAGGCCTTCCTCCACCTGGCTGTGCAGGTCGGCCAGCCGACGTTGCCGGGCGGCGGTCAGGTCGCGGCGCAGCAGGGCGACCTTGCGCGTGGTCCAGATCGCCGGGGGGATGACCAGCAGCGAGAGCAGGGACAGTCGCGGGCTGAGCACGACCATGGCGATGATCGTGGCGACGGCGGTCGTCAGGTTGCTGGCGACCGAGGTGGCGGTGGAGGTGATGACGGACTGCATCCCCGAGATGTCGTGGGTCAGCCGCGACTGCACCTCGCCGCTGCGAGTGCGGGTGAAGAAGGCGACCGACTGCGCCTGCAGGTGCACGAAGACGTCGGTGCGCAGGCGGTGCATGACCTGCTGCCCGACCGACGTGGTCATCCAGGTCTGCACGACGCCGAGCAGCTGGGTGACCACGGTGACGGCCAGCATGCCGCCGACTGCCCACAGCAGCAGCGGGACGTCCTGGTGGGGGAGTGCGTCGTCGATGACCAGGCGCAGGAGGAACGGCTGGGCCATCGCGATCGCGGAGACGGCGACGATGATCGCGGTGACCACCGTGAGCGGGGTGCGGTGCGGGGCGAACAGGCTGCCGACGCGCCGGAGGGAGACGGGGGACTCGGCCAGCTGGGCGCGGTCCCGGGGGTCGGGTCGGTCAGCGGAGCGGCCACCGGCGCGGGAGCCGCGGCCGCCGTGGATGTCGAGTGGGTCGTTCATGCAGTGCCTTCCAACGGGGATACAGGGTCATATGCAGAGGTTACCTCATTAAGAGGTGAAGTCATAATGCGGTAAGGTCCCCGCATGACCCGCGATCCCGATCACGCCGAGTCCGGTCTGGATGAGGCCCTGCTGGCCGCGGCTCGCGCGCTGCGCCGCCGGTATGGCGTGGGGCTGGGTGAGGCCGGCAGCCTCGACCTGTCCCCCCACGATGCTCGCGCGCTGCGGGTGGTCGGACGGCACGGACCCGTGCGCCTGGGAGTGGTGGCCGAGCACCTGCGGATCGCGCCCCGATCGGCGACGGACGTCATCGACCGGCTCGAGTCTCGCGGGCTTGTGGCACGGGAGGCCGATCCGGCCGACCGGCGGGCGATGCTGGTCCGGCTGACCGATGCCGGAGTGGCTGCGGTCAGGGACGTCGAGCGGCACCGTCGTGGTGCAGCGGGGGAGTTCTTCGCACCACTCAGCCCAGCTGAGCGACATACCCTCGGCGACCTGTTGGGCCGGCTCGGCCACTGACCAGAGCCGCGGCCTCCCTAGCGCGGCCGCGAGGATGCTGCCAGAGTGGCGGCGTGGACGGGCGGATCGGGCGGCGAGGATTCCTGGCGGGTGCGGTCGCGCTGCCGGCCCTGGGGCTCGCCGGCTGTGCCGGCACGGTGACCCGCCCCGGCGACCTGTCCCGGCTGCGGATCATGGCTCCGGCCAGCACTGGCGGAGGGTGGGACACGACCGCACGCACCCTGCAGCGAGTGATCCAGCAGTCCGGAAACGCCCGCAATGTCCGGGTCTTCAACGTCGAGGGAGCCGGAGGCACGATCGGGCTGGGCCAGCTCTCGCGCGACAATGACGACGCCCTGCTCATGGTGATGGGGCTAGTCATGGTGGGCGCGATCGACACCAACGCCTCCCCGGTCAGGCTGGGTGACGTCACCCCGATCGCGCGGCTGACCGGTGAGCAGGAGGTCATCGTCGCGCCGGCGGACAGCGAGTTCGAGGACCTGGCCTCCTTCGTCGAGGCGTGGCGGGCGGACCCGCGCGCCTACCCCGTGGCGGGCGGCTCCGCGGGCGGGACCGACCAGATCCTGGCCGGGCTGCTGGGCCAGGCGGGTGAGGTGGACACCTCCCAGATCAACTACATCGCCTACTCCGGCGGCGGCGAGTCGCTCGCGGCGCTGCTGGGGAGCCAGGTCGCGATCGGCATCTCCGGCATCGGTGAGTATGCGCCGCAGGTGCTCTCCGGCGACCTCAAGGGGCTGGCAGTGTCCGGCGAGGAACGCTCCTCCCAGCTGCCTGACGTCCCGACCATCACCGAGGCGGGCTTCGACGTCGTGGTGCTCAACTGGCGGGGCCTGATGGCTCGGCCGGGGATGAGCGAGAAGGCGCTGGCCGACCTCGTGGAGCTGGTCACCACGGTGCACGACACCCCCGAGTGGCAGGAGGCGCTGGCCAACAACTCCTGGGACGACCTGTTCCTGCCGGGTGCGGACTACGGCGCGTTCCTGCGCGAGGAGGAGACCCGCGTGCGCGCGATCCTGGTCGAGATCGGACTGGTGGAGGGGTGACCCGCGGAGGGCGACGGTCCAAGGACGACCGCCAGCGGCGTCAGGCCGCCCTGAGCCGCCAGCGCGCCGCGGCGCGACAGGGAGCCGCCGAGATCGGCGCCGCGGCGGCCGCCGGGGCCCGCGCCGGGCGGGGGACAGGGCAGTCCGGGGCGCTGCCGACCTCGGTCACCGCCGACCAGCAGGACCGTCAGTGGGGCGAGCCGGTGATGGCTGCCTTGCTCTTCGCCCTGGGCCTCTATCTGGTGATCGACGCCCAGAACATCGCCGTGCCGGGCTCCAGCAACACCTTGGGGCCACGCTTCTTCCCCTACCTGGTCGGCGGCGCCACGATGCTGGTCGGGGTGCTGCTGGCCCTTCGCATCTGGCGAGGTGACCAGGGCCCGGCGGAGGAGGGTGAGGACATCGACCCGACCGCCGCGACCTCCTGGCGGTCGGTGGCGATCATCGCCGTCGCGTTCCTGGCCCACGCCCTGCTGATCAACGTCGTCGGCTGGCCACTGGCGGTCACCGTGATGTTCGGTGTGATCGCATGGTGCCTGGGTGCCCGGGGGCTGCTGCGGCCGATGCTCATCGGCGGGGCTGCCTCGGTGGTCGTCTGGGTCATCTTCGTCAAGCTGCTCGGCGTCTCGCTGCCCGGCGGCATCCTGCTCGAAAAAGCGCTGGAGTGGTGGTGATGGACGCACTGACCCAGCTCGGCGAGGGTTTCGTCGCCGCCCTCACCCCGCTCAACCTGATGTTCGCCCTGCTCGGCGTGCTGCTGGGGACCGCGGTGGGAGTCCTGCCGGGGATCGGCCCGGCGATGACGGTGGCGCTGCTGCTGCCAGTCACCTACGTCCTGGAGCCGACCTCGGCCTTCATCATGTTCGCCGGGATCTACTACGGCGGCATGTATGGCGGGTCGACCACCTCGATCCTGCTCAACACCCCCGGCGAGTCGTCCTCGATCATGACCGCCCTCGAGGGCAACCAGATGGCCAAACGCGGCAGGGGAGCCGCTGCCCTCGGCACGGCCGCGATCGGCTCCTTCGTGGCCGGCACGATCGGCACCCTGCTGCTGGCGCTGGTGGCACCCACCGTGGTCGACCTGGCCATCTCGCTCGGCCCGGCCGAGTACTTCGCCCTGGCACTGCTGGCCTTCGTCGCCGTCTCGACGGTGCTCGGCTCCTCGCCGCTGCGGGGCCTGGCCTCGCTGTGCATCGGACTGTTCCTGGGGCTGGTCGGCACCGACCTGCTGACCGGCCAGCAGCGGTTCACCTTCGGTGTGCCTCAGCTGGCCGACGGGATCGACGTGGTGGTCGTGGCGGTCGCCCTGTTCGCCGTCGGCGAGGCGCTGCACGTGGCCTCCCGGCTGCGGCACGGGTCGGTCGAGGTGATGGATGCCACCGGACGGTTCATGACCCGCGAGGACTTCAGCCGGTCCTGGAAGCCCTGGCTGCGAGGGACGGCACTGGGGTTCCCGTTCGGGGCACTGCCCGCGGGTGGTGCGGAGATCCCGACCTTCTTGTCCTATGCCACCGAGCGCAAGCTGACCAAGCACCCTGAGGAGTTCGGCAAGGGCGCGATCGAGGGCGTGGCCGGTCCCGAGGCGGCCAACAACGCCGCCGCGGCGGGCGTCCTGGTCCCGCTGCTGACGATCGGCCTGCCGACCTCGGCAACGGCGGCCATCCTGCTCGCCGCGTTCCAGGGCTACGGCATCCAGCCGGGCCCGACGCTGCTGACGACCGAGTCCTCGCTGGTCTGGACCCTGATCGCGTCGCTGCTCATCGGCAACCTCATGCTGCTGGTCCTGAACCTCCCGTTGGTCGGCGTCTGGGTCAAGCTGCTGAAGATCCCGCGCCCCTACCTGTATGCCGGCATCCTGATGTTCGCCTCGCTCGGCTCCTACGCCGTCAACGCCGACCCGTTCGACCTGCTCCTGCTGCTGATGATCGGACTGCTCGGGTTTGCCATGCGGCGCTTCGGCTGGCCGGTCGCGCCGGCCGTGGTCGGGCTGATCCTCGGGCCGGTCGCCGAGACCAACCTGCGTCGGGCGCTGGCCATCAGTGACGGAGACCTCGGCTCGCTGGTCGCCTCACCGTTCAGCAAGGTCGTCCTGCTGGTCACCCTGCTGGCCCTGCTCTGGCCGCTCATCTCCCGACTGCTCGCCTCGCGCTCGGCCAGCCCGACCCCCGCTGAGAGGAACACCAGATGAGCGCTGTCGTCGTCGGCTACGTCCCCCGACCCGAGGGCCGGGCCGCCCTTGATGCGGCCATTGCCGAGGCACGCAGCCGCTCGGCACGCCTCGTCGTGGTCAACGTGACCCGAGGCGACTCACTGGTGGACCCCCGCTTCGTCCAGGGGGAGCCGCTGCAGCAGCTGCAGGAGGAGCTGGCCGCACTCGACGTGGACGCCGAGATCCGTCAGGCCGACTCGAGCGGCGACATCGCCGAGGAGCTGAGCACGGTCTGCGACGACGTCGACGCAGAGCTGGTGGTGATCGGCCTGCGCAAGCGCAGCCAGGTCGGCAAGCTGATCATGGGCAGCGCGGCGCAGCGCATCCTGCTCGGGGTCGACCGGCCCATCCTCTGCGTGAAGGCCTGACCACCGCCGACATACCCGGCCGCGTGGCCTCTTGCGCTCGGACCTGACCTGCGCCACTGTGGCGGAGTTCGCGACGGGCGGCCAGCCGCACGGCGGTGAGGGCACGAACTGAAGGAGACGCAGATGAGCGAGGCGACGCGGGTCGGTCAGCCGAACGAGGCGGCCGGGGAGGAACCCACCGAGCTGAAACGGGTGATGGGGCCCAAGCTGCTGCTGCTGTTCATCGTCGGCGACATCCTGGGAACCGGGATCTACGCACTGACCGGTCAGGTGGCCAACGAGGTCGGTGGTGCGGTCTGGGCGCCGTTCCTGGTCGCCTTCGTCATCGCGATCATCACCGCGTTCTCCTACCTGGAGCTGGTCACCAAGTACCCGCGCGCCGGCGGTGCGGCCACCTTCGTGCACCGGGCCTTCAGCATCCACTTCATCACCTTCATCATCACCTTCACGGTGATGTGCAGCGGGATCACGTCGGCCTCCACGGCGTCGAGGGCGTTCGCCGAGAACCTGTTCAAGGGGATCAACGTCAGCACCTACCTCGAGGAGGGCGTCGAGAAGGTCCAGCCGGGCACCATCCTCATCGGTGCGTTCGCCTTCATCCTGCTGGTCATGGCGGTCAACTTCCGCGGGGTCGCCGAGTCGGTCAAGACCAACGTGGTGCTGACCCTGATCGAGCTGACCGGACTGCTGCTGGTCATCTTCGTCGGCATCTACGCCGTGCTCGGCTTCTCCGATGTCGAGGTCGAGTGGTCCCGGATCACCGTCTTCGACAGCGGTGGCGAGAAGTCGGCGTTCATGGCGGTGACGGCCGCAACGGCCATCGCGTTCTTTGCCATGGTCGGCTTCGAGGACTCGGTCAACATGGCGGAGGAGACCAAGGAGCCCTCCAAGGTCTTCCCCAAGATCATGCTCTCGGGCCTGCTGATCACCGGTGTGATCTATCTGCTGGTCTCGATCACCGCCGTCGCGCTGGTCCCGGTCGGCGACCTGGCCGGAGCCGGCAGCACACCGTTGCTCCTGGTCGTCGAGCGAGGGGCGCCGGGGCTGCCGATCGGCGACTTCTACCCGTTCATGGCCATGTTCGCCGTCGCCAACTCGGCCCTGATCAACATGATGATGGCCTCGCGGCTGCTGTATGGCATGGCGCGGCAGAACGTCCTGCCGCGCCCACTCGGCTTGGTGCACAAGGCCCGACAGACGCCGTGGGTCGCGATCATCTTCACCACCGTCCTGGCCCTGGGACTGATCACCTTGGTCCCGTCGGTGAGCAACCTCGGCACGGTCACCGCGTTCTTGCTGCTGGCGGTCTTCGCGGTGGTCAACGTCGCCTGCCTGGTGCTGCGCCGCGATCCGGTCGACCACGAGCACTTCCGCGCCCCGACCGCGCTCCCGGTGCTCGGCGCGCTGACCTGCCTGTTCATGGTGGGCCCCTGGGTGTCCCGTCCGACCGAGGTCTATCAGGTCGCGGGCTGGCTGATGGTCATCGGCGTCGTGCTCTGGGCGCTGACCTGGTTCCTCAACCGAGCCCTCTACGCCAGCCCCACCCGGATCAAGGAGCCGTCGGAGATGGACAGCCACGGCGGGCCGGTGAACTAGCGCCAACGCCGTCCTCGCGCGGCGTCCGGACCCGGGCCGACGGGCGCCGCGTCTAGGGTGGCGCGGATGACCTGGCAGCAGACCACCCGCCACCTCCTGCGGCGCTCGCCGGAGCAGGTGTATGCGGTGCTGTCCCGCGTGGACCTGTGGCCGCGCTGGTGCCCAGGGCTGGTCGGTGCCCGGCTGGACGGCCCGCTCGGGGTGGGGCAGACCGGGGCGATCGACTTCCGCCAACCGGTGATCCGGCCCGTTCACCGGCTCACGGCGCCCCCCATCGTGGTGCGCGAGGTCGTGCCGGGGCGCCGGCTGCTGGTCGAGCAGCCGCAGCCCGGCGGCGCCCTGTGGATCGCCTGGGATCTCGAGGTCACCGGTCAGGGATTGACGCAGTGGACCCAGCGAATCCTGGTCAATGGTCCCCTCACCCCCGGGACCGCGCCGGTCGCGCAGCGCAGCCTCGGCCGTCGGGTGCACCTCCAGGCGGCCCGGCTGTACGCCCTGGCTGGAGGAGCGGCCGATCCCGAGCTGACCAAGGTCGTGATCGCCGGTGGTTCGGGGGCGCTGGGCAGCCGCCTGGCTGCGGACCTGGTCTGTCGCGGCCACGACGTCGTGGTGCTGACCCGCGCCAGGTCGGCCGACCCGGTGCCGGGCATCCGCGAGGTCGAGTGGGACGGCCGGACCGTCGGGGCCTGGGCCGACGAGCTGTCGCCGGGCCGCCATACCGGCCTGGTCAACCTGGCCGGACGCCTGGTCGACCTGCGGCCGAGCGTGGCCAACGTCGCCTCGCTGACGAGCAGCCGGGTCGATGCCACGCGTGCCCTGGTCGCGGCGAGCAGGCTGCTCGACGAGCCGCTCGCGCACTGGGTGCAGGGCAGCACGACTGCGATCTACAGCGACGCCGGGGAGCGGCGGCTGGACGAAGCCAGCGCGGTGCCGGTCGGACTTCCGCAGATGACGGGCGTCGCCCAGCCGTGGGAGGCAGCGGCTATGGGTGCTCACGCCGCGCACGCCGTCCTGCTGCGCAGCGCCCTGGTGCTCGCCCGGGACACGCCGGTGATGGAGCGACTGCTGGGAGTGACCAGAGCCGGCCTCGGCGGCCCGATCGGTGACGGTCGCCAGTGGTTCAGCTGGATCCACCTGGAGGACTGGCTCACCGTCGTCCGCGCGGCGCTCGGGCTGGATCCTGAGCTCGAGCTCCCTGGCGGGAGTCGTCGTGGCGGCGGCGCCTCACCCGGTCCGCAATGCGGACCTGATGGCCATGCTGCGGACGCGGGCGCACCGGCCCTGGGCGCCTGCGACACCACGAGCGCTCGTGAGGGCCGGCAGCGTGCTGTTGCGCACCGACCCGGCACTAGCCCTGACCGGACGACACGTGACCTCCCGAGTCCTGGCGGAGCAGGGCATGGTGTTCCGGCACGCCAGGATCGATGCCGCACTCGATGACCTGATCGGCTGAGTCGTGCAGAATCCCTTCGACCACGAGGTGACCCAGGACGGACGGGTCCGGATCTTCCGCCAGGGACGGCTGGTCGTCACCGTGGCTGGGGCGGCGGCCGACCGGCTCGCGTCCAGGCTGGGCGTCAGTCCGGACCTCGACCAGCAGCTCCTGGCCCGGGCCACCGGCAACTACCGACGAGGTAACGAACGCCACTGAGCCTGCCGCGTCCAGCCCGGTGCGGGAGGCGTGAGGTTGGTCACGACGGTGTGGATCTGGTCGAGGAGCGATGCCGATGTCCGGTAACCTAGAGATCTTGCCCGGTCGACACTGCCGGGCCGCCCTGAGGATGATCTTGTCCTGTGGGCCCATTCGGGTGCTACGCGCACTTGGAGGTCGGTCGGTCACGCTCGAGAAGCGATGAGGCGCCCCACCTCATCAACATCGGAATCGAGCGATCACCATGGCCAAGGCCATCGGACGCGCCTCTGCGTCCCCCCGCACCAAGAAGCCGCGGCACACCACCGCCCAGAAGAAGGCTGCCGCGCAGTCCCGCGAGATCAGGTCGCGAGCGGCCCGACGGCCCGAGCGCAGCGACCGTGACGACCGCGCTCCGCGTCGTGAGCTCACCGAGAGCGCTCCGCAGCGTGCGGAGCGCGGCGAGCGCCCGGCACGTCGTGAGTGGACTGAGCGTCCTCCGCGTCGTGAGTGGTCGGACCGTGCTCCGCAGCGTGATGACCGCGGCCCGCAGCGTGAGGGCTCCGCCGAGCGCCCGGCGCGCCGTGAGTGGACTGAGCGTCCTCCGCGTCGTGAGTGGTCGGACCGTGCCCCGCAGCGTGATGACCGCGGCCCGCAGCGTGAGGGCTCGGCTGAGCGCCCGGCGCGTCGTGAGTGGACCGAGCGTCCTCCGCGTCGTGAGTGGTCGGACCGTGCCCCGCAGCGTGAGGGCTCGGCTGAGCGCCCGGCGCGTCGTGAGTGGACCGAGCGTCCGCCGCGTCGTGAGTGGTCGGACCGTGCCCCGCAGCGTGAGGGCTCGGCTGAGCGCCCGCCGCGCCGAGAGTGGACCGAGCGTCCTCCGCGTCGTGAGTGGTCCGACCGTGCCCCGCAGCGTGAGGGCTCCGCTGAGCGCCCGCCGCGCCGAGAGTGGACCGAGCGTCCGCCGCGCCGTGAGTGGACCGACCGCGCTCCGCAGCGCACCGAGCAGGGCGAGCGCCCTTACGGCGCCTCGCATCATGCCCGGACGACCGCACCGGCTTTCCACGAGACCCCGCAGCATGACCGCCTCGAGCGGCACCATGACCGCCAGGAGGTGCGCCGCCACCCGGCTGCCCCCGCACCGGAGATCGTCCGCGGCGCCGAGCTGGAGGCACTGGTCCAGGACGGGCCCTTCTCGCAGCTGGGTCTGGACGGGCTCCTGGTCCGCAAGCTGGCCGAGCTGGGCATCACCGAGCCCTTCCCGATCCAGGCTGCGACCATCCCTGACGCCCTGGCCGGCCGCGACATCCTCGGCCGCGGCCAGACCGGGTCGGGCAAGACGATGGCGTTCGGACTGCCGACGATCCAGCGTCTCGCGGCAGGCCCTCGAGCCTCGTCACACAAGCCTCGCGCCCTGATCGTCACGCCGACGCGTGAGCTCGCGATGCAGGTCACCGACGCGCTGCGGCCGCTGCTGGACAGCATGAAGATGCGCTACATGCTGGTGGCGGGTGGGATGTCCTACACCCCGCAGCTCAGCGCCCTCGACCGCGGCGTCGAGCTGCTCGTCGCCACCCCGGGCCGGCTGATGGACCTCATCGAGCGCGGTGCCGCTGACCTCTCCGAGGTGCAGATCACGGTCCTGGACGAGGCCGACCACATGGCCCAGATGGGCTTCCTGGAGGCGATCACCGAGATCCTCGACCTGATCCCGCAGGACGGGCAGCGGCTGCTCTTCAGCGCCACGCTCGACCACGGCATCCAGGGCCTGGCCACGTCCTACCTGCACGACCCGGTGACCCACGAGACCGATGCCGCCACCGCCAGCGTGGAGACCATGGAGCACCACCTGTTCCTGGTCCACCCGCACCACAAGCGGTCGATGATCGCGGCTGTCGCCAACCGGGAGGGGCGCACGGTCGTCTTCGTGCGGACCAAGCTCGGCGCCGACCGCGTCGCCGAGCAGCTGCGCGAGCAGGGCGTCTTCGCGGCCGCTCTGCACGGCGGGCTCAACCAGTCGGCGCGCAACCGGGTGCTCGACGCGTTCAAGGCCGGCGACCTGCCGGTCCTGGTGGCGACCGACGTCGCTGCGCGCGGCATCCACGTGGACGACGTGTCGCTGGTCCTCCAGGTCGACCCCCCGGCCGACCACAAGGACTACCTGCACCGCTCGGGGCGCACCGCGCGCGCCGGCGACCGCGGCGCCGTCGTCACCCTCGCGCTGCCGCACCAGAAGCGCACCATGACGCGTCTGCTCGAGGCCGCCGGAGTCATCACCGAGGCCGTGCCGATCGCGCCGGACGACGCGGCCGTTGTCGACCTGGCTGGCGGACGTATGCCGTCCGGCGAGGCGATCCCGGTGGCGCGTCTCGAGGCTCTGATGGCTCCGCGCCGGCCGGCCCGCCGACCGGGTGGACGCAACCCCGGCCGCCCGGGTGGGAGCCGCCCGCACGCCCGCCGTCCTCGGCACGACTGAGGTCGTCCCGCTCGCTCCTCTACCCACCCCCGTGTCCGCACGGAGGTGGGTAGAGTGCTGTCAGGTGTGCCGGGAAGCCTGGTCGGCGACTCGTTGAGCCGACCCGCAAAGGACCCTCGTGCCAGAAACGCCGTCGCCCGTACCCCCTCCTTCGACGCTGTTCGGCCGGGGGAGCTGGCCCGAGGTCTCGCGGATCAGCGAGGTGCTGCGCAGCGAGACGGTCGGCGGGGCGCTGCTGCTTGTCGCGACGGTCATCGCGCTCGCCTGGGCGAACTCGCCCTGGGCCGCGTCCTACGTCGCCGTGCGCGACTATGAGCTCGGTCCGCAGGCGCTGCACCTGAACCTGTCGGTCGGCACCTGGGCCGCCGACGGGCTGCTGGCGGTGTTCTTCTTCGTCGCAGGGCTGGAGCTCAAGCGTGAGTTCGTCGCCGGCGACCTGCGCGACCGCCGCAAGGCGGCGCTGCCGGTCCTGGCGGCCGTCGGTGGCATGGTGGCGCCTGCTCTGGTCTTCCTCGCGGTCAACGCGAGCACCGGGGGAGATGCCCTGAGGGGATGGGCCATCCCCACGGCGACGGACATCGCGTTCGCGCTGGCCGTCCTGGCGGTGGTCAGCACCCACCTGCCCGCGGCGCTGCGCACGTTCCTGCTCACCCTGGCCGTGGTCGACGACCTGCTGGCCATCATCATCATCGCCGTCTTCTACACCCGTGACCTGCAGCCGCTGGCGCTGTTGGCAGCGCTGGTCCCGCTCGCGGTCTTCACCCTCCTGGTCCAACGCCGGGTGCGTTCCTGGTGGCTGCTGCTCCCACTGGCCGGCCTGACCTGGGCCCTCGTGCACTACTCCGGTGTCCATGCGACCGTGGCAGGAGTGCTGCTGGGGTTTGCGGTGCCGGTCGTGCGCAGCCGCGCTGCCGGAGAGACAGGCGCAGGCCCGGGTCTGGCCGAGCACTTCGAGCACCGCTTCCGCCCCCTGTCGGCGGGATTTGCCGTCCCCGTCTTCGCGCTCTTCGCGGCCGGGGTGTCAGTCGGTGGCCTGTCCGGCTGGGTGGAGTCGGTCAGCGACCGGGTCGCGCTGGGGATCGTCGCCGGGCTGGTGCTCGGCAAGGCGATCGGCATCTTCGGAGCCACCTACCTGATGTCCCGGTTCACCCACGCCCGGCTCGACCCGAACCTGCGCTGGGTCGACGTGTTCGGACTGTCAGTCCTGGCCGGCGTCGGGTTCACCGTCTCGCTGCTGATCGGCGAGCTGGCCTTCGGAGCCGGCACACCGGCCCAGGAGCACGTCAAGATCGGCGTGCTCACCGGGTCGGTCATCGCGGCCGTCCTGGGTGCGGCGATCCTGCGCGCACGCAACAGTGCCTACCGCACAGCCATCGAGGCCGAGGAGCTGGACACCGACCTCGACGGCACGCCCGACGCCTACGAGGTCGACTGACCGCCCGACACGCAGGGTGGCCCGCCTCTTGACAGTCGGCGTGGCCTAGGTCACAGTGTGCCTGTGAGAGCGCTCTCACAACCGGGAGAGCGCCGCCTGCGGCCTCGGCCGCACCGGACCCAAGGGAGCAACCTTCCGTGCGACGCACCCGCCAGACGATGACTACGGCGTTCACCGTGACCGCCCTGACCTGCGCCCTCGCCGCCTGCGGCGGTGACGACACTCCCGATGCCGCCAGCGACACATCCGGCGGCACCAGCGCCGCCGGCGCAGAGCCGATCTCCCTCAGCGTGGCGACCTTCAACGAGTTCGGCTACGACGACCTCTATCGCCGAGTACGAGTCGCTGAACCCCGACATCACCATCGAGGCGGTCAAGGCCGACACCGCCGACAACGCCCGCGACGCGCTGCGCAACAGCCTCGGTGCCGGACTCCGGCGCCGCCGACATCGAGGCCGTCGAGGTCGACTGGCTCACCGAGTTCATGCAGTACCCCGACAAGTTCGAGGACCTGAGCTCCCCGGACGTCGAGGGACGCTGGCTGGACTGGAAGGTGCAGGCGGCCACGACCGAGGACGGCAAGCTGGTGGGCTACGGCACCGACATCGGGCCCGAGGCCGTCTGCTACCGCGCCGACCTGTTCGAGGCGGCCGGGCTGCCGACCGAGCGCGAGGAGGTCGCGACCTTCCTCGGGGACTCCTGGGAGGACTACTTCGCCGCCGGCGAGGAGTTCATCGCTGCCTCGGACGCCGCCTGGTACTGACTCGGCCGGCGCGCTCTGGCAGGGGATGATCAACCAGGTCGAGGTTCTCCTACGAGGAGCCGACGAGCGGCGGAGATCGTCGCCGGACAACCCCGAGGTCCGCTCGCTCTACGACCAGGTGCTGACGGCCTCCACGACCGATGAGCTCTCCGCCGGCCTCGGCCCAGTGGAGCGCCGACTGGACCTCGGCCTTCCAGGGCGACGAGTTCGCGACGATGCTCTGCCCCGGCTGGATGCTCGGGCGTGATCGAGGGCAACGCCGCGGGTGTCGAGGGCTGGGACATCGCTCACCACCTTCCCCGGCGGCGGTGGCAACTGGGGCGGCTCCTACCTGACCGTGCCGAGCCCAGGGCGAGCACGTGGAGGAGGCCAAGGCGCTGGCCGACTGGCTCACCGCCCCGGAGCAGCAGGTGAAGGCCTTCGAGGCCAAGGGCACCTTCCCCAGCCAGGTCGACGCGCTGGCGTCCGAGGAGCTGCTCGGCTCGACCAACGACTTCTTCAACGAGGCTCCGACCGGCGAGATCTTCGCCGCGCGGGCTGACGCCGTGACGATGCAGCCGCTACAAGGGCACCGAAGTACTTCCAGATCAACATCGGCCATGCAGGATGCGATCACCCGCGTCGACGTGGACGGCACCGACGACGCGGAACAGCTCGTGGGACAAGTTCGTCGCCGACGTGGAGGCCCTGCGGCTGATCGTGGCCCTCACCACCTCGCCGGGCCGCACCGCCCCCGCGGCCGAGTCGTGACCCCGGACGCCGCGCAGGCTCGGCTTCGGGGCCCGGGCCTCAGCCGGTGGGACGTCAAGCTCTCCCCCTACCTCTACATCTCCCCGTTCTTCCTGCTCTTCGCTGGTCACCGGGCTGTTCCCGCTGCTCTACACCGCGCTGGGTCGCGGTCCACGACTGGGACCTGATCATGGGCCAGGGCGAGTTCGTCGGCTCGGAGAACTTCGTCGACGTGCTCGGCCGAGCCGGGACTTCTGGATCGTCCTGCGCAACACGGTCTAGCATCTTCCTGCTCTCCTCGGTGCCGCAGGTCGTCGTCGCGATCGTCATCGCCGCGCTGCTGGACTAGCAACTGCGCGCCAAGACCTTCTGGCGGATGGGCGTGCTCCTGCCGTACGTCGTGGCGCCGGTCGCCGTGTCGCTGATCTTCTCCAACCTGTTCGCCGACCGGTTCGGCCTGGTCAACTCGATGCTGGAGGCGCTCGGCAGCGAGCCGGTCGCGCTGGCACTCCGAGTCGCTGCCCAGCCACCTGGCCATCGCCACGATGGTGAACTTCCGGTGGACCGGCTACAACGCGCTGATCTTCCTGGCCGCGATGCAGGCGGTGCCGCGCGACCTCTACGAGCAGGCCGCGATCGACGGCGCCGGCCGGATCCGGCAGTTCTCGGTCGGTGACCATCCCGATGCTGCGGCCGACGATCATCTTCGTGGTCATCACCTCGACCATCGGCGGGCTGCAGATCTTCGACGAGGCGCGGCTCTACGACCAGTTCGGTCGGGGCGGCGCCGACGGCCAGTGGCAGACCCTGACCATCTACCTGTACGAGCTCGGCTGGACCCAGTCCAACTTCGGCCGCGCCTCGGCGGTGGCCGTGCTGCTGTTCGCGGTCATCGTGCTGTGTGGCCTGGTCAACTACCTGATCACCCGCCAGATCGCTCACGGGCAGGTGCGGCGATGAGGCGGCCCGGGTGGGTCGTCTACGGGATGCTGGCCGCGGTCGTCCTCGGCGGCATGTTCCCGCTGTGGTGGTCCTTCCTCATCGCCAGCCACGACTCGACCATCCTGGCGCGGGAGAGCCTTCCCGCTCATCCCGGGCGGCAACTTCCTGGTCAACGCGCCGACGGTGATCGACACCGTGCCGTTCTGGAAGGCCACGGTCAACTCGGTCATCGTCAGCACCGCGGTGTCCTTCTCGGTGGTGCTCTTCGGCACCCTCGCCGGGTATGCCTTCGCCAAGCTGCGCTTCCGCGGGTCCGGCCCGCTGCTGGTGTTCGTCATCGCGACGATGGCGGTGCCGACCCAGCTCGGGGTGGTGCCGCTGTTCCAGGTGATGGCCCGGCTCGGCTGGACCGGCGAGCTGCAGGCCGTGATCGTCCCGGCGATGGTCTCGGCGTTCGGGGTGTTCTGGATGACGCAGTACCTGCGCCAGGCGGTCCCGGACGAGCTCATCGAGGCGGCCCGGGTCGACGGGGCCAGCATGATCCGGACCTTCTGGCACGTCGGTCTGCCGGCCGCCCGGCCCGCCGCGGCGATGCTCGGCTTGTTCACCTTCGTGGCCACCTGGACCAACTTCTTCTGGCCGTTCATCGTGCTCGGCCCGCGAGGACCCGACGCTGCCCGTCGCGCTGCAGCAGCTGCAGGCGGCCCACTTCGTCGACTACTCCCTGGTGCTCGCCGGCGTCTGCCTGGCGACCGTGCCGCTGCTGATCCTGTTCGTCGTCGCCGGACGCCAGCTGGTGTCCGGCATCATGCAAGGAGCCGTCAAGCAATGACTCCCACCTCCCCCTCCCAGCGCCCGTGCAGTTCCCCGCCGGACTTCCTCTGGGGAGCCGCCACGGCGGCCTACCAGATCGAGGGCGCCGCCACCGAGGACGGGCGGGCCGACTCGATCTGGGACGCGTTCGCCAGGGTGCCCGGCGCCGTGCATGGCGGTGACTCCGGCGCCGTCGCGTGCGACCACTACCACCGCTTCCGCGAGGACGTGGCGCTGATGCGGTCGCTCAACCTGGACACCTACCGGTTCTCGGTCTCGTGGGCGCGGGTCTGCCCCGACGGGCGCGCGGTCAACGCCGCCGGCCTGGACTTCTACTCCCGCCTGGTCGACGAGCTGCTCGAGGCCGGGGTGATGCCCTGGCTGACCCTCTACCACTGGGACCTGCCGCAGGCACTGGAGGAACGGGGCGGCTGGCCCGCCCGCGACACGGCCTACCGGTTCGTGGACTACGCCCGAGCCGTGCACGACCGGCTCGGCGACCGGGTGCAGCACTGGACCACGCTCAACGAGCCGTGGTGCTCGGCCTTCCTGGGCTATGGCTCCGGCGTGCACGCGCCGGGCCGCACCGACCCGCAGGCGGCGGTGGCGGCGGGGCACCACCTGCTGCTCGGCCACGGCCTGGCGACCCAGGAGCTGCGGGGTCGGGACGCCTCGCTGCGCCTCGGCCTCACCCTGAACTTCGGGGACTATCAAGCCGCACGACTCCGCCAGCCCCGGCGACCTGGACGCGGCGCGCCGGCTGGACGGGCTGTCCAACCGGTTCTTCCTCGACCCGGTGCTGCACGGCTCCTACCCGCAGGACGTCCGGGAGGACCTGGAGGGCCAGGGGCTGTGGCGCGACGGTCTGGTGCAGGACGGTGACCTGGAGGTCATCAGTGCCCCGATCGACGTGTTCGGGGTCAACTACTACTCAGGCTCCTCGGTCACCGGGGCGCCCGCCGAGCGGGCTCAGGATGCCGCGGCTGCCGCTCGTGCGGAGGGGCCGCCGTCGCCACAGATCGGCTCCGAGCACGTCACCAGCATCGCGCGCGACCTGGAGCGCACCGCGATGGGCTGGGAGGTCTGGCCGCAGGGTCTGACCGACCTCCTGCTGCGGCTGCAGCGGGACTACACCGGCCCCGCGGGCGTCGCCCTCTTCGTCACCGAGAACGGCGCGGCCTACGACGACCGGCCCGACGCGGACGGCTTCGTGGCCGATGCCGACCGCACGCACTACCTCGACCTTCACCTGCGGGCCGTGCACGACGCGATCGCCGCGGGCGCAGACGTGCGGGGCTACTTCGTCTGGTCGCTGCTGGACAACTTCGAGTGGGCGGAGGGCTATGACAAGCGGTTCGGCATCGTCCGGGTCGACTACGACACCCTGGTGCGCACCCCCAAGGCCAGTGCCCGGTGGTATGCCGCAGTGGCAGGATCAGGCCGGATCGCTTGACCATGACTCGCGCCGGGAGGTGTCGATGAGCTCTCGGGCTCCCACGTTGGAGGACGTCGCCGCGCGCGCCGGCGTCAGCCGGGCGACCGCGTCCCGGGTGGTCAACCAGGACCCACGGGTGCGAGGCGCCGCCCGCGCGGCCGTCGCCGGTGCGATCGCCGAGCTGGGCTACCGACCCAACCGCGCCGCGCGCTCCCTGGTGACCCGCGAGCCGGACTCGGTGGCGGTCGTCGTGCCCGAGTCCGACGACCGCGTCTTCGCCGACCCGTTCTTCAGCCAGACGCTCGCGGGCGTGACCCGCGCCTTGGCGGACACCCCGATGCAGGTCGTGCTGGTGATGGGGGAGCCCGGAGACGGCCAAGGCCGGATGGAGCGTTACCTGCGTGGCGGCCACACCGACGGCTCCATCGTGGTCAGCCATCACCGCGAGGACACGCTGTGGCGGGTGCTCGGCGAGATCCAGCTCCCCTCGGTCTTCCTGGGTCGGCCGTACGCGCCAGAGGCGCAGGTGCCCTATGTCGACGTCGACAACCTGGCCGGCGGGATGCTCGCGGCGCAGCACCTGGTGGGTCGCGGCTGCCGTCGGATCGGCACGGTGTGCGGTCCGCAGGACATGAGCGCCGGGCAGGACCGGCTGGCCGGATGGCGCCAGGTGCTCGCTGAGGCAGGTCTGCCGGACGACCTGGTCGAGGCCGGTGACTTCACCGCGGGCAGCGGTGCGGTGGCGATGCGCCGGCTGCTGGCTCGCGATCCCGGCCTGGACGGGGTGTTCGTCGCCTCGGACCAGATGGCGGTGGCCGCCGTCGCCGAGCTGGTCACCAGCGGCCGGCAGGTGCCCGACGACGTCGCCCTCGTCGGGTTCGACGACGCGCAGGCGGCCATCATGTCCCGGCCGACGCTGACCACCGTGGTCAACCCGGTGGCCGCGATGGCCGAGCGAGCCGTGGCCCTGCTGCTGCGGGTGATGAACGGGGAGACCGTCCAGCCGGAGGTGCTGCCGACCCGGCTGGTCGTCCGCGAGTCCGCCTGAGCCGCCCGACCGGCTGGTAGCGTCTGGACCGCCTTCGCCACCCTCTTCAACCGGCATCCAGGGGAGTTCCATGTCACGGTTTTCGGCCCGGCGCGCGCTCGGCGCAGCCATCCTTGCCACCGCGCTCGGCCTGACCGCCGCCTGCGGCGCCGAGGTGCCCGACGCGGAGGTGCCGGCCGGGGGCGCTCCCACCGCTGAGCCCACCGACCCGCCGACCGCGAGCGGCCCCACGACTGACGAGCCGACCACCCCCGAGCCGACCGTCGAGCCGACGACTCCACCGACAGAGCCGACGACTGAGCCGACTGAGCCGACGACTGAGCCGACTGAGCCGACCAGTGGCGGGCCCGGTGGAGCGGGCACCCAGGACGACCCGCTCTCCATCGGCGAGACCGGTCAGGTCGCCGACTACGACCTCACCGTGACCGGCGTCAACCCCGACGCCGAGAGCCTGGTCATGGACGAGAACGAGTTCAACGACCCGCCGGGGGACGGCGAGGTGTTCGTGCTGATGGATGTCGAGATGACCTACCGCGGCGACGCGGAGCCCTACCCGTGGCTGGACGTGTGGGTCGAGGTGCTGGGTGGCGACGGCGGCACCTACTCCGGCTCGTGCGGCACCATTCCGAACGACCTGATCATGATCACTGACGTCGAGCCCGACCAGCCCATCACCGGCGCCTACTGCGTCCGGATGCCGCAGGATGCGGTGGCCGGAGGCGTCATCGCCTTCTCCCCGCTGATCAGCATGGAGGACGAGGACATCATCTACGTCTCCGTCGCGGAGTAGCCGGGCCGGAGGTGCGGGGCGGGAGGCCGGCGGTCGGACGGGTCTGCGCGGCCCGGGGAACGTCGCAGCCCGCTGCGTCGTTACCCCAGTTCGACCAGCAACGACTCTGAGGGGAGTGCAGCGCCCATGCGCAGGCTGCGCAGCAACAGCGACGTGGAGATCGAGCAGGACGACGGCACGGTGGTCCGTTATGTCCGTCACGAGAGCGGTGGGGGACTGGTCGCGACGGACGCGGTCGTCGATCCCACGGCGTTCGTGGACGCCACGGCGTATGTCGATCCCGGCGCTCGGGTGGGTGCCGCCGCCCGGATCGGCCGTGGTGCCTGGGTCGACCGTGGTGCGGTGGTCGAGGCCGGCGCTGTCGTCGCGAGCATGTCGCACATCGGCGCCGATGCCGTGGTCGGTCGCTACGCCACCGTCGGTTCGCGCTCGGACGTGGCGGCCGGAGCAGTGGTCGGCGACGGCGCCCGGGTCGAGTCGGACACCGGCAGCGGCACGCGTGCCCTGCCGCCCTCGCGGCGACCCTCCGTGCGTCGCCGCTCCGCGGCCTGAGCCTTGTCCGGCGTCCGGTCCCGGCTGCGTGGCCTGCTGGTCTTCTCCCTCGTGGTCGGTGGGCTGTATGTCGCCACGCGCTCCAGTGGACTGGATCTGCAGCGTGAGGTGACACGGCTGCTGGGTGGAGGAGACGACCGCCTCGCCGGAGCGCCGCCGCTCGTGACGGGTGAGGGCGCCTACCGGTTCACCCAGATGTCGGGGGACCGGCCGGTGACTTTCAACCCCTGCCGGACCATCGAGGTCGCGATCAACACCCAAGGCGCACCGGCCGACCATCGGGAGCTGGTGACGACGGCGATGGAGCACACCAGTGCGGCCACCGGCTTCCGGTTCGAGCTCGTCGGTGAGACGACGGACCGCGAGCTGGGCTTGCGCAGGTCGGGTCCGGTCCTGGTGGCCTGGGCGGACGAGGACGAGGTGCCCGAGCTGGCCGGCGACGTGGCCGGCATCGGCGGCTACACCAGCATCGAGATGGCCGGACGACCGAAAGCGGTCAGTGGCTCAGTGGTGCTCGACACGGCGTCCTTCGACCTCCTTGCGGGACGGTCGGAGATCGCTCAGGCCGTGGTCGACCATGAGTTCGGCCATCTGGTCGGGCTGGACCACGTCGACGACCCGACCCAGCTGATGTACCACTCGGCTCAGGCGCTCGAGTATGGCGCAGGTGACCTGGCGGGGCTGGCCGTCATCGGCAACGTGCCCTGCGGCTGAGCCAGCCGGGCCGCGCCATACCCTCGCGGGCCGAACACCTCCACGATGTCCGCATCGACGACGACCGTCACGCCCGCGACGCAGACAACGTGCTGGGAGAGGTCGAGGTCGGGGTGGGGGGACAGCCGCACCACGCCGTCCTGCACCGACAGCACCTGGGGGATCGAGATGGCTCCCGCCCAGCCAGAGCTCGCCGGGTCGTGGCCGGCGCGCTCCCGCAGCCAGTGCATGACGCAGGGTCGCCCCTCGCGGTCGGTGAACGACGTCGTGGCGTAGGCCACGTCGCCTTGGGTCAGCCGCTGCCAGCTGCGGGCGTGGAACCGGTGGCCGTCATCCTCGCCCACTGCGGCCACGACGTGATGCAGGACGTCGTCGTGCCAGACGCTGGTGAGCAGGACGTCGTGACCGTCCACACGGACGAGTGCGGGGCATTCCCACACCTGCCCGGTCCACTCACCGGGCTCGTCCACGGACCGCTCGGCGAACACCCCGTCATACGTCCAGGCCAGGCCGTCGGACGAGAGGTAGTGCAGGGCCGCTCCGCCGACCCCACGCAGACCCGCGCCGGCGATCATCCGCCAGCCGCCGTCAGGGGAGCGCCACACAAAGGGGTCGCGCACCGCCACCAGGTCGACCCCGGAGGGGGCCAACGGTTGGACAGTCGGCTCAGGCCGCCAGGTGTGCAGGTCATCGTCCATGGGACGGGCGAGTCGCAGGCGGCCGAACGCCAGATCCGGCTCCGCCACCGATGTGTAGTAGATCCGCGGACCGTCCGGCCCTCGCACGACAGAGCCGGTCCAACAGCCCGTCTCGTCATCGGCCGGCGACAGCGCGACTCCCTGCCAGGTCCAGGTGCTCAGGTCGAGGGAGGTGGCGTGGCCCCAGTGGATGCCGGGCTGCCACGTGGTCGCGTCGGGGACGTGCTGCACGAACAGGTGGTAGCGGTCCCGATGCCAGAGCACACCATGCGGGTCGTTGAGCCAGCCTGCCTCCGCGGTGGCGTGGATCGCGGGGCGGCCACGGCTGATGCTCACACAGCACCCCGGTCCTCGGTCGAACGCACAGGGGCAGGCTAGCGACTGAGCCGAGGATGACTGTCAGTGGCTGGTCGTACAGTTGTTCTATGGCAGCGCAGGCGTGGTCGACGAGCGGGGGAGAGTCCCGTGGTCGTCCGCTGAGTGCACTCGGTGAGGTGGTCGAGATGACCGCGGACATCGCGCGAGGGCCGTTATGGGTGTTCGGGACTGCCGAGCTCACCCAGGTGCTGGCCGACGTGGCGGCGGTGCGGCACCAGCTGGCCGGGCTGGAGCGCCGCGTGGTGGCCGAGGCACTGGAGCGGGGGCTGCCCGGGCAGTCCGGCGCTTCGGCCGTCGACTGGGTGGTGGCAGCCGAGCGTGCGGGTGGTCCCGATCCCGGCATCGCCCATGCTGCTCAGCTCGTCCGGCTGGCGGCTGCCCAGCGCACCGGCACCTACGAGGCCGTGCTCGGGCGGGTCGATGACGGTGATCTCTCCCCTGGGTCGGCGGACCTGCTGATCAGGTTTGCCGACGAGGTGGGTCCGGTCGCCGATCCGGTCATGCTGGGCGAGGTGATGGCGGCGCTGACCGAGGCGGCGAGCGACTCCACAGTGCAGCTGCCCTCCACGTCATCGGCTGACGACCCTGACCACGATGGCCCCCGCGGTACGCGGCGGGTGGCCGGCGCGACCCGACGTCAGCTGGGCGTTGCGCTGTCACGTGCCCGGCGGATCATCAAGCCGGCGGCCGACCTGACCCGGCAGGACGAGCGATACCACCGGGCGCGGGCGTTGTTCGTGCGCCCGGACGCGGCCGGCCTGACGGAGTACCGCTGGCTCCTGGGTCCCGACGGTGCCGCCGTCGTCGACGCGGCGCTGTCTGAGCTTGCGGCCCCGGTGCCCGCTGAAGATGGCACACCAGACCCGCGGTCACCCGCGCAGCGCCGGTCCGACGCTCTGCTGGCGCTTGTCCAGCGGGCGGTGAGGACTCCGGACAGCACGCTGCCGAGTGCGTCAGCTGCGCACGTCGTGGTGACGATGGACTATGAGCGCCTCGTGGAGGCGGTGCGCGGGGTGGGGGTCACGGCGACCGGTCATGTGCTCTCGCCCGAGACGGTGCGCCGGCTGGCCTGTGACGCGGGGGTGACACCAATGGTGCTCGGCAGCGACGGGGCCCCGCTCGACGTCGGGCGCACTCGTCGGCTGTTCACGGCGGCGCAGCGCAGGGCATTGTGGGAGCGCGATCGTGGGTGCACGTTCCCAGGCTGCACGGCACCGCCGGCGTGGACCGAGGCGCATCACGTCGTGCACTGGATCCGTGGGGGCGCGACCGACCTGCTCAACGCAGCCCTGCTGTGTGGTCGTCACCACCGGCACGTCCACTCCCGCGACCTGACGGCGTCGGTCACCGCGACTGGGGTGACGTGGCACACCTGAGGGCCACGCCCCAGACCCGGCCGAACGCGGCCGGGTCGTCAGGCTGCCAGGCTTGCCCGCCAGGGACGCTAGGCCTGCTGAAACAGCTCGACCGGGTTACCGCTGGGGTCCTCGACCAGGATCTGCCGACCTCCCCGACCCGTGACGACCTCATTGCGGAACCGAGCGCCGGCAGCGTGCAGGCGCTCGACCTCCGCCTCCAGGTCCTCGACCTGGATCTGGATGCGGTTCCAGCCTCCGGGCTCGGGTGAGCGACCATCGGGCATGGTCGCAGAGGCGCCGCCTGGCCCGGACCGCGCGCTGAGCAGGAGGCGCAGCGCACCACGCTCCAAGGAGGCGAAGCCAGGTCCCGGATGCATCGTGACCGTCATTCCCAGCAGCTCGTAGAAGGGCACCGCCACACCGACATCGTCCACGATGTAGCGCACGCTGACCTGGTCCATCGCCGTCTCCTCACTCCTGGCCAGGCAGCCGAACCTGCCAGGCCATATCATCAGGAATACTGACGATCAGGCTAGCAGATAGGTTGCCTGGATGACGAGGAAGTCCGCGACCACGACTCGGCAGCAGACTGAGGCCGCGGTGCCGCCCACTGAGGCGCTCGACGGGCAGTTCGTGCTGGCCGAGCGGCTGGGCTACCTGTTGGGTCAGGCACACCTCACGCATCGACGGCTCGCCGAGGCAGAGCTCGCCGATCTCGACCTTCTGGGGAAGGAGTTCGGAGCCCTTGCCGTGCTCGTGGCGCACGGCGATCTGTCCCAACAGCGGCTGGGGCAGCTGCTGGGGATCGACCGGACCACCATGGTTGCTCTCGTGGACAACCTGGAGCGCAAGCAGCTGGCGAAGCGCCATGCGCAGCCAGCCGATCGACGCGCCTACGCCGTGCGGGCGACGCCCCACGGCCGAGAGGTGCTGACCCGTGCGGAAGGCGCGATCCAGCGGGCAGAGTCGCTTTTCCTCAGCGCTCTGCCCGCGCAGCAGCGGCACGCGTTTACCGCTGCGCTCGCCCGACTCGTGCACGAGCACCGGGCCACCACTGACGTCTCCTGATCCCGGCGCCAGGCTTCGGCTCAGATCGCCGCGGCCGGTTCCCGCCGGCCGACGGTTGACTCACGGACCATGAGCTGCCACGGCACGCTGACCTGTTCGGCGGGCCGGTCCGTCCCCTGGATCCGCGCGATCAGCAGGTCGAGCACGCTGGTGGTGAGGATGTCGAGGTCGGGAGCGACCGTCGTCAGTGACGGCGCGTGGAAGCGACCCTCGGGGATGTCGTCGAAGCCGGCGACCGCGATGTCGTCGGGCACCCTGACCCCCGCCTCGTAGCAGGCGCGCAGTGCACCGATGGCCATCAGGTCGTTGAAGCAGAAGACGGCATCGGGACGACCGGGCAGGTCGAGCAGCCGCCGCATCGCTGCCGCCCCGTCTTCGCGGTGGTAGGCCGGCACCCCGATGACCCGCTCCGCCGGCAGCTCCAGCCCAGCAGCGGCGACTGCCTCGGAGTATCCGCGCAGCCGGACCGAGGACGTGCCCTCCTCGCTCTCCCGGCCGATCGCCGCCAGTCGGGTCCGGCCGAGGGCGATGAGGTGTTCGCCCATCCCCCGGGACGCGGCGACGGAGTCGACGGCGACATGGTCGTAGCCCGGCGGCACGGCGCGCTCTCCGAGCAACACCATCGGACGGCGATCCTGGCGGTTGGCGATCTCGGCGTCGGTGACCGACAGTGGCGAGAAGACGACCCCGTCGATCATGTGCGCCTGCATGCCGGCCAGGACCAGCCGCTCCTGGTCGCGGTCGGCCCGGGTCATGTCCAGCAGCAGGAGGAAGCCGCGGCGGTTCGCCTCGGTGGAGAGCCGGGCGGACAGCTCGGCGAAGTAGGGCGACTCGAGGTAGGGCAGCGCCAGGGCGATGAAGCCCCCGCGACCGTGCTTGAGCTGGCGGGCAGCCAGGTTGGGCCGGTAGCCGAGCTCGACGATGGCCGCTTGCACCTTGGCCCGGGTGGCGGGGCGGATGTGCGGATAGTCGTTGACCACGTTCGAGGCGGTCTTCATCGACACCCCCGCCCGCAGCGCCACGTCCTTGAGCCGCACCATGGCGCCATCGTAGGGAGTCAGTGACCCAGGTCACGTTCTGTGTGGACAGATTCGGTGAACCGTTGTAGACATGGGAACTGCCGCGGGTTAACCGTTGTAAACGCCAGGCACTGCCGCCACGGAAGGACTCACCGATGAGCACCTCACCTGTCCAGCCCCCTCTGCGTGAGCGCCCGCTGACCCGTCGCGGTCTGCTCACCTTGGCCGCGGCCGGTGCCGCCACCTTCGGGATCAGCGCCTGCGGCGGAGGGAACTCGCCTCGAGACCAGGGCGACAGCGCACCTGGCACGGCGTCCGGTGACGGTGGTGCCAGCGGGTATGACGGTCCCAAGGTCGACCTGGCGTTCTGGAACGGGTTCACCGGCGGGGACGGCCCGTTCATGAAGCAGCTGGTCGACAAGTTCAACACCGAGCACGCCAACATCGCGGTCACCATGTCGACGATGCAGTGGGCTGACTACTACACCAAGCTCCCCACGGCGGTGACGTCGGGCCGCGGCCCCAACATCGGCATCATGCACGTCGACTCAGTGGCGACCAACGCCGCGCGCAACGTCATCCAGCCACTGGACGACGTGGCCTCCGCGCTCAAGCTGCAGGAGTCCGACTTCGCGCCGGTGCCGTGGGCGGCAGGGCTCTACAAGGACCAGCGCTTCTCGATCCCGCTGGACGTCCACCCGCTCGGCTTCTACTACAACAAGACCGTCATGGAGGGTGCCGGGCTGGACCCGGAGGCACCTCCGACCAACGCCGATGAGTACATGGCGGCGCTGGACAAGCTCAAGAGCGCCGGTGTCCAGGGGCACTGGGCCAGCCCGTTCCCGTTCACTGGCGGCCTGTCCCTGCAAGCCCTGATCTACCAGTTCGGCGGCAGCCTGTTCTCCGAGGACGCCACCGCTGTGAGCTGGGACGACGCACCGGCCGTCGAGGCGCTGACCTGGTGGGTCAACTTGGCCAAGAACGGTCACTCGCCGGCCAAGGTCGACCAGGATGCCGACTACATCGCCCTGAAGAACGGCAAGACCGCGTTCAACTGGAACGGCATCTGGCAGATCAACGACCTGAAGAAGACCGACATCGAGTGGGGGGTCGCCGCCCTGCCGAACATCGGAGGCACCCCGGCTGCCTGGGCAGGCTCGCACCAGTTCGTCCTCCCGGTGCAGAAGAACGACGACCAGAACAAGGCGGTCGCCTCGCGGGTCTTCCTCAACTGGATCTCCGAGCAGTCGCTCGCGTGGGCTGAGGCCGGCCAGGTGCCGGCGCGCAACTCGGTGCGGGAGTCCCCGGAGTTCGCGGCGCTCAAGGAGCAGTCGGCACTCGCTGCCCAGATCGACGACCTGCACTTCCTGCCGGCCGTCCCGGGCATCGGTGACTGCATGGGTGAGTTCGACAAGGCGTTCAACGAGGCCGTGCTCGGGGGCAAGGACCCGCAGACGGCACTGTCCGACGCCGCAGGCCGGGCGGAGAAGATCCTGAAGACCAACGCCGAGAAGTACGGCGGCTGACGATGGCCGCCGAGCCCGCCGCCCCGGCCTCGGACACGGCAGTCATCACCGGCGGAGGTCGGTCATCGGCCGGCTCTCGCCGGAGCCGGACCGGCTCGCCGCTCGTCCCGTTCCTGTTCCTGGCTCCCTACCTGGTCCTGTTCACCCTGTTCGTCGTGGTGCCGGCCGTCTTCGGGCTGTGGATCAGCGTGCACGACTGGGACTACATGCTCGACAACCAGACCTTCGTCGGCGCGCGCAACTACACCGACCTGATGGATGACCAGTCGGTCCAGTACCCCGACTTCTGGAACGGCATGCGCAACACGGCGATCTTCACCGTCGCCAGCGTGCCGTTCCTGGTCGCCGTGCCGCTGGTCCTGGCGGTGATGCTGCACCAGAAGTTCCCGGGCCGGACCTTCTTCCGCGCGGTGTTCTTCGCCCCGTACGTGCTGGGTGTTGCCGTGATCGGCCTGATGTGGCGCTACCTGCTCGACGGCAACTTCGGCCTGGTCAACAGCCTGCTCGGCACCGACATCCAGTGGACCACGTCCCAGCCATGGGCCTGGGTCGCCCTGGTCGGCGTGACCGTCTGGTGGACCATGGGCTTCAACGCGATCATCTACCTGGCCGGCCTCGGGGACATCCCGCAGGAGCAGTACGAGGCCGCCGCCATCGACGGGGCCTCGGCGGCGCAGCAGTTCCGGCACGTCACGCTGCCCGGCCTGCGCCCGGTGTTCGTCTTTGTGCTGATCACCACGATCCTGGCCAGCGCCAACATGTTCGGCCAGTCCTACATGATCACCCAGGGCGGGCCGAGCCAGTCGACCCAGACCGCGATCATGGTCATCACCGACCTCGGGCTGAGCCGCTTCCAGATGGGCCAGGCCGCGGCGGAGAGCTACATCCTGGCGATCTTCCTCGGGCTGGTCTCGATGGTCGCCTTCTACGCCACCCGGGACCGGGACGCCGCCCGGCAACGCAAGCTCGAACGGGACCAGCGCAAGGGCAAGGCTGCAGCATCTGCCCCCGGCACGGACTCGGTCCGCGCCGAGCTGACGGAGGTCGGACGGTGAACCGCGCCGCCCGGAACCCGCTCCTGTGGCTGGTCCTGCTGGTCGTCTCGCTGCTCATCGTGGGGCCGCTCGCGGTCATGCTGCTGACCTCGCTGAAGACCTCCGGCGAGGCTCAGTCGGTGCCGCCGACGATCTTCCCGCAGGAGCTGACCACCGGCGCCTACGACACCCTGCTCAACGCCGCGGACAACCCGGTGCTGCGGTGGTTCGCCAACTCGATGGTGGCCGCCACCGTGCACTCGCTGATCGTCGTGGTCGTCGCCTCGATGGCCGGTTATGCCCTGGCCCGGATGAGCTTCCCGTTCAAGAACGCGATCTTCGGGGTGATCCTGGCCACGATGTTCGTCCCGGGGTTCATCTTCCTGATGCCCAACTTCCTCATCCTGGACAGGCTGGGCTGGCTCGACACCCTGCTGGCGGTGATCATCCCGGGCGCCGCAGGGGCGTTCGGCGTGTTCTTCATGCGGCAGTTCTTCCTCGGGCTGCCCAAGGAGTTCGAGGAGAGCGCCCGGATCGACGGGGCGGGCCCGTTCACCACCTTCTTCCGGATCATGCTGCCCAACGCACGGCCCGCCTTGGTCACCCTGCTCGTGCTGTCCTTCCTGGCCAACTGGAACGACTTCATCTGGCCGCTCTACGTGCTGTTCAGTGACACCGGGCTCACCCTGCCGGTCGGGCTGACCAAGCTGCAGGGCGCCTACACGATCGACTACCCGGTCATCATGGCCGGCGCCGTCATCGCCTCCCTGCCGGTGATCGTGCTGTACACGTTCGTGCAGCGCTACGTCATCGACGGTGTCGCCTCCTCGGGCGTCAAGGGATGAGCGGGTCCATCGCGACAACCCCGGGAGGGTCCCCATGAGTACTGCCTGGAACGCCGTGGTCCGGTATGCCGCGGGTGCGGCGCTGTTGCTGGCCCTGCCCGCGGTCGCCGCCTCCGGCACCGCGAGCACCGCGGCGCTCGCCGAGCCGGCCACCTACACCAACCCGGTCAGCGAGCCGTTCGCCGACACCTATGCCGACCCGGCGGTCATCCTGGCCAAGGACGGCTGGTGGTATGCCTACGCCACGGCCGACCCGCTGCGTGCCGGTGAACCCGCCGGCATCGGGCACATCGCCCGCACCCGCGACTGGGTGACCTGGGACTACGTCGGGACGATCTTCGACCAGACCAACCGGCCCAGCTGGGCCGAGGCAGACGCCGGACTCTGGGCGCCTGACATCCGCTACCTGGACGGGCAGTACGTCCTCTACTTCACCGTCACCGACACCACCCTCAACCCCGGTGGCGACTCGGCGATCGGCGTGGCCACCTCGGACAGCCCGGCCGGTCCCTGGGTGCCTGCCGAGACGCCGGTGGTCGCCCCGCGGCCGGACGGCGGCGGCTTCCTGTGGACCTTCGACCCGGCCGGTTTCACCGCCACCGACGGCACGCAGTGGCTCTACTACGGCTCCTACTACGGCGGCCTGCAGGTCGTCCAGGTCAGCGCCGACGGCCTGACTCCGATCGGATCGCCGACCCAGGTCGCGGCGTGGGACCGCTACGAGGGGGCGTATGTCGTCGAGCACGACGGCTGGTACTACCTGATGGGGTCCTCGGCCAACTGCTGCGCCGGCCCCGCGACGGGCTACTCGGTCTTCGCCGGGCGCTCGCACAGTCCGACCGGGCCCTTCCTGGACGCCGACGGTCTCGACCTCAACGCCTCGGTGACCGGCGGCACGACGATGCTCACCCAGAACGGCAACACCTGGATCGGGGCCGGTCACCACGCCCTGTTCACCGATGCCCAGGGCCGGACGTTCGTGGCCTACCACGCGATCGACCGGGACGACCCCTGGCTGACCGAGCCCTACGGGATCAACAAGCGCCCGATGCTCATCGACCGGGTCGACTGGGTCGACGGCTGGCCGCGCACCCGGGCCGGTGCGGGGCCATCGGACACGCCACAGCCGGTCCCTGTCTCGACGTCGCTGCTGGGCGGTTCACCCTGGGCGCCGGCCAGCGCCTTCGCCGGAGCGAGCGCCGGCACCGACGAGCAGGGCGGGGCGACCGCGGTCGTCACCGGCACGGCGACAAGCCTGGTCGCCGCTCCAGCCGGCGCGGTGCGGCTGCGGCTCGACGTCAGTGACGACGCGCCGGTCACCGTGCGGCTCGGCAGCCACCCCAAGACCGTGGAGGTCACCGTCGACCCCGCGGCGGGTCGGCTGACGACACGGCTGCGGATCGGGGCCGCCACGACGACCAGCACCGACACGGTCGACCCGCTGGTCGGGCTGGCACGCGCTCACCATCGAGGTGCAGGGCCGGACGCGTCGACAGCCCAGCTGTCGCAGGCCGACCTCGGCGACCCCAAGGCGGTCGCCACCGCCACCCGCAACGGCTGGTCCCTCGGCTCGGCACCGGTCGTGCTGCGGTCCGCTGGCGGACAGGTCGACAACGTCCTGGTCGGTGTGCCTGCGGTGGACGCCGCCGAGCTGGCCCCGGTCCCAGAGCCGGGCGAGGTGCTCTTCACCGACAGCTTCGACACCGATGTCGATCCCTCCTGGTCCTGGGTCCGGCCGGACCCCGGGATCACCGTCGACAACGGCGACCTGGTCTGGCCGGTGCGGTCGGTCGACCTGGTCGGCACGCGGCAACACCGGAGCCCTGCTCCTGCGCGACATGCCCGACGGCGACTGGATCGCACAGACCCACCTGACCCTCGACCTGGGGGAGTCCAGCGTCCGCAACTACCAGCAGGCGGGCCTGGTCGTCCACGAGAACGACGACGACTTCGCCCGGCTCGGCAGCGTCGCCATCTGGAACACGCGCACGGTGGAGTTCGGCCGCGAGCTGGACGCCGACCTCGACGGGCCGGGCACCGGGCTGATCTATGCCGGAGCCATCATCGGAGCCCCGGCGCCGACGATGTGGATGCGCATCGCGCACACCACCGGCAGCGACGGCGACCACATCTACCGCGCGGGCATCAGCCGTGACGGTCAGGAGTGGGTCTGGGGCGCGGCGTGGACCATGCCGGCGGACTCCGACGCGCGCCTCGGCCTGTATGCCGGGGGAGGCGACAGCCCCGCTGTCGACGCGCGCTTCCACGACGTCACCGTCTACGGGTGGGATCGGTGAGGCCAGCCGGACCGGTTCACCTCGGCGTCCCCTGCGCCCTCGCGATGACCCTGCTGCTGACGGCCTGCGGCTCCGGCGACGGCCCGGCCACCGCCTCTGACGCCGCCTCGGAAACGCAGTCCGCCAGCGATGCTGCGTCGTCGTCGGCGGCGGTTGCCACCAACCCGGTCTTCGCGTCCAACTTCCCCGACCCGCAGGTCATCGCCGACGGTGACGGCTTCGTCGCGTTCGCCACCAACGGCAACACGATGAACGTGCAGACCCTGGTCAGCGACGACCTGCTCAGCTGGCGGCAAGGCAGCGACGCGCTCCCGCGAGCTGCCGTCGTGGTCGACCACCGGCAAGACCTGGGCGCCGGAGGCCATCGCCTGGCCGGACGGCACCTACCGCCTCTTCTACACCGCGCCCCGGGCCGGACCTGGAGCACCAGTGCGTCTCGGTGGCCGTGGCCGACACCCCGGCCGGACCGTATGTCGACCGGTCCAGCGAGCCGGTCGTCTGCGAGGTCGAGGAGGGCGGCTCGATCGACGCCTCCCCCTTCGTCGCCTCCGACGGCACGGCCTACCTCTACTGGAAGAACGACGGCAACCACATCGGCGTCGACACCTTCCTCAAGGTGGCCCCGCTCAGTGAGGACGGGCTGCAGCTCGACGCCGAGCCCACCGTGCTGTTCTCCCAGGACCTGCCGTGGGAGGGCGACATCGTCGAGGCGCCGTTCGTCTGGGAGAACGACGGCATCTTCCACCTCTTCTACAGCGCGAACGGGTACTGGACCGATGCCTACGCGGTCGGCCATGCCACGGCGCCGAGCCCGACCGGACCCTTCACCAAGGACCCCGACCCGGTCCTGACCACCAGCGACGTCGCGGCGGGGCCCGGCCACTGTTCGCTGATCGAGGTCGGCGGACAGGTCTGGATGGTCTACCACGCCTGGGAGCCCGGTGCGGTCGGCGACGAGGCGACCGGGCGGCAGATGTGGCTGTCCCGGGTGAGCTTCACCGCGGACGGCAGTGTCGAGGTCGACCCGCCTGCCACCCAGCTCCCCGCGGCTCCGGAGGGATGAGCCGATGACGTCCGACCCGTCGGGGGAGGCGGTGCCCCGCCCGGAGCACCCGCGACCCCAGTTCGTGCGAGAGACCTGGTGCACGCTCAACGGCACCTGGCAGTTCGAGCGCGACCCCGGTGACTCCGGGCTGGAGCGTGGCCTGGTGGACCGGGAGCTGGGCGACCAGATCCTGGTGCCGTTCGCGCCGGAGTCCGCGCTGAGCGGCATCGAGGACACCGACTTCCACGAGGCCGTCTGGTATCGCCGGGAGATCACGCTGCCGGCGGGGTGGACCGGCGGTGCGCCGATGCGGGTGCTGCTGCACTGCCAGGCGATCGACCACGACGCCACCGTGTGGCTGGACGGCACCGAGGTCGGTCGGCACCGTGGTGGTCACACCAGCTTCACCCTCGACCTCACGCAGACCCTCGGCGGTCTGGGTGCCCTGCGCTCCCAGGCGACCCTGGTGATCCGGGCCAGGGACAGCCGGCACGGCGTCCAGCCGCGGGGCAAGCAGGCGACCTTCGTGGAGAACTCCGGCTGCCACTACACCCGCACCACCGGGATCTGGCAGACGGTCTGGCTCGAGGCGGTGCCTGCGTCATACCTGGACCGGCCGCGGATCACCCCGGACGTGGCGCGTGCCGAGTTCGAGCTCGACGTCCCGGTCCGCCACGCCGCGGCAGGGCAGCGGGTCCGCGCCACGCTGAGCGACGACGGCGGCGAGGTCGCGTCGGACGAGACCCCGGTCGGCGCGACCATGGTGCCGCGACTGCGCGTCGCGGTGCCGGCCGACCGGGTGCGGCTGTGGGGACCGGGCAGTCCGCACCTCTACGACCTGCGCCTGGAGCTGCTCGGTCCGGCGGCAGAAGACGGCGCGGGGGAGGTCGTCGACGCGCTGGACTCGTATGCCGGGCTGCGCTCGCTGGCGATCGAGGGTCACCGGATCCTGCTCAACGGGGAGCCGGTGTTCCAGCGCCTGGTGCTGGACCAGGGCTACTGGCCGGACGGTCTGATGACCGCGCCGTCGGAGGAGGCGCTGGTCCGCGACATCGAGCTGGGACTGGAGGCGGGGTTCAACGGCGCCCGGATCCATCAGAAGATCGCCGAGGAGCGTTTCCTGTTCCACTGCGACCAGCGGGGCTACCTGGTCTGGGGGGAGTTCCCGGACTGGGGGGCCAGCGGCGCCGGCCCGGTGGGGGACAACCAGCAGCCGACGGCGACCTTCGTCGCCCAGTGGGTCGAGGCGGTGGAGCGCGACTACTCCCATCCCTCGATCGTCGGCTGGTGCCCGCTGAACGAGACGCACCAGTACCTGCATGACCGGTTCACCGTGCTGGACGACGTGACCGCCGCGATGTACTGGGCGACCAAGGGGATCGACCGCACCCGTCCCGTGGTCGACGCCTCCGGCTACAGCCACCGGGTCGCGGCCACCGACGTCTGGGACAGCCACGACTACACCCAGGACCCGGCTGAGTTCGCCGACCGGATGGCCGGCCTCGCCCACGGCCGACCGCACGAGAACACCGGTCAGAACACCGGCGCTGAGCTGCCGGACGCGCCGCCCTACTCCCTGCGCTATGCGGGCCAGCCCTACTTCTGCAGCGAGTACGGCGGCATCTGGTGGGTGCCGCCGGAGCTGCGGAGCAGCAGCGACTCCTGGGGCTATGGGCAGCAGGTCGCGGACGAGGAGGAGTTCTACCGGCGGGCCGAGGGACTGACCCGCGTGCTCGACCAGAACCCCCTGATGTTCGGCTACTGCTACACCCAGCTGACCGATGTGTTCCAGGAGCAGAACGGCATCTACCGGTTCGACCGGTCGGCCAAGCTCGACATGGACAGGGTCCGGCAGATCTTCGACGTGCCAGCCGCCTACGAGCAGGCGCCAGCCCCCTGACGGGTCTTTCATAAAGCATCTTGACAACGGGTCTAGCGTGGGCGATGTCAGGCCGCGCGACATCCCGTGGTGCGGCTGCTTCGGGAAGGCTGGCTGATGACTGCCGCGCGCACGACACACCGTCCAAGAGCAAGCTTGGCTCTGCTCGCCACCACTGCCCTGGTCACCAGCACCTTTGGTGTGGTCGCCAACCACGCGGTCGCGGGGGAGGCCTCGACCTCCGACGCCGCACCGGCCGCTGACGCGGTCAGAGTCGACGGGGGCTCAGTGCTCGAACGCACCGTCTTCTCCTCCGGCAAGAGCCTCACCGGCCCCTCCGACGCGGCCCCCGAGGCCGTCGTCCTGGCCTATGTCAAGGCTCACCCGCAGACCTTCGGACTGACCAGCGGCGACGCTGACGGGTTGCGCACCAGCCGGGTGCAGGTCACCCCTGACGGCGTCGGACACGTGGTGCTGACGCAGTGGCACAGCGGGCTGCGGATCCACACCGCCAACCTGGTGGGCACCGTCGACCCGCAGGGCCGGCTGGTCATGGTCAGCGGCCGCAGCACCCCGACCGCTGCTGCCACCGGAGCGGTGGAGCTGACGGCCGGGGAGGCGATCGTCGCCTCCGCCGAAGAGGCCGGCGTGAGCGACGCCACGGCACCCGAGGGCTCGGACACCACCCGCCGAGGTGAGCTGGAGTTCGACAACCAGATCGCGGAGGGCGTCGCCAACCCCGAGCCGCTGCGGGCCGAGCAGGTGTGGTCGATCACCGACGGCGGGCTGCGTCGGGGCTGGCTGACCGAGGTGGAGGCCGACGGTCAGACCTGGGTCAGCAGCGTCGTCGACGCGCAGACCGGAGAGGTGCTCTCCCAGCAGAGCCGCTACTCCCACGCCGGGCCGGAGGGCACGGTCTTCACCGACCAGAACCCCGACGCCGACCCCACGCGGACCGTGCAGCCGTTCACTGGGGTCAACGGCACGTGGGTGTCCGGGACGGTGACCAACGGCAACAACGTGAACGCCTACCGGGACCTCACCGACGCCGACTCCACCGGATACCAGCCGAACGTCGCCGACCAGCACTTCACCTTCCCCTTCACCGACGCCTGGCGGGCGCTGCCGGACGGGACGGACCTGGACGACATCCCGGCCGCACAGCGCGACGCCGCACTGGACGCCGACCTGGACGCGATCATCACCCAGCTCTTCTACTACACCAACGACATGCACGACTGGCTCTGGGGCTTCGGCTTCGACGAGGCCAGCGGCAACTTCCAGGTGACCAACTTCAGCGGCGACGGCAGCGACGGCGACGCCGTGCAGGCCGAGGCGCAGGACGGCTTCGACTTCGCCTGCTCGATGGGAGCGGCCCGATGCCTCAACAACGCCAACTTCGGCACCAACGGCGACGGCAGCACGGCCCGGATGCAGATGTTCATGTGGGCCAGGCCCGACCGGCCCTACCGGGACGGCAGCCTGGATGGCGATGTGATCGCGCACGAGTACGGCCACGGCGTGTCGAACCGGCTGGTGCCCGGGACCTTGTCGGGAGCGACCGACCAGGCCGGCTCTCTGGGTGAGGGCTGGTCGGACACCCTGTCCTTCCTGCGCTGGGGTGACGACACCGTCGGTGAGTATGTGACCGGCAACGCGACCCGCGGCATCCGCAACTTCGCCTACACCTCGCACCCGTGGACCTACGGCGACTACTCGACCGGGGTCGGGTCGCCGCACCGCAACGGGGAGATCTGGGCCGCCACCACCTTCGACGTGCGCCAGCTGCTCGGCATCAACCTGACCACCCAGCTGGTGCTGGACGGCATGCGCTCGACCGGCAACGGCCCGAGCCCGACCTTCCTGGACGCCCGCGACGGCATCTTGGCCAACGACCAGGCCGCCAACGGTGGAGCCAACCGGTGCGCCCTCTGGGTAGCCTTCGCCGGTCGGGGGATGGGCGTGGACGCGGTGTCCAACGGCCTCCATGCGGTGCCGACCGAGGACTTCGACGTCCCGGCCGAGTGCCTGCCGACCGCTGACGCAGGCGGGCCCTACACGACCGACGAGGGCACCGACGTGCTCCTGTCGGCCGCCGGGTCGACGCCAGGCACGGACCCGTCGTCCGGCGCGCTGACCGACTACGCGTGGGACCTGGACAACGACGGCGACTTCGACGACGCCACCGGCCCGAGCCCGACCTTCGACACGGTCGGTCAGGACGGTGTCTTCACCATCGGGTTGCAGGTCACCGACGAGTGGGGACTCACCGACACCGACACGACCACGGTCACCGTCGACAACGTGGCACCGACCGTCACCCTCGACCCGATCGCCCCGATCGAGGAGCTCGGCACGGTCACCGTCTCAGGCGTGGTCAGCGACCCAGGCTGGCTCGACCCGCTGACAGCCACGGTCGACTTCGACGACGGCATGGGCCCGCAGCCGCTGGCCGGAGTCGTGGAGAACGTCCGGCCGGACGCCACGCTGACCTTCTCGGTCGACAAGCAGTATGGCGACAACGGGACGTTCACCATCACCGTCGTCGGCGCTGACGACGACACGTCGTCGCAGGACACGGTGGACGCCGTGGTGACCAACGTCGACCCGACGGCCACCATCGACGAGACCGGCGCCACGACCTACGACGGCGCGACGGCGTTCGTCGTGCCTGCTGGAGAGCCGCTGGACGTGCCGGTCGACGCGACCGACCCGGGCAGCGACGACCTCACCTTCAGCTGGGCGTGGGGCGACGGTGTCGTGGACCAGCAGGTCTCGCTGGTCAACCCGCCAGCGGCCGACCCGGCCAAGAGCCCCACGGTGCAGCCGCGTGACGTCGGACTCACGGGCACCCACACCTACGCCGAGGCGTGCCTCTACCAGCTGGACGTCACGGTGCAGGATGACGACGGCGGCGTCGGCACCGACTCTGCTGCTGTGGTCATCGTCGGCAACGAGGAGGACGCCCGGTCGACCGGCTGGTGGAAGCACCAGCTGCGGGGCAACGGTAAGACGGAGTTCACCGACGCCGAGCTGCAGTGCCTGCTCGACATCACCGGGTTCTTCAGCATCGTCTTCGAGGGTCTGACCATCGAGGACGGCGTGGCGATCATGCATTCGCCGCCGAAGAACGACGAGCGCACGAAGTTCGACGTCGTGGCCCTGGCCAACTGGCTGAACTTCGCCAACGGCGCGGTCGGCTTCGACGACGAGTATCGGGTCAACGGCTCGTCCGGCACCGGCGCGACGTTCGGTGGACTGATGGAGCAGGCCGAGCTGGTCCGCGCCAACCCGGCGTCGACCCAGGAGCAGCTGCGCGTGCACCGGCAGATCCTGCAGCGCATGCTGGGGGGATGAGGCCGATCCCCGTCCTGCGCGTGCTGACCGCAGCCCTCACCGTCGCCGCCCTCGCGGCGACGGTGGGGGGCTGTGGCGTGCCGGGCGGGGAGGAGTCGGCTCCGTCGCCGGCGGTGTCGCCCCGCGGCTCGCCCTCCTCCGGCGCCGCCACGACCGGACCCACCGTGGGCGCCTCTTCGGCATCCGCCGGGAGCGCCACGCAACCGTCCGGGCCTGGCGCCTCGACACTTCCTCGATGGCTCACCCCCGCGGACGACGGCGGCACCTTTGCGATGACGGTCGGTGAGGTCGGCGCCCTGGTGGTCCCCGACCCGCTGGCGCCGGACCCGGTCGTCGACGGAGACTCCGTCGAGGTGGTCACCGTCAACAACATCGACGCCAGCGGCCAGCGCGAGTGGGAGCTGCGGGCGCTGCACCCCGGGCGCACCGTGCTGAGTGGCCTCGGGGAGCACCCCTACTCGGTGACGCTCGAGGTCGTCGCCGACCCGGTCGGCCGGTCGACCTAGCGGCTCGACCACGGCACACTGGAGGAGTGGAGACGCCGACCCGGCTCGAGATGGCTCCAGGGGAGACCATCGAGCTGGTCATGCCTGGTCTGGGAGCGGCGGGATATCTCTGGCAGGCCAGCGTCGAGGGGGAGCTAGGGCGTCGTCGAGGCCACGGCCCACCGCACGGCAGCCGGCGCGGACCACGCGGTGGGTGCCGGGCTCCCGGAGGTCGTCCAGGTCACCGCACTGGCGTGTGGCACAGCCGTGGTGCACATGACCCAGCGCCGGCCGTGGGAGCGGGACGGGCCGCCCCGGGCCCAGCACCATACGCACGTCGTCGTGGTGGAGCGTCCGGCTCCTTCGAGCACCGAGGAGCCGACGGCCGGCGGGACTGTCCCGGGGCACCCGGCGGAGCCGCCGACAGGTGTGGACGCGGGGGCCGGACCGGAGGACACTGCGTCCTGGGTCGCCCCGCCGGTCGACCCCTGACGCAGCACTGACTCGGGAGGTCGTGTCATGGCGATGACGGTGGGACCGGAGGACGTCCGCAAGGCCCTGGCGGACGCGGACGGAGGGTGGCAGGTCAAGCGGATCTCCGCCGCCAGCACGCTCGAGGCCGTTCAGCTGATGCATCGGTTGGGGTATGTCCCCGGTCCGGATGCGCCCACTCTGGAGCAGGCCGAGGTCGCCGCACGCGCGCGCAGCCGTTCGGCAGCGGCGTCCGCCGACCGGGTCGGCGCGCCGACCAAGGTGGACTGGCGCTCCAGGAACGGCGGCAACTACGTGACCGGCATCCGGGACCAGGCCGGCTGCGGGTCCTGCGTCTCCTTCGGGGTGGTCGCCGCCGTCGAGTCGATGGTGCGGATCGGCGCCGCCAACCCGGCGCTGCGCCCGGACCTGTCCGAGGCCCAGCTCTTCTTCTGCTACGGACCCGACACCTACGCCGGTGCCTGCCCCGAGGGTGGCTGGTGGCCCGACCCCGCCCTGGACGCGATGCGGACCGGGCTCACCGACGAGGCCCGCTTCCCCTACACCGACGTCGACCAGCCCTGTGGCGTGCCGGCCGACTGGCGCAACAAGGTCACCCGGATCACCGACTGGCAGATCCTCACCGGTCCGGCGGCGATCAAGGCACACCTGGCCTCGGTCGGACCGGTCGTCGGGTGCTTCACCACCTACGAGGACTTCCTCTACTACGGCAGCGGCGTCTACCGCCACGTGACCGGTGAGATGGTCGGCGGTCACTGCATCTGCGTCGTCGGCTATGACGACAGCCAGCGGTGCTGGATCGTCAAGAACTCCTGGGGCCCCTCGTGGGGCGAGAGCGGATTCGTGCGGTTCGCCTACGGCGACTGCGGCATCGACGACATGATGTGGGCGATCGACGGCGTCGTCGTGACCACCCTGAAGCCGTGGCCCGTCCTGCGGCGTGGGGCCAACAGCGAGGCGGTCCGGTCGCTGCAGCACCTGCTCCGGGCCCGCGGGCAGACACCGCCGACCGACGGCGCGTTCGGCCTGCGCACCGAGAGTGCCGTCAAGGCGTTCCAGAAGGCGCGGGGCCTGACCGCCGACGGTGTGGTCGGAGCCAGGACCTGGACTGCCCTGGTCGTCACGGTCCGGCGTGGGTCGCGCGGTGAGGCGGTCAAGGCGGTGCAGGCCCAGTTCAAGGCGCGCGGGCGCTCGATCGTGGTCGACGGCGTCTTCGGGTCAGGGACCGAGCGGTATGTGCGCGACTTCCAGGCCGCCGTCAGTGCCGAGGCCGACGGAGTGGTCGGGGCCTTCACCTGGCAGGCGCTGGTCAGCGGGATGAACTGAGGACATCAAGGCCCAGCCAGGACGCCGGGCCGGAGGCCGTGGCGCTGAGGCCTGGTCAGGACGCCAGGCCGCCTGCACTGGCGACCGCAGCGATCGGTGCCGGAGCGGGCACGCCGGAGCCGTCGCGCCTGCCGGTGGCCTCGGGCAGCTCGACGGCCACGCCGTTGGCCGAGGCGGCCATCGGCGGCGCCGCACCGACCCAGCCCACGGTGAGGGCGTCTTCGCCACGGACGAACCGGTGGCAGCGCACGCCGCCCGTGGCCCGCCCCTTGGCCGGGTAGTCCTGGTAGGGGGTGACCTTGACCGAGCCGGCTTCGCTGCCCGCGGTCGCGCCGGCTGGTCCCGCGACGGTGACGACGACATTGTCGACCCCGGGCATCGACCGCCCAGAACCCGACGACTCGCGCGCCAGCGGCGAGCTTGACGCCCGCCATACCGCCGCCTGCTCGGCCCTGCGGTCGCACCCCTGTGGCGCTGAACCGCAGCAGCTGGGCGTCGGTCGTGACGAACACCAGGTCCTCCTCGCCGGTCGCCAGCTCGACCGCCCCGACGACCGCGTCGCCGTCGCGCAGCCCGATGACCTCGAAGCTGTCCCGGCTGGGGTAGTCGGGGTTGACCCGCTTGACCACGCCGTGCCGGGTGCCCAGGGCCAGGCCGTGACTCCCGGACTCCAGGGTGACCAGCGACAGCGCCTGCTCGGCGGGAGGCAGGTCCAGGAAGGCGCCGAGGGGCGCCCCGCCGGACAGCGCCGGTGACCCGGCGACGTCGGGCAGCGCCGGCAGCTCCAGCACCGAGAGCCGGTGCACGACACCGGCCGAGGTGACGACGCCGACCTGCCCGCGCACCGTCGCGCTGACCTGCGAGACGACCACGTCGTGCTTGCGTCGGCCGCCACCGGAGCCCAGCGGGTCGGCCGAGGTGGTGCGGGCCAGCAGGCCGGTGGAGGACAGCAGCACCCAGCAGGGCCCGTCAGCCACCTCCAGAGGCGTCGCAGCAGCCCTTGCCGCGGCGGCCCCGGCGCGTCCGTCGCTCTCGAGCAGCACGGTGCGCCGGGGGGTGCCGTGGGTGCGCGCGACCTCGGCGAGCTCGTCGGAGACCATCGCCAGCAACAGGTCGGCGTCGGCGAGCAGCGCGGTGAGTCGCTCGATCTCGCCCTCCAGCTCATCCCGCTCGCGCTCCAGCTCGATCCGGCTGAACCGGGTCAGCCGGCGCAGCTGCAGCTCCAGGATGTAGTCGGCCTGCACCTGGGACAGGTCGAACACCTGCATCAGCCGGCTCCGGGCGGCCGCGGTGTCGTCCGAGCCGCGGATCAGCTGGATCACCTCGTCGATGTCCAGGATCGCCACGAGCAGGCCCTGCACCAGGTGCAGCCGCTCCTGCCTGCGCCGCAGCCGGTAGGCCGTTCGCCGGCGCACGACGTCGGTGCGGAAGTCGACATACACCCGGAGCAGCTCGCGCAGACCCAGCGTGCGCGGCCGGCCGTCCACCAGGGCGACGTTGTTGATCCCGAAGCTCTCCTCCATCGGCGTCAGCTTGTAGAGCTGCTCCAGGACGGCCTCGGGGTTGAACCCGTTCTTGACCTCGATGACCAGGTGCAGGCCCTTGGTCCGGTCGGTCAGGTCGGTGATGTCGGCGATGCCCTGCAGCTTCTTGGACTGGACGAGCTGCTTGACCTTCTCGATGACCTTCTCCGGGCCGACCAGATAGGGCAGCTCGGTGACCACCAGCCCCTTGCGGCGCGGGGTGATGTTCTCGATCCGGGCGCTGGCCCGGGTCCGGAACGAGCCCCGACCGCTCTGGTAGGCGTCGCGGATCCCGTCCAGCCCGACGATCCGGCCGCCCAGCGGCAGGTCCGGGCCCGGGACGAACCGCATCAGGTCCTCCAGGGTCGCCTCCGGGTGCCGGATCAGGTGCCGCGCAGCACCGATCACCTCGACCAGGTTGTGCGGCGCCATGTTGGTGGCCATGCCGACGGCGATCCCGGACGCACCGTTGACCAGCAGGTTCGGGAAGGCGGCCGGCAGCACCTCCGGCTGCAGCATCGACTCGTCGTAGTTGGGGACGAAGTCGACCGTCTCCTCCTCCAGGCCGGCGGTCATCAGCAGCGCCGCCGGGGCCAGCCGGGCCTCGGTGTAGCGGCTGGCCGCCGGCCCGTCGTCCAGCGACCCGAAGTTGCCGTGCCCGTCGACCAGCGGCAGGCGCATCGTGAACGGCTGGGACATCCGGACCATGGCGTCATAGATCGCCCCGTCCCCGTGCGGGTGGAACTTGCCCATCACGTCGCCCACCACGCGGGAGCACTTCACATGGCCTCGCTCCGGGCGCAGACCCATCTCGGCCATGCCGTACAGGATCCGGCGCTGCACCGGCTTCAGGCCGTCCCGGGCATCGGGAAGGGCCCGGGAGTAGATGACCGAGTAGGCGTACTCCAGGAACGCCCCCTCCATCTCGTCCTGGACGTCGACGTCGATGACCTTGCTCTCGACCTCGAAGAGGTCCTCGGCCTGGGGGGGCTTGCGGCGGGCCATGCGGGACGGTGCTCCTTCTGCCCGGGGGCTGGTGGGCGTGCTCGATCGTATGTCGTGCGCCGGCTGCCGCAGCGCAGCCCGCGCCGGGGGTGGGGACGCAGCGGAGGAGGGCCGCTGCGCGCATCCCCGTCGCTCGGGTGTATCACCAGCCGTGCCGGGTGCTCCTCAGGCTCATGAGCCCGATCACCATCTCTGAGCTGACCACCATGGCCACCACCCAGGCGAGCAGGGTCGGCGCCCTGGCGCGTGGTCACGGCGTGGGACAGGGCTACTCCTTCGAGGTCAGCATCCCCGGAGTCACGGCCAGCCCGTTCGCCTCGGTGCAGGGACTCGGCGTCACGGTCGAGGTGATCGAGTACCGCGAGGGGGGCGAGCGTGATCCGCAGCGACTGCCCGGGCGGGTGCAGCCGGCGACGGTCACGATGCGCCGCGCGGTCCAGGCCGACGACCGTTCACTGTGGCAGTGGATGAGCCAGACGGTGCAGGGACAGCGCCAGACGCGGGAGGTGTCGGTGCAGGTGTTCGACCGCGCGGGCGCCAGCGTCGTCACCTACACACTGCACCGGGCGTGGCCGGTGAAGTACACCGCCCCCGACCTGAACGCCACCAGCAACGATGTCCTCATGGAGACCGTCGAGCTGGCTCACGAGTCGTTGGAGATCACCTGACGGGGGAGTCCTGGGCCTGGGGGCGGCGCCGCGGAGCCGGCTGCCTGCAGCCCGCCCGCCGCAGCGAGCCCCGCGGCATACGTCGACGCGCTGACGTCCCCGAGGACCAGCCGCTGCAGGACGAAGCCCGGCAGCGACCCGAACACCGCCGCGGCGACGTGCTGTGGGTCGACGTGCGGATCGAGGCGACCCTGGTCCTGCAGCCGCCCGGCCAGCACCTCGAACCGACCCCGGATGGCGAGCAGCCGCAGCGCGACCAGCGAGCGGACCGCCTCGTCGCGGACTGCCTCCGCCCAGGCGGCGACCGCCACCCGGGTGATGTCGACGTCTCCGCGTCCTGCCATCGCCTCGATCTGGTCGGTCAGCCGGCCGACCGCCTCGGGGAGGGTGGGCAGCGGGTCGGTGACCATCAGCTCGTCGAAGACGTCGCTGACCACCCCGATGGCGCGGTCGGCGATCGCCATGATCAGGTCGTCCTTGCTGGCGAAGTAGCCATACACGGCGCCGGCGGACATCCCCGAGGCGGCGATCACCTGAGCCATCGTCGTGCGGTGGAACCCGTCCTGCGCGACGCACCGGATGGCCGCGAGCAGGATCTGCTCGCGGCGGGCGGCACGGTGTTCCTCGGAGACGCGGGGCACCCCTGGACACTAAAACCGAACGTCCGTTCTTGACAAGGGGACCCCCCGGCGCGCACTCTGGAGGCTAAACCGAACGAACCCTCGGTTTCGGTATCCCGGAGAGGACGGCAGCCATGCCCGAGCGACCAGACACCACCCTGAGCACCGGCCACCTCGTGGGCCTGGTCGCCGGCGTCAGCCTGCTGCTGGCGGTGCTGCTCACCGCCTTTGCCTGGCCGGCGACGAACACCGCGCCTCGCGGTGTCCCGGTCGCCGTGGCCGCGCCGCCCGCCGTCGCGGGGGAGCTTCAGCAGCAGCTCTCCGCCCGAGCCGGAGCAGGCGCGTTCGAGGTGCACGTGGTGCCCGACGCGGCAGCTGCGGAGGCTGCCATCCGGGACCGCCGGGTGTATGGCGCGATCGTGCTCGGTCCCGCAGGCGGGCAGATGCTCACCGCCTCGGCGGGCAGCCCGGCGGTGGCCCAGCTGCTCACCCAGCTCGCGGCGGGAGTGCCGGCCCCGGCCGGTCCCCTGGCCGTCACCGACGTGGTGCCGCTGCCGGAGGGAGATCCCCGCGGCGCGGGCCTCGGCTCGGCGATGCTGCCCCTGGTGCTCGGCGGGATCATCTCCGCCGGCCTGCTGACCGGCCGGGTCCCCGACGTGGGGCGCCGCGTCCTCGGCGCCGTCGGCATCGCGGCGGTCGGTGGCCTGGTGCTCACCGGCATTCTCCAAGGCTGGCTGGGCGCGCTGGGCGGGAGCTACCTGGCCAACGCCGGCGTCGTCGCGCTGGGCATGTGCGCGGTCTCCCTGGCGCTGCTCGGGGTGCACCGGGTGCTCGGGATGCCGGGTCTGGGCCTGGGCGCCGCCGTGGTCATGCTCCTGGGCAACCCGCTGTCCGGGGTGGCCAGTGCGCCCGAGCTGCTGCCCGCCGGATGGGGGACGCTGGGCCAGTGGCTGCCCCCCGGTGCCACCGGCGCCGCGCTGCGTTCCGTGGCCTTCTTCGACGGCGCTGCGGCCGGGCTGCCGCTGTCGATCCTCGCCGGCTGGGCCGCCGCCGGTCTGCTGCTGTGCCTGGTGCCGCGCCGCCGGTCGACCGCCGCGCAGCCTGCCTGATGAGGCCCGGTCCCCGCCAACACCTCCGGGCAGGATGGCTCCGGCTGCTCACGCACACGCTCAACCCGGTCACCACACGGGCCGCCCGGCGTGGCCTCGGACCCTTCTCCCTGGTGCGGCACGTGGGCCGCCGAAGCGGGCGGACCTACGAGACGCCGCTCATCCTCGCCCGGGTTGAGGGTGGCTTCGTGGCCGAGCTCACCTACGGGCCCGACGTGCAGTGGCTGCGCAACATCACCCACGCCGGCCACTGCGAGCTCGTCGTCGACGGCGTCGAGCATCGCGTCGACCGGATCGAGCCCTGCACCCCGCAGGACGGGCTGCGCGCGTTCGGCCCACCGGCAGCGTGGGTGCTGCGCGCCTTGCGACGCCAGGAGTTCCGCTTCCTGCACGAGGCGGCCTGAGCCGCTGCCTACATGCTCCTGGCCAGGCTGCGCCGCAGTGCCCAGGCGCCGGCCGCCAGGAGGGCTGCGGCCATCACCGCGAGCACGCCCAGCTGCGGCAGGATGTCGACCACGCTGGCCTCATGGCGCTGCACCTCGGCGACCGCCTCGTAGGCCCAGGCGTGAGGGGTCAGGTGCGCAATGGTGCGCAGCCCGTCGGGGAAGAGCTCGAGCGGCATCATGCACCCGCCCAGCGCGGCCAGGATCAGCCCGGCGCCGACGCTGAGGCCGCTGGCAGCCCCTTCGTTGTCGACCACGACGCCGACCAGCATGGCCACGCCCGAGGCGACCAGGCCGAAGACGGCCACCACCAGCCCGATGAGTGCCAGGTTGCCCCAGCTCACGTCGAACAGCAGCCTCGTGGCGAGCACGATGTAGCCACCCTGGAACAGCGCAATGACCAGCCGTCCCAGAGCCTGGCCGAGCACGGTCTGCCCCGCGGTCAGCGGTGCGGCCATCGTCCGACGGATGACGCCGTTGCGCCGGGCCTGGATGAGCGTGGCCGACCCGGTCAGCGTCGTGAGGAACACGAACAGCAGCAGCTGGGAGCTGGCCCCCTGGTCGAACTGACCCAGGCCACGGAACTCCTGGCTCACCTCCGCGGTGTCCTGCACCACCAGGGTGGCGGGGCGGGCGGCCGAGCTCGCCGAGTCGAGAGCGTCAATGATCGCCTGGCGGTCGGCCCCGGTCGTCGCCAGGGCGGCCTCCTGCCCGGCTCGGAGCGTGGTGCCCTGGGCGGCGGTGCGGACCAGCTGGACACCGGTCTGGGCGTTCGCCTGCGAGCCTGCGATCACCTGCAGCTCGAGGTCCTGCCCCTGGTCGTAGGCCGTGCTGGCAGCGTCGGTGATCAGCACCCCCGCGTCCTGGCGCCCCCGGGCGACCGACTCCCGCATCTCGGCGGCGTCGGTGACGGTGACCTGGACCTCGGCGGCCTCCAGCCGCTGCACCAACGCCGCGCGCAGCGACCCGTCCGCGCCGGCCACCGCCACCCGACCCTGTGGTCCCTCCCCTCCGAAGGACGAGCCCAGCACGAAGACCAGGGCGAGCGGGAAGATGAAGACGAAGAAGATGTTGCTGCGGTCCGCCAGGAACCGGCGCAGCTCGACCAGGGTGATCGCCAGGACCGACCTCACAGCGCGTCCCTCCGGTTCGGGATCAGCCGGGCCGCGACCAGGGCCACCCCGGTGAACGCCAGCAGCAGGAGGACCTGCTGGCCGAGGTCGGCGACGCCGCCGCCGCCCGCCGTGATCCCCAGGCCACGCGTCAGGGCGGTCACCGGGTTGAGCTGCAGCAGCTGGCCGACGACGCCGGTGGCGGTCACCGGGAAGAACGCGCCTCCGGACATGCCGAGGACGATCGCCACGATCGCCTGAGCGATGCCGGCCTGCTCCGCCGTGCGCGCCACCTTGGCGATGACGAACATGATGGAGGTCGTCGCCGCCACCGCCAGGAGGACCAGGACGGCCACAGCCACGGGTGACCCGAAGTCCACGTTGTCGAAGAGCAGGCTGCCCGCGGTGAGCAGGACGGTGGTGGCGACGACGCCGAGGACCATGCTCACCAGGCCCTTGGCCAGCACGACATACCAGGGTCGCATCGGCATCGACAGCAGCCGGGCCAGCGTCCCCCACTCGCGTTCGATGACCAGCCCCAGCGCTCCGAAGCCCACCGTGAAGAGCAGGAACATGCCCGCCTGGCCGGCCACGACCGAGGCCTCCGGTCCGAGCTGCTCGCTGGCGGTCTGCCCCGGCAGCAGGCTGATGGCCGGCCCCGCCGTGGCCGCCGACTGGGCGATCGCGGCCAGGTCGACGGGAGAGGCGCCCAGCGTCGCGGCCGCCCGGGCCGCCTGGGTGCCGGCGTTGAGCTGGTCGAGTGTGCCCTGCAGGATGCTGGTCACGATCGTGCCTTCGAGGCCCACCTCGTCACCCAGCGTCACCGTCACCTCCGGACCCTTCCCGGCCATCTGGTCCGCGCCGAAGCCCGGAGGGAGCACGATCCCGATGCCTGCCTCGCCGGACTCGACCAGGGCTTTGACGTCCTGCGGCTGCACCTCGCGCACCGTCACCGGCACGCCCTCCACCTCGCCCAGCACCTGGGGCACCACGGCGGCGAGCTGGTCGCCGGCCGGCGCCGAGACGGCGACGGTGACCGGCTTCAGGTCGAGGTCGCTGAGCCCGCCGAAGACGAGGTTGAAGACATACATCAGGGCCAACGGAACGCCGATGGCGAAGATGAAGACCGACTTGTCTCGGACGCGCTGCCGCAGGTCGTAGGCCGTCATGGTGAGGATCTGGCGCACGGTCAGTCCCGCAGTGCCTTGCCGGTCAGGTGCAGGAAGACCGACTCGAGGTCCGGGCGGGCGATCTGCGACGTCCGACAGGCTCATGCCGGCGCCGGTCGCGGCGGTCACCACCGGCGCGATGGCGGTCGGTGCGTCGTGCACGGTGAGCACCAGCTCGCTGTGCTCGGCGTGCACCTGCTGCCACTCCGGGCACCGACGCCACAGCGCGCGCCGCGACCGCCAGGTCCCCTCGTCCACTCATCCGGATCGTGTCGACGCCCCCGGTCAGCCGGATCAGCTCGTCCCGGGTCCCCTCGGCCTGCAGCACGCCGGAGTCGATGATCGCGATCCGGTCACAGAGTCGTTCGGCCTCCTCCATGTAGTGCGTCGTGTAGAGGACGGCCATCCCCTCGGCCGAGAGCGCCGACACCGACTCCAGGATCGCGTGGCGCGACTGCGGGTCCACGCCCACCGTGGGCTCGTCGAGGATCAGCAGTGCGGGCTGGTGCAGCAGGCCGATGCCGATGTTGAGCCGGCGCTTCATGCCGCCGGAGAACTCCTTGGTGGCCCCCTTGGCCCGGTCGGTCAGTCCGATCAGCTCCAGCACCTGGCCGATCCGCTCGTGCAGCGGAGCACCGCGCAGCCCCTGCAGCTTGCCGAAGAAGGCCAGGTTCTCCCGGGCGGACAGCTCGGGATAGATCGCCAGGTCCTGGGGGACCAGGCCGATGTGGCGTTTGGCCGCGAGCATGTCCTCCCGCAGCGGGACGCCGGCCACGGTCACGCTGCCCTGGTCCGGCGTGATCAGCCCGGCGATCATCGAGATCGTCGTGGTCTTGCCGGCGCCGTTCGGGCCGAGCAGGCCGAAGGTCTGCGCCTGCGGCGATCTCGAAGCTCACCCCGTTGACTGCCGTCAGCTCGCCGAAACGCCGCACCAGGCCCTGCACCTGCAGCACCGGTTGTTCGTTCACCACGGTCGTGGTCCCCTGCCCTCGCTCGCCGTCACAGCCTGAGACTAGGCGCCGGACCGCGCAGCGAACAGGGACAGTCGTCCCGAGTTTGCCGACGTCGCGCGTGGACCAGCTGACCGGCGATCGGTCGCGTCGTGCTCAGGGCTGGGGCCGCACCCGCGGATGCCGGCCCGCGATGCTTGTCGCGAACGCTGGAGTGATCGTCCCGCTGTCGAGGTCGATGCGCAGGATCTGGGCCCGGGCGCGGTCGACGAAGACGACGGCAGTGCCGTCCTGGTTGAACGACGGCTCCTCCACACCCCCACCCTCCTCGCCCAGCGAGGTCAGCCGGGTGATCTCGGACCCATCAGGCTTGATCGAGAAGAGTTCGGCATGCCTCGCGTCAGGGGTCGGCAGGGCGGAGTAGACGATGAGGTCGCCGACGTCGTTCCAGTCTGCAGTGGCGGCAAACAACGTCGGCTCGGTCAGGGCCATGAAGGTGGCCGGTGTGACGGACACATCGACGATCGACAGCGTGACGCCCACGATGCTGCTGTCCAGCGACGTTTCGTCACGATGCCCTACTTCCATGACCAGCCTGTCTCCGTCAGGCGACCATCGCGGGCCGGCGCAGAAGTCCAGCAGCTCCATCTGGGCGAGTGTCGTTGCTTCGCCTGTGGTGACGTCGACCGAGACCAGCGAGCCAACGTGGTCGTCGCCGGCCACGTCCATCTCGCACACCACAATGGATGCTCCGTCGGGAGCCCAGGCGGCATCATCGATGTAGTCACACGGCGCCTCGCAGTCGAAGACCTTGCGTGGGTCGGTGCCGTCGACGTTCACGGTCCACAGGTCGTCGCGTTCCCCTCCGGTGACGCTGAAGGTCAGCTGCATTCCGTCGGGCGACCAGTCGGGATTGTTCTGTTCGCCCCCTGGCACGGCACTGCCAACCGGCAGGCGGCCAGTTCCATCGGCGGCGATGACCTCGATGACCGATCGGCTGCCGGTGCGACCCTGGATCGCCCACGCCGGCTCAGCGGCCTCGGCCGCAGGGGGGACCGTGGTGGACGTGACCGCATCAGTGGACGCGACTGCATCGGTGGACGTGGACGTGGACGTGGACATGGACGTGGACGTGGCTGCGGCGGTGGAGGTCGTCGACCCGGCGGCGATCTCATCGGGTGCCGCGAGGTCGGTGGCAGAGGAGCAGGCGGCAAAGAGCAGGATCGACAGGACGATGGTCGGGCTCAGGCGCTTCATCGCTCACTCCTCGACAGGGGTATGACTGATCAGAGGTGCTGGCCGTCCACGCCCGTCAGCTCCCCGAAGCACCACATACGAGCGTAGCCACCTCAGCGCCCCGCGACCAGTGGCAGCCGACCCGTGTTGGTCGAGTGATGGGTCGCCTGCTCCGGGCTTAGGGTGAGGCCGACTCGTGCGGCGACTTCAGAGGAGGACCGATGACCGACCCGTCGGAGCAGGACCGCCCGCTGGAGCCCTCGGCGCTGGGCGAGCCCAGGGCGTCAGATCCTCCCGTCGCGCCTCCGCCGGCAGCCGACCCCACGGCGTCGGCACGGCCGCGGGTAGAGGCCCCCGGCGACGAGCCGGAGGACGACATCGACCGACGCACCCTCGTCGTGTTCCTCGTGGGCATCCTGCTCACCGGGCTGAGCCTGGTCGCCTACGAGTGGTCGGACAACGGCGTGCTGCTGGGGCTGACCGTGATCGGCGTCGGCGTGCTCGGGGCGTCCCTGGGCATGGCCCTGTCCGGCCGCCGCGCCGCCCGCCGCGGCCGGTGAGCGACCGCCTCGACCGGGCTCACGGAGCGCTGGCCGGACTGGCCCTGGGCGACGCGCTGGGGATGCCCACCCAGTCGTTCACCCGGGCCGAGGTCCTGCGGCGGTATGGCGTGGTGCGCGAGCTCCTCGACGGGCCTGCGGACCAGCCGATCGCTCCTGGTCGCCGAGCAGGCAGCGTCACCGATGACACCGAGCAGACCGTGCTGCTGGGGCGCGAGCTGGTCCGTGGCGCCGGGCGACTCGACCCGCGGGCGTGGGCATCTGCGCTCGCGGACTGGGAGCAGACCATGGCCGACCAGGGCTCGCTGGACCTGCTCGGACCCTCCACCTCGCGCGCCATCGCGCTGATCCGTCAGGGTGTCGACCCCGCCGAGGCTGGCCGCGGTGGGACGACGAACGGCGCGGCGATGCGGATCGCCCCGGTCGGCATCGCCGTGCCCTGGGGGCACGATGGCGTCTCCCGTGCGGCCTTCCTCGACGCCGTGGTCGCGGCCTGCCTGCCGACCCACCACACCTCGCTGGCGATCGCCGGGGCGGCGGCGGTCGGTGCCGTGGTGTCCGCGGCCGTGGGGGGCGACGCCGACCGCCAGGACGGCTGGCGTGAGGCGGCGCTGGAGGCGGCAGAGGGAGGGCAGGCCCGCGGTCGGCTGGTGCCGGGGCCCTCGGTCGCGGCCCGGATCGCCTGGGTGCTGCACGACTGTCCGCGACAGGGCGGCGCAGCGGAGCAGGATGCCTGGATCAGCGGCGTCGTGGGGACGACCGTGGCGACCCAGGAGTCGGTGCCCGCCGCCTTCGCCCTCCTGCCGGTGGCCCTGGACGACCCGTGGGCAGGGCTGTGCCGGGCCGCCTCGCTCGGCGGCGACACCGACACGGTGGCTGCCATGCTGGGCGCCATGACCGGAGCCTTGAGGGGTCGCAGTGGGCTGCCCACCGACCGCTGCGACGCCGTGGAGGAGCTCAACGGGCTCGACCTGCGCTCCCTGGCGCAGGAGCTGCTCGACCTGCGTGACGCCTCGGAGGGCTCGCCAGCCGCGGGGGAGCGCTGATGGCGCGGGTGATCCACACGGGGCAGGCCCTGGTCGACGTCGTCCTCGCTGTGCCGCTGCTGCCGCGCCGGGGCGGCAACGTGATGGCGGCCAGCCATGAGCAGTACGCCGGCGGAGCGGTGAACGTGCTGGTGGCTGCGGCACGCTCCGGCGCCGAGGCAGTGCACGCGGGCGCCCTCGGCACCGGCCCGCACGGCGACCTGATCCGCAGCACACTGCACGCGGAGTCGGTCTCGTGGAGCAGCGACCCGGTGCCGGACAGCGACACCGGCATCTGCTTCGTCATGCTCGAGCCGACGGCGGAGCGCACCTTCGTCACGACGCAGGGCGCCGAGCGTGAGATCACCGCAGCCAGCCTGGCGCTGTCCCGGCCCGAGCCCGGAGACATCGTCTGCGTCACCGGCTACACCCTGCTCGGCGCCACCCGGGACCCGCTCCTGGCCTGGCTGGCCGACCTCGACCCCCAGGTGATCGTCGTGCTCGATCCCGGAGCGCCGTTCGCTGCCCTGGAGCCTGACGTCCGGAGCCACGTGCTGTCCCGCACCGACGTGTGGACCTCCAACGCCGAGGAGGCGGAGGAGCTCACCGGTGTCGCAGAGGTGGAAGCCTCACTGTCCGCGGTGACGGACCTGCTGTCCGAGGGAGCCGTCGCCCTGGTGCGCGACGGACCGCGCGGATGCTGGGTGCGTCAGGACGGCCGGACCGACTATGTGGCCGGCTTCCCGCAGCGGGCGGTCGACACCAACGGCGCCGGTGACGCCCACACCGGAGTGCTGGTCGCCGAGCGAGCCGGTGGCGCGGACTGGCTGACCGCGGTGCGGCGGGCCAACGCTGCCGGCGCGATCAAGGTCACCCGGGCCGGGCCTGCGACCGCACCGACCCGGGCGGAGGTGGACCGCTTCCTGGCGGCGGTCGACGGCGCGGTCGACGGCCAGGGCGACGGTCCACCCCGCTGACATGGGTGCTCCCAGGGCTCATCCGTCGCGCATGTCGGACACCGTCGTCATCGTGTAGCCGTTGGCGCGCAGGGTGCTGACGATCTGTGGCAGGGCATTGCCGGTCCGGTAGCCCCCCAGGTGGGCCAGCACGATCGTGCCGCTCGGGGGCAGCGGGCTGGTCGCACGGGACACGATCTGCGTCGTCGTCGTGGCGGGGTCCCAGTCGATGGTGTCCCGGCTCCACATCATCGTCTTGGTGTAGCCGACCGCCGCGGCCTGCTCCCGCACGAAGGCGTTGTGCGAGCCGTAGGGCGGTCGCCAGTAGGGGGTGATCTGCATGTCGCTCAGCTCCTCCAGCGTCGCCTCCGCACTGGTCAGCTCACTGCGGATGAAGGTGCCGGTCATCGACCGGTCGCACGGCGCCGCGGTCGGCGACCCGCCGCCGCCCAGGACCAGGTCGCAGTGGTGCACGGTGTGGTTGCCGACCTCGAACAGCTCGGGGTGAGCGGCGATCTTGGCCATGATCGGCCGGCCCTCGGCCGTGTCGGCCATCGCGCTGGTCGGGAAGAAGGTCGTGCACACCTGCTCGGCGATGAGGAAGTCGACGATGTCCTCCGCACCCTCGAGCCGACCACCCATGTCGAGGGTGAACGCCAGCTTCTTGGTGTCGGTGCCGCTCACCTGGCTGATCACCGCCGGTGACCCCGGCCCGTAGGTCGGACCGGACCAGCAGACGCCCAGCGTGCGCTGCGCGGCCTTGGCCACGCCCGCACCGACGGCGCTCGTCCCCCCTAGCAGGTAGGCCGTCTGCGGGCTCAGCCGGCTGAGCTCGGTGCCCGCGCCCGCCGGCAGGGCGGAGCGCCCGGTCAGCAGGATCGGTCCGCGCACCGAGGCCGTCGCGGACGCGGCGGCCAGGGCATCGGGGAAGGCCGCCCCGGTGGCCAGCCATACTCCGGGTCGGGCCGGTCCGAAGACCCGGCGGGAGACGGCCAGCGCCGTCTGGTAGCGGTCGCTGCCCGAGATCCGCTCGGTGGGCGCGATCGAGGCCAGCTGCGCCAGGACCCCCGCGTCGACCGAGCTGGTGCCCCCGACGACCATGATGCGGTCGGGGTCGAGCCGGTTGAGCTCTGCCGACGTCGCGGGGGGTAGTGCCGAGGCGGCGCTGAGCAGCAGCGGCCCGCCCTGGACGGCGGCCGCGGCACCCGCGGCCAGCGCATCGGGGAAGTCGCGACCGGTGGCCACATAGGCGACCGTGGCGCCCGACGGGAAGGCGCGCAGTGACGCGGCCGCAGCCGTGCCCCAGCGGTCGGCGCCGCTGACCCGGGTCGCACTGCCCGGGGTGAGGGTGTCGAGCTCGGCACGCACGGCCTCGGACACGGTCGAGGTGCCCCCCAGGACCAGGATCTGCAACGGGTCAAGGCGCGCCAGCTCGGCGCGAGTGGCCGACGGGACCTGGTCGCGGGTGACGAAGAGCACCGGGCCGCCCAGCGCGTCGGCCATCGGCCCGGCCGCCAGCCCGTCGGGGAAGTCCGTCCCCGTCGCGACCACGGCGACCGGCACGCCGGGGTCGAAGAACCGCTTGCTGATCGCCACCGCCGTGGCATAGCGGCTGCTGCCCGACAGGCGGCGGACCGTGAAGTCGAGGTCGCCTGCCACGGCCTCCCCAGTCGAGGTCACATCCGCCGCGAGGGTCACGGACGTCTCGGCTCCCGGCGGCGGGAGCGGCCGGCTGGGCACCGGCGCCGGCGCCGGACAGCCCGGCAGCCGTCAACGCGAGGGCAGCAGCGATGCCGGCGGCACGAGTGAGAACGGATCGGGGGACGGGCATGGCAACCTCCGGGCGAAGGGGTCGGACCGCGCCGTCGGGCGGCGACAGCGACCGACCTGTGCCCAGTATGACGTCGCAGGCCGACAGGTGGTTGGGGGCAGAACTGCAGCGCTCTCCGTCTAGTCGGCGTGGCCCCAGGGCACGCCGTAGCGTCCGCGGTGTGCGACCCGGTCGGGGCCGCGTCGGCCGCGCTTGAGCGACGGAGAGGCGCGGTCCGGCGCGGGGTGGCCGACCGAGACGACCCCCACGATGTTGTGCTCCGGAGGGATCGCGAAGGCGCTGCGCACGGTGTCCAGGTGCTCGGGCTGGACTCCGAAGAACAGGCTGCCCAGGCCCTCGTCGACGGCCGTCAGCAGGATGAGCATCGCGGCCATGCCGGTGTCGATGTCCCAGTAGGGGACCGGCCAGCGGCTCTCGTCCTGGTCGGTCCACCCCTTGTCGGGCTCGGCGTAGCGGGACAGGTAGGTCCGCTTGTCCGAGCAGCACAGAATCAGGCAGGGTGCGTTGCGCATACCGGAGAGCCAGCTGTCTGCCGCCTGACCGGGCACCGTGGTGAGCTCCCAGAACCGCTCGCGGTCCGCGGCCTCGGTGAGGACCACGAAGTCCCATCCCTGGGAGTACCCGGCACTGGGCGCCCGCACCGCGTTGTGCAGGATGCGGTCCAGCGTCTGCGGAGGGACGGGCCGGCTGGGGTCGTAGTTGCGGACCATGCGTCGCCGGCGGACGACTTCGGTGAACTCCATGCCACCATCGTCCAACCGAACACCTCGGATCGGCGTCAGCCACGACGTGAGTGCTGCCGCCGTCTCGACTCGATGGACGGGAGGGGACGTGGCGCTCGACATGACCGCACAGGTCGAGGCCGCCGTTCACGACGTCTACCGAGCCCACTTCGGCCGCCTGGCCGGGTGGGCAGCACGCCTGGTCGGCGACCGTGAGCTGGGTCATGACCTGGCCACCGAGGCGTTCGTCCGGCTGCTGCGGCACTGGGGCACGGTGGACGAGCCGCGTCCCTGGCTCTACACCACGGTCGGCAACCTGGTCCGTGACCACTGGCGCAAGCGGGGCCGTGAGGCAGCGGCCTACGAGCGCCTGCAGGTGGGCCGCACCGACCCTGACGTCGCGGTCGCCGGCCCCGACCTGGCCGACGTCCTGTCCGTGCGGGAGGCGGTCCAGTCCCTGCCGGACCGGTTGCGGATGGCGGTGCTGCTCTACTACTACGCCGACCTGACCGTCGCGCAGGTGGCGCGGCAGCTCGGCAAGAGCGAGGGCGCGGTCAAGCGCGACCTGTATGACGCGCGGGCCACCCTCGCGCGCACCCTGGAGGGAGCACGATGACACCGCCATCTGGCCCTCATGGCCCCGAGCGAGCCGGCCGACGGCCGCGACCCGTTCGACGACCGCCAAGCGGCCGACGGCCGCGACCCGTTCGTCGACCGCCGTGCCGTCGAGGAGTTCTTCGCGGCCCACCGCGAGCGGGTCGGCGACGAACCGGCCGACGACGCCACCTGGCAGGCGATCGTGCGCGAGAGCCGGCGCGGCACCGTCTCCCGCCGCTCGGTCCGGGTGCTCGGAGTCGCGCGCGTCCGCAGCAGTCATCGGCCTCGGCGCCGGCGTCGTGTGGCCACAGCTGACCGGCGACAAACCCGAGACGATCCAGGCGTCGACACCCCACGGACGACGCGCCGTCGAGCGACGGGCCGACCACCGGGGGTCCGACGTCGAACAGACCCGACGCTCGAGCGACCCGACCAGCCCGACCAGCGTGCCCGCGGTGCCGACCCCGACCGGCCCGGTCCACCGCGCCGGCCCGGCCCCCGCGACGATCCCGGAGGGGATGCCCCTGGTCCTCGTCGGCGCAGCGACCACAGACCAGCTCTACGCCTACGGCCAGGCCTATGACGGGTGCGCCAGCGCCACCGGTGACTGCGGGCTGCTGGCGTGGTCGCCAGGACCTGGGGTCGACGTGGGTGCCCGCCGCCGACCTGGGCGGCCTGGGCATCGGGCAGCTGAGGTTCGAAGGTGACGCCGGCTGGGCCTGGAGCACCCCGGGACCGACCGGTGAGGGCACCGCGGCTGCACAGACAGACGGTGTCGTGCTGCGCAGCGGTGACCGGGGTCGCACCTGGCGCGAGATCACCCACTCGGGGCAGGACGTGCTCGCCCTGGAGCTGCATACAGGACAGCTCGTCATGGTGACCGGTGCCTGCGACGCCACGACCTGCACGGACCTGCGGGTGGTCCAGGCGACCTCGCAGGCGACCTCGATGCGCCTGGCCGTCGAGATGCCCCTGTCCGGCGTCGAGGTCGCCCCGGGCGAGGTGTCGGTCCACTTCGCCGGCTCCACCCCGTTCGTGGTCACCGGCAGTGCGGCTGCCGGTCTGAGCATCTGGCGGATCCCCCCTGGCGCGGCCGAGCCGGTCCGCGTGGCACCACCGCAGGACTGCGCCACCCTCAGCACCTTCGCTGCCGCACCGGACGCCGACGGCGTGCTCTACGCGCTCTGCGCGGTGAGCACCGGCGCGGGCGGCGCGGATGCGGTCCAGCTCTATGGCTCCACGACCAGCGGCGCCAGCTGGGTGCCGGCCGGGAGCCCGCAGCCGATGGACCCCAGCGTGGGTCCGGGGCTGGGCGCCGGTGACGCGGCGCACGTCGTGGTCCTGGGCTCGCTCGGTGTGCAGGTCAGCGCCGACGGCGGGGGCAGCTGGCAGGTGCCCGAGCAGCCGCCGCTGTCGACGATGACGGACGCACCGGTGCAGTTCGGCGAGCCGGGTGCGGCAGCGGTGACCGCGGCCGCCGACGGCACGCTGCTGGTGCGTGGCGCCCAGTTCGAGGGCGGGCAGGGAGGCTTCTGGCGCAGCGACGACGACGGCCTCACCTGGACGCGGGTGACGGTCAGCACCTCCGCGGCACCGTGACGCCCTAGCATCGGCAGCGTGTCCGACTACCCGCACGACTGGGAAGCCGACGTCGTGCTCACCGACGGCACGGTGGCCCGGGTGCGCCCGATCGTCCCCGAGGACACCGACGGCATCCACGTGTTCCATGCCGGGCAGTCCGAGGAGTCCATCTACCTGCGGTTCTTCGCCCAGATCAAGCGCCTGGCCGACCGCGACGTCTACCGGTTCACCCACGTCGACCACCACGAGCGGGTCGCCCTCGTCGTCCTGATCCGCGACCACATCGCCGGCATCGGCCGGTTCGACCGGATCGACGGCTACGACGGCCCCACCGCCGAGGTGGCGTTCAACGTCTCCGACCGCTACCGGGGCGTCGGCATCGGGTCGGTCCTGCTCGAGCACCTGGCCGATGTCGCCCGGGAGGTGGGCGTCCGCCAGTTCGTCGCCGACGTGCTCCCGCAGAACCGCCGGATGATCAACGTCTTCCGCGACGCCGGCTATGTGGTGTCGCACGAGATGGATGACGGGATCATCGCCGTGTCCTTCGACGTCGAGCCCACCGAGGCCTCGCGGATGGTCCGCCTGTCCCGGGAGCACCGAGCCGAGGCCGTGAGCATGCGCCGCGTGCTGCGCCCCCGGTCGGTGGCCGTGGTCGGCGTCGGCAGCAGCGGGGAGTCGGTCGGTCGCGCGGTCCACCGGCACCTGCGCGAGGGCGGCTACGCCGGGGCGTTGTATGCCGTCGGCGCGGGGGCCGAGGTCGACGGCGTCCCGAGCCTGGGCCGGGTCACCGACATCGGCGAGCCGGTCGACCTGGCCGTGGTGGCGGTGCCGGCGAGCCAGGTGCTGTCCGTCGTGGCCGACTGCGCCGAGGCCGACGTCCGGACGGTGCTGGTGGTCAGCTCGGGGTTCGCCGAGGCGGGCAAGGACGGCGAGCGGCTGCAGGACGACCTGCTGCGCACCGTCCGGGCCGCCGGCATCCGGCTGCTCGGACCCAACTCCTTCGGCATCATCAACACCCACGCGGAGCTGCGCCTCAACGCCTCTCTCAGCCCGCGCACGCCGGGGCCCGGAGCCCTCGGGCTGTTCGCCCAGTCGGGCGCCCTGTCGATCACGGTGCTGGCCGCCGCTGAGCGGCGCGGTCTCGGCGTGTCCACGTTCGCCTCGGCCGGCAACCGGGCCGACATCTCCGGCAACGACCTGATGCAGTACTGGATCGACGACGAGAGCACGGGCGTCGTCGGCCTCTACCTGGAGTCCATGGGCAACCCGCGCAAGTTCTCCCGGATCGCCCGCCAGCTGGCCAGCGTCAAGCCGGTGGTCGTCGTCAACAGCGGCTTCGTCCGGTATGGCGCTCCCAAGGGTCACCGGGTCCGCCGGGCCAAGACCCCGCCGCAGGCGTTCGACGCCATGCTGCGCCAGTCGGGGGTGATCCGCGTCGAGAACCTGCACCAGCTGTTCGACGTCGCCCAGCTGCTGGTCAGCCAGCCGCTGCCGGCCGGCGACCGGATCGCCGTCGTGACCAACTCCGACGCCCTCAGCGCCGTCACCGCGGACACCGCCCTGTCGTGGGGACTGCAGATGGCCCGCCCCCCGGTCGCCCTGTCGCCGGACGCCCAGGTGCCGCAGTTCACCGAGGCGATGGAGCAGGCCCTGGCCGACCCGGATGTCGACGCCGTCGTGGCCGCGTTCGTGCCGCAGGTCCAGGCGACCGACCCCGAGGTGGTCAGGACCGTCGAGCAGGTGGCCGCGGCCCACGACAAGCCGGTCGTCGCGACCTTCCCCGGGATGCGAGGGGTCACTCCCGGTGGGGCGCTGCCGACCTACCCGCTGCCCGAGGACGCGGTCCGGGCGCTGGTCTCGGCCACCCGCTACGCGACGTGGCGCACGCGTGACCATGGCGAGCTGGTGCGCCTCGAGGGGATCAACCGGCGGGCGGCGCACGACATCGTGGAGACCGTGCTGGCCTCCGGCGGCAAGAAGCACCGGCTGGACCCCGAGCAGACCCTGGCGCTGCTCGCCGCCTACGGCATCGAGCTCTGGCCGTCCTTGCCGGTCACCACGGCGGACGACGCGGCCCGCGCCGCGACCGAGCTCGGGCTGCCCGTCGTGCTCAAGGCGACCAGCGACCTGGTGCGCCACCAGCAGGGGCAGCAGTGGGTGCGCACCGAGCTCCGCTCGCCGGCACAGGTGGCCGAGGCGTTCCGGACCGTCGAGGCGGGCCTGCGTCCCCTCGGCATCGACGGCATCGCGGTCCAGGCCCAGGCCCCGACCGGTGTGCCGGTCGCTGTCACCAGCACCGAGGACCCGCTCTTCGGTCCGGTGGTCACCTTCGGGGTGGCCGGCCTGCCGGTCGACCTGCTGGGCGACGTGGCCTACGGGTTCCCCCCTCTGACCAGCGCCGACGTGGCCGACATGGTCACCTCGGTGCGCGCCGCCCCGCTGCTGGAGGGCTACCGGGGCACGATGCCGGTGCGGCTGCCGGCCCTGCACGAGCTGCTCACCCGGGTGTCCGTGCTGGCCGACGACCTACCCGAGGTGTCCCGGCTGCAGCTCAACCCGGTGATGGCCCACCAGGACGGGGTGTCGGTGCTCGGGGCCTCGATCACCGTGGCGCGCAGCCGGGCGCGCACCGACATCGCTCGACGCAGCCTGTCCCGCGGGATGGGAGGATGAGCGCCATGGCCCGCCACCCCGCCCACGATGCTCGAGCCGCGAGCGCGCCCTCCGACCGCACGGTCGTGGGGCTCCCGGCCGACCTGGCGGCCGAGGTGGAGCGCGCCGGATACCTCCCAGCCCTGGTGATGGACATCCTCGGGACGGCCGTCGGGGCCGAGCCGGTCGTCGCGCACCTGGTGCACCAGGAGACGACCTTCGACGAGCAGGCGGTCCGCCGCCACCTGACCGTGCTCGTCGTCACCGAGCACCGCCTGGTCATCGCGCACGCCGACGACCACGAGTCCGCCGAGCCCGAGGGCGGGCACATGGCGACCGCGACCACCGAGACCGTGCCGATGCGTGCCGTCCGCGGGGTGATGCTCACCCACGTGCTCGCCGACCCGGCCGCCTTCACCGGAGGCCTGTCCGGGCGGGCGCTGACGCTCAGCCTCGGCTGGGGCAGCGTCAACCGGCTCGACCTGTTCCCGGCGACCTGCGCCGACCCGGGCTGCGAGGGCGACCACGGCTATGAGGGAACCGTCGCCTCGGAGGACATCTCGCTGCGCATCACGGCCGAGGCCGACGGCGAGGAGGCGGTCGGACGCGCACTGGCCTTCGCCGGCGCGCTGTCCGCGCGGCTGGGCCGCTGAGGCCCAGGCACGCTGTGCCGACCTCTGGTCGATGACCGTCACCTTGCCGGACGACCTCCCGGCGCTGTCGTATGACGTGTCGCCGGACTCGGCAACGGTCGGGGCGGTCCTGCCCTCGGTGGCCTCGAGCCTGGGGGTAGGTCACGCCGGCGCGGTGACCCTGCCGCCGGCGCGCCGGGCCGTGGTGGTCCTGGTCGACGGGCTGGGCTCAGCCCAGCTGTCCCGGCGCAGCGGGCACGCGCCCTACCTGCGTTCGCTGGGCTCGCCGGTGCGTTCGGTGCGCTGCGGGTTCCCCTCGACCACGGCGACGAGCATGGCCAGCTTCGGCACCGGGCTGGTGCCCGGACGGCACGGGCTCGTGGGCTGGCAGGTGCTGATGCCCGAGCACGACCGGCTGGTCAACCACCTGTCCTGGGACGACGGCCCGGACCCGCTGACCTGGCAGCCGCACGAGACGGTGCTGCAGCGGGTGGCGGCGGCAGGGGTGGCCGTCACGCGGGTCGCTCCGCTGTCCTTCTCCGGCTCAGGGCTGACCCGGGCTGCCCTGCGAGGTGGCCGGCTCGACGCGGCGGCGGGGCTGGACGACGCCGTGGAGACGACCCTGGCCGCCGTCCGGCGAGGGCCGCGCTCCCTGGTCTTCCTCTACTGGGGTGCGGTCGACAAGGTGGGGCACACCCGCGGGCCGGACTCCTGGGAGTGGCTCACCGAGCTGGAGCGGGTCGACGACGCGATGGAGCGGCTGGCCGGGCGGCTGCCCGCGCAGACCTCGCTGACGGTGACCGCTGACCACGGCATGCTGGCCTGCCCCCTGGACCAGCGCCTGGACCTGGCCGAGCGCGCCGACCTGGCCGCGGGCGTCCGCCACCTGGGTGGTGAGGCGCGCGGGCCGCAGGCCTACTGCGAGCCCGGTGCCGCCGCCGACGTGCTCCAGGCCTGGTCCGAGCTGCTGGGGGAGCGGGCCTGCGTGCTGTCCCGCGACCAGGCGGTCGACCTGGGCCTGTTCGGGCCGGTCGACGCCGCCGTCCGTCCCCGGATCGGTGACGTCGTGGCGTTGATGCGTGCCGACGCGACCCTGCTGGACTCGCGCACGACGCGCGCTGAGGTGCTCTCACTGGTGGCCCACCACGGCTCGCTGACCCTCGAGGAGACCGCCATCCCGTTCCTGCACCTGCCGGCTGCCTAGACTGCACGCCGTGGCCGAGCTCGTCTTCTTCACCGGCACCATGGACTGTGGCAAGTCGACCCTCGCCCTGCAGATGGACCACAACCACGCGGCGCGGGGGCGCTCTGGCCTGATCTTCTCCCAGCACGACCGGGGCGGGCAGTCGATGCTGTCCAGCCGGCTCGGCCTGTCCCACGACGCCATCGAGGTCGGTGAGGACCTCGACTTCTGGGAGCTCGTCGTCGACCAGCGCACGCACGGGCGCCGCGTCGACTACCTGATCTGCGACGAGGCGCAGTTCTACACCCCTGCCCAGGTGGAGCAGCTGGCTCGCCTGGTCGACGAGATGGGGGTCGACGTCTTCGCCTTCGGCATCACCGCCGACTTCCGCGCCCAGCTGTTCCCCGGGTCGCAGCGGCTGATCGAGCTCGCCGACCGGATGCAGGTCCTGCAGGTCGAGGCGCTGTGCTGGTGCGGTGCCCGCGCGACCCACAACGCCCGCGTCGTCGACGGTCAGATGGTCGTCGAGGGCGAGCAGGTCGTCGTCGGCGACGTCGCCGACGCCGAGGGCGCGGCCCCCTTGGTCGAGTACGAGGTGCTCTGCCGTCGGCACTACATGCGCCGGATGACCGCCCAGGCGGCGCGCGCCCAGGCCGGCTCACCGGAGGTCCTGCCCTTCGACCTCGACCTGTGTCCGCTGCCGCTGCGATCAGCCCCCGCGCCCGCTCCAGCGGCGCTGCCCTGATGGCCGACCGCGACCCGCTCCGCCAGGGTGCCTACCGCACGCCGATCTCCGGCGCCTCCGCCCGTCCGCGCTCGTCCCGGCTGGTGCGTGCCGGCCAGGGCGTCGGCCGCGGGCTGGGGCGCGGAGCCCGGGCTCTCTCACGCGGCACCCAGGTAGCCGGCCGAGCGACCTACCGGGCCACCCGGCGCGCGACCCACTCCCAGGGTGCGGGAGAGACCGGGCTGGCGCGGCTGATCGAGACCCACGCCCTGCACAACGCCGGCGACGCCGTCGTGGCGGTCTCGCTCGCCGGCACCCTGTTCTTCCAGGTGCCCTCCGGCGAGGCGCGGGGCCAGGTCGCGCTGTTCCTCCTGCTGACCCTGTTGCCGTTCAGCATCATCGCGCCGTTCGTCGGGCCGTTCCTCGACCGGTTCCGGCACGGGCGGCGCTGGGCGATGGGGGCGACCCTGGCGGCCCGAGCCTTCCTGTGCTGGGCGCTGGCCGACTCCATGGACGGGTCGTCGTGGTGGCAGTTCCCCGCGGCACTGGGGGTGCTGGTGGCCTCCAAGGCCTACAGCGTGACCCGGTCGACGGCCACCCCTCGACTGCTGCCCGAGGGGATGTCGCTGGTCAAGGCCAACGGCCGGATGTCCCTGGCGGGCCTTGTCGGCGCCGCGGTCGCGGGCCCGGTGGCTGCCGGTCTGGCCCAGATCGGCCCGTCGTGGGCGTTGCGGTTCGCCTTCGCGCTGTTCGCGATCGGCACCATCCTGGCGATCCTGCTGCCCCGGCAGGTGGACTCGGCTCGCGGCGAGCGCCAGGTGGGGGTGACCGAGATGGCCGGCGCCGGAGCGGGTCGCGGCCGTTGGGGGGTGCCGCCGGCCGTGGTGACCGGGCTGCGCGCCAACTTCGGGCTGCGCATGCTGTCTGGCTTCCTGACGATCTTCCTGGCCTTCCTGCTGCGCAACAACCCGCCAGCGGGCTGGGAGGACCGGTTCACCCTGCTGCTCGGGCTGGCGCTGGCCGCGGCTGGGGTCGGGTCGGCCCTGGGCACGTTGGCCGCCTCCATCATGAAGACCGCCTCGCCGATGACGCTGGTGCGCCTGGCGCTGGTCGTGGACGTGGTCATGGCCGTGGTGACCGCGGTCGCCTTCTCGATCGTGACGATGGTGCTGCTGGCGCTCACCGTCGGGATGTGCCAGACGCTGGGCAAGTTCGGGCTCGACGCCTCGATCCAGGAGCAGGTGCCGGAGGAGACCCGCACCTCGGTCTTCGGGCGGTCCGAGACGATGCTGCAGCTGGCCTGGGTGCTGGGTGGCGGGCTCGGCGTGGTGCTGCCGACAGACGCCCGCATCGGGATGGGCGTGGTCGCGGTGGTGCTCACCGGGTGGCTGGTGCTGGTGCTCCGGGGGACCAGGGAGCCGGAGGAGCCAGGGCCGGACGACCGCCCGCGGCGGGCCAGGCGTGGCGTGCCGAGAGGTCGCGAGGCGACCCGGCACGCGTCCGTGCGACCACCCTCCTAGGTGGCCCTGACGGCGCGGGGCCTCCCTCGCGTGGCGAGCCAGGCGACCAGGAGCAGCCAGGTGAGGTTGCTGGCGACCCACAGCCGCTGCCACAGGCCCGGGTCCTGGTCGCCGGTCCTGGCCAACAGGACCACTGAGGCGACCGCGAAGACCAGGCTGAGAGGAGCCAGCCAGCGCGGCCGCCCGGCCTGCGCTCGGCGCCAGACGGTGACGGCCACCGCGCCCATGGCGGCCAGGATGAAGATCTCGTAGGTGCCGACGGCCAGCCCGTGGATCAGGTCGAGGACGTCGCTGCGTGCCCCGCCCTCTTCGCCGCAGCCCGCGGGTCCGCCAGGACAGGAGACCCGGGCGACCGCGATGACGACGACCGCTGCGCCCGCGCAGGCGAGCAGGATGGCGCAGAGCCGCGACTTCCACCGCCGCAGCACTGCTGCCGCCGCGGCGAGGTGGGCGACGGCGTTGGCCAGGAGTGCGGCGATCCCGATGGGGGCGACCTCGGAGCCCCGGCCGGCCAGGCTCGAGATGAAGTCCTCACGGGCGCTGTAGCCGTCGGCCAGGGCGCCCGCCGTGAAGACGCCCACCCAGAACAGCGCAATCCCCAGGACCACCGCCCAGAGTGCTCCGCGCGACCGCGTCACGTGCGCAGTGTGGTCAGCGTGGTCGGTCGGGGTGAGGCAGCGCGACTCGTCCGCTCAGCGTCGGTCCTTGGCCCCGAACATGATGTCGTCCCAGCTGGGCACGCTGGTCCGGCCCTTGCGTTTGGCGGCCTCGTCGGGAGCGGCCTCTGCCGGTGGGGGAGCCTGGCCCGCTGCCGGGTCGCGGTCCGGCGTCTCGTCGGGCTCGTCGCTGTCTTTGGCGCTGTCCTCGGCGTCCTCGACGTCCGCGACGTCGGCATCTGCTGCGGGGGCATCAGCCTCGACCGTCCTCGTCCGGCTCGACGTCCTCGGCCGGCTCGACGTCCGCGGCCGGCTCACGTCCTCGACCGACTCTGCATCGACGGCGTGGTCGGCGTCGGGCTCCTCGACCAGGTCGGTCAGCTCGTCCAGGTGCTCCTCGCGGTCGTGTGCCTCGACCCCGTCGGCCGGGAGCTGCTCGTCGTCGTCCTTGTCCTCGACGACGTCGAGGTCGACGTCGAGGTCGTCCTCCTCGCCGAAGAAGTCGTCCAGCGTGGCGTTGACCGCCCCGCGCTGACCGCGCCGGCGGCCCCGCCCACCCGGCTCCTGCGTCGGCACGTCCTCCACGTCGGCATCATCGGCGGGCTCGACCGGCTCCAGGCCGGTGCGGTCGCCCTGTGCACCAGGAGGCGGCCCCATCGTCGCGGGGTCGTAGTGCAGGTCCTCCAGGGGCAGCACGTCTTCCGGCAACGTCGCCGCACCCGGGATGCCGGCCGGGTCGGTGGACCCAGCCGACGTGCTGCCGTCCTGCCCACCCTCGGCGATCACCGCGGCCACGTCCTCGGCCTCGTCGCCCGTCGCGCCTGTCTCGCGTCTCCGGCACCGCGGCGGCACCGACGGCCGGCGGGCGGCGACGGCGCCCCCGCTGCCGCGACCGCTCACGCATCGTGGTCATCAGGTCGACGTTCTGGGCGCCCTCGCCGCCGCCCAACAGGGCTGCGGAGGCCGCGCCGCCGGGCAGGGCGAGCTCGTCCTCGCTCAGCCAGCGGGCCTCGTCGTCGAGCGCCTCGACCGAGTCGGTCGGCGGCTCGAACCGCCAGGCGGCACGGCGTGACCGCTGCCCGGCGACGAAGGAGACGATGACCGTCCAGCGGCCTCCCTCGGGGCGGGTCGCGTCCCACAGTGCCGCGTCCGGGTCGACGCCCCGAGCGGCCAGCCGCTCACGGACCCGCTCCTCGAGGGACTGGATCCCGCCGCCCGGCCCGCGTCCACGGACGTGAGCCCGGCGGGCCTGGCCGGCCACGTGCTCCCGCTCGGCCAGGATCGGAGACTCGAACCGGGCCACGCGCTCGGTCGACCAGCCCGTCAGCTCGGCGACCTCCTCAGCGCTCTGACCGGCGCGGATCAGCGACTGCACCTCGCGGGGTGAGGACGACCCCTGCCCTGCGGCCCCTCCGCGTCGGGTCGGGCGCAGCGCAGCGCGCAACCGCTCGTCGACCGGCACGACATACTCCGCACCGTCGCCGGCCACCAGCACCAGGCTCGCGCCACTGTCGTCGACCCCGCTGAACTGCAGCTGCTGCATGCCACTCCTTGACGTCTGTGCGGCCGACTCTGCCACCTCCCTGACCACCGGGGCGATGGGCACGCCGCCGGGAAGTACCTTAGGCAGACCATGGTGACCGCCGACGCCGACCTGCAGCTGGTGTTGGACGTGGTGGGGATCTTCGTCTTCGCGCTCTCCGGTGCGCTGGTCGCCGTGCGCCAGCGGCTCGACCTGGTCGGCGTCCTGGTGCTGGCCTGGGTCGCCGGCCTCGGCGGGGGCATCCTGCGAGACGTCTTCATCGGCGCCACCCCTCCGGTCGGGCTCAGCGACTGGCGGCTGGTCGGCACCGCGGTCCTGGCCGGCCTGCTCGTCTTCCTGCTGTATGGCGCACTCGTGGACCCCGACGTCCCGCGGGGCACCCGCCGGGCCACGATCACCCGCCTGGTGCGCCTGCTCGACGCACTCGGCCTGGCGGTCTTCTCCACGGCCGGGGCGCTGAAGGCCCTGGCCTTCGGAGCCGGCCCGCTGGCGGCCATCCTGGTGGGGGCGATCGCGGCCTGTGGTGGGGGACTGCTGCGGGACCTGCTGGCCGGACAGGTGCCCGAGGTGCTGCGGCGTGAGCTGTATGCCGTGCCCGCCCTGATCGGTGCGGCGCTGGTCGTCTGGGCCGACGCGACGGGACACCTGGGGCCGACCACGATCTGGGGGTCGGTCATCCTGGTGTTCGCCATCCGCGTCGCCGCGGTGACCCTCGACCTCAATGCCCCCTACGCCCTGCGCACCGGAGAGAGACGATGAGCCTGCCCGCACCCGACCCGACCCCTGGGGCCGCCGACCCCGACCCGCTGGCTCCCTACGACGCCGTCGTGCTGGTCAGCTTCGGCGGCCCGGAGGCACCGGAGGAGGTGATGCCGTTCCTGCGCCGGGTGACCCGCGGGCGCGGCATCCCCGACGAGCGGCTGGCCGAGGTGGCCGAGCACTACCTGCACTTCGGGGGCCGCAGCCCGATCAACGACCAGAACCGGGCCCTCCTGGCGGCGCTGCGCGACGAGCTGGACCGGCGCGGTGTCGCTGTGCCCCTGCTGTGGGGCAACCGCAACTCCCCGCCGTTCCTCACCGACACGCTCCGCGACGCACACCTGCAGGGCCACCGGTCGCTGCTCGTGGTGACCACCAGCGCCTACAGCTGCTACAGCAGCTGCCGGCAGTACCGCGAGGACCTGGCCGAGTCCCTGGAGACGCTGACCTCCGAGGGGCTGTCCCTCGACGTCGACAAGATCCGGCCCTACTACAACCATCCCGGGTTCTCCGGCACCAACGTCCGGCTGGTGACCGACGCGGTCCGGACCGTGCTGGCGCAGACGGGCGGTCTGCCGCGCGTGGTGTGCGTGACCCACTCGATCCCGGACGCGATGGACGACACCTCCGGTCCCGGTGACGGCGAGGGCAACCTCTACAGCGCCCAGCACGAAGCGCTGACCCAGGCGATAGGCCGCGAGGTCAGCGCCACGCTCGGACGCACGGTCGGTGCCGACCTGGCCTACTGCTCGCGCAGCGGGCCCCCGTCCCAGCCCTGGCTGGAGCCCGACGTCAACGACCACCTCACCGCACTGGCGGCACAGGGGGTGCGCGCGGTCGTGCTGGCACCGATCGGCTTCGTCTCCGACCACATGGAGGTCGCCTTCGACCTGGACACCGAGGCGCTGGAGACCGCGGAGCAGCTCGGGCTGCACGTGGTGCGGGCCGCGACGGTCGGCACCGACCCGCAGTTCGTCAGCGGGCTGGTCGACCTGTGCCTGGAGCGGGCCGGCGAGCGCCGGGAGGAGCCGGTCGACCGGCCCAGCTGGCCGGTGCCGCAGCCGCGGCCCTCGGTGTGCGCTCCGGGCTGCTGCCCCAACCTGCGTCTGGCCAAGCCCGCAGCGTGCGGCTCGGACTGATGGACCTGGCCGCTGCGGCCCTGCCCACGCCGTCGGAGGCGGAGCTGCTCGACCTCGAGCGGCTGGCCGTGGACCTGGCCTGCGCGGCTGCCCGCTTCATCCGCGACGAGCGACCAGGCACTGGTCGAGGTCGCGCAGACCAAGACCTCTGCGCTCGACATCGTCACCGCGATGGACACCGCCGCCGAGCGGCTGTTGCGCGACCGGCTGGCGGCCGAGCGCCCCGACGACGCGATCCTCGGCGAGGAGGGTGGCTCGACCGGTGGCAGCTCGGGCCTGACCTGGGTGCTCGACCCGATCGACGGCACCGTCAACTACCTCTACGACATCCCGGCGTATGCCGTGTCCGTGGCCGTCGTCGTCGGTGACCCCCAGCTCGCGGGACAGTGGCAGCCGGTGGCCGGGGCGGTCGCCAACCCGCGCGTCGGTGAGGTCTTCCACGCCCGGCTGGGCGGCGGGTCGCGGGTCAGCGCCGTCGACGGACCGGCCACCGACGGGCGCCGGCTGCGGGTGGGGGAGCGGCAGGATCTGGCGACGGCGCTGGTGGGGACGGGCTTCAGCTACGACCGTGCCCAGCGCGACGTGCAGGGTCAGGTGGCCCACGCGGTGCTGTGCGAGGTCCGCGACCTGCGCCGGATGGGCAGCGCCGCCCTCGACCTCTGTGCGGTGGCCGCGGGGGCGCTCGACGGCTACTACGAGCGAGGTCTGCACGCCTGGGACCGCGCCGCCGGCCAGCTGGTCGTCACCGAGGCCGGGGGAGCGGTCACCGGGCTGGACGGGCCGCCTACCGTCGAGATGGTCGTCGCCGGCGGGCCGGGCATCCACGAGCCGCTGCGGCTCCTGGTCGAGCAGTCCCTGCGGCAGGCTCGCTGAGGGCCTGCGAGCACACCCCTGCGACAGGCCGCTGACCTGCGCAGATACGCGCGGCGTGGGTCCGATGTGCAGAACGGACCCGACATACGACACAATCCCCGCGCGGACCTTGCCGAAGCCGGGCACAAAATGCGTTGTCACGGCGTTCACAGGGGCGAACCGGACCCCGCACACCGCAGCGGGTGCACCCGCGACACACACCCTGGGAGGGGATGGAGCAGGCATGGCTACCGACTACGACGCCCCACGCAAGACCGAGGACGAGCTCAACGAGGACTCCATCGAGGAGCTCAAGGCACGGCGCTCCGACAAGACCAGCGCGAGCGTGGACGTCGATGAGACCGAGCACGCAGAGGGCTTCGAGCTGCCGGGCGCCGACCTGTCCGGCGAGGAGCTCTCGGTCCGGGTGCTGCCGCGCCAGGCCGATGAGTTCACCTGCTCGCGCTGCTTCCTGGTGCACCACCGCAGCCAGCTCGCCAAGGAGGTCGGCGGCATGCCGGTCTGCAGCGAGTGCGCGGCCTGAACGACGCCGGCCCGGACTCCACGACCCTCCCGACCCACGGGTCGGGCGCGTACCCTCGATAGACGTGACCCCTCCCCACCGCGTGCCGGTGCTGCTGCAGCGCCTCGATGACGGCCTGCCCGTCCCGGCCCCGGCTCACCCCGGTGACGCCGGCGTCGACCTGCACGCCGACAGCGACCTCACGCTGCCCCCCGGGGCCCGGGCCCTGGTCGGCACCGGGGTCGCCATCGCGCTGCCGGCGGGGTATGCCGCGTTCGTGCACCCGCGCTCTGGCCTGGCCCATCGGCACGGGGTGACCACGCTGAACGGACCTGGCACCGTCGACGCGGGCTACCGGGGCGAGATCAAGGTCAACCTCATCAACACCGACCCCGCGCAGGCGTTCACCGTCCGCCGGGGCGACCGGATCGCCCAGCTGGTCGTGCAGGAGGTCTGCCTTCCTGCCTTCACCGAGGTCGAGCGCCTGCCCGGCACCGACCGGGGCGAGTCCGGGCACGGCTCGACCGGCGGCTGGACCGCCGACACCCCCACCGAACAGCAGGAGGACTGAGGCTCTCGTGGCCCTCTTCAACCGCAAGCAACGCACCTCCTCCGGCGAGGCCGAGTCCGGACCCGAGGACGTCGTCGCCGACCCTGTGGTCCCCGACGGAGAGCCGGGTGTGGACCGCGACTGGGACCGCGCCGTCGACGGGCCGTTCGACCTGTCCGAGCGCCCGGACCTGGGCGGCCGGCTCGACCTCGGCGCGCTGCGGGTCCCCGCTGCACAGGGGATGGAGCTGCGGCTCGACGTCGACCAGGCGAGCAACCTGATGGTCGGCGTGACCGCGGTGATCGCCGGGTCGTCGCTGCAGATCCAGGCCTTCGCCGCGCCGCGCACCACCGGGCTGTGGGAGGACCTGCGCGCCGAGATCGGCGACGGGATCCGCAAGGCCGGCGGCACCGCTGACGACGGCGTCGGCGTGATGGGCACCGAGCTGCGCGGGCGGATGCCGGCGGTCGCCCAGGACGGCCGGGTCAGCTATGCGCCGACCCGCTTCCTCGGCGTGGACGGGCCACGCTGGTTCCTGCGCGGGGTGATCCATGGCCCGGCCGCCAGCGACGAGACGCAGTACCGCGCCCTGCTGAAGTACCTGCGCCAGGTCGTCGTCGTCCGCGGCGATGAGCCCAAGCCCCCGCGCGAGGTGCTGGCACTGACCCCACCCAAGAGCGTGCTGGAGGCGGCGGTGGCGCGCCGGGCCGCAGCGCAGGCCGGCCAGAACGGCGGCGGCACGAGCGCCGCGCCCGCGCCGACCCAGCCCTCCGCTGACGGAGAAGGGTCATGAGCGCGGTCTCCCGGCTCCTCGAGCGGCTCGGGCGCGACCAGGCCGACCTGGAGGCCGACGAGCTGGCCCGTGAGTGTGGCCGGACGGGCTGCCGCCGGATCCAGGACGTGCATGCCCGCGAGCACGCCCGGCTCACCGGCTGCGTGCACAGCATCGCGGTGCCCCCGCGCGGGGACGCCCCGCAGCTGCACGTCGAGCTCTATGACGGGACGGACATCCTGCAGGTCATCTGGCTGGGTCGACGCGAGATCGGCGGCATCGTCCCGGGCGCCTTCCTCACCGTCGAGGGGCGGGTCTGCGCGGTCGACGGCGCGCTGACCATGTTCAACCCCACCTACCACCTGCTCCCCGCGCGGTCGTGAACAGCGAGTCAGCGCCCACGCAGGACCAGACCGAGCCTCCGGTCCCCGGCGGCACGGCCCGCGTGGAGGACACCGTCGAGGCGGTGATCCGGCACCGGCTCTCGGAGGTGCTCGGCGGCTGGTACGGCTCGCTGGAGACCGCGCTGCCGACTGTGGCGTTCGTCGTGATGTGGCTGGTCCGTGGCGAGCTGCAACCGGCGCTCGTGGCCGCGGGAGCGGTCATCCTGGTGCTGCTGGGCGTGCGGATGTACATCGGCGGCTCGACGCGCTACGTGCTGTCCTCGATCATCGCGACCGGTCTGGCGGCGTTCTTCGCGCTGCGCTCGGGTCGGGCCGAGGACGCGTTCCTGCCCGGCATCCTGACCTCGGCGGGGTATGGCGCTGCGGCGCTGGTCTCGATCCTGGCCCGCTGGCCGATCGTCGGGTTCCTCGTCGCCGCCGGTGACCCGAGCTACGTGCAGCAGCCGACGGCCTGGCGCCGCGACTCGGCGATGGTCCGCGTCTGCTCCCGGCTGACCTGGGTGCTCGTGGCCCTGTTCGCGGTGCGCGTCGCGGTCATGCTGCCGCTCTACCTCGCCGAGCAGGTCGCCTGGCTCGGGGTGGCCAAGATCGCCCTGGGCTGGCCGCTCTACCTGCTGGCCGTGCTGGTCATGGGGCTGCTGCTCGCGACCGGCCGGACGCCGCAGACCGCCCGCGACGGCTGAGGCTTACGCGTCACAAACCCCTACCAAAATGCGCAGGAGACGTCACAAACCCCTCCCAAAATGCTAGTCGTCGTCGTCGTCGCGGTGCTCGCGCTGACGACTCTCCGGGTTGAGCGTCAGCGCCAGCTGGTGCTCGGCCTCGGGGGGGCACATGAAGAGGATCTCGTCGCCACCCTCGACCGCCTCGTCCGGGCTCGGGATGATCGCCCGGCCGTCGCGCAGGATGGTCACCAGCTGCACCTCGTCGGGCAGCGCGATGTCCCCGACCCGGTGACCGGCGTGCGGGCTGTCGTCCGGCAGGGTCAGCTCGACCATGTGCGCCTTGCCGTGCTGGAACTCAAAGAGCCGCACGAGGTCACCGACCGCGACCGCCTCCTCGACCAGGGCCGTCATCAGCCGCGGCGTCGAGACCAGCACGTCGACGCCCCAGGACTCGTTGAAGAGCCACTCGTTGCGCGGGTTGTTGACCCGTGCCACGGTGCGCGGGACCGCGAACTCGGTCTTGGCCAGCAGCGAGACCACCAGGTTGACCTTGTCGTCCCCGGTCGCGCAGACGACGTGGTCGTACTGGTCGAGCTGGGCGGTGGTCAGCGTGCTGATCTCGCAGGCGTCACCGATGATCCACGACGCCTCGGCCACCCGCGAGGTCTGTTCCGGGCTGACGTCACGGTCGATCAGCAGGACCTCGTGCCCGTTGTGGATCAGCTCCCGGGCGATCGAGCGACCGACACTGCCGGCACCCACCACGGCGACCTTCATCGACTCACCTCGTTGCTCTGGTCGGTGCTCATGCGGTCGGCGGCTCGGCGTCGAGGCGGTGCTCCAGCTCCGGCAGCGTCGGCCGCGCGGTGATCAGGTGCACCTCGTCGCCCTGCTGGTAGACGGTGTCCGGGCCGGGCAGCATCGCCTCGCCGAGCCGGGTCACGAAGGCCACCCGCGAGGCGGAGAACTGCTCGAGGTCGACCAGCCGGCGCCCCACCCAGCCCGCGTTGAGGTGTACCCGGGCCAGGACCAGGTTGCCGCTGGGGTCGAAGTAGTCCGGCGTCGCGCCCTGCGGCAGCATGTGGTGCAGCGTCTGGTCCGCGGTCCAGCGGACGGTCGCCACCGTGGGCACCCCGATCCGCTGGTAGATCTCGGCCCGGGCCGGGTCGTAGATCCGGGCGACCACGCGCTGCACCCCGAACGTCTCCCGGGCCACCCGCGCGGCGATGATGTTGGAGTTGTCGCCGCTGCTCACCGCGGCGAAGGCGTAGGCCCGCTCCACCCCGGCGTCGCGCAGCACCACCTTGTCAAAGCCGACACCCTTGACGGTGAGCCCCGGGAAGTCCTTGCCCAGGCGGCGGAAGGCGGTCTCGTCCTGGTCGATGACGGCGACCTCGTGGCCGCGGCGGACCAGGCTCGAGGCCAGGGTCGAGCCGACCCGGCCGCAGCCCATGATGACGAAGTGCATGGTCCCGACGCTACCGCTGCGCGGGGTGGGCCGCCGAGCCGCTCCTAGACTCACCACCCATGGACGCGGGGAGGCTGGTCAAGCGCGTGCTGGTCGGCCGCGCGCTGCGCACCGACCGGCTCGACGAGCGGCTGTTGTCCCGTCGCCTCGGACTGCCGGTCTTCGCCAGTGATGCGCTGTCCTCGGTCTCCTACGCCGCCGACGAGATCGTGCTCACCCTCGGCCTGGCCGGCGGCCTGGCGATCATGCAGTACTCCTGGGAGGTCATGCTCGCCGTCTGCGTGGTGCTCCTGGTGATCGTCGCGTCCTACCGGCAGACGGTGCAGGCCTACCCCTCCGGTGGCGGCGACTACGAGGTCGTCTCGACCAACCTCGGCGGCACGGCGGGTGTCGGCGTGGGGGCTGCCCTGATGGTCGACTACGTGCTGACCGTCGCGGTGTCCATCTCGGCCGGGGTGCAGAACGCCGCGGCGGCCCTGCCCTTCCTGCGCGGCTACGAGCCACTGGCCGCCGTCTGCCTGATCGCCCTGCTCACCGTGATCAACCTGCGCGGCGTGCGTGAGTCCGGGCGGGCCCTGGCGGTGCCGGTCTACGCGTTCCTGGGCTCGCTCGCGGTCCTCGTGGGAGTCGGCGCCTACCAGTGGCTCACCGGCAGCCTGGACCAGGCCGCCTCCGCGTCCTACGAGCTGTCCGCCCTGGCCGGCTACGAGGCACTCTCGGCGCTGGCGATCGCGGTGCTGCTGCTGCGCTCGTTCGCCTCGGGCACGGTCGCCCTCACCGGGGTGCAGGGAGTCTCCAACGGGGTCCCGGCGCTGCGCCGCCCCAAGGGGCGCACCGCCCAGTCGATCCTGGTGCTGATGGCCGCCATCTCGGTGACCGTGCTGATGTCGGTGATCCTGCTCGCCGGGGCGACCGGCATCCAGATGGCGTTCACCCCCGAGGAGCAGCTGCGGGTGGACGGCGCCCCCGTCTCGGCCGACTTCGTCCAGGACCCGGTCCTCGGGCAGCTGTCGGCGACCGTCTTCGGGTCCGGCTCGCTGGGCCTGCTGCTGGTCTCGATCTGCACCGGGGTCATGCTGGTCGTCGCGGCCAACACCGCGTTCAACGGCTTCCCGGTGCTGACCTCCCGGCTCGCCCACGACCGGTTCCTGCCCAGCGCGCTGCTCTTCCGCGGCAACCGGCTGGCCTTCTCCAACGGCATCCTGCTCGTCGCACTCGCCTCCGCCGCCCTGGTGCTCACCTACCGCGCCACGGTGACCGAGCTGATCCAGATGTACATCGTCGGCGTCTTCATCGCCTTCGCGCTGAGCCAGACCGGCATGGTGCGGCACTGGAACCAGATGCTGCGCACCGAGCTGAGCCAGCTGCAGCGGATCCGGATGCTGCGCAGCCGCACGATCAACATGGTCGGGGCGACGGTGTCGTATGTCGTGCTGGTCGTGGTCGTGCTGACCCGTTTCGTCCATGGTGCCGGGCTCTCCCTGCTCGGCATCGGCCTGCTCTGGATGGTGATGCTCATGGTGCACTCGTTCCACACTGCCGCCGACGGCGACACGGCCCTGCCCCCCGAGGGTGCGGACGACAGCCAGATCGTGCCGTCCCGCGTCTACGCGCTGGTCTACGTCCCGCGCCTCGACCGGCCCACGATGCGGGCCTTGGCCTACGCCCGGGCCACCCGGCCGCAGCTGCTCGAAGCGCTGGCGGTCGACGTCGTGCCGGAGGACACCGAGGCGCTGCGCCGGGAGTGGTCCCGGCGCGAGGTGCCGGTCACCCTGCGCACCGTCGAGAGCCCCTACCGCGAGCCGGTGCGCCCCGTGATCGACTACGTCCGGCGAGTCCACAAGGACCGGCCGCGCGACATCGTCGTGGTCTATCTGCCCGACCTCGTGGGGCAGCGCCGGGTCGTGCGCTGGGTCCGCGACCGTGCCCTGGACCGGCTCCGCCAGGAACTGCTCGAGACCCCGGGCGTGATGGTCGCCACCGTGCCCTGGCAGCGCTCCCGTGGCTGAGCCCATGGGTGACCCCGTCGCCGTCGGCGACCAGATGGTCGTCGAGGTCGGCGACGTCGCACACGGCGGCCACTGCGTCGCCCGGGTCGGTCCCGAGCACGGCGGGCTGGTCGCCTTCGTCCGGCACGCCCTGCCGGGGGAGCGGGTGCGGATCGCCGTCACTGAGATCGGCAAGGGCGGGCGCTACGTGCGTGCGGACGCCGTCAAGGTGCTCGAGCCGGCGGCGGGGCGGGTCGACCCGCCCTGCCCGTGGTCGGGGCCGGGGCGTTGCGGAGGGTGCGACTGGCAGCATGCCGACCTGCACCTGCAGCGCGAGCTCAAGGCGCGGGTGGTGACCGAGCAGTTCGCCCGGCTCGCGCGGATCGACCTGACCGAGCAGCTCGGGTCGCCCCTGACGGTCGAGCCGGTCCCCGGTGACGCGGAGGGGCTGCGCTGGCGCACTCGGGTCGAGCTCGCCGTCGACGGCGCCGGCCGGCCCGGGCTGCGGGCGCACCGGTCGCACCAGGTGGTCCCGATCGACGACTGCCTGATCGCCACGGACGAGGTGGTCGGGTCCGGCGTCCTGCAGCAGCGCTGGACCGGAGAGCGGGCCGTCGACGTCGTCGCCAGCTCGACCGGGGATCTGGCCGTCGTGCCGGTGCCGACGGGGAGCGGCTCGCCCCGCCGGTCACCGAGCGGGTCCAGGTCCCGGCGGGCGAGCGCCATACGTCGTGGTCAGGGGAGTTCGAGGTCGCCGCCCGCGGGTTCTGGCAGGTGCACCCAGGGGCAGCGGCGACCTTCGTCGCAGCCGTTCTCGACGGCCTGGAGCCCCGTCGGGGGGAGCGGGTGGTCGACCTCTACAGCGGGGTCGGTCTCTTCGCGGCCGCTCTGGCGGCCGCCGTGGGCGAGGAGGGCCAGGTGCTCGCTGTGGAGGGTGACCGGGTCGCGGTGGGGCACGCGGGCGCCAACCTGGCCGGCGCTCCGGAGGCCCCTGTGGAGCTGCGAGCCGGTGCGGTCGACCGGGTCCTGGCGCCCCTCGTCCGGCAGGGCATCACCGCCGACCTCGTCGTGCTCGACCCGCCGCGCTCCGGGGCAGGACGCCGGGTCGTCGCGGCGGTCGCCGCCCTGCAGCCGCGCAGGATCGCGTATGTCGCCTGCGACCCCGCTGCCCTGGCGCGGGACGTGTCGTGGGCGGGGGAGCTGGGCTTCCAGCTGAGTGGGCTGCGCGCCTTCGACGCCTTCCCGATGACGCACCATGTCGAGTGCGTGGCCCTGCTGACGAACACTGGCTCTGACCTGCGGTGAACCGCAGTTCCTCGACAGGGCCGCGGGTGCGGCCGGTGCTGCCATCGAGGTTGATCCGCAGAGCCTCGGGCGCGGTGAATGTGCGACGGGCACGCACCTGAGGGGTCGGCGTCCGGGCCGACGATAGGCCGTGCGACCCCGACGCCAGACGGTCGATCAGTGGCCGTTGGCCTCGAGGGAGACCGGCTTCCACTGATCCCACAGCTCGAGGCGCTGCTGGTAGACCGCAGGCGCGATGTGCGTGGCTGAGGTGCCGTAGAGAACGCGGAGCGGCGGGTTTTCGGCGTCAACGATTTTGAGGATCGCGCGGCCGGCGGCCGCCGGATCGCCGATCATTTCGGGAGTGGTGTCGGCGGTCATCTGCTCGTTGAAGGCGGTGCGGACGCCGTCGTACTCCGGCTTCGACTCGGCGAGGGTGGCACTCGAGCCGGCCCAGTCAGTGCTGTAGCCGCCTGGCTCGATGAGGGTGACCGTGATGCCGAAGCCGGCAACCTCCTGCGCCAGGGACTCGGTCATGCCCTCCAGGGCCCACTTGGAGGCGTGGTACCCACCCAGGGTCGGGAATGCGGCGATGCCGCCGATGGTGGAGATCTGGATGATCTGGCCGGAGCCCTGAGCGCGGAGCAGCGGGAGGACGGCCTGGGTGACGTGGAAGACGCCGAACAGGTTGACCTCGAGTTGGTCGCGCAGTTGCTGCTCGGTGATCTCCTCGACCATGCCGAAGAGGCCGTAGCCGGCGTTGTTCACGACGACGTCGAGCTGACCGAACGCCTCGGCCGTGGCCTTGACCGCGGCGAATACGCCGTCGCGGTCGGTGACGTCGAGCTGCAGCGGCAGCACGAAGTCGCCGAACTCCTGCACCAGGTCGTCGAGGTCCGAGGTCTTGCGGGCGGTGGCAGCGACCTTGTCGCCGCGGCCGAGGGCGGTCCTGGCGAACTCCTTGCCAAAGCCGCGGCTCGCGCCGGTGATGAACCAGGTCTTGCTCATGTCTGTGTCCCTTCCAGGATCAAGTCAGTGGTCGCCGCGACATTCGAGGCGACGATCAACACCATACGCCTAACATGACACACAGTGTCAAATAGGGCATCTGCGGTACGGTGGAGTCATGACTGAGGATGACCTCGTGCAACCCTCCCTGCGAGAACGCACCCGCAAGGCGGTGCAGGCGGAGTTGATCGACGTCGCTCAAGGCCTGTTCGTCGAGCAGGGTTTCGAGGCGACCACGATCGATCAGATCGCTGCAGCGGCGGGCATGTCGCGTCGCAGCTTCTTCCGCTACTTCTCGAGCAAGGAGGCGCTCGTCGGCGGCAAGCACGAGGCGATGATCGAGATCTTCGTCGAGTCGCTGCGCGCCCGCCCAGCAGACGAAGAGCTGTGGAGGTCTTTGCGGCGCATATTCGACTATGTGGTCGACTACGCCGACGACGCGGAGCTCGCCCGACGCATGGCCGTCATGGATTCGATAGTGCAGTCCTCCGACGCGCTTCGGGGTGCCTACCTGGAGCGACTAGACCGCGCTCAGGACCGGTTGGCCGAAGTCGCCCGAGGTCGCGCCGCAAGCCAAGGCCGTCGGTGGAGAGGCGATGACCCCACCCCTCGTGCGATTGTCGGCTCTGCGTTTGCCTGCCTCGAGGCGGCCAGGTCGATCAGCGCTCAATTCGAGCTGCCTCTTGGCCCGATCCTCGACACTGCCATGGACAGCATGGCTCCGATTGCGGCGCCGTAGACCCAGCAGCTTCTGGTCCGGGCCCGAGCTGAGATGAAGACTTGTGATCCTAACGCTGCGGTGGGGAAGCCTCTGCCGCATCCGGCCCGCCGCACGAATCGACCTTTGACTTCAAGTACTTGAAGTTCCTACTCTCGGTGGAGTGAGTTCAACCGGCATCCGGCACACCTACTCGATCAAGGAAGCCGCAACCCTGTCCGGACTGCCGGCCAGTACGTTGCGCTACTACGAGTCGGTCGGCGTCATCTCGCCAGTCAGTCGAGGTGCGTCCAGTCGACACCGCGTGTACGACGAGCAGGACCTCGATCAGGTGATGTGGGTGGCGTGCCTGGCCGCGACCGGGATGTCGGTTAGCGACATGCGCCAATACGTAGCCAACGGCGCGCTGGGTGCGACGGCGGCGAGCGAGCAGGTCGAGCTGCTGAAAGGGCAGCACGAGCACCTGACGCGCGAGGCCGAGCTCATCGAGATGCGCCGTCGCTACGTCGAGCTCAAGATCAGCTACTGGCAAGCGGTCGAGGCCGGCGACGAGGCTCGGGCGGAGGGACTCGCGGAGGACGCACGCGCGCTTGGTGCACTGTTCGCCAGAGCCAAGAAGAGCTAGTCCGACCTCGCTCTTCGTGCGGACCCTCGTGGGTCCGCGAGTGAGCCATGTCTACGAGAACGAGGAGAACAGTGAAGTACACGCAGAGCGGCGGACGGCCAGGTCGTGACCTGGCTCGACCACGTCACCGACGAGGAGTCCGGCGCCTGAACTAGGCAGGACGCCTGGACCCAGCAACTGCAGTAGTCAACAAGGAGAAGAAGACATGCGTGGAGTGATCATGCACGAGCCCGGTGACGTCCGGGTCGAAGAGCGCGAAGACCCGAAGATCATCGACCCGACCGACGCCATCATCCGACTGACCGCGAGCTGCATCTGCGGATCGGACCTGTGGCCGTACCGCGGCGTCGCAGCGGTCGACCACCAGGCGATGGGTCACGAGTACGTCGGCGTCGTCGAGGAGATCGGTGCTGACGTCACGACGGTGAAGGTGGGCGACTTCGTCGTCGGGTCCTTCGTGATCTCCGACAACACCTGCGAGATCTGCCAGTCCGGCTTCCAGTCCAAGTGTGTGCACGCCCAGTTCGTGGACGGCACCATCGGCACCCAAGCGGAACGTGCTCGCATCCCGTACGCCGACGGCACGCTGGTCGCGACGCCTGGGCAGCCCGACGAGGACCTCATCCCGTCACTGCTCGCAGCCTCGGACGTGCTCGGCACGGGCTGGTTCGGTGCGGTCGCCGCAGAGGCCGGCCCAGGCAAGACCGTCGCCGTCGTCGGTGACGGTGCGGTCGGGCTGATGGCGGTGCTCGCCGCCACAGAACTCGGAGCCGAGCGGATCATCATCTTCAGCCGCCACCAGGCTCGTCAGGAGCTTGCACGCTTCTACGGGGCTACCGACATCATCGAGGAGCGCGGCGACGACGGTGTGGCCATGCTCAAGGAGCTCACCGGCGGTCTCGGCGCACATTGCGTGGTCGAGGCCGTGGGCACCCAGGAGTCCTTCATGCAGGCCA
>CAWADV010000003.1:0-666428 GCA_963781115.1 uncultured Actinomycetota bacterium
GACTCATTGCGGACGACGGTCACGTCGAATGATGATAGCCAGAACGCCACACGTGATCGTGCTTGGAAAGGAACAAAGGCAACTTGTCCAGGTATGCGAAGCGCCTTTGATCGCAGTTCCCGTTCGTAGGAACTCAAGGGGGCGTTCGATCAAAGCCCGACGAACCGCGACCGTAAGATGAATATCATCTCGCTCGGCAAGCGAATCAGAGCTGAAAGAATTACGTGAACGCCTTTTCTTGAAATAACGCGGCCAATGAAACCCACTCGCAAACCGTGTGTGCGTTCCGGACGAGGAACATTGAATTGGGTCATATCCACGCCATTATTGACTACGCGAATCCGCTGCTGAAGAGCACGAGTCAACTTGGCCGACATGTGATCGGCGGTGTACTGACTTACGCAAATGATTCGGTGTGTCTTGTCGAGTACTCGGCGTACCTCTCGGGCAGAATACCAGTCGAATAGGTCGTTGTGAGAATAGAGCACAGCCGCGTGTCGATCGGAGACTAGTGGTATGGCTGTGGCGCGTTGTGCCCTATGACGTAGCACTCTGGCCAGGCCTCCTGGCCGATAAGAAGTTGACCTCGATCTGCGCGCCCATGGGCGTGGTAGACCCACGCGACCAACCGCCGCGTCCAGACCCCTCGTCCGCCTCGAGCTCCACGGGGCGAAACCGCCATCGAGTACTCAAGAGGCTCGGCCGTGTCATACCGCTCAGCGAACGTGCCGCTTGCGATGAGGACCGCTGGTCGTGGAGTGGTGAAGTCTGCTAGTTTGCTCACGACCGTTGCGATCGCGCTACCAGTACGGGGCGAGAAATGATCACCCGGCGTTAGTGCGTGAACTATGTCCTCACTGGCCCTCCCTATGGCATCGGTTTGTTCTGCAATGCGGCCGCATCACGCTACGTCCAACGTCGACTACGGCCATAAGGCAACCCTTGGCCGTCGGGCACAGACGATCCTATAGCCAAGCGACTCGCTCACAGCGGTCGCTTGACTTGAGGTTGCTGGTCTCTCCCGCGTGGTGACCGCTAGGCACGCGCACCAGGGCCCCGAGTGTCTCCGCGCGAGCACTGGGGGAGCAGGATCGGCTCCTGAGCCCCTTCCAACGGCGCTGCCGTCACTTGCCATCATGGGGGAGCCGCGGCCGATAACTAGGACTGGGGGGTCTCCTGCTCCGCGAGATATCGACTTTGCCCGTCTGCTCCACGACATGGCGGGGCGTTCGATAAACATCCACGACACCGCAGCGAATGGCAATGTTAGGCAAATCGCTACTGCACTAAAGGGAGCGGGCCGAGGGTTTGGGCGTACCCCACTTGAGCTAGAAACTGCTGCACGGGGAAGGCGTACACGTATAGACCATAGGATAAGTCATGCCTTCTCGCCAAATTCCCGGGCAGTTTCCCCCCGAGCCACAGCAGGAGGTAGGCGACAGGAAGCGGCGCCAAAACGTAGGCAAGGCCGCTAATGATGGCGACGCGTTAGGAGAAGAACCGACAGGCAGACCTCCGTGACATTCCATCTCAACCTTTGACGGACGACCCATAATGACGCCCCCGCAACGAAGAATCCAAGGAGCCACGCGCCTGGGCGCGTGAGATCGTGCGGCCACAGGGATGGCCAGGCGGCGAGTGTTCAATCCTATCGCCTGCGAGACAATGACTGTTACCGTCAAGTGTCGCCGAACCCAGGAAAGTAAAAAGAGGAGGCCCAGCCCAAATATGCAAGAAACTCGAAACTGAGAGTCCACAACGAACCATTCCATGGACCTGGGTACGGAACTCCCTGGAGCGTTTGGGCAATGGACCACTGGTTTATCCAGAGGTATGCATTCGATCCAACATACCTGACTGCGTCCCGAAATACCCAGGACTCTCCCGCTGCGTACGCGCCCAGCGGAGCTATGATGAATGCCGTTGTCACGAGGCAGACCCAGTAGCCTGGCATAATGCGGGCCAACCTGCGACGAACAAACTCCCGAAAGGTCAGTCTAGAACGGGATGCCGCTATCAAGTAGCCTGATATGCAGAAGAAGCCACCAACTGCCCAGTGCCCGAGGGTCATGCCACCCAGACTCGGATCACCCCCGTGGCCGCCGAGGGGCCAAGCATGCGAGACAATAACCGCGCTAGCCAAGACAAGGCGCAGACTATTTAGGGCATTATGCCGGCCTTCAAGTTTCTGAGGGACGTTCGTGCCGGCGTCGGCTATAGTGCGGCATTCAGGTTCCCTGAACCGTGCGGTGGAAGAGGTTGACGAAGTTGCCTGCCCGCCAAGTATATTCGTTGGAGGCGGTGCGGGCGATGCGGAAACTGATGCTCTTGTCACCTGTTGACTCCTCTCGACGTCGAGGTCTACGCCGTACCGCCGCCTGACGGATGGGGCGACCAGGTGACGATGGTGAGCGAAGTGCCGGGCCGTCAGGACCGCTCGTTTGACGAACGGGAAGCCGGCGTCCAGCAACTGTAGCCATCCCCCCATGGACGGCTCATGGCGCTCGGGCAGACCGAGATCGGCCTGAGTCCAGCCGATACTGATCGAATAGCCTTCCTCGTCGAGGAGGTGGGACAAACCCATCTCGTGGTTGCGGATGACGTCCTGCTTGGAGTTCTGCTGGCGGATGCTGGCGAAGAAGCCAGCCAGGGGGGCCGACGAGAGGGCTCCACGCTGAAAGCCGAGGAAGTAGCTCTGCAGGTGTGGCCGGGCGACCGTACTCTCAGTAACCGCCCACGCATCGGTTCCTGACGACTCGAAGCGTTCAATGACGTCGTCAAGGGGTGCGAAAGGGCCGAGCAGAGAGTCGTTGGTGAGGATGACGTAGGGCTGCTTCGCCAGGTCGGGGTAGAGCCTGAGAGCGGTGGCCCACGAACCGAAGTCGTAGGCGATGTTGGGGCGACGCACCACTGCGACATCGTCAGGGAGAGAGCCAGGTGCGCGCACAGCAACGCCTGCATCTCGAGCCGCGACGATGAGACAGGCGTAGCCCTGGTCAACCAGCGCCTCAGCCATGTTGACAGCAGACGGCCGCAGGTCCCGCCCCTTCTGGTACTCGGCGATCACTGCCACCCGCGAGCGCGACACGACGGCTTGTGGGTCACCGCTCACGACTTGGACAGCCTGGCCGGCCCTGGAGTTCAGTGCTCCCTTGATCCTCCAAGGCCAGCCACGAGCTGTCTCGCGTGCGCCCCTCAGCCTGCGTCGAGCTGATGACCCGTTCCACCTGTGCTCGAGCCCCTGGACCCTGTCCGAGAACGTGCTGCCGTCGTCCTGCGTGCGCTCATGGGTGCCGCGTAGTCGCCATACCTTGGCTTCCGCGAACTTGGTCAGTTCCCCGGGGTGGCCCGCCCAGAGTCGTCCAAGACGAGCGGCCTGCTGAGCGCGGGCACGAAACAACGGTCGCCCGCGCAGGTCGCTCTCATAAGTCAGGTCGAAGTCGAACCTCGCCCCGATGACCCGCGGCGACACCTGAGCGCCATTGACAATGTTGGACACGTTGAGGTCGTGGACCACCTGCGCCCACATCACTGGTCCGCGCACCTCGCGGATGGGACCGTGTGCCCGAGCTCGCGCGTGCTTGGCGACGTAGACGGTGTCTGGCAGGCGGTCCTGATGCCGACGTTCGATCAGCGAGAGGAACGGGCTGGACAGGGTGTCGCTGCGGTAGACCGCGCCCGTCCGGTCGATCTGTACGCCTCGGGTGAAGTTGACGAACAAGCGGTCCTGCTGGGCGAACTGCCCCTGCACCGCGGCCATGAAGTCGACCGCGAGCGCGTCGTCGGAGTCCAGCCGCGTGGTGACCAGGTGGGCCGCGTGGTCTGGGCCGGTCGAGGTGGCGACTGGCTCAGCGAAGGAGTCGCGCCGGAACACTTCGTGCGACCAGATCGGAGTGAAGGCGCCGCGCGCCAAAGACTCGACCTGCTCGCGGAAGTCGTCAGGGCAGCGGTCGTCGAAGAGCACGAGCCAGCTGAACGGGGCGGCGCCGCGCTGGCGGGTTACTGATGGGTAGCAGGCGTCGTAGAAGAAGCCGAGCCGGTAGAAGAGCCACTCCGGCGAGGCAGGCGGGGAGCCTGCCGACAGCACAGCGCTGAACCGGGTGAGGAGCACGTGGTCCAGGTCGCCGGTCACAGGAGAAGAGTATGCGGGCAGCGCTGCCGGTCGCGCTCTTGCAGATGGTGGGTAGACTTGCAGCACGCTGCGTGATGGTCGCGTAGCATCCAGCCGGTCGACTGACATCAGGATGCCGCGCGACCACGACACCACATTGAACTCGGGAGACCCATGTCCACCCGATCGACCCGCTGGCGAAATCGAACGCTCCGGCCCCAGTCGCCGCACCCTCGTCAAGGGCGCAGTGTGGGCGGTACCCGCCGTGACCGTCGCCAGCGCCGCCCCAGCGATGGCGGTTTCGGCAGCCTGCATCACGGCCACTGCCGTTTCATTATGCGTGGTCAACACGAACTTCCTCCGCATTCGAATCTCCTTCCAAAACCAATGTGGTGCCACCGCATCAGTGACAGTTCGGACCAACGTCAGGTGGACGGCGTGGCCAGGACCTTGGAAATACATCGACCCTGACCGTGCCTGTTGTTGGATTGCAAACAAACTTCGCTGAAGCCAGGGTCGCCTACGCTGCGGGAGATGCCATTATGGATGGCGGGCCTGTCACGTTCTCTTACTCGAATGGACGGCTCGCCGGACCATCTCCGCGACCCTGCCGCAGCGCCACCGACGGCTAGCTCCCCGCCCTCTGAGGCGGGGCGGGCAGCCGCCGCTTCGCAGCCGACTGCGTCAGAGGTTCTGTACGTGCGCATTTGGCGGAGGCGGCGTGGGGTGCCGTATTTTCGTTAAGCCCTCTCTGCGTCGGCTTTTAGTCCAACACTTCGATCAACAAGCGGATCAACAAGCGCGGGGGGGTGTCCCGCGTCGGCGGCTACACCACCTTGCCGGGTCCGTGAGGCTGTGGAGGTCGCGCCGCGCTCGATTCGCCGCGATGGCTCTCGTGATGACGCTCACTGCGTTGCGGTCTTCTAGGTCATCCGTCCGGCCGACGACGCAGACGAGATCTTCGGCTAGGCGCAAGTCCTTCAGACCCGTTTGGACCGGCAGTCGAGGGATCATCCGCCCACTCACATTCCGTTGTCTCGCCTGACTCCGGTTCAGCAGGGCAGGCCAGCGAGCGCGGCATACCGCTCACGCAGCCCCGCAACGACGCCGCCAGGCTCGACCCTGGAGACCCCCGCGTCACGCCAGGCCGGCGGGTCAGGGTTGCCCGAGAGCACCCACGCGGCCTGACGCGCCGCGCCGCGCGCCACATACTCCTGCGGTGGGGGCACGTGCAGCGTTCGCTGGAGCACGGTGGCCAGGGTGCGGACCAGGCCGGGGGATGCTGCGCCGCCGCCGGTGACGAGGACCCGGTCGACATCACCAGTGGTCCCCACCACAGTGTCGAGCGCGAACGCGAGCGAGCAACACAGACCCTCAAAAGCCGCCCGGGCGAGGTGGCCCGGAGTCGAGGTGGCCAGCGTCAGTCCGTGCAGGCTGCCGGTCGCCTCGGGCAGGTTGGGCGTCCGCTCGCCCTCGAGGTAGGGCACCAGGGTCAGTCCGCCGGCGCCAGGCGGGGCAGCCTAGGCCAGCTGGTCGAGCCCGTTGTGATCAACTCCGAGGACCCGCGCCATGGCATCGAGCACGCGCGCCGCGTTGAGGGTGCACGCCAGCGGCAGGAACTGGCCGGTGGCGTCGGCGAAGCCTGCGACCAGCCCCGTGGGATCGGATGTCGGGCGCGCCTGCACGGCGCTGACCACGCCGGACGTCCCGATCGAGACGATCGCCGTTCCTGTCCTCGCACCCAGCCCGAGTGCGGCGGCTGCGTTGTCCCCGGCCCCTGGCGCGAGCGCGAACTCCGCAGTGCCCCATCGGCCGGTGCCGATGGACTCCGCAGGGCCGGCGACGCGAGGCAGGAGTGGGACGTGGCCCAGCACGTCCTCCACGAGATCGGTCAGATAGGCGCCGGTGGCAGGTGACCAGTAGCCCGTGCCGGAGGCGTCGGAGCGGTCGGTGACCAGGTCCGACAGGTCGGTCGAGCCAGCCGATGGCAGCCCGTGACCTCCCACGGCTCGCGCGGCACGGAGCCGCCAGGTGAGCCAGTCGTGCGGCAGGCAGACGGCGGCAACCCGCCGCGCATGGTCGGGTTCGTGCTGGGCGAGCCAGGCCAGCTTGGTCACGGTCAGCGATGCCACGGGAACGCTGCCCACGTTGGTGGCCCACCACTCGGCACCGCGATCCTCAGCCAGGTCTCGGGCGACCTGAGCCGATCGGGTGTCGTTCCACAGCATCGCTGGACGGATCACCTCGCCGTCGGCGTCGAGCACGACCATCCCGTGCTGCTGCCCGGCCACCGAGACCGCGTCCACGTCGTCGAGCCCGCCTGCCGCCCGCACCGCCTCATGCAGCGCGGTCCACCAGGCCTCGGGGTCGACCTCGGTGCCTTCGGGGTGGCCCGCTCGACCCTCCCGGACGAGGTCGCCGGACTCCGCGTCGTGGATCGACACCTTGCAGGACTGGGTCGAGGAGTCGACGCCCGCGACCAGGGTCATCCTCAGCCGGTCCCCGACTCGGCACCAGAGACAGCAGCCGGGCGACCGCCATCGTCGGGAACGGGCTGAGCGGCACCAGCGGACCCAGGTAGGCGCCGGCGCAGTGATAGACGTCGGGCCGTCCCGGCCACACCCGGCCGCCCTCGCGCATCTGCTCGTCGAGCTCGTTGACCCGGAGCCGGAGGGGTCGAGGAAGAACGTCGCGGCGTGGTCCCACAGACGTGCGGTACCAGCGCTCCCACCGGGGCTCGCCGGTCACGCGGATCAGCGCCGCGGCAGCCTGGATCCCCTCGCAGACAGGCCAATGAAGTCGCACTTCGAGACCGGGGCGCCGTCCCAGTCGACGGTGTAGACCAGACCCTCGCGACCGTCGACCCCCCACGCAGCCAGTGCCGTGTCAGCCAGCGCCTCCGCGGCCTCGACCAGCCAGGGCTCTGGGCAGCTGTGGGGAGGCGTGCAGAGCGCAGAGCAGGCGGGCCCACTCCGAAAGAGTGGCCGTAGGTCGCTCCGTAGGGCCGGAACGGGTGGTCCGGGTCGTCGTGGTTGTAGTCCGGCTGCTCGACCCACGCGTTGTCGAAGTGCTCCGGGATCAGCCACCCGCGCTCACGCGCGCCGCGGTGCACATCCGCTCGGCGATGCGACAGGGCCCGCTCGTGCCAGACGGTGTCGTCCGGTGGCGTCGCCGAACGCGAGGAAAGCCTCGACCGCGTGCATGTTGGCGTTGGCCCCACGGTAGGGCTCCGGGTCTGACCAGTCGAGGCCCACGACTCGCGCGAGCGCGCGCTCGGCCTCCTCGTCCCAGAGATCGCTCGGTCGATGAGCGCATGACCTCGGCGAGCAGCTCCTCCGCGCCGGGGTCGCCGGCGACCTGCGCCGACGCGGCGGCCAGCACGACGTGCACGTGCTCGTAGGCCGTCTTGCGGCCGATGCCGTCGGGGTCGTGGGGAACCGCCGCCGGCTCGCGGTCGCGGAACGGCCCGAGCAACGACGCGAGCCCGTGCCGATGCAGCGACCCCGCCCCGGGGACACCGAACACCGACGCCCAGTCTGAGGCGTGGACCATCCGCGCAGTCAGCAGCAAGGTCGGCTGCGCGCCCGGGCATCGGACTCCGTCGCCCTGCTGGTAGGCGAACCCCCGGCGGGCTCGATGCTGGGCGCGGCGAAGGCGATCATCGCGGCGAACCGGTCTGGGCCCACGGCGGTGTGTCGGCCAGGTCGAGCCAGGACGGCGGGGTTCGTTCAGGACGGTGCTCGACCTGTCGCGGCCATCGAAGCCGCCGACGAAGCGTGACGCCGCGAGACCGATGGTGGGTCGGGTGGCGCACTCGACGAGGACCAGCGACGACTGCCGACCCGACAGGCACGGATGCGCACGTCAGTGGACGCCGACCGGGCCACCGACGAGCCGCGCGCTCGATCGCGCGCACCTGGGGCAGCGAGCGCCTCGGGCGGGTCAGGCAGCGCGGCGACCGCCCTCACGTCACGCGGGGTGACCGGCGTCGGTCCCCGCTGCCGGTAGCGGGTCGTGGCCAGCGCCACCCCCCGGCCAGGGCCGGCACGAAGCGGTCGGCCGCGGCCCCACGGCCAGTGCCCAGTGTCCCGTGTGCAGCACCAGGCGGGCCGGCACCAAGCGGCACAGCCGGCCACGGCCGACCGCGTCCGGCCCGCGCATCGGCAGGTCGACGGCACGACCGAGAAGGGCGGCCAGCTCCTCGTCGCTCAGGCTGAAGACGTCGACCAGCGGGGCCAGGCGGTCGCGCACGATCGCGGCCAGGTGTGCCTGGTGGAAGCCGGCGTCCTCGTAGTAACACAAGGCGCCTCGGCCCGGAGCCGGTCCATGCAGGACCTCGATGCTGGTCGGCAGAGCGTTCCTCTCGGGCACGGTGCTGGATCGCGTTCAGGCCGGAGATGAGGAACACGGCGGCCTGCTCGAGGTGGCGCCGGCAGCGGCGGTGCTGCATCGCGAGCCGTGGTGTTGGGCGGGTCGTTGACATAGATCAGCCGGTTGGCCCGCGGGGCGGACAGGTCGAGGAGGTCGGTGCGCACCCGGGCGCCCGGGGGTACTGCACGATCAGGTGTGGGAAGGTCGACTCATCGGCCTGACCGCTGCCAGGTAGGTCGACTGCCCGGCGGCAGCAGCGCCGGCACGACGGCGTCGATGCTGACCAGGTGCACCGTGGAGGCGATGCCGAGCCGTTCCATCGCAGCGGCGGCGCGCACGCAGGTCCCGCCGAGCGAGATCTCGCCCGCGAAACCGCCGCCGAAGGTGGTCTATGGCCACGGGCTCGGCCGACACGGTGCTCGCCGCCCACACCTCGGGACGAGGTGAGCCAGGACCGAGACGACCAGGTCGCGCTCGGTGACCATGGGTCGGCCGAGGTCGCACGAGCTCATCCGGGCGCATGGCATAGTCCTGCGCGAGACCGCGCTCAGCGCCACTGTCCCAGGACGATCTCGCAGATCGATGGTCACCGCCGAGGCCGAGGACAAGGGCTGAGGTCACGACGTCAGTACAGAGCGAGGCCTTGCCGGCCGCGTCGAACAGGTCGATCTTCTGGGCGGCCGATCGCCTTCATCGCCGCGATGCACGGGCGGCTGGATGGTGTTCGGCTCGCGCAGGCTGGTGTCGGCGAGCACCTCGCGCATCTTGTCGTGGTAGGCCACCTTGATGTCGCTGGAGATGTTGATCTTGTTGATGCCGAGCTGCACGGACTCGGCCGATCTCGTCGTCGGGGTTGCTCGAGCCGCCGTGCAGCACGAGCGGGATGTCGACCGCGGTCCTTGATCTGCTCGAGCAGGTCGAGCTTGAGCTCCGGCTTCATCCCGTCGGGGTAGAGGCCGTGGCAGGTGCCGATGGCGACGGCGAGGCTGTCGACGCCGGTCTGCTCGACGAAGCGTCACGGCATCCTCGGGTCGGTGTAGATGATGGTCGGCGCGCCGTCCTCGGCCTCGTCGTCGGTCTTGCCGATGGTGCCGAGCTCGCCCTCGACGCTGAGGCCGACCGCGTGGGCGGCCTCGACGACCTCGCTGGGTCAGTGGCGACGTTCTCGTCGAACGGCAGCATCGAGCCGTCGATCATCACCGAGGTGAACCCGCACTGGATCGCGCGCAGCATCTGCTCGTAGCGTCGCCCCGTGGTCCCAGTGGATCGCGACCGGCACGCGACGAGCGGCGGGCTGCGCGCGAGCACCGCCGGCATCATGTCGACGCCGATGTGGCTGACCTCGTCGGGGTGGATCGCGAGGATCAGCGGCGACTCGGTCTCCTCGCTGATGTCGAAGATGCCGTTGAACATGGCGTAGTCGCTGATGTTGAAGGCCGGCACGGCGAAGCTGTGCTCGCTGGCGACATCCAGGAGTTGCTACTCCGTTGACAGCATGGGATGTCTGTCTTTCTGTGTGTGTGGCTGGACGGTGGTCGGGCAGGTCCGCAGGCGTTCAGCTCTTGACGGCGCCGGCGGTCATGCCGCCGATGAAGAACGCTGGAAGAAGAGGAAGAGGACGAGCACCGGAATGCAGCCCAGCATGCTCATCGCCATCATCTCGTTCCACTCGTAGGAGTGCTGGCCCATGAGCAGCTGGATGCCGATCGGCACGGTGCGCATGTCGTCGGTGCGGGTCAGGGTCAGCGCGAAGAGGTACTCGTTCCAGGCGATCATGAACGTGTAGATGCCGACCGAGACGATGCCGGGCACCGAGATCGGCACCAGGATCCGCCACAGGGCGCGTCAAGCTGCTGGCGCCGTCCACCCTGACGGCCTCGTCGAGCTCGCTTGGGGAGGGTGTTGAAGTAGCCGGTCATCATGATGATCGCGTAGGGCAGCGTGAACACCATGTAGGTGAGGATCAGGCCCTGGTAGGTGTTGTAGAGCCGAGCGCCACGATGAGCCCGAAGTACGGAATGAGCAGCGTGATCGGCGGCACCGCCTGGACGCTGACGATGACGCATGTTGACGAGCGCTTGACGCGGAACTCGTACCGGCTGAAGGCGTAGGCGGCGAGGATCGCCACGACCAGCGTCAGCACGGTCACCGCGCAGCGCGACGATGTAGCTGTTGAGGAAGAACCGCAGCTTCTCGGGGTCGGTGAGGATCGTCGACGTAGGCGTCGAACGAGAAGTTCTCGGTGATCAGCTGCGGCGGAACTCGAAGATCTCGGTGTTGGACTTGAACGAGCTCGACAGCATCCACAGGACCGGCAGGCCGGCGAAGACGCGCGCCGAGGCACAGGCCGGCGAGGACGCCGATCTTGCAGCGAGCGCGGCGCCGCTGCTTGCGGTCGGACCATGTCAGTCCCTCGCCTTCTGGTGGCGCACGTAGAAGAAGGCCAGGACCATCGATGACAGCAGGATGACCACGGCGCTGGCCGACGCGATGCGCGAACTCGTAGCTGCTGAACGCGAGCTTGTAGGTGTAGGTGCTGAGCATCTCGGTGGCGTTCAGCGGGCCGCCGCCGGTGGTCATCCAGATCAGGGCGAACTGCTGCGAGGTCCAGATCAGGTCGAGCACGGCCATGCTGATGATGATCGGCTTGAGCTGCGGGAGCGTGACGTTGCAGAACCGCTGGACGGCGCTCGCGCCGTCGACCGCGGCCGCCTCGTACAGGTCGGCGGAGATGCCCTGCAGCCCGGCGAGCAGGCTGATCATGAAGAACGGGTAGCCGGCCCAGATGTTGATGAAGGTCACGGCCGGCAGCGCCAGTGTCGGGTCGGCGAGCCAGCTCGACCGGTCGGTCGATGACGCCGACCGCCAGTGAGCAGGTAGTTGACCACGCCGTTCGGGGTCGAGCAGCAGCCGCCAGAGGACCGCGATGATCGCCACGGTGAACAGCCACGGCAGGATGTAGACGATGCGGAAGAGCGCCTTGGTCACGGCGCCCGAGCAGCGGCGTGTTGAGCATCATCGCGAAGGCCAGCCCGAGCACCAGGTGGGCGACGATGCTGACCAGCGATGAAGAGCAAGGTGTTCCTCAGTCGCCGTCCAGGAAATCGGGTCGGTCGAGCACCTCGATGTAGTTGGCCAGGCCGACGAACACCGGGTTCGTGCTCGATGATGACGTTGTCCATCAGACGAGTAGCCGATCACCATGACGATCGGGACGACCATCAGCACGAACATCAGGACGCATCGTCGGCGACAGGTAGCCGTACGGGGCCAGCGCCTTGCTGCACGCTGCGGCGCCAGGGCCGAGGGTTCGGTGCGGCGGACTCCGGGTCGCCGGGCGACGGCGCGCGGGCGACGGTCGCTGCGAGCTGTGGGGTGGTCACGCGGTGCCTCCTGCTCGGGCCGTGCGGCGGGGTGGGCCAGGTCGTGGACCCACGCCCGCCGAGCGGCGGAGCTCAGAACTCCTGACGCCCAGGCTGTCCTGGGCTTGTCGTGAGCATCTGTCGACGGTCTGCTTGCCGTCGAGGACCTGCTGCAGCTGCTCGTCGAAGCTGCGCATCAGCTCCTCGGCCACCGGCAGCCCGACGAACTCGTTGGCCGGGTAGCCGCTCTTGTAGATGTCGAAGGCCGTCTTGAACAGCGCGTCACTCTCGATGAAGTCCGGCATCGACTCGCGTGTTGCCCGGGAAGGCGTTGGCCAGCGTCGACAGCTCGGCGTTACGTCTGCTCGCTCATCAGGAACTCGACGAGCTTGAACGCCTCGGCCTTGTGCTCGGTGTTCTCGGCGACGCCGATGCCCCACGACGCGTACGGGATGCCGCGCTTGCCGGTGTAGCCGTCCTCGGCCGGGATCGCCGAGATGCTGAAGTTCAGGTCCGGGTTGTTCTTCTGGATCAGGTTGATGTGCGCCAGGGAGTCGATCATCATGCCGACCCGGCCGTTGGTGAACTCCTCGACCTTGTCCTGCTCCTTCATGGTGCAGCGCCCCGGGCGCGATCACGCCGGCGTCCCAGAGCTCTTGACGTACTCGACCGCGCTCGTTGACCTCGGCGTTGGTCAGGTCGGGCTTGCCGTCCTTGAGCATGCTGCCGCCGGAGGCCCAGACCCACGACATGACGTCGTTCTGGATGCCGTTGGGCGCCTCGAGCGACAGCGGCAGGACCCAGCCGTTAGGCGTCGCTCGCCGAGCGCGCTGACTTCTTGCGCGGCGTCGGCGAACTCGGTGCGGGTGCTCGGCGGGGCTGGTGACGCCGGCCTTGGCGAGCAGGTCGTTGTTGATGAACAGCGGGTAGACGAAGTTGACCACGGGGATCATGTAGGTCGTGCCGTCGACCTGGATCTGGCTGGCGAGCTGGCTGTCGTCGTATTCGGCCTCGTCCATCAGGGCGGTCAGGTCGGCGATCGCGCCCTGCTTGGCGAAGTCGTTGACCCAGGCGCCGTCGAGGCCGACGACGTCGGGCATCGTCCCCGAGGCGGCGCCGGCGACCAGCTGCTCGCTTGGTCGAGGCGTAGGGCCCGCTGAGCAGCTTGACCTTGATGCCGGGGTTCGCCGCCTCGAAGTCGTCGATCAGCTCGCGCAGCGCGCCGTCGGGAAGCTCCGGCTCCCACCACTGGGCGAACTCCAGGACCACGTCGCCATCGGCGTTCGTGGCGGGTCCGTCGTCATTGCCGCCGATCGGCGAGCCCTCACCGCCGCCGCAGGCAGCCAGTGCCAGGACCGATCCGACCGCTGCGGCGGCCATCGTCATTCGTGCTGTTCGACCATGCGTTGCCATGATCTGCTCCGTTTCTGTCGTGGTCCGCTGGGCCAGCGCACGGCTGCATACCGATGCGGTTTGTTGCTGGTTCATGCGAGATTAGCGCTGCATCCCGGACGCCGTCAAGCATAAGTTGCATGAATCTGCAGGATTACGCGACTTCGTGCCATGTTTGACGGACGTCGGTGCTCTACGATGGGGCCCATGGGACGCCTCGGCACGACTGCCGGCTAGCCGCAAGGCGCGGATCGCGGCCCACGTCGCAGACGTGGGGCAGGTCACCGTGCCTGCCCTCGCCGACCGGTTCGGCGTCTCGGCGGACACGATCCGGCGCGACCTCGACCAGCTCGACCTCGAGCGCCTCGTGGTCCGCACCCATGGCGGCGCGATCAGCCCCACCTCGCTGCCCCGAGCAGACACTGCGGTCAACGTCCGGATGCAGCTGCAGACAGCGGCCAAGGAGCAGATCGGCCCAGGTCGACCGCGGGTCTGATCCGGGACGGAGATGTCGTCCTCATCAACGCGGGGACGACCTGTCTGGCCGTCGCGCGTGCCCTGCGCGACCATCGCGAGCTGACGGTGGCCACCAACAACCTGCGCCTGCCGTTGGAGATCTCCTCAGCTGCCCTGCGCGACCTGTATGTCTTCGGAGGAGACGTGCGGCTGGGCGCGGAGGCGACGGTCGGGCCGGTGGCGTTCAAGGCCTCGCCCGGTGGCCGCGACGTCGACATCCGCTGCGACCTGGCGGTCATCACCGTCGGAGGGGTGTCGGTGGAGAGCGGCTACTCGACCAGCAACCTCGGCGAGGCGGCGATGATGCACGAGATGATGGAGCGCGCCTCGAGGGTGGCCATCCTGGCCGACTCCTCGAAGTTCGGCCGACGGTTGTTCGCCCAGGTGGCCTCCCTGGACCGGGCCGACTACCTGGTCACCGACCAGGAGCCGCCACCGGACCTGCTGGAGGCGTTGCGCCGCAACCGGGTCACCGTGCTCACCCCCACCGCAGACGGTGCTGCCGACTGAGCTCATAGGCCCGCGGCGGTCGACAACCCGCTTTGCCACGTCGGCGTCCAGTCCTACAGTGCGGCCATGAGGAAGCGGGGTGTCCCTCGGGCGGCGACTGCACCACGTGACGGGGTGCGCCAGTTCGTGGAGGTCTCCTCCGCGCTGATCCGGCGCGACGCCGCGCTGGTCGCCGCGATGGCCGTCGTGGTGACGCTCAGTGCGTTCGCGGTCTTCCAGGCCACCCGGGCCGCCGACGAGGCCGACGAGGTCCTCGGCCAGGCGCAGGTGCTGCAGACCCAGCTGGACCGGCAGTCCGCCTACGAGGACTCCCTCGTGCAGCACGACCTGTCGGTGCTCGGCGCCTACTGCGGCTACGCGGTCGAGCGCGACGTGGCCGCGGTCAGCGCGCTGACAGACACGCCGGACACCGCGAGCCTGGTCCGGGGCACGCTCAGCATGCAGGCGCTGGACCCCCTGATCGTGGGCGACACCTCGACCCAGTGCGCCACGGACCCGGGCGACCCGACGTCGAGCTACTCCCTGCGGGAGGTGCAGCAGGCGCACCGGCCGCAGCTCTCGGTCCAGGGCGGTGCGGTCGAAGGCGTCTCGGGCCTGACCACCGACGCGATCGGCTTCGGCGACCGCGAACGTGGCCTGATGCTGGCCGGCCTGCTGTATGCCGTGGCGCTCGCCGCGCTGATCGCGGTCGACGCGCTGGACAGCCGGGACAGCCGTCCTGGCCGACTCGGCGCGCGCCTGGTGCGCCGGCTCCAGCAGGCCGCCGTCGCCGTCGCCGCCGTGGCGGCCGCCGCAGGTTCGGTGCTGCTGATCCGCGACGTGGTCGACGGAGCGATGCTCGCGGGGCTGCTCGTGCTCTTGCTCCTCGCCGTGGTCGGCAGACGCCTCGCGCTGCACCGCACGGGAAAGGGGCGGGTCAGGTTGCCCGCCTGGGGCCGACCGCAGTGGTGGTCCCAGGTGATCGGTGCCGTGACTCTGGTGGCCTTCTCCGCCGCCGCGCTGGCCTTCTCCCACGTCTCCACCCAGGAGCGCGAGGAGTCGGCGGTGGCCGACCAGCTGTCGGTCGCGGCCCAACGGCTGCAGATCGAGGGGCAACAGCAGGCGCTCGGCGACCTGTCCGCCGCGGCCCTGGTGCTGCAGGCCAGGGCGGGCCAGGCGGCCACGGCACAGGCGGACCTGCGCGACGACGCCGCCGGGCAGGCAGACACCGCCAGTGGCGATGCCCAGCTGGCCGAGACCGACCGACAGCTCCAGGAGCTCGAGGCAGCGATCCAGGCGCAGGAGGTCGTGGAGTCGGTCGACCTGCAACCCGGGCAGGCGCTCGTCAGCGCCTGCCCGTCGGCAGCCTCCTCCGGCACCGACTCGGCCGAGGCGGTCCCGCCTGAGTCGCCGGGTGTGCTCGCCGACCTGCTCACCTCGCCGGACCAGGTGACCTGGCAGCTGTCGTCGGTGCAGCAGCCGACGCGGGCCTGCGACGTCGTCACCGAGCTGACCCGGGCCAACGCCCGCGTCTGGGCGCAGGACGGCTCCACCCTGTCGGTGGCCCTGGTCGTGCTCGGGCTCGCGGGCTTCATGCTGGCCCTGGGCGCGGACCCGGACCGGTCCGCGCGCAGCGCCAGGTCGCTGCTCGGCATCGGCGCGGTGGGCACCGTGGTCGGGCTGGTCCTCGGCACCTCGACCGCCCCCGACATCGTCTGGCGGGACGGGCTGGCCACACCCCAGCAGCGCGTCGCCTTTGCCGACGACGTCGCCGCCGCGATGACCGACTGCCTGCAGTTCGACGCCGTCGACCGGGCCGTGCTGTCGCTGCCCGGGCACGGGCCGAGCTACCAGACCAGGGCCTTCTCGGCCGTCTGCACCCCCCCTGTGCCGGCCATGATCACCTCGGCGGTGCCGTCGACCGTCCGCCTCAACACCGCGATCACCGACCTGCGCACCGCCGACCGGCTGGGCCCGTCCACCGCCGGGCTGCGCGGCAACCTCGGCTGGCTCCTCCTCCTTCGCGGGACCCAGGACGGCGGCAGTGACGGCCTGGCCGACCTGCGCGAAGGTCTGGCGCTCACCGACGGCGTCATCGCCGAGTACGAGGCTCACCCTCAGGACGCACCGGTGTCGCTGCACCAGCTGCGCTACAACCGGGCGCTCGCCCTGGCGGCCCTGGACGAGGACGACGTGGCCGCGCGCGCGGCATACCTGGAGTCGACCCGCTGCCTCGACCCCGCCGCGGAGTGCCTCGGAGGGGGAGTCGAGGACGGCGCGCTGCGTGACGAGATCGCGCTGTGGGCGCTGGCCGACCTCGAGCTGCTCGAGCCCAGCCTGCGGGACGAGTCGTTCATGCTCGCCGTGCTGGAGGAGCTGAGCGGCGGCCCGGCGGGGGGAGAGGACGAGCTCGAGTCGGCGCCCGAGCTGTTCGTCTACCCGCAGGAGCTGGCGGTCAGCCGTGCCGCCACGGACGACCTGTCGACGAGCATCGTCTGGTACTACCGCCCCGACGCTGCCGCGCCGTGGTCCGTGGTCCTGCCCCCCAGCCTGGCCACCGTGCACCCAGGGGCGCACACCGGCCGGCCCTATGCCGTGGGACCGGAGGTCTTCTTCGGGCTGCCCTCGGGTGACTACCGCGCCGACGTGTATGCCGCGGGCGCACGCACCGAGGTGACCCTCGCCTACACGGCCCGGGAGGGGGTGGCGCGGCGGGCCAGCAGCAAGCTGGGGGTCAGCGCGGTCGTGCCGCAGGAGTGGGCCGTCCACGTCGACGACGGCGTGGAGTGGGCGGTCGGGCCGACCTGGGGAGAGGGCGTGACCGTGCGGCGGATGGAGGCGGTGTCCGGCCCGGACGACATGGACGCCCTCACGCCCTACCTGCGCGGGCTGCTGGACGACTGGCTGGCGACTACCTGGTCAGACCTGGAGGACCCGGCGGAGGAGACCGAGGGCGACTGGGTGCTCGGGGTCAGCGAGACGTTGACCCAGCAGCGGCCCGACGTCGCCGCGATCACGATGGCTGCCTACGAGTCCGCTGCCCTGGGCGGTCCCGCGTGTGGCGGCACCGCGTTCCTGGTGTCGGTCGGCGGAGAGGGTGTGGACCCCGAGCTGACCGGCTACCTGTGGAACACCGTGGTCCTGGACCGACCGGCCGAGCGGGTCGCCTCGCTGAAGGGTCAGGTGAGTGAAGCCACCTTTGCCCTGGAGCTGCCGGACTGGTGGGACGGGACCGTGCTGCCACCGGGCGGCGCGGGCGACCTGCTCAGCGCCCAGGACTGCACCGACAAGTCGGCCAACCTGCTGCTCAACCAGGAGGTGAGCGAGCTGACCGCGCAGGAGAAGGTCGACGCCACGCTCGAGGACTTTGCCGACCCCGCCGAGTTCCCGGAGTTCGAGCTGCAGTCACGGCGCACCGTGAGCGTGCCGGGCGCTGACTCGGCTGAGGTGATCGACTACACCTGGCTGCCGTCCGGCCGGGACGACACGGTGTGGCAGCGTCAGGTCTATGCCAGCGACGGGGAGCGGCTGACCTTCATGACGCTGACGACGACGTCGGGGGCGCTGTCGGACTTCTACATCCCGTTCTTCGACGAGATCGAGGCCTCGCTGACGCTGCCCTGACGCCGCCGGCGTGACGGCACGGTCAGAGCTTGGCGAACGCCTCCGTCATGCCCTTCTCGGCCTCGTTGCCCAGCTTGGCGAAGGCCGGCGCGGCCAGCGGTGCGAGGAACTTGGTGATGCCCTGGAAGTCGAACTCGGCCCGGTAGTGCACCTGGCTGCCGGTGGCGGTCGGCTCGACGGTGATCGTGTCGTGCGCGACGACAGTCTTGTTCTCGCCGCGCAGGGCGATCTGCCGGCCGGGCACCAGGCTGGTCACCGTGTAGATGAGCTCGGTCTCGCGGCCGAGGAACTTGCTGGTGTTGCGGTACTGCGTGCCGACTCCGCCGTCACCGGCGATCCGCACGGTCCGCACGGTCCCTGGGTCCCACTCGGTCGTGCTCTCGAAGTCGCTGAGGTAGGCGAACACCGTCGCCGCATCGCGATCTGTGTCAATCCGCTTCTCGATCTGCATCGAAGGACCTTTCGCTGGAGGGAGTGACTAGGGTCCGTCTTGCCGGACCGCTCATCTCCAACCTAGACTCTAGACAGACATTAGACAAACGGGCGGTCACACTGGCGGCCCCGGCAACGAGAGGATCCACCCGTGACCGCCAGAGCTGCTTCGGCCACCCGGCCCACGGTCGCCGTGATCGGTGCCGGCGTCTCCGGACTCACCGCGGCCTACGCCCTGCGCCAGACGCACGAGGTCACCCTGCTCGAAGCCGACGACCGGCTGGGCGGCCACGCGGACACCCACGAGGTGCACACCGCGGACGGTCGTGTGGTGCCGATCGACACCGGCTTCATCGTGCACAACCCGCGCACCTACCCGGTCCTGCTCCGCCTCTTCGACGAGCTCGACGTGCCGACCCAGGACACCGAGATGTCGATGAGCATCCGCTGCGACGGCTGCGGTCTGGCCTACGCCGGCGGCCGCGGGGTCCCGGGTGTCCTGGCCCAGCCCCGCCGGGCGCTCGACCCACGATTCCTGTCGCTGCTGCGCCAGGTGCCGCGGTTCCACGCCGAGGCGCGCCGGCTGCTGGAGACCACCACGCCTGACGGGGGGCCCAGCCTGGCCGCGTTCCTGCGCCAGCACCGGTTCAGCGACTACTTCGTGCGGCACTTCGCGATCCCGCTCGTCGCGTGCGTGTGGTCGGCCGGGGACATGGACGCCGAGGCCTATCCGGCCCGCCACCTGTTCACCTTCCTGGACCACCACGGGATGCTCTCGGTCCGCAACTCACCCACCTGGCGCACCGTGGTCGGGGGTTCGCGGACGTATGTCGCGGCGCTGGCCCAGCACGTGCCGACGGTGCGGACCGGAGCCCGGGTCAGCACGGTGAGCCGGCACGCCGACGGGGTGGACGTCGGCCTGGCCTCCGGGCACCGCGCGACCTACGACCAGGTCGTCCTGGCCACCCACGCCGACCAGGCCGCCGAGCTCCTGGTCGACGCCTCGCCGCTGGAGAAGGAGGCGCTGCTGGCGATCACCTACTCGGTCAACCCGACCGTGCTGCATACCGACGCGGCGGTGCTGCCGCCTGCGCGAGCGCGCGCGTCATGGAACTATCGGATGAGCGGGTGCGCCACCCCGGCACCGGCCGTGCAGGTCAGCTACTGGATGAACCGGCTGCTCCGCCTGGAGCCGTCCCTGGAGGACTACGTCGTGACGCTCAACCCCGGGCCCGCGCTCGACCGCTCCCAGGTCGTCGCGCAGATGTCCTATGCGCACCCGGTCTTCACCGAGGCCGCGGTCGCCGCCGCGAGCCGCCTGGTCGACGCGGGAGGCGACCGGCTGGCCTTCGCCGGTGCCCACCTGGGCTGGGGCTTCCACGAGGACGGTGCCCGGTCCGGGCTGCACGCCGCCCACCGGCTGGGGAGCACCTGGTGACGACGGCGACCGTCGCGAGGCAGGCCCCGGCCGAGCCCACCATGCTGCTGCCCGACCTGCCTGCCCTCGTCGTCGGCCGCGTGGCGCACCGACGGGTGCAGCCGCTGGGCCACTCGCTGGACCACCGCTACTACACCTGGCTGGTCGACCTCGACCACCTGCCGGCGCACCGCTGGCCGCTGTCGCTGCTCAGCAGCTTCCGCCCGCAGGACCACCTGGACGGCGGCCGGCTCGGCGGCGGCATCCGCGGCGACCTGGTCCGTTTCCTGCAGCACCGTGGCGTCGACGTCGGCTCGCACGACCGCTTCGTCATGCTCGCCCACGGCCGGTCCCTGGGCCACGGCTTCAACCCGCTCAGCGTGCACTGGTGCATCGCCCCGGACGGGCAGCTGCGCGCCGCCGTGCTCGAGGTGCACAACACCTACGGTCAGCGCCACGCCTACCTGCTGCGCCCCGACGCCACCGGCCGCGCCGGGGTCGACAAGGAGTTCTATGTCTCACCGTTCAACGACGTGTCCGGCGCGTATGACGTGCGGCTGCGCCTGGAGCCCCGTCGCGTGAGCGTCTCGGTCAGGCTCGAGCGGGACGGCGCCACCGTCCTCACCGCCGGGCTCAGCGGACGCCCGCAGCCGGCCACCCGCCGCGCCATCGTGCGCACGGCGTTCACCCATCCGCTGATGACCCAGCAGGTCAGTGCCCTGATCAGGGTGCACGGCATCTGGCTGTGGCTCAAGCGGCTCCCGGTCCGGCCCCGGCCGGACCACGACGACGAGGCGGCGGTTCGATGACCACCACGACCAGCATGTTGCCCGGGCTGGCCCAGCCCATCTGCCTGCGCCAGCCGGCGCTGCGGCCGCTGTGCGTGCGCGCCGCCGGCACCCGGGCGATCCTGTCGGCGATGGCCCGCCGGGTCCCGGTGGACCTGATCCTGCCCGACGGCGAGCTGCTCGGCGGCGGCTCGCGGTCGCCGGGTCGACCGGCGATCGAGATCCTGCGGCCCACCGAGATGTTCGAGCGGCTGGCCCACCAGCCCAAGATCGGCGTCGGCGAGGCCTACATGGCCGGCGACTGGCGACCCGCCCCGGGCACCGACCTGGCCGAGGCGATGCTGCCGTTCGCCCAGCAGATCCGCAGCCTGCTGCCGGCCTGGCTGCACCGGATGCGCTGGGTGGTCGACCGGCGGCCACCCGGGATGTTCCGCAACACCCTCCAGGGCGCGCGGCGCAACATCGAGGCGCACTACGACCTGTCCAACGAGATGTTCGCCTCGTTCCTGGACGAGACGCTGACCTACAGCTCGGCCCGGTTCGACCCGGCCGTGCCCTGGTCGGCGCAGACCCTGGAGTCGGCGCAGCTGCGCAAGATCGCCGCCGTGCTCGACGCGGCCGACGTGGGCCCGGGCAGCCGGGTGCTCGAGATCGGCACCGGCTGGGGCACCCTGGCGATCGAGGCGGCCCGCCGCGGCGCGCACGTCGTCACGCTGACGCTGTCGGTCGAGCAGGCGTCGCTGGCCGCGGACCGCGCCAGGGAGGCCGGCGTCGCCGACCTGGTCGACATCCGGGTGCAGGACTACCGTGAGGTCGACGGCAGTTATGACGCCGTCGTCTCGGTCGAGATGATCGAGGCCGTCGGTGAGGACTACTGGCCGACCTACTTCAGCACGATCGAGGAGCGGCTGGCGCCGGGCGGGATCGCCGCGGTCCAGGCGATCCTGATGGACCACGACCGGTTCCTGGCCACCCGTCGCTCCTATGGCTGGATCAACAAGCACATCTTCCCCGGCGGCATCATCCCCTCGCTCGAGGCGATCGAGCAGGTGACCACGCGGCATACCGGGCTGCAGGTGACCCGCGTCGAGCAGTTCGGCGCCGACTACGCCGAGACGCTGCGCCGCTGGCGCGAGCGGTTCATCGCCCAGTGGGAGCAGGTCGAGTCGATGGGCTTCGACCAGACCTTCCAGCGTCGCTGGGAGTTCTACCTGGCCTACTGCGAGGCGGGCTTCGACGGTGGCGCCATCGACGTCGGCCTGCTGCGGCTGGAGCGCGGATGAGCACCGGTATGCCGGACGGCCAGCCGGTCTCACCCGCCCGGACCGCGCTGGTCACCGGCGCCACCGGATACATCGGCGGGCTGCTCGTGCCGGCGCTGCTCGACGCCGGCTGGTCGGTGCGCGTGCTCAGCCGCAACGCTGGCCGGCTGAACGCCGAGTGGGCCGACCGCGTCGAGGTCGTGGAGGGCGACGCCAACGACCGGTCGACGCTGCGCGCGGCGCTCGGGACCACGGGCGACGGCCGCCCGCTGGACGTCGCCTACTACCTGCTGCACTCGATGGACGGCGAGGGCGACTTCGAGGAGCGCGACCGGGAGCTGGCGCAGGGACGTCGGCTCGATCGCCCACGAGAGCGGAGTCCGGCGGATCGTCTATCTGTCCGGACTGCACCCGGACGGTGAGCTCTCCCCGCACCTGGCCTCCCGCGTCGAGGTCGGGCAGATCCTGCTCGACTCCGGTGTGCCGACCGCGGTGCTCCAGGCGGCGACGGTCATCGGTGACGGCTCGGCCTCGTTCGCGATGCTGCGCTATCTGACGACCCGGCTGCCGGTCATGGTCGCGCCGAAGTGGCTGCGCAACCGGATCCAGCCGATCGGCGTGGACGACGCCCTCTACTACCTGGTGGCCGCGGCCGACCTGCCCGCCGAGGTCAACCGCACCTTCGACATCGGCGGGCCGGACGTGCTGACCTACGGGGAGATGATGCAGACCTTCGCGCAGGTCAACGGCCTGCGTCGCCGGCTCATCGTCACCGTCCCGGTGCTGACACCACGGCTGGCCAGCCACTGGATCGGGCTGGTCACCCCCGTCGACACCGGCGTGGCCAAGCCCCTGGTCCGCTCGTTGGTGCACGAGGTGGTCTGTCACGAGCGCGACCTCGACGCCCTCGTCGGCCCCCCGCCCGGTGGCCCGATGCCCTACCGTGAGGCCGTGTCGCTGGCGATGCGGGACGCCGAGCCCGACACCGTCCCGGCCACGGTCGCCAAGGCCGGCGCGCTCCTCGCGCTCACCGCAGGTCTGGGCGGCACGGTCGCGGCCCTGCGGTCGCGCTCGCGCTCGGGACGTCGCGGCGGAGGTCCGGGAGGCGCCATCTCGTGACCGCTGGGGGCGGCATGGACACTCCTGCAGTCGGCGGCGCTGGCGGGGTGGGCCGGCTCGGGCTGCGCCGCGACGAGCTGCGGCACTTCCTGCGTGCTGCCCTCGTCGACCCGGTGCCGCGCGACCACTGGGAGGGAGACAACGCGTTCCGGCGCCGTCGGATCGTCTCGGCCGTCACCCTCGTGGTCGGTGCCGTGCTGCTCGGTGTCGGCCTCAACCTGCAGCCCGGCGACCCGCTCTTCTACGTGCTCACCGGCCTGCTCGCGGTGGTCTGGGCGGTCGGCGCGCTGAGCTCCGGCCGGATCCACCTGGGCCACGCGACGACCCGGTCGGGGACGCAGACCCGGCCGGTCGCGCAGTCCCTGGCGCTCGGGCTGCTGGCGGTCGCCGTCTTCGCCGTCGGGGCCGTGCTGGTCGCCCAGGTGCCGGTGCTGCGCGACCAGGTGCAGGCGGTCCTCAACCACGCCCGGTTCGCCTCACTCCCCGTCGTCGCCCTGATCACCCTGGTCAACGGGCTGGCGGAGGAGGTCTTCTTCCGCGGTGCGCTGTATGCCGCGGTCGGCACCGGGCGCCAGGTGCTGGTCACGACCGGCCTCTACACGCTGACGACCGCGACGACCGGCAACGTGATGCTGATGTTCTCCGCGCTGCTGCTCGGGCTGATCGTCGGGGCCCAGCGCCGGGTCACCGGAGGCGTCCTGGGGCCGATGGTCACCCACGTGACATGGTCGATGTCGATGCTCTTCCTGTTGCCCCCGCTCCTGTCCGCGCTGACCTGAGGCCCCCGGTGCCCACGACGATCCTCTGGCTGCGCCGCGACCTGCGGCTGCACGACCTGCCTGCGCTGCTCGAAGCCGCCGACCGCGCCGACGGCGGGCGGGTACTCCCGGTGTTCGTGCTCGACCCGACCCTCTGGGGCCGTTCTGCGGTGCGCGACGCCTGCCTGAGCTCGGCCCTGCAGGCCGTCCACGCGGCATACGACGGGGCTCTGGTGGTCCGGTCAGGCAGGCCGGAGGAGGTCATCCCCGAGCTCGCCCGCGAGGCCGGGGCGGCGAGCGTGCACGTCTCCGGTGAGACCACGCCCTACGGCCGGCGCCGCGACGAGCGGGTGGGCCAGGCGCTGCAGCGACGCGCTGGGCGACGTGCCCCTGGTCGCCACCGGCAGCCCGTATGCCGTGGGGCCGGGGCTGGTGCGCACCGGAGGCGGCGGTGGCTACAAGGTGTTCACGCCGTTCAGCCGGGCCTGGCGCGAGCACGGCTGGCCGGAGCCCGCGCCACTGCCGTCGGACCTGCGCTGGCACCGGCAGGTGGAGTCGGAGCAGCTGCCCCAGGCGTCGGTGCCGGAGGGGACCGAGCTGCCACAGGTCGGGGAGGACCGCGCGCTGGCGCGCTGGCAGGAGTTCCGCGAGGACGACCTGGGCGACTACGACACGGACCGCAACCGCCCCGACCTGCCGGCGACGAGCCGGCTGTCGGTGTCGCTGAAGTGGGGCGCGATCCACCCGCGGACGCTGCTGGCCGACCTGAAGGGGCGGCGCGGCGCCGGCGTCGAGCGGTTCGTCACCGAGCTGGCCTGGCGCGAGTTCTATGCCGACGTGCTGTGGCACCAGCCGCACTCCGCCTGGCACGACCTCACCGACTCCCTCGCCGGGATGCGCTACGACGACCCGGACGACCCGCAGGTGCAGCCGCTCGTGCAGGCCTGGCGGGAGGGACGCACCGGCTATCCGCTCGTCGACGCGGGGATGCGGCAGCTCGCGCAGACCGGGTGGATGCACAACCGGGTGCGGATGGTCACGGCCAGCTTCCTGGTCAAGCACCTGCATGTGTGGTGGCCGGTCGGCGCGCGGCACTTCCTCGACCATCTGGCCGACGGCGACCTGGCCAGCAACAACCACGGCTGGCAGTGGGTCGCCGGCACGGGCACCGACGCCGCGCCCTACTTCCGCGTCTTCAACCCGACGACCCAGGGCGTGAAGTTCGACCCGGACGGCGCCTACGTCCGCCGCTGGGTGCCGGAGCTCCGGCATCTGAGCGGCAAGGCGGTCCACGACCCGGGCGGCGCGGCGGACGGGCTGGCCCATGGCTACCCCGAGCCGGTCGTCGACCACCGGGAGGCTCGTGAGGAGGCGCTGGCCCGCTACGACGCCGCTCGGGGCAAGTAGGGCCTGCCGGCCCGTGGCCCGAGTTGGCCACTAGGAGCCGGTGATGTCGACTACGCGCCGGTCATAACAGGGTGAGAGACGACATTTGCGGGTCATCGTCGGTCAGGAGCCGGGGAGCCGGGGAGCCGTGGAGCCGAGGAGCCGTGGAGCCGTCGACTAGGACCCGGTGATGTCGACTACGCGCCGGTCATAACAGGGTGACAGTCGACCTTTGCGGGTCATCGTCGGGAGCAGCAGCTCACGGGGCCTCAAGCTCGGTGTGGCAGACGCGGCAGACAGCGGCAGACGGCGGGGGCGCCCGGAGCGCGAGCGTCAGCGACGGCTCAGCGAGGCCGCCGCCTGGACGGGGTCGCCGTCGAGCAGCAGGACACCAGGGGGCAGCAGCTCAGCGCCTTCGTGGGCGGCCCCCGGACCGGCCACCGCGACCCGGCCGTGCCGGCTCAGCGCTGCGACGTGGTCGTCCAGCCCGGCGAGCCGCTCGGGGAGCACCGAGGCGATGACGACCAGCTCGGGCTCCACGCGTTCGGCGGCGATGACCATCTCCGGCCACGGTGTCTCGGCCCCCAGATAGAGGATCCGCCAGCCGGTCCGGCCCAGCGCCACGCCGAAGGCCAACAGCCCCAGGTCGTGTCGCTCCTCGGGCGCGCAGGCCAACAAGGCGATCGGCCCGGAGCCCACCCCCCAGGCCATGGCGAAGGCAGTCAGCCGGGCCCGGATGAGCTGGCTGGCGAAGTGCTCCTGAGCGATGTCCACCTCGCCGTTGGCCCAGCCGGTGCCGATCGCGGCCAGACACGGCATCAGCACCTGGGTGATCGCACCCTCGACCGACAGCTCCAGGAACGCCGCGTCCAGGGCCGCCTGGGCGGTCGACTCGTCGAACCGCTGCAGCGCCTCGGTCAGCGCGTGCAGGTGTTCGGCGCCGGCCAGCCGTCGGACCACGGGGGGCGCCTGCCGGTCTGAGCCCCCGAGGACGAGTGGGAGCGGAGCATCGGAGGTGCTGTCGAGGTGGAGTTCACCCGCCGCTACGTCACCCGGAGGGAGCCCGCCCGGTTCCGCGACGCCAGGAGTCCTGGCGACGTCATTGCGCTCGGCCTCCAGCACCTGCGTGGCCGCCCGCTGTGCGGTGACACCGAGCCCACGCAGCCGCACCATCTCGCGGACGCGACGCTCGTCGGCAGGGCCATAGAGGCGGTAGCCCGACACGGTGCGCATGGGCGAGATGAGGCCATACCGGCGCTCCCAGACCCGCAGCACATGCGTGCTGACGCCGCACCGCGCGGCCAGCTCACCGATCTGCAGGCCGCTGCCCGGCCAGCCCGCCGCGGCGGCGGCTGAGGGGGCAGAGGGCTCGGTCATGACCCCACAGTAGCGGGTTTGACAATCCCTGAACAGAACCTGAGACAAACACTAGACAAACTCGCCAGAAGTCAGGCATCCTGGTCCCAGCCCGGCCGCTCCAGCGGTTGGCCCCCGAAAAGGAGAAGCCCCATGAAGAAGTCTTCGATCCTGGTCACCGCCGCTCTCGCCGCGGCTGTCGTCGCCGCGCCGGTCTCGGCTTCGGCAAAGCCCGACACCGGCTGCATGCAGGCCGGCATCGCCGTCCTCAAGGACGCCGGTCTGTTCAGCGCAGTCGCCAAGGGCGGCCTCCCCATCGAGACGGCAGTGTCGGTGGGCGTGACCCTGCGCGACCCGATGACCGACCTGTCGGCTCTGCCCAACCCGCTGCCGCTGAGCGTGGTCCTGGCCGACCACCGCGCCGGCGACGCCAGCATCTTCGTCTACCCGTGGTGCGCCTGACCCACGTCCCCCTGCAGATAGCTCTGCAGCCCCTCCGCGGCATCGGCCGGCACGAACCCGGTTGCGCGGATCTTGGACAGATCAAGATCCGATCGTGCCGGCCGAGCCGCGGCCATCGAGGAGCTCCCCTCCAGGTAGTCCTGGGTGCTGACCGCCCGCACGTCGGCGGGGTCGCGCCCCTCGTGCACGAAGATGGCACGAGCCAGATCGGCCCACGTCGTCACCGGTCCTGAGCCGGACACGTGGTAGGTGCCGAACGGCGCACCGGTCGAGACCAGATGGCCGGTGACGCGGGCCAGCTCGCCGGCGAAGGTCAGCCGCCCCCACTGGTCGTCCACCACCCGCGGTCGAGCCCCCTCCCGCGCCAGCCGCTGCATCGTGCGGACGAAGTTCGCCCCCTCGCCGACCACCCACGACGTGCGAACCAGGTAGTGCCGCGGCACGACACCGACGGCCAGGTCACCGGCCGCCTTGCTCTGGCCGTAGGCCGACAGCGGCGCCATCGGCGAGTCCTCGCGCCAGCCGCCCTCCGGCGGGTGCGTCCCGTCGAAGACGTAGTCGCTGGAGAAGTGCACCAGCGTGGCTCCCGCCTCCGCGCAGCGCCGGGCCAGCCGAGCCGTCCCGACCGCGTTGACGGCCCAGGCCCGGCGTCGACCCTCCGCACTCTCCGCCCCGTCGACCGCCGTGAAGGCCGCCGCGTTGACCACCGTCCGGTATGCCGGTGAGGTCGAGGGCGTCGACCGAGTCCGGTCGGCTGAGGTCCACCACCGCGCGGTCGACCCCGGTGACGTGCGGCAGGTGCCGGCGCAACGCCATACCGACCTGGCCCGCGCCGATGACCAGGGTGCCGCCGGAGCGCAGCCGCGGGGCGGCCGACAGCGGCGGCAGGGCGAGGTCCTTGTCCGAGCGCAGCGCCTCGGCCAGCGGGATCGGCCAGTCGACCGCGACGGCCGGGTCGTCCAGGTTGACGTGGGTGTAGGCCGCGTCAGCGGACCACTGCCCGTTGACCAGGTAGGAGTAGACGGTGTGCGCCACCTGCGTCTGGTAGGCGTTGGCCACCCCGCGGGGGACGAACACCGCGCGGGCCTGGTCGAGCAGCTCGGTGTGCACCTGCCCGTAGGTGGGCCCGTCGCGCAGGTCCAGCCAGGCCCCGACCACCTGACCGTGGGCGACGGAGACGAACTTGTCCCACGGCTCCGCGTGGAAGCCTCGGGTCACGCCGGCCGCCTCGTTGAACGCCACGCTGTGCTGCACCGGACCGAAGTCGGGCAGCCCCAGCGCCGTCATCTTGGAGCGCTGCCAGTTCTCCTTGAACCAGCCGCGACCGTCGGCGTGCACGGCCAGGTCCACGACCAGCAGGCCCGGGATCGGGGTAGGTCGCACCGCCAGCTCGGACACGCAGGTAAGGGTAGGCGGTCCCTCGGTGATAGACAGCAGGCATGACTCGACATCGCGTGGGATCACCGCACTGGGCCGGCCGCACCCTGGACTCGGCGCTCGACCGGCTGGTCGTCCCGGGCTACACACGGATCGGTCACGCCGTGCGGCGCCGCCTCCCGCACTGGCCCGCCGACCCCGCGCCCGGGTCGCTGGCCGGCAAGCATGTCGCCGTGACCGGGGCGACCTCGGGGCTGGGCACGGCCACCGCGGCAGGTGCCCTCGCACTGGGCGCACACGTGCACCTGGTCGTCCGCGACGTGGCCAAGGGGGAGCGGGTGGCCGCCGAGCTGACCTCTGCTGCCGGCTCCTCGGGCGCTCTCGGCGCGGAGGCCGCGCAGGTCACCGTATGGCGCTGTGACGTGTCCGACCTCGACAGCGTGCGGGAGTTCGTGGCCGAGTTCGCGCCGGCGGTGCCGCAGCTCGAGGCGCTGGTGCACAACGCCGGGGCGCTGCCCGCCACCCGGACGGAGTCGGCGCAGGGGCACGAGCTGACGATGGCGCTGCACGTGCTCGGACCCGTCGCGATGACCGAGGGCCTGCTGCCCGTGCTCACCGACGGCGCTCGTGTCGTGATGGTGACCTCCGGGGGGATGTACACCCAGCGGCTGCGCGCCGACGACCCGGACTTCCACGAGCAGCCCTACACCGGCACCGCCGCCTATGCGCGCAGCAAGCGAGCCCAGGTCGAGCTGTTGCCGGTGCTGCAGCGCCGGTGGTCACCCGAGCACGTGATGGTGCACGCGATGCACCCGGGCTGGGCCGACTCCCCGGGGCTGAGCAGCTCACTGCCCGGCTTCTCCCGGGTGCTCGGCCCGCTGCTGCGGACCGCCGAGTCCGGCGCCGACACCTCGGTCTGGCTGCTGGCCAGCCCGGGTCTGCCCGGCGGACGGCTGTGGCACGACCGGTCCCCCCGCCCCACACACGTGCTGCCCACCACCCGCGTCGACGACGCCGAGGTCTGGCGGATGTGGGAGTGGGTGGCTCGTTCGGCGGGTCTCGAGGGCTCGGTGAGCACTCCTTAGGGCCTGGTGAGCACGTCGTAGACGACCACGGCGCTGGCCGCTGCCCAGCCCTGGGGGCGGCAGGAGGCGGGGTAGGGCGCAGGAGCGGCACCCACCGCGTCGCCGGCGCACAGCTCGGGCAGCCGCCAGCCGGTGGCCGTCCCGAGTGTCAGCAGCCGCTCGGCCACCGCCCGCGCCTGGTCGTGGTAGCCCTCGAGCCAGAGCCCGCGCGCCGCGATCGCCGTGTCGTGGGTCCAGACCGAGCCGGTGTGATAGCCGATCGGGTTGTAGGCCGGGTTGTCCCGCGACAGCGTGCCGATGCCGAACTCACGCAGCAGGTCCGGCTGCATCATCCGGTCGACGACGAGGGCGACCTCCTCGGCCGTGAGCAGGCCGGTGCCCAGCACGTGGCCCATGTTGGAGCCGACACCGTCGACCTGCTCCCCGTCGGCGTCCAGCGCCATCGCCAGGTAGCGGTCCGGCCCGGTGCCGACCCAGAAGGTGTCCCGCACCCGTCCCGCGAGCGTGTCGGCCCAGGCCCGCCAGTCGGGCATCCCGTCGGCCTCGCCGAGCGCCTCGAGCAGGTCGGCGGCCCCGCGGGCGGCCTGCACGGCATACGCCTGCGCCTCCAGCAGTGCGATCGGCGCCGGCGCGATCGACCCGTCGGCACGGCGCATCGAGTCACCGGAGTCCTTCCACCCCTGGTTGCCCAGCCCGTGGCCGCTGCCGTCCAGATAGCGCAGCAGGCCGTCGCTCGAGCGGCCCACGGCGTCGGCCATCCAGCCGAGGGCGCCCTGCAGAGCCGGCACCAGGTCGCGCACGGCGGCGGCGTCGGCCCCGCTGCGCCAGGTCTCCACGAGCAGCACGACCCACAGCGGTGTGGCGTCGACGGTGCCGTAGTAGACCGTCGGCAGCGACATCGTCTCGGTGATGTAGGGGGCGCGACGGGTCTCGTGCAGGATCTTGCCGGGCTCGGCTGCAGCGTCGACGTCGTGGCTCACCGCCTGGCGCCGGGCCAGCGTCCGCAGGGTGCCCAGCGCCAGCTCCTGGCTGAGCGGCAGGACGAACCGCGCCGACCACAGCGAGTCCCGCCCGAAGAGGGTGAGGTACCACGGGGTGCCGGCCGCCACGAAGGCGTCGCCGGCCTCGTCGGGGTCGGTCAGCAGCAGGTGGCGCAGGTCGGTCAGGTTGGTGCGCAGCAGGGCCGCGAGCCGCGGGTCGTCGACGCGGTCGGCCACCGCGTCCGGGTCCCACTGCGCCAGCGCCGACCCGGCGTCGGCATCGAACTCGGTGGACCGCAAGCGGGTGAGCGCCAGGGAGACGGTCAGCGTCCAGGACTCGCCCTGCTCGAGCCGCACCGGCCAGGACATGGTCGTCCCGCTGGTCAGGGCGGTATGGCGCTCGCTCGCCGGTGGGTCGAGGGTGACCGTCGTGGCATGCCAGTCGTCGGCCCAGTGCAGCACCTCGCGGCCGGAGTGCGGCGCATCCTGGACAACAGGCAGCGCCGGCCCACCAGGGTGGCCACCCTTGACGGCGCCGACGTCGACGCCGTCAGCCGCCAGCTCGAGCCACAGCGTGGCCGTGACGGGATCGCCGGCACGGGAGGTCACCGTGATCTGCTCGGTCAACGTGGCGGCACTGCCCTTCGCGCCGTCGAGCCGTCGCAGGCGGTGCACCTCGACCGTCGGGTCCGGACCGACGTCTCCCAGGTGCCGGGCCGCGAGCCAGTGTGCCGACGTCGCCCCGACGCTGTGCGCGGCGACCAGGGCGGGCGCCTCGTCGTCGATGGTGACCACCAGGGCGCTGAGGACGCGCCGGTCGTCGACATACAGGCCGGTGCCCGGTGCCGTGCCGATCTGGCCGTCGGCGGTGCTCAACGCCGTCGCCGGACCGTCGACCGCGATCTGCAGCTCATGCACCCAGGGCTGGCGGCCGTGCCCCCCCTCGGCGGACGGCGGCGACTCATCCGGTGACGTCGGCGTCAGCGTCATACCCATCGGTTCTCCAAGTCCAGCGCGGGGTAGGGGTGGGCGCGGCGCCACGGCTTCAACAGGTTCAGCCGATGACCCCTTGACACGGGGAGATTTGGCCGACAAAGTAACCGCCAGGGCCAATATGAACGATCAAAAGATTGTCCCTACGCCAGCCAACCGCACTGTGGTCCCCCGAGTCAATGCCCGGGACCGCGGGCACCGCACAAGTCGATGAGGACCGTGAGCGCACTGGTCAGCCCCGCTCGTGTGACGATCAACGACGTCGCCGGTGCGGCTGCGGTCTCGCGGCAGACGGTCTCCAACGCGCTGAACTACCCCGACCGCGTGCGCCCGGAGACGTTGCTGCGCGTCCAGGGCGTGATCGACCGGCTCGGCTACCGCCCTTCCAGCGCTGCTCAGACGCTGCGGCAGCGCCGTGCGGGGGCCGTCGGCCTGGAGCTCAACGCCGTGGGCGCCACCCGCAGTGACATCGCCCAGCCGTTCCTGCTGGCGCTCAGCCTGGTCGCGCCGCGCCATGGCTGCCACCTGGTGCCGTTCGCCTCGCGGGGCGTCACGCCGATGCTGAGCGGCTACCAGGACATGGCTCGCCGGCACCTGGTCGACGCGTTCGTCATCGCGGACACGCACCCGGCTGACCCGCGCCCGGAGTGGCTGACCCAGCGTGGCCTGCCGTATGCCGCGTTCGGGCGCATCCCCGACCACCCGGAGGTCACCTCCTGGGCCGACGTCGACGGTCGCCGGGGCACGGCGGCCGCCGTGGACCACCTGGTCGAGCGTGGCTATGACCGGATCGGTTTCCTGGGCTGGCCGCCCGGCTCGGCCGTCGGTGACGACCGCAGGGCAGGCTGGACCGAAGGCCTGCAGCGGCACGGTCTGGCGCCGGGTCCGGAGGCCGACAGCGTGCAGGGGATCCGGGAGGCCGCGTCCGCGGCGGGCCCGGTGCTCCGCGAGCTCGGCCGCGGCGGAGCGGTCGTCTGCGCGTCCGACGCGCTGGCGGTGGGGGTGCTGCACGCCGCTCTGTCCCTGGGGTGGCGCAGCGGCCGCGACGTCGGCATCGTCGGCTTCGACGCCTCAGGCAACTCCGACATGCTCGGCCTGACCACGTTGGCCCAGCCCCTCGACCAGATCGCAGAACACCTGCTGCACCTGGTGCACGACCAGCTCGGCGGAGCCCCCCCGCCGCAGCGCGGGGCGTTGTTCAGCCCCACCCTCATCGTCGGCGACTCGACCGACCCCACCTGAGAAAGGCACATGATGACGATCTCGACGCACCGGAGGCGCACGCAGCTGACGCTCGCCCTCGGACTCACCAGCACCCTCGCCCTCGCCGCCTGCGGCGGTGGAGGCGGCTTCGAAGAGCCCGCCGGCACCGGCGACGGCGCCAGCCAGAGCCCGTCGGCCCCGGCCTCGGCCGCTGGCCCCGTCGCCCTGACGATGCTCATCGCCTCCAGCGGCGACGCCGAGACCGACGCGGTCAAGGCGGCGGCCGCCGCGTGGGCCACGGAGTCCGGCAACACCGTGGAGGTCATCGCGGCGACCGACATGAACCAGGAGCTCGCGCAGGGCTTCGCCGGCGGCAACCCGCCCGACATCTTCTACCTGGACGCCGCGCGGGTGGCCGACCTGGCCAAGGCCGGCAACCTCTACCCCTACGAGGCGGAGAACAACGACGACTTCTATGAGTCGCTGCGCAACTCCTTCGTCGTCGACGGCACGCAGCAGTGCGCGCCGAAGGACTTCTCCACCTTGGCCCTGCAGATCAACACCGCCTCCTGGGAGGCCGCCGGTCTGACCGAGGCCGACATCCCCACCACCTACGAGGAGCTGGCGACGGTCGCCGAGACGCTGACCACGGACGACCAGGTCGGACTGGCCATCGGCACGGGCATCGACCGGCTCGGCGCGTTCGTCGTCGGGAACGGCGGCTGGTGGCTCAACGAGGACAACTCCGCCGCGACCGCCAACACCCCGGAGGTCCTCGCCGGCCTGCAGTACGTGCAGGACAACATCAAGGCCGGGTCGTTCGCGCTGTCCAACAGCCTGGACTCCGGCTGGGGTGGTGAGGCCTTCGGCACCCAGAAGGGCGCGATGACGATCGAGGGCAACTGGATCAAGGGCGCGATGACCAACGACTACCCGGACGTCGACTACATCGTCGCCGAGCTGCCCGAGGGCCCGGCCGGCAAGGGCACGCTGCTGTTCACCCAGTGCTGGGGCGTCTCTGCCGAGTCCGATGCGCAGGCCCAGGCCGTCGAGCTGGTCAACTTCCTCACCACGCCCGAGCAGCAGATGGCCTTCGCCGAGGCGTTCGGCGTGATGCCGAGCCGGCAGTCCGCGGCAGCCGACTTCGAGGCCGCCTACCCCGACGACGCGGCCTTCATCGCCGGTGGCGAGTACGGCCACGGCCCGATCAACGCCGCGGAGATGACCGACGTCGTCGCGGACCTCAACAGCCAGCTCGAGTCGCTGGACAGCGCCGACCTGGCCTCCGTGCTCGACAGCTTCGACAGCAACGCAGGGTCGGTGCTGGGACAGTGAGCAAGGCCGGAGACCCGCAGCGCCAACCCTTGGCGGGGTGGTTGTTCATCACCCCGATGCTGGTGATCCTGGGCCTGTTCCTGGTGGCGCCCATCTTCATGGCGCTGTGGGTCTCGGTCTCGGACTGGAGTGGCAAGGGCAGCCCGTTCGGCGGGAACACCTCGTTCGTGGGCGCCGACAACTACGCGGCACTGCTGACCGAGGACAGCCTCCAGCGGCAGGACTTCATGACCTCGCTGCGCAACACGTTCTACTACGTGCTCGGGGTCGTCCCGATCCAGACGGCGCTGGCCCTGCTGCTCGCCGTCGTGGTCAACCAGAAGTTCCTCAAGGGACGCACGTTCTTCCGCACGGCGTTCTACTTCCCCTCGGTGGTCAGCGGGGTCGCCATCTCCCTGGTGTTCCTGTTCCTGTTCACCGGGACAGGCGCGGTCAACCAGTTCCTCGGGTTGTTCGGGATCGACGGGCCGACCTGGTTCAGCGACTCCCGCGGCCTGCTCCACATGCTCGGCGACACCGTCGGCCTGTGGAGCATCGACGCACCCCCCGAGGCGCTGACCGGCTCTGAGGTGATGGGCCTGTCCATGTGGGAGTGGCTCAAGGGACCCTCGATCGGGCTGTCCGCGATCATGCTCCAGGTCATCTGGACCACGGCCGGCACGTTCATGCTGATGTTCCTGGCCGCGCTGCAGGACCTGCCGACCGAGGTGGAGGAAGCGGCGATGGTCGACGGGGCGAACAAGCGCCAGCGGTTCATGAACGTCACCGTCCCGCACCTGCGCCCGACCATCCTGCTGGTCATCACGCTGGGTGTCATCGGCACCTGGCAGGTCTTCGACCAGATGTACGTGATGACCCAGGGTGGCCCGGCCAAGACGACGCTGACGCCGGCCTACCTGTCCTTCTCGACCAGCTTCAACAACCAGCGGTGGGGTCAGGGTGCCGCGATGGCGTTCCTGCTCTTCCTGCTGATCTTCCTGCTGACCAGCGCCCAGCGCTGGCTGCTCCGGGACAAGGACGACGCGGCGCTGGCCAAGTCGATCCGACGACAACGGCGCAAGGGCGGCGAGGCGACCACCACCGAGTCGGGCAGCCTCAGGTCGCCCGCACGGACCTGAGCATTCCTAGCGGAAGGGAGGGGTGGCGATGAGCGCCGACCGACGAGGCGCGGACCAACGCGCACACCCCGCCGTCGTTGGACGCGGTGGGCAACCAGGACCGTCCGTGGAAGAAGATCGTCGTCTACGCGCTCTTGGTGATCTTCGCGGTGATGTACATCTACCCGTTCATCATCCAGATCGTCACGGCGTTCAAGACCAACGTGGACGCGGTCGACAACCCGTTGAGCCTGGTGCCCAACCCGTTCGACCTCGGCGCCTTCAACCGCCTGCGGGAGACCGACTTCCCCCGCTGGTTCATGAACTCGGTGATCGTGACGCTGATCGTCACCGCCGGGAGGGTGCTGTTCTGCTCGATGGCGGGCTATGCCCTGGCGCGGCTGAAGTTCCGCGGACGCGGCGACCGTCTTCACGGGCATCCTCGCGGTCATGGCGGTGCCCGGCATCGTGCTGCTGATCCCCAAGTTCCTCATGCTCCAGTACCTGGGGATCTACAACACCTACCCGGCGCTGATCGTGCCGCTGCTCGTCGACGCCGCCGGCGTCTTCATCATGAAGCAGTTCTTCGAGCAGATCCCGGTCTCGGTCGAGGAAGCCGCCCGGATCGACGGGGCCGGACCGTTCCGGACCTTCTGGTCGGTCGTCCTGCCGATGGCCAGGCCGGCGCTGATCACCATCACGATCCTGTCCTTCCAGGGGTCGTGGAACGAGCTCGGGCACTTCATCGTGGCGGCCAACGACCCGGCGTTCTTCACCCTGACCCGGGGTGTGGCGGGACTGACCTCCGGCCAGCTCGGGTCGGGGCAGCAGTTCCCGATCACGATGATGGCCGGGCTGTTGATGACCATCCCGACGGCGCTGGTGTTCATCTTCTTCCAGCGCTACTTCACCCAGGGCGCCAACGCCGGCGCCGAGAAGGGCTAGCTGCCTGGCAGCTGCTCCCGTCGAACGCCTGCGCCCCGGACCACACGGTCCGGGGCGCAGGCCCGTTGGGGGGTGCCCCGGACGTCCCATTGGCCCCGATGTGCACTTCAGTCACAGCAGCCACAGCGGGTATCAGGATGGGGGCGAGAAGTTCCTTGGTAGGTGTGGCGGGCCGGTCGTGACAGACATAGAGTCACTGTCAAGTGTCGGTGGACCCCGTGGTCGCCGGCGCGCATATGCGTTGCTTGTTACGACGTTTGTCAGGAGCTGTCTGATGTATGCCGCAGGGGGAGATCGGCAGGCTCGGCCCCACCGCAGAGCCCGTCCGGTCATCGGCACCGCCGTCATCACGGCGGTGCTGATCGCGGTCGCACCGGCGACGGCCGGATGGGCGGGCGCAGGGGCGATGACCGCCCTCACCTCACGCGTGACCACCTCCGAAACCGGGCCGGTCAACGAACCCCTCGACGAGCCGGTCAGCCCCACCGAGCCCGACTCGGGGCTTGCCCCCTCTGACACCCCCACGGACCAGCCGCCACCCACGAGCGAGCCCGCACCGTCCGAGCCGGCGCCCGCCGACCCCACGCCGTCGGACCCCACGCCGTCGGACCCCGCCCCCTCCGACCCTGCTCCGTCGGACCCGCCGGCCGACCCCACGCCCACACCGGACCCCGAGCCGACCGACGCCGGCGCCGACGACTCCCGAGCCCGACCCGACGCCGACACCCACGCCGACGCCGACGCCGAGTGACCCTGACCCGACGCCGACGCCGACGGACCCGACCACCCCACAGCCCGACCCGACCTCACCCGGCACCACCCCGCCAGTGGGCGGAACGCCGTCCCTCCCGCCCTACCCCGGCGCGACACCGCCGAGCAGCCCCAGCGCCCCGACCCTGCCGGTCCTCCATAACCCCGGCCTGGCCCCGCTGGTGCAGATCGACCGGATCGGCCTGCCCGCACTGCCGGCCACGGCGTTCCTGTCCCTGCCCACGCTGACCCGCGTGACGCTGACCCAGGCCCTGATCACCGCCGTGGTGCCAGCGATCTTCGTGCTCGCCACGACCGACGGTGAGGGCACGGCCGGCGCCGGCCTCCCCGGCGCGCCGGGCGTGCCCAACGGCACCGACGCCGGCACCAGCTCGCCGGGCGGGTCGGGCTCCAGCAACGGTGGTGGTGCGGTGCGCTACGGCGGCCGGGCCACCGGCCCCAGCCCCCTGCCGCTGCTGGCCGAGGATGCGGCCTACCCCGTCCCCGCGCCGCCGGTGCAGGAGAACCTGCCCGCCGAGATCGACGTCCAGCCCGCCGAGCGGCAGACCAACGTCGTCTGCGACCCCGTCGACCGTCCCGGGGTGCTGGCCTTCGCCAACCTCATGGCGACCACCTACGACCGGGCCTACTACTCGACGTTCCGCTCCTGCATCGACCTGAAGTCCGAGCACTACGACGGCCGCGCGCTGGACTGGGCGCTCAACGCCTTCGACCCGGGCGACCGCCGGATCGGTGACTCGGTCGCGCTGTGGCTGACCGACAACGACGGTGAGATGGCCAAGCGGTTCGGCATCCAGAGCATCATCTGGAACGCCCACGTCTGGAGCCCGGAGACGGGTGTCTGGCAGGGCTACTCCGGTCAGAGCGCGCACACCGACCACATGCACGTCAGCTTCACCTGGGACGGCGCGCAGATGCGCACCTCCTGGTGGACCGGCGTGGCCGTGAGCACCCCCGACCTCGGCCCGTGCCACATCGTCCAGGACACCTACGCGGCGATCCCCGCCGCCCCCCGCTACCAGGCGTGCGACGCCGAGGCGCTGTGGGCGACCTACACCGGCTACGACCGGGTGCGCCCCGGCAACACCGGCGCCGGCGTGGGTCTGCTGCAGCCGCTGCTGGACGTGCCGCAGACCGGTGTGCTGGACGAGCCGACGCGTGCCGCGCTCATCGCCTGGCAGGCAGGCCAGGGTGTCCCGCAGACCGGAGTGCTCGACCAGCTGACCTACGCCGCTGCGCTGGGGTATGAGCTGCCCGCCCTGCCCGAGTCGGCGCTGGCGGTCGCCATCCCGGACTACGCGACCACCCGCTACACCCCCTACCTGCGGACCACGCTGCGCGAGGGAGACACCGGCGAGGGCGTCAAGGTGCTGCAGAAGGCGATCGGCGCCAAGGTCGACGGCGTCTACGGCAAGCAGACGCAGAGCAAGCTGGACAGGTTCGTCAGCAAGCGCCCGGTGCTGGCCGGGACCACGCACGCGACGCCGCTGCTCTGGACCTACCTCGAGCGCCGGGGAGCACCGACCCTGATCTTCCGCTACCAGAGCCTGGAGCGCGGGGCGGAGTCCAACAGCATCGGCGCCGTGCGGGTGCTGCAGGACCACCTCGGGGTGGAGACCGACGGCAAGTTCGGCCCGATCACCGAGCAGGCGGTCAAGGACGAGCAGAGCGCCGCCGGCCTGGAGCCGACCGGCATCGTCGACGGGCCGACCTGGGCGGCGATCGACAAGGGCCGCGGGCTCACCCGGTTCCACGCCGAGCTCGAGGCCAAGGCCAAGGCGGAGAAGTCGGTCGAGGCCGCCGCCACGGTGGTCTCCCGCACCGCTGGCGAGGACGACGGCAAGACCGAGTCCACGCAGGCGGGCCCGACCGACGCCAAGGGCACGGGCAAGAAGTCCGGTGACCAGGCCGCTGACGATCGGGCACCCGGTGCGGCGGCCGACGCGGACGCCGACGCCCGGCCGGCAGCCAGCACGAGCGTCGTCCAACGGGGCGACCGCGCGCAGCGGTGACCCGACCTCCCGGCCCGCTCCGGCGGGCGCTGGTCCGGCGGCCGAGTGACCGGCTCGCCGAGGGGCTGCTGACGCACCAGCAACGCCGCGAGGTGGACGTCGAGCTGGCTCACCTGCAGTGGGCTGGGTATGTCGCGGTGCTGGAGCGGGCCGGCTTCGTCACCCACGAGGTCCCGCCGGCCCCCGACCTGCCCGACAGCGTGTTCGTCGAGGACACCCTGGTCGTCGCCGGCCCGCTGGCCGTGGTCACCCGGCCCGGCGCCCCCCAGCGACGCCCCGAGGTCGAGGCGGTCCGTGAGTCGGCGTTCGACTGGGGACTGCACATGGTGGAGCTGCCGGACCACATCGAGGGACAGGACGTCTGGCTCGACGGCGGCGACGTGCTCAAGGTGGGCAGCACGGCCTACGTCGGCATCGGCGGACGCACGACCGCAGCCGGGGCCGAGGCGCTGCGGCGCACCCTGGCCGATGTCGGGATCCGCGTCATACCCGTGCCGATCAGCTCGACCCTGCACCTGAAGAGCCAGGTCACCGCGCTGCCCGACGGCACGGTCATCGGCTTCGGCCCGCTGGTCGACGAGCCGGGTCGCTGGCCGGGGTTCCTCGGTGTGCCCGAGGAAGCCGGCGCGCACGTGGTCGTGCTCGACGACTCGCAGGTGCTGCTGTCCGACTCGGCGCCGCGCACGGCCACCTTGCTCACCGAGCGGGGGCTCGCGGTGACCGTCGTGCCGATCTCGGAGTTCGAGAAGCTGGAGGGCTGCGTGACCTGTCTGAGTGTGCGCTGGCACCCCTGGGACTGACCTCAGCGCGCCACTAGTGTGGTCGCATGGCTCGCCCGCACATCGCCGCGCTGATCGAGGACACGGTCTACGGCCGGGTCAACGCAGTGCTCCGACGGCGTGGCTGGCACGAGCGGGTGATCGGGTTCACCGGCTACGGCACCGGCCGCCAGGCCCGGATCATGGCCCGGGTGCTGCTCACCCGTGACCGCGCCGCGGGCACCGAGGCAGGAGCCGACGCCGGCGCCAGCGAGCAGGAGCTGGACGAGGCCTTCCTGACCCAGCGCGGCTGGCGCTCGTTCATCACCGCCCCCGCCATGGACTCCCCGGTCACCATCGAGCTGGGAGCGGTCACCGTCCAGGCCAGCACGGACCGCGGTGGCTACATCGACATCGAGGTCGCCGGCCATGGGCTCGAGCCGGGCTGGCAGGAGGTCGTGCTCACCGCGGCCAGCGGCGACCGGGTGACCGCCGCCGTCAGCATCATCGACGAGGCAGCCGGCGCCGGCATCGTCAGCGACATCGACGACACCGTCATGGTCACCCACCTGCCCCGCATCCTCATCGCCGGGCTCAACACCTTCGTCCGCTCCGAGCAGGCGCGCGAGGTCGTCCCCGGCATGGCCCGGCTCTACGACGCGCTGATCGCCGAGCATCCCGGCACGCCGATCTTCTACCTGTCGACCGGGGCGTGGAACACCGCACCGACGCTGACCCGGTTCCTGCGCCGCAACGGCTATCCGGCCGGCCCCCTGCTGCTCACCGACTGGGGACCGACCAACACCGGCTGGTTCCGCAGCGGGCAACAGCACAAGAAGGACCAGCTGCACCGGCTGCTGCGCGAGTTCCCGACCTTTCGCTGGGTGCTGGTGGGGGACGACGGTCAGCACGACCCGATGATCTACGGCGAGTTCGCCGCCCAGCATCCCGAGGCCGTCGACTGCGTGGCGATCCGCCAGCTGACGCCGGCCCAGCAGGTGCTCTCCCACGGCTTCCCCGTCGCCACCGACGAGCTGCTCGGCAAGCGCTACAACGGCGTGCCCATGGTCCGCGCCACCGAAGGCGACTCGTTGCACCGGCTGATCTCCACCGCACGGGCCCGGTCGGGGCGTGCCTGAGCTGCCCGAAGTGCAGGCGCTGGTCGACTTCCTCGGCCAGCGGCTGGACGGCCTGGTGGTCACCGACGTCGAGCTCGGCTCGATCGCGGTCCTGAAGACCTACGCGCCGCCCCCCGACAGCCTGCTCGGACGGCCGGTCGACTCCGCGTCGCGCCACGGCAAGTTCGTCGACCTCGACATCGACGGCACGCACCTGATCTTCCACCTGGCCCGGGCCGGGTGGCTGCGGTTCAGCGAGCAGATGCCGGCCACCCGCGTGCGCCCGGGCAAGTCGCCCATCGCGCTGCGGGTCCGCTTCGACGACGGCTCGGGCTTCGACCTCACCGAGGCGGGCACCAAGAAGGGCCTGGCCGCCTACGTCGTCGCCTCGCCGCAGGAGGTCCCCGGCATCGTCTCGCTCGGCCCCGACCCGCTCGCCGAGGCGTTCACCCGTGAGGTGTTCGGGGGCATCCTCGAGGGCCGGCGGACCCAGATCAAGGGGCTGCTGCGCGACCAGCGGATCATCGCGGGGGTGGGCAACGCCTACAGCGACGAGATCCTGCACGCCGCGCGGATGTCGCCGTTCGCCCTGGCCTCGGCGCTGCCCACCGAGCAGGTCGACGTCCTGTATGCCGCGCTGCGCTCGGTCCTGCAGGGAGCGGTCGCCGCGGCCAGCGGCAAGCCGGCGGCCGAGCTCAAGGACGCCAAGCGCGCGGGGATGGCGGTCCATGGCCGGACCGGCCAGCTGTGCCCCGTCTGCGGTGACACGGTGCGCGAGGTGAGCTTTGCCGACACCTCGCTGCAGTACTGCGCGACCTGTCAGACCGGCGGCAAGCCACTGGCGGACCGGCGGCTGTCGCGCCTGCTCAAGTGAGCTGAGGCCGCCGCGGGCGAGGTGCCGGCGCCGGGGGGACCGGCTTGGCCAGGACGACCTGGGCGAGCTCCACCACGACTGGTCCGCGGCGGGAGTCCACGGTGACGGTGTCGAGGTCGTCGTCGCGTTCCAGCAGTGGCCCGACGACGTCGGTGGCGCGCTCGCCCTCCTCGATCAGAAAGCGCACGACGACGCGGGTGCCCAGCGGCACCAGGCGAAGGAGTTCTGCGCTCATCTGGCCCACTCTCGCACAGGTGCTAGACAGCGTTAGACAGACCGATCGTGGCGGGCCTGCTGCGAGGCGATGGCACGATGGAGCCATGACACCGCACAGCCACGTCCCCACCGTCACCGTCGACCAGCTGCCCGACGATGCCACCGTGCTCGACGTCCGAGAGGGCGAGGAATGGGTTGCCGGCCACGCGCCCCAGGCCGTCCACGTGCCCCTCGGCGACGTGCCCGCCCGGCTGGGGGAGATTCCCGAGAGCGACGGTCCGGTGGCGGTGATCTGCCGCAGCGGCGGCCGCTCGGGCCGTGCCGTGCAGTGGCTGACGCAGCAGGGCTTCGACGTGGTCAACGTCGACGGCGGCATGCGTGCCTGGGCGGCGGCCGGCAAGGCAATGGCCAGCAGCACCGGCGCCACCCCCGAGGTGCTCTAACTCCGCCCCGACGGAGGGGAGCGCACGCGCCATACCCGCCACCTGCCCACCGCCCCCTCCGCCACCCGCCCACCCACTCCGCCACCCCCTCCGCCGCCACCCGCCGCCGCCACCCCGACCCGCGGCGCGCCCCTTTCCGTCGCAGTTGCACCCCAGGGCCGGTGACACGCCGGTCGATGCCGCCCCTCGGGTGCAGTTGCGTCACGGAGGGGCCGCCGGGGCGCCTTGCCCGCCCTTTCCGTCGCAGTTGCACCCCAGGGCCGGTGACACGCCGGTCGATGCCGCCCCTCGGGTGCAGTTGCGTCACGGAGGCGGCACGGAGGCGGCCTGGCGCCCTTTCCCGCCCTTTCCGTCGCAGTTGCACCCCAGGGCCGGTGACACGCCGGTCGATGCCGCCCCTCGGGTGCAGTTGCGTCACGGGGGGGCCGGGGGTGGGGACTTTTGGTCGGGCCGGACGGCGCGGATACCCTGACGGAGGTCCGCCGCCGATCTCGCGCCGCGGCCATGCCGACGCCGACGGGGGCGTGGGCCATCGACCAGCTCGACGACGATCCGGCCGCACGGTCGGAGGGGGAGTGCAGACCCATGGCACGTATGACGGGGCAGCAGGCATCGTCCCGGCTGCCGACCCGCACGAGCGACCGGCGCCCGGCGCTGGCCGCTCTGGCGATCCTGCTGGTGATGCTCGGAGCGCTGGGTAGTGCCCTCATCGCCTACCGCTCCGGCGACCGCGTCGAGGTGCTGGTCGCCAGCCGCGACATCAGCCCGGGGACCCAGGTGACGATCGAGGACTTCACCGTGGCCCGCGTGGCGCACGACGGCGGCCAGACGGTGTCCGCGTCGTCCATCCAGCAGTTCAACGGCGCCTACGCCACCTCGCGCATCCCGGCCGGGACCATCGTCATCAACACGATGTTCAGCGAGGTCGACTTCGTGCCGGCAGGGGGCCAGCTGGTCGGCGTGTCCGTGGCGCCGGAGCTGCGACCTTCCCAGCCGATCGAGCAGGGTGATGTCGTCGCGCTGTACTCGGTGACCCAGGGCAGCGGCGAGGCTCCGGTCGCGGCGACCCTGGTGCCGGCCGTCCGCGTCGTCCAGGTGTCCTCCTCGGAGAACTCCTCCACGCTCGACATGACCGTGCTGGTGCCTGACGCCGAGGTGGCCAACGTGGTCGCGCTGTCCGCCAGCGGTCTCGTGGCCGTCACCACGCTGCCGGACGACGTGGCGCCGGCGCTGGACAAGACGCCCTGACCGATGGCGCTCATCTCCTTCTTCAGCGCCAAGGGCGCCCCGGGGGTCACCAGCACGGCGATGCTGGTCGCGGCCCTGTGGCCACGGCCGACGCTGCTGGTCGACGCCGACGGCAACGGCGGTGACGTCGGGCTGCGGCTCACCTCACCGAACGGCACTGCGCTGACCCGCAACCCCGGGCTGCTCTCGCTGCTCCCGCTGGCCCGGCACGGGCTGGCTGCGAACGTCGTCCTCGACCACAGCCAGGTGGCCCTCGGTGGCCAGCGAGTGCTGGTCGGCGTCGAGAACCCCGAGCAGGCCGACGCCGGCGTGGCGCTGTGGCCGATCCTGGCCCGGGCGTTCCACGCGCTGCCGGGGATGGATGTCGTCATCGACGCAGGGCAGCTGACCTCCCGCGCCGGCCAGCTGTCCCTGGTGCAGCACTCCGACCTGGCGATCGGCGTCGTGCGCGCCGAGGCCAGCAGCGTGGTCCACATGCGACGCCGAGCCGCCTCGCTGGCCGAGACGTTCAACACGCTGGGGGCTGACGCACCCACGTTGGGAATGGTGTGCGTGGAGACCGTGCAGGGGCAGCCGGAGGCGTCGTCGGCGGTCGGCACGATCGCCGCCGAGATCGGCAGCCTGCACGACTTCGGCCAGGTGGCGCTGGACTCCCGTGCCGTGCGGATGTTCCACGGCGAGCCTGTCTCGCGGCCCGAGCGCACGATGCTGGTGCGCTCCGGGCGCAGCCTGGTCGAGCGCCTGGTCACGGCGGCGGGCCCGACCCTGGCCGCACCGCTTGAGCAGCCCCTCGAGCAGTCCCTCGAGGACCCCACCGAGCAGACGGTCGAGGTCGACCCGGCTGTCGCCGACGACGAGCAGGACGAGACGGCGCCGGACGCCCGTCCCCGGCGCAGGAGGTTGTTCCGATGAGCACGCCCGGCTACGTCGTGCCCCGTGGCGCGACCACCAACGAGCTGGCGGCCGCCAACACCCTGGTCCGCCAGCTGCGGGCCCAGGTCGCCGACCGCCTCAACCAGCAGCGCCGCCGGGACGAGGTCGCCGGCCGGCCGCCGATGACGAGCGAGGACGAGCGTCACTTCGCCCGCTCGCTCATCGTCCAGGTGCTCGAGGACAACGCCGCCCTGCAGATCAGCGAGGGCCGGGTGCCTCCCTCGGCCGAGGACGAGGAGCGGATCGCCGCGGCGATCCACGCCGCCCTGTTCGGCGTGGGCCGGCTCCAGCCGCTGCTGGAGGACAAGGACGTCGAGAACGTCGACATCAACGGCTGCGACAAGGTCTTCGTCGGCTATGCCGACGGCCGGGAGGAGATGGCGCCACCGGTCGCCGACTCCGACGAGGAGCTGATCGAGCTGATCCAGATCCTGGCCGCCAACGTCGGCCTGACCTCGCGCCCGTTCGACTCCGCCAACCCCCAGCTCGACCTGCGGCTGCCGGACGGCTCGCGGCTCTCCGCCGTGATGGGGGTCTGCCAGCGGCCCTCGCTGTCGATCCGGCGCGCGCGCCTGGGTCAGGTGGCGCTGGACGACCTGGTCGGCACCGGCACGATGACCGAGGAGGTCGCCACCTTCCTCAAGGCTGCCGTCGCGGCGCGCAAGAACATCATGATCGCCGGGGCCACCAACTCGGGCAAGACCACGATGCTCCGCGCCCTCGCAGGGGAGATCCCGACCAGCGAACGCCTGGTCACCGTCGAGCGTGCGCTGGAGCTGGGCCTGGACAAGTTCGAGGAGCAGCACCCCAACGTCGTGGCGTTCGAGGAGCGGCTGCCCAACTCCGAGGGGATGGGCATGGTCACCATGGCCGAGCTCGTCCGGCGCAGCCTGCGGATGAACCCCAGCCGGGTGATCGTGGGCGAGGTCCTCGGCGATGAGATCGTCACCATGCTCAACGCGATGAGCCAGGGCAACGACGGGTCGCTGTCGACGATCCACGCCAACTCCTCGATGGAGGTGTTCAACCGCATCTCCACCTACGCGCTGCAGGCCGAGGAGAACCTCCCGGTCGAGGCGACGCACATGCTCATCGCCGGCTCGATCAACTTCGTGGTCTTCCTGCGCAAGCGCAACACCCACGCCAGCGGCGGCAGCATGACCCGCGCGGTCGAGTCGATCCGCGAGGTCACCGGCGTCGACGGCCGGGTGCTCTCCTCGGAGGTGTTCGCCCTGGCCGGCGACGGGCAGGCCCGGGCCAAGGCTCCCATCGCCTGCATCGAGGACCTGGTCCCCTATGGCTACACGCCGCGGATGACCGCGACGTGGGCCTGACGGCGGGCGCTGACCTCCCATGGGTGACCTGACCAGCCTCGTCGTGCCGCTGCTGTGCGGCGCGCTCGTCGGCATCGGCCTGTATGTCGGGGTGCTCGCCATCGTCGGCGTCCCCGAGCGCGACCTGAGCAAGCCGCCCCGCTTCGGCGGCCGGGCCGGCGCCCGCACTGGCGCGGTGCGGCTCGGCGTCGGGATCGTCGTCTTCCTGCTCGTCTGGTGGCTGACCACCTGGCCGGTGGCGGCAGCCTGGCTGGGCCTGCTGGCCGCGTTCTGGGACCGGGTCGCCGGCGACGGACGGGCCGAGAAGCTCGGCATCGCCAAGCTCGAGGCCCTGGCCGGCTGGACCGAGTCACTGCGCGACACGATCGCCGGAGCCGTCGGTCTGGAGCAGGCCATCCCGGCCACGGCGGTCAACGCCGGGCCGGCCATCCGCTCCTCGCTGAACCTCCTGGTGGACCGGCTGCGCATCCGTGAGCCGCTGCCCGACGCTCTCGTGCGCTTCGCCCAGGACCTGGACGACCCCAGCGCCGACGTCATCTGCTCGGCCCTGGTGCTCAACGCCCGGCTGCGCGGCCCCGGCCTGCGCGACGTGCTGACCGCCCTGGCCAGCTCGACCCGGGAGGAGCTCGACATGCGCCGCCGGATCGAGGCCTCCCGCCGGTCGATCCGCCGCTCGGTGCGCATCGTGCTGCTCATCGTCATCGGCATCATGGCGATGCTGGCGCTGTTCAACCAGGCCTACGTGCTGCCCTACCAGAGCCTGGAAGGGCAGCTGGTGCTGGTCGTCGTCGGCCTCATCCTGTGCGCCGGCCTGCTCTGGCTGCGCCGGCTGGCGACACCGGAGAAGCTGAGCCGGTTCCTCGTGGTCGACGAGTCCCTGCGCGAGCGCCGCGCCTTCGTCGAGCAGGAGCCGGCCCGATGATCTGGCCCCTGCTCACGGGCGCACTGTTCGGCCTCGGGGTCTATCTGCTGGCCCGCATCCTGATGCGGCCGCGGCCCGGTGTGGCGACCCTGGTCGCCCGGATCGACGCGGGCAGCCGCTCGATGCAGACTCACACGGCCAGCGACTACGACTCCTCGTTCACCCAGATGAGCAGCCGTACCCGCGGGGTGATGAACGGGCTCGCCGACCGCCTCGAGGTCGTCGCCGCCCAGCGCGGCTGGCGCCTGGACCGCCAGCGCACCGACCTGGCCATCCTCAACCGCACGGTCGGCGCGATGCTGGCGACCAAGATCGTCACCGGCCTGCTGCTGCTGGTCCTGGCCCCCGTGCTGTGGACGGGGATGCGGCTGTCCGGCATCGAGCTGCCGACCACCGTCCCGCTCGCCGTGGCCCTGGTGCTCGGCCTGTTCGGCTTCCTGCTGCCGGACCTCACCCTGCGCAGCGAGGCCGAGAGCCGGCGCAAGGAGTTCCGGCGCACCGTCGGGATCTTCCTCGACCTGGTCGCGATGAACCTGGCCGGCGGACGCGGGCTGCCCGAGGCCCTGCTGACCGCCTCCTCGGTCAGCGACCACTGGTCGCTGGTGCGGATCCGCCAGACCCTGGCCAACGCGCGCCTGTTCGGCACCACCCCCTGGGAGGCGCTCGGCGACCTGGGCGGCGAGATCGGGCTCGAGGAGCTGGAGTCGCTGTCGGCGGCGCTGGTGCTCGCCGCGGACGACGGGGCCAAGATCCGGCAGTCGCTCTCGGCGCGTGCCGCGACGATGCGGCGCAAGCAGCTGACCGAGGCCGAGGGCGCCGAGGGGGAGAAGTCCCAGTCGATGCTCGTGGCCCAGCTGATGATCGTCGTGGCGTTCCTGATCTACCTCGGCTATCCGGCCGTCACCCAGCTCTTCGCCGTCTGATCAGGGAACCGACGACTTTGTCGTCGCGTCGATGTCTGTGGCACCATCGACAACGAACTGTGCGGCATCTGCGCCGCACGTGTGAGGGGAGAACACATGAACATCACCAAGAGCCTCTGGCTGGCCAAGATCCGCGCCGCCCTGTCCGAGTCCCGGGAGCGCGGCGCGTCGGCCCTGGAGTGGGCACTGATCGCGGCGGTCGTCGTGGTCGCCGCGACGCTGATCGGCACGGCCGTCTACAACGCCGTGTCGAGCAAGGCCGACGACGTCACGGCCTGCGTCGACCAGCCGGTCGGCAGCAACTGCTAGTCATGCGACTGCGCCGTGAGCGTGATCGCGGTGCCTCGTCCCTGGAGCTGGCGATCATTGCGCCGGTCTTCCTCCTGCTGATCTTCTTCACCATCCAGGCCGGTCTCTACTTCTACGGGCGCACCGTGGCGGTGCAGGCTGCCAGGGAGGGCGTGTCGCAGCTGCGGCTGGCCGAGACGCAGGAGGACTACGTCCGGCTGCGGGCCGGTGCCGAGAGCTATGTCCTGAACTTCGCCGGCACGGTGGGCGGGCCCGGACTGCTCGAGACGAGCGTCGAGAGCGCCTACGACGACGCGCAGGGTCGGGTCAGTGTCCAGGTGACCGGCCGGGTCCAGTCGCTGGTCCCGTGGGTCGAGATGACCACGACGGCCGAGTCCTCCGGCACGGTCGAGCGGTTCCGCGAGCCGGAGGACCGCTTGCGGCCCTGACAGGGGCGTGGCGGATGGAGCAGGGCACCGGACGAGAGCACGAGAGAGGAGGGCGGGACCATGGCAGCTGACCGTCGGCACCCCCGCGCACCCGGCGCCGAGCGCGGGTCGATCGCGCTGGAGTTCGCCATCCTCGCCCCGGTCGTGCTGATGATCTTCGCCCTGGTCTTCGCCTACGGCAAGATCGCCTGGGCCAACGGCCACCTCGAGGCCGGCGCTCGCGACGCCGCCCGGGTGGCGACCCAGGCGCGCTCGATGGACGACGCCTACCGGGCCGCCGAGGTGGCCGTGGACGACGCCACCGCCGGGGTGCCGGCCTGCCAGTCCTCCGCCGACGTGAGCATCGATGGCCGCTTCGAGCCGGGACAGACCCTGACCGTGTCGGTGACCTGCACCTACTCGCTGTCCGGCATCGGGCTGCCGGGTGCTCCTGGCACTCTCTCGCCGACCTCGCAGTTCAGCAGTGTCATCGACCTGCACCGGGGGGTGGACCCGTGAGGCCCGCGCAGCTCGGTATGGCGGCTGACCGCGGCTCGATCGCGCCGGCGATCCCGATCATCGCCCTGGTGCTGTTCCTGCTCGGGGGGCTGGTCATCGACGCCAGCCGACAGCTCAACGCACGAGGCCAGGCCGTGGCCTTCGCCGAGGAGGCCTCCCGGGCCGGCGTCCAGGCGATCCGGCAGAACGAGGCCGGTGAGCTCGAGCTGGTGCCGGAGGAGGTCCCGGGTCTGGTCGAGGACTACTGCTCCCGCGTCCGTGGGCTGCCCCAGGTGCGCTCCTGCGACCTGGTGCGGATCGAGCAGGCCAGCGAGGGCAGCGCGCGACCGTTCGTGGTCGTCACCCACGTCGACATCTCGATCCCGGCGAGCCTGCTCGGCATCGTCGGGGTCTCCACCCTCGACGCCTCCGGCGACGGCCGAGCCGAGGCCCGGATGGCCGAGATCGACCCCGTAGCCCCGACCGACCCAGGTGACCTGCCATGAGCCGACGCCGCCACGCCGCCGCCCTACCCCTGCCCTCCCCTGTCCAGACCAGCCTGACGGCCGGCGCCGCTGCGCTGGCCCTGGTGCTCACGGCGTGCGGCTCGCCCGACCCCGGCCCGGTGGCCCCCGTCGGTCCCACCACGCCAGCCAGCGACAGCACGGCCGCGACCGCACCGCCCCGGGTCACCTCGACGGTGACGGGCGGGACCTTGCAGGGCTCGGCGACGATGCCCCCGGGCTCACCGACCGGCACCGAGGTGCCGCCGCCCCCACCCGGCGAGGAGGTCAGCACGCCGGACTACAGCCAGGACCCCAGTGCCCTGGTGGTCCAGCAGTGGGCGCAGGAGTATGCCCGCGCGGCCAGTGACAGCGACCCGGAGCGGCCGGACTTCCTGGCCCTGATGACCGACGACGGCGCCGCCGCGGCACGAGAGGTGCTGGAGCCGGACCTGGGGTGGGACTTCCCCGGCCCGCTGCCGCTGACCGTGCTGTCGGTCACCGGTGAGGGAGACCCGACCACGGTCGAGGCGTGCGTGCTCGTCTCCGGGTATGCCGCGGACCCCGCCACCGGAGAGCCCGGGATGGTCCGCCGGCAGCGCACGCTGGTCTTCGAGGTGACCATGGAGGACCGCGTCGACGCGGTCTTTGCAGGGACGACGAACTGTGAAACGGTTGATGTGGAGGGAACACCATGGTGAACAGGACACGCGCGCGTCGGCGTCGGCTGGGGGCGGTGCTGGCCGGTGTGCTGCTGGTCGGCGCCGCGGTGCTGCCGCAGGCGATGGCCGACGACGGCGTCCGCGGCGGGGGAGACGCGCGGGGGACCTACCGGGAGGGCAACAACAGCTGCTACCTGGTCTCGACCCCCGGCTACCTCGGCGGACGGTGCGTCAAGCTCGGCGGCGGCACGGTGCTGCTGACCATCAAGGAGCTGCTCGCGGGCGACCCGCTGCCCGAGTGCTGGGACAGCCGGCTGACCCAGCGCGAGCTCGACGGCCTTCGACTGGTCAACGACGACGGCTACGTCTGGTACTGGAACAAGTGCCTCGAGGGCATCGACCCGGTCACCTTCGAGGTCGACCCGGACAAGGTCAACATCACCACCGAGCTGGTCCGTTACAAGCGGCCCGAGTACGTCATCACGACGCTGACCGACAACCAGCAGAAGGTGGTCGAGCGCTACAACGAGGACGACGTCATCCCGATGCCGGTCCTCGGTGTCTCTCCCGATGCGTTGCCGCTGGTCAACAACGAGGTTTCGTTCTTCAACTTCGGGGCCAGCCAGCTCACCGTCCGGGTCCCGGTGATCGACATCGAGATGCGGGCCCAGATCGACCGGATGAAGGTGCTGCCCGAGGGCCGCCCGGGGCCGGTCGTCACCTGTGACGACATCGGCTACCAGGCCGAGCCGGGCGAGACCAAGAAGGACCACCCGCAGGGCTGCTGGTACACCTACAAGCGCTCCAGCCTGGACCTGCCCAACGACGTGTACGCCGCGGAGGTGCACACCCACTGGGTCGTCCATGTGCGCCGTCCCGGCGGTGGCTGGGAGCTGTTCAACGCGTTCTGGAAGGGCTCCTACTGGAACATCGGAGTCAACGAGGTCCAAGCGGTCGTCGTGCCGTGAGCAAGGGGATGAACAGATGAGCACCACACAGACCGGGTTCGAGCCTCGCGGCGCCGACACGTTGCCCCGTCCCGAGCAGGAGCAGGAGCGACAGGTCGGCAAGGCGCTGCTCGCCGGGGCGGGCCTGCTCGCTCTGGTGGTGGGGGTGCCCTGGCTGCTGATCGCGTTCGTCGGCAACCCGCTACCCACCTCGATGCCTGACGGGTCCTGGCTGCAGGCCGACCTGACCGCCTCGACGCTGATCAAGGTCATCGCCGTGCTGGTCTGGATCGTCTGGGCGCACTTCATGATCTGCCTGCTCACCGAGCTCCGCGCGGTCAGGGCTGGGCGGATGCCCGGTCTGGTCCCGCTCGGCGGTGGCACCCAGGTGGTCGCCCGGCGGCTCATCGCCGGCGTGCTGCTGCTCGCCGGCACGGCGACGCTGACCGGCAACGCCCCGACCGCAGGAGCACCGCCGGAGACCCGCGTGGTCAGCGCCCGGGCGCTGGACGCCCAGGAGCTGCGCGGCACCCCCGGGCAGGTGCAGATCAGGATGGATGGTCAGACCGCAGGGCCCGGCGCAGACGCTGCCGAGACGCTGGGCGGGATCGCCGGCCAGGCCGCGGGCCGGGCCGGCACCAGTGCCGATGCGCCGGCCCTGAAGTTCTACGAGGTCAAGCCACCTGAGGGCCGCAACTATGACTGCCTGTGGGACATCGCCGAGCGCACCCTCGGCGATCCCTACCGCTACAAGGAGATCTTCGAGCTCAACCGCGACCGGCTCCAGCCCGACGGGCGACGGCTGGTCGACGCCGACCTGATCCACCCCGGCTGGCAGCTGGTGCTGCCCGCCGACGCCCGCGGCGCGGACGTCGAGGCGATGCGCGTGGGGCTGGCTCCGTCGGTCCTGCAGGACAGGGTGGTCAGGGGCACCGACACCGTGGGCGAGGGTCTGTCCGGGCTGCGCGGCAGCGTCAGCGTCAGCGGTCAGTCGGCCACGGGGCAGGACACCCCGGCCGACGAGGACTCACCGAGCGCGGCGACCGACGCGGGGGAGCGCAGCGACGACCTCGGCGAGGCCCTCGCCGGCGGTGGCATGGTGCTGGCGGGCGTGCTGCTCGCCCTGAGCACCCGGCGCGGCGCCTTCGGCACCCCCGACGGCGACGACGAGGCACTGCGCCTGGCCGCCAACCCGGGCCGGGCCGACCTGCTCGACCGCGCGCTGCGCGTGCTCAGCCAGGGACGTCGCTCCCAGGGCCTGGACCTGCCGGACGCCGTCGCGGTCTATGTCAACGACGACAAGGTCATCGTGCACGTAGCCGGAACCCCCGAGACGCCGCCGTCACCGTGGCAGGTCGCCGACGGTGGCCGGTCCTGGACCGTGCTGCGCAGTGAGCTCGAGGGGCTGCGGCCCAGCGCCCCGGCACCGTGGCCGGCGCTGGTCTGCATCGCCGAGTCGCACGGCTTCGACCTGCTCGTCGACCTGGAGTACGCGCCCGGTCTGGTCAGCATCGGCGGCAACGGCGAGGTGAGCCGCGACGTGGCCCTGAGTATGGCGGTCGACCTGGTGACCCACCCGTGGAGCGACGCGGTGGAGGTGACCATGGTCGGCTTCGGGGACGACCTCACCCAGATCGCGCCGTCCCGGATCCACCACGTGGACAGCCTGGAGGAGGCCATCGCCGACGCGAAGCGGACCGCGGAGTCGGCCCGGTCGCTGCTGCGCCAGCTGCGGGTCGACGGCGTGCTCGCCGGCCGCTCCGCCGGTCATACCGGGCCGTTGCGGCCCCGAGTGCTCATCCTGTCCGGGCCGCCGACCGACGCCCAGGCCGAGCTGCTGGCCCAGCTCACCGCCGAAGGGCGCTCGGTCCTGACCACGGTGTGCGTGGGCAACACCCTGGCGGCTCGCTGGCGGTTCGTCACCGACGCCGGTGGCTCGATCGACCTCGGCGCGCTCGGCCTGTCCGGCATCGCCCGCCGGCTCAGCCACGAGGGCATCGCCTCGATCCGCACCCTGCTGCGCGAGGCCAGCGACGAGGCAGGCGAGCGGGCAGCCGATGCAGCCGTCGGCTCACCTGCCGGGGTGCTCTCCGGGCTGCCCGAGAGCTCTCGCGTGGGCCACCTGGTCGCCGCGCCGGACGCCGGGGCGCGGCGCAGGCCGCGGATGCCCGCCGGGGAGTCACTCGCCCAGGTCCTGCTGCTGGGGCCGGTGGAGGTGCAGGCTCGCGGTCAGCTCACGGCCAGCCGTCTGCCGTTGCTCACCGAGCTGGTGGCGATGGTGGCGCTGCACCCCGACGGCGTGCACGAGTCGGTCCTGCGCGTGGGTCTGTGGCCCCGCGGGGTCGATGACGACGTGGTCGACGCCACGCTGGCCGCTGCCCAGCAGTGGCTCGGCGCCGACGAGCAGGGGGAGCCGCTGCTGCGACCACTGCCGGGAGCGCGCTGGCAGCTCGGGCCGGCAGTGCACGTCGACTGGGCCGAGCTGGTCACCCACGCCGACGTCGAGGACCCGCACGAGGTGACCTCGGCACTGGCCGTGGGCCGGGGCCAGGCATTCTCCGCCACGCCCGCCGGCCGCTACAGCTGGCTGGCCTGGCACCGTGCCGCCCGCGACTCGCGGATGCTCGCGACCGCCATGGCGCGGTCTGCTTCCGGCCGGCACCACGCGGCAGGTGACCTCGGTGCTGCCGAGCGCACGCTCCGGTTGGGTCTGACGCTGGTGCCGACTGCCCAGGCCCTGTGGCGTGACCTGGTCCGGCTCGGCGACCGCGGTCCCGGCGGGGCCGCCGCGGTGGTCGACCAGATGCGTGAGGCCCTCGGCGACCAGCCGTGGGAGCCCGAGACCACGGCACTGGTGCAGCACGCTCTCCCCGGAGACAAGGCGATCTCCTAGGTGCGACTGCTGCTCACGGTCGTCGCCGGCGCGCCGGCTCGCGCCAGCGACATCGCCGTGGACGCCGAGGACGACGCCTCGGTCGGCGACCTCGCAGCGGCGCTGGCCGAGCACGTCGGTTCGGTCACCGCGGGAGCCACTCCTCACGTGGCCGGCCCGGCGGCGGCACGACCGGCCGCGGCTGCGCCATACAGCGAGGTCGGACGCACGCCCGGCCCGGGGGCCACCGCGTCGCTGGCCGTCCTCACCTCCCGGACCACACAGCAGGGTGAGCAGCCCGCCGCCGTGACCGCGACGCCGGCGCTGTTCCTCGGTGGCGACCGGCTGCCGGCTGACGTGCCGCTGGCCGGCAGCGCCATCCGTCATGGGTCGGTCGTCGGGCTCGGCCAGCCGGTGCCGCCTGCACTCCGCGAGCCGGTCGGGCTGGTCGAGGTGCGGCTGGCCGGAGGACCGGGGGCCGGGCTGGTCACCCGGCTGTCCACCGGCGACCACGTCGTCGGGACCCTGCCGGCGGCCTCGGTGAGGTTGCCGCCGATCGGCCTGCCCGACGTGGCGCTGGAGCTGCGCGTGCATCCCGACGCGCGGGTCGAGGTCGTGCCCCGGCCGGAGCTGGCGGAGGTCAAGCAGCAGCCGGTCTGGCGGCGTCAGCGCCTGCCCGGGCCGATCGTGCTGGCTGCCGACGCCGAGATCCGTCGGCGCAAGGAGGGCGAGAGCACCTACCAGGAGCTTCCTCCGGGCACCCGCGTGCTCGATCCCGAGACGGCGATGCCGCTGGTGCACCTGGACCGCGAGCCGCTGCAGGCCGGACAGGTGTGGGAGCCCGGCCAGGCCCTGGTCGTCGGCCCCTGCCTGCTCGAGCTGACCGTGCCGACCCGTCCGGACGCCTCGCTGTCCCGCAGCCCGCAGGGGGCCACGCTGGACTTCAACCGCCCACCGCGGATGCGGCCGGCGCCGCGCAAGACCGAGTTCCACCTGCCGACCGAGCCCAAGCGCCCGGAGAAGCAGATGTTCCCCTGGCCGATGATGCTCATGCCGCTCGTGATCGGGCCGGCGATGTACTACTTCACCCGCAGCCCCCTGTCGCTGCTGATCTGCGCGCTGATGCCGATGATGGCGATCGGCAACATGATGGGCGGTCGGCGGCAGGCCAAGAAGCGCTATGAGTCGGAGTACCGCGAGTACGTCACGCGGATGCGCAAGATCCAGGAACAGGCGCTGGATGCGCTGAAGGACGAGCGGGGCGCGCGGCGGCGCGACTTCGCCGATCCCGGCGAGGTGCTGATCACCGCGATCGGACCACGGGCGCGGCTCTGGGAGCGGCGCCGGACCGACCCGGACTGGCTGGTGGCGCGGATCGGCACGGCCGACCAGGTGTCGTCGGTCACGGTCAGCAGCCCCGCCCGCGAGCGGCACGAGGGCGACCTGGTCTGGACCGCGCCCGACGTGCCGGTCACGGTCCCGCTGGCCGAGGTCGGCGTCACCGGAGTCTGCGGCGTGCAGCGGGCGGCGTCGGTGCGCTGGGTGCTCGCGCAGCTCGCCACGTTGCACAGCCCGGTCGACCTGCGGATGGTGCTGCTGACCGCGCCCGAGGCCGAGGAGGACTGGCGCTGGGCGCGGTGGCTGCCCCACCTGCGCTCCGACGACGGCGACCCGGAGCTGGCGCAGGTCGGCGTCGACGAGGAGACCACCGCGGCCCGGATCGGTGAGCTGCTGGCCATCCTGGAGGTCCGCAGCGACTCCGTGCGGCAGCGTTCGCTGAGCAACCAGTCGACCAGCTTCGACCCCGTGCTGGTCGTCCTCGACGGCTCGCGGCGGCTGCGCCTGCTGCCGGGGATGATCCCGCTGCTCCAGGCCGGACCGGGGCTGGGCATCACCTTCCTCTGCCTGGACGAGGACGAGCGGCTGCTGCCCGAGGAGTGCCAGGCGATCGTGCACGCCGACGAGCCGCTGGCCAGCGTGCGGATCACCGAGCAGGGTGTGCTGGACGGCGTGCGGCCCGACCTGGTCGGCGCCGCCTGGGCGGAGCGGGTCGCCCGCGCGCTGGCGCCGGTCCGCGACGTCAGCGCCCAGGACGCGGCCGCGGCGATCCCGTCCTCGAGCCGCCTGCTCGACGTGATCCGCCTCGACCCCCCGACGGCGGCCGCCGTGGCCACCCGCTGGGCCGCGAGGGGACGCACCACGACGGCGGTCATCGGCGAGGGTGCCGAGGGGGTGTTCGCGGTCGACCTGGTGCGAGACGGGCCGCACGGCCTGATCGCCGGCACCACCGGCTCGGGCAAGTCCGAGCTGCTGCAGACGCTCATCGCCTCGCTGGCCGTCGACAACCGGCCGGACGAGATGACCTTCGTGCTGATCGACTACAAGGGTGGTGCGGCGTTCAAGGACTGCAACAACCTGCCGCATACGGTCGGCATGGTCACCGACCTCGACGGTCACCTGACCAGCCGGGCGCTGGAGTCGCTCGGCGCCGAGCTGCGCCGCCGCGAGCACCAGCTGGCCGGCGCCGACGCCAAGGACATCGAGGACTACCTGGCCACGCGTGCGGCCGACGACGAACCGATGCCGCGGCTGCTCATCGTCATCGACGAGTTCGCGGCGCTCGTCGCCGAGCTGCCCGACTTCGTCACCGGGCTGGTCGACATCGCACGCCGGGGCCGCTCGCTGGGCGTGCACCTGCTCCTGGCCACGCAGCGCCCAGCCGGAGTGGTCAGCGCCGAGATCAAGTCCAACACCAACCTGCGGATCGCGCTGCGGGTGACCGACGGGCAGGACTCCGCCGACGTGATCGAGTCCCAGGACGCGGCCCAGATCGCCAAGTCCACCCCCGGGCGCGCCTATGCCCGGCTCGGACACTCCAGCCTGATCCCGTTCCAGTCCTCCCGGGTCGGCGGGCGTCCCCGCGGCGCCGGTCAGCTGGCCGATGTCCGGGTGCGTGAGGTCGCCTTTGCGACTCTGGGGACCGCCCCGCCTCGCCCCCCCGAGACCGGGGACGACGCGACGACGCTGACCGACCTCGCCCTGCTCGTGCAGGCAGCCCGCGAGGCCAGCGCCGCCACCGGCATCAGCGCTCCGCCCAGCCCCTGGCTGCCCGCCCTGCCCGACGCGGTCACCCTGGACGACGTGCTGGGTGAGTTCCCGGACGCGGCGCCGACCAGTGCCCGGCTCACCCTGCCGATCGGCCTGGTCGACGTCCCCTCACAACAGCGCCGGGGCGCGGCCACCTACGACCTGGCCAAGGGCCACCTGGGCATCGCCGGGGCGCCGCGCTCGGGCCGCAGCACCGTGCTGCGTGCCATCGCCGGCGCCGTCGCGAGCCAGCTCAGCCCCGCCGATGTGCACCTGTATGGCGTGGACTGCGGCAACAACGCCCTGCTCCCGCTGGTCGCCCTGCCGCACGTGGGGGCTGTCGTCACCCGCGACCAGACCGACCGGATGGACCGCCTGGTCACCCGGCTGCGCACCCTGATCAGCGCGCGACAGCAGTCGCTGGCCGAGCAGGGCTACGCCGACGTGGCCGAGCAGCGGCGACAGGCGCCGGCGGACGGCCGGCTGCCCTACGTCGTGGTGCTCTTCGACCGGTGGGAGGGCTTCTTCCAGGCCTACGACGCCATCGACGGCGGTCGCCTGGTCCAGGCCTGGCAGCAGATCCTGCAGGAGGGCGCGGCCGTCGGCATCCGGGTCGTGATGACCGGCGACCGGTCCCTGACCCTTGGCCGGATGGCCACCCTGCTGGACGACAAGCTGATCCTGAAGATGACCGACCCGTCGGACTTCAACGCGATCGGGATGCAGATCAGGAACGTCCCGTCCTCGATGACCGAGGGCCGCGGGTTCCGCGCCGAGGGGCTGCGCGAGACCCAGGTGGCGCTGCTGGCGAAGGACCCGTCCGGGACGGCGCAGGTCGCGGCTCTGCAGGCGATCGGCCGGGCGGCGACGGAGCGGTATGCCGCGCTGCCGGCGGCGCAGCGGCCGTTCCACGTGGACGTGCTGCCGGCCCGGGTGTCGGCGGCTGACGCCGCGGCGCTGATCCGGCAGAGTGCCGAGCAGGGCGACGTCGCTCCGCCCACCTCGCTGCCGGTGGCCGTCGGTGGCGACACCCTGGCCGTCCGCTGGCTGGACGCCGTGCAGCACGGCCCGGCGGTGCTGGTCAGCGGTGCCCGTCGCAGTGGCCGGTCGACGGTGCTGCGCACGCTGGGCCTGGCGGCGCTCGACGCGGGCTGGAACGTCCTGGTGGTGACCCCGCGAGTGAGCCCGCTGCGCGACCTGGCCGGCCGGCCCGGGGTGCACGGCCCGTTCGACGCCGGCTCGACGCAGGCCGAGGTGACCGCGCTGGTCGAGGAGCTGCGGTCCGCCGACACGCCGCTGCTGGCGCTGGCGGACGACGTGGAGATCATCGGGGCCGACGGGTGGCTGGCCGACCTGCTGCAGGGCCTCATCGAGTCACTGCGCGACACCGAGTCGATGCTGGTCGGCGCCGGGTCGCCGGTCGAGATGCAGGGGATGTACCGCGGGCCGTCGATGCTGCTCAAGCGCTCGGGGAGCGGCATCATGCTGGCCCCGCAGACGGCCGCCGACCCGGACATGTTCGGGGCCCGGGTGAACCGCTCGATGCTGGGACAGGCGATGCCCCCCGGAGGCGGCTACTACGTCACGGCCGGGCAGGTGGAGCGGGTCCAGGTCATCTGGCCCGGCTGACCCTTGCGTGGTCGTTTGGCAGGTTGCTGTCAAAACGGTCATCTGGCACTCACGTGCCGCCTGTGGGCTTTACTTCGCTGCGACGGCCTGCCTAGGGTGAAGCCAGATCGCACCCGAGGGTAAGGGGGGTGCGGTCACGACACCAGAACCCTCGGAAAGGCAGGATCATCATGACTGTTGGTGGAGACCTCGCAACGCTGCGCAACCTGTTCACCACGCTGGGCACCGCGTCCAGCGACGTGGAGAACGTCTGCTCGAACATCGACAAGGGCCTGGCCAACACGGTCTGGACCGGCGCCAACGCGACCAAGTTCCGGGACGCCTGGGCCAACTTCAAGCCGACCCTGAACCCGCAGCTGGTCACCACGCTGACCGACGCCAAGGAGGACGTGCGCAAGCAGCACAACAACCTGGCGCTGGCCACGGGTGAGTCCGCTCAGATCTGAGCACCCGCTAGCCGCACGCGAGCCGGTCCCGCCTCACGGCGGGGCCGGCTCGTGCGTTCTGCCCGATATCGTGTGAGCGTGCCTCTCGCCGACTGCTCCCGCGCCGACGCCGTGCCTGCTCCAGGAGGACGCCGGTGAGCGCCGGTCTGGTCGCCCTGCTGGACGACATCGCCGCGCTGGCCAAGATGGCGGCGGCCTCGGTCGACGACGTCGCGGCGGCCGCAGGTCGGGCCAGCGCCAAGGCCGCGGGGGTGGTGGTCGACGACACGGCGGTCACCCCGCGCTACGTCACCGGGTTCAAGCCCGAGCGCGAGCTGCCGATGATCAAACGGATCGCGATCGGCTCGATCCGCAACAAGCTGGTGTTCATCCTCCCGGCCATCCTGCTGCTCAGCCAGTTCGTGCCGTGGGCGCTCACCCCGCTCCTCATGGTCGGCGGCACCTACCTCTGCTACGAGGGCGCGGAGAAGATCTGGGAGAAGCTCAGCGGCCACGACGCCGCGGAGGAGGCTCCCGCCGTCGCGCAGGGTGAGGAGCAGGAGGACACGATGGTCGTCCGGCGCGATCCGGACCGACTTCATCCTCTCGGCCGAGATCATGGTCATCGCACTCAACGAGGTGGCGGCCGAGGGGTTCGTCTCGCGGGCCGTCATCCTGGTGGTCGTCGCGCTGGTCATCACGGTCGCGGTGTATGGCGTCGTCGGGCTCATCGTCAAGATGGACGACATCGGCCTGCACCTGGCGGGGCGGGACTCCGGGGCGGCGCAGCGGCTCGGCCGTGGCCTGGTGGCCGGCATGCCGACCCTGCTGCGCTGGCTGGCCATCGTCGGCACCGTGGCGATGCTGTGGGTCGGCGGGCACATCCTGCTCGTCGGGGTCGACGACCTGGGCTGGTCCTGGCTGTATGACCAGGTGCACCACGCCGAGGAAGCCGTGGCCTCGGCGACGGGCGCCCTCGGCGGGGCGCTGGCCTGGCTGACCAACACCCTGGCCTCGGCGCTGATCGGCCTGGTCGTCGGCGCGGTCGTCGTGGCCCTGATGCACCTGGTGCCGGGTCGTGGGGGTCACGGGTCGACCGAGGACGCAGCCGCGCACCACGACGGCGACGCGGCCGCCGACGACCACACCTGAGCCGACCGCACCATCCGGAAGGAGCGTCGCCGTGCCCGCACTGACCGTGGGGATGGCGACCTACGACGACTTCGACGGTGTCTGGTTCACGATCCAGGCGCTCCGCCTCTACCAGGACCTGGCCGATGTGGAGCTGGTGGTCGTCGACAACTACGGCTGCGAGACGACCAGGGACTTCGTGGAGCACTGGACGCCGGCCCGCTATGTGCGCTCCACCGACGTCCAAGGCACGTCAGCGCCGCGTGACCTGGTCTTCCGCGAGGCGACCGGCGACGCGGTCCTGTGTTGCGACTCGCACGTCCTCTTCACGCCGGGAGTCATCGGCCGGCTGAAGGCCTACTACGCCGAGCACCCGAAATCTTCGGACCTGCTGCAGGGGCCACTGGTGTCCGACGACCTGGTCACGCTCTCCACCCACTTCCGGCCGGAGTGGCGCTCACAGATGTGGGGCACCTGGGATGTCGACCCCCGCGGCGTCGACCCGGAGGGGGAGCCGTTCGACATCCCGATGCAAGGCCTGGGGGCCTTCTCCTGCCGCCGGGAGGCGTGGCTGGGCTTCAACCCGGAGTTCTCCGGCTTCGGCGGCGAAGAGGGCTACATCCACGAGAAGTTCCGGCAGGCAGGACACCGCACGCTGTGCCTGCCCTGGCTGCGCTGGAACCACCGGTTCGGGCGGCCCAAGGGTCCGACCTACCGCAACACCTACGACGACCGGTTCCGCAACTACCTCATCGGACACTCAGAGCTGGGGCTGGACCTCGCTCCGATCGTGGAGCACTTCTCGCACACGCTGCCGGACGACCAGCTCCAGCGAGTCCTGACAGCGGCCCTGTGGCCGGACCACGTGGCGTCGAACGCGGTGACCGAGGAGCAGGACTCGCCGGACGTCGGCGGCGGGCTGGAGGGCGCCTACCAGGCAGCCGCAGCTCAGCCCTCGGACATCAACGACCACGTGCCCACGCTGCGGGCGCTCGCTGCGCAGTGCGCACACGTCACCGAGTTCGGCACCCGGGGTGGCGTCTCGACGACGGCGCTGGCCTCGGGCAAGCCCACCCTGGTGCGCACCTACGACCTGGTGCACGACCCGGCGCTGGACCGACTCCAGACACTGGCGGGCGCTGCGGGAGTCACCCTGGAGCCGTGCATCGCCGACGTGCTCAGCGTCGACATCGAGGAGACCGACCTGCTGTTCATCGACACCCTGCACACGGCCGACCAGCTCTCGGCTGAGCTGCGTCGTCACGCGGGCCGGGTGCGCAGATGGATCGCGATGCACGACACGTCGACCTTCGGCGAGCGCGGCGAGGACGGTGGTCCTGGGCTCCTGCCGGCGCTGCGGCACTTCCTGCGGGAGCGGCCCGAGTGGGTGGTCGTCACGCACCATACGCACAACAACGGGTTCACGGTGATCTCCCGCGACCCGGCCGACCGGGGGGCTGCCGTGCCGCTCCCAGCACCCCCGGACGGCGGCGGGGAGTGGCCTGGCCCGTCAGCGTCTGAGGGGGAGCTGCCGTTCCTGGTGGCGATCTGCCCGACCTACAACCGGCGGGACCTGGTGGCGAACGCGGTGGCCTGCTTCGTCGGCCAGGACTATCCGGCGGATCGCCGCAGACTGCTCGTCCTGGACGACTTCGGCGACCTCGGCCCGGTGGAGGCAGAGACCTGGCGCGTGGTGAGCCAGGCGGGCCGGCACCCGACGCTGCCGGGGAAGTATGCCGCCCTGGCCGAGCTCGCGTGGGCGCGCTGGCCGGAGGCAGACGCGCTGGTCATCTGGGAGGACGACGACGTCTACCTGCCTCATCACCTGCTCGCGCACGGTCGGGCGCTGCGCACGGCGGCGTGGTCCAAGCCCGCCACGATCCTCAGCACCTACGGCGGCACGCTGCACGAAGAGGCCGGAGCGGGGCGGTTCTTCGGCTCACTGGCCGTGCGACGTGACCTGTTCGACGCGGTCGGCGGGTTCGTCCAGACCCGACGCGGCGACTTCGACCAGCAGTTCATGGCCCGCCTGCAGGCCCATGCCGGCCCCCCGGCCGACCCGACGGCAGGCGCACGCCCGGCCTACGTCTTCCGGTGGCAGGACCTCGGGGTGGCGCACGGCCAGCTGTTCATGGACGGCCCTGACGACGAGTCCTGGTATGACAAGGCCGGGGCCGCCGCCGCGGCCGTCCGCGGACCGGCTCAGGACGGCGAGCTCACGCCGACGTTCGACGAGCAGACCCGCCAGATCATGGCCGATGAAACCCTGACGCAGACGGGGCTGCCCTGGTAGCGTTGGCCAGCACTCGGGCGACATCTTTGGTCGGAGGATCTCATGGGCCCACGCGCTCGACGCGACCTGCTCCGGGTGCGGCAGATGGGGCAGCGGACCGCCCTCCTGGACGAGCAGGGTGGACAGGTCCATCTGCTCGACCCGATCGCCTCGACCACCTGGCGGCTCGCTGACGGAGACAGCTCCCTCGACGCGTTGGCTCTGGCGGTCTCCCGGGAGCTGGGCGAGCAGGTCACGGCGGACCAGGTGGAGCGGGCGCTGAGCGACCTGCAGTCGGCTGGCCTCCTGGTGACCGAGACGGCCTCGCCCCGGGTGACTCGGCGCTCGTTGCTGGCGGCAGCCGTGCTGACTCCCACCGTGTTGACCATCGGTGCGGCAGCTGCGGCCGGACCGGCAGCCGCTGCCGGGCCACCCGCGGCGAAGGTCGCCCTCTGCCACAGGGGCAAGACCATCATGGTCAGCCCTGGCTCGGTGGCCGACCACCTCGCCCATGGCGACACCCTGGGCGCCTGCGGCTCGACGACGACGACGTCGACGACGGTCCCGCCGGCCACGACGACGACGTTCCCGCCGCGACCACGACAACGACCGACGACGGTCCCGCCGACCACGACGACGACGACAACGCTCGCCGCCGATCCGACGACGACGACGACGGTCCCGCCGACCACGACGACGACGGTCCCGCCGACCGACGACGACGACGGTCCCGCCGACCACGACGACGACGCTGGCGCCGTGACCGGACGCTCCTGCTAGGAGCGCCGCTGGCGACGCCATACCGTGTCCTCGTGAAGAACCCGGTGCATCACATCGAGCTGTGGACCCACGACCTGGCCGCCGTGGAAGGGTCGTTCGAATGGCTGCTCGCCAGCCTCGGGTGGGCTCCGCGCCACGACCCGGAGTGGCCGCAGGGCCGCACCTGGCACCACGAGACCGGCGCCTACCTGGTGCTGGAGCAGTCGCCAGCCGTCAGCGCCACCGAGCACGACCGCCTGCGTCCCGGTCTGAACCACCTGGCGTTTCGAGTCGCTGACCGCGACGCCCTGGACACGCTGCGCGAGCAGGCGTCGACGCACGGCTGGAGCGAGCTGTTTGCGGAGAGCTATCCGCACGCCAGCGGCGAGGACTACACCGCGCTCTACCTGGCGAACGCCCAGGGATTCGAGATGGAGATCGTGGTCGACGCCGGCTGAGGCTGGCGTCTTCCCCTCCCGCCAGAGAGCGCGACGGTTTGTGGCCCCTCTGAGGGCCACAACTCGGATCCTTCGCGCTGGCCGCCCAGGGTCAGTCCGCCGCCACGGCGTCACCGACGCGGATCGTGCCCTCGGACAGCGGCACCAGGTGGATCGCGCACCACGTCCTGCCATCGCGCCGTCGGTGCCGCGCCAGCGTCCGGATCGGCTCCGGCCCGCGGCTGAGGTCGCCGGCATCGATGGTGGTCATCACGCAGCGGTCGACGCCGGAGGCCACGCGCAACCGCACGTCCCCGATCCGGATCCCTGACCAGGAGTCCTCTGCGAACGGCGCGGCCACACCGTCGACCAGGATGTTGGCGCGGAACCGGCCGGCCGGCAGTGCGTCGGCGCCGAGCGGCTCGCCACGCTCGACCGCACCTTCGGCGACCCAGTCGTTGACCTGCCGCACCGAGGCGGTCGAGAGCACAGTCACCGGCGAGTCGTCCTGGAACGTGGCGTGGTCCCCGGGCACGCCGACCTCAGGGCTCAGCGTGCGCTGCTCCGGCGCGGAGCACCAGACCAGTCGTAGCCCGGGCCTCCCGGTCGCCGTGCTCAGCCAGGCCCCGGCGCGGTCACCGGCGTCGCTCACCGGCAGTGGCGACCGGGTGAACATCCTGACCTCCCGCGCATCGGCCAGCCCATCGGGACGGGGGACGCTCAGGTCGGGCAGGTCCTGGTGGCTGAGCACCAGGGGGTCGGTGACGTCGTCGGTCTGTGGAGTCCGGGCGACGACGTTGAACAGCTGAGGCAGGTCGCGCGCAGTGATCATCTCCCCGTCACCGTCCACGACCATCCACTCGCGGTCGCCGCGCAGACCGAACCACCCGACATACGCCTGCTGCACCGGGCGGATGGCGGTGCTCTTGACCGGGTGCAGGTGGAGCGCGTGGACCTTCATGCCCGACACGGTATGGCGTGTGGGCGGGCGCGACACGATCGCCGCGTATCGCGATGTCTGCCGGATCCGCTAGACAGCGCCATACAGTCTGATCGTGGATCCCATCCGTAACCCTTACGCGCCCGGCGCCGGCCAGCGACCGCCTGAGCTGGCCGGCCGCGACGAGCAGATCGACACCTTCGCGGTGGTGCTGGAGCGGATCGCCCGCGGGCGGCCTGAGCGTTCCGTCGTGCTGACGGGGCTGCGCGGTGTCGGCAAGACCGTGCTGCTCAACGCGTTGCGGTCGACCGCGGTGCGCGCCGGCTGGGGGACCGGCAAGCTCGAGGCGCGTCCCGACCAGTCGCTGCGCCGTCCGCTGGCCGCGGCGCTGCACGTCGCGGTGCGCGAGCTGGGGCATCCGCGGGGGGAGGAGCTGGACCACACGCTGGGGGTGATCAAGGCGTTCGCGCAGCGTGAGCAGCCCGGCGCCAAGCTGCGGGAGCGGTGGAACCCCGGGATCGACGCGCCGGCGGTCATCGGGCGTGCGGACTCCGGGGACATCGAGATCGACCTGGTCGAGCTGTTGACCGACGTGGGCGGGCTGGCCGCCGACACCGGCAAGGGGGTGGCGGTCTTCATCGACGAGATGCAGGACATCGGCGCCGAGGACGTGTCGGCGATCTGCGCCGCCTGCCATGAGCTGAGCCAGTCCTCGCTGCCGGTGGTGGTGGTCGGGGCGGGGCTGCCGCACCTGCCGGCGGTGCTCTCGGCGAGCAAGTCCTACTCCGAGCGGCTGTTCCGCTACGCCCGGATCGACCGGCTCGACCGCACCGCCGCGGACCAGGCTCTGCAGAGCCCGGCGCAGGAGGAGGGCGCGGAGTTCGAGGAAGCGGCACTGGCCGCGATGTATGCCGCGACCGGGGGCTACCCCTACTTCATCCAGGCGTACGGCAAGGCCGTGTGGGACCTGGCGCCAGCGCCTTCGATCACGGCCCAGGACGTCGCCGTCGCTGCCCCGGAGGCGGAGGCCGAGCTGGCCGTGGGCTTCTTCGGGTCGCGGTTCGAACGGGCCACGCCGGGGGAGCGCGACTACCTGCGGGCGATGGCCGACCTGGGGGCCTCGGTCGCAGAGGGAGCGCCGGTGCCCGAGGGGGTGGAGTCGGTCTCCACTGCCGACGTCGCGACCTATCTGGACCGCAAGGCGCAGTCGCTCTCGCCGGCGAGGGACGCGCTGCTGAAGAAGGGGCTGATCTACTCCGGCGAGCGCGGCCGGATCGCCTTCACCGTCCCGCACTTCGGGCGCTACCTGCGCGCGCAGGCCTGAGCGGGCGAACGACGAGTCACTGTCGGCGGGAACCACCGTTGACACTGATTGACTAGTGTGTTTTGATTTACGTAATGGATCTCTTACAAAACGACGACGGGGTGTGGAGGGCGCTGTCCCACCCCACGCGTCGGCAGATCCTGGACCACCTGTTCGCAGGATCACTGACCACCGGCAGCCTGGTCACCGCCCTGGGCATGGACCGGCACGTCGTCATGGCGCACCTCGCGGTGCTCAGGGAGGCAGACCTGGTGCTGACCCAGAAGCAGGGCCGGCAGCGGCTCAACCACCTCAACTCCGTACCGCTCGAGCAGATCCACCAGCGGTGGGTCTCGCCCGCCAGCGGCCCGTGGGCGGCGGCGCTCATCGCCGTACGCGACCGCACGGAGGCAGCGGCACACCACCAGCTGACCGCCCGCGAGGGCGGCATCGAGACACAGAAGGACGCGCATGGCTAACAACGAGATCCGGCACTCCATCACGATCGCGGCACCCGTCGAAGCAGTGTGGGCCGAGATCACCAAGGTCGGGGCGCGCCAGCGCGCGCAGCTCGACTCCGTGCTGGACACCACCTTCACTCCGGGAGACCCGCTCTACTACCGCTCGGAGGACGGCTCGCGAGTCTTCATGGTCGGCCGGGTGCTGGAGTGCACACCGCCCACGACCTTCCGGCACACCCAGGTGCTGACCATGCGGGACGACCCGTTGACTGTCGTGGCCTGGCAGCTGGAGCCGGTGGCCGAGGGCACTCGCGTCACACTGACCAACAGCGGCTGGCCCGCGGACGCCCGCACACAGAAGGTCGGCTCCACCTGGAAGCAGATCCTGGAGAGCCTGAAGACGGTGGTCGAGACCGGCGACGTGGACGCGCGTCAGAAGCTGACCTTGTTCTTCATGCGCCGCTTCATGTTCATGATGCCGTCGAGCACCCGCACCGCCAACGTGACGGTCCCGGACTGAGCGTCATCGGAGCCGGTGGCCGGGCCGTCGCCGTGGGTCAGGTGAGGGCGGCGCGGATGACCAGGCCGAGCAGCGGACGGACGTCGCTGTCGTCGTGGCGGGCGACGCGGTGCAGGATCAGCCCCTCCGCGCACGCCATGACGGCTTTCGCCGATGTATCGGCGTCACTGGCCCCGAGGTCCGCGAGTGTCTGCTTGAGGGCGCCCTGGAGGATCGTCCGGCCCTGGTCGAGGGTCTGACGCAGGGCGGGGTGGTGGCTGGCCTCCATGAAGAGGACGAGCCGGGCGGTGGTCAGGGTTCGCTGGTCGTCGGTCGTGCGCTCGACGAGCATCGCCAGGGCAGTGACGAGCTCGTCGGCCGAGCGAGGAGCGAACGTGGCGCCCATCCCGGCCACCTCCCGCTCCAGGATCGCGTCGGCCACACCGCAAAAGAGTGCGTCGCGGGTGCGGAAGTAGTTCGACGTCGACCCCAAGGGCAGTCCCGCCAGCCCGTCGATGCGCCGGTGCGTCAACGCCTTCAGACCCTGAGTGCCGAGCAGCTCGATAGCGGCGTCCAGGACCAGCGCACGCGACGAGGTCATCGACGCACCCTACAAGTCGTGACAGGAATCCACTACGAGTGTAGTCTGTCGGCCATCGGGCAGTCGTCGCAGACAGGGAGATCACGATGCCCTCAGTACTGGTCACCGGAGCCGGCCGTGGGATCGGCGAGGCCATCGCGCTACGACTGGCCGGCAACGGCTGGACGGTGCTCGCCGGCGTGCGCGACGACCTGAGCGGGGAGCGCCTCGCTGCCCAGGATGGCCGCATCACGCCGGTCCGGCTCGACATCACCGATGCAGACCACATTGCCGCTCTGGCAGACCAGCTGCCCGCCCGGCTCGACGCGGTGGTCAACAACGCGGCGATCGGCGTGCTGGGCCCGGTAGAGGCCGTCTCCATCCCGGCGTTCCGCCACCAGTTCGAGGTCAACCTCTTCGGCCAGGTCGCGGTCACTCAGGCGGTGCTGCCCCAGATTCGGGCAGCCCACGGCCGGGTCGTCTTCATCTCCTCCACCGGCGGCCGGGCGCCGGTGTTGATGGAGGGGGCCTACTGCGCGTCGAAGTTCGCGCTCGAAGGGCTGGCGGACGTCCTGCGGGTCGAGCTGCGTCCCTGGCGCATCCACGTGTCGGTGGTGGAGCCCGGTCCGACCGACACCGGTGCGTGGCGGCACATCCAGTCGTTGCTCGACGACATGGAACAGGGCATGTCAGCCACCCACCGCGAGCTCTACGAGCAGCACATCCGGCGGCATCCGCCGGCTGGTCGGCACGCTGCAGAGCCGGACCGCGCCGCCGGACGTCGTGGCCAGGGTCGTCGAAAGGGCGCTGACCGCACGTCGCCCCCGTGCCCGCTACGCCGCCGGCGCCCAGGCCAAGGCGATGGTCACGATGAACACGGTCCTGCCCACCCGACTCAATGACGCCATCGGAGCCCGCCTGCTCGGTCTGCGGTAGCGGCCCCAGCCGCGCGTCAATCAGGACTGGCTGATATCACGTGTGAACTGATATCCTGGCCGGAACACCGTCGCCACCGGCAGAGGAGCAGCCATGACCACCAAGTTCCGCCATACGCCCGCCGACCACCTGGGCGGGGCGACCCGAGAGCTCCGCCACGGGGAGCGCGACGGCCACGCGCTCCGCGTGCTCGTGGTGGAGAGGTCGTATGCCGGGTCACTGCACGAGGTGTGGTCGGCGCTGACCACTCCCGAGCGCCTCCCGCGCTGGTTCGCCCCGGTCAGTGGCGACTTCAAGGTCGGCGGGCGCTACCAGATCGAGGGCAATGCCGGTGGCCAGATCCTGACCTGCCAGGCGCCCGACCATCTGGCGATGACCTGGGAGTTCGGTGGCGACATCAGCTGGGTCGACGTGCGACTGGCGCCCGACGGGGAGTCCGCCACGGTCCTGCGGCTGGAGCACAGCGCGCCGGTGCCGGAGGAGAAGTGGCGTGAGTTCGGCCCGGGTGCGGTCGGCATCGGCTGGGAGATGATGCTGATGGGCCTGGCCGAGCACCTGGTCGATCCGACCTTCACCGCGGAAGAGGCGATGGCGATGATGGCCTTGCCCGAGGGTCAGGCCTGGATCGGAGAGTTCATGGTCGGCGCCAACTCCGCCTGGGAGCAGGAGAGCGTGGCATTCGGCACTGATCCCGACGTCGCCGCGGCCGCGGCCCGGAACTGCCTCGCGGCCTACACCGGCGGTGGCGACGGCAGCTGAGCGAGGTCGCGTCATGGAGGCATTCGACGTCCTCGGCGATCCCGTGCGCCGGCGCATCCTCGAGCTGCTGGTGGCCGGCGAGCGACCGGCCGGCGATGTCGTCGAGGTCATCGGCGAGGAGTTCGGGATCAGTCAGCCCGCCGTCTCGATGCAGCTGAAGGTGTTGCGCGACAACGGATTTGCCACCGTGCGGGCCGACGGCTCCCGCCGGTTGTATGCCGTGGCCACCGGTCCGTTCGCGGAGGTCGACACCTGGCTGGAGCAGTTCCGCGCCTTCTGGGAACAACGCCTCGACGCGCTGCAGACCGAGATCGTCCGCGGACGCCTGGCTGAGCGGAACCTGGGGCCGGCGGGCATGCTGGGACCCATGGCGATACGCAGCGGGACCAGCGTGCGGTGGAAGTGGGGCCAGGGGTGGGCCGAGGGCATCGTGGCCGAGGTCCACCACGACACGGTCGCCCGGACGACCAAAGGTGAGGAGATCACCCGGAACGGCTCGCGGGACAACCCGGCATACGTCATCCATCAGGACGACGGAACGGTGGTCCTCAAGCTGGCTAGTGAGGTGCAGCGGGCAGACGGCGACTGACTCCGAGGGCTCCGGCCCCTGTAGTCTGAACTCGGTCGTCGGTAACGTGGAGTCACGGCTCTTCTGGTTCGCCTCCACGGGGGCGAGACGCAGTGCCGACGACCCCCCATCTCCTACGCGCGCGGCTGGTCCTCCGCCCCGAGTGATGCCGATTCGACCAGTTCCGGAGTGAGATCGGACAGGCCGTACTCCACCGCGAGTTTCAGCGCCTCGCGGACCTGCGCCACGTGCGCGCTGTCCGGCGGTGTCAGGTAGAGGTTGTGCGCGAAGCGCCGCCCGGGCCGCTCTAAGGGCACGTCGTGGATCCAGCTGCCGAACGTGTCTCGCAGCGGGCCTCCCACGGGGTCACCGGCGAGCGTCCCGTTCCAGGGAAAATACAGGTTGGTCCAGCGAGTGAGCGCAAAGAGCGCCGCGTGGTTGGGGTGGGCCACGGAGCGGGCTCCGTGGATGCGGGAGATTGCGGGGTAGGAGTGCGTGTAGGTGAACGCGTGTCGGCTGGCGCCCGGCACCCCGGACGGCAGCAGCTCGGAGTGGGGGGGAGCAGTCGGGAAGGTTCGCTCGGCGACCAGGGCATCGAAGGAGGTCGCCCGGTCCAGGTTGAGCAGCCATCGGGCATGGGTCAGTGGAGAGCCGGCAGTGACGAAGTCCGTGACCAGCCAGGAGAACCCGTTCTGCCGATGCTCCTGCCCGGCGGCGTGCTGCATGCGCTGGATGGTGTCGATGTCCGGCGTGTCTTCGTGTCCGGGCCGGGGGTTGAGCAGATCCTCAAGGTCGAGGAGGGCCCGGGCGGTGAGCGCCCCATAACCCTCCACTGCCCGGCGCCGGTTGGCGCGAGCAAAGCTGCTGGTGAGAATGTCGTAGGCGATCACGCTGCCGAGGCTGTGGCCGAACACCACGATCCTGTCGTAGCGTCCGCCCGCGTGCAGGGCGTCGATGAGGTCCGCGCCTGCCTCGCGAATCTCCTGCCGACGCGAGACGTTGTCCGGCCGAGGCTCCAGATACCGCGCGGCATCGCCGAGGAAACCGAGGACATACCGCGTGCGCAGCGCGCGCCACAGTGCCCACAGGACGCCGGGGACCAGGGCGAACACCCCGGCGGCGAACAGCGCCGACCAGGCCTGCCAGGCGCCAGTGGCCACGACGACGACGAGCACAGCCAGCACCACGACGAGGAGCGCTCGGAGCGCCCAGACATGGGCTCGCATCGCACGAGGAACCGAACGGCTCGGCGCGAAGAGCAGCCGCAACAGCCAGGAGTAGACCTGGGGCAGGGTCGTGTCCCGGATCAGGTGCGCCCAGTAGAGCTCGAAGACGTCGGTGGTCGGCCTCGATCGTGACCAGTCTCCCGGCACGCTGACCGAGCGCAGGTCCATCAGCGACGAGACGTAGTCCGGCTTGGTGTACCTGGCGAGCGAAGGACCATCGGGGAAGACGCCGGCGACGAACCGCCGCAGCGCCTGGCCCGGCCGCTGCTCGCCGATCCCATGGACGACGACCACCGCCTGGCGGATCCGGTCGCGACGATGCTGTGCCTTCTCCACCAGGCGTCCCAGGCGGTTGAGGCAGCCCTGCCACAGCCGGAGCCGGGGGTAAAGCGTGTCTCGGTGTCCGGTCCAGGTCTCCCGGATGCGGACCCTGCTCGCGCCATCCGGTGCCGAGGTGACCCGGATCTCCACGGTGCTCGCGGGAGCGTCATCGGTCACGATGACGAGACGGAATCTCCCGCGATGCCACCCGTGCTCGACCAGGAGCCCGGAACGGTAGCGGTAGGCGATCCGCGCGTCGTCACGCCAGGCATCGGGCAGCATGACCTGTTCCCACACCGTGTCCGTCAGGCCGGCGGCCAGATATCCCAGCCAGTAGCTCGACGACGTCGGTCCGAAGAGATGAAGTCCACGGTGTCTGCGGCGTCAAACGGGATCCGGAAGCCGACCTGGACTGACAGGGGCTCGAGGTCGGCGCCTGGCTGGTCCCGCTCCGGGGCTTGGTCCTGGTCCTGTTCGTGCTCCTGGTCGAGCGGCGCGGGGTGCGGGTGCGTCATCGAAGGCCCCTGTCGCCAGATCGTCCAGTCAGGCCAGTGTCACAGGTCCGGAGCTGGCCCTCAAGGGGCGCGTGTGGCCGCACGGGGCCGACCGGAATGCCGTGGACGATGGTGCAGCCCGCGGTCTCAGAAGTCGACCCGCATCACCACCCGCCGGAGGGTGGGCCGACTCACCTCCGTCAGTCCCGCGGCCGCGAAGGTGGCGACCGTCCCCACGTGCAGCTCCTCCAGCAGCACCCGGGTGGTCAGGATCGGGTAGGCCTCCAAGGCGCGGGCCCCGCGGTCCCGGGCGAAGTTCACCGCCCCCGCGGCCAGTGCCCTGCTGACGCCGCGCTTGCGGAAGCCTGCCCGGGTCAGCAGGCAGGTGACGGCCCACACGTCCGGGTCGTCGCGCACCTCAGATCGGCCGTCCCACGGCACCCGGAAGACCCGGACCAGGCCCTGGTATGAGGCCCGCGGCGCGACCGCGCACCAGCCCACAGGCTCGTGGTCCAGGTAGGCCACGAGCCCGGTGGTCGCCGCAGAATCCGGGTGCCCGGCATCGGTCTGGTCGCGGAGCCGCTCGGCACGGTCCTCACGCGGGTGATGGCTGAACGCCTCGCCCGCCGCCAACCGGTATCTCTGGCACTGGCACCCGGCGGCGGGGCCGCGGTGCCCGAAGACGGCCTGCAGGTCCGACCAGGACGCCTCGTTGGCGGGAACGACCCGGACGGTGGACTCCAACGCGGTCACGACACCGGGCGCCAGCCGCTGGGCGGGTCCTCACCGACGCGGCCGTCCACCGCCTCGCGCAGCAGGTCGGCGTGGCCGGTGTGCCGGCCGTACTCCTCGAGGAGGTCGAAGACGAGACGGCGCAGGCTCGCCGTCTCGTCGCCCCAGCTCATCTGGGTGGGCTGGTCCAGGCCACCACCGCCCGGGGCCACCGCCGCCGCCAGGGTCGCGGTGGAGCGGGCAACGGCCTCGTCCCAGAGGCGGTAGAGCGTCTCGGGGCTGTCCTGCGTGGCGCTGGTGAAGGTCCAGTCCGGGTCGTCCGGGGAGGCACCCAGCTCCCCCCAGTGGCGCAGCGGCTCGCCGGTGAAGCGCGACATGAACACGTCGTCCTCGACCAGGGCGAGATGCTTGAGCAAGCCGCCGAGGGTGAGCGCGGAGGCGCCGATGCGCGTGTCCAGGCCGGCGGCGTCAAGTCCGTCGGCCTTCCACCGGAAGGTCGTACGCTGCCGGTTCAGGGCACCCATGAGGTGTTCAGCCTCGGTGCCGGCCATCGGCGGCTCCCAGGCAGGAGGGCCGGACGAGGGTCCGGGGGTGGTCGTCTCATCGCTCGGGGTCTGCGTCATGGACCTCACCGTAGGACCCGATGCGGACCGATAGTGTCCGCGACAAACAGGAGGGGACCATTGCCGTCTGCCGGACGACTGGACCGGCCGCTGCTCGTCGCGGCCGTGCTCGGCACGCTGCACGGCCTGGTGAGCATCTACTGGGGACTCGGCGGTCGGTGGCTGCTGGAGACGCTCGGCGAGGCCATCGTCACCCGGTTCGCTGACGTGGTCCTGGTGCTCGTCCCGGTCGGACTGGTCAAGATCGGCTTTGCCTGGCTGCCCCTCGTGCTGTCTGTGCGCAGGTGGCCGGCTCGCCGGCTCTGGCGGCCCGTGTGCTGGCTCGGCGTCGCCGTGCTCGTCCTCTGGGGCGGCCTCAACACGCTGGTCGGCAACCTCGTGCTGGCCGGCGTGATCCGCCCGGGTGACGGCTTCGACCGCGCGGCGATGGTGGGTCACGCCTGGCTCTGGGACCCGCTCTTCCTGCTCTGGGGCGCGACTCTGGCAGTGGGACTCTGGCGCTCGCGCTCGGCAGGAGTGGCTCAGCCGGTCCGCGGCATCGCGAACGGGCCGAGATAGAGCAGGTCGCCGTCGACGGCGAACGGCATCCCGCCGAGGGCCGACGTCGTGAAGGTGTCGCCACCCAGCCGTGGGCAGGCCACCGGTTGCGGGACACCGAAGGCGCCGGCGTCGAGCAGGAGTCCGTCGCCACCGTCCGGGGTCAGACCGAGCGGGCCGTACTGACCGGCGAGCTCGGCCGCGGGGCGGGACGCGCCATACTCCGGGTCGGCAAGCGCGGGAACGCCCAGCGTCTCGAGCAGAGTGGGCAGCAGCTCGTCGAAGAGCGCCGCCCCGCCGGGTGGACCGAGCAGCGGGCCGGCGCAGCTGGTCAGCACCACCAGCGCGGCATCCTGCTCGGGGAAGCAGCGCAGGTAGGTGCGGTGTCCGCTCGTGTAGCCCGCCCAGCCGAAGGCCTGGTGAGCGCCGCGCTGCCAGACGCCGAAACCGAGGCTCCATCCGTCGAAGACGGTGTGCCCCGGCATCGCGGCCGTAGGTCTGCGCAGGGCCGCGAGGTCGTCGGCATGCACCCGCGAGCCACCGTGCCCGAGACAGGTGTACGCGTAGTCGAGCAGGGCGTCTGCGTGAGCAAACCAGCGCGCACCCGGGGCGGAGGCCACCGGGTAGTCGTCGTGGGCGACGGCCACGGGCGGCTGCCCCGGGGCGACCTGGTGGCCATGCGCGGCGCCGTGGGGCACGCCGAACTGCAACGGCCCGAGCAGGTCCTGGGCTGCCTGCTCGAAGCCACGTCCAGTGCGTCGGCGCAGGAGCAGGTCGAGGGCCGACCAGCCGGCGTTGCAGTAGGAGAAGCGGCCGGGCTCGTGCACCAGCGGCAGTGCGGCGGTGCGCGCGACGAAGGCCTCGAGGTCCTCGCCAAGGTCCGGGAGCAGGTTGGGTCGACCCGTGGTCTGCGCCAGGATCTCGCGGGGCGTCTCCTGCCACAGCCCAGCGCCCCCTTGCCGTGCGCAGGACTCGTCGAGGTCGAGCAGCCCCCGTCGCGCGGCGTCCAGGACCACCAGCCCGACGAGTGACTTGGTGATGGACCCGGCGTGGAAGGCCGTGCCGGGCGTCACCGGGGTCGGGTCGTCGACACCGAGGACCCCGGCACAGGTCACCCGCCGGTCGCCCCCGCGCAGGAGGCCGACCTGAGCGCCGGGCACCGACCAACGTTCCAGGCCGCTGCCGAGCAGGTCTGCCACCACGTCGTCGTCCATGAACGGATGCTAGGACCGTCCGTCACCTCCCAGCGAAAACGGCTCGCGGAGCGGGCGGCGGGGGCCGACGCTGTGACCATGGGCGTCGAGGTCCGGATCAGCAGCGGAGTGGTCCGCGGGGCAGCGGAGGAGGGCCTGGCGGCCTTCCGCGGGATCCCGTTCGCGTCGCTGCCGACGCCGTTCGACGCGCCCCGGCCGGTGGCTGCCTGGGGTGGGGTGCGCGAGGCGACCCAGTTCGGCCCACCGCCGCCGCAGTCCGCCGACGTCGGCATGGACGTCGTGGTCATGGAGCAGGACGGGTGGCTCACGCTCAACGTGTGGTCGACCGACCTGACCGGAGCCCTTCCCGTCATGGTGTGGATCCAGGGCGGCGGGTATGCCTTCGGGAGGTCCGGGCTGCCGGAGTACGACGGCGCCAACCTGGCCCGCAGCGGGGTGGTCCTGGTGACGCTGAACTACCGCGTCGGGCTCGTCGGGTTCGGGTATGTCGCCGGGACGCCGGCCAACCGCGGGCTGCTCGACCAGGTCGCGGCGCTGGAGTGGGTGCGGGACAACATCGCCGCCTTCGGTGGCGACCCGGAGCGGGTGACGATCTTCGGCCAGTCGGCCGGCGGCGGGTCGGTCGCCTCGCTGTTGGTGATGCCTCGTGCTGCCGGGCTGTTCGGTCGGGCCATCGCGCAGAGCGTGCCCGGTGCCTTCTTCACCCCGGCTCTGGCGGACGACATCGCCGTCACCTGCGCCGCCGAGCTGGGGCTCGCGCCGGCCGACCTGCCGGCGGCCGACCCCTGGCTGCTCGCTGCGGCGGGCGACGCGGTCGCCGAGCGGATGGGGGCGTATGCCGCACGCTGGGGACAGGCTGCACACGCGCGGGTCCTCTTCGCCCCCGTCGTCGACGGGGACGTGCTGCCGACCACGCCGTGGGCGGGCCTGACCGGGCAGGTCCCGCTGATGGTCGGGCATACCCGAGACGAGCAGCGCCTGCTCACCATCCTGGCCGGCGAGCGGGGGCAGATCACAGCGGCGCAGGCCGCGGAGACCGCCGAGATCTTCGGGCCGGACCCGGCGCGCTACCGGGCTGCCTGGGGTGACCCGGAAGAGCTCTATGAGGTGGTGCGCTCGGACTGGCTGTTCCGGATGCCGTCGCTGCTGCTGGCCGAGGCGCAGCTCCAGGCGGGCGGGACCGCCTACCTCAGTGAGCTGACGTGGAGCGCCCCCGGCCTGGGCGGGATGTTCGGCGCGTGCCACGGGCTGGACGTCCCGCTGGTCTTCGGCAATCTCACGGCCGGACAGCCGGCCGCGCTGATCGGCGCGCCGACCCCTGAGGCGGCGGCGGTGTCGGCGCAGATGCGCACCGCCTGGGTGGCCTTCGCGACCACGGGTGACCCGGGCTGGCCCAGCTTCGCCCATGGGGCGACACGGATCTTCGACGTCGAGCCGGCTGTCACGCCCTACCCCGAACAGCTCTCGCGAGAGATCTGGCCTGCGCCCCCGGGCGTGCTCGACCTGACGGCGGGGTAGGTCGCGCCCGCCCAGAAACGGCGACCGTCCGGTCAGACTTTCTCATCCTCCCTGGACGGAGTCCACCCTGCAGGCGCCCGCTGAGCCGCGGCGATCTCGCCGACGGGCCGAGCAGCCAAACATGCACAGCGGGGAGAGGGTGGGGGACGCCAAGCCGCTGACCTGCGGTGATGTGGGGGAGCTGCGCGACTCTGCATGTTTGACTGCACGCCGGGTGGACCTGCCGCGCTGCAGGCCGCCGACCGGTCGGGTCCGCAGGACCGAGCGAGCCGTGAGGCTCAGCCGACCCGCGTGCCGGTGACCAGCAGGTACTCCCACTCCATCACCGAGGTCCCCGACCCCACGCCATGGCGGGCCGCAAGGTCGTCCAGAGCATCGTCCAGCTGCGCCACACGCTCGGGACTGCCGGCCAGCGAGGCATAGACCGCGCGGGTCGGCCCGTAGTTCGCGGCGAAGTACTCACGGAAGTCGCTGCGGCCGGTGAACCGGTCGACCGCCACGGTATGCCGCGTGGTCGCCAGGTCGCTCAGGCCCGCACCGAGCAGCTCCTCCACGTGCTCGGCCGCGCCCCACAGCGGGGGCGGCGTGGACCCCGGCGGCGGCGGAGGTGAGAACGGCTTCATCGTCGCGAACAGCTGCCCGACGAAGCCGGTGGGAGTCCAGCTGACCAGGCCGACCCGACCGCCCGGACGGGTCACCCGCAGCAGCTCGGCGGCGGCCCGTTCGTGGCGCGGGGCGAACATGACGCCGACACAGGACAGGACGACGTCGAACTCCCCGTCGGCATAGGGCAGCGCCTCGGCGTCGCCCACCTCCCAGGTCAGTGACACGCCCTCTCGCTCGGCCTCGCCCCGCCCGGTCTCGAGCAGCCGCGGGGTCAGGTCGGAGGCGACGACGTCGGCCCCCGTGCGGGCGGCCGGGATCGCCGCGTTGCCAGTGCCGGCGGCGATGTCGAGCACCCGCTCGCCTGGTCGCGGGTCGGTCGCCGCGACCAGCCGCACACCCAGCTCGGGAATGAGGTCGTGGGCCACGGCGGCATAGTCGCCCGAGGCCCAGATCGCGGCGTGCCTGGCCTTGAGAGCCTGGTGCGGCGGTGGGCGGTGGCGGTGTCTGTGGAGGTGGTCATGGAACCAGCGTCGATCCCCCAGCCGCCAACGACTAGTTCTGGATCTGTACTTCCCTGGTACTGCAGGTGTACCGGAGACTGGAGCGTGAGGGGTCAGCCCCGGTCGCACGAGGCAAGGAGCCGTCATGGACCAGCAGGCCAGCTATGGGCAGTACTGCCCGCTCTCGCGTGCGCTGGACGCCCTGGGCGAACGGTGGTCGCTGCTGATCGTCCGCGACCTGTATGTCGGGACGACGCGGTTCAACGACCTGGCCCGGGGCCTGCCGGGCCTGTCGCGCAGCCTGCTGGCCAAGCGGCTGCGGCAGCTGGAGCGGGCCGGAGTGGTCGACCACACCGACGGCCGCTACCGGCTCTCGCCCGCCGGCCGCGAGCTGCAGCCGGTGCTGTTCGGCCTCGGCGAGTGGGGCGCCCGGTGGACCTTCGACGACCCCCAGCCGGAGGAGCTCGACGCCGAGCTGCTCGTCTGGTGGATGCATGACCGGCTCGACACCTCGCCGTGGCCGGGCGAGCGGCACGTCGTCCAGGTGGACTTCAGCGACGACCCGCGGCACTACTGGATCGTCGTGGAGCACGGGTCGGCCTCGGTCTGCCGCAGCGACCCCGGCTTCGACGTCACGGTGCGCCTGTCTGGCGACCTGTCCACCCTCTACCAGGTGTGGCTCGGGCGGCTCGGGCTCGCTGCGGCGCGCCGCGCGGGGAGCCTGACGGTGGTCGGCCAGTCGGCGATCGTCCGCGACCTGCCCACGGTCCTGCAGCTGAGCCCGATGGCCGGCCTGGTCGGCGCGAGCCGGCCCTGAGGCTCGCTCAGGCCAGGGCCAGCCGCGCGGCGAGCGCGAGCATCGTCAGCCCGATGACCCCGTCGACCACCCGCCAGGTGCCTGGTCGGCTCAGCGGCCCGGCCAGCGCACGAGCGCCATACCCGAGCAGCGCGAACCAGGCCACGCTGGCGACCATCGCCCCACCCGCGAAGGTCCAGCGTCCGGGTCCGTGCGACGCCGCGACCGAGCCGAGCAGGACGACCGTGTCGAGGTAGACATGCGGGTTGAGCCAGGTCAGCGCCAGGGCCGTGGTGAGCACTGTGCGCGGGCGGCTGCCGTCCGAGGGCGCGTGCTGCGCCTGCAGCCCCCGAGGGCGCCAGGCCGAGCGCAGGCAGCCGACGGCAAACCAGACCAGGTAGGCCGCTCCGGCGAGGGTGACCACGCGCAGCACCCCAGGGCGACCGCTGACCAGGGCGCCGAGGCCACCGGCGCCGGCCGCGATGAGCAGCACGTCACTGACGATGCAGACTGCGACGACCAGCCCGACGCTCTGCCGGCGGATGCCCTGGCGCAGCACGTACGCGTTCTGCGCCCCGATCGCCACGATCAGGCCCAGACCTGTGATGACACCGACCAGGAACGTGCTCACGCGCCGACACTAGGTGCCCCCCTAGCGCGCGATCAGTTGAGGATCGCGTACCGCACCTCGAAGTCAGTGTCGGCGGCGGACAGGTTCTTGACGGTCAGGTGGTAGGTCAGGGCGGTCGCCGAGGCCCGTTGCACCCGGACGCTCCACTCGAGCTGGGGCGCCCCAGGGCCGGGCGTGACCGGGATGACCGTCCAGACGACGTGGCTCTCCGGTTTCCAGGAGTGGGTGAACCAGGTCTTGGTGGCCCCTCCGGGCATCGTGCCGGTGAACTGCGTGCCCGCCTTCATGGTGTGCTCCTGACCCCGGCCGTCTCAGGACCGGACGACGATCTCGTACCTGGCGTCGACCTCGGCGGAGACGCCGGTGCCGTTGGTGATCGAGATCCAGTAGGTGATCCGCTCCCGCGAGGCCCGCTCCACCTGAACCCGCCAGCTGATCCCCGGAGTCGGGGTGACCGGGGCGGTCGGCACCACCGTCCACAGGACGTGCCAACAGGCCGGCCAGCTGTAGGTGAACCACCGCCTGGTCTGACCGGCGGGGATGGTCGCGTGGAACTGCGTGCCGGTGACCGGCCCGGAGAACGCGGGCAGGTGCGGCGTGAGGCGGGCGATGATCGCGTCGCGGCAGACGGCGCAGAACTCGTTGCCCAGCACCCGCATCCGGCACTGGTACTCCGAGTGGTAGATGCCGCAGAACGCCCGGCTGCCGCCGGCGAACAGGCCGACCGTCCCCGGCGGGACCGGGCTGGCCGCACCCGTCATGGCGCTGCACCCCGGGTTGTCCTGCGTCGGCAGGGTGGCTCCCGCCGGGATCTTGGCCGCCCACTTGGTCGTGGCCGCATCCTTGATCGTCGTGAGGTTGGGCTCGCTGGGCTCACCTGCGGTCCAGGTCGCGAGGTTGTCGCCGTACTCGTCGGCGAGCGAGAACGCCGAGTGGCACAGCTCGTGGACGCCGATCTCGTCGGCGCTGGCCGCCAGGGAGAACCAGGCCGAGGAGCCTCCGGCGCCGCCATACCGGGGCGAGTTGACGATGACGACCCGGGCCGAGACGGCGGGCACGGCGGTCTGCGCGGTGGCGATCGCGAGCGCCTCAGACCCATAGAGCAGCCGGTTGGTCCCGTTGCGGCAGAACGAGGAGTCGAAGTAGGTCTTGCGGGTCACCCCCGTCCCGGTCCCGCCATCGGCGCAGGTCGCCGGCTCGTCGGCGCCACTCTCATCGGAGCGGACGTCGACCCGGTGCACGTTGATCGCGCACCACATCCGGCGGAACGGCTGGGTGGTGAAGAGCTTGGTGACGAAGGACTCCGCCGCGAGCTTGTAGGCGTCCTGCTCGGCCGTGGTGAACCCCTCGGCCATGACCACCAGGTTCCAGCGGGCGGCGTCGGGACCGTGGTCGACGATCTTGGTGGTGCCGACGACGGCACCGTCGGAGGTGCCCATCAGCTCACCTCATAGGGAGGCGGTCTCCTGCAGGGTGGCGGTGAGCACCGGCTGGGCCAGCGCCCGGTCGGCCGCACGGCGCGAGGCCGTGGCGCCGGGAGCGACCGCGGCGTCGGCGAGGCGGTGCAGCACGACGTCCTGGGCCTGGGGCAGGTCCGGCACGACGACCTGGAAGACCCCTGACGGCGACTCGGGCTGCACCCGGTGCGACCCCTCGGAGGGCTCAGGGGAGTGCGCCTCATAGCCCTGGCGGACCGGGTCGGCGAGGACCTGGCGGTAGATCCCGTGCCCGGTCGCGTCCCGGACCTCCACCCAGGTCCCGGCCCGCGCCGCATACGTGCCGTCCGAGTCGTCGGGTGGGGCGATCATCGCCACCCGCTGCTGGGCCACCAGGTGGATGTCCGAGCCCTCGTAGGTGAAGGTGAGCCGCCACGCGGATCCCCCCGGGGCCTGGCCGGCCTCCGTGGGGAGCGGTCCGCGGGGCGGGCCTGCGTCGTTCGCGCGGTCGCTGACCATCGTCGTCCCCTAGGCCGGCGCCACGAACGCCGAGCCGTCCCAGACCAGGTCCTGCTGCTCGCGCACGCTCGAGGCGGCGATCTGACCAGCGGAGAAGAGCAGCCGCAGCTCGGCGGCCACGGTGCTGACTCCGGCGACCAGGCCGGTGAGGTTGGTCCAGGAGTTCCAGTCGTGGGACTGCCCGAGCGAGACCGGTGGCGCCAGCGGAGCGCTCCGGTGCCACCCGGCGGCCGCGAGCACGGGGTCGAGGTCGACGAACGCCTCCGTCACGGTGGACTGGGTGCAGGTCGTCGCGTCGCAGGTCCACACGGCGTAGGCGGCCGGTGTCACGGTCCCCGCCTGGGGCGCGGTGGAGTCGACCTGGCGCGCGAGCGCGAGCTGTGGACCCGTGCCGGCCAGCTGCCCGACCGCGAGCGGGTCGAGGGCGGGGTCGAGCAGGCCCGCACTGGGCACCAGGGTGAGCCGCCGGCCGAGGATGGCGAGCACGTCGGGCGGCGGTGTCGACCCACTCGCCGCCAGCGGTGGCGGCACGGCGTCGGCGGCGAGGACCGGCAAGGTGGCCCCCAGGTCGTGAAGCACGGCGACCGCAGCGTCGAAGGGGGCCGCGAAGTCGCTGCGGACGCGCAGCTGGACAGGAGTCGCGGCCTGCGCGGTGCCGGCGGGGCGGTCGTTGGTGCGGGTCACGAAGTACAGCGGCGGCAGGCTCGGGTCGAAACCCGGGGTCGGGTTGGGTCCGGCTACCCCCAGGGCGCTGGCCAGCACCTGCGCCGAGAGCACCGGGTCGTCCTTGACCAGGTTGAGGTAGCCGCCGACCTGGGTGATGTTGAGCGGTGGCGGCACGCGGGAGGGGAACAGGTCGCCCGCCGTGGCCAGCCGTCGCAGGATGAGGCGCTGGGCCTCGTTCATCTCCGGCGAGATGGCCGACTCCAGGACCTTGGTCAGGGCGTCCAGCGCCCGCTCGTCGGCCGTGCTGGGCTGCTCGGTCATGGTCGGTGCCTCCTGCGGGTCGCTGCTCGTCGCTGCGGGGGTGCTGCCGCGGTCTCGGTCATGGTGGTCATCTCGGCACCGTCCTCAGGCCACCGGCGCGGAGCCGCCGTCGAGGGAGGCCACGGAGGTGCCGCCACCGCCCTCGGTGCTGCCACCGGTGCCCGAGCCGCCGCCCTCGGTGCCCGAACCGCTGCCCTCGCCCGCCTTGTCCTTCTCCTCCTCCTTCTTCCGCTTCTCCCGCTCGGCGTCGGCATCGGCCTTGGCCTTGATCGCGCTGGGGATCTGCTTCATCGCCTCCTTGGCCAGCCCGCTGGCCTCGGCGATCGTCTTGTTGAGGCTTTCGGCCGTGGTCTCGGTCTGCACCTTCAGCTGGGCGCCGAGCTGGCTGATCCCGGTGAGGTCCTGCGGCAGGTTGGTCGCCGGCTGGCCCTTGATCAGCGCGCTGGCCAGGTCGGCCGGTGTCAGTGCTGCCGGACCCTGGTTGATGGTGACCATCGACGACGCCCCCGGCTGCAGGACCGCGGACGCCTGCGCCCCGGACCCGCCGACGAGCTGGTTGGTGTCGGCGAACAGAGCGGCCAGGGTCGCGGGGTCGGTCGCCGAGTCAGGCGGAGAGTCCTGCCAGTTCCAGAAGCGGGTGAGGTCGATCTTCTCGCTGGACTCACAGTGGCCGAGCACGGCCTCGCCCAGGACGCCCCGCGCCGGCAGGGTGATCGAGCTCTGGGCCGGCCGGTAGGACTGGCGGTGGAAGCGCAGCAGCGACTCCTGGACGTCCCGGGAGGTGTACTTCACCTTCTCCGCGACGCCGGGCGGGATGAAGAACGGCATGATCGCCGCGTTGCCGAAGTAGCCGAGCACCTGGTTGGCGACGCAGTTGAGCAGGGGCACCTCATCGGTGTCGTCGGGCAGCCCGCCATGAGGGACCCCGATGGTGAACCGCTCGAGCATGATGGCGCGCTCCTCCGGGGTGAGCGACTGCCAGACGGCCTTGGAGTAGTCCACCGTGTTCTCCACGACGTGCTGCAGCAGCGCCTCGATGCGCAGCAGGTCGGCGAAGGCCAGCTGGGGCGGCAGTCGCTTGGCGGCCACCGGCATCAGGGCGGGCATGACGTCCAGCCCCGCCCCGTTGAAGGCCTCGATGACGTCGAGGATCGGGGGGCCGATGATGGCACCGGAGGGGTCGGCCACCAGCGGTCCGCTGAGCTCGCGCTCGAGCTCGTCGGGGGCCATCGAGACCTGCAGGCGGGAGGCGTTGTTGAGATAGCCGATGAGGTCTCCGAACGAGAGGTCCGACGGCATCGTGAGCTGGTAGGAGAACGGCCGGAAGGCGCGACGGAACTCAAACCGGGCCAGGTTGCTGCGCGAGACGTGGCTGGGCAGGCTCAACGCGGCGGTGAGGGTCTGGGCGGAGGTCGGGCTCGACCGGCGCGTGCGCAACGTGTCCAGGAGCCCGGCCTTGGTCGTGGCGCCGGGCGCGACCGCGGCGACCGAGCCGGTCATCAGGACCGGGCCGACCCGTGCGCCGCTCGTGGAGACGGCGGTGACCCAGACGTCCTCGAAGGGCAGGAAGGTGCCGGACAGCGAGATGTTCACGATGTCCTGGGCGGCCCCGCTCGAGGACTGCACGGTCATCGTCGGGTCGCCGGCGAAGGCGCGCAGCATCCGCAGACCGTGCGAGAGCTCCGAGCGCCACCACACCCGCGAGGCGATGACGTCGTGATGGCGCAGCAGCTCGCCGTAGCGGTAGAGCAGGGAGTCCCGGGAGTAGCTGCCCGTGGGCAGCAGGCGGCTCGCCCCGCTGGGCAGGAACGCGATGACCTCGAGTGGCACGAAGCAGACGAGCTGGACGTCGTCGACCTGGCTGCTCACCCGGAAGTGCCGCAGCACCTGCCAGTACTGCATCGTCAGCGCGTGGTTGTGGTTGTGGTTGGTGATGACCTTGGTCACCACCTCCTTGCGCTCGGTCGCGGTGGCCAGGCGGACGCTGGTCCGGCTGGCCGCCCGTCGTGCGGAGGCGGCTCTGCCCAGGGAGGAGTGGAAGTCCTGGGAGGAGCTCGAGACGTAGTCGCGGCTGGCTGTCTGCCAGCTCGACGACGAGCCCGTGGTGGTCGAGTCCGAGTAGCCGCCGGCGATGCCCAGACCGGCGACGATGCCCCCGAAGAACCCGCCGATGCCCAGGCCGCCACCGATGCTGCCCGCCTCGCTGGAGGTCTTCATCGTGCTGCCGCCGCGGGCGGACTCGTCGAAGGCACTGGTGAAGACGGCGTTGGTCGAGGAGTCGGCACTCTCCTGGTAGCGCTGGAACTCCTCGGCGGTGAGGGTCTCCTGCTCGCGCACCGAGAGCGTCTCCCGTTCGTCGGAGATCGCGATCCGCTGCTGTTCCCCCGGCGCCAACGGCAGGGAGTAGACCAGGTCGCCCAGGGACATCCCGCTGGGGATCCAGAGCTGGTGCATCTTGACCACATACCCGATGCCGAGGGTGGCGGCCTTGGGCACCGAGCGCGGGTCGCGCTGCACGGCGTCGAGGAAGGCGCCGACGTCGATCGGGGCCTCGACGGGCACGCGGCCGACCAGCTCCCAGGAGCCCAGCGCCGTCATCGCCTCGATCAGGCTGGCGGCCCCGACATACCGGGTCAGACCGACCGACGAGGCGGACATCAGGTACTGGCGGCCGTCGCGCCGCACCCGGCTGCCCAGCCGGCGGCCGCTGAGCTCCGGAGCCACGAGCCGGACCAGCATCGAGTAGCCGAACCTGTCGATGACCCCGGAGTTGGAGCGGAAGTTCACCGCGCAGTCACCGTCACCCAGGGTGATCACCGGCGCCGGCTCGGCGAAGATCTCGGGGTTGTCCAGGACGTCCTCGTCGCTGGTCGGGCGGACCACGTCACCGAGCTGCGCCAGGACGCTGCGGGGCAGCGGGGCCACGCTCGCGTCGAGCGGCAGCACGCCCAGCGCGCCGTCACCGGCCAACAGGTCGATCCGGCGCAGCTGGAGCTCCACCGAGCGGTTGCCGCCGACGACGAGCAGGGTGAGGCCGGCATCGGGCAGCGGGCGAGGCGGCAAGGCGAGGCGGAACGCACCGCGGGTGTCGGTGAGCACCTCGGGGTTGGGCCACGACAAGGTGAGCTCGAAGGTCTCCTGGCTCCCGGTGGTCGCCACGCCAGTCGGCTCCAGCGCCCGCACCCGGACCTGGGCGGCGGGCGACCCGTCGGGGTTGAGCAGCCTGCCGTTGATCGACGGGGGGAGCGGGGTCGGCACGAGAGGCCGGTAGAAGTCGAGGTCGGTGGTGATCCGGTCGACCGTGGTGAGGACCTGGGTGGTCGCGCCGGCGCGCTGCTCGAGCAGGTCGGCGAGCTGCTCGGAGCTGATCTCGACCTCGAGACCGAGGTCCTCCAGGTCCAGGCTGGCCACGGAGTCGACGGAGCCGTCCAGGATGCCCCCGGGTTCCTTGCCGATCCGCGTCCGCTGGGAGGCTGCCGCGTCGAGCCGTTCGGCAGCAGCGGGACTGAGTCGCACGGTCATCGGCTTGCGTTCCTGGGGTGGCACGGCGAACACCTCTTCCTTCTCCCGGCACGGCCGACCCAGCAGAGCAGGCCGGCCGTTCCCGCGGTGTTCCCCCCGCGTTGCCGCAGACGTATCACGGCGCCCATCACGCTGCTCGTCCCACTACGGCAGACCTCGATCGGGCGAGGAGGAACCATGTCCGTGCAGACTCACGTCATCACCGGCTGCACCATGCACGGCTGCGCACCGCGGATCCAGCTCTTCGGGTCGTTCCGGCTCTCCCTCGACCGGACCCAGGTGCCGCTGGCCCTCGGCGTGCAACGGCTGCTCGCCGCCCTCGCCCTGCGGGAGCAGATGAGCCGTGCCCGCCTGTCCGCGATGCTGTGGCCGGAAGCCACCCAGCGGCAGAGCCAGGCCAACCTGCGCAAGGTCCTGTGGCGGCTGCACCTGGCCGTTCCCGGACATCGGCTGGTGGCGGGTGTGGCCCACGACCTCGAGCTGGTCCCCGCTGTGGAGTCCGATGTCGGCCTGCTCGTGTCGGCGATGCACCGCAGGCTGGACCGGGAGGACGGCACCGCCACCGGCGGACGAAGCACCCCGGACTCCGCCGCGCTGCAGGACCTGGTGCACCCCGACGCCGTCGACCTGCTGCCCGACTGGGACGACCCGTGGCTGGAGACCGACCGGGAGCGGCTGCGCCAGCTGCGGCTGCACCTGCTGGAGGAGTGGGCCGCACGGCTCGCCGACGCGGGCGACTACGGACTGGCACTGGAGCTCGCGCTGTGCGCGCTGCAGACCGACGTGCTGCGCGAGAGCGCACACCGGGCGGTGATCAACGTGCACCGCGCGGAGGGCAACGTCCAGGAGGCCCGGCGCGCGTTCGCGGTCTGCAGCGCGGTGCTCACCCGGGAGGTCGGGGTCGAGCCCTCGCCGGCGACAGCGGCGCTCGTGCCGTGACCAGCCAGGTCGCCTACTGCCCCTAGGCTGGCTGACGTGCCAGCGCTGGACACCGAGGTGTCCCCCCACGAGCCCGGTCTCGCCCTGCCCGACGCTGTTCCCGACGCCTCTCGCGCTGCGGTCCACGAGGCCATCGACCCGCTCCCCGAGCACCGGCGGGAGACCTTCCTCCTGCGCGCGCGCCGCTGGTGGCCGGACCTCGTGTCCGGCCTGGCGCCCTACCCGGACCCCGAGCAGACGGCGGGTGCCGCCCTCGAGCTGGCCGCGGCGGCCTACGCGGCTCGCGACGCGGACCTGCACCGGCTCGACGCCCAGCGCGCGCTGGAGCCCGACTGGTTCCAGCGTCCGGATATCGTCGGTTATGCGGCGTATGCCGAGCGGTTCGCGCGCGAGGGGACAGGGCTGGCCGGCGTGGCCGAGCGGGTGGGACACCTGCGCGAGCTCGGCGTGCGCTACCTGCACCTGATGCCACTGCTGGCGCCCCGGCCGGCGCCCAACGACGGCGGCTACGCGGTGGCCGACTACCGGCAGGTCCGCGCCGACCTGGGCACCGTCGAGGACCTGCGCGCGCTCACGTCCACGCTGCGCCGCGAGGGGATCGCGCTGTGCCTGGACCTGGTGCTCAACCATGTGGCGCGCGAGCACGCCTGGGCGGTGGCTGCGCGCGAGGGCACCGATGACGGGCGCTACCGCCGCTACTTCCACATCTACCCGGACCGGACGGTGCCGGACGCCTTCGAGGCGACCCTGCCCGAGGTGTTCCCCGACTTCGCGCCGGGCAACTTCACCTGGGACGCCGAGCTGGCCGGCTGGGTGTGGACGACATTCAACGACTACCAGTGGGACCTGGCCTGGGACAACCCTGAGGTCTTCTGCGAGATGGCCGATGTCGTCCTGTTCCTGGCCAACCTCGGCGTCGAGGTGCTGCGCCTGGATGCGATCGCCTTCCTCTGGAAGCGGCAGGGCACCAGCTGCCAGAACCAGCCGGAGGTGCACGACCTGACCCAGGCGCTGCACGCGCTGACCCGCATCGCCGCACCGGCCACGGTGTTCAAGGCTGAGGCGATCGTCGGCCCGGCCGACCTGGTCGCCTACCTCGGGCAGGGGCGGCATCACGGCAAGGTGAGCGACCTGGCCTACCACAACAGCCTCATGGTGCAGATCTGGTCGATGCTGGCCAGCCGGGACACCCGGCTGGCTGCCTACGCGCTGTCCCGGATCCCGGACATCCCCTCGACCACCGCCTGGATCACCTACCTCAGGTGCCACGACGACATCGGCTGGGCGATCGACGACCGTGACGCCGGGGACCTGGGGATCAACGCCCACCACCACCGGGGCTTCCTCGCCGGGTTCTATGCCGGGTCCCATCCGGGCACCTTCGCCGAGGGGCTGGTCTTCCAGCACAACCCGGCCACCGGCGACAGCCGGATCAGCGGCACCACCGCGAGCCTGTGCGGGCTGGGCGGGGCGATCGAGTCCGGTGACCGGGAGCGGGTCGACGACGCCGTCGCCCGCATCCTGGTCGGCCACGCCATCGTCCTGGCCTGGGGCGGGCTGCCCGTGCTCTGGTCCGGCGACGAGGTGGCCACGCTCAACGACACGGCATACGCGCAGGTCGCCGAGCACGCTGCCGACAACCGGTGGGCGCACCGGCCGCGGCTGGACCCCGACGCCCTGGAGCTGGTGCACGCCGATCCGCAGGGCCCGCAGGGCAGGGTCTGGAACGGGCTGCGCACGATGATCGCTGCGCGGGCCGCCCTCCCCTCGCTGCATGCCAGCGTGCCGAGCCAGGCGCTGCCGACACCTGACCCGGGCGTGCTGGGTGTGGTGCGGCGCCACCCCGAGGGCGTCTTCGTGGCGCTCTACAACCTCACCGAGCAGACCCGGCGCGTGCCCGGGTGGTGGCTGCGGGCACGGGGACTGGACCCCTCATCGGTGTCGACCACCTCAGCCAGCACGCGCCGGTCCTCGCCGAGGACGACGTGGTCCTCTCGCGCTACCAACCGCTCTGGTTGACCTGAGGCGAGTCCGTGGGTGCAGCCGGGGAAGGGGACTGCTGCACCCACGGGAACACCGCAGGTCGGTCGGTCACCCTCCGGGCGATGCCACCCCCTCCAGCGGCACCGACCAGATGTTCACGACACGGGCGACAGTCACCACCCGGAGCGGGCAGGCCGTCGTGGAGCAGGATGAGCCCCCTCGCCGGCGCCTTCCTTACCAAACCCTTTCCATGACAGGCTCCGCGGATGGAGCTGCGCGTGCTGGGTCCGGTCGAGGCGCGCGTCGAGGGCGCTCCCGTGCCCATCGGGCGCCGTCGCGAACGGCTGCTGCTGGCGCTGCTGGCGCTCGACGCCGGGCGTGAGGTCGCCGCCGACCGGCTGATCACGCTGATCTGGCCGGACCGGGTCCCGGAGGACCCGCGCCGGGCCCTGCAGGTGTCCGCCTCCCGGCTGCGGCAGGTGCTGCACGCCGCCGAGCCGGCCGCGGCGCCGGTGCTGGTCGGCTCGCGCGGCGCCTACCGGCTGGAGGTCGCGCCGGACCAGGTCGACGCGCACCGCTTCCAGCGGCTGACCCAGCGGGCGCAGTCGGTGACCGACCCTCGGCTGCGCCGCGAACTGCTCCGCGAGGCCCTCGACCTCTGGCGCGGGGACGCCCTGCACGGGGTGACCGACGAGGCGAGCAGGATCGCCCTGGCCGCGCCCCTCGAGGCATCCCGCGTTGCTGCCCTGGAGCAGCGGATCGCTGCCGACCTGGCGCTGGGCGTCGGGTCGGGGCTGGTCGGGGAGCTGCGGGAGCTGACGGCGGCGCACCCCTACAGCGAGCGGCTCGCCGCGGCGATGATGTCGGCGCTGTGGCAGGCGGGCCGCAGCGCCGAGGCGCTGGAGTCCTTCCGGGGCTACCGCGACAGGGTGGTCGCCGACCTGGGCCTCGACCCGGGGCAGGAGCTGGTCGACCTCGAGCGACAGATCCTCACCGGCGCCGAGCCGGGGTGGGGGCGCGACGAGCCGGCCGAGCCGGCCGCCCTGCAGCGCGCGCCCTACCAGGTGCCGCCCGACGTCCCGCTCCTCGTCGGTCGCCGGGCGCTCATCGAGGAGGTCGTCGCGCTGCTCGGAGCCGAGCCGACCACCCGCCCGAGGGTGCTCAACCTGCACGGGGGAGCAGGGGTCGGCAAGTCGGTGCTGGCGGTGCGGATCGCCCACCGGCTCGCGGCCGCGCACCCGGACGGCGTGCTGTTCCTGTCGCTGCGGGCCGGTCTCGGTCGCCCCATCGAGGCACGGGCCGCGCTGGATACGCTGCTGCGCTCGCTGGGCGTGCCGGCGGACTCGATCCCCGCCGACCTCCACGAGCGCGCCGCGCGCTGGCGCACCGAGACCGCCGGGCGGCGCCTGCTCGTGGTGCTGGACGACGCCGCCGACGTCGCGCAGGTGCGACCGCTGCTGCCCGCCTCGGCCAGCTGCTCGGTCCTGGTCACCGCCCGACGGCCGCTGGTGGGCCTGGAAGTGGTGACCTCGCGGCAGGTGCCGCCGCTGGACCCCGACCAGGCCCGAGCGCTGCTCTCCCGGCTGGCGGGTCCCGGCGCGGTGGACCCTGCCGACCCCCGGGTCGCCGAGGCGGTCTCCGACATCGTCGCGACCTGCGGCGGTATGCCGCTCGCGCTGCGGATCGTCGGCTCGCGGCTGGCCGAGGCCGGTGGCGCCCAGGTCGAGGAGATCGCCGGTGCACTGGCCGACAGCTCCGAACGGCTGGACTGGCTGGTCGCCGGCGACCTGGCCGTGCGGGCCACCCTGGAGCTGGCGCACGCGGACGCGGCCCCGGCCGCGCGGACGATGTTCGACCGGCTCGCCCCGCTGGAGGGCGACACGCTCTCGGCCTGGGCCGCCGCGGCGCTGGCCGACCTGCCCGAACGGCAGGCCGACCAGGCGTTGCAGGGCCTGGCCGAGCTGGGGCTGCTGGTGGTGGTGCCGACGGCTGTCGGCCGGCGCTACCGGATGCACAGCCTGGTCCGCTCCTTTGCGCAGGAACGCTGGATCAGCGTGCCGGAGGGCAGCCGGGCGGCAGCGCTGGCACGCCTGGTCCGCACCGCGGCCCACCTGGCGGGACGGGCCGACGTGCGGCTGGGACACGGCATCGCCCTGGCCGAGGGCCTGCAGCACGCGGGAGCGGTGGCCACCGAGCTCACTGAGCGGCAGATCACCCGCGCGCCGCGGGACTGGCTCGACGTCGAGCACGAGTTCCTCATCGACCTGGTCCGGACCGCCCCGGCCGGCGTCGCGGAGACCGCTGCGGCGCTGGCCGTCCGGCTGATCGGCTATCTGCTGCTGGCCTCACACCGGGAGCGTCACCTCGACCTGGTCGAGACCGCGGTGGCCATCGTGCCGCCGGGCAGCCACGGGCTGGCCAGCCGGCTGCGGCAGGCCCAGTTCTCGGCGCTGGCCCAGGCGGACCGGCCGGTCAGTGAGCTGATCGCCGTGGCGCGGGTCGGCGCCCTGGAGGCGGAGGGGTCCGGTGACAGCCGGCTGTTCGTCGGGGCACTGCTGCAGGTCGGCTATGCCGCCCACCGGTCGGCCGAGCTCGACGAGGCGCGAACCGCCTACGAGCGGGCCCAGCGGCTCGGCGAGCAGATCGGCGACGCCGCCCGGGTGCACAACGTGCGCGCCGCCCTGGGCGAGGTGCTCGACGACCTCGGTCACACCGGGGAGGCGCTGGCGCTACTCACCGTGCCGGCCCCCGAGCAGGCCGGCGCGCGGAGCCGGGCGCTGAGCCTGGACGTGCTCGCCAACGTGGCGGTGAACGCCGGGCAGGTGGAGATCGCCGAGCGCGCCGTCGACGAGATGGGCCAGATCCTGGACGTGCTGGACGACCAGGTCGGCCAGGTCTACCTGGCCTGCGACCGGGCCCGGCTGCGGGTGCTGCAGGGCCGGCTGGACGAAGCGGTCGCGCTGCTCGATGACGCCGCCGAGGCCTTCACCGCGCTGCAGGACGTCGAGGGGTTGACCCGGGTCGACCGTGCTCGGGCCGAGCACCTGGTCTCGAGCGGAGAGCGGCAGGCCGCCACTGCCGCGCTGCACACGGCCTTGGCCCGCAGCAGCGGACTCGGCCATCCGCTGGAGCGCCGACGCACGGAACGGCACGCGGTGCGGCTCGGGCTGTCGCTCATCGAGCCGCTGCCGCCCTCCGTCCGGCGGTAGGCTCCCCCGATGAGACGTTCGAGCTGGCGGGTCCTGGTGGCCGGAGCCGTGGCGGTGGGCGCGGCCCTGGCGCTGCAGGTCCCGAGCGCGCAGGCCGAGCCGACGGCGGGGCCGTGCATGTCCTTCGGCTGGTGCTTCGGGGCTCCGCCGCACTGATCGGCGCTGACGACGCCCGACCTGCGCAGCCGCCGCGGGCTGACTCCTGACCTGCGGCTCCGTCATACCCTTGCCGGATGCGCCTGACCGACCTCGTCTCCGCCCTCCACGCCGCATCCCCGCGAGAGCGTGGCGACGGCCGGGTGAGCCCCGAGTCGGGCGTCGTCGAGGTCACCGGCGTCACGCACCAGGCCGACTGGGTGCGGCCGGGGGACGCCTTCGTCGCGATCCGCGGGGCGCGCGTCGACGGTCACCAGTTCATCGCCCGGGCCATCGAGGGCGGCGCCGTCGCGGTGCTCGGTGAGGGGCTGCCGGACGGCATGACGGACCAGCTCACGGTGCCGTATGTCGTGGTGCCGGCCGCACGCGCTGCGCTGGCCGACGCCGCCGCCGCGCTCGTCGGCCACCCGAGCAGGGGACTGACCGTCCTGGGCGTCACCGGCACGGACGGCAAGACCACGACCAGCTGCCTGGCGCGGCACCTGCTGCGCGCAGCCGGAACGCCGACGGGCCTGCTGTCCACCATCGGCTACGAGCTGGTCGACGGCGTGCTCCGGCAGCCCCCCACGCACTTCACCACACCGGAGGCCCCGCAGGTGCAGCAGATCCTGCGCGACATCGCCGACGCGGGGGCAGAGGCCGTCGTGGTCGAGTCCTCCAGCCACGCGCTGGCGCTGGACCGGGTCCGCGGCGTCGACTTCGACGTCGCCGTCTGGACCAACCTCACCGGCGAGCACCTGGACTTCCACGGGTCGATGGAGCGCTACTTCGCCGACAAGGCCACGCTGGTGCAGCGCGCCCGCCACGCGGTGCTCAACCTGGACGACCCGTGGACCAGCGCGCTGATGGACCTGCCGCGCGACCACGCCGACGCGGGCTCGACGACCTACAGCGCCGAGGGCGACCGCCGGGCGGACTGGTGGGCCGACCAGGTGGTCGAGGGCCCGGACGACCTGCGGTTCTGCGTGCACACGCCGGAGGGGACGGTGGAGGCGGTGCTGCCGATGATCGGGCGGTTCAACGTCGCGAACGCGCTGGCGGCGATGGCCGGATGCCGGGTCGCGGGCGTCCCCCTGGACGCGCTGGTGGCCGGGCTGGCCGGCTTCGGCGGGGTGCCGGGGCGGATGGAGATGGTCGAGCGCGACGTCGACGCCGGCGACCCCCGCGTCATCGTCGACTTCGCGCACACCCCGCCCAGCCTGGACAAGGCCCTGGCGACCGTGCGGGTGACGACCCACGGGCGGCTGTGGGTCGTCCTCGGCTCGGCGGGTGGTCCGCGCGACCCCTCCAAGCGCGCGCCGCTGGGTGAGGTCGCGACCCGGATGGCCGACCAGGTGGTGTTCACCGAGGAGGACCACCGCGACACCCCGCTCGAGGACATCCTGCGCGAGATGGAGCGTGGGGCCGTCGAGGCGGGCCGGGGCAACTTCGTCTCCATCGGCGACCGGGTCGAGGCGATCAGGTATGCCGTGGGTGAGGCGGACCCCAGCGACACCGTCGTGCTCGCCGGCAAGGGTCCGGAGATGACGCTGGAGCGGGACACCGAGACGATCGACTGGGCCGAGATCGAGCAGGCGCGGGAGGCGTTGCGGCGTCGGCGTTCGGCCCGCTGAGGGGCCACTCCTGGCCGGTGGTGTCGTTTCTGGGCCTGTGGCAACAGGGGTGGAGTCGAACCGTGGCGGGTCATCGTCGCGCTGGGGACGCCGAGCCGTCGGCGGGCCTGCATAGGATCGCGCCCATGGGTAAGGCCTCTCGACGCAAACGGCAGAACGACGACAGCGGCAGCGCCGCCATCCGGCGGGCCCCCTTCGTCGGGCGGCCGTTCGAGGGGCTGGCGCGGGAGACCGACTGGGTGGCGATGCGCGAGATCGTGCCGGCCGCGACCGCCGACATCACCGTCGACCTGCCGGGCGAGGGCGGGAGTGAGTCACGCGACGTGCGGCTGGTCACCGTGCTGCCAGGCGGAATGCCCGCGCTGCACCGGGCCGACGGCACCGTGATGGTCGCGCTGCAGTCGCGCACGCACTCCGGTGACGGCAGCCGAGACATCGCACAGGCACTGCTGGCAGCGGTCGCCCTCGAGCCCGGCACCACCCTGGGCAGCGTCCCCCCGGCGACGGAGGCCACCCCGCGGATGCAGGACCTGCTGCCCGAGGGCGCCGAGCTGGACCTGCAGGTGCACCCCGACTTCGGGTTCTGGCTCGAGGAGGGAGCCAGCGCCGAGGCGCTCGCCGCGCTGGAGCAGATGAACGCCGCCGCGGTGCCCACCGAACGGCTCGAGGGTGTGCCGTCGGCGTTCTGGTGCCGGATGAGCGACCGCGCCTACATCCGCTGGATCCTGCCCGACGACGAGGACTCCGCCACCGCCGCCTTCGCCCGCCTGCAGGCCGCCGACGAGCACACGCTCGGCGAGGGCACCGTGCTGCTCGGTGCGTTCCGGGCCGCAGGCCTGCTCGTGCCGGTCCTCGAGGTCGACCGTGAGGCGGCTCCGGCCGACCACGCCCCGGCCCTGCAGGAGCTCGCCGGCCGGTATGCCGCGGCGCTGGCCCGTGCCGAGCCACTCACCGCTGACGAGCGTCGCGCCCGCGACGGGCTGGTCAGCCGGCAGGTCACCCTGCGCTGATGGGTCCGGCGGTCGCCGCGGTCATCCCGGCCAAGGACGAGGCGCAGCGCGTCGCCGCGACGGTCCGAGCCGCAGCCGGCCTGCCCGGCGTGGACCTGGTGGTCGTGGTCGACGACGGCTCCCGTGACGACACCGCCCGGCTGGCTGCGCAGGCAGGCGCCACGGTGGTGCGCCACGCCACCAACCTCGGCAAGGCCGCCGCCATGACGACGGGAGCCGCCGAGGTCGCGCGGGCGGAGGCGGTCGCCGAGGCAGGCGGCTGGCGCACGGAGGCTCGCGCCTTGCTGTTCGTCGACGCCGACCTGGAGGGCACGGCCGCCAACCTGGGGCCGCTCACCCTGCCGGTGCTCGCCGGCAGCGCCGAGATGACCATCGCCGTGCTGCCGCCCCAGGCGCGCGCCGGCGGCGGGTTCGGGCTGGTCGTCGGCCTGGCTCGCGACGGCATCCTGGACCGGACCGGCTGGCGGGCCACCCAGCCGCTGTCCGGGATGCGGTGCCTGTCGCGGGAGGCCTACGACGCCGCCCTGCCGCTCGCCGGAGGCTGGGGCGTCGAGGTCGGGCTGACGCTGGACGTGCTGGCGGCCGGAGGGCGGGTCCGCGAGGTCGAGTGCGACCTGCAGCACCGCGTCACCGGGAGGGACTGGCGCTCCCAGCTGCACCGTGCCCGGCAGTACCGCGACGTCTGGCTGGCGTTGCACCGGCGGCCGAAGGCGGCCGGACTGCGGTGAACCCGGCTGCGGTGAACCCCGCTGCGCTGCCGGACCCGGCGTTGGTGGTGCTCGTCGGTGCGTCCGGCTCGGGCAAGTCCACCTGGGCGAACAGCCGGTTCCGGGCCAGCGAGATCGTCTCCTCGGACGACCTGCGGGGCGTCGTCGGCAGCGGGCGGCACGACCTCGACGCCTCCACCGAGGCCTTCGACCTGCTCGACCGGATCGTGGCCGCACGACTGCGGCGCCGGCTCACCGTCGTGGTCGACACCCTCGGTCTGGACCCGGCCAGACGCCTGGCCTGGCGCGGGTTGGCGTCCGAGGCCGGAGTGCCAGCGGTGGCCGTGCTCGTCGACACCCCCGCCGGGCTCACCCGCGCCCGGAACGCCGGACGCGACCGGCCGGTGCCGGCGACGGTGCTGGCCCGGCAGCTGCGCACGGCCGCGGGCGTGCGTCAGCTGCTCGAGGCCGAGGGGTGGGACCGGCTCGAGGTGGTCGACGGTCAGGCGCAGACGCAGGCAGCCGCGGCGCCGGCGTCCTCGCCGCGGAGCCGCCGTCCTCGCCAGCGGTGCCGCCGACCTCGCCAGCGGTGCCACGACCCGACGCCATACCCCGCCCGCCGCCGCTGCTCGACGGCGCGGGTCTGTCCGTGGTGCTGCAGCTGTCCCGCTTCCCCTGGGGCGCCGACCCCTGGACCTGGCTGCGCGAGGTCGCCCTCGCCGCCGACGACGCCGGCTTCGCCGGGCTGGCGCTGATGGACCACCTGATCCAGATCCCGCAGGTCGACCGCGCGTGGGAACCGATCCCCGATCCCTGGGTGACCCTCGGTGCGCTGGCCGGGCTGCCGACCAGGCTGCACCTGGGCACCCTGGTCTCGCCGATCACCTTCCGGGCGCCCGGGATCACCGCCAAGGCCGCCGCCACCCTCGACGTGCTCAGCGGGGGACGTGCCTTCGTCGGCGTCGGCGCCGGGTGGTGGGAGCGTGAGCACGCGGCATACGGGCTGGGCTTCCCGCCGGCCGGCGAGCGGCTGGACGCCCTGGCTGCCGGGATCGAGACGATGCGCGCGCTGTGGGCGCCCGGCACCGGCCCCTACTCCGGACCTCGGGTGTCCCTGCCTGAGACGACGGGCTATCCCCGACCGGTGGGCCGGCTGCCAGTCATCGTCGGGGGCGCTGGGCGCCGGCGCACGCTGCGGATCGCGGCGGAGCTGGGCGATGCCTGCAACGTGCCCAGTGATCCCGGTCTGCTCGAGCAGCGTATGGCGGACCTGCGACGGCACTGCGCGACGGTCGGCCGAGACCCCGGGGAGGTGGCGGTGACCGTGCTCGACCTGCCGGTCGTCGGCCGCGACCGCGACCACACCTGGGACCTGGTCGAACGGCTCCGAGGGCGCTCGGCGGCTGCGGCGTTCGCGGCGCGGCACCATGCCGGCACAGCCGAGCAGCATGCCGAGCGCTATCGCCGCCTGGGCGAGCAGGGGGTGCGTGCGGTGTTCATCGCGCCGCTGGGTCTGAGCGGCCCACAGGAGGTGCTGGCGTTGTCGCCGATGGCCCAGGCCGGGGGCTGAGCGCGCCCGAGGGGCGGGGCAGCCGGGGCACCACGGTCGCCGCGGCCGCCACCGCCACGACCAGCCCGGCACCGACGAGCGCGATGCCGCTGTCGTTGAGCGCCCAGCCGACGACCCAGACGGTGACCAGCGACCATGCCGTCGCCCGGGCCATCGGCACCCGCCACAGGGGCGCCGTCCACCGCCCGAGCGCCGAGCGAGGGGCGAGCAGGGCGGTGACCAGGACCGCCAGCGCCGCGACCGCCACCCAGGACAGCGGCACCTGCAGGAGGGCCAGGCTCTGGCGCAGCTTGTCGGCGACGACCGCCCCCGCGTCGCCGTCGAGCACGGTCTGCACGAAGCGGCCCAGATGGGTGCGGTCGGCTGCAGGGCGGAGCCAGTCCGCCACCAGCACGGCTGTCGCGCCCACGAGCCCGGCTGCGGCGACCGCCAGCACGCGCAGGGGAGTCAGCCGCGACTGCCCGGCGGCGAGCGCCAGCACACCCGTGGCCAGCAGGATCGCGGGCACCCCGCCGAAGTCGGCCCCCCACGTCGGCGCACCGTCCACCGCCGCCACGACGAGGCCCAGGACCAGCACGGCCGCCACGGCGCCACCTCGGCGCCGGTGCAGCAGCGCCGCCAGCGCCCCCGCCAGGACCAGGGCCGCGGCCGAGACGACGCCGAAGCCGACGTTGCCCATCCCGAAGAACCGTGCCGCCGACCCCGGCTGGACGCCGAGCAGGGAGGTCAGCCCCAGCCGGCTGCCCAGGACGACGTCGCCGAGCAGGACGGCCAGGGTGAGTGCGGCGATCACGGCGGGCGGACCCAGCGGATGGCGGTGCCAGGGCCCGCCCCACGCGATGACCAGATGGACGCCGATCCAGCCGGCCAGCACCACGGCATACAGCAGCGCGGCGGGGAGGCTGCCCGCGTCCCCGGCCCGCCACCACGGCACCAGACCGCAGAGGAAGGACGCCGAGGGGGCGGCCATCGTGACGCTGCCGAGGAGGGCGATCGCCCGGCCGGAGTAGGGCGGCGCGGCGCGGGCGCTGACGTCCGTCGCCCGCGCGTCCGGCGCCCGCTTGTCCGTCACTCGCTCGTCCACGCCAGAGCAGCCCGGCCAGGACCAGGGCGGCCAGACCTCCGGTCACCCCGAAGAACGGCGCGGTCAGCGCCTTGGCCCCGTCGGCGCCGCCAGCCAGGTCGCGCATCTGCTGGGCTCGGGCGGCGGCCCCCTCGGCGGTGGCGTGAGCCGCGTCGGCAGGAAGCTGCGTCACCGCGGTGCCGGCGAGGTCGTCCACGGGTGGGACACCGGCCAGCAAGAGCAACGTGGCGGTCAGGTCGGGGGTCTGCACCATGCCCGCCTGGCGCGTCGACCCCGACGTCAGCAGGCCGGGGACGACCGAAGACCCGGAGGCCAGCACCGCGCGCAGCCCCGGATGGAACTGCTCGTCGTCGGCCAGACCGGCGACGATGATGGTGGCCTCCCCGTGCTGCTGCCGCAGGTCGCCTACGGTCTCGTCGAGCAGGGCGGCGTCATCGGCAGTGCGAATCGGCATGCCGCCCACCAGCTGGACGGCGCAGGACGGGTCGTCGGAGAGCGCGCGCCCGGTGGCGTCGGCTGCCCCGAGGGCGGCCAACGGGCCTGTGGCGCTGACGCACCCGCCCGCCGCCGCGACCGCCTCGCCGAGCGTGCCGAGCCGGGCGGCTGAGGCCTCCGGCCGGTCCGCGGCCTGGGCTGCCCAGCGGGCCCACTGCGTCACCACGGCGTTGTCGCCCTCGACCCGCACGTCGACCGGAGCGGAGCACGGCTGCCCGGTGGCGCCGGGGTCGGGGTCCAGGGCGCTGGCCCGCCGGCCCGCAGAGAGCGTGAGCCAGCCGTCCGCCGCGCAGGTCAGCTCCTCGGTCCCGCGCACCACGAGAGTCCCGACAGCACCCTGGTCGACCATCTCCCACAGGTGGGGCGTCTGCTGGGGGTCGATGTCGTCCCAGCCCAGACCCGGAGCCCCGACGAGCACCACCGGCCCCACGGTCGGGCGCCCGGAGCCGCCCAGGGGCGGCGAGGAGGGGGTGCCGCGGGAGAGGTCGAGCACGATGGTCAGGGCCAGCACGGCCAGGAGTGCGGTGAGCAGCGCGACGGCGAACCGCCGCCCGGCCGACTCGGTCATCGCCGCCCGGCCGACTCGGTCATAGTGGCCAGACTACGGCGAGGTGCGGCACCTGCCCGGCGCCGCGACATACCCTCGTCGAGTGAGCCTGACCCCGACCGCGCTGAGCGTCGTCGCGGTCCTGGCGACCGTCGTCGCCCTGCTCGCGCTGCTGCTGGCCTGGCAGGCGAACCGGCGGCACGCGGCGATGCTGCAGCGGTTCCGGGTGCTCTGGGGCGAGGGGCCAGGGGCGGACGTCGCGAGTGTGGTCGCACAGCAAGGGGAGCGGCTCGCGGGGGAGCGGCACCGTGTCGACCAGGTCGAGGAGTCGCTGAACGGTCTGCGCGAGGACCTCGCCCAGAGCCTGCGGCACATCGCCGTGGTCCGCTATGACGCGTTCGGCGACATGGGGGGCCGGATGTCGTTCTCGGTGGCCGTCATCGACGACCGCGGCGACGGGATGGTGCTGAGCTCGATCCACGCCCGCGGGGAGTCGCGCACCTATGCCAAGGGTGTCGTCGCCGGCAAGAGCGACGTGACGCTGACCCCCGAGGAGCAGCAGGCGCTGGCCGCGGCTCGCGAGGGGGAGTGACGGGGCTCGCGGCCGCCCGGTCCGGCGTGCAGTCAGACAGGCACAGGCACGACCTGACATGCGCTGACCTGCAGGTATGCCGTCGCGCCTCACCACTGTGCATGTCTGAGTGCACGCCGAGAGCCCGCCCGCGGGCGCGGCGAGGCTCAGCGAGGGGTGATCACGTCCATCCCGAGGTAGGGCCGGAGCACCTCGGGGACGACGACCGACCCGTCCGCCTGCTGGTGGTTCTCCAGCACCGCCACCAGCCAGCGGGTCGTGGCCAGCGTCCCGTTGAGCGTGGCGACCGTGCGCGTGCCGCCGCTCTCGGGCAGGCGCTCACGGGTGCCCAGCCGCCGTGCCTGGTAGGTCGTGCAGTTCGAGGTCGAGGTCAGCTCACGGTGCCGCCCCTGCGTCGGCACCCACGCCTCGCAGTCGAACTTGCGGGCAGCAGGGCCGCCGAGGTCACCGGCGGCGACGTCGATCACCCGGTAGGGGATCTGCATGTCGTCGAGCATCCCGCGCTCCCAGTCCAGCAGCGCCTGGTGCTCGCGCTCGGCGTCCTCGGGGCGGCAGTAGACGAACATCTCCACCTTCTGGAACTGGTGGACGCGGATGATCCCTTTGGTGTCCTTGCCGTGGCTGCCCGCCTCGCGCCGGTAGCAGGTGGTCATCGCGGTGTAGCGCCGCGGCCCGTCCGACAGGTCCAGGATCTCCTCGGCGTGGAACCCGGCCAGCGCGACCTCGGAGGTGCCGGTGAGGTAGAGGTCGTCGGCCTCCAGCCGGTAGACCTCGTCGGCGTGCGCATCGAGGAAGCCGGCACCGGCCATCGTCTCGTGGCTGACCAGGGTCGGGACCTGCAGCTGGACGAACCCCGCCTGCGCAGCCCGGTCGAGCGCGAGCTGCATCAGCGCCAGCTCCAGCCGGGCCCCGGCGCCGACCAGGTAGTAGAACCGTGAGCCCGACACCTTGGCGCCCCGCGCCATGTCGATGATGCCCAGGCTCGCGCCGAGCTCGAGGTGGTCCCGCGGCTCGAAGCCCTCAGCCGCGAAGTCGCGCGGCGTGCCGACCTCGTCGAGCACCACGTAGTCGTCCTCGCCCCCCGCGGGCACCCCGGCGATGACCACGTTGCCGACGCGACGCAGCAGCTGCTCCCGCTCCGCGGCGGCCGCGGTGGCAGTGGCGTCCAGCTCCTTGACCTGGGCCGCCATCCCCTTGACCTGCGCCAACAGCTCGGTCTTGGCCTCCCCCGTCGCTGCGGCGACGCGCTTGCCGAAGACCTTCTGCTCGGCCCTCAGCACCTCGAACTGGGACAGGCTCGAGCGGTGCCGCTCGTCGGCGGCCAGCACGGCGTCGACCAGGCTGTCGTCCTCGCCACGGGCGCGCTGGCTGGCGCGGACGCGGTCCGGGTCGGCGCGAAGCTCACGGATGTCGATCACCGCTCCAGGGTAGTGACCGCCGGACCGGGCGCGCGGCACTGCGGTCGGGAGCAGGCTCGCCCGGCGGATACCGTGTGCCCATGTCATCGGACCCGAACTGGCTCGTCCTGAGCCTGGCCGTGGCCCTGGTTCTGCTCCTGGTCGGAGCGGTGCTGTGGCTGAGCCGTGCCGAGGCCGAGGCCGTCGACGGGCGGTTCCCCGCAGACGGCTCGGGCGATGACAGCGCAGACTCCGACGCCGCAGGTGGGACGAGCCGACGTGGCCGCCGCGGTCGCGCGCGCCCGCCGCGGGCCGCTTTCGGTGACGCCACGGCGGAGACCCCGGACCGCACCGTGGCCGTCGTGGTCAACCCGACCAAGTTCCCGGACGTCGACAAGACGCGGGCCGAGGTCCAGGGAGTCGTCGACGAGCACCGCTGGAACCTGCTCTGGCTGGAGACCACCGAGGAGGACCCGGGCAAGGGGCAGACCGAGCAGGCGTTGGCGCAGGGAGTCGAGCTGGTCTGCCCGCTGGGCGGCGACGGCACCGTGCGCACTGTCGGCGCGGTGCTGACCGGCTCGAGCACACCGCTCGGGCTGCTGCCCGGCGGCACCGGCAACCTGCTGGCGCGCAACCTCAAGCTCCCCGTCGACAGCCTGACCGCGGCGTTGACGGTGGCGCTGACCGGGCGCAACGAGCGGATCGACACCTGCACGCTCACGTTGACCCGGCCGCCCACCGTGCCGCCGGACCCCCCGCCGCCGGGCACCGACGCCGACGACCCGGAGAACCAGGACTACCGACCCCTGGAGACCGAGGAGCTGGTCTTCCTGGTGATGGCCGGTCTGGGCTTCGACGCCGATGTCATGGCCAACGCCCCCGAGGGCCTGAAGAACAAGGTCGGCTGGGCTGCCTACCTGGTCTCCGGGGTGACCCAGCTGCGCGGAGCCTCGTTCCAGGCTCGGGTCCGGTTCGACCACTCCAAGCGGCTGCGCCGCCGGGTGCGCAGCATCGTGGTCGGCAACGTCGGCAAGCTGCAGGGCGGCATGGTGCTGCTCCCCGAGGCGCGGCACGATGACGGCGTGATCGACGCCGTGCTGCTCTCCCCCCGGGGTCTCGCCGGCTGGGGAGCCGTGGTCCTGCGGCTGGCCAGCAAGAAGCGCAAGGGCCACCAGCGGGTCGACTTCCACAGCGCGCGGGAGATCGAGATCCAGGTCGACCGGCCGGTCGAGATCGAGCTCGACGGTGACGCGATGGGCCCGGTCGTCGCGATGAGCGTGGCCGTCAACCCGGCCAGCCTCGTCGTCCGGATGCCGCACTGACCGCAGGCTCGCTGGCCTGGTCAGTGCCGGTCTGTGGTCCCATGTGGGCTTCCCGCGTGCACTCAGACATGCACAGTGGCGAGGCGGGGCGGCATACCTGCAGGTCAGCGCGTGACTGGAGGCGACTCTGCATGTCTGACTGCACGGACGCTGCTGGGGAGGGGGCGGCGGGTAGGGAGCGGGCGCAGGCTCAGCGCCAGGGCTGAGCCGCGACCAGCAGCCCGCCGACGATCAGCGCGACGGTCAGCACCGCCACCCCGAGCCGGCGCCGATGAGCCGGCCCGTCTGCGGGCTCGACGGTTCCCACCCAGTGCTGTCGCTGCCACCACAGACCGAACACGGCCGCGAACATCAACAGCCCACCGACCAGGCCCCACCACTGTCCGCCCACGACGGAGGCGACGGCGATGACCGAAGCCAGCACCCCGACCACCCCCATGAGGGTCACTGTCTGCCAGGCGAACTGGGCGCGGCGAGCCTCGAGGTTGTGCCGGAAGGGCGCCCGCGCGCGCTCCGCCCGCTCGGCCCGCGCTCGCTCGGCCCGATCCACCCGCTCATCCCCCGGCCCGCCCTCAGCCAAAGAGGATCGCGGCCTCGTTGTAGCGGTGCTGCGGCACCGTCTTGAGCTCAGTGGTGGCCCGACGCAGGTTGACCGTCTCGATGTCGATGCCGGACAGGGAGACCATCGTGCCCCACTTCTGGTCGGTGACCGTGTCCGTCGCCGCGGCACCGAAGCGCGTGGCCAGCACCCGGTCGAAGGCCGTCGGCACGCCACCGCGCTGCAGATGGCCCAGCGTGGTGCAGCGGGTCTCGATGCCGGTGCGCTCCTCGAGGATCGGGGTCAGTGCCTCACCGATCCCGCCGAGCCGGAGCCGGCCCATCTGGTCGATGCCGCGCGGCGCGGTCAGGTTGTCGTCACCGGCCAAACGGAAGCCCTCGGCCACCACGACCATCGGCGCACGCTGCCGCTCGCGGGCCGACATCACCCACTCGACGATCTGGTCCATCGTCACCGGCACCTCGGGGATCAGCACGGCGTGGGCGCCGGTGGCCAGGCCCGCGTGCAAGCGCGATCCAGCCGACGTGCCGGCCCATCACCTCGACCACCATGCACCGGTGATGCGACTCCCCGGTGGTGCGCAGCCGGTCGATCGACTCGGTGGCGATCGAGACGGCCGTGTCGAAGCCGAAGGTGTAGTCGGTGGCCGACAGGTCGTTGTCGATCGTCTTGGGCACCCCGACGATCTTGATGCCGTCGTCGGCCAGCATCCGGGCGACGGTGAGCGTGCCTTCGCCCCCGACGGCGATGATCGCGTCCATCTGGTGCCGCGCCATCACCTCCTTGACCCGCTCGCTGCCCCCGTTGTCATCGCGGAACGGGCTGGTCCGGGAGGTGCCGAGGATCGTCCCGCCCTGGCGTGCCAGCCCGCGCACCTCCTTGCGGGGCAACGAGGCGATGTCGTCCTCGACCAGTCCGCGGAACCCGTCGCGGATGGCGAGGAACTGGTGACCGTAGATGCGGTCGCCCTTGATCACCGCTCCACGGATCACCGCGTTGAGGCCGGGGCAGTCGCCACCGCTGGTCAGGATGCCGATCTTCACGGGTGCAGTCTGTCGCCTGGGGGGCGCACCGCTCAAACAGCGGGGTATGGCGCTCGCCCGGCTCGACCCCGCGGGCTCACCACTCGTAGTCGGGGCTCCACCCGTCGAACGGCGACTCCTCGAGGTCCTCCACCTCGCGGCGGTACTCCTCGCCGTCGGAGTTGCGCTCCTCCAGCTCCTGGACACGCTCGTCCTGCTGCGGCTCCTGGGGCGGCGCAGGCTCCTCCGGCGCCGGCTGCTCCTGCGGTGGTGGGGGCTCGGTCGTCGGCGGCTCCTCGATCTTGCGCCGCAGCCGTTCGTCGACCACCCGCGCCGTCCCGGCCTGCTCCGGGCCGCCCCCCGCGTCGGTCGGGCAGTCGCCGGCCGCCAGGGTGTCCCGCCCCGCCTGCCACGCCTGTACCGCTGCCGCCCGGTCGGCCCCTTCGGCCGCCAGGTCGCCGACCCTCTCGTGGGTCAGCGCCAGGTTGATCCGCACGGTGCAGTCGTGCTCGTGCGGTACGTCGGTCAAGGCCGCCTCGAACCGGCTGACCGCCCCGACGTGGTCGCCCTGCTGGTAGCGGGCGTCCCCCTCGTTGAACCTGGCCTTCCACGGCTCGAAGAGGTTGAGCCGGTCGTTGCTGGCGAACTCCTGCTGGGCGACCGCGAAGTCACCCTGCTCATAGGCCAGCCGCCCCGCTGCGTCCGCGGAGAGCATCAACCCCACCTTGCCCGCGAACAGCAGGCAGAGCAGGGCAGGCAGCAGCCCCCAGGCGAGCAGCCGGTTGCGGGTGCGGCGGGTCAGTCTCACCGGGTCACCAGTTCGCGCCGGGCCTGGAGCAGCTCGCGCCAGGTGCGCAGCAGGTCCAGCAGCACCAGGGACAGCAGCAGCAGGGCGACGGCGAAGGTCAGCTCGACCGCCGCCTGGGTCTGTCGGGACAGGTCCTCGACCAGTCGCTGCTCCAGCCCTGCGGCCCAGGTCTGCAGCCCACCCGGTCGCTCGCGCAGCTGTAGCCCACGCCCAGCTCCGCGGCGATGGCCCGCAGGTTGCCCTCGTCGACGCGGGACAGGGCGTCCGCGCCGGTGTCCTGGTCATAGACCCACCCCCCGTCGCCGAACTGCTCCGCCTCGGCCCCGTCATACATCGGCATCCGGCCGCCCGCCGTGGTGCCGTAACCCAGCACCAGCCCGTCGTCCACCAGCGGCGCGAGGTCGGCGTAGGACGCGGGCTCACCGTCGGCGGTCACCTCACCGTCGCTGGCGAAGACCACGATGCGCCGCCGGTCGGGATGCTGGTCCTCCGCGCGTTCGAGCAGCGCGGTCAGCTCCTCCAGCGGCCGGTCGGGGCTGGACCCCTCGCCGTCGAAGACCCCTTCGCGCTGCACGGCGGCCACCGCCGCGCCGAACGCGGCCAGGTCGGTGGTCGGCGGCAGCTCGGTCCGGGCGTAACGCCCCCAGGTGATGAGCGCGAACCGCGACCCCGGCAGAGCGGCGGTGACCGCGGACAGATCCTGCCGGACGCCCTCCAGGCGAGGCTGGTCGCCGTTCCAGTCCCGCGCGGACATGCTCACCGTGCGGTCGACGACGACGACCACATCCAGGTCGGTGACGGTGGCGGCCACGGGCGCCTGCCCGACACCGGGCCGCAGCAGCACCAGGGCGACGAGCACCGCCATCCCCGCCCGCAACAGCCAACGCGAGCGCTCCGTCCGGGTCCCGCGCCAGGCCGCTGCGAGCAGCAGGCCCGCCGTGGCGAGGAGCAGGACCAGCACGAGCGCCGGCGGCAGCAGCGGCCGCCAGGAGACCCAGTCGCTCATCGCCCACCTCCCGGCCCGCGGGTCCGCCGGCCGGACACCGACGGCAGGGCGGTCAGCACGAGCAGGGCCAGCCCCGCGCCGGCGACGGCGGCACCGGGCCCAGGACGCTCGGTGACAACCGGCTCGGAGGGCGCCTCGAGCCGCTCCTGCTCCAGCGCCTGGATGCCCTCGACGATGCCGGCGGCTCCGCCGTCGTCCTCGCCGAGCAGGTACATCTGCCCGCCGGTGGACTCGGCGGCCTGGCTCAGGGCCTGCTCGAGCGCCGGCTGCATCAGCGGGACGCCGATCGCATAGAGCACGATGTCGCGCTCGCGCAGATAGTCGGCGGCCTCGTCCAGCGGATAGATCGGCTCGCCCTGGGGGTCGTTGTCCGAGGCGACGACCATCGCCCGTCCGCGCTCGTCCTCTGGCCGGTCGAACCGCTGGGCGCAGCTGACCAGCCCGTCGCCGATCAGGCTGGACCGTTCCTCCTCGTTGAAGGTGCCGGCGAAGAAGGCGAAGTCGTAGGACTCGATCGCCTCCACCGAGCGGTCCAGCTCCTCCTGGATGAAGGTGTAGTCGTCGGTCAGCGGGAAGACGCCGATGGCCGTCGCGTTCCAGATCGACAGGCCGATCCGCTCGCCCTGGAGCTCCTCGGTGACCCGCCGGACCTCCTCGATGACCTCGACGTTGTAGGGGTCCATCGACGCCGAGACGTCGAGGCAGAGCATGATGTCGCGGCTGCGTGCCTCCGGGGGCACGGTGTCCACCTCGACCGGCCGCCCGGCGAGCAGCGCCGATCCCACGGCCATCAGGAGCAGCGCCGCCGACTGGACCGCGCGCACCCACGCCTGGCGGCGTGCGAGCTGGCGGAACCGGGGCAGCCGTCGCAGCCGGGCGGCATGGGCGACCAGGAGGTGCCCACCCCCGAGGCGGCGGCCCCGCGGCAGCAGTCCGAGGGCGAGCACGACCCCCGTCAGCACCAGGCCGGCGACGGTGAGCAGCGGCCAGGTCAGCTCCACGGCGTGCTCAGCTCCACGGCGTGCTCAGCCCCATGTCGACACCAGCGTCCGGGCCTCGTGCACGGCTCGGTCGAACCGCTGCTCGGCCAGGCCGTGCTGGTCGGGCGCGAACTCGGGGGGATAGAGCAGCGCCACCGTGCCGGCCAGCTCGTGCGCGCCGGCCGCACGCAGGTCGGCCAGCGTCATGGTGGTGGCCGGGAGGGGTGTCACCGCCCCGGCATACCCTCTGACCACCTCGCTGAGCTGCTGGTATGCGGTGCGGAGCGGGAGTGCGCCGTCCCGCACCTGCGCCTCGATCGTGTCGACCCGGGCCAGGTGGGCGGCCCGCAGGCCGGCGACATCGGTCGGCGCCGCAGGTCTCACCCGGTCGGGTCTGCCCAGCAGCAGGACCACGGCGTAGAACAGCACGACGGCCAGGACGGCGACGATGGCCAGCACGGCCCACTGGCCGTCATAGGCGACCGGGTCGGTCCACTCAGCGGCGGCGGGCACGACGTTGCCTCTCCAGCAGCCGGAACACCGCGGTGATCGCGCCCGCGTGGTCGTGCACGCGCTCGAACGGGATGCCCAGCCCGTTGAGCGTCTCGCGGACCGCCGCCTGGTCGGCTGCGAGCGCTGCGGTGTGCTGCCGCTGCAGCACCGGGTCCTGCTGCACCCAGGCGGGCACCTCTGCCCGCGTGTCGACGTCGACCAGGCGAGGTCCGCCGGCCGCCAGCACCGGGTCGGTGGGGTCGAGGTCGCCGATGGCGACGAAGAGCACCTCGTGCTGCACCGCCAGCCGGCGCAGCGCCGCACGCGCGGCAGGCTCGATCGGGGCGTCGTCGGCGATGACGACGCAGATGGTGCGGCGGCGGACCCTGCGCGCCACGAAGCCGAGCAGCGCTGCCAGGTCGGTGGCGGCGGCCTGCGGAGTCGTCGCGTCGTGGATCGCGGCGAGGCAGCGCTCCAGCCGCACCTGGCCGCTGTGCGGCGGCAGCTGATGCTGGGCTGCGGCATCGCCGTGCACCAGGGCGACCAGGTCGCCGTGCCGGACCGCCAGGTAGCCGATCACGCCGGCCACCATCACGCAGAGGTCACGCTTGGGCACCTGGACGTCGTTCATCGCCGCCATCGAGCGACCGGTGCAGACGACCAGCAGGACCGTGTGCTTGCGGATCGCGGCATACCGGCGCACCAGGAGCGTGCGGCTGCGGGCCGAGGCCTTCCAGTCCAGGTCCTTGACGTCGTCGCCACGGACATACTCGCGCAAGTCGTTGAACTCCATACTGCGGCCGGTCTGGTGGCTGGCGTACTCGCCCTCCAGCAGACCACGGACCTTGCGGTGCGCGTGGATCGAGAGGCGGGCCTTGACCCTGGTCAGGTGGGCGGTCATCGGGCCTCAGGGGCTGGGCACGACCGCGAACACGGCGTCGATCACGCTCTCCGGCCGGACCTGCTGGGCCAGCGCCTCGAAGCTCATCATCAGCCGGTGCCGGAGCACCGCGTGCCGCAGGTGCCGGACGTCCTCGGGGATCACGTGGTTGCGACCGTGCAGGACGGCCAGCGCCCGCGCGACGAGCAGGAAGGCGATCGCCCCTCGCGGGCTGGCGCCGAGCTCGACGGCCGGGCCCAGGTCGGGCCCGAGCAGCCGCTGCGTGTCACGGGTGGCCCGGACTACGGCGACCATGTAGCGCTTGAGCACCGGGTCGACGTAGATGCGCCGGGTCAGGTCCTGCAGGAGGGCGACCTCCTCCGGTCCGACCACGGCCTCGCACGCTGTGGGCGAGCAGGCCGAGCTCTCCGCGGTCGAACCGGTCGAGCACCTCGACCTCGTCGGTGTCGTGCGGGTAGTCGACCACCTCCTTGAGCAGGAACCGGTCGAGCTGGGCGTGCGGCAGGACGTAGGTGCCCTCCTCCTCGATCGGGTTCTGCGTGGCCAGGACCATGAACGGCTGGGGGAGCCGGTGCACGACACCGGCGATCGAGGTCTGTCGCTCCTGCATCGCCTCGAGCATCGCCGACTGGGTCTTCGCGCTGGCCCGGTTGACCTCGTCGAGCAGGACGAAGTTGGCGTGCACCGGGCCGAGCTGGGTCTCGAACTCGTGCCGGCGCGGGTCGTAGACCTGGGTGCCGATGATGTCGCTGGGCAGCAGGTCGGGGGTGCACTGGATCCGCGAGAAGTCCGCGCGGACGGCGTGGGCCAGGGTCGAGGCCGCCAGCGTCTTGGCCAGGCCCGGGACGCTCTCGAGCAGGATGTGGCCCTCGGCCAGGAGGGTGACCAGCAGCGCGGTCCGCAGTCGCTGCTGACCGACCAGCTGGCTGCCCAGGGCCGTGGTGATCGCGTCGACCACCTCGCCGGCGCGGCGCAGCTCCTCGGGTGAGACGGTGCGTCGCTCGGTCGGTGTGGTGGTCATCAGTGCTCCCCTCGGACGTGCGGGCCAGCCAAGCACACCCCGATGGACGCGCCGGTGACCGTGGTCGGTCAGAGCAGGCGCCGCATCGCCCGGGCCGCGCCCGTCAGGTAACGCTCGACGACCTCGCGCTCCGCGTCGGTGAAGCTGCGGTCGAGCTCGGCGAGCTCGATGAACATCGGCATCAGGTGCCCGACCAGCTCGGCCCGGCCCGAGTCGGTCACCGCGACCACGGTGCGCCGGCCGTCCTGGTCGTGCGGTCGCCGCTCGGCGTGACCGTGCGCGACGAGCCGGTCGACGATGCCGGTGGCAGCGGCCGAGCTGACGCCGAGTCGGTGGGCCACCTCGCTGGGCCCGAGCGGCTCGACCATGAGTGCGTCCAGGGTGTCCAGCTCGGTGCGCGTCAGGCCGGCCCGGCGGGCCAGGGAGGGAGTGACCCGGCGGGACAGGTCGGTGAGCTCGCGCAGGCTGACCAGGGTGCCGGTCTGCTGCCAGCCGTCCAGCCAGCCGCGTTGCGGAGCAGCCGTCATCTTGCTAACCTACTTAGGTAGTTGTCGAACCATCATCCACTATAACCCCGTGAGGGAACACACCCATGAGTCACCAGACATCCCGCGGGCCGTTGGACCACCCGGTGATCCGGCTGATCACCGGGCGCAGAGCGTGGGTCGTCGCCCTGCTCGGCCTGTTGCTCGGCGGGGCGATCATCGGGGGCATCGGCCAGGCTGAGCGCACTCCGTCGGCGCTGGACTCGCTGCCCGCCGGCTATGACAGCACGCGGGGGGTGGAGCTGCAGCAGGAGCTTCCGGAGGACGACAACGCGGCGGCGATCGTGGTGTTCAGCAAGGACAGCGCCGACATCGCTGCTGATCTGCCCGCGCTGGAAGAGCTCGTGTCCGGTCTCGACGCGGCCAGTGGTGCACCGCTCATCCCGGCAGAGGACGGGACCGCCGCCATCCTGCCGCTGGTGGTGCCCTCCGCGACCGCCACGCAGACCGCGGACGAGGTCAGGACCCTGCGCTCCCAGCTGGGCGAGGGGCTGCCTGACGGCGTGACCGCACAGGTGACCGGCCCGGCGGCCATCGAGGCCGACCTCGCGGCCGTCTTCGAGGGCGCCGACATCACCTTGCTGCTCTCGACGGCAGGCGTGGTCGCGCTGCTGCTGCTGATCACCTACCGCAGCCCGATCCTGTGGATCATCCCGCTGACCGTGGTGGGCGTGGCCGACCAGGTGGCCGCCGTCGCCGCCACGCACGTGCTCAAGGCGGTCGGCATCCCGTGGGACGAGTCGACCATCGGCATCCTGTCCGTCCTGGTCTTCGGCGCCGGCACCAACTATGCGCTGCTGCTGATCAGCCGCTACCGCGACGAGCTGCGGCTGACCGAGTCCCGCCGTGAGGCGATGGCGGTCGCCCTCGGCCGCACGAGCGAAGCCGTGTTCCCGGCGGCCAGCACCGTGTTCCTCGGGCTGGTCTCGCTGGTCCTGTCGGTGTTCCCCGCCACCCGCGGACTGGGCCTGGCCTGCGCCGTCGGCGTCGTGGTGGCTGCGGTGACCGTGCTGGTCGTCCTGCCCGCGACGCTGGTGCTGTTCGGGCGCTGGGTCTTCTGGCCGAAGGTCCCGCGCGCCGGCCAGCCGCTGCTGGCCGACACCCGCTCGCTGTGGCGCCGGGTCGGCGACCTGGTGGCCAAGAGCCCCACGACAGCCATCCTGGTGACGCTGGCCGTCCTGGCCGGCATGGCGTTCGGCATCTCCCGGATCTCCCTCGGCCTGTCCACCGAGGACCAGTTCCTGGACAAGCCCGAGGCCATCACCGCGGCCGAGCGGCTGGCCGAGTCCTTCCCGGCGGGCAGCGCCGACCCGACCATCGTCGTCACCCGCACCGACGACCCGGCCGCACTCGAGGCGCTGGGCGCGGAGATCGGCGCGGTGGACGGTGTCGCCTCGGTGCAGCCGGGCGAGCCCGAGCAGGGGATCACCCAGTTCTCGGTCGTCCTGGAGGCCGACTCCAGCAGCCCCGAGGCTGCCGGCGCGGTCGACCGGCTGCGCGAGGCGGTGGCCGACTCGCCGCAGACCTACGTCACCGGCGGTGAGGCCCAGCTGCTCGACGCCACCGACGGCGCGGACCGCGACCGGATGCTGATCATCCCGATCATCCTCGGCCTGGTCCTGCTCGCGCTGATGGCACTGCTGCGCTCGGTGGTGGCGCCCATCCTCCTGGTCGCCAGCGTGCTCACCACGTATGCCGCGAGCCTCGGGCTGTCCTGGTGGCTGTTCACCGGGGTGTTCGGCTTCTCCGGCCTGGACGCCGGGGCACCGCTGATCGCCTTCTTGTTCCTCGTGGCGCTGGGTGTCGACTACAACATCTTCCTGATCACCCGCACGCTGGAGGAGGCTCGTGGTCACGGGACCCGGGCCGGCGTGCTGCGCGCCCTGGGCGCCACGGGTGGGGTGATCACCAGCGCGGGCATCCTGCTGGCCGCGGTCTTCGCCGTCCTCGGCGTGCTGCCCCTGGTCGTGCTGGCCCAGATCGGCGTCATCATCTGTCTCGGCGTGCTGCTGGACACCCTGGTGGTGCGCACCGTGCTGGTGCCGGCCCTGGTGCTGCGGCTGGGCGACCGGTTCTGGTGGCCCCGTCGGGTTGCGGCATCGGCCAGTCCCTCTGGCGCGCAGGTGTGATGCGGGTTACAGTCTGCGGGCTACTCATGCGGTGACTCTCGGGGAGCCTCCACACATCCAGGTGCGGACGGGGGTCGGTCTCGCCCGTTTCCTGGAGGTCAACGACACGTGACAACAACCACCACGCCGCGCCGCTGGTCGAGCCTGCTGCTCGCCGGCGCGCTCGCTGTCGGGCTGAGCGGGGCCGGTCTCGGCCTGGCCCAGGCGGGCACCCGCCCGCTGAACCCGAACTCCGACGCCCCCGCCGCGTCGACTGCGGTCGACACGAGCCGGGTCATCGTCCAGCTCACCCGCGCGCCGCTGTCCACGTCGAGCAAGGTCAACCGTGGGGCGGACAAGAAGGTCTCCCTGTCGGGCAGCAAGACCAAGTCCGAGCGTGCGCTGCTGGCCAAGGACCGCAACGCCCTGGCAGCCTGGCTCAAGGCCAACGCCCCGAAGGCCACGATCACCGGGCAGTACGACATCGCGCTCAACGCGGTGGCGGTGAAGCTCAACGGCACCTCGATCGACACGCTGCGCGCCGCTCCGGGCGTGACGTCCGTCGGCTACCAGCAGACCTACCGGCCGTTGGCGCATGAGGACCCCGACCTGGCGCTCATCGACGCCCCGCAGGGCTGGGTGGAGGCCGGTGCCACCTCGGCGGAGTCCGACCCGTCGACCTGGGCCGGCTTCGGCGTCAAGGTCGCGATCGTGGACACCGGCATCGACGTGAACCACCCCTGCTTCGACGACACCGGCTTCCCGCAGACCGCTCAGCGCGGTCCAGGTCGCTGACCAACAACAAGGTCATCGTCGCCAGGGTGTTCAACGAAAAGGCGAAGAAGCTCGGCGACACCCCGAAGGACCTCAACGGTCACGGCACGCACGTCGCCGGCACGGTCGCCTGCAACCTGCACACGCCCGCCGTCGTCGAGGGTGTCGACGTGCCCTACGACCCCAGCGGCGTCGCCCCCGGCGCGCAGCTCGGCAACTACGTGGTCTTCCCCGGCCCGGACAGCGACGGCCGCAGTGAGGACATCCTCAACGCGCTCGACGCGGCGGCGGCCGACGACATGGACGTGATCAACATGTCGCTGGGCGGCGGCTACCACGGCAACCAGGACCTGCTGACCCGCGCGGTCGACAACCTGGACCGCAACGGCATCGTCGTCGCGGTGGCCGCCGGCAACGACGGCCCCGGCTACCAGACCACCGGGTCACCGGGCTCCGCCGAGCGGGCGCTGACCGCCGGTGCTTCCTCCGTCGGCCACTACGTGGGCGTGCCGGTGTATGCCGCAGGTGGCGCGCAGGTGACCGTGGCCGCCATCGGTGACTTCCCGGTGCCCGAGACCGACCTGACCGCCCAACTGGCCCTCACCACGGCAGACGGCACGCTGGGTGACGGCTGCACGCCGACCAGCCAGGACCTCACCGGTCAGATCGCCCTGATCTCCCGCGGGGCCTGCACGTTCGGCACCAAGGTGTCCACCGCGGAGGATGCCGGCGCCGTCGCGGTGATCATCGTGAACAACCAGGCCGGGCCGCCGATCGCGATGGCGACCGACGCGGCCTTCCCGACCACGATCCCCGCCGTCATGGCCCCGCGTGACGACAGTGCCGCACTGCTGGCACTCGTGGGGGCAGAGGTCACGATCGGGTCGGACAAGGCCTACACGCACCGTGCCGCCTGGGACAACATCCTGGCCGACTTCTCCAGCTGGGGACCGGTGCGGGTCAGCTACCGGGTCAAGCCCGACGTCGTCGCCCCCGGTGCCAATGTGCTGTCCTCCCAGCCGCTGGAGTTCTGTGCCGGCGAGAAGTGGGCCGACCAGGAGGGCTGCTGGGCGTTCTACAGCGGCACCTCGATGGCCACGCCTCACCTGGCGGGCATGTCCGCCGTGGTCATCGGTGCACACCCGGACTGGCCGGCCTGGACGGTCCGCTCGGCCGTGGCCAACACCGCCGACATCGACGGGGTGGTCAAGACCGACCTGAGCGGTCAGGAGACCGACGTGCAGAAGGTCGGCAACGGGCTGGCCGACCTGGACGCCGCGGTGACGGCCGAGGTGGCCTTCAGCCGCACCACACTGACCTTCGGTGCGGTGACCTCCGGCAGCGGCAAGGGCGCCACGACGACCGTGCAGGTGACCAACCTCACCGACAGCACGAGGACGTTCGCGGTGTCGAAGTTCGGGTCAACCGTCTTCTCGGTGTCGCCCTCGTCGGTGACGCTGGGGGCCGGCCAGAGCGCGAGCCTCACCGTGTCGCTGGCGACTGCCAAGAAGCAGGATGCTGGTCAGTACCAGGGTCACCTCTTCGTCGGCGACTCGCACATGGCGCTCTACGCCTACGTGAAGTGACGGACGCGGCCGCCCTGGGCGGCCGCTGAGCAGCACCACCACGCGGACCCCGTCCCGGCTTCGGCCGAGGCGGGGTCCGTCGCGTTGGGGCTAGAGGTCCAGGACCTGCCCGTGGGTCAGTGAGACCAGCTCCTCGAAGGTCATCGGGAAGACGGTATGGGGTGTGCCGCCGGCGGCCCAGACCTGCTCGTGCGCCCGCAGCGCCGAGTCGACGACCGTCGGCAGCGGGCTCGGGTGGCCCAGGGGCGCGACCCCACCGATCGCCTGACCGGTCGCCGCACGCACCGCCGCGGCGTCAGCCCGTTCGATCCGGCTCTTGCCCAGCAGCCCTGCCAGGGCATCCGTGTCGACGCGGCGGCCACCGCTGGCCATCACCAGCACCGGCTCACCGTCGGCCAGGAAGACCAGGCTGTTGGCGATCGCCCCGACCTCACATCCCAGGGCCGCCGCGGCCAGGGGAGCGGTGGTCGCCGCACCGGGCAGCGTCACGATCCGGCCTGGCACACCGGCCCGGACCAGGGCCGCGTGCGACCACCCGGCTGCGGGGTCGCAACGCCAGCGCCGCCAGCACGTCGGCCTCCTCCTGCTCGGTGAGCCCGGTGACCACCGCATCGTCGGTGCGCTCGACCCACTCCAGGGTGTCTCTGGCCGTGTCGGCCACAGGCCGGCAGCGCAAGCCAGCGCCCAGGCTCGCGGTGACGTCGCGGGCGAGCATCCCGGCCAGCTCGGGGTCCGGCACCCACAGCGGCAGCGACCTCGGCCCGTGCCAGGGGCCTACCTCGAGGAGCTCCAGGTCGGCGGCGTCGGCCCAGACCAGCTCGACGTCGGCGCCGACCCCGGCGGCGACCTCGCGCAGCAGCTGCTTGCGCGGCACCGGGGGACCCACCCCGTCGACGTCGCCGGTCGTCCCCGACTCGGCACTTTCCACGATCCAGGTGGCCAGGTCGCGGACGTCGACCACCTGCACCAGCCCGGACCCGGGAGCCGGCGCCAGCACCCGGCCGCCGCGCGCCATCCGCACCGGCCAGTAGGTGAACCGGCCAGACGGGTCGCCAGGTCCGACGATGAGCCCCGGCCGGATCACCAGCGCACCAGCCCCCATCGCGGCGCGGACCAGCTGCTCGCAGCCCACCTTGTTGCGCCCGTAGGCCTCGGCCCCCGAGGAGGGGTCCAGGTCGCCGCCCTCCCCCTCGTCGGGGCCGGGCGGCAGCACCAGGGCGGTGTCGGCCGGTGAGCCGCCGGGCCGGCTCACGTCGGCATAGACGTTGATCGTCGAGACGAAGGTCCAGTGCGCCGCATGGTCGCTGAGGGCACCGAGTGCGGTGCGCACCCAGGAGGGCCGACCGGTGACGTCCACGACGGCGTCCCACGACGTGCGGGCCAGGGTGGCCCACGGCCCGGTGGCGGGGTCGGCGTCGGTCACCCGGTCCAGGGCCACATACTCGGCCCCGTCCGGCGTCGGGCCGCTGCGGCCCCGGTGCGCGCAGGTCACCGTATGGCCGCGGGCCACGGCGGCCCGGGCCACCTCGCGGGACAGGAAGACCGAACCGCCGAGCACCAGGAGTCGCATCAGCCCATGCTGCCGTGTCCGGTGGTCGTCGCGAGGGCTGTTCGCGCAGGGCTGATACTGGCAACCATGACCTCCACCCTCTCGCCCGTCAGCCGCGTCCAGCACCTGGTCGGCACCACGCTGCGGGCCAAGGTCGCCGGGAGCGACGCCGACAGCGCAGCCGAACAGATCTGGGGCACGCCTGGGCCGCGCTGGTTCGGGCCGCAGGACCCGATCGCGTGGGTGCACGGCGACGCGTCGATGTTTCCCGGTGGGATCGCCGCCCTGCTCCTGCAGTCGCTGCACCCGCTGGCGATGGCCGGGGTCGCCGGACACAGCGGCTACCAGTCCGACCCCTGGGGACGGCTGCAACGGACCAGCACCTACCTGGCGACGACCACCTACGGGACCATCGAGGCGGCCGAGGCGATCATCGACCGGGTGCGCGGCATCCACGAGCGGGTCAAGGGCAAGGACCACCGTGGCGTGCCCTACCGTGCGGACGACCCTCATCTGCTGGCCTGGGTGCATGTCGCCGAGGTGAGCAGCTTCCTGCGGGCGCACCGCGCCTACGGCACCCGGCAGCTGCGCCCCGAGCAGGAGGACCGCTACGTCGCTCAGGCAGGGGTCGCCGCGGCACGCCTGGGAGTGCTCGACCCGCCGTCCACGGTGAGCGCGCTCCAGTCCTGCCTCGCGTCCTACCGTCCCGAGCTCCAGGCCAGCCCCGCCGCCCGCGAGGCGGCCCGCTTCCTGCTGCTGCACCCGCCGCTGTCGCCATGGGCCAGGCCGGGGTATGCCGCGCTGGCCACCGGTGCGCTGGCGGTCCTGCCGCCGTGGGCGCTGCGCGAGCTGGGCCTGCCGACCGCGCCACGACTCGCCCGGTGGCTGGGACGGCCGGTGGGCCTGGCGGCCTCGCGCGGTGTCGGCTGGGCGCTGGCCGGCGTCGACGAGCACCGCAACCGCTTCGCCGACCAGGCAAAGAAGTTCGCCTGACGTCCTGGTAGGAACTCCGTCATGCCCTACGACGTCGATGCCGTCCGCTCCCGCTTCCCCGCGCTCGCGGAGGGTGCGGCTCACTTCGACGGCCCAGGAGGGACCCAGGTCCCCGATGTCGTCGGGCGGGCGGTCGCCGACACGATGACGAGGGCGATCAGCAACCGCGGGACGGTCACGCCGTCCGAGCGCCGCGCCGATCAGGTCGTGGCCGAGGGACGGCAGGCTTTGGCCGACCTGCTCGGCGCCGACCCCCGCGGCGTCATCATCGGGCGCAGCGCCACCTCGCTCACCTACGACCTCGCCCGCGCGATGGCCAAGGGATGGGGGCCCGGCGACGAGGTCGTCGTCACCCGGCTCGACCACGACGCCAACATCCGTCCGTGGGTGCAGGCCGCCGAGGCCGCGGGGGCCACGGTGCGCTGGGTCGACTTCGACCCCACGACCGGCGAGCTCCAGGTCGACGCAGTCGCGGCCGTCCTCGGCGAGCGCACCCGGCTCGTCGCGACGACAGCTGCGTCCAACCTCATCGGCACCAGGCCGCCCGTGTGCCGGATCGCCGACCTCGCGCATGAGGTGGGCGCGTTGCACTGGGTGGACGGCGTGCACGCCACGGCGCACGCCTCCGTCGACCTGCCGGCGTTACGTGCCGATGTGTGGACCTGTTCGCCGTACAAGTTCCTCGGCCCGCACTGCGGCGTGGTGGCCGCGTCGCCCGACCTGCTCGAGACGCTGCGGCCCGACAAGCTGCTGCCGTCGTCCGACGCCGTGCCCGACCGCTTCGAGCTCGGCACGCTCCCCTACGAGCTGATCGCCGGCACGACCGCCGCCATCGAGTTCCTCGCGGCGCTCTCCGAGTCCGACTCCCTCGGCGCGCCGGGCACGCCCCTGACGGACCACGGCACCGCGTCGCGGCGTGAACGCATCGTCGCCGGCATGAAGGCCGTGCATGAGCACGAGCTGGCGCTGCTCGCCGTCCTCGAGCCGGCGCTGCGCGAGCTTCCCGGCGTCACCGTGCACAGCAACGCCCGCTCGCGCACCCCGACGCTGTTGTTCTCTGTCGAGGGGCGTGACGCGCAGGAGGTCCGCGGGCTGCTCGCCGAGCAGGGTGTCAATGCCCCGGCGGGCCACTTCTACGCCCTCGAGTGCTCGCGCCACCTCGGGCTCGGCGACACCGGCGGGGTGCGGGTGGGTCTGGCGCCCTACACCTCAGAGGACGACGTCGACCGCCTGGTCACCGCCCTGCGCGGGATCGTCTGAGTCGCAGGAGGAGCCCCTCCCTGCCGCGGACCGTCAGGGGGCGCGACCTGCCCTGAGCCTGGCCCGGACGTCCGGGCCCAGCAGCAGCCGGAGCTGCGCCCGCCGCTCCTGGGCGAAGGTCCGGCGCGCTGCACGCGACCACGTCGTGTCGAACAGAGCCTTGGCCTCGGCGACCGCCTGTGGCGAGCGGTCGGCGAGCTCCGCGACCAGCTGCAGGGCGGCGGCATACGGGTCGTCGGCGCACTGCGTCGCCAGCCCGAGCCGCTGCGCCTCCGCACCGGTGAGCGACTCCGCGGTCATCGTCAGCCGTTTGGCGACGTCCAGCCCGACCTGCTCGGACAGGGCGTGAACGCCGGTCATGTCCGGGATCAGCCCCCAGCGGCCCTCCAGCACCGACCAGCGCGCGTCGGGCGTGGTGAACCGGACGTCGGCGCCCAGCGCGATCTGCAGACCGCCGCCCAGGCAGTGCCCGTGCACCACGGCGAGCACCGGCACCCGGAGGCGGCGCCACCCCCAGACCGCCTCCTGGAAGACGTTCGTGCCGCGCCACGGGTGCGGCACGAAGGCCCGTGCGATGCCGGCCCGGTCGGTGAACGTCGCTGCCACGTCGAGCCCGGCGCAGAACGCCCGGCCTTCGCCGGCCAGCACGACCGCGCGCAGCTCGTGGTCGGCGCGGAGGGCTCGGCTGGTGGCGACCAGGTCGTGAAGCATCGGCAGGGTCAGCGCGTTGAGCTTGTCCGGACGGTTCAGCCGCACCTGCGCCACGCGCATCGCGCCGACCTGTTCGATCCGGCAGGTGACGAGCCCCGACACCGTCAGTCGTCCTGGGTGAGCAGGTCGAGGTCGCGTTGGGCGAAGGACCGGTGCGCCCACTCCTCGTCGAGCACGACCCGCAGGCAGCTCCCGACGGTGAAACCGTGCGCCTCGGGCGCAGGGAAGGCGCCGGTGTCCAGGGGCTGCACGACCTCGGCCTCGCGTTCCCGCGTGAGTGGACCCAGCACCTCGTCGACCGCCGCCAGCTGCGCAGCTCGGGCACGCAGGACCGTGTCCGGGTCTGGGTCGGCATCCGGGTCCAGGCCGCAGGCGCGCTGGGACTGCTCGTCGAGCTCGGTGAACGCCAGGCCGGCGGGCCAGAAGTCGTCGCGGCCCTGGATGCACCGGCGCACCCACGCGTCGCTGGCGAAGATCAGGTGCCGCAGGGTCTCCAGGTAGGACCACTCCCCGTCGACCCGGGAGCTGAGCAGGTCAGGCGGCAGGGTCGCGGCCTGTGCGGCGGTCCGTGACCACGCCTCCTTGACCATCTGCCAGCCAGCGCGCAGCTCGTCCGGGTCATGACTGCGGATCAGCGGGAGCTCGGGATGGCGGTCGTCCTCGGTCTCGTCCAGCACAGCGGCCAGCCTGCCACCGCGCCGACCGCCACGCTCAGCCGGGCGCCATACCCTGAGGCCATGCCCGCCTCCACCAGCTCCGATCCGCTTCGCCTGTCGATCCTGGACCTGGCCACGGTGCGACCCGGCCAGCCGGTGGGCGAGGCGCTGCGGGACAGCGTGCGGCTGGCGCAGCGGGCCGACCAGCTGGGCCGCTTCGAGCGGCTCTGGTTTGCCGAGCACCACAACATGCCGGCGATCGCCTCGGCCGCGACGGCGGTGGTGATCGCGCACGTGGCTGCGGCGACCAGCACCATCCGGGTCGGCTCGGGCGGGATCATGCTGCCCAACCATGCGCCGCTGACCGTCGCCGAGGCTTTCGGGACGCTGGCCGAGCTGCACCCGGGCCGGATCGACCTCGGGCTCGGCCGCGCGCCGGGCACCGACCAGACCACGCTGCGCGCGCTGCGCCGCGACCCCCGCGCCTCCGACGACTTCCCCCACGACATCCGCGAGCTGCAGGGATACCTGGCCGGCGAGTCGCTGGTGCCAGGCGTGCAGGCGCACCCTGGCGCCGGCACGCGGGTGCCGTTGTACATCCTCGGGTCGAGCCTGTACGGCGCCACCTTGGCCGCGGCGTTCGGCCTGCCCTATGCCTTCGCCTCGCACTTCGCCCCGGACGCGCTGCAGCAGGCCGTGTCCGCCTACCGCACCGGGTTCGTCCCCTCGGAGCAGCTCAGCGAGCCGCACGTCATCGCCGCCGTCAACGTCGTGGCAGCCGACGACGCCGACGAGGCGGCGCAGATGGCGCAGCGGGTGCTGCGCTCGCGGGTGAAGATGCTGGCTGCCCGGGCCCCCGGTTACGCCGCCCTCACCGGCGCGTCGGGTGAGCTCGACGACGCCACGCTGGACCTGCTGCTGGAGTCGCCGGTCGGTGCCCAGGCGCGGCAGATGATGACCTACACCGCCGTCGGCGACGGCGCCGCGGTGGGTGGCTACCTGCGTGACTTCCGGACGCTCGCCGACGCCGACGAGGTGATGGTCACCAACGCCGCTCCCGGACTCCCGGCCCGGCTGAGGGCGCTGGAGATCCTCGCCGGTCTGTGATCGCCGGCAACGGCGCGCGACCGGCTCAGTCGCTGATCCCGGCGGCGGCGTCGAGGGCCTGCAGCAGCTCATGGGCAGCCAGCTCGACCTTCTTGTGCCGCCACTCCGCGGCTCGGTAGACGCAGGCGATGAGCGCGCTGCGGTGCACCCGCCGGAAGTCCCCGACGACGAAGGCGTGCCGGGCCTTGGTCTCCTCGTTCGCGCCCACGGTCAGGCCGAGGTGCCACGCGCCATACTCCTGCCACGAGTGGCGCTCGAGGTAGGAGTTCTGCCGCTCGGCATCGGGCTGCACCTGGCCCCAGTCGCTGTCGAGCACGTACTGCCTGCGCTCGACCAGCTCCCGGCAGTGGCGCACCGCCTCGGGGTTGAGGTCATAGCTGGCCATCGCCCCAGCCTGGCACGCGGGCGCCGGCTGCGCCTGCGGTCGGCGCCCTAGTCTGGCCCGGTGAGCCAGGAGGAGCCCGGCGGGCGTCTGCGCAGCGCGGCGGCGCAGCTGTATGGCGGGCCGCTGGCCGAGTTCATCAGCGCCCGCACCACCCTGGTCAAGGCGGCGCGCGCCGAGAAGGACAAGGACGCGGTCGCCGAGATCGGTGCGCTGCGCAAGCCCAGCGTCGCTGCGTGGGCGGTCAACCAGGTGGTGCGCGAACAGCCTGACGTCGTGCAGCGGCTGCGCGACCTGGGTGCCCGGATGCGGCACGCGCAGTCCACCCTGGACGCCGCCGGGATGGCGGGCCTGCGCGGTGAGCGGGACGCCGTGCTGGCGGCGCTGGTCGCTGCGAGCGCGCAGGTGTCGGCGGCGTCAGGGTCGTCGCTGACGGCAGCCGTCGAGTCGGAGGTCCGCGACACTGGCATCGCGGCTCTCGCCGACCTGGGAGCCGAAGAGGTCGCCTGGTCCGGTGCTCTCACCCGGGCGCTGCACTACTCGGGGTTCGGCGAGGTCGACATCGCCGACGCGGTCGCCCTGACCAGCACGGGCGTCATCCTGGCTCGCCTGCCGGGTGGGGGACAGGGTGAGCCGTCGAGGCGGTCGAGGGGGAGAGCTGCGGACAAGCCGGCGAAGCAGGAGCCTGTCGAGGAGCCGACGGAGGAGCCGACCGAGGAGCCGTCGGAGCAGCCGTCGGAGCAGTCGGTCGAGGATCAGGTCGCCGAGGAGGAGGAGCCCCCGCCGGCCACCGAAGACCTGGCGGCCCAGGCGGCGGAGGCCGACCGCACGGTGGCCGAGCTCGAGCGTGAGGTCGCGGCGCGCCTCGCCGAGATCGACCAGGCACGCCGCCGCGTGGAGGCGACCGGCAAGCGCCTGGACAAGCTGCGCGCTGACCTGGCGACCACCGAGCAGGAGAACACCTCGGCCCGCGCCGCGCTGGACAAGGCGACCCAGGCACGCAAGAAGGCGATGCGAGCACTGGCCGATGCCGAGGACGAGGCCACGGCGTTGCACGACCGCCTCGACGGCTGAGGACGCCACGAGCTCGGGAACCTCAGCGGAGGTGCTTGAGCGCCTCTCGACGGCTCAGACCGCTGAGCTGGCTTTCGTGCTCCGCCACGAACCCGCGCACCCACGCCGGGTCCGTCCGCGCATACTCGCGCAAGGCCCAGCCGATGGCCTTGCGCAGGAAGAACTCGCGCGCCAGCGGGGTGCCGGCCAGCCGCGGCTCCAGGTTGGCGACGACGACCTCCTCCAGGAGAGGCACGTCAGTGCCGGACCCAGCGCCGAGCTGCGCCAGGATCGCCGTGCGGCGCAGCCAGAGGTCGTCGCCGACCGCCCATTCCTGGATGACCGGCCGGGTGACGGCCGGCTCGGACCGCAGCGCCGGGCCGACCAGGTGTGCCGCGATCTCGTCGACGTGGTCCCACCAGGCGCCGGTCACCACCAGGTGGCGCCACAGCGGCAGCATCGCGGCGTCCCGCCACCCGCGGTAGTGGCGGTGTCGCGCCAGAGCCACCGCGACATACCGCTCCTCACGGTGGCTGGCACCGTCCCAGAGCTCGCGGATCGTCGCCGCCCACTCGGCGCGGTCCCGCATCCGGTAGGGCGCGGCGTCGAGCCACGGCCGCACCGTCTCGCGCAGCTGGGGTGCGGTCAGGCCGCGGTAGGGCATCGCGGACTTCATGTAGGCCTGCTGCGCGGCCGCTCGCGACGGGTCGCCCGCCGCGGCGAGGGCGGCCCGCAGTCCGGTGACGACGTCGTCCCGGGAGGTGCCGCTCACGAGCCGCCGAGGCTGGAAAGCGGTGGGGCGGGCAGCTCCCAGGAGCTCACGGGGGAGGTGCGATGGCCCATCAGCGTGCTGACCAGCAGTGGCGCGACGCCGGGCAGCTGGGCCAGCGGGTGCGCCAGGAGGTCCCGGGCCCAGCCGAGGGGGAGCAGGTCGGACTGGAAGGCCGGCATCATCAGCCGCGTGCACCAGGAGTACCAGCGCAGGTGCGCCGCCCTTGCCTGGGCGTAGCTGGACAACGCCTCACCGAGGTCGGTGGCCTGGGCCAGGGTGGAGGCCAGGGTCCAGGCGTCGGCCAGCGCCAGCGAGGCTCCGGTGCCCAGTTGCGGGCTCATCGCGTGCGCCGCGTCACCGAGCAGGACGACACCCGCGCCCGCCGGCGCGACCATCCGGAACGGCCGGCTCACGACGACGTCGCGGTAGCGCGCCTCCATGAGCTCCTCGACACCCTCGACGAGCGGCGCGTAGCGGCCGGCGAACGGCAGCGCCTCCTGGCGCCACCGCTCGACGCCTCCCTCCAGGGTGCTCGCCATCTGGTCGGCGCGGATCGACCAGAAGATGGAGGACTGCCCGCGCCCGGTGGGCAGCACGCCGAGATACTGCCGGGTGCCGCTCAGGCACTGGTAGAGCACGTCGGCAGCGATCTCCTCGGGGTCCTCGACCACGGCCCACAGGGCTCCGTAGGCGTAGGGGTGGTCGCGCCGGGCCACGCCGATGGACCGGCGCACCTGCGAGCGCGCCCCGTCCGCGCCGACCACCAGGTCAGCGGTTCCCCAGCGGGTCGGCCCGTGCGGTCCGTCCAGGATGACGGCGATCCGGTCGCCCTCGGGACGGACGTCCAGCAGTCGCGCTCCGGTCTCGACGCGCACCGGCGCGGCCAGCACCACGTCATACAGCAGGCCGAACAGGGTGCCCCGGTGCACGCCGAGCGCGGGGGAGGCACCGGGCACGTCGGCATAGCCGAAGTCCATCACCCGACGGCCGCCCACGGTGACCGCGTCGACCCGCCGGACAGGACGCGAGGCAGAGCGGAGCGGCTCGAGCACGTCGAGATGGTCCAGGACCTGCAGCCCGAGGTGCTGCAGCATGATGCCGGCGCCGACGTCCCCGGGCTCCGCAGCCTGTTCGAGCAGGGTGACCCGATGCCCCTGACGCGCGAGCAGCGTCGCCGCGACCGTGCCGGCGGTGCCGCAGCCGACCACGACCACGTCGAGCGGCGCCAGCGACACTCAGGTCGCCTGCGTCTGCTCGACCGTCCGGAGCGGTGCGAGCTCGGCCTCGATGTCACCGACGAAGTCATCCAGCGCCGGGAAACCCAAGACCGGACCGCCGGCCAGCAAGCCGTCTCCTCCGAGCAGGACGGCACAGGGGCGGGGGCCCATCCCGAAGACACCCGAGACCGCGTTGTCGGGGTCGACGAGCAGGTAGTCGACCCAGGCCGGCGCCGTCACCTGCACGACGTCCATCGTGAGGGGGGTGACCACCCGCAGGTCGAGCTCGGGCAGCCGCCCCGAGTACTCGTCCAGCCGGGCCGTCACCTGCTCGCACGGCCCACATCCTGGGGAGAGGAACAGCAGGAGCTGGGCCCTGCCCTTGGCCAGTTCACGCAGGGGGGTCTCCTCGGTCGAGGCGCCGACCCGGACGGCGACGTCGGGGATCGGCATGCGCCAGTAGTCCTCACCGCTCTCGGTCGCCGGCGGCTCGTTCTCGCGGAGCACCAGCGCGGCGCTCGCCACGGCCACCGCACCGCCGACCAGCCACCAGGCCTGTTCGCCCAGCTCGAGCACCCGGCCGATGACTGAGCCCTGCGTCGCGTCCCACACGGTGAGGACGGCGAGCACCAGGAACACGGCGTTGCGGGCCACCGTCCACCCGTCGATCACGGCAGAGCCGATGCTGCCGAAACAGTTGCACGCGGCCTGTTCGTCGCGCGCCTGCGCTCGCCAGATCAGCAGCAGGTAGGTCGCGAAGAGCAGCGCGGTGAGCCCGGCGGCGACCACGTTGGCGGGGTTCGGCAGGAGCAGGACGGCCAGGGCGAGGGCGATCTCCGCGTAGGGGTGCGCGCTCACCACAGCCGGTCGCCGCAGGGCGGCCGGCACCCCGAGCGTCTCGAACGCTGCCGCTGCCCCGGCAGGTCGCAGGATCTTGCTCACGCCGCTGAGCACGAGGACGCCCGCGACCAGCACCGGAGCGGACAAGGAGGCATCAGGGAGCACGGCGGCAGCCTACTTCGTCCCTCGTCGCCTAGGGTGCTCGTCGTGAGCAGGGGTAACGCCGACGCCGACGCCGCGACGCCGCCGAGCCGGTGCTGCTGCGCCTGCATGCGCTGGATACCGACGTCGAGCTCGCGGTCAGCGGCACCAACGCCGCCGAGCTGGCGGACGCGATCGCCGCGAGGTGGCACCTGTCGCTGGTCCCGGACTCGCGTGACGGGGCCTGGGCACCGGCGGTGCGGATCGCGGTCGGACACGATGCCGCCAGGGGAACAGCCGATGCGGCGGATCCGCCGGGGCGTGCTGTCGCCGAGGTGTGGGACGACGACCTCCCGCGCCTGCTGATGCGACTGACCCACGCGGTGACCTATGCGGTGATCCCGGCCCAGCATGGCCGGCTGCTCATGTTGCACGCCGCAGCCCTGTCCCACCTGGAGACCGGCGCCAGCGCGGTCTTCGTCGCGCCGGGCAACACCGGCAAGTCGACCGTCTGCACCCGGCTCGGCGCGGGTCGCGGCTATCTCACCGACGAGACCGTGGGGGTGCGCCGGGACGGCACGATCGCGCCCTACGGCAAGCCCATCTCCACCCGACGCCCGGACTGGGTCGGGGTCAAGGACGAGGTGGCCCCGTCCGACCGGGGGCTGACCGGCCCGGGCGCGACGCCGTGGGTCGCGGGCATCGTGCTGCTCGACCGGGCGGACCACCATCAGGGCGAACCCGAGGTGGTCGAGCTCGACACGGTGCCGGCCATCGCCGCGCTGGCACCGGAGTCGTCGGGCTTCATGATGACCGACCGGCCGCTGACCTGGCTCGCGGACCTGCTCGAGGCGACGGGAGGCGCCCGGCGGGTGCGCTACGCACAGGCCGAGCAGCTGGAACCGTTGGTGAGCGAGCTGCTGGCGTCGGCCCGGATGCCCCGATGAGCCTCCAGGCGCGCTGCGTGCCGGCGCTGGACACGGTGGAGCGCGACGGCGACTCGGTGGTGCTGCTGGCCGGCCAGGTGCTGCACGTGTCGGCGGTGGGGACGGCCGTGCGCTCGCTGAGCACCGACTGGACCGACCTGCCGGTGCTCACCGAGGCGCTGGTCAGCACCTTCGGTGCACCGCCGGAGGCTGGCGACGAGGCGACCGAGCGGGTGCTGCGCGAGCTCGCCGACGCCGGGCTGGTGACCCTGCGCGAGTCTCCCGGCGCGACGGTCGCGGAGGAGTTGGAGGCGGACGGCTCTGCGTGATTCCCTCAGACCGAGGGCGCGGGAGCGGAGCCCCCGGACAGCGAGCCCCGGACAGCGAGCCCCGCACAGCGAGCAGAGGACGACGGATGCAGAGCAGGGCCACCACGGCGCTCGCCGGTGCTGTGGCCATGCTGCTGGGCGCCCTGCTGTTGACCTGGCTGTTGGTCCGCGGTCCCGACGCTGCTCCGGACGTGGCGGGCGCGACGACACCGGCCGACCAGCAGGCCGTGCAGACGTCCACATCGCCGGGTCCGTCGCCGGAGACCAGCGCTGCCGTCCAGACGTCCACCAGCGACGCCGCCCAGGCTCGGGGATGGTTGCCGCCACAGGACGCCGAGGCGGTGTCGGTGGCGATCCCCGCGGCCGGGATCGACCACGCGCTCGTCGCGCAGGGACTGGACTCCCGTGGGGTGATCAACCCGGCTCGTGACGAGGTCATCTGGTTCACCGGTGATGACCGGGTGTCACCGGGACAGGTCGGCACGTCCGTCATCGCCGGGCACGTCTCCTACGGGGATGACCCGGATGCCTTCGCCGGGCTGTCGTCGGTGCAGGTCGGGGACAGCGTCCAGGTCGGTTACGCCGACGGCAAGGAACTACGCGCCACCATCGTGTCGACGCAGCTGGTCAGCAAGACCGACCTGCAGCACAGTGTCGACGTGTGGGGGGACAACCAGGAGCGTCGCCGGATCGCCATCATCACCTGCGACGACGCGCTGGGGACCCGGGACGACGGCCACCGCGTCGCCAACTTCGTGGCGATCGCCGAGGTGGCGGGCTGACTCAGCCCTCGGCGCTCTACGTGTCCTGCGTGCCCGGTGCGCTCTGCGTGCCCTGCGCCAGCCGGCGCAGCGCCACCTCGGCCAGCCAGGCGGCGGCGTCGGGGATGACCGAGTCGTCGAAGTGCGCCCGCGGGGAGTGGTTGTCCGGCGCGTGGGCGTAGTCCTCGGCGGGGCAGGCGCTGATGAAGAAGTACGCGCCCGGCACCTGGTTCATCACCAGGGACATGTCCTCCGAGCCCATCTCCGGGTTGTCCCGCACGGAGTAACGGTCGGCCCCGAACAGGTCGACCACGGCCTGGACGCCCACCGCATACTCGCGGTCGTCGTTGACCGTGGCGGGGTAACCCTCACCGACGGTGACGGTGGCAGTCAGGCCGTGGGCCGCCGCCACGCCCTCGGCGACGCGCTGCACAGCGGCCGCGGCGGTCGCGCGCGAGGTGGCGGAGAAGGTGCGCAGCGTCGCCTCCAGCTCACCGGAGTCGGGGATGATGTTGTCCTTGGTGCCGGCGTTGATCCGCCCGACCGTCAGGACCACGGTGTCGAACGGGTCGAACGTCCGGGTCATCATCGTCTGCCAGGCCAGGACCACCTCGCAGAGGGCCGGCACTGGGTCCAGCGCGCGATGCGGCTGCGAGCCGTGGCCTCCGGCGCCGGTCACGACGACCCGCACGGTGTCAGCGGCGGCCATCATCTCCTGCGGCCGGGCGAACCACTGGCCGAGCGGGTACTCCGAGCTGGTGACGTGCAGCGCGTAGGCCGCGTCGACCGGGCGCCCCGCGACGTCGAGCAGGCCCTCCTCGATCATCGGCCCCGCGCCACCGGGCCCTTCCTCCGCAGGCTGGAACATGAAGACGACGTCACCTGCCAGCTGGTCCCGCATCCCGTGCAGGATGCGGGCCGCCCCGACCAGGCCGGCGACGTGCAGGTCGTGCCCGCAGGCGTGCATGACGCCGGTGTGACGGGAGACGTAGTCGACCTCGACCTCCTCGGTCACCGGCAGGGCGTCCATGTCGCCGCGCAGCAGCACCACGGGACGCTCACCGTCGGTGGGTGCCGTGCCGCGCAGGACGGCCACCACCGAGCTCAGACCGGTGCCGGTCGTGACCTCCAGGTCAAGGCCCTCCAGCGCGTGCAGGACGATGCCCTGGGTGATCGGCAGGTGCAGGCCGATCTCGGGGACCTGGTGCAGCTCGCGGCGCAAGGCGATGAGGTCTGGGCCGAGCTCGGCCGCTCGTTCCGTGGTGGTGGTCATCGGACCATCCTGCCCTGCCGCCCACACACCCCACCGGACGTCTCGGGTGGCGACAAACCCCACGACCGGACGTCTCGGGTGGCGATAAACCCAACGACCGGACGTCTCGGGTGGCGACCAATCCCTCGACTCGAACGCGTCAGGCGGCGTTCAGAGGAACGACGTGGCGCGTCCGGATGGGCGGTTTGTCGCCACCCGGCGCGTCCGGATAGGTGGTTTGTCGCCACCCGGCGCGTCCGGTCGAAAGGGGTTTGGGGGGTGGGGGTGGGAGGGCTGCGGTCAGCCGGTGACGCGGCCGTAGGTGCTGACGCCGCTGAACATCTTGCGCTTCTGCACCGGGAGACCGGGCTTGCCCGAGTCGTAGATGTAGCCGTCGCCGGCGTAGATGCCGACGTGGTAGGCCGGGTTGCCCCAGAACACCAGGTCGCCCACGCGGGGCGAGGTGACGCGGGTGGCGTAGTCCTGCTGGGCTGCTGCCGAGCGCGGCAGCGAGACACCGAGGCGCCCGAACACGTACTGGGTGAAGCCGGAGCAGTCGAACCCGGAGGGCGTGTTGCCGCCATAGACGTACATGATCCCGACGTACTTCTGGGACTCGGCGATGATCGCCGATCCGGAGAGGGTGCCCGAGTCCTGCGTGGGTGAGGACGTCGAGAGCACGTAGGGGGAGACGAACCGGCTGTCGCCGATCTTGAGCCAGCCGGTGCTGGTCTTGGTCCCGGAGAGCTTGGTGGCGTAGCTCTTCACCCCGACGACGGTGGCCGTCGACGCCGGCGACTGCCTGACGTTGGCGCTCTTCACGGTGACGTAGCGGGTGACGGTCGGGGCCGTCGTGGACAGCACGGTCGGAGCCATGTAGCGGCTAGTGCCCACCTTGAGCCATCCGGTGCTGGTCAGCGAGCCGCTGACCTTGGTGCCGCGTGAGTAGGTGCCCACGACCCGGTAGGAGGTGCTGGCGCGCCGAGCGGACGTTGGCCACGTCGACGCTCACGTAGCGACTGACGGTGGTGGTCGCCATCGGCACCGAGACGGCGGGCGCGCCGGGGGTCGCCTGGGTGGGAGCAGCAAGCAGAGGGGTGGTCAGGGCCGCGGCGATGGCGACGGTGACCAGGCGGGTGCGCAGGGCAGGGCGGGCAGTGCGGGGCATGGAGGATCCCAACGGGTCGGGGGCAAGGGTCCGAACGCTCGGCACAATGGGGTGGCGCACCGCGTTCGCGCTCCGGGCGAAGCCGGCAGCGAAGTTATCCAGTTGTCTGGAGATGACTGGCGCGGCCAACGAACGGAAGCGCCAGGAGTCCCAGAAGTGAACCGTGCCCCTGCGGGGCTGTGCAACTCCCGTGCCCGTTGGGACGCACGCGACGTGCGGGAAACGTTGCAGCCAAACCCTGTGAGATCAGTCACAACCAGCGCGCGTCGGGGCAGGTGAGGAGGTAATCCGCATGGTGTAACTCGACGAATCTGCCGGAAAGTGCCCGCGCACAGGTCGAAAACGCCCTAGAGGTCGAGCTCCGCCCACAGTGCCGCATGGTCGGAGGCGGCGTCCTGCTCCCGCGTCAGCGTCGGGTACATCTCCCACCGTCGCGATGCCGACCACACCCCTTTGCGGAACACACCGCACGATCTGACGGCACTGAAGACGGCCGGCGAGCAGAGCAGATAGTCGATCTTGTTGCCCGCGCTGGCGGTGCCGTAGGTGCCCGGCCGGCCCAGCCCGTCATAGCGGCGATGGGTCGAGATATCGCGCAGGTCGCTGCGGGGGAACTGCGCCGTTCGCCGCGTCGCGAGCAGCGGTGCCAGGGGGGTCGAGTCCGGGGTGTCGTTGAGGTCCCCCATCACGATGATCAGCTCGATGCCCTCAGCGCGCCGCTGGTCGTAGATCTGCCGGACCCGCTCGGCCTGCCGCCTCCGCTTGACCGCAGACTCGGCGCCGCCATACCCCTTGGACTTGAAGTGGTTGACCATCACGAGCAGCGACCCGCCGCCGGGCAGCGCGACCGTGTACTCCGGGCAGTCCCGGCCGAAGACCGGCCCGGCCAGGTCCGCGTCGTCGACATGGCTGACGATGCGCGTGATGGGCAGGTCGCCCCGGGTCATCAGGCCCACGTCGATGCCGCGGTCGTCGTTGCCGTCGATGAGCATGACGTGGCCGAAGACACGGCCACCGAGCGGCGCCAGCAGGTCGGCGTTGAACCGTCGTAGGGCGGTTCGATGCTCGGCCTCGACCACCCCCAGCACGTCGAGGTCGAGGTCGTGCACCACCGCAGCGGTATGCCGCATCGCCAGCTCGGTGGCCGTCGTGCGCTTGGGCTCCACCCAGCCGATCCAGTCGCCGCGGCCGCGGGCGATGATCTGCACCCCGTTCTGCGCTGATCGGCGCAACAGCCGACCGCGGTTCTGGCGGAGCCGGAACAGGGGGCTCTCGTCACTGTCCAGCAGGCCCAGCGTGGCCAGCAGCGTGAGGATGTCGACCTGGGCCGTGGGGCTGTAGGTCTTGCGCTGCAGGATCTTGACCAGCCTGCTGTGCGCGTCGAGCAGTGGCCGGTTGGTGGCCCAGTCGTCGGGCGCCAGAGCGGTGGCGCGCTCGAAGAGGTTCTCCATGTTGAAGACGCCGACGCGCATGCCCTCACGCTCCCACCTCGAGGCGGTCGCCACCAGCCCTGCCGTTGCTAGGGTTTTGGCAGCCGGCGCCGACGTACCGAGGGGACACCATGAGCCAGGACAGCAGCGGGCAGCCACAAGGACGGCCACCGCAGGGACAGCAACCGCAGGGACAGCCGCCCTCGGGCCCGAACCCGTGGGGCCCGCCGCAGCCCGGTGCACCGGCCCCGCCCCCGGGCACCTGGGGCGCCCCGGGATATGGCGGGGGAGCTGGGCCGGGATCAGCGACGCAGAACGTCCCACAGTCAGGCGGCTATCCCGCTGCCGGCTCCGGCGGGCCGGGGCAGTCCACGTATGGCGGGCCGGGCCAGCCCACGTATGGCGGGCCGGGCCAGCCGGCCCAGGCTGGCTACGGCGCGCCGGCGCAGCCCAGCACGAAGACGCCAACTGACACCGGTCAGGTGGTGCGGATGGTCCTGCACATCCTGTGCCCGCTGCTGGTGGTGCTCGGTCTGTCCCTCGACCTGGACGACCGCAACGGCAACCTGTGGGGCGTCATCGCCGCCTGGGCCGCCTTCGCCACCCTGGCCTCGCTGGCCCAGGGCGCCGCGCTGCTGGCCAACGGCGACCGCAAGCACGTGGGCTGGACCGTGGCGGCCGCCGGAGCCGCCGGGTTGCTGCTCTTCTGGACGCTGCTCATCCTGCCGGTGATCAGCACGAACGCGGCGTTCCTGATCACCTTGGGCGTGGTCGCCGGGGTCGCTGCCGTGGCGCTCAACCCGGCCCGAAAGGGCTGACCTGTGGCGGTTGCCACCTCCCCCACCCCGCCCCCGTCGGCCCTGGCTCTTGGTGGCGTCCTGCTCGTCGTGCTCTCGCTGGGGCTGCCCTGGTCGGACGTCGGCAGCGGTGCCCAGTCCGTGGCGCGAGTGTTCCTCGTGCTCGCGCTGGCCGTGCTCGCCTGGGGGGCGCTGTCGCCTCGATCCTTGACCTGGGCCGCGGCGCTGGTTGCCGCCGGGGTGCTGCTCGCAGGCCTCGGAGCGACCAGTGGTCAGCTCGCTGCCGCGGGTGCGGTGGCCCTGTTGGCCGTGTCAGCGCGCCGAGGCCGCCCGGCCGTCACCGTCCCGGCCTGACTGGTCCGCGAGGGGTCGGCATGCCTCGCGTGGTCACTGCCGGGCAGCGCCGGGCCCTCCTCGCGCACCGTCACCTGCTGTTGCCGGAGCGGCGCACCGACGACGTGCCCGCCATCGCCGACGCGCTGGTCGCCTTGCACTCCAGCGACCCGGTGTCCGTCTTCCTCAGCGCGCTCGTACGGATGCGGCACCCCAGCATCGAGGCCGTGGAGACGGCGCTGTTCGAGCGCCATACGGTGCTGCGACACCACGCGATGCGGCGCACGCTGTGGGTGGCGACGCCGGACACGGTGCGGGTGATGCACGCGGCCTGCACGCGCAAGATCTCCGCTGCGGAGCACCGTCGGACCACCCGCTACCTCGCCGAGAGCGGGATCGTCGATCCCGCTGGCTGGCTGGAGCGTGCCAAGGCCCAGGTCGAGGCCACCGTGCGTGAGCACGGCCCGCTGACCGCCCGCCAGCTCGGGCGGCTGGTGCCCGACCTCACCCACCGTCTGTCGGTGCCGTCTGCGCCGTCGGCCGTCGGCACTCAACAGGCACACACCCGCGTGCTGGCTGGGCTGGGCTTCGACGGCGTGCTGGTGCGTGGGCGACCGGTGGGCAGCTGGACCAACGGCCAGTACACCTGGGAGCTGATGGAGGACCGGTTGCCCGGCGGTCTTGCGGCGGACGGCGACGACGGACCTGGTCTCGACGAGCGCTCGGCCTCCGCGGTGTTGGCGGGCGCCTGGCTGGCGCGCTTCGGGCCGGGCACCGAGACGGACCTGGCCTGGTGGGCCGGCTGGCCGTTGGGGCAGACGCGCCGTGCGCTGGCCGACGTCGACGCCGTCCCGGTGCTGCTCGCGGACGACGCAGGCGTGCTCACGGCAGGCTGGGAGACCCCGGACGCCGGGCAGCGCCCCGACCCGGAGACCGAGCCCGCGGAGGGCGTGCCGCACTGGGTGGCCCTGCTGCCCGGCCTGGACCCGACCGTGATGGGCTGGAAGCAGCGTGACTTCTACCTGCCCCCCGCGGCGGCGCCGGCCTGGGACCGCAACGGCAACGCCGGCCCGACCATCTGGGCGGACGGTCGCGTGGTGGGTGCCTGGGCGCAGGCACGGGACGGCGAGATCCGGACCCATCTCTTCGAGCCGGTGAGCGAGGCCGTCCAGGGGCAGGTGGACGAGCGTGCGCACGAGGTCCGGCGCTGGCTGGGTGACGCGCGGTTCACGGTGCGCTTCCCGGGGGCGGTCAACGCCCAGCTGCTCGGCAGGACGTGACCCAGGCACTGCTAGGCGCCGCGCCGCCCGAGCTCGGCGAGCAGCCGGACGGCATGGCTCGCGCCCGCAGGCACGGGCAGCCGCGGACCGAACCGCTGCGGGCGGTCGCTGGACTGCACGAGCAGTGGCAGGTAGGCGCACAGGTCAGCGGCCAGCGCGTCCGGGATCGGGTGGTCCAGCCCGCAGGCGACACCCACGTCCCAGCCGTGCACGGCGATCTCCAGCGCACCGGCGGCAGCGAGCACGCCCGAGCGCATCGGCGAGCCAGACACGTCGACCAGCCGCTCGCCACCCCCGGCGCTCCAGGCGCCGAGGAGCCCGCAGGCCTGGTTGCTCAGGGCGGCGGTCAGCCGTCCGAGGAGCAGGGTCGTGCAGGTCCGGTGTGCCGCAGATCGCGGGCGCTGGCGGCGCCGAGGTGGACACCCGGCCAACCCGGCCGGCCTCCTCGAGGGCATCGAGGGACTCGAGCATGTGCGTCAGCAGGGCGAGCAGGTCCCAACGAGCGCACGGGGTCGGGCTCGCGGGATCGGCGCTGGGTGCGGCCATCAGGGACATCCGGGTGTAGCCGACGGCCCGCTCGATCAGGGCCAGCTCCGGGATGGCCCGGACGGCCTGCTCGGAGGCGACCATCACCGAGCGGGAGAGGTGCCCGCCGACGCCATGGCGCCGGAGGAGCGCAGCGACTCCGCCGTCGTCTCCCCCGGCAGAGAGTCAGGCAGCCCGCAGAGGGTGAACAGGGTCTGGTCGAAGAACGCCCCGACGTGGGACACCTTGGTGCCCGTCAGGGAGATGACGTGGAGCTGCCACGGGCGGAAGGTGCCGTCGTCATGCCGCATGTAGAGCCCGAAGGCCGGCTGCCCGTTGGCCCGAGTCGGCAGCATCACCATGTCGTGCACGCCGGCCGGACACTTGTTGGCCACCAGCCGGGCGATCGCCTCGGCCCCGGTGAACCACTCGGGATAGGGGGGCATCTCCCAGACAGCCTTGTCGGTGAACAGCTGGACGAGGGCGTCGACGTCCTTGTCCCAGAACGCACTGACGTAGCGGTCGAGCAGGGCGCGCTGCTCCGGGTCGAGGTCACGGGCGCTGTGGTCGGCAGCCTCGTCGCGGCTCAGCTCGGCCGCCCGGACGGTCTCGCGCGCCCGCTGCAGTGCGCTGTTGACGGCAGCGGTGGTGGTGCCCACGGCCTCGGCGACCTCGGCGGCGCGCCACTGCAGCACGTCGCGCAGCACCAGGGCGGCCCGCTGCCGCGGAGGCAGGTGCTGGAGGGCGGCCACGAACGCCAAGCGGATCCCCTCGTGCTGCTCGGCGGCCGAAGCGGGTGCCTGGTCGACGGGCACCAGGCTGTCGGGGACCGGGGTCAGCCAGGGCACCTCGGCGCCCACGCCAGGCTCGGTCAACGGTGCCTCGGGGTCTGACGAGGGCTGCCCCAGGCCCGTGGGCAGCGGCCGGCGAGGCGCGCTCTCCAAGGCGGTGAGGCAGACGTTGGTGGCGATCCGGTGCAGCCAGGTGCGCATCGAGGCCCGCTCCTCAAAGCCGCCATAGCTGCGCCACGCGCGCAGGTAGGTCTCCTGCACCAGGTCCTCGGCATCGTGCACCGACCCGGACATCCGGTAGCAGTGCGCGAAGAGCTCACGACGGAACACCTCCGCGCGCTGGACGAAGTCCGGGCTGCCCTCTGGCCGCCCCGCGGCGGTGGTCTGGTCCTGCGCGGTCGTGGTCATCTCGGGCCCTTTCGACACGTTCGAGTATGCCGTCATCGCCAGGACTGACCGTGCGGGTGCCCCGAACTCATCGGTCCGGGACACCAGCACTGCCCAGCGCCTGTGTCTAGCTGTTCTCCTTGCGGAACGTCGCGGTCCCCCACCAGACCGCGATGGCGCACAGAGCGATCGCCCAGAAGGTGCCCAGCTGCCAGCTGGCGCCGTCCAGGCTGAGCCCGAAGAAGGAGCGAGCGGCATCGACGACGTGCCGGGTGGGCATCCAGTTGGCGACCGAGTCGAGCCACTGGGGGCCGAACGACATCGGCAGCAGGATCCCCGAGAGCAGCAGGACCGGCATCATCACCGCGTTGATGACCGGAGCCATCACGTCCTCGGACTTGGTCGTCAGCGCCAGGGCGTTGGACGCCGCGGCGCATGCACCGCCGATGAGCAGGGTGATGCCGACCGCCGCGATCACGCCGCCGATCCCGGCCCTCATGCCCATCAGATAGCCCAGCCCGATCAGGATGACCGACTGCACGAGGAGCATGAGCAGGTCCCGCGCCAGACGCCCGACGAGCAGCGCCGTGCGACTGGCCGGGGTCACCCGCTCGGCCTCGACCACGCCGTCACGCCACTCGGCGATCAGGCCGAAGCCGGCGAAGAAGGCGCCGAACATGCCGAGCTGGATGAGCAGCCCCGGCACGAAGAAGGTGAACTCGTTGTCGATCCCGAACTGGGTCGTCAACGGGCGCAGCAGTGGCGCGAAGAGGAGCAGGTAGAGGACCGGCTGGGCCATCCCGATGATGACCCAGGCCGGGTTGCGCAGGTTCATCCGCAGCTGGCGGCGGTAGACGATGAAGCACTCGCGCAGGAAGCGCAGCACCGGACTCGTGGTCGTGGTGGAGCGCTCGGGCGACTGGGGCTGCAGCGCAGACGCCGCGCCGACCGGGGCGCTCATGCGTCGTCCCGCAGCGAGCGACCGGTCAGGGTGAGGAAGACGTCGTCGAGGGTCGGACGCCGAACCTCGACCGAGTCCAGGGTGATGTCGGCCAGGGTGAGCTCGCGCATCAACCCCGGCACCGTGCGGCCGCCGCGTTCGACGCGGGCGCTGACCTGCCTCTCGTGGGTCTTGGCCTCGCCCCCGCCGGAGGCCACCGACAGCATCTGTGCGGCCTGGCTGACCTTGTCCCGATCGGCGACCTCGAGCACCACCAGGTCGCCGGCCACCTGAGCCTTGAGGTTGTCGGGGGTGTCGGACGCGACGATCCTGCCGTCGTCGATCACGATGATCCGGTCGCTGAGCACATCGGCCTCGTCCAGGTAGTGGGTGGTCAGGAAGACGGTCATTCCTCGCCGGCTGCGCAGCTCGGCGATGATCTCCCAGAGGTTGGCGCGCGCCTGCGGGTCGAGCCCGGTGGTCGGCTCGTCCAGGAAGACCAGCGTGGGCTCGTGGATCAGGCCCATCGCGATGTCCAGCCGGCGCCGCTGCCCACCGGACAGGGACTTGGGCTTGCGGCCCCACATGCCGCCGAGGTTGAGCTGCTCGAAGAGCTCCTGACCGCGGCGCCGAGCGTCGGCCTGCGACATCCCGTACAACATGCCGTGGTCCATCACCTCTTCGCCTGCCCGCGCCTCACCGCTGGTCGAGCCGGCCTGGCTGACGTAGCCGATCGAGCGGCGGACCTGCACGGCGTCGCGCACCACGTCATAGCCAGCGACGGTCGCCTCTCCGGAGGTCGGCTTGAGCAGCGTGGTGAACATCCGCAGGGTGGTCGTCTTGCCCGCGCCGTTGGGCCCGAGGAAGCCGACGACCTCACCCTCGGCCACGTCGATGTCCACGCCCGCGACGGCGTGCACCTCGGTCTTGTCCTTGCCCTGCCCCGTATGAAAGGTCTGCACCAGACCTCGCGCGTGGATCATCCGTCCTCCTCCTGGGCCGACCGGTCGATCTGCCGGTGGCACTGTCTCACTGACCGCCGACAACGACAGAACTCATCGGTCGAGGGTGGATACAGTGACGCCGATGAAGCACCGGGAGCAGCCGGATGCACCTGCGACCTCGGCATTCAGACCCGACGTCGAGGGACTGCGCGCCGTCGCGGTGCTCTCCGTGCTCGCCTTCCACGCTGGCCTGCCCGTCGTTCCCGGTGGGTTCCTCGGCGTCGACATCTTCTTTGTCATCTCCGGCTTCCTGATCACCGGCCTGCTGGCGCGGGAGGCCGCGCGCGACGGGCGGATCTCGCTGACGCGCTTCTATGCCCGCCGGGCCAAGCGGCTGCTGCCGGCGGCCGTGCTGGTCCTCGTGGCCACCGCACTCCTGTCCTGGTGGGCACTGCCGGCCACGCGTTGGGCCGAGATCGGGGGCGACCTGGTCGCGTCCGCGGCCTACGTCATCAACTGGCGGCTCGCGGCGCGCTCGGTCGACTACCTGGCCGAGGACTCTGTGGCCTCGCCGGTCCAGCACTACTGGAGCCTGGCCGTGGAGGAGCAGTTCTACCTGCTCTGGCCGCTGCTGATCCTGGTCGGCACCATCCTGGTCCGGCGTCGGCGACTCGTGCTGCGTCCCGTGCTCGTCGCCTTGCTGACGCTCGTGGTGCTCCTGTCCTTCGGCTGGTCAGTCCTGCAGACCGCGCAGCACCCGCTCACCGCCTACTTCGTGACTCCCACCCGCTTGTGGGAGCTCGGCGTCGGCGGTCTGGTCGCCCTCACCGCCCACCGCTGGCAACGGCTGAGGGCCACCACGGCGACAGGGCTGGTCTGGCTGGGGCTGTTGGCGATCCTCCTCGGGCTGCTGCTGTATGACGGGACGACGGCGTGGCCGGGCGCCGCGGCGGCACTCCCGGTCCTGGGAACCGCGGCGGTCATCGCCGGCGGTTTCGCGGCCCGCGCCGAGGGCCCGGCCCGCGTGCTGGGCAGCCCGGCGATGGTCGCCGTCGGGGCACTGTCCTACTCGCTCTACCTGTGGCACTGGCCGGTCCTGCTGGTGGCCACCGAGACGTGGGGCGACTCCCTGGTTGTGGGCCTGGCCGCTGTCACGCTCTGCGCGGTCCCCGCGTGGCTGAGCTACACCTGGGTCGAGAACCCGATCCGCCGGTCCGCTCTGCTGGCCCGGCTGCCTCGCGTCGCGCTGGTGGCGGGTCTGGCCTGCACCGTGGTCGGCGCAGGGGCCGGGTGGTCGCTGATCCGCAGCGTCGAGAGCTCGATCCAGTCGGCGGCACCGTCAGGTGAGGTGCTGGGCGCCGGTGCGCTGGCCACGGGACCGTCGGCCAGCTCATCGACAACGCCAGACCAGACCGCGGGGGAGTCCGCGTCACCGTCCTCGAGCAGGACACAGGCCCCGGCAAGCACCACCACGACCGACCCAGGAGACGGCAGGCCCGACCTCAGCGTCTTCGCTCCCGATGTCGGCGGCTTCGACACCGTTCCCGAGTCGATCACCCCCGACCCGCTGGCGGCGACGAGCGACCTCCCGGAGATCTACGCCCGGGGCTGTCAGACGAGTGTCGGCTCCTCGCAGGTCATCGAGTGCGGGATCGGCGATGCGGACGGCACGACCAGGCTCGCCCTCGTCGGTGACTCCAAGGCGGCGCAGTGGGCCGACGCCCTGGACACGATCGCGCAGGAGCAGGGCTGGGGACTGACCACCTACCTGCGTGGCGGGTGTCCTCTGGCCGAGGCAGAGATGGACGGGGACCCGACCTGCGCCGTCTGGTCCGATGCCGTGCTGGAGCGCCTGCTCGCGGACCCTCCGGACGTCGTCCTGGTCAGCAGTGTCAGGAGCACTGCCATCGACGCGGACGGAGAGCCCAGCGGGAAGGCGATGATCAAGGGCCACATCGCGACCTGGGAGGTGCTGGCCGAGGCGGGGATCCCGGTGATCGCCATCTCGGACAGCCCGCAGCCCGGTTCACGCAAGGTCTACGAGTGCGTGGCCGAACACCGGGACGACGTCGCGTTCTGCGCTTTCACGCAGAACGACGGCAGTGGGACCGGCCCGCTCCTCGGCGCCGTCGACGCGGTGCCCACCGCCCAGATGCTGGACATGAACGACTGGATCTGTCCGGTGTCCCTGTGCCCGCCCGTGATCGGCAACGTCCTGGTCTACCGGCAGGGCTCGCACCTGACCAACACCTACGTCGTGTCGCTCACCGAGCCGCTGCGGGCCCGGCTCATCCTGGCGGTCGACTGGGCGTTGGCTCAGTCGTGAGCAGTCGGCTGGAGCGGTCGGCCCGGGCCTGCGCTACTAGGTTGGCCGGATGACCACACAGACCTCCGAGCCGGGGCTCACGCAGGACCCGGTGTCCTGGACCGGCTCGTCCGCACGGCCCACCCTGCTCATCCTCGGTGCCTCCGGCGACCTGACCAGCCGGTTGCTCCTGCCAGGGCTGGGCAGCCTGATCGCGGCCGAGCCCGAGCGCCAGGTCAACGTCGTCGGCGCCGACCGGGCCGAGCTGTCAGCGGCGGACTGGCAGGCCAAGGTGCGCACTGCGCTGGAGTCCGCCGCAGGCTCGACCGCCAGCCCGGACATCGACCCCGCCGCGATCGACGCCGTGGTCAGCGGCACGGCCTACCACCAGGTGGACCTGCTCGAGCCGGAGCAGCTGGACACCCTGCTCGCTGCGGTCCAGGGGCCGCTGGTCATCTACTTCGCGCTGCCCCCCCAGATCACCGTGAAGGTCTGCGGACTGCTCGCCGAACGCGACCTGCCCGAGGGCACCCGGCTCGCGCTGGAGAAGCCGTTCGGTCACGACCAGGAGTCCGCGGTCGCCCTCAACGCCGAGCTGCACACCGTGGTGCCGGAGGGTCAGGTGTTCCGCGTCGACCACTTCCTCGGCGTCAACACCGTGCTCAACCTGCTCGGCATCCGGTTTGCCAACCGCCTCCTGCAGCCCCTGTGGTCCAACGAGCACATCGAGCGGGTGGACATCCGCTATGACGAGACGCTGGCTCTGGAGGGGCGTGCGGGCTACTACGACAAGGCGGGCGCGCTGGTCGACATGATCCAGTCGCACCTGCTCCAGGTGCTCGCCCTGTTTGCTCTCGAGGCGCCCGCGGCGCTGAGCGCCACGGAGATCCACCCGCTCAAGGCCCAGGTCTTGCGGTCCACGCACCTGTGGGGTGGACCCGAGGCGGCCGCGACGGCGTCCCGCCGCGCTCGCTACACCGCCGGCGCCCTGGACGACCGGCAGATCCCGGACTACGTGAGCGAAGAGGGTGTCGACCCGACGCTGGGCACCGAGACACTGGCCGAGGTGGTCCTGGAGGTGCGCAACCAGCGCTGGCTGGGGGTGCCCTTCGTGCTGCGCAGCGGCAAGGCGCTCGGGGCCGCCGCCAAGGAGGTCGTGGTGACCTTCAAGGGGCCGGCCTTCGTGCCCGTCGGCCTGACCGACACCCCCGAGCCCGACCGGCTGATCCTGGAGCTGAAGCCGGGGGCAGTGACCGTCGACCTGTCGATGAACGCCGAGGGCGACCCGTTCACGCTGGAGCAGAAGGAGCTGCGCGCCGAGCTGGGCAAGTCGCGGATGACGCCGTATGGCGAGGTGCTCGCGGGCATCCTGGACGGCGACCCACTGCTGGCGATCGACGGCGAGGTGGCGGAGGAGTGCTGGCGGATCGTCAGTCCGGCTCTGCAGGCCTGGCGGGAGGACGCGGTGCCGCTCCAGGACTACCCCGCCGGGTCGGACGGGCCCGACGGATGGGGCGTGATCCCGCGCTGAGGCCGCGCACCCTGCCCGTGCGCGGTTCGCAGCCTTGTCACCGTCGCGGCGGCGCGGCAGGGTGTGGGCCATGAGTCGCAGCGTCGCCGGAGCCGCCGTCCGCCCGCCCAGAAGTCCCGAACAGATCCGCAACGTGGTGCTGGTCGGCCCGGCCGGTGGCGGCAAGTCCGCCTTGTTCGACCGCCTCTCCGCTGTCGGCGCCCCCACGCCCGCCGCGGGCAGCGTCGCCAGCGGCGGTCGGACCGGGGGACCGCCACCCTCGACCGGCCTGGCGGCCGTGACGGTGCAGGTGGGCGACGTCGTGCTGACGGTGCTGGACACTCCGGGTCGGCCCGACTTCGTGGGTGAGGTGCGGGCCGGGCTGCGGGCCGCCGACGCCGTGCTCTTCGTGGTCTCCGCCGGCGAGACGGTGGACGAGTCGACGCGGCTGCTCTGGCGGGAGTGCGACGCCGTCGGGGCGCCACGTGCCCTCGCGGTGACCCAGCTCGAGCTGGCCAGGGCCGACTACGACGCGGTCGTCGCGGACTGCCAGCGGGTCTTCGGGGACGCCCAGCCGTTGTTCCTGCCGATCCTGCGGGACGGAACGGTGGTCGGCACGCTCGACCTGGTCAACCGGACCGCACGGCATACCTCCGCCGCGGGCACCGAGCAGGTCGAGCCGTCGCCAGAGCAGCTGGCACTGATCGACGAACGGCGCGGACCGGTGATCGAGTCGGTCATCGAGGAGTCCGAGGACGAGACGCTGCTCGACCGCTATCTCGAGGGCGAGGAGATCGACTCCGCGGTGCTCAGCGACGACCTGCGCGCTGCGGTCGCCACCGCCCGGTTCTTCCCGATCCTGCCGATCCACGCCCCGTCAGGTGCTGGCATCGAAGAGCTGCTCGACATGATCGTCACCGGCTTCCCCTCGCCCGCCCGTGCGGGGATGCCGCGCGTCTTCACCCCGGTCGGCGCCGACTTCGGTCCCATCTCGGCCGACCCGCAGGGCCCGCTCGTGGCCGAGGTCATCCGCACCACCACCGACCCGTATGTCGGGCGGCTGAGCCTGGTCCGCGTGTTCAGCGGGACGCTGCGCACCGACGACCGCGTGCACGTGTCCGGGCACCTGCAGGCCCTCGCCGGGCACGACCTGCCCGGCCACCCCGACCACGACGAGGACGACGAGCGCGTGGGGCAGCTCGGCACCCCCCAGGGCGAGACCAGCGCACCGCGCACGACCGCGATCGCCGGCGAGATCGTCACGGTGACCAAGATCGCCCACGCCGAGACCTCCGACACGCTGTCGTCGATGAGCCGTCCGGCGCTGGCGGCGCCCTGGCTGCTGCCCGAGCCGTTGCTGCCGGTGGCGATCCGGGCGACCTCGCCCAGCGACGAGGACAAGCTGGCCTCGGCGCTGCAGCGGGTGGTGGCCGAGGACGTGACGATGCGGCTGGAACACAACGCCGAGACGCACCAGGTGGTGCTGTGGGCCCTGGGGCCGGCTCACGTCGACGACCTGCTGCTGCGCCTGCAGGAGCGGCACCACGTCGCCGTCGAGACCGAGCCGGTGAAGACCTCGCTGCGCGAGACGTTCACCCGCCAGACCTCGGTGCAGGGCCGGCTGGTCAAGCAGTCCGGCGGACATGGCCAGTACGCCGTGGTCCAGCTGATGATCGAGCCGCTGGAGCGGGGTGCGGGGTTCGAGTTCGTCGACAAGGTGGTCGGGGGGGCGGTGCCGCGCCAGTTCATCCCCTCAGTGGAGAAGGGTTGCCGGCATCAGCTCGAGCAGGGGGTCCTGGCGGGATATCCCTGCGTCGACGTCCGCGTGACGCTGCTCGACGGCAAGTCCCACTCGGTCGACTCCTCTGACATGGCGTTCCAGACCGCTGCGGCCATGGGGCTGCGCGAGGCGGCGAACGAGTCGACGGTCTCGTTGCTCGAACCGGTGGACCACGTGGCGGTCACCGTGGCCGACGAGCACGTCGGCGGCGTGATGGCCGACCTGCGAGGGCGCCGCGCGCAGGTGCACGGCACCGAGGCGTCGGAGCTGGAGGGGCACACGGTCGTGCACGCCGAGGTGCCCCAGGGGGAGCTGTCGCGCTTTCCGATCGACCTGCGGTCGGTGTCTCACGGCTCCGGGTCGTTCACCCGCGAGTTCGTGCGCTACGACTACCTGCCGGCGGCGCTGGCCCGCGAGCTGACCGGCTGACCGTCGCCGGCCGCCCGACCTCGGGCCCTGAGCGGCCGCGGCGGGCACGGGATCGGGGGCAACGGCGGGGGCTCTCTCGTCGAGCTTGACGGCGACCACGCCGGCCAACAGCAGCACGGCACCGACCAGCTGCACTGGGGCCAGCAGCTCACCCAGGACCAGCCAGGCCAGGAGCACGGCGAACATCACCTCGGTCAGCCCGACGAACGAGGCGACCTTCGACCCGAGCCGGCGGTTGGCCGCGACGCCGAAGGAGTAGGCGACGGCGGTGGCGACCAGGGCCAGGCCGCCGATGCTCACCCACCACGGGACGAGAGTCCCTGCGAGCAGGACATCGCTGGTGCTCGTCGTGACGGTCACCAGCCCCAGCGCCCCCGCCAGGTGCAGTCCGACCGCACCGACCACCAGGCCGACCCCGGCCATCGCCACGCCGGGCAGCCCGGTGCTGTTGTCGGACGAGACGACGAAGTAGGTCGCCAGCCCGACCGCCGCCGCCAGGCCCCAGGCGACGCCGAGGCCGTCGACCCGCATCCCCCCGACGACGTCGAGGACCAGGGCGAGTCCGGCGATCGCCAGGACAGCGCCGGTGATGGTGAGCGGGCGCGGGCGGTGTCCGTGGCGAGCCCACAGCCAGCCGACGACCAGGACGATCCCGAGGTACTCCAGCAGGAGCGCCACGCCGACGGACAACCGCTCGACCGACTGGAAGTAGGCCAGCTGGCAGGAGGCCACGGCGACGAGACCGAAGACGGTCACCTGCGGCCAGCCCCTCCGGAGCAGGTGCCAGCGGCCGCGCATCGTCCAGAGGGTCGGTCCGAGCAGGAGCAGGGCAGCGATGGTGACCCGCCAGGTCACCGCTCCGGCCGGCGACCAGCCGGCCTGGATCAGCCCCTTGGCGAAGACACCGGAGGTCCCGAAGGCGAGCGCCGAGAGCACGGCCATCCCCAGGCCCAGGACGGTCCCGCGGTCGTGGGCGTTCTGGGTCACCACTGCCTCCTCGGCGCTCCGGGCGGCTCGGGTGTCGCCGTCATGGGTAAACTGAGTGTTCACCTATGACGATAGGTGCTCTCGGCGTCAGGAGTCAACATGGTCTTTGCTCATGACACGAGCCATGCCTTGTCGGGGACCGCAGCGCTGATCAACACGTCCGGCCCGCCTGAGCAGCTGGGCAGTGTCGGCGACCTCGATGCCTTCGTCAGCGACTGGGGTTGGACGGGGTCGCACCGCCACGACCAGGACGAGCTCGCGATGGTGCGACGCCTGCGCCCGCGCCTGCGTCTGATCTGGACCGCCGACGAGGAGACGCGGGTGGATCAGGTCAACGCGTTGCTGCGTGACGCCCGCGCTCTGCCCCAGCTGGTGCGGCACGACCACTGGAGCTGGCACCTGCACGCGACGTCCGACGAGGAGCCGTTGGCCGTGCGGATGGCCGTCGAGGCGGCGATGGCGCTGGTCGACGTGATCCGCACCGGGGAGAGCTCGCGCCTGCAGGTGTGCGCGGCCGACGACTGCGACGACGTCCTGGTCGACCTGTCCCGGAACCGGTCCCGCCGCTTCTGTGACTCCGGCTGCGGCAACCGGGTCGCGGCAGCGGCCTACCGTGCGCGCAGGTCCGAGGCATAGCTGTCGCCGGGCGATACTGACCGGATGAGCGGCGCAGACCTCGATGCCCTGCATCCATCGACGCTGGCCGTCACGCTGGGCAGACCGCCTCGCGAGCCGGGGGCGCCGATCAGCCCGCCGGTGACGTTCACCTCCACGTACGTCGCCGAGGGGGAGGTCGGCTACGCGCGGGTGGGCAACCCGACCTGGACCGCGTTGGAAGGCCGCTCTCGGAGGGCTGGAAGGTGGCCAGGCGCTCGCCTTCTCCTCGGGCATGGCCGCGGTGGACGCGGCGCTCGCGCTGGTCCCGGGCGGTGGGGTGGTGGTGGCTCCGCGGCACGCCTACAACACGACGACGGCGCTGCTGGCCGACCTGGCAGACCGGGGTCGGGTCGAGTACCGGCCCGTGGACATCGCCGACACCACACAGGTGGTCGCCGCGCTGGACGGCGCCGACCTGCTGCACATCGAGTCGCCCACGAACCCGATGATGGAGGTGGCCGACCTGCCGACGCTGGTGGCCGCAGCGCGCTCGGCTGGAGTGCTGGTGACCTGCGACAACACGTTCGCGACCCCGCTGCTCCAGCAGCCGCTGAGGCATGGGGTCGACGTGGTGGTGCACTCGGCGACCAAGTACCTCTCCGGCCACTCCGACGTCGTCCTCGGTGCCACCGTCACCGCGCCGACCGACCGGGGTGCGCAGCTGCACGAGCGGCTCCTGGCTCATCGCACCCTGCGCGGCGCCATCCCCGGGCCGATGGAGGCCTGGCTGGTGCTGCGCGGCCTCCGCACGCTCGACGTGCGGCTCGAGCGGGCCGGCCGCTCGGCCGATGAGCTGGCTCAGCGGCTGGCCGCCCATCCTGCGGTCGACCGGGTGCGCTACCCCGGGTATGGCGCCATGCTCGCCATCGAGGTGCGCGGCGACGCGGCGGCGGCGGACCGGGTGTGCGCGGCCGTGCAGCTGTGGGTGCACTCCACGAGCCTGGGGGGAGTGGAGAGCCAGATCGAGCGTCGGCGGCGGCACCCGCTCGAGGCGACGACCGTGCCCGAACACCTGCTGCGCCTCTCGGTCGGCATCGAGCACCTCGAGGACCTGTGGGCAGACCTGGAGCAGGCGCTCAGAACGGTGGGATAGCGCCGAAGTCCGGAGCGGCGGGTGCCGTGTTGGTCGCCCCGCGCGGGGTGGCGTCAGTCGCCCCGCGCGGACTGACCAGCTCGGGCACCGTGGGGTCGCCAGGGCGGGGGCCGCGACGGCGAACCTTGCCCACCCGGTGAAAGGTGCGCACCGGGAGGTCGTGCCAGTCGTCGTCGGTGCTGGCGCAGTCGTCGTAGCCCGAGAGCCACGCGTGCCGCCCGTCCCTGCTCGACAGGGCGGCGTAGACGACCCTGTTGCGCAGGTCGGAGTCGGTCGTGGCGACGAGCGCGGCAGCCAGCGGATCCGCGGATGCGTCCGACGCGCCACCTGGTGCGCTGTTGACTGCAGGGCGATGGTGGTAGTGCCGGTAGTCGTGCGAACGCGTGCTGTAGACGCGGCCGAGCAGAGTCCTCCAGGTGACGACGCGACTGGCGTCCATCGCTGACTGCCACAGGCCGAGCGTCTTGAGGTTGTGGATGGTGCGGGACTTCGGGTTGAGGTTGCTCTCGCTGGTCGGACCGCCGGAGCCATGGGGGACCTCGTGGTCGAGGTCGCACCGGTCGGCGGGCACCAGGGAGCCTGGCCCTCGGCAGGTGCGATCGAGCGCACGGATCTGGGCGATCATCGCCGCGTCCGGGCGGTAGCGGTTGACCGAGCGTTCGATGAGGCGCCCGTCGAGAGGGTCGGTGACCAGGCGGTGGAACACCGTGCCGGGGGCACAGACGAGCTCGCGGGCGTGAGCGGCGGTGACGAATCCGCCGTCGGCGAGTGCTCCGACGGGTTGAGCCCCCGTGCTCAGGGGTGCCTCGGCGCCGGGGACCAGTGCACTGATCGGAACGACGAGCTCCACAGACGTCGTGGGGAGACCGGCCAGGATCCGGTGAACTGTCGCGTCGATCTCAGCCAGGGCCGTCGGGTCATCGGGCAGCTCCGAGGAGGTGGGGCCGGGCGAAACCGGGGACGCGGAACCGGAGCCGGCAGGTGGATCGGACGACGCGGAATCGAGGGCCGGCATGCGGATCGGACGACGCGGAACCGAGGCCGGCAGGCGGATCGGACGACGCCGGCAGGTGCTTGATGCCAGGGGGCAGCGCCGAGACCCCATTGACCATCAGGCCCAGCGCAATGTCGGTGCGAAGCTGGTCGAGCGTGCGCGGATCGCCGGCCTTGCGGGCGAGCCGGGCGGCCTTGTCCAGGCGGCTGAACGCAGCGACGATGCCGGTCACCGGGCCGTGCACCGAGAGCACGCCTGTCCCGTCGTCATAGAGGTCGACCCAGACCGAGCGCGCCTTCATCGCCTCAGCACGCGTCTGCCGGGCCTGTTGCTCCGTGTCGGGAGCGCCGTGGGCGCGTGCGACCTCACGGGCCAGGGCGAGCTGGTGCTCCTTCCAGTTCGGCCACCGGCCGGCTCCGGCACCCTGTGTCCGGGCCTGGTCCATCCGCTCACCGAACACCGCTCCGGCAACCTGCGCTGCGTCGTCGACCGGCAGGCGCCGGCAGGCGGTCCACCATTGCCCGACGTGGTCCCAGTCGGCCACGCCGCGGTCCATCGCCTCTTGGCAGACCCGGCTCACACTCACCGGGGCGGTGGCGAAGCCGACGCGGTCGTGGCAGGCCTGGACCCCCCAGCCGTTCATCACCCGCAGCTCGTGCGCCAGGACGGACTTGGTCTGCGCGCGCCAGCGCTCCCGTGCCGTCGCGGACAGCTCCTGTGGGTCGGCCACGCCACGGGTGCCCAACAGCTCTCGCCCGACCCGCTCAGCGAGCGAGCGGACGGCCATCGTCGCGACGGAGTCGGCGAAGGCCGAGACCACCCGGGCCGCCTCGACCGCGGCGAGCAGCGACTCGTCGCTGGCCAGCTCAGGTCCTGCCGGGACGACGACCGGCCGATAGGCCTGCGGACCGATGCCGGCCGGATCGGCCGCCTCGTGGTGCGCCGCAGCGCACTCCAGCAGGGCCATCACGTGGTGCGCGACGCCCGGCGCCAGGCTCAACCCGGCAAGCCCCTGCTCGACCAGAGCGAGTGACTGCGCCGTCTCGGGCGCACCGACCGTCTCGTCCAGGACGATCGTCAGCGGGGCGCCCCGACGAACCGCCGGGTCGGATGCCGGCGTCAGGGACGCAGCCGACGTCTGCGGCGCGAGCGACGCCAGCGACTGCAGTGCCTCCTCCAACACGCTCACGCTCACCGGCCCTGACCCCCTTCCCGCCTCGCTCGCCCGACTGCTACTGGTGTGCTAAGAACAGTGAAGCACCCAGCACCGACAGTCCCCTGACCTGCGCACGAGGCTCCTGCGCAGGACCGTGTATGTCGTGCAGTACCGCTTCGACGGGCGCTGAAGCAGCAGAGGCGCACTGGGCCCGTGAGGGGGTGCTGACGCCCTAGTCGCCCCGGTCAGCGGTGACGTAGGTGCCCGCCTCGCCGTTCACCAGGGCCACCGCCTCGCCCAGGTTGCCGATCGCCGCCGCGGCGTTGCGACCGCCGCCCTCGACGAACCGGCATACGGCCTCGACCTTGGGACCCATCGAGCCGGCGGGAAGGTTCAACGCCCGCAGCTGAGCCGGGGTGGTCCGCCTGATCGGGCGGGCCTGCTCGGTGCCGAAGCCCTCGATGACGTGCTCGACGTCGGTGAGGACAAGCAGCCGGTCGGCCTTCAACCGCTGGGCCAGCAGTGCCGCCGACAGGTCCTTGTCGATGACGGCCTCGACCCCGCGCAGGTCTCCGGTCTCGGTGCGCACGACCGGCACGCCACCGCCTCCCGCGCAGACGACGATGATCGACTCGTCGAGCAGGTGGTCGATGAGCTTGGTCTCGATGATCTCGCGCGGCCGTGGCGAGGGGACGACGCGTCGCCAGTACTCGCCGTCCTGCTTGACCTGCCATCCGTGGCGGTCGGCCAGCGCCCGGATCTGGTCCTGCGAGTACACCTCACCGACGAACTTGGTGGGGTCCTCGAAGGCCGGGTCGTCGGCGGCCACCAGGGTCTGGTTGATGATCGAGGCGAACTGGCGGTAGGGCCGCTCGTTGCCGATCGCCTGCAGGATCCAGTAGCCGATCAGCCCCTGGGTCATCGCGCCGAGAGCGTCGAAGGGGTAGGACTTGGTCAGCCGCGGGTCGGCAGCGCTCTCCATCGCCAGCACACCCACCTGGGGGCCGTTGCCGTGGGTGATGACCACCTCGTGGTCGTCGGTGAGCGGCGCCAACGCTCGCATCGCCAGCCGGATGTTCTCCACCTGCGACTCTGCGTCGGGGACCTGCCCGCGCTGGAGCAGGGCGTTGCCGCCGAGGGCGATGACGATGCGCACGGGCTGAGTATGCCGCGTGCCCACCCTGGTCGATGGGACGATGCCCCGATGCGTTGCTTCGTCGCGGTCCTGCCTCCTGAGCAGGTGCTCGAACAGCTCGCCGGGCATCTGGCTCCGCGTCGCGACGCCGACGCCGACGACTTCAGGTGGACCCGGCACGAGCACCTCCACCTGACCCTGGCGTTCGTGGCCGAGCTGCCGGACTGGCGGGTGGAAGAGCTCTGCTCGGCCATGGACCGGTGGGCCGAGCGCCAGTCGCCGCTGCGCCTGCGGCTCTCGGGAGCGGGAGCCTTCCCCGATCCGGCCAGAGCCCGGGTCCTCTGGGTCGGTGTCGCGGGTGAGCAGGAGGCGGGCCACCTCGCCGCGTGGGCCGGGCAGCTGCGGGACCTGGCCAGTCATCACGGCGGCGCGGTCGACGCCCAGCGGTTCGTGCCGCACGTGACCGTCGCCCGGTCTGGCCGGCCCCGGACCGCGGGGCGGGTCGTGCAGGCGCTCGACGGTTTCGCCTCCTCCACCTTCGAGGTCGACAGCGTGGCGCTGGTGCAGTCCTTCCTCGGCGAGGGGCCGCACCGCACGCCGCGGTATGACGTGCTGCACCACGCGGTGCTCGGACCAGCTGCGCCCGGTGCCTAGCCGGTCGACGAGTCCTGGTCCTGCTGGTCAGCTGGGCTCTGCGGGTCAACCGGCAGGAGCATCCGCGAGCTGAAGCCCTGCTCCGGACCGCAGCTGCGCCCGGCGTCCTCGGGCAGCGGGATGGCGAACCGCGACCCGCTGACCACGCTGACCGTGTCGAACTGGGGCCGGCCGGAGACCAGGTTGCGGTAGGTGTAGCGGGTCAGCGTCTGCACCGAGCAGTCGGTCCCGAAGTCGAGGATGTCGAAGGAGTATGGCGCGCCGACCAGCTCGCCGCGGGTGTCCGGGTCCTCGTCCTCCGGCACCTGGAAGTGGTTGACCAGACCGCCCCCGGTGAACGTGCCGACCTGGATCCGCTCGTCCTCCAGCGCGGCGACGTGCATGTGCCCGTTCACCTTGACGCCGCCAGTCTGCAGCTGGTCCAGGCCGAACGGTTCGTGGGTGACCAGCAGGTCCGGCAGGGAGTTGCCCGCGGTCCCCGCGGCATACGCCGCCGCCGCCTCACGGGCGAGCGCACCGAAGTCACGGTCCGCCTCGCCATACCGTCGCCAGTCGTTGAACCCCGAGACCCGGACCCCGTTCACGCTCGCCTCCAGGTACTGCCCCTGCGCGGGCTCGAGAAGCACGACGTTCGGCACCTGGTCGAGCCGTCGCAGCACCGCGTCGTCGCCCTGCGCGAGGGCGTCGTGGTTGCCGCGAACGAAGAGGTAAGGCACGCCGAGGCTCTCGATGCCGGCGTAGATGCCGGAGATCTCCCCTTCCTCGGGGCGGCCGAAGTTGACCAGGTCGCCGCTGTCGACGACCGCGGTGATGCCCTGGTCCTGCACGAGCTGGCGCAGCAGCGGGTAGTAGTTCATCCCATGGATGTCGCTGACCAGCAGCAACCGGGCTCCGGGGACCTGGCGGCTCTGGGCGGGGACGAACTCCTGGTGCAGGGCGTCGGAGAGGGCGAGCAGGTTCTGCACGTAGGGGGTGGCCTGCTGGGCGCGGTCGGAGATGTCGGTGAACAGGCCGGTGTTCTCCTGCACCGTGCTGATCAGGCTGGTCGTCCGCAGCTCGCCCACGTTGGCCGTGCGGTAGGTGAGCAGCGAGGCGACGCCCGGGACCAGGGTCGCGATGAGGGTGGCCGCGACCACGGAGCGCACCGAGGACCCCACGGGCTGCCGGGCGCGACCCAGCAGCCAGAGGCTGACCACGAACAGGTCGGTGACCAGCACTCCGCCGACGAACTTCCAGCCCAGCTCGCGCAGGCCCTGGCCCATCGCGGCTCGCAGCTGACCCTGGTCGGGAGTGAGGCGGTCGACGTCCACCGGGCCACCGCTGAACAGGTCGGTGATCTCCTGCCGGACCTGCACCCTGGCCTCGATGCCCGGAGCGGGCACGGGGCCGTCGAAGTCGATGTCGATGTCACCCAGGACGGTCGGCATGTGCACGATCGAGGTCCGCAGGGGCGAGGGCAGGATGCGCGCCTCCGCCGAGAAGTTGTCGGTCTGCAGCTGCACCGGCCACAGGCTGGTCATCGCCACGCCGCCGAGCGAGCCCAGCACGGTCAGCACCAGCACTGAGACGAGGCGGCGCAACAGCCGCATCCGCCTGCCGTGCCGCCGACGCGTCCGGGGTGCCTGGTCGGTCATCTCTCTGCGATCTTAGGCAGGTGAGCACGGACACCGAAGTCGTCGTCGTCGGCGCAGGGCTGGCCGGGTTGGTCGCCACTCGCGAGCTGCTGGGGGCCGGCCGGCGGGTGGTCCTGCTCGACCAGGAGTCCGCCGACCACCTCGGCGGCCAGGCCTGGTGGAGCTTCGGCGGGCTGTTCCTGGTGGACAGCCCGGAGCAGCGGCGGATGGGGATCCACGACAGCCTGGAGCTGGCCTGGTCGGACTGGCAGGGCACAGCCGGCTTCGACCGGCTCGACGACGAGGACTCCTGGGCGAGCCGCTGGGCGCGCGCGTATGTCGAGTGGGCGGCCGGCGCCAAGCGGGCCTGGCTGCACGAGCTGGGGGTGCGCTTCTTCCCCGTCGTCGGGTGGGCCGAGCGGGGCGATGGCACGGCCACGGGACACGGCAACTCGGTGCCGCGCTTCCACGTGACCTGGGGGACCGGCCCAGGGGTGGTCCGGCCGTTCGAGGAGGTATGTCGTGCCGCCCAGCGGGACGGCCGGCTCACCGTCCTGGGCCGGCACCGGGTCACCGGACTCCGCCAGACAGGTGGCGTGGTCACCGGCGTCCACGGCGTGCGGCTGGTCCAGGACAGGGTCGAGCGGGGCGCACCGAGCAGCCGGGAGCAGGCGGGCGAGTTCGACATCTCCGCCCAGGCCGTCATCGTCACTGCCGGCGGCATCGGCGCCGACCTGGAGCAGGTCCGCCAGCACTGGCCGGCGTCCTTGGGGACCGCGCCCAGCAGACCGCTCACCGGTGTGCCCGACTCGGTCGACGGCTCGATGGTGGCGCCGGCTGAGGCCGCCGGGGCGCGCCTGGTCAACCGGGACCGGATGTGGCACTACACCGAGGGCATCGCCAACCACAGCCCGGTCTGGCCCGGTCACGGCATCCGCATCCTGCCCGGCCCGAGCCGCTGTGGCTCGACGCGACCGGTGCTCGGCTGCCGGCGCCCTACTACCCCGGCTTCGACACGTTGGGCACGCTGGGCCATCTGCGCCGGACCGGCCACGACCACTCCTGGTTCGTGCTGACCCGCTCGGTGATCGAGAAGGAGTTCGCCCTGTCCGGCTCGGAGCAGAACCCCGACCTGACCGGCAAGGACATCCGACAGGTCATCGGTCGTGCTCGAGGCGGGGCGCCCGCCCCGGTGCAGGCGTTTCTGGACAAGGGGGAGGACTTCATCTCGGCCCCCGACGTCGAAGGGCTCGCGGCGGGCATGAACGCCCTGGTCGGCGGTGAGCCGATGATCGACCCCGTGGCGCTGCGGGACCTGGTCGAGGCCCGGGACCGGCAGCTGGACAACCCGTTCGGCAAGGACGCCCAGCTGGCGGCCATCCGGGGCGCGCGGCGCTATCGCGGCGACCGGCTGATCCGGACGGCGGCGCCACACCGCTTCCTCGACCCCCAGCACGGCCCGCTGATCGCGGTGCGCCTGCGGGTTCTGACCCGCAAGACTCTCGGCGGCATCCAGACCGACCTCGGCTCCCGGGTGCTCTCCGCTGATGGCGGCGTCGTGCCGGGGCTGTATGCCGCGGGGGAGATCGCCGGCTTCGGTGGCGGCGGGGTGCATGGCTACCGCTCGCTCGAGGGCACCTTCCTCGGCGGCTGCCTGTTCAGTGGCCGGGCCGCCGGCCGTACTGCCGCCGCCGACCTCGGCTGACCCCTCCCACCGAACACGCCGGCCGGCGACAAGCCGACCCGCTCGCAGCCATCGCGCAGGATGGTCCGGTGACTGCATCCGGCGCCGACCACTGGCTCCACCTCGGCGACGCCCGGGTGCGGTGGGTCGACCACGGTGGCCCCGCCCACCCGCTCGGCGTGGTCGTCTGCGTGCACGGCCTCGGCGGCTCGGCGGTCAACTGGGAGGCGCTGGCCGCCCGGCTCACCGACGACTACCGCGTGGTGGCGCTCGACCTGGTCGGCTTCGGCCTGACCGACGCCGGGTCGCGAGGCGCAGGCCTGGAGGACAACCTCGAGGTGCTGAGCGCCGTGATCGATGCGGCCGTGCCGGGCGAGCGCGTCGTGCTGGTCGGCAACTCGATGGGTGGCCTGCTGTCGGCGCGGTATGCCGTTCAGCACCCCGAGCGGGTCGCCGGCCTGGCCCTGCTCGACACGACACTGCCCCCACCCGGGCGCATCCCGCCCTGGCACACGGTCGCCGGGCTCGCGCTCTACGGCTCGGCGCCGGTCGGCCGGGGAGTCAACCGAGCCCGGCGTGCCTGGGGCAGCCCCGAGCAGCTGGTCGACGCGACGGTGCGGCTGTGCGGCGGCGACCCCCGGGCGCTCGACCCCGGCGTGCGCGCGCGCCACGTCGAGATGGCCCAGGTGCGGATCGACCGGCCCGAGCTCGACCCGTTGTTCGGCCAGGCGGCACGCGAGACCGTGTGGGCGATCGCCCGCCCCGGTGACGGACTGAGCATGTATGCCGGGGTGAGCGCGCCGGTGCTTCTCGTCCACGGCACCGCCGACCGCCTCGTCCCGTATGGCGCTGCGGTGGCGGCTGCTCGGGCTCACCCCAGCTGGCGGTTCGTCACGCTGCGGGGGCTGGGGCACATCCCGATGATCGAGGCGCCGGACCGGGTCGCCCGGGTGCTCCGGGACTGGCTGAGTGGGCCGGCGGTGCGGCTCGGACCCTCGGCGCCCTGACGGTGCCGTGCGGCATGCTGGACAGGTGGCTGCCCCGCGGACGTTCGCCCCGGTGCTGCTGGCTGCCGGGGTCATGTCGGCCGGCTGGCTGGCCGGGTGCTCGACGTCCGAACCGCCGGTCGCCCCGGTGACCACCACAGACCAGGCCGGACGGCCCACCGTGATCACGCCGAGTCCCAGCATGCCGGCCGACCCCGCCGACCCGGGATCGGCCGACGAGGACACGCCGAGCACTGAGCTCCCGTGGCGCCGGGTCACCTTCGCCGACGCGCTGGGCGCGGCGCCGGGGGTCGCCCCGGTCGCTGGCGTCGAGGTCCCGGCCGACTGGTCGGTGACCTCGCTTCCCTCGCCGCTGCCACCGCCGGGTGAGGTCGGGGAGCCGCCGATGCTGGTCTGCCTCGGCCCGGCCCCGGCCGACGCGCGCCGCCTGGTCGACGGCTGCGCCGGCCTGCTCCTGGCGGGCGGAGGGGAGTGGACCCCGGGAGCCGGCGGCGCGGCATACCGGCCGGGACAGCCTGACGGCTGGCTCACGGCCACTGACCCGGTGCCCTGCCCTGCCCTCGAGATCGCCGACGAGGACGCCGTGCCGACTCCGGACAGCGCGTCGGCGACCGGGCAGGGGGGTCGGAGGACGACCCTGCCGCCCCGGCCGACGTCATCGCGCTCACCGGCGACGGGCCGCTGACCAGCATCGAGACCACGCTGGCCGGGTTGCCCGCCCGGGCCGAGACCTGGCGGGTGACCTGCACGGTGAGCGAGGTGACCCTGACGCCTCAGGTCTGGCACCTGCCGTCCGTCGACCTCCTCGTGCGGGACGTCACGGGCTATCCGCAGACCGCCCGCATCCTCGCGTCGTTGAGGATGGAGCCATGACCGGACCCGACCCGACCCGCCAGGAGGTGCTCCGGCGCAAGGCAGGCACCGCACTGCTCGTGGCGTTCCGGCGGCTGCCGGCTCCGGTGAAACGCGGGCTGGTCCGTCGAGGCACCCCGCACTACACCGTGGGGGCGGTCTGCGCGATCGAGCACGAGGGGGAGGTCCTGCTGCTCTGGCAGCCGCACCGCGAGGGCTGGAGCCTGCCCGGCGGCCTGGTGCAGCGGGGCGAGTCGCCGGAGGAGGCCGTGGCGCGGGAGGTGCTCGAGGAGGTCGGGCTGCGGATCGACCCCGGCGAGCCCGTGGCGTATGGCGTGCACCCGGACTCCCAGGCGGTCGACGTCGTCTTCCGCATCGTGGTCGCCGAGCGCCCCTCGACCGCGCTGTCCACCGAGGCGCGCAAGGCGACCTGGTGGTCGCTGGACGAGCTGGAGCGGGCCGACCGCGAGACTCGCCAGATCATCGACCTGCTGGCCACGATCGGTCGGGATCCCCGGCCCGGCCGGCTGCTCGACGACGCCTCAGCCGCGGGGCACAGTTAACCTGGGCAGGTGCCGACGCTCGGGGTAAGGACGTGGACGCGGGCTGCCGCCGTGGTGGTCGCCCTGGGACTGCCGGCGCTGACCGCGTGCTCTGGCCTGACGGAGCAGACGAGCGGGCCGACGGCGGTCGACGGGCAGACCTCCGGCACCGCCGTCGCCTCGCCCAGCCAGGGCGGCACGTCCGCTCCTGCCGATGGCTCGGCGTCGACGACAGCGGCACCACCGGTCATCGAGCTGCCGCGTGGGGGGACCGAGATCTTCCCGACCTACCGGCTGTTCGGCTACTCCGGCGCCCCGGGCAGCGAAGGCCTCGGCCGCCTGGGCATCGGTGACCTGGACGACCGTGTGGTCGAGATGGAGGAGCGTGCCGCCGAGTTCGTCGGCCGGCGCGAGGTGCTGCCGGTGCTCGAGCTGATCGCCACGGTCGTGCACCCCGTGCCAGGGCCGGACGGGATGTATCGCAGCCACCTGCCCGACGAGATCGTGCAGGACCATCTGGACGCGGCCCGCCGCCATGACGGCATCCTGCTGCTCAACATCCAGCCGGGGCGAGCCGACTTCCTCGACGAGGTGGAGTACTGGCGGCCCTGGCTCGAGGAGCCCGACGTCGGCGTGGCCCTCGACCCGGAGTGGGCGGTCGAGGAGGGCCAGGTGCCGGGCACGGTCTACGGCCGGACCACCGGTCAGGAGCTGGACGACGTCGCGGCATACCTGTCCGAGATCGTGGCGGAGAACGACCTGCCGGAGAAGGTGATGGTCTACCACCAGGTGCACACCTCGGTGGTCCGCGACCTGGAGGACCTGCGCGAGCACGACGGGGTCGTCATCATCAACTCGGTCGACGGCATCGGGGCACCGGCCGACAAGGTCCTCACCTACGACCGGGTGATGCAGGACCGGCCGTCGTTCGTGCACGCCGGGTTCAAGCTGTTCTATGTCGAGGACGCCGCGGTCGGCCCGCTGATGACCGGCGCCGAGGTGCTCGACCTGCGACCGCGGCCGGAGTACATCCTCTTCGAGTGAGGCGGGCGCGGCGCTACAGGTACTGCCCCGTCGGACCGCTCTCGTCGTCGTCCGCAGGCGCTGTCTGCCCGCTGACACCGCCTGGTCGCGCACCGGGTCCGTTAGGCCCGCCGGACCCGTCCGGTCCGCTCGAACCCGACGACGGATGAGGCAGGCTGCCCTCAGGCAGCGCCCGGCGCATCTGCTGCAGCTGGGACTGGGCGGCCATCTGCTGAGCGACGACGGCGGCCTGCAAGCCGTGAAAGAGCCCTTCGAGCCAGCCGACCAGCTGGGCCTGGGCGATCCGCAGCTCGGCCTCGGTGGGTGTCTGCTCGCTGAGCGGGAGAGTGATCCGCTCCAGCTCCTCGACCAGCTCCGGTGACAGGCCGCGCTCGAGCTCGTTGATCGAGCGCCGGTGGATCTCGGCCAGCCGCGCCCGGCCGGCCTCGTCGAGCGGGGCCGCCCGGACCTCCTCGAGCAGCTGCTTGATCATCGTGCCCAGGCGCATCACCTTGGCCGGCTGCTCGACCATGTCGGTCGGGCTGACCACCGCGACGCGTCGCTGCTCGACCACCCGGCCGCCCATCGGCTCGGCGCCCTGGTCTGCGGCCTGCGGCTGGTCGGTGTCACTCATCCCCTCATCCTGCCTCCCCCGGCAAGGACGCGCTCATACGTCGAGCAGCAGCTTGCCGATATGCCCGCCGGCCTCCATCGCCCGGTGGGCTTGCGCGGCGTCCTCGAGCGGGAACCGCTGGTGGATCACGGGGCGGACCCGGCCCTCGGCGACCAGCGGCCAGACGTGCTCGCGCACGGCAGCGACGATCGACGCCTTCTCGGCCAGGGGTCGGGCCCGCAGCGAGGTGGCGATTACCGATGCCCGCTTGCGCAGGAGCGCGTTGAGGTCGAGCTCGGCCGTGGTGCCGCCCTGCAGCCCGATGACGACCAGTCGACCTGAGGTGGCCAGGACGTCGACGTTGCGGGACAGGTAGCGGGCGCCGATGACGTCGAGCACCACGTCGGCACCGTGTCCCTGCGTCGCGTCGCGCACGCGCTCCACGAAGTCCTCGTCGCGGTAGTTGATGAGCACCTCCGCGCCGAGCTCACGGCAGGCGGCCAGCTTGTCCGCCGACCCCGCGGTGACGGCGACTCGAGCCCCGACCTCACGGGCCAGCTGGATCGCCATCGTCCCGATCCCGCTGGAGCCCCCGTGGACCAGGAGCACCTCACCCGGCTGCAGCCCGGCGATCATGAACACGTTGCTCCAGACGGTGCAGGCCACCTCTGGCAGCGCCGCCGCATCGGCCAGGGACAGGCCGTCGGGCACCGGCAGCAGCTGGCCCGCGGGGACGGCGACCTGTGCGGCATACCCGCCGCCGGTGAGGAGCGCGCAGACGGGATCGCCGACCGACCAGCCGTCCACCCCGTCGCCCAGTTGCGCGATGGTGCCGCTGACCTCCAGGCCCGGCAGTGGTGAGCTACCCGGAGGCGGGTCGTAGTGGCCCTGCCGCTGCAGCAGGTCGGCCCGGTTGACGCCCGCGGCGACGACGTCGACGAGCACCTCGCCGGCGCCGGGCACCGGAGACGGCACGTCGGCGGGGACGAGGACCTCGGGGCCACCGGGTCGGCTGATCGTGATGGCGCGCATGGTCCGCCACCCTAGAGCGCCGGGTCGGCACGGTGTCTTGGCCTGTATCTCGCGCAGCTCACGGGCGGTCCGAAGGGCGGCGCGGACAACGTGTGACGTTGTGGCCCCGTGGAGGGCGACGACGTCACACGATGTGGGCACGCCTCGTGGCGCGACCGGGCTCGCCGACCGGCCGGTGCCCGAGTCGGGTGGACAGCTCGACCGCACACCGCTGTACTGCCTCGACGACGCCGGAGGGGAGGTCGTCAGAGGGGGACGGTTCGGGGTGCGGGTAGGTCACCGCTACGCCGCCGACCGGGTGGCCGGTGTGGTCGAGCACCGGGGCTGCCACCGAGGCGAACCCAGGAGTCACCGACCCCTCCTCGTGGGCGAAGCCGCGCGCCCTGACCTGAGCCAGCATCGGCCGGAGGCGAGTCAGCGACGTGGGTCCGCTGTCGTGCCGCTGCACGAAGGCGTCGGGGGAGGGAAACAGAGCCCGCACCTGGGCGCTCGGCAGCGCCGCGAGGATGGCCAGCCCACTGGCGGTCAGCGTCGCCGGGAGCCTGACCCCCACGTCGGTGACCAGCGAGGGGCGCCCACTGACCCGTTCCTCGATGACATAGAGCACGTCCCGGCCGTGCAGGACGACGAGGTGGGCGTTGTGTCCCGTGCGGTCGGCGAGGCGCGCGAGCAGTGGGCGGGCCAGGCGCTGGAGCGGCGCCTGGCGGGAGTAGGCCGAGCCGAGCTCGAAGACCGCGACTCCGAGTCCGTAACGCCGCTCCTCCGGCAGGTGCACGACGAAGCCCTCGTCGGCCATCGCCCGGAGCAGGTGGTAGGTCGTCGACCGGGGCAGTCCCAGCTCGCGGGCGATCGACTGGGCCGGCATCGGTCCGGCGTGGCGTCCGAGGACGCGCAGGAGTGTCAACGCGTGGACGGCGGCGGGAGCGTTGCGCCGGGTCACCGCTCCAGTATGGCGCCGCTGCTCAGCCCCGAGTGCGCGCGCAAAGGTCGACCGAGACCCGGTTATTTCCGGCGACGAGTCGACCTTTGCGGCGAGGAGTCGGAGGCGGCCAGTGTGGCCGAGAGTTGTGCACAGGAGGGTGTGGACAACATGCGGATGCGGTGGACAACCCGGGCCCTTCTGGGGACGACACGCCGCTGCTGCGCGACACGCCGGACGAGTTCTCAGCCACCCCTTGCGCGGGGTCGTGCAGTCACGTACAAATTGCCCTACGCCAGCCCGCAAGGGAGGGCGGGATCGCCTCGATAGATGGGGTCCGCGCCGCGAGCTTCGGCTCGCAGCAACGGTGGTTCGCCACCGCGTTTGGCCTGGTGACGGGGCCGACGGGACGTCCGGAGTCAGGTGGTCGATCGGGAGCGTCACAATCCCCCGATCACCCGAGCAGCAAGGTTGCCACCTTCGGTGGTAAACAGCTCCTCACCCGATGGACAGGTCAGCACTCCGGTGCCAGACAGTCCGTCACCCGATGGACAGGTCAGCACTTCGGTGCCAGACAGTCCGTCACCCGATGGACAGGTCAGCACTTCGGTGCCAGACAGTCCGTCACCCGATGGACAGGTCAGCACTTCGGTGCCAGACAGTCCGTCACCCGATGGACCAGGTCGGCACTCCGGTGCCAGACAGCCCGTCACCCGATGGACCAGACGGCACTCCGGTGCCAGACAGCCCGTCACCCCGGTGGACCATGACGACGCTTCGGCGCCGCCGTGGTCCGCCATCGAGGGGCCCTCGGCACTCATACTGCCAAGGGCCCCTCTCCTTATGCCCTGCGAGCGACGTCTGGCATGTCAGACACACCCGGCCTCCGCCGGGTATGGCGCACACCCGCCGGCCGGTGGAATGGTCGCCATGAGCAGAGTCGCGACAGCCGAGCTCCCCACCCGGGTCGAGCTCGGAGTCGGCGCGTTGACCCCCGCGGACGTCGTCGCCGTGGCGCGACACGACGCGCCCGTCGGACTCTCCGAGGAGTCCCTGGCCGCGATGCAGGCCAGTCGCGCGGTCGTCGAGGCGCTGGCCGCCGACGACCAGCCCCACTACGGCATCTCGACCGGCTTCGGCGCGCTGGCCACCACGAGCATCCCCGTGCAGCGGCGGGCGCAGCTGCAGCGCAGCCTGATCCGCAGCCACGCAGCCGGATCCGGCCCGGAGGTGGAGCGTGAGGTGGTCCGTGCCCTGATGCTGCTCCGGCTGTCCACGCTCGCGACCGGCCGCACCGGTGTCCGTGCCTCGACCGCCGAGGCCTACGCTGCCCTGCTCAACGCGGGGCTGACGCCGGTGGTCCGCGAGTACGGCTCGCTCGGCTGCTCCGGTGACCTCGCCCCGCTGGCGCACTGCGCGCTGGCGGTGATGGGCGAGGGCCAGGTCCGCACCTGCGAGGGAGTGCTCCTGGACGCCGCCTGAGGCCCTCGCCCAGCACGGCCTCCAGCCGGTCGAGCTGGCGGACAAGGAGGGCCTGGCGCTGATCAACGGCACCGACGGCATGACCGGCATGCTCGTCCTGGCGCTGCACGACCTGCAGACCCTCCTGGTCACCGCCGACGTCGCGGCGGCGATGAGCGTCGAGGGGCAGCTGGGCACCGACGACGTGTTCGCCGCCGACCTCCACGCGTTGCGGCCGCACCCGGGTCAGGGGGCTAGCGCCGCCAACCTGCGGGCGCTGATGGCCGGCAGCGGGATCCGGGAGAGCCATCGCACCGATGCCTGCACCCGCGTCCAGGACGCCTACTCGCTGCGCTGCTCACCTCAGGTGCACGGTGCGGCGCGCGACACGATGGCTCACGCGGCCGTCGTGGCCGGCCGGGAGCTGGCCTCGGCGATCGACAACCCGGTGGTCACCCTGGACGGTCGGGTCGAGTCCAACGGCAACTTCCACGGCGCCCCGGTCGCCTACGTGCTCGACTTCCTGGCCATCGTCGCGGCCGACGTCGCGGGCATCAGCGAGCGTCGGACCGACCGGTTCCTCGACGTCGCGCGCAACCACGGCCTGCCGCCGTTCCTGGCCGACGACCCCGGCGTCGACTCCGGCCAGATGATCGCGCAGTACACCCAGGCCGCCGTCGTCTCCGAGCTCAAGCGACTGGCGGTGCCGGCCAGCGTGGACTCGATCCCCTCCTCGGCGATGCAGGAGGACCATGTCTCGATGGGCTGGCACGCGGCCCGCAAGCTGCGCCGCAGCGTCGACGGGCTGGCCCGGGTGCTGGCCGTCGAGGTGCTGACCGCCGCCCGTGCCCTCGACCTGCGGGCCCCCCTGCAGCCCGCCCCGGCGACCGCCGCGGTCGTCCGGCTGCTGCGCGGGTATGGCGTGCAGGGGCCCGGCCCGGACCGTCACCTGTCGCCGGAGATCGAGGCCACGGTGGACCTGGTCCTCGACGGCGCCGTGCGGCGCGCCGCCGAGGAGGTCACCGGGCCACTGGCCTGACCTGGTCTGCTGCTCAGCCGTCGGTGCGGTCGAGCACGGACAGCACGTTGCCGGCCGGGTCGGTGAACCAGGCGATGCGGGGACCCGGCCCGGTGCTGATGCCGAGCTCGTCCTGCTCGAAGCCGTCATAGCGCTCGAAGGTGACGCCGCGCTCGGTCAGCGCACGCACACTCGCGGCCACGTCAGCGCTGGGGAAGTTGAGCACGGTGTAGGTCGCCGGCACATGGTCGTCCTTGGCATAGACCAGGACCCCGCGACCGCCCAGGTCCAGCGAGATCAGCGGCATCCCCTCCATCGGGTGCGTGACGCTGAGGCCGAGCACGTCGGTGTAGAAGCGCTCGGCAGCGGCCAGGTCGTCGACCGAGAAGCCCGAGAAGGCGTCGCCGACGCCGAGGCCTGCCGCGCCCTCCGCGGGTGCGTCGGCCATCTGCGCCCTGGCCTCCGGGGTGAGCTGGATGACCTGCACGTAGTTGCCGTCGGGGTCCTGTGCGGTGGCGAACAGGCTGCCGTCGCGGTCCTCGAGGGGGGCCACCCAGGTCGCGCCGCTCTCCTCGATCCGGGCGGCGACCGCACGGGCGTCCTCGACGTCGAAGTTGAGCAGCGTGCGCGCGGGGTCGGGGTGGCTGGCCTGCACGTCGTCGCGCTGGTCGAGGAACAGCCAGAACCCGCCATACTGCAGCACCCGGTAGTCGCCGACCTCGTCGTCACGGTCCGGGGGGAGCACGCTGGTGTACCAGCGGTGCAGGCGGTCGCGGTCGGTCGTGCCGAGCATGATGCTTCCCAGTGTCGTCGTCATGCCCTGACCGACCCTGACCGACGCCGGAACTCATCGCACCGGGGCGCCGCGTCTGACATCCGAGACACCGCTCGCGGTGCACGGGTGTCGTGCCGAGCGCCCACCCGCTGAGATGGTGACCAGCACCCGAGCATCCGGAGGAGACCGACATGGAGGGCGCCCGCCCCGTCCGCGCACCGCGCGGCACCACGCTCACCGCCCGCAGCTGGGCCACCGAGGCGCCGCTGCGGATGCTGCAGAACAACCTCGACCCCGACGTCGCCGAGCGCCCCGACGACCTGGTCGTCTATGGCGGCACCGGCCGGGCGGCGCGCGACTGGCGCTCCTTCGACGCCATGGTGCGCACCCTGACCACGCTGCGCGAGGACGAGACGATGCTCGTGCAGTCCGGCCGGCCGGTCGGGGTCATGCAGACCCACGAGTGGGCTCCGCGGGTGCTCATCGCCAACTCCAACCTGGTGCCGGACTGGGCGAACTGGGAGGAGTTCCGCCGGCTGGAGCACCTCGGCCTGACGATGTACGGCCAGATGACCGCGGGCTCGTGGATCTACATCGGCACCCAGGGCATCCTGCAGGGCACCTACGAGACCTTCGCCGCTGTCGCGGCCAAGAGGTATGGCGGGTCGCTGGCCGGGACGCTGACGCTCACCGGAGGGTGCGGCGGGATGGGCGGGGCGCAGCCGCTGGCGGTGACCCTCAACGGCGGGACCGCCCTGATCGTCGACGTCGACGAGGCCAGGCTGCGACGCCGGGTCCGCTCGCGCTATCTCGACGAGGTCGCCGACAGCCTGGACGCGGCGGTCGAGCGGGCGCTGGCCGCCAAGAGCGCCCACGAGGCGGTCTCCATCGGCGTCGTCGGCAACGCCGCGGAGGTCTTCCCCGAGCTGCTGCGGCGGGGCGTCGAGATCGACATCGTCACCGACCAGACCTCCGCGCACGACCCGCTGTCCTACCTGCCGGAGGGGATCGACCTGGCCGACTGGGCGTCCTACGCCGAGCGCAAGCCCGAGGAGTTCACCGACCGCGCCCGGGCCTCGATGGCGCGGCACGTGGAGGCGATGGTCGGCTTCCTCGACGGCGGCGCCGAGGTGTTCGACTACGGCAACAGCATCCGCGACGAGGCGCGCAAGGGCGGCTACGACCGGGCCTTCGACTTCCCCGGCTTCGTCCCGGCCTACATCCGGCCGCTGTTCTGCGAGGGCAAGGGGCCGTTCCGCTGGGTGGCGCTGTCCGGTGACGAGCGCGACATCGCCGCGACGGACCGTGCGGTGATGGACCTGTTCCCCGACAACGACCACCTGCAGCGCTGGATGCGCGGCGCCTCCGACCGGGTCGCCTTCGAGGGCCTGCCGGCCCGGATCTGCTGGCTCGGCTACGGCGAGCGGGACAAGGCCGGCGTGAAGTTCAACGACATGGTCGCCTCCGGCGAGGTGGCCGCCCCGATCGTCATCGGCCGAGACCACCTGGACTGCGGGTCGGTGGCCTCGCCCTACCGGGAGACCGAGTCGATGGCCGACGGGTCGGACGCGATCGCCGACTGGCCGCTGCTCAACGCGATGGTGGCCGCCTCCTCCGGGGCGACCTGGGTGTCCCTGCACCACGGCGGCGGCGTCGGCATCGGCCGGTCGATACACGCCGGCCAGGTCTCGCTGGCCGACGGCACGGACCTCGCCCGCCGCAAGCTCGAGCGGGTGCTGACCAACGATCCCGGCATGGGGGTCATCCGTCACGTGGACGCCGGGTATGACGCTGCCGTCGCCGTGGCCGACGAGCGCGGCGTGCGGGTGCCGATGCGCGAAGGCTGAGGGTGATGGGTGCGGGTGCCGGGGTGGGTGCGACCGGCTGGAGTGCGCACGTGTACACCTCAGCCGCCGGTTTGGCCCTGCCGACCGGCTGGAGTGCGCACGTGTACACCTCAGCCGCCGGTTTCGACGAGGTCCGTCACGTCGGCCACCTGTGCGTGCAGGTGCTCGAGCAGGTCGAGGGCCGGGACGGTGACGGCGACACCGTGGGCGCCGGCCCCCAGCGACACCAGCCGCTCGGGGTCGCCGGTGAGCGACTCGTCGGCCACCACCGGCCACGCCGTGGTCGACCCGAACGGCGTGATGGTGCCGCGCTCATAGCCGGTCGCCTGCTGGGCGGTCGCCGCGTCCGGCATCGAGAGCCGGCTCACCCCCAGCACGGCCCGGAGCCGGGCCCAGGCGATCTCGCGGTCGCCGGGCACGAGCACGAACAGGTAGTCGCCGTCGCCTCGGCGGACGACCATCGTCTTGACGATGTCCCGCGGCGCGACACCACGGGCGGCAGCGGCCTCGGCCAGGCTGCCGACCCGTCCGTGCCGGGTCACGACGTGGGTCAGGCCGCTGGCCTCGACGGCCGCCAGGGCCATCTCCTCGCTCATGCCTGAGGGTATGCCTAGGCTGACGGCGTGACCCTCATCGTGGTGATCGGTGACGCAGACCAGCGCCGGCTGGCCGCCGAGGCGGTGACCGGTGCCCAGGCGACGGACCTCGTCCGGCTCGACCTGGGCGCCCGTGACCTCGGTCAGGTCGACAGCCGCTATCTGGGGGAGACCGAGAAGAACCTCAGCGCCGCCTTCGACGCCGCCGAACGCGGGGGCTCGGTGCTGCTGCTCGACGAGGCCGACGCGTTGTTCGGCAAGCGCTCCGAGGTCGCCGACTCTCATGACCGCTATGCCGACATCGAGGTGAGCGCCCTGCTCGACCGGGCGCACCGGCATACCGGCCCGGTGCTGGTCGGGCTGAGCAGCCTCGACGGGGTGGATCCCCAGCTCCTCGCCCGGCTCGGAGCGACCCCGGATCCGCAGCCCACCCCGGCCCCGGACCCTGCCCACGCCCCGGACCTGGAACCGGTTCGTCGATCGGTGGGACTGGCGCCGGTGGCCGTGGGCCTGACTGGCGCGGCGCGGTGACCAGCTCGGCAGGCGTGGGTCAGTTCGACCGGATGTGGGCGGACCTGGCCCCCGTCGGCCGGCTCTCCTCCGGGGGCTATCGGCGCTTCGCCTGGACCCGGGAGGACCACACCCTGCGCGAGTGGTTCGCCGGGGAGTGCGCCGCGCGCGGCCTTGACCTGGTCGAGGACCGGATGGGCAACCAGTGGGGCTGGTGGGGGGACCCTGACGCTGCGGCCGCCGCAGGGCAGCCGGGTGTCGCGATCGGCTCGCACCTGGACTCGGTCCCTGACGGAGGCGCGTATGACGGCCCGCTGGGCGTGGTCTCTGCGCTCGCCGTGGTCGACGCCCTCCGCGAGCAGGGCTGGACGCCGGAGCGACCGCTGGCCGTGGTGAGCTTCGTCGACGAGGAGGGCGCCCGGTTCGGCGTGGCCTGCGCCGGGTCGCGGGTGATCACCGGGGCGATGACGCCGGAGCGCGCGCTCGGCCTCACCGACGCCGACGGCGTGACCATGGCGCAGGCCTGGCGAACGGCCGGCCGCGACCCGAGCGGGCTCGGACCCGATGCGGAGACTCTGCGCCGGGTCGGCACCTTCGTCGAGCTGCATGTCGAGCAGGGCCGGGCCCTGGTCGACCTCGGGGTGCCGGTCGGGGTGGCCAGCGACATCTGGCCGCACGGCCGCTGGCGGTTCGACTTCCCCGGCGAGGCCAACCACGCCGGCACCACGGCCCTGGTGGACCGGCACGACGCGATGCTCGGCTTTGCCGACCTGGTGCTCTCGGCACGGCATACGGCCTCCCGGCGCGGGTGTGTCGCCACCGTCGGCAAGGTGCAGGTGGTGCCCGGTGGGGTCAACGCGATCCCCTCGGCGGTGACCGGCTGGCTGGACGGGCGCGGCCCGGAGGAGGAGCAGGTCCGCGGCCTGGTCGGCGACCTGCGGGACCGGGCCGCGGAGTTCGGGGCGAGCATCACCGAGGAGTCGTGGACGCCGACGACCCGGTTCGACCAGGCTCTCGGTGACCGGCTGCGGACGGTGCTGGAGACGACGGCGCGGCTGTCGGTCCCGGTGCTCGGGACAGGCGCCGGCCACGACGCCGGCATCCTGGCCGCCGCCGGCGTGCCGAGCGCGATGCTCTTCGTCCGCAACCCCACGGGCGTCTCGCACAGCCCCGCCGAGCACGCCGACGCGGCGGACTGCCACGACGGCGTGCGCGCGCTGACCGCTGTGGTCGCCGAGCTGACCGGTGGCACGCCGTGAGGTGGCACGCGCCCTACGCCCTGCTGCCCTCCGGCCTGGCCCGCGACGTGCTGCTCGTGTCGGAGGAGGGTCGCTGGGCAGCGGTCGAGACCGGGGTCGACCCGACGCAGGCGGCGGCCGACGGCGCCGAGCGGCTGCCCGGCGTCGTGCTGCCGGGGCTGGCCAACTGCCACAGCCACGCGTTCCACCGGGCTCTGCGCGGGCGCACGCACGCCGGCGGCGGCACGTTCTGGACCTGGCGCGAGGGGATGTATGCCGTGGCGTCCCGGCTCGACCCGGACAGCTATCTCAGCCTGGCCCGAGCGGCCTACGCGGAGATGGCGCTGTCCGGTGTCACCGCGGTCGGTGAGTTCCACTACCTGCACCACGGCCCGGACGGCACGCCCTACGACGACCCCAACCAGATGGCGCATGCGCTCACCGAGGCGGCGGCGGACGCCGGCGTGCGGCTGACCCTGCTGGACACGGCCTACCTCGCCGGGGGGCTGAGCGCCGACGGGCACCAGCCGCTGCAGGGGGTGCAGCTCAGGTTCGGCGACGGCTCACCCGACGCCTGGGCGCAGCGGGTGACCCGGCTCGACGGCGGCGGCCGCGGCAGTGGCGGCTCCACCCCGCCTCACCTGCGCGTAGGGGTCGCGGTGCACTCGGTGCGGGCGGTCCCCGCCGAGGCGCTGCGGGTCGTGGCGGCCCTCGGTGCGAGCCTGACGCAGGGCCGGCCCAGCCACGGGGCGACCCCGATCCATGCTCATGTCTCGGAGCAGCCGGCCGAGAACGAGGCGTGCCAGGCCGCCTACGGCCGCACGCCGGTCCAGCTGCTGGACGAGCACGGCCTGCTGGGTCCGGCCTTCAGCGCGGTGCATGGCACCCACCTGACCGCCCCGGACGTGCAGCTGCTGGGGCAGAGCAGGTCGACGGTGTGCTTCTGCCCGACGACCGAGCGTGACCTGGCCGACGGCATCGGTCCTGCTCTGGCGCTGCGGCAGGCCGGGGCGCGGCTCTCGCTCGGCTCGGACCAGCACGCAGTGGTGGACCTGTTCGAGGAGGCGCGGGCCCTGGAGATGCATGAGCGGCTGGACAGCCGGCAGCGGGGACGGTTCGCGCCGGAGGCCCTGCTCGCCGCGGCGACCGCGCACGACTCGATCGGGTGGCCCGACGCGGGGCGCCTGCAGGTCGGCGGGCGGGCCGACCTGGTCGCGGTGCGGCTGGACTCGGTGCGGACGGCCGGCTGCGACCCGGCGCAGGTGCTGCTGGCCGCGACGGCCGCCGACGTCGACACCGTCGTCACCGACGGGGTCACCGTGGTGAGCGAGGGTCGGCACCGTCTCGGTGACGTGGGGCGGCTGCTGGTGGACGCGGTCGAGCCACTCTGGCGGGACTGAAGTCACCACCCCCGGCGCGCTCTCCGACCGACCTCGTGCGCACCGCCCCGCCGTCCCCTTGCGAGACTGACCGGGTGGGCATCCTCATCACCGGCATCGCCGAGCTGGTCACCCTCGACCCGACGCTGCCCGGCACCGACCCCACCGAGCAGGACCGCGCCGACGGCCTGGCCGTGCTGCGCGACGCCGCCGTCGTGGTCGGCGCGACCCACGAGGACGTCCCGTCGTCGGTGCTGTGGGTCGGGCCGGCTGCGTCGGCGCCCGCCGCCGACTGGGCCATCGACCTGGGCGGCAAGGCGGTGCTGCCCGGCTTCGTCGACAGCCACAGCCACCTGGTCTTCGCCGGCGACCGCGCCGCCGAGTTCGCGGCGCGGATGGCGGGCACTCCCTACGACGGCGGCGGCATCAGCGCGACGGTGGCCGCCACCCGCGCGGCTGACGACCGCACCCTGCGCGCCCTGCTGACCGCCCGGGTCGAGGAGATGCGCGCGCAGGGCACGACCACGGTGGAGGTCAAGAGCGGATACGGCCTGACCGTCGAGGACGAGGCCCGCGCGCTGCGGATCGCCCACTCGGTCACCGAGGAGACCACCTACCTGGGTGCGCACGTGGTGCCGGCGGAGTACCGCGACGACCGCGCGGCATACCTGGCCCTGGTCACCGGGGAGATGCTGACGGCGTGCGCGCCCTATGCCAGGTGGGTCGACGTGTTCTGCGAGCCGGGGAGCCCGCACGCCTTCGACGCTGACGAGGCGCGCCAGGTGCTCGAGGCGGGCATCGCCGCGGGCCTGCACCCGCGCGTGCACGGCAACCAGCTCGGACCTGGCCCCGGTGTGCAGCTCGCGGTCGAGCTGGGCGCGGCCAGCGTCGACCACTGCACCTTCACCACCGACGCGGACGTCGCGGCGCTGGCCGGCTCGGACACGGTGGCGACGCTGTTGCCGGGCGTCGAGTTCAGCACCCGCTCGCCCTACCCCGATGCCCGGCGGCTGCTCGCGGCGGGCGTGAGCGTGGCCCTGGCCACGGACTGCAACCCGGGCACCTGCTACTCCTCCTCGATGCCGCTGATGATCGCCCTCGCCGTCCGCGAGATGGGGATGACCCCGGCCGAGGCCGTGCGGGCGGCCACCCAGGGCGGCGCCCAGGCGCTGCGGCGCGACGACATCGGCGTCGTGCGGGTCGGTGCCCGCGCCGACCTCGCCGTGCTCGACGCCCCGTCCTGGCAGCACCTGCCCTATCGCGTGGGGGTGCCGATCGCGCGCACCCTCGTGGTCTGAGGGGGCGAGATGGCGCTCAGGACGTCGCCGGCCGGGGCCGGGCTGTGGTGGCTCGCGGCACCGGCCGATGCCGAGCGCGTCGTGCTCGTCGTCCACGGGGGTCAGAAGGCGGGGACGCAGCGTCCGGGCTGGCTCAGCGCCCCGGTGGCGCGGCTGGTGCCGTTCGCGGTCTCGGTATGGCGCGCAGGCGGGGGCCGCGTGGCGGTCGGCCTGCTGCGGCACGCGCAGCTCGGCTGGAACGGCGGCGACCGGATGGACGACCTGCGGTGGGCACTCGGCCTGGCGCGGGCGGCTCACCCGGGCGTCCCGATCTCGCTGATCGGCCACTCGATGGGCGGCCGGATGGTGCTGCGCGCCGCCGCCGACCCGGCTGTGGACACGGTCGTCGGGTTGGCCACCTGGGCGGAGTACTCGGACGTGCCGCTGTGGCGAGCCGGTCCGGGCCTGCGGCTGTGGCTGGGCCACGGCTTGGGCGATCGGGTGACCGACCCGGAGGGCTCGCGGGTGGCGGCTCAGGAGTTCCGGCGGCTGGGGGCCGACGTCGAGCTCGAGCTCGTCCCGGAGGAGAACCACGCCCTGCTGCGGCGAGCCCTCTGGTGGCACGCTGAGGCGACCCGGCAGGCGCTGCGCCGACCTAGCTGAGCACGTCCTTGCGGCGGAAGTGGCCGTAGGCCAGGGCGGTGAGAGCGGCGGCCCAGAGCAACGCCCAGAGGGCGCCGTGCAGCATCGGGGTGAGGTCGACCTGCGGGACGAACAGCTCGGTCCAGGCGCGGGCGTAGTGGTTGGGCAGGGCCCGGCGCCAGTCGCCCAGCGTGTCGATCTCGTCCAGGATCGAGGACACGATCGCCGCCAGCACCGCAACGCCCACCGCGGCGAGGGGAGCGTCGGTCCGCACGCTCATCCACAGCGCGACGGCGGCGAACGGCAGCAGCGCCACGAAGATGTAGGCCGCCGCGACCGCGACCCGCGGCAGCAGGCTGGTCCACTCCAGCACGCCACCGAGCGGCACGGTCAACGGTGCCCAGCCGTAGGCCAGCCCACCGATGAGCGCGGCCCACGCGACGAGCAGCACCATGGCCGTCGCCGTCATCGCCAGGCCGACCAGCACCTTGCTGGTGAGCAGGCGGGAGCGGCCGACCGGCGCGGTGAGCAGATAGCGCAGCGAGCCCCAGCTGGCCTCGGCGGGCACCGCGTCGCCGACGAAGAGGGTGGCGACGATGAGCAACAGCAGCTCGGCGCTGATGAACAGGGTGAAGACCAGGAAGTTGGCCGAGCCCAGGGTGGCCAGGTCCGAGAACCGGGTGCCGGTGCCGTCCGAGCGGCTGCCCAGGGCGAACGCCGCGACGACGACCAGCGGCAGGGCGAACAGCACGATCAGGGTCCACCGGGTCCGGGGTCGGCGCCACTGCCGGCGCCACTCCACGGCAAAGGTCAGCGGTGGTCGGGAGGCGGCCCCGCCACGCTCCGGGGCAGTGGTCTGCGTCGCAGCGCTCATCGGGCTCGCACCTCCCGCACTCCGGCGATGGTCTCCAGGAACACCGACTCCAGCGAGCGTCCTTGCGCCACCCCGATGTCGGCCACCGACCCGGCCGCGACGACCCGGCCCTGGTCCATCACGACGACGTGGCTGCAGGTCATCTCCACCTCGGCCAGCAGGTGGCTGGAGACGACCACGGTCCGGCCCGCCGCGGCATACGACTGCAGGATCGGGCGCAGCGCGGCGATCTGGGGCGGGTCCAGCCCGTTGGTCGGCTCGTCGAGGATGAGCACCTCCGGCAGCCCCAGCATCGCCTGGGCGATCCCCAGACGCTGGCGCATGCCGTGGCTGTAGGTGCGGACCGGCCGGTCGAGCGCATCCGCCAGGGCAGCGACGGCCACCGCCTCCTCGAGCTGGGCCTCCGCTGCCGGCCGACCGGTCGCGGCCCAGAAGGACTCGAGGTTGGCCCGACCGGTCAGGTGCGGCAGGAATCCTGGACCCTCGATCAGGGTGCCCACCCGGGACAGCACGGGCGACCCGGGGCGCACCCGGCGACCCAGCACGTAGACCGCGCCCTCGTCCGGCGCGATGAGCCCGGTCGCCATCCGCAGGGTCGTCGTCTTGCCGGCGCCGTTGGGCCCGAGCAACCCGACGACCTGACCGCGGTCGGCCCGCCAGGACACCTCCTGCACCGCCCGGTGCCCGTCGGAGTAGGCCTTGCTGAGGTGGTCCACCACGAGCGGCACCTGCGCCAGGTCCTCCCGGTCGGCGTCCGGCCGCGCGCGGCCGCGCAGCGCCCGCACCCCGACCGCCAGCGAGGAGGGCGGCCAGCGCCAGGGCCACCGCGGTGGCTTCGCCGTCCCACAGGGTGGGTCCGCCCACCACCTGGCCCGGGAGTCCGGGCACCTCCAGGGACGGCTCGGTGAGGGTGACGGAGTCCAGCCGGGCGGTCGTCTCGTTGCGGTAGGCCGTGTCCGTCGCGCTGACCAGCACGCGCCAGGTGGACCCCGCCGGCATCTCCCAGGTGGCGGTCGGCAGGCTCACCACGATCTGCTCAGGACGCCCTGGCGTGGTCTCCACGCGGACCGGTGCGACCAGCCGCCTGGGGAGCGTCGCGTTGCGGCCCTGGACCTGCCACAGCGAGACGAAGAGCTGGCTCGTGCTGCCCGTGGAGGTGAGCGTGAACCGGACGGTCGGTGCTCCGGCGACGACGAGGGACTGACTCAGGGGAGCCGTGTCGAACGCGACGTGCTGACCCGGCAGGGCGGCGAGCGGGTAGGTCGGGGCGCTGCCCGCCAGCGAGCCCAGGCCGGGCACCGCGGTCAGCGCGGCGGGCACCCCGCCGGGCGGGTTGACGAACCCCCCGCCGGGGACGCGCGAGGCCACGGGGGACAGCGGCAGGGTGGTGGCGGTCGGTGCTTGCGGCAGCGTGCCGACGGCGAGCTCGCGGGCGGCGTTCTGCCCGCGCTGATGCGGCAGGGTGTAGGACAGGGCGGGCAGCGGCGAGACGGTGGCGCGGCTGCCGGCGGCAGGTTCGCGCAGCGTCCTGTCCAGCCACAGCTCGATCGCCTCGTGCTGGTCGGCACGCTCGGCCTCCGCGGCGCTGGCCGCCGAGCCGCCGGTCAGGTCGGCGGCCGGCCCGCCGCCGGCAGACCCGTTGGCACCGCCCCCGGCCGAGGCGCCCGCGCTGGCGCCGTCCCCGTCGTGGCCACCGTTGAACCAGCGGACCGCGACCGGCACACCCGCCTCCCGCAGCGCCTGCGCCGTGAGCTCGGACTGGTCCAGACCGAACAGGCTGTCGTTCATCCCCTGGATGAGGAAGACCGGTGCGCTGACCTGGTCCAGGCTCCTGGCCGGGGAGTGCTTGCCGAGCAGCTCGACCAGCTCCCCGTCGGTGGAGCCGTCCTGTGCAGCGCCCAGGAAGAGGCGGCACACCTGTGGGTCGAAGCGCCCGCAGAGCGCGGGAGCCGTGGCATCCGCCGCCGCCCCGGCACCCGCCAGCGCCGAGCCGAAGAAGGTGGAGGCCCACAGAGCCTTGAACGGACCGGGCACTCGCTGCGCGCTCGGCGCGCCCTCGACGGCGCCCGACTGCGGATAGAAGGCCGACGCCAGGTCGTTCCAGGTGATCAGGGCCACCACCGAGTCGACCCGGTCGTCAGCGCCGGCCGACATCAGGGCCAGCGCCCCGCCATAGCTGCCGCCCACGACGGCGACCCGGGGGTCGCCCGGAGCGTCCAGCCGCACCTCGGGCCGTGCCGCCAGCGTGTCCAGCAGCACCGAGGCATCGGCGACCTCGAAGTCAGGGGCGTCCAGGTGGATCAACCCGCCCGACTCCCCGAAGCCGCGGGCGGTGTAGGCGAGCACGACGTAGCCGGCATCCGCCAGCCGTCGGGCATCGCTGACCAGGTCGAGCTTGTCGCCGCCGAAGCCGTGGGCCAGCAGCACGGCCGGCGCCGGTGCGGACGCGCTGGCGTTCGGCGGGAGATAGAGGTCGGCGTCGAGCTCGACCGCCGAGCCGTCGGACTCCGCACCGACCGCGACACGCAGGTTCTGGGCGGCGAGTGCCGGTGTCGCGTCCCCGTCGTCCCGGGCCGCCGACAGCCCGACACCGACCCCGACCACCACCAGGACCGCGAGCGCCGCGGCCAGCGCCGGGCGCGGCAGAGTCCGCAACCGGCTCGCGAAGGTCATGGCTCATTGTGCGTGCCGATCCTGAACGGAGTCCGACCGGAGTCGTAGGGCGCTCCCGCAGCGGGCGACCTCAGGCTGATCCGCCCTGTCCGGCCCGCGCTTAGGCTCTCTGCCTGTGGACTGGACCGGCCGGGAGAGCGGCGTGGGCGAGACCGCCCAGCCGTGGGCGGGGCGCAGGCTCGGCCGTCGGCCCGAGCTGCTCGACCTCGCCGTGGGGGTGGGCGTCCTGGCGCTGCTGGCGACCACCGGCTACGCGATGCCGTCGGGTGGCTGGCTGCTCCTGGTGGCCCAGCTCGTGGCGCTGCCGCTGCGCTGGGCGTTTCCGCTGGCCACAGCGCTGGTCATCGGCGCCAGCTGCCTGTGGCAGCTGACCGTCACCGACGGGCCCCTGCTGTCCAACCTCACCGTGCTGCTGGTGATCTACACGGCCTCGGCCTGGGCGCACCCGCGGTGGAAGGCGTTCGCCGTGCTCGGGCTCGGGCTGCTCGGGGCGGTGCTGGCCGGCCTGGACTGGACCCGCAGCTATGCCGGCTGGGTCGACGGCACCGACACCTACGCGCTGGACTGGGGTGCTGCCTCCTCGCAGGTCGTCGTGCTCGGGATGGCGGTGATGACCGCCTGGACCCTCGGCGACGTGGTCCGCCGCCGCCGAGCCCTGCTGGCGCGCCAGCAGGCCCAGAGCCAGGCGATCGCGCGGGACCGCGACCAGCGCGTCCGGCTGGCCGCGCAGGATGAGCGGGCCTCGATCGCGCGGGAGATGCACGACATCGTGGCGCACTCGCTGTCGGTGGTCGTGGTGCAGGCCGACGGCGGGGCGTATGCCGCGCGGCGGGCCCTGGAGGGGCAGCCGGCCACGGGGGACCGCAGTGCGCTGGAGCAGGCCGCCGGGACCCTGGAGACCCTCGCGGCGACGGCACGCGCCTCGCTGGCCGACACCCGTCGCCTGGTCGGGGTGCTGCGCGACAACGACTCGGCCGAGTACGGCCCCCGGCAGGGGCTGGCGCAGCTGGAGGAGCTGGTGGCGCGGGTCCGCGGCGCCGGCGTGCCGGTGCACCTGACCGTGCGCGGTGAGGTGGACGAGCTGGACCACGAGAGCGACCTCGCGGCCTACCGGGTGGTGCAGGAGTCGCTGACCAACGTGCTCAAGCACGCCGGCTCGGGGACGACCGCCTGGGTCGACGTCCGGCATACCCCGCAGGTGCTGTTGGTCAGGGTCAGTGACGACGGGCCTGGTGGGGCGACTGTCGACGGGCAGGGCAACGGCATCGTCGGGATGACCGAGCGCGTCCAGGTGCTCGGTGGCACGCTGTATGCCGGGCGGCGCACCGGCGGCGGTTTCGAGGTCGTCGCCTCGATCCCGCTCGACCTCGACCCCCCGGACACCACGCTGGACACTCGGGACACCCAGGAGCAGCGATGAGCGACGGCCCGATCCGGCTGTTCGTGGTCGACGACCAGGAGCTGGTCCGTGCGGGTTTCCGGATGGTGCTCGACGCCCAGCAGGACATGGTGGTGGTCGGGGAGGCCGGAGACGGTGCCGCCGCCGTGGCCGCGATGGCCGGCGCACGCCCGGACGTGGTGCTGATGGACATCCGGATGCCGCGGATGGACGGCGTGGAGGCGACCCGGGCGGTGACGGCGCTGCCCGACGGGCCGCGGGTGATCGTGCTGACCACCTTCGACCTGGACGAGTACGCCTACGCCGCGCTCAAGGCCGGCGCCGCGGGGTTCCTGCTCAAGGACGCGGGTCCGGCCGAGCTGCTCTCCGCGATCCGGGCCGTCCATGGCGGTGACTCGGTCGTCGCCCCGAGCACGACCCGCCGGATGCTCGAGCGGTTCGTGGACGTGCTGCCCTCTGGCGACGACCCGGGACCGGCCGGCCCGGCGGCGGCGGCGGCCCGCCTGGCGCCGCTCACCGACCGGGAGCGCGAGGTGCTGGTGGTCGTCGGGCGCGGGCTGAGCAACAGCGAGATCGCCGCCGAGCTCTTTCTGGCCGAGGCCACCGTGAAGACCCACATCGGACGGATCCTGCACAAGCTCGGCCTGCGTGACCGGGTGCAGATGGTGATCACCGCCTACGAGACCGGGCTGGTCGGGCGCGACTGAGGGGACTCATCCCGCGGGATGACCCCGCCTGCCTCGGCGGGCTGAGCGACGGCCACGACAGAGGGGACCGTCGGCCGATCCGCGGGGGGCGGTGCCCGACCTACCGTCGCTGACATGACGCAGACGACCACGGTCACCCGCCTCGCGGCGCGGACCGTCGACCTGACCAAGACCTACGGATCGGGCAGCACGGCCGTGCGCGCCCTGGACGGGGTGAGCGTGCGGATCGAGGACGGGCGGTTCACCGCGATCATGGGCCCGTCCGGCTCGGGCAAGTCCACGCTGATGCACCTGCTCGCCGGCCTGGACCGCCCCACCTCCGGCCAGGTCCTGCTGGGGGAGACCGACATCTCGGCGCTGGGCGACGCGGCGCTGACCCGGCTGCGGCGGACCGCGGTGGGGTTCGTCTTCCAGACCTTCAACCTGCTGCCGACCCTCACGGCGGCGCAGAACATCCGGCTGCCGCTGGACCTCGCCGGGTCGCAGGGGGACCCGGCGTGGTGGGCCGAGGTGGTGCGTGGGCTCGGCCTCGAGGACCGGCTCGCGCACCGCCCCGGCGAACTGTCCGGCGGCCAGCAGCAGCGGGTCGCCTTGGCGCGGGCGCTGGTCACCCGCCCGGCGGTGGTGTTCGCGGACGAGCCGACCGGAGCCCTGGACTCGCGGACCGGGGCGGAGGTGCTCGGGCTGCTCCGCGACGCCGTCGACCGCTGGGGACAGTCGGTCGTCATGGTCACCCACGACCCCGCGGCGGCGTCACGTGCCGACCGGGTCGTGCTGCTCGACGACGGGCGGGTCAGCGGCGAGATCGACGCACCGACCGCGCAGGCCGTCGTGGCTCACCTGGCCGACGGGGGACGACGGTGAACGGGAGCCTGTCGCTGGCTGCCGCGGGTCTGCAGGCCCACGCGCGCCGGCTGTATGCAGCCGGGGTGGCCATCGCGATCGGCGTCGCCTTCGTCACCGCCTCGGTGCTGGCCCTGCAGGCGATGCAGGAGGGCGTGCGTCAGGAGGCCTCGGCGGGCCTGTCCGAGCACGACCTGGTGGTCAGCCCCGTCGGCGACGCCGTCGGCGCCGAGCTGGTGGACATGCTGCGCGCCGACCCGGCGGTGACCGTCAGCAGCGCCTTCGCCCTGCTGCCCGGAGAGCGGCCAGGTGGCGACTACGTGGTGGGCGTCAGTGGCACGCCCTACGACCTCACCCTGCTCTCCGGCGCGATGCCGGCAGCAGGCCAGGTGGTCATCGACACGGTGCTGTCGGAGGCCACCGGGTGGGCGGCCGGTGACGCGCTGGAGTTCATCCCGACGGGACCTGAGGGCACCCCGGGAACGCGACGAACGGCGCCGATCTCCGGCGTCGTCGACCTGTCGGACGACCCGGGCATGATCGGGCTGGGCGGCTTTCTGGCCCCGGAGCCGCTGCTCCGCTCGTGGTCGGCCGACCTGGAGTTCGTCGAGCTGCGCCTGGATGCGCCCGACGGCGACGTCGCTGCGCTGGGGTCCGCGGTCGCCCGGGCCGTCGGTGGAGCCGACGTCGCGGTGGAGTCGGGTCAGCAGGTGGCCGACGGTCGGGTGCAGCTGATGACCGGCAGCACCGACTTCGTCGGGCTGATCCTGCTCGGCTTCGGCGCCGTGGCGATGCTGACCAGCGCGATCGTCATCGCGACGACGTTCACCATCGTGCTCGCCCAGCGTCGACGCGAGCTGGCCCTGCTGCGCTGCGTCGGGGCGGGCGCTGCCCAGCTGCGCACGGCGATGGTGCTGGAGGCGGTCCTGCTCGGCGGCGCCGCGGCGACGCTCGGGGTCGCCCTGGGCTATGTCGGCGCCCTGGTGCTGCGAGCCGTCCTCGGCAGCACTCCCCTCGGGCAGGACGTGCCGATGGTGCTCGCTCCCACGCCCTGGTCGCTGCTGGTGCCGTGGCTGGTCGGCGTCCTGGTCACCGTCGTGGCCGCGTGGGCGCCGACGGCGCGGGCCAGCAGGGTGCCGCCCCTGGCTGCGCTGCGGCCGGACCACGCCGAGGTGGCCGGCGGGGGCCTGACCTGGCGGCGCTCGCTGGTCGCGGTCACCCTGGGAGGTCTGGGTCTGGCCGCCCTGGTGCTGGCTGCCGCGCGGCACGAGATCCCGGTCGGTGTCGCGGGCGGTGCGCTCAGCTTTGCCGGCGTGCTGGTGGCCAGCCCGTTCGTGGTGCCGATGCTGGTCAGGGCGGTGGCTCCGCTGACCACCGGCGCCGGGGTGCCCAGCCGGCTGGCCCGCGACAACGCCGTCCGCAACCCCGGTCGGGTGGCCGGCACCAGTGCCGCTCTGCTCGTCGGGGTCACGCTCATCACGCTGACCAGCGTGGGGGCCAGCTCGGCGGCTCGGTCGGCGCAGACGGCGATCGACGCGACGTATGCCGTCGATGTCGCCGTGATGGCCCAGCCGGCGGAGGGAGCGGCAGGTCCCGTGCCGCCGTTGGCTGCTGCGGCGCGCGAGCAGCTGAGCCAGGTCGAGGGCGTGCAGGCCACGACGGCCGTGCTCGGAGCCGAGCTCGAGCTGTCGGTGGCGGACGGCTGGGTGCCGACCCTCGTGCTCGGGATCGACCCGGCGACGGCAGGGCCGGTGCTCCGCAGCCCGGAGGCGCTGACCGGGCTCGCTCCCGGGACGGTCGGGATGAGCCGGGAGCTGGCCGGCTCCCTCGGCGTCGCCGTGGGGGACACGGTCCGGCTGAAGGGCACCGGAGGGTCGCAGTCCGCCCGGGTCGTCGCGCTCGGCGGCGGCTGGGAGCCGGTGCTCCCGGTCGCGACCCTGCGTGCCCTCGAGCCGGCGGCGACGACCACCGGGCTCTGGCTGCGGGTCGCCGACGGGGCCGACCTCGGGCAGGTCCTGGGGCAGGTGAACGCGGTCGGCGACGACACGGCATACCGGGTCGACGGCGGAGCCGTGCAGCGCGCGGAGATCACCCAGGTGCTCGACGTCCTCGTGCTGATCGCGAGCGGCCTGCTCGGCGTCGCGGTGGTCATCGCCCTGGTCGGCATCGCCAACACGCTGGCCCTGTCGGTGATCGAGCGCGGCCGGGAGCACGCGCTGCTGCGCGCCCTGGGGCTGACCCGGGCACAGCTGCGCACCACCCTGGCGCTGGAGGGCGTGCTGGTGGCCCTGGTCAGCGCGGTGCTGGGGGTGGCGCTCGGCATCGGTTATGCCTGGTTCGGGGTGCGCGCCCTGCTGCCCGCCGACTACGTCGCCGTCCTGGAGGTGCCCTGGACCCGGGTCGGCCTGGTGGTGCTGGTCGCCGTGGTCGCCGGGGCGATGGCCTCGGTGCTGCCGTCTCGGCGAGCGGCTCGGGTGCTTCCCGCCCAGGGGCTGGCCGTGCCGTGAGACGCTGGCCGGATGAGTGACCGGATCACCCCGCGCCAGTTCCGCGAGTCGGACGGCGTGCAGGACTGGCGGGTCGTCGGTGACGGCGCGCGCACCGTGTTCACGACCGGGTCGTTCGCGGCGGGGGTCGCGCTGGTCGACCGGATCGGTGCGCTCGCGGACAGCGCCGACCACCACCCGGACGTCACGGTGCGCTATCCCGACGTGGCGGTCCGGCTGATCTCGCACGACGTGGGCTCGATCAGCGAACGGGACGTGCGCCTGGCCCGGCAGATCTCGCAGGCGGCGCGCGAGCTGGGGGTGGGCGCCGACCCCTCACGGGTGCAGACGGTCGGGCTGACCCTGGACGCGACGGTCAGTGCCGCAGTGATGCCGTTCTGGGCCGCGGTGCTCGGCTACGACCAGACCGAGGAGGACGTGGTCGACCCGCGTGGCCTGGGCCCCGGCATCTGGTTCCAGGACATGGACTCCCCCCGCGCGGAGCGCAACCGGTTCCACGTCGATGTCTTCGTGCCTGCTGACCAGGCGCAACTGCGGGTCGACGCCGCCCTGGCGGCAGGCGGCCGGATCGTCAGCGACGCACACGCTCCGCAGTGGTGGACCCTGGCCGACGCCGAGGGCAACGAGGTCGACGTCGCCTGCATGGACGAGCGCGACTAGTCACCCGCTGCGCCGGGCCCGGGGTCGGCCTGGACCAGGCGGTGCCGCAGGCCGGTGGCGCGCTGCACCCGACGAGCGACGGCCGCCCGCACCGTGGCCTCACTGCCGACGACCCGCACGCGGCGCGAGGCCCGGGTGAGCGCGGTATAGAGCAGCTCGCGGCTGAGCAGGGGCGACTCCGGACCGGGCAGCAGCACGGTCACCTCCTCGGCCTGGCTGCCCTGGCTCTTGTGCACGGTGAGCGCATGCATCGTCTGGACGTCGTGCAGCCGGTGGGTGGACAGCCGGACCGGGCCGGCGGCGGTGGCGAAGACCGCGTCACGGCGGTCTCCGTCGGAGGCCAGGACGACCCCGGAGTCTCCGTTGAACAGGCCGAGCGCGTAGTCGTTGGTGGTCACCAGGAGCGGCCGACCGACATACATCGGCTCATACATCGGGTCACCGCTCTCCGCGGCAAGCCAGCGGTCGATCTGCTGGTTCCACACCCGGACGCCGCGGGGACCTTCGCGGTGTGCGCACAGCAGGCGGTGCCGGCCCAGCGCCGCCAGGGCATCGTCGGCCGCACCCTGCGCCGCGGCGTGCCGCACCGCCATCGCCTGCCCGACCACGACCGGCCGCAGCGTCGGGACCGGGTCGTCGTCCTCGACGAAGACCACCTCGCTCACTCCGGCGCGGAGCACCTCCACGGCCCGGTCGGCGTCCCCGGCGCGCACCGCCTCGGCCAGCGCGCCGATGTGCTCGCCGTAGCGGTGGGTCGTGGCCAGCCGGGCGACGGGCGAGGACTGGTGGGTGGCATAGCCGGCGACGATGTCCGACAGCACGGCGCCGGCCTGCACCGGGGGCAGCTGGTCGGCGTCGCCCACCAGCACCAGACGCGCGTCGTCGCGCAGCGCCTCCACCAGCCGGGCCATCATCGTCAGGTCGACCATCGATGCCTCGTCGACGACGACCACGTCGTGCGGCAGCCGGTTGCCGCGGTGATGCCGGAACCGGGTGGGGTTGTCTGGCCGCGTGCCGAGCAGGCGGTGCAGCGTCGAGGCGGTCGGCGACCCGACCCGCTCGCGGTCGGCGTCGGGCAGGAAGGTGGCCGACTCCTGGATCGCCTCCTGCAGGCGCGCGGCCGCCTTGCCCGTCGGAGCGGCCAGCGCGATCCGCGGCGCTCGCCGGGCACCGTCGGCACCGTCGGCACCCTCGGCATCGTCGAGCAGGACAGCCAGCACGGCGGCGATCGTCGAGGTCTTGCCGGTGCCCGGGCCGCCGGTGATCACACAGAGGGGACGGGTGGCCGCCATCAGGGCCGCGACCCGCTGCTCGGCATGGGCCGGGTCGGGGAAGAGCCGGTCCAGCGCCCGCGCGAGCGGCTCCGGCGCCGTGCTGCCTCCGGCCGGGCCGGTCCGCCGCTGGAGGTCGGCCGCGAGCTGCACCTCCTGCTGCCAGTAGCGGTCCAGATAGAGCAGGTCATGGTCCCAGCGCAGCACCTGCCGCTCGACCAGTGCGCTGTGCAGGACCGCGTGGCGCCAGCCAGCGGGATCGGGCCAGGCAAAGCCGGGCGAGATCGCCGCCACCTCTGCCAGGTCGACGCAGACCGAGCCGCGCGAGAGCGAGCGCACGACGACCGCCAGGGCCAGCAACACCGACTCCTCGCTCTCTCCGGCGAGCGCGCCCAGGCGGGTGGCCGTGTGCACGTCGGCGGCGTCGAGCACGCCCCGCTGGTTGAGCTCGCGCAGCACGCCGGTCGCCCGCAGCGCCAGGCGCGCGTCGTGCTCGTCCACGGGCTGGGCCGCCGCCCGGTCCGTTGCAGCCACGCCCGGTGCGGAGGTCACGCCGCTCCTCCGACACCGCTGACCTGCCCGTCGAGCAGCTGGGAGAGCTGTTCGACGAGGGCGACGGGCGGCCGCCAGGAGAACACTCCACAGGGGTGGCCGTCCACCACCGGCGTGTCCGGGCCGCACATGCCGCGAAGGTAGAGGTAGAGCACCCCGCCCAGGTGGTCCTCGGGTCGGTAGCCGGCCAGTCGCCAGCGCAGGAACCGGTGCAGCACGACGGCATACAGCAGCGCCTGGAGGGGGTAGTCGGAATGGCGCATCGCCGCGGCCAGCTCGCTGGGGGCGTAGGCCGCAGCGGTGAGCGGGCGGTCCGTGGGGCCGAGCCAGTTGGTCTTGTAGTCGACGACGAGGTAGCGGCCGCCGGTGCGCAGCACGACATCGACCGACCCGGTGAGGTAGCCGCGCAGGTCCTGGTCGGCGAGCTCGGGGACGGCGTCGAGCAGATCGGCGTAGCCGCGCACAGGATCGTCGGCCGGCAGGTGGGTGCGCAGCAGCGGCGACAGGTCACCGAGCTGCACCCGCGCCGGCGTGGTCCGGCGTGGCGCCAGGTCACCGGCGGACAACGGCAGCTCGAAGGCGAGCTCGCTGAGCCGGTCGCCTGTGCCGATCTGCGCCAGGGTCGCGCCGTCGGTCAGCGGGCCGAGGGGACTGGAGATGACCTGGACCAGGGCGTCGGCGAGCTCGCCGTGGTCGAGGTCGACCGGCCAGTCGACGACGGCCGGCCCGATCTGGGCGAGCAGCTCGGCGCGCAGGTCGGTCGCACGGGGGTCGGCGTGCTCCAGCACGGCGTGCACCAGTGAGCCGAAGGTGGCTCCGACCGGGAGGCCGGCCATCGGGCTCGGCCGGTCGCCGGCCAGCACCCTGGCATCGCTGGGCGGTGGCGGTCCGGTCCCGTCGTCGACGCCCGGCCAGGAGATCGGCAGCTCGTCCTGTTTGGCCATCCGCTCCGGCTCGCTGCCCACCGTGGGCCGCCGCGACTGGGCCTGCTCGAGAGGTCGGGACAGGGCGGTGTATGACGTGCGCCGCCAGGTCGTGTCGACGGTCCGGTCGAAGGTGCGGACGTGCAGCTCACTGCTCGGCGGGCTGACCGGGGCCGTGGGGACATCGGCGATGTCGGCGGGCTCCAGGTGCACCCCGCCACCGACCGCCCACTGCTCCAGCACCTCGCGCGACCTGGCCTCGTGGGCGACCGGCGCGGTGTCCGGCACAGGCCCCTCGCCGGCGCCCCGGCCGAACAGCATGCGGTGCAGAGGGGCGCCCGTCGCGTTGTTGCTCGGCGCCCACCAGAGGACGACCTGCGACATCGCCCTGGTCATCGCGACATACAGCAGCCGCAGCTGTTCACCGGCCTCCTCGGACCGGTGCTGGGCCTCCCGCTCGGCCCGGCCCGGCCACTGGCTCCCGCCGATGTCCCGGCACCGGGTGCCGCTCGCGTCGTGGTAGCGCAGCACCGCGTTGGAGTCGCGAGGGACATAGCGGTCGGACAGCGACGGGAGGTAGACGATCGGGAACTCCAGGCCCTTGCTGGCGTGGATGGTGACCAGCTGCACCGCCTCCGCGTCGCTGTCCAGCCGGCGGGTGCCGACGTCGCGGGCCCCGGTGGCCACCCGACTGTCGCGGATCTGCTCCCGCAGCCAGTCGGCGAGCGCGACCAGGCCCCACCGCTGGGTCGCGCCCTGGTCCTGAAGCAGCTGGCCCACCTGGCGCAGGTCGGTCAGCCTCCGCTCGCCGTCGGTCTCGGCCAGCGTGCGCGCCCACGCACCGTCGATGAGGGCGGCCTCGAGCACCGAGATGACGCCGCGCCTCTCGGCGATCTCGGCCCAGGTGGCCAGCTGCTGGGACAGCCGGTCGGTGAGCCGGTCACGGCCGGGGCGGGACTCGTCGCGGTGAGAACTGCCGTCACTGCCCGCGTCCAGTGTGGTCGACGTGAGGCCGACGAAGGAGGTGAGCGCCGCCGCGCGCACCCGGTCGCTCCGGTGCGGTTGCCCCAGTGCCTCCAGGACCGTGAGCCACTCCACGGCCGCGGGTGTGCCGAACACGCTCCCGCCACCCCCGATGACCGCGGGCACCCCGACGTCGCGCAGGGCCTGCTGGACCGTGCGGAGCACGGCGTTGGTGGCGGCGAGCACGGCGACGTCGGCGGGGCGCAGCGGGCGCCCGTCGAACTGCGCGCCGGAGCTCAGCAGCTCTCGGACGTCGGCAGCCAGGTCACGGGCGATGTGTTCGCGGACCGGGCCGACTGTCGGCCGCTTGCCGCCGGAGATCCCCAGGTGCGCACGGGTGACGAGCCGCAGCCGCAGCGGGTCGGCGTGGGGGACTCCCTCGAGGCGAGACTGCTGGTGGTGGGCTCGGACGGGGTGCACGGTGATCTCCGGGTCGCCCAGCTGCGCCCCGGACAGCACGTGCTGCAGCCGCGCCAGCAGCGGCTGGTCGCTGCGCCGGTTGACCGCCAGTGTCTGCCGGGTCTGGGCGGTGCCGGCGGCGGACAGATAGCTGACGACGTCTCCGCCGCGAAAGGCATAGATCGCCTGTTTCGGGTCGCCGATGAGCACCATGGTCGCGTGACCGGAGAACGCACGGTCGAGCACCTCCCACTGCACCGGGTCGGTGTCCTGGAACTCATCGACCAGCACCACCTGCCAGCGCTGCCGCATCCGGTCCCTGGCCAGGGAGTCCGGCGCCTGCAGCGCGCCCGCGAGCTGGGTCAGCAGGTCGTCATAGCTGAGCACGCCAGCGGCGCGCTTGCGTGCCTCCATCTCCTGGCGCACCACCGTGGCAAACCTGACCCGACGACCGACGGGGTGCGGTCGCCCGTCTGGGCCGACGGAACCGGCCGCGTCGGCGGGCTCGATCCGGGCCTGCGCGTCACTGACGACGTCCCGCGCCATCTGCCGCGCCTGCGAGTAAGTGAACTCGGGGAGGGCGTCGGGCCGCAGGGAGCGCAGATAGAGGTCGTCGACCACCTCCACGGTCATCGCCTCGAGGTCCTCGACCAGCCGGGCCCCGGCGTCGGAGTCACCGGCGACGCCCAGGCTGCGCAGCACGATGGCGCAGAACTCGTGCGTCGTGGCGATCGTCGCCTCGTCGAACCCGGCGAGGGCGGCGCGCACCCGGGCCAGCCGGACAGCCCGCTCGAGGTCATCGACGGCGACCAGGGCGTCGACCACGACATTGTCAGGACGCGCTGCCGCAGGGTCGGTCAGGGCGGAGGCGAGCTCGACCAGCTGCCCCCGCACTCGTGACCGCAGCTCCTGGCTGGCGGCCCGGGTGAAGGTGATGACCAGCATCTGGTCGAGCCGGACCAGGCCCTCGGCGACGTAGCGGGCGACCAGCGCACCGATCGTCCAGGTCTTGCCGGTGCCGGCGCTGGCCTCGAGCACGGTGGTGCCGGTCGGCAGCGGGCCGGTCGGGTCGAACTCCGCCATCGTCATCGCAGGTCCACCGTCTCCAGGCCGGTGAGCAAGGGCTCCCAGAGCGCCCAGGCATACCGGGCCAACAGCCAGGGGTGGGCGTTCCAGCCTTCTTCGGCCGCGGTCGGAGGACCGAGAAGCACCTCGAGCGAGGAGTCCGGACCGTAGACCCGCTCGTTGGCGGCCGAGGCGTTCTCGCCGTCGGCGCCGAACGTGGCCTGCCGGTCGGTCTCCCACTCTCGCCGGGCGGCGCTGAGTGCTCCCCCGTGGCCGGCGGGCTCACCCCGGGACTCCCCCTCCGCTGCCGCGGCGAACGCCAGGGCGGTCCGGGCAGGCAGCGGCACGGGGAAGCGCTGGCCCAGGTCGTGCATCTGCACGAGCCGGTCGAGCACGGCACGCGCCCGTGCAGGGTCGACCGGGCCGGCCACCGCCTCCGAGGCCAACGCCCTGCTCCCGTAAGGGGGTCTGCCCCAGGTGTGGGCCGTCCACGCTGTCTCCGGCTGGGCGACCGTCAACGCGACGAGGTCGAGCCACGAGGACAGCCGGTGGCCGGCCGCGAGCCGCGAGTAGGACACGCGCACGAGCCGGGTGCCGTGGACGCCGGTGACCGTCCCGGTCAGCCGACGCGGCGCGCCGCCGTCTGGGGGCGGCAGGCCGACGTCGATGTCGACGCTGCGGCGAGCCTCACGCCGCAGGGGGGCGGTCCCGGCATACAGGGCCTGCACGGTGCCCAGCATCTCCCGCAACGTGTCCTCGCCGATCGGTCCCGGTGGCATGGTGCCGCGACGGAGCTCAGCCATCACCACCGTGTCGGGATCACCGCCGTCGACCAGGCGCTGCAGCATCCGGTCGGCCACCGCCCACGTCGTCAGTCCGTCGAGCTGGATCGGCACAGCCTCACTGGTGGCTTCGCCCTCCCAGGGAGTCGACACATCCAGCCGCCCCTGCAGGAACGCGCGGGCCGGGTCGCGGAAGAACCGCTGCAGCTGGGCCAGTGCCACGTCCTCGTGGGGTCTGGCCGGCAGTCGCTCGGTGAGCTGGGCGCGGGGTCGGCGTGGCTCGACAGCGGCGCCGGCACCCGCCCTGCCGGCGGCATCGAAGCTGAACGGCTGCCACCCGCCGCGAGGCCCGGGCGTGTTGACCGCGAGGGGCTCGGGACCATGGGCGTCGGTCAGCTGGAAGTTGCGGCGGTCGAACGGCTGCAGGGGATGACGCACGACCAGGTCGCTGTGCGCCGGGCCGCCGCCGCGCCCCGGCCGCACGGGCAGGGTGGCCGTGGCCTCGACCGCGTCGATCAGCTCGCCCAGCGGCACGGCCGGCGGGCGCTCGGCGCCGGTGAGCTCGTTGGCGCCGGTGTAGGTCACGACGAGGGTCTCGCCGGCGGCCATCACGGCGTCGAGCAGGAGCTGCCGGTCCTCACTGCGCGGGTCCCGCTCACCGGTCACGGGCGTTCGGGCCAGGACGTCGTCACCCTCCACGACGGTGCGCCGGGGGAACACGCCGTCGTCCAGACCCAGCAGGGCGACCACGCGGTGGGGCACCGAGCGCATCGGCACCATGGTGCAGACGGTCAACGTGCCGACCCTGAAGTTGGCCCGCGTCGGCCGGCCGGACATCCGGTGCTCCAGCAGGGCCGAGACGTCGGCCAGCGAGAGGACCGTGCCTCCAGCACCGCCGGACCACTGGTCGGCGGAGGCGATCTCGGCGAGCTCGCGCTCGAGCTGCACCTCCTGCCAGGCGTGGCTGTCGGTGACCTTTCCCAGCATGCGCACGGCGTCGTCCAGCGCCTGCGCCCACTGGGCGGCTGTGCGCGCCTGGCCCAAGCCCTCGAGCGCGGCACCCAGCCGGTCCACCAGCTCGGCGAGCCGCCCGACCAGGTCGACCGTGCCGCTCGGCACCCCGTCGACCGGCAGCACCGCGTCGAAGTCGTGGTCATCCACCTCGGCCATCGCCACTCCGGCGAGCAGCCGGTCGAGCCCGAACCGCCAGGTGTTCTGGTCCCACGGGATCTGGTAGGCACGTCGGTCGTCCGCGTCGAGCCCCCACCGGATCGCCGCCTCGCGCGTCCACCGGGCGACGGTCTCCAGGTCTTCCTCGTCGAGCCCGAACCGGCGTGTCACGGGCGCGAGGGCGAGCAGGTCGAGCACCTGCGTCACGGTCACCCGTGAGGCGGCGAGGTCGACCAGCCGGCCCGCCAGGTCGAGCAGCGGGTTGGTGCTGGTCAGCGCGCGGTCGGCGAGGAGGACCCGGAGCTGGTGGGCGGGGTGGCCGTGCACGCCGCCCTGGCCGGTGACCTCACCCAGCCCGAAGCCGGCCTGGATGAGCGGGGCGTAGGTCTCGATGTCGGGGCACATCACCAGGATGTCTCGAGGTTCCAGGCTCAGGTCGTCCTGCAGCAGACCGGTCAGCACCTCGCGCAGCACGTCGACCTGCCGCGAGGGGCTGTGACAGGCGTGCACCTGCACGCTGCGGTCGTGCAGGGCGACCACCCGACCGGTCCGCTGTTGCTGACCGGGGGCGCGGTCGTGCCGCAGGTCGTCCTGGAGCCAGCCGAGCAGCGTGCTCGCCGGCGCTTCGGGCGAGGGGGGCGACACCGTCACGGCCCGGGCGCCGGCGCCGGTCAGGGTGCGCTGCAGCTCGCGGGCGTCGCGGCCCAGCGAGGCGAGCAGCGGGTGGTTGACCCGTTCGGCGGAGGTGTCCTGGCGACGGGGCACCGGACCGTCGAGGAGCACAGGGGCCACCGCCTCCCAGGCGGCGGCCGAGGCCTGCGGCAGCCAGAGGTGCACCTCGCGGTGCGCGCCCAGCGCGTGGAGCAGCGCCACCTCGCTGGCCGGCAGGCGGGTATGGCCGAACAGGGACAGTCGGCCCGGCAGGTCCAGCTGAGCCTCGCGCCCGGCAGGGGAGCGCAGGGCCTTCGAGGGTCGAGGCGTGCCGCTCGTCCGGAGCCGGCCCGGGCACGAGGGAGAGCACCTGGCGCCACAGCTCGGCCTGCCAGGCCAGGTCGCCGTCGAGGGGGGTGCCCAGGCCGTCCTCGTCCCGACCCTCTCGCCAGGCGGTGAGCAGAGCGGGGCGCTGCGCGGCATACGAGGAGAAGTGCGTGGCCAGGGTGCGAGCGACGCCATACCGCCGGTTGCGCCGGAACTCCCGCTGGCGGTCCTGGTGGTCGCTGCCGAGGTGGCGGGCGAGCGGCCGAGCCCACGGCTCGTCCAGACCAGCGTCGATCGCGGCCAGCACCGCCCAGGCGAGCCGGTCCGGGTGCCAGGGGTCATCCCGCTCGACGCCCAGCAGCAGCGCCACCAGGGAGTGCGGGTGCAGGAAGCGCACCCCGGCGCAGACCCCGTCGCCACCCCGCTCGCTGGCGCCGAGGCGGTGCGAGAGCCGCTGGGCGAGCCAGCGCTCGACTCCCTTGGCCGGGACCACCACGACCTCCTCGGAGAACGGGTCCTCCAAGAGGGTCGGCCAGCAGGTCCGCCAGGCCCTCGGCGAGCACGCGGGTGCTCTGGGCGCAGTGGACGGTCAGGCTCACCCGGGCACTGTATGACGGGGTGGCGACAGGCGGAGGGCGAGCGCCGGGCCGATGTGGTCGCCGTCGGCGCGTCCGGTGGGGTGGTGTGTCGCCGTCCGGCGCGTCCGGTGGGGTGGTGTGTCGCCGTCCGGCGCGTCCGGTGGGGTTTTTCTTCCGGGTGGGTGCATCCAGATGCGCCGGGTCGTGCGAAGTGTGGGCATCGGGCGTCAACGGGACCCCGCAGATCCATCAAGGAGAACTCCATGCGCCTTATCGCCGCTACTGCGGGTGCGGGCTTGCTGCTCGTCGCCGCAGCAGGCCCCGGACTGGCCCAGGGCACCGACGACGCCACCGTGTCGGTCCTGCACGCCGTGCCCGGCCTCACCGTCGACGTGTACGTCAACGGCGAGGAGACCCTCCCGGACTTCGAGCCCGGCACGCTGACCGACCCGCTGACCCTCCCGGCCGGCAGCTACGACATCGACGTCTACGAGGCCGGGGCCGACCCCGAGACCACTGACCCGGCGATCTCCGCCGAGGGCGTCGAGGTGCCCGCCGGTGCCAACCTGACCGTGGTCGCCCACCTGAGCGCGGACGGCACCCCCGGGCTGACCGGCTTCGCCAACGACGTGTCCACCCTGGACGCTGGCCAGGCCCGCCTGACCGTGCGGCACACCGCGGCGGCTCCGGCCGTCGACATCCGCGCCGGAGGCACTCCCGTGCTCGAGGGCGTGGAGAACCCGGACGAGGGCGTCCTGGAGGTGCCCGCCGGCACCGTGTCGGCGGACGTCGTCCTGGCCGGCACCGAGGACATCGCCATCGGCCCGGCCGACCTGGAGCTCGCTGAGGGCACCAACACGATCGTCTACGCGTGGGGCTCCGCCGAAGAGGGCACCCTCGACCTGGCAGTCCAGACCATCACCGGTCTGCACGGTGACCCCGGCGGCGTGCCGTCGGGCACCGGTGGCGGCGCCGACGGCAACAACGCCTGGTGGGCCGTGCTCGCCATGGCGGGCGCTGCCGGTGCGGTCCTCGCCTCGCGCCAGCTGGTCGGTGCCAAGGCCAAGGTCTCGGACTGAGCAACACACCCCCGGACCAGGTCGTCCAGGGCGAGCCTCCTCGCCCTGGGCGACCTGCCCCACCCCGCAGCCGGGCGGGACATCAGCCCACCGCCCGGTGGCTGCTGGTGCTCCTCGGGTCGGTGGCGGCCCTGGTCATCGGCCTGGTGACGTTCAACGGCACCGGGTCGGGCCAGGCCGGCCGACCCGCCGTGCAGGACGCCGGCTCGCTGCCGACAGCCGGTGACGGCGCGGGGCCCAGCACCTCCGGGAGCTCGGACGCTGGCGCCGCCACGGCTGCGGCCACGGTCACCACCGCACCCACGGCCAGCATCGGTCGCCGCCCCGCAGGGTTGGAGGCGCTGCGCCAGGACGCAGCTCCCCCGGCACCCGTCCGGCTGGAGATCAGCACGGTCGGCCTGGACGTCCCGCTCGACGCGGTCGGAGTCCGCTCCGACGGCCTGATGGAGATTCCGGACGACGGCGACCGGGCTGGGTGGTACCGCTTCGGGCCGGCTCCCGGGTCCGACCAGGGCGCTGTCGTCCTGGCTGGTCACGTGGACACGCCCGAGGGCGAGGGTGCGATGGCGGTCCTGGCCGACGTCGAGCCCGGAGACCAGGTCACGGTATGGCGCTCCGACGGGTCGTCCGTCATCTACGAGGTGGTCAGCCGGCGCAGCATCGACAAGCGGGAGCTGCCGGTCGAGCAGGTGTTCGCCCGGGACGGACCCCCGCGGTTGACCCTGGTGACCTGCGGTGGGCCGTGGAGGTTCGCGGCGGAGAGCTATCGGGACAACGTCGTCGTGGACGCGGTCCCCGTGCCGGAGTCCTGACTACGGTGGTGTCCGTGACCGAACCGACCACGGCCTCTGACCTGGAGGCCGCGCGTGACGCCCGGCTGGCTGCCGCCTTCTCCGCGGGTCACGGCGGGTCGGTGGAGGCGGTCTACCAGCGGTGGGGCGCTCTCGTCCACGGGCTCGCCGCCAAGGCGGTCGGTCACCACGAGGCTGATGACGTGACCCAGCAGGTCTTCGTCTCCGCCTGGCAGTCCCGGACCGGATACCGCCCCGAGCACGGCCCCCTGGGGGCCTGGCTGGTGGGCATCACCCGGCACCGGATCGCCGACCACCTCCGGGCCCGGCACCGGTCGCAGGAGGTGCCCACCGATCCGGTGGGGATCAGGGACGATCTGGAAAGCCGTGCCGCTCCGAATACCTGGACAGCAGAGCGGATGGACCAGCTGCTCACCCTGTACGGGGAGCTGGAGCAGATCGGCTCACCGCAACGGCAGGTGGTCATGCTCGCGTTCTTCGGCGACCTGACCCACCAGCAGATCGCAGCACAGACTGGCCTGCCACTCGGCACGGTCAAGAGCCACATCGCCAGGACGCTACGGCGACTGAGGGACAGATTGGAGGGCGCAGATGCATCCTGACCAGGACGACCTCGCCCTGCTCGCCTTCGGTGAGGCAGCCCACGAGGTGCGTGCGCACGTCGCTGTCTGCGCGCAGTGCCAGGCCGAGGTGGTCTCGCTCAGCGCGGTCGTCAGCCTGGCTCGGGCCGCAGGTCCGCTGGACCAGCCTCGGCCCCCCGCTGCGGTGCTGACCGCGATCATGTCCGAGCTGGAGCCGACTGCCGCCGCGCCGTCGCCCTCGGTGCCTCGTGCCCGGCTTGCGGCACCGTCCCCGTCCGACACGCCTTCGCCGTCCGCCCCCCCGGTGCCGCTGTCGGCGCCCACGCACGCACGGCCCGCGGGTCCCTCGCGCACGGTGACCTGGCTGTTGGGCGCCGCAGCCGCTGGTGCCGCACTCACCTGGGGCACGCTGAGCCTGCTCGACACCGGTGACGACGCTGGGACGCTCGTGGCCCAGACGACCCTGGAGTCACTCGACGCCCAGGCGGGCGCCGGTGCGACCGCGGAGATCCGTGAGCGTGACGGCGAGCGCGTGCTGGTCGTGCAGACCGACGCCCTGCCCGAGACCGCTGACGGCTACGTCGAGGTGTGGCTCCTGGCGCCGGACGTCTCCGGCATGGTCACCGTGGGCCTGATGAGCTCCAACCGGGCCGAGTTCGCCCTGCCCGCGGACCTGTCGCTGGCCGCCTACCCGCTGGTCGACGTGTCGCTGGAGTCCTTCGACGGGGACCCGACGCACAGCGGCACCAGCCTGTGGCGCGGCGACATCGAGAGCGGCTGAGCGCAGCGCGCGAGGTCAGCTCGGGCGCTTGGCCGGGGCGTGCTCGGCGGTCTTGGCGGCGTCCCGTTCCACCACGTCGCCCAGGGCGGTGTCGACCGCGGCCATCAGGTCGGCGTCCAGCCGCACGCCGGCGGCTGCGACGTTCTCGGCGACCTGCTCGGGGCGAGAGGCTCCGACCAGCGCGGCAGCGACGTTGTCGTTCTGCAGCACCCACGCGATGGCCAGTGCGGCCATCGACAGGCCTGCCTGCTCGGCCAGCGGCTTGAGCTCCTGCACCGCGGTGAGCACCTCGTCACGCAGGAACCCCTTCATGCCCCGGCCCATGCTGTCGTCGGCGGCCCGGCCCTGCGAGGGCTGCTCCCCGGGCAGGTACTTGCCGGACAGCACACCCTGGGCCATCGGGCTCCAGACGATCTGGGAGATCCCGAGCTCCTCACAGGTCGGGACGACCTCGGGCTCGATGACCCGCCAGAGCATCGAGTACTGGGGCTGGCTGGAGACCAGGGAGAACCCCAGCTGACGGCTCAGCTCGTGGCCCTGCCGGATCTGGTCGGCGGTCCACTCGCTGACACCGATGTAGAGGGCCTTGCCCTGGCGGACGACGTCGGCGAACGCCTGCATCGTCTCCTCGAGCGGTGTCTCGGTGTCGAACCGGTGCGCCTGGTAGAGGTCGACGTAGTCGGTCTGCAGCCGCTCCAGCGAGCCGTTGATGGACTCCATGATGTGCTTGCGGGACAGCCCGCTGTCGTTGGGGCCGCCGGGGCCGGTCGGCCAGTAGACCTTGGTGAAGATCTCCACACTCTCGCGACGTTCGCCCGACAGGGCCTCACCCAGGACCGTCTCGGCCTTGGTGTTGGCATAGACGTCGGCGGTGTCGAAGCTGGTGATCCCGGCGTCCAGGGCGGCGCGGACGCACTGGTGCGCCACCTCGTTCTCCACCTGCGAGCCGTGCGTCAGCCAGTTGCCGTAGGTGATCTCGCTGATCTTCAGTCCACTGTTGCCCAGGTATCGAAAGTCCATGCACCCACCGTAGGTCAGGCCGGCGACCCGTGCTGTCGGTGCCCGGGGGCAGACTGACCCGGTGAGCACGACCGAGGTCAGCGCCGTCGACACCGCCGGACCTGCCCTGCAGTGGCGGGTGGCCGTGGCGATGGGCCTGGTCATCCTGTTCTGGGCCTCGGCGTTCGTCGGCATCCGTGACGTCGCGCCCTTCGTCGAGCCCGGTCCGATGGCGCTCGGGCGGCTGCTGGTCGCGGCACTGCCGCTGGCGCTCTTCGCCTGGCGGCGCGGGTTCACCCTGCCGCGTGGCCGGACGGCGGTGATGGTGGCGCTTTACGGAGCGCTGTGGTTCGCCGGCTACACGGTCGTCCTCAACGCGGCCGAGCACCAGGTCGACGCGGGCACCGCAGCGATGATCGTCAACGTCGCGCCCCTGATCGTGGCCGTCCTGGCCGGTGTGCTGCTGGGTGAGGGCTTTCCCCGTCAGCTGGTCATCGGGCTGGCCGTCGGCTTGTGTGGTGTGGCCCTGATCGGACTGGGCGGCGCAGGACGGCACGCCAGCACCACCGGACTGTTGCTGGCCCTGCTGTCCGCCCTGCTGTATGCGCTGGGCGTGCTCACCCAGAAGGTCGCGCTGCGCCGGATCGACCCGCTGTCGGCCACCGTCGCCGGAGTCGGGGTGGGCATCGTCGTGCTGCTGCCCTTCCTGCCCAGCCTGGTCCGCGACGTCAGTGCGGCGCCAGCCTCGGCGGTGGGCTGGGTGGTCTACCTCGGCCTCGTCCCGACCGCGCTGGGGTTCCTCCTGTGGGCCTTTGTGCTCTCCCACGCCACCGCCGGGCAGACCGCGTCAGCGACGCTGGCGGTGCCGGCCGTCGCGGTGCTCATGTCGTGGCTGGTGTTGGCGGAGGTGCCGACGGTCTGGGCCCTGGTCGGCGGTGCGCTGGCGCTGCTCGGGGTCGCCGTCAGCCGCCGCCGGACGGCCGCGGTCCCTCAGCGCTCAGCGCCCGTAGGCTGATCCCGTGCGGGCAGGAGCGGGGTGGGGCGTGGTGAGCCGGGATGGTCGGCACGTCGGGCGCCCGGTGAGTGTGAGGCGGACCGTGGGGGCGGCCTGTCTCACCCTGGCGCTGGTCTCCTGCTCCAACCCCCAGCCCGGCCCGGCGATCACGACCACGGAGTGCCGCACCGACATCGACCCGCTGCCGGTCCTGGCCCACCCGACCGCTCGCGCCGCCGCCAAGGCCTATGTGGATCTGGCCGTGGCCGACTTCCGGAAGACCGTGGCCAACCGGCCGCCCTACTACGGCACCACGACCGGGCCCGGCCTCACCAGCACGTTCCAGCCGCTGACCTCCACCACGACGACGGACGCCGCCGGCTCGAGCACCGGGGGCGAGGGCAGTGGCTCGGGGGGCGAGGTGTCAGCGTCGACTGGCACGCTGGCACGCCGGGCGGTCGACGCCCTGCGCGAGGCGGTCGCCGCTCTCCCCGGCCCGGCCCAGGCGCTGACCGGCATCGTGCAGTCCAGCATCGCCGACGACGAGCTGGTCGTGCGCGGCCAGATCGACCAGGTCCAGATGTATGCCGCGGACAGCCGCGACTCCGGCTCGCTGTGGGCGGTCCAGAGCACCGACGGCTGGCGCATCGTCGCCCTGACCTATCCGTGCACCGACACGGACGCGGAGACCTCGACCGGCTAGGACGCCACAGCAAGGAGAGCGCAGATGGCAGGACACCGGATCTTCAGCACCAGCTTCGCCAGCATCTGGATCAGCTCAGAGGTCGCCGAGCAGGACCGCCGGTGACTCGACGCAGTCCGCGACATAGCGCAGGAAGCCACCCGCCGTGCCGCCGTCGCAGACGCGATGGTCGAAGGTGAAGGACAGCTGGGTGACCTTGCGGACCGCCAGGGCCCCGTCGACCACCCACGGCTTGTCGATGATCCGGCCGATCCCGAGCATGGCGGCCTCGGGGTGGTTGATGATCGGGGTCGAGCCGTCCACGCCGAAGACGCCGTAGTTGTTCAGCGTGAACGTGCCACCGCTCAGCTGCGCGGGAGTCAACCGGCCCTCGCGGGCCAGGCCGGTGAGCTCGTGCAGCGCCGCCGCCAGCTCGGCCGTGGTCAGCGCCGCCGCGTCCGGGACGACCGGCACGACGAGCCCGCGGGGCGACTGCGCCGCGAAGCCCAGGTTGACCGCGCCGTGCTGGCGGATCTCTCCGGCCGGCACGTCGACCGAGGAGTTGAGCACCGGATACCTGCGGAGCCCGGCCACCACGATCCGCGCCATCAGCGCCAAGACCCCGATGCCGTCGTCCGGACGGGACTTCCTCAGCGCGTCCCTGACCTGGACCAGACCACTGGCGTCGACGTCGACCCAGGTGGTGGCGTCCGGGACCTCCCGCCGGGAGGTGCTCAGCCGGTCGACCATCACGCGGTGGGTTCCGGTGATCGGGATCCGCTGGTCGCCGGGTCGAGGTGGGGCAGCGGGAGCGGGTGACGGCACGCCTGCCTGACGGCCCGCCCCGGAGCCGGCCGCCGCTGCCTCGACGTCAGCGCGCCGGATCACGCCGGCCGGCCCGGTCGCGGCCACCGCGGCGAGGTCGACTCCCGCGTCCATCGCGAGCCTGCGGACCAGGGGGGAGATGACCTTCACCGCGCCGGCTCGCTGCGGCGGCGGCGCGCTCGGCGGTGGGGCTGCGGCGCGTCGGGAACGGTCCCGGCGTGCGGGACCCTCTCCCGCGCCATACCCGATCAGCGGTCGCTGCGGTGAGTCGGCCACCAGCGCGGGGTCGGGGGCGCCGGCTCGCTCCTCGGAGCGGTACTGCTCCGACCCGGCCCCGACGACGACCTCGACCGTGATGAGGGGTGCTCCGACGGCCACGGTCGCACCGGGCGCACCGTGCAGTGAGGTGACCCGCCCGGCGTAGGGGCACGGCACGTCGACGGCAGCCTTGGCCGTCTCCACCGTGACGACCTCCTGGTCGACGGCGACCAGGTCACCCTCGGCCACCAGCCAGTGGACGATCTCGGCCTCGGTCAGGCCCTCACCCAGGTCGGGCAGCCGGAACACCGCGGTCATCGAGCCGCCCCGGCCGCGACGTCCACCAGGTGCGCGGTGTCCGGCTGGTCGTCCCACTGCAGGCGGGCCATGGTGTCGAGGATCCGGTCCACCCCGGGCAGGTGGGTGTGCTCGAGCTTCGGCGGCGGATAGGGGATGTCCAGGCCGGAGACGCGCAGGACCGGCGCCGCCAGGGAGTGGAAGCACCGCTCGCCGATGCGGGCGGCCACCTCCGCGCCCACCCCGGCGAAACCGGCCGCCTCGGACAGCACGACGGCTCGGCCGGTCTTGCGCACCGAGGCCGCGACGGTCTCGTCGTCGAACGGCACGATGGTGCGCAGGTCGATGACCTCGACGTCCCAGTCCTCCTCGGCCGCCGCCACCTCGGCGGCCTTGAGCGCCGTTGCCACCTGCGGTCCGTAGGTGACCAGGGTGACGTCGGCTCCTGTACGCCGGACGACAGCCTGCCCGAACGGCTCGGTCCGCACCGGCAGCTCCAGGTCGGCCTTGGACCAGTAGGCGACCTTGGGCTCCAGGAACACCACCGGGTCGTCGGAGCGGATCGCCTCGCGGAGCAGCGAGTAGGCGTCAGCGGGCGTGGACGGGGCGACGACCTGCAGTCCGGGCGTGTGCGCGTAGTAACCCTCGCTGGAGTCACAGTGGTGCTCGACCCCGCCGATCCCCCCGGCGAACGGCATCCGGATCACGATCGGCATCGCCAGCCGGCCCTGGGTGCGGTTGCGCATCTTGGCGATGTGGCTGACCACCTGCTCGAAGGCCGGGTAGCCGAAGGCGTCGAACTGCATCTCGATGACCGGCCGGAAACCCTGCATGGCCAGGCCGACCGCGAACCCGGCGATGCCGGCCTCGGCGAGCGGGGTGTCGAAGCACCGGTCCTCACCGAAGTCGCGGGTCAGCCCGTCGGTGATCCGGAAGACGCCGCCCAGTGCGCCGACGTCCTCACCGAAGACGAGCACGTCGTCGTCCTCGCGGAGCGCGTCGCGCAGGGCGGTGTTGAGCGCCTGGGCGAAGGTGACGGTCGTCATCAGTGGGCTCCCTGCAGGTCGGAGTGGGCCAGCTCGGTGCGGACCATCTCCCGCTGGGCGACCAGCTGGGGGGTCGGCTCGGCGAAGACATGGTCGAACAGCGAGAGCGGCGCGACGACCGGCTCCTGGTTCATCCGGGAGCGCAGGTCGGCGGCACGGTCCTCGGCCTCGGCACGCACCTGCGCGACCAGGGTGCCGTCGAGCGCGTCCTGGGCGGTGAGGTAGGCCTGCAGCCGGATGATCGGGTCGCGACCGGCCCACTGCTCGACCTCTTCGCGGGTGCGGTAGCGGGTCGCGTCGTCGGCGTTGGTGTGCGCCTCGAGCCGGTAGGTGTGCGCCTCGAGCAGGACCGGTCCGAGTCCGCTCCGGGCGTGCTGGTAGGCCGTGCGGGTGACCGCGAGCACCGCCGCCGGGTCGTTGCCGTCGACCTGCTCGCTGCGCACGCCATAGCCGACGCCCTTGTAGGCCAGCGCCGGGGCCTTGGTCTGCTTGGACAGCGGGACCGAGATCGCGTAGGCGTTGTTCTGCACGAGGTAGACGACGGGGGCGTTGAAGACCGCGGCGAAGTTGAGCGCCTCATGGAAGTCGCCCTCGCTGGTGGCGCCGTCGCCGATGAAGCACAGCGCCAGCCCGTCGCCGCCTCGGCGGTCCATCCCGTGGGCAGCGCCCGCGGCGTGCACCGCCTGGGTGGCCAGCGGCGTGCACTGGGGTGCGGTGCGGGTCGCCACCGGGTCGTAGCCGCAGTGCCAGGAGCCGCGCAGGAGGGTGAGCACCTCGACCGGGTCGATGCCCCGGCTGACCAGCGCCATCGAGTCCCGGTAGGTCGGGAAGAACCAGTCCTGGTCGGACAGCGCCAGCACGGGGGCGACCTGGCAGGCGTCCTGACCGCGCGAGCTCGGGTAGACCGCCAGCCTGCCCTGCTTGGTCAGCGCGGTCGCCTGGGCGTCGAACCGCCGGCCGACCACCATCGCACGCCAGACCTCCAGCAGGTCGGCAGTCGCGGGCAGCACGTAGCCGCGGGCGGCCGCCTGCTCGCCAGGGGCGCCGTCGACCAGCGCACCGGCCTCGTCCAGGAACCTGACCGGCTCCGGGCAGGGCAGCAGATCCGACACGTCGCTCATCGGTGGTCACCTCTCGCGGGTTGGAACCTGTGGCCCCTATCGTCGCGTGTCGTGGACGCGCCGACGGCAGATGGGGCCCAAGTCCGGACGTCTGGCACGATGGGCGGGTGACAGATTCTCAGACGTCCAACGGAGACGGTCCGGTGCGAGGGTGGGCTGGACGATCCGAGGTCGACGACACCGACCGTCGCATCATCCACGAGCTGCTGCGCGACGGCCGGGTCTCGATGAGAGCGCTCGCCGAGCGGGTGCACATCTCCCGGGCCAGCGCCTACGCCCGGGTGGAGCGGCTGCAGGAGTCCGGGGTGATCACCGGGTTCACCGTGACGGTCGACCCCGAGCGGCTGGGGCTGGGCACGGCCGCCTTCGTCTCGGTGTCCCTGGAGCAGAACTCCTGGCGGACCGCCGCGGCCGCCCTGCGCGACCTGCCGTCGGTCGAGCGGATCGCCCTGGTCGGGGCCGAGTTCGACGTCATCGCCTCGGTGCGGGCACGCTCGACCCACGAGCTGCGCGACCTGGTGCTGGAGCAGATCCAGGCGGTGCCCGGGGTCAAGGCGACCCGCACCTGGCTGATCTTCGAGGAGCTGCCTGGCCGCAGGGACGCCCTGCCGCTCTAGGGCAGCCAGTGCTCGGCCGGCACCGGGTGGGACAGGAAGTGGGTCATCGCCTGGGTGAAGCCGTAGGCGCCCGCCTGGCCGAAGGCCAGCAGGTCCCCGTGCTGCAGGGGCCGCAGCGTGGCCTCGCCGAGCCGGTCCAACGAGGTGCACAGCGGTCCGGCCAGGGTGTAGGCGGTCTGCTCGCCGTTGCCAGCGGCAGCCCCGGGGGTGGGCGCGCAGACCGGGAACGACTGACCGGTCAACAGCGGCCGCAGCAGGTGGTTGATGCCGCCCTGCAGCGTGGCAAACGTGGAGCCCCGGCTCGGCTTCACCCGGACGACCCGGGTCAGGTAGACCCCGCAGGGGCCGGCCAGCCATCGGCCGGGCTCCACGAGAAGCCGCCCGTCGAACCAGTCGTGACGGTCCAGCGCCGCGGTCAGACCGCCACCGAGCGCCGCCAGGTCGACCTCGGGCTCCCCGGCGGCATACGGGATGCCCAGCCCCCCGCCGAGGTCGATGAGGTCCAGCTGGACACCGTGCTCCCGTGTCATCCGCCGACCGATGGCCAGCGCGACCTCGTAGTTGGCCAGGAGCGCCTGCGCCGACAGCTCGTTGCTCGCGGCGAACACCTGCAGGCCGCTGACCCGGATCCGGGGGTGTCGGCCGGCCGCGTCCAGGAACGCGGGCAGGTCCTCCTCGTCGACGCCGAAGGCGGACGGCCCCGCGCCGCCGATGATGCCGGACGCCTCGGCGATCGCCGCCCGGGGGTTGACCCGGACGCTGACCGGCAGCGGCCGGTCCGGGTCGCGGTGCAGCCCTGCCAGCCGCTCGACGTCCTCGATGCCGTCGACCTGGACCCGAGCACCTGCCCCCAGTGCCGCCCCGAGGTCGTCCAGCGACTTCGCCGGACCGGCCATCACCATCTGCTCCCCGGCGCCACCGGCGCCGAGCACCCGGGCCACCTCACCGGCAGAGGCACAGTCGAACCAGGCCCCGCGGGCGGCGAAGGTCTGCAGCAGCGGCAGTCCGGGGTTGGCCTTGACGGCATAGGCCAGGTCGACCCGTCCCGGCAGGGCCGCCCGGAGCCGGTCGAACCGCTCGGCAGCCACCGACAGGTCGTAGACGAAGCAGGGCGTCGAGTGACGCTCGCCCAGCTCCAGCAGTGCGTCGGGGGCGAAGGCGAACAACGGGTCGTGGACCGGGGTCACCGCAGCGCTCCCGCCAGACGGTGCAGACCTTCGCCCAGCTCGTCCAGCGGCCCGCCCCACGAGACGCGCAGTCGACCTGCGCCGGCGGGACCGAAGGCCAGTCCGGGCACCACGGCCACGCCAGCCTCGTCACGCAGGCGCAGGCACCAGGCCAGCTGCTCCGCCGGCGTGCCACCGGACCCCGCAGCCTCGAGCCAGAGGTAGAAGGCCCCGGCAGGTGCCGGTCCGCACTGGTCCCCGAGCACGGCAGTCACCACCGCCCAGCGGGCGGCCAGCTCGCCCCGGGCCTGCGGCAGCACCTCCGCGCTGGCGTCCAGCAAGGCTGCCGCCGCCCGCTGGCTGGGGACGGCAGCGGCCGTCGTCATCGCGTTGTGCACCAGTCGGGCCGGGGCCAACAGCTCGGCGCTGCCCAGGGCCCAGCCCACCCGCAGCCCCGGCGCTGCCCAGCCCTTGCTCACCGAGGACACCACGACAGCCGTGCCCTCGCCGGGGTCGACGACGTCGAACAGTCCAGGGGTCGGGGCGTGGAGCCACAGCCCGGCATACACCTCGTCCGAGACCAGCAGCACCCCACGCGCCGCGCAGACCTGGGCGACCGCGGCCAGGTCCTCGCGGCTGGCCCCGCCGCCGGTCGGGTTGCCGGGGTGGTTGACGATGAGCACGCCCACCGTGCCCTCCCGCGCGGCCCTGGTGAGGGCGTCGGCGACGGCTTCGGGGTCCAGCGCGCCGCGCGGGCCCAGCGCGTAGCCCACCGGTTCGCCCCCCGCGAGCAGCGTCATCGTGCGGTAGGCGGGGAAGCCCGGGTCGGGGACCAGGACGCGGTCGCCCGGCCGGGTGTGCGCCTGCAGCAGCGCGAACAGGGCGGCCTGGCTGCCCGCCGTGACCATCGCCTGGTCGACGGGGAGGCCGGTGTGCCTGGCCAGGGCCTCCCGCAGCACGGGCAGCCCCGCGTTCGGTCCGTAGCCGCAGCGGGGCTCCGGGGCTTGGAGACCGGCGGTGGCCATCGGCCATCCGGGTTCGCCCAACGCCAGGCTGATGGTCCCCGGTGGTGCGTCCAGGTCCATCGCGCGGATCAGAGACGGCGCCACCTGCCCGACGCGGGGGGAGGCCGAACGGGGACGCGGCCGGGCGCGCGGTGCCGACGTGGGGTGTGGTCATCGCAGGGCCGACTCGAGCACGGTCGCCACGTCGGTGGAGGAGTCGCGGTACTTGACGATGCAGGGCGCCGACAGCGCCAGACCGCGCGAGGCGGCCCAGTCTCCGGAGGCGGGACGCGTGCCCGGGACGACGACCGCGCCGGCCGGCACCTCGCCGCGCAGCTCGACCTCGTGCACGAGGTCGAAGATCCGGGTGGCCGCGGTGAGGATGACCCCAGGAGCCAGCACCGCCCGCGAGCGCACGACCACACCCTCGAAGACCCCGCACTGGGCACCCACGAACGCCCCGTCCTCGACCACGACCGGCCGTGCCCCCACGGGTTCGAGGACGCCGCCCAGCTGCACGGCGGCGGACAGGTGGACATCGGTGCCCACCTGGGCGCACGACCCGACCAGGACATGGCTGTCGACCATGCTGTCGCGCCCGACGAAGGCTCCGACGTTGACATAGGCGGGCGGCATCACGACGACCCCGGCCTCCAGGCAGGCGCCGCGCCGGACCGCGGACCCGCCGGGCACCAGGCGCACCCCCTCGCCCACCCCGATCTCGCGCGGCCCGACGAGCGAGCGGTCGACAGCGCCACCGGGCCACCCGGCATACGCCACCGTCTCGGAGAGCCGGAACCCTGCGAGGATGCCGCGCTTGACCCAGCCCTGCGCGGACCAGAGTCCGGCCGTCTGCGTCGCCGCGCGCACGACGCCTGCCTCCAGGCCGTCGAACAGCTCCTCGACGAAGGCGCCCGCAGCCGGGTCGGCGCAGACCACGTCGAGCGGCCGGTCGAAGAACTCGGCGAGGCGCCGCTGGGTGGTCGCGGTCACGAGGCGAGGGCGGGCGCGGCGGGCTGGCGGACGGCCACCCGCCCGACCCCGAGCCGCAGCAGCTCGCGCTGGACCACCGACCACGTCTCGGGGCTGGCCGGGGCAAGGGGGGAGCGGACCATCGCTGTGCCGAGACCGAGGCAGGCCAGGGCCGCCTTGAGGGGCACCGGGTTGGTCTCGGCGAAGAGGGCGTTCATCAGCGGCAGCAGGTGCTGGGACTGCTCCCGGGCTCCCGCGAGGTCGCCGGCCAGTGCCCGGTGCACCAGGTCTGCGGTCATCGCTGGCACCACGTTGCCGCAGACCGACACCAGACCGCGCGCCCCGACGGCGATCGAGGCCAGCGCGAGGTCGTCGTCGCCGGCGAGCACCCAGCGGCCCTCGGGTGCCTCCGCGCAGGCCTGGGCGATCTGGCGCAGGTCGCCGGAGGACTCCTTGACCGCGACCAGACCGTCGACCGACCACAGTCGCTGCAGGGTGTCCGGTGACAGGTTGACCCCCGTGCGCCCTGGCACGTTGTAGGCGATCACCGGCGTGCCGGGCACGCTGCCACAGACCTCACGGAAGTGCGCCTCCAGCCCGGCCGGCTGCGGCTTGTTGTAGTAGGGGGTGACGACCAGCAGGGCGTCGGCCCCGGCGCCGACGGCATGCTCGGCGAGCGCGCAGGTCTGCTCGGTGCTGTTGTGGCCGACCCCCACGACGACCGGCACCTGGCCCGCCGCCTGCCGAGCCAGCCGGACCAGCAGGTCGCGCTCGTCTGCGGTCACCGTCGCCGCCTCGCCGGTCGAGCCGAGCACGACCACGAAGTCCGCGCCACCGCCGACCACATGCCGCACGAGCGCCCCGAACGCCTCGGCGTCGACCTCCGGTCGCCCGCGCTTGCCGCCCTCGCTCCGGCCGGTGGTGAACGGCGTGGCCAGGGCCACGCCCAGTCCGGTCAGCCTGCTGTTGTTCATCGGTCCTCCTGACGGGTGGGCATCGGCGTGGGGCGCTCGTGCAGGGCCGGTATGGCGGCCGCGACGAGGGGGTCCAGCAGGTCACGGGCCACGTCTTCGAAGGAGTACAGCCCGGGCGGGCGGCCGTGCAGCCAACGGGCTGCGGCCAGCGCGCCGGCGGCGTAGACCCGCCGGTCGAACGTCTCGTGGCTGAGCACCAGGGCCTCGGCGTCAGTCTGCACACGGACCTCGTGGCGGCCCACGACGGCGCCGACCCGCAGGCTCGTGTTCTGCACCCGGTCGGCGGGGACGCACGCCGCCGCGGCCAGCGCCCCGGCCAGGACGAGCGCCGTCCCGCTGGGCGCGTCGGCCTTGGCCCGGTGATGCACGTCGGTGACGGCCAGGTCGGCACCGCCGTCGCCCAGCTCGGCGGCGTAACGCCCGAGGATGCCGGCCAGCCGGTGCACCAGGGCCAGCGAGAGGGAGAAGTTGGGCGCCACCAGCACGCCGATCAGTTGCACACCGGGCGGGGGCGAGGCCGGCAGGACGGCCGGGTCCCAGCCGGTGGCGCCGATGACGAGAGGGGTGCCGGTCTGCCGAGCCCAGGCCAGGTGGCCGGCCACGGCGGTCCCGTGCGACACCTCGATCGCCACGTCGACCGCGGGCAGGTCAGTCGGGCCGCCCTCCGACCGGCCCGCCCGACCCACCACGAAACCGAGCTCGAGGTCCTCGGCGGACTCGACGGCGTCGGCGACCAGGGCGCCCAGCCGACCTCGGCCGAAGACGCCGATGCGCATGGAGCTGTCCCTGGTCACCTGACCGAGTATGGAGCAGTCCCGGCGGCCTCAGATCCCTCATCGTCGCAGGTCAGCAATGGTTTGCGGGCACAACCTCGCGGTGGCCGGACGATGTGCCGTGAGGGGGCTCCACGCCGCACACCATCCGGCTGGACGGCGCAAAGTCAGGACGCCGAGGTGGAGACGGGACCTTGGTCCCTAGTCGCCCGCGCCGCGCGCGGCAGGGTAGACACCGTGCGCGTCGAGCGCTAGACCAGACCCCAGGAGGCGCGTCATGACCCAGGCTGACCGACCGGCGGCGATCGCCGGCCACCAACGCTCGCCGATGCTCATGCTCGGCATGGCCACCCTGGGGTTCGCGGTCAACTTCTGGGCGTGGGCGCTGATCAGCCCCCTCGGTCCGATGTTCCGGGACACCGGCACCCTGGGTGAGCTCACCGAGTCCGACGTGGCCCTGCTGGTCGCGGTGCCGGTGCTGGTCGGCTCGCTCGGCCGGATCGTCGTCGGTGCGCTGACCGACCGCTACGGCGGGCGGGTGATGTTCCCGCTCGTCTCGGCGGTGACCATCGTGCCGGTCCTGTTCATCGCCTTCGTCGCCCTCGACTCCTACGTGCTGCTGATCGTCGGCGGCTTCTTCCTCGGCATCGCCGGCACGGCGTTCGCCGTCGGGGTGCCGTTCGTCAACGCCTGGTTCCCGCCGGAGCGTCGGGGGCTGGCGATCGGTGTCTTCGGCGCGGGCATGGGCGGCACCGCGATCAGCGCGCTGACCACGGTCAAGCTCTACACCAACGTGGGGGAGAAGGCGCCGTTCCTGATCACCGCCGTGGTGCTGGCCGTCTATGCCGCCGCCGCGTGGCTGCTGATGCGCGACGCACCCGGCCGGGTGGCGCCGACCACGTCGCTGGCCAGCCGTGTCGTCTCCAACGCCCGCCTGCCGATCACCTGGCAGGCGGCCATCCTGTATGCGGTCGCGTTCGGCGGATACGTGGCGTTCTCGGTCTACCTGCCCGCCTACCTGAAGACCGCGCACGGGCTCGACCCCGCCGACGCGGCGAACCGGATGGCCGGCTTCGTCGTGGTCGCGGTGCTGATGCGCCCGGCCGGCGGCTGGCTGTCGGACCGGTTCGGGCCGATCCCGGTGCTCAGCGCGGTGTTCGGCGTGGTCACCGTCTGCGCCGCGATCAGTGCCGGCACCCCGCCGCTGGCCGGCATCGGCACGGTGGCCTTCCTGGTCATGGCAGCCGCGCTGGGCGCGGGCAGCGGCGCCACCTTCGCGCTGATCGCCCGGGCCACCGACCCCAGCCGCGTCGGCGGGGTGACCGGGCTGGTCGGCGCGGCCGGCGGGCTGGGCGGCTTCGTGCCGCCGCTGCTGATGGGCTATGTCTACGGGCGCACCGAGTCCTACGCGATCGGCCTGTGGCTGCTCTCGCTGACCGCCGCGCTGACCCTGGTCCTCACCCTCTCGGTGGTGCGCCGCACCGCCGCCGGAGCCCCCGTGCCCGCGACGTCAGGAGCAACCGCATGACCCAGATCGAGGGGGCGCTGTCCCGTGCCCTGATCGGCAGCCGGCAGTTCTTCACCCGGGCCACGGTCAGTGACGACCAGCGCACGCTGCACAAGCGCGGCGGCCGGGAGGGCGACTCGTTCTACCGTGACCGCTGGAGCCACGACAAGGTCGTCCGGTCGACGCACGGGGTGAACTGCACGGGGTCGTGCTCGTGGAAGGTCTACGTCAAGGACGGGATCATCACCTGGGAGGCCCAGCAGACCGACTACCCCTCCGCGGGTGCGGACCGCCCGGACTACGAGCCCCGGGGCTGCCCCCGCGGCGCCGCGTTCAGCTGGTACACCTACTCCCCGACCCGGGTGCGCTACCCCTACATCCGCGGGGTGCTGCTGGAGATGTACCGCGAGGCCCGCGAGCGTCTCGGCGACCCGGTGCTGGCCTGGGGTGACGTGGTCGACGACCCGGTGCGCGCCCGGCGCTACAAGTCCGCCCGCGGCAAGGGCGGACTGGTCCGGGCGACCTGGGCCGAGGCGGCCGAGATGTATGCCGCGGCGCAGGTGCACACGATCAAGAAGTGGGGGCCGGACCGGGTCGCGGGGTTCTCCCCGATCCCCGCCATGTCGATGGTGTCGCACGCATCCGGCGCCCGGTTCACCAGCCTGATCGGCGGCGCGATGCTGTCCTTCTACGACTGGTATGCCGACCTGCCGGTCGCCTCGCCGCAGATCTTCGGCGACCAGACCGACGTCCCGGAGTCAGGGGACTGGTGGGACGCCGGATACCTGATGATGTGGGGCTCCAACGTGCCGGTGACCCGCACGCCGGACGCGCACTGGATGGCCGAGGCGCGCTACCGCGGCCAGAAGGTGGTGGTCGTCAGCCCCGACTACGCCGACAACGTCAAGTTCGCCGACGAGTGGCTGCCGGCGGCTCCGGGCACCGACGCTGCGCTGGCGATGGCGATGGGCCACGTCGTGCTCCGGGAGTTCTTCGTGGACCGCTCCGTCGACTACTTCACCGACTACGTGCGGCGGTTCACCGACCTGCCCTACCTGGTGGTGCTCGACGGCGAGCCCGGTGGGGTCCGGACACCCGGCAAGTTCCTCACCGCCTCCGACCTGGACAGCGACGAGGCCAACGCCGAGTTCAAGCCGGTGATGATGGACGCCCGCACCGGCGAGGTCGTGGTGCCGCCGGGAGCACTGGGGCACCGCTTCGGGGACGCCGACCTGGGTCGGTGGAACCTCGACCTGGGTCAGATCGAGCCCGCGCTCACCCTGCTGGACGGGTCGCGGGAGACCGTGGAGGTGGTCCTGCCGCGGTTCGACGAGCAGGACTCCACGCTGACCCGTGGCGTGCCGGTGGCCCGCGTGGGCGAGCACCTGGTGACCACCGTCTTCGACCTGATGCTGGCGCAGTACGGCGTCGGTCGGCCGGGCCTGCCCGGCAGCTGGGCCAGCGGCTATGACGACGCGTCCGCGCCCTACACCCCGGCCTGGCAGGAGGCGATCACCGGCGTGCCCGCGGCGGCGGTGTCCCGGATCGCCCGGGAGTTCGCGCAGAACAGCGAGGACACGCGGGGCCGGTCGATGATCATCGTCGGGGCCGGCGTCAACCACTGGTTCCACTCCGACACGATCTACCGCGCGATGCTGATGCTGACCACGATCACCGGCTGCCAAGGCGTCAACGGCGGGGGCTGGGCGCACTACGTGGGCCAGGAGAAGGCGCGGCCGATCACCGGCTGGGCGCAGCTGGCGTTCGCCCTGGACTGGGTGCGCCCGCCGCGACAGATGATCCAGACCGCCTACTGGTATCTGCACACCGACCAGTTCCGCTACGACAACTACGACTGCTCCCACCTGGCCGCGCCGACCGCGACCGGCAGGTTCGGCGCGATGGGCACGGCCGACGCGCTGGCGCTGTCGGCGCGCCTGGGCTGGATGCCCTCCTACCCGACGTTCAACCGCAACCCGCTCGACATCGCCGACCAGGCGCAGGCGGCAGGCCTGGAGCCGGGCGACTACGTCGTCCAGCAGCTCACCAGCGGCGAGCTGGGCTTTGCCTGCGAGGACCCCGACGCCCCGGAGAACTTCCCGCGGACCCTGACGATGTGGCGGGCCAACCTGTTCGGCAGCTCGGGCAAGGGCAACGAGTACTTCCTCAAGCACCTGCTCGGCACCGACTCCTCGCTGCAAGCCAGGGAGACGCCGCAGGAGCAACGGCCGCAGTCGGTGACCTGGCACGACGTGGCCCCGGAGGGCAAGCTCGACCTGCTCTGCACGCTGGACTTCCGGATGACCTCCTCGACCATCCTGTCCGACATCGTGCTGCCCGCGGCCACCTGGTATGAGAAGCACGACATCTCGACCACCGACATGCACCCGTTCATCCACTCGTTCAACCCGGCGATCAGCCCGCCGTGGCAGACCAAGACCGACTGGGACATCTTCCACGCGCTGGCCGCGGCCTTCTCGCCGATGGGCGCCAAGCACCTGGGAGTGCGGCACGACCTCGTGGCAGCCCCCCTGCTGCATGACACCGCCGAGGCGATGGCCACGCCGCACGGCGTGGTCAAGGACTGGCGCGCGGGCGAGTGCGCGCCCGTGCCGGGCAGGACGATGCCCAAGATCATGGTGGTCGAGCGCGACTACGGGGCGATCGCCGACAAGATGGCGGCACTGGGACCGCTGCTGGACACCCTGGGCGCGACGACCAAGGGGATCACCTACGACGTCAGCGCCGAGATCGACTACCTGCGCGGCAAGAACGGGGTCGTCCGAGCGCCGGGCAAGGTCACCGACGGCCGGCCGTCCCTGGTCCGTGACATCGCCGCGGCCGAGACGATCATGGCGCTGTCCGGCACCACGAACGGCCACCTGGCCACGCAGGGGTTCAAGACCCTGGAGAAGCGCACCGGCACGGTCCTGGCCGACCTGGCGGCTGAGCACGAGGGCAAGAAGATCACCTTCGCCGACACCCAGGCCGCGCCGGTGCCGGTGATCACCAGCCCGGAGTGGTCGGGGTCGGAGACCGGGGGGCGCCGCTACAGCCCGTTCACGATCAACACCGAGCGCTCCAAGCCCTGGCACACGCTGACCGGGCGGCAGCACTTCTACCTGGACCACGACTGGGTCCAGGAGCTCGGCGAGGGCCTGCCGGTCTACAAGCCGCCGTTGGACATGACCGAGATCTTCGGGGAACCCGCGATCGGCGACGTCGGCGCACTCGGCGTGACCGTCCGCTACCTGACCCCGCACAACAAGTGGTCGATCCACTCGGAGTACCAGGACAACCTGTTCATGCTCTCGCTGTCCCGCGGCGGGCAGGCGATCTGGATCTCCGACATCGACGCCGCCAAGGTCGGGATCGCCGACAACGACTGGGTCGAGGCGACCAACCGCAACGGCGTCGTCGCGGCGAGGGCGATCGTCAGCCACCGGATGCCCGAGGGCACCGTCTACATGCACCACGCCCAGGACCGGCTGATCGACGTGCCCCGCACCGAGACCACCGGCAAACGGGGCGGCATCCACAACAGCCTGACCCGGATCATGCTCAAGCCGAGCCACCTGATCGGCGGGTACGCCCAGCTGAGCTTCGCCTTCAACTACCTGGGCCCGACCGGCAACCAGCGTGACGAGGTCACCGTCATCCGCAAGCGCATCGCGAAGGTGGAGTACTGAGATGAAGGTCATGGCACAGATGGCGATGGTGATGAACCTCGACAAGTGCATCGGCTGTCACACCTGCTCGGTCACCTGCAAGCAGGCGTGGACCAACCGGGCCGGCACCGAGTACGTCTGGTTCAACAACGTCGAGACCCGCCCCGGTCTGGGCTACCCGCGCACCTACGAGGACCAGGAGGAGTGGGAGGGCGGCTGGGTCCGCAAGCCCAACGGGCGCCTGGCGCTGCGGGCCGGAGGCCGGTTCAAGAAGCTGCTGACGATCTTCTCCAACCCCAAGCTGCCGACGATCCAGGACTACTACGAGCCGTGGACCTACGACTACGAGACGCTGACCAGCTCGCCGGCCACGGACACCTTCCCGGTGGCCCAGCCCTACTCGCTGATCAGCGGCAAGCCGATGAAGGTCGAGTGGTCGGCCAACTGGGACGACAACCTCGGCGGCAGCGCGGTCAACGCCTCCCGTGACGTGATGCTCAAGGGCATCGAGGACAAGGTCACGATGGAGTTCGAGAAGACCTTCATGTTCTACCTGCCCCGGATCTGCGAGCACTGCCTCAACCCCTCCTGTGCGGCCTCCTGCCCCAGCGGCGCGATCTACAAGCGCGCCGAGGACGGCATCGTGCTGGTCGACCAGGACCGCTGCCGGGGCTGGCGGATGTGCGTGTCCGGCTGCCCCTACAAGAAGGTCTACTTCAACCACAAGACCGGCAAGGCCGAGAAGTGCACGTTCTGCTACCCGCGGGTCGAGGTCGGCCTGCCGACCGTGTGCGCCGAGACCTGCGTGGGCCGGCTGCGTTACATCGGGCTGGTCCTGTATGACGCGGACAAGGTGCTCGAGGCGGCCTCGGTGCCGGACGACAAGGACCTGTATGCCGCCCAGCGCTCGGTCCTGCTCGACCCGCACGACCCCGAGGTCCAGCGGGCCGCGGAGGCCGCGGGCATCCCCGGCGACTGGATCGCCGCCGCCCAGCGGTCCCCGGTCTGGGCGCTGATCAACACCTACGAGGTCGCGCTGCCGCTGCACCCGGAGTACCGCACGATGCCGATGGTCTGGTACATCCCTCCGTTGTCACCGGTGGTCGACGTGGTCCGCGACACCGGTCATGACGCCGAGGAGCGCGGCAACCTGTTCGCGGCCATCGACGCGCTGCGGATCCCGGTGGAGTACCTGGCCAACCTGTTCACCGCCGGCGACGTCGCCCCGGTCGACGGGGTGCTGCGCCGGCTCGCGGCGATGCGCTCCTACATGCGCGACATCAACCTGGGCCGGGACCCCGACGAGTCGATCCCGGCGTCGGTCGGGATGACCGGGGAGTCGCTCTACGACATGTTCCGGCTGCTGGCGCTGGCCAAGTACGACGAGCGCTACGTCATCCCGACGGCGCACGCCGAGCAGGCGCACGCACTGGAGGAGATCGCCACGGACTGCCCGGTGTCGGACTACGGCGGCGGTCAGCAGGACCTCTTCGGTGAGGGCTCCGGCACCCCCACGCCGGTCGCCGTCGAGAACTTCCGGATGCTGCAGGACCGGCAGACCGCCGACGAGCTGGTCGGCGGCGGCTCGAAGAAGAGCCGGGTCAACCTGCTCAACTGGGACGGCAAGGGCCGCCCGCAGGGTCTGTTCCCGACGGACAAGGACGGGGACTGAGATGGCCCGTTGGCGCAGCGGTGAACGCAGCCGGGCCGCGCGTGCGCACCCGCTCCCGGAGGAGCAGCGCCGGGTCGTCTGGGCGGCCTGCGCCGGGCTGCTGGACTACCCGACGGAGGAGTCGAGGGCCGGGCTGGAGGCCCTGGCGACCGCGCTGGCGGAGGTGCCCGCGACCTACGCGGCGCCGTTGCAGGGCTTGGTCGCCCATCTGCGCGAGGGTGACCTGCGCAGCCTGCAGGAGGAGTACGTCGCCACCTTCGACCACACCCGGCGCTGCGCCCTCTACCTGACCTACTTCGCCTACGGCGACACCCGGCGACGTGGGGTCGCGCTGGTGCAGTTCAAGCAGACCTATCGCCGGGCCGGTGTGGAGTTCGCGGCCGACGAGCTGCCCGACCACCTGTGCGCGGTGCTCCAGTTCGGTGCACTCACCGACCACGACGGCGCCTGGGAGCTGCTGCTCGGGCACCGGGCAGGCGTGGAGATGCTGCGGCTGGCGCTGGCCGCCGAACCCTCGCCGTGGCACGGCGCGCTGGTCGCCCTGTGCGCCACGCTGCCGGCCCTGAAGGGCGAGGAGGTCGACGCCATCCGGCGCCTCGTCGAGGAGGGCCCGCCGGCCGAGGAGGTCGGCCTGCAGCCCTACCTGATCGACCCCCAGATCCCGGTCGGAGCCCCGAGATGAGCACGTTCCTGTGGGTCATCTTCCCCTATCTGTGCCTGGCCACCTTTGCGCTCGGGCACCTCTGGCGCTACCACTACGACAAGTTCGGCTGGACCACCCGCTCCTCCCAGCTCTATGAGGACCGGCTGCTGCGCCTGGGCTCGCCGCTGTTCCACTTCGGCATGCTCGGGGTGGTCGGGGGTCACATCATCGGGCTGCTGGTGCCCGAGTCGTGGACCGCGGCGGCGGGGATCTCCACCGAGACCTACCACCTGGTCGCCGTGGTGGGTGGGCTGATCGCCGGCGTGATGGCGCTGGTCGGGATGGTCATCCTGATCTACCGCCGGCGCACGGTCGGCCCGGTCTTCTCCGCCACCACCGTGATGGACAAGGTGATGTATGCCGTGCTGGCCGTCGTCATCGCGCTGGGCATGTGGAACACCATCGCCGGGTCGGTCCTGTCCGTCGGCGGGCACTACGACTACCGCGAGGGAGTCTCGGTCTGGTACCGCTCGTTCCTGGCCTTCCAGCCCGACGCGTCGCTGATGGCGCAGGCCCCGATCGGCTTCCGGCTGCATGCCCTCGCCGCCTTCGGCCTGTTCGCCCTGTGGCCGTTCACCCGTCTGGTGCACGTGTTCTCGGCCCCCGTCGGCTACCTCACCCGCCCCTACATCGTCTACCGGTCCCGCGACGAGCAGATGGGCAACGCCGCCACGCGCCGGGGCTGGGACCGGGTCGGCTGAGCGGCACTAGGGGGTGGGGCGCACCCGCGCGTAGTCGCCGGCGTCGCGCAGTGCGCTGATCTCACCGGTGGTGGGATCCACGACGACCGGGCGCTGACCGCCCGGCTCACTCGCGTTGGTGTCTAGCGTCGCCGCGACGAGGGCCCCGTCGGAGGTCCACATCGGGAGCAGGAGCCGCCACTCCTCGCCCACATCGGTGAGCGGTCGCCGTCCAGTGCCGTCCGGCTCGATCTCGAACAGGTCCCAGGGTGAGACACGCGGGTCGGGGACGGCATACTCCTGCGTCTCGACGCTGAAGACGAGCGTGCCCGTCGCCCAGTTCCAGTCGGCGGCGTAGGCGAACTCCTCAAAGGGCAGCAGCGGCGTGAGTGTGCCGCCTGCGACATCGACCACACCGAACGAAGAACCCGTCTCGTTTCCGGCCGCGTCGAACCGATCGACGGACACCACGAGCGAGCGCCCATCAGGAGACCATCGGGGGATGTCGACGAGCTGACCGGCCGCTGACTCGGTCACCACCACACGGCTCCCGGTGGTGAGGTCGACAGTGACGATCCGCGACGCTGACGGTGGCCCGGGCACCGCGGGGGCGTCGAACTCGACGTAGGCGACCGAGCTCCCGTCCGGCGACCAGGACGGGTTGTTCAGGTCGAAGCACTCGCAGCCGATGACGGCCTTGGCGTGCTCTCCCGAAGCATCGACGGTCCAGACCTCGCTGGGTCGGACGACCTCGCCGGACTCATTCCACTCGCCTTCGGCCACGAAGGCGACCTGCGAGCCGTCGGCGGTCCAGAGTGGGTGTTTGTGCCGGTCTCCGGGGGCTGCCTCGTCGACGCGATGCACCGCACCGTCGATGCTGACGAAGACTCCCAGCCCGTTGTCAGCCCTGGTCTGGAAGAGGAAGTCGAGGGAGGCGTCTGCCGGCGGGATACCAGCCGTCGTCGCTGTTGAGCTCTGCGAGGTCGTCGACGCGGTCGCACTGGTGGGCGACGCGGTCGCACTGGTGGGCGACGCGGTGACGCTCGCCGCGGGCCCGGTCGCCCCGCCGCCACAGCCGGCGACTCCCAGGGACAGGATGGCCGCGAGCGCGCTCGCCCGAACGCAGCTGGCAGGTGAGACGACCATGTCGGTCCGTTCCAAGGCTGTCAGGAGGGCTTCCAGGGGAGTCTGTGCCCGCCTTCGCCGAAAGTAGCAGCAGAGCGCTCTCGCGAGCCATCGAGTTGACCAGGATCGCGCATACTGCGGGACTGCTGCGCGACAGCGAGGGTGTGACACGCTGACCCGATGGAGCGCGAGCAGACCGAGATCTCCGGCGACGGACTGGACCGTCCAGGCACCGTGATCCGCTACGGGCACTGGGGCCGGCCGGTCCTGGTCTTCCCCTCCGAGGCCGGACGCGCCTGGGACTACGAGAACAACGGGATGATCGACGCCATCGAGCCGCTCATCTCGGCGGGGCGGGTCAAGGTCTATGCGATCGACTCCTTCGACCACCTGAGCTGGTCGGACTACCGGCTGCCGACCGAGGAGCGGGCCCACCGTCACGCCGCGTTCGAGAACTGGGTGCTGCACCACATCGTGCCGGTGATCGACCACGACTCGCCCGGTCACCGCGGCATCGTCACCACCGGGTGCAGCATGGGCGGCTACCACGCGGTCAACTTCGCCCTCAAGCGCGCCGACACCTTCCCGGTCGGCATCTCGCTGTCCGGGAACTTCGACCCCAACAGCTGGCGCGGATGGGGCGAGCCGGGCCAGGCGACCTACTTCGCCAACCCCACGGCATACGTCCCGGGACTGTGGGGCGACCACCTGGACTGGCTGCGCGCGCACGTGCAGGTGCTGCTCGTCGCGGGCCAGGGACCGTTCGAGGTGCAGCCCACGCAGTCGCTGCCGGGGGCGCAACGGCTGGCTGGGCTGCTCACCGAGAAGCGGATCCCGCACGAGCTCGACCTGTGGGGCCACGACAGCGCGCACGACTGGCCGTGGTGGCGCAAGCAGATCGCCCACCACCTGCCCCGATTCTGCTGACCAGCCCCCTGCCGCCGGGAGACCGGCTCGGGTAGGTTCGGGGGCATGTCAGCGCAGCGGAACACCCTGATCGGACTGCTCCTGGGCGCCGAGGAGGACTGGCCGCGAGCGTTCGAGGGCATCCTCGGTCTGGTCGGGCCGCTGCAGGTGGACGGCTCCACGGTCGAGGTGAGCAGCGAGCGGATGCGGATCACCCCGTTCGACCTCACCGAACCGGTCCGTCCGGGCCTGGTCATCGACCGCCTCGCCTACTGGTACTACCACCCGCGCGAGTGGCTCAAGAAGGCCGCGCTGATGAACGACACGCGGCTGCTCAACAGCCCGTTCACGTTCCAGTCGATGGAGAAGCACAGCGCCTACTGCGCGATGCTCCGGCTCGGCATGAAGATCCCCAAGACCGTCCTGGTGCCCTACAAGAACCCGGTCGACAACACCCGCTGGGCCTACACCTCGGCCAAGTACAACGACTCCTTCGACCTCGAGCAGATCGCGGAGTCGGTCGGCTACCCGATGTACATGAAGCCGTTCGACGGCGGCGGCTGGCGCGGGGTGTCCCGGGTCGACGACGTCGCGGCCCTGCACCGCTCCTACGACGAGTCCGGCGAGATGCTGATGCACCTGCAGGCGACGGTCGAGTACGAGCACTTCGCCCGGGCGCTGTCGATCGGCCCCGAGACGATGGTGATGGACTTCCGCCCCGGCGAGCCGATGCACAACCGGTATGCCGTGTCCTACGGCTTCCTCTCGGCGCAGGCCGGGTGGGAGGCCGAGACCGTCAGCAAGGTGGTCAACGCCTTCTTCAAGTGGGAGTTCAACAGCGCCGAGATGCTCGTGGCCGGCGACGAGGTGCACCCGATCGACTACGCCAACGCCTGCCCCGACGTGGCCGTCACCTCGCTGCACTACTACTTCCCGTGGGCGATCACCGCCCTGGTGCGGTGGTCGCTGTTCAGCCTGCTGCACGACCGCCCGCGCGCCGTGGGCATCACGCCCAACCCCTACTTCGACATCGCCGACGACGACTCGCTGGACTACCGCGACAAGATGGCCGCCTACCGGCGCCTGGCTGACGACTACTTCGACACCGAGCGCTACCAGGAGTTCTGCGACACCCAGCTCGCGCACCTGCCCGAGGCCGTGCACGAGTGGGTGCAGTCGGACGCCTTCGACCGGATCCTGCTCGACACCGTCCGCTCGACCTATCCGGCCCACGAGCACGACCAGTTCATCGCGCACTTCCGCGGGCTGATCGGGCTGTGGGTCAAGGACCAGGCCGCGCTGCCCAGCTCCGCCAGCCAGCCCGGCTGACCCACCCCCGCCGCAGGCCCCGCGCCATACCCCTCGCTCCCGCCCCTCGCCCCCGCGTGCACTCAAACATGCACAGTGCCCGGCCCTCAGGCCCCACCACGCTCAGCACACCCGACTGCCCGCACTCTCTGCATGTCTGGCTGCACGCATCCCGACCCGTCCGTCAGGCGAGCCGCCGCAGCCGCGCAGGCGCTGGGCGCACGGCCCCACCCACCCGTGAGGCCAGCCAGGACTCCAGGCACCAGATGACGAACTCCGGGTGCAGCATCACGTCCTCCCAGGTGAACCGGAACACGGTCCACCCCCACGCGACCAGCTCGTCATAGCGCCGGCAGTCCCGCCGGAAGGCACGTCGGTCCTTGCCGTGGTGCGCCCAGCTGTCACCTTCCAACGCCAGCTTGAGCTCCTCGGAACCCACGTCGACCGTGGCATAGAGCCCGTGGTCCCAGACGCGCAGCTGGGCTCTGACCTCCAGGCCCGGCACGCTGAGCGCCGTCGCGCGCAGCACCGACTCGAACGGGTTGGCGGCCATCCCCGACGCATGCGTCACCACCCGACGGACGCGCTGGGCGCCAGGGGTGCCACGAGCCGCTCGGGCCAGCCCGCCGATGTCGGACACGCTCAGGTCGCCGGAGCGCAGCGCCGAGTCGGCGACGGCGAGGGCCCGGTCGAACGGCAGGTCGCGGGCGCAGTCGAGCACCGTGCGCAGTGGCGTGGTGACGCCGCCGCGACTCTCGTATGGCGTGAGCGCCCGCCATCGCACCTGCGCGCGCGAGCGGTCGGCGGGCCGGACCTGGCGGGTGCGCGGGACGACGAGCTGGGCGACCTCGGGCGGGGTCTTGACCGGCCACCCGTGGCGCTGCGCTGCCGACTCGTGGGACAGCACTGCGCTGCACTCGTGCGCCAGCGCGACGTGCGCGTCGACGTCGGGCAGTCGGTAGCGCCCACGCCGGTCGCGGACCACCAGGCCGTCGGAGAGGCTGTTGGCCAGGCGCCGACGGCTGGTGGCCTGCAGGAGATGCTCGTGCGTCGCCACGCCACCCAGACGGGTCAGGGCGATGGCCGGGTCCATGTCGGCATGGTGGCCGATCCGGCTCGAAGGCAGTGGGAGTTGTCCACAGGTGAGCCCCTCCGAAGGCGGCGCTGACGCCGGCGACCGTGCACTCAAACATGCACAGTCAGTCAGCACGCCTCTTGTCTGGCCTCAGCCGCCCCCGCCATACGCAGCTGTGCATGTTTGGGTGCACGGCGGACCGCGAGAGGAGGACGTGCCAGAGCGAGCAGCCGGTCGAGGAGGACCAGAGCAAGCAGCCCGGTCAGCTCTCCTTCTTGGCCAGGGCGGGGGGCAGGTGTCCGGTGGCCTTGGTGAAGACCCGGGCCGCCTGGCGGTTGGCCATCATCCGGCTCAGCCCGATCAGCGCGCCGGAGAGCAGCGCGAAGGTCACGGCTTCCTTCCAGTCGATGTCGGGGTCCTCGACGTTCTGCGGGGAGTCGCCACCGGAGACGAACTTCCAGGTGCCGTCGGTCAGCTTGCGGGCGACCAGGCTCGCCGCGGCGGCGGCGCCCACCGACAGCAGCTTCCACAACACGTTGTTCATCCGTCTACCTCCATGTCGATGCCCTGACCGCTCCGGCCGCTCGCCCCCGAGCCTGCCACGGACGGCAGGGCCCCGTCACCTGGGGGCTGCGCGCCGCAGCGGTTAGGCTGGGGACACGACAGGGGAGCGCGAACGCGCTGAGAGTGCGGCACCCAGCCGCAGACCCTCGAACCTGAACCGGCTAGCACCGGCGGAGGAAGTCGAGTCTCGTCGGGACAGGCTGTCCCGTGCCCCTCCTGGCACCAGGAGGTCCGATGCAGGTCCCGAGCAGATCCGGTATGGCGCCGTCCCGCACCCCCGTGCTGGTCCTGGTCCTCGTCCTCGCCACTGCCCTCGCCGGCTGCTCGCTCGGCGGCGGGTCGGCCGACCGGGGCTCCGGTTCGCCCGAGCGCGCTGACGGCACCAGTTCGACCGACGGCCCGCAGACCGGCTCTGCAGGCGCGGAGGTCGTGCTGGTCACCCACGACTCGTTCGCCCTCCCCGACCAGGTGCTCGCGGCGTTCACCGCGCAGACGGGCTACACGCTCACCGTCCAGCCCAGCGGCGACGCCGGCGAGCTGACCAACCAGCTGGTCCTCACCCAGGGCAGCCCGATCGGCGACGTGGTCTTCGGCATCGACAGCACGTTCGCCTCGCGGGCGGTGGAGGAGGGTGTCCTGGCCCAGTACACCCCCGACGCGCTGCCGCCGGGCGCGGAGGACTTCGCGCTGCCCGGCGGCGACGCGGCCTACCTGACCCCGGTCGACTTCGGCGACGTCTGCGTCAACATCGACGACGCGTGGTTCGCGAGGGAGAAGGTCGAGCCGCCGCAGACTCTCGAGGACCTCACCGACCCTCGCTACCGCGACCTGTTCGTCACCCCGGGCGCGACCAGCTCCAGCCCCGGTCTGGCCTTCCTGCTCGCCACCGTGGAGCAGTTCGGGGACGACGGGTGGCAGGACTACTGGCGTGACCTGGTCGCCAACGGCGCCAAGGTCACCTCCGGCTGGACCGACGCCTACACGGTGGACTTCACCGCCGGCGGCGGTGGCGGGTCGCGCCCGATCGTGCTGTCCTACGCCTCCAGCCCGCCGTTCACGATCCCGGAGGGCGAGCAGACGCCGACGACCAGCGCGCTGCTCGACACCTGCTTCCGGCAGGTGGAGTATGCCGGCGTGCTCGAGGGCGCCGCGAACCCCGAGGGCGCGGCGGCGCTGGTCGACTTCCTGCTCACCGAGCAGGTGCAGGAGGCGATCCCCGACGCGATGTACGTCTTCCCGGTCAGCGCGCAGGCGCCGCTGCCTGCCCTGTGGGCTCGATGGGCCAAGGTCCCGGAGCAGCCGCACACGATGGAGCCGGCCCGGATCGAGGCGAACCGCGAGACGTGGGTGCGGGCATGGGCCGACCTCGCGACGGGGTGAGTCTTCGCCGGGGGCGCCCCGCCAGCGGCCGCACGGGGACGACTGTCCTGCTGGCCGTGCTCACCCTGGTGCCGCTGGCCTTCCTGGCCGTCTTCTTCGGCCTGCCGGTGGCCGGCATGCTGCTGCGCGGGCTGCGGCCCGACGGCGTGTGGGACCTCAGTGGCGTGCCCGAGGTGTTGGCGCGGGCCCGCACACTGCGCGTGCTCGCGTTCACTGTCGCCATCTCCGCGGGCGCAACGGCGGTCTCGCTCCTGCTCGGGCTGCCGCTGGCCTACGTGCTGACCCGGCTGCGGTTCCCGGGCCGGACCGTCGTGCGTGCCGTGGTGACGATGCCGTTCGTGCTGCCGACGGTCGTCGTCGGGGTGATGTTCCGGGCGCTGCTCTCGGCCTCCGGGCCGCTGGGCTTCCTCGGGCTCGACGGGCACTGGCTGCCCATCCTGGGCGCCCTGGTCTTCTTCAACCTGGCGGTCGTGGTCCGCACCGTGGGCGGGATGTGGGAGGGCCTGGACCGTCGGCAGGAGGAGTCCGCTGCCGCACTGGGGGCCTCGCCCTGGCAGGTATGGCGGACCGTCACCCTCCCGGTCCTGATGCCGGCGATCGGCTCGGCCGCCACCGTGGTGTTCCTGTTCTGCAGCACCTCCTTCGGGATCGTGCTCACCCTCGGCGGCCTGCGGTACGGCACGGTCGAGAGCGAGATCTACCTGCTCACGACCAGCCTCTTCGACCTGCGGGGCGCCGCGGTGCTCTCCCTGCTGCAACTGGCGGCCGTGGTCGCGATGCTGGTGCTGGCGGCCCGGAGCCGGACCCGGCGGGAGGTGGCCCTGCGCCGCTCTGCCGTCCGGGCAAGACCGCGACCGCCGGCCCGCAGTGACCTGCCGGTGCTGGTCGTCGCCGGTGTCGTGGTCGCCGGAGTGCTGATGCCGGTGCTCGCGCTGGTCTGGCGCTCGCTCCAGGTGGGCAACGGCCGCGTGGGTCTGGACCACTTCCAGGCGCTGGGCGACGCCGGCGCGACGCCCGGCGGCCGGGCCAGCGTGCTGCAGGCCCTGGAGAACTCGTTGCGGACGGCCGTCGACGCGACCGTGCTGGCCGTCGTGCTGGGCCTCTGCGTGGCTCTGGTGGTCTCGCGCCGCCCCCGCCACCGCGTCGCCCGGCGGACCGTGTCCGCGCTGGACGCCGCCTTCATGCTGCCGCTCGGCATCTCGGCGGTCACCGTCGGCTTCGGCTTCCTGATCACCCTCGACCGCCCCCCGCTGGACCTGCGGACCTCACCGGTCCTGGTGCCGATCGCCCAGGCACTGGTCGCCCTGCCGCTCGTGGTGCGCACGTTGACCCCCGTGCTCCGCTCGGTCGACCCGCGGGTGGCCCAGGCGGCCGCGAGCCTGGGCGCCGGGCCGGTGCGTGCCGCCTGGACCGCCGAGGCGCCGATGCTGTGGCGTCCGGTCCTGGCCGCCGCCGGCCTGGCGTTCGCCGTGTCGCTCGGCGAGTTCGGGGCGACCAGCTTCCTGGCCCGTCCGGACCGCCCCACGGTGCCGGTGATGATCTACACGCTGATCAGCCGCCCCGGCGCCGACAACCTCGGGCTGGCGCTGGCGGCCTCGGTGCTGTTGGCCGTGGTCACGGTCGTCGTCATGGGTCTGGTCGAACGGCTCCGCCTGCACCTGCCGGGGGAGTGGTGATGACCGCGAGCGGGCTGACGCTGAGCACCCTCACCGTGCGGTTCGGCGACACGGTGGCGGTGGACCACGTGGACCTGGAGCTGTCCCCCGGACGTGTGCTGGCCGTGCTCGGTCCCTCAGGCTGTGGCAAGTCCACGCTGCTGCGAGCCGTCGCCGGGTTGGAACGCCCGACCGCCGGGCGGGTGCTGCTCACCGACGGCTCCGGGACGCCGCAGGACGTGACCGACCTGCCGGTCCACCGGCGCGGCGTCAGCCTGATGTTCCAGGACGGCCAGCTCTTTGCCCACCTCAGCGTCGGCGACAACGTGGGATATCCGCTGGCGCTGCGGCAGACACCGCGTGCGAGCCGACGGGAGCGGGTCACCGAGCTCCTGCGCCTGGTCGGGCTCGAGGGCTACCAGGACCGGCGGCCCGGGTCGCTGTCCGGCGGTGAGCAGCAGCGAGTGGCCCTGGCCCGCGCGCTGGCCGCCGAGCCGAGACTGCTGCTGCTCGACGAGCCGCTCTCCGCCCTGGACCGCGCGCTGCGCGACCGGCTCGCGCTCGACCTCCGCGGCATCCTCACGCGGACGGGCACGACCGCGGTGCTGGTCACGCACGACCATGACGAGGCGTTCACCGTGGCCGACGACGTGGCCGTGATGTTCGAGGGTGCGGTCGTCCAGCGCGGCCCGTCGGCGCAGGTCTGGGCGCAGCCGCGGGACGAGCGGGTGGCTCGGTTCCTCGGCTACCGCACCGTCCTCTCAGCAGACGCAGCGCGACGCCTGGCCGCGCTCCTCGGCGATGACCTGGCCGAGCCCCTCCCAGCCGGTGGCCTGGTCGCGCTCCGTCCCTCCGCCGTTCGCGTGCTGTCCGAGGCCGCGCCGGACCCGGCGGACCGGTCAGCCCGGGACCGGCTGACCGGGACGGTCGCCTCGCTCGCGCGGGGCAGTGACAGTGTGCGCGTGCAGGTTGACGTCGACGGGGTGGGGCCGGTGACCGCGCTCGCGTCCCCGCTGCACCCGCTGGAGTCCGGCGACCGGGTGGACCTGAGGCTCGACCCGGCCGGGGTGGCGGTGCTCCCCGGGCCGCCGGCTCAGCGGGTGGTGGAGCCGCCGGCCGGCGGCACGGGCGAGGCGCAGTAGGCGAACGCCTTGCCGCTGGCCGCGTGATAGGAGAAGAGCTGCTCGGCGACCTGCAGCACCAGCTGCTCACCCGGCACGAGCGCCTGGGTGTACATCATCCCCGGCTCGGGGCAGCCCAGGCTGCCGTCGGACCAGGTCACCTCGGCGTAGCCGGCGACCGACACGTCGCTGGGGGACACCGCCTCGCGGGCGGCGAGGTCGGCGATGGCGTCCTGCACCGGCGGGGCGGCGAGCACCGCGGGCGGCACCGGCCCCGTGGGCAGCGCAGTGCCGGGAACCGGGACCGGACCGGTCGTGGGGCCGTCGGTGGGCGTCACGGGCTCGTCCTTCGTCGTGGGGGTGAGGGGCTCCGTCGTGGTGCCGCTGGCCGGGCTGCTGGAGCTCGCCGGTCCACCCGGGTCGGTCTGCGAGCCGCAGGCGCTGAGCGCCAGCGCCAAGGCCAAGGTCACGCCGACGACCCGAAACGGGCGGGTATGCCGCGCGGCGCGGGTGACGTGCGACGAGGGTCCGGTGGTGGGCACAGTCATGGAGGTCACCTTCATCGCGGTCGAGTCTAGGGTGCTGCGGCTGGGACGCGGCGGCGTTCGACGCGGTTCCCCGCGGCGGCTCGTGGTCGGTGAGAGGGGGTGTCGAGGCGCCGACCCCCTGCGCCGGCGCCCCGACCCCATACCCCCCGATGTGCCGAAAACCGCCACCCCATGGGCGGGTCCCCTTCGGCTGTCGGGGCTTGCCCGTCCCCGACACCTCATAGACGCCAGGAGAGGGCTCGTCGTTGCACCGGCGGGCATGTGACCTCGATCACATTGCGTGGCTCGTCCCAGCGCGCCGCGGGGCCCGCGGGGTGCGACCATGAGGTCCATGGACGAACTGGCACGCGCGATGGCGGACGCGGCGGAGGACATGGCCGCGGCCGAGAGCCTGGTCGCCACCTCCCTCGTGGCGGTGAGCGCCGCGTGCCGGCTGATTCCCGGCGTCGAGCACGCCTCGGTCAGCCTGGCCCGTCGCGGCATCGGGATCGACACGATCGCCACCAGCGGTGAGCTCCCCACCAAGGTCGACGCGACCCAGGTGGAGCTCGGGGAGGGGCCGTGCATCGAGGCGGCCTGGGAGGACACGATCGCCCGGCTGCCGGACACGACCGAGGACCAGCGCTGGCCGCGGTTCAGCGCCCGGGCGCACGAGCTGGGCGTGGGCAGCATGCTGGCCTTCCAGCTGAGCCTGGACGAGGCCTTCGAGGAGGAGCGGATCGGCGCCCTCAACACCTACTCCAGCCGCCCGGACGGCTACACCCGGGAGTCCGAGGTGGTCGGGCTGATCCTGGCGGTGCACGTGTCGGTGGCGGTCGCGTTCGCCGAGCGGCACGAGCAGATGCGCGATGCGCTCGCCGGACGCGACCTGATCGGGCAGGCCAAGGGCGTGCTGATGGCCAAGCAGCAGATCAGCGCGGACCTGGCGTTCGACCTGATGGTCCGGCGGTCCCGGGACACCAACACCCGGCTGCGCGAGGTGGCCGCCACGATCGTGGGGGTCTGACGGGCTAGTGCCGCGGTCGCACGGTCAGCGACTGGGCCGCCACGCCCACCGGGCCGTGCTCGTCGTGCAGCCGGGTCGAGGTCAGACCGAGGCCGGTGTCGCCCCAGGAGACCCGGGTGTCCAGCCCGACCCAGCGGCCGCGTGGCTGGCGGTGCAGGTGGATGGTCAGGTCGGTGTTGGGAAACAGCCACTCGGCGGGCGGCTGGCGCACCGCGATCCCGTTGGCCGTGTCGACCAGGCCGACGAAGCGCGCCAGGTCGCTGCTCTCCTGCCCCTCGACCAGGTCGTAGGGCGTGCGCAGCCAGACGCGGGCACGCCCCGGCCGCGGTGGCGCCGCGGCCCGGAACTCGACCGAGGCGATGTAACCGCCCGGCCAGAAGGACATCCCGGGCCAGGGCGGCGACTGCTCGGGTCCCGGCATCGGCTCGGCCTCGACCCCCACGACCTGCTCGGTGTCCTGGCGCTGCAGTCGCCACGCGGTCGCGCGCACCACGTCGCGGCCGCCCGCGCTGGCCACCGCCTCGACCAGCTCGATCGTGCGACCCGGCCTCAGGGTCCGCGTCCGCACCTGCGTCGGCCCGGCCAGGATCATCCCGAGGATGTCGAAGCCGATCCGCGCCAGCTGCAGGTCGGGCCGTGGGTCGTGCTGCTCCAGCGCCCTGGTCAGCAGCCCCGACACCGGCGCCATGTGCTGCTCGGTGTCCTGCCAGGCGCCCTGCACGTGGACCGTCGGCTGGAACAGGCCGGTCTCGACCGGGCGGTAGTAGGCGTCGCTCTCGGGCAGGGCGGGCAGCTGTTGCTGGGCGGGGTCGGGCACGGCGCCAGTCTAGGAACTTCAGCGCTCGCAGAGCCGGCGTGTAGTAATGGCTCGTGGACACCACGCCAGGCACCCTCCCGACGCACGCGGTCGCCTGGGCGCGGGTGGCCCGGCGAGCCGTCGAGACCCCCTACCCGTACGTCACCGGCCACGTCAGTCACGGGCCGGACGACGTCGACGTCACGCCCTCGCGGCTGCACCCGGCGTTCCACGGGTCGTTCGACTGGCACTCCAGTGTGCACATGCAGTGGTCACTGCTCACCCTGCTGAGCCGGTATGGCGGGGAGCTGGCCGAGGCGGGGGAGGCCCAGCCGGTGCAGGACCTGGTGAGCCGGCGGTGGACGACGGAGGCGGTGAACGCGGAGGTCGCCTACCTGAGGCAGCGGCCGGGATTCGAGCGCCCGTACGGCTGGGCCTGGGCGGCGGTGCTCGCCGCAGCGGCCGATGGCGGCCCGTGGGGGGCCACGCTGCGACCGCTGGGCGAGGCCGTGGCTGACCTGGTCGGCGGGTGGCTGCCCCGGCAGGACTACCCGGTGCGCCACGGCAAGCACCAGAACGACGCCTTCGCACTCCGGCTGCTGCTGCCCTCGATGCGCACGCTCGGCCGCGACGACGTCGCCCAGACCGTCGAGCAGACAGCACTGCGGTGGTTCGGTCCGCGACCGCGCGGCGGACACCAGAGGCGAGCCCGGGGGGTCCGACTTCCTCTCGCCGGCACTGACCGAGGCAGACCTGATGCGGCTCGTGCTCGCTGCGCCGGCGCCCACCCCGGGTGCCGGCCCGGAGTCCGAGTTCGGCCGCTGGCTGGACGACCTGCTGCCCGGCCTCGGCGCCGGCCAGCACGAGCACCTGCTCCAGGTGCCCGATGTCAGCGACCGTTCCGACGGGCAGTCGGCGCACCTGCTCGGGCTGTGTCTGTCCAGGGCCTGGCAGCTGCGTGCGCTGGCGCCGTGGCTGTCGGAGCGCGCCGGGACCCGGGTGCTCGAGGCCTCCGGGGAGCTGGTCGACGCGGTGCTCCCGGACATCACTGACGGCAGCTTCATGGCGACGCACTGGCTGGTCAGCTTCGCCCTCCTCGCCGAGGGCGTGCCGCCGGGTGACCCGGCGTGAGCGTCATCGCGGACCACCGGGGTCAGCTCTCACCGCGCGAGCGGCGAGCGGCGCTGACCGAGACCTGGCTGGTGCTGGGGGTCAGCCTCGGCGCCTCCGCGGTCTGGGCACTGCTGTCCCTGGTGCGCAAGCTCACCGCAGGTCCGCCACTGTCGTCCCAGACCACCGCGATGAACACCACCGTCGTGCCCGACCGTCCCTGGCTGGACCTGCTCTACCAGCTGGCCGGCATCGGCCTCGGCGTGGTCCCCGCCCTGCTCGCGGTGTTCCTGCTCGGCCGGGCTGTGCCTCGGGCCCGGGCGTTGATCGGGCTGGACCGGAGCCGTCCGGCCGGTGACCTGCTCGGCGGCGTCGTGCTGGCCGCCGCAGTCGGCGTGCCAGGGCTGGGTCTCTATCTGCTGGCCCGCGAGATCGGGCTGAACACCACGATCAGCGCCGCCGGGCTGCCGGAGATCTGGTGGGCGGTCCCGGTGCTCGTGCTCGCGGCCGTGCAGAACGCGGTGCTCGAGGAGGTGGTCATGGTGGGCTACCTGTTCACCCGCTGGGCACAGGCCGGGTGGTCGACGGTGACCATCGTGCTCACCTCGGCGCTGGTGCGCGGTGCCTACCACCTCTACCAGGGCTTCGGCGGCTTCGTCGGCAACCTGGCGATGGGCGCCCTGTTCGGCTGGTACTTCACCCGCACCCGGCGTGTGCTGCCGCTGGTCGTGGCACACACGCTGCTCGACGTCGTCGCGTTCGTCGGGTATGCGCTGGTGGCGCCGCACGTGGACTGGTTGTGACTCCCAGCGGATTCATAGGGTGAGCAGGGTCCGACCACAACCGGCGCGCCGATCGTGGTCCGTGACGGCACCGCACCCTGCGGGCCGAGAACGGAAGGACACTCCGATGAACCGCACACTTTCCCGCACCGTCGCAGGCGGCGCGATCGGCCTGGCCGGCCTGCTGGGCATCGGCCTGGCGCTGCCGTCGCTGGCCGCCGGCGACGACGACGCCGCCACGACGACCACGAGTCCGGACGGCACCGACGACGGCACCGGCGACGACTCCACCTCCACCGACGACAGCACGGACGGCACCGACGACGGGCTGGGCCGCCACGGTGCCGGCCACGGGGGTCACGGTCACGGCGGCCACGGCGGCGGCATGATGGGCGGACCCGGTGGCCTCGAGCCGGCGGCCACCGCCCTGGGGATGACGACCGAGGAGCTGCTCACCGCGTTGCAGGGCGGCAGCACCCTGGGCGAGGTCGCCGACGCCGAGGGAGTCGACCGGCAGACCGTGGTGGACGCCCTCCTGGCCGCCGAGGAAGAGCGGATCACGGCGATGCTCGACCGCTCCTGGCCCGACCACGGTCCTGGCATGCGCGGGCAGGACGACGGCTCCACCGACGACTCGACCGACGACTCGACCGACTCTGGCACCGACGACTCGGGCAGCACGGCGGAGGACACCAGCCTGGACACCTGAGCCGACCAGCCGCGGAACCGCCCGCACCGCTGAGCGGTCCAGCCAGGCGCCGCCGCGCCCGACCGGGAACCGTCTGACCCACCGAGCTGCTCTGACCCAGAGTCAGGACAACCAGGACGGACCACGGCGGGCGCGGCTCGGCCGGCAGGGGCGAGGATGGGGCGATGCGGCGCAGTGAGGAGTTCACCGAGTTCGTGGACTCACGCTACGGCTCGATGCTGCGCACGGCGCTGCTGCTGACGGGCAACCGCCATACCGCCGAGGACCTGCTGCAGGAGGCGCTGCTGCGGACCTACTCGACCTGGGCCCGGCTGGAGGTGCTCGCCGCCGCCGAGTCCTACACGCGCACCACGATGGTCCGGCTGTTGCTGCGCGACCGGCGGCGCAAGTGGTCGGGGGAGCTGCCCACCCAGGAGCTGCCCGAGCCGCGACACGACGGGCAGCGGTCGGGGCTCGCCGACCAGGTCGCGACGGTGGTGACCGTGCGCCGGGCGCTGCGCGAGCTGCCCACGGACCAGCGGGTCGTCCTGGTGCTGCGCTACTACGAGGACCTCACCGAGGCCGAGGTGGCCCGGCTGCTCGGCTGCCGGCCCGGAACGGTCAAGAGCCGGGCGTCGCGCGGGATGGCCCGGCTTCGGGAACAGGGTCTGCTGCCCCGCCCTGGCGACCTCGACGCTGGGGACGAGCTCGGCGATGACGAGCAGCATGGCGAGCACGACGGCGCCGGCGCCAGCCCGGGTGCCGGCGCAGCGGGGGCGAGCTGATGGCCCGGCTGATCGCCTGGCGCGGCCGGCCCGGCGGCCTCGACCCCGACGAGCTGCGCGTCGCGGCCCTGCTCAGAGAGGCCGCCCAGCCGCTCGACCCGGTCGTCAGCCCGGGACCCGACCTGAGCCATCGGGCCCGACGCCGCCTCGCCGCTACCCAGCTGCTCCGGGGCGGTTCGGTGCTCGGGGCCGTGCTCGCGGTCGGGGTTGCCGGCAGCCTGCTCGGCGGCGCCTGGCGCGGCGGCACCCCGGCTGACCCGGTGCCGGATGCGGCCGGTCTCGCGCGCACGTCGGAGCCGACGCAGGGCCGTCCCGGCGTGGTCGTCGACCCGCTCGAGAACGAGGTGCGCGAGTCGATCAGTGCCGAGCTGGTCCGGGTGGGCGACACCGGCTACATCACGCTCTGGTCCACGCTCGGCTCGGCCGACGGCCACCGGTTCCTCACCGTCGAGGACTTCGTGCTCGCCGTCGACTGGCTCTGGGACCCGGAGTCCGGGATGGTCTATGCCGCGGACCAGCCCGACGGGGGCACCCAGGTGCCGGACATCAAGCCACGGTTCGTCGCGCCCGCAGACCTCACTCCGGCCGAGGTGCTGGACCGCGACCTGTGGGCGCCGGCGATGGTCCAGTGCCTGCGTGACGGGGGCTACCCCGCGCAGGTCGTGCAGGCGCTGCCCTGGGTGCCGATGGCCGACCGCGACGGCGAGCTCGCCCCGTTGGGACGGGCCTGCGCCGCCGAACACCAGCTCGCGTGGGCCTGGGACGACCTCTCGACGCAGGAGTGGGCCGAGGTCTACGACTACCTGGACACCTCCTGGCGGATCTGTGGCGGGCAGGTCGGCCTGGATGTCGGGACGCTGCTCCCGCGCGAGGACTTCGTGCGCGCCGCGGTCCAGGGTCCGCTCGTCGGACCCCTGTCGTCGGCGACCCCCCAGCAGATCGCCTGGACCCGCGAGGTGTGCCGCCAGGTGCCCGGCTGGGTCGACGCTCGGCACTGAGCGTTCGCGGCCCTAGAGGAGCGGGACGAAACGGTAGCGGCCAGGTGCCTCGTGCTGCCTGGAGGAGTCGCCCGTCCGTTCGGCGCGCACCAGCCGGTCGCGGACCGGCAGCACGATGATGCCGCCCTCGCCGAGCTGGGCGACCAGCGCGGAGGGCAGCCGGCTGGCCGCCGCTGAGACCAGGATCCGGTGGTAGGGCGCTTGGGCGGGGAGGCCCAGGGTGCCGATGGTGGCGTGCTGGACGCAGGCCCAGGTCAGCGCGTCCCTGCGCAGCCGCAGCGCGCTGTCGCGGACGAGGTCAGCGAGCAGCTCGACGCCCCAGACCCGCCCTGCGGGTCCGACCAGGCGCGCCAGGATGGCCGTCGTCCACCCCGATCCGCTCCCGACGTCGAGCACCCGGTCTCCGGGCTGGGCGTCGAGCAGGGCGAGCATGGCCACCACCGTCGACGGCTGGGAGCAGGTGGCGCCACCACCGAGAGCCAGCGGTGTGTCGCGGTCCGCGGAGGCGCGCAGCGCGTCCGGCAGGTAGTCGGCGCGCGGCGTCTGACGCATCGCCTCGACGGCCCGGGCGACGGCGGGGTCCTCCATCGCCCCACGATAGGCAGCCGGCCGCCATACGGCACAGTGGTGGTCGTGGCCCATCCCGTGCATCCCGACCAGGTCCCGCTGCCCACTGCCGCCGACGTGCGCGCCGCGGCGGTGCGGCTCCGCGGGCAGGCCCACCGCACGCCGGTCCTCACCTCGCGCCGGCTGGACGAGCTGACGGGAGCCAGCCTGTTCTTCAAGGCCGAGCACCTGCAGCGGGTGGGCGCGTTCAAGTTCCGCGGTGCCTACAACGCGCTGGACCAGCTCGACGCCGACCAGCGGCGGGCCGGGGTGGTCGCGTTCTCCTCGGGCAACCACGCGCAGGCCGTGGCGCTCGCGGCGCGGATCCTGCAGATCCCCGCGACGATCCTGATGCCGCTGGACGCACCAGCGGCCAAGGTCGCGGCGACGCAGGGGTATGGCGCGCAGGTGGTCCGCTTCGACCGCTACACCCAGGACCGCGAGGCGCTCGCGGCCGCACTCGCGCAGGACAAGGGCCTGACCCTGGTCCCGCCGTACGACCACCCGCACGTCATCGCCGGGCAGGGGACGGTGGCCCTGGAGCTGCTCGAGCAGGCCGGCCCGCTCGACGTGCTGCTCACGCCGCTCGGCGGCGGGGGGCTGCTGGCCGGCTGTGCCCTGGCGGCTCGCGACGCGGCGCCGGAGATCACGATCTATGGCGTCGAGCCGGAGGCGGGGGATGACGGGCGCCAGTCGCTCGAGCAGGGCCGGATCGTGCACATCGCCACCCCGCGGACCATCGCCGACGGGGTGCAGACGACGCATCTGGGCACGCTGACCTTCCCGATCCTGCAGCGTGAGGTCGCCGGAGTGCTCACGGTGGCCGACGACGACCTGGTCGAGGCGATGCGGTGGGTCGCCGGCGCCCTCAAGGCGGTGGTCGAGCCGACCGCCGTGCTGGGGCTGGCCGCCGTGCTCACCGGCGCACTTCCGGTGGCCGGGCGACGAGTCGGCATCGTGCTCAGCGGTGGCAATGTCGACCTGTCGGCGTACGGTCGCTGGCTCGCCGGCTGAGCCGTCCCACCAGCCGTGACCGTCCCATACCGGTGGTCGGCGCAGCGGCGTAGGCTCGGCCCCTCGCAGAGAGAGGCGCGCCGTGCTCGAGGGTTTCGACGTCTGGATAGCGCAGGTCGACGGCTCCGTCTGGTTGCTGCCGCTGGTCCTGCTGCTGACCGCCGTCGACGGCGTGATCCCGCCCGTCCCCAGCGAGACGCTGATCGCCGCCCTCGGCGCGGTCGGGGCCAGCACGGGTCAGCCACCGCTACTGGCGCTGGGGCTTGCCGCGGCTGCCGGCGCCTGGCTGGGCGACAACACCGCCTACCTGATCGGTCGCACCACACCACTGGCCCGCCTGCGGGACAGCAGCCGCGCCTCGGTGCAGCGCGTGGTGCGCCTGGCCTCCAGGGAGCTGCAGAGCCACTCCGGCAGCATCCTGATCACGGCACGGTTCGTGCCGGTCGGCCGGGTCGCGGTCAACATGTCGGCGGGCCTGACCGGGTTTCCCTGGCGCCGGTTCGTCCGGTTCAGCGCCGTCGCGTCAGTCCTGTGGGCCGGGTATGTCGTGGGGATCGGCGCCCTGGCCGGCGCCTGGGTCACCGACAACTCGTTGCTCGCGGCAGGTCTGGCCGTCGCCATCGCGTTGGTGCTCGGCGTGGTGCTGGACCGGTTCCGGCGTTGGTGGCACCGCCACGACGTCCCTGCCGCCGCCCGCTGACCGGCTGACCTCGGGCTCGAGTCAGGCCAGAACAGACCAAGGCCCGCCTCCCCGAAGGGAGGCGGGCCTCGGTTCACTGCTGTGGGCTGTGCGGCCGGGTCGGCGGCTCACGCCACCGGCCCGGCCCCTTGGCTCACGGGTTGGTGTTGACCGACACCAACGTCCGACCCAGCGAGTCGGTCGCGTCGCTGAAGTTGACCGCACCCAGGTAGCGTGCGTCCGCGTCCAGCCCGGTCCATGCTGCCGTGAAGGTCACCGTCTCACCGGTCACGACCGGGGTCGTGGTCGGGTCCACGGTCATGTTGCCCGCTGCCGTGGCAGTGAGGTTGAACCCGTGCACCGTGGCCTCACCGTCGGCCTCGCCGCTGAAGTTGTCGACGGTCACGACATACGTGCCCGCGACGGGGTTGTCCAGCGTGACGACCTCGTTGGAGTCGCCACCAGCGCTGCTGCCGACCACGGTGGCACCGCGGCGGACCACCAGGTCGAGGTCAGCGATGTTGGTCTCGTCCTGGAAGGTCTGGAACCGCGCCACGGTCAGACCGGCCGGCACCGTGAAGGTGTAGGTCGTGTCCGCCGCGGGGGCGACCGCCTTGTTCTGTGCCTCCGACTTGACCAGTCCGTCCACGTCGGCGTTCATCACGCCGTTGTAGCCGGCCAGCACGTCGATCTCGGTGTCACCGGAGGTTCCGGTGGCGGTCACCTCCGCAGGAGCGGAGAAGGAGATCGGCTGCACGGCGATCGGGCTGCGCAGCACGTCGCCGCCGCTTCCGGTCCAGCTGAGCGCACCGAAGGTGTACTCGTCTGCTGCGGCCGTGGTGGTGGTGATGGTGACCTCGAACGTCGCGTCGCCACCGGCCGGGATGTTGAGCACGGCGGGCGAGACGACGGCCGTGGTGCCCGGAGGAGCCTCGACGCTGGCCGTGTAGGACAGTGCCGATCCGGTCACGTTGGTCAGCGTCCGGGTGACCGTCTGGCTGCCCGCGAGGTCGCCGATGGCGATGCTCGGGTAGTTCAGGTCACTGGCGTCCGGGACCACCGCCGGGCAGGTGCCGCCGACAAGCTGCAGCTGTCCGATGGCGCAGGCGTAGAGCAGCCAGTCGTTGAAGCCGGCGTCATAGATGGCGCCGACGCCGTAGGACAGACCGGGCCGGACGTGGCCTGCACCGAAGTGCAGCGGGTTGGCCGGCGCACCGGCGTACTCGATGACACCGCCTGCGTTGTTCAGCGGCGTGGCGGTCGTCATCATCATCGACTTGACGCCGGCGACGCTGATGTCCGGGTAGCGCTGCATCATCAGGGCCGCGAGGCCGGCGATGTGCGGTGCCGACATCGAGGTGCCGGAGTAGGCGAACCAGTTCTCGCCGTTGTTGCCCGGGGGGGCGACGGGAGCGATGATGTCGACGCCCGGAGCCGTGATGTCCGGCTTGAGCAGGTCTCCGCCGCCGGCCAGGGCCGGGCCGTAGGAGCTGAAGCCGGCCATCTCCGGGGCGATGACCTCACCCTGTCCGTCGGCCGAGATGTAGGCCGTCGGGGTGGGGTCGGTGTCCTCGTAGGCCTTGATCGCTGCGCCATCCGTGGCGTTGACGTGGATCGTCGGCACGGAGTGGAAGTCAGCGTTCAGCGACTGGGCGTCGCTGGTGTTGACCAGGATCATGCCGATGCCACCGGCCAGGTCCACCGTCTCGCTCTTCTCCACGCGGTCGTTGGTGCCTCGCGTGCAGATGACGATCTTGCCGGCAGCCTGCGCCGGGTCGATCGAGTCGGGGAAGCAGAGCCGTGCGTCAGCGGCGGTGTGGCCGGCAGCGGGGATGTCCTCGGAGTCGGTCAGCGGGGCGGGGCCGACGGCCTCGCCGACACCGATACCGTCGAAGCGACCGGCGTTGGTGCCCGGGAAAGCGGCGCGCAACGCGTCCTCGACAGCCTGGCTCACCTTGCTGTAACCGCCGACGATGGTGATCATCGCGGGGTCCATGGCCATCAGCTGGTCCATCACCGAGGTCGGCACCATGTCGCGCTTGGTGAGCAGGACGGGGGAGTCCTCCGAGCCGGCCAGGGCCGAGGCGGTCAGCGAGTCGGGGTAGTCGATCCCGGTGGCCAGGTAGGCACCAGGAGCGTCGCCGTCATAGCCGAACTCCTCCGCGATCATCGCCGAGGTCTCATAACGGTCCGCGCCGTTGATCCGCTTGCTGGCGCCGAGCTGGTCGTAGACCGCCTGGCTGACGCGGCTCTTGCCACCGAGCACGATGACCTCCGGGTCGCCCAGGGCCGCAAGGACCTCGGTCACCGACGGCGGGACGCTGCCCTGACGGGTCAGCAGGACAGGAGCGCGCTCCGAACCGGCCAGCGCCGCACCGGTGAGGGCATCGGCGAACGCGCCCTCCTCGCCGCTGGCGACATAGACCTTCTCGGCGGTGCCGAACTGCTCAGCCAGCAGGGCCGCGGTGTGGTAGCGGTCCTTGCCGGAGACCCGGCTGACCTCACCCCACGCAGCCAGCTCGGCTGCCACGCCGGCCGACACCGTGCTGGTGCCACCGAGGACGACGATCGTCTCGGGGTCCAGCGCGGACAGCGCGTCGGCGGTGGCCGTCGGGATCGAGTCCTGACGGACCAGCAGGACGGGAGCCGCCTCGCCGGTCGGGGTGGTCGAGCGCCGTTCTTGTCGGTCTGGTTGGCACCGGTGGCCGGGGAGAGGCCGTTGGCCGCGGCGGAAGCGCCGGCAAGGGCGTCCGCATACTTCGAGCCGGTCGCGATGTAGACCGTGTCCACACCGTCGGGGTACTCCTCAGACAGGGCTGCGGCGGTGGCGTAGCGGTCCGGACCGAAGATCCGACGCACCTGCTCCATCGGCTCCAGCTCGACGTACTTGTTGTAGTTGGTGTCCTTGGTGCTGGCGGCCACCGTCATCGTCCACGGAGAGTTGTGAGCGACGGAGGACTTGCCGACCGTGTCGCCGGAGTTGCCGGCGGAGGTCGAGACGAAGACCCCGGCGTCAGCCGCGAACAGGAAGGAGATCTCGTCCGGTGTCACCACGTAGACGCTCGACCCGGAGATCGAGTAGTTGATCACGTCGACACCGTCGGCGACGGCGTCGTCGATCGCCTTGACCAGGCCGCTCGTGCTGCCCGAGCCGGTGCCCGCGGGGGTCTGGTAGAGACCCTTGTAGACGGCGATCTGCGCTGCGGGCGCCATGCCGCTGGCGTTGCCCACGGGCACGCCACCGATCTCGGCCGGCGTGTCGTAGTTGCCGGCCGCGGTGCCGGCGGTGTGGCTGCCGTGTCCGTTGTAGTCACGCGGGGAGAGGAAGTCCGGTCCCACCGTGTTGTCCTCGGGGTAGTCCCGGGCGCCGATCACCTTGCTGTTGCAGGTGAAGTTGTCGGCGGGGTCGGGCTCGGTGCCCGTCTCGCACACCCCGGCCCAGCCGGCGGGGGGTGCCGGGTTGCCCGGCAGGTCGGCGAAGGAGGGGTTCTCGGGCCACAGGCCGGTGTCGATGATGCCCACCACGATGCCGTCACCGGCGTTCTCGGGTCCGCTGAACTGCTGCTCCCAGACGCCGTCGGCGCCGGTCAGACCCAGGAACTCGGGGGTGTGGACGGTGTCGGCGGTGCGGACCTCGTTCTCCCAGATGTTCACCACGCCGGGGGTCTTGCGCAGGGCGGCCGCCTGGTTGGCGGTCATCTTGGCGGAGAAGCCGTTGAAGGCCACCGTGTACTCGTAGCTGACGGCGGAGGCGCTGAGGCCCACGGCGTCCAGCGCCGCAGAGCGCTCGCCACTCAGGTAGGCGTTGTAACGGTCGGCCGCCGAGGACTCGGTGTCGATCTTGTCGCCGACGCCGGGCTTGGTGGCCGGAATGCCCTCAGTACCGCCGGTGTAGCCCGCGAGGGGCTTGTCCTGGAGCTGCACGATGTAGGTCTGCTTCTCGCCCTGCTGCAGATCCGGGGCGGCCGTGGCCATCCCCGAGATCGCCAGCGGCGCGGCGACAGCCCCGATGGCAGCGAAGGCGACGATGCGCCCCCGCCCCCCCGACTGTGTCTTTCGCACGATGGTGTCTTCCTTTGCCTATGGGTTGGGTGACGCGCCGCCCCGGTCCTGCGCTTGGCCCACGCGCGCGGTCCAATATCACGATGCGACAGAAAGGGGGCAACGGGCGAAGCATCGCCCATGCGGGGCAGAGTGTCCACCGCTGGCGACAAGCGCAGGGGTGACTTTGCCAAATCGTTATGTCGAGTTCGTAACGACCGACGCCTCGGCGCGATCAGGTGCCTGCGCGTTGGCCGGGTCGTGCCACAGCGCTACGGCTTGTGGCCCTCCCAGGGGCGCAAACTCGCAGCCGTATGGGGTGGGGTGGGGGGAATCCGCAGCCAGCTGACCAGACCACCGACCAGGAGCAGCCCGGCACAGGCCCCCATCGCGGCGCCATACGCCTGGTCGAAGACGGCGGGCTCGGCGTAGTCGGCCCCGCCCAGCCCGACGGCGACCGGCAGCGCGGCGATGGCCAGTAGCGACCCGGCGCGGGCCACCGCGTTGTTGACCCCGCTGGCCAGTCCGGCGTGCCGGTCCGGAGCGGCCGCGAGCACCGTTGCGGTGAGCGGGGCGACCAACAGCGCCAGACCCAGCCCGAACACGGTCAGCGCCGGCGCGGTCGTCGACCAGTAGGCAGAGTCGACATCCACCGCCGAGAGCCAGAGCGCGCCGCCGGCCATCAGCACCGGCCCGGCAGTCATCGGCAGCCGCGGGCCGACCCGGGCGGCCAGCGCCCCGCCACGGGAGGCCAGCAGGAGCATGCAGACCGTCACCGGCATCGTGGCCAGACCGGCGCCCAGCGGGTCCCAGGCCAGGACGATCTGCAGCTGGAGGACGAGGAAGAACATCACCGCGCCGAGGGCGGCGTAGACCAGGAGAGTCGTGGCGTTCGCCGCGCTGAAGGTGCGGTCGGCGAAGAGCTCGAGCGGCAGCATCGGATGCCGTCGACGACGCTCGACCACCACGAAGCAGACGCCCAGGGCCAGACCGGCCAGCGCCGCCGGCCACGCCCACCGGCCGCCCGCCTCGACCAGCGCGTAGGTGACGCCGGCCAGGGCCAGGCTGCCCACCAGTGCGCCGGCCAGGTCGAGGCGGTGCGGCGCCTGCTCGTCCCGGGTCTCGGGGACGGCGCGCCGCGCGATGACGACGGTGACGACGGCCACTGGCAGGTTGATCAGGAAGATCCAGCGCCAGGACGCCCACTGCACCAGGGCGCCACCGAGGAACGGACCGACCGCGGTGGCGATGCCGCCCAGGCCCGACCAGGCCCCGATGGCGCGCCCGCGGTCCTGCGGCGCGAACGCGCCCTGGATCATCGCCAGGCTCCCAGGGGTCAGCAGGGCTGAGGCCACCCCCTGCACGACGCGGGCCGCGATGAGCATGGACGGGTTCGGGGCCACCGCGCAGAGCAGCGAGGCGACCGCGAAGCCGACCACACCGACGACGAAGACGCGGCGCCGGCCGAAGCGGTCTCCCAGCGAGCCGCCCAGCAGGATGAGCGCTGCCAGCGAGAGCAGGTAGCCGTTGCTGATCCACTGCAGCTCGGCCAGGCTCGCGTCGAGCTCGGCACCGATCTCGGCCAGCGCGATGTTGACCACGGTGCCGTCCAGCAGGGCCATCCCCGACCCGAGCACGGCCGCCGCCACGACCCCGCGCGCAGCGGCGAGTGCCGGACCTGACCGACCCGGCCTGGTCCGGGGTCATCACCGAGCCTCGTCGAGCCCCAGCCACCGGGCCAGCGCCGAGATCTCCCGCTGCACCGCGCGGGTCGCCGTCGGGCTCCAGGGGGTGTCCTGGTGTGTCGCGTTCACCCGCAGGACCCCGGCACGGCGGTCCGCCGTCGCGTCCAGCTTGCCGATCAGCCGGTCGCCATACAGGACCGGGAGGGCGAAGTAGCCCCAGCGCCGGGCGCTGGCCGGCTTGTACATCTCCAGCGTGTACTCGTACTCGAACAGCTCGGCGAGCCGGGTGCGGTCGTGGACCAGCCGGTCGAACGGGGAGAGCAGGGCGGCCCGACCGCGGAACGGTGCGCCGTCCAGGTATGCCGGGTCCACCCGCCAGGTGCCGGGGACGCCGTCCACCTCGGCGGCCTCGCCGGCTTCACCGACGGTGTAGATCTCGATCGGCACCTCGGTGCCGGTGGACCGGGCGATGCCGAGAGCATGCAGCCGCCTCTCGTCCCGGATGGCGGTGGCCCGCTCCAGGCTGGGCACGTCGGGGCTTGGCGGGTAGACGCGTTCGGCGAGGTCCCAGAGTCGCTCGCGGCCTCGGCGCCCGCTGATGGCGACGTGACCCTGGGCGGCCAGGATCTCGAGCAGCTTGGTGATGTTCTTGTTGTCGGTCCAGCCGCTGGACTGCCAGGGCACGACGCAGGTGTCGGGCAGGTCGCGGGAGAGCAGAGGCCCGTCCTGAGCCAGCCGCGCGAGCACGTCGCGGCGGCAGCGGTCGTTGGCCTGCAGCCACTCCGCGAGCGTGTGGTGCCAGGCCCGGGCAGGCCACGCCTGCATGGCTGCCCGCATCAGCGGGACGTGGTCGGTATGCCGGATGGTGGCCTGGAACTCCACGAGCGCGCGAGCGTCCAGCGCGCCGCGCAGGTCATCGGGGGAGTAGGCGCTGCCCAGGCGGCTCCAGGCCACCAGGTCTGCGTTGGGGGCGACGGCCGCGGTGGGGTCGAGCTGCAACAAGGTCAGGTGCCGCACCGTGTCGACCAGGTCCCGTGGTCGGGCAGCCGTCAGCAGCTGTGCGCGCACGGCGATCCGTCGGGCCTGGCTGCGGCTGAGGCGGTGGACGGTCACCCGTCCAGGGTAGGTGGGCGGCGTGGTGCGGTCAGGTCAGCGGCCGCTCTGGTCCGGTCGCGACCCCGGGGTCGAGTAGTCCGGGGCCGCCAGTCCTTTTCCCAGGCCGACTCGGCTGTGCTTGTAGCCGTAGAGGAAGTAGATCAGGAAGCCGATCGCCATCCAGATGATGAACCGCAGCCAGGTCTCGACGGTGAGGTTGAGCATCAGGTAGAAGCAGATGACCGCCGACAGGATCGGCAGGAACGGCGACAGCGGCACCGTGAAGGAGCGCTTGAGGTCGGGCCGGGTGCGGCGCAGCACCACCACCGCCAGCGAGACCAGCGCAAAGGCCGACAGCGTGCCGATGTTGACCATCGACTCCAGGTTGCCGATCGGGGTCAGCGAGGAGGTCAGCGCGACGACGATGCCGATCGCGATGGTGATCCTCATCGGGGTGGCGGTGCGGGGGTTGACGTGTCCGAACGACTGCGGCAGGAGGGCATCACGGGACATCGCGAAGGTGACGCGGACGGCGCCGATGAGCAGGGTCATCACCACGGTCGTCAGGCCGGCGACGGCACCGGCCGAGATGAGCGTGGCGTAGCCGTCCTTGCCGACCGAGATGAAGGCGTTGGCCAGGGCCGCGTCGGGGTTGATGTCGGTGTACTTGACCATGCCGGTGATCACCAGTGCGACGGCGCAGTAGAGGACGGTGCAGATGGCCAGCGAGCCCAGGATGCCGCGCGGCAGGTCGCGCTGGGGGTTGGCGGCCTCCTCGGCCGTGGTCGCGACCACGTCGAAGCCGATGTAGGCGAAGAAGACCAGGGAGGCGCCGGTGATGATGCCGAGCACGCCATACACCTGCGGCTCCAGGCCGAAGACGAGCTGGACCAGCGGCTCGTGCTGCCAGCCCTCCTGGCCCGAGGCCGGACCGGAGGCCGCGGGCACGAACGGGGAGTAGTTGTCCCGGTTGATGAAGCCGATGCCGGCGAAGATGACGAACAGGACGACCGCCAGCTTCAGGGCGACGAGGACCAGGTTGACCCGCAGCGACTCACGGATGCCGTAGGCCACCAGGGCGGTCAGCACGATGACGAGCAGGAACGCCGCGAGGTTGAAGGTGTCGCCGTAGCCGAGGTTCTCCGGCCAGGCGACGCCGACCTGCCCCAGGAAGGTCTCGAAGTAGGCCGCCCAGCCCTGGGCCACGACCGAGGCGCCGAGGAGCATCTCCAGCAGCAGGTCCCAGCCGATGATCCAGGCGACCAGCTCACCCAGGGTGGCGTAGGAGAAGGTGTAGGCCGAGCCGGAGACCGGCACGGTGGAGGCGAACTCGGCGTAGCACAGGGCGGCGAGCGCGCAGCAGATGGCGGCCAGCACGAAGGAGAAGATCACGGCCGGCCCGGCGAAGGCCTGCGCGACCCGGCCGGTCAGCGTGAAGATGCCGGCACCGATGATGACGCCGACGCCGAAGACCATGAGGTCCAGCGCGGTCAGGGTCCGTTTGAGCTGGAACTCCGGGTCGTGCGTGTCGGCCATCGACTGCTCGATCGACTTCGTCCTGAACAGGTCCATGGTCGCAGGCTAGGGGCAGCGCGGGGGTGCTGTCGATGACCGTCTCCGGTGGGTCGACGGCACCCCCGCGCTGCCGCGTACGGCTCAGTGCTTGAGCGACTCGGCGACGCCGTGCCCGGTCAGGGCGCGCACCTCCATCTCGGCGTACTTCTGCACGTTGTGCTCCCGGCTGCTGATGGTCCCCAGGTAGCCGAGCAGGAAGCCGAGCGGGATCGAGACGATGCCGGGGTTCTCCAGCGGGAACCAGGAGAAGTCGATGTCGGTGTTGGTGATCATCGACGCGCTGGTGCCGTCCTTGTTGACCTTGCCCGAGACCACGGGGCTGAACGCGATCAGCCCGATCGCCGAGATCAGGCCGCCGTAGATGCTCCACAGCGCACCGCGGGTGTTGAACCGCCGCCAGAACAGGGAGTAGAGGATGGTCGGCAGGTTGGCGCTGGCGGCGACCGCGAAGGCCAGCGCCACCAGGAAGGCGATGTTCTGGCCGTAGGCGGCGATCCCGCCGATGATGGCCACCACACCACCGCCGATGGCGGCCCGGCGTGCGACCTTGACCTCCATCTCCGGCTCGACCTGGCCCTTCTTGAAGACCTGGGCGTAGAGGTCGTGCGCGAAGGTGGCCGAGGTGGTGATCGTCAGGCCTGCGACCACCGCCAGGATCGTGGCGAAGGCGATGCCGGAGACGATCCCGAGCAGCACCGAGCCGCCGAGCTCGAAGGCCAGCAGAGGGGCCGCCGAGTTGGCCTTGCCGGGGGCGGCGAGGATGCGGTCCTCACCGACCAGGGCGGCCGCGCCATACCCGACCACCAGGGTGAGCAGGTAGAACCCGCCGATCAGCCAGATCGCCCACTCCACCGACTTGCGCGCCTGCTTGGAGGTGGGCACGGTGTAGAACCGCATCAGCACGTGCGGCAGGCCGGCTGTGCCGAGCACCAGAGCCATCGACAGCGAGACGAAGTCGATCTTGCTCAGGTCGCTCAGGCCGTACTTCAGGCCCGGGCCGAGCAGGCCCTCACCGTCCGGGGACCGGTCGATCGCCGCCTGGAACAGGGTGGACAGGTTGAACCCGAACTTGCCCAGGACCCACACCGTGATCAGCAGGGTGGCCGCGATGAGCAGGACCGCCTTGATGATCTGCACCCAGGTGGTGCCCTTCATGCCGCCGATCAGGACATAGCCCATCATCACCGCGCCGACGACGGCGATGACCGCCCATTGGGCGTACTTGTCATCCAGCCCGAGGAGCAGCGAGACCAGACCACCGGCACCGGCCATCTGCGCCAGCAGGTAGAAGAAGGAGACGGCCAGCGCCGAGGTGGCGGCGGCGACCCGCACCGGGCGCTGCTGGAGCCGGTAGGACAGCACGTCGGCCATCGTGAACCGGCCGGTGTTGCGCATCAGCTCGGCGACGAGCAGCAGCGCGACCAGCCAGGCGACCAGGAAGCCGATCGAGTAGAGGAAGCCGTCATAGCCGTCCAGGGCGATCGCGCCGGCGATGCCGAGGAACGAGGCCGCGGACAGGTAGTCACCGGCGATCGCGATGCCGTTCTGCCGGCCGCTGAAGGCCGAGGCGCCGGTGTAGTACTGCGAGGCGGTCTTCTGGCCGGAGGCGATCTTGATGACGATGCCCAGCGTGGTCAGGACGAAGATCGCGAAGACCGCGATGTTGAGCGCGGGGGAGCCGACCGAGGTGCTGGTGGCGGTGGTGAACGGGGTCATCGGGGGTCCTCCTGGGTGTCGCCCGGCTCGGCGGCATACATCCGCTCCATCCGCTCGCCGAGGGCGTCGGCGGCGGGGTCGAACTCGCGGCCGGCCCAGCGGGCATACAGGAAGGTGATCGCGAAGGTGGTGACGAACTGGCCGAGGCCGAAGAGCAGGCCGACCGTGATGTTGCTGTCGCCGAGGCGCGTGCCCATGAACTCCGGTGCCAGCACCGCGAGCAGCACGTAGAGGAAGTACCACGCCAGGAAGAAGGCGGTCATCGGGAAGACGAAGCGGCGGAACCGCCGCCTCAGGTCCTGGAACTCCGGACTGGCCTGGAGCCGCACGTAGGGGTCGTCCCCCACGTCCGGGATGTCGGTCGATGTCGTCACGGGCTCTCCTCCGCGCTCGTGCCACACCCCTGGTCGGCGCAGCCCAGGGGTCACTGTCTTGCCTGGCCCGCAGGTCGTCAAGTCGGCTCGCCCGTGGGCGCGCAGGCCGGTCAGTGCAGCGGTCGGCGCGCGTGGACCCGCTCGACGAGCCCGGCATGGAGGCGCTCGGTCGCCAGGACCTGCACGTCGACGGTGGTCAACGCCTCGAGGGGGCGCCGGGTGAAGTGCTCGCCCTGCACCGGGACGCTGACCAGCTCGGCGGCGCGCTGCAGAGCCCGCAGCGGCCAGAAGGTCGAGCCCACGTGGTCGGCCAGCAGGAGGTCGCCGCCCGGGCGCAGCACGCGCACCGCCTCGGCGAGCCCCGCGGGCAGGTCGGCGATGGAGCACAGCGAGAAGGTGCAGACCACGGAGTCGAAGCGGCCGTCGGCGAACGGCAGGGCGGTCGCGTCCGCCTCCTGCAGGTCGACGGTCAGGCCCAGGGAGTCGGCGTTTCGGGCGGCCTCGGCGAGCATGCCGGCGCTCCAGTCGACACCGGTCAGCTCCACCCCGGCCGGGTAGTAGCCGAGGTTGGCCCCGGTCCCGATGGCGATCTCCAGGACCTGGCCCTCGGCGCGGCCGCAGACCCAGGTCCGGCTGGCGGCGAAGAAGCGGCGTTCGATGTGTGCCGTGCGACGGTCGTAGTCGGACGCGTGCCGGTCCCACAGCCTCACCAGCGCGTCACGGGAGCGGGCCATGGCGCTCAGCGTAGGGGTGACGACCGTGGGACGGAACAAAGTCGCGGCACCGTAGGTTGAGCCTGATGCACTCAACTTCACTGAGTCCCGGTTTGACAAGGCCGGGGTCAGCGTCGCAGGTTGGGACCAGACCTCACCAGCGCGGCCGGCGGGACCGGCCGCACGACATACAGGAGACACCACATGGGACGTGCAGTAGGCATCGACCTGGGCACCACCAACTCCGCGGTCGCCGTGCTCAGCGGCGGCGAGCCGGAGATCATCGCCAACGCCGAGGGTGGCCGCACGACCCCGTCGGTCGTCAGCTTCGCCAAGAACGGCGAGGTGCTCGTCGGCGAGGTCGCCAAGCGGCAGGCCGTCACCAACGTCGACCGGACGATCCGCTCGGTCAAGCGGCACATGGGCACCGACTGGACCACCGAGGTGGACGGCAAGGCCTACACGCCGCAGGAGATCAGCGCCCGGATCCTGATGAAGCTCAAGCGCGACGCCGAGTCCTACCTGGGCGAGTCGGTGACCGACGCGGTCATCACCGTCCCGGCCTACTTCGACGACGCCGAGCGCCAGGCGACCAAGGAGGCCGGCGAGGTCGCCGGCCTGAACGTGCTGCGGATCATCAACGAGCCGACCGCGGCGGCCCTGGCCTACGGGCTGGACAAGGGCAAGGAGGACGAGCTGATCCTGGTCTTCGACCTCGGCGGCGGCACCTTCGACGTCTCGCTGCTCGAGGTGGGCAAGGACCCCGACGACGGGTTCTCCACCATCCAGGTCCGCGCCACCCACGGCGACAACAAGCTCGGCGGCGACGACTGGGACGACCGCATCGTCCAGCACCTGCTGACCACCGTGCGCAACACGACCGGCACCGACCTGTCCAAGGACAAGATCGCGATGCAGCGGCTGCGCGACGCCGCCGAGCAGGCCAAGAAGGAGCTCAGCTCCTCGACCAGCTCCAACCTGAGCCTGCAGTACCTCTCGATGGGCGACAACGGCCCGATCCACCTGGACGAGTCGCTGAGCCGCGCCCAGTTCGAGCAGCTGACCCAGGACCTGCTGGACCGCTGCAAGGCGCCGTTCGAGCAGGTCATCAAGGACGCCGGCATCTCGGTCTCCGAGATCGACCACGTCGTGCTGGTCGGTGGCTCCACCCGGATGCCGGCCGTCGGCGAGGTCGTCAAGAAGCTCACCGGTGGCAAGGAGCCCAACAAGGGCGTCAACCCCGACGAGGTCGTCGCCGTCGGCGCCGCCCTGCAGGCCGGGGTGCTCAAGGGTGAGCGCAAGGACGTCCTGCTCATCGACGTGACGCCGCTGAGCCTGGGCATCGAGACCCAGGGCGGCATCATGACCCGCCTGATCGAGCGCAACACGGCCATCCCGACCAAGCGCTCTGAGGTCTTCACCACGGCCAGCGACAACCAGCCGTCGGTGGGCATCCAGGTGTTCCAGGGTGAGCGCGACATCGCCCAGCACAACAAGCCGCTCGGCAACTTCGAGCTGACCGGGATCGCGCCGGCACCGCGCGGCGTGCCGCAGATCGAGGTCACCTTCGACATCGACGCCAACGGCATCGTGCACGTGTCCGCCAAGGACCGGGGCACCGGCAAGGAGCAGTCGATGACGATCTCCGGCGGCAGCGCGCTGCCCAAGGACGAGATCGAGCGGATGATCAAGGACGCCGAGGCGCACGCCGAGGAGGACAAGGCCCGCCGCGAGGAGACCGAGACGCGCAACAGCGCCGAGCAGCTGGTCTACTCCACCGAGAAGTTCCTGGCCGACTCCGGCGACAAGGTGCCAGGCGACACCCGGGTGCCGGTGGATGCCGCCATCACCGACCTCAAGGACGCGCTCAAGGCCGACTCCGGCGCCACGCTGGAGGAGATCAAGGCCAAGATGGCCACGCTGTCCACGGAGTCCCAGAAGATGGGCTCGGCGATGTATGCCGCGCAGTCGCAGGCCGAGGGTGCCGGTGCCGCAGGCGCTGGGGCCGGCTTCGGTGGCGAGGGCTTCCCCGGTGCGGACGGTGCGGCCGGTGACGGCAGCACGGGTGGCTCGGACGACGACGTGGTCGACGCGGAGGTCGTCGAGGACGACGGCACCGACAGCGACGGGACCACCAAGTGAGCGACGCACCCCAGCAGGAGGGCACGGTGGGGCCGCCGGACCGTGAGTCCGAAGGCCCCACCGGGCCGGTGATCCGCGACAAGCGGCGACTCGACCCGCAGACCGGGCAGGTGCGGCCGACCGCGGCGACGACGGCGACGCCGAGCGACGCGGCGATGCCGAGCGCGGCCGCGGAGTCCCGGCCCGACCCGGCCGACGACGATGCCGGGCACGCCGAGGCCGGCGACACGCCCTACGAGGCCGAGGCGGAGCCGGACCACCCCGACACCGCGGTCGCGGCCGAGCGGCTCGAGGACCTGCGGCGCCTGCAGGCGGAGTATGTCAACTACAAGCGCCGGGTCGACCGGGACCGGGTGCGTGACCGTGAGGTCGCGGTGGGCAGCGTCGTCGAGGCGCTGCTGCCGGTGCTGGACGACATCTTCCTCGCGCGCGAGCACGGCGACCTGGTCGACGGCCCGTTCGCGGCGATCGCGGACAAGCTGCACAGCACCCTCGGCCGCTTCGGCGTGGAGTCCTTCGGGGCTCCGGGCGAGGTGTTCGACCCGACCCTGCACGAGGCGCTGATGCACCTGCCGGACGCCGAGCTGCCCGAGGGCAGTGACGCGACGACGATCGTGCAGGTGATGCAGCCGGGCTTCAAGGTCGGCGACCGGGTCGTGCGCGCCGCCCGCGTGGCGGTGGCCGATCCGGCCTGAGTCGTTGCCGGCCTCCACCACAATGGGCGGGGATGTCACAAACCCCTACCAAAATGCGGGGGAAGCGTCACAAACCGCTACCAAAATGCGAGGGAGGTGAGGACAGGTGGCCAGTCAGGACTGGTTCGACAAGGACTTCTACGCGATCCTCGGCGTCCCCCACGACGCCGACGCCAAGGCGGTGAAGAAGGCCTACCGCCAGCTCGCGCGGCAGTGGCACCCGGACAGCAAGCCCGGTGACACGGCGGCCGAGCAGAAGTTCAAGGACGTCGGCGAGGCCTACGCCGTCCTCTCCGACGCTGAGCAGCGCAAGCAGTACGACGCGATCCGCGCCATGTCCGGCGGCGGCGCCCGCTTCACCGCGGGCGCCGGCGGCTCGGGCGGACCGGGTTTCGAGGACGTCTTCGCCCAGATGTTCGGCGGGGGGCAGCGAGGCGGCGGCACGCAGAACATGCGCTTCAGCACCGGCGGCGGCCAGGGGATCAACCTCGAGGACCTGCTCGGCGGCTTCGCCGGGGGAGGGTATGGCGGCGGCGCAGGTCAGACCGGCTTCGGCCCCCGCGGCCCGGTCCGGGGCCAGGACGTCCAGGCCAGCACGACGCTGGACTTCCGGTCCGCGGCGGCGGGTGAGACCGTCACGCTGAGCCGACCCGACGGCGGGCGGATCACCACCCGGATCCCCGCCGGCGTCAAGGACGGCCAGCGGATCCGGCTCCGCGGCAAGGGCCAGCCGGCGCCGGTGCCCGGTGGCGAGGCGGGCGACCTGCTCCTGCAGGTCCATGTCACGCCGCATCCGGTGTTCGGCCAGGAGGGCCTGCACCTGACGGTCGACCTGCCGGTGACCTTCGCCGAGGCCGCGCTCGGCGCGACCATCGAGGTCCCGACGCTGGACGGCTCGCGGGTGCGGGTCAAGATCGCCCCCGGCACGCCGTCGGGTCGGGTGCTGCGGGTCAAGGGCCGGGGCATCCACGGCAAGGGCGCCACCGGCGACCTGCTGGCCAAGGTGAGCCTGGTCGTCCCGCAGCGGCTCTCCGACAAGGCCCGCGAGGCGGTCGAGACGCTCCGGGCGGAGACCCAGGAGGCCGACCCGCGCGCCGACCTCTACTCCCGGGCGGCGCTGTGAGCACGCCGTCCCGCGCGGGCAGGGGCAACGTCGGCGACGACACCCCGGTCTTCGTGATCTCGGTCGCGGCCGAGCTCGCCGGGATGCACGCCCAGACCCTGCGTCAGTACGACCGGCTCGGGCTGGTCAGCCCACAGCGCACAGGCGGGGGCGGCCGCAGATACTCCGCGCGTGACATCGAGCGGCTCCGCGAGGTGCAGCGGCTCAGCCAGGAGGAGAGCATCAGCCTGGCCGGGATCGACCGGATCCTGGGTCTGGAGCTGCAGGTCGAGGCACTGCAGAGCCGGGTCGCCGAGCTGGTCGAGGCCAACCGCGCCCTGCGCGAGGCGTCGCTGAGCAGCCCGCGCGTCTTCGCGGCCGGGCCGCTCGGCGAGGCGGTCGCGCTGCGGCCGGGTCGCCGGCCCCAGCGGCGAGGCGTCAGCACCGCGCTGGTGCTGTGGCAGCCCACCCGTCAGTGAGTCGCTGAGCCCAGCTCGCGCACCAGCGGCACGACGTCGGCGATCGAGGCGCAGACCCGGGTCGGGCGGTAGGGGAACCGCTCGATCTGGTCCCTCTGCGTCGACCCGGTCAGCACGAGCACCGTGCGCAAACCTGCCTCCAGGCCACTGACCACATCGGTGTCCATCCGGTCGCCGATCATCACGGTGTGCTCGGAGTGGGCGTCGATCCGGTTGAGCGCGGTCCGCATCATCAGCGGGTTCGGCTTGCCGACGTAGTAGGGCTCCATCCCGGTGGCGCGGCTGATCAGCGCCGCCACCGACCCGGTCGCCGGGAGCGGGCCATGGGCCGACGGGCCGGTCGGGTCGGGGTTGGTGGCGATGAACCGCGCGCCGTCCAGGATCAACCGGATCGCCTTGGTGATCGCCTCGAAGGAGTAGGTCCGCGTCTCGCCCAGGACGACGTAGTCCGGTGAGCGCTCGGTGAGCACGTAGCCGGCGTCGTGCAGCGCGGTGGTCAGGCCGGCCTCGCCGATCACGTAGGCCGTGCCGCCGGCCCGCTGGTCGGCCAGGAACTGGGCCGTGGCCAGAGCCGAGGTCCAGATCACGCCGTGGGGCACGATGATCCCGGCAGCCGCCAGGCGGGCCTGCAGGTCGCGCGGGGTGTAGATCGAGTTGTTGGTGAGGACCTGGAACGGGGTCTCGGTCTCGGCGAGCTCGGCGATGAACTCGGCGGCTCCCGGGATGGCCCGCTCCTCGTGCACGAGCACGCCGTCCATGTCGGTCAGCCAGCAGTCGACCGACAGCGGCTCCTCGGCCCCGATGGTCGTGGGCAGTGCAGTGCTGGTGGTCATCCACCTATGGTGGCGGCGACCCCCCGGTGCCGGGCAAGGCGAGGGCGCCCATCGCGACCAACGTCACACTCCCGCGCGGCGCCTTCGGGTGACCTGCCCTGGCCCGCCCTACGATCACCGCGTGAGCCACTCCGCGCGCCCAGGTGCCGAGCACCTGTTGACCTTTGCCGACCGCGAGCCAGCCGAGCGGGTGGCCGCAGACCTGCGCGAGGAGGGCTTCGCCACCGTGCTGCTGGACTCGGAGACGGCCGCGCCGGAGTCGGGATGGACCGTGCGCGTGGTCGACGAGCGACTGCCGGAGATCCGTGGCGGCGGCGCCTACGAGGGGCTGCGCGACCGCTTCTCCGCGCTCGTGCAGGAGCACGGCGGCAGCTATCTGGAGCCCGGAGACCCGCGGCCACCCGTCGAGTCGCCCTGACTCACTGCGGGGCTGCGGTGTTGGCCGCCCACGAGCGCGCCACCAGCTCGGTCAGCACGCTCTGGTCGAGGTCGGCCAGCCGCTTGACATACAGGCAGCCCTTGCCGGTGGTGTGCGGACCGAGGCGGGCCAGCAGGTCGTCGTTGCTGCCGGAGTAGGTCAGCCCATAGAGGGTCAGCGAGGCCTTGCGCGGAGCCACCCCGACCGCGAACCACTCCCGCTGCCTGCCGTCGGCCGTCGTGTAGGGCTGGATGCCGAAGCCGACGATCGAGGTGCCCCACACCACCGGCTCGGCACCGGTCACCTGGCTCATCAGCTCCGCCGCCGCTCGGGCGTCCCGGGCCCGGTCCGGTCCGGCGGCGTCGAGCACGCTGTCCACGGATGCGGCCGAGGCCTGGGTCTTCCGGTCGTCCATCGATGCCTCCTGGGCAGATCGCGGGTCAGCCCCAGTGTGCGGCCGACACGGGCGGCACGTCGAGCCCCACGGTCGTCCTAGAGTGCCGCGTATGCCGCCGCGCGAGCCCCGTCTCTGGTCACCGGACGACCTCGGCGGCCTCGACCACGGCGTCGACGACGACGCGCTGGCGATCCGCTCCAGCGTGCGGGCGATGCTGGCCGACCAGGTCCGACCCCACCTGGCGCAGTGGTATCTCGACGGCAGCGCGCCGGTGCGTGAGCTGGCGCTGGCCTTCGGCCGGCTCGGGGTGCTCGGGATGACCATCGGCGGGGAGTTCGGGCCCGGCGCCAGCCCCACGGCATACGGGCTGGTCTGTGCCGAGCTCGAGGCGGCCGACTCCGGCCTGCGCTCGCTGGTCAGCGTTCAGGGGTCGCTGGCGATGCACGCGATCGACGCCTTCGGCTCGCCGGAGCAGCGGCAGCAGTGGCTGCCCGGGATGGCGCGAGGTGAGCAGATCGGCTGCTTCGGGCTGACCGAGCCGGATCACGGGTCCGACCCGGCCGGGCTGCGCACCCGGGCCCGGCGCGACGGGGCCGACTGGGTGCTGGACGGCACCAAGACCTGGATCACCAACGGCTCGGTGGCAGCGGTCGCGGTGATCTGGGCGCAGACCGAGGAGGGGCTGCGCGGCTTCGTCGTGCCGACGGACACCGCGGGCTTCACTGCGCGCGACATCCCCGGCAAGCTGTCGCTCCGGGCGTCGGTGACCAGCGAGCTCGTCCTCGACGGGGTGCGGCTGCCGGCCAGCGCCGAGCTGCCCGGAGCGCAAGGACTGTCCGCGCCGCTGCGGTGCCTGTCCGAGGCCCGGTTCGGCATCATCTTCGGCGCCATGGGGGCGGCCCGCGACAGCCTGGAGACCGCGGTCGCCTACGCCCGCTCGCGCGAGCAGTTCGGCCGGCCGATCGGTGGCTTCCAGCTGACCCAGGGCAAGCTGGCCGACCTGACCTGCGACTACGTCACCGGCATGCTGCTCGCGCTGCAGCTGGCCCGGCTCAAGGAAGCGGGGCGGCTGGCTCCGCAGCAGGTCAGCCTGGGCAAGCTGAACAACGCGCGGCGGGCACTGGCGATCGCCCGGGAGTGCCGCAGCGTGCTGGGCGCCAACGGGATCAGCGCCGACTACTCCCCGCTGCGCCACGCCGCCAACCTGGAGTCGGTCATCACCTATGAGGGCACGATCGAGATGCACCAGCTGGTCGCTCGGTCAGGCCCTCACCGGGCTCGCCGCGTTCCGGTAGCTGCTGCTGCTACGTTCCCAGCATGGGACGACTCCTCGGGGGTGCGGCGCGCGCCTGGCTGGGCCTGTGAGACTCGGCTGCTGTGGTGCACACGACTGCGACCTGGGTGTGGGTGCACGCGGCGGCGCCGCCAGACCCGGTCGCCGTCGCGCGCTTCGCCAAGGCGCGAGGCGTGACGGAAGCGTTCGTGAGCGTGCCGTGGACAGGGCCGGACGATGCCGTGCGAGCGCTGGCGCGGGTCCTGCGCGAGAGCAAGATCCAGGTGAGCGCACTCGGGGGCGAGACCGCGTGGGCGCGCACCCCGGACCTTGCGGTGGCCTGGGCTGAGCGCGCTCACGCCGAGGGGCTGTTCACCGGCAGCCACCTGGACATCGAACCCTGGACCTGTCCCGACTGGACGGATCACGCCGATGCCCTGCTGGCGGGTATCGGCACGGCAGTCGAGCGTGTTGCTCGGTCCACGGTCGCCCCCGTCGACGTCGACCTGACACCGGTTCTCGGGCGGACGCACCCGGCTGGCCTGGCCGCGATCGCCCACCGCGCTGACGCCGTCACGCTCATGTCGTATCGCGACACGGCCAGCGGCATCCTGGAGTTCTCCGCCGATGCACGACGCGTGCTCACCACGACAGGTCGGCCCTTCCGGCTCGCCGTGGACACGCTGCCGTCGCCGGATCCGCACACGACCTTTGCCGGCCAGCCGGCCGCCGATCTCCATCGCGAGACAGCCAGGTCGGCCCGACGGCTCGCAGATGACCGGTGCTTCGCGGGCTTCGCCGTGCACGACATCGCCGGATGGCGGGCGCTTCCGGAGTAGGCGCCCCGCGCCATACCCTCACGAGGCGGAGACTCCGGCACGCCGGGTGTTGTTCGGTGGGCAGAGTTGAGCGGAATAGACTCAACTCTGGCATGGTTGCCAGCAGTGCCAGACCCGCACTCCCGGAGGAACGCCATACCCATGGACCTGCAGCTGACCACCAAGGCACAGGAGGCGCTGTCCGCCGCCGTCCGCGAGGCGGGCGCCGCCGGTCACGCCCAGGTCGAGCCGGCCCACCTGCTGCGCGCCCTGGCCGACCAGACGGAGACCACGACCGCGCCGCTGCTCGACGCGGTCGGCTCCTCGGTGCAGACCGCAGCCCAGGCCGCCGAGTCCGCCCTGCGCTCGCTGCCGTCGGCCAGCGGTTCCACGGTCTCCGCCCCGCAGCTGTCGCGGCAGACGCTGACCGTGCTCAGCCGCGCCCAGGAGGCGATGAAGGAGCTCGGTGACACGTTCGTCTCCACCGACCACCTGCTGCTGGCCCTGGCGCGAGTCGGACAGTTCGGCCTCGACGCCGACGCGCTCGCCGAGCGCATCCCGGCGATCCGGGGGGGCGCACGGGTCGACAGCCAGGACCCCGAGGCGACCTATGACGCGCTGGCCAAGTACGGCACCGACCTCACCCAGGCCGCGCGCGAGGGCAAGCTCGACCCGGTGATCGGCCGGGACGCCGAGATCCGCCGGGTGGTCCAGGTGCTGTCCCGCCGCACCAAGAACAACCCGGTGCTCATCGGCGACCCGGGCGTCGGCAAGACCGCCGTGGTCGAAGGGCTGGCGCAGCGGATCGTGGCCGGCGACGTGCCGGAGTCGCTGCGCAACAAGCGCCTCATCGCCCTCGACCTGGCCGCGATGGTGGCCGGAGCCAAGTACCGGGGGGAGTTCGAGGAGCGGCTCAAGGCCGTGCTGGCCGAGATCAAGGGCTCCGACGGACGCATCGTCACCTTCATCGACGAGCTGCACACGGTCGTCGGCGCCGGCGCTGCCGAGGGCTCCATGGACGCCGGCAACATGCTCAAGCCGCTGCTGGCCCGCGGTGAGCTGCGGCTGGTCGGGGCGACCACGCTGGATGAGTACCGCCAGCGGATCGAGAAGGACCCGGCTCTGGAGCGCCGGTTCCAGCAGGTGTATGTCGGGGAGCCGAGCGTGAGCGACACGGTCGCCATCCTGCGTGGCCTGAAGGAACGCTACGAGGCGCACCACAAGGTGGCCATCGCCGACTCTGCCCTGGTCGCGGCCGCGAGCCTGTCCGACCGCTACATCACCGGCCGTCAGCTGCCGGACAAGGCGATCGACCTGGTCGACGAGGCAGCCTCACGGCTGCGGATGGAGATCGACTCCAGCCCGGTCGAGGTCGACGAGCTGCAGCGCGCCGTCGACCGGCTGACCATGGAGGAGCTGCACCTGGACAAGGACGCCGCGACCAACCCGGCGAGCCAGGAGCGGCTGGACCGGCTGCGCGCCGACCTGGCCGACAAGCGGGAGCAGCTCGCAGCGCTGACCGCGCGGTGGGAGGCGGAGAAGACCGGGCTCAACCGGGTCGGGGAGCTCAAGGCGCGGCTCGACGAGCTGCGCACCCAGGCCGACCGGCTCCAGCGCGAGGGCGACTACGCCGGAGCGTCCCGGCTGCTGTACGGCGAGATCCCCGCCGCCGAGGACGAGCTGAGTGCCGCCTCAGAAGCCGAGGCCAGCTCGCGACACCCGGACGGGGGCTCCGGCACCGGCGGAGGCCGCGTGGCCGCGGACCTCGCGCCGATGGTCAAGGACGAGGTGGGCGCCGACGACATCGCCGAGGTGATCTCGGCCTGGACCGGCATCCCGGCCGGTCGCCTGCTCGAAGGCGAGACCGACAAGCTGCTGCGGATGGAGGAGGCCCTCGGTCAGCGGCTCGTGGGCCAGCGCACGGCTGTCGAGGCCGTCAGCGACGCGGTCCGGCGGGCCCGGGCGGGCATCTCCGACCCTGACCGCCCCACCGGCTCGTTCCTGTTCCTGGGCCCCACGGGTGTCGGCAAGACCGAGCTGGCCAAGGCGCTGGCCGACTTCCTCTTCGACGACGAGCGGGCGATCGTCCGGATCGACATGTCCGAGTACTCCGAGCGACACGCGGTGGCCCGGCTGATCGGAGCGCCCCCCGGCTACGTGGGCTACGAGGAGGGCGGCCAGCTGACCGAGGCGGTGCGGCGTCGCCCCTACTCGGTGGTCCTGCTCGACGAGGTCGAGAAGGCGCACGCACAGACCTTCGACGTCCTCCTGCAGGTGCTCGACGACGGCCGGCTGACCGATGGTCAGGGCCGCACCGTCGACTTCCGCAACGTGATCCTGGTGATGACCTCCAACCTGGGCAGCCAGTTCCTCATCGACCCGCTGACCGACGACGCGGTCAAGCGCGACCAGGTGATGGCGACGGTGCGGACGGCGTTCAAGCCGGAGTTCCTCAACCGGCTCGACGAGGTCGTCGTCTTCGACCCGCTGTCCCAGGACCAGCTGGCCACCATCGTCGGGCTGCAGGTCGGGCACCTGGCCCAGCGCCTGGCCGACCGCCGGATCACGCTGTCGGTGACCGACGAGGCCCGGGGCTGGCTGGCGGCACGCGGCTACGACCCGGCCTACGGCGCTCGCCCCCTGCGCCGGTTGGTGCAGACCCAGATCGGCGACCAGCTGGCCCGGGGACTGCTGGCCGGCGAGGTGCGGGACGGCGACCAGGTCACCGTCGGGGTGGCGGACGACGGGGAGAGCCTGACCCTGGGCGCGTGACCGGGGGCGGTCCCGGGAGGCACGTCATACTGGGCGAGGACCGACTCGACCCCGGGAGGGACAGTGCAGATGAGGGACCGAGCAGGCCGGCGTGTCACGCCCGGGCATGTGCGGCGGTTCGCGGCCGGCGCGGCGATGACGGCGCTGCTCACCGTGAGCGCGTGCAGCCAGGAGCAGGAGCCGACGCCCACCTCCGATGACGCACAGACCACGACGGCACCGACCGCCGCCGACCGGCTCGAGCAGGCTCGCATCGTGCTCACCGAGGCCGGTGCGGTGCACCTGACGATGACCGGCGCCAACCTGCCGGAGGAGACCGACGCCTACATCATCGGCGCCGTCGGCGACGGCACGATGGACCCACCGGCGTTCCAGGGCACGATCACAGCCAAGGTGCGCGGCATCCAGGCCGACGTCCCCACGGTCGCGGTCAACGACGAGCTGCACGTCAAGCTGCCGTTCACCCCCGGATACATCACCACGGCGCCTGAGGACCTCGGCGTGCCCGACCCGGCGAAGCTGTTCGACGTCGAGACCGGACTGGTCTCGCTGCTCACCAAGACGGTCGCGCCGACCTTCGGGCAGGAGACCCGGGTCGGGCGCGAGGTGGTGCTGCAGGTCACCGGCAGCCTGCCCGGCGACGTCGTCGTCGACCTGCTGTATGTCGGGGACCGCAGCGCCATGTTCGACGTCACCTACGGCCTGGTCCAGGAGAGCTGGCAGGTCCGCACGGTGCAGATCACCGGTCCGTTCTATCCGCCGACGACCTCGACCTACGCGCTGACCCTGGACACGTACGGCAAGGCCGTCACGATCACCGCTCCCTGACGCGTGAGCTCCACCCCGGCGGCGCCACGCGCCGTGACGCCCGGGCCGCCCGGGCCGCCCGGGGCGCGCGCCGCTGTGACAGGGAGTGCGCGCGCCCTGCTGGCCGTCGCCTCGGTGGCCGTGGCGCTGGCCGCCGCCGACACCTATGTCGTGGTCCTGGCGCTGACCGACATGATGGCCGGCGCCGGGCTGGGCATCGACGCCCTGCAACGCGGCACCCCGATCATCTCCGGCTTCCTGCTGGGTTACATCGCCGTGCTGCCGTTGATCGGCCGCCTCGCCGACCTGGTGCCGCGGCGCCGGATCCTGCTCGGCTGCCTGGCGGTCTTCATCGTGGGGTCGCTGGTCACCGGTGCGGCCACCGAGCTGCCGGTGATGATCGGCGGCCGGTTCCTGCAGGGGCTGGGCGGCGGCGGGCTGGTGCCGGCCACCTTGGCGATCGTCGCCGACCTCTGGCCCCCGGGACGTCGCGGCACGGCGCTGGGGGTGGTCGGCGCCGTGCAGGAACTCGGGTCCGTGTTAGGGCCGCTGCTCGGCGCGGCGATCCTGGTGGTGAGCGACTGGCGCGGCATCTTCTGGGTGAACGCGGTGCTCGGGGTGGTCTTCGCGGTGGCGATCTGGCTGATCCGGCCGGCTGCGGTGACTGGGGAGCGGGAGTGGTGGCTGGTGCCGCCTCACATGGCTCAGCTGCGCTGCCCGAGCGGCGTCGCTCGCCCGGGGGGCGGCCGCTGACCGCCGCATCGTGGGTGCTGGCGGCCCTCGCCGCCGGCCTGGGGGGCTTGGCGCTCTGGGCGCCGACCGGGCTGGTCACGTCCGTGCAGTGGGGGGAGCCGTTCATCCCGTTCGCGGTGGGCTCCACATCCCGCGTCGCGACTCCGGTCGGCGTGGCGGCCGGTGTCGCCCTGGTGCTGCTGGCGGTGGCCACGGCACCGCGGTGGGTGCCGACGTTGCTGCGCGCCGACCTGCTCGGAGCGTCGCTGATCGCGGTGGCGCTGGGCTCGCTCGTGCTGACCTTCTCCTCGGCCGACCCGGCCGTCGAGGTGCTGGGTCCCTGGGGGCTGTGGCTGTTGCCGCTGGGCGGGCTGGCGGTGGTCGGGTTCCTGGTCCGGCAGCGTCTGGCGGCCACGCCGCTAGTGCCGCGAGGGGTCGTCCGGGCGCGGGTCTGGCCCGCACTGGTCGTCTCCGTCCTGGTCGGGGCCGCCATCGTGGCGATCGTGGTCGATGTCCCGCTGCTGGCTCGGCTGACCCCGGAGAACACCCAGACGCAGGCGGCGCTCGTGCTGCTGGAGTTCCTCATCGCGGTGCCGGTCGGCGCCATCGTCGGTGGCGTGGCACTGCGCCGGCTGGGTCCGGGGCTGGTGGCGGCTCCCGGGCTGGCGCTGACTGCAGTGGCGCTGTGGGGGATGGCCGGCTGGGAGCGGGGGGCGGTGGACGAGCTGGGGTCGGCGACCCTGCTGCTCGTCGCGGCGGGCTTGGGCATCGGGCTGGCCATCGCCCCCGTGAACGACGCGGCCCTGGCCGACGCCGGCCACACCGACGACGGAGCCACCCACGGCACGGTCAGCGCGCTGGTCGTCGTGGCCCGGATGGTCGGCATGGTCGTCGGCCTGGCCCTGCTCACGGCCGTCGGGCTGCGTCGCTTCCAGGAGGCCGTGGCCGCCCTCGCCGACCCGACCAACACCGAGGCGATGCTCGACGCCGCCGTCGTGCAGGTGCAGACCGTCTTCACCGGAGCCGCCGTCTGCGCGCTCCTGGCCGCCCTGGTCGCCGTAGCCCTCGGCTGGCGCCGCACCCCCCACTGACAAGGCGACCGGACGCGCCGGGCTGCGCCGAAACTCCCGACCGGACGTCCCGGGTTGCGACCAAACCCTCGACCGGACGTCCCGGGTTGCGACCAGACCTCGACCGGACGTCCCGGGTTGCGACCAAAGCCTCGACCGGACGCGCCGGGTAGCGCGAATCCGGCTGACCAGACGTGTCGTATGGCGTCGCGTCAGCTCGAGTGGTCTGTACCCCGGAGCCGAGCCTGCGGCCAGGGCGCAACGTGGGAACCCGCCATACCGCGCGTCCGGTCGGGTGATTGAGCGCAACCCGGCGCGTTCGGTCGCGTGATGAGCCGCAACCCCGGGCGTCCGGTTCGGGGTTTAGTCGCAGCACGGCGCGTCCGGTCGGGTGATGGGCCGCAGCCCGGGGCGTCCGGTGGGTGGTTTGGCCGCAGCCTGGGGTGTCCGGTGGGTGGTTTGGCCGCAGCCTGGGGTGTCCGGTGGGAGGGGGGTGGCAGGATCGGGGACATGAGTATGCCGCTGCACCTGGTCGGCGACCCGGTCGCCGACGAGCTCCTCACCGACAACCCGTTCGCGCTCCTGGTCGGGATGCTGCTGGACCAGCAGATCCCGATGGAGGTGGCGTTCAACGGCCCTCGCAAGCTGATGGACCGACTCGGCGGGGTCGAGCCGGTGCAGATCGCCGCGCTGGACCTGGCGGAGTTCGTCGCCGTCTGCGCGACGCCTCCGTCGGTGCACCGGTTCCCGACGTCGATGGGGCAGCGGATCCACGAGCTGGCGTCGGCGATCACGACCGTCTACGGCGGGGCGACCGAGCGGATCTGGACCGACGAGGGCAGCCTCGGCGGTCCGCCGACCGGTCCAGAGGTGCTCAGCCGGCTCAAGGCGCTGCCCGGGTTCGGCGACCAGAAGGCCCGCATCTTCCTGGCCCTGCTCGGCAAGCAGCGGGGGGTCGAGCCGGAGGGCTGGCGCGAGGCCGCGGGCGCGTATGGCGCAGAGGGCGCGACGATGTCGATCGCCGACGTGGTCGACGCCGAGTCGCTGACCAAGGTCCGCGCCTACAAGCGGGAGCAGAAGGCGGCGGCCAAGGCGGCCCGCGAGCAGTGAGACTCAGTCAGCCAGCTCCAGCACGACCGGCGCATGGTCAGAGGCACCCTTGCCCTTGCGCTCCTCACGGTCGATCACCGCGTCGGTGACCCGCTGAGCCAGCGCGGGTGAGCAGAGCGCGAAGTCGATCCGCATGCCCTGCCGCTTGGCGAACCTCAGCTGGGTGTAGTCCCAGTAGGTGAAGGTCCCCGGCCCGGGCGCATGCGGCCGCACCACATCGGTGAAGCCCGCGTCGACGATCGCCTGGAACGCGGCACGCTCCGGCGACGAGACGTGCGACTTGTCCTCGTAGTAGGCCATCGACCAGACGTCCTCGTCGTGCGGCGCGATGTTCCAGTCCCCCATCAACGCGATCTGCGCGTCGGGGTCGTCGGCGAGCCAGCCGGCGGCAGCGTCGCGCAGCCCGGCGAGCCAGTCGAGCTTGTAGGCCATGTGCGGGTCGTCAAGCGAGCGGCCGTTGGGCACATAGACCGAGACGATCCGCACCCCGCCGCACACCGCGGACAGCGCGCGAGCCTCGGTCACCATCGGTTCGCCCCAGCCGGGCGCGCCGTCGAACCCGGGGGTGACCTGCTCGATCCCGACCCGGGAGGCGATCGCGACGCCGTTCCACTGGTTGGTGCCCAGGTGCGCGACCTGGTAGCCGGCCGCCTCGAAGGGCAGGTGGGGGAACTGGTCGTCCCGGCTCTTGGTCTCCTGGATCGCGAGCACGTCGACCTGGTGCCGCTCCAGGACGCCCAGCACCCGGTCGACCCGGGCGCGGATGCTGTTGACGTTGAAGGTGGCGATGCGCACGGCGTCAGCGTATGTCGCAGGCTCGGCCCCGCGGTCAGCTCACCGCGTCCTCGCGCCCCTCCACCGCCTCGCGACGCTCACGCTCGTCACTCCGGGCTCGCCACCACAGGCCGACCAAGGACCCGGCCATCGCGCCGAGGGTGTTGGCGGCGACGTCGTCGAGCTGGGGGGTGCGGTCGGCCAGGTAGCGCGCCTGGACCAGCTCGACCCCGACACTGAGCACACCCGCGACCAGGGTCCAGTGCCACCAGCGGGAGCGGCGCCACAGCAGCATCGCCGCCGCGGTCGGCGGCAGGCAGACCAGCACGTTGTGCACGAACTCCCAGAAGCCACTGCTCAGCGACGCGGGGGCGCCCAGCCGGATGTAGAGGGCACGCAGCCACAGGTTGACCGTGGTCAGCGGCGTCGCGTCGGGCCAGGTGACGAGCAGGAGCATCGCGACCAGGTAGGCGGCCAGCACGGCATACGCCCACAGCGGCCGGCCCTGACGGCCCGGGCGTGGCCCCCCGGCAGACCCGCTCACACGATCCCGTCGAGGAACTCCACGACGCTGGCCCGGACCGGCATGAGGTAGATGTGCTGGTCGTTCTCCCGGGCGAACTCGACAGCGCGGCGGGCGTAGTCGCGGTGCCACGACAGCGTCGGCTCGAAGCCCGCCGGGAAGGCGACCCGGTTGCGCCGTCGCCAGTAGCCGAGCGACGCGGAGGAGGTGACCGTCGTGGCGCCCCACCAGACCGGGACGCCGGCAGGCAGCAGGGCGGCCCAGGCGCGCATCAGCGCCACGTCGAAGAACGGCTGGGTGAAGAAGCCGGCGGCGCCCGCTTCGAGCTTGCGCTCGGCATAGGCCAGCTCCTCGACCAGGGAGTGCCGGTAGGGGTCCAGGCCGGCGTAGACCGTCAGGTGCGGCGCCTCCTGCCGCAGCCGCCGGATCGCGCTCACCGCGTCGACGTCGAAGGTCGCCTTGGCGAAGTTGTCCGGCGCGTCACCGGACACGACCAGCACCTCCTCCAGCTCGCTCAGCGCGTCGGCCATCTGCAGCGCGGATCGCGGGTCGAGCCCGGAGGCCCGCAGGTGCGGGATGGTCCGGTATGGCGTGCGGTGACCCGGTCGTCCCACGTCTCGGGCGGTCTGGCACGCCTCCCAGGAGTGCAGCTCGAACTTCATCAGCTGGGGGACGTTGATCGTGTCGACCTGGGGCAGGTGGGCAGCGACGTCGGCCACGTCAGCCGCGATCGAGTCCCGGCTGCGCGGCACCAGCTCCACCGAGATCCGCGTGCTCACCGGACCAACCTAGTGCGCCTCGTCATAGGTGGAGACCGTGCTCAGGACCACCGGGAAGTCGACCCCGTGCTCGGCGTCACTGGGCCCGAACAGCAGCCGCCCGGCCTCGGCGGCTGCGCCGCGGACGATGTCGGCGACTTGCTCGGCCAGGTCGGCGGGGGTGTGCACGATGACCTCGTCGTGCAGGAAGTAGACCAGGTCGGGCCGTGCCGGGTCGCCCGCCGGGACGAGCTGCCCGAGGTCGCGGCGGATGGCCGCGAGCCAGCACAGCGCCCACTCCGCAGCGCTGCCCTGCACGACGAAGTTGCGGGTGAACCGGCCCCAGTCGCGGGCCTGCGAGCGGGCGGCCCGCTCGTCGGCGACGCCGGCCTCGACGGTGCTGGCGCGCTGCTGCACCTGACGCCAGCCCTCACCGGGCGCCGGGCTGGTCCGGCCCAGCCAGGTGCTGACCTGGTGGCCGAGCTCGCCCTCCCGCGCGGCGTGCTCGACCAGCCCGGTGGCGCGGGGGTAGGCGCGCATCAGGGCAGGCATCAGCAGCCCCGCCTCACCGGTGGTCGCGCCATACAGCGCACCGAGCATGGCGACCTTGGCCTGGGGGCGGGTCGCGACGACGCCCTGGTCGACCAGCGCGGCATACAGGTCGCTGCCCCGGCTGGCGCGGGCCATCGCGGTGTCGCCCGACATCGCGGCGAGCACCCGAGGCTCGAGCTGGGAGGCGTCGGCGACGACCAGCCGCCAGCCCGGGTCGGCGGTGACCGCGGCCCTGACCCGGTGCGGCAGCTGCAGGGCACCACCGCCCTGGGCCGCCCAGCGGCCCGTGACGACACCACCGGGCAGGTAGTCGGGGTGGAACCGCCCGTCGCGCACCCAGGTGTCCATCCACTGCCACCCGTTGGCGGTGAGCAGCCGGGACAGCTTCTTGTACTCCAGGACCACCGGGATCGCCGGATGGGACAGCGCCTGCAGCTCCCACTGGCGGGTGCTGCTGACGTCGAGTCCTGCGGCGCGTAGGGCCCGGAGCAGGCTCGCAGCGGAGTCCGGGTTGAGCCGTGGCGACTCCAGCAGCTCCCGGATCCGGCCGACCAGTGACTCCAGCTGGGCGGGCCGCTCACCCGCCCGAGGCCGGGGCCCGAGCAGCCCGGTGAGCAGCCGGTCGTGGACGGCGACGTCGAACGGCATGCCGACGTGGCGCATCTCCGCGGCGGTCAGGCCCCCGGCGGACTCGGCCGCCAGGAGCAGCCGCAACGCCCCGGCCCGGTCCGCGCCGGCCACGGCGTCCTGTTGCCGACGGTGCTCAGCCAGCACCTCCTCGGTGGGCATCTCGTGCAGCCCGCCCGGGTCCTCCAGCAGTGTCGGCTGGTCCAGCGCACCTGCCGTCGCCGCGACCGGCACCTGGTCCCACCGGCTGGCTGGTGCCGCAGCCAGGGCAGATGCCGAGGTGGCCGATGCTCCCCGCAGGATGGCCCGGCTCAGCCGCAGGTCCAGGCACCGGCGCAGGCGCACACCCCCGTCGAGCAGCGGCGGGTAGTGGGTGCGCGCCTCGGGCAGCACCCAGCGCACCGGGTCGGGGCCCGCGTCGAGGGCCGCGACCCGCTCGAGGCACTCCTGCGGCGTCAGACGCTCGGTGGTGTGGGCGCCGTCAGCGCTCAGCGCGGTGAGCTCGACCTGTCCCTGCCAGCGGGTGAGGCAGATGTCGACGACCTCGGGCCGCCCGGGGCTCACGACGCCGGGTCGTAGCCCAGGTTGGGCCCCAGCCAGCGCTCGGCCTCCTGCACCGACCAGCCCTTGCGGCGGGCGTAGTCCTGCACCTGGTCCCGGCCGAGCTTGCCCACCGCGAAGTAGCGGGCGTCGGGGTGGGCGAAGTAGAGGCCGGAGACCGCCGAGGTGGGTGTCATCGCGCACGACTCGGTGAGCGCCAGGCCGGCCTCCTGGGCCTGCAGCAGCGCAAAGAGGGTGCGCTTCTCGGTGTGGTCCGGCTGCGCGGGATATCCCGGGGCGGGCCGGATGCCGACATAGCGCTCGCGGATCAGGTCCGGGACCGGCAGCCGCTCCTCCGGCTGGTCGCCCCACAGCTCGGTCCGCACCCAGCGGTGCAGCCACTCGGCGAACGCCTCGGCCAACCGGTCGGCCAGGGACTGCACGAGGATCGCCGAGTAGTCGTCGTGCTCGGCCTTGAAGGCCGTCGCGAGCTCGTCGGCGCCGTGGACCGCCACCGCGAAGCCGCCCACGTGGTCACCGTCGGGGGACACGTAGTCGGCCAGCGCGGCATACCCGCCCTCGCGCTCGCGCTGCTGGCGCAACGTATGCAGCGTCGACGGTCGCCCGGTGGCGCTGTCCAGCACCAGGATGTCGTCGCCGCTGCGCCGGGCCGGCCAGATCGCGACGACCCCGCGTGGCTGCAGCAGCGAGCCCTCGATGATCCGCGCCAGCATCGCCTGGGCGTCGGCGAGCAGAGCCTGGGCCTGCTCGCCCTGGCGGGGGTCCTGGAGGATCTTGGGATAGGTGCCGCGCAGCTCCCAGGCACTGAAGAACGGGGTCCAGTCGATGAGCTCGACCAGGTCGGCCAGGGCCGGCTCGACCACCTGGCGTCGGGGCCGGCGCGGGGCCGGAGGGGTGACCGCCTGGACCTTCCGGGCCGCGGCGCGAGCCTGGGTCAGCGGCACCAGGGCCACCTGCTTGCGGCCGTGCCGCACCCGCAGCTCCTCATACTGCTCGGCCACCCGCTCGGCGATGGCGGCCTCGCGGTGCATCACGTCGGCGACCACGCCCACCGCGCGGCTGGCGTCGATGACGTGCACGACGGTGCCGGTGTAGGCGGGGTCGATCTTGACGGCCGTGTGCGCCGCCGAGGTCGTCGCCCCGCCGATCAGCAGCGGGGTGGTCTCCTGGCGCCGGGTCATCTCCGCGGCCAGCGCGACCATCTCGTCCAGGCTCGGCGTGATCAGCCCGGAGACCCCGATGACGTCGGCGCCGATCTGCCGCGCGGTGTCCAGGATCTTCTCGGCGGGCACCATCACGCCCAGGTCGGTCACCTCATAGCCGTTGCAGGCCAGGACCACCCCCACGATGTTCTTGCCGATGTCGTGGACGTCACCCTTGACGGTGGCCATCAGCACCCGGCCCTTGACCCGGCCGCCGGTCCGCGCCGCATCGGCCTCCAGGTAGGGCGTGAGGTGGGCGACCGCCTTCTTCATCACCCGGGCCGACTTGACCACCTGCGGCAGGAACATCCGGCCGCTGCCGAAGAGGTCACCGACGACGTCCATGCCGTCCATCAGCGGACCCTCGATGACCGCCAGCGGCGACCCGAGCTCCTGGTAGGCCTCCTCGGCGTCGGCCACCACGAACTCGTCGATGCCGTGCACGAGCGCGTGGCGCAGGCGCTCGCCGACCGGCGCCTCGCGCCAGGCCTGCGAGGCCCTCCTGGCGGCCGCCGTGCCCGGTGCCCCGCCGGCGCCCAGCCCGCCGGACTCCGACTTGACCCGCTCGGCGAGCTCGATCAGCCGGTCGGTGGCGTCGGCCCGGCGGGCCAGCACGACGTCCTCCACCGCCTCGCGCAGCTCGGGGTCGATGTCCTCGTAGACGCCGAGCATCCCGGCGTTGACGATGCCCATGTCCAGGCCGGCCCTGATCGCGTGGAACAGGAAGACCGCGTGCATCGCCTCGCGCACGGTGTTGTTGCCGCGGAAGCTGAACGAGACGTTGCTGATCCCCCCGCTCACCAGGGCGCCGGGCAGGTTCTCCTTGATCCACCGGGTCGCCTCGATGAAGTCCAACGCATAACCGTCGTGCTCGCTCATGCCGGTCGCCACGGTGAGGACGTTGGGGTCGAAGATGATCTCGCTCGGGCTGAACCCGACCTGCTCGGTGAGCAGCCGGTAGGCCCGTGCGCACACCTCCTGGCGTCGCTGCAGGGTGTCGGCCTGCCCCTGCTCGTCGAAGGCCATCACGACCACGGCCGCGCCATAGCGGCGCACGGTGCGCGCCCGCTCCAGGAAGGTCTCCTCGCCGTCCTTGAGGGAGAGGCTGTTGACCACGCCGCGGCCCTGCAGGCACTGCAGCCCGGCCTGGAGCACGTCCCACCGCGAGGAGTCGACCATCACCGGCACGCGGGCGATGTCGGGTTCGGCGGCCAGCAGGTTGAGGAAGCGGGTCATCGCCTCGGCGCCGTCGAGCATGCCCTCGTCGAGGTTGACGTCGATCACCTGCGCACCGGCCTCCACCTGCTGCCGGGCCACCTGCACGCCGAGCGCCCAGTCCCCCTCCATCACGGCGCGGCGGAACTGCGGCGAGCCGGTGACGTTGGTGCGCTCGCCGACATTGACGAAGTTGAGGTCGCGGGTCAGCCGGAACGGCTCGAGCCCGGACAGGCGCAGCCATGGTGGGCGCTCCGCCGGCCTGCGCGGCGCGAGGCCACGGACCACGTCGGCGATCGCGGCGATGTGGTCTGGGCCGGTGCCACAGCAGCCGCCGACGATGTTGACCAGTCCCTCCTCGGCGAACTCGCGCAGGGTGCCGGACACCTGGGCGGGCGTCTCGTCATAGCCGCCGAACGCGTTGGGCAGGCCCGCGTTGGGGTGCACCGAGACCAGCGCGTCGGTGGCCCGGGCGAGCTCGCGCAGGTGCGGCCGCAGGGCCTCGGCGCCCAGCGCGCAGTTGAGCCCGACACTGACCAGGTCGGCGTGCGAGGTGGAGATGACGAACGCCTCCGGGGTCTGACCCGACAGCGTGCGCCCGGAGGCGTCGGTGATCGTGCCGGACAGCATGACCGGCGCCCGGCGGCCGAGCTCGGCCAGCACGTCGTCGATGCCGTGCAGCGCTGCCTTGGCGTTGAGGGTGTCGAACACCGTCTCCACCAGCAACAGGTCGGCGCCACCCTCGAGCAGGCCCCGGGCCTGCTCGGCATAGGCCTCCCGCAGCTCGCGGTAGGTCACCGCGCGGTACTCAGGTCGCTCCACGTCGGGCGACATCGAGGCGGTGCGGTTGGTCGGGCCCATCGACCCTGCCACCCAGCGCGGTCGACCGTCCTGCGCCGTGAGCTCGTCGGCGACCTCACGGGCCAGGCGGGCACCGGCCAGGTTGATCTCGTGGACCAGGTGCTCCGTGCCGTAGTCGGCCTGGGCGATCGAGGTGGCGGTGAAGGTGTTGGTGCTGGTGATGTCGGCCCCGGCGGCGAAGTAGGCCCGGTGCACCTCGCGGATCACCTCCGGCCGGGTCAGCTGGAGCAGGTCGAAGTTGCCCTTGCGCGAGCGCGTGCTCTCCTCGCCCGGCAGGTGGAAGTCGGACTCGACCAGTCCTGCCAGCTGCAGCTGGGTGCCCCACGCGCCGTCGAGCACGAGGATCCGCTCCGCGGCGGCCTCGCGCAGGTCGGGCGCTTCGGGCATGGGTCTCACTGTATGGCGGCCGGGCGCGCGGCACCGGCTGGTCGCTCTGGACGGCACGGCCTGCCGACTGCGGGACAATGGCAGCAATGAGACTCACCGCGACCTACCGTGTCCAGCTGCACGCCGACTACACCTTCTCCGACACCGAGCAGATCGTCCCCTACCTGGCCGACCTGGGCGTCTCGCACCTCTACCTGTCGCCGATCCTGTCGGCGGTGCCGGGGTCGCTGCACGGCTACGACGTCATCGACCACGCCAGCGTCGCCGCCGAGCTGGGCGGCCGCGACGGGCTGGAGTCACTGGCGCGGGTGGCGCACGATGCGGGCCTGGGGGTGGTCGTCGACATCGTGCCCAACCACATGGCGCTGGTCGCGCCGCAGTGGACCAACCAGCCGCTGTGGGCGATGCTGCGCGAGGGCCAGGACGCGGTCACAGCACGCTGGTTCGACGTCGACTGGGCGGCGCTGGACGGCCGGTTCGGGCTGCCGGTGCTGGGTGAGTCGCTCGAGGAGGAGCTGGCGGCCGGTGCCCTGGTGCTCGACACCGGCCGGCCTGACGAAGGGCCGGCCGCGGGGCAGCCGGTCATCCGCTACCACGAGCATGTGCTCCCGGTCGCGCCGGGAACGGCCGACGGGACCGCCGAGGGGGACGTCGCGGCGGTGCTGGCCCGCCAGCACTACCTGCTGGCCGGGTGGCGCGAGGCGGGGGAGGTGCTCAACTACCGGCGCTTCTTCGAGGTGGACAGCCTGATCGGCGTGCGGGTCGAGCTCCCCGAGGTGTTCGAGCAGACCCACCGGGTCCTGCTGGAGCTGCACCACGCCGGCCTGGTGGACGGCTTCCGGATCGACCACCCGGACGGGCTGGCCGACCCGGAGGGCTATCTGGAGCAGCTGTCCGCCGCGTGCCGGCCCGGGACGCCGGTCTGGGTCGAGAAGATCCTCGAAGGCAGCGAGCGGCTGCCCGAGCAGTGGCGCTGCTCCGGCACCACCGGCTACGACGCCAACGCCGCCCTCCAGGTCGCCCTGGTCGACCCGGAGACCACCGAGGCTGTGTCGGCGGCCTGGCTGCGGGCCGGTGGCGACCCCGACCTGGGCGTCGTGATCGCCGAGTCCAAGCGCGAGGCCGTCGAGGAGCTGCTGCAGCCTGAGGTGACCCGGCTGCTCCGGCTGTCCTGCGCGGTGCTGCCCGAGCACGACCCGGTCGCCTTGCGCGAGGCCATGGTCGAGCTGCTGGTGGCCGTCGAGGTCTACCGCGCCTACGTCCGCCCGGGACACCCGCCGCAGCCGGGCGCCGACCGGCCGCTGCTGGAGGCGGTGGAGCGGGCCATCGCCGCGCTGCCCTCGCGGGAGCAGGTGATCACCGACCTCGCCGGCGTGCTCGGCGACCCGGACCACGCTGCGCACGACCCTGCGGCGGCGCGCGACCTGGCGGTCCGGTTCCAGCAGACCACCGGCCCGGTGATGGCCAAGGGCATCGAGGACACCGCGTTCTACCGGTGGCACCGGCTGGTCGCGCTCAACGAGGTGGGTGCCGACCCAGCGCACGGCGTCGACCCGGAGGCGAGCCTGCTGCACGACTGGGCCCGGCACCAGGCCGAGCACTGGCCGCAGGGGATGACCACGTTGTCCACGCACGACACCAAGCGCAGCGAGGACGTGCGCGCTCGCATCCTGGCCGTGTCCGGCGACGCAGCCTCGTGGGACCGCTGCACGGACGCCTTCGTCGCGGCTGCCCTGCGGCACCGGGTCGACCGGCCGACCGCACACCTGCTCTGGCAGACCCTGGTCGGAGCGGGCCGGATCGGTGAGCGACGGCTGCTGGCCTACCTGGAGAAGGCCATGCGCGAGGCCAAGGACCGCACCAGCTGGGTCGACACGGCCGAGGGTTATGAGGACCGCGTGACCGCCCTGGCACGGGAGGCGCTGGCCCCCGGAGACCTGGCCGATGCCGTGGCCGAGGCGGTCAGCCGCAGCGAGGACGCGATCCGTGCCCTCACCCTCGGGCAGAAGCTGCTCCAGCTGACCCTGCCCGGCGTGCCGGACACCTACCAGGGCGGCGCCGGGCTCGACCTGTCGCTGGTGGACCCGGACAACCGCCGACCGGTCGACTATCGCGACCGGATCGACCGGCTGGCCCATCTCGACAGCGGGGGCCCGGTGCGCGACCTCGCCGACGCGGTGGTGCTGGTCACCTCGCGGGCGCTGCGCCTGCGCGCGGAGCAGCCGGACCTGTTCGGCCCGGGGTCGGGGTATGCCGTGGTGCCCGGCAACGAGCACCTGCTCGGCTTCGTCCGGGGTGACCTGCGGGTCGGGGGTGGCGTGGCCGCCCTGGCCACCCGGGCTCCGCACGGCCTGGCCCGGCGTGGGGGCTGGGGTCAACGCCGGGCGCTGATCGTGCCCGGTCAGTGGCGGGACGTGCTCAGCGGCACCCGACACCAGGTCGGGCAGGACGGGCTGCGGTGCGCCGAGCTGTTCGCCGAGCTGCCGGTGGCCCTGCTGGTCAAGGGGGAGGCCCGATGAGCGCGCAGCCGTTGCGCGTCTGGGCGCCGGTCGCCGGCGACGTGGTCGCCGTGGCCGACGGCGCGGCATACCCGATGGTCCGCGGTGAGGACGGCTGGTGGAGCACCGGCGAGCGTTTCGCCCCCGGCACCCGCTACGCCTTCGGCGTCGACGGCGGGCCGCCGCGCCCCGACCCGCGGTCGCTCAGCCAGCCCGACGGGGTCCACGAGGCCTCTGAGGTGGTCGACCTCGCCGCCTACGAGTGGGGCGACGCCGACTGGCGTGGGGTGCGCCTGCAGGGCTCCTCGATCTACGAGCTGCACGTCGGCACGTTCACCGACGAGGGCACCCTCGGCGCGGCCGTCGACCGGCTCGACCACCTGGTCGACCTCGGCGTGACCACGGTGCAGCTGATGCCGGTGGCGGCCTTCCCCGGGCGCCACGGGTGGGGCTACGACGGCGTGGCCCTGTATGCCGTGCACGCGCCCTACGGCGGCCCGAGCGGGCTGCTGCGCTTCGTCGACGCGGCGCACCAGCGCGGCCTGGCCGTCTATCTGGACGTGGTCTACAACCACTGGGGGCCGAGCGGCAACTACCTGGCCCAGTTCGGGCCCTACTTCACCGACCGGCACGAGACGCCCTGGGGCGACGCGGTCAACCTCGACGGGCCGGCCAGCGACGAGGTGCGCGACTACCTGCTCGACAACGTGCGCCTCTGGCTGCGCGACTACCACCTCGACGGGCTGCGGCTCGACGCCGTCCACGCGCTGCACGACGAACGGGCGCTGCCGTTGCTCGAGGAGATCGCCGCGCTCGCCGACCAGATGACCGAGCAGACCGGCATCCCCCGGACCGTGGTCGCCGAGTCCGACCGCAACGACCCCGCGACCGTCGCCCCGCGAGGCGACGGCGGCGCCGGTGGCCTGGGCCTGCACGGGCAGTGGGCCGACGACGTCCACCACGCCCTGCACGCGCTGCTCACGGGGGAGGCGGACGGCTACTACGCCGACTTCGCCGACCCGCGTGCGGTGCCCAAGGTGCTGGGCAGCACCCCGTTCTTCCACGACGGCACCTTCTCCACCTTCCGCGGCCGCCGGCACGGCCGGGCCGTCGACCCGGCGCTGACCCCCGGGTGGCGCTTCGTGGCCTCGCTGCAGACGCACGACCAGATCGGCAACCGCGCGGGCGGGGACCGGATCGGCCATGCCCTGCCGACGGGCACCGCGGCGATCGGGGCTGCGCTCCTGCTCACCTCGCCCTACACCCCGATGCTGTTCATGGGGGAGGAGTGGGGCGCCTCGACGCCGTGGCAGTTCTTCACCGACCACAGCGAGCCGGAGCTGGTCGCCTCGATCCGGGAGGGGCGCTCGGCCGAGTTCGCCGAGCACGGCTGGGCCGGCGAGGTCCCCGACCCTCAGGACGAGGGCACCGTGCGGGCCTCCCGGCTGCGCTGGGCCGAGGTCGGTCAGGGCGAGCACGCGGCGCTGCTCGACTGGTACCGCCAGCTGCTCCGGCTGCGCCGCGAGGTCCCCGAGGTGCTGGACCTGCCGTTGGGGGCCGGGCAGGTGCGGTATGACGTCGCTGCGCTCACCACCGACTCGCGGCCGGGTGGCACCGTGCTCGTGCAGCGCGGCCGGCTGCTGGTGGCAGCCAACACCACAGCCACGGAGCAGCAGGTCACCCTGGCCCAGGGTGCTGAGGGCGGTGGTGTCGCCGGCCTGGGCGCGCAGCCACGGCTGCTGGCGCGCTGGGGCGAGGCGACCTGGAGCACGGACCCAGACTCCGTGCGCCTGGGCCCGCACAGCTGCGTCGTCCTGCTGTCCGACTAGGCCGTCCCCCCTGTCGGATCGTGGAGGGCAGACCGCCACCGGGCGCACAGACGTCCGGCGTGACAGCCAGTGGCTGCCACGCCGGACGCGGTCACCGAGAGCCGGTCTCAGTGGTGTGCTGCCCGATCAGTCCCGCAGGACGCTGTCGGGGATGTTCTGCGTGGTCAGCGTTCCCGCCGGCCGCGTGGTCGGCGAGCCCAGTGCTCCGACGAGGGTCTCCAGCTCGGTCTGCACCGACGGGTAGACCGAGGTCACGCCGCCGACGATGGTGATGAGCGGGAAGGAGAAGCCGGTGACCAGCCGCTCGATCTCGGTCTTCACCAGCGGGGGCAGGACGTCGGGCCGGGTGAGCGCGATGCCCGCGCCGGTCCGTGCGGCGACCGGGACGGCCGTCAGGCTGTCCGGGAACTTCTCGCCGGTGGCGACCAGCACCTTGCCCTCGGCCGGGAACTGCTCCAGGACCTTGGCCGCCGTGGCATAGCGGTCGGCTCCGGAGTAGCGGGTCCAGGTCGGACCTCCGGCAACCTCGTCGAGCACGGCGTCGGAGATGACCGACGTGCCGCCGGCGGCATACACGTCGTCGTAGGACATGCCGGCCAGGACCGCGGCGGTGGCCGCCGGGACCTCGTCCTGCTTGACCAGCACGAGCGGTGCGCTGTGCCGGGCTGCCAGGGCGCTGAGCACCAGGGCGTCCGGGAAGCCCTGGCCCGAGGCCACGAAGACCTCGGCGGAGCTGTCCTGCACGACCTCGTCAGCGATCATCGCCGAGGTGGCATAGCGGTCGGGACCGCCGTAGCGCAGGACCGACGCGCCCGGAAGCAGCGCATCGACCTCGTCCTGGACCGTCTGGCTGATCGAGCTGTAGCCACCGACGATGATCACCTGCTCCGGCATCAGCCGGGTCAGCTCGGCAGCGGCGGGTGCCGACAGGTGGGCCGTCGCCGAGAGCAGCAGCGGTCCGCCGAGCTGAGCAGCCCACGGCGCAGCGGCCAGGGCGTCGGGGTACTTGGTGGAGGTGGCGATGATCACGGTGTCGGCCGCGACGAACTTCTGCTCCGACAACATGGCAGCGGTGTGGATCCGGTCCGGACCGCCGATCCGCTCCACGTCGAAGGTGCACGGGCCGTCGACGTCTTCGGGGTAGTACGGGTCGACGACCTCCAGGTACCCCAGGTCGTTGCCCCCCGCGTCGATGTCACTGATGACGATTCCCACGCCAGGCGCCCCCAGGCCGTACAGGCCGACGAAGGACAGGAAGGCGTGCAGCTCGCGAGTCTGACCGACCTCGACCTCCAGGACCCGGCTGTCCTTCTTGGTGCCGTCGTCCCAGACCTCGAAGCGGACGCGGTCGAAGCCACCGACGTCGTCGGTGGTGCCGGTGATCGCAGCGTCGATCGCGTACTCGTTGCGGGAGCAGTCGTCGTTGACGAACTGCACCCCCGTGATGGTGTAGTCGCCCAGCGTCGCCGCGCTGGCGGGCGTGAAGCCGGTGCCGACGACGGCGATGGCGGACGCGGCAGCGGTGGCCAGCACCGCGCGCCTGCGGGAATGTCCCCGAGTTTTCATGTCTCTCTCTCCTTCTCGCCCGGTCAGACGGACCGGGGTGACGCCTGGAAGCGGGCAACCTCCGAGAGGGCGTCAGCGAACAGGAGCCGTTCGACACCCCGGTGATACGTCGGCGGCGTAGGGTCAGTGGGTGCGGCACCACCCCCGAATCGCTCACCGCCCGGCGCTCCTGGACCCGCTGCGCCTGGAGGTGGCCGGCTCCGAGCTCGACCCGGCCGAGGTCACCGACCGTGCCCACCGCACCGCCGCCCTGGTGGTCGGACGGGGCCGGGCGACCGGCGACCCGGAGGTCACCGCCCGGCTCGTCGACCTGGTCCGCCAGCTCGGCCTGGCCACGGTCGCGCAGATGTGGGCCGACCTCCCGGCGCGCTCGCTGCCCGGCGCGCTGTGGCGGCTCTACCTCCTGCACGAGTGGGTGCAGCGCCGCCCCGCCGAGGTCGGGCGGGCCTTCACGGCCGGGTCGGCGCACGCCGAGGTCGACCGCGTCGTGGCGGGTGTCGCCGAGCCCCCTGGCCCGGAGGACCTGCGCGCCCTCACCGCCGCCATCCTCACCGGCATCTACGAGGGGGACCTGGCGATCGCCCTGGAGCGTGCGGCCGCGTTCGCCCACGTCGTGGCCGTGGGACTGGGCGACCCGGACGCCGCCGACAGCGACGTCGACGGAGAGCAGGGACGCCGTGCCGCCCGCCTGCAGCGCACCAGTGCCGACCTGCGCGCCTGCGCGGCGCTCTGGCGTCGGGGCGACCTGGTCTGAGGCCTCGCCAGGGTGCCGGAGAGCCCGGCCCGGGTAGGCTGTCCGATGGTGAGTGCCGGGCCGCGGCAGCCCCGGGTCCCAATACGCGCCGCTACGAGCGGCTGTGCGCCGTGAGGCGCTCCCGGTCCGGCACTCACCACCTCCGCATCTCGGTCCTGCGCGTGAACAGTCGGACAACGCCAGGTTTCCGGCTAGAGTCGGCACGCCCCGACGATCGTTCGCGCGACTCCCCGCCCCCGCCCCGAAGAGAGCTCTGCCGTGCGCTTCAGGATCACCCCTCAGAACACTGCGTTCTACGACCTCTTCGCCACCTCGGCCAGCCACATCGTGCGTGGCGCCGTCCTGCTCCGCGAGGTGCTCGGGATGGAGCCCGCCGAGCGCGAGGCTGCCCTGGCCCAGATGAAGGACATCGAGCACGACGGCGACCACGCCACCCACCAGGTCATGCACGCCGCCAACACCTCCTTCATCACCCCCTTCGACCGCGACGACATCTATGCCCTGGCCTCTCGGCTCGACGACTGTCTGGACCACATCGAGGCGACCCTGGACATCGTCGTGCTCTATGGCGTCAGGGAGCTGCCGGACGGTGTCGACGGGCAGCTCGACGTGATCGTCCGGATGGCCGAGCTCACGGCAGCAGCGATGCCGCGGCTGCGCTCGATGCGCGACCTGCAGGAGTACTGGATCGAGATCAACCGCCTGGAGAACGAGGCCGACCAGGCCTACCGGCGGATGACCGCCGACCTGTTCACCGGCAAGCACAAGGCCGTCGACATCATCAGGCTCAAGGCGGTGATCGACGAGCTGGAGTCGGCTGCTGACGCGTTCGAGACGGTGGCCAACACCGTCGAGAGCATCGCGGTCAAGGAGTCCTGAGCGGCGTGGACCTGCTCCCGGTCGTCCTCGTCGTCCTGTTGGCGATGGGGTTCAACTACACCAACGGCTTCCACGACGCGGCCAACGCGATCGCGACCTCGGTCTCCACCCGGGCGCTGACCCCGCGGATCGCGCTGGCGATGGCGGCCTTCTTCAACCTGGTCGGGGCGTTCCTCGGCACCGGAGTGGCACAGACCGTCGGGTCGGGCATCATCGACCCCCCGGCGGGCATCCAGGGCCTGCAGATCGTGGCGGCCGCCCTGGTCGGGGCGATCGCGTGGAACCTGCTGACCTGGTGGTTCGGTCTGCCGTCGTCGTCCTCGCACGCGCTCATCGGCGGAATGGCAGGCGCCTCGATGGCGGCGGGGACCACGGTCCTGTGGAACGGCATCCTCACCAAGATCCTCATCCCGATGGTCCTGTCGCCGCTCGTCGGGCTGGTCCTGGGCTATCTGGTGATGACGGCCATCCTGTGGATCTTCCGCCGCGCGCACCCGGGCAAGGCCTCCCGCGACTTCCGCGTCGCGCAGACCGCCTCGGCCGCCGCGATGGCCCTGGGCCACGGGCTGCAGGACGCCGCCAAGACGATGGGCATCGTCGTGCTGGCGCTGGTCGTCGGCGGCTACCACACCGGCGACTCGATCCCGCTCTGGGTGACGATCAGCTCGGCCCTGGTCATCTCGGCCGGCACCTATGCCGGCGGCTGGCGGATCATGCGCACCCTGGGCCGGCGGATCATCGACCTCGACCCGCCGCAGGGCTTCGCGGCCGAGTCCACCGCCGCCACCATCCTGTATGTCGCGGGGCTCACCTTCCATGCCCCGATCTCGACCACGCACACGATCACCTCGGCGATCATGGGGGTCGGCGCCACTCGCCGGATCTCGGCTGTGCGCTGGGGTGTGGCCAAGAACATCGTCGGCGCCTGGGTGCTCACCTTCCCCGGTGCAGGCCTGGTCGCCGCGGCGACCTACCTGGTGCTGCACCTGTTCTGAGACTGCCGGCCTGCCAGCGCGGGCCCGGAGCGGCCCGGCGGGGGGTTCAGGCCTCGTTCACGCACCGTTCACGCGTCGCCACCACCGGAGACATGTCGGCTCCCTAGCGTGCCCACGTCGGCACTGTCGCCGGTCTCAGCACGCAGGACGCCGCGGACCGCGGGTCGCTGCCCAGATTTCTTTGTCTTCTCCAGACAGCAGAGAGGTACACCCGTGAAGCTGCACCGTTTGGGCACCACCGCCGCCGTGGCGATGACCGCCACGCTGGCTCTCGCCGCGTGCGGCGGCGACCCCGTGCTCACCACCCCCTCCTCCGCCGGCGAGCCCGGGACCCCCAGCGACCAGGCCACTGCCAGCGGCGAGGCGCTCTCGGGCAGCCTGTCCGCCTCCGGCGCCAGCTCGCAGGAGTCGGCGATGACCGCCTGGATCGCCGGCTACCAGGGCGTCCAGCCGGGCGTGACCGTCAACTACGAGGCGATCGGCTCCGGCGCCGGCCGGGACAACCTGCTCTCCGGTGCCTCCGCCTACATCGGCTCGGATGCCTTCCTGGACGAGGAGGAGCGTGCTGCGGTCATCGAGGTCTGCGGACCCGGCGGTGCCCTGCACTTCCCGGTCTACATCTCCCCGATCGCGATCCCCTACAACCTGCCCGGCGTCGACGCGCTCAACCTCGCGCCGGACGTGCTGGCCGGCATCTTCAACGGCCAGATCACCAGCTGGAACGACCCCGCCATCAGCGCGGACAACGCCGGCGTCGAGCTGCCGGACACCGAGATCACCGTGGTCCACCGCTCCGACGAGTCGGGCACCACCGAGAACGTCATGGAGTACCTCACGGCGGCGGCGCCCGACGCCTGGCCGCACGAGCCCTCGGACGCCTGGCCCGTCGAGGGCCAGGAGGCCGCCGCGCAGACAACCGGCGTGATCGAGGTCGTCGGCAGCACCGAGGGCACCATCGGCTATGCCGACGCCTCGGCCGTCGGCACGCTGAGCACGGCGTCGATCGGCGTGGGCGAGGACTTCGTCGCCTACAGCCCCGAGGCGGCGGCCGCCGTCGTGGACGCCTCCAGCCCGGCCGACACCGGCACGGAGGGCGACCTGGCCCTGGAGCTGGCTCGCGACACGACGGCCTCGGGCGCCTACCCGATCGTGCTGGTCAGCTACCACATCGTCTGCACCTCCTACGACGACCCGGCCACCGCGGCGCTGGTCAAGGACTTCCTGACCTACGTCAGCAGCCCTGAGGGCCAGTCAGCAGCCGCCGACGCGGCCGGCTCGGCCCCGATCTCCGATGACCTGCGCTCGCAGATCACCTCCTCGATCGCGCTGATCCAGGCCGGCTGAGCGACCGGACCTTTCGACCGCTGACCCGGATGACCCCCCACGACCCGAGCCTGACGGTCCGCGAGCCCACGACGGGCTCGCGGGCCGCGGCCGCCCGACCCGTGCGACGGCGCGGTGACACCGTGTTCGCCGGAGTCTCCACCGCCTCCGCGGCGCTCATCCTGGTGATCCTGGCCGGGGTCGCGGTGTTCCTCGTCGTCGAGGCGCTCCCGCTGCTCTCGGCAGACCCCACGAAGGTCTCCGGGGGCGAGGGCTTCGGCAGCTACATCTGGCCGCTGGTCTTCGGGACGGTGGTGGCCTCGGTCATCGCGATGGTGCTGGCCACTCCCGTCGCCATCGGCATCGCGCTGTTCGTCTCGCACTACGCCGCGCCGCGGCTGGGCACCTTCATCGGCTTCGTCGTCGACCTGCTCGCCGCCGTGCCGAGCGTCGTGTTCGGCATGTGGGGTGCCTTCGTCCTGGCCCCGCAGATGTCGCCGATCTTCGGCTGGCTGGAGGACACGCTGGGCTTCCTGCCGTTCTTCGCCGACGGCTCGGCGACCGGGCGGACCCTGCTCACGGCCGCGGTCGTGCTGGCCGTGATGATCCTGCCGATCATCACCTCGGTCTCTCGCGAGGTCTTCCTGCAGACCCCGCGCCTGCAGGAGGAGGCGGCGCTGGCGCTGGGTGCCACCCAGTGGGAGATGATCCGCACCGCGGTCATCCCGTTCGGCCTGCCCGGCGTGATCGGCGGCACGATGCTCGGGCTGGGGCGCGCCCTGGGGGAGACGATGGCGGTCGCGGTCATCCTGTCGACGGGGTCGTTCACCTGGAACCTCATCGGCACCGGCAACTCGACGATCCCCGCGGAGATCGCCCTCAACTTCCCCGAGGCCTCGGGACTGCGCCTGTCCGAGCTGGTCGGGGCCGGGCTGGTGCTCTTCGCGATCACCCTGGCCGTCAACCTCCTCGCCCGCTACATCGTGGACCGGCGCGCGGAGTTCTCCGGAGCCAACGGATGAGCACCCAGGTCGAGCGCCCCGTCGAGCCCCCCAGGGCTGCGGTCTCCGGGCACCGGCTCGACCGGCGCAGCGGCGTGGTCCCCTCCCCGGTCAACCCTGCTCCCCGCTGGTATGCCGGCGCGGCGCTGGGTCTGGGCGTGGTGGCAGCGATCGTCGTCCGGCTGGCGCTGGGCTGGCACGTCCTGCCCGTGGTGCTCACCGCCTTCGTCGTGCACGTGGCAGCGGTCTGGGCGGTCTACCGCGTCGTGGCCGGCAGCCGGGTGGCCACCGACCAGGTGATGCGGGCGCTGATGTATGGCGCGTTCCTGCTGGCCCTGACCCCGCTCGTCGCGCTGTTGTGGACGGTCGTCACCGAGGGCGCGGCACGCGCAGCGTCGGTGCAGTTCCTCACGACCACGATGAACGGCGTCACCGGCTTGTTCGACCAGCGCTACGCCGACGGGCAGGGACCGTTCGTCGGAGGCGTCTACCACGCGATCCTCGGCACCGTCATCGTCACCGGGCTGGCCACCGTGATCTCGGTGCCGGTCGGGCTGTTCACCGCGATCTACCTGGTGGAGTACGGCCGCCAGAACGTGTTCGCCCGGGTGGTCCGCTTCCTGGTCGACGTGATGACCGGGGTCCCCTCGATCGTCGCCGGGCTGTTCGCCTTCGCGCTGTGGGGGGTGCTGTTCGGCATCGGGACCAAGGACGCCATGGCCGGCGCGGTCGCCCTGTCGGTCCTGATGATCCCCACGGTCGTCCGCAACAGCGAGGAGATGCTGCGGATCGTCCCCAACGAGCTGCGTGAAGCGGCCTACGCCCTCGGGGTTCCCCAGTGGCGCACCATCGTCAAGGTGGTCCTGCCGACGGCGATCTCCGGGCTGGCCTCCGGCATCACCTTGGCGGTCGCCCGGGTGATCGGCGAGACCGCCCCGGTGCTGGTCGCGGTCGGCGGCGCGCGCTACCTCAACCTCAACCCGGGCGAGGGCCCGATGAACACCTTGTCGCTGTACGCCTACCAGCTCTTCCGCTCGCCGCTGAACCCCGGCGTCCGCGACCCCAGCCTGGAGCGCGCCTGGGCCGCGGCCCTGTTGCTGGTCCTGCTCGTCGTCCTGCTCAACCTCGCCGCCCGGCTGGTCGCCCGCCTGTTCGCCCCCCAGTCCGGCCGCTGAGCCCCACCCGGAGAAGAGACATGTCCAAACGCATCGACGTCACCGACCTCGACATCTACTACGGAGCCTTCCAGGCCGTGCAGGGCGTGACGATGACCGTCGAACCCCGCTCGGTCACCGCCTTCATCGGACCGTCGGGGTGCGGCAAGTCCACCGTGCTGCGCACCCTCAACCGGATGCACGAGGTGATCCCCGGAGCCCGGGTCGAGGGGCAGGTCCTGATGGACGGCGCCGACCTCTACGGCCGGGGGGTGGACCCCGTGGACGTACGCCGCGAGGTCGGCATGGTGTTCCAGCGGCCCAACCCCTTCCCGACCATGTCGATCAAGGAGAACGTGCTGGCCGGCGTGCGGCTCAACAGCAAGCGGGTGAGCAAGGCGGCGGGCGAGGAGCTGGCCGAGCAGGCGCTGCGCTCGGCCAACCTGTGGAACGAGGTCAAGGACCGTCTGGACAAGCCCGGCTCCGGGCTGTCGGGCGGGCAGCAGCAGCGGCTCTGCATCGCCCGCGCCATCGCGGTGCAGCCCGAGGTGATCCTCATGGACGAGCCGTGCTCGGCGCTGGACCCGATCTCCACCCTGGCGATCGAGGACCTGATCAACGAGCTGAAGGCCGACTACACCGTGGTCATCGTCACGCACAACATGCAGCAGGCGGCCCGGGTGTCCGACCGGACCGGCTTCTTCAACCTCGAGGCGACCGGCAAGCCGGGTCGGCTCATCGAGATGGACGACACGCAGAAGATCTTCAGCAACCCGGCGATCTCGGCCACCGAGGACTACATCTCCGGCCGCTTCGGCTGAGCCGGGCGGCCGACGCGGGACTCTCCGGGCAGACCGGACAAACCCCGGTCAGCCACGGGGTGGCCGGTGGCGCTCGATGTGGATCACCTGCGCGGCCTCTCCTGAGCCGTCGACGAGGCAGGCCAGTGCCTCGCCCTTGTCCAGGTTGGCCGCCACCAGCCGGCGCAGCCCTCGGGAGACGACCTTGTCGGCCCCCCGCCGGGCCAGCGACTCCAGCAGCTCGGGCAGGACCGGCCCGTGCGTGCAGATCGCTGCGGGCTCGGCCCGCTCCAGCAGCCGGCCGAGGTGTCGCGAGGCCCGCTCGGGCCGGGCGGCATAGCCCTCCTCGGACAGGCCCTGCTTGGTCGGCAGGCGCAGGCCGGCCGCCGCGGCATACGGGGCCAGGGTGTCCCGGCAGCGCACCGACGGCGAGGTGACCAGCCGCGTCGGTGTGTAGGCCGCGAGCACCTCGCGCAGCCGCTCGGCGCGCCGCCGGCCGACCGCCGTGAGGGGTCGCTGCTGGTCGTCCTGGTGGCGCCAGGCACCGCGTGGCTCGGCCTTGGCGTGTCGCAGGATCACCAACGGCCACGCGCGGAGCAGTCCCAGCGTGTCGGCCGCGACGAGCGCGCGCAGCTGCTCGCGGTCGCGGTCATAGCTGAGCCGCGCGGCTGCCTCCTCGACGGTCAGCCAGGCCACCTCGTCGATCTCGTGCTCCAGGCGTCCGTGACCGCCGATCGGCGTGCCGGCCCAGTAGCGCACCTGCTTGACGATGGGACGCACCGCGGAGCCGCGGCTGGTCAACAGGTAGGCCGAGGTCGGCAGGGGCACACCGAGCCGCACCTGCAGGCCGGTCTCCTCCAGGCACTCCCGTGCTGCCGCGGTCGCGAAGTCCTCACCGCGGTCGAGCTTGCCCTTGGCCCATGACCAGTCCGCGTAGCGGGGCCGGTGGACCAGGGCGACCTCGAGTCCCTGGGGGGTATGGCGGAACGGCAGCACACCGGCCGCCCGGACCAGGACTGGTCCACGGGTGGGCAGGGTCATCGCGGCCCTAGCGACGGCGTCCGGGACGTTTGCGGGCGGCGTAGCTGCTGATCAGTGCCGCCTGCAGGTCCTCCAGCGGCTCGCCCTCCTCGTTCAGGTGGCGCCGCAGCCACCGACCGTCGGACTGCAGCGCCCAGTGCGCCACCTCGGGATCCATCCCGCGCTCCAGCAGCTTCATCAGCCGCTTGACCTGCTGCGGGTCCGACACCGGCACCAGCGCCTCGACCCGGCGGTCGAGGTTGCGGTGCATCAGGTCGGCCGAGCCGAGATAGACGGTGGGCTCGCCACCGCCGCCGAAGGCGAACACCCGCGAGTGCTCCAGGAACCGGCCCAGGATCGAGTGCACCCGCAACGTCTCGGACAAGCCGGGGACGCCGGGGCGTGCGGCGCAGATGCCGCGGACCCACAGGTCGACCTGAGCGCCCTCCTGGGAGGCGAGGTAGAGCGCGTCGATCAGGCGCTCGTCGACGATCGAGTTGACCTTGAGCTGGATCAGCCCGTCCGGCCCGCGCTCGGCCTCGTCGGCGATGTGCTCGAGCAACCCGTCGCGGACCGAGCGGGGCGCGACGAGGAGCCGCTTGAACTTGGCCTTGGGGGCCATCCCGGAGAGCTGGTTGAACAACCGGGTCAGGTCCTCACCGATGGCGTCGTCGCAGGTGAGCAGCCCCAGGTCCTCATACTGCCGGGCGGTCTTGGGGTTGTAGTTGCCGGTGCCGACGTGGCAGTAGCGGCGCAGCGTCCCGGACTCCTCGCGGACCACCAGCGCGAGCTTGGCGTGGGTCTTCAGGCCCACCATGCCGTAGACGACGTGCACACCGGCCTGCTCGAGCTTGCGCGCCCAGGAGATGTTGTTCTCCTCATCGAACCGGGCCTTGATCTCCACGACCGCCAGCACCTGCTTCTCTGCGGCGGCCGCCTCGATGAGGGCGTCGATGACCGGGCTGTCGCCGCTGGTGCGGTAGAGGGTCTGCTTGATCGCCAGCACGTGTGGGTCGGCGGCCGCCTGCTCGATGAACGCCTGCACGGAGGTGGCGAACGAGTCGTAGGGGTGGTGCAGCAGGATGTCCCGCTGGCTCATCTCACCGAGCACGTCGCTGGGCATCGCGCGCTCGACCGGCGCCAGCTCGGGGTGGGTCTTGGGCACGAACGGCGGGAACCGCAGCTCGGTGCGGTCCAGGTCGGCCAGCGTGTGCAGCGAGGACAGGTCGAGGGGCGACGGCAGCCGGTAGACCTCGTTGGCGTGCACTCGCAGCTCGCGGGTGAGCAGGTCGAGGACGTGGTCGTCCATGTCGTCCTCGACCTCGAGCCGGACCGGCGGTCCGAAGCGGCGACGGGTCAGCTCGCGCTCCAGGGCGGTGAGCAGGTTCTCGGCGTCGTCCTCCTCGACCTCGAGGTCCTCGTTGCGGGTGACCCGGAAGGTGAAGGTCTCGTGCACCTCCATCCCCGGGAACAACCGGTCGAGGTGGGCGGCGATCACCTCCTCCAGCAGGACGAACCGGTCGGCATACAGGTCGCTCTCGCCGGGCAGCCGGATGAAGCGGGGCAGCAGCGGTGGCACCTTGACCCGGGCGAAGTGCTCGCGCCGCGTGCTGGGATGGATGAGGATGACGGCGAGGTTGAGCGAGAGACCGCTGATGTAGGGGAACGGGTGGGCCGGGTCGACCGCCAGCGGGGTGAGCACCGGATAGACGCGACGCCGGAACAGCTCCCCGAGGTGCTCCTGCTCCGCCTCGGTCAGCTCCTCCCACCGGGCGACGGTGATCTGCTCCCGCTCCAGGGCCGGACCGACGACGTCGGCGAACATCGCGGCGTGCTGGGCCATCAGGTCGTGCGCGCCGACGGAGATCTCCTCGAGCACCTCCCGCGGCTCCAGCCCGGAGGCCGACCGGGTGGCGATGCCGGTGGCGATCCGTCGCTTGAGCCCGGCGACCCGCACCATGAAGAACTCGTCGAGGTTGCCGGCGAAGATGGCCAGGAACCGGGCTCGCTCCAGCAACGGGACGGCGGGGTCTGCCGCGAGCTGGAGGACGCGCTCGTTGAACTGCAGCCAGGACACCTCGCGATCCAGGAAACGGTCGCTCGGCAGGTCGGGGTGCTCGGGGTCGCGGATGAACCGCCCGTTGGCGCCGCGGGGCCGCTGCGGCCGGATCGTCGGCAGCGGCACCACCGAGGCGGACTCCACGACGTCGGGCCCCTCGCTCCCGCGGTCACCGGCGCGCGAGATCGTCGGGCTGCTCGAGGTCATGACGTCATAGTGCCACCGCGGGCGCGGCGGCGGCGTACATCACGTCCACGGCCGAGCGCTCGAAGCCGAGCCGGTGGTAGGTGGCGATGGCGGCGGTGTTGTCGCCGTCGACATAGAGGGTGACCGTGCCCAGACCCCGTCCCCGCAGGTGCTCCAGGCCGAGCACCGTGGTGGCCGTCCCCAGTCCCTGTCCCTGGTAGTCCGGGTGGACCCCCACGACATACACCTCCCCGACGGTGGGGACGGCCTGTCCGGTCTCCACCTTGGTCCAGTGGAAGGCAGCCATCCTGGGCGGGCCGGCCCGCTGGTCCTCGACGACGAGGAACCCCGAGGGGTCGAACCAGGGCTCGGCCATCCGCTCGCGCAGGTCGGCCAGCGTGACGTGGGCCTGCTCGGGGTGGTCGGCGAAGGAGGTGCGGTTGACCTCGAGCCAGGACTGCTCGTCACTGCCGACGCGGAAGGGTCGCACGGCAAAGCCCTCGGGCAGCGGAGCCGACGGGCAGGTCGGCCCACTCCCCACGCAGCGGCCGGCTCATCGACCACAGGTCACGCACGGGGCGCAGTCCTGCCCCGGCGGCCAGCCGCCGGGCCGGCTCCAGGTCGCCGTGGGCCCAGACCCGGATCGACGGCCACTGCCGGAGCAGCTGGGTGAGCAGGGCACGGCCGCGTCCCTGGCGTCGTGACGCCGGGTCGACGACCAGCTCGGCGGAGGGCGGCTGGCCGTGCGTGACGTGGGCGTAGGCGGTGACGTGGGGCACCGGCCCGGTCGTCTCGGCGGGGACCACCAGGTGGGTGGTCGAGGCCTCGGCGTCCTCACCGGCGTCCGAACCGTCCGCAGACCCCAGCCGCCGCAGGTCGAGCACGGTCTGCTCGGACAGCGGTCGCACGCCGTCCTGTGCCGCCGCCCGCACTGCCAGGGCCAGCACCTCCGCGGACGTCGCAGGATCCAGGTTGCCGGTCACCGTCGCTGGTCCCATCGGGCCATTCCACCATCCCGCCCGGCGCACGGCCCGGCTCAGCCGCCGAGCGCCGAGCCGGAGTCCGAGCCACGCGGCCCGGCGAACCGGTAGCCCACGTTGCGGATGGTGCCGATCAGCGACTCGCGCTCCGGCCCGAGCTTGGCGCGCAGGCGCCGCACGTGGACGTCGACGGTGCGAGTCCCGCCGTAGTAGTCCATCCCCCAGACCTCCTGCAGCAGCACCTCGCGGGTGACCACGCGCCCGGGGTTCTGCACCAGGTACTTGAGCAGCTCGAACTCCTTGTAGGTCAGGTCGAGCGGTCGACCGCCGGCACGCACCGACCAGCCGGCCTCGTCGACCACGACATCGGCGACCCTGATCGGCCCGGCGACCGCGGCAGGGGTGGCCGCGGTCGGGCCGGCCGACTCTCGCCGCACCGCCAGCTTCACGCGGGCGTCCACCTCCGCGGGTCCGGCGTCGCGCAGCACGATGTCGTCGACGGGCCACTGGTCGTCGAGCACGGTGAGGCCGCCCTCGGCGAAGACGGCGATCACCGGGCTGGGCAGGCCCATCGTGGCCAGGGTGCGGACCGTGGCGCGGGCCGCGACGAGGTTGCGGGTCGCATCGACCAGCACCACTGCCGGGTCCGGCACACGGAGCAGGGCCGAAGGGTCGAGGTCGAACACGGTGAGCCGGTGCGCGAGCAGCTGCAAGGCGGGCAGCACAGAGGCCACGGCCCCGGGGGAACCGCCTGTCGTGAGCAGCGCCACGTCGGCCACATCGTTGAGGATAGTGGCGCGTCCAGGCACGCCGGGTGGCACGATGCACCACGTGACCTCGCACCGCCTCAGCGCCCGCACTCTCGTGCGGCACACGGTGCTGACGGGCGCATGGCAGGTCGCTGCGGCCTCCGTCGCGGTCAGTGCCGTGCTGGCGCTGGCAGCCCTCGGCGGTCCGGGCGTGCTGGCCCTGGGCGTGCTGGCCTGTGCCGTCGTGGTCGCGTGGGGGTGGGCGGGAGTGCTCGGCCTGCCCAGCCCTCGAGGCAGCTTCGCCGTTCTCGGGGTGGCCGCCGTGCTGATGTGCGCCGGGGTGGTCTGGTCGGCCCACGGGCTCGACGTCCCGTGGCTGCCGGTGGCCGCCGGCGGCTCGCTGATCGCCTCGTTCGCCCACCAGCTGCTCCGTCGTGACGGCCGACCCCGGCTGGTGGAGTCGGTCTCCTCGGTCTGCCTGGGCATGACCGTCACCGCCTCGGGCACGATGCTCGTCCCGGTCTCCCGGCTCGACCCCTGGCTCGTCGTCGCCGCGCTCGCCGCCGGTGCCGTGGCAGCCGCGGTCGAGGTGCTGGGTCGCTGGGAGCAGCTGCGGCCGTGGCTGGTCCCGGGCTCGATGATCGCCGGAGGGCTGGCCGCGGTCGCCTTCGCCCCGTGGAGCCCCGTCTCCTGGCCCGTGCTGCTGCTCGTCGGGGTCGCCGCCGGCGCGGTAGGCCACGCCAGTCGCGCGGTGTTCTCGGTGCTGCCGACCCTGGCCCACCTGCGTCCACGGCTGGTCTCGGCGATCACCTCGGTGCTCCTCGTCGGCATCCCGACGTATGCCGTGGCGCACATCATCACCTGACTACGATCGGTGCCGTGGCCTTCCACCTCGACGCCGACCTGCCCACCGAGCTCGCCCCGCTGGCCTGGCTCATCGGCCGGTGGGAGGGGGCGGGAGTCGTGGGCTACCCGACCATCGAGTCGCGCAACTTCGGGCAGGAGATCGAGGTGCGGCACGACGGGCGGCCGTTCCTGTCCTGGAGCTCGCGGACCTGGCTGCTGGACGAGCAGGGCGCCAAGGTCAAGCCATCAGGCACCGAAGTCGGCTTCTGGCGGCCGCTGCCCGACGGTGAGGTGGAGCTGCTGCTGGCACATCCCACCGGCATCGTCGAGATGTATGTCGGCACCGCCGAGCCGGCGCGGATCGAGCTGCGGACCGACTCGGTCGTGCGGTCGCCGCACGCCAAGGCCTACTCCGCGGGGCACCGGCTCTACGGCCTGGTGAGCTCCAACCTGATGTGGGTGATGGACATGGCTGCCATGGACGTCCCGCTGACCAGCCACGTCTCGGCCGAGCTCAAGCGCGTGGAGTAGAGGCTCAGCAGAAGCCGACCCGCGGGGCTCAGCCGAAGCCGACCCGCGGCGACACCTCGTCGACGTAGTCCTCCATGGTGTCGCTCTGCAGGTGCTCTCGGAGCACCCCCATCTGCTCCGGGGCCATCAGCACGATCGAGCCGGCGAAGGAGTCGCTGCCGATCCCGCTCCACGGAGCGGTGAGGAAGTGGATGTCGTCGCCGCGCACCGAGCGCATCGCGAAGCCGACGGACCGCATCTTCTCGACGGTGAACTGGTCGTCGACGATGAGGTTGGTGGTCGCCGCGTCGACGAACGAGGCCAGGGTGACCGGGTTGGTGACCGTGTCGCGGGACAGCGCCTTGAGCATGATGGCCTTGATGAACGCCAGCTGGCGCTGGCCGCGCGAGATGTCCCCTTGGCTCAGCGCATAGCGCTCGCGGACGAACCGCAGTCCGGTCTCGCCGTCCATGTGCATCAGGCCCTGCGGAAAGCCGCTGCTGGCCTCCGCGACGTTGACGTCGACACCGCCGATGGAGTCGGTCATCCCCTGGAAGCTCTCGAAGTTGACCATGACCACATGGTCGATCGGCACGCCGATCAGCGGCTGCAGCGTCTCGACCAGCAGGGGCATGCCGCCGAAGGAGTAGGAGGCGTTGATCTTGTTCTTGTTGCCATAGCCCGGGATGTCGACGAAGAGGTCGCGGGGCACGTGGATCAGGTCGACGCGGTCGCGTTCGTCGGCGATGTGCATGAGCACCATGACGTCCGACCGGCCGCGCTCGACGGACAGGTCACGGCTGTCCGAGCCGATGACCAGGATGTTGAGCGCCTCACCTGCCGAGGGTGGACGGGGGGGCGGGGCGACCGTGACGGTGACGCCGTCCTCGGCCTCGATCGTGGACCCCGCCACCGGCAGCAGCGGCTGGTGCTCGATGTTGTCGGAGATGGTGTAGTTGAGGAAGGCCAGATAGCCGGCGACCGCGCCGACGCCCAACAGCACCACGACGGTGACCAGGACGACTGCCGTGCGCAGCAGGCGGCGACGGCGCCGCGGTGGGGGCGCTCCGTCGTCCTCCCCTTCTGGCTCCCCGTCGTCGTCCTCGTCCCCGTCATAGCGCTCGTCGGAGTCGCCGAAGAGGTCGTCGTCCCGCCCGGACGGGTCGCCCCCGCGCCCTCCCCGCTCCTGCCCGCTGGCCATGGGGGGAGTCTACGTCGCTTACCGTGGAGCCCTGATGCCCCACAACGCCACAGACCTGGCCCCCGGCGCGGTCGCCGCGACCGGCGCAGACGAGGGCGTCGCCGCGCACTATGGCGACCCCCACCGCGAGCAGCGGCTGCTCGAGGAGGGCCTGGCCTGCGTCGACCTCTCGCACCGCGGTGTCCTCACCGTGACCGGAGCCGACCGGCGCAGCTGGCTGCACTCGCTGACCAGCCAGCACCTCATCGACCTGGCGCCGCACACCTCGGCAGAGACGCTCATCCTCTCGCCCAAGGGCCACATCGAGCACGCGCTCCACGTGGTGGACGACGGCACGACGACGTGGCTGACCACTGAGCCAGGGGACGCCCTCCCGGTGACCCGGTGGCTGGACTCGATGCGGTTCATGCTCCGGGTCGAGGTGACCGACGTCAGCGCCGGGTATGCCGTGATCGGCGAACCCGTGGGCACGGAGTCGGTCGTCGGAGAGGCGCCTGCCTGGGTCGACCGGTGGCCCGGCCCGGTGGGGGACACCGCGGCCTACGGCCCGATCGAGGGCCACCCGGCCCTGGGTCGCGCCTGGCGCGAGGTGATCGTCCCGCGTGAGGAGCTGGCCGCAAGGATCGGGGACCGGCCGCTGGCCGGCACCTGGGCGGCCGAGGCGCTGCGGGTCGCTGCCTGGCGCCCCCGAGCTGGCCTGGAGACCGACCACCGCACGATCGCCCACGAGGTGGACTGGCTGCGGACGGCCGTCCACCTGCACAAGGGGTGCTACCGGGGCCAGGAGACGATCGCGCGGGTGCACAACCTCGGGCGACCGCCGCGACGGCTGGTCTTCCTCCACCTTGACGGCTCGGGACACACGCTTCCGGAGGCTGGGGCGGCGGTCGCGCTCGGCGACAGGGTGGTCGGTCGGCTGACCTCGGTGGCCCGCCACTACGAGCAGGGACCGATCGCGCTGGCGGTCGTCAAGCGCAGCACCGACCCCGACGCCACCCTGATGGCCGGTGACCCACAGGCCTCCCACGCCAGCGCCGCGCAGACGGTCGTCGTCGCACCCTGAGGGGGAGTGCGAGGATGCCGCCCATGGTTCGGGCAGCGACGCAGACGCTCATCACGGTGGCCCCTACGGGTGCAGAGACCGCCAAGGCGGACGTGCCGGCCCTGCCCACGACCCTGGAGGAGCTGGTCGAGACCGCGGTCGCCTGCGAGCAGGCCGGCGCGTCCCTGATCCACCTGCACCTGCGGGACGACCAGCACCTGCCGACCCTGGACCCGGTGCGGCTGCGCGACACGGTGCAGGCACTGCGTGAGGCGACGGACCTGGTCGTCCAGCTGTCCACCGGCGGCTCGGTGCACGACCCGCTGGAGGCTCGGCTGACCGTGCTCGACGCCGAGCCCGACTCATGCAGCCTGACCTGCGGGACGGTCAACTTCGGCGACGAGGTGTTCCTCAACCCGCACCCGTTCATGAGCAGGCTCTACGTCCAGGCGCAGGAGCGTGAGGTCGTGCCCGAGTTCGAGCTCTTCGACCTGGGCCACGTGGCGGCCCTGCGCCGGCTGCTCGACCAGCACGGGCTGCCGTATGGCGGTCGTGTGCACGTCGACTTCGTCACCGGCGTGCCCGGCGGGATGCCGGGGACGGTCGCCGCCCTCGTCGCCGGGGTGCAGGCGCTCCCGGAGGAGGTGACCAGCTGGTCGGCCACCGGGATCGGTCGGGCCCACCTGCCCATCGCAGCCGCAGCGCTGGCGGCCGGCGGGCATCTGCGCGTGGGCATGGAGGACAACCTCATGCTGGCTCGCGGCGTCCCGGTCGAGCACAACGCCCAGCTGGTCACCCGCGCCGCGGCCCTGGCCACCCTGATGCAGCGGCCGCCGATGGGGGCCGAGGCTGCCCGGGACCTGCTCCAGGTCAAGGAGCGACGGGTCCGCTAGCACACTGTCTGCCCTGGCGGGAACCTGATCAGGGCAGGTCAACCCCGGTGTGAGCGAGACCACAGTGCGTGAGCGCTAGCAGAACTTGACTAGTGCTAGCAGTTGCAAGCACACTGGAGGCATGAGCAAGCTTCCCGTCCCCGGCGCGAGCCTCGGCGGCTACCTGCGCGAGCAGCGGGAGACCGCGCAGCTCTCGTTGCGCCAGGCGGCCAAGGCGGCCGGCATCAGCAACCCCTACCTCTCGCAGATCGAGCGCGGCCTGCGCCGGCCCAGCGCCGAGATCCTGCAGCAGCTGGCCAAGGGGCTGAGCATCTCGGCCGAGCAGCTCTACGTCCAGGCCGGCATCCTCGACGACTCCTCGACGGCTCGGCACCGAGAGGCGCCACCCGAGGTCGTGACCGCGGTCCTGGCCGACTCGGCGCTGAGCGACCGGCAGCGCCAGGTCCTGCTCGACGTCTACCGCTCGTTCGTCGGCGCTGCCGGCGACGGCGACACCGCATCCACCATCCGTGACACCACCACCCACGCAGCCACCGCTGCAGAAGGAGAGACCCGATGACCACGCTCAAGAACCTCCGCAACGAGGCGACCCAGCAGCTGACCAGGCAGGCCGACGACCTCGGCCGCCAGGCCCAGGCGATCGGCCAGCAGGCCCAGGCGATGACCCAGCAGGCCCAGGCCGCCACCGTCCAGGCCGGCGCCGAGGCAGGCAAGGTCGTCAGCGACCCCACCCCCGTCTACGCCGTCGTCGGGCTGACCGACGTCGTCGTCGAGAAGGTCCGCGCCGCCGGTGAGGCGGCCTGGAAGTGGGGCCAGCACGTGCGCCCCGACACGATCAGCACCCAGGTCGGCACCCTGGCCGGCGAGCTGACCAAGCAGGTGGAGGCTGCCCCCGGCGCCGCCGTCGGCGAGGCGATGGACCGCTTCGGCCAGCTGGCCCAGGGCTACGCCGGTCTGGCGCAACGCGGACAGGGACTGGTCGGCCGCGTGCGCAAGCAGGCCGCCACCCAGGAGCTCATCGCTCAGGTCGACACCGCCGTCAAGCAGGGCATGGCCCTGGTCACCTCGGCGCGCCGCGGTGCCTCTGACACCCAGCGTGCCGCCAAGGCCACCGTCACCACCGGTCGCCGTGAGGCCGCTGCAGCCGCCTCCGACGTGATCGCCGGCGGCGCGAGCCGCTCGACCGCGACGACCGTGACGAAGACCTCGACCACGAAGTCGCGGGGCACCAGGCCGGTCCGCAAGGCCGCGACCACGACCTCGCCGGCCAAGAGCACCACGAGCACGGCGAGCACCGGCACCACCGCCAAGGGCACCAAGAGCACCAAGACCACCCCGAGCGCTCGCACGTCCACCGCGACGTCCACGACGACCGGCAAGGGCACGACCGCCGCGAAGTCCACGTCCGGCACCCGCAAGACCACCGCCACGTCGTCGAGCACCGGCCCCCGCAAGGTCGGCACGGCGGCCACCAGTGGTGCCACGGGTCCGGCCGCCAAGCGGACCGTCACCACCGCGCGCAACCGCGCCGCCGAGACTGCATCGGCCGCCGCCACCGCGGGCTCGGCGGCTGCCGAGGTCGTCGCCCAGGCGGTCGACACCGCCGGTGCCACCGCTGCCAAGGTCGGCGACTGACCAGCAGCTGAGCGGGTGGGTCGACCACCCCCACGACACCGGGCCGCATCCCCCCAGGGGGTGCGGCCCGGTTCTCATTAGGCTGGCTGCCCGTGACCCCGGCCCAGACCTCCTCATCCTTGCCCCTCGTCGACGGGCTGGCCCTGGCCCCGGTCGTCGCCGTCGTCGAGCGGTCCGGCTTCGTCGAGTCCGTGCACCACGGTCTGGTCGCCGCCGCCACCGCCGCGGGAGCCACGCTGCTCGCCGTGGGCCCGGTGCACACGCCGACCTTCCCGCGTTCGTCCAGCAAGCCGCTGCAGGCCGTGGCCATGCTGCGGCACGGACTCGACCTGGCGCCCGAGCTGTTGGCCCTGGCCTGCGCCAGCCACAACGGCGAGCCGTTCCACCGTGAGGGCGCGCTGCGCATCCTGCACGAGTCGGGGCTGTCCGAGGCCGACCTGCAGAACACCGCCGACCTGCCGCTCTACGAGCCGGAGCGACGGCGCTGGGTGGCCGAGGGACTGCCGCCGAGCTCCCTGGCCCAGAACTGCTCCGGCAAGCATGCGGCGATGCTGGCGACCTGCGTCGCGGCGGGCTGGGACGGCGCGACCTACCGCGACCCGGACCACCCGCTCCAGCGCGCCATCGCCGACACCGTGGCCGAGCTCACCGGCGAGCCCATCGCCGCCACCGGGGTGGACGGCTGCGGCGCCCCGGTGCTGGCGGTGAGCCCGCACGGCGTGGCCCGCGCCTTCGCGCGCATCGCCTCGGCCGGCAGGGACACCCCGGAGGGACAGGTGGCCGAGGCGATCCGGCTCCACCCGCAGTGGCTCGGCGGCACCGGCCGCGACGTGACAGCCTTGATCGAGGGGATCCCCGGGCTGGTCGCCAAGGACGGCGCCGAGGGCTACTGCGCCGTGGGACTGGCCGACGGCCGGGGGCTGGCCGTCAAGATCGGTGACGGAGGCTCACGAGCGCGGACCGCCGTGGTGGTCGCGGGTCTGCGCAGGCTGGGATGCGCCGATGCGGTCCTGGAGACCCTGGAGACCTCCCCCGTGCTCGGCCACGGCGCACCCGTGGGCCTGCTGCGGTCGGTCGGGGTCTAGGCACCTGATGCGTGCCGTGCTGCAGCGGGTCACCCGCGCCAGCGTTCGCGTCGACGGTGCCGTCGTCGGCCAGGTCGCGGCTCCCGGGCTGCTCGCCCTGGTCGCGGTGACCCATGGCGACGCGGAGCCGCAGGCCGTCACGCTGGCCCGCAAGATCGCCGAGCTGCGCATCCTGCGCGACGAGGAGTCGCTGGTCACGGCCGGGGCGCCGGTCCTCGTCGTCAGCCAGTTCACCCTGTACGGACGCAGCGACAAGGGCCGCCGGCCGACCTGGTCGGACGCGGCGCCCGGTGCCGTCGCGGAGCCGTTGGTGGACAGCGTGGTCAGCCACCTCAGGGCACGGGGCCTCGTGGTCGCCACCGGCGTGTTCGGCGCGATGATGGAGGTCGAGCTGGTCAACGACGGTCCGTTCACGCTGATCGTCGACTCCTGAGCGCGAACTAGGCTGTGCCCCATGTTGCCGAGTGTCAACGACGCCCAGGGGTGGATCGTCCTGCTCCTGGGACTGGCCGCCCTGGCCCTGCAGCTGTGGGCCCTGGTCGACTGCGCGCTGACCCGGGCCGAGGCCTTCGTGGCCGCCGACAAGCGGACCAAGCCGGTCTGGCTGCTGATCACCGGACTGGCCGTGCTGGTCGGCTTCGTCTTCTATACCAACCCGTTCACCCTGTTCAACCTGCTGGCCGTGGTCGGCGCCGGCGTCTATCTCAGTGACGTCCGCCCGGCCGTCAGAGCCGTCGGGCGCGGCCGGCGCGGAGCCGGTGGGTCTCCCGGCCGGTGGTGACCCCCGCCCCGTCCACCTCGGAAGGACCTCGATGACCGACCCGCAGCGCCCACTGCCCGAGCCCGCCGTCACCGACCGCAGGGACGACGTCTTCGTCGTGCAGCGTCCGTGGGGCAGCTTCCAGCAGCTCGCGTCCAACGAGCCGGTGACGGTCAAGACGATCACGGTGCAGCCCGGCCAGCGGCTCTCTCTGCAGCGTCACGAGCAGCGTGCGGAGATGTGGCAGGTGCTTTCCGGGCACCTCGACATCACCGTCGACGACCGCACCTGGTCGGCCGCCGAGGGCGAGCTGGTCTGGATCGGCGTGGGTCAGCTGCACCGGCTCGGCAACTCCACCACCGAGCCGGGCACGCTGCTGGAGATCGGCTTCGGGCACTTCGACGAGGACGACATCGAGCGGTTGCACGACGACTACTCCCGCTGAGGCGCGACCGCGGGCCAGGCGACGGCCAGCTCGCCCAGCCGCCAGCGCGCCGGCCCGCCCAGCACCGGCCAGCCGCGGTCGCGCAGCTCGGCGGCGGTGACCAGGAAGCGCTGCCTGGTCCCGAACGCCGCCTGGGGCGCGGCCCGGGACCAGGCCCGGTCGAGGTCGGCCATCAGCCGGTGCACCGGCTGCCCGGGGACGTTGTGGTGGATCAGCACCTTGGGCAGCCGCTCCGCCACGACCGAAGGCCGCTCCAGCCCGCGCAGATGCCAGGACAGGGTGAGCGCTCGCGGCGTCGGCGGTCCGTCCGGCACCGCCACGACGTCCACCCAGCTGGCCAGCCGGCCCAGCTCGTCACAGGTGCCCTCCACCAGCACGCCGCCGGGGGACAGACGGGCCACCACCTGGGCCCACGCGTCGGGCACCGACTCCTTCGGATACTGGCGCAGCACGTTGAAGGCCCGGACCACCAGCGCGGGCCGCCCCTGTGGCACCGGGAGCTCGAAGCCGCCGAGGGCAAACCGCAGGCCCGGCTCCGCGGCATACGGCTGGGCGGCGCTGACCCGGGCCGGGTCGATCTCGAGCCCCACCACCTCGACGTCGGCGCGCACCTGCGCCAGCCGCTCGCGCAGCTCGACCGCGGTCACCGGCGAGGCGCCATAGCCCAGGTCGACGACGACCGGCGGCAGCTCAGCGGCCCGCAGCAGGCCGCCCAACGTGGCGGCGACCCACCGGTCGACGCGCCGCAGGCGGTTGGGATGGGTGGTGCCACGGGTGACCACGCCGAGAGGGCGGGACCGCGGACCGCTCACCGGACCAGCCTAGAGCCGCGTGCGAGGATGTGAGGCGGTCCGCAGCGGGCCGACGAGCACGCAGGAGGCAGGGTTGACCGCAGGGTGGGCGCAGCGCTCGCCCGACCGCGCCGGTCGGGTCGCGATGCTCAGCGTGCACACCTCGCCGTTGGCCCGACCGGGCACGGGCGACGCGGGCGGTCTGAACGTCTATGTCGTCGAGACTGCCCGGCGGCTGGCCCAGCGCGGCACCGAGGTGGAGATCTTCACCCGGGCCACCGACGGGTCCCTGCCGGAGACGATGCGTCTGGCGCCGCAGGTGCTGGTGCACCACATCCCCGCCGGCCCGTTCGAGGGCCTGGGCAAGGACGACCTGCCCGGCCAGCTGTGCGCCTTCGCTGCCGGCGTGATGCGGGTGGCGGCGGCCCGGCCGGAGCGCTGGTACGACCTGGTCCACAGCCACTACTGGCTCTCCGGGCAGGTCGGCTGGCTGGCCGCCGACCGGTGGGACGTGCCGCTGGTCCACACGATGCACACGATGGCCAGGGTCAAGAACGCCCTGCTGGCCGAGGGGGACAGCCCGGAGCCGCCCGGTCGGGAGATCGGCGAGGCCCAGGTCGTCCAGGCCGCCTCCATGCTGGTCGCCAACACCGAGGACGAGGCCGACCAGCTGGTGCGGCTGTATGACGCGGCGCCGGAGCGTGTGCAGGTCGTCTCCCCGGGGGTGGACCTCGAGGTGTTCCGGCCCGGGGACCGCGACGCGGCCCGCGACGCGGTCGGCATCCCCCGGGACGCAGTGCTGTTGCTCTTCGTCGGCCGGATCCAGCCCCTCAAGGGACCGGACGTGCTGGTGCGGGCGGCCGCCGAGCTGGTGCGCCGCGACCCGAGCCTGGCCGACCGGCTCGTCGTCGCGGTGCTCGGAGGCCTGTCCGGCAGCGGGCTGGGTCGGCCGCAGGCGCTGCAGGACCTGGCTGCCGAGGTGGGTCTGTCTGCCGCGCTGCGGATCGCCCCGCCGGTCTCCCGGGTCGACCTGGCCCAGTGGTACCGCGCCGCAGACCTCGTCGCGATGCCGTCCCACAGCGAGAGCTTCGGGCTGGTCGCGATCGAGGCGCTGGCCTGCGGCACACCCGTGGTCGCTGCCCGGGTCGGCGGGCTGCCGACCGCCGTGGGCGACGCGGGGCTGCTCGTGTCCGGGCACGAGCCAGGACCGTGGGCCGACGCGCTCGGGTCGCTGGTCGGCGACCCGCAGCGGCGGTCCGCGCTGGGCGAGCGGGGGGTCGCCCACGCCCAGCGGTTCTCCTGGGAGCACACCGTCGACCGGCTCGAGCAGGTCTACGGGCTCGCCCTGCGGGCCCGCCACTCCGGCACGGACACGCCAGCGGGCATCGACGACGCGATGGCCCTGCGCGGCATCCCCCGTGCCCTCGTGCCGTGACCGACCAGGCCGCCCTGGAGTCCGTGCGGGCCGCACTGGCCACGCTGGAGGTCCCGGTCGAGGACGGCACGCGCGCAGGGGAGCTGGTCCTCACCCTCCCGGGAGAGCACAAGCTGCGCACGGTGTGCTCGCTGCTCGTCGGCGCCCGTGACCTGTCTGTGCAGGCCTTCGTCATCCGACATCCCGACGAGCGGCACGAGGAGGTCTACCGGCTGCTCCTGCGGCGCAACCTGCGCCTGCGCAGCGTGGCGTATGCCGTCGATGCGGCCGGGGACGTCTACCTCACCGGACGCGTCCCGCTGGCCGGGCTGGACACCGCCGCGCTCGACCGGCTGCTGGGCGAGGTGCTGGCCGCCAGCGACGGCCCGTTCGACGAGCTGCTGGCACTGGGCTTCCTCACCGCGATGCGCCGCGAATGGGCCTGGCGACTGGACCGGGGCGAGTCGACGGCCAACCTCGAGGCGTTCCGGCACCTGCTGGAGACGGGTGAGGCCGGCAGCGCCGCGGCGGACCCGGGCTCTGCATAGACTCGGTGAGCATGAGCACGCTGATCCTGCTGCGGCACGGCGAGAGCGACTGGAACGCCAAGAACCTGTTCACCGGGTGGGTGGACGTCCCGTTGTCGGACAAGGGCCTCGGGGAGGCGGCGCGAGGCGGTGAGCTGATGCTGCGCGAGGGCCTGCTGCCGGACGTGCTGCATACCTCGCTGCTGCGCCGGGCGATCAGCACGGCGACCATCGCCCTGGACGTCGCCGACCGGCACTGGATCCCGGTCCGGCGCAGTCTGGCGGCTCAACGAGCGCCACTACGGCGCCCTGCAGGGGCTGGACAAGGCAGCCACCCGCGAGCGCTATGGGGACGAGCAGTTCATGCTCTGGCGCCGCAGCTATGACACCCCGCCGCCACCGATCGAGCCCGGCAGCGAGTTCAGCCAGGCGCAGGACCCCCGCTACCTGGCGACCGGCGAGCAGATGCCGCTGACCGAGTGCCTCAAGGACGTCGTCGAGCGGATGCTGCCCTACTGGGAGTCCAGCATCGTGCCGGACCTGCGCGACGGGCAGGTGGTCCTGCTGGCGGCGCACGGCAACAGCCTGCGCGCCCTGGTCAAGCAGCTGGACGGCATCGCCGACGACGCGATCGCGGGGCTCAACATCCCGACCGGCATCCCGCTGCTCTACGAGCTGGACGACGACCTCCAGCCGGTCGAGCGCGGGGGTCGCTACCTCGACCCGGCCGCCGCAGCCGAGGCGATCGAGGCCGTCGCCAACCAGGGCAAGCGCTGACCGCCCCTCAGGGCGCCTCGAACTTGTAGCCCAGGCCGCGCACCGTGACGATGTAGCGCGGCGTTCCCGGGTCGGGCTCGATCTTGGCTCGCAGCCGCTTGACGTGCACGTCCAGGGTCTTGGTGTCGCCGACGTAGTCGCTGCCCCAGACCCGGTCGATCAGCTGTCCCGGGTGAGCACCCGTCCGGAGTTGCGCAGCAGCATCTCCAGCAGCTCGAACTCCTTCAGCGGCAGGGCGACCGGGGCACCCGACACGCTCACCGTGTGCCGCTCGACGTCCATCCGCACCGGTCCGGCCTCCACCGTGGCGGGGATCAGGTCCTCCGGCTCGCTGAGCCGTCGCAGCACGGCCTTGATCCGCGCCAGCAGCTCGCGTCCGGAGTAGGGCTTGGTCACGTAGTCGTCGGCGCCGATCTCCAGCCCCACGACCTTGTCGACCTCGCTGTCCTTGGCGGTGAGCATGATCACCGGCACCGACGAGCGCTGCCGCAGCGCGCGGCACACGTCGATGCCGGACAGCCCCGGCAGCATCAGGTCGAGCAGGACCAGGTCGGCGCCGTTGCGCTCGAACTCGGCCAGCCCCTCCGGGCCGGTCGAGGCGACGGCCACGTCATACCCCTCCTTGCTCAGCAGGTAGGACAGGGGGTCGGAGTAGGACTCCTCGTCCTCGACGACAAGGATCCGGGTCATCTGGTCACCTCGTGGTGTGTGGGGGACGGGGGCGGGACGGGGGTCGGGCCCCGGGCTGGGGTGCCGGCGCCACGGCCTGGACGGTATGCCGGGTGGGCGGCTCGGTCTCCTGGTCGGTGTCGGCGGCGGGCAGCCGCATCGTGAAGGTCGACCCGTGCCCCTCCTGGCTCCAGACCGTGACGTCGCCGCCGTGGTTGGCGCTGATGTGCTTGACGATCGACAGGCCGAGCCCGGTGCCACCCGTGGCGCGTGACCTGGCCGGGTCGACGCGGTAGAAGCGCTCGAAGATCCGGTCCTGGTCGGCGGTGGAGATGCCCTGGCCCTGGTCACTGACGGCCACCTCGACCAGGTCACCGTTGCGCCGGGTGACGACCGAGACCCGTGAGCCGTCCTCGGAGTAGTTGATCGCGTTGGTGACCAGGTTGCGGATCGCCGTGGTCAGCAGCGCGCGGTCTCCCCAGACCTGCAGGCGGGCCCGGTCGCGGGTGGCGGCGGCGGAGACCTGCCGCGTGCCGGCGACCAGGCGGGTGTCCTCGACGGCCTCGGCAGCGCAGGCCGCCAGGTCGACCTCGTGGGGCGCGCCGAGCGCGTCGGTCGTCTGCAGCCGGGACAGGTCGACGATCTCGCTGACCAGCCGGGTCAGCCGGGTGGACTCCGACTTCATCCGGTGCGCAAACCGCCGCACGGCGACCGGGTCGTCGGCGGCGTCCTCCACGGCCTCGGCCAACAGGGCAAGCCCACCCACCGGCGTCTTCAGCTCGTGGCTGACGTTGACCACGAAGTCGCGGCGGGTCTCCTCCAGGCGACGGGCCTGGGTGCGGTCGTCGACGAGCACCAGCACCAGGTCGTGGCCGATCGGCGCGACCCGCAGCGCGACCACGATCAGGCCCGGCCCCAGGGGCCCACGCGCCAGCTCCAGCTCGGTCTCCCGGATGATCCCGTCCCGCTGCACCTGGCGCACCAGGTGGCGCAGCTCGGAGTGGGCCAGGTCGTCCCGGCGGACCAGTCCGTAGGCGACGGCGGAGGCGCTGGCCTTGACGACCCGTCCCGACGGCTCGAGCACGATCGCCCCGGAGCGGAGCACGGCGAGCACGTCGGAGACGCCGGCGGGGACGGCGGGCAGCGGGGGCTCGCTGGTCTGCTCCGCTCGCCGGCGACGGTCCGAGGCGCGCACGAGCACGACGGCGAGCACGGCCAGGGTCAGGCCGAGGAGCACCCCGACCGCCACGGCGGTCAGGAACTGCGCCTGCCCGCCGGCGTCGACGGCCGCTGCCTCCTGCACGCTCCCAGCGTAGGGCGCCAGGGACGTGGTTCGGCCCGTGGGAGGCGCCGGCCAGGCAGGAGACGGCTACTGTTCACGCGGCGTCAGCGGACCGTTCACCCGGGACTGCGAGCCTGCCCGGACCAACCAGGGAGGAGTGCGCTGTGCGCACGGCATTTCATGAGGAGCTGAAGTTCGTCTCCGACCAGCTGGTCGAGATGACCAGACTCGCGTCGTCTGCGGTCAACCGCGCGACCCAGGCGCTGATGGACGCCGACCTGGAGCTGGCCGAGAGCGTGATCACCGCCGACGAGCAGATCGACGCGGTGCGGCGCGACCTGGACAACCGGGCGATCGACATGCTGGCCCGCCAGCAGCCGGTGGCCACCGACCTGCGCATCCTGGTCACCGCGATGCGGATGAGCTCGGACCTGGAGCGGATGGGCGACCTGGCCCGCCACGTCGCCAAGCTCACCCGGCTGCGCTACCCCGCGTCGGCCATCCCGCCCAGCCTGCGCGCCATCTTCGGGCAGATGGCGCACGTGGCCGAGGAGATGGTGACCAAGACCGGGGCGATCATCGCCACTGCGGACGTCGACGGAGCCGCACAGCTGCAGCGCGAGGACGACGCGATGGACACCCTGCACCGCCAGGTCTTCGCCGTGTTGTTGGACGAGTCCTGGGCCGGGGGCACCGAGGCTGCGATCGACGCCACCTTGCTGAGCCGCTACTACGAGCGGTTCGGCGACCACGCCGTCTCCGTGGCCCAGCGGGTCGTCTATCTGGTCACTGGCGCCTGGCTCGACGAGAGCGAGATGGACGAGCGGCTGGAGACCCGGACCGCCAGCTCGGCCCAGCAGACTGCGCCGGTCCGCACCGAGCTCGCTCCACCGGGTTAGAGCCGCTGCGGCGCACGTTCGGCCAGCGGGTCGCCCGCCAGCTCGCGTGCCGGCAGGCTCAGCGACCCGAGGTCGCGGCTGCGTCGTCGGCCAGGTCGGAGTAGGGACCGATCGGTGCCAGGACGGGCACCACGGCCGAGCCGACGCCCCCGACCGACGTGGAGATCTTGACCGGCACGGTCGCTCCGGCCGGCGGGGTGACCGCAGACACGGTCACGGCAGTGCCGGCCTGTCCGCCGACGAGGGCCTCGCCGTCCAGGCGCGCCGCGCCACCAGCGGGGACCTCGACCGTGGTCTCCAGCGCCTGCGCCTCGACGGTCAGGGTGAGGGTGACCGGCTCCTGGCCCTGGTTGACGGCCAGGCCGATGAGGGTGCCGGGAGCGCCGGACCCCTCACTGACCACGGCCAGGTCGCGGACGAGCACGTCCCCGGCATCGACGGAGACGCCGTCGGCGGCGTCGTAGGACAGGTCGGTGGTGACAGGGGAGGTGATCTGACAGGCGCCGAGGGTCAGCGCGGCCAGCAGAGTGGCTCCGGCGATGCTCCAGGTGCGCGTGCGGCGGCTGCTCAGGAGGGGTGCGGCGGTCACGGGTGACAGCGTAGCGGCCCAGGCCCGGGCGTGGCCGGAGGGACACCGCAGCGTGCAGCCGAGTGCCCCTCCGGCGCCTTCGCCCGGGGCCGTGACCAGTGCGACAGGAGTGACCAGATGGTCTGAGGGGCCTCGCGCAAGTCCCTGACCAGCACAAACGGTCTCCGTCCGATTCAGTGATCTGCGCCACTCGTGCTACGATGGCCCTCCGCGAAAGGGGCTAACTGAAGATGACGTTCAAGGTCGGCGAGACGGTGGTTTACCCGCATCATGGGGCCGCACTGATCGAGGAAATGAAGACCCGCACCATCAAGGGTGAGGAGAAGCTCTACCTGAAGCTCAAGGTGGCCCAGGGCGACCTGACCATCGAGGTCCCCGCCGAGAACTGTGATCTCGTGGGTGTTCGCGACGTCGTCGGCAAGGAAGGCCTGGACAAGGTCTTCGAGGTGCTGCGCGCCGAGCACACCGAGGAGCCGACCAACTGGTCCCGCCGCTACAAGGCCAACCTGGAGAAGCTCGCCTCCGGCGACGTCATCAAGGTCGCCGAGGTCGTCCGCGACCTGTGGCGTCGCGACAAGGACCGTGGCCTGTCGACCGGCGAGAAGCGGCTGCTCAACAAGGCCCGCCAGATCCTGGTCTCCGAGCTCGCGCTGGCCGAGAAGACCAACGAGGACAAGGCCGAGGCCACCCTCGACGAGGTCCTCGCCTCCTGAACGTCGGGGTCATCCTGGTCGCCGCCGGCCAGGGCACCCGCCTGGGAGCAGGACGCCCCAAGGCCCTGGTCCCGCTCGCCGGGACCCCTCTGCTCACCCACGCCGTGCGCGGCATCCGGAACACTCCGGGTGTCGCGCACGTCGTCGTCGTGGCCCCGGACAGCGCACTGGAGGAGTCCCGGCGGGCTGCTGAGGGCGGGCTCGACGGCGCCACCCTGCAGCTGACCGTGGTGGCCGGTGGCGCCCAGCGCGCCGACTCGGTGGCAGCGGGGCTGCGGGCCCTGCCGCGCGACATCGGGATCGTCCTGGTCCACGACGCGGCTCGTGCGCTCGCCCCGCCGGAGGTCTTCAGCCGCGTGGTCGCGGCGGTGCGTCACGGCCACGCCGCGGTGGTGCCCGGTCTGCCCGTGGTCGACACGGTCAAGCAGGTCACCGCGCGCGAGGTCGTCAGCGCGACCCTGGACCGCACCTCGTTGCGTGCCGTGCAGACCCCCCAGGGCTTCCTGCGCGAGACCCTCGAGCGAGCGCACGCCACCCAGCGGGGAGCCACCGACGACGCCGGGATGGTGGAGTCGATGGGCGGGCAGGTGGTGGTCGTCCCGGGTCACGAGCGGGGGATGAAGATCACGACACCGGCCGACCTGGACCGCGCGGCGACCTGGCTGTCCCCTCAGCCCGCCCCAGGTGCCCCGGTGCTGGTCGTCCTGGCCGGGCTCCCGGGAGTCGGCAAGACCACACTGGCCCGGCTGTTGTCGGCCCGGCTCGGCGCGGCGCACCTGCGGGTCGACACCGTCGAGGTCGCCCTCGAGCGCGCCGGGATGGAGCAGATCGGCCCGGCCGGTTACGCCGTCCTCTACGAGGTGGCCGTCGACCAGCTGGCCGTCGGCCGCCCTGTCGTGGCCGACACGGTGAACCCGTGGACGCTGACCCGTCAGGCGTGGGCGCAGGTCGCCGCGCGTGGCGGCGCGCGCCTGCTCCAGGTCGAGGTGCAGTGCTCTGACGAGGGGGAGCACCGGCGCAGGGTCGAGCACCGCACGTCGGACATCGACGGTCATCAGCTGCCCAGCTGGCGGGCCAGCTCGCAGCGCGACTACACCCCCTGGGTGGAGGCCGAGCTGCGCCTGGACACGGCAGCCGCCGACCCTGACGCCCTGGTGGAGGTCATCGTCACGGCGTTGGCCAGTGGCGATGACTGAGCTGCGCGTGGGCAGCGGTGTCGACGTGCACCGCTTTGCCGCCGACGACCGGCCGCTGTGGCTCGCCTGCCTGCACTGGCCGGGCGAGACCGGCATCGAGGGCCACTCCGACGGAGACGTCGCCGCGCACGCCGCGTGCGACGCGCTGCTGTCGGCGGCGGGCCTGGGCGACCTGGGCAGCGTGTTCGGCACCGACCGCCCGGAGCTGGCCGGGATCGGCGGGGCGGCGATGCTGGGGCACGTCGTGGCGCTGCTCGCAGCGCAGGGCTGGGCCGTCGGCAACGTGTCCGTGCAGGTGGTGGGCAACCACCCCCGCATCGGCCCGCGCCGCACCGAGGCCCAGGCGGCGATGTCGGCGGCGCTCGGCGGAGCGCCGGTGTCGGTCGGAGCCACGACCACCGACGGTCTGGGGCTGACCGGCCGGGGTGAGGGGGCCGCGGCGCTGGCCACGGCGCTGGTGGTCCGGCGCGGGGCGACCGCCTAGGTTGGGTCCACTACCCGACCACCGAGGAGGACCTCCCATGCCCAGCACCGTCAAGGGCGTCATCGCGCGCAGCAAGGGCGCTCCGGTCGAGCTGGTCGACGTCGTGGTGCCCGACCCTGGTCCGGGGGAGGCCGTGGTCGCGGTCGAGGCCTGCGGCGTGTGCCATACCGACCTGCACTACCGCGAGGGAGGGATCAACGACGAGTTCCCGTTCCTGCTGGGCCACGAGGCCGCCGGCACCGTGGAGGCGGTGGGCGAGGGTGTCACCGACGTGGCTCCCGGCGACTTCGTCATCCTCAACTGGCGGGCGGTCTGCGGACGCTGTCGGGCCTGCGCCAAGGGCGAGCCGTGGTACTGCTTCGCGACACACAACGCCACCCAGCGGATGACGCTGACCGACGGCACCGAGCTGTCGCCGGCCCTGGGCATCGGGGCCTTCGTGGAGAAGACCCTGGTGCACGCCGGCCAGTGCACCAAGGTCGACCGCGAGGCCTCGGCCACCGCCGCGGGCCTGCTCGGCTGCGGGGTGATGGCCGGCTTCGGGGCTGCGGTGAACACCGGCGGCGTGCGCCGCGGTGACTCGGTCGCGGTGATCGGCTGCGGCGGCGTGGGCAGTGCGGCGATCGCCGGTGCGGTGCTCGCCGGGGCGACGACCGTGATCGCCGTCGACGTCGACGACCGCAAGCTCGAGGGCGCCACGCGGTTCGGCGCCACGCACACGGTCAACTCCACCGGTCGGGACGCCGTCGAGGCGATCCAGGAGCTGACCGGTGGACACGGCGCAGACGTGGTCATCGACGCGGTCGGTCGCCCGGAGACCTACCGCCAGGCGTTCTATGCCCGTGACCTGGCCGGCACGGTCGTCCTGGTCGGCGTCCCGACCCCGCAGATGGAGATCACCCTGCCGCTGCTGGACGTCTTCGGCCGCGGGGGAGCGCTGAAGTCCAGCTGGTACGGCGACTGTCTGCCCTCCCGGGACTTCCCGATGCTCATCGACCTCTATCGCCAGGGCCGGTTCGACCTCGACGGGTTCGTCACCGAGACCATCGAGCTCGGCGACGTCGAGGCAGCCTTCGAGCGGATGCAGGCCGGAGGCGTGCTGCGCTCGGTGGTGGTGCTCTGATGGCGGTCCGCGCGCTGAGCGCTGTCACGCACGGCACGTTCAGCCTGGACGGCGGCACCTGGGAGGTCGACAACAACGTGTGGGTGGTCGGCGGCGACACCGAGTGCCTGGTGGTCGACGCCGCACACGACGTCGCGCCGATCCTGGAGCTGGTCGCCGGCCGGCGGGTGCAGGCCATCGTGTGCACCCACGGCCACGACGACCACATCGACGCGGCGCTCGACCTGGCCGCGGCCACCGGCGCGCCGGTCCTGCTGCACCCCGAGGACCGGATGCTCTGGGACCGGGTCCATGACGCCCCTCCCGACGGGGAGCTGCACGACGGTCAGGTGCTCACCGTCGACGGCGCGCAGGTCCGCGTGCTGCATACGCCCGGGCACTCGCCCGGGTCCTGCTGCCTGTATGTCGCCGAGCTCGACGCGGTGTTCACCGGGGACACCCTGTTCCAGGGCGGGCCGGGAGCGACCGGTCGCTCGTTCAGCGACTTCGACACGATCCTCGCCTCGGTCACCGAGCGGCTGCTGAGCCTGCCGGCGACCACCACGGTGCACACCGGTCACGGCGACTCCACCACGATCGGTGACGAGGCGCCGCACCGTCAGGCGTGGGTCGACCGCGGGCACTGACACCAGCACGACCGGCAGGCGGCGGGCCAGGCGCCCGTTAGCCTTGCCCCGTGACCTTGCGCCTGTTCGACACCGCGACCCGGGAGCTGCGCGAGTTCGCGTCGCTCGAGCCGGGCAAGGTCGGCCTCTACATCTGCGGGCTGACGACGCAGGGCGTGCCACACATCGGCCACGTCCGCTTCGCGGTGGCCTTCGACATCCTGCGCCGCTGGCTGGAGCGGGGGCACGGCTACGAGGTCACCCTGGTCCGCAACGTCACGGACATCGACGACAAGATCCTCACCAAGTCGGCCCAGGCGGGGCGGCCCTGGTGGGCCTGGAGCTACCAGCACGAGGTGGCCACCAGCCAGGCACTGACCCTGCTCAACGTCCTGCCCCCGACCTACGAGCCCCGCGCGACCGGTCACATCACCGAGATGGTCGCGCTGATCGACGTGCTGGTCGAGCGCGGGCACGCCTACGCCGCTGCCGATGGCAGCGGTGACGTCTACTTCGACGTGCGCTCCTGGCCGGCCTACGGAGCGCTGACCCGTCAGCGGATCGAGGACATGGAGCCGGCCGCCGACGCGGACCCGCGGGGCAAACGCGACCCGCGCGACTTCGCGCTGTGGAAGGGGGCCAAGCCCACCGAGCCGGCCACCGCGAGCTGGCCGACGCCCTACGGCACGGGACGTCCGGGCTGGCACCTGGAGTGCTCGGCGATGGCGCGCAAGTACCTCGGCGACAGCTTCGACATCCACGGTGGTGGGGTCGACCTGCGCTTCCCGCACCACGAGAACGAGCAGGCGCAGAGCCACGCGGCCGGCCTGGGCTTCGCCCAGTGGTGGCTGCACAACGCCTGGGTCACCGTCAAGGGCGCCAAGATGGGCAAGTCGCTGGGCAACGCCCTCGCGGTCTCTGAGATCACCAAGACGGTGCGTCCCCTGGTGCTGCGCTACTACCTGGGCGCCGCGCACTACCGGTCGACGGTGGAGTATGGCGAGGGCTCGCTGGCGGAGGCCGCTGCTGCGGTCGAGCGGATCGAGTCCTTCGTGTCCCGGGCGGGCGAGGCCCTCGGCGAGGGTCCCGACATCCTGCTCGAGCGGGGCGTGCAGGCCGACCTGCCCCCGGCGTTCACGGCCGCGCTGGATGACGACGTCAACGTGCCGGAGGCACTGGCGGCCGTGTTCCACGCCGTCCGCGAGGGCAACCGGGCGTTGGACACCGCTGCCGCAGGCGACCTCGACGATGTGCGCCAGAGCGTGCTGCAGGTCGTGGCGATGACCGACGTGCTGGGCGTCAACCCGCTGGACCCCGCGTGGGGCAGCGCCGGCGAGGGTGGTCGCCAGGCCCGCGCACTGGCCGCCCTGGTGGAGGAGCGGCTCGCCACCCGGGCCAGCGCCCGGGATGCTGCCGACTACGCCACCTCCGATGCGATCCGTGACCAGCTGGCTGAGGTCGGCATCGTGCTCGAGGACACCCCGGCCGGCGCCCGTTGGTCGCTGGCTCGCTGAGACGACGGAGGAGACCATGGCCGGCAACCAGCAGCGCCGCGGTGCGCGCAACACGACAGGCAAGAAGGGCGCGACCGTCGGCAGCGGCGGCCAGCGCCGCAAGGGGCTGGAGGGCAAGGGCCCGACGCCCCGGGCCGAGGAGCGCACCGGGCACGCCGCGGCACGACGCAGCTCCCGGCCCACCGCGGGAGGCGCCCGCGGCGCGGGCCGTGGGGCCCGCGGCTCCACCGGCCGGGGGACCCGCACCTCCACCGAGATCGTGGCCGGCCGCAACGCGGTCGTCGAGGCGCTGCGCACACACGTGCCGGCCACCACGCTCTATGTCGCCTCGCGGATCGAGAGCGACGACCGGGTCAAGGAGGCGATCACCCTGGCCACCCAGCGGGGCATCGCGATGCTGGAGACGCCGCGGGGGGAGCTCGACCGGCTGACCGACGGTGCCGTCCACCAGGGCATCGCCCTGCAGGTGCCGCCCTACGACTACCTGCACCCCGACGACCTGCTCAACGTCGAGCTGCCGGGCACCCCGCTGATCGTGGCCCTCGACGGCATCACCGACCCGCGCAACCTCGGCGCCATCGTCCGCTCCGTCGGGGCGTTCGGCGGTCACGGTGTGCTGGTGCCGGCGCGGCGGTCGGTCGGCATGACCGCCTCGGCCTGGAAGACCTCGGCAGGCGCCGCAGCGCGCGTGCCGGTGGCGCAGGCCACCAACCTGACCCGGGCCCTGGAGCGCTACCGCCAGGCGGGCTTCTTCGTGGTCGGCCTGGACATGGACGGCGACGTGGAGCTGCCTGGCCTCGCGCTGGCCGACCGGCCGCTGGTGGTCGTCGTCGGCTCCGAGGGCAAGGGGCTCTCCCGGCTGGTCCGTGAGACCTGCGACCAGATCGTGTCGATCCCGATGGCCTCGGTGACCGAGTCGCTGAACGCCGGCATCGCGACCGCGGTGGCCCTCTATGAGATTGCCCGCAGCCGCACGCGCTGAGGAGCGGGGGAGCGGCGCTAGCCGCTGATCCGGGCTCGGATCGGGATCGCGTCGGTGTCGACGCCGAGCACGGCCACCTCATCGGGTTTGGCCGGCAGCACGGTGGCGACGTAGTCGACGACGGCGTCGCTGATGCTGACATCGAGGCCAGCCTGCTCGGAGAGATACCACCGGTGCTCGAGGATCTCGTGGAAGAGCTCCGCGGGCTCGAGCTTGGTCCGCAGCTCGCGCGGGACGCTGCGGGTGATCGGCTCGTAGACCTCGGCCACCCAGTCGTGCGCGACGAGCACCTCGTCGTCGCCCTGCCGGTCGGTCGCGGCGCGGTAGGCGTCCAGGTCGTTGAGCAGCCGGCGGGCCTGGTTCTCCTCGACGTCGAGCCCGGTCAGCTGCAGCAGTCGCCGGGAGTGGTGCCCGGCGTCGACGATCTTGGGCTGGATCTGGATGTGCGTGCCGTCGATGTCGGTGCTCATCGCCAGCTCGCCGATGTCGAAGCCGAGGTTGTTGAGCCGCCGGATCCGCTCGTCGACCCGCCACCGGTCACCCTGCTCGAAGCGCTCCTGCTCGGTGAGCTCGCGCCACAGCAGCTCGTAGCGGTGCATGATCCGGTCGGCGATCTCGACCGGGTCGACATCCTCCTCGATCATGCCGCCGGCCTGCAGGTCCATCAGCTCGCCGGCGATGTTGCCGTGGGCGATGTAGAGGTCGTGCTCGCGCTGGCCGGGGCTCAGCTCACGGTGCAGCTCGGCGGTCTCGGCATCGACGAGGTAGGCCGCGAACTCACCGGCGTCGCGCCGGAACAGGGTGTTGGACAACGAGACGTCGCCCCAGAAGCAGCCCGCCAGGTGCAGCCGCACCAGCAGGACGGCCAGGGCGTCGAGCACCCGCCGCGCGGTGTCGGGGCGCAGCCGCTGGCTGAAGACCGCGCGGTAGGGCAGGGCGAAACGCAGGTGCCGGGTGACCAGGCAGGCGTCCAACGGCTGGCCGTCGGGCGTGGTCCGGCCGGACACGACCGCGAGCGGGTCGACGGCCGGCTGGCCGAGGCGGTCCAGCACCTGCAGCGTCTGGTACTCGCGCCGGGCCAGCGGGGCGTGGATCTCCTTGACCGCGATGACCCCGCCGGACAGCTTGACGAAGCGGACGACGTGCCGGGAGATGCCGCGCGGCAGCGCCGCCAGCACCTGCTCGGGCCACTGCTCCAGCGGGGTGTCCCAGGGCAGGTCCAGCAGGCGTGGGTCCGGTCGGCTGGCGACGAAGTCGAGTGCCACGGATCTCCTGCTGGACCTGCCCCGCGAGTCTCAGCTCTCGATGCGCAGGCCGGACTCGGCGTTGAACAGGTGCACGTGGTCGCTCTGCGGCCGGAAGTGCACGACCTCGCCCTTCATCGGGGGACGACGTCCGTCGACCCGGGCGATGAACGGCTTGGCGTCGACCTCGGCGCCCGGGGGGCGACCGTAGATGTAGGCGTCGGCGCCGAGCTCCTCGACCACGTCGACCTCGATCGGCAGGCCCACGTCGCCCAGCTCGAGGTCCTCAGGACGCACCCCGAGCACGACGTGCGAGCCGACGCCGGACAGCTGCGCACGGTCCATCGGGTGGACGGCGTCACCGAGCTGCACGCCACCGTCGACCACCGGGACGTCCATCAGGTTCATCGCGGGTGAGCCGATGAAGCCGGCGACGAAGACGTTGTTCGGGTGGTCGTACATCCGGCGAGGGGTGTCGCACTGCTGCAGGATGCCGTCCTTGAGCACGGCCACCCGGTCGCCCATCGTCATCGCCTCGACCTGGTCGTGGGTGACGTAGACGGTGGTGACACCGAGCCGGCGCTGCAGCGAGGCGATCTGCGTGCGGGTCTGCACCCGCAGCTTGGCGTCCAGGTTGGACAGCGGCTCGTCCATCAGGAAGACCTGCGGCTGGCGGACGATCGCACGACCCATCGCGACGCGCTGACGCTGGCCACCGGAGAGCGCCTTGGGCTTGCGCTCCAGGTAGGGCGTCAGGTCCAGGATCTTGCCGGCCTCCTCGACCCGCTGGCGGATCTCGGCCTTGGGCTTGCCCGCGATGCGCAGCGCGAAGCCCATGTTGTCGGCCACCGTCATGTGCGGGTAGAGCGCGTAGTTCTGGAACACCATCGCGACATCGCGGTCCTTGGGCGGCATCGCGGTGACGTCGCGGTCACCGATGAGGATGCGGCCGGCGTTGACCTCCTCGAGCCCGGCGAGCATGCGCAGGCTGGTGGACTTGCCGCAGCCGGAGGGGCCGACCAGGACGAGGAACTCGCCGTCGGCGATCTCGATGTCGAGGGAGTCGACCGAGGGTGTCTCGGCGCCGGGGTAGATGCGCGTGGCCTTGTCGAACGTGACGGTTGCCATGGGGTGCTTCTCCTTCACCGGCAGGAACGTGCCGGACGATCCGTTGTAAAGGACGATCCCGGGCACGGTCGCACCCGGGGGGACTGCAGTCCCCAGCCTGCCCCGTGACGGCAGATGTGACAAGGGCCACGGCGCCTTCGCCGGTGAACTGTCGTTACCGTACTGCAATCTGCAAGTTCTTGCAGTGGCTTGCGTTCTCTGTCAGAGTGTGGCCGCACACCCCTCATCAGGCGTCTTTTCGGCGCCTCGGGCGGCCCTGTGGGCAAGCCCGGTTCCTAGTTCAAAGGAGAACGCATGAAGCGCACCTCAGGTGCCATCGCGGTCACCGGTATCGCCGCGCTGCTGCTCAGCGCCTGTGGCGGTGACGCCGAGGCCCCCGCGACCTCGACCTCACCCACGAGCGATGCCTCCGCGACGTCCGACGTCGCCACCGAGTCCGGCGACTCGGAGACCACCAGCGAGGAGGCGGCCCCTCCCGTGGACCCCTCCTCGACCGAGCCCCCCGTGCGTGACGCCAACGCCGAGCTGGTCATCTGGACCGACGATGTGCGTCAGCCCATCGTCCAGCAGTTCGCCGACGCCTTCGGCGCCGAGCAGGGCATCACCGTCCAGGTGCAGGTGGCCACCGACGTGCGCCAGCAGTTCAAGGACTCGACCAACGTCGACCAGGGCCCGGACGTCATCGTCGGCGCCCACGACTGGCTCGGTGAGCTGGTCCAGAACGGCACCGTCGCCCCCGTCCAGCTCTCCCCTGAGCTCGAGGCCGCCTTCGTGCCCGAGTCGATCGAGGCTGTCAAGTTCGACGGCCAGGTCTACGGCGTGCCCTACGCCACCGAGTCGCTCGGCCTGATCCGCAACACCGCTCTGGCCCCCGACGCGCCCTCCTCAATGGAGGACCTCGTCGAGACCGGCAAGGCCCTGGTCGAGGCCGGTGACGCGGACCAGGTCATGGTGACCCCGGTCGGCCAGGCCGGTGACGCCTACCACGCCTTCCCCTACCTGTCCGCCTACGGCGGTGGCATCTTCGGCACCAAGGCCGACGGTGGCTGGGACCCCGACAACGTCATCGTCGGGTCTGCGGACTCGATCAAGGGTGGCGAGAAGATCGCCTGGCTCGCCGAGGAGGGTGCGCTCAACGTCAACGTCGACTTCCCGACGATGGAGAGCCTGTTCGCCGAGGGCAGGACGCCCTACATGGTCGCCGGCCCGTGGGCGATGGCCAACGTCGAGGGCGCCGGCATCGAGTACGCCATCGAGCCGATCCCGGACTTCGAGGACGGTGGCACCACCGTGCCGTTCCTGGGCGTCCAGATGTTCTACGTCTCGGCCAAGGCCAAGAACCCGATCATCGCCCAGGAGTTCGTCGCCAACTACGCCTCCACGGTGGAGATGCAGACGGCGCTGTACGAGCTCGGTGACCGCCCGCCGGCCCTGATCGAGGCACTGGACGCCGTCTCGGCGACCGACCCCGACATCGCCTCGTGGTCGGCCGCAGGTGAGGGCGCCTCGCCGATGCCGAACATCCCGGCGATGAACTCGGTGTGGGGACCGCTGGGCCAGGCCACCGCCGACATCGTGGGCGGTGACGAGCCCGGACCCCGCCTGGAGGCTGCTCAGGAGGAGATCGTCACCAACATCGCGGGTCGCTGAGGCTTCCCCAGCACCCCCGCACACGCCCGGTCCCGGCTGGACCTCTCGCCGAACGTCCAGCCGGGGCCGGGCCCCCAGCCCGACAGCTCGACCGCACCTCCGCACGCTCCTGCACCCTCCGCTGACCTCGGTCCCAGCCCTCCCGGAGACGACGATGTCCCAGACCCCCGTCGAGCACGCCCCCCCAGACAAGAGCGACACCCCGGTCGACCTGACCAAGGCCGAACACCTCGACTTCCGCACCGGCACACCTGTCTGGGTGCAGGCCGTGAAGTGGGGGTTGCTCGCCCTGGGCGTGCTGGTCCTCTTCCTCATCGCCCAACGCCTGGTCGAAGCCGGCTACTGGCCGTTCGTCGTGGTCGTGGCCTTCATCGCCACCTGCTTCATCGCGGTCTACGCGACCCGGCGGGCCATCCCCCTGAAGTACCTGCTGCCGGGTCTGCTCCTGCTCCTGGCGCTGCAGATCTGGCCGATCGTCTACACGATCACCCTCTCCTTCACCAACTACGGCGACGGGCACCTGGGCACCAAGGAAGAGGCGATCGCCTCGATCGAGGCCAACTCGGTCCGCCAGGTCGAGGGGTCGGCGCGTTACTCGCTGCAGATCGCCGTGCCCGAGGGCGAGGACCCGCTGACGGGGGAGATGGTCTACCTGCTGACCGACCCGGCGGGCGCCTACTTCGCCGGAACGATGACCGAGCTGACCCCGCTGGACGCGGGGACGGTGACCGCCAACGAGTCCGGGCGGGTCACCGACGCCCCGGGCTACACCGAGCTCAACGCCAGCCAGGTCAACTCCCGTTCGGCCGAGCTCGCCGAGTTCGCGGTGCCCACCCCCGACGGACAGGGGATCAAGGCGACGACCTTGTCCCAGGCGTTCATCGGAGCGCCGACCCGGGTCTACGACGCCGCGGCCGACACGATCACCGACCAGGGCACCGGCCAGGTCTACGTCCCGCAAGGACGCCAACTTCGTGCCGCAGGACGGCGTCGGCCCGGCCCTGCCGCAGGGCTGGCTGGAGAACGTCGGGTTCGAGAACTACACCCGTGCGCTGACCAGTGACACGCTGCGCAGCGGTCTGGTCAAGGTGCTGATCTGGAATGTCGTCTTCTCGGCCGCGACGGTGCTGCTCACCTTCCTGCTCGGGATGGCTCTGGCGCTGCTGATGAACGACGAGCGGCTCAAGGGCAAGGGCATCTACCGGTCGCTGCTGATCCTGCCGTACGCCCTGCCGATCTATGTCACGGCGCTGGTCTGGGCCTCGATGTTCAACCAGGACTTCGGGTTGATCAACACGTTAACCGGGCTCGATATCAACTGGCTGGGTGACGGGACGTGGGCCAAGCTCGCCCTGCTGACGATCAACCTGTGGCTGGGCTTCCCCTACATGTTCATCGTCTGCACCGGTGCGCTGCAGGCCATTCCCGGCGACGTCAAGGAGGCAGCCGCCATCGACGGCGCCAGCGCCTTCCGGACGGTGCGCTCGGTGATCATGCCGCTGCTGCTGGTCGCGGTCGGACCGCTGCTGATCGCCAGCTTCGCGTTCAACTTCAACAACTTCGGGCTGATCTTCCTGGTGACCGAGGGTGGACCGTTCGAGGGCGGCCAGAGCACCGTCGGCGAGACCGACCTGCTCATCACCCTGGCCTATCGGCTGGCGATCGGCGGAGCCAACCCGGACATCGGGTTCGCTGCGGCGATCTCGGTCTTCATCTTCATCCTGGTGGCTCTGATGAGCTTCCTGGGCTTCCGGCAGACCAAGGCACTCGAGGACGTGAACTGAGATGAGCGTGACTCCCGGAGACCCGATCAACGCCACCCTTGCTGCCCCCGACGTGCATGCGGCGCCGGCGCGGCCGCCGGCCAACGTGGCCCGCAAGAGCGGAGTCTGGTGGCGCCACGCGCTGGCCCTGCTGGCGCTGGCGTTCGCCATGTTCCCGATCGTGTTCATCGTGTCCTCGGCGTTCAACAACGCCGGCACGCTGTCCACCTCAGGACTGCTCCCGCAGGTGTTCGGCACGGAGAACTTCAACAAGCTGTTCAACGACCCGGCCCGGCCCTACTGGGCCTGGTTCAGGAACTCGCTGATCATCGCCGTGGTCGGCACCGTGTTCACGCTGTTCCTCGGTGCCTGCGCGGCGTATGCCTTCTCCCGCCTGCGCTGGAAGGGTCGGCGCACCGGGCTGTTGTTCATCCTGCTGATCCAGATGTTCCCGGCCCTGCTGGCCTTCGCGGCGCTGTATGTCACCTTCGCGCGCGTCGGCGACATCCTGCCGGAGATCGGGTTCAACACCCTGGCCGGCTTGCTGCTCATCTATCTGGGTGGCGCGATGGGCTCCAACATCTGGCTGCTCAAGGGCTACTTCGACACGGTGCCCAAGGAGCTCGACGAGGCGGCCAAGATCGACGGCGCCAGCCACGCGCGGATCTTCTTCACGGTGATCCTGCGGCTGGTCACGCCCATCCTGGCGACGGTGGCGATCTTGTCCTTCGTCGGACTGTGGGGCGAGTTCCTGCTGGCCAGCATCTTCTTGCAGGACCCCAACAGCCAGACCCTCGCGGTCGGGCTCTGGGCGACCCGCAACGCCGACCAGAACCGCTACTTCGGCCAGTTCGTGGCCGGGGCGGTGATCGCCTCCCTGCCGGTCGTGATCGCCTACCTGGTGCTGCAGAAGCAGCTGATCGGCGGACTCACCGCAGGCTCTGTCAAGTAAGCCGATGGCAGAGCTGGAGCCACATCACGACGGATCCGCGCTCTACGTCAGCGATCTGAGGCCCAGCCCGGGCGACACGGTGTCCGTGCGGGTGCGCGTGCCGCACCCGCACGACCCCGCTGCCCGCGTCACCGGCGTCCACGTGCGCACCGCTCCGGACGGGGAGCAGCACTTCGTCGATGCCCGGGTGGCACACCAGGACGACCACGACACGTGGTGGCAGGCCGACCTGGTCTGCCACAACCCGGTGACCCACTACCGGTTCCTGCTCGACGGCGACAGCTCGCGCGGCTACGGCTACCGCTGGCTGAACGGCACCGGGCTGCATGGGCGTGATGTCCCTGATGCCGCCGACTTCCGCATCGTCACGCACCGGCCGCCGCCGGAGTGGGCGCAGTCCGCGGTCGTCTACCAGGTCTTTCCAGACCGGTTCGCGCGCGACCAGGCAGCCGGAGCCCTGCAGGCGCCGGCCTGGGCCACGGCCTCGGCCTGGGACGCTCCGGTGCACCTGGACCGGCACCGCGGCCCGCGCCAGCTGTTCGGCGGCACCCTGGACGGTGTCACCGAGCACCTGGACCACCTGGTCGACCTCGGGGTGACCGTGCTCTACCTGACGCCGTTCTTTCCCGCGCGGTCCAACCACCGCTACGACGCGGCCACCTTCGACGAGGTCGACCCACTCCTCGGGGGGACGCCCGCCCTCCTCCGGCTGCAGCAGGCGGCTCACGAGCGTGGCCTGCGGGTGATGGGCGACATCACGACCAACCACACCGGCAACGAGCACGAGTGGTTCGTGGCGGCGCGTCGGGACCCGGACGGCCCGGCGGGGCGGTGGTATGTCCGCGACCCCGAGTCGGTGCACGACGGCTTCGTCACCTGGCTCAACGTGCCGTCGCTGCCCAAGCTCGACCACACCAGTCCCGAGCTGCGCGAGGCGATGTATGGCGCGCCGGACTCGGCGATCCGGCGCTGGCTGGCCCCCGGGGCGGGTCTGGACGCCTGGCGGGTCGACGTGGCCAACATGACCGGCCGGTATGCCGCCACGGACGTGGCGCTCGAGGTGGCCCGGGAGGTGCGCCGGGCCGTCGAGGAGTCCACCGACGGTGAGGGCCTGCTGGTCGCCGAGCACACCCATGACCACTCCGCCGACGCCCAGGGCGACGGCTGGCACGGGGTGATGAACTACTCAGGCTTCACCCGGCCCTTGTGGACCTGGCTGCGGGACCACGGGTTTGCGCCCAAGTTCCTGGGCAGCCCGCTGCGCGTCCCGCGCCTGGGTGGGGAGCTGGTCGCGCAGACGATGCGCGAGTTCAGCGCGATCGTCCCGTGGCGCTCCTGGACGCACAGCTTCACCCTCGCCGGGTCGCACGACACCACCCGGGTGCGCACGCTCGTGGGCGCTGACGGCCGCGGTCAGGTCGAGGTGGCCGCCGGACTCCTGCTGACCATGCCGGGGATCCCGATGATCACCTACGGCGACGAGATCGGGATGCCCGGTGACTTCGGCGAGGCGGGCCGCCGCCCGATGCCCTGGCAGGCGCGGGGCACCGACCCCGCGCTCTGGGACGAGGAGCTGTATGCCGTCTACCGCGCCCTGATCGCCGCGCGCCGCACCCACCCCGCGCTGTCCAGCGGGGGGATGCGCTGGCTGCACGCCGAAGAGGACGCCCTGGTCTTCTTGCGCGAGAGCCCCGAGCAGACCGCCCTGGTGCACCTGGCCCGCGACGCTCACCGCGCCGTCACCATCGACCTGGCCGGTCTGGGCGGGGCCGAGCACGGGCACACGGCCTACGGACCGCCACCTGGCGTCGGCGAGCAAGCCCTGGAGCTGGGGGCGGACGGCCCGCTGGTCCGGATCTGGACCTGGACCCCGCAGGTCCCGGTCTGGGCGCCCCCGCAGCGGCCTCCGGCACAGGTCCACGTGCTGCCCGACTCCCCCGAAGGAGCCGCCGTCGCCGACCTGACCGAGGCCGGTATGGAGCCCGAGCCGCAGACAGCCGGTGCCGGCCGATGAGCAGCCGGCTGGCCGACCTGGCCGGCTTCGCGGGCGTGAGCGAGGCGACCGTCTCCCGGGTGCTCAACGACCGGCCCGGCGTGGCCAAGGCGACCCGGCAGGCCGTGATGATCGCGGTCGACGTCCTCGGCTACGAGCGGCCCAGCAAGCTGCGCCGCAACAGTGCCGGTCTGGTCGGGCTCGTCGTGCCCGAGCTGACCAACCCGATCTTCCCGGTGTTCGCCCAGGAGGTGGAGACCCACCTGGCCGCCGCCGGCTACACCCCGGTCCTGTGCACCCAGGTCGCCGGCGGGGTGCACGAGGACGAGTACGTGCAGATGCTGCTGGACCGGGGGGTGGCGAGCATCATCTTCATCAGCGGCTACCACGCCGACACCAAGGCCGACGTGAGCCGCTACGTGCAGCTGCGCCGCCGTGGCCTGCCGATCGTCCTGGTCAACGGCTGGCGCGAAGGGGTCGACGCGCCGTTCATCTCCAGCGACGACGTGGCGGGGGCACGCCTGGCTGTGCGCCACCTGCGCGACCTGGGGCACACCCGGATCGGGATGGCCACCGGGCCGGAGCGCTACGTGCCGGTGCAGCGCAAGATTCAGGGGTTCCGCGAGGCGATGAGCCGACCTGGCCAGCCCGAGCGAGCTGGACGAGCTGGTCCAGACCACCCTGTTCACCGTGGAGGGCGGCGTCACGGCGGGGCGCGAGCTGCTCGAGCGTGGGGTGACCGGAGTCGTCTGCGGCTCGGACCTGATGGCCCTGGGCGTGGTCAGGGCGGTCCGCCAGGCGGGGCTGCAGGTGCCGGACCACGTCTCGGTCGTCGGCTCGGACGACTCGCAGATGATCGGGTTCACCGACCCGCCGTTGACCACGGTGCGGCAGGACGTGCGGGGGATGAGCGAGGCTGCCGTGCAGGCGATCCTCGAGGAGCTCTCCGGCGGGTCGCCGCGCCACCGCGAGTATCTCTTCGCCCCCGAGCTGGTCCTGCGTCGCTCGACCGGGGCGGCGCGCGCGCTGGTGGTCGGGCCGAGCTGAGCACAGATCACCAGGCCGACGCCTTACCGTGGACGCCATGACCGAGCCATCGACCTCGACGCCGGGCCCCGCGGTGCCCCGGACGCTGGGTCGCTACACGCTCGGCCGCCGGCTCGGCGAGGGCGGCATGGGCGTGGTCTACCACGGCACCCGCGACGACGGCCGTCAGGTCGCCATCAAGGTGCTCCGGCCCCACATCGCCCATGACCCCGAGTCGCGTCGCCGCCTCGAGCGCGAGGTCGCCACGTTGTCCCTGGTGCACAGCCCGCGCGTCGCCGCGGTGCTCGACGCCGACGTCGACGGCGCCTCGCCCTACCTGGTCACCGAGTACATCCCCGGCGTGCCGCTCGACACGATCGTCAGCGAGCACGGGCCGCTGGCCGGCCAGGTGCTGGTGCGGCTCGGGCGCGGGTCTGCTGGAGGCGCTGGACTCGATCCACGGCGTCGGGATCGTCCACCGCGACCTCAAGCCCGGCAACGTGCTGATGGTCGGCCGGGACCCGGTCGTCATCGACTTCGGCATCGCGCAGGTGGCCGACGACGTCCGCCTGACGATGACCGGCATGGTGATGGGCACCCCTGGCTATCTGTCGCCGGAGGTGGTCGAGGGCGGCACGGTCACCCAGGCCACCGACCAGTGGGGCTGGGCCGCCACGCTGGCGTATGCCGCCTCCGGTCACCCTCCGTTCGGGCGCGGACCGATGCCGGTGGTGCTCGACCGGGTGATCCGCGGGCGCACCCAGCTCGACGGGGTGGATCCCCAGCTGCGGCCACTGCTGGCCGCGGCTCTGGACCCCGAGCCGCGACGGCGCCCCAGCAGCAGCGAGGTGATGCGTGCGCTGGAGCTGTATGCCGCGCACCGCCCCGTCACCGACGCGCTGCGGATCCCGCCTGCCTCACCTGCTCCGGCCGGAGCGCCCGGAGCGGCGCCGCGCACACCACCGGCGCCCTGGCCCGCCGCGGGCGCCCCCCAGCCCGGCCCGGCGACCACCCGGCACGCGCCGGTCGAGGCCACCCGGGTCCAGCCCGTCGCGGAGACCCCGATGACCCGGATGCAGCCCCTGGCCGACCGGCCCGCCGCAGGACCGCAGCAGGGCTGGGTGCAAGGACCAGCCCCTGGCTGGGCTGGGCCCGCCATCGGCCCGCCGCCGCCGGTGGCACGCGATCCCTACGCACCGGCTGAGCCGGGGGGTCCGTCGCTGGAGCAGCCGCCGAGCGACCCGCGCATCGGCCGCGACCCGCGCAGCGGCAGCGTCGCAGCCTGCCTGCTCGCCTTCGTCGGCCTGGCGGCCGTGCTGCCGCTGCTCGCCTGGGCGGTCTTCGCGGTGTGGTCGGTGACCGCGCGGACCACCGACCACGCGGTGACGGCGCTGGTGCTGCGACGCCATGAGATGGGACGCCGGCGCTCGGACGTCCCGATGGCGGTCGCCACCTCGCCCTGGCACCTGGTCCGAGGCGTCCTCGGCGCCGGGCTGGCCCTGCTGCTGCCGCTGGCCTTCGCCATCGCCGCCTCCGTGATCACGGCGGGGGTGCTGACCCAGACGGGGGTGCTGGAGGCCGACCTCGACCACCCGCTGCCGCTGGCTGTCGGCACTGCGCTGGGAGCGCTGATCGCCTGGTGGGGGCCGGGCGGTGTGTCACTGCGCCGGGGGTCGCGGGCCGCCGTGCGCTGGGGCCTGCCGAGCCAGCGCGTGACCCAGGGGGTCGTCGGTGTCCTGGTGGCCGCCGGCCTGGGCCTGCTGCTGTGGGCGGTCGGGCTCCACGGGGTGGCGTCGTGGTGGCCGCTCGGGCCGGAGGCGCCGTTCGCTCCCTGGGTGCCCTCGATCCTGCAGCCCTGAGCCGGTGAGTCGGTGGACGGCTCTGGCGGGTCGTCCACCTGCTGGGTAGCCTGACCCAGGTCCTCGCCTCCGGGCAGCGACTGCTCGGCACAACTCCATACATCCATCGCACCGCGTGTGTGCCCGATTGCGCCGAGCCTCGTCGGCGGGCACCTGACTGGCTTCGGCCAGGCGCTCGACGAGGGTGGGGGACCCATCCACGGCGCTCCGGCGCCTCGGGGTGAAGCCGCACCAGCACGACGCGGCCGGGCAGCCTGACCAGCCCGAACCCGACAGCTCACCCCGCAGGCGCCGAGTCAGGAAGGTTCCTCCATGGCCTCGTCCGCCAAGCACCGCGCGCCCCGCACCCTGTCGATCACCCCCCGGGAGGTCGGCGTCAGGATCGCCCCGATGTCCGTCGCGGCAGCCGCGGCGGTCGCCGGGATCGGGCTGTCCGCCGCCCCGGCCAACGCCTGGGACCCCTCCGTCTGGGACCGTGTGGCGGCGTGTGAGTCCGGCGGGAACTGGTCGATCAACACCGGCAACGGGTTCTACGGGGGACTGCAGTTCACCTACTCCACGTGGAAGGGCTTCGGGGGGCAGGCCTACGCCTCCTACGCCCACCAGGCGACCAAGTCCCAACAGATCGCCATCGCCCGGCGCACCCTGTACTCCCAGGGCCCCGGTGCCTGGCCGGTGTGCTCGGTGCGGGCAGGCCTGACCCGCACCAACGGAGGCGCCGACCCCAACGCCCTGCCCGGTGGCGGGTCGACCGCCCCCGCTCCGGCGCCGGCGCCCGCCCCGCCGTCCTCGGGCACCGTGGTCACCCGCTATGTCTCGGCTGGCAGCGCGGCCTACGTGCGGTCCGGCCCTGGCTCGGGCTATCGCGTGGTCGACACGCTCGCCCGGGGGACCAAGGTCTCCGGCCGCCTCAGCAACGGCTGGCTGCGGATCGGGGACGGCCGGTATGTCGGCGCTGGCGTGCTGTCCACCTCCGCACCACAGACCGGCAGGCAGACCTCGGCCTCGCGCTCGACCGTGCGTCCGACGGCGCTGCTGGTCGTCGACGGAGTCCGCGGCCCGCTGACCACCAGGGCGATCCAGGCCTGGGTCGGCACGACGCGTGACGGTGTGCTGGGTCCGGTCACCACCAAGGCCCTGCAGCGCAAGGTGGGCACCACCGCCGACGGGGTCTGGGGCGCGCGGTCCCAGGCGGCGCTGCAGGACTACCTCGGCATCTCTCGCGACGGCTCGTCCCGGATGAACTGGCGCACCGTCGTCGCGCTCCAGAAGTTCCTCAACCGGTCGGTGATCGGCTGACGAAGGCCTCACTCCCGGGAGCAGAGGACGGGCCTATCGCGCAGCCCGGCCTCAGCCCTGGGCGAGCGTGACGGCGTCCAGGGTCTGGACGACTGGCGCATCGCCGCCTGACCACGTCTGGCTGGCGCAGGCCACGGAGAAGAACAGGGCGGCGTTGCTCGCCGCCGACCCGCGGTAGTAGACCCGTGAGGACCACGGCGCCCCGGCGTCGTAGGCCGCCTCCATGCCCCGCAGCACCACCGTCGACCCACCCGAGGCGCTGACCGACACCGGCTCGATGTCCTCGAAGTCGGACAGCGCCTGCCCGGCGTAGATCTGCTGGATCCGCTCGCGCATCGTCGCGGTGGCGGTCAGGTCGTCGGTCGCCTCGGGCGCCTCCAGCCAGCCTTGGAACAGGCGCACCTCGCAGCCGTTGTCGGCCAGGTAGATGACGTATCCGGCCGGTGCGCCGTCCTGCGGCTCGGCGCCGGCAGGAGGCTGCAGGTCCCAGACGTAGGCCGCGGCGGAGGTCGGCAGGTCGCGCTCCACCGGGTAGTCGCCCTCGAGCAGGGTGGCGCCCGGCCGCGAGGGCGGCGCACTGTTCGGCGCCGTCCCCTGCGGTGATGGCGTCTGGATGTCGCTCGAGCAGCCCGCGAGCAGCAGGCATCCGGCCCCGCCCAGCAGCAAGGCTGCTGCCCAGCGGCGCGGCGCCCCCGCCACCCTCACTCTGCCGCTGGCCCGGCCTCGTGGCCGGCCCGGCCGACGGTGCGCTCGTCCTGCTTCATCCGCGCCTCATGCAGGTGGCGTCGACCGTCGACAAGGTCCTCACGGGCCGCCCGCTCCAGGTCCCGGAACAGCGACCAGTAGCCGTCGTCATACTCCTCCACCACCTGGAAGGTCCACCGTCCCGGCAGCACGTTGCGGCCCAGCAGCTCCTCGGACAGCCGCTGTGCGAGGTCGTCGGTGTCCCGCCCCGTCGAGCAGGTCGATCGCGTCGGCGAGCTTGCCGTCGGCGGCGCCGGTCAGCTGGTGGAAGGCATACAGGTGCCCGCGGGCCTGCTCGCACGTCTCCAGGGCCTCGGACAGCTTCCCCAGTGCCTCCACGGTGGCGTCGTCGACTCCGGCCGGGGCCTGGTGACCGGGCAGCGGGAGCTCTCGGGCCTGGCCCGCGGCAGAGTTCGCGGCAGAGGATGAGGTCATCGGATCACCCTGCCACAGCACGGGTGCACGCGCAGGAGCCCCCGACCTCGCGGTCGGGGGCTCCTGGCACAGCTGGTCGCGAGGTCAGCTCACGAGCAGCCGGTCACTCGCCGTCCGCGACGATCCGCAGGCTCCAGTCACCGTTGCCGTCCTCGTCCATCGAGGCGGAGGCGCCGACCGCAGCGATCTTCTCGACGCTGCCGCGCACCTCCGGGTCCTCGATGAGGCCGAGGTAGAACTGCTCGAAGGCGTTGAGGTCGATGTAGAGGACGGCGTCGGCGTCCTCGGCGTCCTTCACCGCGTTCTGGAAGGTGGACAGGCCACCCAGCGACCCGCCCTGGGAGACCTCGTCCACGTAGGACTGGCTGAACCCGAGAGTGAGCACGCCGTCGTCCTCGCTGCGGACCAGCATGTCCCGCTCCTCCTGGGACACCCCGGCCACCTCGAAGAGCTCGTCGATGATCCCGTTGGCCTTGGCGGTGTCGGTCTGCACCCGCACGGCCACCGGCAGCTGGCTGGGGTCCTCCATCCCGGACATCGCCGAGGTGACGATGTCGGAGCTGACTCCGACGGCCATGCTCTGGCCGACCAGCGTCTGCAGGTCACCGGGCAGCTCGAAACCGGCCTCGCCCGCCTGGGCCTGCGCCTCGGCCAGCTCGTTGGGGAACTGCTTCTTGGCGGCCTCCCAGGTCGTGGCCACGAGCTGGTCGCCGTGCTCCAGGCCCATCGCGACGGCGGTGTCCTCCGGCAGGTCGAGCACGAGCTGGGCGCTGTCGGTGTTCTCGATCCCCTGGTCGGAGAACCCGCGGGTCACCCCGTGGATCTCGATCGAGTCCTCGGCGAAGAGGACCGCACCGGCCACCCGCCCCTCCTGGCCCTCGAAGGGGTTCTGCATGCCGAGGTAGGACAGGGCACTGGAGTCCAGGCTGGTGGCCTCCTCCAGGTCCTGCAGGGGGGCGGCGGACGACATCGTGTCGGCGTACTCGCCGAGGGCGGCGGCGTCCATCCAGCCGGACATCACGCCCTCGTCGCCGAGAGCCGCCATGTCGTCGCTGAAGGTCTCGCTGCCGGCCAGGGTGCCCTCGTTGACGGCAGCCTCGAGCGCCTGGCCGTCCGCGGCACTGGTGAGCACCACGTAGTCGTTGTGGAAGAACCAGGAGACGTCGGCCTCGCCGCCACCCATGCCCTGGAGCTTGGTCAGGCCGGCCTCGGCGGCGTCCTGGTCCTTGACCTGCAGCGCGATGGCCACCATCGGCTCGTCGTCACCGTCGGGCACCACACCCATCCCGAGGCGGTCGCCCAGCCACGGGTTGATGTCGGCGTCGTAGTCGAGGCCGGAGAAGGCCTCGTCCTCCGCGGCGAGCATCTCGAAGACCTCCTTGCGGATGTCACTGCTCTGCAGCGTCTCGGTCACCTCAGGGCTCAGTCCCTCGATGAACCGGACGGCGGCGATCTTCTGGCCGACGGTGGGGTTGATGTCCAGGCGCAGGTAGGCCGCGGTGTTCGCCGGCAGCGCGTCGCTGGGCTGGTCCCCGCCGCCACCGAGGGGCTGCATCACGGCATACGCGCCGACGCTGATGACGGCGGCCGACACCACGCCCGCGCCGATCAGCAGGCCGGTGCGGCGGCCCGAGGCGGGCCGACCGGAGGGAGTCGGTGTGGCAGGGCCGGACGACCACTGCGAGCCGGGGCCGGCCTGGGGCGGGTAGGTCGCGCCCTGCTGGGGCGGGTAGGTCGCGCCCTGCTGGGGCGGGTAGGTCGCGCCCTGCTGGGGCGGGTAGGTCGCGCCCTGCTGCGGCTGGGCCTGCGGGCGGAAGGCCTGGGGGTCGTAGCTGCCCTGTCCGGGCTGCTGGGGCGGGTAGTCGCCCTGGGGTGGTGTGGTCATGGGAGTCCCCTCCGATCGGTGCGGGAGCTCCACGGGCGGCTCCCTGGCGGTCAACGTCCCTGCGACGTCTTCCGAGCACCCAGAGTACCCGCGTACCAGCCCATCGTTACCGAACCGTGACCTTGTCCCCGGGGGACCCCTCACGCGGGTGGAACGGCGAGCTCAGCAGGTCAGTGCGACTCCTGCGCCGGCCCCCGCCAGCGCGCCGTGATGAAGCCCTGCGCACGAGCCCGCTCGATCGCCTCGAAGTAGGTCTGCTCGGCCTCGACGCGACCGGTCCAGTGGGCGCCCTCGACCGACTTGCCCGGCTCGAGCTCCTTGTAGACCTCGAAGAAGTGCTGGATCTCCAGGCGGGTGTGCTCGCCGATGTCCTCCAGCTCGCGGATGTGCGCCTTGCGGGGGTCGTCGGCCGGCATGCAGATGACCTTGTCGTCGCCCCCGGCCTCGTCGGTCATCCGGAACATGCCGATCGGACGTGCGGCCACCAGGCACCCCGGCCAGGTCGGCTCGTCGAGCAGGACGAGGGCATCGAGCGGGTCGCCGTCCTCGCCCAGCGTGTCCTCGATGTAGCCGTAGTCAGCCGGGTAGCGGGTCGAGGTGAAGAGCATCCGGTCCAGACGGATCCGGCCGGTGGCATGATCCACCTCGTACTTGTTGCGACTGCCCTGCGGGATCTCGATCGTCACATCGAACTTCATGAGGCGCCTGCCGTCCGGCTCGTAGTTGTCTAGGCTCGCCCGAGTTTCCCACTTCGGTGGCCGTCCTGTGGAGTCAGGGGTCTGTATGTCGCACCGCCGCCGTTCCGGCGCCGTCGCCGTGGCGGTGCTGGCGCTGCTCCTGCCGTCGGGTCTGGCCGCGGGGTCGGGGCTCGAGACGGCGGACGGGACCGCGGGTGCGGACCCGGCTGGCCCCGCCGCCCCCGTCGAGCCCACCGCCGCCCTGGCGGCCCAGCAGCTGGTCCGGCCGGTCGTCGCGCCGGCCGCAGCCGGTCCGGTCACGGCGTTGGGCGACGGCGTGGCTCCGGAGCAGGCCGCGGTGCAGGAGGCCCTGCGCCAAGAGCTGGCCAGCACCTGGCTCGGCCCGCAGTCCCACGTCGCGGTCACCGTCCGCGACGTCTCCGACGGCAGACACCTGCTCGACGTCAACGCCGAGCAGCCCCTCGTGCCGGCCTCGCTGACCAAGCTGCTGACGGCCGCCGCTGTCGTCACCGCCCTGCCGATGGACCAGGGGTTCGTCACCCAGGCGGTGCTGGCCCCGGGCACGGACGTGGTGGTCCTGGTCGCCGGCGGCGACATGTTGCTGGCCGACGGAGCCGGCGACCCCGAGTCGGTCGTCGGGCGGGCCGGCACCTCAGACCTGGCAGCCCAGACCGCGGTGGCGCTGCGCAGCCAGGGCCTGGGCGACAAGGACACGCCGGTGACCCTGCAGCTCGACCTGTCCCACGCGGCGGGTCCCGATCCGGGCTCGCTGCCGGACGCGCCCTCGGGGTGGACCTCGTTCTGGCTCGCCAACGGCTACGCCGGGCCGATCACGATGCTCGGGCTCGACGAGGACCGGGCCCGCGTGCAGGCGCCGGCCCCACGGGACCCGGCGCAGTCGGCCGCCAAGGGGTTCCGCCGCGCGCTGCAGCGCCAGGGCATCACCGTGGCCGGCCTGCCCGTGCGCCCGGTGCCGGTCGTCGCGGCGCCTGCCGACGGCGAGGTCGTCGGATCGGTCACCTCGGCCCCGGCGCGCGAGGTGCTGGCACTGGCCATGTCCGAGAGTGACAACGCCATGCTCGAGCAGCTGGCCCGGCAGGCGGCGGTGACCGACGGGGCGGCGCCCGACCCGGCAGCCGTGGCGGACTGGGTCGTCGCGCAGGTCCAGGAGAGCTATGGCGTGGACACCGGTGGAGTCGTCCTGAGCGACGTCGCCGGCCTCGCCGACGGCACGCTCATCCCCGCAGCCACGCTGGGTGACCTGTTGGTGGCCGGGGGCGACGCCAGCCATCCGGCCCTGCAGGTCGAGCTCGCAGACCTCCCGATCGCCGGCTACACCGGCACGCTGTGGGACCGGTTCCAGCTCGACGTGCATGAGCCGGCCGTCGGGATCGCCCGGGCCAAGACCGGCACGCTGCCCACCGTCAGCGCGCTGGCCGGCTATGTCGTCACCGCCGACGGCCGACTGCTCGCCTTCGTGATCCAGGCCGACCGCACCGGCCGCGACGGAGCTCTCCTGGAGGCCCGGGCAGTGCAGGACCAGATGGTGGCCGAGCTGGCTCGTTGCGGGTGCTGAGCACGTAGGTTGGAACGATGAGCGCCGACCCGCTGCCCCCGCCCGACCCCTCCGAGCGCGCCGGCTCCGACTTCGTCGACTGGACCTTCGCCGCCGCTGCGGGACGACGGCTGGCCCCGGCCGGCCCCCGGGCCAGCGCCGCCGAGGTCGCCGACCTGGTCGCCGAGCTGCGCTCAGCCGCAGCGCGCTCGGTCGAGCCGGTCGCGGTGACCAGCCGGCTGCGCGCCCCGCACGGTGTGCCGGCGCCCCTGGTCGTCGACCGGGCCGGGTGGATCGAGACCAACGTGGCCTCGCTGCGCGGCATGCTCGGGCCGGTCCTGGACGAGGTCGTCGCCAAGAAGCGCGCCGGCGACCGGGCCAAGGCAGCAGCCGGGGGCGGCACGCCACCCGGCGACGGCCCGGCGGCCGCGCAGTGGGTCGGCGGCGCCGTCACCGGGTCGGAGGTGGCCGCGATGCTCGCCTGGCTGAGCACCAAGGTGCTCGGCCAGTACGACCTGGCCCCGCAGGGCACGCCGCGACTGTTGCTGGTCGCGCCCAACGTGATGCACGTCGAGCGAGAGCTCGAGGTCGACCCGCACGACTTCCGGCTCTGGGTGTGCCTGCACGAGGAGACCCACCGGGTGCAGTTCACCGCCGTCCCCTGGCTGCGTGAGCACATCGTCGACAGCGCGCGTTCGCTCGGGGCCGAGCTGGCCCCCGAGCCCGACCAGATGGCTGCCCGCCTCAAGACCGTGCTGAGCCAGCTGCCGGACGTGCTGAGCGGACAGGCGGACATCACCGCCCTGCTGGCCTCCCCGGAGCAGCGCGCCAGGATGGCCGACCTCACGGCGGTGATGTCGCTGCTCGAGGGCCACGCCGACGTCGTGATGGACGACGTCGGCCCCGAGGTCATCCCCAGCGTGGCGCAGATCCGGTCCAGGTTCACCGAGCGCCGCAAGGGCGCCGGCTCGGTCGACAAGGTGCTGCGCCGGCTGCTCGGGATGGAGGCCAAGATGCGCCAGTACCGCGACGGCGCGGTCTTCGTGCGTGCGGTCACCGACCAGGTCGGCGTCGACGGCTTCAACCGGGTCTGGACCTCCCCGGAGACGCTGCCGCTCGCCGTCGAGATCGCCGACCCGGCCGCCTGGGTGCGCAGGGTCCACGGCTGAGCTCCCGGTGAGCGGTCCCGACCCGGCCGTGGCCGCGACCCGCGTCGCCGTGCGCCGCGCGCTGGCGGAGCTGGTCACAGTGCAGGACGCGTCGCAGCGCACGCCTCTGTCCCAGCGTGGGCCGGTGGTCGTCGCCTGCTCCGGGGGGGCGGACAGCCTGGCCCTGGCTGCGGCGGCCGCCGTCGAGACCGCCGGTCGCGGTGTGCGTTGCGCCGCCGTCGTCGTCGACCACGCCCTCCAGCCGGACTCGCAGGACGTCGCCGCCACGGCGGCCGAGCAGTGCCGCAGCCTGGGGATCGGGCAGGTGCAGGTCGTCCGGGTGTCGGTGGAGCGGGCCGGTCACGGCCCGGAGGCAGCGGCCCGCCAGGCACGGCTCGCGGCGCTCGCCGAGGCCGCCGAGCACCTCGGCTCCCCGGCAGTGCTGCTCGGGCACACCCGGGACGACCAGGCCGAGCAGGTGCTCCTCGGACTCGCCCGCGGCTCCGGCGCCGGCTCCCTGTCGGGGATGCCCGCTCAGCGTTTGCTCTCCTCCGGGTCCTCGACGGTCGCGTTGGTCCGCCCGTTCCTGCAGGTCAGCCGAGCTCAGACCGCGGCGGCCTGCGCGGCACAGGGGCTGGTGCCGTGGCAGGACCCGCACAACCTCGACCCTGCCTATGCCCGTGTCCGGGCGCGGCGGGCCGTGGATCTGCTGGAGGCCTCTCTCGGCCCCGGCCTGGCGGCGGCGCTGGCCCGGTCCGCCGACCTGCTGCGCGACGACGCCTCCGCCCTGGACGCCCTGGCCGACGCGGCATACCAGGGTCTCGGGCCGCCGCCCTGGGAGGTGGGCGACCTGCTGGCGATGGCCCCCGCGGTCCGGCGACGGGTCTGGCGCCGGTTCGCCCTGGCCTGTGGAGCACCACCAGGGTCGCTGACGGCCGGACACCTGGCCGCCTGCGACGCGCTGCTCACCGGCTGGCACGGGCAGGGTCCGGTCGACCTGCCCGGCGGCCGACGTGTCGTGCGCAGCGCTGGTCGCGTAGGGTCCGTGCGTCGCGCACAGGACTGACGGGACCGGCGACGGGCCCGCCCCACCGAGCACAGGAGACGACGTGGACGTCGAGCACATGGGCCAGGACCTGGAGAAGGTCCTGTTCAGCCAGGAGCAGATCCAGCAGCGCCTGGAAGAGCTCGCCGCGGACATCTGGGCCGACTACGAGGGCAAGGACGTGCTCCTGGTCGGCGTGCTCAAGGGTGCCGTGCTGGTCATGGCCGACCTGATGCGGGCCATCCCCGGGTCGGTCGAGATGGACTGGATGGCGGTCAGCTCCTACGGCTCCGGCACGAAGTCCAGCGGCGTCGTGCGCATCCTCAAGGACCTGGACACCGACATCTCCGGCCGGCACGTGCTCATCGTCGAGGACATCATCGACTCCGGCCTGACGCTGAGCTGGATCCGCTCCAACCTGGCCTCGCGCGGCCCGGCGTCGGTGGAGATCTGCACCCTGCTGCGCAAGCCTGAGGCCGCCAAGGTCGAGATGGATGTGCGTTATGTCGGCTTCGAGATCCCCAACGAGTTCGTGGTCGGCTACGGCCTGGACTACTCCGAGGCCTACCGCAACCTGCGGGTCGTCGGCACCCTCGCGCCGCACGTCTACTCCTGAGGCACGTGCCCGTTGGTGAGGCCGGGTGGAACACTGGGTGGTCACCGCACGTTGTCGGCAGCGAACCACGCCCTACCCACGGCTGATCGAGCAGGAGGACCGGGGAATCCCCCCGACACCAGATGACCAAGCAGCGCCCGAACAGGGGCCCCCTGATGTGGATCCTGCTGATCCTCGGATTCGCGGCTCTCTGGTACGCCCTGAGCATGCCCTCGGCCTACACCCGCATCGAGACCTCGCAGGCCCTGGAGCTCATCGCCGCGGACAAGGTCGAGTTCGCCGTGCTGACCCCCGACCGGATCGACCTCGACCTCAAGGACGGGCAGTCCTTCAGCAGTGACACCATCGCCGCCACCAGCCAGGTGCAGGCCTACTACGTCGAGCCGCGCGGCGAGATGATGGTGCGGGCCTTGGCCGACAACCCGCCGGCCTCCGGGGTGAACGACGACCCACAGCGGCAGAGCTGGCTGGTCTCGCTGGTGCTCACGATCCTGCCGCTGTTCCTCATCCTGGGCCTGTTCCTGTTCCTGATGAGCCGGATGCAGGGCGGTGGCCGGGGCGTCATGCAGTTCGGCAAGTCCCGCGCCAAGCTGGCCACCAAGGACATGCCCAAGGTCACCTTCGCCGACGTGGCGGGTGCCGACGAGGCGGTTGAGGAGCTGCACGAGATCAAGGAGTTCCTCGCTGAGCCGCGCAAGTTCCTCGACGTGGGCGCCAAGATCCCCAAGGGCGTCCTGCTCTATGGGCCGCCCGGCACCGGCAAGACACTGCTGGCCCGGGCGGTGGCCGGCGAGGCGGGTGTGCCGTTCTACACGATCTCCGGGTCGGACTTCGTCGAGATGTTCGTCGGTGTGGGCGCCAGCCGGGTCCGTGACCTGTTCGAGCAGGCCAAGGACAACGCGCCGGCGATCATCTTCGTCGACGAGATCGACGCGGTCGGCCGGCACCGTGGTGCCGGTCTGGGCGGCGGTCACGACGAGCGCGAGCAGACCCTCAACCAGCTGCTCGTCGAGATGGACGGCTTCGACGTCAAGACCAACGTCATCCTCATCGCGGCCACCAACCGGCCCGACATCCTCGACCCGGCCCTGCTGCGGCCTGGGCGGTTCGACCGGCAGATCGCCGTCGAGGCCCCCGACATGCTGGGCCGGCTGCATATCCTGCAGGTGCACTCCAAGGGCAAGCCGATGGCGCCCGAGGTCGATCTCATGGCGGTGTCCCGGCGCACGCCGGGCTTCTCCGGCGCCGACCTGGCCAACGTGCTCAACGAGGCCGCCCTGCTGACTGCCCGGCGCGACGAGAAGGTCATCACCGACCATCACCTCGACGAGGCGATCGACCGGGTCATGGCCGGTCCGCAGAAGCGGACCCGGGTGATGAGTGCCCGCGACAAGAAGATCACCGCCTACCACGAGGGTGGCCACGCGCTGGTGGCGGCGGCGATGCGCAACACCGACCCGGTCAGCAAGGTGACGATCCTGCCGCGCGGCCGGGCGTTGGGATACACCATGGTGCTGCCGCTGGACGACAAGTACTCCACGACGCGCAACGAGCTGCTCGACCAGATCGCCTACGCGATGGGCGGCCGGGTCGCCGAGGAGATGGTCTTCCACGACCCGACGACCGGTGCCTCCAACGACATCGAGAAGGCGACTGCGCTGGCCCGCAAGATGGTCACCCAGTTCGGGATGAGCGAGCGGATCGGCGCGGTCAAGCTCGGCTCCTCCTCAGGCGAGGTCTTCCTGGGCCGGGACATGGGGCACGAGCGTGACTACTCCGAGGACCTGGCCGGCGTCGTGGACCAGGAGGTCCGGCGGCTGATCGAGGCCGGTCACGACGAGGCCTGGCACGCGCTCAACGACAACCGGGACCTGCTCGACACCCTGGTCCTGGAGCTGCTGGAGAAGGAGACGCTGGGCGCGCCGGCGCTGAAGGAGATCTTCGCCGCTGTCGTGCAACGTCCCGAGCGGCCGGTCTGGCTCTCCAGCGACGCCCGCGGCGTGCACGACCGCGGGCCGGTGCTCACCGAGGCGGAGCGCCGGGCCATGTCCAACGGCCATCACCCCCTGGACGACGGTCGTGAGCGCCCGCCGGTCGAGGTGGTCCAGGTGCCCGAGGGTGGTTTTGTCGACCCCGGTCACTGACGGCCACGGTCCAGGCCCCGTGACCGCCGCCGAAGTGACCGACACCGAGGTGACCGACCCTGACGTGAGCGACCACGAGGTGACCGCTGCCGAGACCGAGGTCGTGGCTGCCGAGGACGCCGAGCTCCCGGCGGGACCGGTCGACCTGGCCCGGATCCAGGCGGCCGTCCGCGAGATCCTCATCGCGGTCGGCGAGGACCCCGACCGCGACGGTCTGCTGGACACGCCGGCCCGCGTGGCCCGCGCCTACGCCGAGATCTTCGCCGGGCTGTCGCAGCAGCCGCACGAGGTGCTGGGGGCGACCTTCGACGTCGCCCACGACGAGATGATCCTGATCCGGGACATCGAGCTCTACAGCATCTGCGAGCACCACCTGGTGCCGTTCCACGGCGTGGCCCACGTGGGCTACATCCCGGCCACCGACGGGCGCGTCGTCGGGCTGTCCAAGCTGGCCCGCCTGGTCGACGTGTATGCCCGCCGGCCGCAGGTGCAGGAGCGGCTCACCACCCAGATCGCCGACGCCCTGGTCGAGCACCTGCACCCCCGCGGCGTGATCGTCGTCGTCGAGGCGGAGCACCTGTGCATGTCGATGCGCGGCATCCGACGGCCCGGGGCGCGCACGATCACCTCGACGATGCGGGGACAGCTGCGTGACCCGGCCACCCGCGCCGAGGCGATGAGCCTGGTGCTGGCCGACCGAGGGCGGTGACCGCGACGCCGACGGCAGCGGCTGACCGGACCCTGCTGATGGGCGTGGTCAACGTCACCCCGGACTCCTTCTCCGACGGGGGACGCTGGCTCGATCCCGAGCAGGCGGTCGAGCACGGCGTGGAGCTCATCGCGCGTGGCGCCGACCTGGTCGACGTCGGCGGTGAGTCGACCCGACCCGGCGCGGACCGTCCGAGCCTCGAGGTGGAGCTCGAGCGGGTGCTCCCTGTCGTGCGGGGCCTGGCGCAGCAGGGCATCGTGGTGTCGGTCGACACGATGCGGGCGCAGGTCGCCGAGCGCGCGCTGGACGCCGGCGCAGTCCTGGTCAACGACGTGTCCGGAGGGCGGGCCGACCCGGCCATGGCCCCCCTGGTGGCCTCGGCGGGGGTGCCGTTCGTGGCGATGCACTGGCGGGCGCACTCCGACCAGATGGACCAGCACGCACACTACGACGACGTCGTGACCGAGGTGGTCGTCGAGCTGCAGGCACGGATCGACTCCCTCGTCCGGGCCGGGATCGCGCCTGAGCAGGTGATCGTCGACCCCGGCTTCGGGTTCAGCAAGCAGGCAGCGCACAACTGGGCGCTGCTGGCCGGGCTGGAGCGCATCGTCGGGTTGGGCCACCGGGTGCTGGTGGGCACCTCGCGCAAGCGGTTCCTCGGCCGGCTGGACCCCACGACACCTCCCGACGCCACCCCGACCGACCCCGACCAGCGCGACGCGGCCACGGCGGCGACCAGCCTGCTGGCCGCACAGGCGGGCGCCTGGGCGGTGCGGGTGCACGACATACCGAGCAGCCGCGACGCACTGGCCGTCTGGGAGCGGGTGCGCGGTGCGCGGTGACCAGCCCGGCCAGATCGCGCTGACCGGCGTCAGCGCCTTCGGCCACCACGGAGTGCTCGACCACGAGCGGGCAGACGGGCAGCAGTTCGTCGTCGACGTGCTGATGGAGGTCGACCTGACCCGGGCTGCCGAGGGCGACGACCTGGCCGACACGGTCAACTACGCCGAGGTCGCCGCCGCGGTCGTGGCGGCCGTCGAAGGCCCCGCGCTCGACCTCATCGAGGCGCTCGCCGGACGGATCGCCGACGCCGTCCTGCTCCAGCCGCTCGTCGAGGCGGTCGACGTCGTCGTTCACAAGCCCCAGGCTCCGGTGGGCGTGCCCTTCGGCGACGTCAGCGTGCGGCTGCGCCGCGAGCGCTCGGTCGCTGTGGTCATCGCGCTCGGAGCCAACCTGGATGAACCGGCGCAGACGCTGGTCCAGGCCGGACGGCGGTTGCGCCGGGTCCGCGGCCTGGGCTCGATCCGGATCTCCTCCCTGCACCTGACCCAGCCGGTCGGCGGGCCCGAGCAGCCGCCCTACGTCAACGCCGTCGCCGTCGCCCGCACCCGGCTGGCGCCGCACACCCTGCTTGCAGAGCTGCATCGGCTCGAAGAGGCCTTCGGGCGGACCCGGTCGGTGCGGTGGGGACCGCGCACCCTCGACCTCGACCTGGTCCAGTACGGTCCTGGCGGTGAGGAGCTGCGGCAGGACGACCCCATGCTGACCCTGCCGCACCCCCGGGCGCACGAGCGGGCCTTCGTGCTGGCTCCCTGGGCGCAGGTCGAGCCCGATGCCCTGCTGCACGTCGCCGGCCGAGGTGCCGTGCCCGTGGCCGACCTGCTCGCCGGGCTCGACCGGTCCGGTATCCGCCTGCTCGACGAGGGCACGCGATGACCGACGCCGGAGTGCGGGTGCGGACGGTGGCGGCCGTGGCAGTGGTCTCGGCCGCGCTGTGCTGGCTGCTGCTGACGCTGTGGCGCAACGCCAGCCACGACGTCGCGCAGATTCCCTGGGTGGGCCTGGTGCCGCTGCTGCTGGTGACCGGGGGCGTGCTCGCGGCGTCCTGGCAGGTGCGCCGCTATGCCCGCGCCGCCGATGCCCGGACCGCCGCACGCCGGCGGATCAGCGCCGAGCGGGCGCGGGGCACCCTGGTGGCCGCCCAGGCCAGCGCCCTGGGCGGCGCGGCACTGCTGGGCTGGTATGTCGGTCACGTGCTCGTCCACCTGCCCAACGCCGACGTGGAGTCGGTGCGTGCCCTGGTCATCAGGGCTGCGGTGAGCGCGTTGGCTGCCCTTGTCCTCTCGGTCGCGGGCCTGGTCGCACAGGCCTGGTGCCGGGTGCCACCGGGCCGGGACGACGACACCGACCAGGACGGCAAGACCCAGCGGGAGCGCGGCGGAGACCTCGCCTACGGCTGAGCTCCCCGCCGGAGCGACCGCAGCTCACCGGCAGGGCCTGCTCAGCGGTCGATGTCGCCGACGACGAAGAACATCGACCCCAGGATCGCGACCATGTCGCCGATCAGCGCACCCGGCAACATCTGCGAGAGCACCTGGACGTTGCTGAACGAGGCAGAGCGCAGCTTCAGCCGCCACGGCACCTTGTCGCCACGGCTGACCAGGTAGTAGCCGTTGAAGCCGAGCGGGTTCTCGGTGGCCAGGTAGTGCTCGCCCTCAGGCACCCGCAGCACCTTGGGCAGCCGCACGTTGATCGGCCCGTCGGGCAGCTCGCGGAGCACCGCGGTGCAGCGCAGGGCCAGGTCGAGGCTGACCTGCACCTGCTCCAGCAGCACCTCCAGCCGCGCGTGGCAGTCGCCGGCGGTGCGGGTCACCACGCGCCCGGGGCCGGCGTCGCCGAACAGCTCGGGGTAGGCCAGGTAGGGCTCGTCGCGCCGCAGGTCCACGTCGACACCGCTGGCCCGGGCGATCGGCCCGGACACGCCATAGGCCAGCACCTGCTCGGCGCTGAGCACCCCGACCCCCACCGTGCGGCCCCGCAGGATCGGGTTGCCGACGAGCAGCGACTCCAGGTCGGGCAGCCGCCGGCGCACCGCGGCCACTGCGGCGTCGACCCGGTCGAGCCACCCCTCGGGCAGGTCCATCCGCAGCCCGCCGACCTGGGCGATCATGTAGTGCATCCGGCCGCCGGAGATCTCCTCCATCACCGCCTGGAGCTCCTCGCGCTCGCGGAAGGCATAGAAGATCGGGGTGATCGCGCCCAGCTCGAGCGGGTAGGAGCCGAGGAACATCAGGTGGTTGAGCACCCGGTTGAGCTCGGCGAGCAGCGTGCGTGCCCAGGTGGCGCGCTCGGGCACCTCCATCCCCAGCATCGCCTCGACGGTCAGCGCCACGCCGATCTCGTTGCTGAACGCCGAGAGCCAGTCGTGGCGGTTGGCCAGCACCATGATCTGCCGGTAGTCGCGGACCTCGAACAGCTTCTCGGCGCCCCGGTGCATGTAGCCGATGACCGGCTCGGCGGCGACGATCCGCTCCCCGTCGGCGGTGATCCGCAGGCGCAGCACCCCGTGGGTGGCCGGGTGCTGCGGGCCGATGTTGAGCACCATCTCGGTCGTGTCCAGGCCGGCCGGGCCCGTCGGGGCGCCCAGGCTCACCTCGAGGTCGCGCTGCACGGCGCCCACGCTAGTCCAGCCCGCCGCGCGAGCTCATCGCCCACCAGAACCCGCCGAGCCCGCTCGCGGCCGTCAGCGCGGCCAGGGCGCTGGCGTCGGCCAGCTGGCGCAGGTAGGAGGCCGGGTCGGTCGCGGCCTGCGCCGGGTCGGGCAGGCCGGGTCGGCCGAGCAGGTCGTGCAGCGCCTCGCGCTGGCGCACCAGGCGGTCGGCGCCGAGGGTGTCGACCGCGACGTGGGCGGTGAGGTCGCAGGATCCGTCCGGCACCGGGCTGACCTGACGACCGTGGCGAAAGCCGGTCAACGTCCCGGCGCCCGGTCGCTGGCCCGCCACGTGGCCGTAGTCGACCGCGAGCAGCAGCCCCCGGTCGACCCGGCCGAGCAGGTCGGCGTAGGCCGTGTCGCGCGGGCGCCCGACCTCGGCCGAGGCGACCGTGGCCGGGTCGAGGCCGGCGCGGGTGAGCCAGGCCAGGTCCGCCTCGTCCGGCGGCCCGGCCGCCCTCGTGCGGCCGGTCGCGAGCTCCACCTGCGCCGTGCGCCAGCCGTCCGGCGTCGCGACCACCACGGGGCAGGGCACGACGTCAAGCCACTCGTGCGCGACGACCAGCGCGTCCCGCAGGCCGACCAGAGCCTCCGGCAGCGTGGCACCCCCCGGCGCCTGCAGCCAGCCGACCCGGTCTGGCACGCCGTCGGGTCGAGGCACCACGTCCACCCCGAGCAGGGACAGGTCCGACGACGGGTCCTTGAGAGCCACTGCCGTGAGCAGCTCGCCACGTCCACATCCCACGTCGACGATGGTGGTCAGACGGTGGCGGCGGGCCAGGCGCAGGACTGCCTCCGCGAGCAGCCCGCCCCCCGCCGCAGTTCCGGCGGCTCCGAGCCCCTGCGCAGAGGTCGCGAAGTGCCCGCCTGGCCCCCGGCTGCGGCGGTAGAAGCCGTCGGAGCCATACAGCGCCTGCTGCCACGCGAGCTCCCACGGCAGCCAGGTCACCCGGCCCATCCTGCCCGGTCCCGCACGGCGCCTCAGTCGGAGAAGACGGGTGACCCGTCGACGCAGCTGGCCCGCACCCGGACCTGGTCATCGCCGTCGGCACCGGCTTCATCGCTCTCGGCGTCGACCTCGAAGCGCACCTCGACCTGGTCGCTGCGACGTTCGCTGTCCAGGGACCAGCCCACCCGCGGCCTGGCACCCACCAGCGTGATCACCGCCCCGCGGCACGCCACGGTCACCGTCCCACCGGCGACCGTCGTCGAGGACTGTTCGGCCTCGACGACACCGCCACTCGTGGGTGTGCCTGAGGGGGTGGGCGCCGGGGAGCCGGAGGAGGTGGGCGTCGGTTCCACGCCGGCGTCGGCGCTGGTGGGGGTGCCCGGTGACTGCTCGCCGGGGGACGCCCCGGTCGCCGCCGGGCCGGCCACCTCGCCGGTCACGCCCTGCCCGGCGCGTCCGATGGCCCACCAGACCAGCGTGGAGCCCCCTGCCACCACCAGCACCCAGACCAGGGCGACCAGCACGATCCGTCGAGCGGGCGTCATACCGACCTCCTCGCCGGTACCGTACCGGCGTGGCCATCATCGCGGTCGTCGAGGACGACCCGGGCATCCGGACCGCCCTGATCCGTGCCCTGCGGGAGCGTGGTCATGCGGTGAGCGCCTCCTCGACGGGGCTGGCCGCACTGCAGTCGGTCACCGAGCAGGAGCCCGACCTCGTCGTGCTCGACCTTGGACTGCCCGACATCGACGGGCTGCGGGTCCTGGACATGGTGCGCGCGGTGAGCCGGGTGCCGGTCATCGTCGTCACCGCGCGCGACGACCGTCGCGCCGTGGTCGAGGCGCTCGACCACGGGGCCGACGACTACGTGGTCAAGCCGTTCGACGCCGACCAGCTCGAGGCGCGGATCCGGGCGGTGCTGCGCCGTTCGGGCGAGGAGACAGGCGAGTCCAGCCTGCGCGTCGGTGGCCTGGAGATCGACCCGAGCGGCCACACCGTGCGGCTCGAGGGCAGCCCGGTCGCGCTCACCCGCAAGGAGTTCGACCTGCTCCACCTGCTCGCCCGGCGTGCGGGACAGGTCGTCACCAAACGGGAGATCCTCGCGGAGGTATGGCGGGAGGCCTACGGAGGCTCCGAGCGCACCGTCGACGTGCACCTGTCCTGGCTGCGCCGCAAGCTGGGGGAGACGGCCGCGCAGCCCCGCTATCTGCACAGCATCCGCGGCGTCGGGGTGAAGCTGTCGCCGCCCGGTGCCGCGTAGATGCTGCGCCGCCGGATCGACCTGGTCGTCGCCTGGGGGGCGTCGGCGCTCATCCTGGCCTTCGTCGTGCCGCTCTGCCTGCTGGTCGCCACCCTGGCCGAGGACCGTGGCGTGGCCGCGGCCCGACAGGAGGCCACGGCGGCCGCGACGCTGGTCTCCACGCTCACCGACCAGGCGGCCCTGGCTGACGCGGTGCAGCTCCTGGGCGGGCCGGCGGCCCACACGACCGTGCTGCTCCCGGACGGTTCGACGCTGGGCGAGACCGGCGCCTCGGACGCGGCGGAGAGCAGCACCGACCTGCTGACCGACCCCGACGTCGCGCGGGCGCTGCACACGGGCGCCGCGTTCACCTCCCCCTTCGACGGCGGCCGCCAGGTGCTGGTGCCGGTCGACGGCCAGGACGGACGGTCGCTGGTCCGCACGTTCGTCTCGCAGGAGGTGCTGCGGCAGGGAGTCGTCCCGGCCTGGGTGACGATCGGCACCATCGGGCTGGTCCTCTTCGGGCTGTCGCTGCTCGGCGGTCGGGCGCTGTCGGGACGGCTGGCCGAGCCGGTCAGCGACGTCGCAGCGGTGGCGCGCCGCCTCCGGGCGGGCGACCTCGAGGCCAGGGCCGTGCCGTCGGGACCAGACGAGGTCGTCGAGCTCGGCACGGCGATGAACCAGCTCGCCGACCGGATCGAGGAGCTGCTGCTCGCGGAGCGGGAGGCGGTCGCCGACCTGTCGCACCGGCTCCGCACGCCGCTGACCGCGCTGCGCCTGGACTCCGACCTGGTGGCCGAGCCCGCCGCGGCGGCCCGGCTGCGCCAGCACGTGGACCAGCTGCAGCGGGCCGTCGACCAGGTCGTCGCCGACGCCAGACGTCCGGTCCGTGAGCAGTGGCACGGTCGGTGCGACGCCGCGTCGGTGATCGCGGACCGGGTGGGCTACTGGCGTCCGCTGGCCGAAGACGAGGGGCGGTTGCTCGACTCCTCGGTGGTGGGTCCGGCGCAGGTGCGCCTTGCCGCGCCAGACCTGGCCGAGATGGTCGACACCCTGGTCGACAACGTCTTCAGCCACACGCCGGAGGGGACGCCGTTCGGGGTCCACGTCGAGCTCGTCCCGCAGGGCTGTGTCGTGCGCGTCTCGGACACGGGACCTGGCCTGAGCACGTTGCAGGCGCTGGCCGCCGCTCCTGAGGGCAGCAGCATCGGTCGCCCGGGCGCAGCACCGGTCGACCTGGCGGTCGAGCGGGGGGTCAGCAGCGTGGGGTCCAGCGGCCTGGGGCTGGACATCGTCCGCAGGATCGCCCGGTCCGGTGGCGGTTCGGTCCAGCTCGTGGAGGGGTCGCCGGGGCTCACCGTCGAGGTGCACCTGCCTGCCGCCCCGTAGAGCCGCCGCGCGGGAGGGCTGGTCAGTCGTCGGAACCGTGGTCATCTCGGGCGTCGTCGTCCTCGTAGGCGTCGTGGCCGTCCCCGTCGTCGTCGTCTCGCCCGACCTGTCGCGCCGAAGGGGGCGGAGCGGGGAGCACAGCAGCCGGGCCACCGGCGGCGGGTGGCTGCGCCGGCAGGACGACCGTCTTGCTGATCGTGATGACACAGTCGCCGACCACCGGGTCAGGCACCGCGGGCGGCGTGCAGAGGGGACCGAGCGTCGGCACGGCGGACGATGCCGGCGTGGACAGTGCCGCAGGGGCGGGGGCGGACACAGGCTGGCTGGTGGAGGCTTCCGAGGACAGGAGGCTGAAGGCACCCGCCGCTGCGCCAACGCCGAGCACAGTGCTGAGGGACAGGATCGCGAGCCGGTGAGTCGATGACATGTCTGCAGCCTGAGTGCTGCAGGTTCAACGCCGGGTGAGCGTTCCCTCAAGGCCCGGTCAAGCGGTCCAGATGCCGCGCCGGTGGGCTTAACCCGGACTTGAGACGGTGCTGACCTCGCCTTTGCACCCCGTGTCAGAACCTGAGGGCATGGCAGACCTACGACGTCCCCAGCACACCCAGCTCAGCCGCGACCGCAGCCGGGCCCTCCTGCTGGGTGGCGCAGCTGTCCTGACGTGCGGCGCCTTGGGCGCCACGGGGGCGCTGGCCGGCCTGCTCGTCGAGCCGGCCACCCAGGACGCTGGCACGACGACCACCCCGGCTAGCCCGACCCCGGTGCCGTCGGTCTCTGCCGGCTCTGCGGGGGGCTCCAGCTCCACCGCGGCTCCGACCCGCACCGTCGTCAGTGTGCGGACGGTGACAGCCGCAGCGCAGCCGGAGCTGGGCCGAGTCGGTGGTGGCGACGCGCTCCCGGCTCGCGCACCGACACCTCAGCGCACACCCGCACGCGCACCGGCGCCAGCCCGACAACCGCAACCTGCCGCTCCCGCGCCCGTCGACACCCCCTCGAGCGGGTCATGAGCGGCGCGCAGGGCTGGTTCCGAGCGCTCGGGACAGAGGTCTGGGTGCAGGCCAGCGCGCCGGACGACACACTCACGGCGGCCACCGGCCCGGTGTCCGATCCTGTGCGGACAGCCGAGGCCACGCGCACGGTGGCCGCCGTGCTGGACGACGTGGACCGGGCCTACAGCCGGTTCCGCGCCGACAGTGAGCTGGTGCGAGCGCAGGCCCGACCCGGGGAGGCAGTGGAGGTCTCGGCGCTGCTGGCCGGGGCCGTGCGGGTGGCCCTGCAGGCGGCCGAACAGACCGAGGGCCTGGTCACGCCGACGCTGGGAGGGGTGCTGGCCGCACTGGGCTACGACCGCACCTTCGCACTGCTGGGTGCGGCCGACCCCGGCCACCTACCGTGTCCACCGCCGCCGCCGGACGCGTGGCGCGCGATCGGGTTGGCGGGCTGCACGTTGACCGTCCCCGCCGGCATCACCCTGGACCTGGGGGCGACCGGCAAGGCCTATGCCGCCGACCTGGCGGCCCGCATCGCGGCCGAGCGCGTCGGCACCGGCGTCGTGGTCAGCGTCGGCGGTGACGTGAGTGTCGCGGGGACGACCGCCCTGGCGGGGTGGCCTCTCGTCGTGGGGGACTCGAGCGCCGAGCTCGCCGCCGGGCGTCGGCACGCCCGGATCCGGCTGCGCCACGGCGGTGTCGCGACGTCGTCGACCGCTGCCCGCCGATGGGGCCACCAGGGACGGCTGCACCACCTCATCGACCCGCGCTCCGGGCTCCCGGTCGACGGCCCGTGGCGCACCGTCGCCGCGGTGGGGCGCAGCGCAGTGGCTGCCAACACCGCCAGCACCGCGGCCTTCCTGCTCGGGGCGGCCGCTCCGGAGTGGCTCACCGAGCGCGGCGTCGCCGCACTCCTGGTGCGTCACGACGGCACGCACGCGTCGACCCCCGGCTGGCCGGCGATGGCCGGAGCGGGCTCATGAGTGACCAGCTGCTGTGGCTGCTCAACCGCTCGAGCGGGGTGGTGATCCTGGTCCTGTTCACCCTCACCGTCGTCCTCGGCGCACTGTCCCACCTGCCCGGCCCGGGTCCGTCGTGGTGGCCGCGCTTCCTCAGCCAGGGCCTGCACCGCCACCTGGCCGTGCTGTCCACCGTCCTGCTCGTGGTGCACATCGCGACCGCCGTCCTGGATGAGTTCGTGCAGATCGACTGGTGGAGTGCCGTGCTCCCGTTCGGTGCGACCTACCGGCCCACGGCGCTGCACCTCGGTGCCCTGGCGGTGGACCTGCTCGTCCTGGTCATCCTCAGCGGACTGCTGCGCCGCCGGCTGGGGGACCGGTCGTGGCGGGTGCTGCACGCCGCGAGCTGGCTGTGCTGGGCGGCGGCGGTCCTGCACACGCTGGGCATCGGCACGGACGCCGACTCCGGTTGGCTCCGGGCTGTGGTCGCCGGCTGCGTGGGCGCGGTCGTGGCCGTTGGTGCCCTGCGGCTGGGCCATGTCGTGCTCGGCCGGCGCAGCGAACAGTCCCACCTCAGCGCGCAGGTGAGGCTCCGATGAGCCGCCCGCGCAGCGCTCTCGGACCGCCGCCCTCCCTCGACTCCGTGAGGGTGCGCCCCGGACCGCTCCTGCTCGGGCACCTGCACGACGGCCCTGGCCTGGACGCCCATGAGCACCGGCTGGGCGCGCTGCCGGCACCCGACGCGGACGAGCTGGTCGACATCACCGACCGTGCGGGCATCCGTGGCCGGGGCGGAGCCGGGTTCCCGTTCGCCGACAAGCTGCGCACTGTCCTGCAGCAGGCCGGGCCGGCCGAGGTCGTGGTCAACGCGGCAGAGGGGGAGCCGCCGAGCCACAAGGACGCCACCCTGCTCCGCTGGGCACCGCACCGGGTCCTGGACGGGGCGGCGATCGTGGCGCGCGCACTGGGCTGCCGGTCTGTGCACGTGGTCGTCCCCGTCGAGCGTCCCGAGGTCGGGGCTGCGCTCGCGGCGGCGGTGGCCGAGCGTCGCCGACGCCGCGAGCCAGTGCGGTGGGAGGTCCACCAGGCCGACGACGGCTTCGTCTCCGGGCAGTCGTTCGCCGTGACCGAGCTGATCGGGGGGCGCCCCAACCTGCCCGTCACCGGATGGGCGCCCCAGGCGGTGGTCGGGCACCGGCGCCGGCCCACCCTGCTGTCCAACGCCGAGACCTTCGCCCATGTCGGTGCCGCGGTCCGGCTGGGCCCGGCGTCCTACCGTCGGCTGGGCACCGGCGATGAGCCCGGGACGACCCTGCTGACGCTGGGGGGTGACGGACCCGACGCTGAGGTGCGCGAGGTCCCACTGGGCACCCCGTGGACGCAGGTGCTCAGCGCGGCGGTGATCGACCGGCCGGTGCTGCTGGGGGGCTACCACGGGACCTGGGTGCCCTCCGGTGGCCTGCGCGACCGTGTGGTGAGCCGCCTGGACCTGCAGCAGCAGGGGTGGACTTTGGGCGCCGGCGTGGTCCTGCCGCTCGAGCCGGGGCAGTGCCTCCTGCGCCGGACGTCGCGGATCACCACCTACCTGGCGAGCCAGGTGGCGGGTCGCTGCGGACCGTGTCGCAACGGGTTGCCGGCGCTGGCCGAGGAGCTGGCGGACCTTGCCTTCACCGGTCTGGGACGCGACGCGGGCCGGGTGGGACTGCTGGCCGACCTGGTCGACGGCAGGGGCGCGTGCGCGCATCCGGACGGGACCGTGCGGCTGGTCCGCACCGCGGTCCGCGTGGCCCACGACGAGGTGCTGCGGCATCGGCGCGGCGGCTGCCTCGAGGATGTCGCGCACGGTGCAGGTCGGTCGGCGTGATGCCCGGCCCGCGGCTGCGCGTGGACTGGCCGCGCTGCGCGGCGCGCGGTCTGTGCGCCGAGCTGCTCCCCGAGCAGGTAGGCCTCGACCCGTGGGGGTTCCCGCTGGTAGCCGACGACGAGGTGCCTCGGGATCTCCTCGACCACGCGCGCGAAGCGGTGCGTGCGTGCCCCCAGGCGGCGCTGCGGCTGGTCGAGGTGGCGCCGCGGTCTGCTCGACCGTGATGTCGGATTTCTGCTAGATCAGACGCCTTCCAGGACGCATGCTGGGGACATGAGGTTGGACGCAGAGGCCTGCCGACGGGCGGTGAGCAGTCGCGACGAGCGGTTCGACGGCTGGTTCTACACCGGGGTGACGACGACGGGCATCTACTGCCGGCCGAGCTGTCCGGCGATGACCCCGCACGCTCGGCACATGGAGTTCTACCCCAGCGCAGCGGGGGCTCAGCGGGCCGGCTACCGCGCCTGCAAGCGCTGTCGACCCGATGCCAGCCCCGGCTCGCCGGAGTGGAACGTGCGGCAGGACGCAGTCGCCCGGGCGATGCGGATGATCGCCGACGGCGTCGTCGACACCGAGGGTGTCAGCGGGCTGGCGCGACGCCTGGGCTACAGCCCTCGACAGGTCGAGCGCCTGATGCTCGCCGAGGTCGGCGCCGGCCCGCTGGCGCTGGCGCGGGCCCAGCGGGCGCAGACGGCCCGCACCCTCGTCGAGGGCACCACCCTGTCGTTGGCCGAGGTCGCGTTCGCGGCCGGGTTCGCCAGCATCCGCTCGTTCAACGAGACGGTGCGCACCGTCTACGCGCTCACCCCGCGGGAGCTGCGCCGGCGAGGGGACGCGGCCGCGCGTTCGGCTGTGCCTGCTGAGCAGAGTCTGACCCTGCGGCTGGCTCACCGTGAGCCGCTGCACGTGCCCAGCCTGTTCGGCCACCTGGCAGGCACGGCCGTGCCAGGTCTGGAGCGCTGGCACGAGGGGGGCTTCGAGCGGACGCTGCACCTGCCGCACGGTCCGGGATGGGTGCGCCTGGTGCCACGTCAGCGGTATGTCGAGGCGCGGCTGAGCCTGACCGACCTCAAGGACCTCACGGTCGCGGTGAACCGATGCCGCCGGCTGCTCGACCTGGACGCCGACCCGATGGCGGTCGACCTGGCTCTGTCCGCCGACCCGGCACTGCGTCCCCTGGTAGCCGCCGCAGCCGGCGTGCGGCTGGCCGGCACGGTCGACCCGCACGAGCTGGCGCTGCGCGTCGTGATCGGGCAGCAGGTCTCGACCGCGTCGGCCGCGACGACCACGTCGCGGCTGGTGCGCGGCCACCGGCACCGAGCTGCCGGCCGGCCTGGCCCCGCCGGGCACCAGCTGGTGGGTCTGGCCGCTGGCCGCGACGTTGGCCGATCGGGCACCGGACGACCCGGGCTGGCCCGGGATGCCGGCCAGCCGCCGCCATACCCTGCACCGCCTGTCGACGGCCATGGCCGACGGCACCGTCCAGCTCGACACCGGAACCGCACCCGAGTCATCACGCCGGTCTCTGCGGGCGGTCCGTGGCGTGGGCCCCTGGTCGGTGGAGATGATCGCGATGCGCGGCCTCGGTGACCCCGATGCGTTCCCGGCCACCGACCTGGGGGTGCGGGCGGCGGCGGGCCGACATGGGCTGCCCGCCCAGGCGGCGCCCCTGGAGGCGGCATCGGCGCGGTGGCGCCCCTGGCGCAGCTATGCCACGTCCCTGCTCTGGGCCAGCGGCGACCATGCGGTCGCGCGGCTCCCCACCTCATCCCCCGCCACTGCCACCCAGGAGATCGCATGACCCTGCACCTCGTCCTGCCCAGCCCGGTCGACGACCTCACCCTGGTCAGCGACGGGGCCCAGCTGACCGGCGTCTACATGGACCTGCACCGCCACCTCGACCGCAGCCTGCTCGGCGACCGCGTCGCGGAGGAGGACGCCCCGCCGGTCCTGCGTGCGACGGCCACCCAGCTCGGGGAGTACTTCGCCGGGGACCGTCAGGTGTTCGACCTGCCCCTCGCGCCGGCCGGGACGCAGTTCCAGCAGCGGGTCTGGCAGGCCCTGGCCCTGATCCCCTACGGCAGCACCTGGTCCTACCGCCGGCTCGCCGAGGAGGTCGGTTCGCCCGGCGCCTCGCGTGCCGTGGGTCTGGCCAACGGGCGCAACCCGATCTCCATCGTGGTGCCCTGCCACCGGGTGATCGGGGCCGACGGCTCGCTCACCGGCTACGGCGGCGGGGTGGCGCGCAAGCGGGTGCTGCTCGACCTGGAACGACGCCAGGCCGGAGCCTGCCTGTTCTAGGTGTCGAGGGCTCTCGTGGCCAGTGCAGGGTGTCCGAGGTGCCGCACCGCCTCGGTACCCTGTGGCAGTGACCGACCGTCCTGCCCAGGCTGCCGCTGAGGCCTCCGACACCTCCGAGCAGGTGCAGGTGCGGCTGGCCAAGCGGGAGCAGATGCTGCAGGCAGGGATCGATCCCTACCCGGTGAGCGTCGCGGTCAGCCACACGATCGGACAGGTGCGGCGGCAGTGGGCCGACCTGGCCACCGGCCAGGAGACCGACGAGGTCGTGGCCCTGGCGGGGCGGGTCGTCTTCGTCCGCAACACCGGCAAGCTGTGCTTCGCGACCCTGCAGGCAGGGGACGGCCAGCGGATCCAGGCGATGCTGTCGCTCGCCGAGATCGGTGAGGAGTCACTGGCCCGCTGGAAGTCCTGGGTCGACCTCGGTGACCTGGTGGCCGTGGAGGGCCGGGTGATCAGCAGCCGTCGGGGTGAGCTGTCCGTGTTCGCGACGCGGTGGACGATGGCCAGCAAGGCGCTGCGTCCGCTGCCGGTGCTGCACAAGGAGCTCTCCGAGGAGCAGCGCGTGCGCAGGAGGTATGTCGACCTGATCGTCCGCGACGACGCCCGCCGGATGGTGCTGGACCGGGCCGCGGTCACCCGTGCCCTGCGCGGAGTCCTGGAGGACGAGGACTACGTCGAGGTGGAGACCCCGATCCTGCAGCTGATCCACGGTGGTGCTGCCGCCCGGCCGTTCGCCACGCACCTCAACGCCTTCGACCTGCCGATGACCCTGCGGATCGCCCTGGAGCTCTATCTCAAACGCGCCCAGGTCGGGGGGATCGAGAAGGTCTACGAGCTCGGGCGGATCTTCCGCAACGAGGGCATCGACTCCACGCACAGCCCCGAGTTCACGATGCTCGAGATCTACGAGGCTTACGGCGACCAGACCTCCATCGCCGAGCTCACCCAACGTCTGGTGGTCGCCGCCGCCGATGCGGTCGGAGGCCGCCAGCTGAGCACTCCCCGCGGCGAGGTCGACCTCGACGGCAGCTGGGCGTGGCTGTCCTTCTATGAGGCGGTGAGCGCCGCGGTGGGGGAGCAGGTGGACGTCTCCACCGCGCGCCAGGAATGGGTTCGGCTGGCCGTTTCCCACGATCTCGAGGTCAATCCGGCGTGGGGTGGGGAGAAGATCGCGCGGGAGCTCTTTGAGGCACTGGTCGAGCACACTCTGGTTCAGCCCACGTTTGTCAAGGACTTCCCCGCCTCGGCCCAACCGCTGGCCCGCCCGCATCGCGATGCTCCTGGCCTCATCGAGGCGTGGGACCTCATCATCGCCGGCGTCGAAACTGCGACCGGCTTTTCCGAGCTGATTGACCCCGTTATTCAGCGGCGCAGGCTGACCGAACAATCCGTGGCCGCGGCGGCCGGTGACCATGAGGCGATGCAGCTGGACGAGGACTTCCTGCGTGCCCTGGAGCACGGGGCGCCGCCGATGGGTGGCATGGGCCTGGGTCTGGACCGGCTGCTGATGTTGCTGCGCGGCACCGGGATCCGCGAGACCATCCTGTTCCCGTTCGTGCGGCCGGAGGGCTGACCTGATGGAGCTCCTCGCCTCGATCTGGCCGTATGTCGCAGCCCTGTTGCCCTCAGCGGGCATGCTCTATCTCTTCTATGTCGTGATGAAACACATCATCGAAGGTGACCGGCGCGAGCGAGCAGCCCAGCGCCTTGAGGAAAGAGACGCGGACGCATTGCCGAAGGAGTGAATGGCCAGTTCGCCCACACCTTGTTGGGCTGCTTGTCTGTCGCGACTGTGGCGCGTAAGGTGAATGCGCTCCTTCTTCCGAGGGAGCCATCAACTCGTTTCTAGGAGTACACCCATGGCTCAGCGTGTCCAAGTCATTCTCGTGGACGATGTGAACGGCGGTGAGGCCACCGAAACCGTCGAGTTCGCACTTGACGGCGTGACCTATGAGCTCGACCTGTCCGACTCCAACGCGGCCCGGCTGCGCAGCGAGCTGGCGCCCTGGATCGGCGCGGCCCGTCGCTCCGGCGGCCGCCGGCAGACCCGGCGTCGCGGCGCCTCCTCAGGGGCCACCGCCAAGGAGGACCTCGCCTCGATGCGTGAGTGGGGCCGGTCCAACGGCTACAAGGTCAGCGACCGGGGCCGCGTGTCCCAAGAGCTCCAGGACGCCTACTCAGCGGCGCACTGACCGCTGACACACACCTGGGCTGCGGCATGGGCGACCCCCGTGCCGCAGCTCAGTCGTTCGGCACCTCGCTGAACAGCCGCTGACGCATCGGGGAGCGCCCGGCGGCCGCGTCCTCCACCTCCTGCCAGGCGCGCGGAGCGGCCACGCACGGCTGGTCCCGGCCCCGCATCGACCACGGGCAGATCGTGGTCTTGGCGGCGGAGTTCTGCGACCAGTCCAAGAACACCTTCCCGGGCCGCAGTGCCTTCGTCATCTTCCAGACGACCAGCTCGGGGTGTGCTTCGGCCAGCTGCTGGGCCAGCGCCCGGGTGACCGCGCTGACGTCGTCGGAGGACCGCGTGCCGTCCAGAGCGGCATACAGCTGCATGCCCTTGCTGCCGCTGGTCACCGGCGAGCAGTCGAACCCGACCGAGCCGAGCCGCTCGCGCACCCACAGCGCGACCGTGCTGCACTCGGCCAGGCCGGCCCCCGGTCCCGGGTCGAGGTCGATGACCAGCTGGTCGGGGGGCAGCACCGCGCCCTGCTCGTCGACCCGCCACTGCGGCACGTGCAGCTCGATCGAGCCGAGGTTGACCAGGTAGACCAGGTCGGCCAGGTCCCGCACCAGCGGGTAGGTGACATGGTCCCGGCCCGAACGTGACCCGTGACCGGCGATGTCCACCCGCGCCAGCCAGTCGACGGCGCCGCTGGGCAGGTTCTTCTCGAAGAAGTGCTCCCGACCCACGCCGTGCGGCCAGCGGATCCGGGTCACCGGCCGTCCGGCCAGGTGGGGCAGCAGCCGGTCGGCGACCTGCACGTAGTACTGCAGCACCTCCCCCTTGGTCGTCCCGGTCTGCGGATAGAGCACCTTGTCCAGGCTGCTGACGCGCAGGGTGCGCCCGGCCACGTGCACCTGGTGCACCTCCCCGCTGGCCACCTCAGACCTGCTCACCGGCGTGGTCGCCGGCGAGGTCCACCGGGCTCAGGTCGCTGCGCCAGCCCTTGTAGGCCGGCTGCCGCAGCTTGCCCGCGCTGGTCAGCCCCAGCGCCGCGACGTCGACGACCAGCCGGGGCTGGACCCAGGTCGCCCGGGCCCGGTCGATCGCCGGCACCTCGTCGACGAACGGGCAGGGGACCAGCGGCAGCTGCGCGATCTGCTCCGCGAGCAGGGCTCCCGCTGCCCCGGCCAGCCCGCTGCCCACCCGGCCCCGGAAGGCCAGACCTCTCGGGGTGGGGGTGCCGACCAGCACGGCTCCCAGTCGGCTGCGACCGGTCTCCGGCCGCCAGCCCCCCACGACGTAGGAGTCGACGAGGCGGTGCGGGAACTTCACCCAGTCCGGGCTGCGGACACCCGGGTGGTAGGCCGAGGTCACCCGCTTGCTGACGATGCCCTCCAGCCCCTGCTCCGCGGTCGCGGCCAGCAGCCCGGCCCCGTCGGGATAGGACGGGGGCACCTGCCAGTGTGGCGCCGGCGCCACCAGGTCCTCCAGGGCAGCCCGGCGCCGGCTCCAGGGCAGGCCGGTGAGGTCGAGCCCGTCGAGCCGCAGGAGGTCGAACGCCAGGTAGGTGGCGGGGCGGGTGGCGGCGAGTGTCTCGGCCTTGCGGGCAGACACCGTGTGCACCCGCTCCACCAGGCGGCTGAACGACGGCCGGCCGTCGACCATCGCCACCGCCTCGCCGTCCAGGAGCAGGTCGTCACCCAGGGAGGCCAGACCGCGCAGCTCAGGGAAGGCCACGGTCACGTCGCGCTCTGAGCGGGTGGTCAGCCGCAGCACACCAGCGCGCACCTCGGCGACCAGCCGGATGCCATCCCACTTGATCTCGTGCGCCCACTGCGTGCCCCGCGGCACGCCGGCGCCACCGTCGGTGACCCCCGGGGTGGCGAGCATCGGGCGCATGGGTCCATCCTGTAGCAGTGCGAGCGATCTGGAAGGGCGCCGTGTCGTTCGGGCTGGTCAACGTGCCGGTCCGCCTCTACACCGCGACCGAGAACCACGACCTGAGCTTCCACCAGGTGCGCCGTTCCGACGGCAGCCGGATCCGCTACAAGCGGGTCGCCCAAGCCGACGGGGAGGAGGTGCCGTTCAAGGAGATCGCCAAGGCCTATGAGACGGCCGACGGCAAGTCGGTGATCCTCACCGACGACGACTTCGCCTCGCTGCCCAACCGGTCGAGCAAGGAGATCGCGGTCGAGCGGTTCGTGCCGATCGACCAGATCGACCCGATCCTGTATGACAAGGCGTACTACATCGAGCCCGACGCCATGGGGGCCAAGGCCTACGGGCTGCTCCGCGAGGCGCTGCGCGAGAGCGAGCGGGTCGCCGTCGTGACCGTGTCCGTGCGCACCCGGATGACCATGGCGGTGCTGCGCGTGGTCGAGGAGGTCATCGTGCTGCAGACCTTGCTCTGGCCGGACGAGCTGCGCGACTCCGGTCAGCTCGACCACCTCGACGAGGTCTCCGAGCCCAAGGACTCCGAGGTCGCGATGGCCCGGATGCTCATCGACTCGATGGCCGCGGACTTCGAGCACGCTGAGCACGAGGACGACTACCAGCAGGCGGTCGAGGCGCTGGTCAAGGCCAAGATCGAGGGCGGCGAGGTCACCGAGGCTCCCGAGGCCGACGAGGACGAGGACGCGGGCGAGGTCGTGGACCTGCTGGCGGCTCTGCAGCGCAGTGTCGACCGGGCCAAGGCCGGGCGGGGCGAGCCGACCAGTGCGTCGGGCAGCGCGACGCGGGCGGCCGGCAAGGCGGAGCCCAAGACTGCGGCGAAGAAGCCGGCGGCCAAGAAGGCGGCGGCCAAGCCGGCGGCCAAGAAGGCTGCCGACAAGCCCGCGACGGCTGGCAAGAAGGCCGGCTGAGCTGCCTGCTCAGCGACCCGTGCTCGTCGCGGAGTCGGACTCCGACTCCTTGGCCCCGTTGACCTTGCTCGGGCTGCAGCCGACGCGCTGGTCGAGGACCTGGAGGAAACGGTTGAGCGGGGTGGCCAGGTCGTCGGTGATCCCGGCTCCCGCCGGCAGCCCGGCGGTCAGCGACAGCGCGAACGGCACCTGGCTGGACTCCACCGCCGCACCCGGGACGGTCCCGCACGGCACGAAGGCCACCGCCTGACCCGGCGAGACGAAGGAGTCGCCCAGGTAGTCAGGACCCTCCACCACACCCTCCCGGGAGGTGATCTCGGCGCGCAGCGCCTCCAGGGCCGGCGCGTCGTCGGCGATGACGCTCAGCGTCAGCGCGACCTCGGTGCTGCCGTCGTCCGCAGGCAGCTCGACCTGGCACAGGTAGGTCGTGCCGTCGTTGCTGATCAGGTGCTCCACGGCCGCCGAGGTCCGCCCGCCGGTGGCCGTCTCGACCAGGTCGGGGTCGAGGTAGCCGCAGAACCACCCGGTGGCGGGACTGGTCGGCGACGAGGACGCGGTCGTGGCGTCGGGCGTGGGGTCGGCGCCCGGCGTGTCGCTGGTGCAGGCCGACAGGCCCGCCCCGGTGACGAGCATGAGCGCAGCCAGTGTTGTGCCACGGCGTGACATGGGTCCTCCTGGTCGTCGGGCGGTGGCGGCCGGGGGGCCGGGCCGGTACGGGTCCACCGCTGGCGGCAGCGGCGATTATCCCCCATCTGGCTGGGAGCACCGTGGCTGCGGCGATGAGAGGGTCTGTCCGCCCAGGGCGAACAGTGCGCCACGGCTCGGATCGGCCGGAACAGCCGGTGTGCAGACGGCGTTATGGCCAGCAGACGCAAGTAGCATCAGATGCAGGTGGCGCAGTCAGCAAGGTCCGCCCACCTCGATTGTCAGGAGTGAGGATGTTCGAACGGTTCACCGACCGGGCCCGTCGGGTCGTGGTGCTCGCGCAGGAAGAAGCGCGGATGCTCAACCACAACTACATCGGGACCGAGCACATCCTGCTCGGTCTCATCCACGAGGGCGAAGGGGTGGCCGCCAAGGCGCTGGAGTCCCTGGGGATCAGCCTGGACGCCGTCCGCGAGCAGGTGCAGGAGATCATCGGCCAGGGCCAGCAGAGCCCGACCGGGCACATCCCCTTCACCCCGCGCGCCAAGAAGGTCCTCGAGCTGTCGCTGCGCGAGGGGCTGCAGCTGGGCCACAACTACATCGGCACCGAGCACATCCTGCTCGGGCTGATCCGCGAGGGCGAGGGCGTGGCCGCCCAGGTGCTGGTCAAGCTCGGGGCCGACCTCAACCGCGTGCGCCAGCAGGTCATCCAGCTGCTGTCCGGCTATCAGGGCAAGGAGGCCGCCACCGCGGGGGTCGGTCCGGGCGCGCAGGAGTCCACGCAGTCCGGCTCCCTGGTGCTCGACCAGTTCGGCCGCAACTACACGCAGGCCGCTCGTGAGGGCAAGCTCGACCCGGTGATCGGGCGCGAGAAGGAGATCGAGCGGGTGATGCAGGTGCTGTCCCGCCGGACCAAGAACAACCCGGTCCTGATCGGCGAGCCCGGCGTCGGCAAGACCGCCTGCGTCGAGGGGCTGGCCCAGGCGATCGTGCGCGGCGACGTGCCCGAGACGCTCAAGGACAAGCAGATCTACAGCCTCGACCTCGGCTCGCTGGTGGCCGGCTCGCGTTACCGCGGCGACTTCGAGGAGCGCCTGAAGAAGGTACTCAAGGAGATCAGCACCCGCGGCGACATCATCTTGTTCATCGACGAGATCCACACGCTCGTGGGGGCGGGGGCGGCCGAGGGGGCGATCGACGCCGCCAGCATCCTCAAGCCCAAGCTGGCCCGCGGTGAGCTGCAGACCGTCGGCGCGACCACGCTGGACGAGTACCGCAAGCACATCGAGAAGGACGCCGCCCTGGAGCGGCGGTTCCAGCCGATCCAGGTGATCGAGCCGACGCTGAGCCACACCATCGAGATCCTCAAGGGTCTGCGCGACCGCTATGAGGCCCACCACCGGGTCTCGATCACCGACGGGGCCCTGGTGGCCGCGGCCACGATGGCCGACCGCTACATCAACGACCGGTTCCTGCCGGACAAGGCGATCGACCTCATCGACGAGGCCGGCGCCCGCCTGCGGATCCGCCGGATGACCGCGCCGCCGGACCTGCGCGACTACGACGACAAGATCGCGCACGCCAAGCGCGAGAAGGAGTCGGCGATCGACGCCCAGGACTTCGAGAAGGCCGCCCGGTTGCGCGACGAGGAGCACAAGCTGACGCAGGCGCGCGCCGAGCGGGAGAAGGAGTGGAAGGCCGGCGACATGGACGTCGTGGCCGAGGTCGACGAGGAGCTCATCGCTGAGGTCCTGGCCGCGGCGACGGGCATCCCGGTGCTCAAGCTGACCGAGGAGGAGTCCAGCCGGCTGCTCAACATGGAGAGCGAGCTGCACAAGCGGATCGTCGGCATGAACGACGCGATCACCGCGCTGTCTCAGGCCATCCGGCGCACCCGCGCCGGGCTGAAGGACCCCCGCAGGCCGGGTGGGTCGTTCATCTTCGCCGGACCGACCGGAGTCGGCAAGACCGAGCTGGCCAAGGCGCTGGCGGAGTTCCTCTTCGGCGACGAGGACGCGCTCATCACCTTGGACATGTCGGAGTACTCCGAGAAGCACACGGTCTCGCGGATGTTCGGTTCACCTCCGGGCTACGTCGGCTACGAGGAGGGCGGTCAGCTGACCGAGAAGGTGCGGCGCAAGCCGTTCTCGGTGGTCCTTTTCGACGAGGTCGAGAAGGCCCACCCCGACATCTTCAACAGCCTCCTGCAGATCCTCGAGGACGGCCGGTTGACTGACGCCCAGGGCCGGATGGTCGACTTCAAGAACACCGTCATCATCATGACCACCAACCTCGGCACCCGGGACATCGCCAAGGGCGTCTCGCTCGGCTTCTCCTCCGGCAACGAGGAGTCCACCTACGAGCGGATGAAGAACAAGGTCATCGACGAGCTCAAGCAGCACTTCCGGCCGGAGTTCCTCAACCGGGTGGACGACACGATCGTCTTCCCGCAGCTGAGCCAGGCCGAGATCGTGCAGATCGTCGACCTGATGATCGCCCGGCTCGACGAGCGCCTGCGCGACAAGGACATGGGGATCGAGCTGACCCCCGCGGCCAAGGAGCTGCTGGCCAAGAAGGGCTACGACCCGGTGCTCGGAGCCCGGCCGTTGCGGCGCGCGATCCAGCGGGAGATCGAGGACGCCTTGTCCGAGAAGATCCTGTTCGGCGAGCTGCACGCCAGCCAGATCGTGCTCATCGACGTCGTCGGCGAGGGCAAGGAGGCCGCGTTCAGCTTCACCGGGGCCGACAAGGCGAGCGCGCCGGACAGCGTGCCGGTCGAGGCGGCCGCCACCGAGTGAGCCTCGCCGCTGGTCACAGCGGCACCGATGGCAGAGGGGACGGGCCCAAGGGGTCCGTCCCCTCTGTCGTGGGCGTCCCCACCCGGCCGGTCAAGACTTGGCAAAGCCGGGGTATGCATTGCGGCAAGGGTCTTGCCGGGGAAACCGGTGTCAGGGAGGGTGGCCAGGGTCAGGCCGGGCGTTCTGGGGCCCCCGGCCGACTCGGCGGAACGGGGACCAGGTGAGTGGGCAGGGGGGAGCTGTCAGCAGACCGTCTGGCCAGCTGATGGCCGCTCGACCACCTCGCGCAGCGGCAGGGGAGGTCGTCCCGCACGACGCCGACTCCCTGGTCATCGTCGTGGCCAGCACTCTGGAGGAGCGGCTTCGCCTGGTCGGGCGCCTGGGACACGTCGGCCCGCTGCTCATCGTGTCCTCGCCGCAGGAGGCGCAGGAGGTGCTGCACCGTCGCTCGCCCCCGGCTGAGCCCGACCCCGTCAGCGAGTCCACGCTCAGTGTCGGCGCCGGCCTGGAGCTGCATCCGGAGCGTCAGGTGGCGAGCTATGCCGGCACCGAGGTCGGCCTGACGCCTCTGGAGTTCGCGCTGATCGCTGCGCTCACCCGCGAGCCGGGTCGGGTGAAGACCTTTGCCGTGCTCTCCCGGCAGGTGTGGGGCACCCCCCACCTCGGCGATGTCGCGGCGGTCCACGCGGTGGTCAAGCGGCTGCGCCGCAAGCTGTCCGGCCTGCGCGCACCACTGCGGGTCGAGGCGATCCGAGGCATCGGGTTCCGGGCGGTGCCGACGCGTCCCCTGCAGACGGTGCGCGAACCCAGCCGCTGACCCCAGCCCGTGTGCGGGGCCGCCCTGGTCAGCGTCGCGGGCAGTCCCTAGAGTGAGTCCAGCTCAGGGGAAGGAGAGCGATGACTGTCGTGCTCGGCGCCGTCCAGGCTCCCGAGGCGGACCCTGTCGCCCCGGCAGAGCTGCTGCTGGGTGCCGAGCGGGCTCCGGTCGTCATCGTGGTCGCCGCCTCGAGGGCCGAACAAGCGGCTCTGGTCCAGGCCCAGCGGCATGAGCGCCCCGTCCTGGTGGCGGCGACGATGGAGCAGGCGATGGAGCTGTTGGCGCGGCTGGCCGGGGAGCCGACCGAGCCGGTGCGGGTCTGCGCGGACCGGCGGGTGGCACAGTTCGGGGACACCGAGGTGCCGCTCACGCCGCTGGAGCACGAGCTGCTGAGTGCGCTGGTCAGCAGTCCCGGCAGGGTCTGGAGCTTCGAGGCGCTCGCCGGCCAGGTCTGGAACACCCACTACGTCGGCGACACCAGCCAGGTGCGGGCGACGGTCAAGCGCCTGCGGCGCAAGCTGCTCGCCGCCTCGGCGCCGGTGCGGATCGAGGCCGAGCGCGGCGTCGGGTTCCGGCTGGTCGAGGGCCGATTGTCCCTGTTGCCCCACAACTGTCCCTGAGGAGTCGTTGCCGCCATCGCGGCCGATGCCTAGCGTGTCGAGGGACCGGGGGTCTCCCGGCCTGGGGTGTGGCATGCAGGAGGCAGTCGTGAGCAGGGCGCGAGTTTCGAACGAGGTCAACGCAGGCAGCAGCAGGACGGCCCGGAGCGGTCGGGCTCGGCGCGGGTGGGCGGTGTTGGCGGCCGCGGCACTGGCCCTCGGCGGCCAGTCACTGGCGCTGACCGGGGCGCAGGCTCAACCACCGCCGGCCCCCGTGGCCGCGCCACAGGGAGACAAGGTCAACCCCGACGTCACCCGTGACCTGGAGGAGGATGGCCGGGCCGACTTCTGGATCCGTTTTGCCGAGCGCCCCGACCTGTCCGGGTTTGCCTCGGTCACGGACTGGGACGCCCGAGGCCAGGGTGTGTATGACGCGCTGACCAGCACGGCCGCGCGTAGCCAGGCTGGGGTGCGCGCGCGTCTGGACGCCCAGGGCGTCTCCTACCACGCGTTCTCGATCACCAACGCCATCCGCGTCGACGGCGGGACGTCCGCGCTGGTCGGCACGCTGTCCACCGACCCCGCGGTCGAGGGGATCTACCCGACCCGCGAGTACGAGGTGCCGGAGCCGGTCGAGGCGACGCCGAGCGACGTCGGACCCGCGGCCGTGGAGTGGGGCCTGGCCGACGTCAACGCCGACGACGTCTGGGCCGAGTGGGGGATCACCGGCGAGGGCATCGTGGTCGGCAACATCGACACCGGGGTGCAGTACGACCACCCGGCACTGGTCGGCCAGTACCGCGGCAACAACGGCGACGGCACGTTCACCCATGACTACAACTGGTTCGACGCTGCGGGCGAGTCGCCCGATGAGCCCAGCGACTTCCAGGGCCACGGGACGCACACGATGGGCACCATGGTCGGCAGCGACGGCGGCGACAACCAGATCGGGATGGCGCCCGGCGCCACCTGGATCGCGGCCAACGGCTGCTGCCCCTCGGACGAGGCGCTGATCGCCAGCGGTGAGTGGATGCTGGCGCCCACCAAGCTGGACGGCAGCGACCCCGACCCCGGTGCGCGACCGAACATCATCAACAACTCCTGGGGCTCGACCTCCCCGTCCAACGACCCGTTCATGGAGGACGTGGCACTGGCCTGGGAGGCCGCGGGCATCTTCGGTGTCTGGGCCAACGGCAACATCGGTCCCGCGTGCAACACCTCGGGCTCGCCGGGCAGCCGGATCATCAACTACTCGGTCGGCAACTACGACATCGAGCACGCGATCAACGGCTCCTCCAGCCGCGGCGTCGGGCAGGACGGGGAGACCAAGCCCAACCTGGCGGCCCCGGGCACCGCGGTGCGCTCCAGCGTGCCCGGCAACGACTACGAGCTCTACACCGGCACGTCGATGGCCGCGCCGCACGTCGCCGGGGCGATCGCCCTGCTGTGGGCCACCGCCCCGGCGCTGGTCGGTGACGTCAGCGGCACCAAGGACCTGCTCGACGGCACCGCCGTCGACAACCCTGACGACCAGTGCGGCGGCACCGACGACGACAACAACGTGTTCGGCGAGGGGCGCCTCGACGCGCTCGCGCTGGTCGAGGCGGCACCCACCGGTGAGGTCGGCACCCTGGCCGGCACCGTCACCGACAGCGCCACCGGCGACCCGCTGCCCGGGGCGGCCGTGGCCGTGACCGGACCGCTGACCCGCAACCTGGTCACCCGGCCCGACGGCAGCTACCAGGCCCGGCTCACCGCGGGTGAGTACTCGGTCCAGGCGAGCAAGTTCGGGTATGTCGCGGAGAGTGACACCGCCCTGGTCACCGAAGGCACCACCGTCACCGTGGACTTCGCGCTGGAGCAGGCCCCGAGCGTGACGGTCACCGGCACGGTGACCGACGGGTCAGGCCACGGCTTCCCGCTGTATGCGCGGGTCGGCGTGAGCGGCCAGACACTGGCGACCTACACCGACCCGGTGGACGGCACCTACTCCCTCACCGTGCCGGCCGACACCTACCTGCTGCTCGCCGTCGTGGCGCAGTACCCCGGCTACCAGACGCAGACCCGCGAGATGAGCCTGGGCGTCGACGCCGTCGAGGACTTCGCCGTCCCGGTCGACGCCTACACCTGCGTCGCCAACGGCTACCGCATCCACCTGGACGGCACCACCGAGGGCTTCGACGAGCTGGCGCTGCCCCCCGGCTGGACCATCGAGGACGACGCCGGCACCGGTCAGGTCTGGGTCTTCGACGACCCGGCCGGACGCGGCAACCAGACTGGAGGCGAGGGTGGCTTCGCCATCGTCGACAGCGACTTCTACGGAATGGACGGCCACCAGGACACCTCCCTGGTCAGCCCGTCGATGGACTTCAGCGACGTCACCTCACCCGCGGTCGGCCTGCGGCAGCTGCGAGAGGTCTACAACGAGTCGGCCGACGTTGACGTGAGCATCGACGGGGGCGCGACCTGGGAGAACGTCGTCCACTGGACCGCACCCAGCGGTGGCCCCGTGCTGGACTACCTCGCCCTGCCCAGCGCTGCGGGACAGGCCGATGTCAAGGTGCGGTTCCACTACTACGACGCGTTCTGGGGATTCCTCTGGCAGGTCGACGACGTGTTCCTCGGCGAGCGGTCCTGCCTGCCTGACGTGGCGGGCGGGTATGTCGTCGGCAACGTCTACGACACCCTCACCGGCGACCCGGTGCGCGGTGCGAAGGTGACCAGCCTGGACAACCCGAGCGACGTGGCGGTGACCAAGGACACCCCGTCCGACACCCACCTGGACGACGGCTTCTACTGGCTGTTCAGCCACGAGGTCGGAGTCCACCCGTTCGAGGCCACCGCCCGGCTGCGCTCCTCGCAGGTGCAGGACGTGACGGTCCCCGCTGACGGCGCGGTCCGCGCTGACTTCGAGCTCGGCGGCGGCCTGCTGTCGGTCTCGCCGGACTCGGTGGAGACGCACGTGGTGCTGGGCGAGAGCGCGAGCCGCGAGGTCGTCGTCACCAACGAGGGCGACGCGTCGGCAGACATCGAGGTGCTCGAGGTCAGCGGGGACTTCACCCTGCTTCGTGCCGACGGCACCCGTCAGGTCACCAGTCACAGCGCGGCCCTGCCGGGCGCCCCGGTGCGTCGGGTGGCTGCGGACGTGAGCTACGCGGCCTACTCAGCGCGTCCGAGCGGGTCCGCACCTGCCCTGGCGCCCACGCCCGCCGAGCCACCCTGGGAGATGCTGACGCCGCTGCCGGCCGCGATGCAGGACCAGCGCCTGGTGCGGACCGACGACGCCTTCTACTCGATCGGCGGGATCGTCGACTTCGAGTTCTCCAACCGCGTCTTCCGTTACGACAACGCCACGATGGAGTGGTCTGAGGTCGCGCCCGTCCCCGAGCCCGTGCAGGCCCCGGTGGCCGGCGTCGTCGGTGGCGTGGTCTACGTGGCCGGCGGATGGAGCGTGGAGGGCAACACGGTCAGCCGGGCGTTCTCCTACGACCCGGGTGCCGACACCTGGAGCGCCATCTCCGACAGTCCCGTCGCCGTCTCGGCCGGCGGGCAGGCAGTGGCTGGCGGCCTGCTCTACTCGGTGGGCGGCTGCACGACCGGCGACTGCGAGCCGATGACCGACGCGGTGATGGCCTACGACCCGGGCAGCGACACCTGGTCCGAGCTCGCGCCCTACCCCGTCGAGGCGGCGTTCATCTCCTGTGGCGGCATCGGCGGGATGGTCTACTGCACGGGCGGTGTGTCGCCCGCCGGCGCCTACGCCCTGAGCTTCGTCTACGACCCCAGCACCGACAGCTGGAGCGAGCTCCCGGACGCGCCCTCGGACAGCTGGGGCAGTGCGTATGCAGCGGCCAACGGCATGCTCATCGTGGCCGGTGGCGTGATGGGGCCGGACCTGAGCAACGAGGCGTTTGCCTTCGACGCCGCAGCAGGGGAGTGGGTGGACCTGCCCAACCCCGAGGTCCCGTCCTACCGTGGCGCAGCCGCCTGTGGCTTCGTCAAAGCGGGAGGCAGCGTCGGCTTCGACATCACCGACACCGTGGAGCTGCTGCCCGGCTATGACGAGTGCGGCGACGATGGTGCCGATGTGTCGTGGCTGAGCGTGGACCCGATGACGGCGACGCTGGCACCCGGTGAGTCGGTGACGCTCACCGTCACCACCGACGGCGACGTGCCGCAGCCTGGTGTCTACACCGCCGGGATCCGCGTGGCCGGCGGCGTCCCCGGCTCCGACCCGTTCGTGCCGGTCACGATGACGGTGGACCCGCCGCTGAGCTGGGGCAAGCTGCTCGGGCAGGTCACCGGCGTCGGCTGTGAGGGCGATCCGGCCTGGCCGCTGGCCGGTGCGGCCGTCGACGTCATGCCGACCCAGGCGACCTACCCGCGCTGGCACCTGGTGACCGATGAGGAGGGGCGCTACGCCCGCTGGTTCGACACCAGGATCGGTGAGGTCGAGGTCATCGCCTCGATGCCGGAGTTCTACCCCGTCTCGGACCTGCTCACCCTGGTCCGTGGCGCCATCACGGTGCGCGACTACGAGCTGCTCGACGTCGAGTGCGAGCCGCCGACGGGTCCGCTGCACCCGGAGGTGGGCAGGCTGTCCGGCTCGGACCGCTACCTCACCGCGGTCAAGGTCTCCCAGCAGTTCGCCCCGGGCGTGCACACCGTGTTCGTGGCGACCGGGGAGAAGTTCCCCGACGCGCTCGCGGCGGCGGCCCGGGCCGGTCACCTGCACTCCCCGGTGCTGCTCACGCCGCACGACCGGGTGCCCTCGGTCGTCCGGGCCGAGCTGTTGCGACTGCAGCCGCAGCGGGTGGTGCTGGTCGGCGGGCTGTCCTCGATCGACGCGGTCACCGCGACCGAGATCGACCGGATCACCGCCGACGCGCCGGTCCGCCGGCTCTCCGGGGCCAACCGCTATGAGACGGCAGCCAAGATCGCCGCCCAGTTCGGCTCGGCGGACATCGTGTTCGTGGCCACCGGGGAGAACTTCCCGGACGCGCTGGCCGGTTCGGCCCGGGCCGGGGCGCTACACGCACCTCTGCTGCTGGTCGAGCACAACCGGATCCCGGCGGCGACCCGCGCCCAGCTGAGCCGGCTGGAGCCCGAGCAGATCGTGCTGCTCGGTGGCACCGGCTCGGTCTCCAGCCTGGTCAGGGCCCAGCTCGGCGGTTATGGCGACGTCGATCGCGTAGCAGGAGCCGACCGCTATGAGACGGCTGCCCTGCTGGCCCGGGACTACCCCACGGCAGCGTCGGTCTATGTCTCCTCGGGGTTGCGCTGGCCTGACGCACTGTCGGCGGCGGCCAGGGCCGGCGGGTTGGGTGTCCCCGTGATCCTGGTGCGGCAGGACTCCATCCCCGCGAGCAGCTGGGCCGAGCTCGACCGCCTCGACCCGAGCCGGGTCTGGGTCACCGGTGGGCCGTCGTCAGTCTCCGACGGGGTCCTGGACCAGCTGCGGACTCTGGAGTGAGTCAGCCCGGACCTGGGGCGCCCTGACCCGGGGCGTGCTCTCCGGGCAGGGACCAGGTGCCGGGGTCGCGCTGCTCGACCAGCCCGTCGGCGAGCAGCGAGGCCAGGCACCTGGCCTGCTGCTCGACGTCGGCCCAGGCCAGGCGCAGCTGCTCCGCGGGGACCGGCCCGGCCGTCTCGCGGAGCACCCGCATCAGCACGCCACGGCACTCCCGGTCCGTGCCGGCCCAGGCCTGCCCAGCACGAGCGGGTCCGTCGTAGGGCGGATAGCCGGCCGCCCGCCAGCGGCAGTGCTGCCGCACGGGGCAGTGGTCGCAGCGGGGGGCGCGAGCCGTGCAGACCAGGGCCCCGAGCTCCATCACCGCCACGCTCCAGAGGGGCGCCAGCGGCTCGGCGGGCAGAGCCTGGGCCGCCAGGGTGCTGGCCCGGGCCAGGGAGGGAGGGGGCAGCGCTGCGCCGTCCAGGATCCGGGTCAGCACCCGCGCCACGTTGGTGTCGACGACCGGGACCGCCTGCCCGAAGGCGAAGGCGGCCACGGCGTGCGCGGTGTAGGCCCCGACCCCGGGCAGGGCGCGCAGGTCGGCGACCTGGCTCGGCACCTGGCCACCGTGCTGCTCCACGAGTGTCGTCGCGGTCTGGTGCAGTCTCAGTGCGCGGCGCGGATAGCCCAGCCGGCCCCAGGCCCGCAGGGCAGCGGCCGGTGCTGCCGCCGCCAGGTCGCCCGGCTGGGGCCAGGTCGAGAGCCACTGCGCCCAGACCGGCGCCACCCTGGCGACTGGCGTCTGCTGGAGCATGACCTCGGAGACCAGGACCGCCCACGGACTGGTGCCGGGGCGGCGCCACGGCAGGTCGCGGGCATGCCCGTCATACCAGGACAGCACCGGCTCCCAGAGGTGGCCGGCTCGGTTCACACGTAGCGCTCGAGGATGCTCGACTCGGCCAGCCGGGACAGTCCCTCACGGACCATCCTGGCGCGGGCGTCGCCGACCCCGTCCACCGCGATGAGGTCGTCGACCCCGGCAGACAGCAGTGCCTGCAGGGAGTCGAAGTGCACGATGAGCCGCTCCACGATGACGGCCGGGAGGCGGGGCACCCGGGAGAGCAGGCGGTAGCCCTGGGGGCTGACCGAGGAGTCCAGGCCGTCGCCGAAGACGTTGAAGCCCAGGCACCGGGCGACCGAGGTGAGGTCGAGCAGCTCGGTGGAGCTCAGCGTGGCCAGGTCGGTGAGGATCTCGCCCACCTGGCGGGGCTCGCGGGTCTGGCCGACGTAGTCGCGGATCACCAGCTCGCGGTCGTTGCCGAGGCCCCCGGTGAGCTCCTCCAGCTGCAAGGCCAGGAGGCGTCCGTCGGTGCCGAGCTCCAGGGTGTACTGCGCGATCTCGTCACTGATCCGGCCGACCATCTCCAGCCGCTGCACGACAGCGGCGACGTCGCGGATCGTGACCAGGTCCTCGATCTCCAGTGCGGACAGGTTGCCGGTGACCTCGTCGAGGCGCGACTTGTAGCGCTCCAGGGTCTGCAGCGCCTGGTTGGCCCGGGACAGGATCTCGGTCGAGGCCTCGAGCACGTGCCGCTGGTTGCCGACGTAGACCGCGATGATCGACATCGACTGGCTCACCGACACCACGGGGTGACCGGTCTGCTTGGCGACCCGCTCGGCAGTGCGGTGCCGGGTGCCGCTCTCGCGGGTCTCGATGGTCGGGTCGGGCACCAGCTGGGTGGCGGCGCGGACGATGTGGGAGACGTCGCGGTCGACCACGATGGCGCCGTCCATCTTGGCCAGCTCTCGCAGCCGGGTGCTGGAGAACTCGATGTCGAGGTCGAAGCCGCCGGTGCTCAGCGACTCCACGATCTTGTCGAACCCGATGACGATGAGAGCACCGGTGCGACCGCGCAGGATGCGCTCGAGCCCGTCGCGCAGCTCGGTGCCGGGCGCCACGGCCGCCAGGGTGGCACGCAGCAGGTCCTCGTCCGTGCGCTCGGCCACCCTGTGCTCCGTCCCTGCCCTCTGCCGTCCCGACGCTGGACACCAGCCCTGGCCCCTGCCTGGGGGATCGTGCCGCGAGTGTACCGAGCCGGCCCGCACCGGTCCTGGCAGACCGACTTTCGTGACCGATCCGTGATCGGCGCAGAGCGGGGCGGGGCGCCGCCGGGGCGGTGTCGGCGGGCGCCCGTAGGGTGCGCAGCATGACATCTCGGACCCTCGCGACCGCGTCGACCAAGGCGCCGGCGCACCGCTGCAGCGAGTGCGGGTGGAGCAGCATCAAGTGGGTCGGCCGGTGCGGCCAGTGCCAGGCGTGGGGCACCGTCGAGGAGGTCGGCCGTCCGGCCGGACGCACCCCACCCGCGGCGCCGACGCGCCGCGCCCAGCCGATCGGCGAGGTCGACCTGGAGCTGGCCCGGTCCAGCTCGACGGGCATCGGCGAGCTCGACCGCGTGCTCGGTGGGGGCCTGGTGCCCGGTGGCGTGGTGCTGCTGGCCGGAGAGCCGGGTGTCGGCAAGTCCACCCTGGCGCTCGACGTGGCCGCGCGGGCCGCTCACGCGGGCCGGCCCGCGCTGTATGTCTCGGGGGAGGAGTCGACCGCCCAGGTGCGGCTGCGGGCTGAGCGGATCGGTGCCGTGGCCGACGGGCTCTACCTGGCGGCCGAGACAGACCTGGCCACGGTGCTCGGGCAGGTCGAGGCAGTCCGCCCGCGGGTGCTGGTCATCGACTCGGTCCAGACGATCGCCAGCGACCGGGTCGAGGGCTCCCCGGGCAACGTCAGCCAGGTGCGCGAGGTCGCCGCCGCGCTCATCCAGGCGGCCAAGGCGGCCGACATCGCCACCGTGCTGATCGGCCACGTGACCAAGGACGGCTCGATCGCCGGCCCCCGGCTGCTGGAGCACCTGGTCGACGTCGTCGTCTCCTTCGAGGGGGAGCGGCACTCGCGGCTGCGCTTGGTCCGAGCGCTGAAGAACCGCTTCGGGCCGACCGATGAGGTGGGCTGCTTCGACCTCACTGATGCCGGCATCGTCGAGCTGCCCGACCCCAGTGGGCTCTTCCTGACCAGTCGCGACCGCCCCGTCCCCGGCAGCTGCCTGACGGTCACCCTCGAGGGCACCCGACCGTTGGTCGCGGAGGTGCAGGCACTGGTCGCGGACAGCCATGGTGGCAGTCCCCGGCGGACCACCTCCGGCATCGACTCCTCGCGGCTGGCGATGGTCCTGGCCGTGCTCTCCCGCCGCGCCCGGATGCCGATGGGGCAGACCGACTGCTACGCCTCCACAGTCGGTGGGGTGCGCCTGACCGAGCCGGCCGTCGACCTGGCCTTGGCCCTGGCCGTGGCCAGTGCGCGGTTCGACGTGTCCCTGCTGCACGGCCTGGTCGCGATCGGCGAGGTCGGCCTGGCCGGCGACGTCCGACCAGTCACCGGGCTGCAGCGCCGGTTGTCCGAGGCGGCCCGGATCGGTCTGCTGCGTGCGGTCGTCCCGGCAGGGTCGCTGGACGACCTGCGCGTCCCCGACGGCATGGTGGTCAGCCAGGTGCGCTCGCTGGCCGAGGCCACCGAGCTGGTGCTGCCCTGACCGCGGACCCTTGCTGACGGCGCACCCATGCTGACCGCGCACCCATGCTGACGGTGCATGCGTGCTCACCATGCACGCTGGGCGCCTGCCTCACCAGGTGCGGTGCCAGAGGTTGACGGCGTAGTCCACCTCGGCGCCGGAGTGCGCCTGCAGGATCTGTGCGGCCAGCCCCGGCGCGAACTCGATCCGCACGACCTGCTCGAAGTCCTCCCGCCGCTCGAACTGCCAGCGCATGTCGACCCGGCTCACCGACCACCCCTGGCGGCGCCAGAACCGCTCTACGGCGGCCGCGTCGTGGCCCGGGAAGGCGCGGCGAAACCACCCGCCGAAGGTGGACCGGGTGGCGTCGTTGTCGATCACGAAGGCGGTGCCGCCTGGCGCCATGACCCGGTCCAGCTCGGCCAGGCCGGGCTCGCAGCCGGGACCGAAGAAGTAGGCCCATCGGGCGTGCGCGACGTCGATGGAGTGGTCCGGCAGCGGCAGCGCCTGCGCCGTGCCACGAAGCACCACGGGGGCAGCACCCTCACCGCGCAGTGTGGCCACCCGCGCGCGGGCCAGGTCCAGCAACGGCGGGTGGGGCTCGACGCCGACCACCGTCGCGGCGTCCGCAGCGAGCAGCGGCAGGTGGAAGCCGGCGCCACAGCCGAGGTCGAGCACCCGTCGCCCCGACCAGTCGGCGACCCCCCGCATGGCTGCCCAGATGGCGCCGTCGGGGTCGACCCCGGTGTTCTCCAGCTCATAGACCGCAGCAGCCGACCAGATGTTGGGGCTGGGCAGCACCCCGGCGAGGCCGGAGCCTGCAGCACGGGTGGTGGGAGGCTCGCTCACCGGCCCATCCTGCCGCGCGCTCTCGCGGCGGTGCCACCGGCTAGCCTCGGGGTCATGCGGCTCGGTGTGATCGACGTGGGCTCCAACACCGTCCACCTGCTGGTCGTGGACGCCTACCAGGGCGCCCACCCGCTGCCCGACTACTCGCACAAGGTCGAGCTGAGGCTCGCCGAGCACCTCACGGAGGCCGGCGACATCTCCGCGGAGGGTGCCGAGCGCCTGGTCGCCTTCGTCCGCGAGTGCGTGCAGGTCGCCGACGACCGGGGGGTCGGTGAGCTGATGGGCTTTGCCACCAGCGCCATCCGGGACGCCGGCAACACCGACGAGGTGCTGGCCCGGGTCAGCCAGCAGGCCGGCGTCGACCTCCAGGTCCTCTCGGGCCAGGAGGAGTCCCGCGCGACCTTCTTGGCCGCACGTCGCTGGTGCGGCTGGTCGGCCGGACGGCTGCTGGTCGTGGACATCGGCGGAGGGTCTCTGGAGCTGGCAGCGGGTGTCGACGAGGACCCCGACGTCGCGGTCAGCCTGCCGCTGGGCGCCGGGCGGCTGGCCCGCAGCCTGGACGCCGACCCGCCCGATGCTGCGCAGGTGCGCGCACTGCGCACCAGGGTGCGCAGCGAGATCGCGGGTGTGCAGCGTCGCCTGCTCAAGGTGGGCGTCCCGGACCGCGTCGTGGGCACCAGCAAGACGATCCGCTCACTGGCCCGGACCTGCGGTGCCGCGCCCAGTGCCGCGGGTCCCTACGTGCCCCGCACGCTCACCCGCCAGGACGTGCAGGCACTGGTGCCCAGGCTGGCCCAGATGAGCGCAGCGCAGCGGGCCCGGTTGCCCGGAGTCTCGGCGGCTCGGGCGCCCCAGCTGCTGGCCGGCGCGATGGTCGTCGAGGCGGCGATGGAGCTGTCCGGGGTCGAGGAGCTGGAGATCTGCCCCTGGGCCCTGCGCGAAGGGCTGATCCTGCGCCGCCTCGACCGGCTGGCCGAGAGCTGAGCCACGCTGTGTCTGTGTCCGGTCCCGCCGTCCTGCTCTCCACCTCCTCGGTCTATCCGGACCCGTGCGCCACCGCCTTCGACCTGGCTGAGCGACTGGGGTATGACGGGGTCGAGGTGATGGTCTGGACCGACCCGGTGACCCAGGAGCCGGGTGCGCTGCGGGCCCTCAGCCAGCTGCACGGGCTCCCGATCGGCGCCGTCCACGCTCCCACCCTGCTGCTGAGCCAGCGGCTGTGGGGGTGGGAGCCGTGGGGCAAGGTCGACCGCTCGATGGCCCTGGCCCAGGAGGTGGGCGCCGACACGGTCGTCCTGCACCCGCCGTTCCGCTGGCAGCGCGACTACGCACTGACCTTCGTCGACGGGGTGGCCGAACGCGAGGCGGTCACCGGACTGACGCTGGCGGTGGAGAACATGTTTCCCTGGCGTGCCGGAGGCTCGGAGATGCAGGCCTATCTGCCCGACTGGAACCCGGTCGACCAGGCCTTCGCCCACGTGACCCTCGACGTCTCGCACGCAGCCACGGCGGGCGGCGACGTGCTGGCGATGGCCAGGGCTCTGGGACCTCGGCTCGCGCACGTGCACCTGGCCGACGGGTCGGGGTCGTTCAAGGACGAGCACCTGGTGCCCGGCCGCGGGGCGCAGCCCTGCGATGAGCTGCTCGGGCTGTTGCCCGACCTCGGCTTCCAGGGCCAGGTCACCGTCGAGGTGTCCACCCGGCGGCTGACCCCGGACCAGCGCGAGCTCGACCTGCAGGAGGCCTTGGAGTTCGCTCGCCGACACCTGCCGGTGCACCAACGCAGCGACTAACCTTGCCCGGTGATGACCGTGGACGCAGCAGGAGGACTTCATGGACGCAGCTGACCTGGACCCGGCAGTGCTCCTGCGCAACGGGCTGCTGGCACTGAGCCGCAGCCAGCAGGTGGCCGGCGTGCTGCAGAACGCGCCGGTGAGCCGGTCGGTGGTGCGGCGGTTCGTAGCCGGTGAGACGACGCACGATGCGGTGCGGGTGGCCGACGAGCTGGCCGGCACGCAGCGACTGTCCAGCATCGACTACCTGGGCGAGGACACTACTGACCCGCAGATGGCGACCCGGACCAAGCAGGCCTACCTCGACGTGCTGCGGGCCCTGTCCGACGCCGGGTTGACGCAAGGCGGGCGAGTCGAGGTGAGCCTGAAGCTCAGCGCGCTCGGGCAGGCCCTGGGCCGGGACGGCGACTCGATCGCGCTGCAGAACGCCCGGGAGATCTGCCAGGCCGCCGGCAACGCCGGCACGACGGTCACCCTGGACATGGAGGACTACACGACGACCGACGCCACGTTGGCGACGCTGCGCGAGCTGCGCCAGGACTGGCCGTGGGTCGGTGGGGTGCTGCAGTCCTACCTCTACCGCACCGAGCAGGACTGCCGGGAGCTGGCGCACGAGGGCAGCCGGATCCGGCTCTGCAAGGGCACCTACAAGGAGCCGGAGTCGGTCGCCTACCAGGACAAGGCCGAGGTCGACAAGGCGTACGTGCGCTGCCTGCGGATCCTGATGGCCGGTCAGGGCTATCCGATGGTCGCCTCGCACGACCCCCGGCTGATCGAGATCGCCGGGGTGCTGGCCGCCCGTCACGGTCGCGACCCGGGCAGCTATGAGTACCAGATGCTGCTCGGCATCCGGATGGACGAACAGCGCCGCCTGGCGGCGGCGGGCGAGCGGATGCGGGTGTACATCCCCTACGGGGAGCAGTGGTACGGCTACCTCATGCGCCGGATGGCCGAGCGCCCGGCCAACCTGCAGTTCTTCCTCCGCGCCCTGGCCACGAACGGATGAGCGCGTCGATGAGCACGGCCGGGACGATGGGCACGATCGCCATCATCGGGCCCGGCGTGATGGGTGGCAACGTGCTCTCGGCCCTGTTGCGGGCGGGGCACGACAAGTCGGACCTGGTGATCAGCGGCCGGATGTCCGGGCGGGCCGAGGCGCTGGCGGCCGAGCACGGCGTGCGCGTCACCTCCGGTGAGGAGGCCGCTGCCGGGGCCGACATCGTGGTGCTGGCCGTCAAGCCGCAGGACATGGCCACCGCCCTGTCCCAGATCCACGGCGCCCTGCCCGAGCACGCACTGGTCATCTCGGTCGCCGCCGGCATCACCACCGACTACCTCGAGCAGCGGCTGCCCGACGGCACCAGTGTGGTGCGGGTGATGCCCAACACGCCCGCGCTGGTCGACGAGGGCATGTCGGTGGCCAGCCCGGGCCGGCACTGCACGCCTGAGCACCTGCACCAGGCGGAGGCGCTGCTGGGCACCTTCGGCGAGGTCATGGTGCTCGACGAGCGGCACCAGGACGCGGTCACCGCGATCAGCGGCAGCGGCCCGGCCTACATCTTCTATGTGGTCGAGGCGATGATCGAGGCGGGAGTGCTCCTCGGGCTGCCGCGCAGCATCTCCACCGAGCTCGTCGTGCAGACCCTGTATGGCGCGGCGACCATGATCCGCCAGACGGGGGAGCACCCGACGGTGCTCCGCGAAGAGGTGTCCAGCCCGGGAGGCACCAGCGTCGCCGCCTTGCGGGCTCTGGAGGACCACAAGGTGCGGGCCGCGTTCCTCACCGCCATCGAGGCGGCCGCACGACGCTCGGGCGAGCTGGCCGGCGGGCAGTAGCGCCCGTGCCAGCGTCGGCACCGGGTGGCGGCTGTGCGAGAGTACTGGCCATGACTGAGATCGACGTCCGACTGCTCGACGAGGACAGCTGGTCGGTCTACCGGGACATCAGGCTGCGTGCACTGGAGGAGTCTCCGGAGGCCTTCGTGGCCTCCGCCGCGGAGGAGCGCGAGCTCGACGAGGAGTTCTGGCGGGAGCGGATGCGGCGCTCGCGCCGGCTGCTCGCGGAGCACGACAGTGCCGTCGTCGGTGTGGCCAGCATGGGCAGCCGGCGCGCCGAGGACGAGAGCACCGGTGAGCTGTTCGGCCTGTGGGTGTCTCCTGACCTGCGTGGACGCGGAGTGGCCCGCGCGCTGCTCGAGGCCGCCGCGCAGCAGGCCCGCGCAGACGGTCTGCGGCAGCTGGTCTACTGGGTCGGCACCGACAACGGGCGGGCCGTCGCGTTCGCCAGCAGCTTCGGATTCCGGCCGACCGACAGCCGGCGCGACATCCGGCTGCGCGGGGTGGACCCGGAGGACGAGGAGTCCCAGGAGCTGGCGATGGTGCTGCCGCTGGCCACCGGGGGCACCCCGAACAGCTTCTGAGGCGGGTCAGGGACGGGCGGCGAGCTGCTCGATCAGGGCACTGGGGCCGGACACGATCATCAGGTGGTGCTGCCCGACCTTGGTCTCGGGCAGGGCGTTGATGAAGTCCTCGCCGGGAGCCTTGAGGCCGACCACGGTCACGCCATACCTCTTGCGCAGGTCCGTCTCGAGCAGGGTGAAGCCGATCATCTCCTGCGGGGGCCGCATCTTGACGATCGCGTAGCCGTCCTCGAACTCGATGTATCCCTCGAGCTTGTCGTTGACCAGGTGGGCCACCCGGGTGCCGGCCTCACCCTCGGGGAAGACGACGTGGTGCACGCCGATCCGCTCCAGCAGCCGGGCGTGCTCGGCCGAGACCGCCTTGGCCCAGATCGACCTCACGCCGGCGTCCACGAGGTTGCCCGCGGTGAGCAGCGACCCCTCGATCGAGCTGCCGATCCCCACGACGGCCACCCGGAAGTCCTGAGGCTTGGCCTGGCGCAGCTCCTCGGGGTTGGTGGCATCGATGTTGAGCACCCGCATCAGCTTGCGGCTGTAGCGCTCGGCCAGGCCGTGGTCGACCTCCAAGGCGTGCACGCGGTAGCCGAGGCGGTTCATCTCCTCGGCAGCCGCGGCTCCGAACCGGCCGAGCCCGATGACCAGGACGTCCTCGTCGAACAGCCGGTGCTTCATCGCTCTCCTCACCTGCCGATCCGCCCGGGGCGGCGGCCTGGTCTAAGTTGACACCATGATCGGGGCTCAGGTCGTCTGGGACCAGCGTTTCACGGCCTACGACTTCGGCCTGGGACACCCCATGCACCCGTGCCGCCTCGACCTGACCAAGCGCCTGATCGACGCGCTGGGCTTCCTGGAGGGCTCCGATGCCCGCGTGGTCGGCGCCGTGCCCGCCACCGACGCCGAGCTGCTCACCGTGCACACCGCCGGTCTGGTCGACGCGGTCAAGGCAGCATCGGCGGACCCCGATGCCGAGGTCGGGCACGGGGTGGGCACCTCCGACACGCCGTCGTTTCCCGGGATGCACGAGGCCACCTCGCTGGCGGTCGGGGCGACCCTCGTGGCCTGCCGCGCGGTCTGGACGGGGCAGGCGACGCACGCGGTGAACATCAGCGGTGGACTGCACCACGCGATGAGGGACAGCGCCTCCGGCTTCTGCGTCTACAACGACGTCGCCGTGGGCATCGCCTGGTTGCTCGAGCAGGGTGTCGAACGGGTCGCCTACGTCGACGTCGACGTCCACCACGGCGACGGCGTGGAGCGGATCTTCTGGGACGACCCGCGGGTGCTCACGGTCTCCCTGCACGAGAGCGGCACCTCGCTGTTCCCCGGCACCGGGTTCCCCGGCGACCTGGGCGGCCCCGCTGCGCCGGACAGTGCCGTCAACGTGGCTCTGCCGCCCGGCACCGGTGACGAGGGGTGGCTGCGTGCGTTCCACGCCGTAGTGCCCCCGGTGTTACGCGCGTTCGCCCCGCAGGTGCTGGTGACCCAGCACGGCTGTGACGCACACTTCGCCGACCCGCTGGCGCACCTGGCCGTCTCTGTCGACGCGATGCAGGCCGCCGCGTCGGCGTTGCACGACCTGGCGCACGAGGTGTGCGGCGGGCGGTGGGTGGCCACAGGGGGCGGCGGGTACGAGCTGGTGGACGTGGTGCCGCGCGCCTGGGCGCACCTGGTCGCGGTGGCGGCGCACCGCCCGGTCTCGCTCACCGACGACGTTCCGGAGCGGTGGCGCTCGCACGTCCAGCACGTCTATGGACGGCCTGGGCCGCTGCGGATGGGTGACCTCGGCGGGGAGCCGATCGACTACGGGAGCTGGGACGACGGCTACCACCCGGAGGACCCGGTCGACCGGGCGATCATGGCCACCCGGCGGGCCGCCTTCCCCGGCTGGGGGCTGGATCCGCACTTCGGTTGACCGTCAGCCCTACCCGTTTGAAGCTGTTCGGCGTGTCGGCTGGACAGTTCAGGAAAGTTTCTTGTCGTCACGACTTTCGCAGCAACCCCATCTGCCCCTATCGTTCACTGGACAGATGGGATCCGCCGGAGGGGAAGCCGAGTCGGCCCAGCGCTTTGACCAGATGAGGACGCTCGATGGATCAGGACCGACGGCTGAACGAGATGACGTTCATGACGGTGGCCGAGGTGGCTGCCGTGATGCGCGTGTCCAAGATGACGGTGTACCGGTTGGTGCACTCAGGTGAGCTTCCCGCCGTCCGCGTCGGCCGCTCCTTCCGGGTGCCGGAGAAGGCCGTCGACGACTACCTGTCCGAGGCCTATCACGGCACGGCCTGAGCCCGTCGCGGCCAGCTCGGCCGGCCGGCTCGCTTTTGGGCGGGCGTCGTGGCGGCGGTTAAGGTGAGCCCTCGAACCGAGATCTCCTGCACCACCACCTGCACTGACACCACCTGACGAAGAGGACACGGTCTGCCAATGGGCTCTGTGATCAAGAAGCGCCGCAAGCGGATGGCCAAGAAGAAGCACCGCAAGCTGCTGCGCAAGACGCGCCACCAGCGCCGCAACAAGAAGTGACCGCGCTGCGGCGCGCGCAGGTCCGACCCAGCCTCCCGTGACCCAGCAGGCGGACACCGGAGCGCGACCGCGCGTGGTCGTCGTCACCGGGGTCGCCCGTGACCTGGCCGGACGGGTGGTGCGCCGCCTGTCCGAGGACCTGACCATCGAGCGGGTCATCGGCGTCGACCTGCTGCCCCCGGCGCACCCCACCGGCCGTGGCGAGTTCGTGCGCGCCGACATCCGCAGCCCGATGATGGCCCGGCTGTTGGCCCAGTCAGAGGTCGACACGGTCATCCACATGGGGGTCATCGCCACCCCGCGGGACGCCGGCAGCCGGGTCGTCCAGAAGGACATCAACGTGCTGGGCACGATGCAGCTGCTCGCCGCGTGCCAGAAGGTCCCGACCATGCGCCGGCTGGTCGTCAAGAGCACCGCCGGCGTCTATGGCTCCTCGCACCGTGACCCCGCCGTCTTCACCGAGGACGTCTCGGCCAAGGTCGTGCCTCGCTCGGGCTTCGCGCGCGACTCGATGGAGGTCGAGAGCTATGTGCGCAGCCTGTCCCGGCGCCGGCCCGACATCGGCATCACCATGCTGCGGATGGCCAACGTCGTGGGACCCAGCATCCGCACCGTGCTGACCGACTACTTCGCGATGCCCGTGCTGCCCGTCCCGTTCGGACAGGACGGGCGGCTGCAGTTCCTGCACGAGGACGATGCCGTCGCCGCCATGGTGCACGCGACGACCGGTCCGGTGGTCGGCACCTGCAACATCGCCGGGGACGGCGTCCTGGCGCTGAGCCAGTGCGTCGCGCTGGCTCGCAAGCCGTGGGTACCGGTGGCGGCGCTGGCCAACGGGCCGATGCGCTGGCTGGCGCGTCAGGCCGGCTGGGCCTCGCTGCCGGCCGACCACCTGACCATGCTGGCCTACGGACGTGTCGTCGACACCACGCGGATGCGCACCGAGCTCGGTTTCGTGCCCGCCTACACCAGTCGCGGGGCCTTCGAGTCCTTCCTCGCGGCGACCCGGGCGCAGGACCGTCCAGAGCAGCACCCGCAGGAGGGTCAGGAGTGAGCAGTCAGCCGCCCCCCGCGCCGCCGGAGAGTGACCTGGAGCGCCTGGTCATGGTCCTGGTCAACACCCTGCGCACCGCCGGGGCCGCGCTCGGGATGTCGGGGGAGGACCTGGAGCGTTCGGTGGCGCACACCCTGGCGTTCCTGCACCGCCGGCTCGTCGGCGACTACACGATCGATGAGTTCGGGTTTGACGAGGACCTCACCGAGCACCTGGCGCTGCCGCTGCTGCGGCCGCTGTTCAGGTCGTGGTTCCGGGTGGAGGTGCGGGGCATCGAGCACATCCCCGACGAGGGGGGTGCCCTGGTCGTGGCCAACCACTCGGGCACCGTCGCCCTGGACTCGCTGATGACCCAGGTGGCGGTGCACGACACCCACCCCCGGCGCCGGCATCTGCGGATGCTCGGTGCCGACCTGGTCTTCGCCAGCGCCGTGACCGGTCCGATCGCCCGCAAGACCGGCAGCACGCTGGCCACCCACAGCGACGCGGAGCGGCTGCTGTCGGGGGGCGAGCTGGTCGGGGTGTGGCCCGAGGGGTTCAAGGGTGTCGGCAAGCCCTATCGGGAGCGCTACAAGCTGCAGCGGTTCGGCCGCGGCGGCTTCGTCTCCGCCGCTCTGCGCACGGGGGTGCCGATCATCCCCTGCTCCATCGTCGGTGCCGAGGAGACCTACCCGATGCTGGGCAATGCCGCCCCCCTGGCGCGGGTCCTGGGGATGCCCTACTTCCCGCTGACCCCGACCTTCCCCTGGCTCGGGCCGCTGGGGATGATCCCGCTGCCCAGCAAGTGGGTCATCGAGTTCGGCGCCCCGGTCCTGACCAGCAACCGTGGCGAGGGGGCCGCCGACGACCCGGCGGTCGTCTTCGAGATCACCGACCGCGTGCGCGAGACGATCCAGCACACGCTCTATGACCTGCTGCGTGACCGGCGCAGCACGTTCTTCTGATGGCGGTGAGCACTCCGCACGACGCCGCCCCGGCCTTCGACGGCGCCCCGGCGCACGACGCGCAGGGTCGTCCGGTGCGGGTCACGGTGCTCAGCCGCAGCGGCTGTCACCTGTGCGACGAGGCTCTGGCGGTCGTCCGGGACGTGGGCCAGGAGGTCGGCTCAGGCTGGGTGGTCGTGGATCTGGACGAGGCGATGGCCCACGCCGACACCGGCGCGGACCTGGCGCGGTTCAGTGACCAGGTGCCCGTCGTCTTCGTCGACGGCAGGCAGGTCGGCACCTGGCGGATCGAGCCCGAGACACTGCGCCGGGCACTGTCCCGTCGGGGCCCGCGACGACTTTGGGAAATTCTTCACAAACGCCTAGGGTGATGGGGTCCCTGCCGATGTCGGTGTGGTTGCTGGTATAAGGCCGCAGCGGCGCAGGTCGTGAGCCGGTCCACCCGGCGCCTGGTCCCCGAAAGGAGCCCCTCCGTCGTGATGGCCGAGCCCGCCCGCCGCGGAGTGCCGGACGCGACCGTGGAGCGGCTTCCCGGCTACCTGCGGGCACTGGGTCAGGTCTCCCGGCAAGGGCTGACCTCGATCTCGAGCGAGGAGCTCGCCCAGGCCGCCGGTGTCAGCTCGGCTCAGCTGCGCAAGGACCTGTCCCATCTGGGCTCCTACGGGGTCAGGGGGGTCGGCTACGACGTCGGCCAGCTCTCCGCGCAGATCTCCGACCAGCTCGGCCTGACCCAGGACTGGCCTGTGGTGATCGTCGGGCTGGGCAACCTCGGCCGCGCGCTCGCGGCCTACCGCGGCTTCTCGACCAAGGGCTTCCGGATCGTCGCCCTGGCCGACACCGACGACGCCGCCGGTGTCGTCGGCCAGGAGGTCGAGGGGCTGCGCGTGCAGACGCTCGGCGACCTGGCCGCGTCGGGTGAGCCGATCGCGATCGGTGTCATCACCACGCCGGCCGAGGCGGCCCAGCAGGTCGCCGAGGCGCTGGTCAGCCTCGGGGTCCGCTCGATCCTCAACTTCGCCCCGGCCCGGCTCAGCGTGCCCGCCGGGGTGGACGTGCGCCAGGTCGACCTGGCCACCGAGCTGCAGATCCTGGCCTTTCACGAGCAGCGCAGAGCCTCCGCGGCGCGGTCGGCGGGGGAGGCGGGATGAGCCTGCTCGTCGTCGGCCTGTCGCATCGCAGCGCCCCGCCGGACCTGCTCGACCGCGCTGCTCTGAGCCCCGCCGGTGCGGCGCGGCTCGCGAGCGCGGCGACGCAGGAGCCCGATATCGCCGAGGTGGTGGCCCTGGCCACCTGCCATCGGACCGAGCTGTATGTCGCCGGGGTCACCTTCCACGGTGCACTGGCCTCGGCGGGGCGCGCGCTGTCGAGCGCGACCGGAATCGCCACCGACGAGCTCACCCCCCACATGTTCGTCCACTACCAGGACCGCGCGGCCAGCCATCTGTTCTCGGTGACCTGTGGCCTGGAGTCGCTGGCGCTGGGCGAGAACGAGGTGTTGGGGCAGGTGCGCTCGGCGCTGCAGGTCGGGCAGCGCGCGGCCCAGGTGGGCCCCGAGCTCAACCCGCTGTTCCAGCGGGCGCTCCGGCTCGGCAAGCGGGTGCGCAGCCAGACCGAGATCGGCCAGCTCGGGCGTTCCCTGGTCGAACGCGCTCTCGACCACGCCCGCCAGCAGCTGCCCGATCTCGCGTCGGCGCGGACCGTGCTGGTCGGGGCCGGCGCGATGTCCGGCATCGCGGCGGCGACGCTGGCCCGGCAGGGGGTGCGCGACGTCCGGGTCGTCAACCGCACGCCCGCCCGTGCACAGGCTCTGGTCGGGATGCACGGCGGCCGTGCGGTCGACTGGGCGGACCTGTCCGCCGCGCTGGCCGAGGCCGACCTGGTGGTCAGCTGCACCGGCGCTCCCGTCCGGCTGCTCACGGCCGCGATGGTGCAGCAGGCCCGCCGACCCGGGCGGCCGCTGGTGCTGGTCGACCTGGCGGTGCCGCGCGACATCGACCCCGAGGCGGCGCGGGTCCCCGGGGTGTCGCTGTGGAGCCTGGCCGACCAGGCCCCCGAGCGCGCCGCGAGGGACCGTGCGGCGCAGCGTCCGGCCAGCGAGACGCCGGACCACGACGCGCCACGGGCCGAGGCGGTGCTCAGCCAGGTGCGCGCGATGATCGACCTGGAGGTCCTCGAGCACCAGGCCGCCCTGCGCGCGCAGGAGGTCGGCCCCACCGTCGCTGCGCTGCGCGAGCGGGCCGACGCCCTGGTCGGCGCCGAGCTGGACCGCCTCGCCCAGCGGGCACCAGATCTCACGCCGGCCCAGCGCGCCAAGGTCGAGCAGGCGATCACCCGGGTCGTCGACAAGCTGCTGCACGCGCCGACCGTGCGCGCCAGGCAGCTCCCCGACGGGTCCGGCTCGGCCGACTACGCGCACGCGCTGCGTGAGCTGTTCGACCTCGACCCGCGTGAGGCGCTCACCGTCTCCAGCCCGCCCGTGCTGCCCAGACCCCCCGTGACCCCGGCACCGATGGTGCCCCCAGAGGGAGAGCAGCGATGACCGCGCTGCGGCTGGGCACCCGAGCCAGCCGGCTCGCGACGACGCAGTCGACCTGGGTGGCCGAGCGTCTGCGCGCGCTGGGTCACGACGTCGACCTGGTGCCGGTCGTCACCGCCGGTGACCTCAGCACCGCCTCGCTGCGCGAGATCGGCGGGACAGGCGTCTTCGCCTCGGCCCTGCGCGGCGCGCTGCGTGAGGACCGGATCGACCTGGCCGTGCACTCGCTCAAGGACCTGCCGTCGGCCGGCGAACCCGACCTGGTGCTGGCCGCCATCCCGGTGCGGGAGGACCCGCGTGACGCGGTCTTCACCACCAGTGGCCGGCCGCTGTCCGAGCTGCCCTCGGGTGCCGTGATCGGCACCGGCTCGCCGCGGCGTGCCGCACAGCTGCTGCGGCACTGGCCGCAGCTGCGGATCCAGGACCTGCGCGGCAACGTCGACACCCGGCTGAGCAGGGTGGCCGCCGGAGAGCTCGACGGGGTGGTTCTGGCTGCGGCGGGGGTCTCGCGGCTGGGTCGGCTCGACGAGGCCGCCGAGCTGCTGGCTCCCGAGCTGATGCTCCCGGCACCCGGCCAGGGCGCGCTCGCCGTGGAGTGCCGGGCCGACCGCACCGAGCTGCGGACGACCCTGAGCGCGCTGGAGGACCCTGCGACGCGGGCCTGCGTCACCGCGGAGCGGGAGGTGCTGGCAACCCTGGAGGCCGGCTGCAGCGCTCCGGTGGCTGCCTGGTGCCGCACCGACGGCACCCGGGCCCCCGACGTGCTGACGCTGACCGCGCTGCTGGCCGACGGGACCGACCACCACGTGGTGACCCTGACCGGTGTCGACCCGGTGGCCCTGGGCCGCCGGGCCGGGAGCGACCTGCTCGCACGACGGTCGCGACAGCGAGCGCTCCATCACGACCGCAGGGCCAGACCCGTGGCGACCGGCCCGCCCCGCACGGCCGCCAGCCCGTCCACCCGCACCACCCTCACGATCACGGAGCCAGACCAGTGAGCACACAGACCGCCGCCCCCGCCGCAGGCTCGGCTCGCGCCGCCCGCGTCGCCTTCGTCGGAGCCGGCCCCGGCGACATCGGCCTGCTCACCGTGCGAGCCAGGGACTATCTGGCCCACGCCGACGCGGTGCTGCTCGACACGCTGCACGACGCCGACCAGGTGCAGGGCCTGACCCGGGACGGCGTGGAGCTGGTCAACGCCGGACAGTACGGCTCACGCGCGGTGCTCACCCCCGCCTCACGGGCCAAGCTGCTGGTGCGCACCGCGCGCACCCTGCCCGCCGGCACCCTGGTGGTCCGGCTGATGGACGGCGACCCGAGCACCTTCAGCCACCTGGCCACCGAGGCCCTGGCCTGTCGCAAGGCCGGCGTGCCGTTCGAGATCGTGCCGGGCGTCAGCACGGCGTGGTCGGTCCCGGCGTATGCCGGCGTGCCGCTCACCGGCACCGGCAGTGGCGAGCTGCACGTCGTCGACGCAGCCGACCCGCACACCGACTGGACGCTGTCGGTCGCCGACGAGGTCACCCTGGTGGTCCTCGGCGAGACCCGGCAGCTGCGCAAGGCGCTGAGCGGGCTGTCCCAGGCCGGCCGGGACGACGCGACCCCCGTGCTGCTCACCGACCACGGCACCACGGTCACCCAGAACAGCCAGGTCTGCACCCTCGCCGAGGCGATCGACGCGGTCGCCGAGATGGAGACCGGCACCGCCGCCGTCGCGGTCGTCGGCGCCCAGGTGGCGCTGCGCCAGCAGCTGTCCTGGTATGAGACCAAGCCGTTGTTCGGCTGGCGGATCCTGGTGCCGCGGACCAAGGACCAGGCCGGACCGATGACCGACCGGATCGCCTCGCACGGAGCCACGGCTGCCGTCGTGCCCACGATCAGCGTCGAGCCGCCCCGCACCCCCCAGCAGATGGACCGGGCGATCAAGGGCCTGGTCACCGGCCGCTACGAGTGGATCGGCTTCACCTCGGCCAACGCGGTCAAGGCGGTCCGCGAGAAGCTGGTCGAGCTGGGCCTGGACGCCCGCGCGTTCGCCGGCCTGCGCCTGGCCGCCGTCGGTGGGGCCACCGCCCAGGCCCTGCGCGACTGGGGACTGGAGCCCGACCTGGTCCCCAGCGGTGAGCAGTCGGCCCGTGGGCTGCTCGAGGACTGGCCGCCCTACGACGAGCTGCTCGACCCGATCAACCGGGTCTTCCTGCCCCGCGCCGACATCGCGACGGACACCCTGGTCGCCGGTCTGCAGGAGATGGGCTGGGAGGTCGACGACGTCACCGCCTACCGGACCGTCCGAGCGACCCCACCGCCCGCTGCGGTGCGTGACCAGATCAAGTCGGGGCAGTTCGACGCCGTGTGCTTCACCTCCAGCTCGACGGTGCGCAACCTGGTCGGCATCGCCGGGAAGCCACACCCGAACACGCTGGTCGGCTGCATCGGCCCGGCCACCGCCAAGACCGCCGAGGAGCACGGGCTCCGGGTCGACGTCATCGCCCCGGGGGCCACGGCTGAGGCGCTGATCGACGCGCTGGCCGACTACGCGGCCGAGCTGACCCAGGCGGCGGAGGCAGCCGGAGAGCTGCCCCAGCGGCCTAGCCAGCGCCGCCCGCAGCCGCGTCGGACCGGCAAGGGACGCGGGTGAGCCTGCCGCTGACCCGACCCGTCGAACGGCCCCGCCGCCTGCGCTCGACGGCGGCGATGCGGGCACTGGTGCGGCAGACCCGGCTGGACCCGGCTCAGCTGGTGCTGCCGCTGTTCGTGCGCGAAGGCATCGCCGAGCCGGTGCCCATCTCCTCGATGCCCGGCGTCGTCCAGCACACGCAGGACTCGCTGAGGCGGGCAGCGGAGGAGGCGGTGCGGGACGGTGTCGGCGGCCTGATGCTCTTCGGGGTGCCCGAGAGTCGGGATGCTCTGGGCAGCGGGGCCACCGACCCCGACGGTGTCCTCAACCGGGCGCTGGCCGCCCTGCGCGCTGACCTGGGCGACACGACCGTGCTGATGGCCGACCTGTGCCTGGATGAGTTCACCGACCACGGGCACTGTGGCGTCCTGGACGAGCGCGGTGGTGTCGACAACGACGCGACGCTGGAGCGCTACGCCGAGATGGCCCTGGCCCAGGCGCAGGCGGGAGCCCATGTCGTGGGTCCGTCGGGGATGATGGACGGCCAGGTGCGGGTGGTGAGGGAGGCGCTGGATGGTGCGGGTCGCACCGATGTCGCGATCCTGGCCTACACCGCCAAGTACGCCTCGGCGTTCTACGGCCCGTTCCGGGAGGCGGTGGCCTCGACCCTGCAGGGTGACCGCGCGACCTACCAGCAGGACCCCGCCAATGCCGACGAGGCCCTGCGTGAGCTGCGCCTGGATCTGGCCGAGGGTGCCGACCTGGTGATGGTCAAGCCGGCGCTGCCCAGCCTGGACGTGCTGCGCAGGGTGGCCGAGGTCAGCGACGTCCCGGTCGCGGCCTACCAGGTGTCGGGGGAGTACGCGATGATCGAGGCCGCCGCCGAACGCGGCTGGCTCTCCCGGGACGCGGTGGTCCTGGAGACGTTGACCGCGATCCGGCGGGCCGGCGCCTCGGTGGTGCTCACCTACTACGCCGGCCACGCCGCGCGGCTGTTGCGCGGCTGACCGCTGGCCCGGCTGCCCGCCGGGCCGTGGCGCTCAGGCCGAGGGGGCCTCGGCGGTCGGGGCGACCAGCTCGACGTCCAGGTTGATGGTGACCTTCTCGCCCACCAGCACGCCGCCGCCCTCGACGGCGACGTTCCAGGTCAGGTCCCAGTCCTTGCGGTTGACGACGGTCGAGGCCTCGAAGCCTGCGCGGTTGCCGCCCCACGGGTCGGCGGAGGTGCCGAGGAACTCCAGGTCGAAGGTGACCGGCTTGCTGATGCCCTTGATGGTCAGGTCGCCGCTCATCGAGTCGGCGGTGACCTCGTTGGACACGAAGGTCATGGTGGGGTGGTTCTCGGTGTCGAAGAAGTCGGTCGAACGCAGGTGGGTGTCGCGGTCGGCGTTGCCGGTGTCGACCGAGGACAGCTGCACCTCGGCGCGCACGGAGGTGTCGGCCAGGGTCTGACCCACGGTCACCTCCGCGGTGTAGTCGTTGAACTTGCCGCGGGTCTTGGCGACCATCATGTGGCGCGCGGTGAAGCCGACGGTGGTGTGGGCCGGGTCCACGGTGTAGGTGCCGGGGGCCAGGTTCGGGAAGACGCTCATGGGGACTCCTTGTGGGGGTGGGATGCCGGGGTACGCAGGGTATAAGAGTTGATGCTTCAACGATATTCCCGCCTGTACGATCCCTCCATGTCACGGGTCGGGCCAGGGGGACCACGCAACGGGGGGCTGGGGTCCGGACCTGCGGTCGTGCCACCCGCCCCACCGCCGGAGGAGGTCCGGTGGCTCAGTGACGACGAGCAGGTGGCCTGGCGCAACTACCTGCGCGGGTCCCGGCTGGTCGCGGTGGCCCTGGACGAGACGCTGCTCCGGCACGGCCTGCGCCTCAGCGAGTACGAGATCCTGTCGATGCTGTCCGAGGCCCCGGGCGGACGTCTGCGGATGTCGGCGCTGGCCGAGCTGGTCGTCCAGTCGCGCAGCCGGCTGACGCATACCGCCAAGCGGCTGGAGGCCTCGGGCTGGGTCCGGCGGCGCGCCGTGCGTGAGGACCGCCGAGGGGTCGAGCTCACGCTCACCGCCCAAGGGCGCGAGCGGCTGGAGGAGATGGCCCGGATCCACGTGACCAGCGTGCGCGAGAGCCTGGTCGACCTGGTCAGCCCCGAGGAGTTCGGGGCACTCGGTGAGGCGATGGGCAAGGTGCGGACGGCGCTGCAGGGGACCACGGAGGGCTGACCGGCCCCGGCCCGCCCGCCGCCGGCCGGCCCCGGCAGACTGGCGCCGTGAGCTCCATCCCCAGCCAGCCGCCCTACCCCGACGACGCACCGATCAGCGCCGCGCTGCTGGAACGCGCCCGCTCGCTGATCCCCGGAGGAGTCAACTCCCCGGTGCGCGCCTTCGGCTCGGTCGGCGGCACTGCGCGGTTCATGGCATCGGCGCAGGGACCATGGCTGACCGACGTCGACGGTCGTCGGTATGTCGACCTGGTCGGCTCCTGGGGTCCGATGATCCTGGGCCATGCGGACCCGCGGGTGCTCGAGGCGGTGACCAGCACCGCGGCCCGAGGGTTCAGCTTCGGCACCCCGAGCGAGCCCGAAGTGGAGCTGGCCGCCGAGATCGTGGGCCGCGTCGGCCCGATGGAGTCGGTGCGCCTGGTCAACTCGGGCACCGAGGCGACGATGAGCGCGATCCGGCTGGCCCGGGGGTTCACCGGCCGGTCGATGGTGGTCAAGTTCGCCGGCTGCTACCACGGGCACGTCGACGCGCTGCTCGCCTCGGCCGGGTCAGGGGTGGCCACGTTCGGGCTCCCGGACAGCCCTGGAGTGCCGGAGTCAGCCGCAGCCGAGACGATCGTGCTGCCGTTCAACGACGTCGCGGCACTGGAGGCGGCCTTCGCCGCCCACGGCGAGCGGATCGCCGCGCTGGTCACCGAGGCCTGCCCGGGCAACATGGGGGTCGTCCCGCCGCTGCCCGGCTTCACCGAGGCGCTGCGGCGGGTCACCCGGCAGCACGGTGCCCTCCTGGTCAGCGACGAGGTGATGACAGGTTTCCGCTGCAGCAGCGCGGGGTGGTGGGGGCTCGAGGGGCCGTATGTCGCCGGCGATCCCGACCTCTTCACCTTCGGCAAGGTGATGGGCGGGGGCTTCCCGGTGGCGGCCTTCGGCGGGCGGGCCGACGTGATGGCGATGCTCGCGCCGCAGGGCCCGGTCTACCAGGCGGGGACGCTGAGCGGTAACCCGGTGGCCTCCGCCGCGGGACTGGCCACGCTGCAGGCCTGCACCGCTGAGGTCTACCAGCGCCTGGACGAGGTGTCGACAGCGATCGCCGACGGGGTGAGCGCAGAGCTGAGCCGTGCCGGAGTGGCGCACACGGTGCAGTGGGCGGGGTCGATGTTCAGCGTCTTCCTGCGCGAGGGACCGGTCCACGACTACGCCGCGGCACGGCAACAGGACAGTGCCGGCTTCGCCCGGTTCTTCCACGGCATGCTCCGGCGCGGGGTCCACCTGCCCCCCAGCTGCTACGAGACCTGGTTCGTCTCGGCGGCGCACGACGACGAGGCCGTCGAGCAGGTGCTGCGGGCGGTGCCCGGTGCCGTCGCCGACCTGGTCGGCGGCATGGGTGACGCCCGCGGCGAGGGACCCAGGTGAGGGTGGGACAATCGCGCCCATGACCAGGGGCACCCGCACCGTTGTGCACCTCATGCGGCACGGTGAGGTGGACAACCCTGGCGGCGTGCTCTACGGCCAGCTGCCCGGCTACCACCTCTCCGACCTCGGCGCCGCGATGGCGGAGCGGGTCGCCGAGCACCTGGCCGGCCACGACGTCGTCCGCGTCGTCGCCTCACCCCTGGAGCGGGCGCACGAGACCGCGGCCCCCATCGCGGCCGCGCACGGGCTGGACGTGCAGACCGACCCTCGGCTGGTCGAAGCGGCCAACCACTTCCAGGGCACGACCGTCGGCAGCAACCCCCGCCAGCTGCTGCACCCGGCCCGGCTGGCCCGGCTGGTCAACCCGGTGCGGCCCTCCTGGGGGGAGCCGTACCGCGCCATCGAGACGCGCATGCTGGCGGCCGTGGACGCCGCTCGCCGGGCGGCTCGCGGGCATGAGGTGGTGCTGGTCAGCCACCAGCTGCCGATCTGGACGCTGCGCCGGTCGACCGAGCGGCGTCGGCTGTGGCACGACCCACGCTCGCGGCAGTGTGCGCTGGCCTCGCTCACGACAGTCACCTTCGAGGACGACCTGCCCGTCGCTCTCGACTACACCGAGCCCGCGGCCGACCTGGTCGCGCGGGCCCGCCCCGGAGCCGGCGCGTGAGGCTGCTGGTCCGCACGGTCGTGCTCGGAGCGGCCCTGGCGCTCGGGCTCTCGGCGTGCGGTGACGGGGGCAACACGATCAACGAACAGGCCCGACAAGGCGACCAGAAGGGCTACATCTCCGGCGACGGTCTGGTGCAGCAGGTGGCCCCGGACCAGCGCAGCATCACCCTCGAGCTCGCCGGCACGACGCTGGAGGGGCAGCCCTGGGCCGCCACCGACCAGCGCGGCAAGGTCGTGGTGATCAACGTCTGGGGCTCCTGGTGCGGGCCGTGCAAGGCCGAGGCCGACGACCTCGAGGCCGTGTGGTCGGCGTCGGACCCCGAGCAGGTGCAGTTCATCGGGGTCAACGACAAGGACGGCGTGCCGACGGCACTGGCCTTCCAGCGGGCCAAGGGGATCACCTACCCCTCGCTGGCCGACGACGGGGGGCAGACCCTGCTCGCCCTCCAGGGCATGGGCAACGCCCGGCCCAGCACCATCGTCCTGGACCAGGAGGGCAGAGTCGCCGCGCGCGTGCTCGGCCAGGTCGACGAGACCACCTTGCGCGGCATGATCGACGACGTGCTCGCGCCGTGAGCCCGGCCCTGCTCCTGTCCGCCGGCGCCTGGCCGGCCGAGGCCGTCCTCAACGGCTCACTGGCCGCCGCGCTGGGGGTGGCCGCCCTGGCCGGGCTGGTCTCCTTCGCCTCGCCGTGCGTGCTGCCGCTCGTGCCGGGCTTCCTGGGCTACATGACCGGGCTGTCCCCGGCCGCGGACCAGCCCGCCGGGCGGCGCCGGCTCGTCCTGGCCGCGGCGCTGTTCGTCGCCGGGTTCAGCGCGGTCTTCATCGCGATGAGCATCGTCATCTCCTCCCTGGGTCTGGCGCTGCAGGAGCACCAGGACCTGCTGCTGCGCCTCGGCGGCCTGGTCGTGCTGGCCCTGGGCCTGCTGCTGCTGGTGCGTCCCGACGCCGCCTGGCAGCCCGGCTGGCGGCCCGCGGCCGGGCTGGCCGGGGCCCCGCTCCTGGGGGTGGTCTTCGGGCTCGGGTTCACCGCCTGCACCGGTCCTGCGCTGGCCGCGATCCAGACCCTGGGCAGCTCGCTGCTGCCCGGCGACGGTGCGACCGGTCGCGCGATCGCGCTTGCTGTCGCCTACTGCCTGGGTCTGGGCCTGCCCTTCGTGCTCGTCGCGGCGGGTCTGTCCTGGGTCAGCGCGGCCTCGCGGCGGCTGCGCGAGCACCACCGCACGCTCCAGGTGACCGGTGGTGTCGCCCTGGTCGTCCTCGGCCTGCTCATGGTCAGCGGCGTCTGGGAGGCGCTCGTCTCCTGGGTCCAGGCCCAGCTGGTCACCGGCTTCGAGACGGCGGTATGACGTGCCGGTGACCACCGCCTCGCGCGCCGAGGACCGCACGCCGGTGCAGCAGCCACGGCTCGGTCCGCTCGGCTGGGTGCGCTACGTCTGGCGCCAGCTGACCAGCATGCGGACCGCCCTGCTGCTGCTCCTGCTGCTGGCCGTGGCGGCCGTGCCCGGGTCGATCTGGCCGCAGCGTGGCGTCGACCCGGTGGCCGTGCGGCAGTACCTCGACGACAGCCCGACCCTCGGGCCCTGGATGGACAGCCTGGGCCTGTTCGACGTCTACGCCGCCCCGTGGTTCGCCGCGATCTACCTGCTCCTGATGATCTCGCTGGTGGGCTGTCTGGTGCCGCGCAGCAAGCAGCACTGGCACGCGATCCGGGCCGAGCCGCCGCGCACCCCCCGCCGGCTGGAGCGGTTGCCGACCCACCGCCATACCGTGCTGGCGGCGACGCCGGCCGAGGTCCTGGACGCCGCACGCCGGGTGCTGGGCAGGCGCCGGTTCCGGGTCCGGGCGACCGACCCGGAGCACCCGCACGACCTGTCCGCCGAGGGCGGATACCTGCGGGAGACCGGCAACCTGGTCTTCCACCTCTCGATCCTCGGGCTGATCGTCTCGGTGGGCGTCGGTCACCTGCTGAGCTGGCGCGGCGAGGTGATCCTGGCCGAGGGCCAGTCGTTCACCTCCTCGGTCTCCCGCTACGACACGATCCAGGCCGGCCCGTGGGTCGACGAGGGCTCGATCACCCCCTACCGGCTGACCCTGGACGCGCTCGAGGTCACCTTCGAGGCCCGCGCCCAGGGTGCCCAGTTCGGCGCGCCACGCCAGTTCGACGCCACGGTGACCTGGGCCGCCGGTCCTGGGGAGCCCGCGCGCACGGAAGCCTTCGGGGTCAACAACCCGCTGTCGGTCGAGGGCACCTCGATCTACCTGCTCGGCAACGGCTACGCGCCGCTCATCACGGTGCGCGACGAGGCCGGCGCGGTCCTCTACAGCCAGCCCACACCCTTCCTCCCGCGCGATGACAACTACGGCTCGTCGGGCGCGGTCAAGGTGCCCGGCGCCGAGCCGGAGCTGGGCTTCTACGGCGCCTTCCTGCCGACCCTGCGCTTCGACCAGGAGCTCGGACCGGTCTCGGACTTCCCCGGGCTGGTCTCGCCGGGCCTGGTCCTGGGGCTGTATGAGGGCGACCTGTTCCCGCAGGGCCGTGCTCAGTCCGTCTACAGCCTGGACGTCGCGGAGATGACGCAGGTCGGTGCCGACGACGGCCAGCCGCTGCGCGTGCTGCTGCGTCCGGGCGAGACCGTCGACCTGCCCGGTGACCGGGGCTCGATCACGATGGACGGCGTCGTGCGGTGGGCCGGGCTGGTCGCCCGGCACGACCCGGGGCGGCTCCCGGCGCTGATCTGGTCGGCCGCGCTGCTGGTCGGGCTGGTCACGATGCTCACCGTGCGCCGGCGCCGGGTGTTCGTCCGGGTCGCCGAGGTGGACCGGGACGGGCAGCGGCATACTGAGGTGTCGGTCGCCGGCCTGGCCAAAGGCTCGGACCCCGGCCTGGAGTCGATGATCGAGGACCTGGTCGAGCAGGTGCGCGAGTCGCTCACCGCCCCAGAGGAGCACCGCACGAGCAACAAGGAGCAGCAATGACCGATCTGTGGCTGGCCGAGGCGTCAGACATCGCCGTGTGGGTCTCCATGGGGGTGCTGGCGTTGGCGATGCTCGCCTTCGCGGCCCACCTCGCGGTGACCGGCTCCGTGGCCACGCGCCGCGGTGAGAGCCAGTCGGGCGTCGAGCAGAGTCGCGAGGCCTCGGCCCGGTCGGTGGGCGGTGGGCAGGCCGACGGGGGTGTCGGGACTCTGGTGCGCGCTGCCCCCGAAGACGGGGGCCGGTCTGGCGCTCCGACACGGCGATGGGGCGTCGCGGGGCTCCAGCTCACCCTGGTCTCGACCGTCGCGCTCATCGCCGGGCTGCTGATGCGCGGGCTGTCGGTGAGCCGGCTGCCACTGGGCAACATGTACGAGTTCGCCCTGGTCGCCTGCGCGTTCGCGCTGGTCATCTACAGCGTGTGGGCGCTGCGCCGCGAGCGGCTCTGGCTGGGGCTGTTCGTCACCGTGCCGGTGCTGGTGATCATGGGCGTCGCGATGGTGTCCTGGTATGCCGAGGCCTCCCAGCTGATGCCGTCGCTGAACAGCATCTGGCTCGGCATCCACGTGACCGTGGCGACGCTGTCCGTCGCCGTCCTGCTGATCGGTGCCGTGGTGGCCGGGCTCTACCTGCTCAAGGACCGCGCCGAGCGCAGCGCCGGCGCAGCCGGGGTCCAAGGGTGGCTGAGCACGCTGCCCCGGGCAGCCGTCCTGGAGCGGACCACCTACGGCCTGCACATCGTGGGGTTCCCGATGTGGACCTTCACCGTGATGGCCGGGGCGGTCTGGGCCGAACATGCGTGGGGACGCTACTGGGGCTGGGACTCCAAGGAGATCTGGTCGTTCGTCATCTGGACCGTCTACGCGGCCTACCTGCACGCCCGTGCCACCACGGGGTGGAGCGTCCGGCGTGCGACCTGGCTGGCGATCGCCGGGTTCGTCTGCATCATCCTCAACTACACAGTCGTCAACATCTTCTTCGTCGGCTGGCACTCCTACTCCGGTGTCTGAGCCGGTGCGCGCCGGCCGGGGCGACGCACGAAGGGCCGACTGATGGGCAAGGTCGTGCAGTTCACCGTGCTCCGGTTCGCGCTGCTGCTGGTGCCGCTGATCGTGCTCGTGCTGCTGGGCGTGCCCCCGGTGTGGGCGCTGCTGATCTCGGCCGTGTTCTCGATGGTCACCTCGTTGTTCCTCCTGCGCGGGATGCGCGAGGAGATGGCGCGCGAGCTGGCCACCACGATGGAGCGCCGTCGGGCGGCCCGCCAGGACAAGCTGGCCGGCGAGCGCACCGACGAGTCCGACGAGGACCTCGAGGCGGGCGGCCGCTGACCCTCAGGCGGTCGCGCGGCGGACCAGGCCCTCGACCGTGGCGATGTCCTTCGCGCTCAGGTCGGTGATCGCGAACGCCGTCGGCCACATCGTGCCCTCGTCCAGGCGCGCGGGGTCGTTGAAGCCCAGGGTGCTGTAGCGCGCCTCGAACTTGCTGGCCGGCTGGAAGAAGCAGACGACCTTGCCGTCCTGGGCGTAGGCCGGCATGCCGTACCAGGTCTTGGGGTCCAGGCCCGGCGCGACGCTGGTGACGATGGCGTGGATCCGCTCAGCCGTGGTGCGGTCGCGGTCCGGCATCTCCGCGATCGCGTCCAGGCACTTCTGCGCCTCGTCGGCCTTCTTCTTCCCGCCTCGGCCCTCCGCGCGGACCTCCTCGGCGCGCGCCTTCATCGCCTCGCGCTCGGCTGCGGAAAACCCGGACGACGACCCGGTCCTGGTGTCGGTGCCGGTCTTCTTCGCTGCGGGCATGGTGCCTCCTGGGATGGGCTGACATCTGCGCCCGACGGGACTGTCGAGCTGTGCTCGACGCTACCGAGGTGGGACTGCCGCGCGCTTCTCGATTCCTGACCGGAAACGGTCTACAGGGACAGGCCCACGGCAAACAGGACTGCCCAGACGATCAGCAGCAGTCCGGTCGCGCCGAGGACCGGGACAAGGTCTTTACCGGCCGCTCCGGACAGCACCCGTCGCACCGGTGGCACCGCCACGACGGCGGAGAGCAGGGCGAGCAGGGTCCACGGCTGAGCCGGCGCCGCGGCGACCGGGACGAGCAGGGCGACGGCGCACAGCGCGACATACAGGGCACGGGTGCGGCGGTCGCCGAGCCGCACGGCCAGGGTCACCTTGCCGACCTCGGTGTCACCGGGGATGTCCCGCAGGTTGTTGGCCACGAGGATCGCGCACGACAGGGCGCCCACGCCGACCGCGCCGGACCAGGAGCCCAGGTCGAGTCGGTGCGCCTGGGTCCAGGTGGTGCCCAGGACGGCGACCAGCCCGAAGAAGACGAAGACGAACAGCTCTCCGAGTCCGCGGTAGCCATACGGCCGGTCGCCCCCGGTGTAGTGCCACGCCGCCCAGATCGACACGGCGCCCACGAGCAGCAGCAGCCAGCTGCTGGACAGCGCCACCAGCGCCAGGCCGGCGACCGCGGCGAGGCCGAACGCCAGGAACGCCATCAGCCGCACGTTGGCCGGGTCCGCCAGCCGCTGTCCCACCAGCCGCACCGGCCCGACCCGCTGCTCGTCGGTGCCCCGGACTCCGTCGGAGTAGTCGTTGGCGTAGTTGACGCCCACCTGCAGGGACAGCGCGACGACCAGGGCGATCAGACCCAGCGCCAGGTCCCCGGAGCCGAGGGAGAAGGCGGACGCGGTGCCGACGACGACCGGCGCGACGGCAGCCGGAAAGGTCCTGGGTCGCGCGCCCGCGACCCACTGTTCACGCGTGGCCACCCGGTCACAGCCCCCGGAGGAAGTCGGGGTCGTCGTCGGGGCCCAGCGGGCCTTGGCCACGTCCGCCGCGCGGGTCGCGGCCCAGCGTCCGGTCACCGAAGAGCGGTCGCTCGCGTCCGGCCAGCAGCCAGGCCAGCCCCCCGGCGATGGGCACCAGCAGCACGACGACCAGCCAGAGCGCCTTGGGGATGCCCTTGACCTGGTCGCCCTGGGTCTTGATGACGTCGACCAGGCAGTAGACCGTGAACGCCAGCACGGCGACGGCGGCGATGAGGCGTGGCACGGGACTCCTTGTCGTTCAGCTGTGGTCTGCCATTCTGCCACCGCCGGCGGCCAGTGCCGACCGGGCTGCCGCCCGGTCCGGTTTGCCGGAGGGCAGGGTGGCCAGACCATCGGCTGCCGCCCACACCACCTGCCGGGGCAACGCGTGCGCAGGCAGCCGGTCGCGCAGCGCATCGCGAACGTGCGTCACGTCGGGCTGGTCGATGGTGCCGGCCGCCGGGCTCGCGCCGCCGACCGGAGGCACCAGCAGGGCGGCCACGCGTTGACCCCACTCGGGGTCGGGGACGCCGACCACGACGGCCTCGCCGACCCACGGCAGTGCCTGCAGCGCCGCCTCGACCTGCGCGGGGGCGACCTTGAGCCCGCCGGTGTTGATGATGTCGTCCAGCCGCCCGGTCACCGTGAGCAGCCCGTCGTGCCAGTCGCCGACGTCGGAGGTGACGAACCAGCGTTGGCCGCCAGGGTCCACCGAGAACGCCGCGCTCGTCCGTCCCGGGTCTGCCAGGTAGCCGAGCGCGACCACCTCACCGCCCAGCCGCACGACGCCGGTGGTCTCCTCGACGGCGACCTCGACTCCGGGCAGCGGGCGCCCGTCATAGACGCAGCCGCCGCTGGTCTCGGTCATGCCGTAGGTCGTGACCAGGCGCGCCCCAGCCCGCTCGGCCCGGTCTGCGGTGGCGGGGGAGAGGGCCGCGCCGCCCACGAGCACGGAGTCGACGGCGGCCAAGGCGTCCCGACCGGCGTCGTCGGCGAGCAGGCGGACCAGCTGGGTCGGCACCAGGGCGGTGTGCACCAGACCTGCGGCGCCGGCGCGGTCGCGGGCCGATCCGACCGCCGCCGCGAAGGCGGCAGCGGTAAACCCCTCGCGGTCGTCGACGCGGACCGGAGCGGTGCCGGCCTCGAGCGAGCGGACCAGCACCTGCAGGCCGCCCACCCGGTCGGCGGGCATCGCCAGCACCCACTGGCCAGGCCCGCCGAGGACCGCGTGAGTGGCCCGTGCGCTGTGCCGCAGCCCGCGCGCACCGAGGGCGACCCTCCGGGGCCGACCTGTCGAGCCGGAGGTGGCGACCACGGCGGCGGTGCCCTCGGGCACCGCACCGGGCGGCCCGCCGATACCGCTGGTCAGGTCCGCGGCAGGGCCATCGCCTGCCAGGGCGCGTCCGAGCACGACGAGGGCGGCGTCCAGGTCGGCGCGCGGCCCCACGTCAAGCCGAGCGGCTGCGATCACAGCCGCGACACTACAAACAACGCCGCGAGCCGGGCCCCTCAGGGACCCGGCTCGCGGTGTGACGCAGATGCTGGGGCGCGCTCAGCGGCCCCAGCAGGTGATCACTGGAAGCTGTTCTGCAGGTCGACGTACCACTCGCCGTCGACCTTCTTCAGGTTGATCTCCTTGTCGCCGAAGCCCTCGGCGAAGGTCTCGGAGAAGTTGTCCTTGCCCACCGTGGCCGTGTCGCCGTCGATGGTCGCACCGTCGATCTCGATCGACTCGATGATGCCGACCATGTCCTGGGGGAACATGTCAGCGGCCATGCCGGGGATGGTCGACTTGCAGAGCTCGTAGTCGGTGTCGCTGTCCTTCATCGCGCCGTCGCTGGACAGGTCCAGCATGTAGTCGCAGACCGCCTCGTCGCCGGACACGAAGGCGACCAGCCACTCTTCGGTGCGGTCGGCGACGGCGCCTTCGTCACCGGCGGCGTTGCCGTCGTCTTCGCTGGTGGTCTCCTCGGAGGTCATCTCCTCGGAGGTGGTCTCCTCGGAGGTCATCTCCTCGGAGGTGGTCTCCTCGGAGGTCGTCTCGCTGGTCGCGTCCTCGGTCGTCGAGGCGCTGGTCGGCTCGTTGACAGCCGGGCCAGGCTCGTCGCTGCCGCAGGCAGCAACGGCAAGGAGCAGGGCGGGGGCCGCAAGAGCGGCCATCAGGGTGCGTCGCATGGTGGGTTTCCTCCCCCAAGTCGGGAATGTCGCGGCGTCAGTCTTTCACGAACTGCGAAGTACTTCCGCATCTGCGCCGACCGCTCGGACGGGGCCGGTCGCCGTCTGGTTCCCGTTCCTGCGTGAACGGCGTCAGCCGGCGGTCAGAAGTACCAGGGGACGCCTGACCAGTCCGGCGGCCGCCGCTGCAGGAAGGCGTCGCGGCCCTCGACCGCCTCGTCGGTCATGTAGGCCAGCCGGGTCGCCTCCCCGGCGAAGACCTGCTGGCCCATCAGGCCGTCGTCGACCAGGTTGAACGCGAACTTCAGCATGCGCTGCGCGGTCGGGCTCTTGCTGAGGATCTCCCCGGCCACCGACAGCGCCTCGCGCTCGAGGTCGGCATGGGGGACCACCAGGTTGACCGCGCCCATCGCGTGCATCTGCTCCGCGTCATACGTCCGCCCGAGGAAGAAGATCTCCCGGGCGAACTTCTGGCCGACCATCCTGGCCAGGTAGGCCGAGCCGTACCCCGCGTCGAAGCTGCCGACATCGGCGTCGGTCTGCTTGAAGCGCGCGTGCTCCCTGCTGGCGATCGTCAGGTCACAGACGACGTGCAGGCTGTGGCCTCCACCGGCTGCCCAGCCGTTGACCACGGCGACGACGATCTTGGGCATCGTCCGGATCAGCCGCTGGACCTCCAGGATGTGCAGCCGCCCGCCCGCGGCCGCGACCCGAGCCTGGTCCACACCAGCGGACCCGGGGTCGGCGTCCGGCGTGGTGGCGTACTGATAGCCCGACCGTCCGCGGATCCGCTGGTCACCCCCTGAGCAGAAGGCGTGGCCGCCGTCGCGCGGGCTCGGGCCGTTCCCGGTCAGCAGGACCACCCCCACGTCGGCGCTCATCCGGGCATGGTCCAGCGCGCGGTAGAGCTCGTCGACGGTGTGCGGCCGGAAGGCGTTGCGCACCTCCGGGCGGTCGAACGCGATCCGCACCACGCCAGGGGCGGCATGGCGGAGTCCTGCCCGTCGGCTGGCCTGGCCCGGTGGTAGGTGATGTCGGTGAAGCTGTCGACACCGGGGCCAGTGACCGGCTCCCACAGGTGTGGGTCCACGGTCGCGGACGGCTTCTGTCCGGGTTCAGCCGGGGGAGGGGTGGCGTCGACGGTCACGAGTCCTGAGGATAGGTGCATGGCCTTGAAGTGGTACACGATCGTCGTCGACTGTCTCGACCCCCAGCAGCAGGCCCACTGGTGGGCCGAGGTGCTGGACTGGCAGGTCGTCTATGACACGCCGGGGGAGTGCGTGCTGATCCCTCGGGACGTGCCCGAGGAGGTGCTGCCCTACCCGGAGTGGGCGCGGCAGGGCCAGGGGCTGGTCTTCGTGCCGGTCCCGGAGGGCAAGACGGTGAAGAACCGGCTGCACATCGACCTGGCGCCGCATACCACCCAGGACCGGGACGCCGAGATCGCGCGGCTGGAGGAGCTGGGCGCGACCCGGGTCGACGTCGGCCAGGACGAGGCCCAGGTCACCTGGACCGTGCTGGCCGACCCAGAGGGCAACGAGTTCTGCGTGCTCAGCTCACGCGATCGGTGAGCGCTTCGGCGGTCCCCACCCTGGCCGAGCTGCAGGACGCCGCCCTCGTCGTGTCGGTGCCGATGCGGGTGCGCTTCCGGGGGGTGCAGCGGCGCGAGGCGATGCTGCTGCGGGGGCCACACGGCTGGGGCGAGTTCTCCCCCTTCGTGGAGTATGCGGCGCCGGAGGCGAGCCGCTGGCTGGCCGCTGCCGTGGAGGCGGGCTGGGTGGGATGGCCCGCGCCGGTGCGACCGAGCGTGCCGGTCAACGCCACCATCCCGGCGGTGGCCGTCGCCGAGGTCGAGGGCCTGCTGGCTCGGTTCGCGGGCTGCACCACGGCCAAGGTCAAGGTCGCCGAACCGGGTCAGCGCCTCGCCGACGACGTCGAGCGCGTCGCCGAGGTGCGCCGGCTGCTGGGCTCGGCCGGCAGGGTGCGGGTCGACGCCAACGGCGGCTGGACCGTCGAGGAGGCACTCGCAGGCAGTGACCGCGCTTGCCCGGCACGACCTGGAGTACGTCGAGCAGCCGTGCGCCACGGTCGAGGAGCTGGCCACCGTGCGTGCGCGGCTGCGGCAGGAGGGACTGCCGGTGCTCGTGGCTGCGGACGAGTCGATCCGCAAGGCGGCCGACCCGCTCAGAGTCGCGCGCGCCGGGGCCGCGGACCTGGTGGTGGTCAAGGTCGCACCACTGGGGGGAGTGCGCGCGGCACTCGAGGTCGTCCGTGGCTGCGGCCTGCCCGCTGTGGTCAGCAGCGCCCTGGACACCTCGGTGGGCATCGCCGCCGGTGTCGCCCTCGCTGCTGCGCTGCCCTCGCTGGAGCACGCCTGCGGACTGGGTACGGTCGAGCTGCTGGCGGCCGATGTCGTCGCCGGCTCCCTGGTGCCCCTGGACGGGTCGCTCTGGGTGGCCGACGCCCTGGAGGTCGTTGCCGCCGCCGGCCCGCTCGACGGCGCCGAGGCACTGCGCGCCGCGCCCTACCGCGAACGCTGGTGGCGCGACCGACTGGCCGCCTGCCACGCCTACCTGACCAGCACAACCCCTTAGCCGCACCCTCACCTCCCCACCCCCACCCCCGCCCCCACCCCCGCCCCCCTCCCTCCCCCATCGCAACTGCACCCGAGGGCCGCTGGGGACCGGCGTGTCGTCGGCTGTCGGGTGCAGTTGCGATAAGGAGGGGCGGCGGCCGGCGGCGGGGTGGTGAACCTTTTACCGCGCGGAAACGCGGTTAACGCAACGGAAACATCCACGCGGCGACGGCGAAACACGCTCGGAGCAGACTCCGTGCATCGGCACAACGGCGCGCCGATCCCCACCCCCTGTGCGTGCCCCTGCGCGCACACCCTGAATCACTCTGATGGAGGCACAGATGGAGCTGACAGCAGGCAACGTCTGGGTGATGGTGTCGGCGGCTCTGGTGCTGCTGATGACCCCCGGACTCGCGTTCTTCTACGGTGGCATGGCCCGCGCCAAGGCCGCCCTCAACATGATGATGATGAGCTTTGTCTCGATCGGGCTGGTCGGCGTCGTGTGGGCCCTGTGGGGCTACTCGATGGCCAGCGGCGAGGGGATGCTCGGTGGTCTGTTCGGTGACCCGAGCGCCAACTTCGGCCTGACCGCCCTGGCCGGCTCGGACCTGATCGGTGTCGGCTACGGCGCGACCTTCGCGATCATCACGGTGGCCCTGATCTCCGGCGCGATCGCCGACCGCACCAAGTTCTCCACCTGGACGGTCTTCGTGCCGATCTGGGTGACCCTGGTCTACTGCCCGCTGGCCTACATGGTCTGGGGCGGCGGCCTGCTCGGAGCCGACGGCTGGGTCGGGCAGACCTTCGGTCAGGCGATCGACTTCGCCGGCGGCACGGTCGTGCACATCAACGCCGGTATGGCGGCGCTCGTCCTGGTCTACCTGCTCGGCCAGCGCGCCGGCTGGACCCCCGGGTTCCACAAGCCGCACAACGTGCCGCTGGTCATGCTCGGTGCTGCCCTGCTGTGGTTCGGCTGGTTCGGCTTCAACGCCGGCGCGGCCGCCGACGCCGACACCGCCGGCCTGATCTGGGTCAACACCCTGGTCGCCCCCGCGGCGGCGATGCTCGGCTGGCTGCTCACCGAGCGGCTGCGCGACGGCCGCCCGACCTCGCTGGGCGCCGCGTCCGGCGTGGTGGCCGGCCTCGTCGCGATCACCCCGGCCTGCGCCTCGCTGTCCCCGGTCGGCTCGATCATCCTGGGCTTCGTCGCCGGTGCCGGAGCGGCCCTGGCGATCGGCCTGAAGTACAAGTTCAAGTACGACGACTCGCTCGACGTCGTCGGCGTGCACCTGGTGGCGGGCCTCATCGGCACCATCGGCATCGGCTTCCTGGCCCTGCCGGTCGACGGCGAGGGTGGCGGCCTGTTCTACGGCGGCGGCGGTGCCCAGCTGCTCGCGCAGGTCGTGGCGGCGGTCTTCACCATCGTGTTCACCGGTGTGCTGACCGCGCTGATCGGGGTCGTCCTGGCCAAGACCATGGGCTTCCGGGTCTCGGCCGAGGACGAGGAGCGTGGGGTGGACCTGTCCGAGCACGCGGAGACCGCCTACGAGTTCGAGGTCACCAACGGCCCGGGCCGCTTCGACCGGATCGAGACCCACCCTGGCGCGGGCGCCGAGCTGCTGGACAGCGAGGAGTCGGCCGGCAAGCAGCCAGCCAACGTCTGAGCCGGCCCATCGGGCCAGAGACACCTCAGGCCTGACGCCCGACCACCACCGGACGCCCGGTGGGCGCGATCCCTCCCGATCGTCGCCCGCCGGGCGTCTGGCGTGCGTGCGTCTAGACTGACCGGGAGCACGCTGCGCGCGCACGCGACGCAGCATCACCCCCACCATCACGGCTGTAAGAGGTGCACAGTGCCCACGGGCCAGGTCAGGTTCTACAACGACGAGAAGGGCTTCGGCTTCCTTTCCAGCGACGAGGGCGCCGACGTCTACGTCCACGTCAGTGCGCTCCCCGAGGGACACACCACCCTCAAGCGCGGGGCCAAGGTCGAGTTCGACGTGGCCCAGGGGCGCCGTGGCGACCAGGCGTTGCACGTCCGGGTGCTCGACGAGGCGCCGTCGGTGACGCGTTCGCTGGCGATCCGGGACCGCAAGGACGCCGAGGAGATGGCCGTGGTCGTCGAGGACCTGATCAAGCTGCTCGACTCAGCGTCCAACAGCCTGCGTCGCGGCCGCTATCCGGACACGCGGCTGTCCCAGGCGCTGGCCAAGAGCCTGCACGGCGTCGCCGAGCAGTTCGAGGCCGGAGCCTGAGGTGAGCGCCGTCAAGGCCGACGCGGTGCTGCTCGAGGCAGTCGACCTCGCCCGAGAGGCCGCCGACGCGGTGGCCGAGGCCGGTAGCGTCGGCGAGCACCAGGGTGCGGCGATGGACGCCGACCGCCTGGCGACCCACTACTTCGCGTGCACCGCGACGGCCTACCCGGGCTGGCGCTGGGCGATCACCCTGGCCCGGGCTCCCCGCAGCCGGCGCGCGACGGTCTGCGAGACCCACCTGGTGCCCGGCGACGGCGCGCTGCTCTCGGCGGTCTGGCTGCCGTATGCCCAGCGGCTGGCTCCGGGCGACATCGGCGCCGGAGACCTGACGCCCTACCTGTCCGAGGACCCCCTGCTCGTCGCCGGGTTCGAGGCGACCGGCGAGGAGGACGTCGACCAGGTCGGCTTCTTCGAGCTCGGGCTCGGTCGGCCCCGCGTGCTCTCGGCCGAGGGCCGCGAGTCCGCGGCCGCGCGCTGGTATGACGGTCCGCACGGCCCGAGCGCCGAGATCGCCCGCCAGGCGCCGGCCCCCTGCAGCACCTGTGGCTTCTTCGTCCCGATGGCCGGCGCGCTGCGGGCGGTGTTCGGGGTGTGCGCCAACGAGTGGTCGCCCGACGACGGCAGCGTGGTGAGCCTGGACCACGGCTGCGGCGCACACAGCGAGGTCGACGTCGAGCACCGGACCCCGGACACGGTGGATGCCCCGGTGCTGGACGACAACGACCTGGAGATCGTCGAGCGCTGAGGACGTGCGGGGATGACCGGTGCGGACGGGGTCGGTGACCACCCCGGGGAGATCGAGCCTCCTGCAGTGCGCCTGCGCACCGCGACGATCGTGCGCTGGGGGATGCTGACCTGGGTGGCCGTCCTGGTCGTCATGCTCGCGGTCCCCGACCTGCGGGCCGGCGAGCGGTCATGGTGGGTCTGGGTGCCGGTCGCCGGTCTGGTGCTCGGGTTCGTCGGCTACTCCTACCTGCGCCGGGGCCGCGGCAACGCTGTGGGCTCCTGACCTCCGGTCGAGGCCAGCCAGTCGGCACACGCTGAGCGGCCTGTCCCTCACTCCTCGCCTGCGTTTGCTCTGGGCCAGGCTCTGATAGATACTTAGCCAAGGTAATGACCTGTGCTAAACGGTCAGCGTCTCCGCGCTGCGCCGAGCTCTGACCAAGGAATCCTTCATGATCCCCGTCCAGACCCTGCCAGGGCCGGACAGCGACACGATCCACCTGGCTCACGACGTCCGGATCGCGTGTATGCGCGTCTCGCGCCGCGTGCGGTTCGAGGCCACCGGCCTGCTGGCGCCGCACCAGTTCTCGGTGCTGGCCCGGCTGCACGAGCAGCCGCGGACCGCTGGTGACCTCGCCGCGTGCGAGCGGGTCAGCCCGCCGTCGATGACCCGCACGGTCACCGGCCTGGAGGAGCGCGGCCTGGTCCGGCGCAGCAGCGACGAGCACGACGGACGGGTCGTCCTGGTGACGATCACCGACGACGGCGCCGAGCTGCTCTCCCAAGAGCGGGCCGAACGGGACGCCTGGATGGCCGAGCGGCTGCAGGGCCTCACCTCGAGCCAGCGCCGGGTGCTGCGCGAGGCGACCCAGCTGCTGGAGCAGGTGATGACCCCGTGACCGCGATGTTCTCCTCGCTCGGCATCCGCAACTACCGCATCTATGCCACCGGAGCGATCGTCTCCAACGCCGGCACCTGGATGGGTCGGGTCGCCCAGGACTGGGTGGTGCTGACCGAGCTGACCGAGGGGTCGGCGCAGGCTCTGGGCACGGTGACCGGCCTGCAGTTCCTGCCGATGCTGCTGCTCGCGCCGGTCGGCGGGGCACTGTCGGACCGCTTCCCCAAGCGCAAGCTGATGATGGTCACCCAGACGGTCATGGCGTTCACCGCACTGCTGATGGGCCTGATGGTCCTCTCCGGTGTGATGGAGCTGTGGCACATGTATGTGCTGGCCTTCCTGCAAGGGTGTGCCGCCGCCATCGACGCCCCGGCCCGGCAGTCGTTCGTCTCGGAGATGGTGCCCTCGGGTCACCTGGCCAACGCCGTGGGCCTCAACAGTGCCTCGTTCCACGCCGGACGCCTGGTCGGGCCTGCGCTGGCCGGTCTGCTCATCGCCTGGCTCGGCAGTGGCCCCACCCTGCTGGTCAACGCGGCCACCTTCATCGCCGTCTTCGTGGCGCTGATGATGCTCGACACCCGGCGGCTGACCCCGGCCCCGATGAGCAAGGGAAAGGGCCGGATTCGCGAGGGGCTGGCCTACGTGCGGCACCGGCCGGACATCCTGCTGATCATGGCGCTGGTCTTCGTCCACGGCACGTTCGGGATGAACTTCCAGCTGTTCAACGCCCTGATGGCGACCGAGGCCTTCGGCCGCGGGGTCAAGGAGTTCGGGGTGGTCGGCTCGGTGATGGCGATCGGGTCGCTGGCCGGTGCGCTCCTCGCCGCCCGTCGCGACCAGCCCCGGCTGCGCTACCTGCTGTTGGCGATGGGCTCGTTCTCGGTGTTCGCCGTCCTGGCGGCGGTCGCGCCGGGCTTCTGGACCTACACCGCCCTGATGATCCCGACCGGCCTCAGCGCCCTGACCGTCATGGTGACCGCCAACTCGATGGTCCAGCTCAGCGTCGACCCGCAGGTCCGCGGACGGGTGATGGCGCTCTACATGGCCGTGTTCATGGGTGGCACCCCGCTGGGTGCGCCGTTCCTGGGGTGGCTCGCCGAGCAGATCGGCCCGCGCTGGACGATGGGCCTGTCCACCGGCATGTGCGGGGTGGCAGCGGTTGCTGCCACGATCTACCTCATGCGCACCGACGACATCCGGATCCGCCTGAGCCGCGAGGCCCGACTGCTGCTGGTGGTCGAGCGTGGTGACCTCGAGCCGGTCCCGGACCGGGTGTCCTGAGGCTGTGACACCCACCGCCCGCCGCCGCATCGTGCTGGCCGCGCTCGCCCTCTGTCTGGTCATCGCCGTCGTCGCGCAGGTGCTCCGGTGAGCGCCTCGTTCACCACCCGCCCGACGCTGTCCGGCACCTTCGGCATGGTGTCCAGCACCCACTGGCTGGCCTCGCAGGCGGCCATGCGGATGCTCGAATTGGGTGGCAACGCGGCTGACGCGGCGACGGCCGGGGGCTTCGTGCTCCAGGTCGTCGAGCCGCACCTCAACGGGCCCGGCGGCGACCTGCCGGCCATCATCGCCACCGCGGGCGGCACGGTCCGGGTGCTCTGCGGTCAGGGCCCGGCCCCGGCCGCAGCCACCGCGGCGCACTTCGCCGACCAGGGGATGACCGAGGTGCCGGGTGCGGGGCCGCTGGCGACGGCCGTCCCCGGCGCGGTCGACGCCTGGCTCCTGCTGTTGCGTGACCACGGCACGCTCCCGCCCGCCGAGGTGCTGGCGCCCGCCGTGCACTATGCCCGTCACGGTCATCCGTTCCTGGCCAGCGCCGCGGCGACGATCGAGCGGGTCGCCGACCTGTTCGAGTCGGACTGGACCACCTCGGCTCAGGTCTGGCTGCCGGGCGGCCGGCCTCCTCGACCCGGTGAGCTGTTCACCAACCGGGCCTGGGCCGACACCCTGCAGCGCCTCCTGGACCAGGGCCGGACGGCGGGCGCCGACCGCGTGGCGCAGATCGAGGAGATCCGCCGCGCCTGGAGCACCGGGTTCGTCGCCGAGGCCGTCGACAGCTTCGCTCGGCGGCCGTTCCGCCACCCAGGAGGGCAGGTGCTCCCCGGCGTGCTGACCGGGGCCGACCTCGCCGCCTACCGGGCCACCTGGGAGCAGCCGCTGACCGCCGAGTGGCACGGACACACCGTCGCCAAGACGGGCCCCTGGGGCCAAGGCCCCACCCTGTTGCAGGTGCTGGCCATGCTCGACGCCCTCGACGACCCGGCGGCCCTCGACCCCGACCAGGTGCCCGGGGTGCACGCGGCAGTGGAGGCCTGGAAGCTCGCGATGGCCGATCGCGAGGCCTGGCTGGGAGACGCCGACCCGCAGACGGCAGTCACCGACGACCTGCTCGACGCCGCCTACCTGCGCGCACGGGCAGGGCTGCTCGCAGAGACGGCCTCGCTCGACCTGCGGCCGGGCAGTCCCGGAGGTCGCGTCCCCCGCGTGGCCGCTGCCGCCCTGCGCAGCCACGCCGGCGAGCGAGCCACTGACGCGCGCACCGACGGCACGACTGGTGAGCCGACGGTCGCCCGAGACGGGGGCACCCGGGGCGACACCTGTCACCTGGACGTGGTCGACCGCTGGGGCACGATGATCTCGGCCACCCCGTCCGGGGGCTGGCTGCAGAGCAGCCCGGTCGTGCCCGAGCTCGGCTTCGCGCTCGGCAGCCGGCTGCAGATGACCTGGCTCGAGCAGGGTCTGGCGAGCTCGCTGGTGCCCGGGCGGCGGCCACGGACCACGCTGAGCCCGACCCTGCTGCTGCGCGACGGAGAGCCGGTGCTGGCCTGCGGCTCCCCCGGGGGTGACCAGCAGGACCAGTGGCAGTCGCTCTTCCTGCTACGGCACGTCGTGCAGGGCGCCAGCCTGCAGGAGGCGATCGACGCACCGATGTTCCACACGACCAGCTTTCCCGGGTCGTTCGCGCCGCGGGAGTCCGAGCCGGGTGGGCTGGTCGTGGAGGACCGCTATGGCGCGGAGCAGCTCGAGCAGCTGCGTCACCTCGGCCACCGGGTCGCTGAGTCCGGACCGTGGAGCCTGGGTCGGATGTGCGCGGTGTCCCGCGACCCGCGCACCGGCCTGCTGGGGGCAGGGGCGAACCCGCGCGGGATGCAGGGCTATGCGGTAGGCCGCTAGGCGTCGTCGCTCTGCGTGGAGGGCTGAGTCGCCGTCGACTCAGCCGACGCCCCCGGGCCGTCAGTCTCCTCGGGAGGTGCCGACTCCTCGCCTGCGCCTGCGCCAGAGGCCGCGCCGGCAGCCGGCACCGGGTCCTTGCCGCCCCGGCCCCGCCGCGGCCAGCCCATCGTGCGCGCCTGAGCCGGCGTGACCCGCTTGTCGAGGTCGGCGTCCGCCAACAGCACCTCGAAGGAGGCCCTGGTGGGTGGATGCACGGCGATCGGCTTGTCGCCGGTGAAGACGACCCAGTGCGACTCGTGGTCGTGGAACACCCGGAGCACCGCACCGGAGCGCACCGTCGCGGCGTGCGCCAAGGCCTTCTTGCGCTGGTTGCCCTTGGCGACCTTGGCCTGGACGAACTTCTCCGCCGGCTCGCGCTGGGACTTGACCTGCTCCCACACCTGCGGCCCGTACTTCTGCACCGCCGCTGCCACGAGCGGGCCGTACTTGATCACCGTTCCCACCGTCTTGACCTTGCCTGCCATCAGGCCCACCTCCTGCTCCCTGCGCCTGTCGCGCCTCGGCTCCAGCCTAGGTCAGCGCGATACTCAGGGCATGACGAGTCAGGGTGCACCAGGGCCGGGTCGGGTCGACTACGAAGGCCCCGGGCTGGCCGAGGAGGAGCTGGCGGCCACGCCATACCAGCAGATCACGCAGTGGGTCGCCCAGGCGCGGCACCGCCACGAGCAGTCCGGGGACGTGCCCGAGCCGATGTCGATAGCGGTGGCCACGGTCGACGCTGACGGGGCACCGGACGTGCGCACCGTGCTGATGCGCTTCCTCGACCCACGCGGACCCGGTTTCGTCACCGACCTCGGCTCGGCCAAGGGGCAGCAGCTGGCCGGCGACCCGCGCATCGCGCTCACTCTCACCTGGCCGGCGATGTTCCGGGCGATCCGATTCCGCGGCACGGCGCAGCGGGTGGAGCAGGAGGAGGTGCGCGCCTACTTCGGCTCCCGCCCGTGGGCTTCGAGGATCAGCGCGTGGGCCTCACAGCAGTCACGACCGGTCGCCTCCCGCGACGCCTTGCAGGAGGCGTATGACGCGGCGGCCGCCCGGTTTCCCGACCGCGGGGGGGCCGACGACGTGCCGGTGCCGCCGCAGTGGGGGGCCTGGCGGGTCGACGCCGACCGCGTCGAGTTCTGGGCGGGGCGGCGCAACCGCCTGCACGACCGTCTCGTCTGCGTCCGCGTGGGACCAGGTGACCTGGACGACCCAGCAGCATGGCGGGTCGAGCGGCTGCAGCCCTGAGGGGCCGGAGCACCGGGGATGCACACGCTGGGCGTGGCAGAGCCCGTGAGCTCTGCCGCCACAAGGGGACAGGTGCGTTGGGGGACGACCCACGCTCTCACGGGCTCCGGTGGCCGGTCGGTTTTGGCCTAGGCCCCGACCACCTCACGCGTCCGATAGGAACTCACTGGCGGACCACCTCCCTTCTCGTGTCCGAGAAGCCTACGACCGGGCGGCGGTGACGGTCCACTGCAATGACCCCGGACTGCAGAGGCTCGTCCGGCGCTCAGCCGCCGATCAGCGCGTCGATCTCGGACTGCGGCTCACGGGTCGCAGAGCCGCGCTCCTGCAGCAAGGTGCTCATCAGCTCGATCTCGGAGGCCTGACCGTTGACCATGGCCGTCGCCAGGCGAAGCGCCTCGGGGTCATCGACCTGGTCGACCGCCGCTCGCGCCATCTCGACGCCGGCGATGTGGTGCGTCGTCATCAGCTGCAGGAACAGCACGTCGGCCTGCTCCCCCTGCGCAGCGGTGAGCTCCTCGACCTCGGCCTGTGTCGCCATGCCGGGCATCGGGGTCTCGCCCATGCCGGCGGGTCCGGTCATCGACCCGTGGTCGTGCCCGCTCATCCAGGTCATCCGGTCACCGGAGCGGGCCAGCGGCAGGCCCCAGGCCGCCAGCCAGCCCTGCATCCGGCCGATCTGGTTGGACTGGGAGGTGGCGATGTCGTAGGCAAGGGTGCGGATCACGGGGTCGTCGGTGCGCTCGAGCACCAGCAGCGACATGTCGACCGCCTGGGCGTGGTGCTCGCTCATGTCGCGGGCGAAGCCGGCGTCGGCGCTGTCGTCACCCGGTGCGTGCGGGCCGAAGGCGAGCCAGCCGACGAGCGCACCGATCACCAAGGCCGTGACGGCCACGGCAGTCAGCAGGGGAGCCCCGACCTGGGACCAGCGGGAGCGCTGCTCAGCCCCCTCGGCGGGGTCCTGGGTGTCATCCAGCGTCACGGTCAGCCTCCGGCGACGAGGTCACGGCTGGTGCCGCCCGTGCAGGCAGCACCGGGCTCCGGGGTCTGTGGCCCCTGCAGGTAGTCGCGGATGAACTGGGTGATCCTGGTGTCGTCGGCGTTGCTCACGGCGAGCTGGTGCCCCCAGGCGGTGGCCATCACCGGCGACGGCTGGCCCTCGTACGGCGAGAGGATCATGAACTCCTGGCTGGCCAGCGAGGTCAGGGTGTCGATCTGCTCCTGCGGCAGCGAGGGCTGGTAGGTCAGCCACACCGCCCCGTGCTCCAGCGAGTGCACGACGTGGTAGTCGGGCAGCTGCACGTCATAGACGCCGCAGTTCCACCAGGCGCTGTTGTGGTCGCCGCCCACCGGAGGAGCCTGGTCGTAGGTGAGCGCGGTGTTGTCCACGTGGCTGCGGGTCACATCGGGGAAGGTCTGCACCGCACCCATCCCCGGGCGGTTGCGCGACTGGTCGATGACCGCCCAGGTGACCAGGCCGGCGATCAGGGCCAGCACCACGCCCAGCCCGATCCAGATGGTCGAGCCACGTCGTCGCTCGGCCGACTTGGCCTGCTTCTGCAGGGCGGCGAGCTTGTCTGCGCGCGAGTTGCGGTCAGCACCCTTGGCGGGGCTGGCCTGCTGTGGCTTGCGGGGCATGGTGGCTCCAGGCGTCGGGACGAGGGGGATCCGGGGTCATGGTATGCCGTGGTGCTGGGTGGCCCAGTCACTACACTCGCGGTGACCAGCGGGCGCCCAGCAGAGGCGCGGAGGGCGGAGCGATGACTGACCTGATCGACACCACGGAGATGTATCTGAAGAGCATCTTCGAGCTCGAGGAGGACGGGGTCGTCCCGATGCGGGCCCGGATCGCCGAGCGGCTGGGACACTCGGGGCCGACCGTCTCCCAGACCGTCGCGCGGATGGAGCGAGACGGGTTGCTCACGCTGGCCGGCGACCGGCACCTGGAGCTGACCGAGCTGGGTCGGGCCACCGCCACCCGGGTGATGCGCAAGCACCGCCTGGCCGAGCGGCTGCTCGTCGACGTCATCGGGCTCGACCTCGCCTTCGTGCACGACGAGGCGTGCCGCTGGGAGCACGTGATGAGCGAGCGGGTGGAGCGGCGCATCCTGGCGCTGATCACCGACACCCGGCTCTCGCCCTACGGCAACCCGATCCCGGGGCTGGACGAGCTCGGTGTGGACGGCGCTCCTGCGGCCGTCCCGGAGGGACAGCACCTGGTGTCGCTGAGCGCCTCCGGAGCGGCTCGGGTGGTGGTCGCGCGCATCGGTGAACCGGCTCAGGTGGACCCTGAGGTGCTCACCCTGCTGGAGGAGGCAGGAGTCGAGCCCGGAGCCGTCGTCGGAGTGCGGGCAGACGGCGACCGGGTGGTCGTCAAGGGCGAGCGGCTCGGCTCAGCCGGCGTCTCGCTGCCGGCGGATGTCGCCACCCACGTGTTCGGACGGGTCGCAACCGACTGACCCTCGAAACGCCGGTCGTTGCACAGTCAACCATGTGAACTCGGTCACACGAACGAGGGCGACAGGGCCGCCGTGGGTGCATGAGTGCAGGTCAGAGACGTGCTGTCCAATGTTACGGGTGTGGTTGTCCACAGCGTGTTTACCGAAACGTGACTTAAGGTCACGGGCCTGTGTACCGTAGTGGACAGCCCCTTCCCCTGGAGAGGCTCCCGTCGCGCAGCCGAATCCTGTCAGCGCGAGCCGGGTCTAGACCGACCACCGCGCGACAGGAGCGGGGGACCCAACGTGGGGGCATCCGCCCCCTTGGGGCTAAGACCGGACGGCCATCGGCCGCCCGCTCCGGGCACCTCCAGCCCGAGCCCGACAGCTCACCCCGCAGGCCTTGGAGAGGTTCACCGTGTCCCAGAGTTCCACCGGGCGTCACCGCGCCCCGAGCCGGCTTTCCCTGGCCGGCGCCAGCCTGACCCGCACCGCTCAGGTCACCGCCATCGCCGCGACCTCCGGAGGCCTCGTGGCCGCCGTCGCGGTGCCGGCCAGCGCCGAGCCCCAGGCCGACCTGGCCAGCCCGATCGTGTCCTCGGTCTCCAGCGGTCAGCTCGCCGGACAGCCCGAGGCAGCCCCTCAGGCCGGACTGGCCGCGACCCCGGCCGTCGACCTGCTGGCGACCTCGCTGCCTGCCGTCGTCGGCGCCGCCGACAAGCCGGCCAGGGCCGTCAAGGCCCCCAAGACCATCGAGCGCGACAGCGCCTTCGGCTCGCTCGGCTTCAAGGGCATCACCCCCGTCGTCGTCGTCGAGGAGGAGCCAGCGGCCACCACCTCCGCTACCTCGGCCACGACCTCCACCACCTCCACGTCGTCGTCGTCGACGACCTCCACGCGCTCATCGAGCAGCGCCAGCCGCAGCACCCCGCGTGCCAAGGCCCCGGCCCCCGCGCCCGCCCCCGCCCCCCGCGGTGGCGGCAGCGTCCTGTCGGTGGCGGCCGCCTACACCGGCATCTACTACGTCTACGGTGGCTCCACGCCGTCGGGCTTCGACTGCTCGGGCTACACCTCCTGGGTCTACCGCGAGGCGCTCGGCATCGAGCTGCCCCGCAGCGCCTCGGGCCAGCAGAGCTTCGCCACCCCGGTCAGCAACCCGGTCCCCGGCGACCTGGTGTTCTGGGGCTACCCGGCCTACCACGTGGGCATCTATGCCGGCAACGGCATGGTCTACGACTCGGGCAAGCCCGGCATCCCGACCCAGCTGCGGCCGATCTTCAGCGGTGTCAGCGGCTACGGCCGCGTCGGCTGACCCAGCCGCACACCCCAGCACCACCACGAAAGGCCCCGCCGCTGGCGGGGCCTTTCGGCTGTCCGGAGGCGGTGTCGCCCCGGTCGGCTGTGCTGCACCTAGCCGGTCGGGCTCGCCTCGTCGGTCTCGTCGTCGAACTCACCGAGGATCTGCTCGAGGATGTCCTCCAGGGAGGTCAGCCCGACCACCCGGTCGTCCGGTCCGGAGACGACAGCGAGCTGGGCACGTTCCTGGCGCATCGCGATGACGGAGTCGATCAGGGGCAGTGTGCTGGGGATCCGCATCGCCGGGGCGACCAGGTCGCCGATCGGTCGGTCGGCCAGCCCCCGGGCGGTGGAGCGCACGGCGTCGCGCACGTGCACGAAGCCGACGATCGCGGAGTCCCGGGTGACGAAGAGGCGCGAGCGTCCGCTCTCGCGACAGACCTGCTCGACGTCGGCCACGGTCGACTCCCACGGCACCGTCACCGCCTCGCTGCGGGGGAACATCACCGAGGCGATCGTCTCCTCCTCCAGCTTGAGCGCGCCGGTGAGGATCTGGTGCTCCTCATCGGGCAGCACCCCGTGCGCGTGCGACTGGGCCAGCAGGAGCTGCAGCTCGGCGGGGCCGGCCGTGGCGACGAGGCTGTCGACGCGCTCCACGCCGACCAGCCTCAGCATGAGGTTGGCCAGCGCGTTCAGCACCGCGATGAGCGGCCGGACCACCCGGGCGAACGCCCGGAACGGCAGGGCCAGCCGCAGCGCCGCGGTCTCGGGGTGCGAGATCGCCCACGACTTCGGTGCCATCTCGCCGATGACCATGTGCAGGAACACCACGAGACCGACGGCGATGATGACCGCGACCAGGTGGGTGAACTCGGTCGGCACCTTGGCCCACTCCAGCACTGGCTCGAGCAGGGTGGCGATCGCCGGCTCGGAGAGTGCGCCCAGGCCCAGGGTGCACAAGGTGATGCCGAGCTGGGCGCCGGCCAGCATCAGCGACAGCTCCTTGCTCGCGGCAACGGCCGCCCGCGCGGCGCGGCTGCCCTCGGCGGCACGCTCCTCGAGACGGTGTCGCTTGGCCGCGATGACGGCGAACTCCGCCGCCACGAAGAACGCGTTGAGGACCAGCAGCAGCACCGAGACCAGCAGGGCGACTCCGACGCTCATCGCGGGGTCCCCTCGCGGCGGGCCGGCGTGCCGGGGGACTCGGCGCCCGGCATACCGGCGTCCTTGTCCGGCAGGGCCGGCGCAGGCTCCTCCGGCGCGACGACCGGTGCGGCAGCGGTGTCGGCGACCAGCCCAGACCAGGTGACGGCCGGGTGCACGGCGACCGTGTCGGGGACGTGGCGCTGCACGGTCAGCACGTCGATCCGCACCGATCGGGCCATCGGCTCACCGTGCTCGTCGCGGTCGTCCCAGGTCACCTCGACGGTGTCGCCCTCCTCGGCGACGCGGCCGAGCCGCTCCATGACCAGCCCGGAGAGCGTGTCGTAGTCCTCGTCCTCGGGCAGTGTCTCGCCGGTGATCGAGGTGACCTCGTCGAGCCGCATCCGGGCGGGCAGCTCCCAGGCGCCATCCGCACGGGCCTCGGGCTGCTCCTGCTCCTCGTCCCCCTCGTCCCAGATCTCGCCGACGACCTCCTCGGCCACGTCCTCGAAGGTGATCACGCCGGCGAAGCCGCCATACTCATCGACCACGACGGCGATCTGACGGTGCTCGCGGCGCAGGGCTTCGAGCACCTTGGGCAGCGGCAGGCTCTCGGGCAGGATGAGCGCCTCGCTGGCCAGTTCGCGCACGCTCGCGGTCTCCCTCTCCTCCGCGCTGACCTCGAGCAGCTCGTGCAGCCCGATGACGCCGACGATGTCGTCGATGTCGCGGCCGACCACGGGGAACCGGGAGTGTCCGGTCTCGAGCAGCTCGACGACCCGCGTCGCGGGCTGGTCGGCCTGCACGGTCTGCACATCGACCCGCGGAGTCATCACCTCCTCCGCGACATGCTTGCGGAAGGCCAGCCCGCGGCCCAGGAGCCGGGTCAGGTCCTCGTCGAGCAGCCCGTCGGTGCTGGACTCGGCGATGATCCGGTGCAGGTCCTCGGGGGTCGCACCCTGCGGCAGCTCCTCCACCGGCTCGATGCCGACCGAGCGCAGTAGCGCGTTGGAGGCGCGGTCGAAGAGCCGCACGAGGGGGCCCGCGACGGCCAGGTAGATGACGGTGCTGCGGGACAGTGCTCGGGCCAGCGGGATGGTGCGGGCGATGGCCAGGTTCTTGGGGCCGAGCTCCCCGAGCACCATCTGCACGACGGTGCTGAAGACCAGCGTCACCGCCAGCGAGACCGAGAGCCGGGTGGCCTCGGAGAGCCCGGTGAAGCCGAGCGCCTCGGTGAGGCCACGACCGAGCAGGGGCTCACCGGCGAAACCGACGAGCAGGGCGGTCAGGGTGATCCCGAACTGCGCACCGGAGAGGGTGAAGGACAGCCGCGAGGTGATGTCCAAGGCTCGCTCGGCGGCCTTGTCGCCGGACTCGGCGAGCTGGCGCAGCTTGCCCCGGTCGACCGAGACGTAGGCGAACTCCTGGGCGACGAAGTAGCCGGTCGCGGCGGTGAGCAGGAGGATGACGAGCAGTCCACCGGCGATCAGCACGCGTGGATCACCTGCCGGTGTGGGAGCGGGGGAGTGAGCGGGGAAGAGGGGGAGCGCCGGGCCAGGCCCGGCCCGGTACTACCGGCGTCTCCAGACGTCGTCATGGGACCCGATGATACCCAGCGTGGCGGGGGTGGGCCGTCCTCCGGGGCACCGGGGACCAGCCGCGGGTGCACGATGTGAGCCTGCGGAAGGAGCGGGATGAGGTCGTCGAGCGGGTCGGGGCGGATCGAGCGGGTCAGCCCCAACGACGCGACGGTGTTGGCCACCGACCGGGGCCCGGCGCCGATGAACATCGCTGCCGTCCTGCTCATCGAGGACGGCGGCCAACTGTCGGTCGACGAGGTCCGCGACGTGCTGGGCCGCCGGGTGCCCCTGGTCCACCGGCTGCGTCAACGGCTCCTGCACGCCCCACCCGGGTGCGGTCGCCCGGTCTGGGTGGACGCCGCCGACTTCCGGCTGAGCCGTCACCTCGCGTTCGTCGAGCTGCCCGAAGGCACGGGGCTGCTCGAGATCGCAGCCGACCAGGTCTGCTCGCGCCTGTCCCGAGCAGACCCGATGTGGTCGGCTCGTTGGGTCACCGGGCTGCCTGGGGGGCACGCGGGTCTGGTCATCGTCCTGCACCACTGCCTCAGCGACGGGCTGGGCGGCCTGGCCGCGCTGGCCGCACTCTGTGACCCTCCCGCTGTGACCGCGGCGCCCGCGGGAGCGCCCGACCTCCCAGAGCCCTTCCCGGCTCCTCTCCCCACTCGATCCGCTCTGGCGCGCGAGGCGTGGCGCTCGCGCGCGCTGGCGCTGACGCGGACTCCCCGGGTGTTGCGCGGCACAGCCCAGGGCCTGCGCGAGCTCACCGGCAGCTCCCGGCCGGGCCACGCCGCGGCCACGTCGCTGAACCGACCGACCGGGCCGCTGCGGCGCCTCGGTGCGGTCTCGGTCGACCTGGATCCGCTGGTCCGAACCGCCCATCAGCGCGGCTGCACCGTCAACGACCTGCTCCTCTGCGCGGTCTCGGGAGCGCTGGGCGAGGTGCTGCACGATCGGGGCGAGCTGTTGTCCGAACTGGTCGCCTCGGTGCCGGTGTCCCAGCGCCCGTCTGCGACCGCCGACCGCCTCGGCAACCAGACCGGCGTCCTCCCACTCGCGCTGCCGCTGTCGCCGGACCGCGACGAGCGGCTGCGCCGGATCACCGCCCTGACCTCTGCCGCCCGAGGGCCTGGGCGCGGCGCGTCGGCAGGGCCGCTCGGTCTGGCGTTCCGCACGCTCGCGGCCCTCGGCGTCTTTCAGCTCTTCATCGACCACCAGCGGCTCGTGCACACGTTCGTGAGCAACGTCCGTGGCCCCAGCACCCCCCTGTCGTTCGCGGGCCACCGGGTGTCCTCGATCACTCCCGTCGCCGTCACGCCGGGCAACGTCGGAGTGAGCGTGGAGGCCCTGTCCTACTCCGGTCGGCTGGTCGTGACCGTCGTCGCCGATCCTGCCCTGTTGCCGGACCCTGAGGCTGTTGCCGCACGGGTCGGGGCCGAGCTGGCAGCGCTGAGCTGATCGAGCCAGGTCATCGGGCAGTGAGCCCGAGCAGCCCTCCCAGGAGGCGTCCGAGGAGCAGCCCGGCCATCAGCACGGGAACAGCAAGGAACACCAGGGTCGCCAGGTTGACCAAGGCCGGCCACGGCCGACGCTGCTCGAGCAGACGCAAGGTGTCGTAGGAGAAGGTGGAGAAGGTCGTCAGCGCGCCGCACAGCCCCGTCCCCACCAGGGCCAGGGCCGGACCGGAGAGCAGGGCCAGGGTCAGGCCGAGGAGGAACGTCCCGGCCAGGTTGACGGTCAGCGTGCCCCAGGGCAGCGGTCCCCAGCGGTGATGCGCGGTGCGGGTGGTCACGGCGTGGTCGACCAGATAGCGCAGTGCGGCCCCCACGGCGCCCCCGACGAGCACCAGCAGCAGCGTCACCCGGACCGCTCCGGCAGCACGGTCCGCGCGCCGAGGGCGCCGACAGTCACGGCAAGCAGACAGGTCAGCGGAGTGAACAGCAGGTAGGCCGCGGCGAGACCGGGTCGGGCGGAGTCGGCGAGCAGGCCGTGGGTGTCGGCGGCGTAGGTGGACACCGTGGTGAACCCGCCGAGCAGGCCGGTGCCCAGGAACAGTCGCAGGGCGCCGTGCTCGGCCCGGTGGACGGTCAGCACCATGACGAGCGCGCCCATCACCAGGCAGCCGCAGACGTTGACCACGACGGTGGCCCAGGGCCAGGCCTCACCCGGCGGGAGAGCCAGCAGCACGCCATACCTCAGCAGAGCGCCGAGCCCGCCGCCGGCGGCGACCATCAGCACGGCCCGGACCCTCGGCGGAGGGGGCAGGGGGGCGTGGCTCACGGGGGTCATCCTGACACTGCGTCGGCGGGCGGGTTGGCGGCCGGGCGGTGTGCCGACGGGGCGTTGTCGGTGCTGCCTCCTAGGTTGTTCATGACGCCCCACGCAGGCCGGTGCACCTTTCCCGGCCCCACCCGTTCCGACCCCGAGAGGAGGCACCGATGGTCACCTTCCTGCACACCGCCGACTGGCAGATCGGCATGACCCGGCGCTTCCTCGGCGACGAGGCGCAGGCCAGGTTCAGCGCCGCGCGGATCGACGCGATCCGCCGTCTGGGTGAGGTTGCCGTCGCGCAGGAGGCGGAGTTCGTCGTCGTCTGCGGTGACGTCTTCGAGGCCAACCAGCTCTCCGGCCAGACAGTGCGACGCACGCTCGACGCGCTCGCGGCGGTGCCCGTCCCGGTGTTCCTGCTGCCGGGCAACCACGATCCGCTCGACGTCCTGACGATCTACCGCACGCCGCTGTTCCTGCAGCAGTGCCCCGCCCACGTGCAGGTGCTCGACACCTCCGGCCCGGTGCGTGTGCGCGAGGGCCTGGAGCTCGTGGCGGCACCGTGGCGCTCCAAGCATCCGGGCACCGACCTCGTCGCCGAGGCGCTGGCCCTGGCCGGCCCCGCCGACGGCACGGTGCGCATCGTGGTCGGTCACGGTGCCGTCGACGTGCTCGACCCCGACCGGCACAACGCCGCCTCGATCGCCCTCGCCCCGCTGGAGACCGCGCTGGCCCAGGGGCGGATCCACTACGTCGCGCTGGGCGACCGTCACTCACGGACCAGCGTGGGGTCCAGCGGGGCGGTCTGGTATGCCGGTGCGCCGGAGGTCACCTCGCCCCAGGAGCAGCTGCCCGGTGACGTCCTGGTCGTGCGGCTGGGCGGGGACGCAGCGGCGCCGACCGTCGAGCCGCATCACGTCGGTCAGTGGAGCTTCCTGTCGTGGAGCCGGGAGCTGCGTGGCGCCGACGACGTGAGCGCACTGGACGCGGAGCTCGCGGCACTGCCGGCCAAGGAGCGCACCGTGGTGCGTCTGGCGCTGCGCGGTGCCCTCGGGCTCGCCGAAGGGGCTCGCCTCGAGGAGGTGCTGCACGGTCACGGTGAGGTGCTTGCCGCGCTCTACCGCTGGGACCGGCACACGGACCTGCGGGTGCTAGCCGACGGGGCCGAGCTGCGCGCACTGGGGCTCGGCGGCTTCCTGGCGACCGCGGCGGAGGAGATCCGTGAGATGGCGGTCAGCGCGCCCAGCGACCTCGGGTCTGGTGCCGAGGAGGCGCAGGACTTCGCCGAGCCCGCGCCGGACGCCGACAACGCTGAGATGGCACCGCTGAGTGTCCACGCCGGGGCGGAGTCGGGCACCGGGGCGGACCTGCTCGACTGGGAGTTCGACCCCGAGCGCAGCGACGACCTGGACAGCGCCACCGAGGCGCTGGCGCTGCTCTACCGGCTGACCGGGCAGGGCCGGCGATGAGGCTGCACTCGCTGACGCTGCGAGACGTCAAGGGGATCCGTGAGCGCACGGTGGAGTTTCCCGACTCCGGGGTGGTGGTCATCGAGGGACCCAACGAGGTCGGCAAGTCGACCCTGCTCGAGGCCTTCGACCTGCTCCTGGCGGCCAACCGCAAGGCGACCTCGACGCACCGCAGCGTCCGCGCCATGCAGCCGGTCGGGCGCGACGTGGGCCCCTTCGTCGAGGCCGAGTTCAGCCTGGGTGGCCAGCGCGTGCGGTTCGCCAAGCGCTGGCTGCGCGACCCGATGACCACGCTGCAGGTGCTCAGCCCGGTGCCGGCCCAGCTCAGCGGGTCTGACGCCCAGGAGCGCCTCGACGCGCTGCTGGCCGAGTCGCTGGACCGGCCGTTGTGGGAGGCGCTGCGCTTCGTCCAGGCCGGCGAGCTGGGCCAGGTGCCGCTGACCGGCAGCAGCGTGCTGACCGAGGCGCTCGACGGTGCGAGCGGCGCCGACCTGCACTCCGCCGATGGTGCCGAGCTGCTCGACCGGGTCGAGGCCGAGTTTCTGCGCTACTTCACCCCGACCGGCCGGGTCACCGGCGAGCTGCGCGACGCAGTGCGGGCCACGCACACGGCCCGCGACGACGCGGTCCATGCACACGGCAGGCTGCAGGAGACCGCCGACCTGGTGACCCGCCACGAGGGCCTCGTGGCGAGGCAGGCCGGTCTCGATGAGCTCCGCCCGGCCTTGCTGGCTGCCCTGGATGCGGCGGCGGCCAAGGCTGATCGGGCCGGTGAGCACGCCGCTGCCCACGTCTCTGCCAAGGAACGGCTCGCTCAGGCACGGGAGCGGTCGGTCGGCGCCGGGATCGCCCGTCGCACTCGGGCGGCGCTGGTCCGCGACGTCGAGGCGGCCCAGACGGCGGTGGCGCAGGCCGAGCAGGCCGCCTCCGTGGCCGAGCAGACGCTGGCCGCGGCACGCACGAGCGTCGACCCACTGGAGCAGCAGGCGATGGAGGCGGCCTCAGCGCTGGAGAGTGCCTACGCCGTCCTCGACCGGGCCGAGGCCGACGCAGCTCTGCTCGCCGACATCGCACGACTCGACGACCTCACCACCCGGGACGAGCAGCGGTCGGCCCTGGCCGAGCAGATGGCCGAGGCGCGCGAGCGGTGCCTGTCCCTTCCGGTGACTGCCGAGGTGCTCACCGGTCTGGAGTCGGCCGACCGCGACCTGGCGCTACGCCGGGCGCGGCACGAGGCCGCCAGCCCGATGGTCGTCGTGGAGGGGCTGGGCGCGGCCAGGATGCTGCTCGACGGCGAGGCCATCGACCTGGGCTTCCCGCTCGACCGGCGCGTGCTGGCCGAGACGACGATCGAGCTGCCGGGGGCGGCGCGGGTGACCATCCGCCCCGAGCAGGGCGCCGTGGAGCGCGCCGAACAGATCACCGAGACCGAGCAGGCCCTGGGCCGGCTGCTCGCCGCCGTGGGCGTGACCGACCTCGAGCAGGCTCGCCTGGTGGCCCGCCAGCGGGCGGAGGCCGACGGGGTGCTGCGCCGGATGCAGGACCGGCTGGCCGACCTCGCAGACGCGGCCGCCACGGCGGAGGAGTGCGAACGCCTCCGAGAGGCTGTCCGCTCCGCCACGGCCGAGCGCGCAGACGTCAGTGCCGCGATGCCGGCCGACGCAGCACAGGCAGTGGCCCTGTCGAGAGCTGCGAGGGCTGCCGTCGAGACTGCGCGGCGGGAGTCCGACCGGAGCGCCCGGGCCGCACGCGAGGCGGCGCGCTCGTTGGCAGAGGCCACCCGTGCCGTCGATCGCGCAGGCACCGCCGTCGCCGTCGCACAGGAGACGCTGCGTCGGGACACCGCCCGCCTGGCCCAGGAGCGTGACAGCACCAGCGACGAGCGGCTCGACGAGCTGGTCGCGCAGCGCGCACAGGAGTTCGCCCAGGTGGAGGCGCAGGAGGGGGTGGCCCGCCGAGCGCTGGCCGAGGCCGACCTCGAGGGCGTGCGCCGCCGCCGGGACCGCGCCAGCGTGGACCTCGCAGAGCACGACCGGCAGGCCGCGGCCGTGCGCGAGGAGCTGCTGGTGTTGCAGGGTCAGGTCGAGATGACCAGCAGCGAGGGTCGTCAGGAGCTTTATGACAAGGCCTATGGAGCGTGGCTCGAGGCCCGTCGCCAGCTGACCTCGGTGGACCGTCGCGCACGGGCAGCCCGGCAGCTGCACCGCACCTTGCGGCGGCACCGGGACACCGCGCACCAGGCGTATGTGCGCCCCTATGCCGAGCAGATCGGACTGCTCGGGCGCACGGTCTACGGCCCTACCTTCTCGGTCGAGGTGGCGCGCGACCTGACGATCACCGCACGCCACCTGGAGGGCACCACCGTTCCGTTCGACCAGCTCTCGGGCGGCGCCAAGGAGCAGCTCGGCATCCTGTCGCGGCTGGCGGTCGCGGCTCTGGTCGACCGGGAGCAGGGCGTGCCGGTCATCATCGACGACGCGCTGGGCTACACCGACCCTGAGCGGCTGCACCGGGTCGGCGCGGTCTTCCAGGGTCCGGCACAGACCGCGCAGGTGATCCTGCTGACCTGCACGCCCGACCGCTACGCGCAGATCGAGCCGGCGCGCACCATACGCCTCACCGCGTGAGCGGCGGGCCTCAGCTCGCCGCGAGTGGTGGCCCCAGCACCTTCACGCCATCACGTGCGCTGCTCACGGGAAGGTGAGTGGGTGCGCCAAAGGTCGGTGCCCGGCAAAAGATGCGCTGGTCGCCGGCGCCCGACTAGGTTCGAAGCATCCCCCGAACGGACCAGGAGGTCCCCCGATGACCGATCAGAAGAGCATCACCGTGTCCCGCGTCCTCGACGCACCCGCGCACGAGGTGTTCGACGTGCTGTCCAACCCCAAGAGGCACGTCGAGGTCGACGGATCGGGTTTCATCCGCTCCGACGACCGCGCTGAGCGGGTGACCGAGGTGGGCCAGGTGTTCCGGATGAACATGGAGGGCGACCACATGGGCGGGGAGTACCAGACCGACAACCACGTCACCGGGTTCGAGCAGAACCGCCGGCTGGCCTGGCAGACCGCACCGGCCGGGACGACACCTCCTGGCTGGCAGTGGGTGTGGGAGCTGACCCCCACCGGCCCGGACAGCACCGAGGTGGAGCTGACCTATGACTGGTCCGCGGTCACCGACAAGGAGCTGCTGGCCAAGGTGACCTTCCCCCTGGTCGAGGAGAAGCAGCTCGAGGACTCGCTGGGCAACCTCGCCGCCGCCGTCGCCGGCTGAGGCTGCCTGCCCCCGCGCCCCCGCTACGCTGCGCCCATGGCGGGCAGCGTCGCGGAGTCTGCGCACGAGGGCAGGGGTGCGGCCCGACCGTCCTATGACTCGCTGTCACCGGCGCAGGTGCGCACGACGGTCGCCCGGCTGCAGGACCGGATCGCAGCTCGCTTCCCGGACCGCCACCTGCGCCTGGTCGCCGCCGAGCTGGAGCAGATGGTCGACCAGGTGTCCGGTGAGCCGGCCCGGCTGCATGCTCGGTTGAGGTGGGTGCGCGTGGGCGCCATGGCACTGTGCGGGATCATCGTGCTGCTCACCACCCTCGCCCTTGCCCTGTCGATGCGCGACGCCATGGTCTCCGCAGAGTCGTTCCGGGCGTTCGAGTGGCTGCCGCTGATCGAGTCGGGGATCAACGACGTGGTCTTCGCGGCGATCGCGATCTTCTTCCTGCAGGCACTGCCACGGCGGATCGAGCGAGACTCGATCCTGCAGGTGCTGCACCGGATGCGCTCGATCGCGCACATCATCGACATGCACCAGCTCACCAAGGACCCCGAGACAGCGCGGGCCGGCTGGCAGCCGACCAGCGAGTCGGTCCGGCGCGACCTGACACCAGCCGAGCTCGGCAACTACCTCGACTACTGCTCCGAGCTCCTCTCCTTGGTCAGCAAGACGGCCGCCCTCTTCGCCGAGCACACGACCGACCCCGCGGTGCTGGAGAACATCTCCACGATCGAGGCGCTGACCAACGGGATGTCCCGCAAGATCTGGCAGAAGATCAACACCCTGCACACCGACCCGGGCACGCTGCGCCAGGCTTGAGTTCCCTTGCCGACGGCGTTGCCCTCGGGCATGCCAGCGCCACTGTCAGCCGTACGTGCGCCCTCGTGCGGCCGTTGTCCTCCGTCATTCGCGGCTACTAGAGACTGGGCGCAGGGTCGGTGTCTGGCCAGACTCGATCCAGGTGCTCGACGGGACGCTCTCTTTGCGGCTGCCCACCCACGGCTCTTGTGGGTGTGGCTCACTTCCGGTCTGCAGCCCGTCGGGCACCGCTGACGAGGCGTGGCTCAAGAAGGGACTGCCCTGCTCGTAGTAGCACTGCCCACCTCGCCGACCACAGTTGGTACGAGCGTCAGGTAAGGCGGGAACATGGGACAGGTCATCATCGGGGTCGATCCCCACAAACTGTCGGCCACCATCGAGGTCGTCGACCAGCAGGAGCAGTTGCTCGGCGCGGGGCGGTTCAGCACCGACCGCGCCGGCTACGCGGCGATGCGCACGTACACGAAGTCGTGGCCCGAGCGACTCTGGGCGGTGGAGGGCGCCAACGGGGCCGGCCGCCCGCTCGCGCAGCGGCTGCTGGAGGCCGGTGAGCACGTCGTGGATGTACCGGCCAAGCTCGCTGCCCGGGTCCGGCTCTTCGACACCGGACACAACCGCAAGACCGACGCTCTGGATGCGCACTCCATCGCCATCGTCGCGGTCCGCACGCAAGGGCTGCGGGTCCTGAAGGCCGACGGTGAGCTCGAGGCGTTGCGGATGCTGGCCGACCGGCGCGAGGCGCTGACCCGGCGACGGGTCGCCGTGGTGAACCGGCTGCAGGCGCTGCTGGCTGAGCTGCTGCCCGGTCAGGCCAAGAAGGACATCACCACAGGTCAGGCCAAGGCGCTGCTGGCCTCGGTGCGGCCGCGTGACGTCGCCGGCAGGACCCGTCGGCGGATCGCGACCGAGGAGCTGGTCGAGCTGGTCGCAGTGGAGGCCAAGATCAAGAAGGCCACCACTGAGCTCAAGACCTTGGTCCTGCAGCGGGGCTCAACTCTGATGGACTTGCAGGGTGTCGGGCCCGTGGTGGCCGCCAGGATCCTGGCTGATGTCGGCGACGTCGCCCGGTTCGCCGACCGGAACCGGTTTGCGTCCTGGACCGGCACCGCACCATTGGACGCCTCCTCCGGGCAGCAGGACCGGCACCGGCTCTCCCGGGCCGGGAACCGGCGGATGAACCACATGATCCACATCGCCGCGGTCACCCAGCTGCGCCTGGACACCGACGGCCGGGCCTACTACCGGCGCAAGAGATCGGAGGGCAAGAAGCCGATGGAAGCACTGCGCTGCCTCAAGCGCCGGATCTCTGATGCCATTTACCGTCAGTTGGCAGCCGACACACAACGCGCCGCCGCAACCAGGTCTGAGGCGGGTCCGGGAGGGCACTGCGGGGCGTCACTTGATTCCAGCGCGGTCGACCTGCCCCCGCACATCGACACTTCGGATCAGCCACTTCCCGGACCCGCACCCATGACGCTACCGCGCACCACGCCCACCGCGCAGCCCCGCCCGGGACCGGCTCCTCAGCCCCCGCGCCGACGCGCCGGAGCCGTCAAGGTGGAGCGCCCCACCGGACGAACGACCTCGACGGCGACAAGCGTCGACGCACACTCAAGAGAGCCGATCCCGACCCCTTGACAACAGAAGGGAGCCGGATTGACGCGGCGGGCTCTTGTTAGTCGGCCGCTTCTTCGAGCGTCGCGGCGGCCTGCGAGAACAGTGGTTCCAGCGATGTTCGCCAGGCGGGGAGGTCGCGCGAGAGCGTGAACCAGGTGAGGTCGCGGTCGATCTCGTCGTACTGGTGGATGATGAAGTTGCGATTCGCGACCGCCAGCGCCCACTCGACACCTTCGGGCGCGAGGAGGCCGAGTCGAGAGAGTCGATTGGCTGCCTCGCCGAGCTTCATCATCAGAGAGTCGCCCGCCTCGTGAAGGAGGTCGTCCGCCAGATAGGCGTCCTTGCCGCGCCGGGTCACTTCCTCGACTCGTTCGAGCCAGCCTTGGATGTGCGCGAGTTCCTTGGCGGCCCGCAGGTCCATCACAACGGCACCGCCTCGCGGGCGATGTCGTCATCGAGTGTTGACTGCAGGCCGCCATAGGACACCAGGTCGATCTCGCGGCCGAGGATGCGCTCGAGGAGTTGCTTGAGTCGGATGAACTCGAACGAAGAGGTGCCCTCAGGTGCTTGGACCACCAGATCGACATCAGAGTTCTGGCGGGCTTGATGGCGCGCGATCGAGCCGAAGACCGCCAGCCGTGTGTAGCCGTGTTCGGTTGCCAGCGACTTGAGGATAGGCGCCGCCGCCTCCAGCAGGACGTGGGGGTGCACATCGTCGAGTTCAGGGGCGTGCTTGAGTCGCTGGCTGATCGCCGACTGGCTGATGCCGAGAGCGTCGGCAATCTGGCGTTGGCTCATTCCGCTTGCCACCATCGCGCGGAGGGCGAGAGTGCGCCGCAGTCGCGCGAGGTCTTCCTCGCGCTGAGCGTCCCAGTACTCGGCCAGCAGAGCCATAAGGTGATCTTATCAGGCGCTGCCCGCCCCAACCCCTCTAGCGAGGACGCCGGGCCGAGGTCCTCGACGATCTCACAACACCCGTGCCGTCACGGTGGCCGTAACGCGGCGGATAGACGCACTCCTCTCGTACGACCACTTCCCCGCCCCTTTCGATGGATTAGTTTGCGGGCGGGCGCCGAAAGAACCCAGGTCACCGCACATGTGCGCTCAACGCTCAACACGCTCTACGGCGCTACTGTGCGGGCCATGACACTGCGCACGGGGGACGTTCACATCGGTCGAGTTCGAGCGCGAGGGCGTCCTGGACATGACTGAGGCACCCGAACTCGACTACTACTTGGTCATGACCGGCCCCAAGGCGACCGCTACGGACGTGCGCACGATAAGGCCGTGGAGGATCGATGCCGTGTACCTGTTCGACGCTCGACTGCTGCTGGCTGAGCTACGTGACCGTGGCGTCAAGGTCGGAGTCGCATCCGGTGTCCGCGAAGCGCAGTGGCTAGAGGCCGAGGTGTACCCAGCAAGGAATCCCGTCCTGCATCTAGGCGATGATCAGCGAGTGCTTCTTGCTCAGTTCAGCGGCTAACACCACGCCACCCAGGCGGCGGAGTGACGCTGGTCCTGAGATGGACGTCCGGCGGCCGCGATGCTTGACCTTGCATCCCAGGTCGTGCGACGACCGTTTCTGCGTGACCGCATGCCATGCTCGTCTGGAATCGTGTTAACCGTCCGTCAACAGAGGCGTTGTGAGGCACGTCAAGGAGGTACTCATGGCTCAGGGATCCGGCACTGCGACAGACCCTTGGGTGTTGACGACAGCACCAGGCTCGTCGACGTACACGATGTACGCCGATCAGGAGTCCGACCCACCGGCGCTTGTCTGCCAGGTCGGGTCGACGACCCTGCGCTACCACCTGAGCGCGGTCGAGGACCTGCACCGCTGGCTCGTCGAACAGGGTGGGTGGGTCGACCTCGGCGCTGCCGACGAGAAGAAGGACCCGGCCCCCGGCACTGTTGAGGCATGGGGCCGGTCCCCGGAGAATCCGGTTAAGGGTTGGTACGGCCTGCGCAAGGGTTACCGCGGCCGATTTGGTATGTACATTCCGCCCCTGCTTGAGACGCAGGGTCTTGCAGAACTCACGCACCAGCCCCGCAACAACCAGATCCGCGCCCTCTGAGCATCGTAGACCGAGCCGCCAGCCGCAGTAGTGGGGGCGACCCACGCACCGATTGGGACGCCCAGCAAGGCGGCGTTATGACGCGCCACTTTCGGCGTAGTGAGGCGCCCGTCCCTGCGTCTCCAACTGCGCGGGCGTCGAGCACTACCGCGGCTGCCACCTCCAAAGCCTGGTCTGGGGCTCCCTCCTGGGTTCCGATCAGGCTTTGTAACGTTTTGCGGCTCTTCACAATGCAGGGTGTAGCTGGGACCTGAACCCGCCAGCTTCGACTAGCGCTCGGGCGATGTAGTTGGTGAGGTTGCAGAAGCCGAGGGCTAGGCCGCGTAGATGCTCGAGGCGGCCGTTGATGGCTTCGGTGGGTCCGTTGCGGGTGCGGGGCGGTCGAAGTAGGCCAGGACGTCTTGGGCCCGCTTGGCCAGGGTCCGGCCGAGGGTGCGCAGGTCGGTCAGCGGAGTGGGGATGCCGGTGGGCAGGGCGTCGATCACCGAGCGCATCTGCTCGCGCCCACCGGCCCGGTCAGGATCACGGTACGCGGCGATCATGCGTGGGCAAGGGATCGATCTGGGAGACAGTCTCTGAGCGTCGGCAACCGGTTGACCTGCACAGACACACTGTGCCCCCGGCAGGATTCGAACCTGCGACACCCGCTTTAGGAGAGCGGTGCTCTATCCCCTGAGCTACGAGGGCGGGATAGGCGCGAGCCGCCGGCAGGAGCTTGCGCGGTCTGACGGGGGTGGCTGGCGCTCGGCAGGGAGCCTAGCCGAGTCACCGAGGCCGACTTGGTCACTGCCCGCCCGGCGAGCGAAGAGGGGACCAGCGGGAGGGCGTCTAAGGCTTGGCGAAGTCGGGACTTTGGGCCCTACTGGGACCCCCCTCCCAGTTGCGACGCTGTATGACAGCAGCCGGAACCTCCGGCTCTCTCACAGGGTCAAGGACCCCAGAACCAGGAGCACCTCCCATGCGTCGCAAGACATTCGACACGCTCGTCTCCTCCGTCGGCCTCATCCTGGCCGTCGTCCTCCTCATCGCCGGCGGCCTGTTGACCTGGGCCAGCTCCTTCGTCGGGGGCCAGGTCCACGACCAGCTCGCCGAGCAGAACATCACCATGCCGTCCGGCCCCGCCATCGAGGGCGAGGCGTTCGCTCCGCTGCAGGAGTTCGCCGGCCAGCCGATGACCAACGGCGACCAGGCCCGTGCCTACGCCGAGTACTTCATCAAGGTCCACATGGACGAGTCGACCGCAGGCCGCACCTACGCCGACCTCGGTGGCGACATCCGCGCCGCCGAAGAGGCTGGCGACGACGAGCTGGCCGCCGACCTCACTGGTCAGCGCGAGACCCGGTTCAAGGGCGAGACCCTCCGCGGCCTGCTGCTCTACGGCTACGCCTTCGCCACGATGGGCAAGCTCGCCGGCTTCGCCGCCATCGGCGCCTACATCGCCTCGGCTCTGCTGTTCGCACTGAGCTTCCTCGGACTGCGCCACGCTCGTGGCGCTGGAGACGCGGAGATCCTGGTTCCGCGACGTGAGGAGGCGCGCACCGCCTGACGGACCAACCTCACGACACAGGGCCGCCCTACGCATGGGGCGGCCCTGTTGGTGTGTCCGGCGTCCGCACGCCGGCTGCCAGACTGAGCCGGTGATGCCACCCGCCCCGCCTCATCCCCCGACGACGAGCACCACCGAGGTCCAGACGATCCAGCGGCGCACCGTGGCCACCCTGATGGCCAGCCAGATCCTCGGCGGGGTGGGGGTCGGCAGCGGGCATCGCCGTCGTCGCCCTCATCGCCGCCGACATCAGCGGCCGCGACGACCTGTCCGGGATGGCCAACACCAGCCAGATCCTGGGCGCAGCACTGCTGACCATCCCGGTCGCCGCGATCATGGCCGCCCGCGGCCGCCGCGCCGGCCTGGTCACCGCCTACGCCATCGGCACCATCGGTGCGGGCCTGGCGATCCTGGCCGCCGTCGCCAACAGCTTCCCGCTCCTGCTCCTCGGCACGACGCTGGTCGGCGCGGCCACGACCGCCAACAGCCAGGCGCGGTATGCCGCAGTCGACCTGGCCGAGCCGCACCGACGGGGACGCCAGCTCAGCCTGGTCGTCTGGGCCACGACCATCGGGTCGGTGCTGGGCCCCAACATGATCGGGCCGGGGGCCTGGGTCGCCGAGCAGATCGGCGTCCCGGCGCTCGCCGGCGCCTGGGTGTTCAGCGCCGTCGGCTTCATCCTGGCAGCGGTGTTCCTGGCGACCCGCCTGCGCCCCGACCCGCTGGTCACCGCCCGCAACCTGGAGAGCCCGACGGCCGGTACGGGCGTGCTGCGCGGCTCGGTCGCGCGGGGCCTGCGGCTGATCCCCAGCAACCCCGCCGCCCTCCTGGGCACGGTCGCCCTCACCGGCGGCCACGCCACCATGGTCGCGGTGATGGTCATGACGCCGCTGCACATGCGGCACGGCGATGCCGAGGTGGAGGTCATCGGGTTCGTCATCTCCGTCCACATCCTGGGCATGTTCGGGCTCAGCCCGGTCTCCGGCTGGCTCACCGACCGGTATGGCGCCCGGCGGGTCGTCTTCCTCGGCGTCGCCCTGCTGGTGCTCGCCTGCGCGCTGGCGGCCACCTCGGCCGCAGGCTGGTCGTTCGGCCTCCTCGCCGGGCTGTTCGTGCTCGGGCTGGGCTGGTCGTGCACCATGGTCGCCGGCTCCGGCCTCATCGCCGGGTCGGTGTCGGTGGCCGACCGGTCGTCGGTGCAAGGGGCGGCCGACCTGGTGATGGGACTGTCGGCCGCGGCCGCCGGCGCGCTGGCCGGAGTCGTGGTCCACGTCTGGAGCTATGCCTGGCTCGCCGCAGGCGGCGCCTGCCTCGCGTTGGCCCTGGGCGCCTTCACCGGCCTGCGCGGCCGACTCGTTAGCCTGGATGGGTGAACCCCGGGGACGACGACACTGAGGCTGTCGGCACCTCCGACCCCATCCTCGAGGCCGTCACCGCGGCCCAGAGCCGGTGGCGGGCCGAGGCCGCAGACCTCGGCGGACCCAATACCCTGCTCTGGCACCGCGACCTGCCCCTGGGCTCGATCGACCTCACCGTCGTCCATCCCGCCGGTGTCGCGAAGCTGCTGGCCGGCCACTCCACCCGCCTCTCCGAGCTGGTCCGCGAGTCGATCGCCCTGCAGGAGGCTCACCGCCGGATCAGCGCACTGCGCCAGAAGGTCGTCGAGCTGCGCGAGGAGCACGGCCTGACCACCGGCTTCCTGGCGATCGGGATGGCCACCTGGCAGCTGGGTCGAGCGCCGGCGCCGCCCCGGGCCCCGGTGCTGCTCCGCGAGTGCACCATCGAGCCACTCGACCCCGGACATACCGACTTCGCCCTGCACCTGGACCAGTCCGTCATCCTCAACCCGGTCCTGGCCCACTACCTGAGGACCGAGGCCGGCCTCGACGTCGACGCGGCCGCGCTGGCGGGGCTGAGCGTGCGCGGCGCCGGCTTCGATGCCCGCCCGACCTACCAGGCGCTCGAGGACCTGTGCCGGGACGTCGTCGCCGGCTTCTCGATCAGCCCGCGGCTGGTCATCTCCACCTTTCCCCCGGCCAAGCTGCCGTTCGTCGCCGAGTTCGCCACCTCGCCCGCTGACTGGGCTCACCATCCGCTGCTCGCTGATCTCGCGCGGGCCGAGGAGGGCCAGGCCCAGCCCGCTTCCCCCGGGACTGCGCCCTCAAGCGGCCGCACCGTGGCCGGGGCCTGCGTCGTGCCGGCCGACGAGTCCCAGCGCGCGGCCCAGGCCGCGGCTGCGTCCGGGCCGCTCGTGCTCGATGCGCCGCCGGGCACCGGCCGCACGCAGGTCGTCGCCAACGTCGTCGCGTCGACGGTCCTGGCCGGAGGCACCGCACTGGTCGTCGCCGAGCCGGGTGCCGCCCTGGACCGGCTGCGCGAGCGTCTCGACGTGGCCGGTCTGGGTCAGCTGGTCCTCGACCTGGGGGAGACCCCGAGCCGGGCACGGCACTCGGCCGCGCAGCTGCTGGACAGCCTCGACCAGCTGGGTCAGGACATCGAGCAGGAGCCGTCGGCGCGCCCTGCACCCGGCGACGTGGACCTGGACGGCCCGCTCGCGCTGCTCCGCGAGCACCACCACGCCATGCACCAGCCGCGCGACCCCTGGGGGGTGAGCCTCTCGCTCGCCCAGAACCAGCTGACCGAGCTGGCCTCCGGCCCGCATCCGCCGCACACCCGCGTCCGGCTCGGCGACGCGGCCGTGCGTGCTCTCTCCCCGGACGACCTGCCCGCGATCGTCGCCGACCTCACCGAGGCCGCCTCGATCGGCGCGTGGCGCCGCGGGCGCAGCGACGACCCTTGGTATGGCGCCGCGCTGGCCGACGACGCCGAGGCCACCCGTGCGGGCGAGATCGTCCAGCGGCTGGTCACCGGCGCGCTCGACCAGGCCCGCGCCGCGATGGCCGGCGTCTGCCGCCGCGCCGGCCTGCCCGTGCCGCTCAACCTGCAGCAGTGGGCGCACCAGCTGGCGCTCATCGAGCAGGCCCAGGACACCCTGGCCGTCTTCACCCCGCAGGTCTATGACGCGCCGCTCGGTGAGCTGATCGCGGCCTCGGGCAGTGGTCCGGAGCGTCCGGGCGCCCTGGCCCGTGGCCGTCTGCGGCGGCAGGCGCGCGGACTGTTGCGACCCGGCCGGCCCCCGGCGGACCTGCGCGCCGCCCTGACCGCCGCCCGCGACCAGCGCGCCGACTGGGAGGCCCTGGCCGGACGCGCGGCTCGACCTGCGACCCCGGCCGGGTGGGAGGCCGCCAGTGACGCCTTCGACCAGATCGAGGAGGACCTGGGCTGGCTCGGTCAGCGGCTCGAGGGCACCCCCAGCGGCAAGGACCTGAGCACCACGCACCTCGACCTGCTGCTCGAACGCCTCGTCCGGCTGGACGCCCGCGCCGACCGGCTGCCGGTGGCGGCCCGGAGCCACGGCCTGCTCGCCCCCGTGCGGGAGCGCGGCCTCGGGCCGCTGGTCGACGACCTGGCCCACCGCGGCGTCGCCACGCAGGACGTGCCCGGTGAGGTCGGGCTCGCCTTCTGGGCGTCGGTGCACGACCGGGTCAGCACCGGGCTGGAGGGCACCGGCGACCGAGCCCGGCTCGACGCCGCCGTCGACCAGATCCTCGCTGCCGTGACCGCCCGATGCACTGCCGACCGCGCTCGCGTCCTCGATGCCGCGAGTGAGCGGGCCGCGGCTGCCGTCGCGGCACACCCGGCTCAGGCCGAGGCGCTGCGTGATGTGCTGGGCGGGTCCGCTCCAGGCGACCTGCACGCCGCCCTCGCCGTGGCGCCCGACCTCGTCGCCGCGCTCCGTCCGGTCTGGATGGGCAGCCCGCTGCTGGTGCCTGCGGCGGTGCCGGCCGGGTGCCGCGTCGACCTCACCGTCGTCCTGGAGGCGCAGTCCCTGCCGGCGGGCCGCGCGGTGCCTGCGCTCGCGCGCGCCGAGCGGGTTCTTGTCGTCGGCGACGGGTCAGGCAGCCCGCACCACCCGCTCGTCATCTCCGCCGACCCGCGCGCCGAGCGCGCCGCGGCCGCGGTTGTCCCGCCGCGGGACCTGCTGAGCAGTGCCAGCGCGGTGTGGCCCATGCACCGTCTGACGACGGACTACGTCTCGAGCCGTCCGTCGGGTCCGCTGCGGGCTGGTGCGCCGCCTGCGGTGGTGTCGGGGCCGGCCGTCCTGGTGGTCGCCGACGGGGTGGAGGCGGTCGTCGAGACAGCCGTCGAGCGTTCGTTGGCCCACCCGCAGGACTCCACGCTGCTGGTCACGGCCGATGCGGCCCTGGCCGACGAGGCGCGGGTGGAGCTCGCCCGCCAGCGAGGTCAACGCGGCGTGGCGGTCACCGTGACGGTGTGCCAAGCCGACCAGATCGCAGCCCGCCGGGCCGACCACGTCGTCCTCGCGCTGGCGCCGATCGCCACGCTGGACGCCGACCATCTCGACGAGCGGCGAGCGCATGCTGCCGTCGCCGCCGGCACCCGCTCGCTCACCGTGGTCGCCGACCGCGAGGTGGGCTCCTGGCCGGAGGGGGGCTGGTGGGCGGCGTTGAGGTCAGCCATGGCTGCACCGGAGCGGCACGAGGTCCCGCTCACGTCGTCGCCGATCCTGGGCGACCTGGTGACCCGGCTGCGGGCCGAGGGTCTGGTCGTGCGGGAGGGGTATGGCGCCGCGCCGCACCGGATCCCGCTCGTCGTCGACGACCCGGACAGCCCTGGGCGGCCGCTGCTGGCGATCGACACCGACGCCGACCCCGACGCACCGTTGCCGTCAGCAGACTCCGTCGCCGTCCGGATCGGCGAGCTGAGACGCCTCGGGTGGACCCCCGTCCGGGTATGGACGACGGAGGTGTTCCGCGACCCCGCTCGGGAGGTGGCCCGCCTGGTGCACCTGGCCAGGGCCGCCTCCGCCGAGCGCTATGCGGCTGCGGTGGCGGCCCGCCGCCACGCGGGCACGCATCCGCCGACGGGGGCGTAGGTGCCCCGGCGCCGGGTGGTCTGGCCCGTCACGCGGCTGTCCGACGCACCGCTTGTCGTGACCGAGCCCGCCGAGCCGCCCGGCATACCCGAGGTGGACGTGGCCGAGAGTGCGGCGCCGGAGCCGGCTGAGACCACGCCACCGGAGGCGGTGGCGAAGGAGGCGGACATCGCTGCCCTGGAGCAGACGCGGGACGACACCGACGAAGGCTGGTCCGAGCGGCGCGAGACCAGCGCCGACGACGCCTGGCTGACCTCGCAGCGTCCACCTCACTGGGAGTGAGGACCCAGCACGACGAACGGGCGCCGAGCGGGAGCGACCGTGACCGGTCGTGCTCCCACCCGACGCCCGGCCGGTGGTGCGGTGCTACAGGTTCAGCAGGTCACGCAAGGGGTCAGAGCTGACCGTTGCGGGAGGCGACCAGGTCGCGGATCTCGCGCAGCGCGGCAACCTCTGCGGAGACCTCCTCGGCCTCCGGCTCCTGGCCGGCCCGACGACGCTCGAGGATCTTGTTCATCGGGACGACGACGAGGAAGTAGACCACCACGGCGGTGAGCAGGAAGGTGATCAGCGCACCGATCAGGGCGCCGATGTTGATGAACGTGGCCGCGTTGCCCTCGTCGCCGAGCTGGATGCCCAGACCGGCACCCAGGCCGCCGCCACCGAGGCGGGCCAGCAGCGGGTTGACGACTGCCTCGACGAACTTGGTCACCAGCGCGGCGAACGCCGTGCCGATGACGACGGCGACCGCGAGGTCGATGATGTTGCCGCGCATGATGAACTCTTTGAAGCCCTTGAGCATGGGTGATCCCTTCGGAGGTGTGTGTGGTGTGCATCTCGTGCACCGCATCGCCGCCATGGGTGGCAGCGGGGCCCGCAGTGGTGGGCAACCCGGAGCATACCCGCCAGAGGCGGTGCCGGAGGAATCCAGCGGGACCGCGCCGTCGTCATGGCCGGGCGGCCAGCGCGGTCAGCCGCCGCGGATGACCACCGTGACGCCGGCACCGGGCAGGTCGGGGCTGGCGGCCACCGCGAGCGCGGAGGCCTGATCGGCGGAGACCGCGACAATCAGCCCACTGCGCTCGGTGGGGGCATGGGTGACCAGCACGTCGGCGGCCACGACCTGGCCGTCCACGGTCGAGAGCACGTCCACCCGGGCGCCCGCACTGAGCATCGGCACGATGCCGGCGTCGGCCAGCGGCACGTGGGCGAGCACCTGTCCGTCGGCCAGACCCTCCAGGGTGCCGGCCGCTGACAGCCGGACGTCGGTGAGCACCTCGCCGCGGCGCAGGGGAGCAGACAGCACCCCTCGGATTGCGGACGGGTCGCCGAACGTCCCGTCGGGGACGGTCTCGACGGGCAGGTGCACCACGCTGAGGTGCTCCAGCGAGATCGCGGTGCCGACGGGCAGGTCGCGGGCGGCGACGACGACGGCGGGTCCGGGGTCGGGCGCCGTCGGCGACACGGCGCTCACCGCAGCCCAGCCCGCGGACCCGAGCGCCAGCGCCGCGGCGCCCCGACGGGCCATGCCCCGCCGCCATACGGCTCGGCGGCTGCGCCCGGCCCACGCTGCGCGGCGCGTGCGGGCCGGGTCGACGTCCGGGAGCCCGCCCGACGGGCGGCGATCCAGACCGCCGGCGAACCGGCTCAGCACCGCACCCCGCCCCCAGCGGTCATCCGGGCAGGTCGAACGGCAGCTCCAGGCCGTCCAGGGTCCGCCGGCAGGGGCAGGTCGCCACCTCGTCGGCCTCCTCGGCCGGGAGCAGCGCCAGCGACCTGCGCAGCAGCCCCTTGAGCAGGTCGATGTTGGCGGCGAACACCTCCAGCACCTCGGCATGCGTGACGCTGCTCTCGACGTCGTCGACCCCGGCGTCGTGGTCGGTGACCATCGCGACCGTGGTGAAGCACATCGCCAGCTCACGGGCGATCGCCGCCTCCGGCAGCGCGGTCATCCCGACGACGGTTCCGCCGGCGGCGCGGTGCCACCGCGACTCGGCCCGGGAGGAGAAGCGCGGCCCGTTGACGACCACCAGCGTGCCGCCGTCGTGCACCGTCAGCGCCCCCGGCCGCTCCCCGTCCGCCGCCTGGAGCACCGCGTGCCGCCCGGCTGGGCAGAACGGGTCGCCGAACGCCACGTGGACGACGGCGCCCTCCACGTCATACAAGGTGTGCGGGCGGCCCCACGTGCGGTCGATCACCTGGTCGGGCACCACGACCGTGCCGGGACCGTGCTCGCTGACCAGCGACCCGACCGCACAGGGCGCCAGCACCTGGCGGACCCCGACCGAGCGCAGCGCCCAGAGGTTGGCCCGGTAGTTGACCCGGTGCGGGGGGAACCGGTGACCCTGGCCGTGCCTGGCCAGGAAGGCCACCGACCGGCCGTCCACCAGACCGACCATCAGCGGGTCCGAGGGAGCACCGAAGGGAGTGTCGACCGGGACCTGCTGGGCGTCGGAGAGGAAGGAGTAGAAGCCGGAGCCGCCGATGACGCCGATCTCGGCGCGAGGAGGGGTGCTGGTCACGCCCCGATGCTAGGGCGCGGTCAGGCGCTCTTGGCGACCTTGGCCGAGCCTGTGGACGACGAGCCCTTGTCCGAGGTGGACGAGCCACCCGCGCCCTTGCCCTTGCCGTCCGAGGAGCCGCCCTTGCGCGTCCGAGGAGCCGCCCTTGCCCTCGCTGGGGCTCTTCGTGCTCCCGGCGGAGCCGCCGCTGCTGTCCGAGGACCCGCCGGATGAGCTGGACCCCGCCGACGTCGAGCCGCTGGAGGAGCTCGACGAGGAGCCGGCAGCCGCGCGCGAGTCGGTCCGGTAGAAGCCGGATCCCTTGAAGACGACGCCGACCGCGGAGTAGACCTTGCGCAGCGCGCCGTGACAGCGCGGGCACTGGCTCAGCGCGTCGTCGGAGAAGGCCTGCTGGATGTCGAAGCGGTAGTCGCAGTCCTTGCAGGCGTAGGAGTAGGTGGGCACGAGGCCCAAGTGTACGGGCCGTCGCAGTGGCTCCCGTGGATCGTCGGCGCGGTGGCATACCCTGCTCACGTGCCTGCCCGCCGTGCTCGCCGCTTCGTGCTGCCGCTGGTGGCGGTGCTGGTGGTCGTGGCGGTCGCCGCAGCCGTGCTGGGGGTCGGGCTGGTCCGCCGCTCGTTCCCGCAGGCCTCCGGGGAGCTGTCGCTGGAGGGGCTCAGCGCCTCGGTCGAGGTCATCCGCGACGAGCGCGGGATCGCCGACATCTACGCCGACACCCCCGAGGACCTCTTCATGGCCCAGGGGTATGTCGCCGCGCAGGACCGGTTCTTCCAGATGGACCTGCGCCGGCACATCACCGCGGGCCGGCTCAGCGAGCTGGTCGGCGAGGGTGGCCTGGAGACCGACAAGGTGATCCGGACGATGGGCTGGCGCCGGGTCGCCGAAGCCGAGCTGCCGCGCCTGTCCGCCGAGACGCGGCGCTACCTGCAGAGCTATGCCGCAGGTGTCAACGCCTACCTGGCGGACAACCCGGCGCCCAGCCAGGTGGCGCTGGAGTATGTCGTGCTGCAGCAGTCCGTGCCGGACTACCGGATCGAGCCGTGGACCGAGGTGGACTCGCTGGCCTGGCTCAAGGCGATGGCCTGGGACCTGAAGTCCAACTACGCCGACGAGCTGGCCCGGGCTCGCCTCGTCGGCCGGCTGCCGCTGAGCCAGATCACCTCCGCCTACCCGCCCTACCCCTACGACCTGAACGCCCCGATCCTGTCGGCGGAGGAGTGGGAGCCCGCCGCTGCCCCGCTGGACCCTGACGACGACCGGGGCGGCACAGCGCCGGATGCTGCACCGGAGACCGGTGACGGCCAGCCGGACACCGGGCAAGGACGCCACTTCGGGGCCACCCGGCCGCAGCTGGCCGGTGCGGCACCGGCGTTCGAGCTGACGGCGGTCGACGCCGTCCTGGCAGGCACGGCGGCCAGCCTCGAGGCTGTGCCGCAGCTCGTCGGCCGCGGGGAGGGCATCGGCAGCAACTCGTGGGTGGTCTCCGGCGACCACACCGCCACCGGGGCCCCGATGCTGGCCAACGACCCCCACCTGTCGGTGACCCAGCCGGGCGTCTGGCTGCAGACTGGCCTGCACTGCCGCGAGCTGTCCGACGCCTGCCCGTTCGACGTCTCGGGGTTCACCTTCGCCGGGTTCCCCGGTGTGGTGATCGGACACAACACCGAGATCGCGTGGGGCTTCACCAACCTGGCGCCGGACGTCACCGACTTCTACCTGGAGGAGGTGGACGGGGACCGCTACCGGCGGGAGAACTCCTGGCTGCCGCTGGAGGAGCGCACCGAGGTGATCACCGTGCCGGGCCAGGACGACGTCACGCTGACCGTCCGCTCCACCGGTCACGGGCCGGTGATGTCCGACGTGCTGACCGACGTTGCCGAGGCCGGCAGCGACGCGCCCGTCAACGGGGTGGAGACCTCCAACGACTATGCGGTGTCGATGGCGTGGACCGGGCTGGAGCAGACGCGCACCGCCGAGTCGGTGTTCGCCCTCAACCGGGCCACCGACTGGGAGGACTTCAGGCAGGCCGCCCGGCTGTTCGCGGCGCCGTCGCAGAACATGCTGTATGCCGACCGCGCCGGCAACATCGGCTACCAGGCTCCAGGGCTGATCCCGCTCCGTCAGTCGAGCACCAACGGCGCGCCGCCGGGCTACTGGCCGGCACTGGGCTCGATGCCGAGCTATGACTGGACCGGCTGGGTGCCGTTCAGCGAGATGCCCTCGGCGTTCAACCCGCCCGACGGTGTCATCGTGGCCGCCAACCAGGCCGTGAGCGGCGCGAGCACTCCCTTCCTGACCAGCGAGTGGGACAAGGGCTACCGCAGCCAGCGGATCTCCGACCTGCTCACCGAGCACCTGGCGCAGGGGCCGCTGACCGCGGCCGACATGAACCAGATCCAGAACGACACCTACAGCGGCTTCGCCGACACGCTGGTCACCTACCTGCTGGCCGTCGACATCGACACCGCGTTCTACGCCGACGGGCAGGAGCTGCTCCGGTCGTGGGACCGCACCTCGCCCGGCGACGACTCGCCGCAGTCGTCGGCCGCGATGTACTACAACGCCGTGTGGGCCCAGGTGCTGGAGCAGACCTTCGACGACGAGCTGCCGGCCGACCTCTACGCCAGCGGCAACTCGCGATGGATGACCCTGGTCGACAACCTGCTGGAGCGCCCGGACGACCCGTGGTGGGACGACAAGAGCACGGTGGGCATCCGCGAGTCGCGCGACGAGATCCTGCGCCAGGCGCTGATCGACGCCAGGCTCGACCTGACCAAGCGGATCGGCAAGGACCCGAGCGACTGGCAGTGGGGCGCCTTGCACCAGCTCCCGATGCGCCACCAGGTGCTGGGGGACGACCCGGTGCCCGACATCGTGCGCGGGGTGTTCAACGAAGGGCCGTTCCCGATGCCGGGCGGGTCGTCGCTGGTCAACGCCAACAACTGGGACGCCGGCAGTGGCTCGTTCTGGGTGACCTCGGCGCCGTCGATGCGGATGGTCGTCGACCTGGCCGACCTCGACCAGTCCACCTGGGTCAACCAGACCGGGAGCTCCGGCCATCCGTTCCACCCGCACTACGGCGACCAGACGCAGGCCTGGATCGAGGGCCGGACCTACGCCTGGCGGTCGAGCCGCGACGCCGTGGCGGCCGCCGCGGTCGACAGACTCATCCTGACGCCCGGTCCCTGAGCCAGCGCACCCCGTCGGCCGCGGTCAGCGCGGCATCCACCGCGACGTCGTGCGGCAGGGCCGGCAGCTGGTCCACCACCTCGCCGTCGTGCAGCACGGCTACCACCGGCACGTGCCGGCGCCGGAGCGCCGGCAGCGTGTGGTCGTAGTAGCCGCCGCCCTTGCCCAGCCGCCTCCCCGTGCGGTCGACCGCCAGAGCCGGCGCCAGCACCAGGGTGACCCGATCCAGGGCTGTCGGCCCGAGCGGGCGCGCCTCGGGGTCGGCCGCGTCGTGCCAGTCGAGTCGCCCGCGCTCCAGGGTGATCGGCAGCAGGACGGTCGCGCCCGCCTCGCGCAGGGCGCTGACCGCCGCGCTGACCGGTGGCTCGGTGCGCAGCTCCTGGTATGCCGTGACCACCAGCCCGTCGAGCGCCCCGCCCCCGGCCAGCTCGCGGGCCAGGGTCATCACGTGCTCGGCCAGCCGGGCAGCGTGGGCAGCACGCCCCAGCTCGCCTTGCTCGGCCACGACCTGGCGTCGAACGGCTCGCAGCCGGTCCCGCCAGCTCGCCTTGGCGTCCACGACGTCCTGCGGGGTCAGCTCCGCCGCGTCCGCGCTGTCACCGCGTCCCCTGCGTCCGCCCCGTCCGGCATGGCCCCGTCGGCGCTCACGGCGCGGCGCCGTCCAGGCCCCCGACGCCGTCCAGCACCGTGCCGCCAGCGACCTGTTGGGGACTCTGCGTGGGCGGCAGCGTGGCTGCGCCGCGCACCACGACGCCGGGCCCGAAGGTCCAGTCCCCCTGCACGCTCAGCGACTCCGCGTCGACCAGCGACGGCGGTCCGTCGGGGAAGCGCCGGTCGAAGTCCTGCACGTGCGCGTAGTGCTCGCCGAGCAGGTCGACGTAGGGCAGGGTCGGCCCGCTGCGTTCGAGCAGCTGCCCCTCGCCGAGGCGGTAGACGTCGGAGCGCAGCACGAGCAGGTCGTTCGTGGTCTTGACCGGCACGAACCGGTCGCGACTCACCTCGACGGTGCGCGCCCCCTCGAACACCTCGATGGCGGCGCCCATGGCGCACTCGACCTGCACGACCTGGGGGGTCGAGCTGTCGGTGGGGTCGAGGGACTTGACGTTGCGGATCAGCGGGAGGTCCATCACCCCACCGCGCTCGGTCAGCACGGTGTGCATCGCGGCCAGGTCGAACCACAGGTTGTTGGTCGAGCAGAACCGGTGCCGCTCGAGGTCGGCGAGCGCCTCACGGTCCTGCGGCAGCGTCTGGGCGGTCTCGCGGAGCACGATCCTGCCGTCGCTGAGCCGACGCGCGAAGTGGCCCCCCTTGCGGTCCGAGGCCGTGCGCCGGACCGCCTCGATCATGAACGGCGCACCGGAGGCGGCAAACCAGCCGGCCACCTGCGGGTCGGCGGTGGCCCCGAGGTTGTCGGAGTTGGCCACGAAGACCCGTGCGTAGCCCAGGTCGAGGAGGCGCTCGACCAGGCCGCTGGCGTGCAGCACCGTGTAGAGGTCCCCATGCCCGGGCGGGCACCACTCCAGCTCCGGGTCGCTGGGGTGGCTCGCCGGGGTGAGGTCGTCGAGCAGCAGCTTGGGCTCCTTGTTCTGCAGGAAGTCCAGCGGCAGCCCGTCGACCGGTAGGTCGGGGTAGGCGGCCAGCGCGGCCAGGGTGTCCTGCGAGGTGCGGAAGCTGTCCATGAAGAGCAGCGGAAGGCGAGCGTCATACCGTCGGCGCTGGTCGAGCACCTGGCCCACGATGATGTCCAGGAAGGTCAGCCCCGGCCGCGCCTCGAGCAGCGACTTGGCCCGGTCCATCCCCATCGAGGTGCCCAGTCCGCCGTTCAGCTTGATGACCACCGTGCCGCGCAGCGCCTCGACCGCGGCGTCGGCGTCGACCTCGGCATCGGCGAGCGACTCACTGTCGACCGGCTCGATGCTCGACTCGGGCACCATCCCGGTGGCGCCGGCCTGCAGCTGCCGGTAGTAGTGGCTGAACACCTCGACCGCCACGTCGCCGACACCCGCGGCCCGCATCTTGGCCCTGGCCTGCTCCAGACCGCTGCCCTCGTCCATGGCCAAGATGGTATGCAAGGGGTCGGCCGCGCACCGTGTCCACGACAGGAGTCCCGATGATCAGCGTCGCAGAGCACCTCGACAGCATCCGCCGACAGGTCCGGCCGCTCGAGGCGGTGAGCCTGCCGCTGGGCCAGGCCGCCGGCCTGGTGGCCGCCGCCGACGTGACCAGCCCGGTGGACCTGCCGCGCTTCGACAACTCCGCGATGGACGGCTACGTCGGGGTGGCGGCCGAGCTGGCCGAGGCGGGGCCCGAGCACCCGATGAGCGTGGTCGTCAGCGGCGACATCGCCGCCGGCGACCCTGGCGGGCAGGCCCATGTGCCGGGTCAGGTCTGGCGGATCATGACCGGGGCCCCGATGCCGGCCGGTGCTGACGCGATCATCCCGGTCGAGGACACCGACGGCCGACCGCGGGAGGTGCTGATCCGCAAGGCCCCGACCGCGGGCCGACACCTGCGTCGGGCGGGGGAGGACCTGCGGACGGGCGAGGTCATCGTCCCTCGGGGCACGCCGATCGGGCCGGCCCAGATCGCCGTGCTCGCTTCGGCCGGGATCGTGGAGCTCGAGGTCATCTCGCCGGTCCGGGTCACCGTGCTGACGACCGGTGACGAGCTGGTGCCCGTCGGCGAGCCCGTCGGGCCGGGACAGATTCCGGACTCCAACGGCCCAATGCTCGTGGCGGCGGTGCGCGCGGCGGGGTGTTTCGCGGTGCACGCCGGTCACCTGTCCGACGACGAGGGCGAGGTCAAGGCGGAGATCCACCGGCACCTGGAGCACGCCGACGTCGTGCTGACTACCGGCGGGGTGAGCAAGGGTGCCTTCGACCCGGTCAAGGCGGTGCTGACCGGCGAGGGCTCGATGTGGTTCGGGGAGGTCGCGATGCAGCCCGGCAAGCCGCAGGGCTTCGGCCTGCTCGGCAAGCGGGAGGTGCCGGTCTTCACTCTGCCGGGCAACCCGGTCAGCGCCCTGGTCAGCTTTGAGGTGTTCGTCCGCCCGGCGCTGCTGCGCCTCGCCGGCCGGGTGGCGACCTCGCCCTCGGTCCAGGCCGTCGTGCTGGAGGGGTGGACCTCGCCGGAGGGCAAGGAGCAGTACGCCCGCGTCAGGCTCGGCCGCGACGCTGGTGGCGGGTATGCCGCGGAGCCGGCCGGTGGCGCGGGTTCCCACCTGGTCGGCGGGCTGGCGGCCGCGGACGGTCTGGCCGTCGTGCCGCCGGAGGTCACCGAGGTGGCCGTCGGGTCGCAGGTCACCGTGCTGCCACTTCGGCCGCTCGCCGAGATCGACGGCCGGATCGACCAGGAGCACCACCGCGATGAGTGACGCGACGCCGTCCCTGACGCACCTGCGCGACGACGGGACCGCCCACATGGTGGATGTGAGCGGCAAGGCGGTCACCACGCGCAGCGCCTCCGCCAGGGGTCGGGTGCTGCTGTCATCCGACGCTATAGCCGCGCTGCGCGGGGGCACGGTGCCCAAGGGTGACGCCCTGGGGGTGGCCCGGATCGCGGGCATCCAGGGCGCCAAGCGCACTCCGGAGCTGGTGCCGCTGGCGCACCCCGTCGCGGTGCACGCCGTCGATGTCGACCTCACCGTCGAGGACGACGGCGTCACCATCGAGGCGACAGTGCGCACGGCCGACCGCACCGGCGTGGAGATGGAGGCGCTGACCAGCGTCTGCGTCGCCGCCCTGGCCCTGGTCGACATGGTGAAGGCGGTCGACCGGCGGGCCACGATCACCGACGTGGTCGTGCTCGCCAAGTCGGGGGGACGTTCGGGGGACTGGACGCGGTGACCGAGGCCGCCATACCCAGGCGCCAGCGGTGCTGACCTGGCCGGTGACGGTGCGGGAGGAGCGGGCCGACGGGACGGTCGTCGTGCTGCGGCCGCTGAGTCGCGACGACCGTGGGGCCTGGGAGCTCGTGCGCTCGCGGGACCGGGAGTGGCTGCGGCCGTGGGAGTCGACCGTGCCGACCGGGGTGGAGCCGGCGGCGACGTTCCGCCAGATGCGGCGCGGCTTTGAGCGGGCGGCCCGGGCCGGTCGGGTGCTGCCGTTCGCGATCGAGGCCGACGGCCGGTTCGCCGGTCAGATGCACCTGTTCGACATCCAGTGGGGGTCGCGATGGACCGCCTCGGCCGGCTACTGGCTGGACCGGACGGCCACGCGCCGTGGAGTCGCCACCTGGGCGCTGGCCATGCTGGTCGACCATGCCCTGCTGCAGGTCGGGCTGCACCGGGTCGAGGTGAACATCCGGCCGGAGAACCACGCGAGCCTGGCGGTCGTCCGCCGGCTCGGACTGCCCGAGGAGGGGCTGCGGCGTGGCCTGATCCATGTCGACGGGCAGTGGCGCGACCACCTGACCTTCGTGGTCACCAGCGAGCAGCTCGCGGCGTCCGGACCGCTCGTCGACCGTTTGCACATCCGTCACACCGGTCACTTCGGCGACACACCGCCAAGCTCCCCGGAGCCTGCCTGACCTGTCCTTATGGTGGCAGCGTGCCGGCCAACCTCATCTTCGTGGTGATCCTTGCGGTGTGGGCGGCCTACCTCCTGCAGTTCTGGATCCGGCGTCGCGACCACGTCGCCACCGCGAAGTCGGTCGACCGCTTCTCCGAGGCCATGCGCGTGCTCGAACGGCGCCGTCAGCTGCCGGCCCCGATGTCCGCAGACCAGCCCCGCTCGTATGCCGTGTCGCCCGCCCGGCCCGCCCACCCGCAGGTCGTGGTCAAGCGCGCCGTCGCAGCCGTGCGGCCTGCCGCCGAGGCAGCTGGCAGCTCGATGCGCAGCGGAGCGGTTGCCACGTCCTCACGCGCGGCCGCCACGTCCTCGCGCGCGGCTGCGGGCTCTACCCGGGTCGCCCGGGCCGCTGGAGCGTCAGCGGCTCGCGCCGCACGCCGCACCCGTGCGATGCGTCCGGCCACCGCTCGCGCGCTGCTGCTGCTGACCGGCGCCGCACTGCTGCTCACGGGGGGCGCCCTCACCGGCTTCACCACGCTGCCCTGGTGGACAGTGCTGGTGGGGCTGGCCGGCTTCGTCGGCTGCCTGGGCCTAGTCCGGGCGTCGGTCGCCCGCGAACACCGCCGCGCCTTCTCACCCGTTCGGGACCACACTCGGCCTACGCCGGCTCGCCCCGCGGGGCGCCGTCCTCAGTCTGCGCGAAGCTCCGTCGCCACACCCCGCCGGCCCGAGGGCGCTGCTCGTCGCCCCGAGAACGCGACCCGTCGTCCGCAGAGTGCGCCTGGTCGGCCTGTCAGCGTCCCCCGTCGCCCCGTGGCCGCAGGCCGTGCGGGCGGGACTGCGCCGGAGGTCATGCCTGTCTCGGCCGCCGCTGCCCTGGCTGGCCGGAGCCCTTCCCTGGCCGGTCGCACCGCGACCCGCCGCGTCGTGTCGGTCTTTGACGTGCAGGCCGGTGCCGCTCGCCCGGTGCTGCCGCCGGCGCACGCACGCACCGACGAGGCCGAGGTGACGGCGCCGGCTCCCGGCACCTGGCAGCCCACCCCGGTGCCGCCGCCGACCTACACACTCAAGGCCAAAGCGGCACCACGGCACAGCGCCCGCGCCGCCGACACCCCCGTTGCCGACCTGCCGTTCGATGGGCACGCGATGGCGTTCGAGGAGGAGTTCGAGGACCTCCCGGTCGTCCTCGCTCGCTGAACCTCGGCTTCTCAGTGCAGCCAGGGAACGGCCTGGCAGATGGCGTAGGTCACCACGGCCGTGATCGCCGTCGCGGCGGTGCCCCACGCCATGTCGATCGGCACGATCGACGACGGCCAGTCGCGCAGGACTGCCAGGTTGGTCAGGTTCCAGGTGGCGTAGGCGACCAGCCCGAACAGCGCCCCGCCGCCCAGCGCCGCCAGCCACGAGCCGGAACTGATCGCCGGGTGGGTGACGAAGTAGGTGATGCCTACGACATAGAGGGCGTAGAAGGCCAACGCCGGGCCCATCGCCGGCCGGTCGGCGATGAGGTCCCCGAGCCGCGCGTCATAGAGGGGGCGGCCGATCTTGCCCAGCCAGAGGAAGTCCAGCACCCCGAACACCAGTGCCGCCACGATGTACTGCCCGATCCAGGTCACCGCCCCCACTGTAGGGGGAGTTGCCCACGATGGCTGGGCAGTACGGGCTTGCCCACCCCGGCTGGGCAGTACGGGCCTGCCCACGAGGGGTGGGCAACTCCCCCTACACGAGGGGAGGCACCAGCAGCGGCGTCACGGGGTGCGCGTTGAGCGACAACGCACCGACTTGTGGCCCTCCTGGGGGCCACAAGTCGTCTCCGTGCCGCGAAGTGCGGGCCCTATCCGCGCGCCGAGAAGGGGACTAGCGTCGAAAGGTCCTGCCTGGCCTCATCCCCGAGGAGTCCCGATGACCAAATCCCACATCCGCATCGTCGCCGCTGCAGCCGGCACGCTGTTCGTGTTCGGCGCCGTCGCCCCGACGGTCGCCAACGCAGGCGGCCGACCGCTCTCGACCGACCTGAGCGGCTCTGAGGAGGTGCCACCCGCCGACCCTGACGGCAGCGGTATGGCGCACATCACGGTCAACCCCGGCACGGGGAGGCTGTGCTACGAGCTGTCCGTTGAGAATGTCGACCCGACCGTGGCTGCCCACATCCACCGTGCACCCGCGGGGGGGAACGGCCCCGTCGTCGTGCCCTTCGCGGCGCCCAACCCCACGTCGAGCGGGTGTGTCGATGTCGCCCGGGAGCTGGCCATGGAGATCATCCGGCACCCGGAGATGTTCTATGTGAACGTCCACAACCCCGCCTACCCCGCTGGCGCCGTCCGCGGTCAGCTGGGCTAAGGAGCGGCAGAGGACGCGATGGAGGCGCTCGGGGGCGCCACCGCTCGCCCCTCCAGAAGTTCCGCGGCGACCTCGCTGAGGCGGTGAGCCCGGGCGTCGAAGGAGTGGTCGCGCCGGATCCGCTCGCCCACGTCCTGGCGGGCCAGCGCGGCCGCCGGGTCGTTCGCGTGCGCCGCAGCGATGGCGGCCGGCAGGTCACTCGCGTCCTGGTATGTCGGGATCGTTCCCGAGAAGAGTGTCGCCACCTCGGGGAGGTAGTCGCTCACCGCGCGTGCCTCGCAGGCCGCCAGGTCGAACAGCCGGTTGGCGACGAAGCCCTCACGCAGCATGTCCTCCCAGTGGTCGGCGAGCACGACCCCGGCGGACCGGTAGGTCGCGCCCAGCCGTTCGGGCGCCACGAACTCGCCCTTCCACACGCCGTCGGCGAGCAGTCCTTCCCAGCCCTTGCCGTAGACGTCCGGAGTCAGCCCGGCCGACAAGGCGTGGGTCACGCTGCTGCGCACCCCGCGGGCGTTGCCGATGACGAGGAGGTCGTGGGACAGCTCGGGGTCGGTCGGTCCGGGCGAGAACAGCTCGGGGTCGGTGCACTGGAGCAGCGGTTCCACGGCGCGGCCGACGGCCGGGCTGACGGACTGCGCCCAACGCGTCGACGCGGCGAAGACGTGGTCGAAGGCGGCCAGCGTGGCCGGCAGATGGTCGTCGGGGTGGCTGATCACCCAGCACAGGCTGACCTGGCCGGCCATCGGGGCATAGTTCCCGCGCCCGGAGAGGACGAGGACCACGTCGTCCAGGTGAGCGGTCGGCCGGTACCACTCCAGCCTGCAGTCGATGCTCACGGTGTGGCCGAGCCGCTGCAGCGCCGCGGCGAGCGAGCGGGCGAAGTGCCAGTCGCCCCAGGTGTGCCGCTGCTCGACCGTCGGTGCCCCGATCTTGATCGCCCAGCGCTGCGGCCGTCCGGACTCGCGGCTACGGGTGAGAACCGGGCGTGCCAGCGTCTCGTGCGCCCGCTGGCGGTCGGGCTGCGAAGCCGGGGCGACGTCGCGCGTGAAGCCGTCCTGCCGCAGTCCGGGCCAGCTGGGCTCCGCGCCGACCGGGGATGGCGACGTGAGCGCAGGCGCGGCCCCAGCGCCCCCTGACTCCGCACCCGGCGTGGGCGGAGCCTCTTCCCCCGCTTCTCTCGCGGTGCTCTCGGAGGACCACAGCGGCATCGGCGTGGGCAGGGCGACGATCGCCCGTGGGTCACACCACGCGGTCGTGCCGCCGGCCGTGACGCGACGGGAGAACGAGGTGTCGCTGGCGCCTGCGGGCGAGGCTGAGCCGAACCCGCCAGCTGACGCGAAGTCCGCGGACCGGACCGCGATGACGGCCTCGGCCACGGCGTCGACCTCGCGCGCACCCTGGACCTGCGCAGCATCACCGGCCAGGCCGTGGTGGTCCGAGACCACCCGCCCGTCAGGGGTATGGCGCAGGCCAGCCGACCACACCGCCCCACCCTGGGTGAGGACGAGCGGCTGCATCACCGGGTGCGCCGCCAGTCCCTCGCGGACGACGGTGTCCCACGTCGGCCCGACCCAGCTGCCGGCTGGCACGAAGAACAGCCGCGCGCCCCTGGCCACCGCGGCCCCGGCGTTGCGGGCGCTCGGCACGTCGGTCGCCGACATGCGGACCAGCTGGAAGCCTCCGTCCGTCGCCGCCGGCCTTTCGGCGAGCAGCGCGGTGACCAGCAGCGTGGCGCGACCTTCGGACAGGCCGGTGTCGACCACGACGACCTCGACCGCGGCCTCAGCCCCTCCGAGCAGGCTGCGGACGGTGCGCTCGGCCCGGTCCTCTGCCTGGCCGGCGACGATGACGGCACTCACCTGCGGCACCGAGGCAGCGGTCGCCCCCGCCGAGGTCGCGTACCCCGACGCGGCCTCACGCAACACCCGGGCAACGGCCGTCGCGGTTCGCAGGAACTCGGTCGCCTCGGCGGTGGACCCAGCCAGCAGGTGGCCCAGCGGTCCACCGGGGTGGGTGGCGCTCTCCGGTGCCGCGGCGACATACGCCTCGGCGTCGAAGCACGGGTGCGGCGAGCGGCCTCGGGGGGCGCCGACGAGCAGGTAGTGCAGCAGCGACGGACCAGGCTCAGCAGCGTGCGGGACGAGCAGGCCGTCACGCCGAGCCTGGTCGAGCCACCAGCTCAGCAGCACGCCGGGATGAGGGGAGGAGCCCGGCTCGCCGGCGGACAGGAAGTGGCCGAGCGGGTCGTCGGCCGCTGCGGCCGACTGGCCCGCTGACAGCTGCTGGAGATACCACGCCGGGTCGAACAGCCCACTGGACTCGACGACGGCGCGGACGTCGGTGTCGTCGGGCACCTCCCAGGTGGGGCGTGCCCTGCCTTGCAGCGTCCGCACTCGACGCTCCGCTCGCTCGGCGCGGGACCGCTCGGCGTCGGCCTCGGCGCGCAGGGCGGACGCCTGGTCGGCCAGCGCAGCGCGCTCGCTCACCCACTGAGCCGACCTGGCCTGCCACTCGCGCAGCTTGGTGTCCCGCCAGGCGATCGGCGGCAGGCGGCGCACCAGGTTGCGCACTCCAGGGCCTCCCTCACGACGGGTGGTGCGCCACGGGTCCAGGCACCGCCTGGCGTGAGGTTAGCGTGTAGGGATGACTGACCTTTCCTATCGTCCCCTCGGAGCCTCCGGCCTGCGCGTCAGCGCCGTCGGCATCGGCTGCAACGCCTTCGGAGCCCGGATCGACGCCGACCGCGTGCAGGAGGTGGTCGACGCCGCGATCGAGTCCGGGGTCACCCTGTTCGACACCGCCGACATCTATGGCAGCGGCGCCTCCGAGGAGCTGCTCGGCGCCGCTCTCGGCACCCGTCGCGGCGACGTCGTCGTGGCGACCAAGTTCGGGATGGACATGGAGGGCGCCAACGGACCCGACTGGGGTGCCCGGGGGTCGCGGCGCTATGTCCGCAAGGCGGTCGAGGCCAGCCTGCGCCGGCTGGGCACTGACTGGATCGACCTCTACCAGCTGCATGCTCCCGACCCGCTGACGCCCATCGAGGAGACGCTGGCCGCGCTGCACGAGCTCGTCCTCGAGGGCAAGGTCCGCTATGTCGGGTCGTCCAACTTCGCCGGCTGGCAGGTGACCGACGCGGACTGGACCGCTCGCACGGGCGGCCTGACGCCGTTCGTCTCGGCCCAGAACCGGTACAGCCTGCTCGACCGGTCGGTGGAGGAGGAGCTGGTGCCCGCCTGCGAGGCGGCGGGGGTCGGCATCCTGCCGTTCTTCCCGCTGGAGTACGGCCTGCTCACTGGCAAGTACCGCCGGGGCGAGCCGGCCCCGGAGAGCTCCCGGCTGGCCAACCCGGCCCAGGCCAAGCGACTCGAGCAGGCGGACTGGGACCAGATCGAGACGCTGGAGTCCTTTGCCGCTGACCGGGGCCTGAGCATGCTGCAGGTGGCCATCGGCGGGCTGGCCGCACAGCCCGGCGTGGCCTCGGTGATCGCCGGTGTGACCTCTGCCGAGCAGGTGCGATCCAACGTCGAGGCCGGCCGGTGGGAGCCCTCCGCGGAGGACCTGGCGCTGCTCTGAGCGATGTCGGGATGGCCCTGGCGCGGTGCTAGAGTGCGTAGCCGCTGAGCGCTTGTGAGGCACTCGGGGCTGTGGCGCAGTTGGTAGCGCGTCTCGTTCGCAATGAGAAGGTCAGGGGTTCGAATCCCCTCAGCTCCACCAGCTCAGGAACCCCGTCCGACCAGCACTGATGTGCTCGGTCGGGCGGGGTTTTCTTGTTGTCATTCCGACCCCGCCGGAGCGCGGGACCCGCGTCGGGAGGACGGGGTTGGCGACGATGACCACCAGTGGCGACGTTCGCTACCTGCTCGGGACCGGGGTCGGGATCACGGTCCACTCCGACGTCGCCGAGGACTACGCCGAGTCCCGTTGGAAGGCGGAGCGGTTGTTGCGGGTGTTCGACGACGCGAGCGACGAACCGGCTACGCCCGGCCACACACCGTCCATGCCGACGCCGTGACCTCGAAGGGCGCCGCCGGCAGCTGCGCCGCGCATCCCTCCCGCACGCGCTGCCGGTCCGCCGGCGCCAGCCGTCCGACGTAGGCGCCGGCCGGACCGACCCCCAACGTGTAGGGCTCCCACCACTCCTCGAACGTCTCGTAGGCGACGGTGACGGTGAGCACCGACTCCTCGATGGCTCGCAGGCCGGCGTCATCGAAGAGCTGGGCGAGGTGGCCCACGCGGGAACCCGGGGCGTCGCCCTCGCCGGTCCCGTCGGGGTCGACGGCGGCGACACCGCGCCAGAACGGCGACGACGGACCCCTGCCCCCGCCGCGGTCCCACACCGAGGCGACCACCGGCCCCCCCGGGCGGGTGACCCGGGCCATCTCCCGCAGACCGGCCACCGGGTCGCTCATGAAGTGCACCACCAGCGAGGCCAGCGTCGCGTCGAACTCGTGGTCCGGAAACGGGAGCGCCTCGGCGCTCGCCTCGCGGACGTCCACCCCCGGCAGGCGGGCGGCGAGGGCGGCGACGAACGAGGCGGACGGGTCGATCGCGGTGACCCGGTCGGCGCCGCCGAGCGCCACCAGGCGCGCGGTCAGCGCCCCCGGGCCGCAGCCGACGTCGAGCACCCGGTCGGTGGCACGAAGGCCGGCTGTGGCCACGAGCTGTCCGGCCAGCGGTTCGGAGTAGCGCCCCATGAACCGGCCGTACGCGTCGGCGGTCACGTCGAAAAACACCCATTGACTATAGGGCGCCGGGTCGCCCGGCGGGAGCCCCCTCGGCTCGGCGCTGGTGCCGCGACTCCGCCTGGGGTCAGCCGCTGCCCGCGGCCCCGCGCCGCCCGGCCCGGTGTCGGCCTGCGCGAGCAGGTCGAGGTTGGTGCGCAGTGAGGTGAGCGGCGTCCGCAGCTCGTGGCCGGCGTCGGCGACCAGGCGGCGCTGCCGGTCGCGGGACGCGGCGACCGCGCTGAGCAGCTGGTTGAAGGCGGTCGCGCTCGACGCGATGGCTCCCGGTGCCGGCCTGGAGATCGTCGCCGACCACGACCCGATTCCGCTGCTCAACCTGGTGCAGCAACGCACGCCCGGCCGTTTCGACATCACCTATCTTGAGCGTGGCCCGGACAACTTCCGGGTGGAGTTCATGACGCGCGTAGCTCAGCACACCCAGTTGTAGCCACGCACCTCATCGGTGAGCCAGATGTCGAACTTCCCGCTGTCCGAGCTGAACCGGGCCATGCCGTCAGAAAAGACGACCAGCGTGCCGACGTCGTCTCCGGAGCTCGGGGCGGGCACCCGGGGCGCGGCCGCAGCCAGCACGATCACGGTCAGGTCACCATCGGCTGTCCCCGTTGCCTCGGGGTATGCCGTGTCGTCCAGCCGCTCGCGCTCGTCCGGCAGCAGCGGGTAGAGGGTGCGCGCGCCGATGGTCAGCAGCTCGTTGCCGCAGGCGCCGTAGTAGCTCACGTCGTCGAGGACCTCGACGACGGCGACCTCGCCAGACCCTGTGGCTGGACTGCTCGCCGTGACTGTCGTGGTGGTCTGCGCAGGGTCAGGGCCGCTGGTGCCCAGGCCTCCCGGCCCCACCTGCGACCCGCAGGCTGCGAGCGCCACCGCACCAGCCAGGAGCACGACATACCGGGCCGGACGAACGCGTCTCATGCGCGTCAGACGCGCCCGCCCGGACGTCGGTTCCCGCGGTCTACAGGTTCGTCGCCGCGTAGGCCGCCATGGCGTCGCGCACGTAGGCCGCATAGTTGCGGCCGTCGACCTCATAGTTGGCAGCGAACCTGGGGTCGGCGACATACATCTCGCCCAGCCCGACGAACGCCTCGGCCGAGGGGGAGGTGCCGCCCCAGCCCGCCGCGACCCAGCGGAAGTGCCGCTCGGCGATCGCCTGGACCCGCTCGTCGGTGACGTCGAGCCCCTGCGCCGACGCCACGCCATAGGCCTGCGCCACAGCGAGCTGCTCCTGCGTGAACTCCTGCTTGTCGGTGTCGCTCAGCGAGCGCCACCAGCGGTCGGAGTCGGCGTAGGCCTTCGTGCCCCACCGTTGCTCCACCTCGTCCCGGTACTGCGTGTGGTCGAACCCGTCGAAGACCTGGTCTGCCACGAGCTGCTCACCCCTTTCCAGTGCGGTGATGGTGTGCTGCACCGAGGAGATCTGCCGGGCCAGCCGGCGACGCTCGGTCGCCAGGTCGGCCAGGTGCGTCCGCAGAGCGGCCACCGGGTCCGCGCCGTCGGCCAGGGTGTCGGCGATCGCCGACAGGCCCAGTCCGAGCTCGCGCAGCACCAGGATCCGTTGCAGTCGCAGCAGGCCGCGCTGGTCGTAGTAGCGCAGCCCGCCGGGACCGGTGTGGCTCGGCGGGAGCAGACCGATCCGGTCGTAGTGCCGCAACACCCGGCTGGTCGTGCCGGTCACCCGGACGATCTCGGTCATCGACCACTGGTCGTCGCTGTCGCCCGGGCCGTGCTGGAGGGTCTCCGTGCTCATCGTCGTGCCTCCTCTCCCCGTGCGTGGCTGTGCCCTGACGGCCCTTGCGAGCGTCGGTGCAGTCGTGTCTGTCGGGCGGTGTGCCCGACCAGGTCAGTCTGCCGGTTGACATTGTGTCAACCGCAAGGGAGATGCCGCAGTCGTCAGGTGAGCAGGTCCACCAGGACCTGGGGCGCGGTCATCACCGACAGATGAGTCGGCGCGCTCAGCCCGGTCTCGGTGGGCAGCACCACCTGCCAGCCCCGCGCCCGGGCGTCCGCGGCCTCGGCGTCATACGCGCCGGTGAGCTGCAGGTAGCGGACAATGCTCGGCTCCCAGCCCGCCGGCGCGGGGATCGCCTCCTCGTAGAAGTCGGCCGGCAGCTCCGGCGCCGTGCGGTCGAGCTCGTCGCGCAGCCGGGGGTCGGGCAACAGGGCGGCCAGGTCGGCCTCCGGCCACCACCGGGTCCAGCGGGGGAGCCGCTCGCCGCGGGCAGCCGCGGGGGTGGCGCTCGGGTCACCGGCCACGCGCGGCAGAGCCGCCACCTGCCGTCGGACGTCCGCCGAGGCCATCGTCTCGGCGCCGCCAGCGGCGGGCAGCGTGGCGTCGACGAAGACGACCGTCCCCGGCGCCCGGGTCCCACAGATGGCCGGGGCGAGCACGCCGGAGCCGGAGAAGAGGACCAGCACGTCGGGGCCGGGGGCGACGCTGCTGTAGCTGCGGGAGCCCGCTCGCTCGTCCAGACCGGGCGGCGGGTTGCCGACGAGTGCGTCCACGGCCTTGACCGTGGCCAGGGTCGCGCGGCGCCACCACGAGCCGGCGACGGTCAGGTCGGGCGTGTAGTCGGGCAGCCCGACCGCGTGCCCGGCTGCCTCCAGCGCAGCGGCGAGGGGCCGCCATACAGCAGGGGAGAGCGCTGGTGGGTGGACGAGCACGAAGCGGACCATGGGCCTAGTCAACCGGGTCGGACGCGCAGCAGGTAGCCTCCGCGCCATGAGCGTCGACCTGCGCGGGCGCAGCCTGCTGTCCCTGGTGCACCACACCCCCGAGGAGATCCGCCACTACCTCGACCTGGCCGCCGAGCTCAAGGCGGCCAAGCGTGCGGGAACCGAGGAGCGGCGGCTGACCGGCAAGAACATCGCCCTGATCTTCGAGAAGACGTCGACCCGCACGCGCTGTGCCTTCGAGGTGGCCGCTGCCGACCAGGGGGCGAGCACGACGTTCCTGGACCCGACGTCCACCCAGATCGGGCACAAGGAGTCGACGGCGGACACCGCGCGCGTGCTCGGCCGGATGTATGACGCCATCCAGTACCGCGGCACCCACCAGAGCGTCGTCGAGGAGCTGTCGGCCAAGGCCGGCGTGCCGGTCTACAACGGCCTGACCGACCAGTGGCACCCGACTCAGATGCTGGCGGACGTCCTGACGATGGTCGAGCACAGCGACAAGCCGCTGGAGCAGGTCAGCTTCGCCTATGTCGGCGACGCACGGTTCAATGTGGCCAACAGCCTGCTGATGATCGGCGCCCAGCTGGGGATGGACGTGCGGATCGGTGCTCCCGCGGCCTACCAGCCCCCGGCTGACCTCGTGGTGCAGGCGCGGGAGGTGGCCGAGCGGACGGGCGCCCGCCTGCTGTTCACGCAGGATGCGCTCGAGGCGGTGGCCGGGGCGGACTTCGTGCACACCGACGTGTGGGTCTCGATGGGCGAGCCGGTCGAGGCGTGGGCAGAGCGGATCTCGGCGCTGATGCCGTTTCAGGTGAACGCCGAGCTGATGGCGGCGGCGGCTCCCGGCGCGAAGTTCATGCACTGCCTGCCCGCCTTCCACGACACCGGCACCAAGGTCGGCGCCGAACTGGTCGGGCAGTGGCCGCACCTCAAGGACGGGCTGGAGGTGACCGACGAGGTGTTCGAGTCACCGGCCTCGGTGGTCTTCGACCAGGCAGAGAATCGGATGCACACGATCAAGGCGTTGCTCGTGGCGACGCTTGCGGAGCCGCGATAGGGGAGCGTGGCGACGCTTGCGGAGCCGCGATAGACGGAGGGGCTTGCGAGCCGCGTGAGAGGCTGGGGGTATGACGTCGGGCTGGGGTGAGAGCGTCGGCGTCGGCAGTCCTGCGCTGCGTGAGCCGGCCCATCAGGTGTCGCCGCGAGCGGTGCCTTACTGGCGGGTCTCTGCACTGATCGTCCTGGTCATCGAGCTGGCGCTGCTGGCCGCGGTCTATGTCTTCGCCTTCGACAGCAAGCCCTGGTGGGCGACGACGGTGCTGGCCGTCGCGGTCATCGGGGGTCTGGTCCACCTCGCCGTGATGCCCGTTATCAGGTTCCGGGTGCACCGGTGGGAGGTCAGCCCGACGGCGGTCTTCACCCGGGCCGGCTGGCTGAACCGCGAGCAGCGGATCGCTCCGCTGAGCAGGGTGCAGACCGTCGACTCCAAGCAGGGCGCCTTGATGCGCGCGTTCGGCCTGGCCTCGATCACGGTCACCACGGCGTCCGCCGCTGGTCCGATCACCATCGACTGCCTGGACAAGGCGGTGGCTGACCGCGTGGTCGCCGAGCTGACCGAGATCACCAGTCGCACCGAGGGCGACGCGACGTGACCCAGCCGCCGGGTACGCCGTCCGGCGGGCCGGTGCCGCTGCCCCCGCCGACGGGTGAGCCGGTTCGGCTGCCTCCGCCATCAGGTGAGCCGGTGCTGCTGCCTCCGCCCTGGGGTGCCCCCACTGACCTCCCTCCGCCGTCGGGGCAGGCTTCCCCTCAGCGCGGCCCCGTCCCCGAGACGGCCGCGGCCGACGAGCAGGGATGGCGCCGGCTGGACCCGAAGATGCTGCTGGTCACGCCGGTGCGCACGGTCGGCCAGGCGCTGCTGCCGATCGTCATCGCCCTGTTCGGCCTGAGCCGCAGCAACGACGGCATCCCGCTGTGGGCGGTGGGCGCCTTCGCGCTGGTGGCCGTGCTGTTCGGCGTCGTGCCGTGGTTCACCACGCACTACCGGATCACGGCGACCCAGCTGCAGGTGCGTCGGGGACTGCTCAACAAGGCGCTGCTGACCGCGCCGCTGGACCGCGTGCGCAGCGTCGACCTGGAGTCCTCGGTGCTGCACCGGCTGCTCGGGCTGTCCAAGGTCAAGGTGGGGACCGGCGTCGACGAGACCCGGATCGAGCTCGACGCGCTGAGCCGCGCGGCGGCCGCTGAGCTGCGCCACTACCTGCTCGTGCGCAGCCGGGTGCTGCCCGCCCCAGCGCGGCCCGCCGGAGCGCCGGACCAGGGTGCCCCGACACCGCACGGTCAGGCCGGAGCCGAGGAGCCCACCCAGCCAGGGCGCGCCCTCCCCGCGCCGGACCAGGAGCTCGCCCGGATCGACTGGTCCTGGCTGCGGTACGCCCCGTTCAGCCTGGGCAGCCTGGTCATCGCGGCCGGTGCCATCGGGCTGTTCATGCAGTTCAACGACGACCTGCAGGTGGTGGACCCCGCGCGGGTCGAGGCGGCCTGGGAGTGGGCCCTGGCGCAGGCGCTGCTGGTGCTGGTGCTGGGCCTGCTGGTCGTCGCGCTCGTCGGCTGGGTGCTGCTCTCGACGCTCAACTACGTCGTCCAGTGGTGGAACCTGCGCCTGGTGCGGGAGTCTGCCGGCACGCTGCGGCTCACCCGGGGCCTGTTCACCACCCGTTCGACGACTGTCGAGGAGTCCCGGGTCCGCGGCGTGAAGATGACCGAGCCGGTGCTGCTGTCACTGGTCAAGGGCGCCGAGCTGGCCACCCTGGCGACTGGTGTCGGCAGCGGCGGGACGACTAAGGTGCTGCCGCCCTGCCCCCGCGCCGTCGCGGAGGACGTCGGGCACACCATCCTGGGAGAGAGCGGCGCGCTCACCGTCCGGCTGCGGCAACACGGAGCGGCAGCGCGCCGGCGCACCCATGTGCGGGCCCAGCTCGACCTGCCGTTCCTGGCCGTGGGGATGGTGGCGCTGACCCTGTGGCGCGACCTGCCCTGGTGGTGGATGGGGGTGGGGCTGGCGGTCGTTGCGCTCTGGAACGTGGCGTGGGCCGAGGTGGCCTACCGCAACCTGGGACACGAGCTGACGCCGCTGCACCTGGTCAGCCGGGCCGGCGCCGCGCAGCGCGACCGGATCGCGCTCGAGCGGGCCGGGGTGATCGGCTGGGTGCTGCGGCAGAGCTACTTCCAGCGCCGCCGCGGGCTGGCCACGCTGGTGGCGACCACGGCGGCCGGCGGCGAGCGGGTCGAGGTGGCCGACCTGCCGCTGGAGCGTGCGGTGGCGCTGGCCTCGGCGACCACGCCAGGTGTCGTCGGTCAGTTCCTGCAGCCGACCGGAGACGCCGGGGCGGGCGCGACGTCGGCGGCGACCCGTCATACGGTGCCGTGATGAGCGAGCCTCGCGACCCCGCTGACTCCTCGGCGACCTACGACCGAGCCACCTTCCTCTTCGAGATCAAGGACTACGGGGCGGCGGCGCCGCTGTTCGCCGATCTGGTCGAGGCCGAGCCGGACCGTGCCGATGTGCACCTGTGGCTGGCTCGGTCCTACTACCACTCGGCACAGCTCGGGCGGGCCGAGCAGGTGCTGCGCCCGATGATCGAGCGCTGGCCCTCGGATGCCTACGCCCACCTGCTGCTGGCGCGCACGCTGCAGCGGATGGGGCGGGCCGAGGAGGGGCGGCCGCACCTGCTGCTGGCCGAGGCGATGGGGCTGACCGACTAGGTCCAGAAGTCAAACCACATCCGCAGGTTCCACTGCGTCTTGGGGATCACCTCGGCGGTGTAGACCGGGTAGTACCAGGCGAACAGCAGGACCGCTCCCACCAGGTAGCCGACGACGACGACCGTGCCCCACCGCCGGCGCAGGGCAGAGTCCTGGGCACGTCCGAGGACCAGCCCCAGGCAGCAGACCACGATGAGCACCAGCCACGGCACGAACGCCACGGCATAGAAGCTGTAGATCGTCCGGGTCTGGTAGAGGAACCACGGGACCCAGCCCGCGAGCACCCCGGCCAGCGCCGCCCCGGCGCGCCAGTCCCGGCCGAACAGCCAGAGGAAGAGCACGACGAGCAGGCCGGCCGTCGCGCCCCACCAGACGAAGAGGTTGCCCAGCGAGGCGATGTACTTCACGCACTCCGTGGCTTCGCAGCCGTCCTGGCCTTGCTTGGGCCACTCGGAGAAGAACAGAGTCGGGCGTCCCTGGACGATCCAGGACCAGGGGCTGGAGGCCCACGCGTGCTCGTTGGCCAGCCCCACGTGGAAGTTCCAGACCTGGGTCTCATACGACCACAGCGAGCGCAGCGGGTCCGGCACCAGCGAGGCCAGACCGGTCGCCGGGTTGTCGGCCGCCCAGTTGCGCTTCCAGCCGCCATCGGTGACGAACCATCCGGTCCAGGTCGCCAGGTAGGTGACCAGCGCGACCGGCACCATCGCCAAGAACGCGGGCACGGCGTCGCGCCAGACGCCGGCCGCGAACCAGGTCCGCAGGCCGATCGCCCGCCGGGCGCCGATGTCCCAGAGCACGGTCATCACGCCGAATACCGCCAGGAAGTACAGGCCGGACCACTTGGTGCCGATGCACAGGCCGAGGCAGACGCCGGCGCCCACGCGCCACCAGCGCCACCCGATCCGCGGGCCGAACCCCTTGCGCAGCCCGATCGCGTCGTCCAGCGCCGAGACCCGTGCGGCCAGCCGCTTCCGTGCCTGTTCGCGGTCCGCCAGCAGGCAGCAGAAGGCGGCCAGCGCCCAGAACATCACGAAGACGTCGAGCAGGCCGGTCCGCGAGTGGACGAAGTGGTGTCCGTCTGCGGCGAGCAGGACCGCGGCGGCGGTGGCCAGCGTGGCGCTGTGGAACATCCGCCAGGCGGCCCGGCCGATCATCAGGATCGACAGCGTGCCGACGACCGCCGCCATGACCCGCCAGCCGAAGGAGCTGTCCACCCCGAACAGCCACTGCCCGAAGCCGATCATCCACTTGCCCACGGGAGGGTGGACGACCATGTCCGCCTCGGTGCCGAAGACGTCCGGGCTGCCGTTGGTGAACAGCTCGTCCGGCTTCTCCAGCCCGGCGCGGACGTGCCGCTCGTAGCCGAAGGAGATCATCGACCACGCCTGCTTGACGTAGTAGGTCTCGTCGAAGACCAGCTGGTGCGGGTGTCCGAGCCGGAAGAAGCGCAGGGCGCCACCGATCGCCATCGCGATCAGGGGTCCCCACCAGGCCCAGCGCACCTCACGGGGCGAGGGCATCGCGCCGACCAGCCGCTGGGTGAGCCGGTCCTTGCGGTCCGGGTCGCCCCGGTGCCCGGAGGCCTGCGAGGAGGTCGCCACCGGCGGCTCAGCCAGGAGGGTGGCGCGTGTCATGGGCGACATCGTAGGCAGCCCACCTGATCGCCACCCGCCGAGCGCCCACGACCGCGGTAGTAGAGTCGCGACGTGGCCACGTCGACTGTTTCCGCAGGTGCGCGACGCGCGGCGAGCAGCATCGCGCTCAAGTCCGTGATGGCGGTGACCGGGCTCGTCTTCGTCGGATTCATCCTCGCGCACATGTACGGCAACCTGATGATCTTTGCCGGTGCGGCCGCCTTCGACGAGTACGCGCACCACCTGCGCACGTTCGGTGCGCCGATGCTCCCGCAGGGCGGTTTCCTCTGGGTGCTCCGGATCGGCCTCGTGGCGAGCCTGGTGCTGCACGCCGGGGCGGCGTTCATCCTGTGGGGGCGGGCCGGTCGCGCGCGGCAGACCCGGTATGCCGTCCAGCGCGGTCAGTGGGCCCTGTTCGTCAAGCGGTCGATGCGCTGGGGCGGGGTGGCGCTGCTGCTCTTCCTGGCCTTCCACCTGCTGCACTTCACCACCAACACGATCCAGGTCAACGGCGACTACACGAGCCCGGCGGCGCGGCTGGTCAGCAGCTTCCAGGTGTGGTGGGCAGTGGCGATCTACGCCGTCGCGGTCCTCGCGCTGGGCATGCACCTGCTGCACGGCGTGTGGAGCATGGGCATGACGCTGGGACTGAACAAGAACCTCAACGCGGCCGAGCGGCTGCGGATGGCCGGGATCGGGGTGGCCGCCGTGGTGGTCGTCGGGTTCCTGCTGCCGCCCCTGGCCATCCTCTTCAGGCTCATCCCCTGACCCAGCCGGCGGCACAGCCAGTGCCGGCGCAGCACCATACGAGCGGAAGGCAGTGATGACGCAGACGACCGAGGGCCGCCTCATCGAGGGGCTCTACCGCGAGGGCTCGCCGCTCGTCGACGGCAAGGCACCGGCCGGTCCGATCGCCGAGAAGTGGAACACCCGCAAGTTCGACGCGCGGCTGGTCAACCCGGCCAACCGGCGCAAGCTGTCGGTGATCATCGTCGGCACCGGCCTGGCGGGTGCCTCGGCGGGGGCGACGCTGGGCGAGGCGGGCTACCAGGTGAAGTCGTTCTGCTACCAGGACAGCCCGCGCCGGGCCCACTCGATCGCTGCACAGGGCGGCATCAACGCGGCCAAGAACTACAAGGGCGACGGCGACTCGGTCCACCGGCTGTTCTACGACACCGTCAAGGGCGGCGACTACCGCTCGCGGGAGACCAACGTCCACCGGCTGGCCGAGGTCAGCGCCGACATCATCGACCAGTGCGTCGCGCAGGGGGTGCCGTTCGCGCGTGAGTACGGCGGGCTGCTCGACAACCGCAGCTTCGGCGGGGTGCAGGTCTCCCGGACGTTCTATGCCCGCGGTCAGACGGGGCAGCAGCTGCTGATCGGCGCCTACCAGGCGCTGGAGCGGCAGATCGCCGCCGGCACGGTGCAGATGTACTCCCGGCACGAGATGCTCGAGCTGATCGTGGTCGACGGGGTGGCGCGCGGCATCATCGCCCGCGACCTGGTCAGCGGCCAGGTCGAGACCCACGTCGCCGACGCGGTGGTGCTGGCCTCCGGCGGCTACGGCAACGTGTTCTACCTGTCGACCAACGCGATGGGCTGCAACGTCACCGCCTCCTGGCGCGCGCACCGCAAGGGCGCCTACTTCGGCAACCCCTGCTACACCCAGATCCACCCGACCTGCATCCCGGTCGCCGGCGACTACCAGTCCAAGCTGACCCTGATGAGCGAGTCGCTGCGCAACGACGGCAGGATCTGGGTGCCCAAGCGGCGCGAGGACGCCGACAAGGACCCGCGCGACATCCCCGAGGCCGACCGCGACTACTACCTGGAGCGGATCTACCCCAGCTTCGGCAACCTGGTGCCCCGCGACATCGCCTCCCGGGCGGCCAAGAACGTCTGCGACGAGGGTCGCGGCGTCGGGCCGCTGGTCGGTGACTTCCGGCGCGGTGTCTACCTCGACTTCGCCGAGGCCATCTCCCGGCTGGGCCGCGACGCGGTCGCCGAGAAGTACTCCAACCTCTTCGACATGTACCAGCAGATCACCGGTGAGAACCCCTACGAGGTGCCGATGCGGATCTACCCCGCGGTGCACTACACGATGGGCGGGCTGTGGGTCGACTACGACCTGCAGTCCAACATCCCGGGCCTGTTCGTGGTCGGTGAGGCCAACTTCTCCGACCACGGGGCCAACCGGCTCGGCGCCTCGGCGTTGATGCAGGGGCTGGCCGACGGCTACTTCGTGCTGCCCAACACGATCCGCGACTACCTGGCGGCGGGACCGTTCGAGGCCGTCGGGCCGGAGCACCCTGCCGTGGTCGGTGCCCGCGAGGCGGTCGAGCAGCGGATCGCGCACTTCCTCACCGTCCAGGGCGATCGCACCGTCGACTCCTTCCACAAGGAGCTCGGCGCGATCATGTGGGAGTACTGCGGCATGGAGCGCACCGAGGAGGGCCTACGCAAGGCGATCGGGCAGATCCGCAGCCTGCGCGAGGAGTTCTGGCGCAACGTGCGGGTGCTCGGCTCGGCGGCGACGCTCAACCAGTCCCTGGAGAAGGCCGGCCGGGTGGCCGACTTCCTCGAGCTCGGCGAGCTGATGTGCATCGACGCGCTGCACCGGCGCGAGTCCTGCGGCGGTCACTTCCGCGGGGAGAGCCAGACCGAGGACGGCGAGGCGCTGCGCAACGACGAGGACTTCGCGTATGTCGCCGCGTGGCAGTTCGGCGGCGACGACGAGCCGCCGGTGCTGCACAAGGAAGCGCTGGAGTATGAGTACATCGAGCTGAAACAACGGAGCTACAAGTGAACCTGACCCTGAAGATCTGGCGGCAGGCCGACCGCGAGGCCACCGGTGAGTTCGAGACCTACGAGCTGTCCGACGTCTCGGAGCACATGTCCTTCCTGGAGATGCTCGACGTGCTCAACGAGCAGCTGACGGTCAAGGGGATGGAGCCGGTCGCCTTCGACTCCGACTGCCGTGAGGGCATCTGCGGGATGTGCGGCGTGGTGATCAACGGCCAGGCCCACGGCCCGCAGCGCACCACGACCTGCCAGCTGCACATGCGCTCGTTCTCCGACGGCGACGAGATCGTCATCGAGCCCTGGCGAGCCGAGCCGTTCCCGGTGCTGCGCGATTTGTGCGTGGACCGCTCCGCCTTCGACCGGATCGTCCAGGCCGGCGGGTTCATCTCGGCCAACACCGGCTCTGCCCCCGACGCCCACGCCACCCCGGTGCCGCAGGCCGACGCGGCCCGGGCCTTCATGGCCGCCGAGTGCATCGGCTGTGGCGCCTGCGTCGCCGCCTGCCCCAACGCCTCGGCGATGCTGTTCATGGGCGCCAAGGTGACCCACCTCGGCGAGCTCCCTCAGGGCCAGCCCGAGCGCAGCGCCCGGGTCCTGTCGATGGTGGCCCAGCACGACGAGGAGGGCTTCGGCGGCTGCACCAACCTCGGCGAGTGCTCCCGCGCCTGCCCCAAGGGCATCCCGCTCAACGTCATCTCCCAGATGAACGGCGACCTGCTCCGCGCCCACCTCCGCAGCTGACCCGCCGACCCCTCTCCGACCCCTCTACGACCGGACGCGCCGGGTGGCGATGTTTCCGCCCACCGGACGCGCCGGCTGGTGACGTTCCTCCCCACCGGACGCGCCGGGCTGCGACGTTCCTCCCCGCCGGACGCGCGCCGCTGTTTCGGGACCGACCAGCCTCCCTGCCGCCATACAGTGACGGGATGACCGCCGGCACCCTCGTCCTGGCCGCGACGCCGATCGGTGACCCGCGTGACGCCTCCCCCCGCCTCATCGAGGAACTGGCCGGCGCCGACGTGATCGCGGCGGAGGACACGCGGCGGCTGCGTCGGCTCGCGGAGCGCTTGGGCGTGCAGATCGCCGCGCGGGTGGTGAGCTATCACGAGCACAACGAGGCGGCGCGCACCCCCGAGCTCGTCGAACGACTTGCCGCCGGGGACCGGGTGGTTCTGGTCAGCGATGCCGGTATGCCGTCCGTGTCCGACCCCGGGTACCGCCTGGTCAGTGCCGTGGTCGAGGCCGGACTACAGGTCACCTGCGTTCCAGGGCCGTCAGCGGTGCTGATGGCGCTGGCGGTGTCGGGGCTGCCCGTGGACAGGTTCTGCTTCGAGGGGTTCCTGCCGCGCAAGGCCGGTGAGCGGGCGCGCGTCGTCGCTGCCCTGAGCGGTGAGCCGCGGACCATGGTGTTCTTCGAGGCGCCGCACCGGGTTGCTCGCATGCTGAGCGCACTGGCGGAGGGGCTCGGCGCAGAGCGTCCGGCGGCGGTGTGCCGCGAGCTCACCAAGACCTACGAGGAGGTCAAGCGCGGTCCGCTCGCCGAGCTCGCGACCTGGGCCGCCGAGGGCGTCCGCGGTGAAGTCACGGTGGTCGTGGCGGGAGTCGGGTCAGCAGGCGCTGGTGCACGCCCAGGTATGGCGGGCGGTTCACTCACGCTGCCCGAAGCGGCAGACCTGGTGATGGTGCGGGTGGCGTCGGGTCAGCGACTCAAGGACGCGTCCCGAGAGGTCGCCGGCGAGACCGGAGTCGGGGCCAAGGTGCTGTACGACGAGGTCGTGCGGCAACGCAAGGCCGGGTCGGCCTAACGCCATACGACGCGTCTGGTGGGGAGTTTTGTCTCCGCCCGGCGCGTCCAGTCGGGTGGTTTGTCGCAGCCCGGCGCGTCCGGTGGGGAGTTTTGTCTCCACCCGGCGCGTCCGGTGGGGAGGGGGGTCAGCCGTAGTAGCCGGAGCCCGCGAGCTGGCCGTCTCGTCGCTTCCGTCTGCTCCGGGCGGCGCGCCAGAGCGCGAACAGCCCCCACAGCACCAGCAGCAGCGCAAAGATCACCAGCACCGGCAGGAAGATCGCGACCAGGCTCAGCCCGATCGAGGCCGTGTCCTCGGCCGCCGACACCACAGGCGTGCCCATCCCCAGGGTCGAGCCGTTGACGACCGGCCGGGTGACGGCCTTGCCGGTGTGCACGATGCCGGCGGTGATGATGCCCAGGACGACACCGACCCACGGGTTGTCCTGCATGAACGAGGTGCCCTGCTCGATGTCCTCGGCCGCCGAGGTGGCAGCGAAGATCAGGCCACCGGTGGCGGGGCGGATGAAGGTGCCGACCGCGTCGTTGATGTGGTCGACGACGGCGACCTTGTCGAGCACCACCTCGCCGAGCAGCAGCACGGCCGCGCCGGCGATGGCCCAGTTGGACTCGATCCAGGCGTACTGGGCGGGCAGGTTGATGACGTCGGTGAACCGGGCGATCAGCGCCACGATCAGGAACGGGATGTAGGCGTTGAGACCGGCAGCTGCGGACAGTCCCGCGCCGGTGAGTGCAGCGAGCATGTGAAGCCTCGCCCCCTTCTGGTGGTCGGCGGCGCCCCGGCGGGGCTCCGTCAGGCAAAGTCAACCACGGCACCGGTATGACGTGTTCCCGGCGACACGGTTCCCTCCCCGGGCGTCACCAGGCGGTGAGAAGGTGTCCCACGACGGCCGGCGCCGTCACCGGACAGCACGACCCCGCGGAAGGACGCACAGCATGGGCCAGATCCACGTGCACGAGTTCATCTCCCTCGACGGCGTCTTCGAGTCCCCGTCGTGGACGGCCGACTATGGCTTTACCGACGGGATGGGCGAGGCGATGGCCGGCCTCACCGGAGGCGCGGAGGCGATCCTGCTCGGGCGGCGCACCTTCGAGATGTTCGCCCCGGCCTGGCGTGAGCGCACCGTCGACGACGACCCCGGAGCGCCGTTCTTCAACGACACCACCAAGCACGTGGTCGGAGCGAACGAGCCGGCGCAGGAGTGGGCCAACTCCGCGCGCCTGGGCGCCTACGACCCGGCGGCGATCCAGCAGCTCAAGGACCGGACCGACGGCCCGATCTTCGTCAGCGGCAGCGGCCAGCTGGTGCGCGGGATGCTCCACGACGGGCTGGTCGACCACCTGCACCTGTTCGTCTACCCGGTCGCCCTCGGGTCGGGCGAGCGGCTGTTCCGCGACGGTTCCGACGCGACGCGGCTGCGGCTGCACGCCAGCAGGGCCTTCGAGAACGGTGTGGTCCACCTGGACTACGGGCCGGCCTGACCGACCGCGCTCCCTAGACTGGCGCGCGTGACCCACGTCCTGTCCGCCGTCGCCTGGCCGTATGCCAACGGCCCGCGCCACATCGGCCACGTCGCCGGTTTCGGCGTGCCCTCCGACGTGTTCAGCCGCTACATGCGGATGGCGGGGCACCAGGTGCTGATGGTCTCCGGCACCGACGAGCACGGCACCCCGATCCTGGTCGCCGCCGACCAGCAGGGGGTCACGCCACAGGAGCTGGCGGACAAGAACAACGCGATCATCGTGCAGGACCTGGTCGACCTCGGCCTGTCCTACGACCTGTTTACCCGCACCACGACGGGCAACCACATCACCGTCGCGCAGGAGCTGTTCCTCGGCTGCCACCGCAACGGCTACATGGTCGAGCAGACCACGCGTGGCGCGATCAGCCCGTCCACCGGGCGCACCCTGCCCGACCGCTACATCGAGGGCACCTGCCCGATCTGCGGGTTCGGCGACGCCCGCGGCGACCAGTGCGACAACTGCGGCAACCAGCTCGACCCGACCGAGCTGATCAACCCACGGAGCAAGATCAACGGCGAGACGCCGGAGTTCGTGCAGACCCAGCACTTCTTCCTCGACCTCCCGGCGCTGGCCGGTGCGCTGAGAGAGTGGCTGGACGAGCGGGAGGCCTCGGGCACCTGGCGGCCCAACGTCATCGCGTTCAGCAAGAACCTGCTCGACGACGTCCGGCCACGGGCGATGACCCGCGACATCGACTGGGGCATCCCGGTCCCGCTGGAGGGCTGGGCGCAGGACCCCACCAAGCGGCTCTACGTCTGGTTCGACGCGGTCGTCGGCTATCTGTCCGCCTCGATCGAGTGGGCCCGGCGCCAGGGCGACCCCGAGCGCTGGCGGGAGTGGTGGAACGTCGAGGGCGGCGCCGACCCCGCCGAGTCCTACTACTTCCAGGGCAAGGACAACATCACCTTCCACTCCCAGATCTGGCCGGCCGAGCTGCTCGCCTACGCCGGGCGCGGAGAGCGGGGCGGAGAGCCCGGCACGTATGGCGTGCTGGCGCTGCCCACGCAGGTCGTGGCCAGTGAGTTCATGACCATGGAGGGCAAGCAGCTGTCGTCCTCCCGGGGCCACGTCATCTTCGTCGGTGACGTGCTGGCCCGCTACGGCCCGGACCCGCTGCGCTACTTCATCTGCGCGGCAGGCCCCGAGACCCAGGACGCCGACTTCACCTGGGCCGAGTTCGTCCAGCGCAACAACTCCGAGCTGGTCGCCGGCTGGGGCAACCTGGTCAACCGCACGGCCACGATGATCCACAAGAACGTCGGCCAGATCCCGGAGCCGGGTGCCCTCCAGCCAGTGGACGAGGCCCTGCTCGAGACCGTCCGCGCGGCCTTCGCGACGGTCGGCGACCTGCTGGCCCGGCAGCGGCTGCGCGCCGGGATCGCCGAGGTGATGCGGGTCGTCGGCGAGGCCAACGCCTACGTCTCGGCCACCGAGCCGTTCAAGCTCAAGGGCGAGGACCAGCGCGAGCGGCTGCACACCGTGCTGCACACGCTGGCCCAGGCGGTCAGCGACCTCAACACGCTGATGGCACCGTTCCTGCCGCACGCCGCCAACCGCGTGCACACTGTCCTCGGCGGGGAGGGCGAGCTGCTGCCGATGCCGCGCGTGGACCAGGTCCGTGACCTCGACGACCCGGCGCGGGGCTACCCGGTGATCACCGGTGACTACTCGGCGACGCCCCGCTGGGAGTCCCGCCCCGTCGTCGCCGGCACGCCGATCGCCGCGCCGAAGCCGGTGTTCGTCAAGCTCGACCCCTCCGTCGTCCAGGACGAGGTCGACCGGATGACGGGCGGCCTCGGTGAGGCCCCCGCACAGGCGTGAGCAGCTCGGAGGCGGGCACCGCGGGGCGGTGCACCGCCGGCGCCTGACCCGCTGCCGCTGCCGGTGGTGGACAACCACTGCCACCTCGACATCGACCGCGACGGTGATGGCGCGGGTGCCGGTCGAGCAGGTCGTCGCCCAGGCGGCCTCGGTCGGGGTCGACCGGCTGGTGCAGATCGGCTGCGACATCGGCTCTGCCCGGTGGACGGTCGGCATGCTGGACGCCCATCCGGCGGTCCTCGGTGGGGTGGCGATCCACCCCAACGAGGCGCCGCGACACCAGAGCCGCGGAGACCTGGACGCGGTCCTGGCCGAGATCGAGCAGCTGGCCCAGCACCCCCGCGTGCGCGTGATCGGTGAGACCGGGCTCGACTACTTCCGCACCGGGCCGGAGGGCGTGCCCGCCCAGCAGGAGTCGTTCCGCTGGCACATCGACCTGGCGCGGCGCACCGGCAAGGCGCTGCAGATCCACGACCGCGACGCGCACGAGGACATCCTGCGGATCCTCGCCGAGGAGGACCTGCCCGAGACCGTGGTGATGCACTGCTACTCCGGCGACATGGCGATGGCCCGGGAGTGCGTGCGCCGGGGCTATCTGCTCTCCTTCGCCGGCACGGTCACCTTCAAGAACGCCCGCGACCTGCGCAACGCGCTGTCCGTCACCCCGCTGGAGCACCTGCTCGTGGAGACCGATGCGCCCTACCTCACGCCAAGCCCACACCGCGGCCAGGCCAACGCGCCCTACCTGGTGCCGCACACGGTCCGGGCGATGGCGGCCACGCTCAACGTCGCGGTGCCCACCCTCTGCGAGGCGCTCAGCGACAACTCCGAGCGGGTCTACGGCCCCTGGTGATGAGCTGGTGACCGCACCGGCAGCGGCCGGCGCCGTGACAGGATCGGCGACGTGAGCCTGCCACCGCTGCTGGGCCCGTCCGAGATCCGCGACCTGGTGGCCCGGCTGGACCTGCGGCCGACCAAGGCGCGGGGTCAGAACTTCGTCATCGACAAGGGCACCGTGATGCGGATCGTCCGGCAGGCCGGTGTCGACCAGGACGACGTCGTGGTCGAGGTCGGTCCCGGCCTCGGCTCGCTGACCCTGGCCCTGCTGCCCCAGGTCGCCCACGTGCACGCGGTCGAGATCGACGCGACGCTGGCGGGCGAGCTGCCCCGCACGGTGCACACCCTGGTCCCCGAGCTGGCCGACCGGCTGAGCGTGCACCTGGCGGACGCGCTGCGCCTGGACACCCTGCCTGACCCGCAGCCCACCGCGCTGGTGGCCAACCTGCCCTACAACGTCGCGGTCCCGGTCGTCCTGCACCTGCTCGAACGCCTGCCGACCCTGCGGCGGGTGCTGGTGATGGTGCAGCTGGAGGTCGCCGAGCGGCTCGCCGCCGGCCCGGGCAGCCGGGTCTACGGCGTGCCCAGCGTCAAGGCGGCCTGGTATGGCGCGGTGTCCCCCGCGGGGCGGATCGGCCGCACGGTCTTCTGGCCGGTGCCCAACGTCGACTCCGGCCTGGTCCGGATCGACCGGCGTGACCCGCCGGCGACCACGGCGACCAGGCGGGAGGTGTTCGCCGTCGTGGACGCGGCGTTCGCGCAGCGCCGCAAGACACTGCGCGCCGCCCTCGCCGGCTGGGCCGGGTCGGCGCCCCGGGCCGAGGAGATCCTGCGTGCGGCCGGCGTCGACCCCGGCGCGCGGGGTGAGCGCCTCGGCGTCGCGGAGTTCGCCGCGATCGCCGAGGCGGCCCGGCGCCTGTCTCCGACGCCCTGACCGCACGGAGCCGGGTGCCCCCGGCGCAGGCTCAGAGGCACCCCCTAGGGTGGCCTGCATGTCCTCGACGGCCGACGCCCGCGCGGTCACCGTGCGAGTCCCGGGGAAGGTCAACCTGGAGCTCCGGGTCGGACCGCGACGGCCCGACGGCTACCACGACCTGGCGACGATCTTCCACGCCGTGAGCGTCTATGACCACGTCACCGTCACCCCCGCCGACACCTGGTCGGTGCGGTTGACCGGCCCCTACGCCGGGCTGGTGCCCGAGGACGAGACCAACCTGGCACTGCGGGCAGCGCGCAAGCTGGCCACCTCGGTGCGCTGGACCGACCCGGTGGCGATCACCGTCGACAAGGCGATCCCGGTCGCGGGGGGGATGGCCGGCGGCTCGGCCGACGCCGCCGGCACCCTGGTCGCCTGCGAGGCGCTGTGGGACCTCGGGCTGACCCGGGACGACCTGGAACGGGTGGCGGCCCGGCTGGGCGCGGACGTCCCGTTCCTGCTGCACGGCGGCACCGCCATCGGGTCGGGCCGCGGCGACCGGATCGCGCCGGTGCTGGCCCGCGGCGAGCTGCACTGGGTGCTCTGGGCCAGTGACGTCGACGGCCTCTCCACGCCGCAGGTGTATGCCGAGTGCGACCGCCTGCGCGCACGCCGGCAGGTCGGGCCTCCGGAGACCTCGGACGCCCTCCTCGCGGCCCTGCGCACGATGGACACGACCGCCGTCGGCGACGCCCTGCACAACGACCTGCAGGAGGCCGCCCTGTCTCTGCGGCCCGACCTGGAGGACGTGCTCGCGGCCGGGCTCGACCTGGGCGCGCAGGGAGCCGTGGTGTCGGGGTCCGGTCCCACCGTCGCGTTCCTGGTCGGTTCCCAGGCGGAGGCGATCGACCTGTCGGTGGGGCTCACCGCACGTGGACCGCACGGGGAGATCAAGCGCGCCGTCGGTCCGGTCGGTGGCGCCCACGTCGTCCAGCTGCTCACCGCCTCAGGCCCGGCCGCCCCCGGCTGAGCCGCCGCCCACGCCGAGCCTGCCCACCCGCCATACCCTCCGGAAGTCATGCCACCTGCTGCCGCCAACCTCGTCACCGCCGACCGCGCGTCGCTCACCCTGGGCACCCACGTGCTCCTCGACGGGGTCTCACTGGGCGTCCAGGAGGGCGACCGCATCGGCGTCGTCGGCCGCAACGGCGGGGGCAAGTCCACCCTGCTCGGCGTGCTGGCCGGCCGGCTCGGCGTCGACGCCGGACGGGTGGTGCACACCGGGTCGCTGACGGTCGGGCTCCTCGGACAGGACGACTCCCTCGACCCGGAGGCGACGGTGCGCCAGGTGGTGCTGGGCGAGCTGGCCGAGCACCAGTGGGCCGGCGAGGCCCGGGTGCGCGAGATCGTCACCGGGCTGCTCGGCGACCTGTCGGCCGGAGCCGTGGGAGGGCTGGACGCGGTCGTCGGCCCGATGTCCGGGGGTGAGCGGCGGCGCCTGGCCCTGGCCGCGCTGCTCGTGCAGGACCCGGACCTGCTGCTGCTGGACGAGCCGACCAACCACCTGGACGTCGAGGGGGTGGCCTGGCTGGCCGGCTACCTGTCGACCCGCCGACCCCGGCCCGGTGCCGGGCTGGTCGCGATCACCCACGACCGCTGGTTCCTCGACGCGGTGAGCACGCTGACCTGGGAGGTCGGCGACGGTCAGGTCGCGATCTACGAGGGCGGCTACGCGGCCTACGTCCTGGCGCGCGCCGAGCGGGGCCGGCTGGAGTCGGTCAAGGAAGACCGCCGCGCCAACCTGCTGCGCAAGGAGCTGGCCTGGCTGCAGCGCGGCGCGCCGGCCCGCACGAGCAAGCCGCGGTTCCGGGTGGACGCCGCCAGCGCGCTGATCGCGGGGGAGCCGGACCCCCGCGACCGAGCCGAGCTCGTGCGGTTCGCCACGACCCGGCTGGGCAAGGACGTCATCGAGCTGCTCGACGTCACCGTGCGGCTGGGCGAGCGAACGCTGGTCGACCGGGTGACCTGGCGCCTCGGACCCGGCGACAGGTATGGCGTCGTCGGGGTCAACGGAGCCGGCAAGTCGACGCTGCTGCGGGTGCTCCAGGGGCTGCAGCAGGTCGACGCCGGCAAGGTCAAGACCGGGACGACCGTGCGGCTGGCCTGCCTGAGCCAGGAGCTGCGCGAGCTGGAGCCGCTGTCGGGACGCACCGTCATCGACGCGATCACCATGGTCCGGGGGGTGACCCAGCTCGGCGGCAAGGAGGTGTCCGCCTCACAGCTGGCGACCCGGCTCGGCTTCACCGGCGGCCGGCAGCAGTCGCGGGTCGGCGACCTCTCCGGTGGCGAGCGACGACGCCTGCAGGTGCTGCGGCTGCTGATGGACGAGCCCAACGTGCTGCTGCTCGACGAGCCGACCAACGACCTCGACATCGACACCCTCACCTCGCTGGAGGACGTGCTCGACGGCTGGGCCGGGACGCTGATCGTCGTCTCGCACGACCGCTACCTGCTCGAGCGGATGACCGACCGCCAGGTCGCGATGCTGGGCGACGGGACGCTGCGGGACCTGCCTGGCGGGGTCGAGCAGTACCTGCAGCTGCGCGCCGGTATGGCGGCGGCCGCTCCTGCGATTCGGCCCGTCGCGGGTCGGCCGGTCACGTCGTCCCCCTCCGCCAGCGCCCCGCCGGCCCGGCCGGCCGTGTCCAACGCGACGGCTCGGGAGGCGCGCAAGGCGCTGTCGCGGATCGAGCGGTCGCTCGACAAGCTCACCGCGGCCGAACGGTCGGTGCACGACCAGATGGCGGCACAGTCCACGGATGCCGCGGCCATGGTCCGGCTGTCCGGCGAGCTGTCCGCGCTCCATGCCGAGCGGGAGGAGCTGGAGGCGCAGTGGCTGGAGGCCGCCGAACAGGCCGACGGCTGACTCTCGACGTCAAGATTCTTGACGGCCTAGCCTGAGGTCATGTCGACAGCCGAGCGCCGGGAGGACTCAGACGAGGTCGACCGCGTGGTCGCCGCCTGGCGGCGCGAGCGCCCTGACCTGGACGTCGCCCCCCTCGAGGTCCTCTCCCGCGTCACCCGTCTGGCCCGCCACCTCGACCTGGCCCGGCGCAGCGCCTTCGCCGAGCGGGGGCTGGAGGTGGGGGAGTTCGACGTCCTCTCCGCCCTGCGCAGGACGGGCGCTCCCTACGCACTGAGCCCCGGCGACCTGGTCAGGGACACCCTGGTGACCAGCGGCACGATGACCAACCGGGTCGACCGACTGGTCGACCGCGGTCTGGTCCGCCGCGAGGCGGCGGCGCACGACCGGCGCGGCGTCGTGGTCACCCTCACCGAGCAGGGGCGGGAGGTCGTGGACGAGGCGCTCGCCGAGCTGCTCGACGGTGAGCGGCTGCTGCTGGCCGGTCTCCCGCACACCGAGCGGGCCGAGCTGGCCATGCTGCTGCGACGGCTGCTCCTGGGCTTCGAGCCCGACCCGGCGCACTGACCTCACCGTGGCCGGGGCGCGAGGTGTGCCCGAGGCGGGCGCCAGCTCAGGCTGAGGGCCGGGTCCGGTGCAGCCGCAGCGTCGGGGCCGGCTCCAGGCCGGCCAGGCCGTTCCAGGCCAGGTTGACCAGGTGGGCCGCCACGTCGGCCTTCTTGAACCGGCGCGAGTCCAGCCACCAGCCACCCGGTATCGCGACCATCCCGACCAGCATCTGGGCATAGAGCGGAGCCATCTTGGGGTCGAGCTTGCGCCGTCGGAACTCGGCCGCCAGGATGTGCTCGACCTGGCTGGCGACGTCGCTGATCAGGCTGGCGAACGAGCCGGTCGACTGCCCCGGCGGGCTGTCCCGGACCAGGATCCGGAAGCCGTCGGTCGAGCCCTCGATGTAGTCCAGCAGAGCCATCGCCGCCCGCTCGAGCAGCTCGCGTGAGTGGCCGGGAGCGGTCAACGCCGCGGTGATGCCGTCCGAGCAGGGCCTGGATCTCGCGGTCGACCACCACGGCATACAGCCCCTCCTTGCCGCCGAAGTGCTCGTAGATGACCGGCTTGGAGACCTCGGCGGTGGCAGCGATCTCCTCCACCGTGGTCCCCTCGAAGCCCTTCTCGGCGAACAGCCCCCGACCGACCTTGACCAGCTGCTCGCGACGCTGCGGACCGGTCATCCGGTGCCGGCTCTGCGCCGCGGTGATCTTGCTCGTCGAAGGGGTCACGACCCCCATCATGCCAACAGCGCCGCCCCGGACCCCCCGCATGCGTGGCCTACCCTGGTGCCGTCCGGTGAGCCGGGCATTCCCCGGTTGCTCTGCTGGCAGGGGCCGCCTGACTTTGAATCAGGATTAGCGACGTTGGTTCGATTCCAACCCGGGGAGCCCGGTCCAGACACAGCCGCAGCGGCACCGGGCCGCGCCGTCGGGCGGTCGCGGGGCACGGGTAGCATCGTGCGTCGTGAGTGACCACCGTCCCGCCGCCGTGATCGTCCTCGCCGCTGGCGAGGGCACGCGGATGAGGTCCTCGACCCCCAAGGTCCTGCATCGGATCGGCGGACGGTCCCTGCTCGGACATGCGCTGTATGCCGCTCGCGGCACCGAGCCGGGGCACCTGGCCGTGGTCGTCCGGCACGAGCGGGACGCGGTGGCCGCGCACGTCGCCGAGGTCGACTCCCAGGCGCTGATCGCCGACCAGGACGAGGTCAAGGGCACCGGTCGGGCCGTGGAGTGCGGCCTGGCCGTGCTGCCAGCCGACCTGTCGGGCACCGTGCTGGTCACCTATGGCGACGTCCCGCTGCTCACCACGGCCACCTTGCAGGCGCTCACTGCCGCGCACGAGGAGTCCGGCAGCGCCGCCACCGTGGTGACCGCCCGGCTCAGCGACCCCACCGGATACGGCCGGATCCTGCGCGACGCGGCCGGTGACGTGCTCGGGATCATCGAGCACAAGGACGCGGTCCGGGCTCGCGACGAGGGCGGCGAGCACTCGCAGGCCCTGGCGATCGAGGAGATCAACTCCGGCATCTACGCCTTCGGGGCGCAGGTGCTGCGCGCGGCGCTCGGCAGGGTCGGCACCGACAACGCGCAGGGGGAGAAGTACCTCACCGACGTGCTCGCCCTGGCGCGCGAGGACGGCGGGCTGGTGCGGGCGCACCTCATCGAGGACCTGTGGCAGACCGAAGGCGTCAACGACAGGGTGCAGCTGGCCACCCTCGGCCGGGTGCTCAACCAACGCACGGTGGAGCACTGGATGCGCGCGGGGGTCACCGTCGTGGACCCGGCGACCACCTGGATCGAGGCTGACGTGACGGTCGGCCAGGACACCGTGATCCGCCCCAACACCCAGCTGCTCGGAGCGACGACGGTCGGGCGCGACTGCAGCATCGGGCCGGACACCACGCTGACCAGCGTCGAGGTGCGCGACGGGGCGAGCGTGGTCCGCGCCCAGGGCGAGCTCGCCATCATCGGCGAGGGCGCCTCGGTCGGCCCGTTCAGCTTCCTGAGGCCGGGCACCGAGCTCGGTGCCCGCGGCAAGATCGGCGGCTTCGTGGAGACCAAGAACACCGTCATCGGCGAGGGGGCCAAGGTGCCGCACCTGACGTATGCCGGGGACGCGACGATCGGGGAGGGGGCCAACATCGGCGCCGGCACGATCTTCGCCAACTACGACGGGGTCGCCAAGCACCACACCACGATCGGCCGCTACTCCTTCGTCGGGTCCGACACCGTGCTCATCGCGCCGGTCACGGTCGGCGACGGGGCGTACGTGGGCGCCGGGTCGGCGCTGACCGGCGACGTCGAGCCCGGCCAGATCGCCGTGTCCCGGGCCCGACAGCGCAACATCGACGGCTGGGTGGAGCGCAAGCGGGCGGGGACCAAGACGGCGGCGGCTGCTGCCGCGGCGGGCCAGGATGCGGCACCGCGCCATACGGACCCCGCGACATCGGTGGACCCCGACGCCACGAGGGGCGGCCGGCCGTGAAGGGCATCGTCAAGACGACGCAGAAGAACCTGATGCTCTTCACCGGACGGGCGCACCCCCGGCTGGCGCAGGAGGTCGCCGTCGAGCTGGGCACCGCGATCGTGCCGACCGACGCCTACAGCTTTGCCAACAGCGAGATCTACGTGCGGTTCGACGAGTCGGTGCGCGGCTGCGACGCCTTCGTCATCCAGAGCCACACCGCGCCCGTCAACGAGTGGATCATGGAGCACCTGATCATGGTCGACGCGCTCAAACGCGCCTCGGCCAAACGGATCACGGTGGTGCTGCCGTTCTACGGCTACGCCCGGCAGGACAAGAAGCACCGCGGGCGCGAGCCCATCTCGGCGCGGCTGATGGCCGACATGTTCAAGGTCGCCGGGGCCGACCGGCTGATGGCGGTCGACCTCCACACCGCCCAGATCCAGGGGTTCTTCGACGGGCCGGTGGACCACCTCATGGCGCTGCCGATCCTGTCCGACCACGTGCGCGCCCAGTATGGCGACCGCGACCTGGCCGTGGTCTCGCCCGACGCAGGCCGGATCAAGGTCGCCGAGCAGTGGTCGCAACGGCTCGGCGGTGCGCCCCTGGCGTTCATCCACAAGACCCGTGACATCACCACGCCCAACCGGTCGGTGGCCAACCGGGTGGTCGGTGAGGTGAGCGGCCGGCTGTGCGTGCTGGTCGACGACATGATCGACAGCGGCGGCACGATCTGCCAGGCCGCCGACGCGCTGATGGCCCAGGGTGCCGAGGGGGTCGTCATCGCGGCGACGCACGCCATCTTCAGCGGCCCCGCGGTGGAGCGGCTCTCGGCCAACGTCGCCACCGAGGTGATCGTCACCGACACCCTGCCGCTGTCGGACGCCGCCCGCGCGCTGCCCAAGATCACCGAGCTCTCGATCGCCCCGCTGCTGAGCCAGGCGATCCGCGCCGTCTTCGAGGACGGGTCGGTCACCTCGATGTTCGACGGCCACGCCTGAGGCGTCACAAACCCCTCCCACAATGCGCAGGAGACGGCAGAGACCCCTACCACCATGCGAGCGGGTTTGGGCCGTCGCCGGGGCTGGCCTAGACTGATCCACCGTTGCCTCGGCGAGGGACGTCGCACGACCGCGCAGGTGCCTGACCCGGCATCACCAGACGCGAGAGTCACGTCCGTGAATCGACGCGGTGTGCCGGAGCCCCACGGGAACCGGCCTGCTGCGGAACGGTTGTGCCGTGCCCCGCGCCGAGGCCCGCCAGCGCCATACCCACCCGTGACCGGAAGGCCCCGCCGCATGTCCAAGAGCGTCAACACCATCTCCGCCGAGAAGCGGACCGAGTTCGGCAAGGGCGCTGCCCGCCGGATCCGCCGCGCCGACAAGGTGCCCGCCGTGCTCTACGGCCACGGCACCGACCCCCTGCACCTGAGCCTCCCGGGCCACGCCACCATGCTCGCGCTCAAGGTCGCCAACGCCGTCCTCACCCTGGACGTGGAGGGCGAGGAGCACCTGGCCCTGGCCAAGGACGTGCAGCGCGACCCGGTGAAGCGGGTCATCGAGCACGTCGACCTGGTCATCGTCCGCCGCGGCGAGAAGGTCGTCGTCGACATCGCCGTGCACGTCGAGGGCGAGGCTGCCCCCGAGACCATCGTGACCGTCGACCACTCGAGCCTGTCGGTCGAGGCCGAGGCCACCAACATCCCGACCAGCCTGGTCGTCTCGGTCGAGGGCGTCACCGCCGGCACCCAGGTGCTGGCCGGCCAGGTGGAGCTGCCCGCGGGCGTCACCTTGCTCACTGACCCCGAGGCGCTGGTCGTCAACGTCACCCAGGCCATCTCCGAGGAGCAGCTGGAGGCCGAGCTGGCCGAGGCCGAGGCCGAGGCGGGCATCGAGCACGACGTCTCCGACGAGGAGGCTGCGGCGACCGAGGCCGAGGCCACCGAGGGTGGCGAGGGCCAGACCGCGGCGGCCGAGGGTGCTGCCGAGGGCGACGCCGAGGACAAGACCGAGGGCTGACCCGGCCACACGCGTTCCGTCGGGCCTCCAGGGTGACACCTTGGGGGCCCGACGCGTTCAGTCCGCCGGCGCTCGCACAGCTGCGATCGCTGCCTGAGGCTCAGGAGGAGCCATGGATCCCTGGCTGGTCGTCGGTCTGGGCAACCCTGGTCCGCGGTATGCCGGCAACCGGCACAACCTGGGCGCGATGGTCGTCGCGGACCTCGCCGAACGGGCCGGTGTGACGGCACAGGCGCACCGGGCCCGTGCCTACGTCAGTGAAGCCCGGCTGGGCACCCTGCCCGGCGGTCTGCCGGGTCCGCGCGCCGTGCTGGCCGTCCCGATGACGATGATGAACATCTCGGGCGGGCCGGTGGCGGGGTTGGTGAGGTACTTCGGTGTCCCGATCGAGCAGGTCGTGCTCGTCTACGACGAGCTGGACATCGACTTCGGCGCGGTGCGGCTCAAGCGTGGCGGCGGCGAGGGCGGGCACAACGGAGTCCGCTCGGTCAGCCAGTCCCTGGGCAGCAAGGACTACCTCCGCGTGCGGCTGGGCATCGGTCGACCCCCGGGACGCCAGGATCCGGCTGACTACGTGCTCAGCGACTTCCCGGCGCGAGACCGCGAGGAGGTCGAGCTGCTCATCGGCGACGGCGCCGACGCGGTGACCCAGCTGGTCCACGAAGGCCTCGAAGCGACCCAGCAGCGGTTCCACGCACGCTGACCCCTCGTGGGCGGTCTGCCGCCCGGGCCTCCCGACGCAGGCCCGCACGACCTCAGGTCTGCGGGCCTGCGCCAGACGGGCTTGGTCAGCTGGTGCCCTGGTGCTTCAAAGCGGCCAGGCGCGCCTCGACCTCGGCGTCGTCGTCGGAGGTCTCCAGCTCGTCGAAGGCATCTTCGAGCCGAGTCGCCTGAGCCTCGGAGCGACCCTGCACGAGGGCCTCCTCGCGGCGGATCTTGTCCTCGAAGCGGGACAGGTCGCTGGTCGGGTCCATCACGTCGATGGAGCGCATCGCGTCCTGCACCTTGCCCTGCGCCTCGACGGTGCGAGCGCGGGCCACCAGCGTCCCGCGCTTGGACTTCAGCTCCTCGAGCTTGGTCTTCATCGAGGTCAGGCCGGACTTCAGCTGCTCGACCGTGGCGTTCTGCTGCTCGATCGCGGGCCGGGCCGACGTCACGTCGCTCTCGTGACCGATCTGTCGCTGCAGGGCGACCTTGGCCAGGTTGTCGAACTTGTCCGCCCCGGCCGTGTCACCGGCCGCGCGCAGCTCATCAGCCTTGCGGGACGCGGCAGCGGCCTTGCGTCCCCACTCCACGGACGCCTCCTCGTCGCTGGCGAGGTCGGCCTCGGCCATCCGCACGTTGGCGATCGTCTGGGCGACCGCCTCCTCGGCCTCGGCGATGCTGTTGGTGTAGTCCCGGACGAGCTGGTCGAGCATCCGCTCCGGGTCCTCCGCGCGGTCCAGGAGCGCGTTGATGTTGGCCTTGGCCAGCTGGCTGATCCGGCCGAGAATGGTCTGCTTCTGCGTCATGGTCCTGGGGTTCCTTTCGTGGGACCGCAGCCAGGTCGGCTGCTTCGCCGCGGGTTCGATGCGGCGAGGGTCGGTTCGGTTCCGTTGATCCCATCCTGCTGCATCGGGCGGGTATGCCGCGCAGCGTGGGGGTCGCTGTCTCTCGCCTCAGAAGCGTCCTCCGCTGGAGACCCCCCCTCCGCCACCACCGCCGAAGCCGCCGCCACCGAAGCCCCCGCCGCCGCCGCCGAAACCGCCGCCTCCACCGCCCCACCCACCGCTGTGCCGGTTGCCTCCGCCGGACAGGATGCCCCCGAGGATGAGGGAGATCGGGTCGATGCCACCCCGCCGGCCGCCACCGCCCAGGCCACCGATCGCGCCCGGCCCGTCGCCGAACCGGTCCACGTCCTGCTGAGCCAGTGAGAGCGCCTCCTCGCCGAGCTGCTCGGCGCGGTTGAGCAGGCTGTTGGCCTGCACGCTGTCACTGGCTCCGTCACGACCCGCCGCAAGCTGCTGGGCCTGGTCGAGCAGCCGCAGTGCCTCGGACATCCGGGTACGAGCGGTCTGGTCGACGGCCCCGCGCCGGGTCGCGATGGTCTCGTCGATGCTGCGCAGCCGTGCGCCGACGCGGGCCGCTCGCTCGGTGAAGTCACCGTGCTGCTTGGTGGCCCGGGCCTCGGCGTCACGCAGCGGCTCCAGCACCGCGTCGAGGTCGTGCTCCGCGGAGCCCAGCGCGGCCAGCGCCGCCAGCGGGTCGGCCGCGTCGGCCCCGCCCTGGGCCTGGTCCACCGCCTGACGAGCCCGCTGCACCGCAGACTGCACGGACGGGTCGGCCGGAGCCAGCCGGGCCGCGTCCTGGATGTCGCCGCTGATCGAGGCCACACTGCGGGCCAGCGCCTCACGAGCGTGGGCCAGGTCGTCACCTGCGCGCTCGATCGCGTCGAGCAGCCGCACGGACTGGCCGAGGGCCTCCTCTGCTGCTCGCGCAGCGGCGACCGCCGAGGCGCGGTCGTCAGCCTGCACCGCCTCGCGGCCGGCTCCGACGAAGCCGTCGGCACTGTCGACCAGCCGGCCCGCCTGCTGCCGATGGGCGCGGACCGTGGCCAGAGCCTGCTGGGGATAGCGGGCCGCGAGCCCGTCGATCTGCTGGTCGGCCACCGGGAGCCGGCCGGCGACCTCTCCTCGCCGGGTGGCGAGCTCGTCCAGGAACTGCGGCACGCGGTCCTGGAGCGAGCGGAGCGCGGCGAACTCCTCGGTGTGGGCGTCCAGGGAGGCGCGGGCCCCCTGGCACAGGCTGATGATCTGCCCGAGCATCGCTCGCTCCACCGGTTCGGCCTCACGGTCGGCGTCGTCGAGCTGCTGACGGATCCGGAACGCCTCCTGCGCCTGACCCTGGGCCTGGGCCAGCACCTGGCCGAACTGCTCGGTCCGCTGCTGCCCGAACTGCGCCTGGGCGAAGGTCAGCTCCTCCTGCGCGGAGCGCAACGCGTTGTCGAGGCCGACCAGCGCCTCAGCGGCCTGAGCCTGGAGATCCTGGGTCGGGACGTTGGCGGTGGCGCTGCCCTCCTGCTGTGTCGAGCCAGTCTGCTGACCGGCCCGCCGGGCGGCCCGGTTGCCCATCCGTCCGATCAGCCAGGAGCCGGCGATCGCGACGGCCGGAACGGCGAAGAACCACGGGAAGCCGAAGAAGCTGGTGCCGACTCCGCCGCCGGAGTCGCGCGGCAGCTCTCCGGACCCTCCGTCCGAGCCGGACTCGCTGTCGACCAGCGCATAGCCCTCGCCGGCCGCCTCGACGGCCCCCGCCCAGTCGCCGGAGTCGACCGCCTCGCCGAGCGCGGGCACGACGAAGTCGCTCTCCACCTGCTGCACCTCCGACAGGTCCAGGCCGGTCCCACCACCGGCATAGGACCCGAACGCGCGGTCCTCGACGGCGACGGCCAGCAGCACGTTGTTGCTGCCCATCCCGGACTCCTGGAACGTCTGCTCGGCCCACCCGGCCCCGTCGCCGGGGTCCTCGAAGCTGTCCACGAACGCGACATAGAGCTGCAGGCCGGTGTCCTCACGGAGCGCGGCGATGGCCTCCTCGACCCTGTCCTGCTCCCCGGTCAGCGCCCCGGCCGAGTCGTAGACCGGCTCGGGCAGGTCGAGCGGCGGCTCGGCGGCTGCCGGGAGGATGGTGAGGACGGCGATGGCGCCGGAGACGACCAGGCCGGCCCCCGCCCGCCCCCAGGCCGGGCTCAGTCGTCGTCCGCGGCTGCGCTCACTGTGGTCCACGTCGTCCCTCACTGTGTCGATCCTGGTCTGCCGCGTGCACCGAGCAGACGGCTGCCACGCGGTGACGGTTCCCTGCTCACCCTAGGCGCCTGCTCGCGCCGTAGACTGGTCACCTTGCCCCCGGTCGCACCTCGACGGGGGTCTTTCGTGCTGTCCGCTGCTGCAGGAGACCGTTGTGAGCCTGACCCCCGTCCTGGACGCTGTGGTTGCCGACCCCCAGGTCGCCGCCGCGCTCCGGCGCAGCGGTCAGGACGCTCCACTGCTGGACGTCGCCGTCACCTCCGGCGCCCGGCCCGCTGTGGTCGCCGCTCTGGCTGCCGACCGCCCGCTGCTGGCGGTGACCGCCACGGGCCGCGAGGCCGACGACCTGGTCACCGCGCTGGCCGACTACCTGCCCGTCGAGCAGGTGGCCGGCTTCCCGAGCTGGGAGACGCTCCCGCACGAGCGGCTCAGCCCGCGCAGCGACACCGTCGGCAAGCGGCTGGCCGTGCTGCGGCGCCTGGCGCACCCCGACCCCGCCGACCCGGCCTACGGCCCGGTGCGCGTCGTCGTCGCCTCCGTGCGGGCCCTGCTCCAGCCCATCGCGACCGGGCTGGGCGACCTGCGGCCGGTGCAGCTGCGGGCCGGCGAGGAGCACCGTTTCGAGGACGTGGTGCAAGCGCTGGCCGACGCGGCCTACACCCGCAACGACCTGGTCGAGCGACGGGGGGAGTTCTCGGTGAGGGGCGGGATCCTCGACGTCTTCCCCCCCACGCAGGAGCACCCGCTCCGGGTCGAGTTCTGGGGCGACACGGTGGAGGAGGTGCGGTGGTTCAAGGTGGCCGACCAACGGTCGCTGGAGATCGCCGAGGGCGGGCTCTGGGCGCCGCCGTGCCGCGAGGTCCTGCTGACCGACGCGGTGCGCGAGCGCGCCAGGGTGCTGGCCGACCAGCTGCCCGGGGTCGCCGACCTGCTGAGCAAGGTGGCCGAGGGCATCGCCGTCGAGGGGATGGAGTCACTGGCCCCGGCGCTGGTCGACGGGATGGAGTCGCTGCTGGACGTGCTGGCTCCGGACAGTGCCGTCGTCCTGCTGGACCCGGAGCGGGTGCGCACCCGGGCGCACGACCTCGTCGCCACCAGTGAGGAGTTCCTCGGGGCAAGCTGGGCCAACGCCGCCGCCGGCAATGCCGTGCCGGTCGACCTGCAGCAGGTGCTCGGCACGGCCTCGTCCTGGTCGCTGTCCCACGCCCGAGCCCACGCCCTCGAGATCGGCGTGCCCTGGTGGACCCTGACCCCGTTCGCCGGTGACGACGAGCTCGCCGAGCTCGTCGACCAGGACGGGGGCCAGAACCCCGACCCCGACTCCGATGGGGCGGACAGGGCGGTGCAGCTGACGGTCTCCTCGACGGCGGTCGACGCCTACCGCGGCGACACCGATGCCGTGCTCACCGACCTGCGCCGGTGGGTCGAGGCGGACCAGGCTGTCGTCGTCGTCCTGGAAGGCACCGGCCTGGCCACGCGGGTCGCCGAACGTCTGGCCGACGCCGGCCTCGCCCACCGGCTGGAGCCCGAGCTGGGGGCGCTGGACCGCGGCATCGTGCACGTCACGACCGGTCGGGTCGGCCGCGGGTTCGTGCTGCCGGACGCCGGGTTGGTCGTGGTGGGGGAGACCGATCTGACCGGCACTCCCGGCACTGGCGGGTCCACCCGGGACATGCGCCGGATGCCGTCGCGGCGGCGCAACCAGATCGACCCCCTCCAGCTGCGGCCCGGCGACTTCGTGGTCCACGAACAGCACGGTGTGGGGCGCTTCGTCGAGATGGCCCAGCGCACGGTGCAGGGCGCCACCCGCGAGTACCTCGTGCTGGAGTACGCGCCGAGCAAGAAGGGCCAGGTCCCGGACCGCCTCTACGTCCCGACCGACCAGCTCGACCAGGTGACCCGGTATGTCGGGGGCGAGGCGCCGACGCTGCACCGCCTGGGCGGGTCGGACTGGCAGCAGACCAAGTCGCGCGCCAAGCGGGCCGTGCGACAGATCGCGGCCGAGCTGATCCGGCTCTACAGCGCCCGGATGGCGACGACCGGCCATGCCTTCGGGCCGGACACGCCGTGGCAGCGCGAGCTCGAGGACGCGTTCGCCTTCGCCGAGACGCCGGACCAGCTGAGCAGCATCGAGGAGGTCAAGGCCGACATGGAGCTGCCGGTCCCGATGGACCGGCTGATCTGCGGCGACGTCGGCTACGGCAAGACCGAGATCGCGGTGCGGGCCGCCTTCAAGGCGATCCAGGACGGCAAGCAGGTGGCCGTCCTGGTGCCGACGACGCTGCTGGTGCAGCAGCACTTCCAGACCTTCTCCGAGCGCTACGCCCAGTTCCCGGTGGTCGTCAAGGCCTTGTCCCGGTTCCAGAGCGACAAGGAGGCACGGGCCACGGTCGAGGGGCTGGCCGACGGCTCGGTCGACCTGGTCATCGGCACCCACCGGCTGCTCTCGGCGATGGTCCGGTTCAAGGACCTCGGCCTCGTGGTGGTCGATGAGGAGCAGCGGTTCGGCGTGGAGCACAAGGAGCAGCTCAAGGCGCTGCGGACCGACGTCGACGTGCTGGCGATGTCGGCCACCCCCATCCCGCGCACCCTGGAGATGGCGATCACCGGCATCCGGGAGATGTCGACGCTGGCCACCCCTCCGGAGGAGCGGCACCCGGTGCTCACCTTCGTCGGCGGCTACGACGAGAAGCAGATCGGGGCGGCCATCCGGCGCGAGCTGCTGCGTGACGGCCAGGTCTTCTATGTCCACAACAAGGTCAGCTCGATCGAGAAGGCCGCCTCTCGGCTGCGCGAGCTGGTGCCGGAGGCACGGATCGCGGTCGCCCACGGCAAGCTCGCCGAGCATCAGCTGGAGGAGGTCGTCGTCGACTTCTGGGACCGGCGCTTCGACGTCCTGGTCTGCACGACCATCGTCGAGACCGGCCTGGACATCAGCAACGCCAACACCCTGATCGTCGAGCGCTCGGACCAGCTCGGCCTGTCCCAGCTGCACCAGCTGCGGGGGCGGGTCGGCCGCGGGCGCGACCGCGCCTACTCCTACTTCCTCTATCCCCCCGAGAAGCCGCTGACCGAGACCGCGGTGGACCGGCTGCAGACCATCGCGGCACACACCGACCTCGGCGCCGGCATCGCGGTGGCGATGAAGGACCTGGAGATCCGCGGTGCCGGCAACCTGCTCGGCGGCGAGCAGTCGGGGCACATCGAAGGCGTCGGCTTCGACCTCTACGTGCGCCTGGTCGGGGAGGCGGTGGCGACCTTCAAGGGTGAGCGGGACGAGACGCCGGCGGAGGTCAAGATCGAGCTACCCGTCGACGCGCACCTCCCGCACGACTACGTGCCGGGCGAGCGGTTGCGCCTGGAGGCCTACCGCAAGCTGGCCCAGGTCAAGGACGAGGCCGAGCTGGGCGAGATCGAGGCCGAGCTGCGCGACCGGTATGGCGCCCCGCCGCCGGCCGTGCAGAGCCTCCTGGAGGTGGCGCGGCTGCGCACCGTGGCGCGCTCGTCGGGCGTCTCCGACATCGCGGCGCAGGGGTCCAGCATCCGGTTCGCCCCTGTCGGTCCGCTGCCGGAGAGCCGTCAGCTGCGGCTGAGCCGGCTCTATCCGGGCACCATCATCAAGCCGACGACCCGCACGATCCTGGTGCCGGCCCCCCGCACGGCACGCGTCGGCGGGCGTCCGCTGCGCGATCGAGAGGTGCTGGACTGGGCCGCCCAGCTCGTGCGTGAGGTGCTGGCATGATGGGGCCCGTGAAGACGTGGTCGTCCTGGACACAGCAGTCGGCTGCCGGCACCCTCCTGGCCCGGCGCACGGCGGCCGCCGCCGTCGGAGCCGCCGCGCTGGCGCTGAGCGGCTGCGCCGGTGGCGGGCTGGACACCGCAGCCACCATCAACGGTCAGGTGATCAGCGAGAGGGATCTGCAGGCCACTCTGCTCCAGCTCCAGCCGGTGCTCCCGACCGAGCCCGGGGCACTGCTCAACACGCTGGCCCGCGGGCCGGTGCTCGATGCCAAGGCAGTGGGCCAGGGCTTCGAGCTGAGCCAGGAGGAGATCGTCGCCTCGATCCGCGGGCAGGCCGGCATCGAGGAGCCCGAGCCGCTGCTGATCGACTACGTGCGCTACGACTTCTACAGCCGCAACCTGGAGTCCGCCGGTCAGTCGCCCACGCCGGAGGAGCTGGCCGGTCTGGACGTCCAGATCAACCCGCGCTATGGCCAGTGGGACCCGGCCTCAGCCCAGGTCGCACCGGCTCTGCCGGACTGGATCACTCCCGCCACGCCGGACGCCGGCTCCTGACCCCCACCCGCGACCTCGCTCCAGCAGCCGGCGAGCCGGTGTCCCCACGGCTGACCCTGCTGCTGACCTCGCCCCGCGTGGCACCGGGGCTGCTGTCCCGCTCGGCCTGGCAGGCTTTGCAGGCTGCCGACGTCGTGTTGGCCCTGGACGCCGAGCAGGCGCAGGTCCGCGCCGTCAGCGACGCGGAGATCGCGGTGACCGTGATCGAGCCCGCGGCGTCACCGACAGCCCTGGCAGCCGAGCTGATGAGCCGGGCCGCTGACCGGCTGGTCGTCTGGATCGGTGGCCCTGACGGTGACCCGGGTCTGGCCGACGCGCTGGCAGAGCGGGTGGCGCGAACACCCGAGCAGCCCGAGCTCGAGGTGCTGGTCGCCTCCTGGGACACGCCGGGCGCCCGGCTGCTCGACGCCGTCGCGGTGATGGACCGGCTGCGCTCTCCGGGTGGCTGCCCCTGGGACGCCGAGCAGACCCACGCCTCCCTGGTGCCCTACCTGATCGAGGAGGCGTACGAGGCCGTCGAGGCGGCCGAGTCCGGCGACGCCGACCACCTGGCCGAGGAGCTGGGCGACGTCCTGCTGCAGGTGCTCTTCCACGCGCGAGTGGCAGCCGAGGCACCAGACGGCTTCGACATCGACGACGTCGCGGGACGCCTCGTGGACAAGCTGGTCTACCGCCATCCGCACGTGTTCGGCGGGGTCGAGGTCGCCGGGAGCGAGGCGGTCGAGGCGAACTGGGAGACCCTCAAGGCCGCCGAGAAGCCCGACCGGGACCATCCCTTGGACGGCATCCCCGCCGGCCTGCCGGACCTGGCCAGGGCTCGCAAGGTGGTGACCCGGCTGGTCCGGGCGGACCGGGAGCAGTGGCTGCGGGAGCGGGTCGAGCGGGCCGGGAGCGACCCGGCCGGCGACCCGGGCGGCACCGTGGCCTCCCGGCTGATGGCGGTGGTGCTGGACGCCCGCGAGCAGGGCATCGACCCCTCGTCGGCGCTCCGTGCCTTCCTGCGCAGCGTGCAGCAGGACTGACCGCCAGTCCGAGGCCCGGTCTCGGCTCGTCGCGGGCCGCTGCGCCACCCCCGGCGGCTAGGCTCGGCAGTGCCTGTTGTCCGCCCGTTCCAAGGAGCACTGTCATGGCCGCCATCGACGCGATCATCGCCCGCGAGATCCTCGACTCCCGGGGCAACCCGACCGTCGAGGTCGAGGTCGGCCTGGACGACGGCACGGTGGCCCGGGCCGCTGTGCCTTCGGGCGCCTCCACCGGCGCCTTCGAGGCGGTGGAGCGTCGCGACGGCGACCAGGCCCGCTATCTGGGCAAGGGTGTCGAGCAGGCCGTGCAGGCCGTGATGGACGACCTGGAGCCACGGCTGCTCGGCTTCGACGCCTCCGAGCAGCGGCTGGTCGACAACGAGATGCTGGCCATCGACGGCACGGACAACAAGGGCTCGGTGGGCGCCAACGCCATCCTCGGGGTGAGCCTGGCCGTCGCCAAGGCCGCCGCCGAGTCGGCCGGACTGCCCCTGTTCCGCTATGTCGGCGGGCCCAACGCCCACATCCTGCCGGTGCCGATGATGAACATCCTCAACGGCGGCTCGCACGCTGACTCCAACGTCGACATCCAGGAGTTCATGATCGCCCCGATCGGGGCAGGCTCGTTCCGCGAGGCGCTGCGCTGGGGCACCGAGGTCTACCACGCGCTCAAGGGCGTGCTCAAGGAGCGCGGGCTGGCGACCGGGCTCGGCGACGAGGGCGGCTTCGCACCCAACCTGGACTCCAACCGTGCCGCCCTCGACCTCATCGTGGAGGCGATCGGCAAGGCCGGCTACACCGTCGGCACCGACATCGCGCTGGCCCTGGACGTGGCCGCCAGCGAGTTCCACTCCGCCGACGGCTATGCCTTCGAGGGTGGCGCCAAGACCTCGGCGCAGATGATCGACTACTACGCCGAGCTGGTCGACGACTACCCCCTGGTCTCCATCGAGGACCCGCTGGACGAGGAGGACTGGGAGGGCTGGGTCGCCTTCACCCAGCGCCTGGGACACCGCGTGCAGGTGGTCGGCGACGACCTGTTCGTGACCAACCCCACGCGCCTGCAGCGCGGCATCGACGAGGGCGCGGGCAACGCGCTGCTGGTCAAGGTCAACCAGATCGGCAGCCTCACCGAGACCCTGGACGCCGTGGACCTGGCGCACCGCAGTGGCTACCGCTGCATGATGAGCCACCGGTCCGGGGAGACCGAGGACGTCACCATCGCCGACCTGGCCGTGGCGACCAACTGCGGCCAGATCAAGACCGGTGCCCCCGCCCGCTCGGAGCGGGTGGCCAAGTACAACCAGCTGCTGCGGATCGAGGAGGAGCTGGACGACGCGGCCGTGTATGCCGGGGCCGGCGCCTTCCCGCGCTTCTCGGCGGAGGTCTGAGCCTGCGATGAGCCAGCGCAGGGCAGGCCCCCGGGGGGGCGCGAGCGGGTCCCGCGGCGCGGCGACGGGCGGGTCGGCCTCCGGCCGTACCGCCTCGTCGGGCCGTACCGCCTCGTCGGGCCGCGCCAACTCCAGCCGCAGGCCGGCCAGCCGGGCGGCCGGCCGGCCGGAGACTCGGCCGACCAGCGGCCGGCCGACCCAGCGACCCAGGACCGGGCAGGCCATCGGCGCCTCGGGAGCCGCCCTGCGGCAGACCCCGCCCCACCTGTGGCGGCTGGCGGGCCTGGTCGTCCTGGTGCTCTTCCTGGCCCTGTTCCTCACCCCGACCCTGCGCGGCTACCTCGAGCAGCGCGCGGAGATCAACCGCACCCAGCAGGAGATCGCGGCGGAGCAGACCGAGATCGCCTCGTTGCAGGAGCAGATCACCCGTTTTGAGGACCGGTCCTTCGTGGAGCAGCAGGCCCGCGAGCGGCTGCGCTTCGTCAAGCCCGGCGAGGTGGCGTTCACCGTGCTCGACGACACCGGCGAGCAGCTCGCCGAGCCGCTGCCGGGGATGGCGGCGGTCACCAACGACGTGCACCAGCACCGGCCCTGGTATGGCGAGGTCTGGGAGTCGGTCAAGACCGCGAACGAGGGGCTGCCCGAGACCGGCGATCCCGTCATCCCCGGTGGGCAGGGCACCGGTGACCGGTGAGCCGCCTGGCGACACCCGTCACGTCGACCTGCTGAGCGCGCCACACCACCCCGGCCCCTCGAGCCTGCCAGCCCACCCGGGTACCCCGAGCACCCACCCGGCCACCGCCGCAGACCTCGTGGTCATCGAGCGTCAGCTCGGTCGCCCCCCGCGCGGCGTGGTCTCGGTGGCGCACCGTTGCCCGTGCGGGTGCCCCGACGTCGTGCGCACGCTGCCCGTCCTGCCGGATGGCACTCCGTTCCCGACGACCTTCTATGCCACCTGTCCCCGGCTCACCGGCGCGGTGTCGACGCTGGAGAGCGCGGGGCTGATGCGGCAGATGACCGAGCGGCTGGGTGAGGACCCCGACCTGGCTCGGGCGTACGCCGCCGCGCACGAGGACTACCTGGCCAGGCGTGCCGAGCTGGGCCGGCCACCGCAGATCGACGGCGTCTCGGCCGGCGGGATGCCGAGCCGGGTGAAGTGCCTGCACGTGCTGGTGGCACACTCCCTGGCGGCCGGCCCCGGGGTAAACCCGCTGGGCGACCTCGCGGTGGCTGCACTGCCGCCCTGGTGGGAGGGTGGGTGCTGCGACTCACCGGACGAGGCAGAGCAGGAGGGCTGATGGGCAGGGACGACACACCGACGACGACCAGGGTCGGGGCGATCGACTGCGGCACCAACTCGATCCGGCTCCTCGTCGCGGATCTCGACGACCGCGGCGGGCTGACCGACGTGCACCGGGAGATGCGGATCGTCCGGCTCGGCCGTGGCGTGGACGCCACCGGCCGCATCGCGCCGGAGTCGATGGAGCGCACACTGGCGGCCAGCGCCGACTACGCCGCGCTGTGCCGCGCCCAGGGGTGCGACGCGGTCCGGTTCGTGGCCACCTCGGCCTCACGTGATGCGGCGAACGCGGAGGAGTTCGTGACCGGCGTCGAGCGCGCCTTCGCCGACTTCGCCGTGTCTCCGGAGGTGGTCTCAGGGCAGGAGGAGGCGCTGCTCAGCTTCACCGGAGCCACCGGTGACCTGCGCGCGGCGGGGGTGCCCGCGCCCTACCTGGTGGTCGACATCGGCGGTGGCTCGACCGAGCTCGTGCGGGGCGCGGACTCGGTCCAGCAGAGCGTGTCGGTCGACATCGGCTGCGTGCGCATGACCGAACGTCACCTGCACAGCGACCCGCCCAGCGAGGATGAGGTCTGGGCGGCGCTGGCCGAGATCGCCCCGACCATCCATCGCGCGAGCGAGCAGGTCGACCTGTCCGGTGTGGGCACCCTGGTCGGGCTGGCCGGGTCGGTCACCACGGTCACGGCTCACGCACTGGGACTCGACTCCTACCGACCCGAGCGGATCCACGGAGCCCAGCTGCCGGTCGAGCACGTCGTGCAAGCCGCGACCGACCTGCTGCGGCGCTCACGGGAGGAGCGGGCGGCCCTGCCGTTCATGCACCCCGGCCGGGTCGACGTCATCGGTGCAGGAGCGTTGATCTGGCGGACCATCGTGCAGGCCGTCGCGGCGGCCGGGGACGCGGGTCTCCGCACGGTCCGCACCTCCGAGCACGACATTCTCGACGGCATCGCACTGTCGCTGCGCAGACCGGCGTCAGCGCCAGGGCCCCAAGACTGAGGTGGCCGACCCACATCCGGTGACCGGCGAGCTGTTCACCTCGCCGGTGCCGCCCGGGACCGGCTGGCCGGGTGACCTGGCGACGCCGACGACGCCGGTCGCCGGCACCCCGCGCGCGGTCCTGCGGCTGGCCAGGACTGCCCCCGACGTCGACGCCCTCGACGCGCGGGTCTCGGTCTGCCGCGCCTGCCCGCGACTGGTGGCCTGGCGCGAGGAGGTGGCGTGCACCGCACGCCGCGCCTCGTTCGCCGACCAGCCCTACTGGGGGCGTCCGGGAGCGGGCTTCGGACCCGCCGATGCGCACGTGCTGGTCGTCGGGCTGGCGCCCGCGGCCCACGGCGCCAACCGCACCGGGCGGATCTTCACCGGTGACCGCTCGGGGGACTGGCTCTATGCCGCCTTGCACCGCGCAGGGCTGGCCACGCGAGCGACGAGCGAGCACGCCGGGGACGGACTCGAGCTGGTGGGGGTGCGCATCGTGGCGGCAGTGCGGTGTGCGCCACCCGCCAACCGGCCCAGCGTGCAGGAGCGCTCGGCCTGCGCACCCTGGCTGCAGCGTGACCTGGAGCTTCTCGCCCCCGGGCTGCGCTCCATCCTCGCGCTGGGCGGGCTCGCCTGGACCGCGACCCTGGCCGCCGCCCGAGCCCTGGGCTGGGCAGTGCCCCGGCCCGCGCCACGGTTCGGCCACGGGGCCAAGTCCGAGCTGGTGACCTCAGCGGGAGGCCCGGTGCAGCTCCTGGGGAGCTACCACGTGAGCCAGCAGAACACCTTCACCGGCCGGCTCACCGAGCCGATGCTCGACGCCGTGATCGCGGCGCTCTGACGGAGCCGCAGGATCGACCCGTCGTGCCTCAGGGACGACCGGCGGAGTAGATGCCGGGGGACCAGTTCATGTCGCTGATCATGCTGCCGCTGAAGCCGCCGCCCCAGGCGCGTGCGGCGTGGATGACCTGACCGCCGCCCAGGTAGATGGCCACGTGGTAGATGCCCGACGCGGACCCGTTGTTGCTGTAGAACAGCAGGTCGCCGCGCTGGATGTTGGACAGCGAGACGCGGCTGGTCTCGTAGTACTGCGCCTCGCTGCCGTGGGTCAGGTAGACCCCGGCTGCGGCGTAGGCGGACTTGGCGAAGCCGGAGCAGTCGTATCCCGAGGGGCCGGTGCCGCCGACGACATACGGCAGGCCGAGGTGGTTCTTGGCCCAGGCGATAGCCGACTCGGCGCCGCCGCGGGGTGCGGGGGCCGGGGCTGGGGCCTTCTTGACGGGCGGTGGGGCGCTCTTGACGGGCGCTGGGGCGGGGGCGCTCCTGGCCGGTGTCGCGGGCCGGGTCACCGAACGGCTGGCCGAGGTGTTCGAGCGGCTGCTGGTGGCCGAGACCGTAGCGGCGCCGCCCTGCGTGTTGTCGCTGGTGGTCGCAGCCTGCTCCACGGCCTGCTGGACGACAGGCTTCGGGGTGACACCCACGAAGCCGGATGCCGCCTCGCCGTAGGTGTGCACGGCGGTCGGCTTGCTCGGCGCCTTGGCGGCCGTGACGGGGCGGTCGGACGGTGCCGCGACGGTCGGCAGTGTGATCGAGAGCAGATCGGCACCGCGCAGGTCGGTGGCCAGCTGCCCGGGGGCGGCCGCCAGGGCGACGGGCGCCGCGGCGTCGACCACAGCGCGGGCCAGGGTCGGGCCACTGAGCTGCGAGGCGGTGGACACCTGGAGGGCCGGGGCCGGCGGAGCGTCGGACGCCGCTGCGCCGACCAGGCCGATCATGCTCCCCGACGCACCTGCCACGGCGGCGGTCGTGCGAACGATCTGAGCAGAGTTGACGGAGATGCGGGACGGCGCGCGATGGCGACCGGTCAGCGTGGAGTGCACGGGGAACTTCCTCCCACTGCCTGCGAGGTGAGCTGTCGGGCTCGGACTGGTGAGGTGTCCGGGTCGAGGCCGTCACGACGGCCTTGACCTTAGCCCCGAGGGAATTCTCCCGAAGGTGGTTCCCCCGCTCTTGTCATGCGGTGTTGATGTGATCGGCCCGGATCGCGCTGACAAGACTAGGCGGACGCGACGGGACCCACCGTGGGGTTAGGTGGGTGTGCAGAGCATACCGAAAATCTCGTCAAAGGTCACAAATCGGTAACCTCCGCAGGTGGCAGGGGGTGTCCGACCCGTGCCCCGCCGGTAGCGTGGCGCTGCCCCCGTAGCCCAACTGGCAGAGGCAGCCCCCTTAAAAGGGGCCCAGTGCGGGTTCGATCCCCGTCGGGGGCACCGAGCGGATCAGTCCTGCAGGGTCGACCAGATCAGCGCTCGGGCCACCAGCGCGTACTGACCCTTGGGGTGCGCCCGGAACATCGGCTCGGAGCCGAAGAGGACGACTCCGGCCCCGGACTCGTCGACACCACGGACGATGACCGGCTGTCCCTGGGCGGCGCTCTGACCACCGGCCCCGGACGCGGTGGCCCTCCAGTGGCCACTGACCAGCGGTCCGGTGGTGGCGTAGGACTGCTCGACGGTCACCTCTGCGCCCAGGCCGGTGAACCACAGCGGCGAGTAGACGAAGGTGTGAGCGGTCGCCCGAGCGGTGATCGGCCCCTGCGCGCTGTCCACCCGCACCACCCCGTTGGCGTCGCCGCGACCGGCAGTCACCGAGGCGGTCAGCAGTCCCGCTGCGGTGTTGAACGAGGCGCCGGCCGTGCCGCGGCCGACCAGGCCTGCGCCGCCGGCCCAGAACTCACGCAGGTCCTGCCGAGCCGGCTCGTTCAGCTGCCCCCAGCTGAGCCCGGAGGACACGAACAGGGTGTCCACCCCGGACCAGTCGAAGCCGTCGTTGAGGATCGCGGTCGAGACGGGACGCACGTCGATGCCCATCTCGCCCAGCGCCCAGCGTTCCTGCGGGGTGGCGGCGGCGGCGACCACCAGCTGCTCCAGCGGCTGCCCGGCACCGCCACTGCCGACCGGAGCCGGCGTGAACGTGACGCCCTCTGCCCGAGCCACTTGGGCCGCCTCGGCCGACGCGGATGCCGGCACGAGCACCGAGCCGTCGTCGAGCCAGCTGACCACCACGCCGGAGTCGAGCAGCACGGTGAGTGCCGCGATGTCGGACAGGTCGTCCAGGCGCAGGACCAGGTCGCCGGACCCGGTCACCGACCCGGTCTGGTCGGCCTGGTCGACGACACGGCCTACCGTGCGCCAGGGCGCGCCAGGGGGGACGGTGACGACGTCAGCGCCCCAGAGCAGGCCATGGCTCCAGCCTGAGATGTCGTACATCGCGTCGACCCGGCCGCTGATATCGGTGCCCGGTCCGAGGATGACGTTGGCCACGCCGCGCTTGGGCTGGTGCAGGTCGACGACGTAGGAGCCCGCGGGATAGCGCTGGCCCTCGACGACGACAGCCTGCCGGGCACGAGTGACCTCGACGCCGTTGTCGATGAGGTAGTCGACCAGGCGCGCAGCGGCAGGCGCCGACCGCTGCCGGTCGCCCAGGGGGATGACGAAGGCACGCGGGAACTCGGTCCGATAGACGTCCTCGGGACCGATCTCGGGGAACAGCACCGCGCTCACCGGCCGCTGGTCCTCACCGGCCTCGCCCCGCCTGAACGTCTCGATCTGGTCGGCGATCAGCTGCTCGCGATGGGTGGTCAGGTAGGTGATCGAGGCCTCCATCGCGGCCTGTGCGACGTCGGTGTTGATCGCCGAGCGCCGGCGCAGCTCTTCGGGGGGCAGCAGTGTAGGAGGCGTTGTTGACCCGCAGCGGGATCTCCACCGTGTGCGCGGCGAGGACCCCGTGGTAGGTGGCGTACTGCGGGGTGAAGATCGGCGGCCAGTCGTCCCAGCCCTCGACCCAGTCCCGGAACGGGATCTGCGGTGGCTGGACACCGTCGGCCGCGGTGTAACCCAGGTCGAGGATGGCCTGCTCCATCCCCAGCCCGTTGGGATAGGCGTGGTAGATGAACAGGTCGTAGTCGTAGTTCTCCCCGTGCGGCGGGGTGGTCGGCTCGATGAGTGTGCCGTTGACATAGCCGTGCAGGTCGAGCATCACCATCGGCTGGGTGCGGATCAAGGCGTCGCGCACGGCCACGACCTCGGGCTGGGTGGCCGTGATGAAGTCCCGGTTCATGTCGAAGCCGGAGGCGTTGACCCGGGTGCTGGCGATGCCGGCCGTCGGGGTTGATGCTCACCACGAGGTAGATGCGCGAGGACTGCAGCGTCCGCAGCACGGTGGGATCGTCACTGGAGGCGTAGTCCTCGATCAGCCGCAGCGCGGCGTCGGTGCCCTCCCACTCGTTGCCGTGGATGTTGTTGTTGATGAAGATCGGCGTCTTGTAGGTCCGCGCGAGTCCCCGGTCGCCCGCGGCCTGGGCCGACTGCTCGAGGATCCGGGTGCGCATCTGCTCCTGCTGACGGGCCTGCGCCGAGGTCTCCGGGGCGGTCAGCGTGACGAAGTAGACCTCACGGCCGGTCACCGTCTGCCCGATCACCTCGACGCTGACCCGGTCGGAGCCGGCCTGCAGGGCGTTGAGCCGAGGGGCGATCTCGTGGTAGGGCGTCAGGCCGAGCTTGATCGCGGCGTCGGCCGGATCGGCGGGCGGCTCGGTGAGCAGCGTCTGCCGTGGATAGCCGGGCACATCCGCGGGGGCAGCGGATGCCGCGGTGGGGACGGAGGCCGAGACCGTGACGGGTGCGCTCGCGGCGCTCAGGGCGGGCGCCAGCAGGACGGCGACGGAAATCGCGCCGGTCAGGGCGAGGCGGCGCCTGCGGTCACCCAGGGCCCACGACATACGTCCAGCTCCTCACCACGGACCCCCACGGGGCGAACGTTTGTGCAAAGAAGCAGGATAGCGGGGCTGACCGACACTGAACAGGTCACGACTGCTGCGGGAACATCGGCGATGCCCCGAACGCTTAGTGTGGTGTCTGACAAACGGCCGCAGCACCCACGGAGGCGACATGGCGACCAACCCCATCTTCAAACGGATCGACAAGGAGTCGGGCACCTACGCCGGCTTCGGCCAGGCCACGGCGCAGGCCCAGCCCCAGCAGGGCTACGGCCAGCAGGGCTACGGCCAGCAGAGCTTTGGCTCGGCTCCCGGACAGCCGCAGGTGCCGATGGGCTATCCCGGCGCCTCGGAGTCGATGAGCCCGGAGCAGCTGGAGCAGATGTACCAGCAGGCCCCCGCTGGGCCCGCCCAGACCGGACGGCTGACCCTGGACGACGTCGTGATGAAGTCGCTGGTCCTGTTCGCCGTCGTCGTCGCCACCGCGGGGGCAGCCTGGTTCGTGGTGGGCGACCAGCCCAGCCTGGCGATGCCGGTGTGGCTGGCCGGGATGTTCGGCTCGCTGGCGCTCAGCTTCGTGATCGGCTTCTCCAAGAAGGTCAACGTCGGGCTGATCCTGGTCCACGCCGTCCTGCAGGGGGCCTTCCTCGGCGCGGTGAGCGTCACGTTCAACACCTACTACGACGGCATCGTCTCCACGGCGGTCCTGGCCACGCTGTCCACCTTCGCCGGCATGTTCATCGCCTGGAAGGTCGGCTTCATCAAGGTGACCAGCAAGTCGCGCCGGATCTTCGGCATGGCCGCGATGGGCTACCTGGTCTTCCTGCTGGTCAACCTGGGCGCCAGCTTCGCCGGGTTGGGTGATGGCCGGGGCATCTACGGAATGGGCACCCTGGGCATCCTGGTCTCGGTGCTCGGCGTGGGCCTGGCGTCCTACTCCCTGGCGGTTGACTTCGACTCGATCGACCGCGGCGTGCGCGCCGGTGCCCCGGAGAAGTACTCCTGGCTGATGGGTCACGGACTGGTGGCGAGCCTGGTCTGGCTCTACATCGAGTTCCTGCGGCTGTTCAGCATCCTCAACAGCGACTGATGAGCAGCCCCGTGCCTGCCGACGAGCAGGACGGGGTGCGCGTCGAGCTCGAGCGCGTGGTCCGGCGGTGGCAACAGCTGCCCCTGGACCACGCGCTCGCTGCGTCTGCCGGAGTCCGCAGTGTGGTGCAGGCGCTGGCCGACGAGACCGCTGTGGCCCTGGCGGTGGGGGCGGACCCCGTTCCCGACCTGGGGCCGGCCGTCCTGGGGGACCAGCTGCGGGTCATCGTCTTCGACGCGCTGGCTGCCGGCCTGCTGCCCGACTTGATCGCCAGCCGCCTCGTCGCCCTGCGACGCTCCCTCGACCCTGCACCGGCTCGACCTGGCAGCACCACCGGGTTTATCGGGTGACCCGATAAACCCCTGCTTCACCCCAGAAGCAGAGTCGGGTCAAGCGGGGTTTTATCGGGTCACCCGATAAAGCTGGGACGACACCGCGAGGGGTCGGGGAGGGGTATGGCGGGGGGTGGGGAGGGCGCTGGGCTGCGGGGGTCAGAGACGGTCGCGGAGCCAGGCGAAGTCGGCCAGGTGCTCAGCGGCCCCACCCGGGGTCTCGCAGATCACCGGGGCGCCGGCTGCCCGGACCACCTCGACCAGCTGCTCCGGGTCGATCCGGCCGGCGCCGAAGTTGGCGTGCCGGTCGGCGCCGCTGTCGAAGTCGTCCCGGCTGTCGTTGCAGTGGACCAGGTCGATCCGGCCGGTGATCGCCAGGACGTCCTCGACCACCGTCTCGAGCTTGTTGCCGCCGGCGTGGGCGTGGCAGGTGTCGAGGCAGAAGCCCACCTGCTCGAACCCCTCGGCGCTGCTGATCGCCTCCCAGACGCCGGCGATCCGCTCGAGGTAGCGGGTCATCGCGTTGTCGCCGCCAGCGGTGTTCTCGATGAGCAACGGCACCGTGAGGTTGGTCGCCTGGATCGCCTTGCGCCAGTTGTCGAACCCCACAGCCGGGTCGTCCTCGGCACTGAGGTGCCCTCCGTGGACGATCAGCCCCGCAGCGCCGATCGAGGTGGCGGCGTCGACGTGCTGCTGCAGGAGCTTGCGGCTGGGGATCCGGATCCGGTTGTTGGTGGTCGCGACGTTGACCAGGTAGGGCGCGTGCACGTAGAGGTCGACCCCGGCGGCCGCCGCGTCGGCGCGCAGCGCCTCGGCGCCACCGGGGTAGCGGATCTCGGGCTTCTGGTAACCCTGCGGGTTGCCCAGGAAGAACTGCACCAGCGTGGTGCCGCGGGCCGCAGCCTCGGCGATCGGGTCGTCCTGGGCCACGTGGGCACCGATGCGCAGTGTGCTCTGGCTCATCGGGCCAGTCTTCCCCAGGCCGCCGACATGGCCGGACTCACGCCAGCCGCTCGAGCACCAGGGCCATCCCCTGGCCCCCGCCCACGCACATCGTCTCCAGGCCGAGCTGGACGTCGCGGGTGCGCATCGCGTTGATCAAGGTCGTGCTGATCCGGGCGCCCGTGGAGCCGAACGGGTGTCCCAGGGCGATCGCACCCCCGTGCACGTTGAGCCGCTCCAGGTCCATCCCCAGGTCGTCGGCGGAGGGCAGCACCTGGGCGGCGAACGCCTCGTTGATCTCATAGAGGTCGATATCCGCGATCGTCATCCCGGCCCGGGCCAGCGCCTGACGTGAGGCTTGGACCGGGCCCAGCCCCATCACCTCCGGCGACAGCGCCGACACTCCCGTCGCCACCACACGCGCCAGGGGAGTGATGCCGAGGTCGCGCGCCCGCACGTCGCTCATGACGACCAGCGCCGCGGCACCGTCGTTGAGGGGGCAGCAGTTGCCGGCCGTCACCGTGCCCTGCTCGCGGAACACAGGCTGCAGTGCTGCGACCTTGTCCAGGGTGACCCCGGCGCGCGGGCCGTCGTCGGCGGTGACCACCGTGCCGTCGGCCAGCGTGACGGGCGCTATCTCCCGGTCGAAGACGCCGGCCGCGATCGCCGCCTCGGCCCGGTTCTGGCTGGTCACGCCCCACTCGTCCTGCCGCTGCCGACTGACCCCGCGTGCAGTCGCGACGTTCTCGGCCGTCTGGCCCATCGCGACATACACGTCCGGCAGCAGCCCGCTCTGCCGGGGGTCGGTCCAGGTCTGGTTGCTCTGCGCCAGCTCCTCGGTCCGGGCGCGGGCGTCGCTGAACAACGGGTTCTGCCAGTCGGCCTTGCTGGCACCAGCGCCGGCGAAGTCGACATAGCGCGAGACGCACTCCACCCCCGCGCTGACGAAGACCTCGCCCTCACCGGCCTTGATCGCGTGGAACGCCATCCGCGTGGTCTGCACCGAGGAGGCGCAGAACCGGTTCACCGTGGCCCCGGGCAGGGCGTCCAGACCGAGCAGCACCGCGACCACGCGGGCCATGTTGGACCCGTGCTCGCCCCACGGCTCGGCACAGCCCAGGTAGAGGTCCTCGACCAGTGCCCGGTCGAGCTCGGGGACCTGCGCCAGCGCCGCCTCGATCACTCCGGCGGCCAGGTCGTCGGGCCGGACGGTGGTCAGCGACCCCTTGAAGGCCCGTCCGATCGGGGTGCGGGCGGCGGCGACGATGACGGCCTCGGGCATGGGTCCTCCACAGCAGGTCGGGCGCCGACCTGGCCCGGGGGTGGGTGGCGGCGACCCCGAGTCTAGGGAGTCACACCGCGGCGTCCGGCGGAGGAGCCGGGTCGGTCAGGTCGTGGACCTCGCCTGCCTCGTCCGCGGCGGAGAGGTCGGGCGGCGCGTCGTCGCCCGGCCGTGCCGCACCGGCGTCGTCGAGCTCGGCGGTACCGGCGGCGACCCGGTGACGGCGCAGCAGCTGGGCTCGGCGCACCACCTCGCCCCAGCGGGACCCGGCGACCTCGGCCCCGGTCACCTCGCTGCCCGGGTCGTGTGCCGCCCTGCGGGCCGCGGCGCCCAGTGGCTCGACCCGCTCACCGCGTCGCAGGTCCGGGTCTCGCCCGGAGTCGATGGTGATCAGTCCCAGGGCGTCGCAGACGCTCGGCAACAGGGCGGCGGCGGCGCGCGCATAGCCCGCGGCGGAGGGGTGGTAGCGATCCTGGCTGAACATCTCCACCGGCTGCTCGAGGAACATCGGTCCGATCAGGTCGCCCAGGGAGACGGTGCGTCCGCCGGCGCCGACCACGGCGACGATCTGTTGCGCGGCCAGCGACCGGCTCCAACGGCGGACGAGCGCGCGCAAGGGTTGCGGGATCGGCCGGATGGTGCCCAGGTCGGGGCAGGTGCCGACGATGACCTCGGCTCCGGCATCGCGCAGCCGGGTCACGGCATCGGCCAGGGCCCGGACGGCGGCCTGCTGGTCGAGACGGTGGGTGATGTCGTTGGCGCCGATCATGATGACGGCGACCTGCGGGTCGGACATCGCTGCCAGGCCGCGGTCGACCTGAGCGAGCAGCTGGGGGAGGTCGCTCCGCTGCGGGCGACGTTGCGCAGCTCCACCGGACGGCCGCTCAGCGCGGCCACGCCGGTGGCCACGGTGGCGCCGACAGTGTGCTGGGCGAGGTCGGCGCCGACGCCGGCGGCGGTGCTGTCGCCCAGGACGAGCAGCCGGAAAGCGTCTCCGAACCCGGCGCCATAGGTGCCCTCGTCGTCGAGCCCCGGCCCGGAGTCCGCGCCGATGACGTGCCGGGCGATGGCCACCTGCGTCTGCAGCGTGCCGTAGCCGACGGCAGCGCTGAACACCGCGGCCGCGCCGGTGTAGGCCGCGGCCTGTGCGGCGCGTCGTGCTCTGCTCATCGCCCTCTGTGCTCCCCCGGCCCGCCGGCGTCACCGCCCGCTGGGGTGTGTGGTCCCGATCTGCTCAGGCGGCCCACGGTAACCGGCCTCACTGACGGTGCGCCGCCAGGGTGCGCAGGCCGGCCTCGATGCTCACCCGCGGCGTCCACTGGAGCACCGCGCGGGTCTGCCGCTGGTCGAACCAGTGGGCGGTGCTCAGCTGCTCGGCCAGGAACCGGGTCAGCGGGGGCTCGGTCGGCTGCGGCGCGCGGGGCAGTGCCCGAGCGACTGCGAGTGCCCCCTCGACCAGGGCCCCGGCCAGCCAGCCGACCCGGGGAGGAACGTGTCGCGTGGGGACCGGGACGCCCCCGGCGCGGCAGAACGCCGCGATCATCTCGCCGACGGGCCGTGGCTCGCCGTTGGTGACGACCAGGGCCTGGCCGTGTGCGTGGTCGCTGCGGTCGAGCGCAGCCACGATGGCCTCGGCGGCGTTGGTGACGTAGGTCGTGTCGATCAGCGCCGTGGCGGGGCCGAGCAGGGGCAACCGGCCGGAGGCAGCCCGCTGCTGGATCCGCCCGACCAGCTGTGTGTCCCCCGGGCCCCACACCAGGTGCGGGCGCACGGCGGTGACCTGCAGGCCGGGCCGGTCGGACCCCAGCGCCACCAGCTCGGCAGCAGCCTTGCTCCGGGCATAGCTGCCGCGGGCATGGGCCGGGACGGCTGGCCCGGCGCCGGCGCCGACCAGGGAGCCCCCGGTGTGCGCGACGGACGGCGACGAGACGTGCACCACACGGGGGACTTCGGCTGCCGCCGCGCCGGCGAGCACCGCCCTGGTGCCCCCGACGTTGACCCGCTCGAAGTCCCGCCACGCCCCGACGACGTCGACCTTGGCGGCCAGGTGGATGACGCCGTCCACCGGGCGCTCGCCCAGGGCAGCGCGCACGGCCGCGGGGTCGGCGACGTCACCCAGCACCTCGCGCAGCCCCGTGGAGGCGGGACGGCGCTGCAGCACCGTGACGTCGTCGCCCCGCTCGGCCAGCAGCGCGGGCCACATGTCGGCCGAGCAGCCCGCTGGCGCCGGTGACCAGGACGCGCATCAGCGGGCCCGGCGGCTGGGAGCCCGCCGGCGGCCCGCGGACCCCTGGCCCTGGCTCCGGCGCAAGTCGCGCGCGGCGCCGCGCCCGTGGAGCAGGCCGGCCGCCCACACCGCCAGCTCCAGGCGGTCGACCTTGGCCGCGTGCCGGATGTCGACCGGCAGCCAGTCACGCTGCAGCACCGCCGCGACCGGCACCGGCGACACCGCCCGGACGGCGTCGGCGAGCGACAGCGGAGCCAGCGCGGACGGTCCTGGCCCCAGCGCGGCAACCTCACGGGAGCCCAGGACCAGGCGCAGCCGCGCGGCTCGGTCGCGGGGCACGACCACCGCGACCACCTGCTGCAGCCCCGTCGGACCGACGCCGACCACGGCGCACTGGGCGACCTCGGGGAGGGTCATGACCGCTCGCTCCACGGCATACGGCGTGACCGGTCCGTCGGTGGTGGAGATGACGTGCGCCAGCCGACCGGCGACCCACAGACGGCCCTGCTGGTCGAGCTCTCCCACGTCACCGGTCCGGTGCCAGCCGACCGGCTGGGCGCTGGCCTGCTGGGTGCCCCAGAGCCGGTCGTAGCGGTCCTTGACGTGCGGTCCGCGGACGGTGATCTCGCCCAGGGTCCCGGGCCGACTGGTCAGCCCCTGGGACGACGGGCGTCCCCCGGCGTCGAGCGGCGCCAGGGCCACGTCGACTCCCGGCACTGGCCGGCCGACGCAGACGCCGGGCCCCTCGGCCGGTTCGGTGGTGGGGTCGGTGGTGGCGACCGGCAGCGCCTCGGTCATGCCGTAGGGGGTGTGCGTGGCGGCGCCGGGGAGCAGCTCCTTGACCTGGAGCAGCAGGTCGACCGGCACGGGCGCTCCCGCCGACAGGACCAGGCGCAGCCGCCCGGAGCCGAGCACGGCGCGCTGAGTGTCGGACAACCCGGCCGCGGTGGCGACGACGTTGCGCAGGGCCGCGGGGGAGGCGAAGAAGCAGGTGGCGTCGACCGCCGCCACCGTGTCGGCCAAAGCGGCTGCGGTGAGGGTGTCCGGCGCGGTCGGGTCCATGTCGGGCACCGCGGCGGTCAGCCCCAGTGCCGGACCGTAGAGCGCGAACGGCGCGAACGCGGCCACGAACCGCTCACCCGGCAGCAGGTCGAAGGTGTCGCGCAGCAGCGCCACCTGGGCGCCCAGCTGGCGCCGGGTGTAGACCACGCCCTTGGGTGGCCCGGTCGCGCCCGAGGTGAACAGGACGGCACCGTCGGCCATCGGGCCGACCACGTCCTCCGCAGGCAGCTGGGTCCCGGCGCCGCGGTGAACAAGGTCCGCGACCCCGGCGGCGTCGAACGGCAGGCGACGGCCCGGCACTCGGCCCACCCGGGCCAAGGCCAGCCCCGCTGGCACGGCGACGACGTGGTCCGGCGCGGCGCCTCGCAGGACCCCGGCCAGCCGGGCCAGGCCCAGGCCCGCGTCGGCGACGACCACCACAGCGCCCAGGCGCCAGACGGCGTAGACCAGGGTGGTCAGGTCGATGCCCGGGGGGACCAGCACGGCGACCCGCTGTCCTGGCCGCACCCCGGCAGCCGCCAGACCGCGCGCCACGGCGTCGACCTGGTCGGCCAGCGCGCCGGCATCGATCCGCCGCCCGCCGCCACCCAGCTCGACGACGGCCGGACGCGACGGGTCGGTCCGGTCGACGCGGATGGGGACGGGCTCGACAGCCGACCGCCCGGGGGTTGCTGAGGGGTCCGTCCCGGCGTCGGGCGCCGTCGTGAGGGCGTCCAGACGCCCGACCCAGTCCCAGACCAGTCGGACCGCCTCGGGGCGGTCCTCGAGCACCAGGTGCGACGCGCCGTCATACCGATGGACGTCGGCGTGCGGCAGCCGGGCCAGCAGGTCGTCGAGGTAGCGCCGGGAGAACACCGGGTCGTCCGGTCCCCACACCATCAGGACCGGCACGTCGGCCAGGTCAGCCAGCCCGTCCCGGATCGCGTCCAGGGTCGCGCGGCTGGGGTGGCCGGTCTCGAACGGGATGTCGGCGACGAAGTCGCGGACCGCGTCACGCCGTGCCGGGGTGGCGTATGGCGCAGCGAAGGCGTCGCGCACCGGTCGCGGCAGGGCGGGCCGGGACAGCGCGGTCGTGGCGCGCACGAAGGCCGGGGTGCGCCGGCAGGTGAGGTCGAGCAGGGCCGGGCTGCGGGCCACCCGGATCGCCAGCGGTGGCGCGACGTCGGAGGGCTGGTGCACGCCGGTGTTGGTCAGCACCACCCCCCTGAGCCGGTCGGTATGGCGCTGCGCCCAGCCCAGGCTGACCGGCCCGCCCCAGTCGTGGGCCAGGGTGACCACCGGCCCGGTGATCTGCAGGGTCGCCGTGAGGCGGTCCAGGTCGTCGACCCGCTGGGCCAGCCGGCGGGGCGTCCCGGTGCCGTTCGGACCAGCCCATCCCCAGCTGGTCGACGGCGACCACCCGCCAGCCAGCAGGTGCCTGCTCCAGCACGCGACGCCACAGGTAGGACCACGTGGGGTTGCCGTGCACACAGAGCACGGTGCCGACGACCGCGACCCCGTCGCGCGCCATCAGCGGGCCTGTGTCGAGCACGTGCCAGGCGCGGTCGACGCCCTCGGCGTCGGGGGAGACGACCGTCCGCGACCACTGCGGGTCGACTCCGGGCAGGCCGTCCAGCATGGCCTGCGGCGGAGTGATCACCAGGTCAGTTCCAGGCAGGTCATGTTCAGCCCGGAGCCGATGCCCATCATCAGCACCCGGTCGCCGGTGTCCAGCTCCTCGGCCTCCTTGGCCAGCGTGATCGCCACGGCGGCGGGACCGACGTTGCCGAACATCGGGAAGGTCAGCGGGATCTTGTCCAGGGGCAGCCCGAGGACCTGGGCGGTGCGCTGGGTGTGCACCTGGGAGACCTGGTGCACGACATACCGGTCCATGTCCTGCCAGTCGAACTCCTGCGCCGCGTCGGCCCAGAGGTCCTGGGCCAGCTGCATGCCGGCCACCAGCAGGCCCTGGGCGTCGGTCGACATCCGGTCGTAGTCGCCGACGCAGAGCCCGTGGTGCTCGGTCGCGGCACGGGAGACCCCGCCGACGATGCGGTGGCCGTCGGGGTGCTCCGAGGCCCGACCCAGCACCATCGCGGCGGCCCCGCTGCCCAGGGTGAGCGTGGCGAACTCGCTCTGCAGGTCGTCCGCGGTGGCGGTGGGTGAGGAGAGCCGCTCCAGGGTGCGTTCCTGCGGGACGCGCGAGCCCTCGCCGTTGACGACGACGGCGTAGTCGATGGTGCCGGCGTCGATCATCGTGGCGGCCAGCTGCATGCCGTTGACGAAGCCGAGGCAGGCGTTGGTGAGGTCGAAGTTGAGGCAGTGCGAGGCCATCCCGAGCTCGTGGTGGATGCGCACGGAGACCGAGGGCTCGAGGTGGTCGCGGCTGACCGAGGTGTTGATCAGCAGGCCCACGCTCGCCGGGTCGACACCGGCCTGGGCCAGCGCCTTGGCCCCGGCCTCGATCGCCCCGTCGACAAAGCTGGTGCCGACCGGCCACCAGCGCCGCTCCTGGATGCCGGCCAGACGGGACAGCATCCCGGGCAGCAGTCCGTTGCGGGCGTAGGAGTCGCCGATCCGCGCGTCGAACTCGGCCGAGGTCATCACGACGGGCGCGTCGACGGCCACGACCGAGAGGACGGCCGTGTCGCGATGGCGGAAGGTGATGTTGCCGGTCAACGGAACCTCGGTCTGGATAAGGGCGTGGGCGTGCACAGCAGGGGTCAGACTATGAGAACACAGGAACCCGCCCGAGGCTGAACTCAGCCGGCCTCAGCGTCCGGGCAGGATGTCCTGCTGCGCCGGGAGCTCGTCCTGGCGGAGCAGGCCGATCGGGCAGGTGAGGCCGTTGGGTCCGTGGTTGCAGTAGCCGCCGGGGTTCTTCTGCAGGTACTGCTGGTGGTAGTCCTCGGCGTAGTAGAACGTGCCGGCCGCCTGCGCCGGGGCCAGCTCGGTGCTGATCGTGCCGTAGCCGCGGTCGGTGAGCACCTGCTGGAACGCGTCGTGCGTCGCCCGCGCGGCGCGCTCCTGCTCGGCGGTGCTCCAGTAGACCGCCGAACGGTACTGCGTGCCGACGTCGTTGCCCTGACGGTCCTGGGTGGTCGGGTCGTGGTTCTCCCAGAACACCTTGAGCAGCTCCTCCGCGGCGATGACGGTGGGGTCGTAGGCGATGAGCACGGCCTCGGTGTGGCCGGTGCGCCCCGTGCAGGTCTCCTCGTAGGTCGGGTTCGGCGTCACGCCGCCCATGTAGCCGACTGCGGTGGTGAGCACTCCCGGCAGGGTCCAGAACAGCCGTTCGGCGCCCCAGAAGCAGCCCATGGCGACATACAGGACCTCGGTGCCCTCCGGCCATGGCCCGTGCAGCGGGGTGCCGAGCACGGTGTGCGTCGTGGCGGTGGTGGGCAGCGGCTCCGGGCGACCGGGCAGCGGGCGGGAGATGTGGGGGGAAGCGGTGCGCATGAGTCGGTCAACACCCACGACGGGCCGGGTATGCCGTGCCGCTGGCCAGACGTGCATCGGGACTCGACTTGTGGCACGGTGCCACTCATGACCTCGATGGTGAGCGTGGCCGTTGCCATGGGCGTGGCGGCAGCCGAGCCCGGCTGGTCCGGTGGGCAGTCCGTCACCCGGTTCGGGCTCCCGGTGCTGCTGGTGCTGCTCGGCCTGGCGCTGTGGGCCTGGGGCCGCAAGGAGCAGCAGGAGGCCCGCGCGCAGATCGGCGTCAAGGGCGGCTTCGGCGGTCCGCCGGGGACCCTGGACATCGGCACCGAGCTCGGTTTCGGCGTCGACGGCCCAGGCCCGGACCGGGATGCCGGACGCACCAAGATCCTGGCCGGCCTGGTCGCGATGGCGGCCGGTGCGGTGCTGCTGGTCGCGATGGTCATCTGGCGGCTGGTGTCCTGACCGCCCAGCCGTCGTCCGGATCGGCCGCGGGGAAGCGGCTCATGGCCGGGGCGGGAGACCCGGTGCTCTGCGTGGACGTCGGCTCCACCTTCACCAAGGCGGTCCTGCTCGACGGCGTGACGGGGGCCCTGTTGGGTCGGGCCGCGCATCGGACCACGGTCGAGACCGACGTGCTCGACGGAGTCCGTGCCGCCCGAGCGGACCTGCTGGGGCAAGGCCTGGAGGTGCCGGAGGTCGCGGCCGAGTCTGCGGAACGGGTCCTCCTCTGCTCCAGTGCCGGGGGCGGACTGCGGCTGGCCGTCGTCGGCTATGAGCCGGAGGTCACGGCCGAGGCCGGCCGACGGGTCGGCCTGTCGGCCGGGGCCAAGGTGGTCCACGTCAGTGGTGGGGAGCTCACCACCCAGGGCGTGGCACGGCTCAGGGAGTCCAGACCGGACGTCGTGCTGCTGGTCGGAGGCACTGACGGCGGCAATGCGGAGGTGCTCCTGCACAACGCCCGCCGGCTCGCCCGCGCCAGACTGCGACCCCCGGTCGTCCTCGCCGGCAACACTGAGGCGCGCGACGAGGCCACCGACGTCCTGCAGACCTCCGGGCGTACGGTGACCGCCACCGCCAACGTGCTCCCGCGGATCGGCGTGGTCGACGCCGGGCCGGCGAGGTCGGCGATCCGGGAGGTCTTCCTGCGGCACGTCATCGGGGGCAAGGGCCTCTCCCGGGGGCCGCTGTTCGCCGGGCTGGTCCGGGCGGCGACCCCCGATGCCGTACTCACCGGTGTGGAGGTGCTGGCGCAGGTGAGCGGGCAGGACGTGATGGTGGTCGACATCGGGGGAGCCACGACCGACGTCTACTCGGTCCTCACCCCGCGAGGCGAGGACGCTTCCTTGCGCAAGGACGTGGTGCAGACGCTCTGGCACGCACGCACCGTCGAGGGCGACCTCGGGATGCGGTGGAACGCCGCCGAGGTGGTGCTGGCCGGCCGCGCCGAGGCCCTGGCCGACCCGGCGGTCCCTCACGAGGCGCTGACGGCATGGGCGGGGGCGGTGCGGGACGACCCGGGCCGGCTGCCGCAGACCGACGCGGAATGGGCGGCGGACCTCGCCCTGGCCCGCACCGCCGCCGTCGTCGCCGTCCGCCGGCACGCCCGGCCAGGGCACCCCGGGGAGCATCCGCGCCCCCTGGTCGAGGTGCGTCACCTCGTGGGCTCCGGGGGAGTGCTGCGGCATGCCCGCCCCGACCAGGCGACCGGAGTGCTGCGCAGCGTGCTCGCCGACCACGGCGGCGGCTGGCGCCCACCAGCCCACGCCGCCACGGGCACCGACACCGCCTCCCTGCTCTTTGCGGTGGGCCTCGTGGCAGCCGGTCACCCGGAACTGGCCTGCGCGGTCGCCCGCCAGGTGTCGACGACGGGTCCTGACCAGGGTCCTGACCACGGACTAGGGTGCCGGTGTGGCAGAGGCACCGTCCGTGACGCTGGCAGACATCCGAGCCGCCCGGGAGGTGCTCGCCGGGGTCATCGAGCCGACGCCGATGCAGTTCAGCCAGGCGTTGACCGACCTGGTCGGCGCACCGGTCCACCTCAAGTGCGAGAACCTGCAGCGCGCCGGGTCGTTCAAGATCCGCGGCGCCTACACCCGGATGGTCGGGCTGAGCCCGGAGGAGCGCGCCCGCGGCGTGGTGGCCGCCAGTGCCGGAAACCACGCGCAGGGGGTGGCGCTGGCGGCGCGCATCCTCGGCATCGCGGCGACCGTGTTCATGCCTCAGGGCGCGGCGATGCCCAAGCTGATGGCGACCCGTGGCTACGGCGCGACCGTCGAGCAGGTCGGCACCACGATCGACGACTGCATCGCTCGGGCCCTGCAGGAGCAGGAGGAGACCGGCGCGGTCTTCATCCCGCCGTTCGACCACCCGGCGATCGTGGCGGGGCAGGGCACCTGCGGCCTGGAGATTCTCGACCAGGTGCCCGACGTCAGCACAGTGGTCGTCTGCACGGGCGGGGGAGGGCTGCTCGCCGGCATCGCCACGGCGGTCAAGGCCCAGCGGCCCTCCGTGCGGGTGCTCGGCGTGCAGGCCGAGCAGGCGGCGGCCTGGCCCGCGTCCTTGTCGGCAGGGCACCCCGTCGCCCTGGCGTCGATGTCGACGATGGCCGACGGGATCGCCGTCGGCCGGCCGGGGGACGTGCCGTTCGGGCTGGTCCGCGACCTGGTCGACGGGATCGAGACGGTGCCCGAGGACTCCCTGGCTCGCGCCCTGCTCTACCTGCTGGAGCGCGCCAAGCAGGTCGTCGAGCCGGCCGGTGCCGCCGCCGTCGCGCACCTGATGGACCGCGGACGGGCCCGGGGCCTGGCGCCCGTCGACGGCCTGGCCGACCTGGACGGGCGCGAGGGGCCAGTGGTCGCGGTCATCAGCGGTGGCAACATCGACCCGTTGCTGATGCTCCGGATCATCCGCACCGGGCTGACCGTGGCCGGCCGCTACCTGCAGTTCCGGGTGACGGTGCCGGACCGGCCGGGGTCCCTGGCCAGCCTGCTGGCCGCACTCGCGGAGAGCCGGGCCAACGTGCTCGAGGTCGTCCACGGCCGCACCACGACCAGCCTGCGCGTCCACGAGGTGCAGATCGCCCTGACCGTGGAGACCGAGGGGCGCCAGCACTCAGAGGCGGTGCTGGCCGAGCTGCGCGACCAGGGCTACTCCGTGCAGCCCGGGGTGTGAGCGCTCAGCCGGTGTAGGGCACGGTCGAGAGGATCTTGACCTCGACGTCGGTGCCGTTCGGGGCGGTGTAGGACGTGGTCTCACCCGATGACCGGCCCAGGATCGCGGCACCGAGCGGCGACTTCTCGCTGTAGACGTGCAGGTCGTCGGTCCCGTCGAGGATCTCGCGGCTGCCCAGCAGGAAGCTCTCGGTCTCGCCGAACATCTCGACCGTGACGACCATGCCGGGCCCGACCACGTCGCTGGCGGCTGGCGCCTCGCCCACCGTGGAGTGGTCCAGGACGTGCACGAGCTGGCGGATGCGGGCCTCCATCTTGCCCTGCTCCTCCTTGGCCGCGTGGTAGCCGCCGTTCTCCTTGAGGTCGCCCTCTTCGCGCGCCGCCTCGATGCGGCGGGCGATGTCGTGTCGGCCCTCACCGGTCAGGTGGGTCAGCTCGGACTGGAGGCGCTCGAAGGCCTCCTTGGTCAGATAGCTGGTCGCCGAGTTGGCGGTGTCGGTCACGGTCGATCACTCCTTGGTGATGCGGGTCTCGGCACGACCTGCGACGACTCACCCGTCGAGACGGGTGAGAGGTCGTGGGACGGCCAAAGCAGGAGGCCCGGGCGGTGAGGCGGTTCGTGGGGCACCTGGGGCGCCTGCGGACCACCAAGCCCGGACCTGCGTAAACCGTCAGTCTAGCAAGGTTGGCGCGCAGGCGCCTCCGCTGGCGGTCGGCTGTGGACAGTCAGGGGGTGGCGTACTCGCAGGTGTCGACATACCCGGTGACGCTGAGCGTGGCGGTCCGCACGGTCTCGATATGCCGGGAGGGGCTGCTCGCCTCGGCGGGCACGACCACGGTCGTCGCGCCGACGACGGCATGCCGCTCGTCCTGTGCCTCCAGGACACAGCTGACGGCGCGGGAGGGGTCGCGCACGAGGTCGAACCTCACCTGCACCTGCTGTTCGTCCACGACGACATACCCGGTGTTGGTCCAGCTGACCCCGGCACTGGCCGCGATCCCGAACCAGATGGCCACCGCAGACATGGCCAGCACCCCCAGGGTGCCGAACACCCACCAGAACCGGCGACGTCGCTGCTCGTCCCCGGCGGGCCCACGCGTCGGGGCGACGGGGGTCAGGGGGGACGGGGACGTCATCGGTGCGCCTGTCGAGTGAGAGGATGGGTGACCTGGCCGCGGTGCTGCGGCTGCTTCCATTGTCCGTCACATCCGCTGACCGCCGGTGCCGGGGCCTGCGTCCTCCCGGGACGCGGCCGGCCAGAGCGCAACACCAGGAGCTCGCACGTGTCCTTCGCCCTTCGCCTCATGGCCGTTCACGCGCACCCGGACGACGAGTCGAGCAAGGGTGCCGCGGCGTGTGCCAAGTACGCAGCCGAAGGGGTCGAGGTCCTGGTCGTCTCCTGCACGGGGGGCGAGCGTGGCGACGTGCTCAACGAGAAGCTCAAGCACGACCCGATGATCGAGCGCGACCTGGCCGATGTCCGTCGCCGCGAGATGGCCGCGGCTGCTCAGATCCTGGGCGTCCAGCACAGCTGGCTCGGCTTCGTGGACTCGGGCCTGCCCGAGGGTGACCCGCTGCCACCGCTGCCTGACGGGTGCTTTGCGCTCGAGCCGCTGGAGGTGACCACCGAGGCGCTGGTCCGCGAGATCCGCCGGTTCCGACCGCACGTGATGACCACGTATGACGAGAACGGCGGCTACCCGCACCCGGACCACGTGATGACCCACACCGTCTCGGTGGCGGCGTTCGAGGCGGCCGGCGACCCGGCGGCCTACCCCCACGCCGGCCCGCCCTGGCAGCCGCAGAAGCTCTACTACAACGGCTGGTCAGCGTTGCGGATGCGCGACCTGCACACGGCGATGGAACAGGAGGGGCTGGAGTCTCCCTACGCCGAGTGGATCAAGGCGATCGACAGCTGGCCCCAGCGCACCGTGCAGACTCACATCGACTGCGCCGACTACTTCACCGTCCGCGACGACGCCCTGCGCGCACACGCCACGCAGGTCGACCCCGACGGCAACTGGTTCGTCGTCCCGCTGGACCTGCAACGGCGGGTTCACCCGCACGAGGACTTCGAGCTGGCTCAGTCGCTGGTCCCCGTCACGCTGCCCGAGGACGACCTGTTCGCCGGGCTGCGCGAGCGCGGCGAGGCGGAGCTCGAGCGGCTCGGCCGCACCGAGCCCACGCGCGAGGACGGCGGTGCCCTGCACCTGGCCTACCGCGGTCCGCTGCCGACGCCGGCCAGGCGCACGGCGGGGGTGGAGTCGTGAACGACACCGGGGTCGAGCTCACCGCCGGGCTGGGCGGTTTCCTCGTGCTGTTCGGGCTCGCCCTGACGGTCTGGTTCCTGGGCTGGGACCTGACCCGCAGGCTGCGCCGGATGAAGCGGCGCGAGGAGGACCGGCTGGAGCGCGAGCAGGCCGACCGCGACGCCGCCTCCGGGACCAGCGGCGCCGCCGACGGCACCGGCGACGTGGCGGACCCTCCCGCCTGAGCCAGGCTCAGGCGCCGGTGGTCGCCGACCCGTAGACGCTCATCGACACGGCGATGTAGTGGGCGACGAACGCGGCCACGGTGAACGCGTGGAACACCTCGTGGAAGCCGAACCACCGCGGTGAGGGGTTCGGCCGCTTGAACCCGTAGACGACCGCGCCGAGGGTGTAGAGCAGGCCGCCCGCCGCGATCAGCGACACCACCGCAGGTCCACCCGTCTCGAGCATCGGCCGCAGGTAGAAGACCGCGACCCAGCCGAGTGCCACGTAGACAGGGGTGTAGAGCCAGCGCGGCGCGCCCACCCAGAACACCCGGAAGGCGACACCGGCCAGCGCGCCGACCCAGACCAGCCAGAGCAGCGTGTTCCCCTGGCTGCTGGGCAGCGAGCAGGAGTGCGAACGGGGTGTAGGTGCCGGCGATGATGAGGAAGATGTTGGCGTGGTCGAGCCGCTTGAGGAGCCGGTTGGTCCGGGGCGCCCAGGTGCCGCGGTGGTAGAGCGCCGAGGTGCCGAACAGCAGGACGGCGGTGACCGTGAAGATCGCCGCGGCCAGCCGGGACTCCCCGGTCGGGGCGAGCGCCACCAGCACGATGCCGGCGGCCAGAGCAAGCGGGGCCGTGCCCAGGTGCAGCCAGCCGCGCAGGCGGGGCTTGACGGCGTCGGCGAGATGGCCGGCGGCCTCGCCGAGGTCGGTGACGGGATGGGGCATGGTCCTAGCGTAACCTACGATTGCGTAGGTTACGGAACCGTAGGTTTGCCTGCGGTGAGCGGCTGCGTCGCACCCAGGGCTTCTTCAGGGCAGCGGGGTAGGTTGGCCGACATGCGCTCCCCGCGGGCCCTGCTCTACCGGGCATACAACCGCTCGCTGCGCCGTCACCTCCCCGCCGACCGGCTGCCGCGGCACGTGGGCGTGATGCTCGACGGCAACCGGCGCTGGGCTCGCCAGCGTGGTGCCGACTCGGCCCACGGTCACCGTGCCGGGGCCGACAACATCGAGCCGCTCCTGCAGTGGTGCGACGAGGCCGGCGTCGAGGTGGTCACGCTGTGGCTGCTGTCCACCGACAACCTCGAGCGCGACCCGGGCGAGGTCGAGCCGCTCCTGCACATCATCGCCGACGTGGTCACCGAGCTGGCGGCGCAGCGGCGCTGGCGGATCCACCTCGTCGGCGCCCCCGACCTGCTCCCTGCACAGACGGCGCAGACTCTGCTGGACGCCGTGCGCGACACCGAGGACGTCAAGGGCATGCTGGTCAACGTCGCCATCGGGTATGGCGGACGTCGTGAGATCACCGACGCGGTGCGCTCGCTGCTCGCCGAGCACGCGGACCGCGGGACCTCGCTGGAGGAGCTGGCGCAGACCCTGGACATCGACCACATCGCCGAGCACCTCTACACCAAGGGGCAGCCCGACCCCGACCTGGTCATCCGGACCAGTGGTGAGCAGCGGCTGGGCGGGTTCCTGCTCTGGCAGAGCGCCCACAGCGAGTTCTACTTCTGCGAGGCCTACTGGCCCGACTTCCGCAAGGTCGACTTCCTCCGCGCGCTGCGTGCCTACGCCGAGCGCGAGCGACGTTACGGCAGCTGAGCCGCGGGACGTTCAGGACCAGACGGCTGCGGAGCCCGCGTGTCCGGTCAGCGCGATCTGCACCAGGACCCAGACCGCGGTCAGTCCGAGCACGACGGTCGCCGAGACCGGCAGCGCGCCGCGAGGCACCGCCCCAGGGCGCAGCACCCATTGCACGCAGACCACGGCCACGACCAGGAACAGCAGCGCGGCGAGCCTGGTGGTCTCCCCGAGCGACTCGTGTCGGGCGACCAGGGCGAACTCCTCGGCGCTGGTGCTGCTGTCCTGGGAGAGCCGCAGCAGCAGGGCCTCTCCGCTGGCTGCGGCCACGACGGCGCTCACGCCGGTGATCACGGCCAACGCCAGGACCGGCCATCGCAGCGCGGTCCGCCAGGCCGGCCGAGCGGCATACGCCAGCGCCGCGAGCGCCCCGAGCGGGCCGAGGACGACCACTGCGTGGACCACGAGCGGATGCAGTGGCAGACCGAGCACCGAGTCGAACATGGCCCCAGTCCACCACCTCCGGCCCATCGAGCGCTAGGACCGACCGCCTTTGTCGGACACGCCGCGCGCCTCTGCGGACCAGGTGGCAGCGCGCCATAGCGTCGTCCTCGACGCAGGACGTCCGTCCTCGTTCGGGAGGCCCACCAGATGGAGCGAGTGCTCTGGGCGGGGGGCCGGCACCGGTCCCACGCCACAGCGCTCGGGGCCCGGTCCCGGTCAACCCACCGCCACGGCGCGTGCGACCCGCGCCAGCAGGGGAGTCGACAATGACGACGAGCACGCGCACCCGCTCTGCAGCACCGGTCCGTCCCGCGACCACCGCTTCGCGAACCATGGTGAAGACCTATGTCCTGGACACCTCGGTGCTCCTGTCGGACCCGCGCGCGATGGTCCGGTTCGCCGAGCACGACGTCGTGCTCCCGGTCGTGGTGATCAGCGAGCTGGAGGGCAAGCGGCATCATCCCGAGCTCGGCTACTTCGCCCGCGAGGCGCTGCGGCTGCTGGACGACCTGCGGGTCGAGCACGGCGGCCTGAGCAGACCCGTCCCGGTCGGCCCCGACGGCGGCACGCTGCGAGTCGAGCTCAACCACAGCGACGTCTCCTCGCTGCCCGCGGGGTTCCGGCTGGGTGACAACGACACCCGGATCCTGGCCGTGGCCCGCAACCTGGCCGACGAGGGCCTGCTGGTCACCGTCGTCAGCAAGGACCTGCCGATGCGGGTCAAGGCCTCGGCCGTCGGCCTCGAGGCCGAGGAGTACCGCGCCGAGCTGGCCGTCGACAGCGGCTGGACCGGCATGGCCGAGCTCGAGGTCAACGACGCCCAGATGTCGGCGCTGTACGAGACCGGCCGGCTGGTCCACCCCGGTGCCCAGGAGCTGCTCTGCCACACCGGGCTCACCGTGCTCGGACCATCGGGCAGCGCACTGGCCCGAGTCACCCCCGACCACGCGGTCCGGCTGGTCCGCGGCGACCGCGACGCCTTCGGCCTGCACGGTCGCTCGGCAGAGCAGCGGATCGCCCTGGACCTGTTGCTCGACCCCGACGTGGGCATCGTCAGCCTCGGCGGCCGGGCCGGCACCGGCAAGAGCGCGCTGGCGCTGTGCGCTGGGCTGGAGGCGGTGATGGAGCGCCGGCACCACCGCAAGGTCATCGTGTTCCGCCCGCTGTATGCCGTGGGCGGCCAGGAGCTCGGCTATCTGCCCGGCAGCGAGAACGACAAGATGGGGCCGTGGGCCCAGGCGGTCTTCGACACCCTGGGCGCGGTGGTCTCCAAGGAGGTCGTCGAGGAGGTCCTGGACCGCGACATGCTCGAGGTGCTGCCCCTGACGCACATCCGGGGACGCTCCCTACACGACGCGTTCGTCATCGTCGACGAGGCCCAGTCGCTGGAGCGCAATGTGCTGCTCACCGTGCTGTCCCGGATCGGGCAGTCCTCCCGGGTGGTGCTGACCCACGACGTCGCCCAGCGCGACAACCTGCGAGTGGGCCGTCACGACGGCGTGGCTGCGGTGATCGAGGCGCTCAAGGGGCACCCGTTGTTCGCCCACATCACCTTGCACCGCAGCGAGCGCAGCCCCATCGCAGCCCTGGTCACCGACCTGCTGGAGCACGGAGGCGCGCTGGGCTGAGGGCCCGCCACCAGCTCCGCCAGGCACCGGCGGCCTCGGCCGACGGGGGCTGCCGGTGCTCCTCTGCGTGCGTGTGAGGTTGGCCACCCTGGGGCCCGTGAGTTTGCCAAGCGCTCCTTACTCTGCGACCGTGAAGTGTCTTTATTACGATTCGGTAACGACGCCGGTGTCGTCCCCAGCACATTCCCCGGCCGTTGCCCGGAAGGTTCTCCCATGCCCCAGTCATCCCTTGACCTCACCGTGCCCGACGCCCAGCAGGCCGCCCCCGAGGCTGCCGCTGACGGCGGTCGGCACCGCCCCCGCGGGCGGCACCATGGACCCGCCACGGCGCTGACCGCGTTCGTCGCGACCGGTGCGATGGCGCTGGCCGCCTACGCCGCCGTCGGTGGTGGCACGGCGCTGGACGCCGACCGGCTCGGAGCCAGCGTCGCCGACGCGGCCCCCGAGGTCGCCGGCCAGTCACTCTCCTCGCTGACCCAGGGTGTCTTCCGGCAGCAGTCCGCCGCCGGATCGGTGCGGATCGAGCGGATCGAGCAGTCCCGCGAGGCCGTCCAGCTCTCGGTGAGCACGGCCAACAAGGCCAACACCGCCGCGGAGAAGCGCTCTGCGGAGATCGCCGCCTGGCGCGTCGCGCAGGCCGAGGCGCAGGAGCGCCGCGCCGCAGAGGCCGCCGCGCAGAAGGCGGCCGAGCAGGAGGCGGCCGAGCAGGCAGCGGCCGAGCAGGCAGCGGCCCAGCAGCAGCAGGCAGCGTCCCGCTCGGAGGAGCGCGCGCCCGCCCCGGCCCCGGTCTACTCCGGTGACCCGCGGTCGATCGCCCGCAGCATGCTGGGCTCCTACGGGTGGAGCAGCGACCAGTTCGGCTGCCTCGACTCCCTCTGGATGCGCGAGAGCGGCTGGAACCCCAACGCCGAGAACCCGTCCTCGGGTGCCTACGGCATCCCGCAGTCCCTGCCCGGCAGCAAGATGGCGACGGCCGGCAGCGACTGGCGGACCAACCCGGCGACCCAGATCCGCTGGGGCCTGGGCTACATCAGCGGCCGCTACGGCACGCCGTGTGGCGCCTGGGCGCACTCGGAGTCCCACGGCTGGTACTGACCGGCTAGCTCGGCCGGCCGGCCGCCCGGCCGGGCTGAGGTTGCGTCGCGCTCCTGGGTGCGCTGTGATCACCCGATGACTAACCACGCACGTCGGGCCGCGGCAGTCGCCAGCGACCACCCCGCCGTCGAGACCCTGGCCCGCATCGGCTACGCCGTCAGCGGCGTGCTGCACCTGCTGATCGGGTGGATCACGGCCCAGGTGGCCCTCGGCGGAGGCGGCGAGGCCGACCAGGGTGGCGCCCTGGAGATGGTCCGCCAGGCTCCGGGCGGCGGGTTGATGCTCTGGGTCGCGGTCGCCGGGTTCGCGGCGCTGGCCCTGTGGCAGCTGCTGGATGCCGCCATCGGCGCGCACGGCAGCGATGACAAGGAGCGCGCCGCGGCGCGCGCCAAGGCGGCCGGCAAGGGCGTCATGTATGCCGCGCTGGCGTTCACCTCCTGGCAGTACGCCAAGGGCCGCAGCAGCGACAGCAGCGAGAGCAGCGCGGACTTCACGGCCAGCCTGATGCAGGCGCCGGCGGGCAAGTGGCTGGTCGTCGCGCTGGGCCTGGCCGTGGTCGTGGTCGGCGGCTACCACATCTACAAGGGCGCGACCCGCAAGTTCCTGGAGGACCTGCAGGGCAACGCCCCGGGCGACCTGGGGACCGGCGTCACCTATGCCGGGATGACCGGCTACATCGCCAAGGGCGTGGCCTTCGTCGTGGTCGGCGGCCTGTTCGTCACCGCAGCCCTGCAGTCCGACCCTGACAAGGCCACCGGGCTGGACGGCGCGATGAAGACCATCGCCGAGCAGGCCTACGGCACCGTGCTGCTGCTCCTGGTCGCGGTCGGCCTGGCCGCCTACGGCGTCTACTCCTTCGCGCGGGCCCGCTACGCCCGGATGTGACCCGGCGCCTGCTCGGCCGTCGCGCGACAATGGGGCGATGACCGACCAGGGCACCGCCAGCACGCCGACCCCCAGCTCGCGCCCCCCAGCGGCCGGGCACGAGAACCGAACGCGACTCGATGGGGGAGGTGCAGGTCCCCGTCGACGCGCTGTATGCCGCGCAGACCGCCCGGGCGGTGGCGAACTTCCCGATCTCCGGACAGCCCGTGCCCGCGCCGGTCATTCACGCCCTGGCCCTGGTCAAGGCCGAGGCGGCCCGGGTCAACGCCGACCTGGGGGTGCTCGACCAGGAGGCGGCTGCGGCGATCCGCGACGCCGCGACCCAGGTGGCGCAGGGACGGCACGACGGACAGTTCCCGATCGACGTCTACCAGACCGGGTCGGGGACCTCCACCAACATGAACGTCAACGAGGTCGTGGCCACCCTGGCCAACCGGGCACTGCCAGCACAGGCAGGCGCGGTTCACCCCAACGACCATGTCAACGCCGGGCAGTCGAGCAACGACACCTTCCCCACGGCGATCCGGATCGCCGCCTGCCGGCTCGTGGCCGACCAGCTCGACCCCGCGCTGGAGCATCTGCAGAGTGTCCTGAGCGCACGGTCGGCCGACCTGGCGCACGTGGTCAAGGCCGGCAGGACCCACCTGATGGACGCCGTGCCGGTCACCCTCGGCCAGGAGCTGGCCGGCTATGCCCGGCAGGTGGCCCTGGGCCGGGAGCGGGTGGCCCGTGCGGCCGCGGGCGTGGCCGAGCTCCCGCTCGGTGGCACCGCCGTCGGCACCGGCCTCAACGCACACCCCGAGTTCGCCCCCCGGGTCATCGCCGCACTGGCGGAGCAGACCGGGGTGCCGTTCACCGAGGCCGCAGACCACTTCGAGGCGCAGTCCGCGCAGGACGCCCTGGTGGACCTCAGCGGCGCACTGCGCGTGGTCGCGGTCTCGCTCACCAAGATCTGCAACGACCTGCGCTGGATGGGCTCTGGCCCTCGGGCCGGCCTGGGCGAGCTGCACCTGCCTGACCTGCAGCCGGGGTCCTCGATCATGCCGGGCAAGGTCAACCCGGTGCTCCCCGAGGCCACCCTGATGGTCTGCGCGCGGGTCATCGGCAACGACGCCACGATGACGGTGGCCGGGGCCTCCGGCACCTTCGAGCTCAACGTCATGCTGCCGGTGATGGGGGCGGCGCTGGTGGAGTCGCTGACCCTGCTGGCCACGAGCAGCCGGCTGCTGGCCGACCGGTGCATCGCCGGGCTCGTGGCCGATGAGGAGCGCTGCCGTGAGCTGGCCGAGAGCTCGAGCTCGATCGTCACGCCCTTGAACCGCTACCTCGGCTACGAGGCGGCAGCCGCCGTGGCCAAGGAGTCGCTCGCCAGCCGGCGGACGATCCGGGAGGTGGTCCTCGAGCGCGGCCACGTCGAGCGTGGTGAGCTCACCGTGGAGCAGCTGGACCAGGCCCTGGACGTGCTGCAGATGGCCCGGCCGCACCAGGCCTGAGCGTTCAGAGGCGCCGCAGCCGCACCAGCCGCACCGAGTGGTCCTCACCCTTGGACAGGACCAGGGTCGCCCGGCTCCGGGTGGGCGCGATGTTGTCGACCAGGTTGGGCGCGTTGATCGAGTCCCAGATGTTCTCGGCGATGTCGCGGGCCATGTCATCGGTCAGCGAGGCATACCGGTGGAAGTGCGAGGTGGGGTCGGCGAAGGCCGTCTCGCGCAGCCGCAGGAAGCGCTCGACATACCAGGTCTTGATGTCCTCGGGACGGGCGTCGACATAGACCGAGAAGTCGAAGAAGTCGCTCAGTGCCAGGCCGGTGCGCCCGTCGAGCCGGGGCCGTGGCGGCTGCAGCACGTTGAGCCCCTCGACGATGAGCACGTCGGGCCGGCGCACGACGACCTGCTCGCCGGGGACGATGTCATAGCTGAGGTGGGAGTAGACCGGTGCCCGCACCTGCGACTTGCCGGCCTTGACCTCGGCGACGAAGCGGAGCAGTGCCCGGCGGTCGTAGGACTCGGGGAACCCCTTGCGCGCCATCAGGTTGCGCTCGGTGAGCACCGCGTTGGGCAGCAGGAACCCGTCGGTGGTGATCAGCTCGACCGCGGGGGAGGACTCCCAGCGGCTGATCAGCTCCTGCAGGATGCGGGCCGTGGTCGACTTGCCGACGGCGACCGACCCGGCGACGCCGATGACGAACGGCGTGCGGGCCCGGCCCTCCCGGAGGAAGTCGCTGGTCACCTGGTGCAGCGTCTCGGTGGCCCGCTCGTAGAAGGAGAGCAGCCGGGACAGCGGGAGATAGACCTCCTCCACCTCGGCGAGGTCCAGCCGGTCGCCCAGGCCCTTGAGCCGGTCGACGTCGGCCATCGACAGGCTCATCGGGTGTCGCGCCCGCAGCCGGGACCAGGCGGCACGGTCCAGCTCGACGTAGGGCGAGGGCAGACCGCCGCCGTTGGTAGCCATGGGTGGCATTGTGCCAACGGCCCGCCAGTAAAGTGGCCGACATGTGCGGAATCGTCGGGTACGTCGGTCCAGCGGCCTCGGACAAGGCCATGGACGTGGTGATGGAGGGCCTGACCCGGCTCGAGTACCGCGGCTACGACTCCGCCGGCATTGCCCTGATCGCCGACGGCCAGGTGGCCTCGGAGAAGCGGGCCGGCAAGCTGAGCAACCTGCGCGAGGCGCTGGCCGAGCACCCCATGCCGCAGACCGCCACTGCCATCGGGCACACCCGCTGGGCGACCCACGGAGGGCCCACCGATGCCAACGCCCACCCGCACCGCGGCGGCCGGGACGGCAAGCTCGCCCTGGTGCACAACGGCATCATCGAGAACTTCCACGCGCTGAAGAAGGACCTGCTCGCACAGGGGGTCGAGTTCACCTCCGAGACCGACACCGAGGTCGTCGCCCACCTGGTGGCCGAGGCGCACGACCAGACCGGCGACCTGACCCTGGCGATGCAGCAGGTCGTCAACCAGCTGCACGGCGCGTTCACCCTGCTGGCGGTGCACGCCGACCAGCCCGAGGTGGTCGTCGGGGCACGGCGCAACTCCCCTCTCGTCGTCGGGATGGGTGAGGGGGAGAACTTCCTGGGCTCGGACGTCGCGGCGTTCATCGGCCACACCCGGCACGCCCTCGAGCTCGGCCAGGACCAGATCGTGACGATCACGCCCGACTCCGTCACGGTCGTCGACTTCGACGGCACCCCGTCGGACGGCAAGGCCTACGAGGTCACCTGGGATGCCGCCGCGGCGGAGAAGGGCGGCTTCTCGACCTTCATGGAGAAGGAGATCCACGAGCAGCCGCACGCCGTCGGCGACACCCTGCTCGGTCGCACCGACGCCGACGGCCGGCTGGTGCTCGATGAGATGACCATGTCGGAGGAGGACCTCCGGGCGATCACCAAGATCGTCATCGTCGCCTGCGGCACCGCGGCGTATGCCGGGATGATCGCCAAGTACGCCCTGGAGCGCTGGACCAGGATCCCGGTGGAGGTCGAGCTGGCCCACGAGTTCCGCTACCGCGACCCGGTGATCGACGAGCACACGCTGGTCGTCTCGATCAGCCAGTCCGGCGAGACGATGGACACCCTGATGGCGGTGCGCCATGCCTCCGAGCTCGGTGCCAAGACGATCTCGATCTGCAACACGCACGGATCGACCATCCCGCGCGAGTCCGACGCGGTGCTCTACACCCACGCCGGCCCGGAGATCGCGGTGGCCAGCACCAAGGCCTTCCTGGCGCAGATCACCGCGAGCTATGTGCTCGGCCTCTATCTCACCCAGCTGCGGGGCACCGCCTACGGCATGCCCGAAGAGGTGATGGCCGAGCTGGCCGGCGTCCCGGCCAAGATCGAGGCGCTGCTGGGCCGGATGGACCGGGTCAAGGAGATCGCGGCCTTCATGGCCGACACCCGGTCGGTGCTGTTCCTGGGCCGGCACGTCGGCTACCCGGTGGCGATGGAGGGCGCGCTCAAGCTCAAGGAGCTGGCCTACATCCACGCGGAGGGCTTCGCCGCCGGCGAGCTCAAGCACGGCCCGATCGCCTTGATCGAGCCGGGCCAGCCGGTCTTCATCGTGGTGCCCTCGCCGGACTCCGAGCACGGGCTGCACGCCAAGGTCGTCTCCAACATCCAGGAGATCCGGGCTCGTGGAGCACGCACCCTGGTCATCGCCGAGGAGGGTGACGAGGATGTGGTCCCGTTCGCCGACGAGGTGATCCGGGTGCCGCGCACCTCCCCGCTGCTGGCGCCCCTGCTGACCGTCGTGCCCCTGCAGGTCTTCGCCCTGCACCTGTCCACGGCCAAGGGCCTGGACGTCGACCAGCCGCGCAACCTGGCCAAGTCGGTCACCGTCGAGTGAGCCGCTGCGGGAGGCTCCGAGCCCGGCTCGTCGTGGGCCGCACGTCGTGATCATCGGCGTGGGGATCGACGTCGTCGACATCGCGCGGTTCGGTGCGAGCATCGAGCGCACGCCCGCGTTGGTGGACCGCCTCTTCACGCCGGACGAGCGCGTGCTCCGCCTGGCCTCGCTGGCGGCCGGCTTCGCCGCCAAGGAGGCGTTGGCCAAGGCGCTCGGCGCCCCGGTCGGCCTGCACTGGCACGATGCGACCGTCGTGCGTCACGACGACGGGCGCCCGACGCTCCAGATCTCCGGGAGCGTCGCCGAGCGGGCCGCCGAGCTGGGGGTGGCCCACCTGCATCTGTCGCTGTCGCACGACGCCGGGATCGCCTCGGCGGTCGTCATCGCCGAGGGCTGAGCCATGATCCGCGCCTACTCCGTCGAGCACGTGCGCGCGGCCGAGGACGTGCTGCGGGAGGTGCTGAGACACGAGGGGGCCGCCGAGGGGGAGCTCATGCGTCGGGCGGCCGCTGGCCTGGCCGCGGTGGTGGCCGCCCGCGCCGTGCAGCACCGGTGGCGCAGCGTGGTCGTGCTGGCCGGTCCGGGAGACAACGGCGGCGACGCCCTGCACCTGGCCGCACTGCTCGCCGGCGCCCCGGAGGGGCCGGCAGTGGCGGTCGTCGGCGTGGCTGACCGGCTCCATGCCGGCGGTGCGCAGGCCGTTGCCGAGGCCGGTCTGCCGCTCGCGCGCCTCGACCCGCACCGGGGCGAGCTGGGTGAGGAGGTGCTCAGCCTGCTGACCGAGGCCGACGCCGTGGTCGACGGGCTGCTCGGCATCGGGGGCCGACCGGGGTTGCGGGACACGATGGCTGCGCTCGCCGAGGCCGTCCCGTCCACGGCCTTCGTGCTGGCCGTCGACCTGCCCTCAGGCGCCGACCCGGCCGGGGAGGAGCCCATCAGCGTCGCCCTGGAGGCCGACGAGACGCTCACCGTCGGCGTGGCCAAGCCGGTGCACCTGCTGCCGGCGACCCGCGCGGCGGTGGGAGTGCTCACGGTCGTCGACATCGGTCTGGAGGTGCCGGACGACCCGGTCGTCGAGCGACTCGAGCACTCCGACGTCGGTGGCCTGTGGCCGGTGCCGGGACCGAGCGACGACAAGTACTCGCGCGGTGTGCTGGGCGTGGTGGCCGGGTCAGACCGCTACCCCGGAGCCGCCGTGCTCAGCTGCGCAGCAGCGGTGGAGGCCGGCGCGGGGATGGTGCGGTATGTCGGCCCGCCTGAGGCGACCCGTGCGGTGCTCGCTGCCTGCCCGGAGGTGGTGCCCGGACAGGGGCGGGTGCAGGCCTGGGTGGTCGGCCCCGGGCTCAGTGACGCGGAGCCGGATGCCGAGGAGGGCCGCAGACAGGTCGAGGCCGCCCGGGCGGCTCTGAGGGAGCACGTTCCGGTGCTGGTGGATGCCGGAGGGCTCGACCTGCTCACCGCCGCGCTGCTCGACCAGCGCCGGGGGCGGCCCACCCTGCTCACGCCCCACGCCGGCGAGGCGGCACGGCTGCTCACCCGGCTGGTCGACGGGGAGGAGTGCACGCGAGCCGAGGTGGAGGCACGTCCGCTGTGGCACGCCCGCCGCCTAGCCGATGCCACCGGGTGCACGGTCCTGCTGAAGGGCTCGGTGACCCTCGTGGTCCCGCCGGGGGACGGCGCGGTGCGATCCCAGGCCGACGGGTCACCGTGGCTGGCCACGGCCGGCGCGGGGGACGTGCTCTCGGGGCTGGCCGGCGTGCTGCTGGCCGCAGGCCGGTCGCCGTTGGATGCCGGCGCACTGGCCGCCCTGGTCCACGGCCGGGCCGCAGCGCTGGCCAACCCGGGAGGGCCGGTGCGAGCACTCAGCCTCGCCCACGCCCTACCCCGCGTGCTGGCCGAGATGATCGCCCGGTAGCCAGCCGCCGGTCGCTCAGTCGGCCGGCGCCCGTTCCCGCCACATCGCGCGGACCCCTGCCTGGAACAGCACCAGGAAGAAGACGAGCCAGCCCCCGACGGGCACGGCGACTGCCAAGGTCCACCAGGCCGGCGACCCCGGGCGGGCGTGCGGGTGATGCCACGGCATGGCCAGCACCGCAGCGGTGAACGGCACCATGAACGCGGTCGTCAGGATCCCGGCGACCAGCCAGGAGCGGCGCTGACGGCGCCCCTTGCGCCGGAACTCGGCCAGCGTCAGCCGGTCTGAACCCCACTGCAGGACCATCTCGCCGGGCCGCAGGTCGGCCCGCACGACCCGCCTGAGGAAGACCGAGCGCAGCGACATGGAGCCATCCTCCACGCCGACGTGCGGCCCGCCCACAGGGCAGGCCGCACGTCGATCAGCCGGACCGACCCGACCCGCCGGGCCGTCGGCCTCAGTGGTCGTGGCTGAGCTGACCGCGGATCGCGCCGCCGGGGTAGACGCTGTTGTGCACGTTGACGTAGTAGGACTCGGGGTTGGCGAGGATCTGCTGCACCTCACCGGGGTCCAGGCCCTTGCCGGCCTCGCCCTCGGTCAGGCAGTCGGCCGCCTGACCGTCCTGCGGCCAGGCCAGGGTGACCTCGACCGGCCCGTTCTGGCCGGCCGGCGCACGGTGCAGGTGGGCCATCCGCGGCCCGCCGGGCGCCTGGTCCAGCTCGGCGATCTTGCTGACCTTCAGGATGTAGCACAGGGTCGTCGGGTCGCCGTCGATGCCGAACACGTAGGCCTCACCGCGACCGTTCGGGTCGCCCACCGGCTTCTTGGTGGGTCCGACCTCCTGACGGCCCGACAGCTGGGCCTCGAGGAGCGGGTTGAGGTGGCCGGCCACGGCAGGGGCCGCCAGGATCAGGCCGGAGGTGAGGCCGAGCGCCGCGGTGGTGGCGACAAGGGTGCGCTTCATCGGTGGACTCTCTTTCGATGGGGGAGGGGGAGGTCCGCTCCACCGGTCATTCGGAGACGCCACCGATCCGGATGTGACGGGGGTCACGAGCGGTCAGCCGCTGCCGGGGGAGAGCCGGCCTGTGACACCCGACCCGGGTCAGCGCGCCGGGGCAGCTGCGCTACGCCGGCCGAGGGTGACCGCCACGATGCCCACCGACACGGCGGCGGCAACGATGCCGACCAGTGTCGAGCCGGGAGCGTCGGTGAGCCGTCCCCACGCCACCCAGCCGACGCCCCAGGCCATGGCGGCGGCGACCGCCAGGCGGGCGCCATACCGCACGGCGTAGAAGCCGGCCACGCCCAGCACGGCCACCAGGATCAGCACGGTCGTCACCTCGGCGCCGGTGCCGGTCGCGGCCACCCCGCCGGCGACCAGCGCGGCGGCGATGTTGGCACAGCTCGCCACCGCGACCCAGCCCAGGTAGAGGCCGAACGTACCGTCGAGCAGCACCCGGTCGGCCCCGCCCTGTGCGGGCAGCGCGGTCAACCGGCTGACGACCACCTTCAGGACCAGTGCCAGCGCCAGGATCACCCCGACGCTGACCCAGATCCAGCCCTGTTGGGTGACCAGGAGCCAGGCCGCGTTGAGCACCATCGAGGCGGCCACCCACCACCCGGTCGCCCGGGCCCGGGCGGAGGTGGCGTTGGCCGGGAGCCACTGCCACACGACATACCCGGCCAGACCGAGATAGATCACCGACCAGATCGAGAACGCTGGGCCGGCCGGCGCGATGAGCGTGGCGTCGGCCGCCAGGGTGCCGCCGGAGGACTCCTCGACGCGGGTGCCGAGGACGCCGACACCGACCAGGGTGCCGACGATGCAGAGCACCTCCGCCACGGTCACGACGACCCGTCGCGCCAGGTCTGCGGAGGTGGACGGAGCAGCCGAAGTCATCGGGTCATGCTCGCACGGCTAGGTTGGTGGCCATGGAACAGCGACTTTCCCTGGTCACTCTGGGAGTGACCGACCTCGACCGCGCGACGGCGTTCTACCAGGCGATGGGCTGGCAGCCGGCCGCGTCCCCGGAGGGCGTGGTCTTCTTCCAGGCCGGCGGGATGGTGCTGGCCCTGTGGGACCGCGCGGCACTCGCCGTCGACTCCGGCACCGAGGCCCTGGACAAGGGCGGCTGGGGCGGGGTCACGCTGGCCCAGAACGTGCGCAGCGCGGCCGACGTCGACGAGCTGCTGGCCGCCGCCCAGGAGGCCGGCGCCCAGGTCGTCCGGGAGCCCAGCGACACCTTCTGGGGCGGCTATGCCGGGTGCTTCCTCGACCCCGACGGCCACGCCTGGGAGATCGCCTACAACCCCTACTGGGCGGTCACCGACGACGGCCGCACCCTGGTCGGCGACGGCCGCGGCTGAGCCCCCAGCGCCGACTCCCGGCTTTATCGGGTCACCCGATAAAGCCCCGCTTCACCCCGAAAGGCTTCCGGGGTGAAGCCCGGGTTTATCGGGTCACCCGATAAACCGGACGGCCGCAAGCACCCGCAGAGCGGGGAGACCGGGGCCGCTCAGCGGTTGACGGCGCTGGTGACCGCCCGGAGCGAGGCGGTGACGATGTTGGGGTCGATGCCGACACCCCAGCGCACCTCATCACCCACCGCGCACTCGACGTAGGCGGCAGCGACGGCGTCCTCCCCGGCCGAGAGGGCGTGCTCGGCGTAGTCGAGCACCCGGACGTCGAACCCGATCGACTGGAGCGCCACGCAGAAGGCCGCGATCGGTCCGTTGCCAGTGCCCTCGACGACCTGCTCCGCCCCGCCGACGACGACGCCCGCGCGGATCTGGTCCTGACCGTCGGGCCTGGTGTGCGTGTCCACCCAGAGCAGCCGCACCGGCTCGGTCGGCACCAGGTAGGCGGACTCGAAGGCTGCCCAGATGGCCGCCGGCGACATCTCGCCGCCGTGGTCGTCGGTGCGCTCCTGGATGACCCGGCTGAACTCGATCTGCAGGCGGCGGGGCAGGTCGAGCTTGTGCTCGGTCTTCATCACGTACGCCACGCCACCCTTGCCGGACTGGCTGTTGACCCGGATGACGGCCTCGTAGGACCGGCCGACGTCGCGCGGGTCGATCGGCAGGTAGGGCACCGCCCAGGGGTGCTCGGCGACCGGCACCCCGGCCTGCGCCGCGTCGCGTTCCAGGGCGTCGAAGCCCTTCTTGATCGCGTCCTGGTGGCTGCCGGAGAAGGCGGTGTAGACCAGGTCGCCGCCGTAGGGGTGCCGCTCGGGGACGGCCAGCTGGTTGCAGTGCTCCACGGTGCGGCGGATCTCGTCGATGTCGCTGAAGTCGATCTGCGGGTCGATCCCCTGGCTGAACAGGTTCAGGCCCAAGGTGACCAGGCAGACGTTGCCGGTGCGCTCGCCGTTGCCGAACAGGCAGCCCTCGATCCGGTCGGCGCCGGCCAGGTAGCCCAGCTCGGCGGCCGCGACCGCGGTGCCACGGTCGTTGTGCGGGTGCAGGCTGAGCACGACGTGCTCGCGGTGGTCCAGGTGGCGGCTCATCCACTCGATCGAGTCGGCGTAGACGTGTGGCCCGGCCATCTCCACGGTGGCCGGCAGGTTGATGATGACCGGCCGGTCGGCGGACGGCTCGAACACCTCCATGACCCTGTTGCAGACGTGGGCGGCGACCTCGAGCTCGGTGCCGGTGTAGGACTCCGGGGAGTACTCGTAGAGCACGCGCGTGTCGCCGGGCAGCTGGTCCTCGAACTTGCGGCACAGCCGCGCGCCGGTGGTGGCGATGTCGGTGATGCCGTCGACGTCGGTGTCGAAGACCACCCGCCGCTGCAGCGTCGACGTGGAGTTGTAGAGGTGCATGATCGCCTGCTTGGCGCCGGCGATGGAGTCGTAGGTGCGCTCGATGAGGTGCTCCCGGGCCTGGGTCAGCACCTGGATGACGACGTCGTCGGGGATCAGGTCCTCCTCGATGAGCTGGCGGACGAAGTCGAAGTCGGTCTGGCTGGCGGCGGGGAAGCCGACCTCGATCTCCTTGTAGCCCATCTGCACCAGCAGCGCGAACATCCGCCGCTTGCGGTCCGGCGTCATCGGGTCGATCAGCGCCTGGTTGCCGTCGCGCAGGTCGACCGCACACCACCGGGGAGCCGCCGTGACGATGCGGCTCGGCCAGGTGCGGTCAGGCAGGTCGACCGGCGGGTAGGCCGGGTAGCGGCCGAACGGCATACCGCTGGGCTGCTGGGGGTTGCGGGTGGCCGTCACGGCCGGGTGGGTGCTGGCGGTGCTCACGGTGATCCTCGGGTTTCGCTGGCGGGCGGGCGGCCGGGGGAAGGCGCGATCTCCGCAGCGAGGGCCGGACCTAGGAGGTCTCGCTGCGGCGGCGGAGGAGGAGCACCCGTGCCATGGTCGGACAGCCTAGCCCACGGGCTTGACGCGACGTCAACTAGAGGGTGGGCGGGGCGGGGTCGCCACCCACGGCGCTGGTGACCACCGGCTGGTAGGACGCCCGGCGGGCCTCGAACGCCGAGATCTCGTCCTGGTGGCTCAGCGTGAGCGAGATGTCGTCCAGCCCGTTGAGCAGCCGCCAGCGCACGTAGTCGTCGATCCGGAACGTGGCCACCACGTCGCGGCAGATGACGCTGCGCTGCTCCAGGTCGACGGTGACGGTCGCGCCGGGGTCGTTCTCCAGCACCTTCCAGATCAGCTCGATGTCGTCCTGGGCCAGCTGGGCGGTGAGCAGCCCGGCCTTGCCGGAGTTGCCCCGGAAGATGTCCCCGAACCGGCTGGACAGCACCGCCCGGAAGCCGTACTCCTGCAGCGCCCAGACCGCGTGCTCCCGGCTCGACCCGGTCCCGAAGTCGGGGCCGGCCACCAGGACCGACCCGGCGGCATACACCGGGTGGTTGAGCACGAAGGTGGGGTCCTCGCGCCAGCGCGCGAACAGGCCGTCCGCGAAGCCGGTGCGGCTGACCCGCTTGAGATAGCTGGCCGGGATGATCTGGTCGGTGTCGACGTTGCTCTGCCGCAGCGGCACGCCGACCCCGGTGTGCGTGGTGAACGCCTCCATGACGTCCTCAGCCCCCGGCCAGGACCGGCTGGCGGGCCGGCTCCAGGTCGACCGGGCTGGACAGGGTGCCCCGGACCGCGGTCGCCGCCGCGACGGCGGGGGAGACCAGGTGGGTCCGGGACCGGGCGCCCTGGCGCCCCTCGAAGTTGCGGTTGGACGTCGAGGCGCACCGCTCCTGCGGCGCGAGCTGGTCGGGGTTCATCCCCAGGCACATCGAGCACCCGGCCAGCCGCCATTCGCCGCCTGCCTCGAGGAAGACCCGGTCGAGCCCCTCGGCCTCGGCCTGCAGGCGCACCGCGTGGGAACCGGGCACGACCAGCATCCGCACCCCGTCGGCGACCCGGCGGCCGCGCAGCACCTCGGCGGCGACCCTCAGGTCCTCGATCCGGCCGTTGGTGCACGAGCCGAGGAAGACCGCATCCACGCCGATCTGCCGCATCGGCGTCCCGGCCTGCAGGCCCATGTAGTCCAGTGCGCGCCGTGCCTCGTCCTGAGCCGACTCGTCGCCGGCCTGCTCCGGGTCCGGCACCGCGGCGCCCAGCGGCACCGACTGGCCGGGGTTGGTCCCCCAGGTGACGTAGGGCGTGAGCTCACCGGCGTCGAGCACCACCTCGGCGTCGAAGGTCGCCCCGGGGTCGGTCCGCAGCGCCGTCCAGTCGCTGACCGCGGCGTCCCACTCCGCGCCGGCGGGAGCATGCGGACGGCCCTGGAGGTAGGCGAACGTGGTGGCGTCGGGGGCGACCATGCCGGCCCGGGCGCCGGCCTCGATGGACATGTTGCAGATCGTCATCCGCCCCTCCATCGACAGCGCCTCGATCGCGCTGCCGCGGTACTCCAGGACGTAGCCCTGGCCGCCACCGGTGCCGATCCGGTTGATCACGGCCAGGATGATGTCCTTGGGCGAGACGCCGTCGGGGAGCACGCCGTCGACGGTGATCGCCATCGTGCGGAACGGCGCCAGCGGCAGGGTCTGGGTGGCCAGCACGTGCTCGACCTCACTGGTGCCGATGCCCATCGCCAGGGCACCGAACGCCCCGTGCGTGGAGGTGTGGCTGTCGCCGCAGACGACCGTCATGCCGGGCTGAGTCAGGCCGAGCTCGGGGCCGATCACGTGCACGATCCCCTGCCCGAGGTGACCTCGCTCGTGGTGCACGATCCCGAACTCGGCGCAGTTGGTCCGCAGCGCCTCCAGCTGGGTGCGGCTCACCGGGTCGGTCACCGGTCCGAGGGTCGTGGGGACGTTGTGGTCCTCGGTGGCCAGGGTCAGGTCGGGTCGGCGCACGGTCCGCCCGGCGGCTCGCAGGCCCTCGAACGCCTGAGGGCTGGTCACCTCGTGGATCAGGTGCAGGTCGATGTAGAGCAGGTCCGGCTCACCCTCGGCGCGGCGCACGACATGCGCCTCCCATACCTTCTGCGCCAGGGTCCTCGCCATGCGCGACACTGTAGCTTCGCCCGCCTGACGCAACGTCAAGGAGTCCCATGCCCTCGCCCTCGCCCTCCATCGGCGACACCGGCCGCCACCACGACCTGGCCGTCATCCCCGGAGACGGGGTCGGCCCGGAGGTGATGGACGTGGCTCTGGGGGTGCTCGACGCCCTCGAGCAGCGACACGGCTTCAGCACGGCCCGGACCACCGTGCCGCTGGGAGCCGACCACTACCTGGCCACCGGCGAGCTGCTGACCACCGAGGCGGTCGAGCTGCTCCGGGCGCAGGACGCCATCCTGTTCGGTGCTGTCGGCAGCCCTCGGGTCACCCCCGGCATCCTGGAGCGCGGCATCATCCTGGCGCTGCGCGGGCAGCTGCGGCAGGCGGTCAACCTGCGCCCGGTGCGCCTCTACCCCGGCGTGCCGACGCCGATCGCCGGCCTGACGCCGCAGCGGTGCGACATGGTCTTCATCCGCGAGAACACCGAAGGGTCCTACGTCGGCACCGGGACGACCGTGCACCGGGGCACCAGGGCCGCCGTGGCCACCCAGGAGTCGGTCAACACCTGGTATGCCGTGCACCGCGCCGTCGACTACGCGTTCCGGCTCGCCGAGCGCCGTCGCGGCAAGGTGACGCTGTGCCACAAGGCCAACGTCCTGGTCGAGGCCGGTGCGCTCTGGCTTGCGGTGATGGAGGAGGTCGCGGCCGAGCACCCGCAGGTCGAGCACGACTACGTGCACGTCGACGCCCTGTGCATGCACCTGCCGGTCAGCCCGGAGCGTTTCGACGTCGTCGTCACGGACAACCTCTTCGGCGACATCGTCACCGACCTCGGGGCCGTGCTCCAGGGCGGGCTGGGGGTCGCCTCGAGCGGCAACCTCAACCTGGAGCCCGCCGGCAGCCCGGACCGGAGCCCGTCGATGTTCGAGCCGATCCACGGGTCGGCGCCGGACATCGCCGGGCGGGGCTGGGCCAACCCCGCCGGCGCCTGCCTCTCGCTGGCGCTCTGCCTGGCCACCCTCGGCGAGGGTGCGGCAGCCGCTGAGCTGGAGGCCGCCACCGCCAGCGTGCTCTCGACGCTGCCCGCCCTGGCGGGAGCAGCGATGGGCGCCTCGACGGCGCAGGTCGGGGAGCAGGTCGTCGCCGCCCTGGGACAGGGCGCCCCGGTCGAGAACAGCCTGATGACCCAGCTGCCGGGTCTGTAGGCGACACACCTCGCCCGACCGGTCGGCGCCCATGCGGGTCAAGATGAAACACTGAGCGCAATGTCCATCCCAGATCACCCCGCCCGGGTCGTCGTCGACCTGGCCGCCATCAGCAGCAACGTGGCCGAGCTCAAGCGGCGTGCCGGCGACGCCGAGGTGATGGCCGTGGTCAAGGCCGACGCCTACGGTCACGGGCTGGTGCCGAGCGCGACGGCCGCCCTGGCCGGCGGGGCCACCTGGCTCGGCGTCGCGCAGCTGGCCGAGGCCCACGCCTTGCGCGCCGCGGGCCTCACCGTGCCCGTCCTGTCGTGGCTGCACGCGCCGGGGATGGACTTCACGTCGGCTCTGCACGAGGGGATCACGCTGTCGGCCTCGGCGCCGTGGGCACTGTCGGCCCTGGCCGAGGCGGCGCACGCCACCGGCCGCACCGCGACGGTGCACCTCAAGGTCGACACCGGCCTGGGCCGCAACGGGGCCTTCCAGGGCACCGTGGGCCAGCGCCATACCGACTGGCAGGTGCTGGTCGCTCTGGCCGCACGGCTGCAGGCCGAGGGATCGGTCGACGTCGAGGGTGTGTTCACCCACTTCGCCTACGCCGACGCACCCGAGCACCCGACGGTGCTCGCCCAGCAGGAGGCGTTCGCGGCTGCTGTCGCCGAGGCGGAGGCCGCGGGCCTGCCGGTGCGGCTGCGCCACATGGCCAACTCCGCGGCCGTGCTGACCAACCCGGCCAGCGCCTGGGACCTGGTCCGGCCCGGCGTCGCGGTCTATGGCCTGACCCCGGCCCCGGAGATCGGCAGCAGTGCCGACTTCGGGCTCACCCCGGCGATGACCGCCACCGCCCGCGCCAGCGTGGTCAAGCGGGTGCCCGCCGGCCAGGGCGTCTCCTACGGCCACACCTACCGGACCAGTCGCGAGACCACGCTCGTGGACGTGCCGCTGGGCTATGCCGACGGCGTGCCGCGGCACGCCTCCTGGCGGCCCGACGGCGGCGCGGAAGTGCTGGTCGGCGGCGTCCGCTGCCCTGTCGCCGGTCGGGTCTGCATGGACCAGTTCGTCGTCGACGCCGGCGACCTGCCGGTCAGCGCCGGCGACGAGGTCGTCCTGTTCGGTCCCGGGCACCAGGGCGAGCCGACGGCCACCGACTGGGCCCAGGCCGCCGGCACGATCAACTACGAGGTCGTCACCCGGTTCGGCCCCCGAGTCCCGCGCGAGTATGTCGGGGCACCGGTTGCGGAGGCGGCCCGATGAGCCCCCTGTCGCGCAACGCCCTGGTCGGTCTCGGAGTCGGCGTCGCCGCCGCCGGTGTCGCGAGCGTGGCCGGCCTGGCGATCGACCGGCTCTGGCGGGACCGCGAGCACGCGATCGCGCTCGGCACGGACGAGGACTTCTCGGTGCAGGCCAGCCAGACCCTGGTCGTGGTGGCCGACGACGGCGTGCCGCTGCACGTCGAGGTCGACGACCCGGAGGACCTCGACGAGCACCGGCCGACGGTGGTCCTCAGCCATGGCTACACCCTCGACCTGCGCTCCTGGGTCTACCAGCGACGAGCACTGCGCGAGGCCGGCTACCGGGTGGTGGCCTGGGACCAGCGCGGCCATGGCCAGTCCGGCACCGGTGACGCCGCGTCCTACACCGTCGACCAGCTCGGCGCCGACCTGGCCGAGGTGATCCGCGAGGCCGCTCCCGAGGGCGACCTGGTGCTGGTCGGCCACTCGATGGGCGGCATGACGGTGATGGCGCTCGCCGAGGCCTACCCGGGGCTGATCGCCGAGCGGGTCGTGGCAGTCGGGATGCTCAGCACCAGCGCCGGCGGCCTGCACCGGATCACCTGGGGTCTGGGCTCGGCGCTCGGCGGCGTGGTCAACCGCGTGGGACCGTTCGCGATGGGCCGGCTGGCCGACCGGCAGGAGCTCGTCGACGCCGCCCTGCGCGGAGGGCGCAACCTGCAGGAGTTCCTGGTGGCCCGGTCCTCCTTCGCCTCTCCGGTGCCGATGGCCGTCGTGCGGCTGACCGCCGACATGATCTTCGGCACGACGCTGGAGACGATGGCCGCCTACGTGCCCGGGCTGAACCGGCACGACAAGGCCGAGGCGCTGGCGCACTTCGAGGGCCTGGAGCTGCTCGTGCTCAACGGCGACCACGATGTGCTGACCTCACCGCTGCACAGCGACGAGCTGATCGAGCGACTGCCCGGGGCCGAGCACGTCCTGGTCAAGGACGCCGGCCACATCATCACCTTGGAGCACCCCGAGCTGGTCAGCCGGCACCTGGTCGACCTGGTGCGGCGAGGTGAGCGCAGCGGCACCGCCGCCCGCGCCGCCGCGGCCGCTGCCGCGAACGGCCAGCCCTCCGCCGTCCGACGTCGCGGCTCACGCCGGGTCGTCACCGACCTCGAGCAGCAGCAGCGGGTGCAGGCCGTCCGTCCGCGTCGCCGGCGCGCCCGGGCCGCCCAGAGCTGACCGGCGCAGGGGCAGCCGTGCGTGAGCACCACCTGGAGACCGCCGAGGACACGCAGGCCTTCGGCGAGCGGCTGGCCTCGCTGCTGCGGGCCGGCGACCTGGTCCTGCTGACCGGTGAGCTGGGGGCCGGCAAGACCACCCTGGCCCGGGGGATCGGCGCCGGCCTGGGCGTGCGCGGTCCGGTGACCTCACCGACCTTCGTCATCGCGCGGATCCACCCCTCGCTGGTCGGGGGGCCGCTCCTGGTGCACGTCGACGCCTACCGGCTGGGTGGCCTGGCCGAGCTGGACGACCTGGACCTGGACGCCTCGCTGGAGGAGGCGGTCACGCTCGTGGAGTGGGGGCACGGCCTGGCCGAGCAGCTCGCCGCGGACCGGGTTGAGGTCGTGCTCACCCGGTCCGCCGACGACGACCCTCTGGCTCAAGGGCGCACAGCCACGCTGGCCACCCACGGCCCGCGCTGGGCAGGGGTCGACCTGGACGCCGCGCTCAGCGACCGGTGAGCAGGCGGACGACCTCAGGGGTGGCCGCGTCGATCTGGCGGGCCATCAGGTCGAAGTCCTCGTCGTCCAGGCCGTAGGGGTCGGCGATGGCGGAGTCGCGCTCGGTCAGCGGCAACCGCACACCCCGCTGCGCCGTGACGGTCTCGACGACCTCACGCAGCCACTGCGCCGGCTCGTGCGTCTGCGGCAGGGCCTCGGGACGGACGCCGGAGCCCAGGTCGGCGAAGTCGAGGTAGGCGAAGCTGCGGCGCAGGGCCGGCGGGCAGAGCAGGGCCACCTTGGCCCGGTGATGCCGCTCGGCGGTGAGGACGAGGTCCGCGCCGTCCACCATCTGCGCGGTCAGCCGGCGCGCCCGATGCCCCGTCGGGTCGGCACCGGTCGCCCGCACCCGCGCGGCTGCCCGGTCGTCCATCGGCACACCCTGCAGACCGGGTATGCCGGCGCTGGTCACCTCGATCGCCCCTGATCCCCACCGACTGTCGAGTGCCCTCTGCAGGACGAGCGCGATATAGGGGGAGCGGCAGATGTTGCCGGTGCAGACGACGAGGATCCTCCCCGGTGGTGCAGCTGCTGTCATCGTGGCCCTTCCTCCGGACCCAGCCTAGGCGAGCGGCCGGACAGCGACCCGTCGGCGCAGCGTGTGAGGTTGTGGCCCGCATGGGGGCCAGAAGTCCGCACGCTGTCAGCGACCCCGCCGAGGGAGCCGCACCAGGACTATGGCGACCACCGACTCCCGCGGCAGCGCGCCGACCTGCCAGGAGTCGACGCGCCCGTGCAGGGCTGGGTCGGTGTTGTCCGACTCGACCCACCAGGTGGCGTTCGGCTCGGGCCGGGTCAGCCGCTTGACGGACAGCGGCCGTGGACCGTCCGGGCCGTCCGGCAGGGCGACCAGGGCGAGCCGTCCGCGGCGGGGCGCCGCGCCATACCGGACGAGCAGCCGGTCACCGTCGACCAGGGTGGGCTCCATCGACCGGCCCCGCACCACCGCGAGTCCCAGCGGCACCCGGCGCCATCGCCCACCCATCGGCGGCACGCTCACGTGGTCACCCCCTCGTTCGTGCGCGACACCCGGCGGGTGCGGTGCCTTGCCCTCGGCATCCTGCCAGCCATCGCGGCGACGGCGGCGAAAATCTTCTGTTGCGGGGGCGCAGATGTGCACCTACAGTTCGACGGGTTAGGTAAAGAGATAGTAAAGTCCCCAGCGTGCGAGGGGGCCGAATGCTACTGCCAAGGGGATCATGACAGCCCACGTCGAGACGACGGCCGAGGGGTTCGACCAGTTCCGGACGACCGCGACCACGCCTGGTGCCTCGGCGCGTTCGGGCCATGTGCTGGACGCACCCCCGCTGTTCCTGGTGCCGGACGACCTTTCTGCGCTGCAGGCCGAGGGTCGGGCGATCCGGTTGTCCGCCGCCAACCGCGCCCGTCGCTACCTCGAGCCGTTCCTGGCCTGGCTGCGGGTCTCGGACATGCTCGTCGTCTCGTCGGCTGTGGTCATCGCCCAGGTCATGCGCTTCGGGCTCAACCCGGCCAGCCTGCAGGGCGGACCGCTGCTCGGCGAGGTCGGCTACACCACGGTCAGCGCGGTCATCATCCTGGCCTGGATGGTCAGCCTGCACGTGCAGGACTCCTACGACGGGCGCCTGGTCGGCCACGGCGTGCAGGAGTACCGACAGGTCTTCGCCGCGTCGATGTGGCTGTTCGGTGCGCTGGCGATCACCTCCTTCGCCTTCAAGCTCGACTTCGCCCGCGGCTATGTGTTGCTGGCCTTCCCGTTGGGCACGGTGCTGCTGCTGCTCTCCCGCTGGTTCTCCCGCCGCTGGCTGGTCGTCCAGCGCCGGCAGGGCCGGCTCTCCGACCGCGTGCTGCTCGTCGGTGACCGGGAGCACGTGGCCCCACTCGTGGCGGCGCTGCGCCGCACGCCCGACGCGGGGTATGACGTGCTCGGCGCCTGCGTCGACGACGCGACCGGGCAGAAGGTCGCCGGCGTGCCGGTGGTGGGGGCTGAGCGCGACGTGCTGGTGCAGTCGCTGCGCCTGGGGGTCGACGTCGTCGCCGTGTCGTCCTCGGCCGGCCTGGGCGCCACCGGGCTGCGCAAGCTGGGCTGGGCGCTGGAGGGCACCAACATCGACCTGGTCGTCGCGCCGGGCATCATGGACGTCGCCGGCCCGCGTGTGCTCACCCGGCCCGTGCAGGGCCTGCCGCTGCTGCACGTCGAGGCGCCGACCTTCGCCGGCCCGCAGCTGGTGGTCAAGAGCATCATCGACCGGGCCGGGGCGATGATCGCGCTGCTCGTGCTCTCTCCGCTGATGCTCACCGTGGCGGCCCTGATCGCCCTGCACGACCGAGGCCCCGTGCTGTTCCGCCAGGAGCGGGTGGGCCGCGACGGCCAGGCCTTCCAGATGCTGAAGTTCCGCAGCATGGTGCCCGACGCGGAGGAGCTGCTGCCCACGCTCGCTCTGGCCAACGACGCGGCCGGGCCTCTGTTCAAGCTCCGCGAGGACCCGCGCACCACGTCGCTGGGCCGCTTCATCCGGCGTTACAGCATCGACGAGCTGCCCCAGCTGGTCAACGTCCTGCAGGGCGAGATGAGCCTGGTCGGACCGCGCCCGCCGCTGCCCCGCGAGGTGCTGGAGTATGAGGCGGATGCCCGCCGCCGGCTGCTGGTCAAGCCCGGGATGACCGGGATGTGGCAGATCAACGGCCGCAGCAACCTGTCGTGGGAGGACTCGGTCCGGCTCGACCTCTACTACGTCGAGAACTGGACCCCCCTGCTCGACCTGCAGATCATGTGGCGCACCAGCCACGTCGTCCTGCACCCCGAGCGGCACGGCGCCTACTGACCACTCCGGCCGGCCGGCCACCCTGTGCCCGACGGCTGCGCCCCGCTCGCCCGCACTAGCATGACGACGTGCTCGCCGCGTATGCCTCCAGCTCCAACGCGGGGGACCCCCTCGCCGCGCTGACCGTCGGAGAGCGACCTGAGCCCGACCCCCCGCCCGGCTGGGTGGTGGTCGAGGTGGCGGCCGCCTCGCTGAACCGCCACGACCTGTGGTCGCTGCAGGGCGTGGGGCTGGCTGCCGACAGGCTGCCGATGATCCTGGGCTGCGACGCCGCCGGCACCGACCCCGACGGGCGGCGCGTGCTGGTGCACGCCGTGATCTCCTCACCGGGCTGGGCCGGTGAGCCGACGCTCGACCCGCGGCGCACGCTGCTCTCCGAGCACCACCAGGGCACCTTGGCCCAGCGGGTCGCCGTGCCCGCCGCCAACTTGGTGCCCCTGCCCGAGGAACTGAGCACCCGCGATGCCGCGTGCCTGCCGACGGCCTGGCTGACCGCCTACAAGATGATCACCGACAGCTCCGGCGTCGCCCCTGGCGGCACGATCCTCGTGCAGGGCGTGGGCGGTGGGGTGGCCAGCGCCGCGATCTCGCTCGGTGCCGCGATGGGCTACCGCATCTGGGCCACCAGCCGCACCGAGGAGCGTGGGGAGCGTGCCCTGGCACTCGGCGCCGACCGGGTCTTCGCGGCAGGGGAACGCCTGCCCGAGCGGGTCGACGCGGTGCTGGAGACGGTGGGAGCGGCCACCTGGTCGCACTCGGTCGCCAGCCTGCGCCCCGGGGGGACCGTCGTGATCAGCGGCGCGACCTCCGGTGATGCTCCCGAGCGCGCCGAGCTCACCCGGATCTTCTTCCACCAGCTCCGGGTGGTCGGCGCCACGATGGGCAACCTGGACCAGCTGCGCTCCCTGGTCCGGGTCGTGCAGCAGACCGGCGTGCGGCCAGTGGTCGACCGGGTCCTCCCGCTGGCCGAGGCAGCATCGGGGCTCGCGGCCCTGCATCGCGGCGAGGTCTTCGGCAAGGTGGTGCTCGAGCCGTGACGGTCGCCTACCTCGGGCCTGCCGGGACCTTCGCGGAGGAGGCGATGCGGCGCCTGGAACCAGACCGGGCGGCCAGCGCCTGGCCCGCTCCGAACGTGCCCGCGGCACTGGACGCCGTGCGCGACGGCAGGGCCGACGCGGCGGTGGTGCCGTTCGAGAACTCGGTGGAGGGGTCGGTCTCGGCCACACTGGACGACCTGATCCGCGGGGCCCCGCTGGTCATCGACGCCGAGGCACACGTGCAGGTGCAGTTCGCGCTGCTGGCGCGGGCCGGCACCGCGATCGGGCAGGTGCGGCGGGTGGCCACCCATCCGGTGGCGGAGGCGCAGACCCGGGGCTGGCTGGCAGCGACGCTGCCGGGTGCGGAGGTGGTGCCCGAGTCCTCGACGGCCCGGGCCGCCGAGCTGGTGGCGCAGGGGGTGTATGACGCGTCGATCTCGGCACCGCTGGCCGGACCCGAACACGGCCTGCAGGCGCTCGCCGAGGGGATCGCCGACCGGGCCGGTGCGGTGACCCGCTTCGTGCGGCTGGTCCGTCCCGGCCCACCACCGGCGCCCACCGGCGCCGACACCACCACGCTGGTCGCCTTCCTGCGGCAGAACCGTCCCGGTGCGCTGCTGGAACTGCTGGAGCAGTTCGCCGTGCGGGGTGTGGACCTGTGCCGGCTGGAGTCCCGGCCCACAGGCGAGGAGCTGGGGCAGTACTGCTTCACCATCGACGCGATCGGCCACATCGCCGAGCCGCGGGTCGCCGAGGCCCTGGTCGGGCTGCGCCGCACCTGCGCACAGGTGCGCTTCCTGGGCTCCTACCCGCGGGCCGACGGCGCGCCCCAGCGGGTGCCGGAGGAGGCGGCGGTCGATGCCTACGAGGGAGCGCGCAGGTGGGTGGACGCCCTGCTGGACGGCGGCGGCGCGAAGGACGAGCAGGAGCCTGACGGCGGGCGGTAACCCCGAGGCCTCAGCGCGGCAGTCGCGGCAGGCGCAGTCGCAGCCTCAGCGCGGCAGGCGCAGCCAGTCCTGCCAGCCTGCGTGCAGCACCAGCCAGGCGATCAGGCCGTAGCCGGCCTGGCCGGGGTGCACGCCGTCGCCGGCGGCCAGGTCGGTCTGCCACTGGTCGTGGTCGCGCAGCGGGTGGAAGCAGTCCACATAGGGCACCGAGCGCCGGGCGCAGACGTCGGCCTGGGCATCGGCCAGCACCTCGAGCCGGCCGTTCGCCTCCGCGTCCAGCGTGGGGGCCGGCCCCACCACGAAGCTCCCGACGCCGGTGGTCGCCGCCTCGTCCAGGATGTTGGCCAGGTTGAGCCGGGACCGTGCGGTGCTGATCCCCTGGGTGAGGTCGTGCGCTCCCACGCCGACCACCAGCCGGCGCTCGTTGCGGCCGGCCCAGCGCGGGGCGCACTCGGTCCGCCATCGAGCCATCACCTGGGCGCTGGACTCGTCCCGGACACCGAGGTTGTAGGTCGTGACGTCGGCATCGTGCAGGGGCGTGCGTCCGACCACGCGGCTGACCCAGCCCAGCGCCTTGCCGTCGCCATAGCCCGAGACGAACTCGTCGCCCAGGCAGACGAGGGCGATGTCGCGGGGTCCTTCCGTGGCGGTGTAGTCGGCGCTCGGCGTGAACTCGACCGGGTGGTCCTCAGCGCTCACAGGTCCTCATCGGGGTTGTCGGTGGTGGCGTCGTCGTCGTCCTCGAGCCGGGCGAGCCAGGTGGCCAACCGCTCGACCGGGGTCTCGTGCTCCGGGTGCTGGTCGACGAAGGTGCGCAGCTGCTCCGCGAGCCAGGACATGCTGACCTGCTCCTCGCCGCGCCGGGACGAGAGCTCCTCGATGCCCCGGTCGGTGAAGTACACGACCCGACCCTAACCCGCTGCGGCGCGCACCCGATGGTGCCACGACTGGGTGACGTAGCGCGTCTGCCAGCCCATCGCGACATACAGCCCACCGGCTCCTGTGGGGGAGTCGGCATCGACCTCGAGGTCGACGCGGTCGCGGCCCCGCTGCGCCGCGTCCGCGACCACCGTATGGAGCAGCGCCTTGGCCACTCCCCGCCCCCGGGCCTGGGCCGCGACGCCGATGTAGTCCAGGTAGGTGCCGTCGGCGCGGTCGGGGGCGTCGTCGGGGGCTGTCAGGGTCGACGCGACGACGGCACCGGCCGGACGCCCGTCCACGTCGGCGAGCCACCAGTGGTCCCAGCGGTGCCCCGGGTCCTCACGCAGCCGGCTGAGGAACTCCTCGAAGCTCTCCCGGTAGGAGTTGAAGTGGTCCGCGAACGACTCCTCCAGGACCTGGTGCACGGCGCGCAGGTCGCTCTCGTCCGGCATCCCGTCGTCGGCGCGGCGCACGGGTCGGATGACGACGCCGGGGCGGCTGGGCGGCAGGCTGGTCGACTCCTGCGGGCGCACCGGCCGGGACATCTGCCACCAGTCGCGGACGTGCTCATAGCCGGCGGCCTCCAGCCACCGGTGCTGGCGCGGGTCGTCGGCGAAGGCACCGGAGTCCAGCTGGGTGGTCGCCAGCCCCCGCTCCCGCGCGATCTGTGCGCCCCACTGCTCGGCCTGTGACCAACAGGCTGCGGCCACCTGGTCACCCTGTGCGTCGGGCAGGTCCGGGTCGACGGTCAGGCCCACCAGCACCCGCCCCGCGGCGCGGTCGTGCGCGCTCAACCAGGCCCGGACCGTGCCGTCGCCGTCGGCGACGAGGAGGTGCCGCCGGGTCCCCGCCCCGGGCCCGGTGACCTCCGCCCAGACGGAGTCGCTGGTCGCGCCGGGCCAGCCCCTGGCCTCTCGCTCGTGACGACGCAGCAGGCGGACCAGCGGGTCGACGTCCGCTGCGCCGGGCCGCCGGGCCGCCCAACCGCTCGGCAGGGGCGTCAGCAGCTCGGTCACCAGCGGGCTCAGCCCTCGAAGGCGGACTTCAGCAGCACCGCCTGCTCGACGGCGTGCGTCTTGGCCGACCCGGTCGCCGGGCTCGCCGACGCCGGCCGCGAGACGACCTGCAGCGGGCGCGCCTCGCCGAGCGCGGCCAGCTCCTCCGGCAGGTTCAGCGCCAGGTGCGGCCATGCCCCCATGTTGCGCGGCTCGTTCTGCACGAAGACCAGCGCGGCGTTCGGATACTGCGCCACCAGCGCGACCAGCTGCTGGGCGGGGCGGGGATAGAGCTGCTCCAGGCGCAGGATCGCGACCGTGTCGTCCTCCCGCCGCGCGCGCTCCTCCTCCAGGTCCCAGACCAGCTTGCTCGAGGCGATGAGCACGCGCGTGACGGCGGCCCCGTCGAGCTCGCGGCTGTCGGGCAGGATCGGCTCGAAGGTGCCGGTCGTGAAGTCCTCCGGGCTGCTCGCGGCGGCCTTGCTGCGCAGCATGGCCTTGGGCGTGAAGACGACCAGGGGCCGGCGGGGACGCTGGTAGGCCTGGCGCCGCAGCAGGTGGAAGTAGGAGGCCGGACTGGAGGGGTAGGCGACGGTCATGTTGTCCTCGGCGCACATCGTCAGGTAGCGCTCGATCCGGGCGCTGGAGTGGTCCGGGCCCTGGCCCTCGTAGCCGTGGGGGAGCAGCAGCACGACCGAGGAGTGCTGCCCCCACTTCTGCTCCGAGCAGGAGATGAACTCATCGACGATGGTCTGTGCGCCGTTGCCGAAGTCGCCGAACTGGGCCTCCCAGAGCACCAGCGCGTCCGGCCGCTCGACCGAGTAGCCGTACTCGAAGCCCATCGCGGCGAACTCGCTGAGCAGCGAGTCGTAGATCCACAGCCGGGCCTGGTCGTCGGCCAGGTAGAGCAGGGGGGTCCACTCATCGCCCGTCCGCTTGTCGGTGAGCACCGCGTGACGTTGCACGAAGGTCCCGCGGCGCGAGTCCTGCCCCGCCAGCCGCACCGGAGTGCCCTCGGTGAGCAGCGAGCCGAACGCGAGCAGCTCGCCCATCGCCCAGTCGGCGCCGCCCTCGCGGGTCATCGCCCGGCGTCGCTCCATCAGCTGGGCCAGCTTGGGGTGCACGGTGAAGTCCTCGGGGGTGTCCACGAAGGCGTCGCCGATCCGCTCGAGCAGCTCGGTGGAGATCGCGGTCTCCCGGCGGCGTGGGGGAGCCTGCTCGTCCTGCTCCTGCGCCTGCGGCCGCTCGAGCCCGCCGACGCCCGACTCGTCCTTGAGCGCTGCCTTGGTCTCGGTGAACACCTGCTCCAGCTGGTGCTGGTAGTCGCGCAGCGCCGCCTCGGCGTCCTCGACCGAGATGTCGCCGCGACCGATCAGCGACTCGGTGTAGAGCTTGCGCACCGAGCGCTTGGACTCGATCAGGTCGTACATCAGCGGCTGGGTCATCGAGGGGTCGTCACCCTCGTTGTGACCGCGCCGGCGGTAGCAGACCATGTCGACCACGACGTCCTTGTGGAACTCGCGGCGGAACTCATAGGCCAGCTCGGCCACCCGGACACAGGCCTCCGGGTCGTCCCCGTTGACGTGGAAGATCGGGGCCTGCACCATCCGCGCGACGTCGGTGCAGTAGACCGAGGAGCGCGAGGCCGACGGGCTGGTGGTGAAGCCGACCTGGTTGTTGATCACCACGTGGATCGTGCCGCCGGTGCGGTAGCCACGCAGCTGGGACAGGTTGAGCGTCTCGGCGACGACACCCTGTCCGGCGAAGGCGGCGTCTCCGTGCAGCAGCAGCGGCAGCACCGTGAACGCCTCGCCAGCCAGGTTGAGCCGGTCCTGCTTGGCCCGGACGATCCCCTCGAGCACGGGGTTGACGGCTTCCAGGTGCGAGGGGTTGGCGGCCAGGTAGACCTTGGTGGCCTGGCCCAGCTCGTTGGTGAAGACGCCCTCGGTGCCCAGGTGGTACTTCACGTCGCCGGAGCCCTGGACCGACTTGGGGTCCTGCTTGCCCTCGAACTCGCGGAAGATCTGCCCGTAGGACTTGCCTGCCAGGTTGGCGAGCACGTTGAGCCGGCCGCGGTGCGGCATACCGATGCACACCTCGTCCAGCTCGTCCTCGGCAGCCGCCGACAGGATCCGGTCGACGAGGGCGATGACCGACTCTCCACCCTCGAGGCTGAACCGCTTCTGCCCGACGAACTTGGTCTGCAGGAAGGTCTCGAAGGCCTCGGCGGCGTTGAGCCGGCGCAGGATCCGCAGCTGCTCGTCGGCCGAGGTCTTCTCGTAGGGCACCTCGACCCGCTGCTGGATCCAGGCCCTCTGGTCGGGGTCCTGGATGTGCATGTACTCGATGCCGACGGTGCGGCAGTAGGAGTCGCGCAGGATGCCGAGCACCTTGCGCAGGGTGAGCCGGGCCTGACCGCCGAACCCGCCGGTCGGGAAGCTGCGCTCGAGGTCCCACAGGGTCAGGCCGTGGTTGGTGATGTCGAGGTCGTGGTGCTGGCGCTGGCGGTACTCCAGCGGGTCGGTGTCGGCCATCAGGTGTCCGCGGACCCGGTAGGCGTGGATCAGCTCCTGCACCCGGGAGGCCTTGGAGACGTCGTCCTCGTGCAGCGCCGAGACGTCCTCGGCCCAGCGCACCGGCTCGTAGGGGATCCGCAGCGAGGTGAACACCTCGTCGTAGAAGCCTTCGGCGCCGAGCAGGAGCTGGTGCAGGACGCGCAGGTACTCCCCGGACTGGGCGCCCTGGATGATCCGGTGGTCGTAGGTGGAGGTGAGGGTGAGGATCTTGCTCACCGCGTTGCGGGCGATGAGCACCGGGCTGGCGCCCTGCCACTCGGCGGGGTAGTCCAGCGCACCTACCCCGATGATCGTGCCCTGCCCCTGCATCAGGCGCGGCACCGAGTGCACCGTGCCGATGCCGCCCGGGTTGGTCAGCGAGATCGTCGTCCCCTGGAAGTCCTCGATGGTCAGCTTGTTGTCCCGGGCCTTGCGGACCAGGTCCTCGTAGGCGCCCCAGAAGTCGGCGAAGTCCATCCGCTCGGCGCTCTTGATGCTCGGGACGAGCAGCTGGCGGGTGCCGTCGGGCTTGGGCACGTCGATCGCCAGGCCCAGGTTGACGTGGGCTGGGGTGACCAGGACCGGCTTGCCGTCCTGGTGGGCGAAGTTGTTGTTCATCTCCGGCATCGCAGCCAGGGCGCGCACCATGGCGTAGCCGATGAGATGGGTGAAGCTCACCTTGCCGCCGCGGCTGCGGGACAGGTGGTTGTTGATCACGATCCGGTTGTCGATGAGCAGCTTGGCCGGCACCGAGCGCACCGACGTGGCGGTCGGCACCTCCAGGCTGGCTTCCATGTTGACGACGACCCGCGCCACGGCGCCGCGCAGGGGGGTGACCCCCGACTCGCCCTGGGGGCCGGTGGTCTTGCGGGCCGGCGCGTCGCGTGGCGTCGGTGACCCTGCGGCGGCGGTGCCGGGGTCGCGCGGCTGCTCCTTGGCCGGCTCCGCGGCCTTGGCGCGGCTCCGGCGGCCTTGGCGGGCTCGGCGGCCTTGGCGGGCTCGGCGGCTGGCGGGCTTGGCGGGCTGGCGGGCGGGGGCTCGAGCTGGGCGGGGGCAGATGCTGCAGGCGCGGGGGCGGCTGCTGCAGGCGCGGTCGCATCGGGCTGGCCGGGCACCGCGTCGCTGGACGGCGCACCGTTGGTCGACGGCTCACCGGGTCGGTAGTCGGCGAAGAACGCCCGCCACGCGGCGTCCACGGAGTCGGGGTCCTGGACGTACTGGTCGTACATCTCCTCGACGAGCCACTCGTTGGCTCCAAAGTCCGCCAACGGGTTCTCACTACTGCGGGGCTGCGGTGCCACGGCGATGACGCCTCTTCCTTGCGCGACGGAACGGGAGCGGTCTGCTGACCAGCCTAGCCCCGGCCCGACCTGCCGTGCGGTGCCGAACGGCGGCGCTGCGGGAGTGGCGTGAACAGGTGCGGCGGTCAGCTGATGTCGCGCCGGCGGGTCAGCCAGATCCCGACGAAAGTCATCACCGCGGCATACGTGAGCAGGGTCAACGCGCCGCCCCACCAGCTCAGCTGGTCGGGGGAGCCGCCCATGCTCTGGGTGATGTTGATGTCAGCGCCGGAGAACACGCTGAGGGTCGCTGTCGTGGCCTGGCTGGGGAAGAACCGGGCGACCTGCTCGCCGCCGTCCAGATAGCTCAGGCCCCAGCCCAGCAGGGGCTCGAGGATCCAGGCCATCGCGACGCCGGTGAACAGGGCCGCGATCTGGTTGGGGATGAGCACGCCCAGGCCGAGCCCGAACAGGCCCCACAGCACCAGGACCAGGATGAGCAGCAGCAGCGTGCGCACCAGCTGCCCCGGCTCGGGGAACCACGGGAAGCCCTGGGTGGTCAGCACGATGGCGCCGCCGATGAGCACACCGGCCAGGTGCGCCACGGCGTTGACCGTGACCACGACGCCGAGGCCGGCGACCTTGGCCAGCACCACCTGGGTCCGGCGCGGGCCGGCCAGGAAGGTGCCGGTGATCGTCTTGTGCCGGAACTCCTGGCCCATCGACAAGATGCCGAGGACCAGGGCCAGCAGGTAGCCCATCTGGACCGCCCCGGTGTAGACCATCCGGGCCGCGGTGAGGTCCGGGAGCACGTCGCGCAGGTTGACGCTGTTGTCGCCGATCTCGATCTCGCCCAGCCCGATGAACAGGCCGGTGATCACCGCGAACAGCGCACCGGTGAGGAACATCGCCAGGGGCATCCCCCACGCCATCCGGGTGGTGAAGTACTTGCGGATCTCCGACCTGGTCAGGTTGAGCATCAGCGCACCACCTCCATGTCCTTGCCCGTGCCCAGGTTGCGGTTGCGGTGCTCAGGCGACTCGGTCAGCTCGAAGAAGAGACGTTCCAGGTCCGTGCGCAGTGGACGCATCTCGTGGACCGCAAGCCCGGCCTGCAGCATCGCCTCGCCGACGCGCACCATGTCGCCGGTCGCGACCTGGAGCGCCGCCGGTCCCTCGTCGGGCAGGAACGAGGCGTCGAACCCGGCCTGCTGGAGTGCCTGGACCGCGCGACCGGAGTCAGCGGTCCGCACCAGTGTGGTCGGATCCCCGTGCAGGTCGTCGATCGTGCCCTGCCGGACCAGATGCCCGTTGGCGATGATCACGACGTCGTCGACGGTCTGCTCGACCTCGCTGAGCAGGTGCGAGGAGATCAGGATGGTCTTGCCCTCGGCGGCCAGGTGCCGCAGGAAGCCGCGCAGCCAGCGGATGCCCTCGGGGTCGAGCCCGTTGGCGGGCTCGTCCAGGATCATCACCTCGGGGTCGCCGAGCAGGGCCGCGGCCAGGCCGAGCCGCTGCCGCATCCCCATCGAGTAGCCGCCGGCCTTCTTGCGCGCCGCTGCGGGGATGCCGACCAGCTCCAACAGCTCGTCCACCCGTGAGTCGGGGATCGCGTGGGTCGCCGCCAGCACGCGCAGGTGGTCCCGTCCGCTGCGACCGGGGTGGAAGTTGGTGGCCTCCAGTGCCGCCCCGACGGTCGAGAGGGGCGCAGGCAGGTCGGCGTAGCGCTGGCCGCCGATGAGGCCTTCGCCGCTGGTGGGCCTGATCAGGCCGAGCAGCATCCGCAGCGTGGTCGTCTTGCCGGCGCCGTTCGGGCCGAGGAAGCCGGTGATCCGCCCGGGCGTCACGTCGAACGAGAGCTCGTCCACGGCCTTCAGATCGCCGAACGACTTGGACAGTGCTCGCACCGAGATGTCGGTGCCGGCGGCGTTCATGGGGCCATGCTCTCAAACCGGGGTCGACCGGCCGACACGGGCGGCCGGGCCGAGCAGCCGCGGACCCACCCCAACTGCCGTGTCCGAGCTAGAGACGGACGACCACGGTCTTGGTCTGGGTGAACGCGTGCAGCGCCTCCAGGCCCTTCTCGCGGCCGTAGCCGGAGCGTCCCCAGCCACCGAACGGCAGCTCCACGCCCCCGCCGGCGCCGTAGTTGTTGACGAACACCTGACCCGCCCGCACCTCGCGGGCCAGCCGGTGGGCGCGGTCCAGGCGGCTCGTCCAGATCGCGGCGAGCAGCCCGTAGGGCGTGGCGTTGGCCAGCTCGACGGCCTCCTGCTCGTCCCGGAACGTCATCGCGACGATGACCGGGCCGAAGACCTCCTCCTGCGCGATCGCGCTGAGCGGGTCGACGCCGTCGATCAGGGTCGGACGGTAGAACGCGCCCTGCTCGAGCCCGGCCGGCTGACCGCCCCCGGTGACCAGCGTGCCGTCGCTGCCACTGACGAAGCCGCTGACCCGCTGCAGCTGGCTGGCCGAGACCAGGGGTCCCAGGTCCGGATCCTGCGACCCGGGCCCGATGGTGGTCTGCTCGAACCGGGCCGCCACCCGCTCGACGAGCTCGTCGTGGACGTCGTCGTGGACCAGCAGCCGCGAGCCGGCCGAGCAGGTCTGGCCCGCGTTCTGCAGGATGCCGCGCACCACGGCCTCGGTGACCGCGTCCAGGTCGGCGTCGGGGAAGACGACCTGAGCCGACTTGCCGCCGAGCTCCAGGACGGTCGGCACCACCCGGCGGGCCGCTGCCGTGGCGATCAGCGAGCCGACCTCCGTGGAGCCGACGAAACCCAGGTGCGCCACCCCCTCGTGGTCGGCCAGGGCCGCGCCGGCCTCGTCCCCCATACCGGTCACCACGTTGACCAGGCCGGCAGGCAGCCCAGCCTCGACCGACAGCCGCGCCAGGGCCACTGAGGTGCGGGGGGTCTCCTCCGCCGGCTTGACCACGACCCCGTTGCCGGTCGCGGTCGAGGCCGCGACGCTGCGGGCCATCAGCTGCAGCGGGTAGTTCCAGGCCAGGATCGCGCCGACCACGCCGAACGGCTCGCGCTCGGTGTAGACGTGCAGGTCGGGTCCCTTGGGGATGGTCGCGCCGTAGTAGCCGTCGATCGCGTGGGCATAGAACCGCAGGTATCGGGCGGCCACCGAGACGTCGGTGCGAGCCTGCCCGATCGGCTTGCCGGTGTCCTGCGACTCCAGGACCGCGAGCTCCTCGGCGTCCCGGTCGACCAGCTGCGCCCAGGCTTCGAGGCGGGTCGAGCGTTCTTCTGGACTGGTCCGCCGCCACCCCGGCTGCGCCTGTGCTGCGGCGCGGACCGCCTGGTCGACCTCGGCGGCCCCGCCCCGCGCCACCGGACCCAGGCTGCGACCCGTCGCCGGGTCGATGTTGTCGTAGGTCGTGGCGCTGGCGACCTCGTCGCCGCCGATCCAGCACTGGGTGGGGGTCGTGGAGCTGTCCATCCACCTACTGTGTCAGCCTGCGGGTGCTCCGCACAGTGATCCGAGTTGTGGCCCTCACAGGGGCCACAACTCGGACCGCTCTTCACGCCAGGCGTCGACTCGGGTGACGGCGCGTGCACGCCGGGTCAGCGCTCGGGGCCGCTCACGGAGCGAATCCGCGCCGTCTGGGGCCGCCGTACGGCGCCGCGCTCGACGAGGTCGACGAACTCTCCGACCGTGACACCGGCCTCCAGGTGATGACGGAACTGTTCGCTGCGCCGAACGACATAGCGGTTGCGCCGGCCCACCCGCATTCGCAGGATGATGCCCGCTCGCTCGAGGTCGGCAACGATCTGCTGCACCGCGCGCTCGGTGATCCCGATGCTCGACGCCACGTCACGCAGGAGAATGTCCTGATTCTTGGCCAGGCAGACCAGCACGTGCCCATGGTTGGTCAGGAAGGTCCACCCATCCCGCTTCACCCGAACTATGTTACGCGAATGACACGTCGCTGACACCTCAGAGTGACCGAACAGGGCCCTCGCGGGGGAACTCGGACGGGTGGCGACACGCGGCTGAGGACAGCCCGAAATACCGGTGAGTGGCGGGCGCAAGCGTCGTTCGCGAAACCACTTTCGGGCATGAGGTTTCTCTTGTTGCCTGTCGCGTTCTGCCTTTACGTTCGCGGACATGTCACGCCGAACACGTACCGCCGAAACCGCCCTCATGACCATCCTGCTGATGCTGCTCGCCATGGTCGTTCCGATGATCACCACCGCCGTGCCGGTCGGTGCCGCGGCAGCGTCGCCGACTGCGGATCCGCCGAGGGTGCCGCACTACTTCGGGCCCTGGCCGAACTGGGCCAACAGCCCGCTCACCCTCAGCACGGCCTCGGTCACCTTCGAGGGCGCCGGCAGCGGGGCGACAGCGGTGGCCCAGGTGGATCCCACGTCGCCGAACGGCATCGCCGGGATCGACATCACCTCACCCGGAGGCGGATACGACGGCTCCACGACGGTGACGGTCGCAGGTGGGGAGCTCGCTGCCACCGCCAGCGTGACGGTGAGCACGTCCGACGTGGTGACCGGGTTCACCGACGTGCAGGCGGGCGGCGGCTACACGGCGTTCACCGTCGCACTCGCAGGTGGAGGCGGCAGTGGCGCGACCGCCATCGCCTCCGGTGGTGTGGATGCAGTGGACGTCACCGATGCGGGATCGGGGTATGCGATGCCGACGGTCGACTTCGACTACCCGGACGACCCCAACGGCATCCAGGCCACCGGTCACGTGGAGTGCGTCGAGACCACCGACTGCACGCACGCCCCCGATGCCACGGTGTCGATCGACAAGGTGGTCGTCGACGAGCCGGGGTCCGGCTACACGACGGCACCTGCCGTGACGATTCGTAACGGTACGCAGTACGACCCGATCAACTTCCCGGAGGGCACCGGCGCAGCGACGGCCACGGCCACGCTCTCGCTCACGGCCGTCAACGTCCTGGAGTTCGGCACGGGCTACACCAGTGCACCGACTGTGTCGATCTCGGACCCCGTGGGCGTCGGCGAGGGGGGTTCGGCCACCGCGGTGACCGACGGCGGGGCGATCACCGCGGTGACCGTCACCGACCCGGGCGCGGGCTACCTGACCCCGGGCATGCGCAAGTTCGTCGACGACCTTCCGATGCTCTGCACCCCCGGCGGCTGCCCCACCGACCCGGCCGCGAAGTACCTGCCCACCGCGGTGCCTGCCGCGAGGAAGTACGACGGCGTCGCCGCCGACGAGTACGTCATCGGGCTCGTGCAGTACCGGACCTCCTTCTCCTCCGACCTCCCGCCGACCCTGGTGCGGGGGTATGTCCAGCTCGAGACCAGTGACAACGCAGCCGTCAGCCAGCACTTCCCCCTCGTCAACGAGCTGTTGGACGGCACCACGGTCCCAGTCCTCGTCAACGGTGAGCAGGCCTTCGGCGTCACCTCGCCGCAGTACCTCGGCCCGTTCATCGGCGCCACGAAGAACAAGCCGACCCGGATCGTCTTCCGTAACCTGTTGCCGACCGGCGCCGACGGTGACCTCTTCCTGCCGACCGACAGCTCGATGATGGGCTCAGGCATGGGTCCGATGGGGATGGCTGAGCCCACCGACGCCCAGTCGACCACCGACGAGATCCGTGACCCCCTGTGCGCCCAGATCCCGAAGTCCGACATGTGCTTCAAGGACGACAGAGCCACGCTGCACCTGCACGGGGGCATCACGCCGTGGATCAGCGACGGCACCCCGCACCAGTGGATCACTCCGGCCGGTGAGGACACGCCGTGGCCGCAGGGCGTCAGTGTCCAGAACGTCCCCGACATGAAGGACGCCGCCGGGCTGACGACGTGCGCCGCCGCGGACGACGGCTGCCAGACGTTCTTCTACACCAACCAGCAGAGCGCGCGGCTGATGTTCTACCACGACCACGCGTGGGGCATCACCCGCCTCAACGTCTACGCCGGCGAAGCCGCGGGCTACCTCATCGCCGACGACACCGAGAAGAAGCTGATCGCGGACGGTGTCATCCCGGGCGCGGCCGACACCCTGCCGCTGGTCATCCAGGACAAGACCTTCCTGCCCGGTGACGAGCAGCTCAGGGACGTCACCGACGAGGCCGGCGACATCACCTCCTACGGACAGGACCCGACGTGGGACTCCGCTCGCTGGGGCGGCAAGGGGTCGCTGTGGCAGCACCACGTCTACATGCCCGCGCAAAACCCCGCTGACGCCTCCGGCATGAGTGCCTTCGGCCGTTGGATGTACGGCCCGTGGTTCTGGCCGCCGGCATCGGGCACGAAGTACGGGCCCATCCCCAACCCTTACTACGACGCGGGCTGCAGGCTCGACGACTCGTCGACCTGGCAGTACCAGACCGACCCGTTCTGCGAACCGGAGCTCATCCCCGGCACGCCGAACGTCTCGGCCGGCATGGAGCAGTTCAACGACACCCCGGTCGTCAACGGGGTGGCCTACCCCACGCTCCGCCTGGAGCCCAAGGCGTACCGGCTGCGCATCCTCAACGCCGCCAACGACCGGTTCTTCAACCTGCAGTGGTACCTCGCCGACCCCGACCAGGGTGACGGCACCACCGAGGTCAGGCTCAACGCGGCGGAGCTTCTCGCGGCCCAGACCGACCCGAACGTCTCACCGACGCCGGCCGACGCCAACAACGACGCGGCGGGCCCGGACTGGGTGCAGTTCGCGAACGAAGGCGGGTTCCTGCCGGCACCTGCCGTGATCGACGGCCAGCAGCCGACGACCTGGATCACCGACCCGACGCGTTTCGACGTCGGCAACGTCGACCAGCACTCCATGCTGCTGGCCCCCGCCGAGCGCGCCGACGCCGTCGTGGACTTCTCCAAGTTCGCGGGCAAGACGCTCATCCTCTACAACGACGCCCCTGCCGCCTTCCCGGCGCGGGTCCCCGGATACGACTACTACACCGGCGGCCCCGACCTGAGCCCGACGGGCGCGCCGACCATCCTGCCCGGCTACGGACCCAACACCCGCACCGTCATGCAGGTGACCATCGCTGACACCCAGCCGGCCACCGCCTACAACGTGGCCAGGCTGAAGAACGCGTTCAGCCACAAGGCGAACGGGTCCGGCGTCTTCGAGTCCAGCCAGCACCCGCCGATCGTCGGCCAGGCTGCCTACAACTCGGCCATCGGCAGCGCCTTCGCCGCCACCGGAGAGTGCAAGTCCGCAGGGGTCACCAAGTGCGACGGCTTGGTCCGCGTCAACGACACGGGCAGCTTCACCTTCAACACGCTGAAGTCCCCGAGCACGAAGACGACCGTGAAGATGGAGCCCAAGGCCATCCATGACGAGACGAACGCGACGACGTTCGACGAGTTCGGCCGGATGCAGGCCAATCTCGGCATCGAGGCCGAACCACCGACGCCGGGACTGCAGAACGTCACGCTCTACCCCTTCGTCAACCCCCAGACCGAGCTCATCGACGGCACGAACCTGCCCAGACAGGTGGTCACGGTCGACGCCGTCACCGGCGAGCCGGTCAAGGACCTCAAGATCGCTCCGATCAGCGACGCCAAGGACGGCACACAGATCTGGCGCGTCACCCACAACGGCGTGGACACGCACCCGATCCATTTCCACCTCTACGACGTTCAGGTGCTCAACCGGGTGACGTGGGACAACATCGTCATCCCCAACGATCCCAACGAGAACGGGTGGAAGGACACCGTGCGGATGAGCCCGCTCGAGGACACCATCGTCGCGCTCCGCCCGATCATCCCGCAGGTGCCTTTCGAGGTGCCCAACTCGGTGCGCCCACTCAACCCGATGATGCCGGACGGGTCAGCGGCGATGTTCTTCAACACCGACCCACAGGGCAACCCGCTGGCCACGCCGATCGCGAACAGGCTGGTCAACTTCGGCTGGGAGTACGTCTGGCACTGCCACATCCTCAGTCACGAGGAGATGGACATGATGCGGCCGGTCTCGCTGGCTCTGCCGCCCCTCAAGCCGGACGGGCTCGTCTCCAGCTTCGTCGACGTGCTCGACCGTCGAGGCCGTGTGATCGGTCAGAACGTCAAGCTGACCTGGAACGACAACTCGATCACCGAGACCCGGTTCGTCGTCAGACGCACCACGGACGGGACCACCTGGACCACCGCCGGGACGGTCGACCGGGCTCTGGGTGACGCAAACGGGCACGGATCGGTGACCTTCACCGACCCGACGTCGAACGGGACCACGCCGTACCGGTACCAGGTCGTCGCCGAGAACGTGGTGGGCTACGGCTCGGGGATGCCGTCGATGACGGTGTCGTCGCAGACGCAGGTGATCGGCGTCAACGCGCCCACGGCTCCGACTGGCCTGGCGGCGACGCTCGCCGGCTCCAGCAGCGCGCCTCGGGTCAATCTCACCTGGCAGGACACCGCCACCAGTGAGGCGCGGTTCGTCATCCAACGGTCCACCGACAACGGGGCCACCTTCACCCAGCTCGCCACCGTCGGACCCAGGAGCGGAACCGGGGCCGTGAGCTACGCCGACAGCACGACCACCCTGAACAGCACGTATGTCTACAGGGTGGCGGCGGACAACGTGGCCGGCACCTCGGCGTGGAGCAACCAGGTGACCGTCACGGTGGCGACGCCGGCGGCGCCGGCGATCCTCACCGGGAGCGCAGTGCGGCAGGGTGCCAACCAGCGGGCCACCATCACCTGGAGTCCGGTGCCCATGGCGACGAGCTACGTCATCCAGCGGAGCCTGAGCTCCAGCTTCGCCTCCGGTGTCACCAGCGCCACGGTCGGCCCGGTCACCAGCTACACGACCGGCTCCATCAGCCGCACCGGGAACTGGTACTTCCGGATGGCAGCGGTGAACGTTCTCGGTCAGTCGGGGTGGTCGGCCACGCAGACGGTCACGCCCGCACCGTGACCACTCACCGTCGTCATCACGGTGACGAAGGCTGACGGCGGGGGGTCCTGGACAGGGACCCCCCGCCGTGCGCCGCGGGCACCTCATCCGTTGCGCCCCCGGCAGGATTCGAACCTGCGCCACCGCCTCCGGAGGGCGGTGCTCTATCCCCTGAGCTACGGGGGCAACAGCGGCCAACCTTAGCAGCCGAGGGGTCGTGATCTGGACGCTGGAGAGCGGATCGGCGACCCCGCCCACGGCCCTAGAATCGAGCGGGTGACCCCTGACGAGCTCGCGCGTGTGATCGGTGCCGCCGTGGCGGATGTCGCCTCTGCCCGCGGCCTGACCTTGCAGGTCCCCGAGGTCAGGGTGGAACGTCCGCGCAACCGTGACCACGGCGACTGGTCGACCAACATCGCCCTGCAGCTGGCCAAGCAGGCCGGTGTGCCGCCGCGCGAGCTGGCCGCAGAGCTCGCCTCACGGGTGGCCCAGGACGAGGGGGTCAGCGACGTGGAGGTGGCCGGTCCGGGCTTCCTCAACATCACCCTCGAGGCGGCCAGTGCCGGAGAGGTCGCGCGCGCCATCGTCACGGCCGGTGCGGCCTTCGGCCACAACCAGAGCCTCGACGGTCACGTCGTCAACCTCGAGTTCGTCTCCGCCAACCCCACGGGCGACCTGCACATCGGCCATACCCGGTGGGCCGCGTTAGGCGACTCCATCCGGCGCCTGCTCCTGGCCAGTGGAGCCCAGGTCACCGCGGAGCACTACACCAACGACGCCGGCGCGCAGATGGACCTGTTCGCCGACTCGATCCTGGCCCGGGCCCGCGGTCAGGAGGTCCCGGAGGGCGGCTACCCGGGTGAGGAGATCCGCCAGCTGGCCGCCCGGCTGCTCGCCGAGCACCCTGACCTGCTGGACCTGTCGCCCGAGCAGGCCCGCCGGGTCGCCCGCGAGCGCGGTCTGGAGCTGCAGTCGGCGACCAACAAGGAGACGTTGGAGCGGTTCAAGGTCGAGTTCGACGTGTGGTTCTCCGAGCAGGGTCTGCACTCCTCCGGCGCGGTGGAGCAGGCCGTGCAGCGACTGCGCGAGCAGGGCCACGTCTACGACGCCGAGGGTGCGGTCTGGCTGCGCACCACCGACTTCGGCGACGACCGGGACCGGGTGCTGGTCCGCGCCAACGGGGTGCCGACCTACTTCGCCTCCGATGCGGCCTACTACCTGAGCAAGAAGGACCGCGGCTTCGCCGAGAAGATCTACCTGCTGGGTGCGGACCACCACGGGTATGTCGGACGCCTCAAGGCGATCGTGGCCTGCGCGGGCGACGACCCGCAGACCAACATCGAGGTGCTCATCGGGCAGCTGGTCACGATCGCCGGCGCCCGGATGGGCAAGCGCCGCGGCAACGCGGTCTATCTCAGCGACCTGCTCGACTGGATCGGCACCGACCCGCTGCGCTACAGCCTGGCCCGCTACCCGGCGGACTCGCCACTCGACCTCGACGGCGAGGAGCTGCGCAAGCGCTCCAACGACAACCCGGTCTTCTACGTCCAGTACGCGCACGCGCGCACCTGCAACGTCACGCGGCTGGCCACCGAGGACGGCGTGCATCGTGACGACGGGTTCGACCCCGCCCTGCTGACCGACCCGACCGAGGCGGTGCTGCTGGCCGCCCTCGGTGACTTCTCCCGCGTCGTCGCGCAGGCGGCCACGTTGCGCGAGCCACACCGGGTGGCTCGCTACCTGGAGTCGCTCGCGGCGGCCTACCACAAGTGGTACGACGCCTGCCGGGTGCGGCCGGTGGATGCCGAGGAGGAGATCACCGACCTGCACCGCACCCGGTTGTGGGTCAACGACGCCACCGGTCAGGTGCTGGCCAACGGGCTGGGCCTGCTGGGTGTCACCGCCCCGGAGCGAATGTGAGCGGCCAGCCAGGCGGCGCACCACGCACCGCTGCGACCCCCCCGGTCACCGTGGCCCTGCTCGGGGCGGGCACCGTGGGCGCCGCCGTGGCGAGGCGACTGACCGAGCGTGCCGATCTGTTCACCTCGCGGATCGGCGCCCCGCTGGAGCTGATCGGCGTGGCCGTGCGGGACACCGGCCGCGAGCGCGACCTGCCGGCCACGGTGAGCGACCTGCTGACCGATGACGCGGCTGCGCTGGTGGCGCGGGCGGACATCGTGGTGGAGGTGATGGGCGGCCTGCAGCCGACCCGGTCGCTCATCGAGACAGCGCTGCGGCGGGGTGTCCCGGTGGTCTCGGCCAACAAGCAGCTGCTGGCCCAGCACGGTCTGCAGCTCGAGGCTCTGGCTGCCGAGCACGGCACGCACCTGCTGTATGAGGCCGCGGTCGCCGCCGCCATCCCGGTGCTGCACGTGGTGAGCGAGGCGTTGGCCGGCGACGAGATCACCTCGATCCACGGGATCGTCAACGGCTCGACCAACTACGTGCTGGATCTCGTGGCCCGCCTGGGAGTGCCGTTCGGCGAGGCGGTGGAGCGCGCGGGACGGCTCGGCTACCTCGAGGCCGACCCCACCGAGGACCTCGAGGGACTCGACGCGGCGGCCAAGATCGTGCTGTTGGCCCGCTGCGCCTGGGGCGCCGACGTGAGCCTGGACGACGTCCGTCGAGAGGGCATCAGTGGCCTGACCGACGAGGACTTCGAGCAGGCCCGGGGTGGGGGACAGGTGATCAAGCTGATCGCCAGCGCCTGGCGTTCCGGTGCCGTGGGTCCGGAAGGGCGGCCGCGCATCGAGGTGGCCGTCCGGCCGGTCAACCTGGCCGCCGACCACCCCCTCGCCCTGACTCGTGAGGGCGGCAACGCGATCATCATCGAGGCCGAGTCCGCGGGCACGCTGAGGCTGCACGGAGCCGGTGCCGGCGGTGACGAGACCGCGTCCGCAGTCCTGGGTGACCTGGTCTGCGCTGCTCGAGAGATCGCCCGACACCGCTCTGCCTGAGCTCCTCGCCAAGCCCGCTCCTGTATCACTGACCGCGGCCCCGGCTCCTCCTGCACATGCGCCTAGCCACTGTGCAGGAGGTGAGGGAGATGTGGGACACCGCTCGGGGAGCCACCCTGTCGCACGACATGCCGTGCCGCGGCTGTGGCCATGCCGCCCACCGCTACCTGCCCTGCTCGGAGGAGTGCGCCTGCGTGCCGCCCCCGATCCCTGGGGCCGACCCGGACCCGGCCCATCAGCAGCTGGTCGGTGCCTCGTCCTGACACACCGTGCACGTAGCGCGTGTCGCAGGAGCAGGTGTTAGGGTGAGAGCACCTCACGGAGGAGCCCAGGCGACTGCCAGGCCAACCCGTGCAGGACCCCGCACAGCACAAGGCCGTTGGCGTCTGCCAGCGAGCGAGGGGAACGTGATACTCCCTTTCTGCCGCGTGCGCTGCGGGGCGATCACCCCAGTGCCCTTCCAGCACTGGATCGCCTTGACACCCCAGTCCTGAGTGCAGGACCCACGAGGGGGAAGGAACACTTCGTGACAGACACGACCCAAACCGCTGCCAGCGCCTCATTGGGCGCGCTTCGCTTGGCCGAGCTGCAGTCTCTGGCCGGCAGCATGGGCATCCCGGTCAGCGCCAAGATGCGCAAGGCCGACCTGGTGACCGCGATCCGTGACCAGCGGGTGGGTGGCTCCCGCCACGGCGCCGGGAGCAACGGCTCGTCAGCATCGCAGGACGGGCGCCGCTCGCGTCGTGCCCAGTCGCCCACGGCGGCTCCGGAGCCGGTTCTCGCCGCTGCTCCTGCCCCGGTGAGCGCGCCCGCTGAGGGCGACCGCTCCCAGGAGGTGCGGAACGGCAGCCAGCACTCCCACGAGCGCCAGCAGGGCGAGCGTCAGCAGGGCGAGCGTCAGCAGGGCGAGCGTCAGCAGGGCGAGCGTCAGCAGGGCGAGCGTCAGCAGGGCGAGCGTCAGCAGGGCGAGCGTCAGCAGGGCGACCGCCGCGCCAACCAGAGCCAGAACGGCCAGGCCCAGGGCCAGAACACTCAGGGCAACCAGGGCAACCAGGGCCAGGGTGCCTACGACGACGAGGACGGTCGGGGCCGTCGCCGCAACCGCCAGCGCGGTCGGGACCGCAAGCGCGGGCGCCAGCCGGGCGGGCGTGACCAGGGCGGTCAGTTCGTCGAGCAGGACGCCGACACCTCCTACTCCGAGGACGACGTGCTGGTCCCCGTGGCCGGCGTGGTCGACGTGCTCGACAACTACGCCTTCATCCGCACCGCCGGCTACCTGCCCGGCCCCAACGACGTCTACGTCCCGATGGGCCTGGTCCGCAAGAACGGCCTGCGCAAGGGCGACGCCGTGATGGGGGCGATCAAGGCTCTGCGTGAGGGCGAGCTGCCCTCGGGCGGCCCGAGCAACCGGCAGAAGTTCAACGCGCTGGTCCGCCTCGACTCCGTCAACGGTCAGACCCCTGAGCAAGCCCGCGCCCGGGTCGACTTCAGCAAGCTGACGCCGCTCTACCCCCAGGAGCGGCTCCGCCTGGAGACCGACCAGAAGAACCTGACGACGCGGATCATCGACATCGTCGCCCCGATCGGCAAGGGACAGCGCGGTCTGCTCGTCGCCCCGGCCAAGGCCGGCAAGACGCTGATCCTGCAGGCGATCGCCAACGCGATCGCCGTCAACAACCCCGAGGTGCACCTGATGGTCGTCCTGGTGGACGAGCGTCCCGAAGAGGTCACCGACATGGAGCGCGCGGTCAAGGGCGAGGTCATCTCCTCGACCTTCGACCGGCCGGCCGAGGACCACACCACCGTGGCCGAGCTGGCCATCGAGCGGGCCAAGCGCCTGGTCGAGCTCGGCGGCGACGTCGTCGTGCTGCTGGACTCGATCACCCGGCTGGGCCGCGCCTACAACCTGGCCGCTCCGGCCAGCGGCCGGATCCTGTCCGGTGGTGTCGACTCGGCGGCGCTCTACCCGCCCAAGCGGTTCTTCGGCGCGGCCCGCAACATCGAGAACGGCGGCTCCCTGACGATCCTGGCCACGGCCCTGGTCGAGACCGGGTCCAAGATGGACGAGGTCATCTTCGAGGAGTTCAAGGGCACCGGCAACATGGAGCTCAAGCTGGACCGTCAGCTGGCCAACCGCCGGATCTTCCCGGCCGTCGACATCAACAGCTCGGGCACCCGGCGTGAGGAGATCCTCATGGGCGGCGACGAGCTCAAGGTCACCTGGAAGCTGCGTCGCGTGCTGTCGGCGCTGGACTCCCAGCAGGGCATCGAGCTGCTGTTGGACCGGCTGCGCAAGACCCGCTCCAACCACGAGTTCCTGGTGCAGGTGCAGCAGACCTCCTCGATCAAGATCGACGACGAGGACTGAGGCGCCACACGGAATGACCGGCAGCCGCCGGGCGTTATGTCCAGGCTGCCGTATCTGGCAGAATCATCGGTTGGCCCACCGGTTCACGGCGCGCACTGGCGCAGCCGACCCGGGGGAGACACCACCTCGAGGAGAGACATGAAGAAGGACATCCACCCGGAGTACCTGCAGACCCAGGTGACCTGCAACTGCGGCGCGAGCTTCACCACCCGCAGCACCGCCAAGAGCGGCTCGATCCACGCCGAGGTCTGCTCCAACTGCCACCCGTTCTACACGGGCAAGCAGAAGATCATGGACACCGGCGGCCGGGTCGCCCGCTTCCAGGAGCGCTACGGCAAGAAGGCCAGCAGCTAGTTCTTCCGACGCCGGCCCCGCGACACCTGGTGGTGTCGTCGGGCCGGCGTCGTCGTTGCCGGACCCGGTCACCGCACCCATCGCAGGAGGTATGACGTGGCGCAGGTCGATCCGAGCGCGGTCGCGCCGCTGCTCGCGGAGTACGCGGCGATCGAGCTGCAGCTGGCAGACCCGGTGACGCACGCGGACCAGACGCTGCTGCGCCGGTTGAACAAGCGGTACGCGGCGCTGGCGCCGACGGTCGCGGCATACCGGGACTGGGTAGCCGCCGAGGACGACGCCCAGGCCGCCGCCGAGCTCGCGACGCAGGACGCCGGGTTTGCCGAGGAGCTGCCTGCGCTGCGTGCCCACGCCGACCAGGTCGGCGAGCAGCTGCGCCGGCTGCTGGTGCCGCGCGACCCCGACGACGACCGCGACGTGATCCTCGAGGTCAAGGCGGGGGAGGGCGGCGAGGAGTCGGCCCTGTTTGCCGGTGACCTGCTGCGGATGTACCTGCGCTATGCCGAGCGTCGCGGCTGGCGGACCAGCCTGCTCGAGGCCACCGAGTCCGACCTGGGCGGCTACAAGGACGCCCGGCTGTCGGTGCAGGCCACCGGCGCGCCGGCGCCGGGGGAGGCCCCGTGGGCCCGGCTGAAGTACGAGGGCGGAGTCCACCGCGTGCAACGGGTGCCGGTGACCGAGAGCCAGGGCCGGATCCACACCTCGGCGGCTGGGGTGCTGGTGCTGCCCGACGTCGACGACGGGACGGGTGAGGTCGAGCTGGACCCCGCCGAGCTGAAGATCGACGTGTTCCGCTCCAGCGGCCCCGGCGGGCAGTCGGTCAACACCACCGACTCCGCCGTGCGGATCACCCACCTGCCCACTGGCCTGGTCGTCTCCTGCCAGAACGAGAAGTCCCAGCTGCAGAACAAGGAGTCCGCGCTGCGGGTGCTGCGGGCCAGGCTGCACCAGATCGCCGTCGAGGAGGCCGAGGCCCAGGCCAGCGCGACCCGGCGCAGCCAGGTCCGCACGGTCGACCGCAGTGAGCGGATCCGCACCTACAACTTCCCCGAGAACCGGGTGGCCGACCACCGCACCGGCTTCAAGGCCTACAACCTGGACCAGGTGCTCGAGGGCGAGCTGGACCCGGTCGTGCAGTCGGCGATCGACGCCGACGAGGCGGCCCGGATGGCCGCCCTCGGCGACCAGCAGTGACCGCAGCGGGGCCGGCTGGAGGGCGGCTGCGTGACGCCGTGGCGCAGGCCACCGCCGAGCTTGCTGACGCGGGGGTGCCGTCACCCGGAGCCGACGCCGTCACCCTGGCGGCCTTCGTCCTCGGTGTCCCGACCGGTGAGGTGCACCGGCAGCTGGTGCTGCAGACCGCGCTCGACGCGGGCTCAAGGGACCGCTACGCGCGGCTGGTCGCCCAGCGCGCGGCCCGGGTGCCGCTGCAGCACCTCACGGGAGTGGCCGGCTTCCGCCGGCTCGAGCTGCGCGTGGGACCCGGTGTCTTCGTGCCCCGGCCCGAGACCGAGGTGCTGGTCGACCTCGCCCTGTCGGCCCTGCGGGACCCGTCGGCCCCGGTCACTCCGGTGGTCGTCGACCTGTGCACGGGCAGCGGCGCGATCGCGCTGGCCGTCAAGGACGAGCACCCCGCAGCACGGGTGCACGCCGTGGAGCTGAGCGAGGCTGCGCTGCGCTGGGCCCGGGCCAACCGGGACCGGCTCGGCCTCGTGGTCGACCTGCGGCAGGGGGACGCGCGGACCGCCTGCGCCGACCTGGTCGGTGCGGTCGACGTGGTCACCAGCAACCCGCCCTACATCCCGCCGGGTGCCGTGCCGGTCGACCCGGAGGTGCGTGACCACGACCCGGAGCTGGCGCTCTACGGCCTGGGGGAGGACGGACTGGAGGTGCCGCGGGGAGTGGCCGCCCGGGCCGCCGCGCTGCTGCGGCCAGGAGGCGTCCTGCTGATGGAGCACGCCGACGTGCAGCGGGATGCCGTCCTCGCCGCGCTGCGCGCGGAGCCGGTATGGCGGGACGTCACCGACCACGAGGACCTCACCGGCCGCCCCCGGGTGGTGCGGGCGGTCCGTGCGGACGACCCGTCCTAGGGTGGGGGCCATGCGTGTCCTGGTCACCGGCGGAGCCGGCTTCATCGGCTCCAACTTCGTGCTGCGCGTGCGACAGACCCGGCCCGACTGGTCGATCACCGTCCTCGACGCGCTGACCTACGCCGGGCACCGCGAGCACCTGGCGGCGGTCGCCGACGAGATCGAGCTCATCGAGGGCAATGTCGCGGATGCGGCGGTGGTCGGCCCGCTCGTCGCGGCCCACGACGTGGTCGTCCACTTCGCCGCCGAGTCGCACAACGACAACAGCCTGCGCGACCCATGGCCGTTCGTGGAGTCCAACATCGTCGGCACCTACCGGCTGTTGGAGGCGGTCCGCGAGCACGGCACCCGGCTGCACCACGTGTCGACCGACGAGGTCTACGGCGACCTGGCGCTGGACGACCCGCAGCGGTTCACCGAGTCCACGCCGGTCAACCCGTCCTCCCCCTACAGCGCCACCAAGGCCAGCGCGGACCTGCTGGTGCGCGCGTGGGTGCGCTCGTTCGGCGTGCACGCGACGCTGTCCAACTGCAGCAACAACTACGGCCCGCGCCAGCACGTGGAGAAGTTCATCCCGCGCCAGATCACCAACCTGCTGCGGGGGGTCCGGCCCAAGATCTACGGCTCGGGGCGCAACGTGCGCGACTGGATCCATGTCGACGACCACAACGACGCGGTCGTCGACATCGTCGAGCGCGGCCGGGACGGTGCCACCTATCTCATCGGGGCCGACGGGGAGCACGACAACCGGCAGGTGGTGGCGATGCTGCTGGAGCTGATGGGGCGGCCAGCCGACTGGTTCGACCTGGTCCCCGACCGCCCGGGCCACGACCTGCGCTATGCGATCGACTCCACGCGGCTGCGCAGTGAGCTCGGCTGGCGCCCGGCCTACGCAGACATGCGCGCGGGGCTGCAGGACACGATCGAGTGGTATGCCGCGCACGAGGACTGGTGGGGGCCGACCAAGGAGGCCACGGAGGCGTCCTACGCCGAGCTCGGCCGCTGAACGCTGCCCTGCCGTCGCAGCAGCCCAGCCGCCCGGAGGCGGCCGGGCCGCAGGCTCAGAACCTCACATCCGGCCCATCAGCCAGATGACGAGCACGATGATGAGCAGAACTCCGACGATGGTCCAGATCAGGTTGCTTCCGCGCATGGCGTCCTCCTCGTATGCGCACACCGGGGCTGGTGTGCGCTGTCGACGCTAGGCCCGATCGCCGGTCTGCGCCACTTCGAAACACCGTGTGGCACTAGGCAAGGGGACTTCACAGGTCGGTGACGACGACCCCCGCGACGTCCTGCGCCAGAGCGACCGCCTGGGCCGTGCTGACGATCGCCCCGGCCAGCGCGTCCAGCCGGTCGCGGTCGCAGGGGCCGAGGTCGGCGCCACGCAGGTCGGTGCCGTCGAGCTGGGCCCCGGTGAGGTCGGTGTGCAGCAGCACCGCCCCGGTCAGCACCGCTCCGCGAAGGTCGGCGCCGGCCAGGTTGGCCTCGGTGAACCGGGTGCCGGTGTGGTCGCGGCGGGCCAGGACGATCCCGGGCAGCTCCGCGCCATACGCGTTGCAGCCCCGCAGGGTCAGCCCCATGCCGCGGGTCGACTCCGCGACCAGCCCGGCCAGCCGGCAGCCGTGCAGCTCGGCGTCGGTGAGCAGGGCGCCGCTCAGCCTGGCCTCGGAGAGGTCGACCCCGTCGATCCGCACGTCGGTCAGGTCGCAGTCCAGCAGGATCGCCTGCCGGGCGCTGCCGCCGCGCCAGGTGCTGCCGGCCAGCTCGCTGCGTCGCAGGTCGGCGCCGTCGAGCACGCAGTCGACGAGCACGGCGCCCTCGAGGTCCACGCCACGGGCCACCACCCCCGACAGGTCGCACCGGGTCAGCTCGATCGGCTCCTGCGAGTCCCCGGCGCGCAGCCCCCACAGGTCATCCGCGCTCAGCACGGCATCGGTGAGGGCAGGCACCCCACGATCCTGCTGCACGCCGCGCAGGTGGGACAATCCGGAGGTGATCCTGGACCTGACTGACCCCGACTCACGCGCCGAGGCCATCGAGGCGGCGGTCCAGGTCGTCCGCGACGGCCGGCTCCTGGTGCTGCCGACGGACACGGTGTATGGCGTGGGGGCCGACGCGTTCGACCACGTGGCGGTGGCCATGGTGCTGGCTGCCAAGCATCGGGGACGCGAGATGCCGCCGCCGGTGCTGGTGCCCAGCCCCCGCACCGTGGACGGGCTGGCGACGGGCGTGCCGATGTACGCCAAGATCCTGATGCGCCGGTTCTGGCCCGGTGGGCTGACCCTGGTGCTGCGCGCCCAGCCGTCGCTGACCTGGGACATCGGGGAGACCAACGGCACAGTGGCCCTGCGGATGCCGCAGGACGACATCGCGCTGGCGGTGCTTTCGGAGACCGGCCCGATGGCGGTGACCAGCGCCAACCTGTCCGGCCAGCCTGCGGCGACGACGGCCCAGGAGGCTCAGGAGCAGCTGGGCGGCGCCGTCTCGCTCTATCTGGACGGCGGACCACGGGAGGGCACGGCCGCCTCGACCATCGTGGACTGCACGGGCGAGGAGCCGGTCGTGCTGCGGCACGGGGTCGTGTCGGCTCAGGAGCTGCGCGAGGTGCTGGGCGGGACCGTCCTGCACGACGCGCCGCCGGTGGGTGGCGAGGGGGCAGATCGCGACTCGGACGTGGCCCCGGAGCCTGTTTCGGACGCTGCGCCGGACCTCGAGCCGGCGGTGGTGCCGCCGGCGGTGGCCCCGGCTGGTGCCGGGCGGAGCGTGACGGGCAGCGGACCCCGCCTCGTGGGCACGGTCCAGCCGACGGCGCTCGCGGTGTCGCCGTCCTCGCGTCGGGTCGTCACCCCCCCTGCGCGCGCCGACGCCGGGAAAGACGTCACCGACGGGGAGAGCGGCAGCTAGCCGAACGCCATACGGCGCGTCCGGTGGGGGAGGAATCTCGACAACACGGCGCGTCCGGTGGGCAGGAATCTCGCAACACGGCGCGTCCGGTGGAGGGGGGTGCGGCTCATTACAGTGAACCCATGACCACCCCGGTGACCCCCGAGGCCTACTACGGCCCGAGCTATGCCCGTCTCCTGGAGCAGGACCCCGAGATCGCCGGACTGCTGCTGGGCGAGCTCGACCGGCAGCGCGCGGGCATCCAGCTGATCGCCAGCGAGAACCAGACCAGTCCGGCGGTGCTGGCCGCCCTGGGGTCGACACTGTCCAACAAGTACGCCGAGGGCTACCCGGGACGGCGCTACTACGGGGGATGCGCCGAGGTCGACAAGGCCGAGACCCTGGCCATCGACCGGGCCAAGGCGCTGTTCGGCGCCGACCACGCCAACGTCCAGCCGCACTCCGGGGCCAGCGCCAACCTGGCGGTCTACGGCGCCTTCGCCAGCCCGGGCGACACGATCCTGGCGATGTCGCTCGACCACGGTGGCCACCTGACGCACGGCTTCTCGGTGAGCTTCTCCGGCAAGTGGTTCAACGCGGTGCACTACGGCGTCGACGCCAAGACCGAGGACATCGACTACGACCAGGTGGCCGCGCTGGCGCGCCAGCACCGACCCAAGATCATCCTGGCCGGCGGCTCGGCGATCCCCCGGCTGATCGACTTCGCCCGGTTCCGCGAGATCGCCGACGAGGTGGGCGCGATCTTCTGGGTCGACGCGGCGCACTTCATCGGCTTGGTCGCCGGCGGCGCGATCCCGTCTCCGGTGCCGCACGCCGACGTGGTGAGCTTCACCACCCACAAGGTGCTGCGCGGTCCGCGCGGCGGGGCCATCGTCTGCCGGGCCGACCACGCCGCCAAGATCGACCGCGCCGTCTTCCCGATGATGCAGGGCGGCCCGCTGATGCACGCCGTGGCGGCCAAGGCGGTCAACTTCGCCGAGTGCGCCACCCAGGACTACCGCGACTACACCGGCCGCGTGGTCGCCAACGCCCGGCGCCTCGCCGAGGAGCTGGGCAGCCGGGACATCCGCCCGATCACCGGCGGCACCGACACCCACCTCTCGCTGCACGACCTGCGCGGCGTCGACGTCACCGGAGCCGACGCGGAGCGTCGCTGCGACGCTGCCGGGATCGTGCTCAACAAGAACGCGATCCCGTTCGACCCGCAGAAGCCCAACATCGCCTCGGGCATCCGCGTGGGCAGCCCCTCGGTGACCACGCAGGGGATGGGCGAGCCGGAGATGGCGACCATCGCCGACCTCATCCACCGGGCGGTCACCCAGACCGACGGCGACCCGGGCCATCCGGTCGCGGCCCAGATCCGGGACGAGGTCAGCAGCCTGCTCGCCGCGCACCCGGCCTACCCGGCGGTCTGAGCCCGCCGGGGCTCCCGGACTGCTCCGGTGCGCGAGTACCTGCTCATCATCGCCGTCGCGGCGATCTTCACCTATGCCGCGACGCCGTTGGCCCGCTGGCTCGCGTTCACCCTCGGCGGGGTCACCCCGGTGCGGGCCCGGGACGTGCACAGCGTGCCGACTCCCCGGCTCGGCGGGGTGGCGATGTTCCTGGGTTTCGCCGCGGCCGTGGTCGTCGGCAGCCAGCTGCCGTATGTCGGGCAGCTGTTCGCCAGCCGGGAGATCTTCGGGGTGCTCATCGGTGCGGTGATCATCACCCTGCTCGGCGCGGTCGACGACATCCGCGAGCTGGACTGGCTGACCAAGCTGGCCGGCCAGGTGCTGGCTGCCGGGGCGATGGCCTACTTCGGAGTGCAGCTGCTCTCCATCCCGCTGGGCGGGGTGACGGTGCTGCCCGGCCCGGTGCTGGTCGGCCTGACCGTCCTCATCGTGGTCATCACCACCAACGCGGTGAACTGGGTCGACGGCCTGGACGGGCTGGCCAGCGGTGTGGTCTTCATCGCCGCGGGGGCGTTCTTCGCCTGGTCCTATCTGGTCAGCCACACCTTCGATCCCCCCAACGTCTTCTCCACCGCGACCTTCATCACGGCGGCCCTGATGGGCTGCTGCCTGGGTTTCCTGCCGCACAACTTCCATCCGGCCCGCCTCTTCATGGGTGACTCGGGGGCGTTGCTGCTCGGGCTGCTCCTGTCGGCGGCGACCATCTCGATGACCGGCAGCGTCGACCCCAGCTCCTCGGTCGCGGTCGTCTCGGCGAACACCGCCTTCCTGCTGCCCGTGCTGCTCCCCGTGGCGATCATGGCGCTGCCGATCCTGGACATGCTGCTGACCGTCATCCGGCGGACCCGGGCCGGCCAGGCGCCGTGGCAGGCCGACCGGCACCACCTGCACCACCAGATGCTGATGATCGGCCACAGCCACCGGCGGGCGGTCGTCCTGCTCTACCTGTGGTCGGCCCTCATCGCCGTCGGTGCGGTCTCCTTCGCCTTCTTCTCGCCTGCGCTGGTCGGCGTCGTGATGGTGCTGGTCCTGTTCGTCGCGGCGATGCTCACCTGGCGACCGTGGACGCGAGGCCGGAGTCCGGCACCCGCCGGGCGCTTGTGATAGTTTTCACAAGCGCCGGACCGACGAGACCCACCCGCCGAGACGACAGTGAGCAGCGATGAGCCAGCCGAGCTTCACCAGCGGCGACAGCCCCTTCCGGGTGGTGCTGCGCCGGGCCCTGCCGCCGGCCGCGGGCGCGGGTCTGCTGACCGCGGTCGTGCTCTGGCTGGTCTCCGGACCGGGGGCTGGACTGGCCGGCGTGGTCGGGGTGCTCATCGCCCTGGCCTTCTTCGGCTCGGGCCTGCTCCTCATGGCGCGCTTCGTGCGCGACAACAACCCGATGGTGTTCATGGCGGCCGGGATGGCGATCTACTTCGGCCAGGTCATCGCCCTGCTGCTCGTGCTGATCGTCGCCCGCGAGGTCGAGTCCTTCGACTCCTGGTCGGCGGGCATCGCGATGCTGGTGACCATCGTGGTCTGGCAGGTCGCCCAGGTCCTGGCGTGGCGACGCGCCCGTGTCCCGGTCTACGACGCGGCCGCGGTCGACCAGGAGCCGACGTGATCGGCCCCCGGCGTCTGCAGGCGCCAGCAGCCGACTTGGCGGGGGACTTCCCGCGTCGGGTAGCGTACGCGTCGATCACCCCATCTTCGGAGGAGAGGCTGTGAGCCTGAACGTGTTGTCCTCGCACCTGTATGCGGGAGCCGTCCAGGCCTCCGAGGACTACGAGGCACCGGGCACCGCCGACTTCTGGTGGCCCCTGATCGGTGGCGACTTCGACAACTGGGCGATCACCCGTCCCGCGGTGATGATGGTCATCTCGGTGGTCGCGCTGGGCTGGTTCTTCTTCACGGTGTCCCGCAAGCTGGAGATCGTCCCGGGCAAGCAGCAGTTCTATGCCGAGCAGGCCTACGGCTTCGTCCGCAACACCATCGCCCGCGACGTCATCGGCAGCAAGGACTACAAGCCGTTCCTGCCGCTGCTGTTCACCGTCTTCACGCTGATCCTGGTCAACAACCTGTTCGGGATCCTGCCGTTCGTCCAGTTCCCGACGATGAGCCGGATCGCCTTCCCGATCGTGCTGACCCTGGTGGTCTACCTGACCTACCACATCGTGGCGATCCGCCGGAAGCACGGCGTGCTCAACTACCTGAAGTCCCTGGTGCCGCCGGGACTGCCAGGCTGGCTGATCCCGATCATGTTCGTCCTGGAGTTCGCGACCTACTTCTTCATCAGGCCGCTCACCCTGGCGCTGCGACTGTTCGGCAACATGCTGGCCGGTCACCTGATGCTGCTGGTCTTCATCCTCGGCGGTGAGTACCTCCTGCTGCACGGCGGCAACCTGTTCCTCAACATCTCCGGCGTGATGGCCTTTTTGTTCGCCATCGTGATGACCTTCTTCGAGCTGCTGATCGAGTTCCTGCAGGCGTTCATCTTCACCATCCTCACCGCGCTCTACCTGTCCGACGCCGTCCGCGAGGAGCACTAGCACCTCGGCCGGCGCGCCAGCCGTTCCATCCACCCGCACAGCACCACCGGCCAGCCGGGACCGACCCGGCGACCACGTGAAAGGACGCACCACATGACTGGCAACATCGCCTTCCTGGGCTACGGCCTCGCCGCCATCGGCCCCGGCATCGGCGTCGGTCTGATCTTCGCCGCCTACCTCAACGGGGTGGCCCGCCAGCCCGAGGCTCGCGGCATGCTGCAGACGATCGCCTTCACCGGCATGGCGCTGACCGAGGCCCTGGCCATCCTGGGTCTGGTCTTCGCCTTCGTCTTCCGCGGCTGATCTCCGGCCTCACCCCCACCTGCCCGATAGAGAGGACGCGACGTGGTTCTGGCCACTGAGACCACCGAGCACAACGTCGGTTGGCCCGAGCAGCTCCCGCTGCTGCCACACCCGGCCGAGATGATCATCGGCGTCATCGCCTTTGCCATCCTGTACTGGGTCTACGCCAAGTACGTCGTGCCCCGGATGGAGGCGATGTACGCCGAGCGGACCGCCGCGATCGAGGGCGGGATGGAGGAGGCCAGCGCGGCCAAGGCCGAGGCCGAGGCTGCGCTGAAGGAGTACAAGGCCCAGCTGGCGACGGCGCACGACGAGGCCGCCCGGATCCGCGAGGAGGCCAAGGAGCAGGGCGCCCAGATCGTCAGCGAGCTGCGCCAGCAGGCCCAGAGCGAGGCCGGCCGGATCTCCGACACCGCGCACAAGCAGATCGAGGTCGAGCGCCAGCAGGCGATGGTCTCGCTGCGGGGCGAGGTGGGGCGGCTGTCGACCGACCTGGCCGGCCGGATCGTCGGGGAGTCCCTGGACGAGGAGGCCCGCCAGCGCGGGATCGTCGACCGGTTCCTGGCCGAGCTGGAGGCCGGCGACGTCCAGCCCGAGGTCGTCGGCGCGCGTGCTGCCGACGGTGAGGGGCAGGGCTCCTGATGCAAGGTTCCAGCCGTGCCGCCCGCATCGCGTCCCAGGAGGCTCTGGACGGCGCGCTGCAGCAGCACGACCCCGCCGAGCTGGGGGAGGACCTGCTCGCCGTCTCCGGCGTCGTGGGCTCCAACGTCGTGCTGCTGCGCGCCGTCGCCGACCCCTCCCGCGAGGGCAAGGACAAGGCGGCGCTGGTGGCCCGGCTGTTCGGCGGCAAGATCAGCGCCGGCGCCCAGCAGGTCGCCGAGGCTGTGGCGGCACAGCGCTGGGCGGCCGAGGTCGACCTGGCCCGGACCTTGGAGGACCTCGGCGTCGACGCCGTCCTCGTCCACGCCGAGCGGGCCGACCGGCTCGGGCGGGTCGAGGACGAGCTGTTCCGGTTCAACCGGATCGTCGCCGGCACCCCGCAGCTGCGCGAGGCGATCACCGACCCGCGCGGCACGGTCGGCGGCCAAGGGCGAGCTGGTCGAGCGGCTGCTCGACGGCAAGGCCGCCCCCGAGACCATCCGCCTGGCCAAGCACGCGGTCGGCGCCGGCCGGCGCCGGCGCTACGACCGGGCGATCGAGGGCATCCTGGCCCTGGCCGACCGGCGCAAGCGCCAGCTCACGGCCACGGTGACCTCGGCGATCTCGCTGTCGCAGGAGCAGGTCGACCGGCTGACCGCCGCCCTGACCGCGCAGTACGACCGGGCCATCCACACCAACCTCATCGTCGACCCCCGGGTCGTCGGGGGGGTGCGTATCGAGGTGGCCGGCGAGGTCATCGACGGCACGATCCTGACCCGGCTGCAGGACGCCAGGCGAGGCATGGCCGGCTGATGACCACCGGGCGACGGCTGACCCCGGTCCCCACCCACCCCCCGAAGACCACCGCACCACACAGGCCGGCCACCGGCCGCCATACGAGGAGACAATGATGACGGAGCTGACGATCCGTCCGGAGGAGATCCGGGACGCCCTGGACACCTTCGTCCAGTCCTACGAGCCGACCGCCGCCGCGCGCGACGAGGTCGGCCGTGTGACGGACGCCGGTGACGGCATCGCGCACGTGGAGGGTCTGCCCTCAGCGATGACCAACGAGCTGCTGGAGTTCGAGGACGGCACGCTGGGCCTGGCGCTCAACCTCGACGTCCACGAGATCGGTGTGGTCATCCTCGGGGAGTTCTCGGGCATCGACGAGGGCCAGGAGGTGCGCCGCACCGGTGAGGTCCTCTCGGTCGGCGTCGGCGACGGTTACCTGGGCCGGGTCGTCGACCCGCTCGGCAACCCGATCGACGGCATGGGCGAGATCCAGGGTCTGGAGGGGCGCCGCGCCCTGGAGCTGCAGGCTCCCGGTGTGATGCTGCGCAAGTCGGTGCACGAGCCGCTGCAGACCGGCATCAAGGCGATCGACTCGATGATCCCGATCGGGCGCGGCCAGCGCCAGCTGATCATCGGCGACCGGCAGACCGGCAAGAGCACGGTGGCCATCGACACGATCCTGAACCAGAAGTCCAACTGGGAGTCCGGCGACCCCGACAAGCAGGTGCGCTGCATCTACGTCGCGATCGGCCAGAAGGGCTCGACGATCGCCTCGGTGCGCAGCACCCTGGAGGAGAACGGCGCGCTGGACTACACCACGATCGTGGCGGCCCCGGCGTCCAACCCGGCAGGGTTCAAGTACCTCGCGCCCTACACCGGCTCGGCCATCGGCCAGCACTGGATGTACCAGGGCAAGCACGTCCTCATCGTCTTCGACGACCTGTCCAAGCAGGCCGAGGCCTACCGTGCGGTGTCGCTGCTGCTGCGTCGCCCGCCGGGTCGCGAGGCCTACCCCGGCGACGTGTTCTACCTGCACAGCCGGCTGCTCGAGCGCTGCGCCAAGCTCTCCGATGAGATGGGGGCCGGCTCGATGACCGGTCTGCCGATCATCGAGACCAAGGCCGGTGACGTGTCGGCCTACATCCCGACCAACGTCATCTCGATCACCGACGGCCAGATCTACCTGCAGGCCGACCTGTTCAACGCCAACATCCGGCCGGCGATCGACGTGGGCATCTCGGTGTCCCGGGTCGGCGGCGCCGCCCAGATCAAGGCGATGAAGGACGTCAGCGGGCGGCTCAAGGTCGACCTCGCGCAGTTCCGCGAGATGGAGGCCTTCGCCATGTTCGCCTCCGACCTCGACGCGGCCTCCCGGGCCCAGCTCGAGCGGGGCGCCCGGATGGTCCAGCTGCTCAAGCAGCCGCAGGCCAGCCCGATCCCGGTCGAGGAGCAGGTGGCGATCATCTGGGCCGGCACGGCCGGGCACCTGGACTCGATCGAGACCGAGGACGTGCGCCGGTTCGAGGGTGAGTTCGTCGACTACCTGCGGCGCAGCAAGCAGGGACTGCTCGACGGCGTCCGCGAGACGGGCAAGCTGGGCGACGACACCCGCTCGGCGCTGGAGGAGGCGATGGCCTCGTTCAAGGAGCAGTTCCGCGGCGGCAAGGGCGGCATGCACCCCGGCACCAACGAGGACGACGAGAACATCGACGCCCTCGAGGTCGAGGACGTCAACCAGGAGCGGATCACCACCCAGAAGCGCTGACCGCGGCCGGCCGCCCTGCCAGGGGCGGCCGGCGCAGGGTCACCGCCGCACGCCGGGCACGATCACACGGGAGCAGGAGAGATATGGGAGCGCAGCAGCGGGTCTACCGCCAGCGCAGCAAGTCGGTCCAGTCGATGAAGAAGATCACCCGGGCCATGGAGCTCATCGCTGCCTCCCGCGTGATCAAGGCGCGGCAGCGGGTGGAGGAGACGACCCCCTACGCCCGGGCGATCACCCGTGCCGTCTCGGCGGTGGCCACCTTCTCCCGGATCGACCACCCGCTGACCATGGAGCGGGACACCCCGACCGCGTCCGGGGTGCTCATCATCAGCAGCGACCGCGGCCTGGCCGGCGCCTACTCGGCCAACGCGCTGAAGAAGAGCGAGGCGCTGCGCGAGCTGCTCCAGGGCGAGGGCAAGACGATGGTCCCCTACCTGGCCGGCCGCAAGGCCGAGGGGTTCTACAAGTTCCGCCAGCGCGAGTTCGCCACCAGCTGGAGCGGCTTCTCCGACGCCCCGACCTTCGAGATCGCCAAGCAGATCGGCGAGCGGCTCACCAACGACTTCATCAAGGGCTCCGAGCAGGGTGGGGTGGACGAGATCCATGTCGTCTACACCCGTTTCGTCAACATGGTGACCCAGGAGGTCAACGTGGTGCGCCTGCTGCCGTTGGAGGTCGTCGAGGGCAGCGAGGCGCCGGATCCCGACGAGGTGTTCCCGCTGTACGAGTTCGAGCCCAACGGACCGGGCGTGCTCGACGCCCTGCTGCCCAAGTACGTGACCTCACGCATCTACAACGCCCTGCTGCAGTCGGCGGCCTCTGAGCTGGCGGCGCGCCAGCGGGCGATGAAGTCGGCGACCGACAACGCCGAAGAGCTCATCAAGACCTACACCCGGTTGGCCAACCAGGCGCGCCAGGCCGAGATCACCCAAGAGATCAGCGAAATCGTGGGCGGCGCGAGCGCCCTCGCCGACGCCAAGTGAGAAGGAAGCACCGACCATGAGCACCGACACCAGCACCCAGGCCACGGCCACCGGAGACCACGAGCAGGGCGGCGTGGGCCGGCTGGCGCGGATCATCGGCCCCGTCGTGGACATCGAGTTCCCGCCCGGGCAGATCCCGCAGATGTACAACCTGCTGACCACCCAGGTCGTGCTGGGCGAGGAGAGCAAGAACATCAACCTGGAGGTCGCCCAGGACATCGGCGACAACATGGTGCGCGCGATCTCGCTGCAGCCGACCGACGGCCTGGTCCGGGGCGCCAGCGTGCAGGACACCGGTGGCCCGATCAGCGTGCCCGTCGGCGACGTGACACTGGGCAAGGTGTTCAACGCCACGGGTGACTGCCTCAACCTGGAGGAGGGGCAGACACTGGAGGTCAGCGAGCGCTGGGGCATCCACCGCACCGCACCGGCCTTCGACCAGCTGGAGCCCAAGACCCAGATGTTCGAGACCGGCATCAAGGTCATCGACCTGCTCACCCCCTACGTCCAGGGCGGCAAGATCGGCCTGTTCGGCGGCGCCGGCGTGGGCAAGACCGTGCTGATCCAGGAGATGATCGCCCGGGTCGCCCGCGACCACGGTGGCGTCTCGGTCTTCGCCGGAGTGGGGGAGCGGACCCGCGAGGGCAACGACCTCATCGTGGAGATGGAGGAGGCCGGCGTGCTCGGCCAGACCGCCCTCGTCTTCGGCCAGATGGACGAGCCGCCGGGCACCCGCCTCCGGGTCGCGCTCTCGGCGCTGACCATGGCCGAGTACTTCCGCGACGTGCAGAAGCAGGACGTGCTGCTCTTCATCGACAACATCTTCCGGTTCACCCAGGCCGGCTCGGAGGTCTCGACGCTGCTGGGCCGGATGCCCTCGGCCGTGGGCTACCAGCCCAACCTGGCCGACGAGATGGGCGTCCTGCAGGAGCGGATCACCTCCACCCGCGGCCACTCGATCACCTCCATGCAGGCGATCTACGTGCCGGCCGACGACTACACCGACCCGGCGCCGGCGACGACCTTCGCGCACCTGGACGCCACCACCGAGCTGTCCCGCCCGATCGCCTCGATGGGCATCTACCCGGCCGTGGACCCGCTCGCCTCGACCAGCCGGATCCTGGACCCCCGCTACATCACCATCGAGCACTACGACACCGCCGTGCGGGTCAAGTCGATCCTGCAGCGCTACAAGGAGCTGCAGGACATCATCGCGATCCTGGGCATCGACGAGCTCTCCGAGGAGGACAAGATCCTGGTCGGCCGGGCGCGCCGGATCCAGCGGTTCCTGTCGCAGAACACCTACGTCGCCAAGCAGTTCACCGGCATCGAGGGCTCGACCGTGCCGCTGTCCGACACCGTCGAGGCGTTCACCAAGGTGGCCGACGGCGACTACGACCACGTGCCGGAGCAGGCCTTCTTCATGTGCGGTGGCCTCGACGACGTCGAGCGCCAGGCGGCTGACCTGGAGAAGAACAGCTGATGGCTCCGCTGCAGGTCGACGTGGTGGCAGCCGACCGCAAGGTGTGGTCCGGCGAGGCCAGCGCGGTCTTCGCCCGGACCGTCGACGGCGAGCTCGGCATCCTGCCGGGCCACCAGCCGCTGCTCGGCATCCTCATCGAGGGCGAGCTGCGGGTCGACACGGGGTCGGGCAAGCAGACCGCCACGATCGACTCGGGCTTCCTGTCCGTCGACCATGACCGGGTGACCATCGTGGCCGACCAGGTCGACTCCACCTCGATGCAGCAGGGCTGAGCCGGACCGACTGACCGTGACCGCTGCCCGCACTGCCCCCGCTGCACGCTGATGGACGGTGGCGCCCTCCTGCTGGTCGTCATGACGGTGGGCGCTGCGCTCCTGCTCGTCGTGGTGGGCTGGCTCGCCTTCCAGCGCTTCGCCGGACCGCCTGGCTCGGCACTGGTGACGGCCGTGCCGTGCGGTTACCGCGGCACGGGCGCAGGGTCGGCAACGGCCGCTGACCCGGCCGACGCGGTCCAACGCCCCTGGCGGCGTGGGGTGGCCCGGTTCGACGACACGACGCTGACGCTGTATGCCGGCGGCTCGCGGGGGGCTCCCGTGCTCGGCCGCTGGCCGCGGACCACCCTCGACCTGGGGCAGGCCTGGACCGTCGACCCCGCGCTGCTGCCCGGCCTGCCGCCGCTCGCGGAGCCGGAGGTCATCGTCTGCCTGCTCGGTGACGGCGAGCTCGAGCTGGCGATGGGCCGCGGTCACTACACCGCTGTGCGGTCCTGGCACGAGGCTGCTCCTCCGGGCTGGAACACCAACGTCGCCTGACCGCCGCCGGGCTCGGGCCGACGACGGCGCGGGCTCAGGCCGGTGTCGCGCGCCCGCCGCCGGGCTGCCACAGCACGTCGCCGCCGCGCTCCAGGTTGGCCACCCGGCCCAGGATGAACAGCAGGTCGGACAGCCGGTTGAGGTAGGTCGCGGCGGCCGGGCTCACCCCGCCCTGCCCCCGTTCGGCGTCCTCGGGCGCCGGCTGCACGCCATAGGCCTCGATCGCGGCCCACGTCGAACGCTCGGCCCGCCGCACCACGGTGCGGGCGACGTGCAGGTGGGCCGCGGCCGGTGACCCTCCCGGCAGGATGAACGAGCGCAACGCCGTGAGCTCCTCGTTGTAGCGGTCGCAGTCCTGCTCGAGCTCGCTGACCCACTGCTCCTCGACGCGCAGCGGCGGGTGGTCGTAGGTGGCGCGCAGCGGGGCACAGAGGTCGGCGCCGACGTCGAAGAGGTCGTTCTGCACCCGGGTCAGCACGGCGACGACGTCCTCCCGCAGGCCCCCGACGGCCACGGCCACGCCGATCGCGCTGTTGGCCTCGTCGGTGTCCGCGTAGGCCACCAGGCGCGGGTCGTTCTTGCCGGTCCGGCTGAAGTCACCCAGTGAGGTCGTGCCGTCGTCGCCGGTGCGCGTGTAGATGCGGGAGAGGATGACCATGGGGGCATCGTGCCACGCGCCTATTGGTCAGCCGATCCTGACCTGTTGTGCTGCAATCGACGGGCCCCTCGAGACGTTCTTCAGGGTGCAGGGGCAGGGGCAGGTCGTGGTGGAACCAGACGAAGGGCAGGGCCGATGACGGTCGTAGGGGCGATCCCACGCGTGGAGCTGTTCATCGACTCACCCGGCCGCGAGGCCACCATCAGCGGGCATCTCGGGGTGCGCACGGTCCCTGAGCTGAGGGCGGCGCTCCAGCGCCTGCTCGCGTCCGGTGACGGTGACCTCGTGCTGCACCTGGCCGATGCCGAGATCGCCGACGCGACCGGCTTGGGCGTCCTCGTGGGGTTGCACCAGAGGGCGCGCAACGCCGGTCGCCGGGTCGTCATCGCCGAGGCCTCCGAGCGGCTCGAGCGGCTGTTGCGGATCACCCGGCTGCACCTGGTCCTGGCGCGGGTCGACGTCGGCGGCATCGCCGGTGTCGACCCGCTCCGGGGGCTGCCGACCACGCTCTCGCTGATCCGCTGAGCGGTCTCAGCCGACCGCGGTGGCCGAGGCGCGCCGCGGGTCGGCGGCTGCGCTGAGCGCACCGTCACCAGCCCGCAGTGCCGCCCCCACGCCCCCGAAGTACATCGCGTGGGGTGCGTGCTCGTGCCGCGGCAGGGGCTGGGAGCCCAGCGCGCTGGCCAGCCCGTCATCGCGCTCGTGGTCGATCCGCACGCTGCCGTCGTCCAGGTGTCGCACGTGCAGCCGAGGCGCGTTGATCGCGTGTTGCAGCGACTCCCCGTGCACGCAGAAGTGCAGCAGCACCTGCAGCAGGGCCGTGGTGATCCGGTCGGCACCGGGGGAGCCGATCGCCAGCACCGAGCCGTCGGTATGCCGGCCGGCCGCCGGTGACATGTTCGAGGCCAGGCGGGTGCCCGGCGCCAGGGCGTGCAGTCCCAGCCGGTTGAGCTCGGGCTCACCCAGGGCGTTGTTGGCCAGCAGGCCGGTGCCCGCCACCGACATCCCGGACCCGTAGCCGGCGGAGGCGGTGATCGCGCAGGCCGTCCCGTCGCTGTCGACCACGGACACGTGGGCCGTGCTGGAGGACGTGGACAGGCCGGTGCTGCCCATCTCGTGGATCTGCTCCAGCAGGGCGTGCCCGGCCACCTCCAGGTCGGGAGCGATGTCGACGTCCTGCAGGCGCAGGTCGAGCACCGCCTTCATCACCGCTGCGGCGTGAGCGGGCACCACCGGGCCGGGCTTGTCGCCGATCAGCCGCAGCATCGCGGTGAGCACCGCCCCGCCGATCGCCGGCGGCGGGTTGCAGGCCAGGTCCCAGCCACGCAGGCGCGTGCGCAGCGGCGTCCGGACCACGGGCTGGTAGCTGGCGAGGTCCTCGCGCGTGAGCAGCCCTCCGCGGGCCTGGACGTCGTCGGCGATCCTGGTGCCGAGGTCACCGGTGTAGAGGCAGCCGGCGCCCTCGCGCCCGATCTGCTCCAACGTCGCCGCGAGCGACTCGTCGCGGAGCAGGTGACCGGCGGGCAGCCCGGTGGCCGTGGGCTGGTCGGTGTAGAGGGCCGCGGTGACCGGGTCCCAGGCGAAGATGGTGTGCGCCACCAGGTCGAAGTAGGACGCGGCGGTGTGGCTCAGCGGGAATCCGGCGCGCGCCGTCTGGGCAGCGGTCGTGAACAGCTCGGCCCAGGGAGCGCGGCCGTACTGCTGATGGGCCAGGCCCATCGCGGCGAACATGCCCGGCGTGGCCACCGACCCCGGGCCGGCGTAGGTGGTCAGCCCGCCGCCATACGTCGTCACGCACTCGATCAGGCCGGCACCGAAGCGCTCCGGCGCCGCGCCGCGTCCGGGCATCTCGACATTGCCGTCGATCACCACCGGCTGTCCGTCCGACGGCCAGACCGTCAGGTAGCAGCCGCCCAGCGGGCTCACCACGCCCGGCTCGGTGGCGGTCGCGGTGACCATCGCAGCGATGGCGGCGTCGACGGCCGTGCCACCCGAGGCCAGCGCGGACAGGCCCGCCTGGGCGGACACGGGGTTGGGTGCGGCGATCGCCGCCTGGCGGGTCATCCCCGCATTGTCCTGGCCGACACCGGTTCAGAACAGCCGGGCCTCGACGTCGTCGAGCCCCCGCAACGCCTCGTAGTCGAGCGTGACGCAGCGGATGCCGCGGTCCAGGGCCAGGGTCCGCGCCTGGGGACGGATCACCTGAGCCGCGAAGACCCCCTCGACGGGCGCCAGGTGGGGGTCGCGGTTGAGCAGCTCCAGGTAGCGGGTCAGCTGCTCCACCCCGTCGATGTCACCGCGCCGCTTGACCTCGACGGCGACCGCGGCACCCGCGGCGTCGCGGCAGAGCAGGTCGACCGGCCCGATCGGCGTGGGAAACTCCCGGCGCACCAGCGTGAACCCCGCGCCGAGGGTGTGCACGTGCTCGGCGAGCAGGGCCTGGAGCTGGGCCTCGACGCCGTCCTTGACCAGCCCCGGGTCGATGCCGAGCTCGTGCGAGGTGTCTGACAGCACCTCGTGCAGGCGGATCCGCAGGGTGTCCTCGCGCTTGCCGTGACGGACCAGCCAGACCGCCGCGACCCCTTCGTCGGTCTCGGCGCCATCAGGCTCCAGCTCCACCATCGAGCAGGGCGGAGCCATCCAGTTCAGCGGTTTGTAGGAGCCGCCGTCGGAGTGGACCAGCACTGATCCGTCGGCCTTGACCACGAGCAGCCGGGTCGCGAGCGGGAGGTGCGCCTGGAGCGCCCCCTCGTAGTCCACGCTGCACCGGGCGATCACCACACGCACCTGGCCACGATAGCCGGGTGAGAGGATCGCCCCCATGACGTCGCAGATCGACCGGGTCGCCGTGGTGGGGCTGGGCACCATGGGGGCGGGCATCGTCGAGGTGTTCGCGCGGGCCGGGCTGCAGGTCGTGGGGGTGGAGAGCACCCCAGAGCTCGCCGACCGTGGTCGCGCCATCCTGCGGGCCTCGACCGACCGTGCGGTGGCCCGCGGCAAGCTCGACCAGTCGGCACAGCAGCAGATCCTCGACCACGTCACGATCACCTCCTCGATGGCCGACGTCGCCGGTGTGCAGCTCGTGGTCGAGGCTGTCCCCGAGGTGCTGGAGCTCAAGCACCAGATCTTCGGTGGGCTGGACGACCTCGTCGGCGAGGACGCGATCCTGGCCAGCAACACCAGCAGCCTGTCGATCACCCAGATCGCCGCCGGCACGCGGCACCCCGACCGCGTCGTCGGCATGCACTTCTTCAACCCGGCACCGGTGATGCAGCTGGTCGAGGTGGTCACCACCCTGCGCACCAGGCCCGAGGTCACCGAGGCCGTGCGCGAGCTGTCGGTGGCCCTGGGCAAGCGGCCGGTCGTCGTGGGCGACCGGGCCGGCTTCGTCGCCAACTACCTGCTCTTCGGCTATCTCAACGCGGCCATGGCGATGCTCGAGCACGGACACGTCAGCCGGGAGGACCTGGACACCGCGATGCGGGTCGGCGCCGGGCTGCCGATGGGACCGCTGACCCTGATGGACCTCGTCGGCCTCGACGTGTGCCACCACATCGGCGAGGTGATCTACGGGCACAGCCGCAGCCCGCTGCACAGCCCCAGCGCGATGCTGGAGCAGATGGTCGTCTCCGGGCGGCTCGGCCGCAAGAGCGGCCGCGGCTTCTACAGCTACTCCCGTCCCGGCAGCGGGGAGCTGGAAGCCGACGCGGGCACCCCGGTGCCCGACGGCGAGGGGGGCGGTGGTCTGGCCGTGGGGATCGTGGGGGTCAGCGCCCTGGCCGAGGACCTGCGCTCGCGGCTCGAGGAACGTGGCTATGCCGTGACGCACCTGCGGGATGCCGGCGGCGACCTCTCGGCCCTGGCGGCGGCGGCCGTCGTCATCGAGGCGCAGGAGCCGGACGACGAAGGCGACGGGCCGGAGGGGACCCGGGACGTCGACGACCTGTTCGCCGAGCTCGGCGAGGTCACCGCGGCGTCGGCGGTGCTGGCGACCGTCAACACCTACTCCGCAGCCGCCCTGGCAGCGATCAGCGGACGGGCCGAGGAGACGGTGGTGCTGCGGGTGCACACGCCGACCGGCAACGGACAGGTCGTCGAGATCGGCACCACGGTCGCCACCGGCGGTGCCACCGTGAGCACGCTGCGCGCGATGGTCCGGGCGATCGGCGCCGAGCCCGTGGTCTGCAAGGACCGAGCCGGCCTGGTCGTCGACGCGCTGCTGGTCGGGCATCTGAACGACGCGGTGCGGATGCTCGACCAGGGGTATGCCTCGGCGCAGGACATCGACACCGCCATCCAGTACGGCCTGGGCTATCCGATGGGTCCGTTGGCGATGGTCGACCACCTCGGCGGCGACGAGGTGCTGGCCGTGGCCGAGGAGATCTCCTCCGGCACCGCCGGCGCCCCGGCTCACCTGGCTCCCTCGCCACTGCTGGTCGAGCATGTGCTGCTGGAGCGTCCGTTCCGGCCGGATCTGTCGGCACAGGGCTGATCGATGCCGCGGTCCAACCGCCCCCGCGCTCAGGGCGGCGCCCGTGGACCCGGCCGTCCCTCGACCCGGTCCGGACCTGGCTCAGGGGGTGCGGGTCGCGGCGGCGGCCCGCTGGACGCGCGACTGCTCGGCGGTGGTGAAGTGGACTACGCCGGACTCAGCTGGCGGGTCCGGTCGGTGCTGCCCAACGACTCGGGTCGGGACTACCTGTGCCCCGGCTGCCAGCACCAGGTGAGTGCCGCGGTCGCGCACACGGTGGTCTGGCCGGCTGAGTCGATGGGCGGGGTGGAGAACCGTCGCCACTGGCATACCGCCTGCTGGCAGGCACGCGACCGGCGTCGGCCGGGAGGCTCCTTCGCCTAGCGCCGGCTGCGAGGTGCACGTGTACACCTGAGCCGGTCATCGCGGCTCGTGCGGCGGCTGGCGCGTGCACGTGTACACGTGAGCCGGTCATCGCGGCTCCCCAGGCGGCTGGCGGCTAGCGGCGTGCCTGGCGCGGGACGACGACCTCTTCGTAGAGCAGCAGCAGTCCCGCCGCGACCGGGATCGCGAGCAGCGCGCCGAGCACGCCGAGCAGGGTGCCGCCGGCCAGCACGGCCACCACCGTCACCGCACCGGGCACCGACACCGTGCGCGTCATGACCCGCGGCACGATGACGTAGTTCTCGATCTGCTGGTAGATGACGTAGTAGACCGCGACCACGAGGGCCTTGGTGGGGTCCTGGAACAACGCGACCGTGGCCACCAGCACCGCCCCGATCGTGGCGCCGACCAGCGGGATCAGGCCGAGCATGCCGACCACGAAGGCGAGCACCACGGCATACGGGATGTCCAGGATCTCCATCATCACCCAGGAGCACGTGGCGTTGATCGTGGCGACGCCCACCTGCCCCAGCGCGTAGCCGCCGACCCGGCGCATGATCACTTCGGCCAGGTCGACCACGCGCTGCCGCCGGGAGGCGGGCACGATCCGGTAGGCCGCGTCCTTGACGGCCGGCAGCGCCGAGAGCAGGTAGAGGGTGAGGATCAGCGCGGTGAAGATCCCGACGACGCCGCCGGCCAGCCAGCCCGCGGCGCCGAGAACCCCGCCGAACAGCTGGGAGACGAAGCTGCCGTCGGACAGCCGCTTGTCGATCTCCTCCTGAGCGCGGTGGGTGATGTCGTACTGCGCATCCAGCTCGGCATACCAGGGGCGCTGGGTCAGGTCGTCCAGATAGCGCGGCGCCCGCTCGATCAGGGTCGAGGTCTCCTGGGCGATCGGCGGCACGACCAGGAACGCGAACAGGGCGAAGACCCCGAGCAGGCCCGCGAACACCAGGGCGACACCGACGGCCCGGCTCATCCCGCGGCGGGTGAGCAGCTCCACGATGGGGTTGAGCACCAGGGTGAGGAACAACGCCGACGCCAGGAAGGTGATCACCGAGGTCAGCTGGGACAGCGACTGCCAGAGCAGCCAGGCGGTGAGCACGCCGAGCGCGGCCAGGAAGCCGGCATAGAAGGGCGAGCGAACGGCGACGGTGCGGTGGTCGGCCCCTTCAGCGGGGCGGGCTTGGCTCGCGACAGCGGGGAGTGGCTCGACGGCGGTGGCGACGGGCTGGTTGCTCCGCGCGAGCAGCTCGATCTGTCGCGCGCGGTAGTCGCGCCAGCGGGTGAAGGTGTTGCCCCCGGGCAGCCTGCTCATCGGGGCGCCGGCTCGACCAGCTCGATCAGCACACCCCCGGCGTCGTGCGGGTGGACGAAGTTGATCCGGCTGCCGCCCGTGCCACGGCGAGGCTGGTCGTAGAGCACCCGCAGACCGTGCTCGCGCAGCACCTGGCTGGCCTGCTCCACGTCGGCGACGCGGTAGGCGAGCTGCTGCAGGCCAGGACCGTGGCGGTCCAGGAAACGGGCGATGGGCGAGTCCGGTCCGGTCGGGGCCAAGAGCTGGAGCAGGGTCTGCCCCGAGGAACCCGGGGGACCGACCGCCAGCATCACCTCCTCCACCCCCTGGTCGGGGTTGGTCTCGCGGTGCACCACGTGGTGGCCCAGGACGCGGGTGTGGAAGTCCAGGGCTGCCTCCAGGTCCGGCACCGCCAGCCCGACGTGGTCGACCGCGAGCAGCAGCGGCGCGACGTCGGGGGGCAGGTCGGACATGGCCCCGACACTATGCGGGCGAGGTCGCCCGGTCGTCCCGGCGCACCGGCACGGCGCTCGCGGCGAAGCGCTCACTGGTGCTCGCGGGCGCACCCGTGAGGACCAGCCAAGGGACCCTGGGGCGCCGTCTAGAGTGGCGGGCAGACGCCACCGACGACGTGGGAGGAACCCCGCCATGACCGCAGAAGCCGCTGCTCCCGCCGCCGGCGCCCCCCTCGTGCAGGGTGCCCGGCCGGCGCGAGCCACCTCGGTCATCGTGGCCGGTGCCCGGACTCCTATGGGCCGGATGTCCGGCTCGCTGAAGGACCTGTCCGCGGCCGACCTCGGTGCCGTGGCCATCCGAGCCGCGCTGGACAAGGCCGGCGTCTCCGGTGAGCAGGTGGACTACGTGATCATGGGCCAGGTGCTCACCGCGGGAGCTGGCCAGATACCCGCTCGCCAGGCTGCTGCCCAGGCCGGCATCCCGATGGACGTGCCCGCCCTGACCATCAACAAGGTCTGTCTGTCGGGCATCGACGCGATCGCGCTCGCCGACCAGCTGATCCGGGCCGGCGAGGTCGAGGTCGTCGTGGCCGGGGGCCAGGAGTCGATGACCAACGCCCCCCACCTGCTGGAGAAGAGCCGCGCCGGGTTCCGGTACGGCGATGTGACGATGCGCGACCACCTGGCACACGACGGGCTGTGGGACGCCTTCACCGACCAGGCCATGGGCACCCTGACCGAGGCGGCCAACGGTGCCGCGGTGGACGGAGCGCCAGCTCTGACCCGCGAGGAGCAGGACGCCTTCGCGGCGCGCAGCCACCAGCTCGCCGCGCGGGCCTGGGCCGACGGGCTGTTCGAGGAGGAGGTGGTCGCGGTCAGCCTGGCGCAGCGCAAGGGGGACCCGGTCCAGTTCCGCACCGACGAGGGCATCCGGGCCGACACCACGGTGGAGTCGCTGGCCAGGTTGCGGCCGGCCTTCGGCCCGGACGGCACGATCACCGCCGGCTCGGCCTCCCAGATCTCCGACGGCGCGTGCGCGGTGGTGGTGATGAGCAGGGACCGGGCCGAGCAGCTCGGCCTGGACTGGCTCGCCGAGATCGGCGCGCACGGCATGGTGGCCGGGCCGGACTCCAGCCTGCAGAGCCAGCCGGCCCGCGCCATCGCCGCGGCCTGCAAGAAGGAGGGGATCGAGCCCACCGACCTCGATCTGGTCGAGATCAACGAGGCGTTCGCCGCGGTCGGGCTCGCCTCGACCCGCGAGCTGGGACTCGACCCCGAACGGGTCAACGTCAACGGCGGGGCGATCGCGCTGGGTCACCCGATCGGGATGTCGGGAGCTCGGATCACCCTGCACCTGGCCCTGGAGCTGCGCCGTCGGGGCGGCGGGGTGGGCGCCGCGGCGCTGTGCGGCGGCGGGGGCCAGGGCGACGCGCTGATCGTCCGCGTGCCGGCCGCGGGGTGAGGCCCACCCGCTCGCAGCCGGACGTGCCCGCCCTCGTGCAGGCCGCCCGCTCGGGTTCTCCGCGCGCAGTGGCCCGGCTGGTCACCCTGGTCGAGAACGCCCATCCAGCGCTGCGCGAGGTGATGGCGGCACTGGCTCCGCACACGGGTCAGGCCCGGGTGGTCGGGCTGACCGGCAGCCCGGGCGTGGGCAAGTCGACCAGCACGGCGATGCTGGTGCGCGCCTTCCGCGACCAGGGGCTGCGGGTCGGGGTGCTCGCCGTCGACCCGTCGTCGCCCTTCTCTGGAGGGGCGCTGCTCGGTGACCGGATCCGCCTCGTCGACCATGCGCTGGACCCGGGCGTCTACATCCGCTCGATGGCCAGCCGGGGACACCTCGGCGGGCTGGCCTGGGCGACACCGCAGGCGCTGCGCGTGCTGGACGGCGCGGGGTGCGAGGTGATCCTGGTCGAGACGGTCGGCGTCGGGCAGAGCGAGGTCGAGGTCGCCGGAGAGGCGGACACGACCGTGGTGCTGCTGGCGCCGGGGATGGGCGACGGGGTGCAGGCGGCCAAGGCGGGGATTCTGGAGATCGGCGACGTCTTCGTCGTCAACAAGGCCGACCGCGACGGCGCCGACACGACCGTCCGGGAGCTGCGGCACATGATCAGCCTCGGCGACCGCACCGCACCGGGACTGTGGCGCCCGCCCGTCCTGAAGACGGTCGCCGACCGGGGCGAGGGCGTCGAAGAGGTCATCGAGGCGCTGGACAAGCACGCAGCGTGGTTGCAGGACAGCGGCGAGCTGCAGCGCCGGCGCCGGTCCCGCGCCGAGCGCGAGATCGAGGCGATCGCGATGGTGCAGCTCCGCTCTCGGATGGGCGAGCTGGCCGGCGGGACCCTGATCGGGCAGCTCGCGACGGCGGTCGCCGCCGGCGAGACCGACCCCTACACCGCGGCCGACCAGGTGCTCGCCGACCTCGGCTGAGCCTGGGGCGACCTAGGGGTCGCCGGCCGGGGTTTCCTCGGCGCAGAACTCGACGCCATGGGTCAGCTCGAACGCCTCGCGGTAGGCGGTGATGAAGGTGGTGGCATAGGCCCCCCGGGACACCTCGACCAGCCGTGCGTCGATCAGGCAGCGCTCCTGCTGGGAGACCGGGTCCTGCGCCCCCAGGACGACGTGTCGCTGCGCCTGCTCCAGGAGCATCGAGCGTTCTTCCGTGCGCAGGGTCGCGGTAGCGGCCAGGTTGGCCGGCCAGACCACGGCACCGACGAGCAGGGCGACCACGGCGGGGACCAGGGCAAGGGCAGATGCCCTGGGTCGCCCGCTCGGACGGCCGACCCGCGCCGTTGTCGCGGCCAGGGCGGCCGTCAGCGCGCCGGCCAAGGCGGCCCAGAGCCAGGGCGTGCCGCGGTAGGTCGGCCCCAGCCCACTGACGATGTCGTGCGACTGCGCGGAGACCGACAGCAGCGCGGCAGCAGCGACCAGACCTGTCAGGCAGGCCAGGCTGAGCGCCCACCACGGGCGGGCCGGCGGCGCGTGACCGACCGGCGACGTGCCGGTGAGCAGGCGGCCGACCCACAGTGCTGCCCCGACGGCGAGCAGGAGTCCCCACAGCCAGCCGCCCCCGCTGAACGGGGCCGGCCCACGCACCCCGTCGCCGAGCTGCTCGCGGACCAGCCAGAGCCCGCTGCCAGGGATGGCGTTGACGACCTGCCAGCCCGTCGTCTGCAGGACCGGCCCGCCCAGGTCGGTGACCAGGCCGGGGTAGCGGTCGGGAGCGTCGTGCACCGCGACCAGCCAGCGCGTCACGGCCAGGGTCGGCACGAAGCCGGCCGACAGGGCCAGCACTGCGGGCCATCGCCCCGGACGCCGGCCGAGCAGGCAGACCAGGACCACTGCGGCCGGGAAGGCAGCCCAGTGCAGCTCATAGCTGAGCACGAGCGCAGCCCCGGTCAGGACCAGCGCGGCCACCGTGGCGAGCCGCCAGCCACGTCCTGCGCCAGCCCAGTGGCGGGCCGCCCACAGCGTGAGGGCGGACACGGCGAACAGCAGCGCGGTGCCGCCGATGCACAGGACGACGAAGGTCGTCCAGCCGTTGCGGACCGGGAGGGTGGTGGTGACACCGGCCACCAGCAGCGTGGCGAAGGCGACCGTCGCCGCGTCGCGCAGCCGCCTGGCCCCGGCGCCGCCGGCGTCACTGGACAGCTGCCCGAGCAGGAGTCGCCAGGCCAGCACGACCAGGGCCAGCAGGCCGAGCTTGACCAGCGCCTCCACCTGGTAGATCTCCAGCCCGGTGGCCAGCGACAGCCGCATCCCGAGCCAGTAGACGACGTGCTGCACGAACACGCCCACCGGGGCGACCCGGCCGTCCGCCATCCGCCAGCCGATGTCGTCGACGGTCCACGCCGCGATGTCCGGCAGCCCGCCGGGGAAGCGGCCCAGGGAGAGCAGGTAGTGGTAGCGGCTGTCGGTGGTGACGGGGGCGGTGAGCATCGGCAGCAGGAGTCCGAAAGCTCCCGCGAGGGCCATCAGCCGCGCCACCATCGGGTGCCGCCAGGTCGCGCGGATCGCCGGGTTCGCTGCCGCCGACGCCCGCTCCGCACTCACGCCCGGCACCCTAGCGGTGCTGGCCGGACCGGTACCGTGAGGCCATGACCGACAGTGCTGTCCCGTCACCGAGCCCGACCGACCCTGCGGCGGCGGGGCGCAGCGGGCGGGAGCGCTGGCAGGCGCGCTATGACGAGGCCGTCGCCCGTGGCCAGGTGCGCGATGCCGACTTCACCACGCTGTCCGGCCTGGACGTCGAGCCGCTCTATGGTCCCTCGGAGCAGGTCGAGGCAGCCGACGAGCGGATGGCCCGGATCGGCTGGCCGGGGGAGTACCCGTTCACCCGCGGTCTCTATGCCACCGGCTACCGGGGCCGCACCTGGACGATCCGCCAGTTCGCCGGCTTCGGCAACGCCCAGCAGACCAACGAGCGCTACAAGATGATCCTGGCTCGCGGCGGCGGTGGCCTGTCGGTCGCCTTCGACATGCCGACCCTGATGGGCCGCGACTCCGACGAGCCGGAAAGCCTCGGCGAGGTCGGGCACTGCGGCGTGGCGATCGACTCGGCGGCCGACATGGAGCTGCTGTTCGGTGACATCACGCTGTCCGAGGTGACCACCTCGATGACCATCAGCGGGCCGGCCGTGCCGGTGTTCTGCATGTATCTGGTGGCCGCGGAGCGGCAGGGCGTCGACATCACGACTCTGAACGGCACCCTGCAGACCGACATCTTCAAGGAGTACATCGCGCAGAAGGAGTGGCTCTTCCCGCCTGAGCCGCACCTGCGCCTGATCGGTGACCTGATGGAGTACACCTCGGCCACCATCCCGGACTACAAGCCGCTCTCGGTCTCCGGCTACCACATCCGCGAGGCCGGCTCCACGGCGGCGCAGGAGCTGGCGTTCACGCTGGCCGACGGGTTCGGCTACGTCGAGCTGGGGCTGTCGCGCGGGATGGACGTCGACACCTTCGCTCCCGGCCTGTCCTTCTTCTTCGACTCCCACCTCGACTTCTTCGAGGAGATCGCCAAGTTCAGGGCGGCCCGGCGGATCTGGGCGCGCTGGATGCGCGAGGTGTATGGCGCCAAGACCGCCCGGGCGCAGTGGCTGCGGTTCCACACCCAGACGGCCGGTGTGTCGCTGACCGCTCAGCAGCCCCTCAACAACGTGGTGCGCACGGCCGTCGAGGCGCTCGCCGCGGTGCTCGGCGGCACGAACTCGCTGCACACCAACGCTCTCGACGAAACCCTGGCGCTGCCCACCGAGCAGTCGGCTGAAGTGGCCCTGCGGACCCAGCAGGTGCTGATGGAGGAGACCGGGGTGGCCAACGTCGCCGACCCCCTGGGTGGCTCCTGGTATGTCGAGGCGTTGACCGACCGGATCGAGGCCGAGGCGGAGGCGATCTTCGCCACGATCCGCACGATGGGCGAGCGGGGTCGCCAGGCCGGGGTGTCCGGCGAGGTGGAGCACGCCGTCGGGCCGATGACCAGCGGCATCCTGCGAGGGATCGAGGACGGGTGGTTCTCCGCCGAGATCGCCGACGCCGCCTTCACCTACCAGCTCTCGCTGGAGAAGGGCGACAAACGCATCGTCGGGGTCAACGTGCACACCGAGTCGGTCAGCCACGAGCTGGAGATCCTGCGAGTCAGCCACGAGGTGGAGCGCGAGCAGGTCCAGACGCTGACGCAGCGGCGCGCTGCCCGTGACGTGCCCGGCGTCCAGGCGGCCCTCGAGGCCATGGTGGCCACCGCGCGGACCAGCCAGAACATGATCCCGAGCATGCTCGCCGCGGTGCGCGCCGAGGCGACCCTGGGGGAGATCTGCCAGGCACTGCGCGCAGAGTGGGGCGTCTACCGCGAGCCGGCGCGATTCTGAGCCTGAACGGTCGCTGGCGCGCCTAGTCGGAGAACACGGATTAGGTCAAGTGCCCTCCCCTATGTTTACCATTTCGTTATGAAGTTGTCCCGCTCCGCCCTCGTGGCGGTCCTGTCCAGCAGCCTGCTCCTGACGGCGTGCACCGATGACGAGGGCCCCACGACCACCGACCCGACCACCCCGGCCTCCGCTGGCTCCGACCCCGCCGACGGCACGACGTCGGCCGGCACCGGCGACGGCGACGACACCTCCGCGACGTCGGAGGCCGTGACGTCGGAGACGGCCTCGACGTCGCCGAGCACGGTGACCGCCGCACCGGCCGGTCAGGGCGTGGTGACCATCGAGGAGGCCGAGGAGATCGCCGACGGCCTGCTCAAGGACGCGGCACGCAGCCAGACGGTCAGCGACCGGGGTGCACTCACCATCATCGACCGGACCTTCCGCGGCCCAGAGGTCGGCGCCAACACCGCAGCCGTCGAGCTGCGCAACCTGCAGAGCGGCACCGCCGACTACGGCACCGACCCGACCGTCCTGGCGATCAGCCGCGAGGACGAGAACGGCGTCCGGCTGATCCTGGCCCAGAGCGTGCCCAAGACCAAGGTCCCCGAGCTCTACCTGATGACCAGCCAGGACCAGAGCGACCCGTGGCGGATCGCGTGGTCGGCCCCGATGCTTCCCGGCACCGAGGTCGGCACCTTCGACCGCCGCAGCGAAGGCACTGTCGTGATCAAGGGACAGGGCGACCTGTCGGTCGAGCCGGACCGCCTGCTCAAGCGCCTGGCCAACTTCGTGGCCTATCCCGCGGAGAAGAAGAACCCGGGCATCCTCACCAACGGCTACGCGCCGCAGGTGCGCCACGAGGCCCGCAAGCAGGCGCGCGCCGTCGACGGGTTCGCCAGCTTCAGCCAGCGGCACTCCCTCGTCGACTTCTCGGTGCGCACCCTGGAGCTGGAGGACGGCTCGGCGATGACGTTCGGGGTGCTCGACCGCAGGAGCATCTTCAACGTCGACTCCGGCAAGCTGCTCTCCACCCCGCCGGCGTTCCGCGCCCTGGCCGGCGACAGCTCGGTCACCGACCGCGCCGAGCTGCGCTCGTATGTCTTCGTCGCGATGCACATCCCCGAGTCCGGGCGCCCCTCGGTCGTGGCCGCTCGCGAGCAGCTGGTCAGCGCGACCGGCTCGTAGTCCAGCGCTCCGCGAGACAAGGGACAATGGGGTCATGACCCAGCAACCGTTCAACGCCGCTGCCCTGCGCGGGGCCGTCGACCTGTCCGCCCTCGCCAAGGCGCGTCCCGCTGCGGGCGGGCCGGCCGGTCGGGGCGCAACCGGTCCGGCAGGCGGCGGCCCGAACGCCGCCGCGGGCGCGACACCACCCGGCGGGGGAGACCTGCTGGTCCACGCCACCGACGCCACGTTCAACGCGCTGGTCACCGCGACGGTCAGCGTGCCCGCGGTGATGGTCCTGTGGGCCGAGCAGCTGCCGGAGTCCGGCGCCTATCTGCAGGAGCTGGTGGCCGAGGCCCGCGCCCGGGAGGGCCGGTTCCGGGTGATCGGCGTGGAGCTGGCCAGCAACCCGGGCATCATGCAGGCGCTGTCGCCGGTCCTGGCGCAGGTCTTCGGTGCGGTCGAGGGACTGCCCGTCGTGGTCGGCCTGCTCCAGGGGCAGCCCGTGCCGTTCTATGTCGGGCCCGTGCCGATGGAGCAGGTGCGCCCGGTGCTCGACCAGTTCCTCACCGAGGCGCTGACAGCGGGGGTGACCGGCCGTGCCGACCTGGGGACGGTCGGCGCCGAGCCGGGGGCTGGGCTGGGCTCGCCCGGCTCCGAGGGTGGCGAGGCTGGCGACGCCGAGGAGCCCGAGTCGCTGCCGCCGCTGCACCAGGCTGCCTACGACGCGATCGACCGAGGAGACCTGGACGGTGCCGTCACCGCCTACCAGCAGGCCGTCGCGGCCGACCCCGGTGACGAGGATGCGCGCCTGGGCCTGGCCCAGGTCGAGCTGCTCCGGCGCACCCAGGCCCTGGACCCGGCCGCCGTGCGCCAGGCCGCGGCCGAGCGACCCGACGACGTGCAGGCCCAGACCCAGGCCGCCGACCTCGACCTGGCCGGCGGTCATGTGGAGGACGCCTTCACCCGGCTGGTCGACACCGTGCGCCGGACCCGCGCCGAGGACCGCGACACCGCCCGCCAGCACCTGCTGGGCCTGTTCGACCTGGTCGGCACCGCCGACCCGCGGGTCGGCAAGGCGCGGCAGGCGCTGATGAGCGCGCTCTACTGAGACACCGCTAGCGCTGCCGCGGACGGCGGACCCAGCAGCACCTGCTCAGCCCAGGGCGGCGTCGACGACAGCCTTGGCCTCGTCCTGCACCTGAGCCAGGTGCTCGGGGCCGCGGAAGGACTCGGCATAGATCTTGTAGACGTCCTCGGTGCCTGAGGGCCGGGCGGCGAACCAGGCACTCTGCGTGGTGACCTTCAGGCCCCCGATCTCGGCTCCGTTGCCCGGCGCCTGGGTGAGCACCCCGGTGATCTCCTCGCCGGCCAGGCTCTGGGCGGTGATCGCCTCAGGGCTGAGCTTCTTCAGCGCCGCCTTCTGCTCGCGTGTGGCGGCTGCGTCGATCCGGGCGTAGGCCGGGTCGCCGTGCTCGGCCACGAGCTCGGCATAGCGCTGGGACGGGCTCTTCCCGGTGGCGGCCAGGATCTCCGAGGCGAGCAGTGCCAGGATCAGGCCGTCCTTGTCGGTCGTCCAGACCGACCCGTCGCGCCGCAGGAAGGATGCTCCGGCCGACTCCTCGCCGCCAAACCCGATCGAGCCGTCGATCAGCCCCGGGACGAACCACTTGAACCCGACCGGCACCTCGAGCAACCGACGGCCGAGGGCCGCAGCCACCTTGTCGATCATCGAGCTGGAGACCAGCGTCTTGCCGATCGCGGTGTCCTGGGGCCAGTCGGGCCGCCCGCCGCCATAGAGGTAGTCGATCGCCACGGCGAGGTAGTGGTTGGGGTTCATCAGGCCACCGTCGGGGGTGACGATGCCGTGCCGGTCGGCGTCGGCGTCGTTGCCGGTCGCGATGGCATAGCCGGCACCGCCCTCCATCGCCCCGATCAGCGAGGCCATCGCGAAGGGCGAGGAGCAGTCCATCCGGATCTTGCCGTCCCAGTCCAGCGTCATGAACCGCCAGGTCGGGTCGACCAGCGGGTTGACGACGGTGAGGTCGAGCCGGTGGGTCTCGGCGATCCGTCCCCAGTAGTCGACGGCGGCGCCGCCGAGCGGGTCGGCGCCGATCCGCACGCCGGCCTCGCGGACCCGGTCCAGGTCGACCACCTGGGGCAGCGCGTCGACGTAGGCACCCATGAAGTCGTGGTTGGTCGCCTCGGCTCGGGCCTGGGCGAAGGAGACCCGCTCGACGCCGTCGAGGCCGGCGCGCAGCAGCTCGTTGGCGCGGTCGGCGATCCAGCCGGTGGCGTCGGCGTCCGCGGGACCACCGTGGGGCGGGTTGTACTTGAAGCCGCCGTCACGCGGGGGGTTGTGCGACGGGGTGACGACGATGCCGTCGGCCCGGGCCGCGCCCGTGCGGGTGCGGTTGGCCTCGATGATCGCCAGCGAGACGGCCGGGGTCGGGGTGTAACGGTCGGCGTCGTCGACCAGCACCTCGACGTCGTTGGCCAGCAGCACCTCCAGCGCGGTCGCCCACGCCGGCTCGGACAGCGCGTGGGTGTCGCGGCCCAGGAACAGCGGCCCGGCGACCTGCTGCTGGCGCCGGTAGTCGCAGATCGCCTGCGTCGTGGCCAGGATGTGGTCCTCGTTGAAGGCGGCGTCCAGGGCGCTGCCGCGGTGCCCCGAGGTGCCGAACGCGACCTGTTGGTCGATGTTCTCGGGGTCCGGGTGCACCGTGTAGTAGGTCGTCACCAGGTGCGAGACGTCGACCAGGTCCTCGGCTCGGGCCGGCTGGCCGGCGCGGTCACTGCTCATCAGGACTCCTCCGGGGTGGGTGCAGCCGAGATCTGCGCAGGGCTCGGCGACGGGGTGAGCTCGTCGTCCTCCGGAGTCAGCCAGACGACGGCGAGCGGGGGCAGGGTGAGGACGGTGGAGAACGGCTGTCCCTGGTGCGGGTGCTCACTGGCCTGCACGCTGCCCAGGTTGCCGACGCCGGAGCCGCCGTAGGTCTCGGCGTCGGTGTTGATCCGCTCCCGCCACCGGCCCCCACGTGGCAGGCCGACCCGCACGTCACCGCGCGGGTGGCCGGCGAAGTTCGCGACGGCCACGAGGAGGGGACGCGTCCCGTCGGCGCGCGCCGCGCCATACCGGACGAAGCTGAAGGTGTTGTGCCCCGCGTCGTCGGCATCGAGCCACTGGAAGCCGGCCGCGTCGTGGTCGACCTCCCACAGCGCGGTGGTGCCTCGGTAGGCGAGGTTGAGGTCGCGGACCAGACGCTGCATGCCCTGGTGGGCCGGCTGGTCGAGCACCCACCAGTCCAGGCTGCGGCTCTCGGCCCACTCGCTGACCTGCGCGAACTCCTGACCCATGAACAGCAGCTGCTTGCCCGGGTGGGCCCACATGAAGGCCAGGTAGGAGCGCATCGTGGCCATCTGCTGCCAGCGGTCGCCCGCCATCTTGCGCAGCAGCGAGCCCTTGCCGTGCACCACCTCGTCGTGGCTGATCGGCAGGACGAAGCGCTCGCTGAACGCGTACATCAGCGAGAACGTCATCTGGTGGTGGTGGAACTGGCGGTAGATCGGCGGGCGGGCCGCGTAGTCCAGCGAGTCGTGCATCCAGCCCATGTTCCACTTGAAGCCGAAACCCAGGCCGCCGCTGGTGGTCGGCCTCGTGACGCCGGGCCAGGAGGTCGACTCCTCGGCGATCGTCACGATGCCCGGGGTGCGCTTGTAGGCGGTGGCGTTGATCTCCTGGAGCAGCTCGACCGCCTCGAGGTTCTCCCGGCCGCCGTGGCGGTTGGGCACCCACTGGCCCTCGTTGCGGGCGTAGTCCAGGTAGAGCATCGAGGCCACGCCGTCGACCCGCAGCCCGTCGGCGTGGAACTCCTCGAGCCAGAACAGCGCGTTGGCGACCAGGAAGTTGCGCACCTGTGGCCGGCCGAAGTCGAAGATGTAGGAGCCCCACTCCGGGTGCCAGCCCTTGCGCGGGTCCGGGTGCTCGTACAGCGGCGTGCCGTCGAACCGGGAGAGGGCCCACGGGTCGGTGGCGAAGTGGCCGGGCACCCAGTCCAGGATGACCCCGACCCCGGCCTGGTGCAGCCGGTCGATGAGGTACTTGAGGTCGTCGGGGGAGCCGTGCCGCGAGTCAGCGGCGTAGTAGCCGGTGACGTGGTAGCCCCAGGACGGGCCGTAGGGGTGCTGCATCACCGGCATGAACTCCACGTGCGTGAAGCCCAGCTGGCGCACGTAGCTGACCAGCTGGTCGGCCAGGTCGCGGTAGGAGGCGCCCTGCCGCCAGCTGCCCAGGTGCACCTCGTAGACCGACATCGGCTGGTAGTGCGGGTCGCGGGCAGCCCGCGCCGTCATCCACTCGCCGTCCTGCCACTCGTGCCTGCTGTAGCTGACGATCGAGGCCGAGCTCGGCGGCACCTCGCTCTGCCGTGCCATCGGGTCGGCCTTGAGGGTGCGCGTGCCGTCCGGTCCGGTCACCGCGAACTTGTAGCGGTTGCCCTCGCCCACCGCGGGGATGAACAGCTCCCACACCCCGGACTCGCCGAGGATGCGCATCGGGTGCGCCGAGTTGTCCCACTGGTTGAAGTCCCCGACGACGTGCACGCCGCGCGCGTTCGGCGCCCAGACGGCGAAGCGAGGTGCCCCAGACGTGGCCCATCGGGCCGTCGTAGACGCGGATCCGCGAGCCGAGCACCTCCCACAGCTGTTCGTGGCGACCCTCGAGCAGCAGGTGCCGGTCGATCTCGCCGAGCGTGGGCAGGTAGCGGTAGGGGTCGTCCTGGCGGTGCTGCACGCCGTCGCCCCACTCGACGTCGAAGCGGTAGTCGGGGACGGAGTCCTGCGCCAGCACCGCGGTCCACAGGCCGTGCATCTCGTGCTCCATCGGCACCCGGCCCTCGGGCGTCACCAGGGTGACCGAGGAGGCGAGGGGTCGCAGCGCGCGCACGGTGACGCCACCGTCGTGCGGGTGCGCGCCGAGGACCGCGTGCGGGTTGCCGTGCAGACCGCGCAGCAGCTGGCCGACCTGCGCCGGGTCGAGCGGGGCGCGGTCCGGCCGACGTGCGGGTTCGGAGGCGGGCTGGTCCGCCGCGCCCGCGTGCCCGTCCGCGGGCGGCGTGACCGCGGCGTCGGCGGCGAGGGCCGGGGCGCCGGCCGCGCTCTCGTCGGGCCCGGCTGACGTCTCGGTCAGCGGCTGGCCGACGGACCCGGTGCTGCCCCGTCGCCGCGCCAGCAGCCGGGTGATCGCCGCGACCGGGATGGAGACCCAGGCCGGGCGGTTGCGCGACTCGTAGACCACCTCATACAGCGCCTTGTCCAGCTCGAGCGCGTCGAGCAGGGCCTGCCGGTCGCGCGGGTCGGCGCCGCCCTCGGCGTAGCCGTCCAGGAAGGCGGTGCGGGCCGCGTCGGCCCAGGCGGCGCGGTCGAGGTCGTCCTCCTGGCCCACGGACCCGGCGGCATAGTCGAACGAGCGGAGCATCCCCGCGACGTCACGCAGCACGAGGTCGGGCAGCACCCGTTCGGCGAGCGGCCGCAGCGGCTCGCCCTCGAAGTCGACCAGCACCCACCCGCGTCCGGAGACGTCGAGGACCTGGCCCAGGTGGTAGTCGCCGTGGATCCGCTGGGCGGTCGGCAGCGGCTCTGCGGCGACCGCGTCATAGACCTCGGTGATCGCGGCACCGTGCTCGGCGAGGCCGGGCACGGCAGCGACGGCCGCCTGGTGGCGGGTCCGCATCCGGTCGACCAGCTCGGTGCGGCCGGCCTCGTCGAGGGTGGTCTGGCCGAACGCGTCGCGCAGCGTGGCGTGCACCGATGCCGTCGCGCGTCCGAGGGTGCGGGCGGGCTCGGTGAAGTCGCGGTCCTCGCGGGCCGCGTCCAGGGCGGTGCGCCAGGCGTCCCGGACGCCGGGCATGAACTCCTGGACGAAGGCCAGGTGTCCGGAGATCGGCTCACCGGAGGCCGCCCCCGCGTCGACGGCCGGCCAGGTCCCCGCGACATACCCCATCGGCAACGGAACGAGGGTGCTGCCGGCCTCGGCGAGAGCGGACTGGACGGCGACGTCGGGGTTGTCGCCGCCGTGCAGCACGCGGAAGATCTTGACGATGAGGGGTGCCGGCGCCCGCTGCCCCGCACCGCTCACGCCGTCCAGGTCGACGATGACCGAGGTGTTGGACTGCTCGCCGGACAGCACGGCCGACCGCTTCACGACCGGACGCGGGGCTGCGGATGCGGGCTCGACGGGGTGGCCGGTGGCCTGGCCGCCGGACGGGCCGTCGTCAGAGGTCAGCGTGCCGCCGCTGTGCACCAGGTCGAGCAGGGCCTGCACGAACACCGGGTCGGCAGTGCCGTCGTAGAGGTAGCGGGTGCCCAGCTCGCTGTGCTCGGTGGTGCCGATCAGCGCGGTATGCAGCGCCTCGACCGGCTGGCTGCGGGCGGTGACCGGCACCTGGTAGAGCACCGGCTCGGTGCCGGCGGAGTCGGTCAGCAGATGGATCTCGAGGCCGACCTGCCCCGCCGGGTCCTGCAGGCGGATGCCACCGGTCCGGCTCAGCACAGGCACGCGGCCCTTGCCGGTATACCAGCGCTGCTCCGCCAGCCAGCGGGGGAGGAGCTCGGACAGGGGAGGGGTCAGGGTAGCCACGCTCAGTGCTCCTTGGGGGTCAGGCCCAGCCAGAAGAAGTCCCGGGAGCCGAGGGTGAGGTGGACCTGTCCGTCTGGACCGATGCCGGGGAAGCCCTCGCCGCCGAACAGGTCGACGGTGCCGGCCCCGGAGAGCCGCTCCGGCAGCTGGATCCGGGCGGCCTGGGGGCGGGAGGCGAGGTTGTTGACGCACAGCACCGCGTTGTGACCGTCGCGGGACAGTCCCTCCCGGGTCACGTCCGCGTCGTCGAGCAGCCGGACGAAGGCGAGCACGGCGGGGTTGTCCGCCGGGCACATCACGAACTCGCCGAGGCCGAACACCTCGTGCCGCGCCCGGACCGCGAGCATTCCCCTCATCCAGTGCAGCAGGGAGGAGCTGGAGGCCATCTGGGCCTCCACGTTCACGTTGTTGTAGTGGTAGACCAGGCTCGAGACCACCGGCAGGTAGAGCTTGCCCGGGTCGGCCGTCGAGAAGCCGGCGTTGCGGTCGGGCGTCCACTGCATCGGGGTGCGCACCGCGTCGCGGTCGTTGAGCCAGATGTTGTCGCCCATCCCGATCTCGTCGCCGTAGTAGAGGCACGGCGATCCGGGCAGTGAGAGCAACAGCGCGTTGATCAGCTCGATCTCGCTGCGCGAGTTGTCCAGCAGCGGCGCCAGTCGGCGGCGGATGCCGACGTTGGCGCGCATCCGCGGGTCGGGGGCATACCAGCCGTACATCGCCGCCCGCTCCTCGGCGGAGACCATCTCCAGGGTCAGCTCGTCGTGGTTGCGCAGGAAGGTGCCCCACTGGGTGCCCGCGGGGATCGCCGGCGTCTGCTCGAGCACCGTGACGATCGGCTCGGCGCGCTCCTCGCGCAGCGCGTAGTAGAGCCGCGGCATCACCGGGAAGTGGAAGCACATGTGGCACTCCGGCGCCTCCTCGGTGCCGAAGTAGTCGACCACCTCGGCCGGCATCTGGTTGGCCTCGGCCAGCAGGACCCGGCCGGGGTACTCGCGGTCGACCATCGCCCGCAGCGTGGCCAGGAACTCGTGGGTCGGGGCCAGGTTCTCGCAGTTGGTGCCCTCCTCCTCGAAGAGGTAGGGCACCGCGTCGAGCCGGAAGCCGTCGATGCCCATGTCCATCCAGAACCGGACGACGTCGAACATCGCCTCCTGGACTGCGGGGTTCTCGAAGTTGAGGTCGGGCTGGTGGGAGAAGAACCGGTGCCAGAAGAACTGTCGCCGCACCGGGTCGAAGCTCCAGTTGGAGACCTCGGTGTCGACGAAGATGATCCGCGCGTCGGCGTAGGCGTCGTCGGTGTCGGACCAGACGTAGAAGTCGCCGAACGGGCCGTCGGGCTCGGAGCGGGAGGCCTGGAACCACGGGTGCTGGTCGGAGGTGTGGTTCATCACCAGGTCGGTGATCACCCGCAGGCCGCGCGCGTGCGCCTGGCTGATCAGCTCCTGGAAGTCCGGCAGCGTGCCGAACTCCGGCAGCACCGCGGTGTAGTCGGCGATGTCATAACCACCGTCGCGCAACGGCGAGGCGTAGAACGGGGGCAGCCACAGACAGTCGACCCCGAGCCACTGGAGGTAGTCGAGCCGGTTGATCAGGCCGCCGAAGTCGCCGGAGCCCGACCCGGAGGAGTCCTCGAAGCCGCGCACGAGCGCCTCGTAGAAGACCGCCTTGCGGAACCAGTCGGGGTCGTGGCGCAGGCCGGGCTGGTGCAGGTTGAGACCGCGCATGGGCTAGAACCTCCGGACCGCGATGATGTGGGCCGGCTGGCCGCCGACGCCGAGCCGGACGAACGGGTGCTCGCCCCACTGCCACTGCTCGCCGGTGATCAGGTCGTGCGCCACGAAGCTGTCGTTCCAGCCCAGCCCCAGTGCGGCCATGTCCAGGTGCAGCCAGGTGGTCCGCATCGAGTGCGGGTCGAGGTTGGCCACCACGATCACCGTGTCGTGCTCCGAGCCGTCGTGCGCCCCGCCGCCGCGCTTGGAGAAGACCAGGAACTGCTCGTCGTCGGCGCGGTGGAAGGTGATGTTGCGCAGCCAGTGCAGGCTGGGATGGTCGCGCCTGATCTGGTTGAGGCGGGCCAGGTAGGGGCCGAGGTTGGGTCTGCCGTGCGCCTCGTCGCGACCGCCCCACTCGGTGTCCAGGTCCCAGCGCCGGTTCTTGAACTCGTACTTCTCGTTGTCGATCTGCTCCTCGGCCCCGGGCCGGGCGACGTGCTCGCAGTGCTCGTAACCGGCGTAGATGCCGTAGGTGGGTACGAGCGTGGCGGCCAGGGCGGCGCGCAGCATGAAGGCGGTCGGCCCGCCATACTGCATGAACGGGGTGAGGATGTCGTGCGTGGTGGGCCAGAACGAGGGGCGCATGTAGGTCGCTGACGTCCCCGCCAGGTCGGTGACGTACTCGGTGAGCTCGTCGCGGCCGTGACGCCAGGCGTAGTAGGTGTAGGACTGCTGGAAGCCGACCTTGGCCAGGGTGTGCATCATCGCCGGCCGGGTGAACGCCTCGGCCAGCCAGATCACGTCCGGGTGGTCCATCGCGACGTCGGCGATCAGCCACTGCCAGAACTCCACCGGCTTGGTGTGCGGGTTGTCGACCCGGAACACCTTGACCCCGTGGTCGATCCAGACCTGCACCACGCGACGCACCTCGAGGTAGATCGCATCGGGGGAGTTGTCGAAGTTGAGCGGGTAGATGTCCTGGTACTTCTTGGGCGGGTTCTCGGCATAGGCGATCGTGCCGTCGGCCCGGGTGGTGAAGAACTCCGGGTTGGACGTGGCCCACGGATGGTCCGGCGCGACCTGCAGGGCCAGGTCGAGGGCGACCTCCAGGCCGACGTCGCGGGCCGCCGACACGAACGCGTCGAAGTCGTCGAAGTCGCCCAGGTCGGGGTGCAGGGCATCGTGCCCGCCCTCGTCGGCCCCGATGGCGTAGGGCGAGCCGGGGTCGAGCTCCCCGGCCTCGAGGGTGTTGTTGCGTCCCTTGCGGTTGACCCGCCCGATCGGATGCACCGGGGTCAGGTAGACCACGTCGAAGCCCATCTCGGCGATCGCCGGCAGCCGCTCGGCGGCCGTCTGCAGCGTGCCGGTGGTCCATCGGCCGGTCTCGGGGTCCTGCACGGCGCCCTCCGAGCGCGGGAAGATCTCGTACCACGCGCCAGACAACGCCAGCGGACGCTCCACCCACCACGCGATGTTCGGGCCGGGGCTGACCATGTCGCGCAGCGGCTGGTTGGTCATCACCTCGACGATCTCCGGCGCGGTGCCCGCGGACAGTCGGGCCTCCACCGGTCGCTGCGTGTCGCGCAGGGCGGTCGCGGCGTCGGCGATCAGCCGTGCGCGCTCGAGCGGGTGGGACACCTCGGCGACGGCCCGGTCCAGCACCCGGGCCCCCTCCTCGAGCATCAGCTCGACGTCGACACCCGCGTGCACCTTGATCGTCGCGTCGTGATGCCAGGTGGCGTAGGGGTCGGACCACCCCTCCACCCGGTAGGACCAGATGCCCTCGCGGTCGGCGAAGACGGTGGTGCCCCAGTGGTCCAGGCCGGGGTTGAGCAGGTGCATCCGCACCCGGTGCTCCTGCCCGTCCGGATCGGTGAGCACCACGGTCGCGTTGACGGCGTCGTGACCCTCGCGGAACACCGTCGCGGTGATCGGGAACAGCTCGTTGACCACCGACTTGACGGGCCGGGCGCCACCGTCGACGAGGGGGCGCAGGTCCTGCACCGGGATACGGCCGATCGGTTCCTGGCCGTGCAGCGCGAGAGCGGAGCGGTCGAGGCTGGTCACGGCCCCGACGCTACCGGTCCCATCGGCCCGCTGCCTATGCCGTCCTGATCCGTCGCCTGCGGCATGTCATCGGTTCGCCGTGGAGCACCTATCCTTTCGCGGGTGAGAGCGATCCGCCGACTTCATGTCCGCACGGTCCTGCCCGAGACGCTGGCGCCGTTGAACGACCTGGCGCTGAACCTGCGCTGGTCCTGGCACCCCCCGACGCGCGACCTTTTCGAGAGCATCGACCCCCAGCGCTGGGAGACCGCCCAGCACGACCCGGTCGCGATGCTGAGCACGCTGACCCCAGATGACCTGAGCCGGCTCTCCGCCGACCAGGACTTCCTGGCCAGGCTCGACCAGGGGGCGCAGAACCTGCACCGCTACCTGACCGAGCCGCGCTGGTTCCAGCAGCAGGCCGAGGAGGCGAGCCAGAATGGCGGCTACCCCCAGGCGATCGCCTACTTCTCCCCGGAGTTCGGGATCACCGCCGCCCTCCCGCAGTACTCCGGCGGGCTCGGCATCCTGGCCGGCGACCACCTCAAGAGCGCCTCGGACCTCGGCGTGCCGATCATCGGCGTCGGCCTGTTCTACAAGAGCGGCTACTTCCGGCAGCGGCTGAACGCCGAGGGGTGGCAGCAGGAGTCCTACCCGGTGCTGGACCCGGATGACCTGCCGCTGTCGATGCTGCGCGAGAGCGACGGCTCGCCCGCGCTGGTGACCCTGGCGATGCCCGGTGGCGGCACGCTCTCGGCGCATGTCTGGCGGGCCCAGGTCGGCCGCGTCCCGCTGCTGCTGCTGGACTCCGACGTGGAGGCCAACGAGCCGGCCCACCGCAACCTCACCGACCGGCTCTACGGCGGCGGGGGCGACCAGCGACTGCAGCAGGAGATGCTGCTCGGCATCGGCGGCATCCGTGCGCTCCGGTTGTGGTCGCGCCTCTCCGGCGCACCGACCCCGGACGTCTACCACATGAACGAGGGCCACGCCGGCTTCCAGGGCGTCGAGCGGATCAGCGAGCTGACGGCCGAGCAGGGGCTGAGCTTCGACGAGGCGCTGCGAGCGGTCCGCGCCGGCACCGTCTTCACCACCCACACGCCGGTCCCGGCCGGCATCGACCGGTTCGCCGTCGACCAGATCCGGCTCCACTTCGGCAGCGCCACCGAGCTGCCCGGCGTGCCGCTGGAGCAGCTGCTGGCCCTGGGTGCCGAGACCTACAGTGGCGGCGACTCCACCGTCTTCAACATGGCGCTGATGGGTCTGCGCCTCGGCCAGCGCGCCAACGGGGTCTCCGAGCTGCACGGCAAGGTCAGCCGGGGCATGTTCAAGGGCCTCTGGCCGGGGTTCGACGAGGACGAGGTGCCGATCGGCTCGATCACCAACGGCGTGCACGCCGGCACCTGGATCGACCGCAAGGTCTATGAGCTGGCCCGTAGGCACATCCCGAGCGACCAGATCAGCTCGGTCGACGTCTGGTCTCACATCGCCGAGGTGCCGACGGAGGCGATGTGGGCGACCAAGCGTGAGCTGCGCGAGCAGCTGGTGTCCAACGCGCGTGACCGGCTCCGCCGTTCGATGAAGCGCCGTGGCTCCACCAACGCCGAGCTCGGCTGGATCGAGGACGTGCTCGACCCCGACGCGCTGACCATCGGCTTCGCCCGCCGCGTCCCGACCTACAAGCGGCTGACCCTGATGCTCAGCGACCCCGAGCGGCTCAAGAAGATCCTGCTCGACCCGCAGCGTCCGGTGCAGCTGGTCATCGCCGGCAAGTCACACCCTGCCGATGACACCGGCAAGCGGCTGATCCAGGAGATGGTGCGCTTCACCGACGACCCGGAGGTGCGCAGCCGGATCGTCTTCCTGCCCAACTACGACATCGCCATGGCGCAGGCGCTCTATCCCGGGTGCGACGTCTGGCTCAACAACCCGCTGCGCCCGTTCGAGGCGTGCGGCACCTCCGGCATGAAGGCCGCGCTCAACGGGGCGCTCAACCTCTCGATCCTGGACGGCTGGTGGGACGAGTGGTTCGACGGCCAGAACGGCTGGGCGATCCCCACCGCCGACGGCGTGGAGGACCCCGACCGGCGGGACGACCTGGAGGCCAAGGCGCTTTACGACCTGCTCGAGAACAGTGTCGTGCCGACTTTCTACGACCGCGACGAGCACGGCCTGCCGACCCGCTGGCTGGAGATGATCACGCACACGCTCGGCACGCTCGGGCCCAAGGTGATGGCCGACCGGATGGTCCGCGACTACACCGAGAAGCTCTACGTCCCGGCCGCGCGCGACGGGTGGGCCGTCCGTCACGACGACCACGCCGGCGCCCGGCACCTGGCTGACTACTGCGCGCGCGCCGACAGTGCCTGGCCGCAGGTGCGGGTCGACCACGTCGAGGCCGAGGGGGTGGGAGACACTCCGCAGGTCGGAGACAGGGTGACCGTGCGCGCCTTCGTCGCGCTGGGCCCGCTCGAGCCGGGCGACGTCGACGTGCAGGTGGCCTTCGGGCGTGCCTGGAACACCGATGAGCTGCACGACGTCGAGATCAACGCGCTGCAGCACGTCGAGAGCTATGAAGGTGGGCGGCACCGCTTCGAGGGCGACATCGAGCTGACCCGCACCGGCGCTCTGGGCTGGACCGTCCGGGTGCTGCCGCGGCACGAGCGCCTGAGCAACCCGGCCGAGCTGGGGCTGGTCACCAACGCCTAGCATTTTGGTAGGGGTTTCTGACGCGTTCTCTGCATTTTGGTAGGGATTGGTGACGCAGTCGCCCGTGTCGCCGACCGAGGCGTTGGCGGGCGTGCTCACTGGCTGAGGACGCGCCGCGTTGGCGGGCGTTATCCACAAGTAGGCGGTTGTCGAGAGCCCCGAAACTGAACGCGGCGACACTGGGTCGTGTGACAAGGGCAGACCTGTGACGACGTATGGCGTGGCCACCGTTGCTGATCTGTTGCGGGCCGGAGTCCAGGATCGGGCGATCCGCTCACTCCCAGGCGTAGAGGGCATCCGCGGCGTGCGGATCGCCGAGCCAGTCCCAGATGACGAACGCCTAGTCCGGATTGGCGCGGCAGTGGAAGTGGCGCCGCCAGGGGCCATCCTCTCCGGCTGGGCAGCTGCGGTGGTGCACGGCGTGCCGGAAAGCCATCTCAGCGGGCGCACCGGCACCGGCGAGCCATTGCCCGTGCCGTTCAGCGTGGCACGCGGCCGGGGCTTGGAGTCAAAAGCGGGGTGTCAGCTTCGGCAGACCGCTGTGTGCGAGCGGCATACGACCGAGATCGACGGCATTCAGCTCACGTCAGCTCACCGCACCGCTCTCGACCTGACCAGATGGTGCAAGCGCGACGGGCGCCGGCTCGCGATGCTGGATACCTGCCTGCGCTTCGGTCTCGTCACCACCGCAGATCTCGGCCAGTTCGTCGCGCCACTGGGAGGTCTTCATGGGCTGGCGGCGGTGCGAGCCTTGCTCCCCCTGGCGACAGGCTTGGCAGAGTCGGTGTGGGAGAGCGAACTCAGGATGGTCTGGCTGGCGGCGGGGCTGCCGGCACCGCTAGCAAACCCCACCGTCTACGACCGGTTTGGAAGGTTCCTGGCCCGCACCGATCTGCTCGATCCAGAGAACGGCGTCGTGGGGGAGTACGAAGGCTGGCGCCACCGCGTCGACGGCGCTGCCGAACTGGACCGCGCGCGGATCGCACGGCTGGCGCAGACAAACCTGACTGTTGTCGAGATCTGGAAGGAGGACTTCGCCCAGCACATGGTCATCGCAAAGTTGAACGACGGCTACCGCCGGGCCCGTGCCAGGGATCGTCGCCTTGACTCTTGGACATGGCGCTCGGGTGAGGTCAGGCTCCCTGGCTAGCCCGGCGGGTGAGGCGTCAGAAACCCCTACCAAAATGCGCGTGAGGCGTCAGAAACCCCTACCAAAATGCGCAGGAGCGGTCAGAAACCCCTCCCAAAATGCGGGGCGAGGACGGTGAAGGTCAACGGACCGACCTCGACCAGCCGCTCGGCAGTCAGCGCAGTCGGTGCCTGCGGCCGTTCCCACGCCGAGCTCCACTCCACGCACCAGGGCCCGGCGTCTCCTTCGGGCTCCGGCAGGTGGATGCTCGCGGGCTCGGCGCCGGCGTGCAGCACGAGCAGGACCTGGTCGACCCCCTCGGGTCCCGGGTCGCTGACGTCGTCGAACCAGGCGACCAGGGTCCGTCGCCCGAGCTGCCCCCATTCGTGCCCGCTCAGCACGGCGCCGTGCTCGCCGAGCCAGCGCAGCCGGGTCCGCCCCGCTGCCGGCTCATAGGTGGCGAACTGGGTCGGCCGGAGCACGCGGTGTGCGGTGCGTAGGCGGGCCAGCGCGCCGGTCGTGTCGACCAGCTCCTGCTGCCAGGGCTCCCAGCCCCAGTCCAGCCAGGAGATCGGGTTGTCCTGGCAGTAGGCGTTGTTGTTGCCCGACTGCGTGCGCCCGGACTCATCGCCCGCACAGAGCATCGGCACCCCGACCGAGAGCATCGTCGAGGCCAGCAGGTTGCGACCCAGCCGGCGCCGCACGGCGAGCACCTCCGGGTCCTGGCTCGGGCCCTCGACGCCGGCGTTCCAGCTGCGGTTGTCGCCGTGACCGTCGCGGTTGCCCTCGCCGTTGGCCTGGTTGTGGCGGTGCACGTAGGCCGTGGTGTCCGCCAGCGTGTAGCCGTCGTGGGCCGCCACGTAGTTGACCGAGGCGATCGGGCCACGATGCCCCACGGCGAACATGTCCTCAGACCCGGCCAGCCGGGTCGCCAGCTCGCGAACGCCGTGGCCGGTCTCGCCGACCTGCTGCCGCGCGGTGTCGGCCAGCCAGTAGGTGCGCACCGTGTCGCGGAAGCGGTCGTTCCACTCGGCGAACGGTGGGGGGAACTGACCGGTGCGCCAGCCGTGGACGCCCACGTCCCAGGGCTCGGCGATCAGCTTGACGCGGGACAGCACCGGGTCGGTGCGCAGCACCACGTGGAAGGCATGGTCCGGGTCGTAGGCGTCGTCCCGGCCGCGGGCCAGGGCCGGGGCCAGGTCGAACCGGAACCCGTCGACGTGGAACTCCTCGACCCAGTGGCGCAGGGAGTCCAGCACCATCCGGGCCACCAGCGGCTGCCGCAGGTCGACGGTGTTGCCGCATCCGGTGACGTCGACGTCCCGCCCGCGCTCGTCCAGCCGGTAGTAGGTCGCATTGTCCAGGCCCCGCCAGCTCAGCGTCGCCCCCGAGCCGGCAGCCTGCTCGGCCGTGTGGTTGTAGACCACGTCCAGGACCACCTCGATCCCCGCCGCGTGCAGCGCCTTGACGGCCCCCTTGACCTCGTCGACCACGCCCTGCGGGTCGCGCGCCGCGGCATAGCCGGCATGCGGGGCGAAGAAGCCCAGCGTGTTGTAGCCCCAGTAGTTGGTCAGGCCACGCCGGACCAGCGCCGGCTCGGGGGTGTGCGTGTGGATCGGGAGCAGCTCCAGCGTGGTCACGCCCAGTCCGAGCAGGTGCTCGACCACGGCCGGGTGACCCAGGGCGGCATACGTGCCGCGCAGCTCCTCGGGCACGTCCGGGTGCGCGATGGTCAGCCCGCGCACATGCGCCTCGTAGATCACCGTGGACGACCAGGGCACCTCCGGCGGATGGTCCTGCCCCCAGTCGAAACCGTCGCCCAGGACCACCGAGCGGGGCACAGCGCCTGCGCTGTCTGCACCGTCCGGGCTCTCGCCGTCACCCCACCACTGGTCGTCGACCGGGTGACCGTAGACGGCCGGCCCCCACTGCACGCTGCCCTCGATCGCTCCGGCGTAGGGGTCGAGCAGCAGCTTGGCCGGGTTGTGCCGGTGACCCTGCTCCGGTGCCCAGGGTCCGTGCACGCGCAGGCCGTAGCGCTGGCCTGGTCCGATGCCGGGCACCTGGTCCCACCAGATGCCGTAGGTCGTGCGCCGCAGCGGGATCCGGCGTTCGGCGGACGGGTCGCCACCGGGCCCCTCGAACAGGCACAGCTCGACGGCCTCGGCGTGCTGGGCCAGCACGGCGACCTCAGCCCCGCCGTCATACAGCGTGACGCCCAGCGGCGGCGGGACGTCGGGGGAGCGGCGGGGGGCAGGCACGGGCATCAGACTAGGGAGCGTGCGCCGATGCGGACGAGGGACCCGCCGCCGGCACTGGGTAGCGTTGGGCCATGACCGACCCCACCTCGCTGCCGAACTTCCCGCCCCCGCCGGACGAGCATCCGCTGCGCGGCCGGGTGCTCGACGCTCTGCAGGACCTCAAGCTGCAGCCCGACCTCGACGCGGAGGGTGACGTCAAGTTCCGCGCGCAGGAGCAGCAGCTGTTCGTCCGCAGCCTCGAGGGCGGCCAGGTGGACATCATGCGCACCTTCGGCCAGTGGCAGATCTCGCCCAACGTGCCCGACGACATGCTCACCCGGCTCAACGGGTGCAACGACATCACCCTCGGGGTCAACCTGGTCAAGGCCGGGATCGCCAACGGCAACCTGGTGCTCACGGTCGAGCAGATCGTCGGCAAGAAGGAGAACCCCAAGGGCAAGCTGCAGGTCAGTGTCGGTCTGCTCCTGCAGGCCGTGCAGCTGTGGCACCGCAACGTGCTGGCCAAGTCGGCGGTCGAGCGGGGCGAGGAGCCGCCGCCTCCGCCCGCGCCGCAGCCGGGGATGCCGGCCACCCCGCCCGGGGAGATCGGTCCCTGGCTGTCGGAGGGCCCGCCGCGTCGTCCCCCGAGCTCCGGCAGCAGCGGGGGCCAGGCGTGAGCCCCGCCGTCACCGCGACCTCCAGCGAGCACGTGCGGGTGGAGGTCGAGGGCGGCATCGCCACGATTCGTGTCGACCGGCCGAAGATGAACCCGCTGGACATCGCCGTGCAGGACGCGCTCGGTGAGGCTGCGCGCATCGTGTCGGCCGACCCTCAGGTCGCGGCGGTCATCGTCTACGGCGGGGAGAAGGTGTTCGCCGCCGGCGCCGACATCAAGGAGATGCTGGCGATGACCTACACCGACATGGTCGACCGGGCCACGCTCATCCAGGAGTGCTTCACCGCCGTCGCGCGGATCCCCAAACCGACCATCGCCGCGATCACCGGCTATGCGCTGGGCGCGGGGTGCGAGCTGGCGCTGTGCTGCGACTTCCGGGTGGCCGGCAGCGACGCCAAGCTGGGCCAGCCGGAGATCCTGCTGGGGGTGATCCCGGGCGCCGGCGGTTCACAGCGGCTGCCGCGCCTGATCGGCACCTCGCGGGCCAAGGACCTGGTCTTCACCGGGCGGATGGTCGACGCGGCCGAGGCGCTGGCGATCGGGCTGGTCGACGAGGTCGTCGAGCCGGAGCAGGTGTATGCCGCTGCGCGGGCCCGGGCCGAGCGCTATGTGCACGGGCCGGCCTACGCCTTGCGTGCCGCCAAGGAGGCGATCGACCGCGGCATGGAGGTCGACCTCGACACCGGCCTGGCGATCGAGGCGCGGCAGTTCGCCGGCGTCTTCGCCACCCGGGACCGCGAGATCGGCATGGCCAGCTTCGCCGAGTTCGGGCCGGGCAAGGCGGAGTTCGAGGGACGTTGATCCCACCCGGCGCGGCGGTGAGGGCCAGGTCGGGGGACCGGACCGAAGCCGCTGCGCCGTCCACAGGCGTGACAGTGCAGCTGAATCCGTGGGCTGCGGTCAGCGGGTGACGTCTTGGATGACCTCGTTGCGGCGCAGAAACCACGGCTTGAACGGCGGGTCGTAGCGGGCGAACCGCGGCGCCCCCACAGGCAGGTATCCGTCCGCCGCAACAGCAGCTGCCAACGTGTCGAGGTTTCGCTGGTAGGAGGACTCGGTCCACCGACCCGAATAGCGACGTGCGGCAGAAATCCGTTCGGGTACGGCGCGCACCGCAATGTTGGGGTCCAGAGGCAACGGCGCGGTCTCCAGCGTCATCGATGCGGGCAGGACAAACGCGACGATATGGCGTCCCTTCGGGTTCTCGACCTGGACGACAGGGGCCGTCATGGCGATCTCTTCGGTGCGGTCGGGCTGCTGCACCACCGGTGCGGTCATGTTCACCATGCGCTGGGACTGGTTGTATCCGGTGATGTAGCGAAACAGCGCGCGAAAGGCGCGGTTGCCCGCATCTTCGAAGGACCCGTCCATTTCGACCTGGGCGAGGAGGTGGGGTGGGTAGCGACGCACTTCGAAGTCGTCGCGTTCTGCGAGCACCTCGTAGGGCTGCTGCTCCGTCACGACATCGACGGTACGCCCCTGCCAGATCACCGCGGACCATAAACGTCCGCGTATCAAGCGGGTCGGGACCGGGCCGGTAGGTGGTTGCGCGAGGCTGAGTCACAACGCGCGCGTCGGGCTGTCAGAGCTGCAGATGGATTCGCAACGCTTCGTCGACCGCAGCCATGAGGCGGGGCGGCACTCGGCCTACTGCAGAACCGACCCTCTCGACTGCGACCGAGCGCACCTGCTCCGCCTGGGCCTTGCAGTCCACCCGCAGTCCTGTCTCGCCAGCTGGCAGCAACACCTGGAACGGAAAGACTCGCTCCACGTTGCTGGTGACGGGCACGACGGTCACTACTCCACGACCGAGTCGTTGAGCCATGGTGTTCGCCTGATCATTGCTGACGAGCACCGCGGGCCGCCGCTTGTTGGCCTCACTACCGCGCACTGGATCCAGATCGATAAGAAGGATCTCACCGCGCAGCATCAGTGAGCCCGTCCGAGGAGACTGATGCCCACGCGTCTTCATCCCCCGCGACGGCCCACTCCTCCCAGGCTGCGGCATACGCCGCCTCCAACTGCGGGTCTTGCAGGCGACGGATGGCCTGCTGGACGGCAGCGGACCTCGACTCGAGGCCGGCTTCTTGGACGTACCGGTCAAGGGCCGCGAGATCTTGCTCGCTCAGACTCACGCTCACCTTCACGGATCCATCCTACCCAGGTGGGACAATGATTGCTACCCTAGTAGCAGCATCCGGCACAGGCCGCGCGTGCGTGCTCATATGGACGCACATCGTCCGCTCACGGATCTACGGTAGGTCCATGAGCCCAGCTACGAGCCTGGACGCGACGTTCCAGGTCGCCCCTCTCACTGCCGAGACCTGGACGGCTTTCGAGGCGCTCGTCCAGCGACACAACGGGATCTTCGGCGGTTGCTGGTGCACCTGGTTCCATCCCGAGGACCCTGAGCGCGGGCCTGGGGCCGAGGGCAACCGGGTGCGGAAGAAGCGGTACGTCGAGGCCGGCGTGGCCCACGCGGCGCTGGTGATGGACGGCGCAGAGGCCATCGCGTGGGCGGAGTACGGCACGCCGACCGAGTTGCCCAGCATCCACCATCGCAAGCAGTACGACGCTGAGAAGGACGCCGACCCCGACTACCGGATCACCTGCGTCTTCGTTGACCGGAGGTACCGCCGCCGCGGCATCACCGAGATGGCGATCCGGGGCGCCCTGGACCTCATCGCGCACGCCGGTGGCGGCGTGGTCGAGGCCTACCCGCACGACCTGACGCACCAGACGAAGAAGATGTCGTCCTCATTCCTGTACAACGGCACACGTCAGCTCTACGAACGGCTCGGCTTCAGCTACGTGCGGCCCAAGGGACTGAAGAACTGCGTGATGAGGATCGAGGTCTCGTCCCAAACTGAGAACAGCACGCCCACCATTCCTGCGGGCCAAGACGGAACATGATGAATGCCGCTCTACGTCCCAGGTCTCGGTGGGGGAAATGCCGCGCCGCGACGGGTACGCTCGTCCGATCATGCCGCCCGTCTGAGTCGCCTATCCACCGAGTTGGCTGATGGCGAAGGCGCCCAAGAATCCAGCAGTTGCGATGAGGCCGGTCCAGGCGTGTGCCTGCTCGAATGCTTCGGGGATCATGGTGTCGGCCACCATGGTGAGGATCGCGCCAGCTGCGAATGCGGTGATGAAGGACACGGTAGCGGCCGATGCATCACCGAGCAGGAGATAGCCTCCGCCGGCTGCGATACCGCTTGCCAGGGCGATGCCGCCCCAGACGCTGAAGACATACCCGGCGCTGCGCCCCGCGCGCTTCATGCCGGCAGCACTTGACAGTCCCTCCGGAAGGTTCGAGATGAACACCGCCGCCACCACCGCCGTGCTGACCCCGCCGCGGTCGAGAAGGGAGACGCCCAGGACGACGGACTCCGGTACGCCATCCAGGAGGGCACCGAGTGCGATGGCCAGCCCGCTTCCCGCCTGCTGGGTCTGAGATGGTTGCTGGCCCTGCGATCGCTTGCGGTGGCGCGCCCCGAACTTGTTCAGCACAGCGTTGGCGGCCATGTACGTGACGGAGCCCGCGGCGAATCCCGACACGACAGTGGCCAGCCCGCTGTTGTCCATCGCTTCCTGGACCAGATCAAAGGAAAGGGCAGAGATCAGGACTCCGGCGCCAAACGCCATCACGGACGCGACCGTACGTCGTGACACCTGAGCCATCCACGCAGTCACGGCTCCGATGACCAGCGCGGCACCAGCGACCAGCCCCCACGCTGTGGCCGCTGCCCAGCCGGTCACGGAAGGACCTCCAGGGCGCTGTAGGCAACAGCGGCTGGCCCGAGCTTCGTCCGGGAGGACCTCACAGTCACATCTTCGCTCCACCGCCCGCGACCCGCGCGCCGACGAGCACCATCACCTTCGACGTAAGCCCCCAGACGTTGAACGTCGACCGAGCCGGACCCTCCGCGCCTCGTGCGAAGATGAGGCCAGGTAGCAGCCCGTCCCGACCCCATCGCCGAGGAAGCTGACGTGAACATCGTCGTCTGTGTCAAGCACGTGCCCGACGCCCAGTCCGAGCGCACCTTCGAGCCCGACCACACCACCGACCGCGACGCCGTCGACGGTCTGCTCTCCGAGCTCGACGAGTATGCCGTGGAGGCCGCCCTCCAGCTCATCGAGGCCGGTGAGGGGCAGGTGGTCGTCCTGACGATGGGGCCGGCGCAGGCCGCTGACGCGGTCAAGAAGGCCCTGCAGATGGGAGCCGACCAGGGCGTGCACGTCTGCGACGACGCGATCGCCGGCTCCGACGCGGTCGCCTCCAGCCTGGTGCTCGCCGCGGCGATCCGCAGGATCGGCCAGGAGGCACCGGTCGACCTCGTCCTCACCGGCCTGGCCTCGACGGACGGCTCGATGAGCGTCGTCCCGGCCATGCTGGCCGAGCGGCTCGGACTGCCCCAGGTGACCTTCGCCAGCGAGCTGACCGTGGAGGGTGGCCAGGGCGCCGGCACGGTCCGGATCCGCCGGGACGGCGACCTGGCCAGCCAGACCATCGAGGCCGCGCTGCCGGCCGTGGTCTCGGTCACCGACCAGATCAACGAGCCGCGCTACCCCTCGTTCAAGGGGATCATGTCGGCCAAGAAGAAGCCGGTGCAGACGTGGACCCTCGCCGACCTCGGCGTCGACCCCGCCGACGTCGGTCTGGCGGCGGCCTGGACCACGGTGGTGTCGGTGGAGCAGCGACCTGCGCGCCAGGCCGGACAGGTCGTCACCGACTCCGGTGAGGGTGGCACCGCTCTGGCTCAGTTCCTGGCCTCCCGGTCCCTGGCCTGACTGGCCGCCGCACTCCGCACCCCGCACTCCGCCATACCCCCCGCAGCCCAGAGGAGAACCCCATGGCTGAAGTCCTCGTCCTCGTGGACCACGTCGACGGCCAGGTCCGCAAGGCGACCGCCGAGCTGCTCACCGCTGCACGCCGCCTCGGCGAGCCCGCAGCGGTGTTCGTCGGTGCCGGCATCGAGGCGGCCGCCGAGGCGCTGGCCCGGTATGGCGCCGCGAAGGTCTACCTGGCCCCGGACCCCGAGCTCACCCGGCACCTGGTCGTCCCCACCGTCGACCTGCTGGCGCAGCTCGTCGCACGCAGCGCCCCGGCGGCCGTGCTCATCGCCTCCAGCGCAGAGGGCAAGGAGATCGCCGGCCGCCTGGCCATCCGCACCTCCTCGGGCCTGATCACCGACGCGGTCGACGTGCAGCCCACAGAAGGTGGCGTGCAGACCGTGCAGTCGGTGTTCGCCGGCGGTTTCACGGTCACCTCGACGGTCACTCACGGCACTCCCATCGTCACGGTCAAGCCCAACGCGATCGCCGTCGAGGAGTCGCCGGGGGCTGCGGCCCAGGAGCAGGTCGAGGTGGAGCTCAGCGCACTGGCGACCGCCGCGACCATCGTCGACCGCACCGACAAGGCGCAGACCGGCCGCCCGTCGCTGACCGAGGCGTCCATCGTCGTGTCCGGCGGGCGCGGCACGGCCGGCGACTTCGGGCCGGTCGAGCAGCTCGCCGACGCACTCGGCGCTGCTGTCGGGGCCTCTCGCGCGGCGGTCGACGCCGGCTGGTATCCCCACGCCAGCCAGGTGGGCCAGACCGGTGTCTCGGTCTCGCCGCAGCTGTATGTCGCGGCCGGCATCTCCGGGGCGATCCAGCACCGGGCGGGCATGCAGACCTCCAAGACCATCGTCGCCGTCAACAAGGACGCGGAGGCCCCGATCTTCGACCTGGTCGACTTCGGTGTCGTCGGCGACCTCTTCCAGGTGCTGCCGCAGGCGGCCCGGGAGATCGTCGCCCGCCAGAGCTGAGGCGCCGACCAGCGCCCCGGCACCAGGCGCCGGGGCGCGGTGCGCTACCCTTGGACCATCGGCTCGTCGCCCCTCGCCACGAGTTGTCCGCGCGTCGCAGCAGGTCACTGTCGTTCCTGCTCCGCGCGAAGCCGCCCCGCGACCTGCGGACATCGGCTGCCGGCGAGGCACTCACAGTGAGTTTTCCCCTTGACCTCTTTTCAGTCCCTCGGCGTCCCCGCGCGCCTGACCGCCGTCCTGACCCGTCAGGGCATCACGGACCCCACCCCCATCCAGCACGCCACCCTCCCGGACTCGTTGGCCGGCCGGGACGTCCTCGGACGCGGCCGCACCGGCTCGGGCAAGACCTACGCCTTCCTGCTGCCGGTCGTCGCGTCGCTGACCGCCGGGCCGCGCGCCCGCAGCGGCGCCCCCCGGGCGCTCATCCTGGCTCCCACGCGTGAGCTGGTCGGCCAGATCGAGGCCGCCCTGGCCCCGTTGGCCGCGGAGGCAGGCCTGTCGACCCGGACCATCTTCGGCGGCGTCGGCCAAGGCCCCCAGGCCAGCGCGCTCAAGCGCGGCGTCGACATCGTCATCGCCTGCCCCGGTCGCCTCGAGGACCTCATCCAGCAGGGCTTGTGCTCGCTGGCGGATGTCCAGGTGACCGTCCTGGACGAGGCCGACCACATGGCCGACCTCGGCTTCCTCCCGGCCGTGCGCCGGCTGCTGCGCGCCACCCCGCCGCGCAGCCAGCGCCTCTTCTTCTCGGCCACCCTCGACAAGGCGGTCGACACCCTGGTCACCGCCTTCCTGCACAACCCGGTGACCCACCAGGCCGACTCGGCGCAGTCGCCGGTGGCCACGATGGACCACCACGTCCTGCACGTGGACCGCGAGCACAAGGTGCCGATCCTGGTCGACCTGACCAGCGCGCCGGGGCGCACCATGGTCTTCACCCGCACCAAGCACGGCGCCAAGGCTCTGGCGCGCCAGCTCAACCGCAGCGGCGTGCCGACCGTGGAGCTGCACGGCAACCTCGGTCAGAACGCCCGCACCCGCAACCTGGCCGCGTTCCACGCCGGCCAGGCGACGGCTCTGGTGGCCACCGACATCGCCGCGCGAGGCATCCATGTGGATGACGTCGCCCTGGTGGTGCACGCCGACCCGCCGGTCGAGCACAAGGCCTACCTGCACCGTTCGGGCCGCACCGCCCGTGCGGGCAACGCCGGCACCGTCGTCACGCTGATGACCAGCGAGCAGTCCGGTGACGTGCGTGCGCTGACCCGCGCGGCCGGCATCACGGCCGAGACCACCCGGATCCGCGGGGCCGAGCACCCGGTGCTGACCCTGCTGGCTCCCGGCGTGCGCTCGCTGCCCGGGGCCCTGGAGCTCGGCGGTGGCGCCGGCTCGGGGCAGGACGGGTCGGGCGAGCGCTCGCACCGTCAGGGCGGGTCCGGTCAGGGCTCGGGCCGCCAGCGGGGCGGTGGCCAGCAGTCCGGCCGCGGCCAGCGCGGTGGAGCAGGACAGGGCAGTCGCCGTCAGGGCGGTGGCGGGGCGCAGAGCGAGCGCGCTGCCTCCGGCGGTCAGCCGTCGCGCGGCCGTGGCGGTCGACCCGCCGGTGGCGGTCGCGCCGGGGGCGGCACCGCTGGGGGTGCTCGGCCGAGCGCCGGCGGCGGCTCGCACAGTGCCGCCTCGTTCAGCAGCGGCCGCCGGTGAGCAGACCCCTCGGCTGCCCCTGCGGCGCGTAGGCTTGAGCGAGTGAGCGCCTACCTCGACCATGCCGCGACCTCGCCGGCGCTGCCCGAGGTGATCGAGGCGATGGCCGAGCAGATGGGCCGGGTCGGCAACGCCAGCTCGCTGCACACCAGTGGTCGAGCGGCCCGCCGCGTCGTCGAGGAGTCCCGCGAGGCGATCGCGGAGGCCCTGCTGTGCCGCCCGTCGGAGATCGTCTTCACCTCCGGCGGCACCGAGTCCGACAACGCGGCCGTCAAGGGCACCTTCTGGGCGCGCCACGGCAGTGATGCCCGGCGCAACCGGCTGGTCGTCAGCGGCATCGAGCACCACGCCGTCCTCGACCCGGTGCTGCACCTGGTGCAGGCGTATGGCGCGCAGGTCACCTGGGTCGAGCCGGACGCCGACGGCTGGATCTCCCCCGAGTCGGTGGCCGCCGCGATCGACGACGACGCCACCGGCGCCGGCTCGGTGGCGCTGGTCAGCGTGATGTGGGCCAACAACGAGGTCGGCACCATCCAGCCGGTGCAGCAGATCGCCGAGGTCAGCCGGTCCCGCGGCATCCCGTTCCACACCGACGCGGTGCAGGCTCTGGGCCAGGTGCCGGTGCGCTTGGACGAGGTTGGCGCCGACCTGGTCAGCATCACCGGTCACAAGGTCGGCGGACCGCTCGGCGTCGGGCTGTTGGTGGCCGGGCGCGACCAGTCGCCGGTGCCGTTGACCCACGGCGGCGGTCAGGAGAGGCAGATCCGCAGCGGCACCCTTGACGTGCCCGCGATCGCCGGCCTGGCGGTCGCCGTCCGGCATGCCGTCAAGCACCAGGGCGAGCACGCTCAGCGGCTGGTCGCCCTGCGGGACCGGCTCATCCAGGGCGCGTTGCAGCTCGACCCGACGATGCAGGTCAGTGGGATCTGGCAGCCCGGTGACAGCACCAGCCGGCTGGCGGCCAACGCCCACCTGCGCGTGCCGGACACCGACGGCGACTCCTTGCTCTACCTGCTCGATGCCGCCGGCGTCGAGTGCAGCACCGGCTCGGCCTGCCAGGCAGGCGTGCCCCAGCCCAGCCATGTGCTGCTGGCGATGGGCCTGAGCGAGCCGCAGGCCCGCGGGTCGCTGCGGCTCACGCTGGGCCACACCTCGACCGAGGCGGATGTCGACGCCGTGCTGGCCGCCCTGCCTGCAGCCCTTGACCGCGCCCGGCGCGCCCGCGGCGCGAGCGGCCGCAGCTCGGCGCCGGGGGCGAGCGCGACGTCCGTCTCGACCCGGGTCGGCGGGCAGGCGCAGGAGCAGGCCAGCTGATGCGCGTCGTCGCGGCGATGAGTGGCGGTGTGGACTCTGCGGTCGCCGCCGCCCGGATGGTCGACGCCGGCCATGAGGTGGTCGGTGTCCATCTGGCGCTGTCGCAGTCGGCGGCCACGCTGCGCGAGAGTGCTCGAGGATGCTGCACCATCGAGGACTCCGGCGACGCCCGCCGGGTGGCCGACCGGCTGGGCATCCCGTTCTATGTGTGGGACATGGCCGAGCGGTTCCGACAGGACGTGGTCGAGGACTTCATCGCCGAGTACTCCGCCGGCCGCACTCCCAACCCCTGCCTGCGCTGCAACGAGAAGGTCAAGTTCAGCGGCCTGCTCGACAAGGCCGTGGCGCTGGGCTTCGACGCCGTCGCGACGGGTCACTACGCGCAGATCGTCGAACGCGAGGACCCCAGTGCAGCGGGCGGTGTCCGACGTGAGCTGCACCGTGCGGTCGACCCGGCCAAGGACCAGTCCTATGTGCTGGGTGTGCTCGACGCCGAGCAGCTGGAGCGCGCCTTCTTCCCCCTCGGCGACACCGACAAGCCGGCCGTGCGCGCCGAGGCGGCCGCGCGCGGGTTCTCGGTGGCCCGCAAGCCGGACAGCCACGACATCTGCTTCATCCCCGACGGCGACACGTCCGCCTGGCTGACCGCCCGGCTGGGCGAGCGCCCTGGCCCCATCGTCGACTCGGCCGGCCGGCAGCTGGGCGAGCACGGCGGTGCCTACGCCTTCACGGTCGGTCAGCGCCGCGGCCTGGGCCTGAAGGTCCCGCCTCCCGACGGCTCGAAGCGCTATGTGCTGTCCACCGACACCCGCAGCAACACCGTGGTGGTGGGGGAGCAGGAGCTGCTCGGCGTCGACAGCATCGTCGGAGAGCACAGCCGCTGGTGCGGGCCCGCTCCGCAGGGGGTTGTCCCGGTCGGCGTCCAGGTGCGTGCTCACGGCGAGGAGCTCCCCGGCCACGCCTGGGCGGACGGCGACCGCCTGCAGGTGCGGCTCTCGCGCCGGCTCCGCGGGGTGGCGCCTGGGCAGGCCGTGGTGCTCTATGACGGGACGCGCGTCGTCGGCTCGGCGACCATCACCTCGACCGGTCGCGGCTGACCCCCGCTGCTCCTGTGTGCACGTGCGCACTCAGGCCGGTAGGTGGGGCCGGTAGGGCGGCTGGCGTGTGCACGTGCGCACTCAGGCCGGTGCGGGGTCCGTCGGGGGAGGGGGCACGACATACCGACCCGGTTCGGGCCGCAGCACGAGTCCTTCGTCGACGAGGTAGCGCCGCACCATGGCCACGTCGTCGTGCACCTCGCGCAGCTCGGCGTTGATCTCGGTCTCGCTGAGCTCGCGGCTCGGCAGCTGGGCGGCGATGAAGGCCAGCAGCTCGCGACGCTTGGCCGCCTTGGCCGGCATCTGCACGAGCCGGCCGGACCCGTCGCCGAACCGCGCGACGGCGTGCGGAGGCGCAGGGAGTCGGACCATGTCCGGTCGCCTCAGACGTCTCCGCCGAGGTAGGCGGCACGCACGGCGGGGTCGTTGGCCAGCTCGTGGCCGGTCCCGGAGCGGACGATCTCGCCGGTCTCGAGCAGGTGGGCGGTGTTGGCCCGCTTCAGCGCCTGCGCCGCGTTCTGCTCGACGAGCAGCACCGTCGTGCCCTGGGCGTGGATCTCCTCGATGATCGAGAAGATCTGGGCGATCAGCTTGGGCGCCAGCCCCATCGACGGCTCGTCGAGCAGGACCAGCCGCGGGCGGGCCATCAGCGCACGCCCGATGGCGAGCATCTGCTGCTCCCCGCCGGACATCGTCCCGGCCGCCTGCGAGATCCGCTCACCGAGCCGCGGGAAGAGCCCGAGCACCCGGTCGACGTCGGGGCGCAGGTCGCCGGCCTTGCGGTCCTTGCGGGCGTAGGCGCCCATGTCGAGGTTCTCGCGCACCGTCATGCCCGGGAAGATGCCCCGGCCCTCCGGCGACTGGCTGATGCCCATCACCACGCGCTCGTGCGGGGCGGTCTTGGTGATGTCCTGGCCGTCGAAGACGATGCGCCCCGCGCGGATCTTGCGCAGCCCCGAGATCGCCTTGAGCGTGGTGCTCTTGCCGGCGCCGTTGGCGCCGATCAGCGTGGCGACGGTGCCCTCCTCGACGCTGAAGGTCAGGTCGCGGATCGCCTCGATGTGCCCGTAGTTGACCGACAGGCCCTCGACTTCAAGAAGCATCCTCGTCCACTCCCAGGTAGGCGGCGATCACGGCAGGGTCGTCCTGGATCTGAGCGGGTGGTCCCTCGGCGATCTTGCGGCCGAACTCCAGCACGACGATCCGGTCGGTGACTCCCATCACCAGACGCATGTCGTGCTCGATGAGGAGCACCGTGTAGCCCTGGTCGCGCACCTTGCGGATCAGGTCCATCAGCTTGCGCTTCTCCGAGGGGTTGAACCCGGCGGCCGGCTCGTCGAGGCAGAGCAGCTTGGGCTCGGTCGCCATCGCCCGGGCGATCTCCAGGCGTCGCTGGTCGCCGTAGGACAGGTTGCCGGCCATCTCGTTGGCGCGGGCTCGCACGCCGACGAAGTCGAGCAGCTCGGCGGCCCTGGCCCGGGCCTCCGCCTCCTCGTTGCGGTGCCGCGGCAGCTTGAACAGCGCGGAGAGGACTCCGGTCTTGTGCCGCGCGTCGGCGCCGACCATGACGTTCTCGAGCACCGTCATGGCGCTGAACAACCGGATGTTCTGGAACGTGCGGGCCACGCCGCGGTGGGTGATCTGGTGCCGCTTGAGGCCGGTGAGCACCTGGCCGTCGAACCTGATCCGGCCCGATGTGGGCTGGTAGACACCGGTCATCACGTTGAAGCAGGTGGTCTTGCCGGCGCCGTTGGGACCGATCAGGCCGAGGATCTCGCCCTCGCGGATCTCGAAGCTGACCCCGTCCAGGGCGGTGACGCCGCCGAAGCGCAGGGTCACGTCGTCGACCACCAGCAGTGGCTCGCCGTGCTGACGACGCTGCTCGTAGGGCGTGGGGTCGGGCTGGTCAGTCACGGTTGCGCTCCTCGGTGGAGTGGGCCAGGTCGACGTCGAGGCCGGAGGCGCTGCCCGGCTCGACGCCCTCGAGGTCGGCGATCTGGTCCTGCATCGCCTGGGCCCGCACCGTGCGGCGCGGCGGCAGCAGACCCTGCGGGCGGTAGATCGCCAGCAGCATCAGAGCCAGGCCGAAGACCAGCACCCGCCACTCCTCGAAGCCGCGGAACCGCTCCGGCAGGTAGGCCACGACGGCGGCACCGAGCATCACGCCCCAGCGGTTGCCCTGACCACCGACGACGACCGCGGCGATGAACAGGATCGAGATCAGCAGGGTGAAGGACTGGGGGTTGATGAACCCCTGGCGCCCTGCGAAGAGGGCACCGGCCAGACCGCCGACGAAGGCGCCCATCGCAAAGGCGAGCAGCTTGAACTTGAACGTCGGCACGCCCATGATCTCGGCGGCGTCCTCGTCCTCCCGAGTCGCCTCCCAGGCGCGGCCTACGCGGGAGTCCTTGATCCGCCGGTCGGCCAGGACCACCAGGATGATCACGGTCAGGGCGAGCCAGTAATAGGGGATGCCGTCGGTGACGCCGAACTCGATGAACGTGGTGGTGTCGGTGTAGTCGACCAGCGGGACCCCGGTCTCCCAGTCCAGGTGCGGCACGTCGAACAGGCTGACGCTGGGCGGTCGACCGACGCGGGGGATGCCCGCCGCAGCGCCCAGCCAGTCGGAGTTGACCAGGGTGAGGCGGACGATCTCGCCGAAGCCGAGGGTGACGATGGCCAGGTAGTCGCCCCGGACGCGCAGTGTCGGCGCACCGAGCAGCACACCGGAGACCATCGTGACGATGACCGCCACCGGCAGCGTGAGCAGCCACGGCCAGCTCGCGTGCTGGGAGGTGAGAACGCCGACGACATACGCGCCGATCGCATAGAACCCGACATACCCGAGGTCGAGCAGCCCGGCATACCCGACCACGATGTTGAGGCCGAGGGCGACGAGCACGTAGACCGCGACGGTGAACAGGACCGAGCCGAAGTCGGTGCCCGGAGTGGAGATGATCGGCGGCTCGAGGACGGGCAGGGCGTAGCAGAGCAGGACGAGCAGCACGATGCCCAGCCAGCGCACCGGCGTCGGCAGCTTGCGGACGGCGTCGCCGACCACGACGGACAGGTTCTTCATGCGCGCGCCTTCCCGAGGGACTCACCGAGCAGGCCGGTGGGCCGGAACAGCAGGATCGCGATGAGCAGGACGAAGGCGACGACGTCCTTCCACTCTCCGCCGATGATCGCCGAGCCCCAGTTCTCGGCGACGCCGAGGACCAGCCCGCCGAGCAGTGCGCCGCGCAGGTTGCCGATGCCACCCAGGACCGCGGCGGTGAACGCCTTGACCCCGAGCAGGAAGCCGACGTCGAACTTGGTGGCCCCGATCCGCATCATGTAGAGCATCGCGGCGGCGCCGGCCATCAGGCCGCCGATGAGGAAGGTCAGCTGCACGACCCGAGCGCTGTTCACGCCCATCAGGGCGGCCGACTCGGGGTCCTGCGCGACGGCGCGGATGCCGCGGCCCAGGCGGGAGCGCCGGATGAACTGGTCGACGACGACCATCATCAACAGCGCGGAGACGATGACCAGCAGGTCGATGTTGGTGACGCCGTAGTCACCGATCGTGAAGAGCGGGAAGCGGTCGATCTCCACCGGGAGGCCCTTGGTGTCCCGCGACCGCTGGACGAAGTAGCTGCAGCTCGTCGTCGAGCCCGACGGCCGCGGCGATCTGCGAGCGCAGGCCCATGATCTCGGCGAGCACGAAGGAGGCGCCGATGGCGGAGATGAGGGCGATCAGCCGGGGGGCGCCGCGGGCGAGCAGCGGGCGGTAGGCGACGCGCTCGATGATCAGGGCGATGCCGCCGGAGGTGACCATCGCGACCAGGAGCGCGACGGCCAGGATGCCGATCAGCGCACCACCGGCGGTGGTCGCGGTGCCGCCGAGGAGGTAGACGGTGAAGACCGTCGCGAAGGTGCCATACATGAACACCTCGGAGTGCGCGAAGTTGATCAGCTGCAGCACGCCGTAGACCATCGTGTAGCCCAGCGCGATGAGGGCATAGACCGACCCGAGGGCAAGACCGGTGATGGTGAGCTGGAAGAAGTTGTCGATCAGGAACTGCACAAAGGTCTCCTGAGGGCGAGGGCGATGCGCTACGGCCGGGGTCGTTCACCCCCCGGCCGTAGCGCAGACCGTACCGCGAGAACGCGGTACGAAGGTCGACTTACTCGATCGGCTCGCCCGGCATGATCTCGGTGCCCTCGACGGTGTAGGCGTAGACGACCACGTCGGCCACCTCACCGGTCTCGTCGAACTTGATCTGCTTGGTGATGCCCGGCGCGTCGTAGGCGTTGACCCAGTCCAGCATGGCCGCACGCTCACCGTTGCCGGCGGCCAGACCCTGCAGCAGCACGTTGGCCGCGTCATAGCCCTCGGCCGAGTAGGTGCCCGGCGCCTGACCAGCAGAGGCCTCGTAGTTCGTGGCGAAGTCACCAGTGGCCGGGGCGCACGGGCAGGTCAGGATCGAACCGTCGGCGGAGGTGCCGGCGGCCTCGACGAAGCCGGGGTCCAGGCTGCCGTCACCGGACAGGAAGGTCCCGGTGAAGCCGCCAGCCTTGAGCTGCTTGACGAGCAGGCCGGCCTCGGCGTAGTAACCCGCGAAGTAGACCGCGTCCGGAGCTGCCGCGGTGACCGCGGTGACGGTGGCGCCGAAGTCGGTCTGTCCCTGCTGGACCGTCTCGGAGCCGATGACCAGGTCGCCCAGCTCGGCCGTGATGCCCGCGCCCAGGCCGGCGCCGTACTCCGAGGCGTCGTCGATCATGAAGATCTTCGTCGCCCCGAGGGTGTCCTTCATGTACCGGGCGGCGGCAGGAGCCTGCGTGGCGTCGTTGCCCAGGAGCCGGTGGAAGGTGTCCCAGCCGTTGCCGGCCAGGTCCGGGTTGGTCGCCGACGGCGACACGGTGACCAGGCCGGCCTCCGCGAACACGGCGCCGGTGGCGTCGGTCTCACCGGAGAAGGTGGGTCCGATGACTCCGACGATGGTGTCGTCGCCGACGATCTCGGTGGCCAGCGGGGTCGCGACGGCCGGGTCGCCCTGGCTGTCGAAGCTCTTCAGCTCGATGCTGCACCCGGGGTTGGCCGCGGTGAACTCCTCGATGGCCAGGTTTGCGCCGTTCTCGATGTTGATGCCGAGGTTGGCGTAGGGGCCGGTGAGCGGGCCGACGTAGGCCAGCGCCAGGTCGCAGGCGGCCTCGCCACCGGCAGCGCCGGTGGAGCTGGCGCCGGGGTCTACGGCTCCGCTGCTGGTGTTGGTGCCGTCGTCGGTGGTGCCACACGCGGCAAGGAGGAGTCCGGTCGTCGCGACAGCGACGAGCGAACGCCAGGTGGTGGAGCGGGTCATGCTGCCTCCGGGGAGGTAGGTCGGTCCGCAGTCACGGGCCCGAGGGCTGTCAGAAGTGGTGTGAAAGTAGCACCACAAGTACCCGATCCGTACGGGTCCGGAGCGCTTTGATGCCAGCTCGTTATCTGCGCGTGACCTGATCGTCGCTAGCCTGACCACGCCGGTCCGCGGCACAGGGTGCCACCAGGAGGATCACGATGACGTTCGCCACAGGTGTCGGGTCGTGGCCGGGTGACTCCGTCACTGCGGCGCTGCAGGCCGTCGCCGGGGAGCTCACCTCGGTCCCTGAGGGCGTCGACCCCCTGCCCTACCTGCCCGAGCTGCCGGCCCGCGGAGCCGGCGCGGACCTGGTCGGTCGGGCTGCCGGCCTGCTGGTCGACCTGCCGGTGGACCTGCAACCGCAGGGCTGGCGGCTCACCGACCACCCTGGGCGGGATGCCGCCCGGACGGCGGGGTGGTGGCGGCAGGACCTGGACACCCTCGCCGAGCAGCTCCAGGGGTGGACCGGCATGGTCAAGGTGCAGGCGGCCGGTCCGTGGACGCTGGCCTCCGAGCTGTGGTTGCCGCTCGGCGACCGGGTGCTCTCCGACCCGGGCGCGACCCGTGAGGTGGCCGAGTCGCTGACCGAGGGGCTGGTCGAGCACCTGAAGACCGTGCAGCGGCTGCTCCCGCAGGCCAGCCTGGTGGTCCAGCTCGACGAGCCCTCGCTGCCCGCCGTCCTGGCCGGGTCGATCCCCAGCGACTCCGGCTACCGGCGGCTGCGCGCGGTCGAGCCCGGAACTGCTGAGGCTGCACTGCGCCGCGCCGTCGAGGCCCTGGCCCCGCATGCCGCGGGGGGGACCGTCGTGCACTGCTGCGCGACGGTGCCGCCATGGTCGGTGCTGCGCGGGTCGGGCGCCAGCGCCGTGTCGGTCGACGTGACTCGCATCGGGCCGCGCGGCTGGGAGTCGGTGGCGGTCCTCGTCGAGTCCGGGACGGCTCTGTATGCCGGGATGCTGCCGACCGCGGGGGACGTGGCCGACCCTGCTGCCGCGGTGGCCGCGCTGGTGCGGGGGTGGCGCGAGGTCGGGCTGCCGCTGGCCGCTCTGGCCGCGGTGACCGTGACCCCCACCTGCGGCCTGGCGGGGGCGAGCCCGGAGCAGGCGCTGGCGCTCACCCGCCATACCGTGACCGCCGCGGAGCGGCTCATGGAGGCGGCGGCCGGGTGACCCCCCAGACGCGTGAGCTCAGCCCGACCCGGGTGCCGTGGCAGGCGAAGTTCGCGGCCCTCTCGCTGATCTGGGGCTCCAGCTATCTGCTGATGAAGGTCGGCGTCGAGGCGATGTCCGGGGTGCAGGTGGCGACGCTGCGGGTGGTGACGGGAGGCTGCGTGCTACTGCTGATCATGACGGTGACGGGGACCCGACTGCCGCGCGGCATGCGCACCTGGGCACATCTGACGCTGACCGGCTTCCTGCTCTGCACGCTGCCCTGGACGCTCTTCGCTATCGGGGAGGAGCGGGTCGACTCCGCCATCGCGGGGATCTCCAACGCGACGACGCCCGTGGCGGCCGCCCTCTGCTCGATGGTGCTCCTGCGTGGCGAGCCGGTCGGACGTCGGCGGCTGCTCGGGATCGCCCTGGGGTTCGCCGGGGTGGTCTGCATCTCCGCGCCCTGGTCACTGGAGCAGGGGCCGGACCCGGTCGGCTTCGCGATGGTGCTGGGCGCCTCGGCCAGCTATGGCCTGGGCTGGACCTGGGTGCGCCGGTTCCTGCGCGCGGCCGATCCCGGCGGCCTGGGGATGCCCGTGGCCCAGATGCTCGTCGCGCTCGTGCAGATGCCGCTGGTGCTGCTCGGCTGGTGGCTCTGGGGCTCCGGCCTCGCGGCGCCGTGGACACTGCGCTCCTCGGACTGGCTGCTCCCGGTGCTCGCGGTCGTCACCCTCGGCGTGGTCGGGTCGGCGCTGGCCCAGGCGCTGCAGTATGACGTCGTGCGCGCGGCTGGACCCACCGTCGCCACGAGCGTCACCTACCCGATCATCGTCGTCTCGGTGGTCCTGGGCGCCGTGGCGCTGGGTGAGGAGCTCACGCCACTGGTGCTCGTGGGCGCGGCCGTCGTGCTGCTGGGCGCGCTGCTGATCACCGGCCCGCCGCGCGGCGTCCGCCACCACGCCTGACGGGACGCCTCAGGTGCTGCGGTCCTGGTGCACGCAGAGCACGTGCCCGTCGGGGTCTTTGAACCAGGCGGCCTTCTCGGTGCCGAACTCGCAGATGTGGTCGACCGTCTTGAGCTCGGGCAGGTCGTAGTCCTCGAAGACCACACCGCGGCTCTGAAGGTCCTGGATCGCTCCGGCGACGTCCTCGACCTCGAAGCTCATCGCGGTGCTGGTCGAGGGTGCCGTGCTGTCGGGTCTGGGCAACAGCATCAGCGTGGACCCGCCAGCGAGTGAGTACATCGCGCTGCCCTCGTCGTTGTGGCCGGTGAACGGGAGTCCCAGAGACTCGGTATAGAACTGCGTGGCACGGTCGACGTCGGTGACGGGAAGCATCATCGCGACCGTGCGGTGTGCGAGCGACATGGTGCGCCTCCTCCTCGGATCCACTCATCGTCCTCCTTGTCAGGCACCTTTGGCAATGTGCCGGCGGGTCGCCCACTGTCGGCGGCCGGTGCCACGATGACCCGGTGAGCGACCGAGCGCAGGAGCTGCCGACGAGCACCACCCCGGACCAGGCACGGCATACCTGGAGCGAGCTGGCCGAGCAGGTCCGCGGTCACCAGTTCGCCTACTACGTCAAGGACGCACCGACCGTCACCGACGGGGAGTTCGACGCGCTGCTGGGCCGCCTCGAGGCGCTGGAGGACCAGTTCCCCGAGCTGCGCACGCCGGACTCGCCGACGCAGCAGGTGGGGGGAACGTTCTCGACCGAGTTCACCGCGGTCGACCACCTGGAGCGGATGCTCAGCCTGGACAACGCGTTCTCCGAGGGCGAGCTCACCGAGTGGGCCGCCCGGGTCGAGCGCGACAGCGCCGGGAGCCAGGTGCACTACCTGTGCGAGCTCAAGATCGACGGGTTGGCGGTCAACCTGCTCTACGAGCGAGGGCGGCTGGTCCGGGCGGCGACCAGGGGTGACGGCCGCACCGGTGAGGACGTCACGCTCAACGTGCGCTCGATCGAGGGTGTGCCGCATCGTCTGCGCGACCCTGACCCCGACGACCCCGACGGCGTGCCGGTCCCGGAGGTGGTCGAGGTGCGCGGTGAGGTGTTCTTCCCGGTGGTCGACTTCGAGGCCCTCAACGCCTCGCTGGTGGCGGCCGGCAAGGCCCCGTTCGCCAACCCCCGCAACACCGCGGCGGGCTCGCTGCGCCAGAAGGACCCGCGGGTGACCGCCTCTCGCAAGCTGCGGATGCTCGTGCACGGCATCGGGGCGCGCACCGGCTTCGACGTCGTCCGGCAGAGCCAGGCCTATGCCGTGATGGCGGCGTGGGGGCTGCCGGTCAGCGACCACATGCGCGTCCTCGACGACCTCGCGCCGGTCCAGGAGTTCATCGCCTACTGGGGCGAGCACCGGCACTCCATCGAGCACGAGCTCGACGGCGTCGTGGTCAAGGTCGACGAGGTCGCCGTCCAGCGCCGGCTCGGCTCCACCTCGCGGGCGCCGCGGTGGGCGATCGCCTACAAGTACCCGCCCGAGGAGGTGACCACCAAGCTCCTCGACATCAGGGTCAACGTGGGGCGCACGGGGCGCGTCACGCCATACGGGGTGATGGAGCCGGTCAAGGTGGCCGGTTCGACGGTCGAGCAGGCGACGCTGCACAACCGTTATGAGGTGGAGCGCAAGGGGGTGCTCATCGGCGACACCGTCGTGCTGCGCAAGGCCGGCGACGTGATCCCGGAGATCCTCGGGCCGGTGGTCGAGCTGCGCGACGGCTCGGAGCAACCCTTCGTCATGCCGACCCACTGCCCGGCCTGCGGCACCGAGCTCGCCGAGCAGAAGGAGGGGGACAAGGACATCCGCTGCCCCAACGCGCGGTCCTGCCCGGCCCAGCTGCGCGAGCGGTTGTTCAGCCTGGCCTCGCGCGGCGCGTTCGACATCGAGGCGCTCGGAGGCGAAGGGGTGCATGCGCTGCTGGAGGCCGGGGTGATCGAGGACGAGTCGACGTTGTTCTCGCTGACCGACGCCGACATCGCGCGCGTGCCGCTCTACACGAGGGCGGCCAAGAAGTCCGACCCCGACGGCGACGTGGTCCACGGCAGGGTGCTGTCGGCCAACGGGGCCAAGCTGGTCGCCAACCTGGAGCAGGCCAAGGGCCAGCCGTTGTGGCGGGTGCTGGTGGCCCTGTCGATCCGGCATGTCGGGCCGACGGCCGCACGGGCGCTGGCGACCGAGCTCGGCACGATGGACGCGATCCGGGCGGCCTCCCGCGAGCAGCTGGCCTCGACCCCGGGAGTCGGACCGGTGATCGCCGACTCGGTCACCGAGTGGTTCGACGTCGACTGGCACCAGGCGATCGTCGACCGGTGGGCCACCGACGGGGTGCGGATGGCCGACGAGCGCGACGAGTCCGTCGCCCGCACCCTCGAGGGGAGGACGGTCGTGGTCACCGGGTCGCTGGTGGGGTTCAGCCGCGACGAGAGCAAGGAGGCGATCGTGTCCCGCGGTGGCAAGGCGGCCGGGTCGGTGTCCAAGAAGACCGACTGGGTCGTCGTGGGCGAGAACGCCGGCACCAAGGCCGCCAAGGCCGAGGAGCTGGGCGTGCCGGTCCTCGACGAGGCCGGGTTCGTCCGGCTGCTGGAGACCGGCTCAGCCGACTAGCTCGGGCGATCGTGGTGGCCGCGTGCTGACGGCGGCGGGGTGAAGTCCTGGTCGACCGCGTGAATCCGCGTCGTGAACGCGGTCCCGTGCCCGGACGTGCCGCCCAGCGGCGCCAGGTCGACGACGATCCCGGTCTGCACGTCCAGGCCGACCAGGTATGACGTGGGCAGGCCGATCGGCAGGTCCGCCCCGTCCCCTGCCTGACCGCCGTCGCCTCCCGCTGCCTCGCGGGCGACGCCGGTGTCCAGCAGGTCGCAGCATCCCGGGCATCGCGCCTGGTAGGCCGGGGTCGGCGTGCACTCCGCCATCCAGGTCGGGCGTCCGCGCACCGTGACGGCCTGGACCTGGTCGACATCGACCCCTGCCGCGAGCTCGACCGGGTCGAGCATCGCGACCCAGGTGAAGTCCCGCCACATCGGGTCGTCGTAGTCGACGTCCATCGGCGAGGGACGCTCCAGCACGAGCCCGTCAGGACGGCTGACCGGGTTGATCGCCGTCGGCGGAGTGCGTGGTCGGGTCGCCCAGGCGGACGTGTCGTAGGGCGGAGAGCCCTCGAAACGCAACGCCCGCCCGGTCCCCTCAGCCTCGAGGTCGCGCACCCAGAGCTGCCAGGGCCGGACCAGCCAGGCCTCCACCTCGCCTCTCGGCGTGCCGGCCGGGGCCGGAGGTGCGGCGCGTGAAGTGCACGCTGCCGAACCGCCAGGGGGACGACCTCGCGAGCGCGCGGAAGTCTTCCGGGCCGGGATGGCTCGGCAGGCTCGTGGTGGGCTGCGTCATACGGTCGAGTGTCGGTGCCCGGTGGGCGGGTCGCAACGGAGTTCGCGCCCCCGCGCGTCCGGTGGGGTCGAAGTTCGCCGCCTGGGGCGTCCGGTGGGGGTGTGGGTCGCACGCCGGGGCGTCCGGTGGGGGTGTGGCTCGCAAGCCGGGGCGTCCGGTGGGGGTGGGAGGGATGGGATACTGGGCGACATGTCCACCTTGTCGCGCGAGGACGTCGCGCACGTCGCCATGCTGGCGCGGATCCAGCTGACCGAGGACGAGCTCGACCGGCTGGCCGGCCAGCTGGAGCAGATCGTCGGCTGGGTCGGGCAGGTCAACGAGGTGGCTGCCGACGACGTGCCGCCGATGAGCCACCCGTTGCCGCTGACCAACGTCACGCGACCCGACGTGGTGCGCCCGGGGCTGACCGCCGAGCAGGCGCTGGGTGGCGCGCCGAGCGCGCAGGACCAGCGTTTCGGCGTGCCCCGCATCCTCGACCAGGACTGACGGACCACCGACGAAGGCCGGAGACCGACCATGAGCACCACCACGTCCACTGTGCCTGACCTCACCCGGTTGACCGCCACGGCGATGGCCGACGGCCTGGCCGCCGGCCGGTTCACCGCGGAGCAGCTCACGACGGCACACCTGGAGCGGATCGAGGCGCTCAACCCCGCGCTGCACGCCTTCCTCGTCGTGGACGCCGAGGGCGCCCTCGCGACCGCCCGCGACGTGGACGCCCGCCGGGCCGCCGGGGAGCAGCTGCCTCGGCTGGCGGGGGTGCCGATCGCGGTCAAGGACATCGTCTGCACCCAGGGGCTGACGACCACGGCCGGCTCGCGGATCCTGGCCGACTGGGTGCCGCCCTACGACGCGACGATCGTCACCCGGATCAAGGCCGCGGGCATGCCGATCCTGGGCAAGACCAACATGGACGAGTTCGCGATGGGCTCCTCGACCGAGCACTCGGCCTTCGGACCGACCCGCAACCCGTGGGACCTGGACCGGATCCCGGGCGGCTCGGGGGGCGGCTCGAGCGCGGCCGTCGCGGCGTTCCTGGCGCCCCTGGCCATCGGCTCGGACACGGGCGGCTCGATCCGCCAGCCCGCCGCGGTCACCGGCACGGTCGGCGCCAAGCCGACCTACGGCGGCGTCTCCCGCTACGGCATCATCGCGCTGGCCTCCTCGCTGGACCAGGTCGGTCCCTGCGCCCGCACGGTCGGTGACGCGGCGCTGCTGCACGAGGTCATCGGCGGACACGACCCGATGGACTCCACGAGCATCGAGGCGCCCGTCCCTCCGGTCGTCGACTCGGCGCAGACCCGCGACCTGCATGGCGTGCGGGTCGGCGTGGTCCGGGAGATCTCCGGTGACGGCTTCCAGCCCGGCGTGCAGGCCCGCTTCGACGAGGCCGTGGCGCACCTGCAGGCACTCGGGGCCGAGGTGGTCGAGGTGTCCTGCCCGCACTTCCGCTACGCGATGGCCGCCTACTACCTGATCCTGCCGAGCGAGGCGAGCTCCAACCTGGCCCGCTATGACGCGATGCGCTACGGCCTGCGGGTCGGCCCGGACGACGTGCCGGCGCCGAGCGCGGAGCAGGTCATGGCGGCCAGCCGCGACGCCGGCTTCGGCGAGGAGGTCAAGCGCCGGGTCATCCTGGGCACCTACGCGCTCTCCTCGGGCTACTACGACGCCTACTACGGCCAGGCGCAGAAGGTGCGCACCCTGATCGCGCGCGACTTCGCCGCCGCCTTCGAGCAGGCCGACGTGCTGGTCAGCCCGACCGCCCCGACCACGGCCTTCCGGATCGGGGAGAAGATGGAGGACCCGATGGCGATGTACCTCAACGACATCGCGACCATCCCGGCCAACCTGGCCGGCGTTCCCGGGCTCTCGCTGCCCTCCGGTGTCGCCGACGAGGACGGGCTGCCGTGCGGCATCCAGGTGCTCGCCCCCGCCACGCAGGACCAGCGGATGTATGCCGTGGGCGCGGCCCTGGAGGCCCGGCTCGCCGAGCAGTGGGGTGGCACCGGCTCGGTGCTCGACCGAGCACCCGAGGTCGCGACGCAGGGAGACCGAGCATGAGCACGCACACCGCCGAGCCCGTGGTCGCCTTCGAGGAGGCGTTGAGCCGCTACGACCCCGTCCTGGGGCTGGAGGTGCACGTCGAGCTCAACACGGCGACCAAGATGTTCTGCGGCTGCGCGACCGACTTCGGCGCCGAGCCCAACACCCAGGTCTGCCCCGTCTGCCTGGGCCTGCCCGGCGCGCTCCCCGTCGTCAACCGCACCGCCGTGGAGTCGGCGATCCGGATCGGCCTGGCGCTGAACTGCCAGATCGCCGAGTGGTGCCGGTTCGCCCGGAAGAACTACTTCTACCCGGACATGCCCAAGAACTTCCAGACCAGCCAGTACGACGAGCCGATCGCCTTCGGCGGGCACCTGGACGTGGAGCTGGACGACGGCGCCGGCGGCAGCACGACCTACCGCGTGGAGATCGAGCGCGCGCACATGGAGGAGGACACCGGCAAGTCGACCCACGTCGGTGGCGCCACCGGCCGGATCCACGGCGCGGACTACTCCCTGGTCGACTACAACCGCGCCGGCATCCCGCTCATCGAGATCGTCACCAAGCCGCTCACCGGCGCCGGGGAGCGAGCCCCCGAGGTCGCCAAGGCGTATGTCGCCGTGCTGCGTGACCTGCTCCGCGCACTCGGCGTCTCTGACGTGCGGATGGAGCAGGGGTCCCTGCGCTGCGACGCGAACCTGTCGCTGCGACCGCTGGCCGGCCCGGGGCAGGAGCAGGACGACGTGCCGCTCGGCACCCGGACCGAGACCAAGAACGTCAACAGCCTGCGCTCGGTCGAGCGCGCGGTCCGTTATGAGATCACCCGGCACGCTGCCGTGCTCGACAGCGGCGCCGCGGTGTTCCAGGAGACCCGGCACTGGCACGAGGACACCGGCATCTCGACGTCGGGGCGGCCCAAGTCCGACGCCGACGACTACCGCTACTTCCCCGAACCCGACCTGGTGCCCGTGGCGCCGACCCGCGACGACGTCGAGCGGTTGAGGGCCACGCTGCCGGAGTCGCCGGTGCTGCGCCGGCGCCGGCTGCAGGACGCCTGGGGCTTCTCCGACCTGGAGATGCGCGACGTCGGCAACGCCGGAGCAGTCGAGCTGGTCGAGCAGACCGTGGCGGCCGGCGCCACTCCTGCGGCGGCCCGCAAGTGGTGGACCGGTGAGCTGGCCAGGCGGGCCAACGTGCAGGGCGTGGAGGTCACCACCCTGGGGGTGACGCCGTCCGACGTCGCCGAGCTCGACGGCCTCGTGCGCTCAGGGCGACTGAACGACTCGATGGCCCGGCAGGTGCTCGAGGGGGTCCTCGACGGTGAGGGAACGCCGACCGCCGTGGCGGATGCGCGCGGACTGGCCCTGGGCCAGGACGACGGGGCGCTCGAGGCTGCGGTCGAGCAGGTCATCGCCGCCAACCCCGACGTCGCGGCCAAGATCCGGGAGGGCAAGGTGCAGGCGGCCGGTGCCCTCATCGGCCAGGTGATGAAGGCGATGAAGGGGCAGGCCGATGCCGCACAGGCACGAGAGCTGATCCTGAGCCGGCTCACCCAGGCCTGACGACCAGCCGCCCGGGCCGGACCACGGCCGGGTGACCTGGCAGCCAGGGGGCGCTATCCGCCGTGCGCTACCCGCCGTGCGCTGCCAGGAAGTCCAGCACACTGTCCCAGGCCTCGTCGGCGACCGGCGAGAACAGATGGTCGCCGCCTTCGACGACGACCAGGTCGACCTCCGCCCCGGCCTCGGTGAAGGCCTGCACCGTCGACTCGGACCATGGGACGGGCACCACGTCGTCGGCCGAGCCCTGCACGACGAGAAGTGGAGTGGTCGCGCGCTCCGCGAACGTCGTCGACGTGACGTCGGACCAGAAGGAGGGGTTGTCCTCGGGCGTGCCCCTGAGCTCGACGAGCTGCTGGGAGAAGGGCGTGCCGCTGGCGAAGTGCTCGACGTTGTCCCACGGGCTGGCGTTGGAGGGCGCCAGCGCGACGAAGGCGGTGGCCACGTCGGGCGCCACCACCGCCGCGTTCAGCGTCATCGCCCCGCCGAGCGAGTGGCCGACGACCGACACCGCGGACACGTCGTCCTGGGCTGCCAGCGCACGGGCCGCGTTGATGACGTCGAGGGTGGTGCCCATCTCCAGCGCGTACTCCCAGTCGGGGTCGTCATCGGAGTCACCGTGGTTGCGCAGGTCCGGCACCAGGACGACGCGACCGGAGGCGGCCAGTCGGGCCTGCTCGTCGAGGTACTCCCGCTGCGCCGACCAGGAGTCGGGGTCGACCGCTCCGTGGACGAACACCACGCCGGGGAACGGGCCCGCACCACTGGGCGTGTGCACCGTGCCGTAGATGGTCAGCGTCTCGCTCTGGTAGCTCACGACGGCCGAGGTGTAGCCCTGGCTGGGCGGCAGGTCCTCGACGACGGTCAGGGTGGGCGACTCCGGTGGCAGGTCGACCAGCGTCTGCAGGGTCCTGGCAGGGGCGGGCTCGGCGGACGTGGTGCTCGCTGACGAGGTCGACGAGCCTGGGCTGGCCGCTGCGGAGGAAGACGATGCCGTGCCCGACGTCGCGGGCTGGGTCTGGCCGGAACAGCCGGCCAGGGTCAGCGCCAGGACCCCCACGACCAGGGTGCCTCGGCTCGTGCGGTCCATCGGTCCTCCTGCGTCGTGCCCCCTTCGCCGTGAGTCTGCTCCCAGCATCGCCAGGGCGCAATGGCGCAGGGGGCCTCATACCCCCGAGGCTGCAGTCGTGACCAGACCGTGACACGCCCGCCTGCAAGAGCGACGCCCGGCGCGACGTTCTCTCGGTAGGCCGCGGGCCACGTCGGTCCTGAGCAGACAGGGGAGTGCGATGACGGCAACGACACAGCAGACCTGGTGGGACCTGGTGACCAGCAACCTGGAGGCCGTGGCGATGGCGGGTGGCGCCGCGGTGCTGCTGCTGACCGCCGCGGTGCTCACCTTTGCCCGGTTCGGGCACCACCGCTACCACGAACCGGTGACGACCGACCTGGTGTCCTTGCGCTGAGGCATCGGCACGCGCCGGCAGCACAGCGGCGAGCGGAACCGGCTGACGACTCAGGGGGTCAGTGCGGCCGGGTCCGGCACCAGCAGCAGCCTGTCGTCGTCCTCGGCGGGGTCGCCGCGGGAGGTGTTGTTGGTGAGCACCCACAGCCCTTCGCCGGTGGTCACGACCGACCGCAGCCGGCCATACTCCCCGTCGAGCAGCTTGACTGGCTCACCGGCCTCAGCGCCCTCCAGCGGGACGCGCCACAACGCCTGTCCGCGCAGCGCCGCGAGATAGAGCGCGCCGTCCGAGCCGTAGGCCAGTCCCGACGGCGAGGCCTGGTCGGTCGGCCAGGTGACGACCGGGTCGACGTAGTCCGGCTCGCCCCCCGTGCCCTCCACCTGCGGCCATCCGTAGTTGCCGCCGGGCTCGATGAGGTTGAGCTCGTCAAAGGAGTTCTGGCCGAACTCGCTGGCCCACAGCCTCCCGTCGGCGTCCCAGGCGAGCCCTTGCACGTTGCGGTGGCCCAGGCTGAGCACCGGCGAGGAGGGGTCAGGGTTGTCCGGCGCGGGCTCGCCCTCGGCGGTGACCCGCAGGATCTTGCCGGCCAGCGAGCCGGGGTCCTGCGCGCTCTGACCCTCGCTCGCGTCGCCGGTGGTGACATAGAGGTAGCCGTCAGGGCCGAACGCGATCCGGCCACCGTTGTGGTTGCCCGCCTTGGGGATGCCGTCGAGGATCACCTCGACGGTCGGCTCGCCCGAGGAGCCGGGCTCGACCCGCACCACCCGGTTGTCCGTTGCGGCGGTGAGGTAGGCGTAGAACGCGGTGTCGTCCGGGTCGTGTCTCCGAGACCGCGATCCCCAACAGGCCACCCTCGCCGCCCGCGACGACACCCGGGACGGTGACCACGCTCGTGGGTTCCTCCCCAGGCCGGACGAGGAACACCCGGGCCGTGTCGCGCTCGCCCACGAGCAGGTCGCCGCCGGCCAGGGGCGCGAGGCCCCACGGGACGTCGAAGCCCGTCGCCACGACCTGCACCGGGTCGCCTCCGGCCTGCGACGAGGTCGGCGCGGTCGGGCCGTCGCTGCTCGGCCCGGCCCGAGGCCCGTCGTCGGTGCGCTCCGCCGCGCACCCGCCCGCGACCGACAGACCCAGCACCGTGGCGGCGGCAAGGGCAGTGCCGCGGGTCGCTCGCTTCATCGCCTCAGGGTATGCCGGGTGGGCCGGATAGCCTGGGCCCTGTGACCTCCCCCGTCGTGACCGTGCCGTCGATGCTGATAGGTCAGGTCGGCGAGGTGGCCGGCGTGCAGGTCGTGCCGTGGGACCTGACGGAGGAGCCGGCACAGGTCGACGCGGTCGAGGTGGTCGTCGTGCCCCCGATGCGTGCGCCCTGGCTCAAGGAGCTCGACCGACTCCCGGCGCTACGCGCGGTGCAGCTGTGCACGGCGGGCTTCGAGCACGCCCTCCCGTTCGTGCCCGCGGGCGCCAGCCTGTCCAACGCGGTGGGGGTGCATGACACCGCCACCGCCGAGCTCGCCCTGGCCCTGATGCTGGCGGCCCAGCGGGGGCTCCCGGACTTCGTCCTGGCCCAGCAGGAGCAGCGCTGGCTGGAGCAGTCGCACCGGCGCTCGCTGGCCGACTCACGGGTGCTCGTCGTCGGCTACGGCGGCATCGGCCGTGCGCTGACCCGGAGGCTCCTGGCGTCGGAGGCGAGCGTCACCGCCGTGGCCAGCCGCGCCCGCGCGGGTGACGACCTCGTGGAGCAGGTGCACGGCAGCGAGGAGCTCATGCGGCTGCTGGCGCACCACGACGTGGTCGTGCTCGCCGTCCCGGACAGCCCGGCGACCCGCCGGCTGCTCGACGCGACGGCCCTGGCCCTGCTGCCCGACGACGCCCTCGTCGTCAACGTCGGACGGGGGACAGCGGTCGACGCCGACGCCCTGGCCGCAGAGTGCGCGAGCGGGCGGCTGCGTGCAGCGCTCGACGTCACCGATCCGGAACCGCTGCCGCAGGGCCACCCACTGTGGACCACCCCAGGGGTGCTGCTCAGCCCGCACCAGGGTGGGCTGAGCAGGGCGTTCCTGCCGCGGGCCGCGCGTTTCGTGCGAGCCCAGCTCGAGCACTACGCCGCCCACCGCGAGCTCGAGCACGTGGTGGCGCCCGCCGCGTCCGCACACCAGCGCCGGGACTCCGCATGAGCGGCGCGGTGCGCCACGCCGCCGACGACCGCCGCCGGCTGCTGGTCCTGGTCCGGCACGCCAAGACCGAGGTGGGCGCTGGGAAGGCGGACCACGACCGGGAGCTGCTGCCCCGTGGCCGGGCCGATGCCCAGGCGGCGGGAGCCTGGCTGGCCGAGGAGCTCGGCCTGACACCGGACCTGGTGCTCTGTTCGACGGCAGCCCGCGCCCGGCAGACCTGGGGGGCGATGGCCGAGCACGACGACCTGGCCGAGGTCGAGGTCTGGTCTGAGCGCGAGGTCTATGCCGCGAGCTCCCGCGAGCTGCTCGACGTCCTGGGTCAGGTGCCGGAGCAGGCTCGCTGCGTGGTCCTGGTCGGGCACGCGCCGGGCATCCCCGAGCTGGCCGAGGTGCTGGCCGACCCGGACAGCTCGCAGGAGGAGGCACTCGACCAGATCGGTGACCACCTGCCCACGATGGGCTGCGTCGTGCTGGCCCACGACCTGCCGTGGAGCGAGCTCGGCCGGCAGGACGCGGCGGCGCTGCTGGTGCACACGCCCCGGCGTGCCGACGCCGGCTGAGCGGGGAGTGCGAGCCACGATGCAGCTGATCCCGCCCGACGAGGCCGACCTCACCCTCCTGCAGGACCGCCAGGTCGCGGTCCTCGGGTTCGGTCCGATGGGCGCCGCGCACGCCCTCAACCTGCGGGACAGCGGGGTCGACGTGCGGGTGGGCGCCGTCGCGGACTCCCGCGGCGCGGCGCGAGCCGAGGTCGAGGGCCTGCTCGTCGTCGAGCCGCAGGAGGCGTTGGCTCAGGTCGACGTCGTCGTGCTGCCGCTGGAGGACGGGGTGCAGCTGGCCACGGTCCGGGACGCGGCTGCCGGTGCGCTGGAAACCGGCGACATGGTGCTGCTCACCTCGAGCGCGGGGCTGGTCGAGCTGCCACCGGCCGGCTGGCTGCCGCCGGGCGTCGACCTGGTCGTCCTGCAGACGATCGGCGGTGCCGAACGGACCCGCTCGGAGTATCTGGACGGGCGCGGTGTGCCCTGCCTGGCCGCCGTGCAGACCGACGCGACGGGCGTCGCCTGGGCCGTCCTGACGGCCTACGCGCAGGCGGTGGGCTCGCTGCGCTCCGGTGCGATCCGCAGCTCGGTGGACGACCTGGCCCGCGCCGCCCATGTCGCCGGGACCCGCGTCCACCCGGAGGTGTTCGCGGTGGTCGAGCGGGGGTTCGAGGCGCTGCTGGCACAGGGGGTGGCCCCCGAGGTCGCCTACCTGGCCTGTCTGCACGACCTCAAGGAGCGGGTGGACGCGGTGTATGCCGGAGGGCTCGCCGCGGTGTACGGCCCGCGCGGCTCGACCGACGACGGCGCCCTGTCCCGGCGCGAGGCTGCCGGCACCGCCCACCAGCTCGAGCAGGTCGGCCGGGAGGTCCGGGCACTGATGAGCTGGATCCGCTGACCGGGTAGTTTGGACAGCTGAGCCAGCACCGCCGCCGGACCAGGAGAATCCCCGATGACCGATCTCGCCACCGTCGCGTTCACCGTCGAGCCGCGGCCCGACCGGGCCAGCGCGGAACGGATCGCGCAGGTGCAGGCCAACCCGGCGTTCGGTTCGGTCTTCACCGACCACATGGTCCTGGTCGACTGGGACCGCGGGCAGGGCTGGCACGACCCGCGGGTCACCGCCTACGGGCCGCTGTCCCTGGAGCCGTCCGCCGCGGTGTTCCACTACGCGCAGGAGATCTTCGAGGGGATGAAGGCCTACCGGCACGCCGACGGCTCGGTCTGGACCTTCCGCCCGCACGCCAACGCGGCCCGGTTCGCCCGGAGCGCCCGCCGGCTGGCCCTGCCCGAGCTGCCCGAGGCCATCTTCCTGGAGGCGCTGCGCGCGCTGGTCGACCTCGACCGGGCCTGGGTGCCCGACCCCTCGCTGGGCGAGGTGAGCCTCTACCTGCGGCCCTACATGATCGCCACCGAAGAGGCCCTCGGCGTGCGGCCGAGCAACCGTGCCCTCTTCGGCGTGATCGCCTCACCCGCGGGCGCCTACTTCGCCGGCGGCGTGCGTTCGGTCAAGATCTGGCTCTCCCAGGACTACGTCCGCGCCTCGCCGGGCGGCACCGGGGCCGCCAAGTGCGGCGGCAACTATGCGGCCTCGCTGGCCGCCCAGGCCGAGGGCATCGAGCACGGCTGCGACCAGGTCGTCTTCCTCGACGCGGTGGAGAAGCGCTGGGTCGAGGAGCTCGGTGGCATGAACCTGTTCTTCGTCTACGCCGACGGCACGATCGTCACCCCCGAGCTGACCGGCACCATCCTGGAGGGTGTCACCAGGTCGTCGCTGATCACCTTGGCCAGCGAGCGCGGGCACCGGTGCAGGAGCGCCACTACTCGCTCGAGGAGTGGCGCACGGACGCCGCGTCCGGTGACCTGGTCGAGGTGTTCGCCTGCGGCACGGCGGCCGTGATCACCCCGGTCGGCGAGCTGCACTGGGAAGGTGGCCACGTCGCCATGCCGGGCGGTCCCGTCGCCGAGGGGCTGCGGGCTGCCCTGCTCGACATCCAGTACGGCCGCACCCCGGACGTGCACGGCTGGCTGCACCGGCTCGTCTGAGAGGCCGTCGACACACAGCACGGCCCGCCCCACCAGTCGGTGGGGCGGGCCGTCTGTCCGCTAGGCGGTGAGCCTCAGCACCCCAGCTCGCGGAGCGTGAAGTTCTTCACCGTCTCGGTGCGCGCGGGGATGCGGAGTCGGACCGACACAGGCCGGTAGTCGTCCTTGGCGGTCGTCATCGTGTAGTTCCGACCGCCGATCACCCACATCGCGTACGAGCCGTCGGCAGCGGTGACGACGGTGAAGCCGTCGTTGCTGCCGTCGACCGGGTAGGCGTCCACGACCGCACCCGGCAGCGCCGCCGTGGTGCCGCCGCAGGAGGTCCCGTTGACCGTGCCCAGGACCTTGCCCCAGGTGCGTGGCGGCGCCACGACCATGGTGACCGGGATGTCGCCCACCTGCGTGGTGCCACCCTCGACCTGCAGCCGCAGGGCCGCGGTGTAGGTGCCTGGCTGCGCGACGTTGCCGGAGGTGATCACCTTGACCACCACCGACTCGCCCGGGTCCACCTCGACCGACGGCGGGTCCACCGACAGCCACGAGACGTCGCCGGCGCTGGAACCGCACTCGTCGAAGCCTGGCAACAGCTCGACGTCCGACGTGGCGTCGAAGCTGGCCACCGACCCGCCGACCTTGGCGAAGCCGCACGCGGCGCCGCCCCGGTAGAGCGCGCTGTTGGACGCGGGCAGCGAGGTCCACGCGTCGGTGTCCGGGTCGTAGGACATCGAGGCGTTGCCGATCGCGCCGGCCTGCACGCCGCCGTTGACGACGAGCTCACCGTTGGCTCCGGCATAGGCGCTGGCCCAGGTGTCGACCGGCGCGTCGGCGACCTGCGACCACGCGTTGGCCGCGGGGTCGTAGGCGTAGGTGTCGTTGGTCGCCACCGTGCCGTTGTTGCCGCCGGTGCAGACCACCTGGCCGCCGACGCCGGCGCACGAGGCGAAGGCGACCGAGACCGGGTAGCTGGCCAGCGTCTGCCAGCTGTCGGCCGCCGCGTCATAGGCGGTGACCGAGTTGGACATCGGGGTGCATGAGCTGGTCGTGCAGCCACCGATGGAGTAGACCAGGCCGTCGAGCACTGCCTGGCCTGCCGCGGAGCGCGCGACCGGGTTGGCGGCCACCGAGGCCCAGCTGTTGGCGGCCGGGTCGTAGACGAAGGTGGTCGCGACGGGGTTGCCCGCCCAGCCACCGGTCACCACGATCTTGCCGTCCACGGCACCGGCCACGACGGCGTTGCGCGCCGCCGGCAGCGGAGCCGCGGCCACCCAGGTCAGTGCGTCGGCGTCCCAGCGCCAGACGGCCGCGGTGGCCGTCGTGCCGTTGGTGCCGCCGATGCTGTAGACCGTGCCGTCCACGCTGACCACCCGGTTGTCCATGATCACGCTCGGGTAGTCCGCCAGGTAGGTCCACGGGTCCGCGGCGGGACCGCGGGCCGGCGGGTCGACCGCCGAGCCCATCGAGGAGCTCGCCTTGTTGGCGAAGGAGACCGTGACGTCGTTGCTGACCAGCGGCGCTCCCGTGCCTTCGTGCGCCTGGCTCATCCGGGTCTTGGTCCCGTCGGCCTGCAGCAGCACGAAGTCACCGGGCACCTCCAGGATGTCCACGGTGGCCGTGGCGGTCCCGGAGTTGCTGATCGTCAGGTTGCGGCTGGTCGACTGGCCCAGCGTGACCGCCGTGGTGATCGAGGTCGGCGTGGCGGTGATGATGCCGGTGCCCAGGGTGTAGTCGGCGCGGACCGTGTCCCCGCTGACCACCGTGACGTCCTGGGTCTGCGACTCGTAGTTGCGTGCCGTCGCCGTGAACGGGTAGGTGTCGGCCGGCTCGCTGTAGAGCCAGTAGAACCCGTCGTCCAGGGCGGTGTCGGCCGGGGTCGGTGCGGTCACGGCGGACTCCGAGGGGTCCTCGTCGTTGGCCACCCGCGCCCCGTCCAGGCCCGCGTCGGTGGCCTCGTCGTAGACGTTGCCCACGACATACCCGCCGTCGTCCGACGGCAGGCAGGGCCGGTCGCCCATCCGGACGTCGTCGACCTCCCACCACCAGTCATAGCTGCCGACGTAGTAGTGGAACCGGACCCGCACGTCGTTCTCCCCGGCCGCGGCAGGCACTGCCACGGTCTGGGTGTTGCCGCGCAGGTCAGCCTGCTGCCGCAGCACGTTGGTCCACGTGGTGCCGCCGTCGGTGCTGACGTCGACGTCCGCGAACTCGCCGCTGAGATAGTTCAGGTCCTGCTTGAACTGCAGCACCGGGCTGCCGGCGGCGGACAGGTCGTAGACCGGTGAGACCAGCGAGGTGTTCTGCCGTCCGGCCGAGCCGTAGAAGTCGCTGTCGACGATGGCGAAGCCACCGCTGCCGCCGGTGAGGTTGCCCCGGGGCTCCGGGTCGTCGAACCGCCAGGTCTGGCCGGTGCCCTGCTCGTCGGTCACCGTCCAGCCCGCCGGGGCCGTGGTGCCGTCGAAGGTCTGCACCGCACCGGTGATCGGCGAGAAGGAGTAGCCGTAGGCCGTGCAGGTGCTGGCGTCGACCGGCACGTCCACGTTGACCGTCATGTTGCCGGTGACGGTGAACGCGCGACTGACCACCTGGTAGCCCGGGTACTGGGCCTGGACGACCAACGTGTACGGGCCACCGCGTGGCACGTTCAGCTGGTAGGCGCCGGTCTCGGGGTTGGTGAAGGTGTAGAGGTCAGTGCCCTCGACGCTCACCTTGGCGTAGAGCGGGTAGCCCTGGCCGGAGCCGTCGAAGACGCTGCCGCGGACCCGGGCGTTGACGACCGGCGCCAGCTCGAAGTCCTTGACCGTCTCGGCGTCCGTGGCGACCGTCACCGAGGCGGTCTGGGTGCCGAAGCCGAACTTGGAGGCGGTCACCTGGTAGCTGCCGGTCGGCAGCCGGAAGGAGTACTCGCCGTCGGCGTCGGTGGAGGCGGTGCGGTCGACCTCGCCGTCGACGGCGACGGTCGCGTCCGCGATCGGGGCGTCGGTGGTGGCGTTGGTGACGGCGCCGGCGAGCGTGCCGGTGTCACCGACGGGTGCCGCCTCCATCGAGGCCAGGACGTCGAGGCGACCCTCACCGAAGACGTTGTTGTCGTCCGCGGTGCCACCGCACTGGGCGTTGGCCGTGTCGACGGCGCCGCCCTCGAGCAGGGCGATCGTCCCGTCGACGTCGCCCACGAGCGCGGGCGCCGCCGACCAGAGCAGGGCGACTGCCCCCGCGACGTGCGGGGAGGCCATCGAGGTGCCGGTCTTCAGGCCATAGCCGTTGCCGGGGACGGCAGAGCGCACCGAGCTGCCCGGCGCGGAGATGTTGGGCTTGGTCTCCCCGCCCTGGCCGGTCCCGCGGCCGCTGCTGGCGGCGATGACGTGGCTGGACTGGTAGTTGCCCACGGAGTAGCTGAGGATGCGGCTGCCCGGTGCCCCGGAGGTGTTGCAGTTGGGCCCGGAGTTGCCGTTGGCGAAGACCCCGAAGATGCCGGCCGCCTCCCAGGCGACGATGACGTCCTCCATGAACGGGTCGTTCGAGGGGACCGTGGTGCCCCAGGAGTTGTTGACGATGTGCGGCCGCTTCGACGCGTCGGCGTTGTTGCCGTCCAGGTCGGTCGGGGCCAGGATCCACTCACCGGAGTCGATCAGCGCCTGGTCGCTCGGACAGCAGCCGTTGGCGGCGATCCAGGTGGCCCCGGGGGCCACCCCGATCTGGTTGCCGGCGCCGTCGTCGCCGACCATGGTGCCCATCACGTGGGTGCCGTGGCTGTTGAAGTCCTGCGGGAAGTCCGGGCTGCTGCCGGCGGCGTCGAACCAGTTGTAGTCGTGGTCGAAGGTGCCGTCACCGTTGTTGCCCCGGTACTGGTTGACCAGCGCGGGGTGGTTGTACTGCACCCCGCTGTCGATGTTGGCGACGACGATGTCCTCGCCGGTGACGCCGTAGGTGGCCCACACGTCGTCGGCGTTGATGTCGGCGATGCCCCACTCGACCGCGGCGGGCGCGATGTCGGCGGGCTCCTTGGTGTCCTCGTCCTCGGGCAGGTCGTAGGTCGTCGGCGCCAGGATCTGCGCCACCTCCGGCTGCGCCGCCAGGCTGGTGATCAGCGCCTGGTCCCCCCCGCTGACCCGGATGGCGTTGGAGATGAAGTAGGTCTCATAGCTGACGCCCTCCTTGTCCAGGATGGCGCGGGTGGACTTCTGGCTGGAGTCCGCGGTGCTGTTCAGCGCGTCATACACGGCCTTGCCACGGGCGTCCCAGTCCAGCGATCGGTACTGGGAGAGGTTGGGGCGGTCGGCGAAGCGGACCCAGAAGTCCGCCGCACCCTTGTCCGAGAGGCTGTCCAGGACGGCCTTGTCGATCTTGTCTGCGGCCGACACGCTGGTGTCGGCAACGGCGAAGGGCGCCGGGGGCGTGGCCTGCGCACCGGCCACGCCGGCGACCGGGACGACGAGGCTGATGGCGGCCACCGGGGCCAACCATCGCCGGAGTCGATGTGTCACGTGCTCCTCCTTCGAGAGGGTTCGTGGAGACCGTCGGGCAGACCCCACCACGGCGGACGCTATGAGCGCCGCCGGCCGGACTCAATGGCGTGACATGGGCAGTTCATGGGCGTGACCTGGGCAGATGGATCGTTCGTGGACAACTTGACGACCTCTTGACCGCCCCGTGACCAGTCGCTGACCGGGGGGAGGCCTCACGCAGGGCTGCGAGTTGTGGCCCGGGGGAGGGCCAGAAGTCGAACCGCTATGAGGAGCGCGCGCGCTCAGGCCGCGGGACGCAGGTCGGCGATGACCGCCAGCAGCCGGTGGCGCAGCGCGTTGGCCCGGGCGGTGAACCCGCGCTGCGCCGCGGCATACGCCGCCTTGCCCTCGGCCGTCTCGACCGGCACCGGGCTCAGGCCGAGCGCGGACAGGTCATAGGGCGAGGCACGCATGTCGAGCAGGCGGATCTCCCGGGCCAGCAGGAACGCGTCGAGGGTGAGGTCGCTCGGGACGGCCGGGGCCAGCTTGAAGCACCACTTGTAGACGTCCATCCCGGCGTGCAGGCAGCCCGGCTGCTCGTGCGCCAACGCCAGCTCGCGGGTCGGCTCCAGGGTGTTCAGCGGCTTGGCGCCGTCGGTGAAGAAGCGGAAGGCATCGGCGTGCGTGCAGCCCAGCCGGTGGGTCTCGACCACGGCGTCGGTGCCCTCGCGGCCCAGGCGCAGTGACGAGCCGGTATGGCGTAGCGCGGCCTCGTCGGCTCGGTAGACCATCGCCCACTCGTGCAGCCCGAAGCAGCCGAAGCTCCCGGGCCGCGACAGGGTCGCCCGAAGCAGGGACTCGACGAAGTCGACGGTCCGCCCGCGCCGAGCCGCGAACGCTGGCAGGTCGACGGTCGCCACCTCCCCGTCCCAGCGGTAGCCCCGCCAGCCGGCCCGCTCCTGCGCACCCTCCAGCGCCGACCTGCGGCCCGGGGTGCCACCGTGCCAGCTGGGCCGGCCGGTGCTGGTAGTACTCGAAGAGGAAGTCCTCGACGGGGTGCCGATCCCCGGTGCGCTGACGTGCCACCCGCCCCGCGGTCAGCGCGCCGACCGCCCGGGCGTGCTCGGTCGCCCGGGCACGCCATACCGGCTCGGGCAGCAACGTCAGGGTGGGCGCGGACACGATGCTCCAGGGTAGGGCGGTGCCGCCTACCCTGGCCCCATGCGGATCTGCAGGTTCACGACCGGCGAAGACCCGGTGTTCGGTCTGGTCGACGGTGCCGGCAAGAGGATCGCCGAGCTGAGCGGCGACCCGCTCTACACCCGGATCGAGCTCACCGGAGCCACTCACGAGGTCGACCAGGTGCGGCTGCTGGCACCGGTCATCCCGCGCAGCAAGGTGGTCGGCGTGGGCCGCAACTACGCCGACCACGCCGCCGAGCTGGGCAACGAGGTGCCGGCCGTCCCGCTGCTCTTCCTCATCCCCAACACCGCGGTGGTCGGCCCGGACGACCCGGTGGTGCTGCCGCCGGTGACCTCCCATGTCTCGTTCGAGGCTGAGCTCGCCGTGGTCATCGGGCGTCTGTGCAAGGACGTGCGCGCGGAGGACGCCAGCACGGTGATCTTCGGCTACACCGTGGCCAACGACGTCACCGCCCGCGACCTGCAGAAGTCCGACGGCCAGTGGGCCCGGGCCAAGGGGATGGACACCTTCTGCCCGCTGGGTCCGTGGATCGAGACCGACCTGTCGACCGACGACCTGCGGGTGACCAGCCACCTGGACGGCGAGCTGCGCCAGGACGGGACGACGGCCGACATGGTGCACGGCATCGGGGCACTCGTCGAGGTGGTGTCGGCGGCGTTCACGCTGCTGCCGGGCGACGTCATCCTCACCGGCACGCCGGCGGGTGTCGGCCAGGTCGTGGCCGGGCAGCGTGTCGAGGTGGCGGTCGAGGGCATCGGCTCGATGAGCAACCCCTTCGTCGCGGGGACCGGACGGTGACGGCCCAGCCCCCGAGCGACTCACCGATCGGCATCTTCGACTCCGGCTTCGGGGGGCTGACCGTGGCCCGGGAGGTGCTCGACCAGCTGCCGCACGAGTCGGTCCTCTACCTCGGCGACACCGCCCGGGCGCCCTACGGCCCGCGCCCGATCGCCGAGGTGCGCCAGTACGCACTGGAGTGCCTGGACCGGCTGGTCGACCATGGGGTGAAGGCGCTGGTCATCGCGTGCAACTCGGCGTCGGCGGCGATGCTGGCCGACGCCCGGGAGCGCTATGACGTGCCGGTCGTCGAGGTGATCCGTCCCGCGGTGCGCCGGGCGATGGCCCGCACCCGCAGTGGCCGCGTCGGCGTCATCTCCACCCTGGCGACGCACCAGAGCCGGGCCTACCCGGATGCCTTCGCCGCAGCCCCGCCGCACGTGCAGGTCTTCTCCCAGCCGTGCCCGCGCTTCGTCGACTTCGTCGAGGCCGGCATCACCAGCGGGCCCGAGGTGATCGCTGCCGCCCGCGACTATCTCGCCCCGCTCCAGGAGGCCCGGATCGACACGCTCATCCTGGGCTGCACCCACTACCCCCTGCTCATGTCGGCGATCCAGTACGTCATCGGCGAGGACGTCGTGCAGGTCAGCTCTGCGCAGGCAACCGCCGCCGAGCTGTTCCGTGAGCTGACCGACGACGGCACGCTGCGCGACCCCGGCCGTGGCGAGCCCGAGCACCAGTTCCTCACCACCGGCGACCCGCACGGGTTCACCCCGCTGGCCCGCCGCTTCCTCGGTCCGGAGGTCGAGCACGTCGGGCGGGCGTATGTCGGCCGGCCAGAAGAGCAGGTCGCCCGGGTCGGGCGGCCCGCCGGATCAGCCGGCTGAGCGATGCGGGTCACCGTGGTCGGCTGCTCCGGGTCGCTTCCCGGGCCGGACAGCGCCGCGTCCTGCTACCTGGTCCAGGCTGACGGCCCTGCGGCGGGTGGCGGCAGCCGCACCTGGTCCCTGCTCCTCGACCTGGGCAGCGGGGCACTCGGCCCGCTGCAACGCCATACCGACCCCCTCGCGCTCGACGCGGTCCTGTTGTCGCACCTGCACTCCGACCACTGCGCCGACCTGAGCGGGCTGCACGTGCTGCGCCGGCACCACCCCGGGGGGGCCGCCAGGACACCCCTGCCGGTCTGGTCGCCGCCGGGCGGCGCGGAGCGACTGGGCCGCACGCACGGGGCGACCGGGCCAGTGACGGTCACCGACAGCTACACCTTCCACGACCTCACCGACGGAGCCGAGCTGGTCGTGGGGCCCTTCGCGGTGACGGTCTTCGCGGTCCGGCATCCGGTCCCGGCTTTCGGCTTCCGTCTCGAGGCCGACGGGGCGGTGCTGGCCTACACCGGTGACACCGACTCCTGCCCGCAGCTCGCCGACCTGCTGCGCGGTGCCGACCTCGCGCTGGTCGACAGCGCGTTCGTGGAGGGGCGCGACACCGACCCGGGCGTGCACCTGTCAGGACGCAGGGCCGGCGCGGCGGTGAGTGCGGCCGGAGGCGTGGGGCGCCTGGTGCTCACCCATCAACCACCGTGGAACGACGGCGCCGTCACCCTGGCTGAGGCCGCCGCGGTCTGGCCGGGGCAGATGGAGCTGGCCCGTCCGGGAGCCCGCTACCTGCTCGGGTCCCCGTCGCTCAGCGCGGCACCGTCGACAGAGTCGACCGGCGTGACTCCGGGCCCGACCGCTACGGCACGGTGACGGCGCGGGAGTCGGTCATCGGCTCGCCGCCGGCGCCCTCGCCCGAGGGGTCTCCCTCGTCGATGACGACGGTGTAGTCCCCGGGCTGCAGCTCCACCGTGAAGGAGTAGGGCGCAAACGTCTGGCCCTCGGCGGTCATCGTGAACCCGGAGGCGATCACCTCGCCCTGGTCGTCGAGCACCCGCCACAGCAGGGTGGCCTCGAAGACCGCCGCGTCACCGGAGACGGTCAGCGGGGACGCCGCCTGGGCACCTTCGAGCGGCTCGTCGATCTGCACGAGCAGCCGGACGTCCAGCGGGTCGGCTGCGGACACCGGCTCGAGCCAGGACACCGCTCCCCACAGGTCGGCGGGCGGCTCACCCTCGATGAGCAGCTGGACTGCGACGTCGGAGCCGGTCGCGCCGGCCACGGTGTAGACCAGCTGCTGGACCATCAGCTCGGCGCCCTCCGACCCGACGTTGGCCGTGAGTGCGTCAGCGGACAGGTCGACGACGACCGTGTCGCCGTCCTGCTCGACGCCGAGCACCTGGGTGCCGGGGTCCCACGTCGTGGTGTAGTCAGGGTCGTCCGGCCCGGCCACCATCGCCTCGACCGCCGCCGCGACCGGGTCGCCGGAGGACGGGTGCAGCTCGCGGGCGAGCCGCAGACCCGCACGCGAGTCGATGACGAAGTAGACCGGGACGACCGAGCCCGCCGTCGGCTCGCTGGTGGTCGTCGACGTCGCGGTGGCTGTCACGGTCGTCGTCACCGTCGAGGTCACGGTGGCTGTCACCGTCGGCTGGTCGGTGGCCGTCGAGGTCGGCTGGGTGCTCGTGGACGAGCCCGTCCCGGGGTCCGCGTCGTCGCCCCCGCACCCGGCGAGGAGTCCCAGCAGCAGAGCGGTCACCAGCGCCCCCTGTCGACGACCCACGCGGAGTGACTGTGCTGACCGGTCCACCATGGTGCCCACCTCCTGGTGCACAGCATCCGCCGTCGGCAGCACGCCGGCAAGGGACCGAAGTCCCGACCTCACCTGCCGACGGCCGGAGTGCGATGGCGGACTCGCCACAGCAGCTTGCGCAGCTCGGCGCACCACAGCACGACCGAGGCTGCCGCCACCGACAGCAGCCAGTGAGCCGGTTCCAGGGACGCGGTGCCGAAGGCCCGCTGGAGGAACGGCAGCTCGGTGACCGCCACCTGGAGCAGGAGGGCGAGCACGACCGAGGCCCACAGCCAGCCGTTGGCGAACAGGTGCCGGAAGGCGCTCGTGGTCTCCGACCGCGCGTTGAACGCGTTGAACAGCTGAGCCAGGACCAGCGTGGTGAACCCAGCTGTGCGGGCGACCGCCAGCGACTCCTGCCCCTCGACCAGTCCGCCTGGCAGGAGGACGTCGATGGTGAGCAGCGTCATCACGCCCATCACCAGGCCCAGGAGCACGATCCCGGACCACATCCGCCGGTCGATCATCCGCTCGCCGACGGGGCGGGGCGGCCGCGCCATCACGTCGTCGACCTCGGGGTCGACGCCCATCGCCAGGGCGGGTCCGGAGTCAGTGACCAGGTTGATCCAGAGGATCTGGGTCGCCAGCAGCGGGACGACGACCGCGTCCGGCGACGCGGCGTCCAGCCCGATGACGCCGGCCAGCACCACGCCGAAGAAGACCGTGCAGACCTCGCCCATGTTGGAGGACAGCAGGTAGCGCAGGAACTTCCTGATGTTGTCGAAGATCACCCGGCCCTGGCGGACTGCCGCCACGATGGTCGCGAAGTTGTCGTCCCCCAGGATCATCGTCGCGGCCTGCCTGGTCACCTCGGTCCCGGTGACGCCCATCGCCACGCCGATGTCTGCCGACTTCAGGGCGGGGGCGTCGTTGACGCCGTCCCCGGTCATCGCGACCACGTGGTCCCCAGCCTGCAGGGCGTCGACGATCGCCAGCTTGTGCTGTGGGGCGACCCGCGCATACACCGACGTGGACCGGGTGAGCTCGCGCAGCGCGGCGTCGTCGAGCAGGTCCAGCTGCGCGCCGGTGGCGGCGGGAGCTCCAGCGGCGACGATGCCCAGGTCGGCGGCGATCCGCGCGGCGGTGGCGGGGTGGTCGCCGGTGATCATGATGATGCGGATGCCCGCGCGATGCGCCTCCGCGATCGCGGCAGACGCCTCGGGCCGGGGCGGGTCGATGATCCCGACGACGCCCAGATAGACCAGGTCCCGCTCGTCTGAGGGGTCCAGTGCGGCAGGCGCAGGCTCCTCGATCCGCCGGTAGGCCACGCCCAGGGTGCGGAACGCCTCACCGGAGAGCGACTCGACCTGGCGGAGGGCGTGCTGCCGGCGTGCGGGCGTGAGCTCGACCTCGTCGTGGCCGACCCGCAGCCGGGTGCACCGCTCGAGCAGCACGTCCGGTGCCCCCTTGGTCACGATGCCGAACCTGGCCTGCCCGCTGTGCCACTCCAGCGCCGACATCAGCTTGCGCTCGGAGGTGAACGGCACGTCGCCGCGCCGTTCGTAGGCGGCGATGCCCGCGCGGGTCCCCTCGAGCTTGTGCGAGGCCACGATGAAGGCTGCCTCTGTCGGGTCGCCCTGGACGCTCCACACGCCGTCGTGCTCGAGCACCTGGGCGTCGTTGGCCAGCGTCCCGCCACCGATCACCAGCCTCGCCTCGTGCGCCAGGTCGCTGGTGGGATCGACCCGCGCGCCGTCGTGCAGCGCTTCCCCGGTGGGCTGGTAGCCCGTGCCGGTCAGCTGGAGCGAGCCCGAGGCCGTGACCACGCGCTGCACGGTCATCTCGTTCTGGGTCAGCGTGCCGGTCTTGTCCGAGGCGATCACCGAGGCCGAGCCCAGGGTCTCGACCGAGTGCAGACGCTTGACGACCGCGTTCTGCCGGGCCATCTGCTGGACGCCGATCGACAGCACCACGGACAAGATGGCGGGCAGGCCCTCGGGCACTGCTGCCACGGCGAGGGAGACTCCGAGCAGCAGGACGGTGACCAGGTCACCGAGCGAGGAGACCTCGTTGACCAGCGCCGTCACAGCCATCACGACGACGGCGATCACGACGACGGCGATGCCGAGCATCCGGGAGACTGCCGCGATCTCCCGCTGGAGGGGGCTCGGCTCCTCCACGGTGTCGTCCAGCAGCTGGGCGATGGCGCCCATCTCGGTCGCCATGCCGGTGCCCGTGACGACGCCACGCCCGACGCCCTGCGCCACGGCCGTTCCCTGGAAGACCATGTCGATCCGGTCGCCGACGCCCACGGGTTCGGGCAGGGTCGCCACGGACTTGGTGACAGCCTCGCTCTCCCCGGTCAGCGACGCCTCAGCGACGCGCAGCCCACTGGCCTGGAACAGCCGGGCGTCGGCGCCGACGGCATCCCCCTCTCCCAGCACGAGCACATCCCCTCGGACCAGCTGCGCCGAGGGAATGGTCGCCAGGACGCCGTCCCGCAGGACGGTCGAGCTCGCGGCGGTCATGGTCTGGAGTGCCGCGACCGCGTCCTCGGCCTTGTTCTCCTGGACAAACCCGAGCGCGCCGTTCAGCCCGACGACGACGACGATGACGATGGCGTCGACCGGCAGCCCGACGGCCCCTTCGACGAACCACGCCACAGCCGAGATGACGACGGCGACGAGCAGCAGCGAGATGAGCGGGTCCTGGAACTGCGCCAGGACCTTGCTCCACAGCGACCGGCTCGGGGTCGAGCGCAGCTGGTTGGGCCCGTCGCTGGCGAGCCGCCGCGCCGCCTCGGCCCCGCTGAGTCCGGACGCAAGCTCGACCCCGAGCTCGCGCGCGATGTCCGCTGCTTCCCGCATCGACGGGTCGGTCCCCGTCGGGGTCGAGCGGGGGGCGTCTGCCGTGGGCTGTGACGACACGACGAACCCCTCTCGGTCGGCGGACCTGGAATCCTCATTGTGGCGCGGTGCCAGGCGCCGCCCGGCGGGAGGCCGGTCGCGAGGCGGAGTCGTGGGCGACCGCGGACCCTTACCCGGGAGGCTGGGGTGTGACACTAGGCAGATGAGCCCCGCCCGTCCTCACCGATCCCCGGTTGCCGCCCCGCTGAGTGGTGTTGCGGCGGGTGCGGTAACGCTCGGCGTCGCCGAGCTGGGTGCGCTGGTGCTGACCCGCGGGTTCCTCAGCGACGGCACCTCCTCGCCGCTGCTCGCCGTCGCCTCGAGCTTCATCGACCGGACGCCCGGCTGGCTCAAGGACATCGCGGTCTCCTCCTTCGGCACCAACGACAAGATCGCCTTGTTCGCGGGGATGGCCGTGGTGCTCGCGCTGGTCTGCGCGGTGGTCGGGGAGATCGGCGCGCCCCGCCCGGGCCGTCCGCGAGGGCGCCGGACCCTGGGGCTGGTGCTCTTTGCGCTCGTGGGCGTCGTGGGCGTGGCCGCCGTCCTGTCCCGGGCCGGTGCCTCGGTGCTGGACATCGTGCCCACCGTGCTCGGCGTGGTGGCCGGGATGCTGGTGCTGACCTGGCTGTGGCGCCGGCTCGGCTCGAGCACCGGGCTGTCCGAGGACAGCGCCGCACCGTCTCGGCGGGCTGTCGTCGGATATGCCGGGGGGCTGACGATCGCCGGCCTGCTCGCCGTCGCGGCCGGGCGAGCGCTGAGCCGCGCGGCGGAAGTCGTCGAGACGGCACGGCAGGCCCTCGGCCTGCCGCGTGTCGCTGCTCCGGTGAGCGTGCCGGCCGGGGCGCAGCAGGGTCACCCCGGCCAGGCGCCCTACGTCACCGACAACAGCGAGTTCTACCGGATCGACACTGCTCCGGCCGAGCCCATCGTCGACCCCGAGACCTGGCGGCTGCGGGTCTGGGGGATGGTCGAGCGCGAGGTGGAGATCACCTACGCCGACCTGGTCGCGGAGCCGATGATGGAGGCGCTGGTCACGCTGTGCTGCGTCTCCAACTGGGTGGGTGGCCCGCTGGTCGGGAACGCGGTCTGGACCGGGTGGCCGATCCGCGAGCTGCTCAGCCGCGCAGGCGTGCGGCCGGGGGCCGACATGGTCCTGTCGACCAGCGCTGACGGCTGGACGGCGGGCACCCCGCTCGAGGCCCTCACCGATGACCGCAACGCGTTGCTCGCGGTCGGGATGAACGGCGAGCCGCTGCCGGTCCAGCACGGTTTCCCGGTGCGGATGGTGGTGCCCGGGCTCTATGGCTACGTCTCGGCCACCAAGTGGGTGACCGAGCTGAAGGTCACCACGTTCGAGCAGGACATGGGCTACTGGACGGACAAGGGGTGGTCGGCCCGGGGCCCGATCAAGACCCAGTCCCGGATCGACGTGCCGCGCGAGGGGGAGGACGTCAACGCCGGCCAGGTCGTGGTCGCGGGTGTGGCCTGGGCCCAGCACCGCGGTGTCGACGGCGTGCAGGTGCAGGTCGACGACGGGGACTGGCAGGACGCGACGCTCGCCCTGGAGCCCTCCATCGACAGCTGGCGGCAGTGGAGCCTGGTCTGGCAGGCAGAGCCCGGAGAGCACACCCTCCGGGTCCGGGCCACCGACACGACCGGGGAGACCCAGACCGAGGCACTGGCCGCCCCGGCGCCCGATGGGGCCACCGGCTGGCACACCGTCGAGGTCAGCGTGGCGGGGTCCTGAGCTCCTCGCGGATGCGGCGCGACGCCAGTGTCGGCGTGCGCCGGTTGCGCACGATGGCGGCCAGGCCGCCGAGCAGGAGCACGGCGAACGCCAGCGCGAGGATGGCCACGTCGATCGGCACCCGGTAGGTGTCGGTGTAGATCACCTGCTGGTAGGGGGTGTCGTCGGCGGCCGGGGCGAAGGTGAAGTCGGAGAGCACCTGTCTGGCCGGCGTGGGGAAGGCCTGGTCGATCGTCGTCAGGTAGGGGGTGTCCTCCAGCAGCGGGCGCAGCACCGGTGAGGTCACCGCCAGGGGGTCGACCAGTCCGGCGAACGTGGTGCTCGCTCCGCCTGCCTCGTCCGCGGAGCGGTCGGTGCGCTCCATCCGGTGCTGGGCGAGCAGATAGGTGCGGGTCTGCTGGGCCACCTGCGCACCCCGGGACATCCGCATCGGATAGACGGCCTGGTCCGAGGGGAAGGTCAGCTCGATCGGGGGCAGCTGACCGTCCAGCGCCTGACCCTCGGTCGTGAGTCGCACCGCGGCGAACGCCCAGCCCTCGTCGATGTAGGGCGTGACCAGGTCGCTGAAGGCGTCGCTCATCTGGTAGTCGTGCTCGACCAGCCAGGTGTCCAGCGCCTCGGGGTCGTCAGCGGTGAGGATCGTCGCCTCGAGCGGACCGAGGTCCTGCACGGACAGCACCTGGACACCCGGCCGCTGACCGCCCGCCTCAGGTGCCCCGGCAGTGCCGTCGCCACCGGCGCCGCCGAACAGCGCGGGCGGCCCGAACCAGTGGACCCGTTCCTCCCGGCGGGGGAGCGAGTGCTGCCAGAGGTCCTCGATGAGCCGGTTGTCACCCAGGGCGGCCTCGGCAGGTGCCGGCGTGGGGACCAGGAGCCCGGCGTCGGTGGCCTCGGAGGTGGCGTCGAGCCGGACGGTCACGATCTCGGTGCTGCCGTCCCACACGATCACCGCGGTCTCGCCGTTGACCGTGGTGTCGAAGCCCTGCTGGTCGACCATGCCTCCGCAGGCGCAGGCCTGCGCGGGGGAGATGGTCATCAGGGAGGCGACGGCGACTATCGCAGCAGCGACTGCGCGACCCCGCCCCATCGGGACTGGACGTCCGGTCATGGAGAGCTCCTCCGCCTCAGAGAGCGAGTCTGGCGCTCACGGCTGGACACACCCTATGGGGTGCGGACCTGGTCGGGTCGGCGCCCGCGAACCGGTCCCCGCAGCAGGGTGACGGCGGCCAGCTGCGGCACCAGCCGGGCACCCAGCTGCTCCTTCAGCTCGGCCATCCCCTTGCCCCAGACGAAACCCTGCGCATCAGCGGAAGTGCAGGCCTCGACCTGACGGCAGACCTGGTCGAAGTAGGTGTGCGGGTAGGCCCTGGCGCGGTCGGGGTCACCAGCCCAGGCGAGCGTGAGTGGGAGACGGTCGTGGTCGAGGTGCAGGGCGAAGGAGTCCAGGCTCCCGTCGGGATGTCGGTAGCTCTGCAGGGTCGCGCCACCGTGCTCAGCCAGCGCCTGCAGCCACCCGGGCGAGCGCGGTCCCACCGCGCGGTCGCGGCGATGGCCAGCGTGCTTGTCGTGGTTGAGCCGGGCCAGCTCGGCCAGGGCTCGCAGGTCATGGCTGAGGCTGAGGGGGGCTCGGTCGACCAGGACGTCGGTCTCGGCCAGCCGGCGCCGCTGGCGTCGCAGGCTGCTGCGCCGCTTCTGGGCCAGCCGGGACAGCCAGTCCTCGTAGCCCTGCCCGGCCAGGTCGACCACGGCCACCGGTTCGCTGGCACGCACCTGCACGACGCCGGGCAGGAGGGCCAACTGCTCGGCATCCAGCTGACGCCACAACGCCACGGGAACCCGGCGACCCCAGCCACCCGTCAGGGCCTGCACGAGCGCCGCCACCTGCTCTCGTCGAACGTGCTGGCGTCCTGGCGCCACCCACAGGGGGGACTCAGCGGAAGACGTGGGATGCCGCAGGTGCAGATAGCCGGCACCACGTTCCCTGACGCTGACAGCGACCTGGCCGACCACGACGGCGCTCGGTCCGTCGGCTCCGGGCAGTGCCAGGACGAAGAGCCGTCCGTCGCAGTCCCTCGAGGCGGCGCTGAGCATCGGCCACGACCAGTTGGCTCTCCGGCCGGTGCGAGCCATCCAGTCCACCCACCCGGCGGGCTGCAGGTCGGTCCGTGGGTCGAGCAGGCTCATCGACTCAGGAGACGGGCGGTGAGGCGGTCCCACCAGCGGTCCGGGACCAGCAGCATCCCCGCGGCCAGGAGCAGATGCACGGTCATCAGGGCGACTGCCTCACCGAGGGTGGCGACATGCCCGAGACGCACGGTGATGTGGTCGGCCCAGGTCCACAGCTCCGGCGGCGACTCTCCTTGCCAGACCCAGAACATCAGGTCCTCCAGGCCGGAGAGCATCACCAGCAGCGCGGCGTAGGACAGCCGCCGGACGGTGCGACCCTGTCCGCCCCCCAGTCGCAGGACGAGCGCCAAGGCCAGGATGAGGTAGGGCGTGAACACCCGGACCAGCTCGTAGAAGCCATCGAAGCTCTCGTCCAAGAAGCTGCCGAACATCCGCGGGACGAAGCCGGCATAGACCACGAGGAACGCCAGGACACCCAGGGCCGCCTGCACCTGCCCGTGACGGACCCAGCGCGTCGGCAGCACCGCGATCGCCTCGGTGGCCAGCACGAACGGCACCAGCGAGAGCAGGAAGATGCCCAGGTTGTCGACGTCCTTGGTCAGCACGACGGCGACCAGCGCCGCCGACAGCACTGCGCCGGCGCTGAGCAGCAGGAACCGCGCTGCGGCGCTCATCCGGCCACCTCGCTCACGGGGTGCGCGAGCTCGAACCGCAGACTCTCTGCGGCCGATCGTGCCGCCGCACGAGCGTGCTCGATGCTGGGTCCGGTGGCCAGCACCGAGCCCCACTTGTCGGCCAGAGTGGTCATCGGCCTGAGGTGTTGGCCCTGGCGCACGCAGAGGTCCACCCGGGCCGGGCCACCGGCGGACGGCCACCCCGAGACCGATCGCAGGACGCCGCTCCGTTGCCCTTGCAAGATCTCCGCGACGGCGGCCCGCCGGGGGGAGTGGGTGAGGTCAGGGGTCCGTCCCGCTGCCAGCGCGACGGACGCGGCGACCGTGTCGACGCCATAGCTCAGTCGACAGAGCTCCCCGAGTGGGTCGCCTCCCGTGCGCATCCCGACCTCCACCAGCATCATCGGTCCCGCTGGAGCCAGGACCAGGTCGGCCGTCAGCGCGCCCCAGCGATAGCCGGTGAGCGAGCAGACGGCGTTCATCAGGTCGCGAGCCTCGGCTCCGAGGTCCGCGTCGAGCGCTTCGTCCATCGCGTGTGCGGTGGTGACCGCCAGCGGCGCAGGGGTCAGCCGACGCTCGGACAGCCCGGAGAAGGCAACCCGTCCCTGCACCACGACGCACTCCGCCGTGAGGTGTCGACCGAGCACCTCGGTCTCGGCGACCACCTGCCCGGAGCGGCTGTGTCGCCTCGCGTGCTCCACGGCGTGGGCGAGCTGCGCGACCAGCACGCCCCGGGTCAGCCCGCGGCTGCTCTGGGCATCCAGGGGCTTGACCACCCACGGGCCGGGAAGTGCGCAGATCGCAGCGGTGAGCTTCGGACCGGGCTGACCACTGACCCCGCCGGGCACCGGGACCCCACGTATGCGGCACTGCTCGGTCAGCCAGGCCTTGTCCTGCGAGGCGCGGATCGCCTCGGCGGTGAGCCCGGTCGGCAGCCCCAACGCCTCCGCGACCGCGAAGGCAGCGCTCAGGCCCAGATCGGACGCCGGGGCGAGGACACCAGTGGGCCGATCCCGCGGGTCGAGCTGCCTGACCGCTCGCAGGATCGCCGCCGGATCGCCCGTACTGGCCTGCACGTAGCGGTCGGCCAGCGGCACGGCCGCAGCGTCGGGGTCGCGGTCGACGGCGACGGAGCGCCAGCCACGTTCGGCGATCACCCGGTAGGCCCGTCGTGCACCGTCAGCCGCACCGATCACCAGCAGCGTGCTCACGGCTCACCGAGCCACGAGTCAGCGATGTAGTACTGCTCCGGGCGAGCCCGGTCGTCGCCGAGCAGGACCAGGAATCGCAGGGCCGCGGCGACGGCGATGAGCAGCACCAGGACCCCGGCTGCCAGTGCGGCGAGCAGGGCAGCGGTCCCGACCACCTGCGCGGCGAACAGCCCGAGCGTCACCGCTAGGAGGGCAGCGGCGACCAACGCCAGGATGGCCGCACCGTGCGCCAGCCGGTGGGAGAAACCCACCCACAGGTCCATCCCGTGGCCGGCCAAGGTGGCCAGCGTGAACCGGGACCGACCCTGGCTGCGTGGCCGGTGCTCGACGGGCACGACGGTCCACCGCCCCGTGACCCGGGGCAGTGTGGCCAGGAAGTAGGGCGTGCCGAGGCGCAGGTCGACCACCTCGCGGGCCACCTCGCTGCGCACCAGGCGGAACGTGGTGCCGCCCGGCGGCAGCTCGATGCCGAGCAGGTGGCGAGTTATCGTCGCGTGGACCCGGGATCCCCACCGGCGCACGAGCGGGTCGTCTCGCTGGCGGCGGGCACCGAACACGGCGTCCATGCCCTGTGCTGCCTCGGTCAGGGCGATGACCTGGCCCGGCGGGAACTGCAGGTCCGCGTCCAGGTGCACCAGCCACTCCTTGCTGGCGTGCCGGTAGCCCGCGGTGAAGGCAGCCTCGAACCCGTAGTTGCGGCGCAGCGAGATCCAGTGCACGCGAGGGTCCTGCTCGGCGAGCCGCTGCAGGAGAGCCAGGGTCCCGTCGGTGCTGCCGTCGTCGACGAAGAGCAGCTCCAGGTCCAGGTGTCCCAGCGCGTCGACAGTCGCTCGGTAGCACTGCGCCAGGGACGGTTCCTCGTTAAGGCAGGGGACGACGACGGACAGCTCGCGCACCGGCCAGCTGGCCGGGACCGTCATCGAGCGCCGGCGAGCAGGGCGGGCGCGGGCTGGTGCCAGTGCTCACCCCGGGTCTGGATGAACCAGTCGATCGTGAGCTCCAGTCCACGCTCCAGGGGCATCAGCTCGCAGGGGTCGATCCCGACCGCCCGCAGCGTGCTGACGTCGGCTCGCACGACGTCCCCGGCGTTCTCACCTGGCCGCATCGGCAGGTCGACGATGGGCACCTGCTGGTAGCCCTTGCTGACGCAACTGGCGATGGCCAGCTCCGCCATCGCCCGGATGCTGGTGGACTCGACCGGCCCGATCTCCACGGTAGGGACCACCACGCCCGTAGCGGCCTGCTCCAGCGCGCTGACCAGGGTGCGGGCGACGTCGCCCACCCAGACCATGTCGGAGATCTGGTGCCCGCCGCCATACAGCTCGACGGGCAGGCCGGACAGTGCCCGGCAGACCACTGCAGGGGTGATCTTGCGGACCTTGCTCGGGCCGAACGGCGCCGCCGCCGACTGCCGCGGACCGTAGGCGTTGACGGCGCGCACCACGTTGACCCGGGAGCTGCGGTCCTTGTTGAACATGTCGACGAACCGCTCGACGGCTGTCTTGCTGATCGAGTAGGTGTTATTCATCCAGTGGTTGCCCACCCCGATGTACACCCCGGGCAGGTCGTACTGCGCGCACGCCTCAAGGAAGTTCAGACCCCCGATGACGTTGGTGAGCGCAGCGGGGCGCGGGTTCTGGATCGTCTCCTGCGTGCCGAGCACCGCCGCGAGGTGCATGATGCCGTCGACGTGCGCAGCGAGCTCGGTCATCGCCGTGTCGTCGCGGATGTCGCCGATCATCGTCTCGAAACCCGGGCCGGGCGTCCGGCCGTGGCTGTCCAGGACAAGGACCTCGTAGCCCCGGGCCACCAGCTCCTCGCAGACGTACTGGCCGATGAACCCGTTGCCTCCAGTGACTCCCACCTTCATGCGTGCTCCTTGCTGTCTGGACGCGCTCACCGTGCCGCGCGCCTCACCCACCCAATCCCCAGAGTTCCCAATGAACCCGTCCACCCTATGCCGCTGGTCAACGCTCGCGCGAGACTCCCTCGGCAGAGATGAGTACGGCCATGGTCAGCGCTGCCGCAAACGTGCCGACCACCACGAGCCCCATCGCCCAGGCCGCATCGCGGCCGATGACCAGGGGCAGGGCGAGCAGCGAGACGACCAGGCCGGCAGCACTCGAGCCGACCGTGATGCGCAGCGAACGGCCGTCGGAGTTCTCGACATGGTTGACGGCGACCAGCCGGGCACACAGCGTCAGCACCTCGACCAGGGTCACCACGGCCAGCACGGCCCAGGGGCCCCAGAGCGTCGCCGGCACGGCCAGCAGCAGCCCCAGGGCCAGCGCCATCCCCCATCGGCTGGCCATCAGCGCCTGGGCTCTGGCCGCCTCCCTGCCCAGGGCGTGGTAGCGCAGGGACAACATGGGTTGGCTCAGCCGGAGCAGGTAGAGCACCACGGCGCAGGCCAGCCCCGACAGCGAGATGGCGATGTAGAACCGACCTGCTTCGACGGGGTTCCCGCCCAGCTGCAGCGCCACGAAGGCGACCGAGACACCGACCTGGGTCAGCACCTCGGTCGCGCTGAGCAGCGTCATCTGGCGTGCGGTGAGCTGCCGCACGCGCCCTCTGGCACGGGTACCGGCGGGGGCACGGCGAGCGGCGACCCACAGTGCGCCGGTCGCCGACGCCAGCGAGGTGACCACGATGAGGGTCAGCCAGGTGGTGGGCGACAGGTCAGCTACTGCGCTCAGCGTCGTGGCCACCACGAGGCCGACGCTGACCGTGCCGAAGAGCAGCGCGTCGGCCTGCGGCAGCCCGCGCAGTCGCAACAGGGCGGCCGAGAGCTGGAGCAGTCCGATGGTGGTGCACCAGGCCAGCGCCAGGGCGAGCACGGTGAAGCCATGGTCAGGTGCGGCGAGCAGGCCCACCGCGCCGGCCGACACCGCGACCAGCAGTGGCGCGATCACCAGCAGGCTGGCGGTGCCCGAGACGCTGCGGTCGAGCGCCGGATGGCGGGGGAGCAGCTTGAGGACGACCTTCTCGGCCCCCGTGCCCCACAGGATCACCCACGAGAAGGTGCCGATCGCCGCGACCGTGCTGCCGAAGGCCGCCTCGCCCCACGTGGGAGCCAGGGCAACCGGGGAGGCCACGCTGACCAGACGGAACGTTCCGCGCGCCAGGAGCAACACCGCCGTGAGGCGTGGGGAGAGCGGCCAGCGGCGGGCTGCGTGCTCGGTCCCCGGGGTGCTCACCTCCGGGAACCGGCCGGCCGAGCGGCGAACCACAGCGGCTCGGGGCTGAACCGCAGGTTTCTCTTCTCCTCCGCGAACCCGCGTCCGGCCCGCATCAAGGGTCGCTGCGTGGCGATCGCCACCTGCACCAGCCGGGCGTAGTGGTCGAAGTAGACGTGTTTGGGGCCGCCAGCCTGCGGCGAGATCGCGGCCCAGTAGACGCTGACCAGCTCATCCGGGGTGTCCAGGGCAAGTCCGACCGCGAGCAGCTGCCCGTCGTGGTCCTGGTAGCTCACGGTGACCACGTCCGGTTGAGCCAACAAGGCAGCCACGTGTTCTTCCCGGGGCATGTCGCGGGGGTCCAGCGCAGAACCGAGCCGGTCGTCCTGGGCCCGGAGCAGACCCACGACGTCGCGGGCGGGCAGGTCCGAGCGCGAGGTCCCCACGGACACCTGGTAGCTCTCGGGCAGGCTGCGCAGCCTGCTGCGCAGCGACCCGGCCCGACGGCGCTGCATCCCGGACAGCCACTGGTCCAGCGAGTCCGGGACCGGGAGCACCGTGCCCTCCAGGGTCGGTCGCACGACGGTGCGGTGGTCCAGGTCGGACAGCGCGGCGCTGGTGACGGTCCGGTAGGCGTAGCCGAGCACGAGCGGGCCTAGCCGGCGAGCGACCGCGCGGGTCATCTGCGCCAAGGCGCGGCGCCGCTGGCTGCCGGCCAGGAAGGGCGCGAGCTCCCAGGACTCCCGGTAGGCGACCCGGCCGGGCAGCCGCAGGTCGAGCACCAGTGGCATCCCGCGTCGCGGCCGGACCCGTGTGGTCGCCGTGCGGATGCAGCCGACCAGGACACCGAGGACCTCACCGCTCGGGTCGTCTCGGGCGAGCGCCACCACCGGAGGGCACCAGCTGTCCGGTGCGGCTGCCGCCAGCAGGTCGAAGCGCCACACAGCCGGCAGCCCCGCCCTGCAGATGAAGGCGTCCCAGCCAGTCGGCTCGCTGTCCTGCCCGGGCAGGGCGACCTCAACGATCACCCGCAGAACCTACCCCCCCGACCACACCGGGCCCCGTCGCAGGCGCGTGCTGAGCGGGCTCCGGCGACGCCATACCCTTGCTGTCATGACGACCTCTGCGGGAGAGCCGCGCCACGACGGACGCCGGCCCGACCAGCTGCGCACGGTGCGGATCACCCGGGGCTGGCTCGACCACGCCGAGGGCAGCGTGCTGGTCGAGTTCGGTGCGACCCGGGTCCTGTGCGCCGCGTCGTTCACCCAGGGGGTGCCGCGCTGGCGCAAGGGCAGTGGCCTGGGCTGGACCACCGCGGAGTATGCGATGCTGCCGCGCTCGACGCACACCCGCAGCGACCGCGAGTCGGTCAAGGGGCGAATCGGCGGCCGCACCCACGAGATCTCCCGGCTGATCGGGCGCAGCCTGCGCGCCGTGGTCGACCTGTCCTCACTGGGAGAGAACACGATCCACCTGGACTGCGACGTGCTGCAGGCCGACGGCGGGACCCGCACCGCCGCGATCACGGGCGCGTATGTCGCGCTGGTCGACGCCGTGGAACGGGGCAAGGCGCTCGGGCTGGTCAAGACCGGGGCCGAGCCGATCACCGGCTCGGTCGCAGCGGTCAGCGTGGGCATCGTCTCCGGCCTGCCGGTGCTCGACCTGGACTACGTCGAGGACTCGTCCGCGCAGACCGACATGAACGTGGTGATGACCGGAGACGGTCGCTTCGTCGAGGTGCAGGGGACGGCCGAAGGGGTGCCGTTCGACCGTGAGCTGCTGGACGCACTGCTCGACCTCGGGGCAGCCGGCTGCGCCGAGCTGACCGCCCGGCAGATCGCTGCCCTGGGCGGCGACGACGTGGCCGGAGCCGACGCCCACGAGGCGGGGGCCGACCGGCAGTGACCAACCCGTTGGTGCTGGCCACCCGCAACCCCCACAAGGTCGAGGAGCTGCGCGACATCTTGGCGCCCGTGCTCCACCGGATCGGTCGCGAGCTGGTCGGTGTCGAGCAGTATGCGCAGGTCGGCGAGGTCGTGGAGTCCGGCGTCACGTTCGCCGCCAACGCCCTCCTCAAGGCCCGTGCGGTCGCCGCCGCCACGGGGCTGCCTGCGCTGGCCGACGACTCCGGGCTGGCCGTGGACGTGCTGGGCGGGTCACCCGGGGTCTTCTCGGCCCGCTGGGCGGGGTCGCTGGGCCAGGCTGCGGGTCTGACCAAGGACGAGGCCAACAACCAGCTGCTGCTGGCTCAGCTCGGGGACGTGCCCGCCGAGCACCGGTCGGCCGGCTTCGTCTGCGCCGCGGCGCTGGTCCTGCCAGACGGCACAGAGGTGGTCCGGGAGGGATCAGTGCGTGGCGTGCTCGGCCAGGGCCCCCGGGGCGCCGGCGGGTTCGGCTACGACCCGTTGCTGGTGCTGCCGGACGGGCGCACGCTGGCCGAGTACACGCCCGCCGAGAAGCACGCCATCAGCCATCGCGGTGTCGCCTTTCGATCTCTGGCGGACGACCTGGTGCGGCTGCTCGGCTGAGGTGCGGCGACAGTGCGACGGCCCTGACGGGCGTGCCGTCGCACGCCCGCCGGGGCCTTGACCACTCCTCAGTCGTCCGATCCAGAGCTGTCGCTCAACGATCTGTCCTGCACCCCGGGCTTGGCGGCGTCACTCTGTGACCCGGCGCTGTCGGAGTCACTGCTGCTGCCGCTGCCTGCGTCGCTGCCGGCGTCGTCGTCGCCGACACTGGCCGAGGTGGAGCCCTGGGCGACATTGGTGTCGCCGTTGTTGACACCGCCCTTGGCATTGGTGGCGTCTTGACCGACGCCAGTGTCGGCGGCCTTGTCGTCGCCCGCTGCGACGTCGCCTTCACGCAGCGTCATCCGATCGCCATAGGGCGCACCGAGTGTCACCTCCCCGCTGAACGGGTCGATCTGGATCAGCGCGTTGGCCTCGAGCAGCGACTCCGCCTTGTTCTGCGAGTCGGCCTGCTCGTTGCGGTCGCTGACCATCTGTTCAGCCTGGGCAGCGTCACCGGCATCACCGGTGCCCATCAGCGAGGCGACCTTGCTGTCGAAGTTGGCCTGGTCCTGCTTCCTGACCTCCAGGCGCTGGTGCGCCGAGAAGAAGGCGAAGCCGGTCGGGTCGATGTTGGCGGTCGCCGCCGCACCGGCGTAGGTGTAGGCCGCGCCGAGCGCCGGTTGGTCGATGAGCACCCGCGGGGCGGTGACCAGCAACGAGTCCGGAGAGAGCAAGACCTCGCGCTCGACGTCATACCAGCGGGTGCCGAACAGGATCATCTCGACGCTGTCCTCGTAGTAGCCGCTGCCGAACTGGAACGGCGTGCGGATCTCCTCCTTCTGGTCGCTGATCCAGATCTCCCCGGACGGGAAGTACTCGTGACGCTGGAAGCCGCGGCCCTGGTTGTCGCTGACGATGTTGGTCGACCCCACGAGGTCGCGGTGGGCATACATCTGCTTGTCCTCGTAGCTGCCGCCGGAGTCCATCTTGCTCATCACCGCCCGGTCGCCGTCGTTGACCTGCTTGTAGATCTTCTGCGAGCGCACCGTCACCCACGGGTTGAGGTAGAGGGTCTCCGGACCGCCGCCGTGCTCGGGAGACGACGACGCCGTCCCGGGTCAGCAGGGAGCCGTCCTTGATCCGCATCGTGCCCATGTCGTCGTAGGCAAAGGTCTTCAGCTCCGCGCCGCGTGCGACCGAGGTCATCTGGCCCATCAGGGTCCAGGTGTAGCTGCGGTCCCACATGTTGGTCGGGCTCGGCCCTGCTGCCGGGTTCGAGCAGCACCGACTGCACCTCGCCGTTGGCGTTGTAGCCCGCCCGGTAGACCTGCTTGCTGTTGTCGGCATAGGTGACCGTGTCCTTGGCCGCCTGCAGGGGCCCGGTGGCCGTGCCCAGCTCGCGGGTGAAGGAGTAGGTCGTCAACGGGTTGACCTTGGAGGTCGTCTTCTTGCCCTTGGTCGTGAACAGGGCGTCGTCCTGGTCCTTGGCGACGATGCTGTACGGCGCCTGCGACGTGAACTCGACGCCGTAGCTGTAGCGCTGCTGCTCACCGGCCTTGATGGTGAAGGTGCCGGCTAGCGCCGACGATCCGGCCGAACCCGTCGTACTCGTACTCCTGGAAGGCCCGTCGCCACCGTTGATCGCCCGGTTGGCGTTGGGCAGGTCGTTGAGCGTCGTCTTCGGGCGACCGACCGCGTCGTAGGTGTAGGTGAGGTCCTGGAGCTCCAGCCCGCCTCGGGCCGGTGGTGTCCAGGTCGGTCAGCCACCAGGTATCGGGGTCGAAGACATAGCTGCTCGCCGTGCCGTTGCCCATCGTGTCCCGCACCGCCAGCAGGCGCGGGTCGTAGACCCGGTCCTGCAGGTAGGTGTAGTCGTGGGTGGTCCGACGCGGCACGTTGACCGTTCTCACCACGCCCAGCGCATCCGGGGCCAGCTGCTCGGGCACCTGGCGGGTGCCCTGCTCGGCGCCGCCGATGCTGCGCAGCAGGCCGCCGGAGTCGTAGTCGTAGGTCGCGGTCTCACCGGGCAGGGCGGCCGTCTGCAGCAGAGCGGTCACCTGGGCCTGTGAGGTCAGCGTGCCGACCACGACGGAGTCGGGCAGGAAGGAGACCGACTTGCTGTCCGGGAAGCCGACCGTGGCGATCCGACCGAGGTCGTCGTAGGTCCAGGTCGTCGTGTAGCGGAAGCCGTCCAGCTGGGCTCCGGTCAGGGCCGGTGTCCAGTTGTGCCGCTTCATCACCGCGGTCTGCCCGATCACGTTGCCGTTGCGGTCGTAGCTGTTGTCGCATCAGCCGCGTCCGGTCGGTCTGGTAGGCGATCCGCCCGGCCGTCATCCGACCGTCGGCGTTGTCCAGCCCGTAGGTGTAGGTGACGTCGTCGACGGTGCCCGGGTGGTCGATCTGGGTGAGCCGGTTGAAGGTCGTAGCCGTAGGAGCTCTGCAGCCCCGCGGCCGCCATGGCCGGGTTGACCATGGTGCGCGGGTGCCCGGCCAGGTCGTAGGTCGTGGTGACCGTGCCACCGTCCGGCGTCGAGACCTGGGTCGGTCGCCCGGCCAGGTCGTAGCCGTAGGTCGAGAGCTGACCGGCCGAGTCGACCACCGAGGTCAGCTCGGAGAGGCTGTTCACCCGGTAGGTGGTGACCTGGTCGTCCGGTGGGTCCACCGGGTTGCCGTCGGCGTCCTCGCGCGGCGCCGGCTGGTCGATCTGGAAGCGCGTCACATCGCGCACGTCCTGGCCGATGCGGGTCACCCGCAGCTCCGGGTCGGTCACGACCGTCCAGGCGAGCAGGGGGCTGGTCTCGCCGGTGGCCGGGTCCGTCGAAGGTCTCCCACGGGAAGTCGTAGAGAGTCGCCCGGTCGCCGGGCTCGGTGACCGTCTCGAGCAGGTCGTAGCTGTACCAGGTGGAGACGGTCTGCTGCCCGGTGTCCCCGTCGGGGCTGAACACGGCGGCTGCGCCCGGGTCCACGGTCGGGCCGAAGTCCACGACCGGTCGGGCCAGCGGGTCGTAGGCCACGCCCTCGGTCACCTGGCGGGTGTTGGAGGCGGCGGCGCCGGCCACGGACAGCCGGGCGTCCCGCTTGGTCTGGCGCACCCGGCCCAGCCCGTCGACGAACGTCACGGTGTCGATCGTCGCCGTGGCGTCCTGCCCTCCGGCGTCGCTCGCCGCGGGGGAGGGGTTGCCGTCGAAGCTGTCGCTGTGCCGGGCGATCGCGTAGCCGTAGGCCGGGTCGTTGGCGTGGTACTCGTAGGTGACCAGGTCGCTGGATGGTCCGGTCGTGAACGGCGCGGACGCGGAGACGATCCGGCCGTGCTCGTCATACACGAAGCTGCGCGTCACGCCGTTGGCGTCGGTCTTGGACGCCGCCCGACCCGACAACGGGTCGAAGGTCGCCGAGGAGGACGTGCCGGCCGTGGCAGTGGCCGGGCTCGGCCCACTGGCCAGCACGGCTGCGGCGTTCGCGTCCGTCACGTCGTACTCGGTGACCTGCGCGATGTCGCTGTGCCGGTCGGCGTCGTAGACGTACTCGCACCGTGTAGCGAATGCCCTGGGCGTCCAGCGGGGCCATGACCAGCTGGTAGTCGCCGTAGGCGTTGAGGGTCATCGAGGTGGTCGCCCACGTCTCGGGCGAGACCAGCTCGTCGAGCACGCGTGGCCGCGCCGTTGTCGCACATCGCCGTCGGTGCCTTCCGGTGCCGCAGGACGACCGGGAGCTCGCGTGCCTCGATCCACACCCTGCACCACGACCTCGGTGGGATAGCTCGCCCAGTTGACGCAGCTGCCCTTGGACCAGAAGGGCTGGCGTGGGCTGGACTGCGGGCAGGCAGCCGTTGGCCGTGACGGAATCAGTCGTCGGTGCAGTCGGTGTAGGTGACCGTGGTGACGAGGTCGTCGAAGGCGTCATCGGGGGCACCGAGGTCGCGCTCGACCAGCACGTTGCCGAGACCGTCGTAGTCCATCTCGGTCCGCGTGCTGAACGTGCGTGGCTGCGGACCACCCTCAGACGGCGCGTCGTCGAACCAGTACTCGTCCTGGACGACCGGCAGCGGCGCGATCGACCACCCGCGGGAAGCGACGCTGTGCGCGTCGTCGCCCAGGAGGGTGGCGTCGCGACCAGGTTCACCGGAAGCCCGGCGTCGAAGTCGGCCGGAACGTCGGAGCTGGAGCGCACGGCGCGCAGCCCCCAGGTGACGCTGGAGCCGCGGATCTGATACCAGTCGTCACCGTCGGGCTCCGACATCACGACGTCGGTCAGCAGGCCGGTGACGAACACGTTGTCGTTGAGGTAACGGTGCTCGGTCTTGCGCAGCGCCACCTCGGGGCTGGCGGTGGTGTCCTGCTCCAGGACCGTGACGGTGTCGAACCCGAGGGAGGCACGGTGTGCCCGGTCGTAGTTCAGGCCCTCGTAGGTGACCGTGCTGGCGTAGTGACCGGTGGTTAGCGCCCGCCGATCTCTTCCTCGGCCGACCTGCCGTCCCGGACGTCGACCCGGCTCATCGCCATCAGCGAGTCAGGGTGGACGGTGGTGTTGCCGTACCGGTCGTAGTCGACCTCGAACGAGCCGCCGAGCGGGTTGGTGACGCCCTGCAGCAGGTTGGTCCGGTGCTGCAGGTTGAGCGAGGCACTGAGCTTGTCGTCGTTCAGGCTGAGCAGCACGTCGGCGAACCCGTCGCCGTTGAGGTCCTCGACCGAGGCGTTGCTGGAGCTGATCGCCTGGTTGTAGCCGCCGCCACCACCGATGACCAGGTAGCAGGCGACCAGGCACAGCGGGCCGATGTATCCGGTGGCTGACGCGCCGCCGCCGATGCCCGAGGCGCGGTCGAAGTTGATCTGCTGTTCGCCGTCGATCCCTGGGCTGACGGCGACCTTCGCGAAGTCGCCGTAGCCCACCTCTGGCCGCAGCCCACTGCCGGTGCCGAAGGCGACCTTGATCGAGCTGGCCGACGCGCGGCGCAGCCGGTCGAGGATGCCGTCGCCGTTGACGTCGTTCCACGAGTAGGTGGACCAGTCGTAGTTCCACAGCAGGTTCACACCTCCGCCGAACTCGCCATACGGCAGGCTGAAGCCGAGGCCGGCCCCACCGGTGGCGGACTCCTTGGACTCGAAGCCACCAGCGCTGAGCTTGGCCGCCTTGGGGGTGAACCCGTAGCCGAGGTTGTAGAAGGCGAAGGTGCCCGAGCCCGTGGTGTAGACGCTGTCGGGCAGGCCGTCGCCGTTGACGTCGGCGAAGGCGCGCTGGATCTCGGCTCCCGCGGGGGCGCCGAAGTCGGAGGTCAGGGTGCTCACCTGGCCGGAGTAGTCCGAGTCGCCGGGCGGGTCGCCGACCGAGGCGTTGGGGCTGCTCCAGGAGTAGCCGCCGCTGGCCGAGATGCCCAGGGAGAAGTTGGGCCCGGAGTCACTGTTGCCTTGCGACTTGTTGGCGGAGCTGCCTTTGACCGAGTTGGTGTTTCCCTTCGGGCTGGCGGCGATGTCGACCATGCCGGCGCTGATCCCCCCGTTCACCGAGATGGTGAGGTCCTGGTTGGTGACCGAGGTGCGGTCGACCGAACGGGGGCCCAGGTAGCTGCCCAGCTGGTCGGTGTAGGTCACCTTGCCGGTGGAGATGACGTCGGGGTAGCCGTCACCGTTCATGTCCTCGAAGTCGGTCAGCCCCCAGCTGGGTGACAGGCCCGCCGACGCGCCGAGGATCGCGATGCCGAAGCTGACCGTGAGGCCGGGCCCGGTGATCCCCAGGCGGGTCGGCGCTGCGCGACCGTCGCCGCTCTGGCTGCCGGCCAGGTCGAAGTGGACGCTGTCCAGGCCCAGTCGCGTCGTCTGCATGGTGTCGAGGTCGACGAAGAGCTCAGGGCCGCGGGCCGACCCACCGTGGCGTCGGCACCGGGTCCTCGGTCGTCCCTGGCGCGACGGGAGTGCCGCCCGGCACTGCGGGCAGGAAGCTGTAGGAGGGCCGGGCGTTGGCCACGTCCAGGCTGACGTCGTCGCGCGTCGGCACCTCGGTCGGGTAGTCGGCCGCGTTTTCGGACAGGACGAACGCGTCCTCGAGCAGGTCCGTCTCACGCAGGCCGGCGCCCGCGGTGTATCCCGCCACGGCCCAGCCGCGGTAGGCCTGCGGGAAGATGCCCTGCATCCCGCTCCAGCGCAGGGTCACGTCGTCGATCGCCGTGCGGGTGTCGCCGGGGCCGATCTCGTCGAACTCGACCAGCGCCACGCCGGTGCGGCTGAAGGCGGAGTCCCGCACCAGCACCTCGACCCACTGCTGGTCCGGGCCGGACAGGGTGCCCAGGTCGAGGACGGGGGAGGTGTAGACCCCGAACGGCCCACGCGCCAGGGTGGTCGACTTCTTCACGACCAGCCCGGTGCTGGACTTGACCGCCACGACCGCGCCGACGGAGGCCGGCAGGTCGTCGTGTGCCGGGACCTGCACCGCGAACTGCACCTCGGGCGTGGTCGTCAGGTCGTCGGTGGTGCGGCTGCCGGTGTCGCCCTCGGCGTTGGGGTAGATCTCCACATGCGGCCGCACCTGCTGCTCGAAGTACTTCGTCCCGTCCGGGTAGGTGAGCGGGATGGGTGTGCCGTCGATGTCTGCGGCGTCCAGGTAGGTGAGGGTGGCCGCCCAGGTCAGGTCGGCAAGGTCGACGGGGGAGTCAGCCTCGAGATAGACCGAGAGCATGTCAAAGCGGGTTACCTCCTGGTCGGGCTCGTCCGGCACCGGCACCAGCTCGGTGACCAGGTCTGCCTGAAGGGTCCCGACGGCGGCCAGCGTGGTGGGCGCGGTGCCCGCCGCGATCTCGCCGATCTCCGTGCGCGTCTCGGTGCCGTCAGGGGCACGCTTCAGCGCCACGACCGTCACGTCGTCGGTCAGCTTGGCCGTCGTGGTGACCGTCGCCTCCACCTGCACCGTGCCGTCTGCGGGGAGCGCGACGAAGTCGTCGGGCCGTCCGGCAAGGGTGAAGTCGTCCGCTGCCGCGAAGCGATGCTGGGACTGCCCGTTGGCGTCCAGCTCCGGCCAGGTGGGGCTCTGGTAGGTGATGACCGGCTGCCAGGTGACCGCGTCGACGGCGCCGTCGTCGATGGCGCCGACCCGGAAGTAGAGCTGCGATCCCGCCTCGACGTCGAGCGGGATGTCATCGGTGAAGGCCTGGGTGGGGCCGCCGGGCAGCAACGTGGCGTTGCCGACCTCCGCGCCGTCCTGCTGGATCGCCACGCGCACACCGTCGTCGCTGACCGAGGCGGGGTTCTCCAGGGAGACCGGGGCCGAGATCTTCACCGCGCCGGTGAAGGGCACGGTGAACCTGCGCACGGTGTCGATCGGCGGTGACTGGAGGTCGAGGGTCTCGGAGACCTCCGCCAGCTTGTCGCTGCTCAGGCTGGGCAGGGCCGAGGGGTTCAGCGGAATGGGGGTGTTGGTGCTCAAGGTCTCGAAGGTGGGGATGTCGTTCTCGAGGTGGTTGAAGTAGACCGTCCCCTGGTGGATGAAGTCGACCAGACCGTCGCCGTTGACGTCACTGAAGTAGGAGCTGGTCCAGGAGAAGCCCAGCCCGGTGCCGACGCCGATCGCGACGAGTGGGTAGGCCTCGCCGGAGATCTGGAAGGCGAAGGTGGAGTCCTTGGACAGGCCGGGCAGGTGCCTGGTGGTCGTCTCCGCCCACGCTCGCGCACCTCTCACCTTGCGCCCCGGTGTCGTTGAGCCGGAACTTCAAGCCGCCGTCGGTCTCGTCCTTGTAGACCTTGTCGGGCAGGTTGTCGCCGTTCAGGTCGACCCACTCGACCAGCGCCTTGCTGTCGCCGCCACTGAGCTCCAGGCCGACTCCGAACGAGCCGGTCTTCATCGGGGTGAGCGGGTTGAACCCGATGTAGATGCTGCCCGAGCCGGAGTCGGACTGCCCCCCACCGAGGGCGGAGACATCCGCCGTGGTGTCCAGGAAGGTCTTGTCAGCGACGTCGGTGCCGGTGTCCCAGTCGACGGCGGAGGCGAACCCGGCCATCTCAGTGGCCGTGCCGCCCAGGTCGTCGTACCAGTCGATGGTGTGCTCGTGGATGTCGGCGACTCCCTGCTTGATGGTCTGCAGCAGGGTCTTGCCGAACGGGCCGTCGTCGTAGACGAACGCGTAGCGTGCAGCGATGTCGGTGTAGGTCCGCGCAGAGCCGGTAGCCGGCGCGGGCGCGTGCTTGACCTCGACGCGGGTCAGCCGGTCGGTGATGACGTCGACGTAGCCCAGGCGGGCGTCGATCACTGGGTCCAGACGTCCGGCAGTGCGCACGAGGTCGACCTCGTAGGGGGCGCCGTTGAAGCCGGTCACCGCGGACGTCGCGTCGGTGTAGAGGATGCGGTCGAGGTAGGTGTGCTGCCCGCACAGGTCGACGTCGTCGTCGCAGCTGGTCACCGAGGCCCACGCCGTCCCGGTGAAGCCGTAGTCGACGGTGTCGTACTCGTAGCGGATGAGGTTGACCCCGATGTCCCGCTGCGCCGAGAGGTGCCAGGTGACGATGTGGTTCTCGTCGTTGCGGACGACGGCGTCCTCGTCGATGGTCCCCCGGGTGGTGGGTGCCGGACCACCACTGTCGGGCGTTCCGCCATACCAGCGCACCGCGCCGTCCTTGCCCCGCACCTCCCAGAAGTAGTCGGCCGGCCAGCCGGTGCCGACCTGGTGCCGGATGATCTCCTCGTACTCGGTCTCCACCTGCCGGGCGAAGTCGGACTTGTCGCCGGTCGCCCGCGCCACCCAGTCCTGGCTGTTGGCGTTGGGCGTCAGCAGGTCACCGTCCAGCAGGTAGGACTCGCTCTCGAAGGCCTGGGAGAAGTGCGGCGCGCCGAAGGAGGTGTCGATCGTGATCTCGCCGACCGACAGGTCCCAGCCCAGGCCCATCCAGCCGTTGCCGCCACCGGAGCTGTAGCCCACGGACAGCTCCGGGGTGATGCCGTGCCCCGGCGGTATCGCGATCGGGTAGGCCAGCTCCACCGAGCCGCTGCTCGTGGGCTCGGGCGCCTCGATCACGGTCAGTGCCTCGGTGGGGTCGGCGTAGGCCAGCCCCCCGATGTCGAGGGAGCCGAAGTCGTCCGGGGACATCGGCGTGATCGGTTTGAGCGTGTCAGTGGCCAGGTCGCTCGCGGCCACCCCCGCCCCGGGTGCTCCCAGGTCGTCTCCGTCGGTGGCACCCACCGCACTGGGGACGAGGACCGCCAGGACGGCGAGGGTGGCGATGGTGCGCGTGCTGACCATGATCCAGCTCCGGTTTCGATGAGGGCGCGGCGAGCAGGGCGAGGCTCACCGAGCAGCCTGGCCCGGCGGCACGCATCGCGCATCGGGCAAATGCCCTATAGCCGACGGGACTTCTGGGAGTCGGCGGCGGGTGTCCGGCTCCGCCCTGCGCCCCCGGTAACCTCAGGAGCGACCTTCGACGCGGCTCATGCACACTCCTGAAAGTTGTCCCATGGCACACCACTGGCGCGGCGTGATCGCGGAGTATGCAGCGCGGCTGCCCGAGTCGCTGCAGCGGACCGTCGTCACCCTGGGTGAGGGGGGCACGCCGCTGATCCCGGCCGAGCATCTGTCCGAGCTGGTCGGGGCCAGCGTCTACGTCAAGTACGAGGGGCTCAACCCGACAGGGTCGTTCAAGGACCGGGGGATGACGACAGCCATCTCCGCGGCCGCCGCACTGGGGGCCCAGGCGGTGATCTGCGCGTCGACCGGCAACACCAGTGCCAGTGCGGCGGCCTATGCCACCAAGGCGGGGATGACCTGCGGGGTGCTGGTGCCCGAGGGCAAGATCGCGATGGGCAAGCTGAGCCAGGCCATCGCCCACGGCGCCACCCTGCTGCAGGTCGACGGCAACTTCGACGACTGCCTGACGCTGGCCCGCAAGCTCGCCGAGGCCTATCCGGTCGAGCTGGTGAACTCGGTCAACCCGGCAAGGATCGAGGGACAGAAGACGGCGGCCTTCGAGGTGGTGGACGTGCTGGGGGCAGCGCCGGACATCCACTGCCTGCCGGTGGGCAACGCGGGCAACATCACCGCCTACTGGCAGGGCTACAGCGAGTACGCCGACCCTGATGCGCCGGGTGCCGGAGGTGTCGCGGCGGCGGCCGGCCGGCCGGCCATGTGGGGGTTCCAGGCCGCCGGGGCCGCGCCGATCGTGCTCGGGCACCCGGTCGACGAGCCGGACACGATCGCCACGGCCATCCGGATCGGCAACCCCGCGTCATGGCGCCAGGCCCTGGCCGCGCGCGACGAGTCGGGAGGGCTGATCGAGAGCGTGACCGACGACCAGATCCTGGCTGCTCATCGGCTGCTGTCCGCCCGCGAGGGGATCTTCGTCGAGCCCGCGTCGGCGGCTTCGGTCGCCGGGCTGCTGGCCATGGCGGCGGCCGGTCGGGTGCCGCCGGGGGCGACGGTGGTCTGCACGGTGACCGGGCACGGGCTGAAGGACCCGCAGTGGGCCCTGCGCGGCGCCGACGGTCAGGAGATCGCCCCGACCACGGTCAGCATCGACGCTGTCTCGGCGGCCCGCGCGCTGGGCCTGGAGTGAGGCTGGTGAGCGGGCCCGGTGCTGCTGTGCGCACCCTGCGGGCGGGGGACGGTGCGGGGGTGCTGGTCCCGGCGAGCTCGGCCAACCTGGGCTCGGGGTTCGACTGTGTCGGGCTGGGGCTGGAGCTGCGCGACCGCTATGCGGTCAGTGTCACCGACCGCCCCGGGCTGGTGGTCGAGCTGGCCGGCGTCGGGGCCGACGCACTGCCGAGCGACGACACTCACCTGGTGGCGGCCGCGCTGCGCAGCGGGCTGCTCGCCTGCGGGCTGCCGTGGGTCGACGACCTCGCTCGTGCTGGGCTGGGGCTGCACCTGCACTGCGCCAACATGGTGCCGCTGTCAGCCGGGCTGGGGTCCTCGGCTGCTGCCCACGTCGGCGGTCTCGGGCTGGCCTTCGCCCTGGCCCGCGACGGGGCGCTGACCGAGGCCGACCTGGCCCTGGTCAACACCCATGCCGGCCTGGCCGAAGGGCATCCGGACAACTCCTCGGCGTCGGTCTACGGCGGCGTGACGGTGTCCTGGATGCCGTCGGAGGGCGCCGTGCGCACCGCCCGGATGCGGCTCCACGAGTCGCTCGAGCCGGTCCTGCTGCTGCCGGTCGAGGACCGACTGGCGACCCACCACGCACGGGCACTGCTGCCGCCATACGTGCCGCGACCGGAGGTCGTGCGCCAGGTGTCGCGGGCCGCGCTGCTGCCGCACGCGTTGACGCAGGAGCCGAGCCTGCTCCTGGACGCGACCCAGGACTGGCTGCACCAGGAGCAGCGCCGACCGGTCTATGCCGCCTCGATGGATGCGGTCGACACGCTGCGGGCACAGGGCCACGCGGCCACCGTGTCCGGCGCCGGACCGGCGGTCCTGGTGCTGGTCACGGCTGAGGTGGTCGACGTGGTCGTCGCCGAGGTCGCGGCCTGGGGGCAGGGGTGGCAGGTGCTCCGGCCCGGCGTGGCCCACACCGGCCTGACCGCCTCCCCTGCCTGACCCCCCTCCCCGACAGGACGCCCTCTCTCCCCGACCGGACGCGTCGGCTGGTGGGTTTCCCTCGACCGGACGCGTCGGCTGGTGGGTTCCCCTCGACCGGACGCGTCGGCTGGTGGGCTTCCCCTCGACCGGACGCGTCGGCTAGTGAGTTTTCTGCCCACGGAACGCGTCGGCAGGTCCGTTGGTGCGCTCGGCGGGACTTGAACCCGCACACCCGAAGGCACGGAGACCTAAACCCCGCGTGTCTGCCAGTTCCACCACGAGCGCCAGCGGCTAAGCGTATGTCGCGGTCAGCGCCGATAGTCCGCTCGGCGACAGTCGCCGCTGATAGGCGTTCTGTCAGCTGCGCTCGTCGGTCGCCCATGCTCCGCAAAGGACGCGTTCGGTGCCGTCGCAACCCGCAGTCCCAGGCGTCCGGTCGGGTGGTCTGTCGCGACCCGGCGCGTCCGGTCGAGGTGGTTTGTCGCGTCCCGGCGCGTCCGGTCGGGTGGTTTGTCGCGTCCCGGCGCGTCCGGTCGGGTGGTTATGGTCGCGCGTTCGGTGGTGTTGGGGCGGAGGTCAGCCGAGGTCGACGCCGAGCTGCTTGGCGAGGGCGGCCACGTGGCCGGTCGCCTTGACGTTGTACTTCGCCAGCTCGACCACGCCGTTCTCGTCGACGACAACCGTGGACCGAATGACGCCGGTGACCTTCTTGCCGTAGTTCATCTTCTCGCCCCACGCGCCATACGCCTCCAGCGTCTGGCGTGACTCATCCCCCAGCAGGGGGAAAGCCAGCGACTCCTGCGCGGCGAACTCCGCCAACCGCGCCGGGGAGTCCGGCGAGATGCCGACCACCGCAAACCCGCGGCCGGTGAACACCGCCTCGTTGTCGCGGAAGTCGCAGGCCTCCGTGGTGCACCCGGGCGTCATCGCCGCCGGGTAGAAGTAGACGATCACCTTGCGGCCGGAGAAGTCGCTCAGCGACACCTCGTTGCCATGGGCGTCGGGCAGGGTAAAGGCGGGGGCGGGTGTACCGGGCTCCAGACGAGTCACGTCATACCTTCCGAGGGAGAGTGGCCAGGGGTTCTGCGTTATCGTCTCAGGCGAGCGATCCATCCACGAAGGAGCCCTGCACGATGGCTAAAGGCAAGTCCGGCAGCGCCACCCGTTCGGCCAACGAGATCGAGGCAGACCTGGTCGCCACCCGCAACCGACTCAGTGGCACCGTTGACGAGCTGGCCTTCCGCGTCAGCCCCGCGGAGCTCAAGCGGCGGCAGGTGGAGTCGCTCAAGGTCAAGGCCAACGCGGCCGCGTTCGACGACACCGGCAGCGTCCGGATGGACCGAGTCGCCGGAAGCCTCGGCGGTGTGGCGGCACTGGCCCTCAGCCTGGGCACCCTGCGCCGCATCTTCCACAAGGGCTGAGCGTCACCGTGGCCGAGCCGGCCCTGACGCACACGGCGCGGCCCGACCCCGGAAGCCTGCCGATCCGGATGCTGCACGACCGGGTCCTCGTCTCGCTGGAGGGTGAGCAGGGGGAGCGCCGCTCCGGCGGCGGCATCGTGATCCCCGCCACCGCCAGCGTCGGCAAGCGCCTCAGCTGGGCCGCCGTCGTCGCTGTGGGACCCACCGTGCGACAGGTGCAGATCGGTGACCGGGTGCTCTTCGACCCGGACGAGCGGGCCGAGGTCGAGCTCGGCTCGCGGGCGTATGTGCTGCTGCGCGAGCGGGACATCCACGCGGTGGCGGCTGAACGCGTCGAAGACGGCCGCACCGGGTTGTACCTGTGAACCGCCCTCGCGCCTGCGGGCCGATGCCGACGTGATCATCGACCGGGCCCTCTATCGCGACGGCGTTCGCGCTCCCTGCGGCGACCTCTCGGACGAGCTCGCGCGCCTCAACGCCGGTGAGCCGGGGTTCATCTGGATCGGCCTCAAGGACCCGACCGACGCCGAGTTCGCCCTGGTGAACAGTGAGCTCAACCTGCACCCTCTCGCGGTGGAGGACGCGGTCAACGGCCGGCAGCGGGTCAAGATCGAGAAGTACGACGCCACCGTCTTCGCGGTGCTCAAGACGTTGCGGTATGTCGAGGAGACCAGCGACATCGAGACCGGCGAGGTGATGCTCTTCGTCGGCGAGCGCTTCGTGGTGACGGTGCGTCGGGGAGAGGTGGCACCGCTCGCGGGTGTCCGGCACCGCCTCGACAGCGACGCCGAGGCGCTCCGACTCCACGGTCCGCTGGCTGTGTTCCACGGTGTCCTGGACACGATTGTGGACACCTACCGGGACATCGACGCGGAGGTCTCCAAGGACCTCGACGACATCGAGGAGGCCGTCTTCGGCGGCAGCCACCCCACGCACTCGACCACCATCTACCGCCTCAAGCGGGAAGTGCTGGAGTTCAAGCGGGCGGCTGCGCCCCTGGTCAGGCCGCTGACCGTGCTCTACAGCGAGCACGGCCCGGTCAGCGATGACGAGATGCGCCTGCAGTTCCGCGACGTCGCCGACCACCTGCTTCAGGTGGTGGAGCACATCGACACCTACGACAACCTCCTCACCGACGTGCTCAACGCCCACCTGGCGCAAGTCGCCGTCCGACAGAACGCCGACATGCGCAAGATCTCGGCGTGGGTGGCGATCGCCGCGGTGCCGACGATGGTGGCCGGCATCTACGGCATGAACTTCGACCACATGCCGGAGCTGCAATGGGTGTTCGGCTATCCCCTTGTGCTGCTGGTGATGGCGACTGCCTGCCTGCTGATCTTCCGGGCGTTCAAGCGCTCCGGCTGGCTCTGACTGGCGCTTCCTGTCGCAGCTCGGCGCGTCCGGTCGGTGGGTATGTCGCAGCCCGGCGCGTCCGGTCGGTGGGTATGTCGCAGCCTGGCGCGTCCGGTTGGTGGGTATGTCGCAGCCTGGCGCGTCCGGTTGTGGGTATGTCGCAGCCTGGCGCGTCCGGGGGTGGGGGTGTGGCGGTGAGGGGTCAGGTGACTTCGTCGCGGGAGGCGACGAAGGCGGCGACGCAGGTGCGGACATCGTCCTCGCTGTGCGCCGCGGACAGCTGCACCCGGATCCGCGCCTTGCCGCGCGGCACGACCGGGAAGCTGAACGCGATCACATACACCCCACGCCGCAGCATCGCGTCCGCGACCTGGCTGGCCGTGCGGGCGCCGTCCTCGCCGGGGAACATCACCGGCACGATCGGGTGCGAGCCGGGGAGCAGGTCGAAGCCGGCGTCGGTCATCAGCGACCGGAAGAGCTCGGCGTTGCGGCGCAGCTGGGCCCGCGGCTCGTCGGAGTCCCGGGCGATCTGCAGCGCCCGCAGCGACCCGGCGACCACCGACGGAGCCACCGAGTTGGAGAACAGGTAGGGCCGGGCCCGCTGCTTGAGCAGGTCGACGACCTCCTGCGGCCCGGCCACGAACCCGCCGCTGCCACCGCCCAAGCGCCTTGCCCAGCGTGCCGGTGATGATGTCGACCCGGTTGACGGAGCCGTCGAAGACGCCACACGCCTCGTGCGACCCCCGCCCGGTGGCGCCGACGAACCCCGTCGCGTGCGAGTCGTCGACCATCACCATCGCCCCGAACTCCTCGGCGAGGTCGCAGATCTCCGCCAGCGGGGCCAGGTAGCCGTCCATCGAGAAGGCACCGTCGGTGACGACCACCGTGCGCCGGGCGCCCGCCTCGCGGGTGGCCTCCAGCTGTGTCCGCAGGTCGGCCATGTCCCGGTTGCGGTAGCGGAACCGCTGGGCCTTGGACAGCCGCACGCCGTCGATGATCGAGGCGTGGTTGAGCTCGTCGGAGACGATCGCGTCCTGCGCCCCGAAGAGGACCTCGAAGATGCCCCCGTTGGCGTCGAAGCACGACGGGAACAGGATCGCGTCCTGCGTGCCGACGAAGGCGGCGATCTCCCGCTCCAGGTCCCGGTGCTGGGTCTGGGTGCCGCAGATGAACCGGACCGAGGCCATCCCGAACCCCAGCGGTCCAGCGACTCCCGGGCCGCGCCGACGACCTCGGGATGGTCGGCCAGCCCGAGGTAGTTGTTGGCGCAGAAGTTCAGCGCCTCGCCGGCCGTGGTGCCGATGTGCGAGGACTGCGGCGTGGTGATCAGCCGCTCCCGCTTGGTCAGTCCGTCGGCCTCGATCGCGGCGAGCTCGCCGGCCAGGTCGTCCTTGACGTGTGCATACACGGGTGCCTCCTCAGCTCCAGTCCATGATGACCTTGCCGCACTCTCCCGAGCGGGCTGCGGCGAAGGCCTGCTCCCACTCCTCCGCGGCGAAGCGGTGGGTGATCACCGAGCGGATCCGGTCGCGCAGCACCTCAGAGGTCTGCATCATGAACGTCATCCGGTACCAGGTGTCGTACATCTCCCGGCCGTAGATCCCCTTGATCGTCAGCATGTGCGTGATCACGTGGCCCCAGTCGATCGCGTAGGGCTTGCGCGGCAGTCCGAGCATCGCGATCTTGGCGCCGTGCGTGGCGTTGTCGATCATCTCGGCCACGGCGTCGGGCACCCCGCTCATCTCCAGCCCGACATCGAAGCCCTCGGCCATGCCGAGGTCGTCCTGCACCGGGCGCACCCGATCGCGGGCCACGTTGACCACGCGGTCGGCGCCGGCCGCCAGGGCGAGCTCGAGCCGGAAGTCCGACACGTCGGTGACCACGATGTAGCGCGCACCGATGTGCCGCGAGATGGCGGTCGCCATCACCCCGATCGGTCCGGCGCCGGTGATCAGGACGTCGTCACCGCTCATCGGGAAGCTCAGCGCGGTGTGGACGGCGTTGCCCAGGGGGTCGAAGACCGCCCCCAGCTCAGGGTCGATGTCCGGCGGCTGCACCCACACGTTGGTGCGCCGGCAGGACCACGAAGTCGGCGAACGCGCCGTCGCGGTTGACCCCGAGGTTGGAGGTCTGGACGCACATCTGCTGGCGCCCGGCACGGCAGTTGCGGCAGCGCCCGCAGATCACGTGCCCCTCGGCCGAGACCCGCATGCCCGGGTTGAGGTCGTACTTGCCGGTGCCGGTCGAGACGCCCGCACCGACCTCGACGATCTCGCCATAGAACTCGTGGCCGACGACCAGCGGCGGCCGCAGCATCGAGGCCGACCACTCATCCCACGCCTCGATGTGCAGGTCGGTCCCGCACAGGCCGGCTCGCAGCACGCGCACCTTGACCTCGCCCGGCCCCGGCGTGGGCTCGGGCACCTCCCGCAGCTCCAGGCCTGGCCCCGCGTCGACCTTGACCAGTGCTCGCATGGCGCACATCCTGTCGCACGAGTATGGCGCCGCGCCGGGCGGGGTGATGCCCTCGCCTTCTCGCGCCCAGGGGAGAATTTCCACAGCCTGAGCGCCCGATGCTAGAGTCCTCCGTCGTTGCGCCATTAGCTCAATTGGCAGAGCAGCTGACTCTTAATCAGCGGGTTCGGGGTTCGAGTCCCTGATGGCGCACCACACACGTTTCGGGCTAGCGGCGAGTGTCGCGGTCCCTGCCCCGGCCCTGCCAGAGCACGACGGCAGCGGCCAGCAGCGCCCCTCCCGCCACCGCGACCAGCGCGACACTGTTGACCGGGGTGCCCGGTGAGTTCGGCGCCAGCCCAGCGGCGGGGGTCGGCGTCGGCGCGTCCGGCAGAGACGGCGTCGCGGCGACAGCGGTGCTCGCCGACGACACGCTCGACGCCTCGTCCGACCGGCTAGTGGGCACTCCGTCCCGGCTGCCCAGCACCTCCCCGAGAGCCAGCGCCTGAAGGGCGGTCAACGGGCTGCCGAGGTCAACCGTCTCGGCCGCGCTGGTCGACGCCTCACCCGGTGCCGACCGCGAGGAGGGGGACGAGGAGGAGGCAGGGCTGGGCGCCACCGGCGTGGTGGATGGCGTCGGTGTCGGTGTGGATGTGGGTGTGGGCGGTCGCGGGGGAGGTGGGCGAGGAGGACGGTAGGTGGGTGTGGGGGTTGCACTGGTCGAGGTGGGGGACGAGGTCGTGGACGAGCTCGAGGTGGTCGTCGGTGTCGTCGTGCTGGTCGGCACGATGGTGTTGATGGCCTGGTCGTCAGCCCACGTCGAGGCGTGTCCCTGCGCGACTGCCAGCGGAGCCGCCAGGGCCACCAGGGCCGCCCCGGCAGCGGCGAGCAGCGCAGCGCCCGCCATACCGGCGCGCCGCGCTCCACGACCAGCGCGGCTGCGCTCGCCCAGGGCTCCCATCGGGCTAGTGTCCCACCGCGCGGTCGATGTCTCGGGCGGCGCGGCGAGGCGTGCTTTGGCACACTGGCGGGAGTCCACCCCCACGATCCGGAGGTCAGCCGTGCCCGAGGAACAGCCACCCCCTGCCCAGGTCGCGCAGGCCGCGTCGACCAAGGAGCGGGAGCGCAACACCGAGAAGTTCGAGCAGGCCGAGGCGCAGATGCCGCAGAGCCCGACCGACGTCAGCCGACCCGGCTGGCTGGCCACGTTCAAGCGCACGGTCAGTGAGTTCGGCGCCGACGGCGGCACCGACCTGGCGGCCGCGCTGACCTACTACAGCGTGCTGTCGCTGTTCCCCGCCGTGCTGGCCCTCAGCTCGCTGCTCGGTGTCTTCGGGCAGGGCCGGGAGACCACGACGGCGCTGCTCGACGTGGTCCGGGAGATGGGCGTCTCCGGCGACACGCTGAGCACGCTGGAGTCGTACGTCGACTCGATGCAGACCGCCGGCGGGGCCGGCCTGGCCCTGGTCACCGGTCTGCTGGGAGCCCTGTGGGCCGCCTCCAACTACGTCAACGCGTTCTCCCGGGCGATGAACCGGATCTATGACGTGCAGGAGGGCCGCCCGATCTGGAAACTGCGTCCGGTGATGCTGCTGATCACCCTCGTGGTGCTCCTGCTGGTCGCGCTGATCGGCCTGTCGCTGGTCTTCACCGGCGGCGTGGCGGAGGCCGTCGGCAACGTGGTCGGTCTGGGCGAGACCGCCGTGCAGGTCTGGAGCATCGCCAAGTGGCCGGTGATGTTCCTCATCGTCGTCGCGGTGACGGCGCTGCTCTACTGGGGCACGCCCAACGTCAAGCAGCCCAAGTTCCGCTGGATCAGTCCCGGCGCCCTGCTAGCGATCGTGGTGTGGATCCTGGCCACGGCCGGGTTCGGCTTCTACGTTGCCAACTTCGGCAGCTACAACAAGACCTATGGCGCCTTGGCCGGGGTCATCGTGCTGCTGCTGTGGTTGTGGCTGACCAACGTGGCCCTGCTGTTCGGGGCTGAGTTCGACGCCGAGCTGGAGCGGACCCGCGAGCTGGAGGCCGGGCTGCCTGCCGAGCAGGACCTGCAGCTGCCGGCCCGCGACAGCAGCCAGTCGGACAAGAAGGCGGCCAAGAAGCAGGATCTGGTCGAGGCGAGCCGGCGGATCAGGATCGCGGCGGGCCGACGCCAGTGAAGCCGGCGCGGTGCTGCTGCACCGCGGCCAGCAGATGCTGCTCACGGGCCACCCAGGTGGCATCGGCGGTGCGCCGGTTGAGGTGCTGCCTCGCGATGGCCAGCTCGGCGGCCTCGTCCTGGAAGGCCTCCATCGCCTGCTGGGCGCGCTGGCCACCGACGCCCTTGGCCCACTGCCGGGCGCGTCGCCGCTCGCTGGGCGAGGTGATCATCGCCACCTCCGCCGGGGTGAACCACCCGTTGAGGCCATAGCCGGTGAGGTTGTCGCGGACCATCGCAGTCTCCCGTCGCCGGGCCCAGATGAGCACGCAGACGAAGGCGATGAACAGCGGCACCTGCACCACGACATACGTCACGAGAAACCCGCGGCCGGTGGAGACAGCCCCGAAGTTCCACAGGCCGTGCAGGAAGATCGCCAGCAGGAGCCCGAGCGCCGGGATGAAGGCGAAGGCGGGGGAGCGGCGGTGCGCGACCAACCCCAGGGCGATGCCGAAGCAGCAGGTGAACATCGGGTGGGCGAACGGGCTGGCCAGGCAGCGGACGATGAACACGGTGACCAGCCCGGGGGTGCCCAGGTCGGCGTAGGAGGTGCCCAGATAGATGATGTTCTCGACGAAGGCGAAGCCGGCGGCGGTGACCCCCGCATAGGCGATGCCGTCGACGACGCCGTTGAACTCCCGGCGCGCCATCAGGAAGATCAGCAGCACCCCGGCGCACTTCAGCGTCTCCTCCACCGCGGGGGCGACGAAGACCGCGCCGGCCAGGTAGGGGTCGACCTCGAGCCCGGCGAAGATCGCCACGCCGAACTGGTTGAGCACCAGCGCACCCAGCGTGCTGATCAGCGCGCCCCACAGGAACGCGAACCACATCAGCCGGGCCGGCTCGGCCTCCATCCGGTCGACCCACAGGAAGACCGGCACGACGATGCCGATCGCGGTGGACGCGGCGAGCAGGCCGAGGAGTGCCCCGGTCAGGCCGGTGCTCTCGGTGATCGTGCGGCTCAGCACCAGCGCGGCGACCGCGAACAGGGTGACCACGACGCCCAGCTGGAGGGTGCGGCGCAGCACCGGGCGGACCGTGGCGTTGCCCGTGACGGGCGCCGGCGGGAGGTATGCCGCGGGGTGCTGTGGGAGGTACGCCGGCTGGGGCGGGGGCTGCCAGGAGGGCGTGGACATGCGGGACAACCTACTAGCGGGCCGCGGCTAGGCTGGCGGGCGTGAGCGAGCCGAGCACCCCCCGTTCCCTGGGTGAGCGGATCGTCTGGATCGACTGCGAGATGACCGGTCTTGACCTCACCCAGGACGCACTGGTCGAGGTCGCGGCCCTGGTCACCGACTTCGACCTGACCGTGCTGGGGGCGGGTGTCGAGGTGGTGATCCGGCCTCCGGACGCCGCCCTGGCGGTGATGGGGGACTTCGTCCGGCAGATGCACACCGACAGTGGGCTGCTCGACCGGCTGGCCGAGGGCACGACCTTGGCCCATGCGCAGGACCAGGTGCTCGCCTACGTCCAGGAGTGGGTCAGCGAGCCCCGCCGGGCACCGTTGGGGGGCAACACGGTGAGCACCGACCGGGCCTTCCTGCAGCGTGACATGCCTCGCCTCGAGGGCCACCTGCACTACCGCATCATCGACGTCTCCTCGATCAAGGAGCTGGCTCGCCGCTGGTTCCCCCGGGCCTACTACGCCTCACCTGCCAAGACCGGCGGGCATCGCGCGCTGGGCGACATCCAGGACAGCATCAACGAGCTGCGCTACTACCGGCAGGCGGTCTTCGCTGCGCCCCCCGGCCCGGACAGTGCCGCACTGAAGGCGATCGCCGACCAGGTCGTCGCCGACGCGGCGTTCCCCGGGGTGGCCGACGGCGGCACCACCCCGTCGGAGCGTGCCGACCACCCGTGACCACCCGTTAGGATGGTCGGCGTTGCCCAGCCCTGGGCAGCATGGTGGGTGTAGCTCAGCAGGTAGAGCGCTGCGTTGTGGTCGCAGATGTCGCGGGTTCAAGTCCCGTCACTC
>CAWADV010000004.1:0-345426 GCA_963781115.1 uncultured Actinomycetota bacterium
GCCGATCGCCGAGGCATACGCCAGCGCCAGATCCCAGGCGTGCCCGGAGGCGTCCTGCTCGACGGCGACCAGCACCGGCACACCCCGGCCGTCGACGTACTCGCGACGGACCAGGTGGCCCGGTCCCTTGGGTGCGACCATGCAGACGTCGACACCCTCCGGCGGGGTGATGTAGCCGAAGCGGATGTTGAACCCGTGGCTGAAGAACAGCGCGTCACCGTCGGAGAGGTGCGGGGCGATCGCCTCGGCATAGAGCTGGCGCTGCTTGTGGTCGGGGACGAGCACCATGATCAGGTCGGCCTCGGCGCACGCCTGCTCGGGCGTGACCACCCGCAGCCCCTGCGCCTCGGCCTTGGCCCGCGAGCCGCTGCCCTCCTGCAGGCCGACGCGCACGTCCACCCCGGAGTCGCGCAGGGACAGCGCGTGCGCGTGCCCCTGGCTGCCGTATCCGAGGACGGCGACCGCGCGGTCCTGGATCAGGCTCAGGTCGGCGTCGTCGTCGTAGTACATGGTTGCCACGGTGTGTGTGCCTCTCGTCCGGTGTCTCTGCATTTTGGGAGGGGTTTCTGACGTGTGTCGCGCATTTTGGGAGGGGTTTCTGACGCGCGGAGGCGTCAGGCCGTCAGGCCGTCAGGCCGTCAGGCCCAGGAGTTGGCCAAGGCACCCACGGGTCGGGGACCGTTGTCGTTGATCGCCCACAGCTGGTCGCGGATCGCCGAGGGGTCGTCGAGCTCCTCGATGTGGATGACCTCGATCAGCTTGTCGAGCTGGTTGGTGACCTTGTGCAGCTGCTCGCTGCCCACGTTGACCACGATCGTCATCCGGGAGACCTTCGGGTCCTCGGTGGGGCCGACCACGAGGTGGTCGATGTTGAAGCTGCGCCGGGCAAAGAGCACGGACACCCGGGCGAGCACCCCGGGGTTGTTCTCGACGAGGACCGATAGTGCGTGACGGCTCATGATGAGCTCCTTCTGGTTGGCGTTCGGGGTGGCTGTCGGGGTCCGGCTGGTGGCTCGGCCGTGACGCGGGGGAAGGGGTTCAGGCGTCCTCCTCGAAGGTGGGCGCCAGGTCGCGGGCGTACTGGAGGGCGTCGTTGCTCGTGCCCGCCGGCACCATCGGCCAGACCATGGCGTCCTGGTGCACCCGGAAGTCCACGACCACCGGCTGGTCGTCGACCTCCATCGCCGCCGCGATCGTGGCGTCGACGTCCTCGGGCCGCTCGCAGCGCAGCCCCACGCAGCCGTAGGCGCGCGCCAGCATCTGGAAGTCCGGCACCTGCATCGAGGGCAGGCCCGAGTGGCTGAACCGCTCGGCATAGAACAGCGCCTGCCACTGCCGGACCATCCCCAGCGCGGCGTTGTTGATGATCGCCACCTTGATCGGGATGCCCTCGACCGAGCAGGTCGCCAGCTCCTGGTTGGTCATCTGGAAGCAGCCGTCGCCGTCGATCGCCCACACCACGTCGGCGGGGCGGCCCACCTTGGCCCCCATCGCGGCGGGCACGGCATACCCCATCGTCCCCAGCCCGCCGGAGTTGAGCCAGTTGCGCGGCTTCTCGAACGGCAGGTAGTGGGTCGCCCACATCTGGTGCTGCCCCACGCCCGAGACATAGATCGCGTCGGGGCCGGCGATCTGGCCGATCCGCTGGATGACGTGCTGCGGCGCGACCTGGCCGTCGGGCGGCGTGTCGTAGCCCAGCGGATAGCGCGCCTTGAGCCGGCTCAGCGCGCCGGCCCACTCCTCGTAGTCCGGCGCCGCACCGGAGTGCAGGTGCCGGTGCCACTCGAGGATGAGCGCCTGGATGGTCGCCTTGCAGTCGCCCAGCAGCGCCACGTCGACGGCGCGGTTCTTGCCGATCTCCGAGGGGTCGATGTCGGAGTGGATCACCCGCGCGTTCGGCGCGAAGGAGGCCAGCGCACCGGTCACCCGGTCATCGAAGCGAGCGCCCAGGGCGATGATCAGGTCGCTCTTCTGCAGCGCCGCCACCGCTGCGACCGTGCCATGCATCCCGGGCATGCCCAGGTGCTGCGGGCTGCTGTCGGGGAACGCGCCGCGCGCCATCAGCGTGGTGACGACGGGTATGCCGGTCAGCTCGGCCAGCGTGCGCAGCTCGGCGTGCGCGTTGGCCCGGATCGTGCCGCCACCGACATACAGGACCGGCTTGCGCGAGAGCAGCATCAGCGACACCGCGTCGCGCACCGACTCCGCTGCCGGCGCGACCTGCGGGTGGTAGCCGCTCATCGACAGTCCCAGCGAGGGCGTGCCTCCCGTGGCGGAGACGAGGGCGTCCTTGGAGACGTCGACCAGGACCGGGCCCGGCCGGCCGCTGGCCGCGAGGTGGAACGCGCTGGCCAGGGTCGGTGCGACCTGGTCGGGGTCGGTGACCAGGAAGCTGTGCTTGGTGACCGGCATCGAGATCGAGCGGATGTCGGCCTCCTGGAAGGCGTCCGAGCCGATCGCGCTGCTCGCCACGTTGCCGGTGATCGCGACGATCGGCACCGAGTCCATGTTGGCGTCGGCCAGCGGGGTGACCAGGTTGGTCGCCCCCGGGCCGGACGTGGCCAGGCAGACACCCACCCGCCCGGTCGCCACGGCATACCCCTGGGCTGCGTGCCCGGCCCCCTGCTCGTGCCGCACCAGGATGTGCCGGATCCCCTCAGCCCCGTAGAGCGCGTCGTACAGCGGCAGTACCGCGCCGCCCGGCAGCCCGAAGATGTGCTCGACCCCGACCCGCTGCAGCGTGGCGACCAGGCTCTGCGCACCGGTCAGCTGGCCGGTCTGTGCGGTCCTCGCGGTCTGCGTGCTCATCGTGGTGTCCTTGCGTCTGGCGGTCGGCGGCTCGTCGGGCAACAAAAAACCCCTCGGCCCGGCGGGCAGACGAGGGGAGGACGCGGTCGGCGGTGAAGCTACCGATCACGTCCTGCGGTAATAAGTACGACGAGGCTGCGCATGTGCTCACCATGCTTGACGCCGCGGCAGTTGTCAACCTTGACGTTGCGTCAAGCGGGCTCTCACCTGACAGGACGGCTCCCGCCACCCCCTGCCCACGCGCGCCCGCCACGGCATACTGACCTCATGGCCGATCACTTTGACGTCGTTGTCCTCGGTGCCGGACCTGGCGGGTATGTCGCCGCGATCCGGGCCTCCCAGCTGGGCAAGAAGGTGGCGGTGGTCGAGAAGCAGTACTGGGGTGGCGTCTGCCTCAACGTGGGCTGCATCCCCTCCAAGGCGCTGCTGAAGAACGCCGAGCTGGCGCACACGCTGACGCACGACAAGGACAAGTACGGCATCACCGGAGACGCGTCGATGGCCTATGCGCCGACGCACCAGCGCAGCCGCCAGGTCTCGGCCGCCATCGTCAAGGGCGTCCACTTCCTGATGAAGAAGAACTCGATCACCGAGGTCGACGGGTGGGGCACGCTGACCAGCCCGACGGCGATGTCGGTCGCGCTCAACGACGGACAGACCCGTGAGCTCACCTTCGACGACCTCATCATCGCCACCGGCGCGACCACGCGGATGATCCCCGGCGTGCAGGTCAGCGACAACGTCGTGACCTATGAGGAGCAGATCCTCGACGAGGAGCTGCCCGGGTCGATCATCATCGCCGGCTCCGGGGCGATCGGGGTGGAGTTCGCGTATGTGATGGTCAACTTCGGCGTCCAGGTGACCATCGTGGAGTTCCTGGACCGGATGGTGCCGACCGAGGACGCCGAGGTGTCCAAGGAGCTGCTGCGCCACTACAAGAAGCTCGGCGTCACCGTGCTGCTCTCGACCAAGGTCGAGTCGGTGGAGGACACCGGCTCGGGCGTCAAGGTGACCGTCAGCCCTGCAGGCGGCGGCGACTCGCGCGTCCTGGAGGCCGACCGGCTGCTCTCGGCGATCGGGTTCGCCCCCCGGCTCGAGGGCTACGGACTGGACGCGATCGGGGTGCAGACCACCGACCGTGGCGCGATCCAGATCGACGGGCGGGGCCGCACCAACATCCCCCACGTCTACGCGATCGGCGACGTCACCGGCAAGCTCATGCTGGCGCACACCGCCGAGGCGATGGGCATCGTCGCCGCCGAGACCCTGGCCGGCGCGGAGACGATGGAGATCGACTTCGACTTCATCCCGCGGGCCACCTACTGCCACCCGCAGATCGCCTCGATGGGCTACAGCGAGCAGCAGGCCCGGGACAAGGGCTATGACGTGACGGTCGCCAAGTTCCCGTTCTCGGCCAACGGCAAGGCGATGGGGCTGGGCGACGGTGTCGGGTTTGCCAAGATCGTCGCCGACGCCGAACACCACGAGATCCTCGGCGCGCACATCATCGGCCCCGACGCCACGGAGCTGCTGCCGATCCTGTCCGCAGCGCAGACCTGGGACCTCACCGCCGACGAGCTGTCCCGCGTGATCTTCGCCCACCCCACGCTGGGCGAGGCGGTCAAGGAGGCGCTGCACGGCGTCGCCGGGCACATGATCAACCTGTAACGGTCGCCACTGGAGGGGCGGCGGGGACACCCCCACAGACAGCGCGGAACCAGTCCGACGTGACCTGCGTCACAGGCGTATGCGCACCACACTTGCCGGTCTCCTGTCCGTGCCGATCCTGCTCACCGGCTGCACGACGCTCCCCGGCTCCACGACCTTCAGCGTCGCGGCCGCCCTGCAGGAGTTCGACGACTGCGGTGAGCTGCTGACCTACTTCCAGGACAACGCCGCCTCGCGCGTCGGCGCCTACGGGTTCGGGTTCGGGTATGGCTACGGCGGCCCGCTCATGGCGATGGAGGACAGCTCGGGGGGAGTCTCCGTGGCCTCTGGCGACGCCTCGTCGGCCCCCCAGCCCGGTCGTGACTTCTCCGGCACCAACACCCAGGAGGTCGGCGTCGACGAGGCCGACGTGGTCAAGACCGACGGCACCATCATCGTCAGCGCGGTCGGCGGCCGGGTGCGCGTGGTCGATGTCGCGACCGGCACGGTGCTCTCGACGGTCAGCGTCGGCGGCGACCAGTCGGCCTCCGAGCTGCTGCTCGACGGCTCGACCCTGGTTGTGCTGTCGACGCAGTGGAACACCTTCAACGGCTGGTATGCCGACACCCTCGGCCCGGCGTTCCCGACCTCGCGCACTGTCGTGACCACCGTCGACCTCAGCGACCCGGCGGCCCCCCGGACCCTGGGGTCCGCGCGGATCGAAGGCAGCTACCGCTCGGCCCGGATGATCGAGGGGGTCGTGCGCCTGGTCCTGGTCTCCGAGCCCACCGGCCTGACCTTCACCTACCCCAAGGACGGCTCGCTGAACGCCGAGGACGACGCGCTCGAGGCCAACCGCGCCGCCGTCGCCGACTCCGACATCGACGACTGGGTCCCGCACGTGCAGTTCACCGACGCCGACGGCAACACCGGCGACACCCAGCAGCTGGTCGGCTGCGACGACATCTCCCGGCCGGCGGCCTTCAGCGGGCTCTCCACCTTGTCGGTGCTCACCCTGGACCTGTCGCAGGGCGGGATCGAGCCGTCGTCCACGACGGGGCTGGTCGCCTCCGGCGACCTGGTCTACGCCTCCACCGACCGGCTGGTCGTCGGGACGACCGCGTGGCCGACCGAGGTCTGGGACCGGGACAGCGACGCGATGATCGCCCCATGGGGGATGGCCACCTCCACCGACCTGCACTCCTTCGACATCAGCTCGGCCGGCGACACGACATACCAGGCCAGCGGGACCGTGCAGGGACACCTGCTCAACCAGTTCGCGATCGACGAGCAGGATGGCGTCTTCCGCGTCGCGACGACCCGGCAGGACAACGGGTCGGGCGGTGCCTCGGAGTCCTCCCTGGTCGTGCTGGCCGAGCGCGACGGCTCGCTGGTGACCACCGGTCAGGTCGACGGCCTGGGCAAGGGCGAGCAGATCCAGTCCGTGCGCTACCTGTCCGCTGACCTGGCCGCCGTCGTCACCTTCCGCCAGGTCGACCCGCTCTACCTCATCGACACCAGCGACCCGGCCGACCCTGCGGTCGCCGGTGAGCTGAAGATCCCCGGCTACTCGGCCTACCTGCACCCGCTCGACGGCGACCGGCTGCTCGGCATCGGGCAGGACGCCGACGTCGAGACCGGCCAGACCCGCGGGCTGCAGGCCTCGGTGTTCGACATCAGCGACCCGGACAACCCCCGACGCACCAGCCAGGTGATCTGGAAGGACGCGCACTCCGGCGCCGAGTGGGACCACCGGGCATTCACCTACTGGCCCGCCACCGGTCAGCTCTTCCTGCCGGCCGAGATGTGGAGCCAGACGGACTCCGGCAACTTCACCGGCGTGCTCTCGGCCCAGGTCGACGGCGCTGAGGTGACCAAGGGTGCGCAGCGGTCACTGGGCGACAAGGACTCCTGGGCCTACGTCCAGCGCACCATCGTCATCGGCGACGACCTCTGGGTGCTCACCGAGGCCGACCTGGTCCGCTGCGACCTGGCCACGCTCGACACCGAGCTCACCGTCAGCCTCGCCGGCTGAGGCGGTCGCGGGCCTCTGCTCCCGACAGCGTGTGAGGTTGTGGCCCTCAGGGGGGCCACAACTTCACACGTTCGACACCGTGTCGACGGGATGGCCGGCGCTGTGCCTCGCGGTCCGTGGAATCTTCGTTTCGGGCGTTGCTCAGGGCAGACTGACCGCATTGACTTCGGCCCTCCACTCCTGCTAGACATCGCTCAGGTCATGAGTCCCAGCGACAAGCCCCGGCTCGCTGGGCGGCAACCCTCCACCTGCGGTGGGGTGCCCCGGGTGATGACCCGGCGAGTTCCGCACCGTTGCGGGCGCTCGCAAGCGCGGGACCGATCAGCCGAGCGGCCCTGCACCCCTGTCGCCACCCCTCGAGCCAGGAGTCCCCGACCATGAGCTGGTCCTTCGCCACCCGCCAGATCCACGCCGGCCAGAGCCCCGACGCCGCCACCGGCGCTCGCGCACTGCCGATCTACCAGACGACCTCGTTCGTCTTCGACTCCGCCGAGCAGGCCGCCAACCGGTTCTCCCTGGCCGAGCTGGGCCCGATCTACACCCGGATCACCAACCCCACCCAGGAGGTCGTCGAGAACCGGATCGCCGACCTCGAGGGTGGCGTCGGCGCGCTGCTCGTGGCCTCCGGTCAGGCCGCCGAGACGCTGGCGATCCTCAACGTCGCCGAGGCCGGCGACCACATCGTCGCCTCCCCCAGCCTGTATGGCGGGACGCGCAACCTGTTCGCGCACACGCTGCCCAAGTTCGGGGTGACCGTCACCTTCGTCGACGACCCGTCCGACCCCGACTCGTGGCGGGCCGCCGTGCAGGACAACACCAAGGCGTTCTTCGGCGAGACCCTGGCCAACCCGAGCAGCGACGTCCTCGACATCGAGGCGGTGGCCGCTGTCGCCCACGAGGTCGGCGTGCCGCTGATCGTCGACAACACCGTCCCCACGCCCTACCTGTCCCGGCCGTTCGAGTACGGGGCCGACGTCGTGGTCCACTCGGCCACCAAGTACCTCGGCGGGCACGGCACCGCGATCGGCGGCGTGATCGTCGACGGCGGCACGTTCGACTACGCGCAGCACCCCGAGCGGTTCCCCGGTTTCAACACCCCCGACGAGAGCTACCACGGCCTGGTCTATGCCCGTGACCTGGGCGTGGGCAGCGCGCTCGGCGCCAACCTGGCCTTCGTGCTCAAGGCCCGGGTGCAGCTGCTCCGCGACTTCGGCCCGTCCGTCGCCCCGTTCAACGCCTTCCTCATCGCCCAGGGACTGGAGACGTTGTCGCTGCGGATCGAGCGGCACGTCGCCAACGCCAAGCAGGTCGCCAACTGGCTGCTCGACCAGGAGCAGGTCGAGTCGGTGAGCTATGCCGGACTGCCGGGCCACCCGTCCTACGAGCGGGCCCAGAAGTACCTGCCCGCGGGTGCCGGGGCGGTGCTCGCGTTCGAGATCGCCGGCGGGGCCGACGCGGGGCGGCGCTTCGTCGACGGCCTGACCCTGCACAGCCACGTGGCCAACATCGGCGACGTCCGCTCGCTGGTGATCCACCCGGCCACGACCACCCACTCCCAGCTGTCCCCCGAGGCTCAGCGCGCGGCGGGCGTCACGCCGGGCCTGGTCCGGCTCTCGGTCGGCATCGAGCACGTCGAGGACATCCTGGCCGACCTGCAGGCCGGCTTCACGGCGGCCAAGGGAGCCTGAATGAGCTCCGGCCCGGCCGCATCCCCGAGGCGGTCGCGCGGCCTCGGGGAGCTGGTCCTGGAGTCCGGTGAGACGCTGCCCGGCGCCCGCTTGGCCTACGAGACGTGGGGACGACTCAACGAGGCCGGCGACAACGCGGTGCTGGTGCTGCACGCTCTCACCGGAGACTCCCATGTGACCGGAGCGGCCGGGCCGGACCACCCCACCCCGGGTTGGTGGCCGGGACTGGTCGGGCCAGGTCCGGAGCACGCCCTGGACACCGACCAGTACTTCGTCGTCGCGGCCAACGTGCTCGGCGGCTGCCGCGGCAGCACCGGGCCGTCCTCGCCCGGTCCGGACGGGCATCCGTGGGGATCGCACTTCCCACGCATCACCGTGCGCGACCAGGTGCGCGCCGAGGCCGCGCTGGCCGACCGACTCGGCATCCGCAGCTTTGCCGCGGTCGTCGGCGGCTCGATGGGCGGCATGCGCGCCCTGGAGTGGGCAGTCACCTCACCCGGGCGGGTGCGCCGCTGCATCGTCATCGCCTCGACCGCCGCGGCCAGCGCCGACCAGATCGCCTGGGCAGCGCCGCAGCTGTATGCCGTGCGGTCGGACCCCGCGTTCGCCGACGGCGACTACTACCCCGGTCCCGGGCCGCGGCGCGGACTGGAGGTGGCCCGCCAGATCGCGCACGCGACCTACCGCAGCGCCACCGAGCTCGACCTGCGCTTCGGCCGCGAGTCCCAGGAGGCCGAGGACCCGCTCCGCGGCGGCCGGTATGCCGTGGAGTCCTACCTGCAGCACCACGGCCGCAAGCTGGTCCGCCGGTTCGACGCCAACTCCTACCTGGTGCTCACCGAGGCGATGAACCACCACGACATCGGGCGCGACCGCGGTGGGGTGGACGCTGCGCTGCGCCGGATCACCGCCGAGCTCACCGTGGCCGTCGTCGACAGCGACCGCCTCTACACCCCGGCCGAGGGCGAGCTGGTCGCCTCGGCGCCGGCCTGCCGCGAGCTCGCCGTGATCCGCTCGCCGCATGGGCACGACGGCTTCCTCATCGAGACCGAGCAGGTGTTCGGCGTGGTCCGTCGAGCGATGCAGCCGCACTGCCACGACCCCCACCCCGCGCGCGCTGACCCGTCGACTGGCGGCCAACGGGCTCTGGTGAGGCGCGGCCGGGGTGTCACCGGCTCCCCGTAGGATGTCGCCAGGAGGCGACGATGGAGTGGTTGAGGGACACCCAGTGGCTGTGGTGGGTAGCCGCCGCGCTGGCCCTCGGGCTGGTCGAGATCGCCTCGCTCGACCTGGTCTTCCTGATGCTGTCCGTGGCGGCCCTGGCTGCTGCGCTGGCCGCCGCCGCCGGAGTGCCGCTCACCGTGCAGGTGCTGGTCTTCGTCGCCGCCGCCATGCTGCTGCTGGCTGTGCTGCGACCGCTGGCCATCCGCAAGCTCAAGCCGGCCGGGCCCGGCCAGCGCACCAACGTCTCGGCCCTCGTCGGCCGGCATGCCGAGGTGCTGATCGACGTCACCCAGCGCTCTGGCCTGGTCAAGCTGGCCGGCGAGCAGTGGAGTGCCCGCGCTGCCGACCCCGACCAGATGCTCGCCGTCGGCAGCGTCGTCGAGGTCGTCGCGATCGAGGGTGCGTCGGCCGTCGTCGCCCCGCTGCCCGAGCGGATCACCGCACCTGACCCCCCGACCTGACCGAGCGCCCTACATCTGGAGGAGCGATGGACACCGACACCGCACGCTGGCTGGTGCCGCTGCTGGTCGCCGCCGTCCTCGTCGTCACTGCCGTCAAGGCGGTGCGGGTCGTGCCCGTGCTCAGTGCCGCGGTCGTCGAGCGGGCCGGCCGTTTCCAGAGGGTGCTCGACCCCGGCCTGCACGTCGTCCTGCCGTTCGTCGACCGGGTCCGGGCGACGGTCGACCGGCGCGAGCAGGAGCTGCGACTGGTGCACGAGCCGGTGATCACGGCGGACAACTGGGTCGTGCACGTCGACGGCGCGAGCTATGTCGAGGTCACCGACCCGCAGGCCGCGACCTACGCCGTCGCCGACTACCGCGAGGCACTCGAGCGGCTGACGGTGACCACGCTGCGTGAGCGCATCGGCGCGATGGACCTCCAGCGCGTGCTGAGCGACCGCCACCACCTCGCGGCCCAGGTGCGCGAGGTGCTCGACCAGGCTGGCGCCGCTGTGGGGCATCCGGGTCAACCGGGTCGAGATCACGGCGATCGAGCCGCCGCCTGACTGGAGCGCCCGGGCCGACCCGGCCACGACCGAGACCCGCCCGCCGCCCTGAGCCCCGCAGTCTGACCACTGCTCCCCCAGCACCACCCGACAGCGAAGAGGACACCATGGATCCCGGACAGATCGCCCTGTATGTCGTGCTCGGACTGGTCGTCATCTTCACGGCCACCGCGATCAGCCGGGCGATCCGCATCGTGCCCCAGGCGACCGCGGTCATCGTCGAACGCCTCGGTCGCTACAGCCGCACCCTGGACGCCGGCCTGCACTTCCTGATCCCGTTCATGGACCGGCCGCGGGCCGTGGTCGACCTACGCGAGCAGGTCGTCTCCTTCCCGCCCCAGCCGGTGATCACCAGCGACAACCTCGTGGTGAGCATCGACACGGTCATCTACTTCCAGCCGACCGACCCCAAGGCGGCGACCTATGAGATCGCCAACTACATCCAGGGCGTCGAGCAGCTGACCGTGACCACGCTGCGCAACGTGGTCGGATCGCTCGACCTGGAGCAGACGCTGACCAGCCGTGACCAGATCAACGGCCAGCTGCGTGGCGTGCTCGACGACGCCACCGGCCGCTGGGGCATCCGGGTCAACCGGGTCGAGCTCAAGGCGATCGACCCGCCGGCCAGCGTGCAGGACTCGATGGAGAAGCAGATGCGGGCCGAGCGCGACCGTCGCGCCACGATCCTCAACGCCGAGGGCGTCAAGCAGAGCCAGATCCTCACCGCCGAGGGCGAGAAGCAGGCCCAGATCCTGCGCGCCGAGGGCACCGCGCAGGCGGCCATCCTGGAGGCCCAGGGCGAGGCGCGGGCGATCCTGCAGGTGTTCGACGCGATCCACAAGGGCAACCCCGACAGCAAGCTGCTCGCCTACCAGTACCTGCAGATGCTTCCGCAGATCGCCGCGGGTGAGTCCAACAAGATGTGGATCGTGCCCACCGAGCTGACCCAGGCCCTGCGCGGGATCGGCGCCGCCCTCGGCTCGGAGACGTCGGCGGGCACCGGGTCGCTCGACGGACCCCCCAGGGCAGATGAGCGCGGACGCCTCGGCGGGTCCGGCCTTCGGCGGCCTCGACATCGCGCTCGAGGACCCGGCCGAGGCCCTGCGCCGGGCACGGGAGGACGCCGCGGGGGCGACCCGCGAGGCCGAGGAGTCGACGCGCACCTCGCGACGGACACCTCCTGCTGCGTCGCCCGCTCCGTCCGCTGCCCCGGCCACCGATCGCGACGGCTCGCCGCAGCCCACCCGCGAGGACGGGCCGCAGTCCGAACCACCCACGACCTGAGCAGCGCGGGAGGCGCCGACCCCGACCGAGCGCCAGGGCCCCGGGGCGAACTGAGCGCGCAGGAGGCGGGCACCACCCGTCATACAGTGCTCAGATGCTGATCCGCGACTGCCGCCCGTGGGGTGGCCCCTCCGTCGACCTGACCCTGCGCGACGGCACCATCGCCGCGATCACCCCTCACGCTGACGAGGCGACAGCCACCGGTGAGACGGTCGTCGAGGGCCGCGGTCGCCTGCTGCTCCCGGCGTTCAGCGACGTGCACGTGCACCTGGACTCCACCCGGCTGGGGCTGCCGTTCCGCCCGCACACCGGCGGCCCTGGAGTCTGGGCGATGATGCTCAACGACCGCCAGCAGTGGCGCCAGGCTGAGGTCGGCATCGCCGAGCGGGTCGAGCACACCCTGGGCCTGATGGTCGCGCGCGGTGTGACCCGTGTGCGCACCTTCGCCCAGGTCGACGTCGATGCCGGACTGGAGCGGCTGCAGGCGGTGCTGGCCGCGCGCGAGGCGTTCGCGGGGCGGGCCGACGTGCAGGTGATCGCGTTTCCGCAGGCCGGACTGTTGCTCGAGGAAGGCTCCGCTCAGGTGCTCGAGGCGGCGCTCGTCGAAGGTGCAGACGTCGTCGGCGGCATCGACCCGTGCACGCTCGACCGTGACCCGGTGCGCCACCTGGACATCGTGTTCGGCCTGGCCGAGCGCTTCGGCAAGCCGGTCGACGTGCACCTGCACGAGCCCGGCGAGCTGGGCGCGTTCAGCGCGGACCTCATCGTCGAGCGCACGCTCGCCCTCGGGATGCAGGGCCGGGTCACCGTGTCACACGGGTACGGGCTCTGGCGGCTGCCGGAGTCACGGGTGGGTCAGCTCGTCGAGCGGTTTGCTGAGGCTGACATCAGCACGGCGACGGTCGCCCCGGGGGGCGCGCAGACACTCCCGCTGACCCAGCTGGCCGAGGCTGGAATCCGGGTGGGACTGGGCCAGGACGGGCAGCGTGACTACTGGTCGCCCTACGGCAACGCCGACATGCTGGACCGCACCTGGCAGCTGGCGTTCACCCACGGGTTCCGTGCCGACGAGCTCATCGAGCACTGTGTGGCGATCGCGACGGTCGGTGGGGCCTCGATCATGCACGACGAGATCGCCCGGCTCAGCGGGGTGGCCGACCGGCCCGGCCTGGCGGTCGGCGACCCCGCCCGGGTCATCCTGGTCGCCGGCGAGACGGTGACGTCTGCGGTGATGGACCGGCCGACGGACCGGACCGTCATCGTCGGAGAGCGGGTCGTCGCCGACCAGCTGGAGCTGTGCTGACGGCCGGCTGAGGTCATCTTTGACTCCAGCCTCAGTCTTCGAGCTCGGCCGTCCAGTCCAGCCAGTCCTGCTCGAACTCCGCGCTGGACTGGCCGAGGTGCTCCACGAGGGCCGCGTCGATGGCCTCGTCCTCGTCGTCCAGCAGCCCCATCGCATGCAGCTGCCGACCCACCGCCACGGTCGCGTCATAGCCGTGTGTCTGCTCCATATAGGCGAACACCATCGCGGAGTCGGAGTAGTTGCGGTCGACCTCGTCGGCGTCGTCGCTGAAGAACTCGCTGCGCGACACCGGCGGCAGACCCTCAGGCTGACCTCCGGCGTTGAGGGTGACCGAGTACCACCGCAGCGTGTCGTCGAGCACCTTCTGGTCTCCGACGACCTCGAACCAGCCGGCGAAACCCTCGGACACCCACGCCGGCGGGTAGCCGTTGACACCCAGCATCATCGCCAGGTGTGTCCCCTCGTGACGCATCAGCGGGTCGCCCCCGTCGATGGTGCCGTGGTAGCCCAGCTCGTTCTCGACGTAGTCGGCGTCGAGGACGATGCGCGCGGTCACCTCGCCACCGTCAGCCGTGTCGAGCTCGGCCAGGCCGGCCCGCTCCTGCACGGTCGGTGAGGCCAGGGCCGGCGTGGTGAACCCGGCCAGAGCGCCTTCCTCCGAGTCCCCGAACAACGTGGCGAGCACGGTGCCGTCGACCGCGGTCACCAGCATGGTCTGGACCTCGGTCTCCGGGAAGGCGGTCAGCACCGCCCCCGCCGCCGAGTCGAGCTCCTCGAGCAGCTCGGCCCACTCCGGCTCGTCGTCCGGGGTCAGCAGCACGACGTGCTCGCCCTGGGAGACGGTGACCGGGCCGAGGTCCCACAGCTGGGGGTAGGCGGCGTAGGCCCCGTCGGACCCCCCGACCTCGACGACACGGAACGGGCCGTCGACGCCCTCGCGCTCCAGCGTCAGCTGGTAGAGCTCGACCGAGGGCACGGTGTCCGCACCGCTGACCTGGTGCCGGAAGCCGAACTCGACCACCGGGCCGTCGACGTCACCGAAGACGTTCTTCTCCTCGATGTCGGTGGGGTGCATCTCGCGCACGTCCATCGGCACGGCCTGCACCGCGGCGAACCAGTCCCGCTGCTGCTGCTCGGCCTCCCCCTGCAGCGTGGTCAGCGCCAGCCACTGCTCGACGTCTCCGCTGGCCAGGGCAGCGGTCAGCTGCTCACCCAGCGAGACGAGCTCGGCGTCCTCGGGCGCATCCTTGGCGCCCCGCCCCTGCTGGGTCGCGGTGCTGCCCAGCGCGCCGTCCGGCAGCGGGCTGGCCGCCGTCGGACCAGCGTCCGGACCGCTGCCGGACTCCGGCGCCGTGGTCGCGTCTGGACCGGCGGTGCCTGGCGGTGCGGTGTCCGTGGGCGCGGTTCCTGGCGGTGCGGTGCCCGTCGTGCTGCCTATCGGCCGCGCGGGGGTGACCGTGCCGGGAGGGACCGCCGCACAGGCGGCGAGCAGGCAGCTCAGGGCAGCCGCCGCTGCGATGGTCGCGCCCCTGCTCCGCCCCCTGCCCTGGTGCATGGCGACATGGTAGGCGAGGTCCCTCCCGGTCCCGGGCCGCTAGGCTCTGGCACGACCCGCGGGACCCTCAGGGCCCACCTCCGCCCTACGAGAAGGCGATCGATGAGCACTCCCACGCCCCCCGGCGAGCCGGACTTCGACCTGGTCCTGCTCGGCACGGACATCGGGATCTACGGCTACGCCCGCGCGTTCCACCAGCGGTATGGCGTGAAGGCGACGGTCATCTCCCGGGTCATCGCCGGCCCGATCAAGAACAGCCGGATCATCGACACGGTCGACCTCGGGCCGGAGGCCAAGCGCGAGGAGACGCTCGCTGAGCTGGAGCGCCAGGGCCGCGAGCGCGCCGCCCGTGGCCGCACCACGCTGCTGCTGAGCAACGCCGACACCTTCTCGCGGATGCTCTCGGACCAGGCCGACTGGCTGCGGCAGTGGTATGTCGTGCCGGCCGTCGAAGGCCCGGTGCTGGACATGATCGCCGACAAGATCGAGTTCGGCCGCGTCTGCGCCGAGCTGGGCATCCCGACCCCCCGGACCCTGGTGCAGGACTTCACCGGGGCCGACGACGCGGGCTGGGCGCCGGACGAGGTCGACCTGACCTTCCCGGTGGTCGCCAAGCCGGCGATCGGAGCCGCCTACGAGGGCCTGGTCTTCGAGGGCAAGAAGAAGATCTTCAAGGTGGACAGCGCCGAGCAGCTGCGGACCATCTTCGGGCTGATCCGGGAGGCCGGCTTCCGGGACCGTTTCGTCGTGCAGGAGCTCATCCCCGGCGACGACACCGCGATGCGCTCGATCACCGCCTACGTCGACCAGCGCGGCGAGGTCACCTTGCTGGCCAGCGCCCAGGTGCTGCTGCAGGAGCACCAGCCGCTGGCGATCGGCAACCCGGCCGCGATGGTCACCACCGCGTTCCCCGAGATCATGGCGCAGGCCGAGCGGCTGCTCCAGCACGTCGGCTACCGCGGGTTCGCCAACTTCGACGTCAAGCTCGACCCCCGCGACGGCGTGATGAAGTTCTTCGAGGTCAACCCGCGGATCGGGCGGAACAACTACTACGTCACGGCGGCCGGGGCCAACGTCGCGGAGTTCATCGTCACCGACCTCATCGAGAACAAGCCGCACGACAAGGTCGTGGTGACCAACGAGGTGCTCTACTCCGTGCTGCCGCAGCCACTGCTGCGCCGCTACCTGTCCCCCGAGCTCAAGGCCCTGGTCAAGCGGGTCTCGGCCAAGGGGGTCTTCCACCCGCTGGACTACCAGGACACGCTGTGGCGCAAGGCCTATGTCGCGGCGGCCAAGGCCAACTACGTCAAGAAGTACATGACCTACTACCCCAAGCCGACCGAGTCCGGCTTCTGAGCATTGCCTCGATGACCGTCATCCTGGGTCGTCCCGCCGCCCTGCTGCGGCTGCTCGCCGCGGTGCTGCTCACTGTGTGGCTGCCCCTTGCTGCGGCGACGCCGGTGAGCGCGCACGACGAGCTGGAGAGCTCGGCCCCCGCTGACGGTGCGACGCTGGAGACCGCACCTGCCGAGGTCGTCCTCACCTTCACTGGTGACATCGCCACCATCGGAGCCCAGATGGTCGTGACGGGTCCAGCTGGTGAGGTGGGCGACGGGGAGGTCGTCGTCGACGGCCGGGAGGCCCGGCAGGCCCTGACCGCAGAGCTGCCGGCCGGGGACTACACCGTGGTCTGGCGGGTGACCTCGGGCGACGGGCATCCCATCTCCGGTGACCTCACCTTCACGGCCGCTGAGTCCGACGGGTCCCCGTCAGTGTCGTCGCCCGGGACCGCGTCGGGCACCTCGCCGGTCACCTCGACCGAGGCGACGCAGGACCCGGCGCCGCCGACCGGCCCGACCGCGACGCCCCCGACCGAGACGACCACCGACACCGGCGGTGAGCAGCCCACCGACGCGGCCAGTCCTCTCGGCACCCTGCTGGCCGTCGGCCTCGGCCTCCTGGTGCTGGCCGCGGCCACCGTGGCCTTCGCCCGGGCCCGCGGGCGGGAGCGCTGAGCGCGCTCTCGGCGGTGCGCATCGGTGACCACCGGGTCGGGTAGGGTGGTCCCCACGACATGTACACCCCCCGGGCCGGCTACGTGGTCTGGTCGACGCTTCGGCGCCGCCAGCTAGCGGTGACGCCCCGGCAGACGCACGAGGGGGTCACGCCATGGGGCGCGGCCGAGCCAAAGCCAAGCAGACCAAAGTCGCACGTCGGCTGAAGTACTACTCACCGGACACCGACCTCAGCGCTCTCGAGCGCGAGCTCGGCGCACCGCACGAGCAGTTCGGCACCGTCAGCGCCTCGGTCGACGACTCCAGCGACGACGAGGACGAGAGCGACGCCGACGACGACGACGGCGCGGACGACTCCGGGAACCCCGTTGACGAACTGGACGACGACTACGAGGCTTGGGTGTCCGGCGGGCGCTGAGCCCCCGGGCCAGCGTGTGTCAGGAGAGGGCACATGACCAACGCCGAGCCACGCGTCGACGACTGGCGCGAGAGCATCAAGGGATATCGCTCGGGCAAGAAGGCCCAACGTTGGACCTGGCTCGTCCTGGCTGGCTGCTTCCTGGCCCTCATCGCCTTCACCTGGGCCCCCTGGCGGGGTGTGATGGGCTTCAAGGACGTCACCATCTCCACCTGGCTGTGCGCCGAGCCGATCCCCGACGACGCCGCGTTCACCCTGGCGCGCAACTCCGGCTGCGAGCCGGCCGATCTCGGCGCGACGATCGTGATCAACGACAACGCCAGCATGCGCGCCCCGGAGTCGACCGCTGCCGGCTCGTTCACCTGGTCGGACCTGCCGACCGCCTCCCCGGCCCTGACGCTCAACGTCACGCTGCCCCAGGGAGCGCAGGCGGTGGTGATCGCCGACGGTGAACCCGACCCGCCCGTGCCGATCACCCCACTCAACGGCGACCGCCAGGGCGTCTCCTGGAGCGAGCTGTTCCGGCCCGGCAACAGTGCCGACTTCGTCCTCTTCGTCGGTCCGCAGCCCTGACCCGCCGGCCCCGGCTCAGGACAGCCGGTGGCCCATCACGACGACGTCCTGCACGCCATACCCCAGAGCGTCGTAGAAGGCCTGCGCCAGGGGGTTGTCGGCCCGCACCATGAGCTGGATCTTGGGGATCTCCCGCGCCCGGACCCACGCCTCGGCGGCCGCCATCAGCGCCCGTCCGCAGCCGGTGCGGCGTCGGTCCCCGGCGACCGCCAGGTAGTAGACCCACGCCCGGTGGCCGTCATGGCCGAGCATCGCGGTGCCGACCAGGCTGCCGTCCTCGGCGCGCGCCGCCAGCACGGTGGAGTCAGGGCCGCGCAAGGCCCGGGCCAGGTCAGCGTCGGGGTCGTTCCACGGACGGGTCAGGCCCGCCTCCTGCCAGAGCGCGACGGCCGCGGCAGCCTCGTCGGGGCGCAGCGGTCCGATCGACACGCGCCGGCTGGTCGGGCTCATCGCCGCGGGTGCCGCCCGACCATCCGCACAGCGCCGCCGTGGACCCCCTTGGCGCCCCGGACGAGGTCGCCGTCGCGCTCGCTGCCGTCAGCGGCGCCGTCGTCGCTGCGAGCCACCGTCCCCAGCACCCAGGCGTCCACCCCCTGCTCCCGGGTATGGCGGACCGTCGCGTCGGCACTGTCCGGGGGCACGACCGCCAGGAAGCCGACGCCCATGTTGAGGGTGCGCTCGAGGTCGGCCTCCGGCACCCGTCCCAGCGCTCGCACCAGGTCGAAGACCGGTGCCGGCTGCCAGGTCGCCCGGTCCACGGTCGCCGTCAGCCCGGCCGGCAGCACCCGCGCGAGGTTGGCGGCCAGTCCCCCGCCGGTGACGTGGGACAGCGCATGCACCGGCTGACGGGCGATCAGGTCGAGCAGCAGCAGGGTGTAGATGCGGGTCGGCTCCAGTGCCTCGGCACCGATCGAGCGGCCCAGCTCGGCGACCTCGCGGTCCCACGACCAGCCACTGGCGGCGACCACGCGGCGGACGAGCGAGTAGCCGTTGGCGTGCAGCCCGGAGGAGGCCAGAGCCACCACGACGTCGCCGTCCTGGACCCGGTGCGCGCCGAGCAGGTCGTCCTGCTCGACGACGCCCGTGGCGGCGCCGGCGACGTCATACTCGTGCGGCTCCAGCAGACCTGGGTGCTCCGCGGTCTCGCCGCCGACCAGCGCGACACCGGCCAGCCGGCAGCCTGCGGCGATCCCCCCGACGATGGCGGCGATCCGCTCGGGAACCACCTGGCCACAGGCGATGTAGTCGGTCATGAACAGCGGCTCCGCACCGCACACGACGATGTCGTCGACGACCATGCCGACCAGGTCGATGCCGATCGTGTCGTGCACGTCCAGGGCCTGGGCGATGGCCACCTTGGTGCCGACGCCGTCCGTGCTGGTGGCCAGCACCGGCCGCCGCATGCCCTGCAGGGCGGAGGCGTCGAACAGCCCGGCGAAGCCGCCGAGCCCGCCGAGCACCTCGCGGCGCTGGGCCCCGCGCACGGCCTCCTTGAGCAGCTCCACCGCCTTGTCGCCGGCCTCGACGTCAACGCCCGCGTCGGCGTAGGTGATCGGCGCCCCCGCCAAGGGGGCGGGTGACGCGGGAGGGGCCTGGCTCATCGGTCCTGCAGCGCTGCGTCGGAGGCCGGGACCGCCTGCGCAGCCGCCAGGGCGACGTAGTCCAGCTCCAGGACGTCCTTGCCGAGGCGGTCCTCGGCGGGCAGCGGGATCGGGTAGGAGCCGGAGAAGCAGGCGGTGCAGAGCGTCTCCGGCGGCTGGCGGGTCGCGGCGACCATCCCGGCCTCGCTGATGTAGCCCAGGGAGTCGGCGCCGATCGAGCGGCAGACCTCCTCGACCTCCAGGCCCGCGGCGACGAGCTCGGCCCGGGTGGCGAAGTCGATGCCGTAGAAGCAGGGCCAGCGCACCGGCGGCGAGGAGATCCGCACGTGCACCTCCGCCGCGCCGGCCTCCCGGAGCATCCGGACGAGCGCCCGCTGGGTGTTGCCGCGCACGATCGAGTCGTCGACCACCACGAGCCGCTTGCCGCGGATCACCTCGCGGAGCGGGTTGAGCTTGAGCCGGATGCCGAGCTGGCGGATGGTCTGGCTGGGGGCGATGAAGGTGCGCCCGACGTAGGCGTTCTTGACCAGGCCCTGGCCGTAGGGGATGCCGGACTCCTCGGCGTAGCCGATCGCGGCCGGGGTGCCCGACTCCGGTGTCGGCATCACCATGTCGGCCTCGACCGGGTGCTCCCGGGCCAGCTCGCGGCCCATCTCGACCCGTGAGGCGTAGACCTCGTGACCGCCGAGCATGCTGTCCGGGCGGGCCAGGTAGACGTACTCGAAGACGCAGCCCTTGCGGGCCACCTCGGCGAACCGCTGGCTGCGCAGCCCGTCCTCGTCGATGGCGATCAGCTCGCCCGGCTCGACCTCACGGACCAGGGAGGCGCCGACGATGTCCAGCGCCGCGGTCTCCGACGCGACGACCCAGCCCCGGCTCAGCCGGCCCAGGACCAGCGGACGGACCCCCTGCGGGTCGCGCGCGGCATACAGCGTCTGCTCGTCGCAGAAGACCAGCGAGAAGGCACCGCGCAGCAGCGGCAGCACGGCCATCGCCGACTGTTCCAGGGTGCGGTCGTGGTCGGCGGTGAGCAGGCCGGTCAGGATCGCGGTGTCCGTGGTGCTGCCGCGGCGCAGCTCGGTCGAGGCGTTGCGCAGCTCGCCCCCGTGCAGGTCGGCCAGCTGCTCGCGCAGCTCGGCGCTGTTGACCAGGTTGCCGTTGTGGGCCAGCGCGACCGTGCCGCCGGGGGTGCCGGCCAGGGTCGGCTGGGCGTTCTCCCAGGAGTTGCGGCCGGTCGTGGAGTAGCGGCAGTGGCCGACCGCGAGGTGCCCCCGCAGGCTGGCCAGGCTGCCCTCGTCGAAGACCTGGCTGACCAGGCCGACGTCCTTGTAGACCAGCAGCGACCGCCCGTCGCTCGCGGCGATGCCGGCGGCCTCCTGGCCGCGGTGCTGCAGGGCATACAGGCCGAAGTAGGTGAGCTTGGCCACCTCCTCGCCAGGCGCCCAGACCCCGAAGACGCCGCAGGCGTCCTGCGGACCCTTCTCACCCGGCATCAGGTCGTGCGAGAGACGTCCATCGGCGCGTGCCACTGCCTCAGTGTCCCACAGCAGCCGGCGGGCGGTCAGCGCCCCGTGCGCCGCTCGACCAGCAGGTAGAGGACCGAGCTGGACAGCCCACCGAGCAGCGCGCCGAGCAGGCCCAGCAGGATCAGCTCCTGGGTCGGCGAGGCGTTGGGGGCGTCCGGGCCGAGCAAGGCGACGAACACGGCGAGGAGCAGGCCGATGACGGCTCCGGTGACCAGGAAGGGGGTCAGCCGGGCCCGGCGCACGACGCTGCCGCGCAGGACCGCGCCCTCGGGCAGGTCGCGCGGGTCGACCAGCTCGACGTCCTCGTCGAGCCGACGCCGGGGGCGAGGGGTGGGGGAGCTCATGAGAGCTACGGTACGCCGCTCCACGGGAGTGCTCAGCGCGCCCGGACCTCCTCCAGGACGTCGAGCGAAGCCGCATAGGGCCAGTCCGGTCGCGGCCAGTGGATGACGACGTCGGTGAAGCCGAGCTGCTCGGCTCGTCCGACCTGCTCGTCGTGGAAGCCGGCGCTGCGCAGCGTCGACCAGCCCTCGGTGTCCAGCGAGAGCATGCGGTCGATGCCGTCGGCCGGCGACTCCTGCTCGGCGAGCACCTCTTCGAACCTGGCCACCAGCTCCCCCACGCCCCGCCACCAGTCCTCGAGGTCGGCGGCGGTGCCCGCACCGGGAGCCGACCGGACGACCGGACCCGTGGTCAGCCAGCCGGCGCCGTGACGGCAGGCGAGCGCCATCGACCGCGGACCGTTGGCCGCCACCACGAAGGGCACCCGCGGCCGCTGGACGCAGCCAGGCAGCGTGCGGGCGTCGACCGCCTCGAAGAACTCGCCGTGGTGGTCGACGTGGTCACTGGTCAGGGTGCGGTCGAGCAGGTCGACGAACTCGGCGAACCGGCGGGTCCGCTGACCGCGGGTCAGCCGCTCGCCGAGGATGCTGGCGTCGAGGTCGCCGCCGGCCCCCAGGCCGAGCACCAGCCGCCCGCCGCTGATGTCGTCGAGGGTCAGCACGTCGCGGGTGAAGGTGACCGGGTGCCGGAAGTTCGGCGACGCCACGAAGGTGCCCAGCCGCAGGTCCTGGGTGACCAGGGCGGCGGCGGTGAGCGTGGCGACGGTCGAGTGCCACGGCGAGTCCGGCAGGCCGGCCCAGACCAGGTGGTCGTAGGTCCAGGCGTGGTCGAAGCCGAGCTCCTCGGCCCGGCGCCAGAGCGGCTCCGCGACCGACCACGGATGCTCGGGCAGGATGCAGATGCCGTGGCGCACCCGGTCAGCGTAGGTCAGGCGCGCCCGTCAGGGTCTGCGCGTCCAGCGGCAGCAGCGTCGACAGGTCGGCCCGCTGGCCGCTGGCCCGGACCCGCCCCTGGGCGCGCGCCTCGGCCCAGCTCAGCGTCCCTGTCGCCAACGCCAGCCAGGTCGACGGGTCGGTCTCGACCACGTTGGTCGGCGTCCCGCGGGTGTGCCGCGGGCCGCTCAGGCACTGCACCGCTCCGTAGGGCGGCACCCGGACCTCCACCGAGCGGCCCGGGGCCCGGCTGGCCAGCTCGTCCAGGGTGTAGCGGACGGCGGTGGCCAGGTCGGCGCGGCTGACCTCGGCAGGGCTGACCTCGGCAGGGCTGGCCTCGGCAGGGCTGGCCTCGGTGCCGCTGACCGTGTGCTGCTCACGCCAGCGCGCCAGCGCAGCCTCGCCCTCGGCAGGGTCGACGCGGCGACGAGGGGGCATGGCTAGGCCGTTCGCTGTCCGGTGTGGCCCGGGCTCAGCCCAGCGGGTCGCGCTCGATCGGACATGACATGCAGCGGGGACCGCCGCGTCCCCGGCCCAGCTCACCGCCGGGGATCTCCAGCACCTCGACGCCCTGCCCCCGCAGGAACTCGTTGGTGACCGTGTTGCGCTGGTAGGCCACGACCACCCCCGGCTCGAGCGCGAGCACGTTGCACCCGTCATCCCACTGCTCGCGGGCAGCAGCACGCGGGTCCTGGTCGGCGGTGAGCACGCGCAGGGCGTCCACGCCGAGAGCCCGGCTGAGCACCGCGTCCATCTCCTGCGGAGCATGGGCGGTCACGCTCATCTCCAGGGTGCCCTCGGCCCCCGGGTCGACCGCCCGCAGCGACCAGGACGCCAGAGCCGGCAGACCGGCATACCGGACGAAGGTCCCCTCGTCGACCATCGTCATCACCGTGTCCAGGTGCATCATCGAGCGCGCGCGCGGCATGTCGAGGGCGACCACGGTGTGCACCTGCGGCGAACGGAGCACCCGCTGGGCGAGGCGCTCCACGCCCTGCGCGGTCGTCCGCTCGCTCAGTCCGACCAGCACGGTGCCCTCGCCGATCACCAGGATGTCACCGCCCTCAGCGGTCGCCGGCCCCGCCTCGACACCGTTGGACCACCACTTCACGCCGCCGTCGGCAAACATCGGGTGGTAGTGGTAGATCGCCTCGTAGTGCACGGTCTCCCGGCGCCGGGCCTTCTTGTGCATCGAGTTGACCGCGACACCGTCGTGGATCCACGCCGAGGTGTCCCGGGTGAAGAGGTGGTTGGGCAGCGGCGCCAGCAGCGACTCGTGCTCGTGCAGCTGGGCGATGGTCACCGACGTCGGCTCCTCGATGCGGTCCAGCACCTCGGACTTGGTCATCCCGCCGATCAGGAAGGTGGCCAGCTCATGGTCGTCCATGCCGTCGAACATGCCCATCAGGGCCTCCGAGGCGAGCGGGCCCACATGCCGCTCGTCCAGCGACTGCTCCAGGATCTGGGCCTTGGCGGCGGGCACGGCCAGGGTCTCCTCGAGCAGCCGGTCGAAGTGGTGCACGGTGATCCCGCGGGCGCGCATCACCTCGACGAACTGGTCGTGCTCCTCCTGGGCCCGCTCGACCCAGAGGATCTCGTCGAAGAGGTAGCGCTCCTTGTTGTCCGGCGTGAGCCGATGCATCTCCAGGCCCGGTCGGTGGACGATCACCTGGCGCAGCCGCCCGACCTCGGATCCCACATGCAGCGTCATGGGCGTCATCCTCGCACCCCGTTCGGGCGCGTGGGACGTGCGTCAGGATGGGGGGATGAGAGCGACCATGCTGCACGCGCCAGGAGACATCCGCCTCGAGCAGGTCGAGGACCCGCGCATCCTGCGACCGACCGACGCCCTGGTGCGGGTCACCGCGTCGTGTGTCTGCGGGTCGGACCTGTGGCCCTACCGGGGCGTGAGCCCGGTGAGCGGGCCACGGCGGATCGGCCACGAGTTCGTCGGCATCGTGGAGGAGGTCGGGTCAGCGGTGACCACCGTGCGGCCGGGCCAGTTCGTGATCGCCCCGTTCCTGTGGTCGGACAACACGTGTGCGCACTGCCGGGCCGGCATGCAGTCTGCCTGCGCGCACGGTGGCGGGTGGGGCGGCCCGGACGACAACCAGGAGATGGTCGACGGCGGGCAGGGCGAGTGGGTCCGGGTGCCGTTGGCCGACGGCACCCTGGTGGCCACCCCTGACCTGCCCGACGAGGAGATGCTGCCCTCGCTGCTGACCCTGTCCGATGTGATGGCCACCGGATGGCACGCCGCCGTCTCGGCAGGCGTCGACCGGGGGATGACGGTCGCGGTCGTCGGCGACGGGGCGGTCGGGCTGTGCGGCGTGCTCGCCGCCGCCCGGATGGGCGCCGACAAGGTGGTCGCGATGTCCCGGCACGCGCCACGGCAGGCCCTGGCCCGCGAGTTCGGCGCCACGCACGTCATCGCGGAGCGGGGCGCCGAGGGCGTCGCTGCCCTGCTGGAGCTGACCGACGGGGTCGGCGCGGACGCGGTGCTGGAGTGCGTCGGCACCGGGGAGTCGATGGAGCAGGCGTTCGGCTGCGCCCGGCCCGGCGCCACCGTCGGCTTCGTCGGCGTCCCGCACGACGTCGTCGTGCCGGTCCGCGAGATGTTCGGCCGCAACGTGGGGCTGCGCGGCGGTGTCGCCCCGGTGCGGCGCTACCTCGAGCAGCTGCGCGACGACGTGCTGGCCGGCGAGATCGACCCCGGTCGGGTCTTCGACCTCACCCTCCCGCTGGAGCAGGTCGCCGAGGCGTATGCCGCGATGGACGAGCGTCGCGCGATCAAGGTGATGCTCCGCCCCTGAGCACACGCATGGGCCCGATCGGGTCCGAGAGGCCGTGGGCCGGGGGCAGCGTCCAGGACGTCAGGCAGAGCGGTCGGTCGGCAGTCCGAGCGCTCCGAGCACCCGGTGCAGCACCTGGGCGGCGGTTCCGTCGTTGGGGACGTCGACACCGGGCTCGTCGGCCTGCAGAGGTTCGAGGGTCGCGAGCTGGCTGGGCAGCAACGACGCGGGCATGTAGTGCTCCTGCCGGTGCTCCATCCGGTCCTTGATGGTCTCGGTCTGCGCCGTCATGTGCAGGAACCGGACGTGGGGCCGGTCCCGGCGGAGCACGTCGCGGTAGGACCGCCGCAGGGCCGAGCAGGTGACCACCGCAGACTCACCGGCCGCCTCCTTGCCGCTGATCCAGTCGCCGAGCGTCTCCAGCCAGGGCCATCGGTCCTCGTCGGTCAGCGCCGTGCCGCTCTGCATCTTGGCCACATTGGCCTCGGAGTGGAACGCGTCGCCCTCGGCGAACTCCCAGCCCATCACCGTCGAGATGCCCTTGGCCACGGTGCTCTTGCCGCTGCCGGAGACGCCCATCACGATGATGACGTCGGGGCGATCGGGCTGGTCAGCTGCACGCGGACTCTCGGGGAGCTCGGCCATGTGCCGACCCTAGACCCGCCGCCGCAGTCGCGGGCAGTCGAGCGAGCACGGGCGGCAGGACGTTGGTCACTGGCCCGCGACCCCTCGCGGCGCCAGGCTCGAGGTGACCCGGTCGTCCAGCCGGACCGCCCTGCCGGGTCGTGCAGTGGAGAGGACTGGGTCATGAGACACGCCATGGTCGTGTACGAGTCGATGTTCGGGAACACCCGGGCGATCGCCGAAGCCGTCGGGGAGGGACTGTCCACCTGGGCCGAGGTCGAGGTGCACGAGGTCTCGCACGTCGACAAGCTGCCGCCCAACCTGGAGCTGCTCGTCGTGGGAGCCCCGACTCACGCCTTCGGCCTCAGCCGCCCCGCAACCCGGGCGGACGCGGCCACCAAAGCCGGACATCCGGTGGAGTCGGCCGACGGTGGCCTGCGCGAGTGGCTGGACGAGCTGGTGACCGGAGAGCCGGCACCGGCGTTCGCGACCTTCGACACCCGGGTCAGCCATCCGCGGCTGCCCGGGTCGGCCGCCAAGAAGGCCGCCAAGCGGCTGCGCCGGGTCAACCTGCCCCAGGCCGCGGACCCGATGACCTTCTGGGTCCACGGCCTGGAGGGCCCCCTCGACGACGGAGAGGTCGAGCGCGCCCGCCAGTGGGGGCAGGGGCTCGTGCCGGTCTAGCCGTCGCTGCCGACCGGCCCCTGCGCCGACTCGGCCGCCCTGATGACCTCCAGGATGTCGCTGGCACCGGCGACGTCCTGGTCGGCGAGCTGCTGCGCCCGCTCGTGCAGGTCGGCCAGGGTGACGCCGCGCTCGGTGACGACCACGTTGCCCTTGAGCAGCTCGGCGGTGTCGGCCACCACCGAGGCCAGCTGCAACGCCCCGCTCGGTGTCGCGCCATCCGGCACGGTGATCTCGGCGTCGACCTGCTCGGCCTGGCCGCCGTCGAGGTCGGCCCAGCGCAGCCCCACCGTGCCGAGCACGGCTCCTGGCTGCGCGCCGGCGACCGGCTGCACCTCATACAGCGCGCTCACCTGGTGCCCGGCGCCGAGCTCACCGGCGTCGACGGTGTCGTCGGTGAAGTCGCTGTCATCCAGCTCGCGGTTCTCATAGCCGACCAGGCGGTAGGAGGTGACCAGGTCCTGGTCGAAGACCACCTGGGCCTTGGCGTCCGAGGCGACGACGGTCAGCGTCGGCGTCAGGTCCTGGACGAACAGCCGCTCGGCCTCCTCGAAGGTGTCGACATAGGAGTAGAAGCCGTCGCCCCGGTCGGCCAGCTGCTCCATCAGCACGTCGTTGTAGTTGCCCATGCCGTAGCCGACCGTCACCAGGTGGATCCCGTCCTCCCCCGCCTGGGTGATCTGGTCGGTCAGCACTCCCGCGTCGGTGCTGCCGACGTTGGCGACCCCGTCCGAGGCCAGCACGACGACGTTGAGGTGGTCGCTGTCGAAGGTCTCGGCAGCCTGGTCATAGCCCATCAGCAGCCCGGCCTCCATGTTGGTGCTGCCACCGGGGCGCAGGTCCTCGATCGCCTCGATGATCTCCTCCGCCTCGGCGACCGGTGTCGGCTCGAGCAGCGGACGGGCCTGCGAGCCGTAGGTGACGATCGCGATGGTGTCCTCCGGCAACAGGTGCTGGACGAGCAGTGCCAGCGAGGCCTTGACCAGTCCGAGGCGCTCGCGGATGTCCATCGAGCCCGAGGTGTCGACGACGAAGGTCAGGTGTGCCGGAGGGCGGTCCTCCTGCGCCAGAGCCTGAGTGCTCACTGCCACCCGCGCCAGGATCGTGCCGTCACCTGCACCGGGGGCCAGCGCCGACTCCACCGTCACGCCGACCGCTCCGTCTGCCGGCGGCGGGTCGCCGTAGTCGAAGGCGTTGACCCACTCCTCCACCCGGATCGAGTCGGGGTCGGGGCGAAGCCCCTCGGCCAGGAAAGCCCGTCCCACCGAGTAGGAGCCGGTGTCGACGTCGAGGGCGAAGGTCGACTCCCGGTCGTCACGCGTCCGGGTCCAGGTCGAGTCGCCGGAGCCGACGAAGACGTTGTCCTCGGTGAAGTCAGGTTCCTGTGGCGGCACGGCAGGAGCGATCTGGCTGGCGGCCGGTCCCTGTGCGTCCCCCGCTGAGGATGCCGGCCACGTCATCGCCTGGTCCGACTCTGACTCGCGGTAGTCCTCGACGTAGCTGCGCGGGTCGACCGCGTCGTTGGTCCGCACGGGCCCCGGCGCGGACGAGCAGGCGCCCACCCCGAGCCCCACGGCAAGCAGCACTGACATCATTTTCTTGTCCATGGCCCTGCGACGTGAGGGCCGCGATGCTGCGTTCCAGCCGGCCCGTCACGGTCGGGTGACGATCGGGTCAAGCCAGTCTCAAGGACGTTGGCGGAGGATGCGGGATTTGAACCCGCGAGGGGTTTCATCCCCAACACGATTTCCAATCGTGCGCACTAGGCCACTATGCGAATCCTCCGCCGGAGAGGTTACCCGAGCAGGCACCGGTGACCGAATCGCGACCAGCCCAGGGGCCGGCGGGCAGCAAAGGACCCTCCGCGCACCTGGAAGAGCTCACCTGCCCTTGCTGCATTCCTGCCCTGGGGGAGTTCAGCGAGGTACCACCGCGCGGAGGGTCGGCCCCAGTCTACGCGGTCCGGCTCGGTCGCCGACGCTCAGCGGTAGTCGTCGAGGGTGTGCAGCAGGGGCTGAGAGCGTCGGTCGGCCACGGCGGCGGCGCCGACGCGGCAGGCCGTCGCCAGCGCGTGGGACGGGTCGTCGCCACGGACCAGGCCCAGCGTGAACGCGGCGCAGAAGGCGTCGCCGGCCCCGACCGTGCTGACCACCGTCGTGGGAATGCCGGCGGCGCGGGCCACCTCTGCCCCGTGCTCCAGCAGGACCGCACCGTCACCGCCGAGGGTGAGCACGACCATCGCGGCCTCGCGCAGCCACGGCAGCTGCGCGTACTCGGTCTGGTTGACGACGAACACGTCGACCCGCTCGATCAGCTGGGGCGACAGGTCGACGGCGGGGGCCGCGTTGAGCACGAACAGCCCGCGGGTCATCGCGGCTGCCCGCTCGATGACCGGCAGCGGCACCTCCAGCTGGGCCAGCACCGGGAGGTCCGGGTCCAGCACCAGCGCGTCCGGGTCGATCTCGGCGTTCGCCCCTGGGCAGACGACGATGGAGTTCTCCCCGGAGGCGTCGACCACGATCAACGCTGTCCCGGTCGCGGCGGCGGCCTCCTGCACGCCGGAGACGTCGACGCCCAGCGAGCTCATCGAGCCGACCAGCGCCTGTCCGTCGGCGTCCCGGCCGACCGCACCCACCATCCGCACGCTCGCGCCGAGGCGGGCGGCCGCGACGGCCTGGTTGGCGCCCTTGCCCCCCGGCTCCTTGCTCAGCACGCCGTCGGCCACCGTCTCGCCGGGCACGGGCGCACGCTGTGTCGTGGCGACGATGTCCAGGTTGATCGCGCCGACAACGGTCAGCGCAGGCGCGCCGCCCGTCATACGCGCACCGTGCCGCACAGGTGCACCTGCACGCCCAGCCGGTCGAAGAGCGCAGCCTTGGCGACCAGCGCACGGTCGGCGTTGTCGGCGGAGTCGGCGTAGGCGACCTGCACGTGGTTGGCCTTGTGCCGGGCCATGAACTGGTCGCGGGAGACGCCGTGGTGCACGACGTGTGCGATCGGCCACTCGGGGTTGGTGGCGTCCTTGCGGCGCTGGGTCTCCTCGGCCGGGAGATCCACGACGCTGCCCCGGCCGATGTCGACCTGCAGCACGCCCTCGGCGAGGTAGACCCGCGACCAGACGATCTCGCCGGGCTTGCTCACGCCGTTGATCGTGGCGCCTCCGGCGGGGAAGAAGACCGGGCCCTGGCGCCAGCCCTCGGCGTCGGCATAGCCGCCGGCGAAGTGGGAGGGCGGCACCGAGCCGGAGATCTCGTAGACCCAGACGAACTGGCCCTCCCACTCCTGGCCCCACCGCACGTCGTGCAAGGTGTTGGCCGGGTCCTGGCCCATCGCGGTCCAGATCCGGTTGGTGACCAGGGCGTCGACGGCCACCCCCTCGTCGACCTCGTTGAAGTGCGGGAGGGGAGCGCCGTCATAGAGCACCCGCTCGCCGTCGCGGCTGGTCACCGGGGGGCGCTCGACGTTGTTGAGCAGCCCCTCGACCAGGTCCGAGGCGGGAGACAGGTCCTTGAGTCCCTGCTGGTACTGGATGCCGACCGCGTCGAGGCCGAAGTCGTCACTGATCCGCAGCGCAGCGACATACATCTTGTACTGCCAGTCCAGCTGCGCCTGGGTGAGCTCGGTGCCCTCGTCCGTGCCCAGCCGGAAGGTCATGCCGGCCTCGAGCAGCCACCGTCCGACGGCCGCCGCCTCCTCCTCGGAGACGGTCTGCATCTCGGCCCACAGAGCGCTCTGGCTCAGCCGCTCCTTGTAGATGCCGATCGGGTTGAGCAGCTCGTCGTCGAAGATCGCGTTGTACATCCCCATGCAGCCTTCGTCGAAGACCCCGATGATCGCCTTCTCGTCGAGCAGCTGCTCGGCCAGGGCCACGCCGAGGTCACGCTCGGGCGAGGCCGGCAGCTCGGGCAGGTCGCGCACGTGGCTGGCGTCGTGCTCGATCTGGCCGGTGGACAGCCAGGACGACACCCCGTCGGTGAACCACGCGTCGGTGCCGTCGACGGTCCAGATGGTCGAGTAGGGCTTGCCCATCTTGGTCAGCCCCGCGTTGAGCCCGAGCAGGCCGACCAGCCCCGGCCACTGGCCGGCGAAGTTGGCCACGGTGAGGATCGGCCCCTCGTGGCTGCGCAGCCCGGCCAGGACGTGGTGGCTGTACTGCCAGATCGCCTCGGCGACGATGAGCGGCGCCTGGCGGGGGATGCCCTTGAAGACCTCCAGGCCCATCCGCTGGCTCGAGACGAACCCGTGCCCCGTGCGGGGGTCGACCGGGTTGGCCCGCTGCACCGTCCAGCCCTGGTCGGCGAGCACCGTCCCCACCAGCTGCTCCAGCTCGACCTGGGTCGGCCAGCCCGCGACGTTGGCGGACTCGCGCAGGTCGCCGCTGGCGACCAGGTAGGCCGTGCGCTCGCCGGGCTCGGGCCGGGCCAGGGGCTCGGGCATCGCGTAGGTCATCGGGGGGCTCCTCAGCTGTCGGGTGTGGTCGAGTCGGGACGGACTGCGGCCGCGCCACTGCGTTGCAGCGCGGCCAGGGTGTGCGAGACCTCGCGGGTCGCCGGGTAGAGATCGCGGTAGGCCCGGTAGAGCGGCTCGTAGACCGCCGCCGCGCTCCGGGTCGGGTGTGACGAGCTGCTCGGCGGGGTTCCAGTCCTCGATGTCCGGTGCGTCCTCGACCAGCCCGGCGGCCAGGAACGCGGCGCCATAGCTGGCCCCGATCGCTGGTGCGCCGGACGACCTGGTCCAGGCCGGTGACGTCGGAGACGATCTGGGTCCACAGGCCGCCCTGCGTGCCGCCGCCCACCGCGACGACACGTTCGACCGCCACGCCCGCCTCCCGCATCGCCTCGACGTTGTGCCGGACGCCGAAGGCGGTCGCCTCGAGCATCGCGCGGTAGAGGTCTCCGCGGGTGTGCGACAGGGTGAGGCCGGCGATCACGCCGCGCGCGTCGGGGTCGAGCACGGGGGTGCGCTCCCCGGCGAAGTAGGGCAGCACGAGCAGTCCGTGCGACCCCGGGCCGGCGGCGTCCGCCTCGGCCAGCAGGTCGGTGTACGACGGCCCGCCGACCAGGTCCCGCAGCCAGCCGGTCAGTGCCCCCGAGGTCGCCATGCCGCCGGCCAGGTTGAACGTGCCGGGCAGCGCGCCCGCCGTGCCCCACATGACGGGCGAGGTGACCGGCTCGGTGCCGGTGGCGACCAGGAACATCGTCGTGCCGTACATCAGCATCAGGTCGCCGGGGGTCTGGGCGCCCACGCTGAGCGCCTCGGACCAGGCGTCGATGGTGCCGCGAGATGACCGGGACCCCGGCCGGGATGCCGGCCACCTCCTGGCGCGTCACGCCCGCCGCCTCGCCCGGCCAGCGCAGCGGCGGCAGCTCCAGGTGCTCGGCCACCAGGGGTGCCCAGTCGACGTGCCAGTCCTGGGTATGGCGGTCGAGCAGCGGGGTGCACTGGCTGGCCGAGTGGCGGTCCAGGACGTACTCCCCGGTCAGCTGGTAGGCCAGCCAGGAGGCCGGCATGAAGAGCCGCCGGGCAGCGCGCCATACCTCCGGCTCGGTGTCGCGCACCCAGCGCAGCTTGGGCCCGACCGCCTGGCTGGTCAGCATCGACCCCGACTGCTCCAGGACCTGCTCGCCGCCGAGCTCGGCGTCGAGCGCGTCGATCTGGGCCTGGGCGCGGGTGTCGACGCCATAGAGGATCGCGGGACGGACCGGCGCGCCGGCGTCGTCGACGAGGAGCACGCACGGGCCCATGCCGCTGACCCCGACCGCGGCGACCTCGGCGTCGCCCGGTGCGGTCAGCTCGGCGGCGAGGTCGAGGAACTCGGTCCACCACACCCTGCCGTCCATCTCGACGTGGCCCGGGCTGGGCCGGTCCACCCGGTGCTCGCGGGTCGCGCTGCGCAGGAGCCGGCCGTCCGCGGGCGACCAGCACGCCCTTGCTGCTCGAGGTGCCGATGTCGACCCCGAGGTAGGCCCTCATGCCGTCACCGCCGTCGGGACTCCGGCCGCGAGCCGCTGCGGGGTCGTCTCGGCCATGATCACCCGGCGGGCCGGGACGTCCAGGCCGTCGCGGCGCTCGACGAACATCTGCGCGGCTTGCATCCCCAGCTCGCGCGGGCGCAGTGGCAGCAGCAGCACGTCGGTGGACTCCGAGGCGACATAGGGCAGGTCGCCGATGACGGCCACCGCGGGGCGCTGGTCGACGGGCAGACCGGCCAGCACCTGCAGCGTGCCGATGCCGACCATGTTGTTGGTCGCCAGGACGGCATCGGGCGGGGCGGCCAGCCTGAGCAGCGCCTGCATCGCCGTGCGACCGCCGTCGACCCGGTAGTTGACGTGCTGCACCAGCTCGGGCTCAGGCTCCAGCCCGCTCTCGGTCAGCGCCCGGGCCCACCCGGCGGCCCGGTCGTGGGCGGTGCGGATCCGGTCCGGACCGGTGATGCAGGCGATCCGGCGGGCGCCGCGCTCGACCAGCTGGCGGGCGCCGGCCAGGCCCAGCGCCACGTTGTCGAAGACGACCTGGTCGACCTCGTCGCGGACCACCCGGTCGATCACGATGACCGTGCGCCCCTTGCGTTGCAGCGGGCCGAGCAGGGGACGGTGGCTGGCCGGCGCGAGGATGATGCCGGCCATCCCCTCCTGAGCCACGATCTCGAGGTAGCGGGCCTCCTTGGCGGGGTCGTCATCGCTGTTGCACAGCACCAGGGAGAGCCCCGCCTCGCGGGCCACGTCCTCGACGCCACGGGCGACGGCGGTGAAGAACGGGTTCTCGATGTCGGGCACGACGAGGGCGAGCACGTCGCTGGAACGGCGCCGCAGCGAGCGAGCCGTGCGGTCGAGGGTGTAGTCCAGCTCCTCGGCCGCCCGCTGCACCGCCTCGGCCAGGTCCTCGCGCACCACCTTGCCGCTGAGCGCCCGGCGACACCGTGGCGGTGGACACCCCCGCCCGGGCGGCTACCTGCGCCATCGTCGTCATCGCCGCGTCGCCTTCCCGCCCTCAGCGATACAGCCCGACGACCCGCTCGACCGCGGCCAGGGCCTCGGCGTCGGGGGCCTGGATGGCCATCCGGGTGGTGCCGCCGGGCACGCCCAGCAGGCGGTAGGCCGCCTTCATCCGGCCCATGTCGCCGCCGATGACCGAGCACACGTCGTCGATCGCGGCCTGGGCCGCCTGCCGGCTGGCGTCGTCGCCGGACCGGACCGCCTCGATGGCGTCGCGGAACGGGCGGGGCAGCACCGAGGAGACGCCCGACACCACGCCCTGCGCGCCATGGTCGGCCACCCGCAGGATGTCGCTGTCGGCGCCGGTGTAGAGCACGAACTCCTCCGGCACGACGGTGCGGTAGGCCGCGATCTGCTCGAGCGACTCCTCGCTGACCTTGGCGCCGACGACGTTCGGCAGGGTGGCCAGCTGGGCCATCAGCTCGGTCGAGACGGCGTTGCCGCTGCGCTTGCGATAGACGTAGAGGTAGGTGGACAGGCCCTCCGCCGCGGCCGCGGCCCCGGCGAAGAACTCCACCATCGCCTGGTCGGTCGCCGGCAGGTAGTAGGGCGTGAGCACCGCGATCTCGCGAGCACCGGCGTCCCGTGCCTGCGCGATCAGCCGGCGCACGTCATACAGGCTCGGCGCTCCGACGTGGACGATCACCCGCATCGAGCCGGACAGCTCCTCCACGGCCACGCGGACCAGCTCGCCGCGCTCCTCCACGCTGAGCGCGGGGAACTCACCGGTGGTGCCCAGCACGAAGGCCCCCTCGTTGCCGGAGCGGCCGACGTACTCCAGGATCGCCCGCGAACCGGGCAGGTCCAGGGTGCCGTCGGCCCGGAAGGCGGTCGGGACGGCGGTGATGACCTCAGGCACGCTCACAGGGTTCCCTTCGTGGTGGAGGGCGTGGCGCCCTCGGTGTCGTCGCCCTCGGTGAGGGTGACGTGGTCGGCCGGGTCGAGCACGTCCTCGGCGATGACCTCGCTGAGCGTGCGCTCGTCCTTGGTGAAGACACTGCGCAGGATGGGCCAGAGCAGGGAGAAGGCCGAGAGCGCCAGCAGGCCCAGCGCGATCGGGCTCCACAGCTCGAAGAACGACTGGCCCTGGCCGAGCACGAGGGTCCGAGCCAGGTTCTCCTCGGCGATCGGCCCCAGGAGCAGGCCCAGGACGATCGGGCCGGCCGGGATGCCGGTGCGCTTGAAGATCAGCCCGAGGACACCGAAGACCAGCATCGTGCCGACGGTGAAGATGTTGTTGGTCGTGGCGTAGGTGCCGACGACGCAGAACACCAGGATGATCGGCCAGAGCAGGTAGTTCGGGGTGTCCATCAGCTTGACCATGCCGCGCAGCCGGGCGAGGCTGGCGATCAGCGAGATGACGGTCGCGATGACCATGATCCCGGTGATGCTCACCAGCAGCTCGGGCTGTTCGGTGAACAGCCGCGGGCCGGGCTGCAGGCCCCAGATCAGCATCGACCCGATCATCACGGCCATCACCGAGTCGCCGGGGATGCCCAGGGCCATCGTCGTGGTCAGCGACCCGCCGAGCGTGGCGCTGGACGCCGTGTCGGCGGCCACCACGCCCTCCAGGTTGCCCTTGCCGTAGGTGTCGCCGGTCTTGGAGGCCCGGCGCGAACGGTCCCAGCCGATCAGGCCGGCGATGTCGCCGCCGGCCGCCGGGATGAGCCCGACGGTGACGCCGACGCCGGCGGAGATGGCGAACGGCTTGGCCGACTGGCGGTACTCAGCCCGGGTGGGCCACCAGCGGCCCAGGGTGCTGATCGGCTTGATCTTGACCGGGTGCGCGGTGAGCATCTGGTCGAACAGCTCGGCGACACCGAACAGGCCGATGATGACCGCGATGAAGCTGAAGCCGTCCTGCGCCAGGTTGGCGTTGTCGAAGGTGAAGCGGTCGTCACCGGTGGCGGCATAGACCCCGACCGTGCCCAGCACCAGGCCGAACACACCGGCCAGGATGCCCTTGAGCACCGACTTGCTGGAGATGCCGATCATCACGGTCAGGCCGAAGACGACCAGGGCGAACAGCTCCGGTGAGCGGAAGTAGTCGCGGGCCAGGGTGGCGACCGGGATCGCCGCCACGGCGAAGAGGATCAGGCTGACGAAGATGGCGGCCGCCGAGACCAGGGCCGACATGGTCAGCGCCAGCCCGGCTTGGCCCTTCTTGGCCATCGGGTAGCCGTCCAGCGTCGTGGCGATGGAGGCCGGCGTGCCCGGGGTGTTGATCAGGATCGAGGGGATCCGGTCGCCGAAGTTGGCGGCCACATAGATGGTCAGCAGGACGGCCAGGCCCGGGATGGGGTCCAGGGTGAGGGTGAACCCCGCAGCCAGGGCGACGGCCATGGTCGCGGTGACGCCGGGGAAGGCGCCGACCAGCAGGCCCAGGAGCAGGCCGAGCAGCATGCACCAGGCGACCTGCAGCGTCAGCAGGGCCGAGAGGCCCTCGGTCGACGGCGTTCACAGCGGGATCCCCAGCAGCGTGCCGAACAGGACGTAGATGAGGGCGGTGGTCACCACGGGAAACAGGACCAGGGACTTCCACCCACGCCCGCCGTAGAGCCAGACGAGGGCGACCAGCATGGCCAGGCAGGCGTAGGGGAAGACCTGGAGCTCATAGCCCAGGGCGACCACCTCGCGCAGGCCCCACACCAGGACGAACGCCACGCCGATGGCCAGCGTCGCCAGCAGTCGCGGGATGCCGCCTGGCTGCAGCCGCTCCAGGTCCTCCCGCTCGTCGGGCTCCCGGAGCCAGGCGACGCCCAGCCGCCATACGGACACGGCCAGGCCGGCCCAGCCGAGCACGGTCGGCCAGAACCGGGCGTCGATCTGCCCGGGTCCGGCCTCCCGCCGCAGCTCGACCTGGTGAGCGAGCACCAGGACCACCACCATCAGCACCACGGCCACGGCAGCGACCAGGAGCTCCATCGTCCGGGAGGGCGCAGGGGCGCCTTCGCGGTAGTCAGTCACCGCCTCGGCGGTGGTCGTGGGCTCGCTCACCGGGATCACTCTCCGAGCAGGGTCTTGAAGGAGGCGAACTGCTCCTCGACGAACGCGGTGAAGTCGGCCGCGCTCTTGTAGACGACCAGGTTGCCGGCGTTCTCCTGGAACGCCTGGTAGCCCTCGGACTCGACGGCCTCCTTGACGGCTGCCTCGAGCACGGTCTTGGCCTCTGCGGGGACATCCTTCTGGGTGTAGATGCCACCCCAGCCGCCGAACTGGATCGCCTCGCCGGTGGCCTCCTCCACGGTGGGCACGTCGGGCAGGTCGCGGTGACGCTCGTCGTGCATCACGGCCAGGATGCGCACGGCGTCGCCCTGGGCGATGGCCTCACCGGCACCGGAGACGGCCACATCGGCCTCACCGGACGCGGCCGCGGACACGGCGGTGGCGCCGCCGTCGTAGGGGACGGGGGTGAACTGGGTGCCGAGCGAGTCGTTGATGCCCAGGGTCGCGGCCTCCCAGATCGAGCCGGCGCCGGAGTTGGCGGCGGTCAGCGACCCGGCCTTGCCGGCGGCGACCAGGTCCTCGAAGGTCTGGTACTCGGAGTCGGCCGAGACCGTGATCACGCCGGGGGCGAGCATGATCTGGCCGAGGAAGCTGTAGTTCTCGGGGAGAACGTTGGCGCCCTTGGTGGTGTTGAGCATCGAGATCTCCACCGGCGAGAAGCCGATGACGGTGCCGTCGGCCGGCTGGTCGCGGACGTACTCCATGGCGATCGCGCCGGAGGCGCCCGGCATGTTCTCCGGGATGACGTTGACGCCGAGGATGGTCTCCAGCTCGGTGGCCAGCGCACGGCTGGACAGGTCGGAGCCGCCACCGGGGTCGGCCTGGATGATCAGGCGGATGTCCTCGGTCGGGAAGTCGGCGGCGACCTCGCCTTCCTCGGCGGCCTTGGAGCACCCGGTGAGGGTGATGGCGAGTGCGGCGACGATGGCGCCGGCCGCACGGGGGGATCGGAACAGGCTCATGGTTGGTGCAACTCCTTTGTTGGACCGGCCTCGTCGGTGCCGGCTAGGTCGTGTGCAATCGATTACTTCGCTGGGCCGAGGGCTGGCTGGGCGAGTTGTGTAATCGATTGCAGCGGAGAGTAGCCAGGTTTCTGGTGGCCTGTCAACACGGGCTTCTGCCACCCCGCCGGGCAGACGGCTCGCGGCGTGCACTCAGACATGCAGAGGTGACGGGCGCTCCGCCATACCTGCAGGTCAGCGGCTCCCCCACGAGCACTGTGCATGTCTGGTTGCACGCGCCCCGCGGGACGGCGGGGTCGCCGGGTCGCGGCCGTCACCGCGGCGCAGCGGCCCCACGCTGGGCCGGCCGGCGAGCAGTCAAACAGGCACAGTGACCGGGAGCCACATGCTGACCTGCAGGTATGGCGTCGCGCCCGTCACCTCTGCATGTCTGAGTGCACGCCCCGAGAGGGCGGCTCAGCGGCGGCGGCGAGCGGTGCCGAAGATGCTCCGGCTGATCTCGCGGCCGATCACCGTGCCGGCCGACCGGAGCATCGACTTGAAGGCCGTGGAGCCGACCATCTTGCCGAACATCGACTCCTCCTCGGGCTCCTCGCGCTGCCGAGGGGCCGGCGCCGGGGCCGGTCCGCCAGGACCTCCCGCAGCCTCCCCGGCAGCAGGGGCACCGTCGTCCTCGGCGGCCGCCTCAAGCCGGGCGGCCAGCTTCTCGTAGGCCGACTCGCGGTCGAGCGCGGCGGCATACTTCACCTGCAGCGGCGAGGCGGTCACGATCTGGTCGACCAGCGCCTCCTGCGACGGCCCCATCTGGGCCTGCGGCGCCCGCAGCATGGTGTGCGCCACCGGGGTCGGAGCGCCCTTCTCCGAGAGCACGGTGATGATCGCCTCACCCGTGCCGAGCTGGGTGAGCAGCTCCTCGAGGTCGTAGCCGCTGTGCGGGAACGTGGTGACCGCGGCCCGCAGCGCCTTGGCGTCCTGGGGCGTGAAGGCGCGCAGCGCATGCTGGACCCTGTTGCCCAGCTGGGCCAGCACCGAGTCGGGCACGTCGTTCGGCGTCTGGGTGACGAAGAAGACACCGACCCCCTTGGACCGGATCAGCCGCACCGCCTGCTCGATCGCGTCGAGGAAGGCGTCCGAGGCGTCCTCGAAGAGCAGGTGCGCCTCGTCGAAGAAGAAGACCAGCGTGGGCTTGTCGGGGTTGCCGACCTCGGGCAGGTCCTGGAACAGGTCGGCCAGCAGCCACATCAGGAACGTCGAGAAGACCACCGGCTTGTCCTGCACGCCAGGCAGCTCCAGGCAGGTGATGACGCCCAACCCGTCGGGCGTCGTGCGCATCAGGTCGGCGGTGTCGAACTCCGGCTCGCCGAAGAAGTCGTCGGCTCCGGCGTCGGAGAAGGCGATCAGCGAGCGCAGGATGACGCCGGCCGTCGACTTGGCCAGCCCGCCGAGCCCCTTGAGGTCATCCTTGCCCTCGTCGGAGACCAGGTGGCTGATCACCGAGCGGAGGTCCTTGAGGTCGAGCAGTGCCAGCCCGTTCTTGTCGGCCCAGTGGAAGACCAGCCCGAGCGAGGACTCCTGCGTCTTGTTGAGCCCGAGCACCTTGGACAGCAGGACCGGACCGAAGGCGCTGACGGTGGCCCGCACGGGCGTGCCCTTGCCGTGTCCGCCGAGGGAGAGGAACTCGACCGGGTATGCCGTGGGCTTCCACTCCTGCTGCAGGGCCTGCATCCGCCCGGTGATCTTCTCGTTGCCGGGGCTGGCGGTGGCCAGGCCGGTCAGGTCGCCCTTGATGTCGGCGAGGAAGACCGGCACGCCCGCAGCGGCCAGCTGCTCGGCCATCACCTGCAGGGTGACGGTCTTGCCGGTGCCGGTGGCGCCGGCCACCAGCCCGTGCCGGTTCATCGAGCCCAGAGGCAGGCGGACGGCGGCATCGGGCACCGGAGCCCCGCCGTCGAGCGCCGCACCGAGGACGATCGAGGGGGCATCGAAGGCATAGCCGGACCGGATCAGGTCAACCTGCGAGGCAGGCGTGGGTTCGCTCACCCGTCGAACACTAGTGAACCGGTCGACCCATCTGAAGGCTCCCTAGGATGGGCGCCATGATCTTCAAGGCCGTCGGGGATCATCCTCCCTATCCGCCTCACGGTCTGGATGAGCCCAAGGACTGGGCGCACCTGCCCCCGCGGATGATCCGTCTGGACGAGCTGACCACCACTAAGGCCACCTTGGACCTGCAGCACCTGCTGGCGGCGGACTCGACCTTCTACGGCGACATCTTCTGCCACGTCGTGCAGTTCGGCGGCGAGCTCTATCTGGAGGACGGACTGCACCGGGCGCTGCGGGCGGCGCTGGCCGGCCGGGCGGTCGTGCACGGGCGTGTCCTGGTGCTCGACTGAGACACGCTGGGTAGCGTGCTGCCGTGAGCTATGTCCGGACCGCCGGCATGTCGACCTCGGCACGCCGTCGGCGACGTCGCACCGCGCTCGTCCTGACCGGACTCGTCGCGGTGCTGCTCGCTGTCTTCGTGTATGCCGCGGCCTACTACCGCGGCTGGCTCCCCGGAGACGGGGACACGGCTCAGCAGACCACCACCGCCCCCACCGCGCAGGCACTGCAGCCCGGTGACGTGACGGTCAACGTCTACAACGCCTCGGGCCAGGTCGGCCTGGCCCGGCGCACCGCCGATGCGTTGACCGCCCGCGGGTTCACCGTCGACGCCGTGGACAACGACCCGGAGCAGGCGGTCGTCGCTCACTCGGCCGACATCCGTTACGGCGAGGCGGGTAAGGCGGCCGCGAGCCTGCTGCGGCGGACCTTCCCCGACGCCGAGCTGGTCAAGGACGCCCGCGAGTCTGCTGAGGTCGACCTGGTGCTGGGCACCGCGTTCGAGGAGCTGCCCGCCGCCGGTGATGGCACCGATGCCGACGCCACGACCAGCGACCGCTGAACCTCACCGCCTGGAGCCGCGATGACCACCCACCACCTCGCCCTGAGCCGCACGGTCGCGGCCTCGCCGCAGCGGGTATGGCAGGTCATCACCGACCTGGACCGGGCGGCGCAGACGCTGTCCGGGGTGAGCAGGGTCGAGCGGCTGACCGACGGCCCCTACGCTCTCGGCACCCGCTGGCGTGAGACCCGGACGATGTTCGGCAAGGCGACGACCGAGGAGATGTGGGTCACCGCGCTCGACCCCGCGCGGTCGACGACGGTCGAGGCGTCCAGCCATGGGACCGACTACCGCACGGTCTTCGACCTGACGCCGACCGGGTCAGGCAGAGACCGGCACGGAGCTGACGGTGCGGTTCTCGGCGCAGGCGGCTGACACCACGGGCCTGCAGAAGCTGGTCATGCGGGTGTTCGGCGGCCTCGCGCTGCGGGCCACCCGCACGGCGATGCAGCGCGATCTCGACGACATCGCGACAGCCGCCGAGAGCAGCCCCGGCTAGACGGGTGGGCGCTCGCCGGCCGGCTGGGCGACGACGCGCTCCGCCGGCGCAGGGTCGAAGTGGGCGCGACGGCTGGCCCGGCGCAGCACGACGAGCACGCCCGGCCCGGCCAGCACGATGAGCACTGCCGTGGTGAGCGCCCGGCCGGTGTCGAAGCCCATCGACGTGACCAGCGTGTAGCGCAGGAAGGTCAGCGTGTTGTCCCAGGTCGACGCCAGCGGGTCAAAGCTCAGGCCGGTGCCGTAGCCCACGGTGAACGGCCAGAAGGACAGGTTCATCAACAGGCCGAAGAGATAGCCCGAGACGAGCCCGTATGCCGTGAGCATCGCGATCTCCCAGCGACCCCTGAGCCTGCGGCAACAGCCCGGCCAGCAGCCCGACATACCCCGCGGCGACCATCTGGAACGGCAGCCACGGCCCCACCCCACCGGTGAGCAGCGCACTGGCGAAGAGCACGGTGTTGCCCAGGACGAAGCCGAACCCGGGCCCGAACACCCGCCCGGCCAGGACGAGGAGGAAGAACACCGGCTGGATGCCCGCTGTGCCGGCGCCGAGCACCCGCAGGACGGCGCCCACCGCGGAGAGCACACCCAGCATGGCCAGCGCCTTGACGTCCATCCCCTCGCTGGACAGCTCGGCCAGGACCAGGGCGAGGAGCAGCAGCAGGATCGCGGCAAACAGGAACGGCGCCTGCGTCGTGCCGGCCAGCGCCGACCCCGGGTCGATGACCAGCGGCCAGCAGAAGGCGAGCAGCCCTGCCACGGCGGTGATCGCCAGCATCAGGCCGGCGCGGCGGCGGACCGGGACCGCCTGTGCGCGCAGGGCCGGCCGAACGGACGAGTGGTCAGCCACGGCTGCCTGCTGTGTGGTCCGGCTCCCCGGCGTCCCGCCAGGCCGCCACTTCAGGCGCGTCGAGCACCGGCACGGGGTCGAAGACCCGCGCGGCCTGCGGCGCGTAGGCGGGGCTCGCCGTGCAGACCCCCCGCGTCGTGCCGTCGGCGACGATCTCGCCGTCGGCCATGATCAGCGTCCTGCTGCTCACCGCGACGGCGAACTCCACATCGTGCGTGCTCACCAGCACGGCCGCGCCGTCGGCGGCCAGCCCCGCGCAGATCGTGGCCAGCTGCGCCTTCATCGCGTAGTCCAGGCCGCGGGTGGGCTCGTCGAGCAGCACCACCGCGGGCCGAGCCACGAGCTGGATGGCCAGGACCAGGGCCAGCCGCTGTCCCTCGGAGAGGTCACGAGGGTGCGTGGCCCGCGGCAGGTCGACCCCGAGCTCGGCGAGCACGGCGGCCGTGGCGCCGGCTGGCGACCTGGTCTCCCGCGTCGGCCTGGTCGAGCTCCTGCTCGACGGTGTCGAGGTAGAGCAGGTCGGAGGCGCGCTGCGGCACCAGCGTGACCCTGCGGCGCGCCGCGGCCGGCGCCAGGTCGGCCGGGTCGACGTCCCCAGCCAGGCTGACCCGCCCTGCCGAGCGGCGACCTGACCCCTGCAGGGCCCAGAGCAACGAGGACTTGCCCGACCCGTTGCGGCCCATCAGCCCGGTGACGGTGCCGGGGGCCAGGGCCAGGTCGACGCCGCCACCGCCAGCACTGGCCCGAACTGCACGCGGACACCGTGGGCCTGCACCGCGGGCTGGTCCTGGGCGGCCCGGTCGAGGCTGGCCCGCTCCCTGGCGCGCAGCCCGTCGGGTGGGGACAGGCGGACCTGCTCCCGCTGCACCCGGCGCCGGGCTTCGCGGACCGACAGCGGCACGGTCGGCCAGCTGCAGCGTGGCCGCCAGCGCGGCCAGCGGGGGCCGCAGGTCCGAGGCGAGCAGCACCTCCGCCGGGTCCCCGTGCAGGGTCGTGCCGTCGCCGGCGACCCAGATCATCGAGTCGGCGGCGTGCATCACGCGCTCGAGCCGGTGCTCGGCCAGCAGCACGGTCAGGCCCACGTCGTGCACCAGGGTGGTCAGGGCTGACAGCACGTCCTGCGCTGCCGTCGGGTCCAGCGCGGAGGTCGGCTCGTCGAGCACCAGGACCCGCGGATGGGCCGCCATCACCGAGGCGATCGCGACCCGCTGCTGCTGGCCGCCGGACAGGTCGGTCAGGGCACGCCGGCGCAGCTCGGCGATGCCGAGCAGGTCCAGGGTCTCCTCGACCCGCTTGCGCATCGCCTCCGGAGCCAGGCCGAGCTGCTCCAGGCCGTAGGCCACCTCCTCCTCGACGGTGTCGGTGACAAAGCCGGCCAGTGGGTCCTGTCCGACGTAGCCGACGACCTCGGCCAGGTCACGGGGCCGGTGTGTGCGCGTGGAGCGGCCTTCGACGGTGACCTCGCCACTGAGCGTGCCGCCGGTGAAGTGGGGCACCAGCCCGTTGACCGCGCCGAGGAGCGTGGACTTGCCGGTGCCGGTGCGGCCGGCGACCAGCACCAGGTCACCCTCGGGGATCAGCAGGTCGACGGCGCGCAGGACGGGCTCGGCTCGCCCGTCGTAGCGCACCGACACCTGCTCGAAGCGGATCATCCGGTCCACCGCCCGGACGCGGTCATCGGCGGCGGCTGGGGCGCCAGGAACGCCGGGAGCAGCACGAGCACCAGCAGCCCGACATACGGCAACGGCAGCGTGGGCCAGGCCAGCGGCGACGTCGGCGAGGTCATCGCGGCCGGGTCCACCCGGGCCCACCACACGGTGGCCACGACCAGTGCCAGACCACAGGCCAGGACGGCGCGCTCCGGCCACAGCCAGGCATCGGGCCGGTAACGGGTGACCGACAGGCGACGACCGCTGAGCCTCATGCCGGCCACCGCCGCGAGGGCGCCGACGGCCAGGGCAGCGGCGCCGACGACCGGCGGGGTGGAGCCGTCCAGCACGAGGTAGCTGCCGAGGCAGAGCAGCACCAGGCTCCCGGTCATCAGCGCGGCGGCTGACCCTCGCTGCCCCTGACCCGCAGCGCCCGTCCGTCCAAAACCGCGGACCTCCATCGCCGCGGCCAGCGACAGCGAGCGGTCGATCGCGTCCTCGAGCACCGGGATGACCAGGGCGCGCACGGCGCGCAGGCCGGACGTGCGGCCGCCGCGGAGCCGTCGGGCGCGCCGCACGCGCAGCGTGCTCTGCACGAGCTGCGGCGCGACGGTGACCGCGATGACGACGGCGACGGACACGTCATACAGGGCGCCGGGCACCGAGCGCAGGGCCCGCTTGGGGTTGGCCAGGGCGTTGGCGGCACCGACGGCGATGAGCATCACGCCGAGTCGCAGGGCGTCGTAGGCCGTGGCGAGCAGGCGCTCGGCCATCACCGGGCCACCCAGGGTCACCCCCACCGCCCAGTCGGGCAGCGCGATCCGGGGCAGCGCGAACAGCGGGGTCGTGCCGCCGCCGGATCCCAGCAGCACGGTGAAGGTGAGCCGGATCAGCACGACGACCGCCGCGAGCACGACATACGCCCAGATCGCGCGGGCCCACGGCGAGTCACCGCGGCGCAGCAGCACCACGGCGACCACGGTCGTCGCGAGGGCAAGCAGGAACAGCGGGTTGGCGCTCAGGCTCGCCACCACGGCAACACCGACCGCCCACGCCCACCAGGCCCACGGGTGCAGCGAACGTCCCGCCGGACGGCCCGGAGTGGGCCCCAGCCCGGCGGGCTCGGGGGCGTTCCTGACGCTCAGCTCGTGCGTCGTCGCCACCACTGCCACGCTCCGAGGGCGCCGGCGCCCAGGGTCAGGCCGGCCAGCGTGAGCACGGTCGGCAGCGGGCTGCCCGGGCCGGTCGGCTCTGCGGGGACGGGCTGAGCCGCCACCGCGCCGGTCGAGGTGTCCTGGTCCGCGGCGGCGTCAGACGGGGTGGTCGAGGTGCTGGACGTGGCGCCGGTGGACGTGGCTGCCGAGGTGCGCTCAGCGGTCGACGTCGCGGCACCTTCGCTCGTCCGGTCCGGCGCTGCGCTGGTCGACGCCTCGGCACTCGACGTCCCAGTCGCCCGCGACGTGCCGGGCCGGGTGCCGGCGTCAGTGCTCGCGCTCGGGCTTGCGCTCGGAGCCGGCTGGGGCGGCGCGGGCGCGGGCTTAGGCGCGGGCTGGGGGGCAGGCGCCGGGGCGGGCCGAGGCGCGGGCGTGGGCGTCGGCTTCGGGGTCGGGGTCGGGGTAGGCGTGGGGCTGGGGGCGGGCGCTGCCGGCGGGCTGGACCGGTGGGCCGGGGCGACCGCCCCGCCTCCCCCGAATCGCCAGCCCTGGACACTGCCCGCCGGTGGGTCCCAGGCGGCTGCGCCGACCCGCGCGAACACCCAGCCGGTGTAGCTGCCGTCGGCGCGCTGGGTCGAGTGCCAGAACGACCAGTAGGCGTCGAACGGCGGTGACGCGGGACAGTCGGCCGGATAGCTCGCGACTCGGCAGATCAGACCCGACGCGTTGTGGGCGAGGGCGAAACCTGCGGCGGTCGTCGCTCCCTCACCGGAGGCCGGGTTGCCCGAGGCGCAGCCGCTCTGCACCCGACCGTCACCGAAGTCGACGACGACCAGCACGCCCGTCTCGGTGGTGCAGTCGGCAGCCGAGGCCGAGGATGGTGCGGCGACGAGCCCGGCGCCGGACACCAGGGCGACTGCCGCCGCCCTGGCGAGCGCGCCGCGCAGCGCGCGGGTCACGACTCGCGGCGTCCGCGAGCCAGGGTCAGCGCCAGGCCGCCGATCACCAGCAGCCCGGCGGCCGCGGCGAACAGCGCGGTCGGCGCGGGAGCTGCAGGGCCGTTTCCGGAAGCCGGCGCGAGGAGGTCGGTGTCGACGATCGGCCCGGTGGGCAGCGGCCCTGCCGTCGGCCCGCCGCCCGAACCGCCGCCGCCGGAGGTGTCGTCAGGGTCGGTCGGGTCGGTGGTCTCGGTCGGCTCGCTCGGACCCGTCGGGTCCGTCGGGGTGGTGTCGTCACCGAGGTCGACATAGTCGGTGCCGCCATCGCCCACGGACAGCAGGCTCTCGCCGCCGAGCAGCATCGCCCCCTGGGTCGTTGCCAACAGGTCCGAGCTCGTGCCGTCCAGGACGTTGGGCAGGCCGCCGTCGTCCTGCTGCTGTCCGACGAGCCACGCAGTGGCGGCCGAGACGTCGACGCCGACCAGCAACATGGCCGGGCCGACCACACCAGTGGTGTTCACCGGCGAGAAGCCGGGCCAGTAGCCCGGGTCCTCCTGGGCCGTGCCCAGGTAGCCACGGACGGCAACAGCCGAGGCCCGCGCGCCGTCCTGGTCGACCACGCCCGCCAGAGCAGCGAGTGCCAGGCCGGACGAGTCGCCATCGGCTGTGAAGCTGCCGCCGGAGTCGAAGCCGAAGGCCCCTGCGTCGTCCTGGAAGGTGACCAGGAAGTCCACGGCGGTCTGCGGCACCTCGGCGCCGGCCCGCTCCAGGCCCAGGATGCAGAGCGCCTGGCCGAACGCGAAGCCGAAGCCACCGCACTGGCCGGACGGCTGGATCTGCGACTCGATCTGGGTGACCAGGTCGACACCGCCGAAGTCTCGGGCGTCCCTCCCGGTGGCGGCCGCGACGATGGCCAGCTTGCCCGCCGCCGGACCGTTGCCCACGGCGAACGTCGCGGCTTGGCCCTCGAGCCAGTCGGTGGCCGCGTCGACCTCGGCGTCGTGACCGCCCACTGCGGTCAGCGCCAGCACCACGTCGGCCGTGGAGCCGCCGGTGTCGCCGGCCACGTGGCCGCCGTCCACGAGCTGGCTGACGATGTAGTCACCGGCCGCGGCGGCCGCAGGGCCGTCCTGCGGAACGGCATGGGTCGGACCGGTGTAAGCCGTGACCAGGAGCAGGGGAGTGGCCAGACTCGCTGCCATCAGTGACCGCGTGATGCGCGACATGGGTGCCTTTCGGATGTTGCCGGCCTTGGCGACGGTCCGGCTACCGCAGGCACGGCCTGGGGCACCGGGCTCGTCCCGCAGACCTCGGCGGGTGGTGTGTCGAGCCCAGAGTCCGGACAGGCATTCCGACTTCCCGCTGAGGGCGGGTCACGGCTGCGGGTCAGTGCCGGTCTTGCACCGGCTTCCCCTGACTGGATCTGTGGTGCCGCCAGGGTAACAGCGCACCCCATACCCACCTATCCTGGTCACGAACCACTCAAGGAGCGGAGGGGTGATGAGCGTCGTCGACACGACCCGCACCGTGGCTCCTGGGCGCTCCGGGCCTCCTCGCGCGTATGCCGCGCGGCTGGCCGCCCGGGTCGTCGACGGCGTGGTCACGGCGATACTCGCCATCCTGGTGTCGTGGGCCGTGTTGTCCGGGCCGGTCGGTCAGGCGTTGTCCTCCAACGGGTTCACCGACTACGCCGACTTCTTGAGCCAGTGGGACTGGCGCGACCCGCTCGGCGGAGTCGGGGGTCTGGTCGTCGCCGAGATCCGCCCGATGCTGGTCACCGCGGTGTTCCTGCAGGTGCTGGTCGCCTGGGTCTATGAGACCGGGTTCACCACGCTGAGCGGCTCGACCCCGGGCAAGGCCAGCCGCCGGCTGCGCGTCGTCATCGACGAGCCGGTGGTCCTCGGCCCGGTGCACCACCGGCACGGGCTGGTCAACCGGGCGGTGCGGATGGGCGCGCGTGCGGCCCTGGTGGTCGTGCCGCCTTCGGCAGCCGTCGGTCTGAGCCTGGCCAGCGCCTCGGCGTGCAGGACGCCGGGAGACATGGCCGAGATGGCGATCGCGGTCACCCTGCTCTTCTTCGTGCTGTGGCTCAGCGGAGGACGGGGCGTGCACGGTCTGGTCAGTGGCACCACGGTGGGCTCGTTCAACTGGGCGCAGCTGCGCGGAGAGGCCGAGCGACGGGCAGAGCAGGTGGCGACCCAGCGGGCGCCCTCGCTGTTGCGCGACGTGGAACGGGTCGCCAACCAGTCCTCCGCCGGACGGGCGGTCACCCAGGAGCTGCGCCGCCGCGGCATCGACGCGACTCACCCCGAGGCCGCCGTGGCCGGAGTTCGGGAGGTGGCCAACCGGGTCCAGCACGAGGGTGTGCGCTCGGTCGCTGACTCCGCTGTCCGGTCGGCCGCGACCTCAGCCGCGCACACGGCACGGGCTCGGGCCACGACCGAGCTGGGCCGAGTTGACCGGGCCGCGCGGCTCAGCCGTGACAGCGACACCGGCGCGACGGGTGACGTCGTCGGTCCTCACCCGTGGCAGGACGGCCCGGATGGCCAACTCGGTGCTCGCCGGGGGCCGTTCGACGACAACCTCCTCGGTGCTGACCGGCGGCAGGTCGGGCATCGCCTCGACGTTTGCCGGCTCGTCCTCCGCCCGCGCCGACCACCTGCGTGAGCTGCTGGGGGAAAGCGAACCCCCGCTAACAGCTGCCTCCCGGCTCCGGCGCACCCCCGGCGCCTGACTGCCGGTCGGGCGACCTGGCCGGCCGGCTTCCCGGCATACCCGACGGACGTCGACGCGCCGGCCCCTCGACATACCGCGCCTGGTGCTCACTCACCGCGCCACATGTCCCGCGGTGAGTGCACAGTGGCCGCGGTATGTCGGGCGAGCACGACTGGGGCGAGCCGTCCGATGCCCCACGGGCGCCGCGCCCCGGACACCAGGAAGCCCCCGAACCGCAAAGGTTCGGGGGCTCCGGCTGGCTGGCGGTGGCGGTGGGATTTGAACCCACGGTGGAGTTACCCCCACACACGCTTTCGAGGCGTGCTCCTTAGGCCGCTCGGACACGCCACCGCCGGGCAGATTACCCGACGCAGCACTCCTGGCCCAAAGTGCCGCCTAGCCCCGGCGCTCGTCGAAGAACTCCAGCAGCAGCGCCGAGCACTCCTGCTCGCGGACGCCAGGCACGACCTCGACCCGGTGCAGCGCCCGGCGGTCCCGCGGCAGGTCCCACACCGACCCACAAGCGCCCGCCTTGGGGTCGGCAGGCCCCGAACACCACGCGGTCCAGCCGCGCCAGCACCGCCGCACCGGCACACATCGCGCACGGCTCGAGGGTCACCACGAGGGTGCAGCCGGTCAGCCGCCAGGACCCGAGGGCCCGACCGGCCTCGCGCAGGGCCACCACCTCGGCGTGGCCCGTGGGGTCGTGCTCGACCTCCCGCACGTTGGCGCCCCGGCCGACGACCTGGCCGTCCGGGTCGACCACGACGGCGCCGACGGGAACGTCCCCGAGGTCACCGACGGCGCGTGCCAGCGCCAGCGCCTCCCCCATCGCCGCGGCATACCCGGAGTCCGCCCAGCCGGGCAGGGATCCGCTGGCCGTGCTCACCGGCTCAGTCTGGCAGTAGGTTCGCAGCATGCGCGTCCACGTTGCCGACCACCCGCTGATCGCCCACAAGCTCACCTACCTGCGCGACAAGCGGACCGACACGCCGACCTTCCGCCGGCTCGCCGACGAGCTGGTGACTCTGCTCGCCTACGAGGCGACCCGCGAGGTGCGCACGACGCCGTTCGAGATCGAGACGCCGGTCGCGCCCACCACGGGCATCAAGCTGTCCACCCCCAAGCCCCTGGTCGTGCCGATCCTGCGGGCCGGGCTGGGCATGCTCGACGGGATGATGCGGATGCTGCCCACCGCGGAGGTCGGCTTCCTCGGCATGGAGCGCAACGAGGAGACGCTGGCCGCCACGACCTACGCCAACCGGCTGCCCGAGGACCTCGACAACCGGCAGTGCTATCTGCTCGACCCGATGCTGGCCACCGGTGGCACGCTCGCCGCGGCGATCCACTACCTGGTCGACCTCGGCGCCGACGACATCACCGCGATCTGCCTGCTCTCCGCGCCAGAGGGGATCGAGCGGCTGCGCCAGGAGGTGGAGCACCTCGAGCCCCCGGTCACGCTGGTCACCGGGGCGGTCGACGAGCGGCTCAACGAGGTCGGCTACATCGTGCCCGGCCTGGGTGACGCCGGAGACCGGCTGTATGGCGTGGTCTGAGCCCTCCCGTCGCAGCGGCGTCGCGCCGTTCTATGTGATGGAGGTGCTCGGCGCCGCCGCGGCCCGGCAGCGCACGCACGGGGACGTCATCCTGCTCTGCGCCGGGCAGCCGTCGACCCCGGCGCCCGTCGCCGTCCGCCGGGCAGCCGCGGAGGCGATGGAGTCCGGCGTGCTCGGCTACACCGAGGCGACCGGCATCCAGCCGTTGCGCGAGGCCATCGCCGCGCACCACCGGGACTGGTATGACGTGCCGGTCACCGCCGACGACGTCGTCGTGCTCACCGGGTCCTCGGGCGGCTTCACCACCCTGTTCCTGGCCGCGTTCGACGTGGGCGACACCGTGCTGATGACCCGGCCCGGCTACCCGGCATACCGCAACACCCTGGCGGCGCTGGGCTGCACCGTCGTCGAGCTCGACTGCGGGGCGGACACCCGCTACCAGCCGACAGCGGCCATGGTGCAGGAGTGGACCACCGCCAACGGGGCACCGCCGGCCGGACTCATCGTGGCCAGCCCGGCCAACCCGACCGGCACCGTGATCGACCCCGCCGAGCTGGCCGCGATCGCGGCGTGGTGCGACGACGTCGGGACGCTGCTGGTCAGCGACGAGATCTACCACGGCGTCACCTACGGCCGGCGCGCGGCGAGCGCCTGGGAGACCTCCCGGTCCGGCGTCGTGGTGGGCTCGGTGAGCAAGTACTTCTCGATGACCGGCTGGCGCCTGGGCTGGACCCTCGTGCCACCCTCCCTGCGCCGCCCGATGGAGGTGCTCACCCAGAACCTGTCGATCTGCCCGCCGGCGATCAGCCAGCACGCAGCCGTCGCCGCGTTCGGCGACGAGGCGCAGGCCGAGCTCGCCGGGCACGTCCGGCGGTATGCCGTCAACCGCGAGCTCCTCCTGACGCGCCTCCCCGAGCTCGGGCTCGGCAGCTTCGCCCCGCCCGACGGCGCGTTCTATGCGTGGTGCGACATCTCCCACCTCACCGATGACTCTGTGGCCTGGTGCCGCGAGGTGCTCGACTCGACCGGCGTGGCGCTGACGCCCGGGGTGGACTTCGACACCGTGCACGGGCGGCAGTGGATGCGGCTGAGCTTTGCCGGGGGCACCGGCGAGATCGCGGAGGCGCTCGACCGGCTCAACGGCTCGGGTCTGCTCCAGCCGCGGGCCGGGAGCTGACCGCGTGGACGCCGCAGAGATCGCGCGCCGGTTCGGCCTGGTCGGTCGGGCGGGCCTGTCCGACGGCGCGGTGGCCCGAGGCAAGCAGGGCGAGGTATGGCGTCTCGACGTCGCCGACGCCTCCTGGGCGGTCAAGGTCCCGTTCCACCACGACGCGGGCGACCCCGACGCCGCCCAGGCGGTCGAGGAGTCGACGCGGTTCCACGAGGTCGCGCACGCCGCGGGAGTCCCGACGCCTGCCGTGCGCCGGACCCCGTCGGGCCAGGTCTTCGCGACGGTCGGTGAACGGGCGGTGCGGCTCTATGAGTGGGTCGACCTGCTGCCACCGGACGCGTTGGTCGACCCGGCAGCGGTGGGCGCCCTGATGGCCCAGCTGCATCGGGTCCGGCTGCCGGCCACCGCTCCTGCCCGTGACTGGGACCACGGGCCGGTCGGTGCCGCCCGCTGGGACGCCTTGCTGGCCCGGCTGCATGAAGAGGGAGCACCGTTCTGGGGACGGCTCGCAGCGTTGCGGGACGAGCTCGTCGCCCTCGAAACCTGGCTGGAACCCCCGCAGTCACCGCAGCTGTGTCACCTCGACCTGTGGGCCGACAACCTGCTGCCCACCACCGCCGGCGGGTTGTGCGTCATCGACTGGGAATGCAGCGGGACAGCCGACCCGAGCCACGAGCTCGGGAAGGCGCTGTTCGAGTTCGGCCGGACCGACCCGGGGCGTGCCCGCGCCCTGGCGCAGGCCTACCGCGACGCCGGCGGGCCGGGGCGGGTCGACCGCCGTGGCCACTTCACGGTGCTCATCGCGCAGCTCGCTCACATCACCGAGGTCGGCGCACAGGACTGGATCGAGCCCAACCCGCGCTCCCCCACCCGCGCGGATGCCGCGGCCTGGGTCGGCGAGGTCCTCGACGACCCCCATACCCAGGCGCGGCTGACCGCCCTGCTCGAGGCCGTGGCACCCGTGTGGGCGACGTGACGGCTGTCGGCAACGACGCCTCACGCGTGGGCAACCTCAGGAACGCGTGAGTCTGTCGCCCTCCTGGGGGCCACAGACTCACGCGCTGTGCCGCTGACGCGCTGCCCAGTGCCCCGCCACGCGCCGGCCACCATGCCCGGCCCGGCGCGCCTCCCGGGACCGCCGCCTGCCCTTTGGCACGATCACTGGTGACCTGTGACCGCGTCGGCGCAGGCAGCACCGTCGCCACGGATGACCGAGAGGGACCCGGATGCCGTCCACGATCAAGAAGATCTTGCTCTGGCTGGTGTTCGGCTTCCTCATCTACGCGATCATCACCAGCCCCGACCGGGCCGCCGACATCATCCAGGCGATCTGGGACATCATCGTGCAGGGCTTCACCAACATCGGCCGTTTCTTCGGCTCGCTGGTGGACTGAGCCGAACGGACCGGCAGGGCGCCATGCGCACGGCTGAGCAACATCCGGGGACGCTGCGGCGCCACCTGCTGATGAACGAGCGGGTCATCGTCGCGACCCGTGCCCACTGGGCCTCGCTGATCGAGCCCGCGGTCACCGCCTTCACGGTGTTCCTGCTGGTCGGCTACATCACCGGCGTCGTCGAGGGGAAGGCGGCCTTCGAGCTGGCCCAAGGCCTCTGGTATCTCGTGCTGCTGCTCATCGGGCGCTTCCTGTGGAAGGCGGCAGAGTGGGGCAACGAGTGGTTCGCGGTCACCGACCGGCGGCTGCTCAAGACGTTCGGCCTGCTGACCCGCAACGTCGCGATGATGCCGCTGCGCAAGGTGACCGACATGAACTACACCCGCTCCCCCGCGGGCCGGATCCTCGGGTATGGCGCCTTCGAGCTCGAGTCGGCCGGTCAGGACCAGGCGATGCGCGAGATCAAGTGGCTGCCCGATCCCGACACGATCTACCAGCGTGTGGGAGACGCCGTGTTCGGCGCGTCCGGCCGTGATCCGGACGACGACCTCCCGGACGCCAGGCGCGTCTACCTCCCGGCGGACCCCTACGCCGTGGAGAGCGCGCCGGTCGACGCCTTCGACCCCCCGCCGGACCGTCCACTGCATCCCGAGGATGAGGAGGAGGACGAGCCGGGCGCAGACGAGGCTGGCGTCACCGAGCCCGACGTCGCAGACGGTGACGAGTCGACCGCCTGGCAGGTCTCCCGCGAGGAGCCGGGCCGCCGGGTCGACGCCCAGGACGAGGACTCGACCGGGCCGATCCCGACCATCAACGGGATACCACAGCCGTCCTAGGATGTCCGCCGTGACAGTCCGGGAGATCACCGTCATCGGCCACCGCGCGCTCCATCAGCCGACCAAGCGGGTGCGCGAGGTCACCGACGAGGTGCGCACCCTGGTGGCGGACCTGTTCGACACCATGGCGGCGGCCGAGGGGGTCGGCCTGGCCGCCAACCAGGTCGGGGTGCGGCTGCGGCTCTTCGTCTATGACTGCCCGCTGCCCGGCGGCGAGAACGCCCGCGGGGTGGTGGTCAACCCGGTGCTCGAGCGGCTGGGCACGCCGGAGCCCCTGCACGAGGAAGAGGACGGCGAGGGCTGCCTGTCGGTGCCGGGTGAGTACTTCCCGCTGGCCCGCCACCCGCGCGCCCGCGTGACCGGCACCGACCTGGAGGGTGCTCAGGTCGTCGTCGAGGGTGACGGCCTCCTGGCCCGCTGCCTCCAGCACGAGACCGACCACCTCGAGGGCCTGCTCTACGTCGACCGGCTGATCGGCCCGATCAAGGCCGAGGCACGCGAGGCGGTCAAGGACCGCGGCTGGGCCGAGGACGGCGTCACGAAGTGGGACCCGTCCACGCAGAAGGCAGACAAGGTCTGAGCAGCCCACCGGCCACACGCGGCCGGCCGGCTCAGCGGGTGGGACTAGTGGGTGCCCCAGTAGGGGTTGCCCACGGCCGGGGGGGCCGGGCACGCGTTGACCGCACCTGCTCCGGTCACGAGCAGGCCGATCGCGATGACCGCACAGGCGGCCCATCTGCGCATGGGAGGCATGTCGCACCTCTGCCTTTCGGTGTCACGGTGAGAAGGCCACTGAACCAGTAGCCGACACGGCGTCGCAACGGGTTTACGACGTCATGGTGGGCGCCTGCCACGAGGCGCCGAACACCTGGAAGGCGGCGGCGATGCCGCCCTCCTGCTCCACTGCGCCGGCCAGGGCGAGGTCTGCGGCGACTCCTCGGGACAAGGCCGCGTGATAGGCAGTCATCGTCCTGGCTGACACGTCATCGGGCACACGGCAGGTGCCGGCCAGAACACTGCCGGCCCCGAGCCGCAACAGGCCGGCGGCGAGCCCGATCGGCTCCTCCCCTGCCCTGATCTGCGAGCGACCGACGTCGCAGGCGCTGAGCACGATGTGCCGGGCGCGGACCCCGGTGTGCTCCAGGTCGTAGACATAGAGCGGCCCTCCGCGCAGCTGGACCGAGGCAAACATCGGGCTCTGCTGGTGGTGCGTGCCGTGCGCGGCGACGTGCACGACGTCGGACTCGGTGAGCGCGTGGCGCAGGTTCTCCATCCGGGCGGTCGCGGAGGTATGCCGCACCGCCCCGGGCCAGGTGGCGTGCACCCGGGAGACCTCCTCGTCCGCCATACCCAGCCCTGGTCCGGCCACTGCGGTGACCACCGGAGCGCGCTCACCGTGTGTCGGCGGCAGCGCACTCCGGGCGGCCCAGTCGCGGGCGCTCGGGCTCACCACGAAGGGCACCCCTCGCAGGCTGGGCGCCAGCGCCCACGGCACCGCCGCCAGGGCGCGCGGGTGGACGATCACCAGCCGGCGGGAGCCCAGGCCGAGCGGCTCGATGAGCTCGGCGTCCAGACCGGCCATGCCGGTGCGCAGGGAGGCCCAGACGGTGTCGTGGAAGCCACCCAGACGCAGGTGTCCGGCCGCGTCCAGGTCGGCGCGCACCCGGCGGGCCAGCTCGGTCATCCGGGCCAGCGAAGGCACCTCGGTGAGCCGGCAGCGGCCGCGGACGACAGTGATCGCCAGGACCGACCCTCGGTAGGGCACCAGCGAGACCAGGTCGGCGTCCTGCTCGTCGAGCCGGCGCCGCACCCGCGGCAGCAGACCCCCGCTCTGCCGGGCCGCCCCCGGCCGCCCGCTCAGCGCCCAGGACCGCTCCCGGATGACCTCCTGCAAGCTCGCCTGGCGGACCCGCAGCTCGGTCTGACCCTCCGGGTCCTCGGTCTGCCGCAGCTGCTCGCGCACCTCACGCAGCTCGGTGAGCCGGCCCGCCAGCTCGCTGTCCTCGGGGGGCAGCACGGGTCGCATGCCGACACTGAGCGCGCGCCATCGCTCGGTGCACTCGAACACGGCGCGGGCCCCGCGCGGCACCTCGAGCTGGACATGCAGCGAAGCCAGGGGCACGCCGTGCAGCGCCAGAGCCGAGCGCAGGTCGACACTGCTCGCGCTCGCCTGCTCGGCCACCATCAGCCCGGCCGCCCGGTCGAGCACTCGCCGTGCGCGGGTCGGGTCGCCGTTGGCCACCGCCAGCCGCGCCTGCAGGTGGGCCATGTGCAGGCGGTCCCGCACCCCGAGGTGCGTCCGCACCCGCTCGGCCTGGGCCAGGTGGGCGATCGCGGCCTCGTTCTGGCCCGAGCGCAGCGCCACCTCGGCCATCACCAGCTCCTGCTCGCCCACCAGCACCACGTCACCGCCGCGCAGCTGCTCCAGCAGGGCTGCGCCGGCGCGGGCGACGCTGCGCGGCCGGCCGGGTGAGGCGATGGCGAGCTGGCCCAGCACGACCTCGGCCCGGGCTGCCCAGAAGGTGGCGCCGCGTCGCCGGAACCGGTCGCGGGCCCGCCGGGCGCACTGCCGTCCCTCCTCCAGGGAGCCCAGGAGGCCGTGCACTCTTGCGAGCTCCAGCTCGATCTCGCCGAGCAGGTGGCCCTGTCGTTGGGACTTGCACAGGGCAGCGGCGCTGGTCAGCGTGGTGCGAGCCTCGGTCAGCAGGCCCGCCTCGAGGAGCACCCGACCCCGGTCGAGCCGGACGACCGCCCCGTCGGCCCCGGTCGCCTCGGCCGCTGCGGCCTCCAGGACGGCCAGCGCCCGGGGCAGGTTGCCGGTCAGATAGTGCACGTAGCCCTCGTTGGAGCGGCTCATGAACCCCTCGCGAGACAGGCCGGCGCCGTCGGCGACGTGAGCCGCTCGGGCGAGCACGTCGGCAGCCCGGTGCAGCCGGCCGAGGAAGAGCAGGATCGTGCCGTGGTTGAGCAGCAGCACCGCGCGGTCTCGCGGCTGCAGGCTGGCCTGGCTGCGGCTGGCGATCTCCATCTCGGCCAGCGCCCCACGAAGGTCCCCGCTGCGACCGGCGATCGTGGCCCGCTGGGAGTGGCACAGGGTGCGCAGCTCTTCGTCCTCGAGCTCGTCGGCCCGGGCCTGAGCACGGTCGAGCCAGGCCCGTGCGGCATCCGGGCCGTCCAGCTCGAAGTGCGCCGTGGCCAGGCCCAGGAGTGCCCTGGCGCGGAGCCGGTCCAGGGCCGTCGCCGTGGGCGGCGCAGGTCGCCGATCAGGTGCCGGGGCCGGCCGGGCCGGCACCGAGTCGGCCATGTGCACCACGTCGAGGAACCGCCGCGCCGCCAGGGTGGGCCGCCCCGCAGCGAAGTCAGCCACGGCCAGATCGAGTCGCAGCCTTGCCTGGGTGGTCAGCTCCCCCAGTGGCACGTCACCTCACAGGTCGACCGTCGGTGTCATCGTCGGGTTGTCGTTCTTGTCCGCACTCTCCCAGAGGATGACATGAGCGGCACCCGACGGCACGCCCTGGATCACGAACCGGCCGTCCTCGTCCGCGGTCTGGGCGAAGGTCTGCTCCCCGGAGACCAGCTCGATGTAGGCGCCGCCGCGGGTGACCCACCCGTCCACCCGACGCCCGTCACCTTCGTCGGTGATCGTCACCATCAACGACAGCCTGCTTCCGGTGAAGCTCATGCTGCGGATGACCTCGGCCTCGCCGCCGCGTGAGAGCAGCTCAGGCAGCCGGGTCAGCTCGGCGATCTCGGCCTCCAACAGGCGCACCGACATCGCGTACTTCACCCGCTCACCGAAGCCGGCCGGAACCGGGTCGACCTTGGCCCAGAGGCCCCGGAGCTCATGCAGGATCGCCTCATCCGTGCGATCGAACTCGATGCTCATGCTGGCTCTCCCTCCCATTGTGGATCCCCGATCAGATGCGTACGCAGTGTCGCCAGGCAGCGACCCCGAGTCGGCCCGATGCTGCCGACCGCCATGCCGAGGTGCTCGGCGATGGTGGCGTAGTCGGGCCGGTCGGCGAAGGCGATGATGCGCAGCAGGTGCTGGCATCGTGGCGACAGGCTGGCGATATGGCGCCAGAGCACGTGCTGCTGCTCGCCGAGCATCGCTCCGTGCTCCGGGTCCGGCAGCGTCGACATGGCCTCCGGCTCGACCTCGACCGTGAGCTCCTCGCGCCCTGAGCGCTTCGCGGTGCGCCAGGACTCGCGCCGCACCGTGGTGAGCAGCCAGGCGGTCACCGCCTGAGGGCTCTCCAGCCGCTCGGCGTGGTCGATCAGGCGCAGCCAGGCGGTCTGCACGACGTCCTCGGCCGAGGGCTGAGCAAGCCCCTGTCCGCGTGCCGTGTGCCAGAGCAGCGGGTTGAGCAGGTCGACCAGGGTGCCCATCGCCGCCCGGTCTCCCCCGAGGTAGGCCGTGAAGGCGGCCGTCGCGCGGTCGACCAGCCCTGGCGGCTTGGGCGTGGCGTCCGGTTCGGCGGCCTGGGCCGCGGTCGGCGGCACCGCGCCGGTGCTCTCGTGGTCCATCTCAGGGACCGGCGAGACGTCGTCGGTGTGCGTCATGGCCTCCTCCATTCCAGCTCGTCGGACAGGGCCTGCCAGCCGGCGGCCACCGGGTCGTGCCGCCCCATCACCGAGGCGCGCGACCCGGCTTCGGCGAGGCGGGCCGCCAGGGCACCGGCCAGGACCGGTGCGGCGAACGAGGTGCCGCTCCACACGGCATACCCCCCGGAGTAGTCGTCGGGGTCCATCGTGGCGCGCTCGCCCACGCGCACGGACCCCTGCGCCGCGCCCTGGAAGGTCACCGGCAGCGTGCTGACCAGGCTCACCCCGACCCGGTGCGCCTTGACCCAGTCGCCGGTGTTGCTGAAGAACGCGATCGTCGCCTCGCCGGGGTTGACGGCGCCCACGCTGACGACAGGCAGGCAGTTGGCCCGGTGCGGGTTGCGGGCGAAGGCGGCGGGGAACATCGGCTCGGAGGTGCCGTCGTTGCCGGCGGCCGTCACGACCATCACCCCGTGCTCCCCGTAGGCCTGGAACAGGTCGTCCAGGAAGTGCGTGGTCCCCGGGTCGTCCGGGCTCTCGTGGTAGTAGCCGAGGGACAGCGAGAGCAGGTCGATGGTCAGTCCCGGCTGGCGGGTGACCTGGCCCTCGACGTGCCGGAGCAGCAGGAGCAGCAGGGCACGGTAGAGGCTGGACTCATCGACGACACCGCTGGCGTCGAGCACCGGAATGGGCATGACCACGGCCTCGGGGCAGCTCTGCCGGACCAGACCGGCGATGAAGGTGCCGTGCCCGGCATACGGCAGCAACAGGCCGTCGGAGTCGATGTTGGCCCCCGCCGCCAGGTCGCTGTCCGCGGAGCCGATCGCGATGCCTCGGTAGTGCACGTCGCGGACCACGTAGGCCTCGGTGATCCCCTCGGGGACCCCGCCGGGGATCGGTGCGCCATCGAACCACGGGTGCTTGCCCAGGCCGGTGTCCGGGATCGCCACCACCGGTCGGCGAGCCTTCGAGTCGACCCGGTCGCTGGGGTTGCCCCCAGACCACTGGACCGGCATCCGGCCGCCTCGCCCGGGCTGGGAGTACTCCTCCGAGGGCGTGGAGTGGCTGCCCCAGTAGGGGTGGCTGCCCCAGTAGGGGTGGCTTCCCCAGTAAGGATGGCCGCCCCAGCCGGAGCCTCCGGCGGGTCCGCACACCCGGATCAGGTGGTTGAGCCCCACGGCCGGCGCCAGCTCCGGACGCTCGCGCAGGTGCTGCACGGCCTCCCAGGAGTCGGCGGGGGGCGCGGCCAGGTCGCCGCTGTTGCGCTGAAGGGTGACCGAGGACAGCCACAGGCGTTCGGCCAGGGCCCGCACCTCGGCGGGAGCATCGCGCAGGACGCGCAGGATCTCGGCGTCGACCTCGCGCTCCGGGCCCTCGACCGGTCGCAGCTGCTGGTAGATGAGCGTCTTCTGCTCGGTGACCGCCTTGCCCTCGAGGTGGGCGTTGATCTGGGCGGTGCGCCGGGGCGCCAGGCCGACCTCGTCGACCTCCTCGTCCAGGGAGATGCCGCGGACCAGGAGCCCGGTGTGGGCATAGACCGTCGCGCGGACCTGCTGCCCGCCGGTGCGCAGGGCGGTGCCGGGGTCCAGGACCCTGAAGTCCTCGGGCTCCCTCATCGACCCTCCACAGGTGTGCTCATTGACGGTGTGGTGTTACGCCAGGACCGCACGGGTCTGGCATGGGGGAGGAGTGCCGGGCTGCCCCGGTGATACGAGGGCCAGGGTGTGACTCCGCTCACAGGCGCAGACGCTAGTCCATGTCCTCGAGCTGGCGGTTGCGGGTCTCCGGCACGTACTTGAGCACGAACAGGAAGGAGACGATGGCGAAGAAGGTGTAGAACCCGTAGGCGAACCCCAGACCCACCTCGGCCATCTTGGGGAAGCTGGTCGAGATCGCGAAGTTGGCCACCCACTGCGCTGCTGCGGCGATGCCCAGCGCGGTGCCGCGGATCTTGTTGTTGAACATCTCCCCGAGCAGCACCCACACGGCCGGTCCCCAGGACATCCCGAAGAACACGACGAAGAGGTTGGCCGCGATCAGCGCGGTCACCCCGGCGGAGTCGCCCAGGGTCGGCACCAGGTTGCCGTCGGCGTCGGCCACCCGAGGGGCGTTGGCGAAGATGAACGCCAGGGTGCCCAGCGCCAGCGCCATCCCGGCCGAGCCGATCATCAGCAGGCGACGCCGGCCGATCTTGTCGATCAGCGAGATGGCGACGATGGTCACCACGATGTTGGTGATCGAGGTGATCACCGTCTGGGTCAGCGCGTCCTCCTCGGAGAAGCCGACGGACTGCCACAGCGTCGCCGAGTAGTAGAAGATCACGTTGATCCCGACGAACTGCTGGAAGACCGAGAGGGCGATCCCGATCCAGACGATCGGGAGCAGCCCGCCGCCGGGCTTGAGCAGGTCGCGGACCGAGGACCTCGCGTCCTGGACGACGGTGCGCCGGATCTCGCTGATCCGCTCGTCGACGCCGGTGCGCATCAGCGAGCCGAGGACCTCACGGGCCTTGCCCTCCTCACGGAGGGCGACCAGGTAGCGGGGCGACTCGGGGATGGTCAGTGCCAGCACGCCATAGGCCAGGGCCGGGATGAGCGCGGCGAAGAACATCCAGCGCCAGGCATCCAGCCCGAACCACAGCTCCTCGTTGGCACCACCGGCGATGCCGGCCAGCCAGGCGTCGCAGAGCAGCGAGGCGAAGATGCCGGTGACGATCGCCAGCTGCTGCAGCGACCCCAGCCGGCCGCGGATCGAGGCCGGCGAGATCTCGGCGATGTAGGCGGGGGCGATGACCGAGGCAGCGCCGATGGCCAGGCCGCCCAGGACGCGCCAGGCGACCATGTCCCACGGTCCGACGGCGAGGCCTGAGCCGATCGCACTGACCATGAACATCCCGGCGGCCAGCAGCATCACCTTGATCCGGCCCCACCGGTCGGCGAGGCGACCGGCGCCGTAGGCCCCGACGGCACAGCCGAGCAGCGCGGAGGACACCACGAAGCCGGTCAGTCCGGCGCCGAGCCCGAAGTCCTCGCGCATCGCCGGGACGGCCCCGTTGATGACGGCGGTGTCGTAGCCGAACAGGAACCCACCGAGGGCGGCGACGGAGGCCAGATGGACCGCCTTGCCCAGGACATAGTCCTCGCGAGACTCGGCAGCGGAGGTGGTCATGTCGGTCATCTGGCTCTCGCCTTCGGGCCCGCGGGACCCTGACCAGCCCCGATCACTCGCAGTATGGCACCGGCCGGCGCGGCCGTCCCCTGGGAGGAAGCGCCGAGGGCGCGTGCCCCGCGGAACCTCACGCTAGCGGGCCCACCGACGGGAGGTGGAGCAACCGGCGGGCGGTCGGCCTGCATGCGCGAAGGCCCTGACCCGCGCATCCGCAGGTCAGGGCCTTCGTCCTCTGTCTCAACACAGAGCGCGCCCGAAGGGATTCGAACCCCTAACCTTCTGATCCGTAGTCAGATGCTCTATCCGTTGAGCTACGGGCGCCGGCTGCCCAGAGCGGGCAACGACCGCTCACGATACTTGATCCCGCCAGGGGCCACGAAATCGGCGAGGCCTCAGTGAGTCCGCGCTCGGCCCTGGCTGTGGCGCCGTGCGTCGAGCCATCCCATCACCGGAGTGGCCGCCACGCCGTGGACGACGACGGACAGCACGATGGTGAACGAGACGACCCCCCACAGCTCGACGCCCTCGGCGATGTCGTCGCTGGCCATCGCGTAGGCGAGGTAGTAGACCGAGCCGATGCCGCGCACCCCCAGCGCGGACACCGCTGCGCGCTCGGGCCGCGTGAGCTGGTCCTCACCGAGCAGGGAGACCCACCCGGCCACTGGCCGGATGACGAAGACCAGGGCCACGGCCAGCAGAACCGAGGGCAGGTCGAGCTCGAGGAGCAGCCCCGAGCTCAGCGCGGCGCCCAGGATGAGCAGGATCACCAGGGTCAGGATCGTCTCGAGCCGGTCGATCAGCTCGTGCAGGTCACGGTGGTAGGCGTGGTCCTTGTCCTCGGCGCGGATCGCCAGCGCCGCCGCGAACACCGCGACGAAGCCGTAGCCACCGACCAGCTCGGTCACGCCATACACCGCGAACGTCGCCGCGAGGGCGAGCAGCGGGTTGCCGCGCTCGGCGACCCGCAGGCTGTCGACCCGGCTGCGGAAGGCCATCGCGGCGAGCAGCCGTCCGAGCAGCCAGCCGACCAGGACGCCGACCAGGATCTTGCCGACCAGCGTCCACAGCACCCACTCGGTGACCCAGTCCTCGATGGCGCCCTTGCTCATCAGGAACAGCGCCAGGTAGACGAACGGGAAGGCGAACGCGTCGTTGAGCCCGGCCTCGGCGGTCAGCGCGAAGCGCGTCTCGTCCTCCTGGGTCTCCACCTCGTCGCCGGAGTCTGCGCCGCGCTCGTCACCCTCCGGCTCGACGGCCTCCCCCGGCTCCCCCTGGCCACCGGGTCCGCTCACCTGCACCTCCGAGGCGAGCACCGGGTCGGTCGGGGCCAGCACCGCTCCGAGCAGGATGGCCGCCGGCACCGACAGGCCCAGACCCCACCAGCCGAGGAAGGCGACCGCCGCGATGCACAGCGGCATGGCCACGAAGAGGAGGCGCCAGGTCGGCCGCCAGCCGCGCCAGGACAGCGGCCGCTCGATGGACAGGCCCACCCCCATCAGCGAGATGATCACGCAGACCTCGGCCAGGTGGGCGGTGACCTCGGCGTCCAGGATCGGGGAGATCGGGTCCTCACCGGGGATCAGCAGACCGGCGGCCACGCCGACCGCGAGCACGAGCATCGGCGCGGAGAAGGCCCGACCTTCCACCACCGTGGGCAGGATCGTGGCCAGCAGGAGTCCCAGGCCGACCACCAGATAGACGACCTCGGGACTCACCGGCACAGCGTAGGCGTCAGTGTTGCCGAGCACACACCGGTTCGTGTCGAGGCCCCCCGGCCCGCCGAGTAGGTTGAGAGCAGCAGCGACGGGCACTGCCGCTCTCGCGTGCGGTGCTCCCTGGCCGGGCTCCGCCGGTCGCGTCGCTCGACTGGCAATGGCGCCAGAGGAGGCACCGCACCGATGCAGACCGACAACTCCCCGCAGAGCTCCCCCACGACGCGCGAGCGCAGCACCCCCGTCGTCGGAGGGACCACCCACCCCGAGCTGGCCGCGTGGGTCAGCCAGGTGGCCGACCACACCGAGCCCGACGCCGTCGTCTGGGTCACCGGCAGCCAGGAGGAGGGCGACAACCTGCACGACCTGCTCGTGCAGCTCGGCACGTTCACCCCGCTCGACCCGGATCGCCAGCCAGGCTCCTTCCACTGCTCCTCCGACCCCCACGACGTCGCCCGGGTCGAGGACCGCACCTTCATCTGCTCGGTCCGTGAGGCCGACGCCGGACACACCAACAACTGGGTGGCACCGGAGGAGATGAAGGCGAGGCTGCAGCCGTTGTTCGCCGGGTCGATGCGCGGCCGCACGATGTATGTCATCCCGTTCGTGATGGGCCACCTGCACGCCGACCAGCCGATGTTCGGGGTGGAGATCACCGACAGTGCCTACGTCGTCGCCTCGATGCGGATCATGGCGCGCGTGGGTGATGAGGTGCTGGCCCGGATGGAGGAGCTCGACGCCACCTACGTCAAGGGACTGCACAGCCTCGGCGCCCCGCTGCGCGACGAGGACGGCACCCAGCGCGCGGACGTGCCGTGGCCCTGCAACCCGACCAAGTACATCGTGCACTTCCCCGAGGAGCGGACCATCTGGTCCTACGGCTCGGGGTATGGCGGGAACGCCCTGCTCGGCAAGAAGTGCTACGCGCTGCGGATCGCCTCGGTGATCGGACGCGACGAGGGCTGGATGGCCGAGCACATGCTGATCCTCAAGCTCACCTCGCCCCAGGGCGTCGTGCACTACATCGCCGGCGCCTTCCCGTCGGCGTGCGGCAAGACCAACCTGGCGATGCTCGAGCCGACGCTGGAGGGCTGGCGCGCCGAGACCATCGGTGACGACATCGCCTGGATGCGGTTCGGGCAGGACGGCCGGCTGTATGCGGTGAACCCCGAGTTCGGGTTGTTCGGGGTGGCCCCGGGCACCGGGTGGCACACCAACCCCAACGCGATGCGCACGATCGAGCGCGGGAACTCGGTGTTCACCAACGTGGCCCGCACCGACGACGGCGACGTCTGGTGGGAGGGGATGACCGAAGAACCGCCCGCACATCTGACCGACTGGCGCGGCCAGCCGTGGACCCCCGCCGACGCCGAGGGCGAGGACGGCCGACCCTCGTCGCACCCGAACAGCCGGTTCTGCACGCCGATCCGGCAGTGCCCGACGCTGGCCGCGGAGTATGACGACCCCCAGGGGGTGCCGATCTCGGCCATCCTGTTCGGCGGCCGGCGCCGCGACACGGTGCCGCTGGTGACCGAGGCGCGCGACTGGCAGCACGGCACGTTCCTGGGCGCGACGTTGTCCTCGGAGACCACCGCCGCCGCCACCGGCGAGGTGGGGGTGGTGCGGCGCGACCCGATGGCGATGCTGCCGTTCATCGGCTACAACGCCGGTGACTACATCGACCACTGGCTGACCATCGGCAAGCAGGCGGACGCGTCCAATCTGCCGGCGATCTACCTGGTCAACTGGTTCCGCCGAGACGACGACGGCGGGTTCCTGTGGCCGGGGTTCGGCGAGAACACCCGGGTGCTGACGTGGGTCATCGAGCGTCTCGAGGGCACCGTCGGTGCGCAGGAGACCCCGATCGGGCTGGTCCCCCGGCCGGAGGACCTGGACGTCTCCGGGCTGGACCTCTCCGATGAGCAGGTGGCGGCCGCACTGGCGGTCGACGCCAAGGAGTGGCGCGCCGAGGCCGGCTTGATCCAGGAGTGGTTCGACCAGTTCGGGGAGTCGTTGCCCGAGCAGATGCGCGTCGAACTCGACACACTGGTGCAGAGGCTCGGCGACTGAGGGTCGCGAGCCACCCGTGGAGAGAGCGGCAAGGAGAGACACCGTGGAACCAGGACCGACCGACTTCGGCGAGGACAGCCGCACGCCCCTGCTGGCCGACCCGCCGTTGCCCCCGGGCAGCGACCTGGCCGAGGTCGTCGACGCGATCGACGACGCGGTCCGCCGCCAGGGACCGGAGGAGATCCAGCAGGCGGATGAGAGTGCCGACGCCCCGGGCGCCGACTCCGACGAGGACCCGACGGACGACGGAGCCGCCCAGGACGCACCACCGGCCTGACCGCCATACCGACGACAATGGCGCCGTGACCCCCACCGTCGCGATCGCGCACGACTACCTCACCCAGCGCGGGGGGGCGGAGCGGGTGGTCCTGGCGATGGCGCGGGCGTTCCCGGACGCCCCGATCCACACCACGCTGTATGACCCGGACGGCACGTTCCCCGAGTTCGCCGGCCTCGACGTGCGCACCTCGCCGCTGAACCGCGTCGGCGCGCTGCGGCGCAACCACCGGGCCGCGTTGCCGGTGCTCGCCCCGGCTGCCAGCGCGATCACCATCTCCGCCGACCTCGTGCTGGCTTCCAGCAGCGGCTGGGCGCACGGGTTCCGCACCGACGGCGCCAAGGTCGTCTACTGCCACTCACCGGCCCGATGGCTCTACCGGCCGGTGGAGTACCTCGGTGAGGGCTCCGGCCCGGCCAAGCGCGCCGCCGTCCACCTGCTCGGCCCGCCGCTGCGCCGGTGGGACCAACGCGCCGCCCGCACCGCCGACCGCTACCTGGCCAACAGCAGGGCGATCGCCGCCCTGGTCCAGCAGACGTATGGCGTGCCCGCGCAGCTGCTCATCCCCCCGCCCGGCCTGACCCCGGACGGGACGATCCTGCCGGTGCCTGCGCTCGCCGACTGGGCCGAGCAGGGCTTCCACCTGGTCGTCAGCCGGCTGATGCCCTACAAGCACGTCGACCAGGTGCTGCGGGCCTTTGCCACGATGCCCGACCGCCGACTGGTCGTCGTGGGCCGCGGGCCGGAGCAGGCCCGGCTGGAGGCGGTCGCGCCGCCCAACGCCCGCCTGCTGCAGGGCCTCGACGACGGTCACCTGCGCTGGCTCTACGCCCACGCCACCGCGCTCGTCGCGCCGAGCCTGGAGGACCTCGGCCTGACCCCGCTGGAGATCGCGGGCTTCGGGCGGCCGGTGCTCGCGCTGCGCGCCGGCGGCTATCTGGACACGGTGGTCGAAGGGACCACCGGGCTGTTCTTCGAGGCCCCCACGGCCAGCCAGGTCGCGGCCGCGGTCGAGCAGGGAGCAGCGGTGGACTGGGACGCGGCGAGCGATCCGGGCCCATGCCGCCCAGTTCGCCGAGGAGCGGTTCGCCGACCGCCTGCGCGAGGTGGTCGCGCAGACCCTGGGGCGCTGAGCCCCGGTCAGCGCCCGTGCGCCAGCAGGTCGAGCAGGTACTGGCCGTAGCCGGAGGAGGCCAGAGCCTCGCCCCGGGCCTGCAGCCCGGCGTCGTCGAGGAACCCCATCCGCCAGGCTGCCTCCTCCGGCGCCCCGACCTTCAGGCCCTGCCGGGCCTGCAGCGTGCGGACGAAGGTGCTGGCGTCGGCGAGTGAGTCGACAGTGCCGGTGTCCAGCCAGGCGGTCCCGCGCAGGAGCACCTCCACGTGGAGCCGGCCCTGCTCGAGGTAGGTGCGGTTGACGTCGGTGATCTCATACTCCCCGCGGGCCGACGGGGCCAGGTCGCGGGCGATCGCGACCACGTCGTTGTCGTAGAAGTAGAGGCCGGGGACCGCGTAGTCGGACCTGGGCTGCTGGGGCTTCTCCTCGATCGAGAGCGCTCGCCCGGCCTCGTCGAACTCCACCACGCCGTAGGCCGCCGGGTCGGCGACCCGGTAGGCGAAGACCGTCGCCCCGTCGCGATGGGCGAACCGGGTGGCCAGGCTGGTGCCCAGGCCGGGGCCGTAGAAGATGTTGTCGCCCAGGACCAGCGCCACGGACTCCCCGCCGATGAAGTCGGCTCCGAGGGTGAACGCCTGGGCCAGACCGCGCGGCTGCTCCTGCACGGCATACGACAAGGACAGCCCGAGCTCGCTGCCGTCGCCGAGCAGCCGGCGGAACGCCGGGGCGTCGTGCGGGGTGGTGATGACCAGGATCTCGCGGATGCCGGCGAAGATCAGCGTCGACAGCGGGTAGTAGACCATCGGCTTGTCATAGACCGGGACCAGCTGCTTGCTCACCCCTTGGGTGACCGGGTGCAACCGGGTGCCCGAGCCTCCGGCCAGGATGATTCCGCGCATGGGACCAGTCTGACCCATCGGCGGAGCGGGGTGCCGGTGCGGGGCGAGGGTGATGGCCCGACGGACGCGGCGTCGCGTCCGTCGAAGCCATCCAGGGCGGAGGCGGAGGGATTTGAACCCTCGATGGGGTTCAAACCCCAAACCCGCTTAGCAGGCGGGCGCCATAGACCGGACTAGGCGACGCCTCCATGGTCACGCCCGCAGGCGGCTGACCGGCGATCAGGTTACCCGCGCCGACACCTATGCTCCAAACACGGTGCCCCGACCCGCCGGAGGTGACCAGTGCCTCGTCGGCGCCGCGAACCATCTGCGCCCGTGAGGCGTCTGGTAAGAGATGATGAAGCCGATCGCCACCGGAAAGGTCCCCCATGTCCGACCCCGCGCCGCCCGCTGAGCAAGGCCCGCTGGGCCCGCGCAGCGCGCACCAGGCTCAGGTCCGGGCAGAGTCGGAGCACCCCGAGGGAATGGGGCCGGCCGTCCGGCTGACCGCCCTGGGCACGCTGATCCCCGGCCTGGGGCTGGCCCTCGGACGACGGGCCCGGACGGCTGGACTGGTGCTCATCGGGCTGGCCTGCGCGGTGCTCGCGGCAAGCCTGGTGTATGTCGTGCGCAACGGCGCCCTCCGCTCCGCCCTCGACCTGGCCTCACGGCCCAACCTGCTGCGCGCGATCGCGGTCGTTCTCGTGGTGGGCGGCCTGGTCTGGATCGGCTCGATCGTCATGACCGCGCTGACCAACAAGCCCACGGCGATGTCGGGGCGCCAGCGCGGGGTGCTGGGCGCCTTCACGGCCGTGATGTGCCTGGTCGTGGCCGCCCCGGCGGGGCTCGGGCTGCGCTACATCAGCGCGCACACCGAGGCGGTCGACAAGATCTTCACCGGCAAGCCCTCAGGCCCGCAGGACCCGGCGGCGTCGGGGGCCACCGGACCGGTGGTCGAGGCCGCCGACCCGTGGGAGAGCCTGCCCCGGGTCAACGTGCTGCTCCTGGGCTCCGACGCCGGCGACGACCGGGAAGGCGTGCGCACCGACTCGATGATCGTGGCCAGCATCGACAGCCAGAGCGGCGACACGGTGCTGTTCAGCATCCCCCGCAACCTGCAGAACGTCCCGATCCCCAGCTACTCCCCGCTCGCCCAGGCCTGGCCCGACGGCTACGACTGCGGCCGGGAGTGCCTGATGAACGGCATCTGGACCGAAGCCACCGCCCAGGCCGAGATGCACCCCGACTGGTTCACCGACGACCCCGCCCCGGGGCAGACTGCCACCCGCGACGTGATCAGCGCGATCCTCGGACAGCCGATCCACTACACGCTCATCGTGGATCTCAAGGGCTTCCAGGAGCTGGTCGACGCGATGGGCGGGGTCGACATCGACGTCCAGGAGCGGGTGCCGATGGGCGGACGCACCTACACCGACTCGCAGGGCCGCTCCTGGCTGATCGAGGGGACCGAGAACGGCTGGGTCGAGCTGGGGCCGCAGCACCTGTCCGGCTACCAGGCCCTCTGGTATGCGCGCTCGCGGGTGACGACGGACGACTTCAGCCGGATGCGTCGCCAGCGGTGCGTCGTGGCCGCGGTGGTGGAGCAGGTCAACCCGCTCAACATGCTGCAGAACTACCCCGCGATCGTCGCCGCTGCCGGCGACAACATCACCGTCGACATCGCCCAGCAGGACCTCCCGGCCTGGGCGGAGCTGGTGTCGCGGGTGCAGGGCAGCGGCTCGATCCGCAGCCTGCCGTTCACGATCAAGAACACTGACGTGTCCGACCCCGACTACGCGGACATCCGGGCCCAGGTCGCAGCCGCTCTCCAGCCGCCGGCGCCGACACCGACCAGCCCGACCGCGACGGGTGGCACCACCGGGCCGACCACGGCGAGCCGACCACGGGGCCGACCGAGCCGAGCCAGACCAGCGACGACCCCTCGTCGACCTCGCCCGACGATGAGCTCGCCGACATCGGGGCGGTCTGCTGAGGGCGCTGACGCGCCGGATGTGGGCGCCCCGCGGCTGGCCGCGCGGCTGGCGGGGGACGTGCACTCAGACATGCACAGTGGTGTGGCCGGGCGGCAGGTCAGCGAGCCCGCCGCGGCTGGCGGGGGCGTGCACTCAGACATGCACAGCGCTGAAGCGGGGCGGCATAACTGCAGGTCAATGCTGGGCTAGGCGTCGCTCTGCATGTTTGAGTGCACGGAGACCCCGAGCGGGCTTGTATGGCAGCAGGTCGGGGAGTCGGCCGCCGCGGAGGTCAGCGAACTGGCGGGGGGCGTGCAGTCAGACATGCACAGTGGTGAGGCGGGGCGGCATACCTGTAGGTCAGTGCTGGGCTGGGCCGTAGCTCTGCCTGTTTGAGTGCACACGGTGATCTCCGGGCGGACTCGTATCACGACACGTCGGGGAGCCGTGCCGCGACGGCGGGGCCTACCGGTGGGCCCGTTCGAGAGGGGACCCGAAACGGTTCTCGGACGCTCAAGCGCTGTCGATGCGAGCCTCCATATCGGCGCTGCGAAGATCAGGCAGGCACAACTGCCAGATCCCCTCACCGATGGGACCCAGCTGTACCCGAGGCCCGCCTACTGGGACTGACGGCGTGTTCAACCATGCGTCGCAGCGGTCCATCGACCGGGGCACCTACTGAGCTCGCGGCAGTTAGCCGCCGGGAGCTGCGTGCGACATCCCTCGGGCAGAGTCCTCCGCCAGTGCCCGCTCAGCCCAGCCATCCCTCGCCGGTGCGGAGGATCCTGACACCGAGGTCTTCCCCCGGACGGGGGCCGAGGTCGGGGTCGATCGGCTGCCGGTCCAGCAGGTCGGTCACCGCGGCCACGTCCATCCCGTCCACCGGGGCGCCGGCTGAGTCCACCACAGTGCCCTCCACGGTGAAAGCACGCAGCGGGCCTAGCACCTGCTCGCCGTCCACCAGGCCGTCCGAGAGGATCACAAGGTAGCGACCGCCGATTTCCATCCGCTCCTGACCATCGTAGGCGAACGGCACCACCCGCCCGTTGCGCAGGGTCTGCCACCCATAGGTACGGACCGTGACGCTGGCACCATCGGCGAGTAACGTGATCGCGCCCGGGTGCTCCCAAACCACCTGCTCCACCCGCAGGTCGAGGTCACGGTGGATCGTCCCGTCATGGAAGTCCTCCTCCTCGCCCGCACCCTGGACCAGCGGCACCGACACCTTGCGTTCAGCCTCGACGGTCACATAGGCCGCATACGATCCCCAGGTCGCCCAGTTCGCCGGGTCGCCAAAGTCGTCGTACTCGACCCCCTCAGCGACGACCACGTCGGGACCGGTGCCCTCCTCTAACGTGGGCAGCGTCTCGGAGGCTGGTGGCGCATCTTCGCGGACAGAGACTGTTGTGGCCCCAGGGTCCACGGCCGTGCCGCAACCGGCCAACGCCAGCAAACTGGTCACCATCGTCGCACTTGCGATCTGTCGCCATGCCCGCACAGTGTTCACCACCTCAAGGGTAAGTCGCGTTGATCTGGGCGGTATTGTGCGAGAGCAGGAAGAGCGTGCTGGACGAACCGACGCACCCGAGATCAGGATCCGATTCCGGCTTCCAGGGTGACGCTCCGCTGCCATGTGTGAGCCCAACGGTGTGCCCACTCTCATGACAGATCAGATGCTGCGTCTGGCTCTGCGTCATACCCAGCGCATCAAGGTCTACTCTCACCCGCCAGGCGCCGCAGACTCGAGTCGAGACCGCGACACGGCACACCACGTCACCCACAGTCGGATGGGCCAGTTGGTAGCCGTAGACCATCGCGTCGTCGATCATCGGGTCGAACCCCGACCAGGACTGCTCCGTGGTAGTGAGGACCGTTGTCGCCCCAAGACTGTCAAACGCATCAGCGGCACCTGCCCTGATAGTCGCGTTGGTGCTGCCAACGTGCAGGTAGAAGGTGTAGTAGCTGTTGTCCGTCCGGCACACCATGCCTGTTTCGCTGGTGCAGTTTGGACTGTAGTTCGTCGTCGTGTACATGTTGTCAAAGTGCGACGCACTAGCCGCCAAGCCGACGCTGCCCAAGGTTAGGACTGCTGCGCCGATCCCCACTCGGCGAATCCAACCGCTCCCCTGTCCCACACAGGCACATGATCCGCTCACCGGCTCGTGATGTCAACGAACGGTGATCTCGGGGTAGGTCGAACCGATCGGGGTCAAGTCCCAGCTGGTGGTGTAGCGCTGTGCTCCTTCGACATGGGGTTGTCAGGCGGTGAGTGCGGGTAGAGCATCAGCTCCGATCTGGGGTTCGGTGTTGGGCACGATGTTGACGCGGCAACGGGTCAGGAGGTCTAGTCCGAGGTAGCGGCGTCCCTCGGCCCATTCGTCGGTCTGTTCGGCCAGGACGGCACCGACGAGACGGATGATTGCGTCGCGGTTGGGGAAGATGCCCACGGCGTCGGTGCGGCGGCGGATCTCCTTGTTGAGACGTTCTGCGGGGTTGTTGGACCAGATCTGGGTCCACACGTCCTTGGGGAAGGCAGTGAAGGCCAGGATGTCCTCACGGGCACTGGCGAGGTGCTCGGCCACGGCGGGCAGCTTGTCGCTGACGTAGTCGATGAGCCGGTCGAACTGTGCCTGCACCGCCGGCCCGTCGGGCTGGTCGTACACGCTGTGCAGCATCGCCTTCACCGCTGGCTACATGCTCTTGGGTGTCACCGACATCAGGTTGGCCGAGTAGTGAGTGCGGCACCGTTGCCAGGACGCGCCGGGCAGGTTCGCCGCGATGGCCTCGACCAACCCGGCATGAGCGTCGGAGGTCACCAGCCGCACCCCGGACAGGCCGCGGGCGAGGAGGTCGGCGAAGAACTCGTTCCACGCCGCCCCGGTCTCACTGGTGGCCACGCGGGTGCCGAGGACCTCACGGTGCCCATCGGCGTTGACGCCGGTGGCCAGGAGCACGACGGCGTTGATGACGCGCCCGCCCTCGCGGACCTTCATCGTGAGCGCGTCGGCGGCGACGAAGGTGAACGGGCCGGCCGCATCGAGGGGCCGGTGGCGAAAGTCATCGACCAGCTGGTCGAGGTCGGTGGCCATCCGAGAGACCTGGGACTTGGACAGGGAGTCGATTCCCAGGGTCTTGACGAGCTTGTCCATCCGCCGTGTGGACACCCCGGCCAGGTAGCAGTCAGCGACCACGGTGATCAGCGCGGACTCGGCCCGCTTGCGGCGCTCGAGCAGCCACTCGGGGAAGTAGGTGCCCTTGCGCAGCTTGGGGACCGCAACGTCCAGGGTGCCCACCCGAGTGTCTAGGGGTCGGTGCCGGTAGCCGTTGCGCCGGGCCACCCGGTCGAGGTTGGGCCGGCCGTACTCGGCGCCGACGACGGCGTCGGCGTCCGCGGACAGCAGGGTGTTGATGATCGACTGCAGCAGGTGCCGCATCAGATCCGGACTTGCCTCGGCCAGGGCTTCGCCCAGCAGGCCCGCAGGGTCGACAATGTGATGAGCGGTCATCGCGAGACTCCGTTCGAGGGTGCTGTGAGACGTTCACTCGAAGGATCACGCGGTGGCCGCGTCCTCGTCCCCCATACACGCCGGGGAAGACGACCTCAGCTACCGCGCTACACCACTATGCGGGACTCAACTCCGATCGGCGGGTGGCTCACGGGGTAAGGGCGCGTCCCGCGATGCGAGTTCACAGGAGAGAACGCCCCGTCTCCCGAGGAAGGGGAGAGCGGGGCGCTTCAATCCCCGCGACTTACGCGCAGGGCATCACAAGCGGGTCCGTCGCCGGTGCACGGGGTACGGCCACAGAGACCGGACCGTGATCGCCACCGGCAGAGCGAGGACACCGAGGCCCCACAGGATCCCCGCCTCTGACCCAGCAGGAGCTGGGCGACCTTCTGCGGGTGTCGATTTGGGGAAGGGACTGCTGAAGGTTCGGTTGACACCTGATCTGTGGGGACGTGAGGTCCCCGCTGACATGCCAGTTGCTCACCCCAAGGAGTTCCGTGAGGACGTGGTCGCGGTGGCCCGCCGCGGCGATGCTCCGATCGCGCAGGTCGCCAAGGCCTTCGGGATCTCTGAGTCCTGCCTGCGGAACTGGATGCACCGGGCCGATGTCGAGGATGGCCACCGTCCCGGCATCACCAAGGCCGGTCAAGGACCTGTGGCGCCGAAACCGGCTGTTGGAGCAGGAGAACGAGGTCCTGCGCCGGGCCGCGGCGTACCTGTCGCAGGCGAACCTGCGGCTGGGTCAGTCCCCAACATGAGGTACCCGCTGGTCCTGGACCTTGCCGCCGACGGGATCCCCGTCGAGGTGACCTGCGGGTTGCTCGGCTTCTCCCGGCAGTGGGTTTCTACGCGTGGAAGGCCGACCAAGTCTCGCAGCGCGACCTGGTCGATGCGTACGCCACCCACGCCGCTCATCAGGTCCACGCCGACGACCCGCGGTTCGGGTACAGGTTCATCGCCGACGAGTTGGGCCAGGCGGGTCAGGGCTAGGCCCCACTCTGCATGTCTGACTGCACGCCCGGCTCGCCTGAAACTGGTATGGCGGCAGGTCAGGAAGGAGCGCCGGACACAGCACGACCCCCGCCCTGCGAACAGGACGGGGGTCGTGGTGAGTCGATCGTGGCTGAGCTCAGCCTCGCGGCGATCTCAGACGGCGCGGACGGCGTCGGCCTGCGGGCCCTTGGGGCTCTGCGTGACCTCGAACTCGACCCGCTGGGCCTCTTCGAGCGTCTTGTAGCCGTTGCTCTCGATGGCCGAGTAGTGGACGAAGACGTCCGGGCCACCGCCATCCTGCGCGATGAAGCCGAAGCCCTTTTCCGCGTTGAACCACTTGACGGTTCCCTGTGCCATGGAATTCTCTCTCTGCTGTGCGAAGCTCACCCCCACACCTCGCGGGGGCACGGCTGGAGATGAAACCCCCCACCACCGGGACCATGCCCGACACTGCAGACCATCTGCCACGACGAACGTGGCCCATGCTCACTGCGAGGAACCGCAACTACAACCACCACAACGTTAGCAGCAGTTGGGCCGCCCGCACGCCACATCCACACGACAGGTGCCCGAGCGACCTGTCCCGCGAGGGTCAGGACCGTGGTGGGAGGATGGGCCCGCCACCCCGGCGCGGTCTGTGGGGTGGCCTGGAGGGTTCGCATAGTGGCCGAGTGCAGGCGCCTTGAAAGCGCCCGACGGAAACGTCCGTGGGTTCGAATCCCACACCCTCCGCTGAGCGCGCTGCCCTCGCGGCAGCTCAGGACAGCCGGGGCCGGGTCCGGCCAGTGGATCAAGGCCGGTCGGTGCTGACCAGTGGGCCTGCGCGTCGCGAATGCTCAGCACGAGCCCTCCGGGTGGGGGGACAGCCGGATTGCGCACCAGCACGCTCGGTCCGGGGAAGAAGTCCTCCTCGAACGGACGCAGACCCACGGCCGCGCAGTAGTCAGCGAGCATCGGAGGGGTGAACCGCTCGGCCACCCTCGTGCGCGAGTAGGCCTCGACCTCCTCGAAGTCCTGCACCGTGCCGGCGGCGTCGAAGCGCCAGCGTCCGCCGTCCCGCGTGACGGAGATGGTCCGCACGTAGTTGAGGAAGTCCGTGCGGATCGGCCCGAACATCTCGAACTGTCGCGCGCGATGAGCGATCGAGCGCAGGGCCAGTCCCTGGCACTGCAGCGTGCGGCTGAGATGGCCCACCGTCGACACGGCATCGCCTCCCTGTATGCCGCAGCCGAACAGAGCAGTCCACTCCGGGTTCTGGGTCGCCACCACGAGCTCACGCGGCATCACCCCGCCGGTCAACGGCTCCAGCTCGAGGACGTGCTCACGCAGGCCCCCGAGCCTCCGATCAGCCTGCGCGGACCCATGGATGTCTCGACGCCACGACTGGAGAGCGTCGGTTACCACATCCAGAGGAGCGCGCAGGAAGCCCATCGCCCAGGTCACCGGCGCGAACTGGTCACCGCACAGAGTCACGTCCCGACTCCTGGCACGGAAACCAAAGACACGGGCACCGTAGACAGGTCAGCGAACCCGCCGACACCCACCGCGACCACCGGTCCTCCCTGCTGCGCCACAGCGACGACGCTGGGCTGCCCGCGCCACCCTACCGACGCCTCGGTTCGACGCGGACCGGGAACGGACCAGGTCACGCCACGCCGCGGATACAGTCCGCTGCCACCGGTCACCAAGTGGTGGGAGCCACCGCGGCTGGCGAAATCCTGCCCAGATGGCTCCGCCCGGGCGATCCCAGTAGTGTCGTGGACAAGAACGCAGGCCCATCTGAAGGGAAGTCATCATGCGCAAGCTGTTGCTGTTGGTCGGTGCTGGAGTCGGTTACGTCCTCGGGGCCAGGGCCGGACGCGAGCGCTTCGACCAGCTCGCTGACAAGGCCGGCAAGGTCTGGGGCGACCCCCGCGTGCAGGAGAAGGTCGCCGACGTCAAGAGCTCGGCCCCCGAGGCTGCGGCCAAGGCCAAGGAGTCAGCGATGCTGGCGGCCGAGAAGGCCAAGGCCAAGGTCACCGGTCACGAGACCACGTCGCTGCGCGGCAAGTACTCCAACGAGACCGGGAGCTATGACCCGGACGGCGGTCCGCAGGTGGACAACACCGGGTTCGGCCCGGGCGGCGACAAGCTGCCCTGACCCTCGCCACTCAGACAGCGCCCAGCCCGCAGATCCCGCGGGCTGGGCGCTGTGCTGTCCGGCGCCGGGTCAGATCCAGAGCGCCGGGTCGGCGTAGAGCAGGTCGTCCAGGCTCTGGTGCGGGCCCGGCACCCTGACCCGCGCCGGAACGCCGGTGGCCACGCCGCCGGGCGGCACGTCCTTGGTCACCACGGCGTTGGCGCCGATCTGCGCTCCCTGGCCCAAGACCACCGGCCCGAGCACTCGGGCACCGGCACCCAGGACCACGCCGTCGCGCACGGTCGGGTGGCGCTTGACCGGCAGCAGCGATCGGCCGCCCAGGGTCACCCCGTGGTACATCATCACGTCGTCGCCGACCTCGGCAGTCTCCCCGATCACCACACCCATCCCGTGGTCGATGAACAGCCGTCGCCCGAGCGCGGCGCCGGGGTGGATCTCCACACCGGTCGCCGCCCGGGCGGCCTGGGAGAGCAGCCGCGCGGGCAGCCGCAACCGGCCACCGCGGCGCCAGAGCCGGTGGGTCAGCCGGTGCACCCACACCGCGTGCAGGCCCGGCGAGGCGAGAGCCATCTCCAGCCGTCCCGGCGTGGCCGGGTCTCGGGCCACCGCGGCGTCGAGGTCCTCGGTGAGCTGAGCCCTCAGGGCGGCCAGGCGGGCGGCGGGTGCCGACCGAGCGGGCATCAGCCCGTCAGGCCCTCGAACAGCACGGTGGACAGGTAGCGCTCGCCGAAGTCGCAGACGATCACGACGATGGTCTTGCCGGCGTTCTCCGGACGGGCCGCCAGCTGCAGCGCACCGAAGACGTTGGCCCCGCTGGAGATGCCGGCCAGGATGCCCTCGCGGGTGGCGAGCTCGCGAGCCGTCCGCACGGCGTCGTCCAGGGAGATGTCGAGGACCTCGTCATAGAGCTCGGTGTCGAGGATCTCGGGGACGAAGTTGGCCCCCAGGCCCTGGATCTTGTGCGGCCCCGGCTGGCCACCCGACAGCACCGGGCTGTCCAGCGGCTCGACGACGACCAGGCCGATGTCCGGCTTCTGCTCGCGCAGGTAGCCGCCGGCGCCGGTGATCGTGCCGCCCGTGCCCACTCCGGCCACGAAGATGTCGACCTGGCCGTCGGTGTCAGACCAGATCTCCGGCCCGGTGGTCGCGCGGTGGACGGCGACGTTGGCCGGGTTGGCGAACTGCCGGGCCCGGACCGCCCCCTGGGTCTCGGCGATCTCGTCGGCCTTGGCCACGGCGCCCTTCATCCCCTCGGCGCCCGGGGTGAGCACCAGCTCCGCGCCATAGGCCCGGAGCAGCGCGCGCCGCTCCATGCTCATCGTCTCGGGCATCGCCAGGACGACCTTGTAGCCGCGCGCGGCACCGACCATCGCCAGCGCGATGCCGGTGTTGCCGGAGGTGCCCTCGACGATCGTGCCGCCCGGCTTGAGCTCACCGGAGGCGACGGCCGCGTCGATGATGGCCGCGCCGATCCGGTCCTTGACCGAGGCCGCGGGGTTCTGCGACTCGAGCTTGACCAGGACGGTCGCGCCCAGGCCCTCGGTGAGGCGGTTGAGCCGGACCAGAGGGGTCCGGCCGATCACCTGGGTGATGTCGTCGAGGACGGGCACGAGAGGGGCCTTTCGGTGGAGGGAGAGGGCGGTTCACCGGCAGGGACGGCGAGCCGTTGGTGCTGCCGATGATACGTATCCCAATGCGGGGTTATTCCACCTCCGCCCAGGCCGCGGCTCCGGTGCGGCGGTCCGGCGGCTCCGTAGGATCGGCCCATGCCGCCGCTGCAGGTCCTCGCCGTCGTCGTCGGGATCGGGGTGACCCTCGTCGCCGTCGCCCTGTTCACCAACGCGGTCGTGGCGTTCCTCCAGCGGTTCCGCCTCGGCCAACCCGCCACCGGCCGCACCGACCAGCCCGGGACCCGGACGCTGACCCTGGTCCGGGAGTTCCTCGGGCACACCAGGATGGCCCGCAAGCCGGTCGTCGCGGTCGCGCACTGGTTCGTGATGGTCTCCTTCGGGTTGCTCTTCATGACCCTGGTCACCGCCTACGGCCAGCTCTTCTCGCCCAACTTTGCGCTGCCGCTGGTCGGGCACCTGGCACCGCTGGAGTGGCTGCTCGAGCTCTTCGCCTGGGCCGCGCTCATCGGCATCGTCGTGCTCATCGTGGTGCGGCAGCGCGAGCACCCGCGCGGGGCCGGCCGGCGCAGCAGGTTCTGGGGGTCCACCTTCTGGCAGGCGTATGTCGTGGAGCTGGTGATCCTCGGCGTGAGCGTCTGCATCGTGGCGCTGCGCGCGCTGGAGTATGCGCTGGGGCGCGGCCAGGCAGAGGCGTGGGCGACCGCAGCCCACTTCCCCCTGACCGCCTGGCTGTCCGGCCCGGCCCAGGGCTGGTCCGCCGGCACGGTCGAGGGCGCGATCGTCGCGGTCGCCCTGCTCAAGATCCTCATCTCGATGACCTGGCTGGTCATCATCGCGCGGACGCCGACGATGGGCGTGGCCTGGCACCGGTTCCTGGCCTTCGTCAACATCTGGACCAAGCGCCACGCCGACGGACGCACCGCCCTCGGAGCCCTGCAGCCGATCACCATCGCGGGCGAGCCGGTCGACTTCGAGGCGATCGAGGAGCTCGACGAGGATGCCGCGCTCGGCGTGGGGGCGGTGGCGGACTTCACCTGGAAGGGCCTGCTCGACTTCTCCACCTGCACCGAGTGCGGGCGCTGCCAGGAGCAGTGCCCGGCCTGGCACACCGACAAGCCGCTGTCACCGAAGATGCTGGTGGTGGCGCTGCGCGACCACCATCACGCCACCGCGCCGTGGCTGCTGGCCAGCCAGGAGATGCGCGACGCGGCCGCGGCCGGCCAGCCGACCGCCATACCGGCCGGCGCCGTGGCGCAGGCCCAGCGACCCCTCGTGGGTCCGACCGAGGGTGACCCGACGGTGCCGACAGGCGGCGCCGTCATCGACCCCGACGTGCTGTGGTCGTGCACGACCTGCGGAGCGTGCGTCGAGCAGTGCCCCGTCGACATCGAGCACGTCGACGCGATCGTGGACCTGCGGCGCTACCAGACCCTGATCGAGTCAGCCTTCCCCAGCGAGCTCGGCGGCCTGTTCAAGAACCTGGAGAACAAGGCCAACCCGTGGGGGATGGCGGCGCGGGCCCGGCTGGACTGGGCCAAGGACCTGCCGTTCGAGGTGCGGACCGTGGGCGGCGCCGGCGACAACGCGGTCGAGGACCTGACCGAGGTCGACTACCTGTTCTGGGTCGGCTGCGCCGGAGCCTACGAGGACCGCGCCAAGAAGACGACCCGCGCGGTCGCCGAGCTGCTGCATACCGCGGGGGTCTCCTTCGCCGTGCTCGGCGACGGGGAGAGCTGCACCGGCGACCCGGCGCGCCGGGCGGGCAACGAGTTCCTCTTCCAGATGCTGGCGCAGCAGAACGTCGAGGTGCTGCGCGAGGCCGGCGCCACCAAGATCGTGGTCACCTGCGCGCACTGCTTCAACACGCTCAAGAACGAGTACCCACAGCTGGGTGGCAGCTATGAGGTGGTCCACCACACCCAGCTGCTCAACCGGCTGGTGCGCGACAAGCGGCTGGTGCCGGTGGCCCGGCCGGACGAGCCGGTGGCTGACGAGCAGGCAGGGGCGAGCGCGCGCAGCAAGGACGCCTCGAGCGCCGGCACCGTGACCTACCACGACCCCTGCTACCTCGGCCGGCACAACGGCGTCTACGCGCCGCCGCGCGAGCTGCTCGGCGCACTGCCCGGCGTGGAGCTGCGCGAGATGCCGCGCTCGGGGCAGACCTCGTTCTGCTGCGGGGCCGGCGGTGCGCGGATGTGGATGGAGGAGCGGCTGGGCACCCGGATCAACCTGAACCGCACCGACGAGGCGCTGGCCACCGGGGCCGACCGGATCGCCATCGGCTGCCCGTTCTGCCGCGTCATGCTCTCCGACGGGCTCACCCAACGGCAGTCCGAAGGCGCCCGCGAGCAGGTGGAGGTCGTCGACGTGGCTCAGATGCTGCTGGCCGCCATCGCCCCGCCCTCCCGCGCCACCCCCTGACTCTCGGGGGCCCGCCGGCTTTATCGGGTTACCCGATAAACCCCGGCTTCACCCGGGTCTGCTTCCAGGGTGAAGCCAGGGTTTCTCGGGTAACCCGATAAACCGGGCGGTCAAAAAGAGGGGTCAGCCGCCGAGGTTCTCGTCCACGAAGGTGCGCGCGACGGCGGCGGGGTCGGCGCCGTTGGTCCCGACCTCGACCATCATCGCGGTGAGGTTTTCGGTGGTCAGCGCCGCGGAGACCTCGTTGAGCGCCGCCTCGACCGTCGGGTTGACCTTGTCGGTGCTGATCAGCGGCACGACGTTCTGGGCCGCGAACAGGTTGTCCGGGTCCTCCAGCACGACGAAGTCGTTGGCCACGATCGCCGGGTCGGTGGTGAAGATGTTGCCGGCGTCGATCTGCCCGTTGATCAGCGCCTGGACGGTGAGCGTGCCACCGGCGTCGAGCGGACGGAACTGCGCGAACTCCAAGCCGTAGACCTCCTGCAGCCCGGGCACGCCGGTCTGCCGGTCGCGCCACTCCGGCGGGCCCCCGAGCACCAGGTTGGGCGCGTCGTCCTTGAGGTCACCGATCGCGGTGAGGCCGTACTTGTCGGCAGTCGCGCGGGTCACCACGACCGAGTCCTTGTCCTCGGCCTCGGCCTTGTCCAGCACGGTGAGGTTGTCGGGCAGCGCCGCCTGCAGCTCGGTGTAGACACCCTCGGCGTCGGTGGCCGTCGCCTCGGGGTTGAGGAACCGGGTGAGGTTGCCGGTGTACTCCGGGATCAGGTCGATCGACCCGTCCTCCAGGCCGGCCAGGTAGGCCTCGCGGTTGCCGATGTTGAGCTGCTTGGTCACGCTGACGCCCTGGTCCTCCAGGGCGGCGGCGTAGATCTCGGCCAGCAGCTCGTTCTCGGGGAAGTTGGCGGAGCCCACGACGATCGCGCCACTGTCGGCCGAGGTGGCACCGGTGTCGCTGGTCGGGTTGGCGAGTGGGTCTCCCCCGCTGCCGCAGGCCGCCAGGGCGAGGGAGCCGGTGAGCAGCAGTGCGGGTAGGGCGGTCAGTCGGTTCATCACAGTCTCCCGGTCGAGTGGGCGGTGACCCCAGGTGAGGTCACCGCTCGTTGGATCAAGCCAAACACGAGGTCGACGACCAGCGCGAGCGCTGCAACAACCAGAGCCCCCCCAGCCATTTCGTCGTAGTTGCGGGTCGCCTGCCCGTCGATGAGGAAACGCCCGAGCCCACCCAGCCCGGCGACGGCCGCAATCGTCGCGGTGGCGATGATCTGCAGCATCGCCGAGCGCAGTCCCGAGCAGATCAGCGGCATCGCGTTGGGCACCTCGACCCGCCACAGCGTCTGCCAGCCGGTCATCCCCATGCCACGAGCAGCGTCGCGCGCTGCCGGGTCGACCTGGTCGATGCCCGCATAGACACCGGCCAGGATGGGCGGCACGGCCAGCAGCACCAGCACGATCAGTGTCGGCCACTCGAAGCCGGCGTCTCCGCGCAGCACCGGCAGCAGGAGCAGCAGGGCGATGAACAGCACGCCCAGGGAGGGCAGGGCACGGAAGGCCCCGACCAGGTTGACGGCGACGACCCGACCTCGCCCCGTGTGCCCGACATACAGCCCCAGCGGGATGCCGATGAGCGAGGCCAACAGCAAGGCCGTGAACGACAGCCGCAGGTGGGTGAGCGTCTGGGCCACGATGCCCCCGGGCCCGGACCAGTGAGTCGGGTCGGAGAGCCAGGTGACGGTCTGGTCGATCATCGGGCGCTCACGCTCCGGCCGTCCGCCACGGCGTCAGCAGCCGGGTCAGCACGAGGATCACCGCGTCGAAGAGCAGCGCGAGCACCATGCACGCCACCACCCCGACGATGATCGGGCCGAACACGCTGCGGCTCCACCCCTCCATGAACAGCGACCCGAGCTGGCTGGCGCCGACCAGCGAGGCCACCGAGACGATCGAGACGTTGCTGACCGCGGCCACCCGCAGCCCGGCCGACAGCACCGGCACGGCCAGTGGCAGGTCGACCGCGAAGAACCGCCGCACCGGCCCGTAACCCATCGCCGTCGCAGCCTGGCGCACCGGCGCCGGGACCGCCGACAGCGCATCGGCGACGGTGCGGGTCAGCAGCGCCACGGTGTAGATCGTCATCGCGGCCAGGACGTTGACCGGGTCCAGGATCTGGGTGCCGAGCAGGCCGGGCATCAGGATGAACAGGGCCAGCGACGGGATCGTGTAGAGCAGGCTGGTGCCGGCCACCAGAGGGCCGCGCAGCCACCCGCGCTGCTGCGCGAGCCAGCCCAGCGGCAACGAGAGCAGCAGCCCCAGCAGCAGCGGGATCCCGGCGAAGTAGCTGTGCCGCAGCGCCAGCGTGAGCACCTCGGAGAGCTGCACCCCGAGCAGGGTCACCGCGCCGTCTCTCGGACGACGTCCATCACCTCGTCGGGCCGCACCGTGCCCGCCAGCCGGCCCTCACCGTCGATGACGACACCACGGCCACTCGGGGAGGACAGCGCCGCGTCGAGCAGGGTGCGCAGCGAGCCGTCGGCCCGGGCCAGCGTGCCGCCCAGGTGGAGGTCGTCTCGGCCGACCGCACCGGTGACCTGGCCGGCGTCGACCCAGCCGAGCGGCATACCTGCGCTCGTCGGTGACCAGCCGCCAGCGCTCACCCTCCGCGTCGAGCGAGGCACCCAGCGACACGGTCGCCTCGGCGTGCACCGGCACGGGAGCGGTCACAAATCCCAGCGCCCGGTAGCCGCGGTCACGTCCGACGAAGTCGGCGACGAAGTCGTCGGCGGGAGCGGCCAGCAGATCGGCCGGCGGGCTGAACTGGGCCAGCACCCCGCCCTGGCGCAGCACCGCGACCCGGTCGCCGAGCTTGATCGCCTCATCGATGTCATGGGTGACCAGCACGATCGTGGTGCCGAGCTCCTGCTGCAGGCGCAGGAACTCGTCCTGCAGGCCACCGCGGACGACGGGGTCGACGGCGCTGAACGGCTCGTCCATGAGCATCACCGAGGGGTCGGCGGCCAGCGCCCGGGCGACGCCGACCCGCTGCTGCTGCCCGCCCGAGAGCTGAGCCGGGTAGCGCGCGGCGAAGTCGCCGGGCAGCCCGACCAGCTCGAGCACCTCCATCGCCCGCGTGCGCGCCTTGTCACGGGGCCAGCCGTTGAGGTGCGGCACGGTCATCACGTTGGCCAGCACCGTGCGGTGCGGGAACAGGCCGGCGTGCTGGATGACATAGCCGATGCCGCGGCGCAGCTCGGCCGGCTTGAGGGTCGAGGTGTCCTGGCCGTCGATGAGGATGGTGCCCGACGTCGGCTCGATCATCCGGTTGATCATCCGCAGGCTGGTCGTCTTGCCACAGCCCGAGGGGCCGACCAGGACGGTGATCTCGCCCTTGCGTGCCTCGAGGGTCAGGGCGTCCACGGCGACCGTGCCGTCGGGGTAGGACTTGGTCACCTGCTCGAGGCGGATCATCGTCTGACCCTAACCGGGCTCACCGACACGCACCGTGCGAAGCGCTAGACCTGCGCGCGGTGGAAGTTCTGGAACGAGCGGCTCGCGGTCGGACCGCGCTGGCCCTGGTAGTGCGAGCCTTTGACGTCCGAGCCGTAGGGGTGCTCCGAGGGGCTGGAGAGCTGGAAGAAGCAGAGCTGCCCGATCTTCATCCCCGGGTGCAGCACGATCGGCAAGGTGGCGACATTGGACAGCTCCAGCGTCACGTGCCCGGTGAAGCCGGGGTCGACGAAGCCGGCCGTCGCGTGGGTGAGCAGGCCGAGCCGGCCCAGGCTGGACTTGCCCTCGACCCGTGCCGCGACGTCGTCGGGCAGGCTCACCTCCTCCAGGGTGGAGCCGAGGACGAACTCCCCCGGGTGCAGCACGAAGCTCTCGCCCCCGTCGACCTCGACCAGCCGGGTCAGGTCAGGCTGCTCGCGGGCCGGGTCGATCACCGGGTAGCGGTGGTTGTCGAACAGCCGGAAGTAGCGGTCGAGGCGCACGTCGATGCTGGAGGGCTGCACCATCGAGGGGTCCCAGGGCTCCAGGCGGACCCGGCCCTGATCGATCTGGGCACGGATGTCGCGGTCGGAGAGCAGCACGGCGTCAGGGTATCCGCAGGGTCCGCTGAGGGTCGGTTAGACTGCTCCGGCACTGCCCGCGGGTGTAGTTCAATGGTAGAACACCAGCTTCCCAAGCTGGACACGCGAGTTCGATTCTCGTCACCCGCTCCACGCCGCTGACCAGCAGGTATGTCGCTGCGCTCAGCCCTCGGCCACGGTGCCGGCGGAGTTGGTCCGGACCCACCCGCCATACGACTCGAGGGTGTGGGTGATCGGCACGGCCATGATCTCGGGGACGTCGTAGCGGTGCATCGAGACGACCAGGTCGGTCAGCCGCTGGAACGAGGCGGACACCGTCTTGATCAGCAGCAGCCACTCCGAGGCCTGGTGCACCTCCTCCTTCCAGGTGTAGATCGAGGCGACCGGCCCGACCACCTGCACGCACGCGGCGATCTGTTGGGAGACCACCTCGCGGGCGATCTGCTGGGCGGTCTCGGCATCGGGCACCGACACTCGGGCCTCGATCAGTGCGGGAAGCTCGTCGCTCGTCACGATGCTGAGTATGCCGTGCGCCGTGCTCTCCATCCGTCGAGCCGCCCGCTCCGAACCACCTCCATGTCCCCTCGACCTGCCGCCCACGACCCGGCCCACGGCGAGGGGGCCCGCCCGACAGGTCTTCCGGCCGGTGCGCCCGGCGCGCCGGGATGGCGGCTGCACCGGCACGGTGACCCGGGGCGGTCACGTCGGGCAGTCGTGCTGGTGCTCCCCGGGGGAACCGAACGCAGCATCGAGCCCTCGGCCTGGTGGCGCTCCTCCAACCTGCGGATGCGACCTGTGGCCGAGGCGGTCGCCCGCACCAACCCCGGCGTCGCGGTCCACAGGATCGAATACCGGCTGCGCGGCTGGAACGCCCCACAGCTCGACCCCGTCCAGGACGCCCGCGCGGCCCTGGCCGCACTGCGCAGCGCCTCACCGGGGCTGCCGGTGGTCCTCGTCGGTCACTCGATGGGCGGGCGGGTGGCCGCCCACCTCGCGGCCGACCCCGCAGTCGTCGGCGTGGTGGCCCTGGCCCCCTGGTGGCCCGACGGTGAGGGATACCTGATCCCGGCGCGACGTCGGCTGCTCACCATCCACGGGCAGGTTGACCGCTGGACCAGCGCCAGCGCCTCCCGGCAGCAGACCGAGGCGGCACGGGCCCGCGGGGTCGACGCGACCTATCTCGCGCTCCCCGGGGCGGGGCACTTCATGCTCAACCGACCGGGCCAGTGGCACCGGCTGGTCGCCGAGAACGGCGTGCGCGACACCCTGGACGGGCTGGTCAGCCGAAGGGCGGGCTGAACCGTCCGTCGATCGCGGTCCAGCCGCCGTCGACGAGCAGCTGGCTGCCGGTGACGAAGCTGGCCGCATCAGAGGCCAGGAAGACCGCAGCGCCGACCATCTCCTCCGGCCGGGCCCACCGCCCAAGGGCACTCTTGGCGGCATACGCCTGCCCCCAGGCCGCGTCGTCGCGGATCTGCTGGGTCAGCGGGGTCTCCACAACTCCCGGGGCGATCGCGTTGACGCGGACACCGCTCGGCCCGACCTCCGCTGCCAGGGCCCGGAGCAGCTGCACGACTCCGGCCTTGGTCGCGGCATAGACGCCCTGCCCGGGCTCGACGGTCAGCGCGCGGATCGAGGTGAACGCGATGATCGACCCCCGGCCGCGAGCGACCATACCGGGGGTGAACGCGCGCACCGCGTGGAAGGTCCCACGCAGGTTGAGGTCGACCACGCGGTCGAACTCCGCAGTCGTGTAGTCCAGCACCTGCTTGCGCACGTTGGTCGCCGCGGTGAGCACGAGCACGTCGACGTCCCCGACCTCGGCGGCCAGGGCGGTCACGGCCGGCTCGTCCAGCACGTCGACGCTGTATGCCGTGTCGTGCGTCCCCGTCGCCGCCGCCTGCGCGGTGGCCAGGTCCTGGTCGACGCAGCTCACCCTGGCACCGTGCGCCCGCAGCCCGGCCACGACCGGTCCGCCGATCCCGCCGCAGCCGAGCACCACGGCGTGCCGTCCGTCCAGCCGGAACATCGAGGCGTAGTCCATGCCCATGGTCGGTGAACCTACTGCTCCCGACCGACAGCAGGCAGACTCACGCCATGGACTGGACCCTGGAAGTCGTCGTCGTGCCCACCAGCGACCTGGATCGGTCGATCGCGTTCTACCGCGACCAGGTCGGCTTCGCCCTCGACCACGACACGCAGAACGAGCACATGCACATCGCCCAGCTGACCCCGCGCGGCTCGGGCTGCTCGATCGTCATCGGCGACCTGCCCTCCCAGCGGCAGATGCCACCGGGGAGCCTGCACGGCCTGCAGTTGGTCGTCGCCGACGCCGCCACGGCTCGGGCCGAGCTGCTCGCGGCTGGCGTGGAGTGCTCGGAGGTGACCGTGTTCGACGAGCGCGACGGCAGCACCTTCTTCGGCTTCAGCGACCCTGACGGGAACTCCTGGACCGTGCAGCAGATCCAGGCCCGGGCGCTCACCCCGCTGATCCCGGTGCAGCACGAGCGAGCAGGCTCCAGCGACGACGGCTGACGCGCCTCAGCCCAGCGCGCTGGGCAACGCGTCGCGGTAGGACCGCCACGTCCCCGCGGGCGTGGTGACCGTCTCGGCGGCCAGCACGGCGCGCACGATCGCCCGGGTGACGCAGCCGGCCGCCGCCTCGAGCAGCAGGTGCATCGCCAGGACGTCGGGGGCCTCTCGGTCGCCGGTGGCCAGGGTGAAGAGGGTGTCGCCGTCCATCATCGTGTGGACCGGGTCGATCGCCCGCGCCATGCCGTCGTGCCCGATCCCGGCCACCTTGGCGCACTGCGCCTTGGTGAGCGTGGCGTCCGTGGCGATGACGCCGATGGTGGTCGCCAGGGTGCGGAACTGACCACGCGCGGTGGACTCTGCGCCCGCGGCGAGCGCCGCCGCCAGCTCGTGCGCACTCGGCGGCTGCAGCCGGTAGGGCGGTCGGCCTGCCCCGAGGGTCAGGTCGCCCTCGAGGAGGTGCCGGGCGCCGTAGAGCTCACCGGCGCGGGGGTCGACCGCCGAGCCGACCGCGTTGACGACGACCAGGGCAGCCACGGTCGCGCCGCCGGGCAGCACGGCGCTGGCGCTGCCGACGCCGCCCTTCAGGCCGCCGACCTGGGCGCCGGCGCCCGCGCCGACGACTCCGAGGGCGGGGGCCGTGCCGTCTGCGGACGGGTCGAGGGCCGCTGACAGGGCCAGCGCGCCGAACTCGCGGTCGGGGCGCTGGGTGAAGTTCCCGCCTCGACCGAGGTCGAAGATCACCGCTGCGGGCACGATGGGGACCACCTCGCCCGGGAGGCCGCAGGGGAAACCGCGCCCCACGTCATACAGACCCTGCATCACGCCGTCTGCCGCGGCCAGGCCGAATGCTGAGCCGCCTGAGAGGCAGACCGCCTGGACGCGTTCGACCAGGTTGCGGGGGTCAAGCAGGTCGGTCTCGCGGGTCCCCGGCCCGCCGCCGCGGACGTCGACACCACCCACCGCGCCGTCGGCCGGGGCCAGGACCACGGTGGTGCCGCTCAGCCAGCCGTCGCCGATCCGCTGGTGCTGCCCGACGCTGATCCCGGTGACGTCCACGATGCTGTTGGTCGGGCCGGGCTGGGTCATCTGCTCAGCCTGTCACGCGGGATCTGCGCTCGGGCGAGTCCGGGCGGGTGACGACTGCTGACTCGGGGAGCTCCACCGTGAACAGCGGCAGCAGCGGCTGGGTGAGCGGTCCGATCGCCACGGCATACAGCACGGTGCCCAGGCCGAGGACCCCGCCGAGGGACCAGCCCACCGCGACCACCGCCACCTCGATCAGCGTGCGGACGACCCGGATCGACCAGCCGGTCCGGCGGGCCAGCCCGGTCATCAGACCGTCGCGGGCGCCGGGGCCGAGCTGGGAGCCGATGTACATCGCCGTCGCGACGGCGTTCAGCGCCACACCTGCGACCAGCAGCGCGATCTGGCCGCCGAGAGAGTCGCTGCCGGGCACCAGCCGCAGTGCGGAGTCGACCACGACGCCGATCAGCAGGGCGTTGGCCACGGTCCCCAGGCCCGGCTTCTGACGCAGCGGCAGCCAGAGCAGCAGGACCACGACGGAGGAGACGACGACCACGGTGCCGAACGACCACGGCACGCGCCCGGCGACCCCCTGGTGCAGGACGTCCCAGGGCATGTTTCCCAGTGTGCTGCGCAGGATGAGCGCCATCGACACGCCGTAGAGGACCAGGCCAAGGAGCAGCTGGGCGACCCGTCGGGGCAGTCGGCCGGCACGGAGCTGGTCGAGTGGCCCGAGGTCGGCCAGCTGGCGTCGCTGCAGGGAGGGGAGAACGCTCATGGGTCCAGGGTGCAGCCAGGTGGTCTGCTCCGACATAGCCACTCCAGGACCGGTGGCCACCAAGTGGCTATGGACGACAAGGCCAGTTGCGCGGCAGGCTGGGCTCCATGACACCGGTCATCCCCGCCTCGCGCGTCGCCACGGTCATCGAGCATGCGCTGTCGGGTGGCGGCGAGCCGTCCTACTCCGCACTGGCCACCGCGCTGCGCCAGGCGATCAGCGACGGGCGGCTTACCGAGGGTCTGCGGCTGCCCAGCGAGCGCGAGCTGACCGGTCCCGTGGGGCTCAGCCGCACCACGGTGACCCGGGCGTATGGCGTGCTGCGCGACCAGGGCTACCTGCTGACCCGCCGCGGGTCCGGCAGCGTGGTCACCCTGCCCCGCGTCCCGGGCGGGCGGGTGGACCACCTGCTCGCCCCCGCCGGCCTGCTCGACGACGCCCTGGACCTGACCTGCACCGCGCCCAGTGCCCCGCCGGGGATGGCCGAGGCCTACGCAGCGGCCACGGCCGACCTCGGCGCCTACCTGCCGGGCACCGGCTACTACCCGACCGGCCTGCCGGCGCTGCGCGAGCGGATCGCCCAGCGGTGGACCGACCGGGGGTTGGCGACGACACCGGATCAGGTGATGATCACCTCCGGTGCGCTGTCCGGCGCGGCCATCGCGCTGCGTGCCCTGCTGCGGCGCGGCGACCGGGTGGTGGTCGAGAGCCCGACCTACCCCAATGCGATCGCCACCCTGGCGGGCGCAGGCGCCCGGGTCGTGGCTCACCCGATCGACCACCGCGGCGGCGACTGGGAGCTGGACGCTCTGGCTGGCCTGCTCCGCCAGACCGGCGCTCGCGCGGCCTACCTGATCCCCGACTTCCACAACCCGACCGGTGCCTTGATGTCGCAGAGCCAGCGGGCGGACCTGGGGCGACTGCTGCGCGAGCGCGACGTGGTGCCGATCATCGACGAGTCCCTGGTCGAGCTCCCCCTGGAGGGCCAGGCGATGCCGGCGCCCCTGGCCAGCCGGGTGCCCGACTCGATCACGGTGGGCAGCGCCAGCAAGTGGCTCTGGGGAGGACTGCGGATCGGCTGGCTGCGCGCGCCCCACGCCAGGTCCGACGCGATCGCTTCCAGCCGGCTGCGGCTCGACCTCGGCGCGCCGGTGCTCGAGCAGCTCGTCGTCCTGCACCTGCTGGACCGTGCCGAGGAGATCCTGACCGGCCGGCGGGAGGCGCTGCGCGCCGGGCGGGACGTGCTGCTGGCCGGGCTGGCCGCCGAGCTGCCCGACTGGCGAGTCAGCACGCCCGCCGGGGGGATGGCGCTGTGGTGCGAGCTGCCGACGCCGGGTTCGGTCGCGCTCACCCAGGCGGCCCGCCGACACGACGTCGTCCTCGCGGCAGGCCCCAACTTCGCCCCCACCGGAGGCCTGGACTCGTGGGTCCGGCTGCCCTACTCGCTGCCCGCCGACCGGCTGGCGCAGGTGGCTCCCCGGCTGGCAGCGGCGTGGTCGGACGTGGTCGCCCAGGGCGCCGCAGGGCACCACTCGCGAGCCGAGCGCCAGCGTTTCATCGCCTAGCCGGCGGCGCCGAGGAAGCGGCGAGCGGCCGCGGCATACACCCGCGCTGCGGTGACGATCTCGGCCACCTCGACATACTCGTCCGCCTGGTGGGCGATCCACTTGCCGCCGGGACCGTAGACCACGGTGGCGATCCCGGCGTCCCGAGTCAGGATCGTGCCGTCCGTCGCACCGGGGACGCCGCCGTAGGTCGCGGGCTCGCCCGTGACCTCCTGGTGAGCCGCCGCGAGCGCGACGATCATCGGGTGGTCCACCGGGGTGTCGACGGCGGGGCGGTCGTCGACCACCTCCAGGTGGGCTGAGACCCCGCTGTCGGCGCAGCACTCGACCGCGAGCGCGCCGAGGGTCGCGACCAGCGCGGCGTGGTCGACGCCGGGGACGGTGCGGATGTCGACGGCGACGTCGGCCGCCGCCGGGATCACGTTGATCTGGTCGAGGTCACCACCGAGCACGACCGTCGGCGTGACATAGACCTCGCCGAGGTGCTCGTGCGCGCCGTGCTCGGCCAGCAGGTCGGCCTGCACCTGCCCGCAGCCGGTCACGAAGCGGGCCGCCACCGGCAGAGGGTTGGCGCCGTGCTGCGGCATCGCCCCGTGCGCCATCCGACCGGTGAACCTGACGCGGAGCCGCACCGCGCCCTTGGACACCGCACAGATCTCACCGGCTTCTGGCTCGCAGCAGATCGCGCCGTCGACCTGGGCCGCCAGGTCGGTCCGCGCGAACGCCTTGGCCCCCAGCATCAGGCCCTCCTCGTCGACGAGCGCTGCCACGACCAGGCGCCCCGGGAACGGCCCGGAGTCCACCAGGGCCTTGGCGGCGTACACCATCGCCGCGACGCCGGACTTCATGTCCGCCGAGCCGCGCCCGCGCAGCCGGCCCTCCACGATGTCGCCGGCGTAGGGGTCGAAGGACCAGGCGTCCCGGTCACCCTCGGTGACCACGTCGGTGTGCCCCTCCAGCATCAGCGTCGGGCCAGGACCACCGCCGCCCTCGAGGACTGCCACGACGTTGGGCCGGCCCGGGGCGACCTCGCTCACCTGCGGCGCCCAGCCCCACTCCCGCATCCGGGCTGCCACCAGGTCGGCCACCGGCTGCTCGGCGGTGCCGGCCCGCGGGTCGTGCACGGAGCGGATCCGGACCAGCTCCTGGGTGAACGCGACCACGCCGGCTTCGTCGATCATCCCCCCATTTTGCTAGGAGTTTCCGACGGCGCTCGCGCATTTTGGGAGGGGTTTCGGACGGCGCTGGCGCATTTTGGGAGGGGTTTCGGACGGCGCTGGCGCATTTTGGGAGGGGTTTCGGACGGCGCTGGCGCATTCGACACCCGATACCGTGCCGCAGATGAGCACAACGCCCGCACCGCCGGCCGGTGTCAGCGGCCTGGCCGCCGACCTGCACCGCTACCTCCAGGAGTCCCGCGACGGCCTGCTGCGGGCGCTCGACGGGGTGGGCGACTATGACGCGCGCCGACCGATGACACCCACCGGCACTAACCTGCTGGGCCTGGTCAAGCACGTCCTCAGCGTCGAGCAGGGCTATCTGGTCGAGTCGGTCGGTCGCCGCGGCGTGCTCCTGCCCTGGAACGAGGACGGCTCGGTCTGGGACGGGGGCGACATGTGGGCGACGGCCGAGGAGAGCCGCGACCACCTCGTCGACCTCTACCGGCAGGTCTGGCGGCACAGCGACGCCAGCCTCGCCGAGCTGCCGCTCGACACCCCCGCGGAGGTCGCCTGGTGGGTCGAGGGCAGGCGGCAGACGACCTTCGGGCACCTGGTGGCCCGAGTCGTCGCCGAGACCGCCCGGCACGCCGGTCACGCCGACATCCTGCGCGAGAACATCGACGGGCAGGGGGGCCGGGACAAGGGCCAGCAGGGCGACGAGCAGCACTGGACCGACTATGTGGCGGCGATCCAGCGGGCTGCCGACGCCCACCGGGTCGACCAGCCCTGACAGCTCCGGCAGGTCAGTGGATGGCAGACATCACCCGGTCGGCGGTGGTGTGGCCCAGCAGGCTGGCAGGGGAGCTGGCTTGGCCTAACGCCCTCGCTCAGGTCGTCAGCCGCGGCACCGCCCGCAGCAGCGCCTGGGTGTACTCGTGCTGCGGGTCGGCGAACAGCTGCTCGGTGGGCGCCACCTCGACCACCTCACCGCCGCGCATCACCGCGACGCGGTCGCAGACATGGCGCACGACGGTCAGGTCGTGCGAGACGAAGACCAGGGTCAGGCCCATCCGCTCGACGACCTCGTCGACCAGGTTGAGCACCTGCGCCCGCACCGAGACGTCGAGGGCGCTGACCGGCTCGTCCGCGACCAGGATGTGCGGGTCCGGAGCCAACGCCCGGGCCACCGAGATGCGCTGCCGCTGACCGCCGCTGAACTGGTGCGGGTAGCGTCCCGCGGAGTCCGGGCTCAGGCCCACCCGGTCGAGCAGCTCGGCCACCCGCTCGCGACGGGAGGCGCGGCTGCCGATCCCCTGGGCGACGAGCGGCTCGGCCACGATGTCGCCGACCCGCATCCGCGGGTCCGAACGAACCCATCGGGTCCTGGAAGACCAGCTGCAGGCGGCGGCGCAGCCAGCTCAGCTCCCGCGCCGACTGCCCGTGCACCGGACGCCCCTCGACATACACCTCGCCTGAGGTCGGCTGGTCCAGTCCGCAGATGATGCGCAGCAGGGTCGACTTGCCCGACCCGGACTCCCCCACGATGCCGAACCGCTCGCGGGCGGCGATCTCCAGGCTGACTCCACGCACCGCGTGGACCACGGGCGGCGGCGTGCGCAGCGAGGTGCGCGGGCGGCGGAACTCGCGGGTCACCTCGCGCAGGACGATCGCCGGCCCCGAGTAGGGCGTTCCCTCGCCGTCGCTCACCGGCTCGCCTCCGTCCCGGCCGGGTGCCAGCAGGCGAAGCCGTCGGCCCGCGGGCCCCCCTGATGCTCGCTGCGCGCCGTCCACTCCGGCAGCACGCCGCACTGCTCGTCGGCGAAGTCGCAGCGGGAGGAGAAGACGCAGCCCTGCGGGAACAGCCCCGCCGGCGGCACGTTGCCGCGGATCGTCCCCAGCGGCTCCCGGGCACCACCCGGGGGCCGGGGCCGGCCCAGGTCGGAGGCGGCCAGCAGGCCCTGGGTGTAGCGGTGCCGCGGGCGGGCGACCACCTCGGCGACCGGTCCCGCCTCGACCACCCGGCCGCCATACATCACCAGCACCCGCTCGCAGACCTGGGCGACGACCGCCAGGTCGTGGGTGATGAACAGCAGCGCCGCGTCGCGGGCCTGCACACCGCTGACGATGAGGTCGAGCACCCGGGCCTGCACGGTGACGTCCAGAGCGGTGGTCGGCTCGTCGCAGACCAGCAGCAGCGGGTCGTTGGCCAGCGCGATCGCCACGACCACCCGCTGGCGCTGCCCGCCGGAGAGCTGGTGGGGGTAGGCGCGTGCCACGTGGGTCGGGTCGGGCAGCCCGACCTGGTCGAGCAGCTCCACGGCCCGGCGCCGCGCGCCACCACGGTCGGCTCGGCCGTGCACGGTGATCACCTCGGCCACCTGGGCGCCGACCCGCATCGTCGGGTTGAGCGCGCTCATCGGCTCCTGGAAGACCATCGCCATGTCGTTGCCGCGGATCCGCGACAGGGCTCGCTCGTCTGCTCCCACGAGGTTGCCCTCGTGCCCGGACAGCCGCACCTCACCCGAGGCGCTCAGCCCTTCGGAGAGCAGCCCCATCAGGGCCAGCGCGGTGAGCGACTTGCCCGAGCCCGACTCCCCGATCAGGCCCACCCGCTCACCGCGTCCGAGGGAGAAGGTGACATCGTGCAGCAGCGGTGTCGAGCCGGCCCGGACATCCAGGCCCCGCACGTCGAGGACCGTCATCGGCCCTCCAGCTTGGGGTCGAGGTAGTCGCGCAGCCCGTCGCCGAACAGGTTGAACCCGAGCACGGCTATGGCGATCGCCGCCCCGGGGACCAGCGCCAGGTGGGTGGCTGTGCGCAGTGTCGACTGGGCCTCATAGAGCATCCGCCCCCAGCTGGCCTGACCGGTGGGTGTGCCCAGCCCCAGGTAGGCCAGCGCGGCTTCGGCCAGGATCGCGATCGCGAACGACACCGAGGCCTGCACGATGACCAGCCCCGCCACGTTGGGCAGCACGTGCCGCCAGGCGATCGACCAGGGTCCGCGCCCCGCCGCGCGGGCCGCAGTCACGTACTCGGTCTGGCGCACCTGCAGCGCACCGGAGCGCACGATCCGCGCGAACGCGGGCACCGTCGCCAGGCCGATGGCGATCATCGCGACCCGCGTCGACCCGCCGTAGAGGGCGGCGAACATGATCGCCACGAGCAACGCGGGGAAGGCGAGCAGGATGTCGTTGCCGCGCATCACCAGCTCACCCAGCCAGCGCGGCGCCAGGGCTGCCAGGATTCCCAGCGGCACACCGATCACGGCGGCCACGCCGACGGCGACCAGCCCGACATACAAGGTCGTCCGGGCGCCGACCAGGATCTGGGTGAGCACGTCGCGGCGCAGCTTGTCGGTGCCCAGCCAGTGCTCGGAGTTCGGCGTCTGGAACGCCTCGGTGGGCAGCACCCGCATCGGCGGGTAGGGGGTCCAGACGTAGGACACCAGCGCGGCGAGCACCACCAGCAGGACGAGGGCGCCGCCGATCACCAGCGAGGCGTTCAGCCGGCGCCGCGAGGGGGGCCCAGCACCGGGCCCGGCGGCCCCGCCGACGGACGCGGTCGCGCCGGGCGTCAGCGGCGTGGCGGCGGTCATCGGCCGCTCCCGGTCCGCAGCCGCGGGTCGATCACCAGATAGAGGGCGTCGACGACGAAGTTGATGACCAGCACGGCCACGACGAGCACCATGATCACGGTCTGGACGGTGAGCAGCTCCCGCTCGTTGACCGAGTCGAGCAGGAACGAGCCCAGGCCGGGGATCACGAAGACGCGCTCGATCACCACCGCCCCGACCAGCAGGGTGGCCAGCTGCAGGCCGAGCACGGTGACGACGGGCACCGCCGCGTTGCGCAGGCCATGCCGGGTGAGCGCGGCCATCGGCCGGAGCCCCTTGGCTCGAGCCGTGCGCAGATAGTCCTCGCGCAGGACGTCGAGCACGGCCGAGCGCACATAGCGGGCCAGCACGGCGGCCTGCACCAGCGCCAGCGACACCGCTGGCAGGACCAGCCGCCGGAGGAACTCGACCGGGTCCTGAGCGGGGGGCACCCACCCGCCGCTCGGCACCCAGCCCAGGCGCACGGCGAAGACGGCAGTCAGCAGGATCGCGGCGAGGAAGGCCGGCACCGCCACGCCCACCTGGCTCAGCGCCGAGAGCGCCACTCCGTCGGCATGCCGGTGCCGCACCGCCATCCAGGTGCCGACCGGCACCGCCACGACCACGGCCAGCAGCATCGCGGCACCGACCAGCCAGGCAGTCACCTGCACCCGGTCGGCGATCTGCGGGCCCATCGGGGCCTTGGACAGCCACTCGCTGCCCGGGTCGAGGGTCAGCAGCCCGCCCATCCAGTCCAGGTAGCGGGTCACCAGCGGCTGGTCCAGCCCGAACTCCGCGCGCAGCCGGGCCACCGACGCCGGGTCGGCACTGGTGCCCAACGCCACCTTGGCCGGGTCGCCGGGCAACAGCTGCATGAAGGCGAAGACCAGCACCGAGCTGACCAGCAGGCTCGCCAGCAGCACGCCCAGGCGCTGCGTCAGCCGCAGGATCACCGCCGGGTCACCTCAGGATCAGCCGTCGCGACCGAGCAGGGACAGCTCGAAGGACTCGTTGATCGCGTTCTCCGGGAGCCCGGTGATGCCGGTGTCGGCCACGATCAGGTTGGGCAGCAGGAACAGGAAGTCGGCTGCGGCGTCCTCGCTGATCAGCGCTGCCGCCTCGCGGAGCTTGGCGGTCTGCTCCTCGGCGGTGCCCGCGTCGGCCTCGGCGAACAGGGTCTGGATCTCCTGCGTGCCGTACTTGGTGTAGTAGTCCGGGTTGCCGAACACGGCGCGCATGTCGCGCGGCTCGACGTGGGCGATGATCGACATCTCGTAGTCGCCCGCGGTGAACACGTCCTCGAGCCAGGCCGCCGGGAACTCCAGCTGGTCGACGGTCACCTCGAAACCGGCCTCCTCGAGCATCGACTCCACGACCGTGCCGCAGGCCACGGCATAGGGCAGCGTCGGCAGCCGCAGGCGCACCTGCGCGCCCTCGGCGCCGGCCTCGGCGAGCAGGGCCCGGGCGCCCTCGACGTCGTAGGGGTAGTCGCCGGTGCGGTCCTCGAACCACGGGTCGGTCGGCGGGACCATGCTGCCGATGAGCTCACCGCGACCGGCCCAGCAGGTGTCCACCAGGCTCTGGTGGTCGATCGCGTGACGAGCGGCCTGGCGCACCCGCACGTCGTCGAACGGGGCGCGGCTGCTGTTCATCGAGAGCACCACCTCCCCGTTGGTCGAGCCCTCGATGATCTGGTAGTCGCCACCCTCGAACTCGCCGAGACTCTCCGGGGCCTGCACCGTGCCGATGACGTCGATGCCGTCGGTCAGCAGCGCGTTGTTGAGTGCCGTCGGGTCCTTGAAGTACTGCAGGGTGACCTGGTCGAAGAAGGGCTCCTGGCCCCAGTAGTCGGCGTTGCGCGCCAGGCTGATCGAGGTGCCCCGCTGCCAGCTGCCGAAGGTGTAGGGCCCGGTGCCGATCGGGGTGTTGGCCAGGTCCTCGACCCCGCTGGGGTCCATCATCGCCCCGACCCGGGTGGTCAGCGCATAGAGGAAGGAGTTGCTGGGCTTGGCCAACGTGACGGTCACCTCGTTGTCGCCGGTCACCTCCACCGACTCGACGTTGTCCATCGCCGCCTTCAGCGAGATGGTCCAGTCGGTGGAGACCCGCTCCAGGGAGAACTTCACGTCCTCGGCGGTGAACTCCTCACCGTTGCTGAAGGCCACGCCCTCGGCGAGGGTGAAGACATAGCTGGTGCCGTCCTCGCTGACCTCCCACTCACTGGCCAGCGACGGCACGATCTCGCCGTCCTGGTCGATCTTGACCAGCGTCTCGTAGACGTTGTAGAGCAGCACCTGCGGGATGGCCGCACCGTTGTCCACGGTGAAGTCCAGGGTCAGCGGCTCGGCGACCAGCCCGATCCGCACGGCGTCCTCCTGCGCCGGCGCACCGGTGCCACTGCCACTCACACCGTCGCTCGGGGTCTGGGTGCTGGATCCGGCGTTGCAGCCGGTCAGCAGCAGGCCGGCCGCGGCGGCCGCAGCCACCCCTGCTCGGGTCTTCGTCGACGTCATCTGCGGTGCCTTCCCACGCGGATCGCCAGCCGTCAGGGCTGGCCGAGGTGGCGTCATCATCCCCCATGCCCGCTCTGCCGTTCCAGTCGCCACGTGGTGTTGACTGGCAGCTATGCCAGATGGTCCTGCTGACTCCTCGCCGAGCGTGCTCTTCGTCTGCGTCCACAACGCCGGCCGATCCCAGATGGCGGCGGCCTGGCTCGAGCACCTGTCCGGGGGAGCGGTCGAGGTGCGCTCCGCCGGCTCGCTGCCCGCCGACCAGGTCAACCCCGCGGCGGTGGCGGCGATGGCCGAGGCCGGCATCGACATCGCGGCGGCGGTGCCCAAGGTGCTGACCACCGAGGCGGTGCAGGACAGCGACGTCGTCGTCACGATGGGCTGTGGTGACGCCTGCCCGATCTTTCCGGGCAAGCGCTACGAGGACTGGCCCCTGCAGGACCCGGCGGGCCAGGGGGTCGAGGCGGTGCGCCCGATCCGCGACCAGATCGAGCTGCGGGTGCGAGCCCTCCTCGCCTCCCTCGGCCTGACCCCCGTGGCCTGAGCCGGCTACTTCACCTCACGCCGCAGCACGCGCCAGATGCCGATCAGCATCGGGAGCAGCACCCAGAGCGCGACGCTGACCCCGACCCGGCCCCACTGGTCGCCGGTCGGTGCCAGTCCCTGGGCCAGCGGGGCCAGGGTGGTGTTGAGGTCGACCCACTCGCCGAGGCCGCGCAGCGAGGCGACCATCCCGGTCAGCATCGAGAGCAGGATCGGCAGCACCAGATAGCCCACGATCGCCGCCGGCGTGTTGAGCGCGGCCAGCCCGAAGGCGCTGCCCTGCAGCACATAGATGCCCACGATGACGGCCCCACCTGCGACGGTCCAGCCGTCCACCGACCAGTCGCCGGCCACCCCCTGGGTGCTGATCGCGAGCTGATGGGCACCCGCCGCCAGCAGCAGGCAGACCAGGTATGCCGCGAGCCCGAGCAGCAGCGAGCCGGTCACCTTGGCGGCGACCACCCGGCCGCGCCGCGGCTCGTGCGCGAAGGTGGTCATCGCGGTGCGCTGGGACCACTCGCTCGTGGCGCCCATGATGCCGATGACCGGCAGCAGGATCGCCATCGGCAGCGTGGTCACCGCGACGTAGGTCATCCACGAGTGCTGGTCGACGTTGAACACGGCGATCGTCACCGCCAGCGCCTGGACCAGGGCGATCGCGATCATCATCCAGCGGCCGGACAGAGTGTCCAGCTGCTTGCGGATCTCCACCCGCACCAGCCGGGCCAGCGGGATCCCCGACACGGGCGGCAGCGACGGGGGCTGGGCGGACGGACCCGCGGCTGTGCGGGTCACCGGGACGGGGGCCGTGGTCGTGATGCTCATGCTGCACTCTCCTCTGTGTTGGTGCGGTCGGTTTGCGGGCTCGACGGGGCCCGGTGTGCGCGTGCGCCACGGACCTCCTCCCGCGCGTCGTCGGCGGTCAGCGAGAGGAACATCTCCTCCAGTCCGCCGTCGGAGTCGCGCAGCTCCAACAGGGACACCCGTTCGGCCAGCGCGATCGCGCCGATCTGCGGTGTCGTCCCGCTGACCTGCATTCCACCGGTGCCGATCGGCTCGACGCCAAGCCCGGCCGCTGACAGGGCCGCGCCGAGCGCGGCGTCGTCGATCGAGCGGACGAAGGACCCGGCGGGGGCCAGCAGCGCGCTCTTCGTGCCGCTGGCGACGATCCGGCCCCGCCCGATCAGGACGAGGTCGTCGGCGATCCGCTCGATCTCGTGCAGCAGGTGGCTGGACAGCAGCACCGTGCCACCCTCCGCGGCGAACCCCGCGAGCAGGTCGCGCATCCAGCGGATTCCGGCGGGATCGAGCCCGTTGGCCGGCTCGTCGAGGATCAGCACCTGCGGGTCGCCGAGCAGGGCATGCGCGAGGCCGAGCCGCTGGCGCATCCCCAGCGAGTAGTGCCGCACCCGCCGCTGGGACTCCCGGCGGGACAGCCCGACCAGGTCCAGCATCCGGTCCACCCGGCTGCGGTCGACACCGAGGGTCATCGCCCCGACGGTGAGCACCTCCCGCCCCGTGCGGCCCGCGTGCTGGGCCGAGGCGTCGAGCAGCACGCCGACGTGCCGGCCCGGGTTGGGCAGGGCGGAGTAGGGGCGGCCGAGCACCAGCGCCGCCCCGGAGGTGGGGTGCGTCAGCCCGGTCATCACCCGCATGGCGGTGGACTTGCCGGCACCGTTGGGGCCGAGGAAGCCGGTCACCCGACCAGGCTCGGCAGCGAAGGTCACGTCATCGACGGCGGTGAAGTCGCCGTAGCGCTTCACCAGGTTGGTCACAGAGATCATGTCCCTCACGGTGCCCGCGCCAGGTGGCCGCCCACATCGGCCGCACGTCTGCGACCACGGCATACCTTCGGCTGCGCCTGGGCGTGCCGACCCCGACTTTCGGCCGACGCCCCGCCGCCCGACCGCGGCCTAGAGTGCTCGCGTGCGCACCGCCGGGTCCTTCGCCAGAGTGTGGCCGGAGGTCTGGCGGGTGGCGCTCGCCCTCGCCCTGGGTGCGCTGTTCTGGAGCGGCCTGGTCGTCTTTGCTCCCGAGCGTGGCGGCGCCTCGCGGGACTGGCTGCTGTACGGCGACCCGGCGGTCGCACTCCTGGCCGCCGGTCTGCTGCCGTTCCGCCGCCGGTGGCCGCTCCCGGTCGCCCTGGCGACCGCCTCATGCGCGGCCGTCTCGGTCATCTCGGTCGGCCTGGCCGGCATCGCGCTCATCTCGCTGGCCACGCACCGCCGCTGGGGCCACAGCCTGGTGGGTGGCGCGGCCTTCGTCGTCGCGGGCATGGTCTACGACCGTCTGCTGGCCAGCGACGACAGCAGCACCGCCGCCAACCTGTTGACCTTGGTGCTCGCGGTCGCCGCCGCGATCGCCCTCGGCTCCTATCTGGGGGCACGTCGTGACAACCTCGCCTCCCTGCGGGAGCAGGTCGCGACGGCCGAGCGCGACCAGGCACGCCGGGTCGACCAGGCCCGGGCCACCGAGCGCTCCCGGATCGCCCGGGAGATGCACGACGTGCTGGCTCACCGGATCAGTCTCATCGCGATGCACGCGGGAGCCCTGGCCTACCGCGAGGACCTGCCGCGCGACCAGGTCCGCGAGATCGCCACGCTGCTGCGCGACAACGCCGACGAGGCGGTCACCGAGCTGCGCGAGGTGCTCGGCGTCCTGCGCAGCGCGAACGAGCCGGTCCAGCCACTGGCGCCGCAGCCCGACCTGCGCCGCCTCGACGACCTGGTCCGCGAGGCCCAGGGCGCCGGCAGCACGGTCCACGTGCAGTGCGACGTCGACGTCGCGGCCCTGCCCGAGACGGTGTCCCGGCACGCCTACCGGGTCATCCAGGAGAGCCTGACCAACGCCCGCAAGCACGCCCCCGGCATGCCGGTGACCGTCACCGTCAGCGGCCGGGTGCACCAGGGGCTGGAGGTCAGCGTGCTCAACCCACCCGCGCCCTACGGGTCGGTCTCCGGGTCGCCGGGCGGCTCGGGGCTGGGCCTGCTCGGGCTCACCGAACGGATGTCGCTGGCCGGGGGGAGGTTCAGCTATGGCACCGACCGCGCCGGCCGGTTCGTCGTCCAGGCCTGGGCGCCGTGGGAGAGTGACGGACGTGGCTGACGGGCTGCCCTCCGGGCCGACCGGTGCGCGGGCCGTCCGGGTGGTGCTCGTCGATGACGACGCTCTGGTCCGGACCGGTCTGCGGCTGATCCTGGGTGGCGCACCGGACATCGAGGTGGTCGGCGAGGCCGAGGACGGCCGGGCGGGGATCGCCCTCGTGGACCGGGAACGGCCGGATGTGGTGCTGATGGACATCCGGATGCCGGTCCTGGACGGGCTGAGCGCGACCCGCGCCATCCTGGACGGCGCCCGCCCAGGGACCGGCGCGCCCTACGTCATCGTGCTCACTACCTTCGACACCGACGAGATGGTGCTCGAGGCGCTGCGCGTCGGAGCCAGCGGGTTCCTGCTCAAGAGCACCCGCCCGGAGCGGCTGGTGGAGGCGATCCACCTGGTCGCGGCCGGCGAGCCGATCCTGTCGCCCAGCGTCACCGCCCAGCTGATCGCCTCGGTGGCGGCGGGCGTCGGAGCGGCGGGAGCCGACCTGCGGCGGGCCAAGGCGCAAGCGCGGCTCGCCCCGCTGACCGACCGCGAGCAGGAGGTGGCGGTGGCGATCGGGCGCGGCTGGACCAACGCGGAGATCGCGGGACGCCTCTACCTGGGAGTGCCCACAGTCAAGGCCCACGTGTCGCGGATCCTGGCCAAGGCGGGGGTGGAGAACCGCACTCAGGTGGCGCTGCTGGTCCATGACGCCGGCCTGGTGCCGGACTGACCCAGCTCCCCCCGCGGGGCGCCTTGCCGTGCCGACGTCAGGCACGGCAGAATATGACCTATTACCAGGTACTGGTAGTACCGGACACTTCGCCTCCCGGCACGGAACAGACAAGGTGCGCTCGATGGGTCACTACAAAGCCAACCTCAGAGACCTGACGTTCAACCTGTTCGAGGTGCTGGGCCGTCAGGAGGTCCTCGGCACCGGCCCCTTCGCGGACTTCGACGAGCAGGTCGTCCGCGACGTGCTCGCCCAGGTGGCTCGGCTGGCCGAGCACGAGATCGGTGACAGCCTGGCCGACTCCGACCGGGTGCCGACGACGCTGGACCCAGCGACCGGCGAGGTCACCATGTCCGAGGCGTTCCAGCGCTCCTACCGGGCCTACACCGACTCGCAGTGGTGGCGGCTGGAGCTGTCACCGCAGATCGGCGGGACTCCCGCCCCGCCCTCGGTGACCTGGGCGTTCTCCGAGCTCATCCTGGGGGCCAACCCGGCCGTCAAGCTCTACTCCAGCGGCTTCACCTTCGCCGAGACGCTGGTCCAGCTCGGCACCCCGGAGCAGCAGCAGCTGGCCAAGGTCATGGTCGAGCGGCAGTGGGGCGCCACGATGGTGCTGACCGAGCCGGACGCCGGCTCTGACGTCGGCGCCGGCCGGGCCCGGGCCCGCCGGCAGCCGGACGGCACCTGGCACCTGACCGGCGTCAAGCGCTTCATCACCTCCGGCGAGGCCCCCTTCTACGACAACGTCATCCACTTCGTCCTGGCCCGCCCGGAGGGTGCCGGTCCGGGCACCAAGGGGCTGTCCCTGTTCATCGTGCCGAAGTGGCAGGTCGACCTGGCCACCGGCGAGCTGGGCGAGCGCAACGGTGTCGAGGTCACCAACCTGGAGAAGAAGATGGGGCTGAAGGTCTCGACCACCTGCGAGCTGCGCTTCGGCGAGGACCCCCGACGTCCTGCCGTGGGCACCCTGGTGGGCGAGGTGCACGACGGCATCGCCCAGATGTTCCGGATCATCGAGTACGCCCGGATGCTGGTCGGCACCAAGGCCATCGCGACCCTGTCCACCGGCTACCTGAACGCCCTGGAGTTCGCCAAGCAGCGGGTGCAGGGCGCCGATCTGACTCAGCTGACCGACAAGGCGGCGCCGCGGGTGACGATCACCCACCACCCCGACGTGCGCCGCTCGCTGCTGCTGCAGAAGTCCTACGCCGAGGGGCTGCGTGCCCTGGTGCTGTTCACCGCCAGCCAGCAGGACACCGTGCGGCTCGCCGAGGCCTCCGGCGAGGAGGTGAGTCCTGGCAGCCGGGTCGACCTGGCCCGGCGGCTCAACGACCTGCTGCTGCCCCTGGTCAAGGGCTGCGGCTCGGAGCGGGCCTGGGTGCTGCTGGGCACCGAGTCGCTGCAGACGTTCGGCGGGTCGGGCTTCCTGCAGGACTACCCGATCGAGCAGTACGTGCGGGACGCCAAGATCGACAGCCTCTATGAGGGCACGACGGCGATCCAGGGTCTGGACTTCTTCTTCCGCAAGATCGTCCGCGACCAGGGGCTGGCGCTCGGCCACCTGGTCGGGCAGATGGCCGAGCTGGTCAAGGGCGGGACCGGTGAGGACTTCCTGGGCACCGAGCGGGCCCTGCTCGGCACCGCGCTGGAGGACGTCGGGGCGATGGTCGAGCTGATGGTCGGCCGGGCCCGCGCCGCGGCGACCGACCCCGAGCAGGTGTATGTCGTGGGGCTGAACACCACCCGCCTGCTGCTGGCGGTCGGCGACGCGGTCATCGGCTGGCTCCTGCTGCGCCAGGCCGAGGTGGCCCAGGCTGCGCTCGACGCCGGTGCCACCGGGGCCGAGGAGATGTTCTATCGCGGCAAGGTGGCGGCAGCGCGGTTCTTCGCCCGCACTGTGCTGCCCCGGCTGAGCGCCGAACGCGTCGTCGTCACCGGCACGGACACCTCGGTCATGGAGCTGCCGGAGGCGGCGTTCTGACGGTCTCGGCCGCGTCCGCGGGGCGGGGCGTGGGGAAGCGAGCACCCACGTCCGCCGGCCGGAACATCCGGCTGGACGCGAAGAACTGCGTCCCCGCGTAGGCCACGGCCGCCACCACCGCCACTGTCACTGTCACGGCGCTCGAGGCCTGGGCTGCGGCGGCGATGAGGGCAGCCAGCGTGCCGGCCACCAGGGTGTTGACGACCGTGATGAAGAATGCGGTGCTCCCCACGATGTGGGCCACCAGCTTGCGCGGCGAGCCCAGCGTGTAGGTCGCCATCAGGCCGGCCTCGTCGTCGTAGGTCGAGGCCGTCAGGTAGGGGGCCACATCGGGCGCCATCTGCACGTAGGCGGCGCGCAGCCGGTTCATCGCCAGGATCAGCTGGGCGTCCTCCTGGCTGGCCAGGTTGATCCGCAGCCCGGTCAGCGTGCCCATCACCAGCGCCGCAGAGGTCAGCCCGATCGAGAGCACCTGGAACGGCCCGCCGAAGTCGGAGGCCTGTCCCACCAGGGCCAGCACCACGATGAAGGCGGAGATCACGGTCAGGTAGATCGAGATCCTGCTCATGATCTCGTTCCAGGTCATCGACCGGGTCCCGAGCAGGCTCCAGTGCTCGGTGGCCAGGATCGTGGCGACCTCGGGCCGCAGCGGCTCGGGCGGCGGGGCAGGCATCGGGCGGGCCGTCGGGGGCGTCGGCGCGGGGGTCGCCGGCGGTGCCGACAGGTCCGCTCAGTCCTGGATCCGGCGGTCCCGCACGTCGACGTCGTCGCGGCGGTCGATGACCTCGCGGTGGGAGGTGTTGGACCGCTGGTTCTGCATGACCAGGCCGATGATCAGCGACAGCGCACCGGCTGCCATGAGGATGTAGCCGATCACACCCAGGTCGATCCCGGAGATCCGGTCGCTCACCCCGAAGGACAGGATGGCGCCGACCACGAGGAGGATGATGCCCAGACCGAGTCCCATGGGAGGTCCTTTCGTCAGCCGTGCGGTCACGGCGCGGTGAATGTCCCTACCGTAGTGCGCCGCGGCACCCGGCGTCCGGCGACATCACAGGCGTCGGTCGGCCAGCACCGGGAACTGTGCCCGCACCGTGCCGACCAGCTCGGGGTCGATCTCGACGGACAGCACGGTCTCCTCCTCCGGCCCGGCCTCTGCCAGCACCTCCCCCCGCGGGTCGACCACGGCGCTGTAGCCGCCCATCGCGTGGCCGGCGTGGGTCCCTGCGGTGTTGCAGGCCACGACGAAGCACTGGTTCTCGATGGCCCGCGCCCGCAGCAGCACCCGCCAGTGTTCGGACCGCGCTGCGGGCCACGCCGCGGTGACGGCGAACAGCTCTGCGCCCTGGTCGACCTGTGCGCGGTAGAGCTCAGGGAAGCGCAGGTCGTAGCAGGTGGACAGGCCCATCCGGTAGGGCGTGCCTGGCCGGTCCGGCTCGGCGGCCGCCTCGGGGCCGCTGCACCCGTCGACCTCGACGACGACGACGTCGGTGCCCGCCTCGAGGAGCCGGGGCTCCCCGTTGCCGAAGCCGAACCGGTGCACCTTGCGGTAGGTCGCCAGCAGGCGGCCGTCACGCCCGAGCAGCACCGAGGTGTTCCATCGGCCCCGGCCCTGTGGCCCGGCCTCACCTCGCGGCGCCTCGATCACCGAGCCCGCATGGACCACGGCCCCGATGTCCCGGGCGGCCGAGGCCACGGCGGCGACGACCGGCCCGTCCACCTGCTGCTCGCGACTCGGCCAGGCCTGGTAGTCGAAGCCTCCGGCGCTCCACAGCTCGGGCAGCACCACGAGGTCGTGCCCGGCCTGCGCTCTCACCAACGCGGTGACCCGCTCGGTCCGATCGACGACCGACTCGCCGTCGCCATAGGCGACCTGCACCACGCTGACCCTCACCGGCCGACCTCCTGGTTGTGGCTGTGGCTGCCGCTGTGGCCCTGGCTCTGCGGTCCGCTGCCCGCGGCCATCGCGGCCAGCCGCTCGTTGTAGGCCGCGAGCTCGGCGTCGCCGTCGCGGTCGGCGGCCCGGTCGCTGCGGCGGGTCTCCCGGTCGTCCCGGCGCACCCAGTCGCGGGTCACCAGCATGGCCAGGAACAGGGTGGGCACCTCGCCGACGCCCCACGCGATGCTGCCGCCCAACTGCTGGTCGGCCAGCAGGTCGGGCACCCAGGACAGCTCCAGGGCCTTGAAGAACCCTGGGGCCAGCAGCCAGCTGCCGCTCATGATCGACAGGGCGAAGAACGCGTGACCGGCCAGGGTGGCGAACAGGACCAGCAGTCGCAGCGGGGCCGGCCACTTCGGTGGGCCGGGATCGGTGCCGATCAGCGACCACACGAACAGATAGCCGGTGAGGACGAAGTGCACGACCATCAGCACATGGCCGACGTGGGTGGTCAGCGAGCGCTCGAACAGGTCGCTCCAGTAGAAGCCCACCAGCGACCCGAAGAAGACGCTCGCCGCCACCACCGGGTTGGCCAGCACGCGGGACCAGCGGGAGTGGACGATGGCCAGGACCACCTCGCGGGGTCCCAGCGTGCGGTCCCGGCGCGCGGGCAACGCGCGCAGCGCCAGCGTCAGTGGAGCGGCCAGGACGAGCAGGATCGGCACCGCCATCATCAGGCTCATGTGCATCACCATGTGCATCGAGAACATCACCCGGCCGTAGACGCCGGGCGCGCCACTGGTGGCATAGACCAGCAGTGCCCAGCCGAGCACCCAGCACACGCTCTGGCGCAGGGGCCACGAGTCGCCCCGCCGGTGCAGCCGCCACGCGCCGGCCAGGTAGGCGCCGACCGCCACGACCGCAGCGAGCAGGAACAGCCAGAACGGCTCCCACGCGGTCAGCCACACCCCGGGCTCGTAGGGCGTAGGCCGGGGGAACATGGTCAGCTCGAGCACCGGGTCGGTGCTGGTGGGAGGACCGCCACCCGGCGGCGGCGTCCGCGACAGTGCGACGCCGAGGCCGAGGCCGGCCGCCATCACGGCGACCTCGAGCAGGCTGAACCGGACGAACCGGCCGGTCTGCTCCAGTCCCCCCGCGAGGAGCTGGCGGCGCTGGGACCAGCCGAACCAGCCGAGGAGCCCCAGGACGCCCACCTTGGTCAGCAGCACCACGCCATACGCGCTGGTCAGCGACGACCAGGACGGCACCGAGACCAAGGCGAACAGGGTGCCGGACACCGCGACGGCCACAAAGCTGCACAGCGCGACGACGGAGTAGCGCCGGGCCGTCACGGTCAGCGCCGGGCCGATGGCACGGCGCAGGACGACCAGCGCGATCAGCCCGCCGACCCAGCAGGTCACGGCGACCAGATGCACCAGCAGTCCGGTCATCGCCTGCTCGTGACCCTGCTCGCCACTGGCGTGACCGGCGAAGCTCAGCGGCGTCAGTGCCAGCAAGGCCAGCGCGAAGGTCCAGGCCAGCCCGCCACGGGTGCGCGCCAGGGCGGTGGCCGGCGCCAGCGCCAGCAGCACCAGGACCTCCAGCAGGAGCAGCCGGGTCAGCTCCAGCGACCACACGGTCTGCCACAGCGCCGGCCACAGCTGACCGTCGGTGAGCAGGATTGCCGAGGAGTCGGAGAACGCGAGCACCAGGCCCACCACGGCGCTGACCAGCCAGGCCCCCGCACTCCAGGCCGCGGCCTGGGCGGCGGCCGCCCGTCGGTGCGTGTCCCGGGCCTCGGGCACCAGGAACGCGGCGACCAGCAGCAGCCCGATGGTGGCGGCTGCCGCCACGTCGTGCACCACGCGCGTCACCGGCAGACCCCAGCGGACCGCCGGACCCGGGTCGCCGAGCGCGAGCGGAGCGGCGGCGCCTGACCACGCGGCGGCCAGCAGTGCCACCACTGCGCCGACCGCGACGGCGACCGTCAGCGGCAGCCAGCGAGCTCGGGTGGGCACCTGACCATGCTAGGTACTGTGGGCAGGTGACCGTCCACCCTGCTCCGCCGGAGGACCTCGCCGGGCGGGTCCACGGGTTCGCCCGAGCCACCCAGGCGATGGTCGACCTCGGTCACGCCTGCCGCGACGAGGACTTCGCCGCCACGACGTCCTGCCCGGGCTGGACCCTGCAGGACCACCTGTCGCACGTGGCGGCGGTCGAGGCCTACCTGGACGGTGGCGACCACGTCGAGGTCGAGCTTCCCGAGCGAGCCCATGTGCGCTCGGAGTTCACCGAGTGGATGGAGCACGGCGTGCAGCTGCGCCGGTCTCGCTCGGGACGCGAGGTCGTCGCCGAGCTCGAGTCGGTGCTGGCGTCCCGCCTCGCCTGGCTCTCCGACCCGGCGCTGACCCTGGAGTCACCGGTCCGCGGACCGTTCGAGTCGACCCTCGCGCTGGGTGAGCTGCTGCGGCTGCGGCTGCACGACATCTGGGTCCACCAGCAGGACGTGCGGGAGGTGCTGGGCCGGCCGGGAGACCTGGACACCGCGGCCGCGGCGAGCTTCGTCGACGGGCTCGTCCAGGCCTTCCCCCGCCTGGTGGCCCGTCGGGTCGACGGGCTGGCGCCCGGACAGGTCGTCATCCTGGAGAGCACCGGGCCGGTGACCGCCCGCGCTGGAGTGCGGATCGAGCACGACGAGGATGGAGCCGCCCTCGGGCATGCGCTGTTCACCGGGGCGGACCCCCATGAGGGCCCTGCCTCGCCGTCGAGCGGCGAGACCGGGGAGGACGGTGCGCCGGCCGAGGGCGCTGCGCAGCCGGAACCCCCGCCGGCGGCTCCGCCGCCCACGACGATCTCGCTGTCGACCCATGCGCTGACCCGGCGGATGGCCGGCCGGCGGTCCACCGCGGACACCTCATACCGGGTGGTCGGTGACCAGGAACTGGCCGTCCGGGTGCTCGACGCCCTCGTCGTCACTCCCTGACCGAACGGCTGAGGCGGCAGGTCCGCCGCGTCCTTGTTACCGTGGTGAGGTTGCCCGGCAGCGCCAATGGGGGCCAGGACGGGCAACGGCAGGACACGCCGGGGAGTCCCCGTGCGGCTGACTCAAAGCCCCACTCCCCCGCGTGCCGGCGTCCACGGGGCGCCGAGGAGGAGATGAAGACGATGAGGACCAAGACCCCGACCATGCTGCTCACCGCTGCTCTGGCGCTGAGCCTGGGCCTGGCGGCCTGCAGCACCGAGGAGCCGGACGCCACCACCCCGACCGGCGGCAACATCGGCACCACGAGCGACACCGGCGCGACCAGCTCGGCTGCCGGCGACGACGGCGCGACCAGCTCGGCTGCCGGCGACGACAGCGCGACCACCTCTGCTGCGGCCGGCGGTTACGCCGAGGGCGCCTGCACGGAGTTCTTCACCACCGGGGGCCCGCTGGCCGACCGGGCCGAGCAGGCGCGCGCCGCGATCGACGCCGGCGAGGTGGTCGACGCGGTGAGCCTGGACCAGCTGGTCCTGCTGCAGAGCCGGATCGCCGACCTCGAGGAGGACGCCGACCCCGAGGTGGCCACCCTGCTCACTGCGGTCAACGAGCCGTTCACCGCTGCCTACGACGCGTTCGCCGCCGGCGACGCCGTCGACGCCGAGAGCGGCGAGGTCACCCTGCCCGAGCTGGACACCGAGGCCTCGGCCGCGGCGCAGGCCGAGCTCGAGACGGCCTGCCAGGGCTGAGCCGTCACCGCCGGGTGAGATCGCGTCACCCGGAGCCGATGATGCGGCGGCTGCCTCCGCGGCCGCCGCATCGTCCGGCTCGCGCTCAGCCAGGACCCGTCTGGCGGCCGAACCACCAGAGGGACGCGGCGAAGGCCGCCATCATGACCACGCTCGTGCCCGCCACCCAGAAGCCGGGCTCCCAGTCCACGGACATCGCCACCACCAGCGCCGCGGCGGCGATGACCAGCCCGGCCTGACCAGCGGTGCGGGTGGCCCGGTAGTGGGCCAGCTGCTCGCGGCGGTCGGCCTCCGAGCCGCTGACCAGCCGTGCCGCGGGGACGAGCCGGCGAGTGACCCCCTGCAACGCGGCATACCCCAGGAAGAGCCCCGCCCCGAGCAGACCGGCCTTGGCGTTGCCGCGGGAGACGCCGAGCAGGACCGACGCCAGCGCCGCGAGGACACACAGACCGGTGAACAGCCGGTCCTTGAGCGCAGGTCGGGCAGCCACGGTCGATGAGCCTAGCCGCGAGTCTGGCTGACCAAGCCTTCGGGTTGTGGCCCTCACGGGGGCCACAACTCGCAGCGAAAACCTGGCGACCTGACGCTCAGCCCCAGACCAGGCCCCGGCTGGGGTCGTGGAGGATCGCTGCGACGTCGGCCAGGAACCGGCTGCCCAGCTCACCGTCGATGAGCCGATGGTCGAAGGACACCGCCAGCTGGGTGACCCAGCGCGGCACGATCTGCTCGCTCCCGTCGGCTGCGGTGACCACCCACGGCTGGCGCCGGACCGCGCCGAAGCAGACGATGGCCGACTCCCCCGGGTTGATGATCGGGGTGCCGGTGTCGACGCCGAAGACCCCGACGTTGGTGATCGTGATCGTGCCACCGGACATCTGGGCCGGCTGGGTGCGGCCGGACCTCGCCGTGGCGACGAGGTCGCCCATCGCCTCGGCCAGCTGCCGCAGGTCCATCAGGTCGGCGTCCTTGATGTTGGGGACGATCAGCCCCCGCGGGGTGGCCGCGGCGATGCCCAGGTTGACGTAGTGCCGCTGGACGATCGTCGCCGACTCACCGTCAGCGCCGTCCTCCCAGACGGCCACGATGCCGGGGTTGCGCCGGGCAGCCAGGACGACGGCCTTGGCGACCACCAGCATCGGGTTGACCTTGAGGTCGCTGAACTCGCGGTCGGCCTTGAGCCGCTCGACCAGCTCCATCGTGGCGCTGACGTCGACCGTGATGAACTCGGTGACGTGCGGGGCGACGAACGCTGAGCCGGTCATCGCCTGGGCCGTCATCTTGCGGACGCCCTTGACCGGGGTGCGGGTCTCGCGCTCTCCGGTGCGGTCCAGCCGCGGCGGCTGGTAGGGCGCGGCGCCAGTCGGCGCGTCCGGTGGGGTCGGACCATCACCAGTCGGCGCGTCCGGTGGGGTGGGACCATCGCCAGTCGGCGCGTCCGGTGGGGTGGGGGTGGCGGCGGCCAGAGGGGTGGCGGTGGCGGCGGCCAGGGCCGTGTCGACGTCGGCCCGGGTGATCACACCGTCCTCGCGGGTCGGCGTCACCGTCGAGAGCGCGACGCCCTTGTCCTTGGCGTACTTGCGCACCGGTGGCTTGGCCAGCGCTCTGGCCGGCTCGGGCGGCGCGTCCTGCGCCAAGGACTCCTCGTCTGCCATGCCGTCGTCGGCGGCCTGGCCGGCCCCCTTGCGCCGGCGCCGGGTGGTCGACCCCTCGCTGGCGCCATACCCGACCAGCACGGCCTCGCGCTGGGGCGGAGCGGTCTCGCCCGGAGTCGCCAGCGTGCCGGGCGACACCGGAGGGGCCGTGGCAGCGTCGACCCCGTCGCCATCTGCCGCCACACCTGACGGGGCGGCCCCGTTCGGGCCGTCACCCTCGCCGGTGTCGATGTCGATGATCGCGCTGCCGACCTCCACGGTCTCGCCCTCGGGGACGAGGAGCTCGCGCACCGTCCCGGCCCAGGGGATGGGCAGCTCGACCAGCGACTTGGCAGTCTCGACCTCGACGACGATGTCGTTGACCTTGACCGTGTCTCCGGGCTGGACCCGCCAGGTGACGATCTCGGCCTCGACCAGGCCCTCTCCGGGGTCCGGCAGCTTGAACTGGGGCATCGGGTCTCCTCGGTCTGCCGGTCAGGGGGTCAGTAGCTCAGCGAGGTGTCCACCGCGTCCAGGATGCGGTCCAGGTCGGGCAGGAACACCTCCTCGTGACGGCTCGGTGGGTAGGGGATGTTGTAGCCGCCGACCCGCAGTACGGGTGCCTCGAGCTGGTAGAAGCACTCCTGCTGGATCTGTGCGGCGATCTCGGCACCCATCCCGAGGAAGGTCTGCGCCTCGTGCACCACCACCGCGTGCCCGGTGCGGGTGACCGACTCGGTCACCACGTCGATGTCCAGCGGCGACAGCGAGCGCAGGTCGACCACCTCGATCGAGGGACCGTCGTCGAGCTCGGCGGCCTGCGCCGCGGCCATCGCCGTCTTGACCATCGGGCCGTAGGTCACCAGGGTGACGTCGCGCCCCGGGGTGCGGACGACCGCGTCATACAGGCCGTAGGGCGCGGTGCCGGCGCCGCCGGCCAGGTCGAGCTCGCCGCGCTCGTGGTAGCGGCGTTTGGGCTCGTAGAAGACGATCGGGTCGTCGCTGGAGATCGCCTGCTGCATCATCCAGTAGGCGTCCTCCGGGGTGGAGCAGGTGACCACCCGCAGGCCCGCCGTGTGCGCGAAGTAGGCCTCGTTGGACTCGCTGTGGTGCTCGACCGCGCCGATCCCCCCGCCATACGGGATCCGGATGACGATCGGGAGGGTGAGGAAGCCCAGCGAGCGCGAGTGCATCTTGGCGACCTGGCTGACGATCTGGTCGAAGGCCGGATAGACGAACCCGTCGAACTGGATCTCCACCACGGGGCGGTAGCCGCGCAGCGCCAGCCCGACGGCGGCGCCGATGATGCCGCTCTCAGCCAGCGGGGTGTCGATGACCCGGTCCTCGCCGAAGTCCTTCTGCAGGTGCTCGGTGATCCGGAAGACGCCGCCCAGCTTGCCGACGTCCTCGCCCATCAGCACGACGCGGGGGTCGGCCTCCATCGCGGCGCGCATGCCCGCGTTGAGCGCCTTGGCGATCGTGGTGCGCTGGCTGGTCATCTCAGTCACCGTCCTCGAAGCCGGCCTGGTAGGCCGCGAACGCGGCCCGCTCGCGCTCGACCAACGGGTGCTCGTCGACATAGACGTGGTCGAACATCGTCTCGTGCGCCGGGTCGGGCATCTGCTGGCACTCCCGGCGGATCCGGGCGGCGAGCTCGTCGGCCTCGGCGTCCAGCGCGTCGAGCCACTCCTGGTCGACCAGCCCGCGGTCGAGCAGGTGCGCCCGGACCCGGTCGAGGGGGTCCTTGGAGCGCCACGCGTCCACCTCGGCGGCGATCCGGTACTTGGTCGGGTCGTCCGAGGTCGTGTGCGCGCCCATCCGGTAGGTGAACGCCTCGATCAGGGTCGGCCCCTGGCCGGCCCGGGCCCGGTCGAGGGCGGCGCGGGTGACCGCGTAGGTGGCCAGCACGTCGTTGCCGTCGACCCGCACCCCGGGGAAGCCGAAGCCCAGCGCGCGCTGGTAGGGCGGGATGGTGAACTGGCGCTCGTTGGGCTCGGAGATCGCCCAGTGGTTGTTCTGCACATAGAACACGACGGGCGCGTGGGCGACCGAGGCGAAGACCAGGGCCTCGTTGAAGTCTCCCTGGGCGGTGCCGCCGTCGCCGGTGAAGGCCATCACCGCGGTGTCCCGCTCGAGGTCGCCGGTGCCGACCGCCCCGTCGCGCTGCACCCCCATCGCATAGCCGGTGGCGTGCAGCATCTGGTTGCCGATGACGATCGTGTAGAGGTGGAAGTTGTGGGCGTTGGAGTCCCAGCCCCCGTGGTTGACCCCCCGGAACATGCCGAGCAGGTTGACCGGGTCGACACCGCGGGTCCACGCCACACCGTGCTCCCGGTAGCCGGGGAAGGCGTAGTCCTGAGGCCGCATCGCGCGCCCGGCGCCCACCTGGGCCGCCTCCTGGCCGAGCAGGCTGGGCCACAGGCCGAGCTCGCCCTGGCGCTGGAGCGCGAAGCCTTCGGAGTCGACCCGGCGGACCAGCACCAGGTCGCGGAACAGCTCCCGCAGCAGGTCGTCGTCGATCTCCTCGACGTAGGAGGCGTAGGGCTCGCTGGCCGGGCTGGGGGTGACCCGCGTGCCGTCGGCGTCCAGGAACTGGACCATGTCCGGCCCGCCGTCGGTGATGTCCCTCGCGGGAGGCTGGTGACTGGGCGCGTCGGGCGCGGTCGGGGTGACCTCACGCTCCGGCGCGACGACGTCGTCGCTCACGGAACTGCTCCTTGCTGTCGCGGGGACCGACCGCGGTGGTCTGGCGAGTCGTCCGTCAACCTACCGCAGCAGGGCTGAGCCGGAGCACGCCGCGGACCGGCCACCGGCACGGCGTGGGTGCGAGCGGGTTCAGTCCTTGCCGTCGGGCAGGACGGCGTTGAGGACCAGCGAGACGACGGTGATGATCAGCGCGCCCAGGATCGCGTCCCACCAGAACTGCTCCACCGAGAAGGCCAGGCCGAGCCGGTCCGAGAGCCACGAGGTGAGGCTGAGCATCAGTGCGTTGATGACGAACGTGAACAGGCCCAGGGTGAGCAGCAGCAGCGGCAGCGAGAAGAACATCAGCACCGGCCGCAGCACCGCGTTGAGGATGCCGAAGATCAGGGCGACGGCCCCGATGGTCAGCACCTGGCTGGTCGTGCTGGAGCCGCCGAACTCGATCCCGTCGACCAGCACCGAGGCGATCCAGAGAGCGACCCCGTTGACCAGGACCTTGATGAAGAAGGACATGGGCTCATCGTGCCACGGTCTAGATTGCCGACCATGAGCCAGCACCTGCCCCCGGCCGTCCGCCTGCGCCAGACCCTGGCGGGCGTGCCGGCCTACCGTCCGGGCAAGCCGGCGGCCCCGGCGACCGGGCCTGACGGCCAGCCGTTGACGCCCTACAAGATCTCCTCCAACGAGAACCCCTACCCGCCGCTGGACTCGGTGCTGGAGGTGGTCCGCGAGGCCGCCGGGACGATGAACCGCTATCCCGACATGGCGGTCACCCGCCTGCGGGAGGCGCTGGCGCAGCGGTGGGACGTGCCGGCCGAGCACCTGGCCACCGGCACCGGCAGCGTGGGCGTGCTGACCACGCTCATCCAGGTCACCTGCGATCCGGGCGACGAGGTGGTCTACGCCTGGCGCAGCTTCGAGGCCTACCCGATCGTGGTCGCGCTGGCGGGTGCCACCTCCGTCGCGGTGCCGTTGGACGCGCAGGCGCGGCACGACCTGCCCGCGATGGCCGCCGCGATCACCGACCGCACGCGACTCGTGCTCGTCTGCACCCCCAACAACCCGACCGGGCCGAGCGTCGGCGACGCCGAGCTGCGGGAGTTCCTGACCCTGGTGCCGCCGGACGTCCTCGTGGTGGTCGACGAGGCCTATCTGGAGTTCACGACGGCGCCGGACGTGCCCGACGCGCTCGCGCTCTATCGCGAGCACCCCAACGTGTGCGTCCTGCGCACCTTCTCCAAGGCCTACGGCCTGGCCGGGCTGCGCGTGGGGTATGCCGTGGCCCAGGCGCCGGTGGCCGAGGCGCTGCGCACCGCGGCCGTGCCGTTCGGCGTCAGCCACCTGGCCGAGCAGGCCGCGATGGCCAGCCTGGCGGCCTACGACGAGCTGGAGGTGCGGGTCAAGGCGCTGGTCGACGAGCGCGGGCGGGTCCTCGACGGCCTGCGCGAGCAGGGCTGGGAGGTGCCGGACACGCAGGCCAACTTCGTCTGGCTGCCGCTGGGCGAGGACACCCTGCCGTTTGCGCAGGCGTGTCAGGAGGCTGGGCTGACCGTGCGCCCGTTTGCCGGCGAGGGTGCGCGCTGCACCATCGGTGAGCCCGAGGCCAACGACCGGCTGCTGCAGGTCGCGGCGGCCTTCCGGGCAGGGCGCGCGGGCTAGGTCCGCCGCCGGGCGAGCATCCGGTCGGACAGGTAGTCCGAGGCCGGGTCGGACAGCCTGGTCAGCACCGGACCGGCGATGGCCAGGACCATCACGTAGGCCGTGGCGAGCGGCCCGACCTCCAGCACCCCGGCGGCGACCGCCATGCCGGCGATGACGATGGAGAACTCCCCGCGCGCGATGAGGCCGGTGCCGGCGCGCAGCCGACCGGGACGGCCCACGCCGTCGTGCGCCGCGGCATACCAGCCGGTGCCCATCTTGGTCAGCGCGGTGACGCCGGCCAGGAGCAGCGCGGCAGGCAGCGCCGGCCACACCTCCTCCGGCGACACGGCCAGCCCGAACGCGACGAAGAAGACCGCCGAGAACAGGTCGCGCAACGGGCTGAGCAGCTCGCGGGCACGCTCGGCGAGGTGGTGCGGCACGGCGATGCCGACCAGGAAGGCGCCGACCGCCGCAGACGCGCCGACCGCCTGGGCACCGCCGGCGACCAGGAAGGTCAGCCCCATCACCCGGAGCAGCACCTGCTCGTCGTCCCGGTGCTCCAGCAGCCGCTGCAGACGGTCACCGCCGCGGTGGGCCATCCACAGCACGCCGACGACCGCGCCGACCGCCAAGGTGATGCCGAGCACCGCCCGGGCCGGCCCGGCACCGGTCAGCACGACGACCAGGACGGGCAGGTAGAGCGCCATGGCCAGGTCCTCCAGGACCAGCACCGAGAGCACCGCCGGAGTCTCGCGGTTGGCCAGCCGGCGCAGGTCGAGCAGGGTGCGCGCCACGATGCCCGAGGAGGTCACCCAGGTGATGCCGCCCAGCGCCAGGATGCCGCCGGGGGGCAGCCCCATCAGCCAGCCGGCGACGAAGCCCGGGGTGGAGTTGAGCACGAAGTCGACGACACCGGACAGCCGGTGCCGCCGCAGCGACGCGACCAGCTCGGACGCGGTGAACTCCAGGCCGAGGGTGAGCAACAGCAGGATGACGCCGATCTCGGCCGCGACCGAGACGAACGGCTCGATGGCGCGCATCGGGAGCAGCCCGCCGTCGCCGAACGCCAGACCGGCGAGCAGGTAGAACGGGATCGCGGAGATGCCGACCCGACGGGCCAGCACCCCGAGGATCGCCAGGCCCCCGAACAGCACGCCCAGCTCGAGGAAGAGGACGGCCACATGATCCACGGGGGCTGTCCCGTTCTCAGGTCGTACCGGTCAGCACATGCTGCAGCTGCGCGACGCCGCTGTCGGTGCCCACGACCACGAGCACGTCCCCGCCGTGCAGCGGGAGCTCGGGGCCGGGCGAGGTGATGACCTCACCGGCCCGCACGACGGCGACGATGGAGCATCCGGTGCGGGTCCGCGCCCGAGTCTCGCCCAGAGTCCGCCCGTCGAACCGGGCCCCGGAGTCGATCGCCAGGCGCCCGGAGACCAGGCCTGGCAGCTTGGTGACGTCCTCGACGCGGTGCATCATCGTGGTGCCGGAGAGCAGGCCGGCCAGCGCTTCGCTCTCCTCGTCGTCGAGCGGCACGGTCAGTGTCGCCCGGTCCGGATCGCGGCGGTCGTAGGCCGCGAGCACCGATCCCCCCTCGCGGTTGACCACGATCGTCAGCGGCACGCCACTACGCGTGAGGAACTCGTACTTCAGGCCCACTCCGGGCAGCAACGTCTCGACGACGTTGACCGCGCTCTGGTTCACCGGCCCATGATGACACCCTCCGGGCGGCGTGCAGTCCCGGCACCGGTCTCAGGACGTGGCTCAGGGTCGGCTGCAGGGTCAGTCGCAGGGTCAGTTGCAGGGCCAGCTGCAAGGGTCGGCTCACCGTCGTGCAGGTAGGCCGTCCCGACGCCGGACCGCGCCACCCGCAGCGACTGGCGGACCACCCGCACGGCATACGGCGCCATCTGCTCGCTCAGTGCCGCCTCCCCGACCCAGTGCAGCGCCGCGATCTCGGCGCGCTCCACGGTGCTCTGGGCGGCCAGGTCGGGGCGGACCCCCAGGTCGAAGACGCAGAGCAGGGCGTCGTCCCACTGGCGGTAGGGCGGGAGCCAGTCGACGACCAGCAGGCGACCGACCGCCAGGTCGAGTCCGAGCTCCTCGCGCAGCTCGCGCGCCAGGCCCTCGGCCGGCGACTCGTGCGGGTCGACGACGCCGCCGGGCAGGTCCCAGTCCTGCTTGTAGGTCAGCGCACAGAGCAGCACCCGGTCCTGGTCGTCCCGGACCAGGCCCTGGGCGATGACCCGTTTGAGCGGGAGCGAGGCGTTGAGCACCGCGAGGAACGCCTCACGGCTGCCTGGCGGCGGGTCGTCGCTCAGCCGAGCCAGGACCAGGGCGTCCATCGGCTGTCCGTGCTCGTCACTGGCGCCACCCCTGGCCAGCCCCTCAGGGCGCAGCGCCGCGCGCTGCAGCACCCTGCGCTGGTCACGGCGGCCCTCCGGGATGCGGGCCTGGACGCGGTGCGTCCCCTGCGCAAAGGCCCGCTCGCAGGCGGCGCTGACCCGGGCGACGGCGTCGCCGTCGGACCACCAGGCGTCGTCGGACCAGGTGAGCTCACCGACGCCGGGGCCCACCTGCTCGACCCACGGCTGGTCCTGTCCGCGGCTCACGGCCCGGCCTCAGGCAGTGACGTGCCGCCGGCTGGTGATGACCCGGAACCGGTTGGCCACGAACGCCGCGTCGGTGAGCGCCGCGTTGGCCGCGGGGTTGGCTCCGGTGCCGTGGTAGTCGCTGAACGCCGCACTCTGGTTGACGAAGACCTGGCCGTTGAGGTTCTCCGACAGGGCCACCCCCGCGTCCGCAGCGGCATCTCGTGCGTCCTGAAGGACCTGCGCGTCGGTGCTGTGCACTGCGGCCGTCATGCCCCCGTGCTCCCGCACCGACCGCGCGAACAGCTCCAGGCTCTGCTGGGTGGACGCGGTCCGGATGAGGAAGGCCACCGGGCCGAAGCACTCCTGGGTGTAGGCCGCCTGGTTGGCCGCGTCGAGGCTGATCAGGGCGGGGGCGCGCACCACGGCGTCGGGGTAGAGCGGGTGGCTGACGGCACGGGCGTCCAGCACGACCTCGCCGCCCAGGCGCTCGGCCAGGGCGGGGATGTCGGTCGCCCTCGACCGCACGTCGTCGTTGACCGTGGCCCCGAGGATCTCCACCGCGCGCGCGTCGTCACCGGTGAGCCGGCTGATCGCACCGGCGAGCTGCTCGGCGACCTCCTCGAAGGACAGGTGGCCGGTGTCGGTGTCGATCCCGTCCGCGGGCAGGTAGAGGTTCTGCGGCGCCGTGCACATCTGGCCCGAGTAGAGGGCCAGCGAGAAGGCCAGGTTGCCCAAAGCCCCCTTGAGGTCGTCGGTCGAGTCCAGGACGACGGTGTTCAGGCCCGCCTTCTCGGTGTAGACCAGCTTGCCCGCAGCCCCGGCCTCGCGCTCCAGCCAGGCGCCGAAGCCGGGACCTCCGGTGTAGTCGATGATCGCGACGTCGGGGTGCAGCGCGAGCTCCTTGGCCAGGCCCTGCCCGTCGTTCTCGGCGGCCAGCTGCACCAGCGCCCGGTCGAAGCCGGCCTGCGCCAGGACCTCGCGGGCGATGGCGACGGTCTGCGCCAGGGGCAGGACGGCCCGCGGGTGCGGCTTGACGATGACCGGGTTGCCGCAGGCCAGCGAGGCGAACAGGCCCGGGTAGGAGTTCCACGTCGGGAAGGTGTTGCAGCCGATGACCAGGGACACTCCGCGAGGGACGATCCGGTAGTCCTTCTGCATCCGCAGCGGCTCGCCCTTGGTCGGCTTCTCCCAGGTGGCCGTGCTCGGGACGCGCTCCTGCTCGACCAGGGCCGCGACCACGGCCTCCAGCGCCCGGTCCTGCGCGTGGGCGCCGCCAGCCTGGAAGCTCATCACGAACGCCTGTCCGCTGGTGTGCATGACGGCGTGGGCGATCTCGAACGAGCGCGCGTTGATCGCGGCGATGATCTGGGCGCAGACCGAGGCACGGAGCCGAGGGCCGGCGTCGCGCCAGGCCGGGATGGCGGCCCGCGCCGCGGCCATCGCGGCGTCGAGGTCGAGCTGGGGATAGCGGACGCCGAGCTCCGGGCCGTAGGGCGAACGCTCCTGGCCCACTTCTCTTCCCGTCCCGGGCTGGTCGGCCAGGGCGCCGAAGGAGCTGTTGAGCGTCTGCTCGTAGGCCGCCTGGCCCTCCTCCGCAGCCGTCTCGCCGTAGACCCGCGGAGAGGGGGACTCGGGGTAGGCGCTGAAGTAGCTGCGCGAGGCCAGGGCCGCCGCTGCCTCGTCGAGGAGCCGCCGGTGGGTCTCCACGAGGGGGTGCACGTGCTGGTCCTGGCCGGGTGCCGTCTGCGTCGTCGTCACCGGTCCAGCCTACGTGCGCAGGCGGGCCGCCTCGTCGCGATGCCAGCGCGCCTGCTCCTGCGCGAGGTGCTCCGGCTGGAGTGCGAAAAGCTCGGCCAGCTCGTCGTGCACGTAGGGGTCCGGCCGGCCCGCGGCGGCGTTGTCAGCCGCCAGGGCCGTCTGCTCGGCGAGCGCCTCCTCCACGCGACCGAGCAGCCGGTGAGGCCCAGGCCACCATCCACCGGGCCACGGAGACCTGGGGGTCCGCGTCACCGCCTGCCGCGGCGCGCCGAAGGTCCAGGGCCCGCTCGAACGAGACGAGCGCCGCCTCGTCGTCTCCCGTGTCGTGGTGGGCCATCCCCAGGTTGTTGAGCAGGGAGGCCCGCCAGCGCCGGGCCGGGGCAGCGGTGGACGTCGTCGCCACCGCGAGCGCCTGCTCGGTCAGCCGCACCTGCTCCTGCGGGGTGTCCGCCAGCAGCGCCAGCATGTGCAGGGCGTCGACGTGCAGTCCGGCGATGTCCGGGTCGGTGCTGCCGGCTGCGAGCCGGGCAGCGCGTGCGACGTGGTCGGCAGCCGTGCCTGGGCTCGTGCCCTGCAGGTCGGTGCTGTCCCGCAGGACGCGGCCCCGCTCCAGCGCCTCACGGACGGTCACCTCGAGGTCCCCGCTTCCTGCAGCGGCGACGAGGTCGAGCTCGGCCCACGCCGCGCCATACAGTCCCTGCAGCCCGAGCGCGCGCGCGAGCTGCGTGCGCAGGACCAAGGCATCGGGCTCGGGCGCATCCGCGAGGGCATCGGCGAAGCGGGCCGCCGAGGCTGCCGGGTCGGCGAAGTCCCACAGTGAGGCGACGTCCACGCGACCATCGAACCAGGCGGGGGGTTCGCGTGCGCGTCCGGACCTGTGCCGCTGTCGGGAGTGCGCGCTAAGTTCGGAGGGACCGGCCACCGCGGCCGGCCCGGCCCACGGATCGCGGACCGACGTGACAAAGGAGTCAGCCATGGCGTCCCGCCTCAACCCTTATCTCAACTTCAGCGGGAACGCCCGCGAGGCTGTGCAGTTCTACAGCTCGGTGCTCGGTGGTGAGCCGCAGATCATGACCTTCGGCGACATGCCGGGGGGTGATCCGGCCTGGAACGACATGGTCATGCACGCCCAGCTCGAGACGCCCGAGGGCTACACGCTGATGGTCGCGGACATTCCCGAGGGCATGGGCGCCCAGGCCTCGCCCAACGGGCTGGTCAGCCTCAGTGGCGACGACGAGCAGGTGCTCCGCGGCTACTGGGATGCGCTGTCCGAGGGGGCTCGGTCGACATGCCCCTGGAGATGCAGATGTGGGGCGACCAGTTCGGCCAGCTCACTGACCGCTATGGCGTGCCGTGGTGCGTCAACATCGCTGGTCCGGGTCAGGGCGAGAACGACGAGGAGGGCGGCGAAGCCTGAGCGGCCAGCGCGACCTCGGCGCGCTCGGCGCCCCCGTGGACCGTGCCGAGCGCCATCCTGGTGACCTCACCGACGTCGCGGTCATCGGCGCCGGCGCGATGGGTGCCGGCATCGCCCAGGTTGCTGCGGCGGCCGGCCACCGGGTCCACCTCGTCGATGCGAGGGCGGGTGCGGCCGCCGCAGCGGTGCAGGGTGTGGCCGACGCCCTGACGCGTCAGGTGGCCAAGGGGCGGCTGACTGCGCAGGATGCTGCGGCGAGCCTGGACCGGGTCGTCGTCGGGCCGGCTGCCGACGGAGACCTGTCGCTGCTGCCTGCGGTGGGGCTGGCCATCGAGGCGGTCGTGGAGGACCTGGCCGTCAAGAGGTCGCTGTTCGCCACGCTCGCGGCGCACCAGTCGGCCGCCACGGTGCTGGCCAGCAACACCTCGAGCCTGGACGTGACTGCCCTGGCGGCCGGCCTGCCGCACCCCGGACGCGTGCTCGGCCTGCACTTCTTCAACCCGCCACCGGTGATGCGGCTGGTCGAGGTGGTGCACGGCCGCGAGACCGACGACGCCGTGGCTGTCGCCTGCGCCGACCTGATGAGCGCCTGGGGCAAGACGCCGGTGCACTGCACGTCGACCCCCGGGTTCATCGTCAACCGGGTGGCGCGCCCCTTCTACGGCGAGGCGCAGCGGATGGTGCAGGAAGGCGTGGCCGACCCCGCCACCCTCGACCTGGCGCTGCGGGAGCACGCCGGGTTCCGGATGGGACCGTTGGAGCTGACCGACCTGATCGGCCAGGACGTCAACCTGGCCGTCGGCACCTCGGTGTGGGAGCAGACCGGGCGCGACCCTCGCTACGCGCCGACCGAGTTCCAGCGTGACCTGGTGGCTGCCGGTCGGCTCGGGCGCAAGAGCGGGCACGGGGTGTTCCGCTATGGCAGCGATGGCTCGGCGCTCGACGCGGTCGCCGACGCCGGCCTGGCCTCCCGGCTGGTGGGTGGCCCCACCGTGACCGACCCCGTCGCCCGCACCCTGGCGATGATCGTCAACGAGGCAGTCGACCTGGTGCACCGTGGCGAGGCGGCTGCGGACGACGTGGACACCGCCATGCGCCTGGGCACCAACTACCCCCTCGGGCCGCACGACTGGCTGCGCGAGATCGGCGCCGCGCGGGTCGCCGAGCAGCTCCGCGAGCTGGACGCGGCCTTCCCCGGCGGCCGCTACCGACCGAGCCCCGGCCTGGGTGACCACTAGCCGCCTCGTGACACTTGCCCGCCTGCTGGACGTCCCGATCGGCGGCTGGCGTGTACACGTGCACACCTGAGCCGGTCGGAGAGCCCGCCGACGGCGGCTGGCGTGTACACGTGCACACCTCAGCCGGTCGGAGAGCCCGCGACGGCGGCTGGCGTGTACACGTGCACACCTGAGCCGGGCCGCCCAGACATCGGCAGGCGTCACGATCGCGTCACGAAGGCGTGGGAACCCTTGCCCCAGCCAGCGACTCCTGCCTAGCGTCCACCGATACCGCTCCTCGTTACCGTGACCAGAGGCGGCCAGGTGGGGTGACGGCTCGACGGACGGAGGCTGATGGGCACCTGGGGCCTCATCGTCCGCCGTGCGCGGGCCGGTCTCGGCCTCCTGGTCACCATTCTGGCGCTCACCGCAGCGACGACGGCGATCATCGCCGGCACCCTCGGCTACAGCCAGGCGGCCGCCACGACGGCGGCCCGCCAGGCCCTGACCGGCGCGGTGCCGACCGAGGCCGGGCTGCGGGTGCAGACCCGACTCGCCGCCGACCCCGGGGCGCAGGACGCGGCCGCCCGCAGGGTGGTCACCGCGACGTTCGCTCCCGCGGAGGTCGAGATCCAGCGCACCCTGGCGACCGAGCCCCGAACTGTCGAGGGGCACCCTGAACGCCTGGTGACCCTGGCCAGCGACCAGCTGCTCGCCGACGCGCCGGGCTTCACCGCCCTGGTGGAGGTGGACGAGGGCACCTGGCCGACCGGCCCAGGCGCCGGCGGCGACGCCGCGGTGCCGGCCGCGTTGCACGCGGGAACGGCCCAGGCCTGGGGCGTGTCGCCGGGTGACACCCTGATGCTGGGTGGACAGGCGATCACCGTCGAGGCCACCTGGCGGCCGACATCGGCGCAGGCGGCGTTCTGGTTCGGCGACCCGCTCGTGGCAACGGGGCGGGACGGCTCCGTGGTCGGCCCGCTGGTCGTGCACCCGGACGCGATCACCCGCCTCGGCGACACCCCGTTCGTCCGCTTCACCGTGCAGCCCGACGCCGACCAGGTGACGCCTGCTGACATGGCGCTGCTCTCGGGCGCGGCCGACAAGCTCCCCCGGGCGATGGACGTCCCCGAGGTGGCGAGCCGAGGCGTCACGGTCGAGGGCGACCTGGCACCGACGACGGCCAACGCCAGCCGCAACCTGGCGACGGCCCGGGCGCTCAACGCCATACCGATCATCCTGCTGCTGCTGGTCAGCGTCATTGCCGTGGTGCAGATCGCCCGGCTGCAGGCCACTGCCCGCTCCGGCGAGGTCGAGCTGTTCGTCGCGCGGGGCGCCGCGCGACGCCAGGTGCTGCGATGGACTCTCACCGAGGCCGTCGTGATCACCGCCGTGGCCACGGCGCTCGGCGTCGGCGTCGCCTTGGCGGTGATGCAGGCCGTGCCGGCGGGCGGCCAACAGACCTCAGACGTGGTGCGCGCCGGCGTGCTCACCGGCCTGGCGGTGCTGGTCGCCCTCGTCGTGATCTCCGTGCTGCAGGTGCGCACTCTCGCGGCTCGCTCCAGCACCGACCGCTCGGGGCGCACCCGGCAGGTGGCCGCCCTGGCCACCCTGGTCTTCACCCTGGCCGCCGCCGGGCTGGCGACCTGGCAGCTCGCGCAGTACCGCTCCCCCCTGGTCACCGGCGACGACGGCACGCTGCGCACGGACCTCGTCGCGGGAGCGGCGCCCGCCCTCCTGCTGGCGGCCGCCGCCGTGCTGACGATGGCGCTGCTCGGCCCGGCCAGTCGCGTCGCCGAGGCGCTCACCAGGCCGACCCGGGGGCTGGGCTCGCACCTGGCCGCCAGCCAGGTCTCCCGCCGGCTCGTGGTGTATGCCGTGCCCGTCGTGCTCACCGTGCTCGCCGCCGGCTCCACCACGGTGGCCAGCCTGTATGCCGCGACGTCGACCTCTCTGCGGGAGGACCTCAGCCTGATCGGACAGGGCGCCGATGTCCGCGGGGTCCTGGTCGACGCACCCACCAGTCGCGGCGAGGTGGCCACCGTGCCCGATGTCAGCGGCCTGCCCGGTGTGACCGCGTCGGCTCCGGTCTGGCTCTCGCAGACCAAGGTGGCCGGGACGCCACTGACGGTGACCGTCCTGCCGGTCCGGTCGCTGACCGCGGTGTCCCGGATGCCCCCTGGGCTGGTCGACACCTCCTCGCTGGACCGGCTGCAGCGACGGGACGCCGACCAGCAGGGTGTCGCCCTCCCCGAGGGCGGGACCGAGCTCACCCTTCCGGTCCGGCTCACGGCGCAGCTCACGGCGCAGGACCGGCAGTACCTCGAGGCCGCCTACGCCAACGTCGAGGAGGACTTCGAGCTGACCTGCCCCGGGTGTGCCGACGACGTGCCGAAGGACGTGCTCCGCGACGTCTTCGCCGAGCAGCGCCGAGCGCTGGGCGCGGCCTACGAGCTGCCGCACGAGCTGCTGGTGAGCATCACCGTCACCGACCCGGAGGCGCTTGGCCGCCAGACCCTGTCCTTGACACCCGTGCCGTTCAGCATCCCGGCCAGGTTCGAGGACGGCCGGCTCGTCACCGAACCGGTGCAGGTGGACCAGCAACTCACCATCGCCGTGCCGCCCGGCATCGACCGTCGGCTGGTGGCGGTCACCGTCGACCTGCCCCAGATCGGCGAGCCCTACCAGGCGCGTCTGACGGTCGACGGCGTGCGCACCGCCGACGGCGACAACCTGCTCGCGCAGCCCGGGCCCGCCACCTGGGTCGACCCGCTGTCCGCGGCCCCCGACCAGCCGCTCGGCATCCCGACGGAGGGGACGATGGCGGTGGACCAGGCCTCCGGCACGCTCACCCTGGACGCGCGGACCGGCGTCGACTTCACTGGCGCTCCTGAGGGCCCGGGCGACCGGAGGGCCGCGCTGACCCTGGGTCCGGTCCTGGCCGCGCAGGACGCGCCGGTCCCGGTCGCGGTGACCGAGGCGTTCGCCGAGGCCAACAGCCTGGGCGTGGGCGCCCCGCTCGAGATCGCGACCCAGGGCGTGCGGATCAGCACCCAGGTCGTGGCGCTGCTGCCTGCCGTCCCCGGCACACTCGACCCCAACGCCGCTCTGCTGGACTCGACCACGCTGGCCGGCTACCTCAACACCCTCGGCCTGGCCACCGACGCACCCACTCAGATCTGGATGGCCAGCCAGGACCCGCAGCGGACCGCTGAGGCCGTGGCCGCGACGGAGGGCTTCGCGCAGGCGATCGGGCCCGGCGCGGTGAGCGTCACCGACGCGGCCGGGGCGGTGCGGCTCGTCTTCTGGGTCGCCTCCGCCGGCGCCGTGCTGCTGGCCATCACCGGCATCGCCGCCGTCGCCGCCAACCTGCTGCGCGCGCGTCGGCCCGAGGTCGCCGTGCTCCGCGCGCTCGGGATGGCGCCGCGCAGCCAGGCGCTGTCGCGGGTCGCCGAGCTCGCCGGCGTCGTCGGCGTCTGCATCGCGGTCGGTGTGGGCGCCGGGTGGCTGGTCGGGCTGCGGGTGATCCCTGACCTGGCGTCGAGCACCACCTCCTCCGGCCAGGTGACCCTGCAGCCGGGGCTCAGCCTGGAGGTGCCGTGGTGGGCGGCACTGGTCGGTCTGCTGGTGCTGGCGGTGCTGCTCGTGCTGGCGGCCCAGGTATGGCGGGTGGTCCGGCAGGCGCTGGACACCACCTACCGGGAGGAGATCCGGTGACCGCGCCACGCCACCGGAGCGCCCGCCATACCGGCACCGCACGACCCGTCGCCGGAGGCCCCCGGCTGGTCTGGCAGCAGGTGGCTGCCGACCCGTGGGTCTCGGTGCTGCTCGCCGTCATGGTCGCCCTCATCGCGTTCCTGGCGACCCTGGTCCCGCGCTTCACCCTGGAGATGAACACCGCGCAGATCCCGCACGTGCTGGGCGGACTCTCGGCCACCCAGCGCGACCTGATCGGCAACCGGACCGTGACCATCCAGCCGGACTGGAGCCGGCAGTACGTGTCGACGGAGAACACCTGGGGCGGCTTCATCCAGGGGATGGAGCAGGTCCGCCAGGACCAGCCCGAGCCGCTGCGCTCCCTGCTGGGCCCCGGACAGTTCTTCGTCGACCTCGGGGCGGGTCGAGGTGTCCCGGCCGACCCTGACGCGCAGAGCGTGCCCGATCCCGAGGCCAAGTACGCCAGTGTCGAGATCCAGCGCCGCATCGACCCGTTCCTGGAGCAGCACAGCCGCCTGGTGCAGGGTCGCTGGCCGGTCCTGGTGATGAACCGGACCAACGACGGCGCGGGCTTCGGCAACAGCGGTCCCGCGCTCGCGGAGTACCAGAGCGGGCCGATCGAGGTGGTGATCCTGGAGTCGGCGGCCGAGCGGCTGGGGTGGCAGGTCGGCCAGGAGTTCCAGCAGTTCGTCCTGGTCGGCACCTACGAGCCCACGGACCCCGGTGACGGTCGCTGGGAGCACGCGCCGAACAGCGCCGCGCTGGGCGAGCTGTTCGATGGCAACACCGGCTGGGCGGCCACCGTCGCGGCCTACCTGCCGGGCGCCAGCCCCGGGACGACCGGCAGCACCGAGAACCTGCGGATGCGGCTGTGGTTCCCCCTCGCAGACGGCGTGGGGGAGGACGGGAGCTCCAGTCCGCGGCTGCGCGGAGACCAGGTCGACCTGGCCACGGCGCAGCTGCTCGGCTTCTCCTCGGCACCGCAGGTGATCGTGCCGCAGGTGGCCACGGTCACCTTCCTCACCGAGGCCACCCGCTCGTTCCGCGGACTGTCCTCAGCCCAGACCGCCAGCGCCTCGATCCTGTCGGTGATCGCCGCCGGGCCGGTCGGTGTGGCGCTGGCCACCTTCGGCCTGGCCGCCAGGCTGATCGTCGGTCGCCGGCGTGCTGCGCTGGCCCTGGCCACCGCCAGGGGTGGCTCGACGGCGCAGATCCGGTCGCTGCTGGCCCTGGAGGGTCTGGCTCTGGGGCTTCCTGCCGCGGCGCTGGGCTGGTGGGCGGCCGGGGCCGTCCGGCCGGTCAGCACGGGGTGGCAGGAGTGGGTCGTCGCCGGTCTGGTCGCCGCTGTGCCCGCGCTGGCACTGGGGCTGTCGTCGGGCGAGCGGTCGCTGCGCGAGTCGCGGGCTGACCTGGGGCCCCGGTCGACCAGCCGGCTGCGCTGGATCGGCGAGGCACTGCTGGTCGCTGTGGCGGGCGTGGCCGTCTGGCGGCTGCTCGACCGCGGGCTCGCGGGGGTCGGTTCGGTGGCCGCAGGTGCCTCTGGTGGGGCCGGGGCGGCGGGGGCGGGCGGCATACCCGGTTCTGCGGGGGCCGGCCTGGCCGGAGCTGCGGTCGACCCCGGTGTCGACCTGCTGATGGCGGCCACGCCCGTGCTGCTCGCGCTGGCCGCCTGTGTGATCACCCTGCGGGTCTATCCCGTGCCGGTCCGAGCGCTGGTCGCCGCGCTGCGCGGCCGTCCGGGCCTGACCGGCTTCCTGGGTGCCGCGCGCTCGGTGCGCGACCCGGCCGGTGGGCTGATCCCCGCGCTGGCCGTGATCCTCGGGGTCGCGGTCGCCGTGTTCAGCGCGGTGATGGCCTCGACCATCACGCGGGGCGCCGAGACGGCCGCCTGGGACACCAACGGCGCTCAGGTCAAGATCGCCGGACCCTGGCTGACCCCCGAGGTCGCCGGGGCGGTGAGCGCGGTGGAGGGTGTCAGCGCGCTCAGCCCGGTGGCCGAGGTGCAGGCGCCCGCCGACCTCACCGGAGGTGTCGTCGGCCGTCAGCTGACGGTGTATGTCGTGTCGTCCAGCCTGGTCGACGTGCAGGCCAGCGCCCCGCTGGTCACCCCGACGCCGACGGCCGTCTTCGACCCTGGCGCCACCACGGCGGTGCTGACCGGTGGCGCGCTCGCAGCCACCTCCGGCACGGGCGAGCTCAGCGGGCTCGGCCCGGTGCGTGTCGTCGGACACGTGGACGTGCTGCCCGGCATCCGGACGCCTGGCTCGTTCCTCCTGGTCGACCGGGTTCAGTGGGAGGCCGCCGGCGGGTCGGTCGCGCTCCCCACGGTGGGCCTGATCGCTGTCGCCGACCCCGCCTCGGTCGCACAGGTGGCCGACCGGCTCCGGGCCACCGTCCCCTACTCCGTGGTCACGACCCCGCAGCAGCAGCTCGACACCTTCCGCGCTGCGCCGGTCACGACCGGCCTGCTGGACTTCTTCGTCGCGGCGGTGGTGTTCACCGCGTTGCTCACCGTGCTCGCGATCCTCATCGTCCAGCTGATGGGGGCGCCCGCGCGCACCCGGCTGATGGCCGTGCTCCGCACGCTCGGCCTGGAGCGGGGTCAGGGCCGGGCGCTGACCGTCTGGGAGCTGGCACCGCTGCTGGTCATGGCGTTCGCGGTCGGGGCCGTCGTGGGCCTGACCATCCCCCGGCTGCTGCTGAGCGCGGTCGACCTGACCGGGATGACCGGCGGCGACCGGCAGCCCCTGCTCAGCACCGACTGGACCATCCTGGGTCCGGTCCTGGGTGCCATCCTGCTCACCGTCGCCGCCACGGTGACCGTGTCGGCAGCAGTGGCCGCCCGCTCGGACCTGGCTCGACAACTGCGCATCGGCGAGGAGAGATGAAGCCATGACGACCGATACCGACCGCACCGGCGACCACGGGGTCGACCGCGCCGCGACGGCCACCAGGCGTGACACCCCGGAGGTCGTCGCGGCCCGCGACCACGACCAGCCCGACATCCTGTGCGAGGACCTGGTCCGGATCTACTCCACCGAAGGCGTCGAGGTGCAGGCGCTGCAGGGGCTGAACCTGCGGGTCGACCCGGGCGACGTGGTCGCGCTCGTCGGGGCGTCCGGTTCGGGCAAGTCGACGCTGCTCAACATCCTGTCGGGCCTGGACCAGCCGACCGGCGGCCGGGCGCTGGTCTCCGGCGTGGACCTGCTCTCGATGACACGGCGGCAGCGGGTCCACTACCAACGGCACGTCGTCGGCTTCGTCTGGCAGCAGACCTCGCGCAACCTCATGCCGTTCCTGACCGCCGCGGAGAACATCGCGCTGCCGCTCGTGGTGTCGGGCCGCAAGCGCCGCGCCGACCGCGTGGCCGAGCTGCTCGACCTGCTCGACATCGAGTCGGTGCGCGACCGCCGGCCGGCTCAGATGTCCGGCGGGCAGCAGCAGCGCGTCGCCATCGCCACCGCGCTGGCCAACGACCCGGCGGTGCTGCTGGCCGACGAGCCGACCGGTGAGCTCGACGACGCGATGTCCGCCGAGGTGCTGGCCGCGATGCGTGACTCCTCCGAACGGCTCGGGTGTCACCGTGCTGATCGTCACCCACGACCCGACGATCAGCGACCATGTGCGGCGGACGGTGCAGATCCGGGACGGGCGCACGTCCACCGAGGTGCTGCGGCACACCGAGCTCGACGAGCACGGGCAGGAGCGGCTGGTGGCGCAGGAGTACACGGTCATCGACCGGGCCGGCCGGATGCAGCTGCCCAGCGGGTATGTCGCGGAGCTGGCGCTGCGGGACCGGGTGCGGCTGGAGCTCGAGGACGACCACGTCGCCGTCTGGCCCGACCGGCGCTCGGCCTCACGTCGCTCCGCGCCCGAACACCACCAGGAGGTCGACGACGATGCCTGAGCACCCGCCATACCTGCTCCGCGCGGAGGGGGTCGGCCGCATCTTCGGCTCGGGCGCCGCCGAGGTGCATGCCCTGGTGGACGTCGACCTGGACGTGCTGCCGGAACGGCTGACCTGCGTGCGCGGGCCGTCGGGGTCGGGCAAGACCACGCTGCTCAACGTCCTCGGCGGGCTGGACCGGCCGACGTCGGGGCGGGTGCTGCTCGGCGACGGCCGGGTCCTGTCCGAGCTGCGGGAGACGCAGGTGCTCGCGGTGCGGCGAGAGCAGGTCGGCTACATCTTCCAGAGCTTCGGGCTGGTGCCGGTGCTCTCGGCGGCCGAGAACGTCGAGGTGCCGTTGCGGCTGCTGGGCACCCCCGTCCGGGAGCGCGCCGAACGGGTCGCGGAGGTGCTCGAGCTCGTCGGGCTGAGCAAGCACGGGGCGCAGCGCCCTTATGAGCTCTCCGGCGGTCAGCAGCAACGGGTCGGCATCGCCCGCGCGCTGGTCGCCCGCCCGCAGATCCTCATCGCCGACGAGCCGACCGGGCAGCTGGACTCCGACACGGCGGCGACGATCATGGACCTGCTCGCCGATCTGGCGCACCGGCAAGGCATCGCCGCGCTGGTGTCGACTCACGACCCGCTCCTGATGGCCCGCGCCGACACGCTGGTCGAGCTGCACGACGGCGCCGTCGTCTCCCTTCGACCGGACGCGCCGGCGAGCGACTTTTCACCCCACCGGACGCGCTGACTTGCGGGATTCCTCCCGACCGGACGCTTCGGCTGGCGAGATCCGGCCGGACCGGACGTCTCAGGCTGCGACTTTTCACTTCGACCGGACGCGTCGGCTGGCGAGATCAAGCCGGACCGGACGTCTCTGGCTGCGACTTTTCGTTCGACCGGACGCTCCGACTTGCGACTCTTCGCCCGACCGAGGGCCCCGAAGGATGAACAGATCCCAAGGCTCCGCCATACGGCGCGTCCGGTCGGACTGTATGTCGCCACCCGGCGCGTTCGGTCGAGGGACTTGTCGCCGGCCGGCGCGTTCGGTCCGGGGTTTTGTCGCCAGCCGGCGCGTTCGGTCGGGGGTTTTGTCGCCAGCCGGCGCGTCCGGTCGGGGGTTTTGTCGCCAGCGGCGCGTCCGGTCGGGAGAGGCGAGGCTAGGCGATGAGGTGGAGCGTGGTCTGCCGGCCGTCCAGCCACTCGACGCCGGAAGCACCGAGGTAGGCGTCCTCCTCCAGGCTGAGGGCCAGGCGGCCGTCGGGCCAGCCGGGGGCGTCCAGATGCACCGACAGCTCGATCGACCAGCAGGTCTCCGCCTCCACCTCCAGCGCTCCGGCGCCAGCCACTCCGTCCTGCTGGTCCCACAGCCCGAGGGCCGGCCCGGCTCCGTGGCCGTGGATGCCGAGCGGGTGGGAGTAGATCTGCGGGTGCAGACCCTCGGCCATCGCTGCCTGCCGCGTCGCCGCCAGCACCTCGTTACCGGTCCGCCCGGGTCGCAGCTCGGCCAGGAGCAGGTCCTGCAGCCGGTTGCCGGCGGCGACAGCGCCCACCAGGTCGGCCGGCGCCTCGGTCTCACCGGGCATCAGCACGTAGCCGTTCTGCTGCTGGTCGGTGCACAGCCCGTCCCAGACGATGCCGAAGTCGATGTGCACCAGGTCGCCTGGCCCGATGACCTGGGCGTCCGGATGCTCCGCGAAGGACCCCGGACCATCCCCGGCGGCGCCCCCCGTCGTGCCGGCCGGCCGGCGCTGGAGCCGCACCGTCGGGTGGAACCACGAGCCGATCCCGTCCTCGTGCACGCGCTGGCGAAGCCACCACTCCACGTCGTGGGTGGTCGTCGTCCCGGGCTCGATGACCTCGGTCGACAGGGCGCGACGCAGGTAGTCGTGGGTGCGCCGGGCGGCTTCGCGCAGCGACTCCACCTCCTGCGGCAGGCGGGTGCCCAGCCAGGTGGTCGCCGCGACATCGGCGCTGACCAGCCGCTCGGCCAACGCCGGCGGCAGCGCCGACAGCAGGGCGGCGTGGTCGGTGGCCGAGAGCCCGTCGGCATGGCCGAGCACCTCGGAGGTGTCGATGCCGATCCGGCGTGGGTCGCCCTGTCCGACCACTGCGGCGATCTGCGCCCACTGGTCAGGCTGGGTGTCGGGGTCCCAGCTGGACGGGAAGGCCTGGCCCACGTCATACCGGCTCACCGCCTCCCGCGTCACCGCCCCGGTATGGCGGTCACGCCGGAAGACCAGCGCGGTCAGCCGCCGTGCGCTGAGCCAGGTCGCGGGCAGCATGCTGCGCAACACCGCTCCCTCGGCGTGCTCCCGCCCGACCACCAGCCAGACGTCGAGGTCAGCGCGCGCCATGGCCGCCGGAACGAGCCGGTCGAGGCGCTCGCGCAGGAGGCGGTCGGCCCGATCTGCCTCGGCGCGCAGGTCGACACCGACCGAGTCGGGAGTGCGAGGAGGGGTCACCGGACCACCCTAGGGCCGGCCCAGCCGCGGCCCCCGGCCCGGGACCACGCGCCCGGGCGTTGGCACAATGGGCCCCATGAGTGAGCAGGCGGGGCCACAGTTCATGGTGCATCGGGTGCGCCGCGGGTATGACGTCGCGGAGGTCGACGACTTCCTCGACGCGCTGGCGGCAGCGATCGGCAGCGGCGGCGAGGTGCCCCGGATCGAGGACGTGCGGTTCAGTCCGACCCGCGGTGGGTATGACGAGCGGCAGGTCGACGACTTCCTGGCAGACCTGGCCCAGCAGCTCGGCCAGAACGCGAGCTGACCGCCGTCAGCGGCCTCGCTGGGCGAGCAGGGTGTTGACCGCTGTCGCGGCGTCGGACGGGTCCTCGACCGTCAGCAGCAGGTCGCCCTCGCCGGCGCGGTGCACCACCAGGGCCTCTCCCGAGCGGGTGATGAACCCCTGGCTGCCCTTCTTGCCGAGCCGCCAGCCGTAGCCGCCGAACTCGCGCATCGCGCTGACCTGCCGGGTCGAGGCCGAGGTGACCCGCTCCAGCGGCACCCGGCTCCAGGTGATCGAGCCCAGGGAGTTGACCCGGACTCCCCGACCGTCGATGACCACGGTGGCCTGGAGGGTGGCCGCGGTGACCACCGCCAGGAACAGCGCGAGCGCCCACAGCCAAGGGGTGACCACCGCGGCCAGGTAGCCGACGAGAGCGCAGGAGGCCAGGACCACCACGATCATCGACGGGTTGGGCGCGATCCGGCCGAACCAGGCCAGTCGGGCCTGCGGCGGCAGCACCCGGTGAGGCGCACCCTCGGGCAGCGGGACCGGCACGGTCGGCAGGGGGGCGCGCGGGGGTCGACTGGCCCGACCGGCCAGCACGCCGAGGCCGATCCCCGCGACGGCGCCGACCGCGATCCACGGCCCGGGCTCCGGCGCTGCCGCGGCGTCTGCGAGCCCGCGCTGGCTCCAGCTGGCGCCGTAGGCGACGGCACCGAGGAACACGGCGGTCCCAGTGGCCAGCCCGGTGAAGAACCAGCCACTGTCGGCCTCGCGCCGCCACCCCAGGACTGCCAACAGCACTGGAACCCCCACGACCAGCGCCGCACTGGTCCAGACGGTGGCCGAGAACGAGGCGAACCCATCGACGCCGTCGGTGCCCCAATGGGTGGCCAGCGGGTCCGGCAGCGACGACCGGACGGCAGACAGCATCGCGGTGCCGGCCGCCGCGACGACCACGGCGGGCAGCACGGCCAGGATCACGCCGCGTCGGCGCTGGGCGCCGGTCGGGCGGGGCGGGGTGGTCATCGTCATGGTTGTTCCTCTCTGATCAGGTGAGCCACGTCAGCCGGAGCCAACCCCTGGCGCCGGCCCTCGGCCAGCAGGTCGTGGAGCAGGGTCCGCAGCCGCGCCTGGCCGGCGGTGTCGGCGCCGACGACAACCGCCCCGCGTCCGCGCCGCAGGTCGAGCAGCCCCTCGTCGCGCAGCACCCGGTAGGCGCGCAACACGGTGTGCAGATGGATGTCGAGCGAGCCAGCGACCTCCTTGGCGGCCGGGAGCCGGCTGCCAACGGTGAGCTCCCCCGAGGCGATGGCGGCCCGCACCGAACCGGCCACCTGCTCGAACAGGGGGGTGCGCGTCGACGGGTCTACCTGCCACAGCATAATGCTATTTGTACTATAACTATGCTCAATGTCAAGGGCGGCTCACCGCCCCAGCCCTAGGGGTAGCCGCTGGGGTTGGCCTGCTGCCAGCGCCAGGTGTCCGCGCACATGTCGTCCACGGTCCGGGAGGTCCGCCAGCCCAGCTCGCGCTCGGCCAGGGACGGGTCGGCGAAGGACGCGGCGATGTCACCGGGCCGCCGCGCCACCACGTCATAGGGGATGGCCTGGCCGCTGGCCCGCTCGAACGCCGCCACCAGCTCCAGCACCGAGGTGCCGTGCCCCGACCCGAGGTTCCAGGTCGACACGGCGCGGTCGTGCGTCGCAATCCAGTCCAGCGCGGCGACGTGCCCGGCCGCGAGGTCCTCGACGTGGATGTAGTCCCGCACCCCGGTGCCGTCGGCCGTGTCGTAGTCGGCGCCGAACACCTGCAGCCGCTCCCGGCGCCCCACGGCGACCTGAGCGACATACGGCATGAGGTTGTTGGGGTAGTCGGCCGGGTCCTCGCCGATCCGTCCCGAGGGGTGCGCCCCGACCGGGTTGAAGTAGCGCAGCAGCGCGACCCGCCAGTCCAGCGTCGGGGCGACGTCGCGCAGGATCTGCTCGATCATCACCTTGGTCCAGCCGTAGGGGTTGGTCGCCGAGGTCGGCAGGTCCTCGGTCATCGGCACCGGGGCGTCGGGCCCGTAGACGGTGGCCGAGGAGGAGAAGACCAGGTGCCGCACCCGGTGCCGGCGCATCGCGTCCAGGAGGGCCAGGGTGCCGCCGATGTTGTTGCGGTAGTAGTCCAGCGGCCGCTCCACCGACTCCCCCACCGCCTTGCTCCCGGCGAAGTGGACGACGGCGTCGACGTGCTCGTGCGCCAGCAGCGCGGACAGCTTGTCGCCGTCGGCGATGTCGAACGCGTGCACCGGCACGGGCCCGCCGGTCAGCTCCTCGAGCCGCTCGACCACGCTGGGCTTGGCGTTGCTGAAGTCGTCGACCACGACGACCGCATGGCCGGCCGCGCGCAGGTGGACGACGGTGTGCGAGCCGATGTAGCCGGCTCCACCGGTGACCAGGACACGCATGGACATCGAGTATGCCGTGCACCGCGGCCGGATCGGTGGTTGGCTCAGGGACGACAGTCGTTCCCGACACGCAAAGGACCAATGCCTCATGCAACCCTGGGTCTGGTGGGTCATCGCCGGAGTCGTCCTGCTCCTCATCCTGCTGCTGGTCGCGCGAGCCTCGTCGGCCAAACGTCAGCGCCTGGGCGAGGCACGCTCCGAGGCCGGACGGCTGCGCGAGCGCGCGACCTCCGGCGAACCGTCAGTGGCCGCGGTCGAGGCGCAGGCCCGCGAGGCGCAGTCCCGAGCGGCGCAGGCCAAGGCTGAGGCGCAGCGGCTCGAGGACAACGCGGTGCAGGCGACCGAGCAGGCACGCGAGCAGCGCGACAAGGTCACCGACGACTACCTGCGCGCTGACGAGATCGACCCCGACGTCCGGCGCTGACAGCGGCGCACCGGCTCGCCCCTGAGAGGATGGGCCGGTGAGACGCCTGGCTGACCTGACCCCGCCGATCGCGCTGGGGGCGCTCGACGGGCGCTACCGCGGCTCGGTGGCTCCCTTGGTCGACCACCTGTCCGAGGCCGCTCTCAACCGGATGCGGCTGCACGTCGAGGTGGAGTGGCTCGTCGAGCTCACCGCGGAGGGCGTCGTGCCGGGTGCCTCGGCCCTGAGCGCCGGGCAGGTCGAGCAGCTGCGGGCGCTGGTGGCCGACTTCGGGGCGCCACAGATCGCCGAGCTCGCCGAGATCGAGCGCGAGACCGTGCACGACGTCAAGGCCGTCGAGTACCTGCTGCGTCGTCGCCTCGTCGACACGCTCGGCCTGGCCCCCGACGACGGGGTGGGCGAGCTCGTGCACTTCGCGGCGACCAGCGAGGACATCAACAACCTGTCCTACTCCCTGATGGTGCGCGGCGCCGTCGAGCAGGTCTGGCTGCCTGCTGCCCGGGCCCTGGTGACCCAGCTCGGGGAGCTGGCCAAGGGCACCCGTGACCTGCCCATGCTGGCCCACACCCATGGCCAGCCGGCCACCCCCACGACCCTTGGCAAGGAGCTGGCGGTGCTCGCCCACCGCCTGACCCGCCAGCTGCGCCGGGTCGAGCGGGCCGACTACCTCGGCAAGTTCAACGGCGCGACCGGCACGTATGGCGCGCACCTCGCGGCCGTGCCGGGAGCCGACTGGGTGGCCGTCAGCAGGCGGTTCGTCGAGCGACTCGGCCTGACCTGGAACCCGCTGACCACCCAGATCGAGAGCCACGACTGGCAGGCCGAGCTGTATGCCGACCTGGCCCGGTTCAACCGGGTGCTGCACAACCTGTGCACCGACATCTGGGCCTACATCTCACTGGGCTACTTCGCCCAGGTCCGTGGCCAGGGCTCGGTCGGCTCCTCCACGATGCCGCACAAGATCAACCCGATCCGGTTCGAGAACGCCGAGGCCAACCTCGAGGTCGCCAACGCGCTGCTCGACGTGCTCGCCTCCACGCTGGTCACCAGCCGGCTGCAGCGCGACCTCACCGACTCCTCGATGCAGCGCAACATCGGCACTGCGCTGGGGCACGGCCTGCTGGCCGTGGACAACCTGGCCCGCGGCCTGTCCGGCCTCGACCCGGTCCCCGAGCGGATGGCCGAGGACCTCGAAGCCAACTGGGAGGTGCTCGCCGAGCCGGTCCAGTCGGCGATGCGCGCCCTCGCCGCCGCCGGACACCCCGGGATGGCCAACCCCTACGAGCGGCTCAAGGAGCTCACCCGCGGGCGCCGGATCAGCGGGGACGACCTGCGGGAGTTCGTCCGGGGGCTGGGCCTGCCGCCGGACGTCGAGGAGCGCCTGCTCACCCTCACGCCGGCCAGGTATGTCGGGCTGGCGCCCCAGCTCGTCGACTTCCTGACCGCGGTGGGCGAGCAGCCAGGGGCGGAGCGCCAGCCCGGCCTGGGGTGCCAGCCCGGCCTGGGGGGCCAGCCCGGCCTGGCAGGCGAGCGATGAGCGGGCCGACAGCGCGGTTGAGACGGCTGCTGCGGGGTCTGCGTGGCAGCGGGGTGGTGCTCGCGGCACCGGCCGACGAGGTCATCCTGCGGGCCACGTTGGCCGAGCACGGCTTCGCCGTGGCCGACGTCTTCCTGCCGCCCGGCAGCGGTCTGCGGCAGGCGCAGTCGCTGCTCGCTGCGGCGTTGCGGCTGCCGACGTCGGCCGAGAGCAACCTCGACGCGATGACCGACTCGCTGCGCGACCTAGGCTCCTGGTGGCCCGACGACGAGCGGGTCGCCGTGCTGGTCCACGACGCCGAGTCACTGGTCCGGTCGGACCTGCCCGGCTGGCAGCTGCTGACCGAGCTCCTCGCCGACGCGTCGGCCGACCTGCGCCGTGACGGTGAGGGCGCCCGCGTCCTGGAGGTGGTCGCCCTGGTCGAGGGGCACGGCGTCGTGCCGCTCGGCCGGCCCACCTCCGAGCACCAGGACCAGTGGTGAACCGCCGGCCGCCGTGGCTGGTCAGCCTGTTGACCCTGTGCCTGGTCATCGGACTGGCCGTGGCGCTCGCCCTGGTCCTCCGGGGTGGCGGTGAGGCCGACCCGCAGGCGCAGCCCGGCGCGGGCTCGACTGCATCCCCGCAACGCCCAGGAACCTCCGACGAGCCAGGTGACAGCGAGACCGCTGACGACGCGGCCGGCCACGGGCATCCCGGGATCGAGGACTGCGACGTCGACGACCTGCCGGCCACGACGCTGGACACGATCGCCGACATCGACGCGGGCGGGCCCTACGAGTTCAGCCGCAACGACGGCGGGGTCTTCCGCAACGACGAGGGACTGCTGCCGCAGGAGGACCGCGGCTACTACCACGAGTACACCGTGGTCACCCCGGGCTCCGACGACCGCGGCGCACGAAGGGTCATCACCGGGGGCGAGGACCCCGACCAGGCCGACCAGCCCGAGCACTGGTTCTTCACCGACGACCACTACGACAGCTTCTGCGAGTTCGTGTCCTGACTACTGGGCTACGGAATACCCATAGGGGGTATGCTGTTGTGATGAGCGTGAATGGATACTCCGGCACCAAGCAGGACTACCTCAAGCGGCTCGCCCGCATCGAGGGCCAGGTGCGCGGCATCGCCCGCATGGTCGAGAACGACACCTACTGCATCGACGTGCTGACCCAGGTCAGCGCCGCCACCAAGGCGCTGCAGGCGGTCAGCCTCGGCTTGCTCGAGGACCACATCGCTCACTGCGTCGTCGACGCAGCGCGGAGCACCGACCCTGCTGACAGTGCCGCCCAGGACAAGGTGCGCGAGGCCTCGATGGCCATCGCGCGTCTGGTGCGCAGCTGACCCCCCTGTTCGACGAAGAAGACACGACAACCCGAAGGAGCACCACCATGAGCCAGGTCCAGACCACCAAGCTGTCCGTCTCCGGCATGACCTGCGGCCACTGCGCCGGCTCGGTCACCGAGGAGCTAGAGGGGCTGACGGGCGTCCGCAGCGTCCGCGTCGAGCTCGAGCCCGGCGCCACCTCCGCCGTCTTCGTCGACAGTGAGGGCCCGCTGGACCTTCCCGGCGCCAAGGCCGCGGTCGCCGAGGCCGGCTACACCGTCGTCGGCTGAGCCCGCCGACCCACACCACCCGCACCCGCAGCAGCACAGGAGTTGAGCAGGATGTCCACGCCCACCCAGACCGGCGCCACCGACCGGCAGCAGGTCGACCTCGCGATCACCGGGATGACCTGCGCCTCCTGCTCGGCGCGGATCGAGCGCAAGCTCAACAAGCTCGAGGGTGTCGAGGCCGCGGTCAACCTGGCCACCGAGAAGGCACAGGTGAGCTTCCCCGCCGGCATGACCGTCGACGACGTCGTGGCCGCCGTGACGGCCACCGGGTATGGCGCCGCGCCGCTCGGTCAGCAGGCGGTGCCTGCCGCAGACCACGGTGCCGACGCCCACTCGGCGTCGGAGGAGGGGCAGCACCACGACCACGGCGCACCGGCGCACGACCACATGAACCACGACGTGGTCGGCGACCGCTCGCTGCGCCGTCGGGCGGTGGTCGCGTCGGTGCTGGCGGCGGTCGTTCTGGTCATCGCGATGGTGCACCCGGTCGGCATGGCCCTCGGCGCCGCCAGCCCGTGGGTGCAGCTGGCCCTGACCCTGCCTGTCGTGGGCTGGGCGGCCTGGCCGTTCCACCGCGCCGCCGCCGTCAATGCCCGGCACGGTGCCTCCACGATGGACACGCTGGTCTCGATCGGCGTCAGTGCGGCGTTCCTCTACTCCGTCGCGGCGACCGTCACCTCGTTCAGTGACCACCTCTACTACGAGACCGCCGCCGTCGTCACCGCGTTCCTGCTGATCGGGCGCTATCTGGAGTCACAGGCCAAGGCCTCGGGGAAGTCCGCGCTGACCGGGCTGCTGCACCTCGGCGCGCAGGATGCGTCGGTGCTGCGGCACGACGCCCGCAGCGGTGGCTGGTCCGAGCACCGGGTGCCGGTGAGCGAGCTGCAGGTCGGCGACCGGTTCGTCGTCCGGCCCGGCGAGAAGATCGCCACCGACGGGCAGGTGCTCGACGGCACCAGCAGCGTCGACACCTCGATGGTCACCGGCGAGTCCGTGCCGGTGGAGGTCACTGCCGGCGACGAGGTCACCGGCGCCACCGTCAACGCCCAGGGCCGTCTGGTCGTGCAGGCCACGCGGGTCGGGGCGCAGACCACCCTGGCCCGGATCACCCGGCTGGTCGAGCAGGCGCAGATGGGCAAGGCGCCCGTGCAGCGGCTGGCCGACCGGGTCTCGGCGATCTTCGTCCCCATCGTGCTGGTCATCGCCCTACTGACCTTCGTCGGCTGGCTGGTCACCGGCCACAGCCTCACCGAGGCCCTGGAGCCGGCCGTGGCGGTGCTGATCATCGCCTGCCCCTGTGCGCTCGGTCTGGCCACGCCCACTGCCCTGCTGACCGGCACCGGCCGTGGCGCCCAGCTGGGCATCCTGATCAAGGGCCCACAGATCCTGGAGAGCACCCGCCGGGTCGACACCGTCGTGCTGGACAAGACGGGCACGCTGACCACGGGCGCGCCGACGCTGACTGCCGTGATGACGAGCGGCCGGCTGTCCGAGGATGCTGCGCTGAAGGCGGCCGCCGCCGTCGAGCAGGGCAGCGAGCACCCGGTCGCCGCCGCGATCGTCCAGGCCGCGCGGGAGCGTGGCCTCGAGCTTCCCCAGCCGGTCGACTTCGTCAGCCTGCCGGGCCAGGGGGCGCGCGCCGCCGTCAACGGCGAGACCGTCACCGTGGGCAAGGCCGCCCTGTTCGACACCGTTCCTGCCGACCTGCAGGCAGCCCTCGACGCCGCCACCGGGACGACCGTGCTCGTCGGCTGGCGCGGGAGCGCCCGGGCAGCGCTGACGGTCGCCGACGTCGCGCGCCCGACCAGCGCTGCAGCGGTGCGCCGACTGCGCGACCTCGGCCTGACGCCATACCTGCTCACCGGCGACAACGCGCACACCGCGCGGGTCGTCGCCGAGGAGGTCGGCATCGACCCGACGCACGTGCGGGCCGACGTGCTGCCGCAGGACAAGCACGCCCAGGTGCTGGCGCTGCAGCAGGCCGGTCGCGTGGTCGCGATGGTCGGCGACGGGGTCAACGACGCTGCGGCGCTGGCGCAGGCCGACCTGGGGATGGCGATGGGCTCAGGGACCGACGTGGCGATGGAGTCCGCTGACATCGTGCTGATGCGGGCCGACGTCGACAGCGTCGGAACAGCCATCGGGCTGTCCCGTCAGACGCTGCGGATCATCAAGCAGAACCTCGCCTGGGCTTTCGGTTACAACACCGCGGCCATCCCGCTCGCGGCGTTCGGGCTGCTCACGCCGATGATCGCCGGCGCGGCGATGGCACTGTCCAGCGTGCTGGTCGTGCTCAACAGCCTGCGGCTGCGCCACTACCGCTGAGCCGCCGACCTGCCCGCCGGCCCGCTGAACCGGCGACGGGCGTGCACTCAGACATGCAGAGTGCACCTGGCCCGTACGTGGCTGAGGCTGGATGACGGGTCCAGCCGGCAACTGTGCATGTCTGGATGTACGCACGTCAGTCGTCTGGGCGTCACAAACCCCTACCAAAATGCGGGAGACGGCGTCAGAAACCGCTCCCAAAATGCTAGAGGGTGACGGTGCCGCCGGCGGTCTCGAAGGTGACCGCCTCCAGGGCCGGGGCCTGCCCCTGACCGAAGTCGAAGTCGACGCCCTGCTCCCAGCCGCTCGACCCGTCCAGACCCAGCCAGTCGCGGACCCGCTCGGGGTCGCCACTGATCTGCAGGGCGGTCAGCCGGGCGGGGCTCTGCTCCAGGTGCGACGGATGGTGCGCCATGTCGTCCCAGCGGATGAAGAACGGCAGCTGCGGGTCGGCCATCATGCCGGTGACGCCCAGCTGCTGCCAGGTCAGGTCGAAGCCCTCCGGAGTGACCCGGTGCCCCTGCACTGCCTCCCGCCCCAGCCGGCGCTCCACCTGCCCGATGTCCTCGACCGCCACGACCCAGGCCAGCCAGCCGCCACCGGCCGCGGACCGTGAGCGCACGGCCTGGCCGAACGGAGCCTTGTCACTGGCCGGGTGGTCGAGCACCTCGACGACCTCGACATACCGGTCCTCGGCGAGCGGCAGGATCATGTTGCGGGTCCCGAAGCGGGGGTGGACTCCCCCGTCACGTGCGGTGACCCCCAGCCGCTCCGCCAGTCGCTGCGCGGTCGCCGCCATCCCGTCCGGCTCGGCCGCGTAGCAGACATGATCGATACGCATGCCGCTCATCGTGGCACAGCGACGAGGCCCTGCCGCAGCCGGGTCACGCGCCCGCAAGGCGACGCGACGGCGGGCTTCGGAGCTCTCACCGCGGCCCGCCGCGCCGCTGCCGCACGGCTTCGTACAGCACGATCGCGGCCGACGTCGCGACATTGAGCGAGTCGGCCCGCCCCGCCATCGGGATCCGCACCCGGTGCTGCGCGGCGCCCAGCAGCTGCTGGCTCAGCCCGTGCTTCTCGGCCCCCACGGCCACCGCGACCGGCCCGGTGTAGTCGACATCGGTGTGGTGGGTGTCGGTGTCGGGGGTCGTCGCCACCAGGGGTATGCCGTGCCGGCCCAGCCAGCGCACCGTGTCGGCCGTGGACCCGCTGGCGACGGGCAGCGCGAAGACGGTCCCCTTGCTGGCCCGCACCAGGTTGGGGTTGCCCCAGTCGGTCACCGGGTCAGCGGCGACCACCGCGGCCGTGCCGGCAGCGTCGGCGGTGCGCAGCATGGCACCGAGGTTGCCGGGCTTCTCGACCGCCTCGCAGACCAGCAGCAAGGCGTTGTCCGGCAGCTCGAGCGCGTCCAGGCCACGGCCTGCCGAGGCGACCACGGCGAGGATGCCGTCCGGCCCCTCCCGGTAGGCGACCTTCTCGAACGCCACCCGGCCCAGCCTGACCAGCTCGGCACCCTGCGCGCCGGCCCGGTCGAGCAGCTGCTGCCCGGACACGGGGTCTGACATCAGCTCCAGGCAGTGGTAGAGCACCTGCGGCGTGACTCCGGCCGCCAGCGCGAGCTCGACCTCCTCGAACCCCTCGACCAGGGTGCGCCCCTGCTCCTCACGCGTCCGCCGCCGGCGCAGCGCGGTCAGCGCCTTGAGCCGGGGGTTGGCGGCGGAGGTGATGACCAGCTCCTCGCTCACCGGGCCAGCATCGCACCTGGTGCCGCACCGGACACCGGCTAGCGCGGCGGCCTCGGCCGGACCGCCTAGGATCTGGTCCCGTGGAGGGGACAGCGAGGGGGCACCAGCCGCGCTATGCCCGTCCCCGCCAGTCCTGGCGGACCGTCGGCTGGCGCTGGCTGAGCGCCGACCCGACCCGCTTCCTGTGGCTGGCCGGAGCGGTGATCCTGCTCCTGGCCGCGCCGTTCGGCGGGTGGCAGCAGGCGGTGCCCGACGAGCGTCAGATCGTGGCGGGGCAGGAGGTGACCACCGGGCCGTTCGTGGTCACCTTCCATCGCGCCGGGTATGCCGCGGAGCTCGGCGACCGCCTGACCGCGATGGAACAGGGCGGCCGCACCTACGTCGTCGTCCTGGCCACCCTGCGCTCGACCGACACCCGACCCGTCTGGGGTACGGCCGTCGACGCCCTGCTCCGGCCGACCACCCTGCCCGAGCCGCTGGACTACCTGGAGAACCCGCACGACCTCAGCGACCCTGACGACACGGTCGACGCGGACGTCCGCTCCCTGCTCGACCAGTCCGGCCTGACGGGGGTGGCCCCGGGGCTGACCTACGAGGTGGCCTTCGTCTACCGCACGGCGGCGGCCGAGCTGCCGGACACCCTCGAGCTGACCGTGCAGGACTACGAGTTCCGGGCCAGCTCCTTCGAGCGGATGACCGAGAACTGGTACGACCGCTACCAGCAGCCGCCGGTCGGCCGGATCAGCCTGCCGCTGGAGGCGCTGCCTCCCGGCACGTTCGGCACCGCCCCCGAACCCGCGGAGGAGGGCCGGTGACCCGCCCGTCGCTGCGTGCGCAGGCCCGGTCGGCGCACTCCCGCTGGGGCGCATCCCTCGGCACCGGCGCACTGGTCCTGGCCGCGCTGGCCGTCGGCCAGGCGATCGGCACCGTCGACCGCTACGAGGGCACCTTCGAGCAGCCGCACGAGGTCACCGGCCGACTCGGCGACCCGGTGCCGATGAGGCTGGGGTCGCTGACCGTGACCGACGTTGCGCTGGCGCCGGCGGCCGAGGGTGCGTTCGCCGGATACGTCTCGCACGACGGCCTGTTCCTCCTGGCCACCTTCGAGTTCACCTCCAGCAGTGAGGACGTCGGCATCTACTGGGCCGAGCTGCGCGACTCGGCCGGGCGGATCTACGACCCGAACACCCGCGGCGACGTGACCTGCAGGGCCAGTCCCCCGGGCATCAGCGTTCGCTGTCAGGTGCTGGTGGAGGCCCCGCTCGACGCCCTGCCCGGCGCCCGCCTGGCGCTGTCCTCCAACGGTCTGGACCAGCGCTACGACTCGATGGCGGTCGTCGACCTGGCGATCACCCGCGAACAGGTCGCCGCGGCCGCCGAGGCCCCGATGCTCGTCCTGGGTCAGCCTGCGATGGTCGACCCGTGAGCCACGCCGGCGAGCCGACCTGGTGGCGACGCAACCGACGGGCGCTCATCGCGCTGCCCGTCGTCGCGGCACTGACCGCGGGCGCGACCTCCGAGCGCCTCCTCGGGCTGTGGCTGCCGGGCGGGCCACACCGCGCCCAGGTGGTCCACGCCGGCGTCGCGACCGACTACGCAGGCACCTACGAGGACTTCCTCGGCGAGCACGACCGCAGGGTGCGGGTCACCATCTACGACCCAGTGGAGGATCCCGGGCTCTCGGCGCTGGACGTGGACTACGAGGACGAGCCGCTGCCGTCCAACGCCCGGGTATGGCGGGTCGACGTCAAGTACCAGGCCGACCCGGACCTCCCCCTGTTCGGCTGCGACGCGGCGCTGGTCGCGCAGGACGGCTCGCGGGTGCTCTACGACGCCGACCGGATCAACTTCCTCTACGCCCCCGACCCGGTGTGCGAGCCGGTCAACAGTGACCTGCGGGGGCCGTTCCCGGCCGAGGACCCGGCCCTGGTGCCGGTCCAGGAGCCCACCGAGGACGAGCCGGTGGAAGCCCCCACGCCGCGTCCGACGACATACTTCGTGCCGCTCTACTTCGTCCTCGAGGAGGGCAAGCTGCCCGCCGAGGTGCAGCTGTGGTGGGAGTTCCCGGACTACCTCAGCGTGCCGGTGGAGCCGGGTCAGCCGGTCGAGCCGCCGGGACCTTCCGGCGCCGGCCTCGGCGCGTCCAGCCGCTGAGCGCCCGAGCGCAGCGCCTGCACCCACTGGCCGGCGACGGTGGGCTCTGCGGCACTGCTCGCGTCGCCCGCCTCTGTCCTGGCCTGCTGGTCGAGGTCCTGGCGGACCAGGATCCGGTCGATCGCCGCCGCCAGCAGGGCCACCTCCAGCAGGGTGCCGACCGCGTCCAGGGCGGTGTCCAGGTAGGGGCTGAGGCTGATCATGTCGTCGTAGTCCCGCGGCCCGATGACCACGCGCAGGAGGTTGGCCAGTCCCACCTCGGCCTGCTGCACGAGCAGGAAGACCAGGCAGAACAGCAACATCGGCACCAGGCCGGCCAGAGCCAGCGTCCTGATCCCGTTCCAGAGCCCGCTGAACCGGCTGGTCAGCGCGGCGAACGGGTGGGCCAGCCAGCCTCGCGCCCAGCTCGGCAGGAAGCTCAGCCGTCCGCCGATCCGTCCAGCCAGGGCCGCCGGCAGCTCATGTGTAGGGGCGCGCTGCAGCTGCCGGGAGTAGGCGACCGCCCCGATGGTCAGCCACGCGATCGGGATCACCACGAGCACGTCGAGGTTGCCGACCAGGCCGCCGAGCCAGAGGCGGACCGACTCCACCACCGGGCCGAGCGGGCCGAGCCAGCCGGTCACGGTGGCCCACAGGTCGATCAGCCAGTCGACGAAGACCCGCTGGGTGACCCACTCCCGCACGGTGCTCCACTCCGAGGTGAACACCCCGGCCAGCCAGGTCAGCCAGGTGGCCTCCACCCAGGCCGCCGCCAGTCCCCACCCGGTGCCACGCTCGGGCAGGTCGAAGGCGTCGAACAGCCACCGCACCACCAGCGCGATGCCCACGACGGCCAGGGTCATCGTGGTGTTGTTGATGAAGGCGAACCGACCGGTCAGGTCGAACTCGCTCAACGAGGCCGTGCGCTGCTCGTCGGCTACGGCGGAGTTGAGGAAGGAGTCCCGGTCGCGGGTGAGGTAGCCCTGCACGGCATACACGGTCATGAACGGGACCAGCGTGGCCGCCAGCAGACGCAGCCGGGTGTTCATCGCCCGGCTGCGCAGCCTCCAGGCCCGCCGCGCCAGCGCTGCCCGACCGGGCGCGGTGCGACCCCCCTCGCCAGGCTCGGCCGGCAAGGCCTGCTCGACGGCGGTCTCCTCCTCGGGTGCGCCGAAGCGCAGCGACGGCGAGACCGCCCGGAGCATGAAGATGAGGGCGACCAGCGTGGCCAGGGGGGCCACCGGCACCAGCAGCGCCCCGACCCAGGCGTTGCTCCGCGAGGCGACGACCGCCAGCCACAGCGCGCCGTTGTGCACCGCAGCACCGAGCAGGAAGATCACCAGCAGCACCGGCCAGTGCCGCCACAACAGCCGCCCCGCCTCGCGGACCACGACGGACGCGTCGGCCACCCCCGTGATCACCCGTCGCACGGGCAGGAGTGTATGTCGCGCCGCCTCAGCCGGCCGCCAGCCGCTCGAGCAGCTGAGCCAGACCGTCCTGCTCGATGGTGCCGGTCACCTCATCCGCCGCCGCCCTCACCTCGGCCGGGGCCTGGCCCATGGCCACGCCGATCGCCGCCCAGCGGAGCATCTCGATGTCGTTGCGCTGGTCGCCGACCGCGCAGGTGTGGTGCGGCTCGACGCCGAGCCGGCGACGCACCTGCTCCAGCGCCGACGCCTTGGACACCCCCTCGGGCGCGAGGTCCAGCCAGGCCGTGTAGCCGACGGCGTAGTTGACGCCGTGCAGCCCGATCCGCTCCACGAGCGTGACGAACTCCTCCGAGGTCGACGCCGGGTTGCGGAAGGTGACGCGGGTGGCGGGATGGGCGACCAGCTCCTCGTCGTCGACCACCCGCTGCTCGCCGGTCAGCTCGCCGTCCGGAAAGGGCCGGTTGACCTTGAAGCCGACCCCGACCTCCTCGACGGCGACGATGGCGTCCGGAATCTCCCGCCGCAGCAGGGTGACCGCCGGGCGGGGGTCGAAGGTCACCGCGTCCGCCACGTAGTAGCCGCTGGGTGCGTGCTGATCGAGGCCGAGCGTCACCGCGCCGTTGGAGCACACGGCATAGCCGCTGCCGGGCCGGGAGCCCCCGGTCAGCCCGAGCTCGGCCAGCACCGGCATCGTCGCGATCGCCGACCGTCCGGTGGCGATGACCACCAGTGCCCCGGCCTCGTGCACCGCGGCCACGGCTGCCTTCACCCGGTCGGTGAGCCGTCCGTCGTGGTGCAGGATCGTGCCGTCGACATCCAGCGCGAGCAGCCTGCCCTCCAGTGCCCTCGCCACAGCGGAGCAGCCTATCCGGGCTCAGTCGGCCAGCCGCAGCGCCTGACCGAAGGTGATCCGCCCCTGCGTCTGCAGCAGCGCCCGGCGGTAGAGGGTCGAGCCCAGCCGCACGGTCACCGCGCAGAACACCAGGGTGACCAGCAGTGACAGCGCCGGCTCCCACCACACGACATCACCCTCCAGGACCCGCTTGGGCATCAGGATGGTGGACATCACCGGCACGTACGAGCCGATCACCTCGTTGGCCCCGTCGAGGCTGAGGGCGACGACGAAGATCGCGACGAGCACCAGCGTCAGCGGCATGGTCGTCGACTGCAGGTCCTCGCTGCGGCTGCACAACGCGCCGGCCGCCGCCCAGACGCAGGCCAGCGCCAGGAAGCCGGCGACGAAGAACGGGACATACCAGACCACGGCCGAGGACAGCAGCGGCAGGAACTGGTCGTACTCGGTGACGCTGAGGCCGACCAGGCCGACGCCCACGAGGACCAGCAGCTGGCCGAGGGCGATCAGCGTGTTGCCGATGACCTTGCCGGTCAGCAGCTGCTCGACCGGGATCTTGGCGGCCAGGATCTCCACGATCCGGGACTGCTTCTCCTCCACGACGCTGGTGGCGATGCTCATCCCGAACATCAATGACGACAGATAGAAGAGCATCCCGAAGATCAGGCCGGCGGCCAGCACCACCTCGGCCTGCTCCCGGTCGTCGCCGGACACGTCGAGCAGGGTGAGCTCGGTGCCGACGTTGAGCGCCTCCAGCGAGGTGCCGGCACCCTCCGCATTGGCCGACAGCGCGTCCTCACGGATGACCTCGGCGACCGCACGGGCCAGCTGACCGGGCGCGCTCCCGTCGCTGACCAGCGACCAGGTGCCGTCCGGCGCGCGCGTCAGGGCGGCCTGCAGCTCGCTGTCGCTGACGGCCTGTGCGACCTTCTCCGGGGTGCTGCCGTCGATGGTGACCGCCCGGATCGCCGACCCGGGGTCGTCGGCGCGGAGCAGCTCCTGGGCCTGGCTGGCGACCGCGGCGGCGTCGGCGTCGGGGACCCCGAGCTGGTAGGTGGTCGAGCCACCTCCGGCCAGGCCCTGGAACAGCAGCAGGCCGAGCAGCAGGAGCACCGAGAAGCCCGTGGACATCAGGAAGTTGCGGTCGGTCAGCTTCACCTGGATCTCGCGCGCGGCGACGATCGGCCAGGCCCGGGTGTGCGTGCTCATGCGGCGGTCGCCACCTCTCGATAGATCTCGCCCAGGGTCGGGACGACCCGGGTGAACTCGCGGACTGCGCCGCGGGACACTGCCACGGCCAGCAGCTGCTCGGCGCGGGTGGCGTCCTGCGGCTCGAACAGCACCGTGGGTCCGTCCAGGTCGACCACCCGGACGCCGGGCTCGGCGCGCACCCAGCCGGCGTCCCCGGCCAGGACCAGCCGGTAGCGCAGGGGCGCTGAGTCGCGCAGCTCCTCCGAGGAGCCGTCGGCCACGACCTGACCCTGGTGCAGCACGATGATCGAGTCGCAGAGCCGGTCGACCAGGTCGAGCTGGTGGCTGCTGAACAGCACCGGCACCCCACGGTGGTGTGCTCGCGGAGCAGGTCGGCCATCTGTTCGACCGCGGTGGGGTCCAGGCCGGAGAACGGCTCGTCCAGGATCAGCGCGGTCGGCTCACCCAGCACGCTGGCGATGATCTGGGCGCGCTGCTGGTTGCCCAGCGAGAGCGTCTCCACCTTGTCGCGCACACGGTCGCCGAGGGTGAACCGCTCCAGCAGCGCGGTGACCTGAGCCTTGGCGGCGCCGGCGTCCACGCCCTGCAACCGGGCCAGATAGACGAGCTGGTCGAGCACGGGCTGCTTGGGATAGAGACCGCGCTCCTCGGGCATGTAGCCGAACCGGACCCGGTCCGCCCGGGTGACCGGCTGGCCCTGCCACAGGACCTGGCCCTCATCGGGCGTCAGCACGCCCATGATCATCCGCATCGTGGTCGTCTTGCCGGCACCGTTGCCCCCGACGAAGCCGACCATCCGACCGTCCGGCACGGCAAAGCTGACGCGGTCGACGGCGAGGTGGTCGCCATAGCTGCGGCTGAGCTCGCTGACCTGCAGCATCGGCTGCTCCGTTCTGCTGTGGGTGGGTAGCAGCCACGCTAGGCGCGCCAGCGCCCAGACGCCTCCCTCCCGGGGGGAGATCGTGGCCGTGCCCAGCTCCCCCAGAAGCGGGAGCCTGCGCTGCTGCGCTCAGGCGCCGGCCCCGGGCCGGGCCAGCCCGGCCTCATAGGCAAAGACCACCGCCTGCACCCGGTCGCGCAGTGCAGCTTGGCCAGCACGTTGGAGACGTGCGTCTTGACCGTCGCCTCGCCGACCCAGATCCGGGCGGCGATCTCGGCATTGCTGAGTCCAGCGGCGAGCAGGCCGAGCACCTCGCGCTCGCGCTCGGTGAGCAGGGCGAGCCGGGCGGCCCGCCGGGCATCTGGCGTGGTCGGCACCGTCTCCCCACTTCCCCCGGTCGCCGACCCGCCTTCGGCGGTCATCCGGGCGATCACCCGCCGGGTCACCTCCGGGGCCAGCAGCGCGTGCCCGTGGGCGACCGAGCGCACCGCCTCGACGAGGTCGTCGGGGTCGGCGTTCTTGAGCAGGAAGCCACTCGCCCCGGCGTGCAGGGCGTCGAACAGGTAGTCGTCCCGGTCGAAGGTGGTCAGGATGACGACGCGGGTCAGCCCGGCGACCGCACGGGTGGCCTCGATGCCGTCCATGACCGGCATCTGGACGTCCATCAGCACCACATCGGGAGCCAGCCGGTGGACCTCCCGCACCGCCTGCGCCCCGTCGCCGGCGGTGCCGACCACCTCGATGTCGGCCTCGGTCGACAGGATCAACCCGAAACCGGACCGGAGCAGCGGCTGGTCGTCGACCAGGAGCACCCGGATCGGCCCAGCCCCCGGTGCCGCGCTCACCGCGCGGTCTCCTGCGCGGGCTCCGACGCGGTGCCGCGACCCGTGGACCGACCCGTGGCAGGTCGACCGGACACCGGGAACCGGACGAGCACGCGATATCCGGTCCCCACCCGCGGGCCCATCTGGGCGCTGCCACCCAGATGTTCGGCGCGCTCGGCGATGCCCTGCTGCCCCAGGCCGGTGCCGGAGGTGCCGACCCGGGGCCGCCCGTTGTCGACGACCTCCACCTCGAGGTCGGCGTCCACCCGGACCACCACGGAGGCACGCGTCGCACTGGAGTGCCGGCGCACGTTGGCCAACGCCTCCTGGACCACCCGGTAGGTGGACAGCTGCACCGGTGGCGGCACGTCCGCCGCGGCGCCCGGGCGCGCCTCGACGAGGGTGTAGTCGACCCGACAGGAGGGCGTCTGCCCCTGGGAGACCAGGTCCGGCAGCGCGGCGAGGGTCGGCTGTGGGGCCCGGTCATGCGCCGGCTCGCCCGCCACCGGCCCGCCGGTCGCGGCATCGTGCACGTCGAGCTCACCGCTGCGCAGCGTGCCGAGCAGGTCGCGCATCTGGCCCACGGCGTCCCGGGAGGACTGCTCCACCGCGGCCAGCGCGCTCCGCGCCGTGTCCGGGTCGCGGTCGAGCACCCGCCGGGCAGCCGCGGCCTGCACGCCCATCACCGAGACGTGGTGCGCCACGACGTCGTGCAGCTCGCGGGCGATCCGCAGCCGCTCGGCGACGACGGCCTGGTCGCGGAGCCGACCACTCTGTGCCCGGATCGTCTCGGCCTGTCCGGCCACCTGCGCATGGCGCAGCGCGCCACGCCAGGCAACCTGGCCGAGCAGGATCGCGCCACCGAAGTAGGCGAGGTTGGAGCCGAAGATGTAGCCGACCGTCGCCTGGATCGGCGGGAACAGGCCCGACCCGGCAGCCGCGAGGAGGTCCTGGTCACCGCGCATCTCGGCGATGCCCGAGCCCAGCGCGAAGAGCCAGGCCAGCCAGACGAACATCACCGTGACGACCCCGGCGACGACCACCGCTGCGAGCCGGCGGTCGCGGGCCCAGGCGACACCGCTGTAGATCGCGAAGAAATAGAGCACCTGCATCGGCAGGCTGCCCATCACCACCGGCAGGGTGATCCCGATGCCGAGCATGTGGGCCGTCGCCAACGCCGTGACGATCAACGGGTGGCTCCGCCGCCAGACCAGCAGTGCGGACCCGGTGCCGATGGCGAGGTACTGCGCGGTCAGGCCACCGCTGGCATCCTGGAGGGCGCCCATGCTGCGCAGCAGCTCCAGCCCGAGTGCCGACACGACGAACCAGGCGAGCGCCCGCCAGATGTCGGCTACTCGCTCGGCGCGGGAGGGCCCGGGACGCGACCAGTCCTCGTCGGCACCGAAGAACCGCGCGACCGTGTTCACCAGGCCGAGGGTATGCCGCCGGGCTGGCCAGCCACCTCCCCCTCACGGGGGAGCCGGCCCCTCCGACCTCGCGCCCAACAGTTAACCGTTACGGAGCGTCAAGAAATGGTCAAGAGTCGGTACTGAACCACCCAGCACTGGTTATCGGCTCGGTCAAACTCGTTCCGCCGGACGCACGGTTCTGCTTCGCTGCGCTGCCCGGTGGCAGCAGCTCCCGGTGTCTGAGCAGACGAAAGGAACGGACGTGCCACTGACACACCGAAGGGCCGCCCTCGCGCTGGTCTCCGCCAGCGTCCTGGCCAGCCTGTCCATGGGCCCGGTCACGGCGGCACCGGGCGCCGACGACCTCGCGCCGCTGTATGGCGCCGCAGCCAGCTCCGCCGGCAGCGCGCAGGGCTACATCGTCGTCCTGCAGGAGGGGCGTGGCCCCTCGGCGAACGCCTCCGCCAAGGCTGCGGCCGTCGCTCACGGCGCCCGGATCGGTCACACCTACAGCTCGGCGCTGCGCGGCTTCAGCGCCCAGCTGGATGCGGACGGCCTGCGCGCTGTCCGCGCCAACCCCGACGTCGCCTACGTCGAGCGCGACCAGGTCATCAGCATCGACGCCACCCAGTCGCCGACCCCGAGCTGGGGTCTGGACCGGACCGACCAGAACGACCTGCCGCTGTCCAACAGCTACACCTACGCCAACACCGGCAGCGGGGTCACGGCCTACATCATCGACACCGGCATCCGCGCCACGCACACCGACCTCAGTGGCCGGGTCAGCGGCGGCTACACCGCGATCAGCGACGGGCGGGGCACGACCGACTGCAACGGCCACGGCACGCACGTCGCCGGGACGGTCGGCGGCGAGGCCTACGGGATCGCCAAGGACGTGGCCCTGGTGCCGGTCCGCGTGCTCGGCTGCACCGGCTCCGGCAGCACCAGCGGCGTCATCGCCGGCGTCGACTGGGTGACCGCCAACTCCCCCGGACCCGCGGTGGCCAACATGAGCCTGGGCGGCGGCGCCAGCACCGCGCTGGACAGCGCCGTGCAACGCTCGATCAGCTCCGGCGTCAGCTATGCGCTCGCCGCGGGCAACGACTACCGGGCCAACGCCTGCAACAGCTCACCCGCCCGGGTGGCTGCCGGAGTGACGGTCGGCTCGACCACCCGGACCGACACGATGTCTGACTTCAGCAACGCCGGGTCGTGCGTCGACATCCTCGCCCCGGGCAGCTCGATCACCTCCGCCTGGTACACCTCCAACACGGCCACCAACACGATCAGCGGGACCTCCATGGCGACACCGCACGTGGCCGGTGCGATCGCGACCTACCTGCAAGGTGCCCCCGCGGCCACCCCGGCCCAGGCCGCCTCCTGGCTGCAGGCCAACGCGATCCAGAACACCATCACCGGAGTCCCCTCGGGCACCGCCAACCGGCTGCTGCACGTGCCGGCCGGCGGCAGCGACCCTGACCCCGACCCGACCAGCTGCGCCGACTACGAGACGGTGGTCACCGCCTCGCTGACCAACGGCCAGCAGAGGAACACCGCCTCGTTCGCTGCCGCAGGGACGATCTCGGCCTGCCTCGACGGACCGTCCGGCGTGGACTTCGACCTCTACCTGCAGCGCCGCAACAGCTCGGGCACCTGGTCCACGGTCGCCTCCTCGACCAGTGCAGGACCTGACGAGTCGCTGACCTACTCGGCCAGCTCGGGGACCTACCGCATCCAGGTCCGTTCCTACAGCGGGGCCGGCACCTACACCCTGGGCTACGACCGGCCCTGACCGGGCGCGCCTGACCGGCCGGCCGGGGCCGGCGCCCTCCGGGGTGCCGGCCCCGGTCATCGCGCGCCCGAGCGGTCGCACGCCGTAGCGTGCGGGAGGTGTCCACTCGGGAGGACCCGGAGCACGGCGTGTTCGCTGCGGCTCTGGATGCGGCGATCGGTCGCCGCGGCTGGAGCCTGGCCCGGCTCAGCCGGGCCCTCGAGCAGTGCGGCACCCCGGTCACCCCCGCTGCCCTCAGCTACTGGCGCAGCGGGCGGTCTCGTCCCGAGCGAGCGGTCTCGCTGGCCGCTCTCACCCATCTGGAGGACCTGCTCCGGCTCGACCACGGCGGGCTGACCTGCCTGCTGCCGGCTCCCCGCGTCCGCGGCCGGTCCGGTGGCCGCGGCGAGGAGGCCACGGCGGCGGACCGGGTCGGGTCCTCCTCCGCGATCCCCGAGGTCGCGGTGCTCGAGCGCGTCCTGCGCGGCCTGGGGTTGTCCTGGCGCAACGGGTTGCTGACCCGTCGGGTGCACGACCGGCTCACGGTGGACCGCCGCGGCTGTCCCACCACGACGCTGATCCGAGTGGCGGGCAGTGCCGAGCGCGACGGAGCCGACCGCCTGGTCCTGCTGTTCAACAACACCGGGCAGCTGGCGGTGCAGCCGGCCTACCCCCGGGCCGTGCGGGGCTGCGCGGTGGGCCGGATCAGGGAGGTGCCCGAACACCGGCTGCTGGTCGCCGAGATGCTCCTGCCGCGCCCGCTCGACCGTGGCGAGCACTGGGCCTGCGAGTACGAGATCGTGCACACCAGCCGGGAGGAGCCGGACCTGCGGCACGAGCGCGCCTTCCGCCGCGCCGCGGACAGCTATCTGCTCGAGGTCGAGTTCCATCCCGACCGGCTGCCCACGGCCGTGGAGCGCTACACCCTCGAGGGCGACGAGCCATCGGACCGGGTGCCGGTCCGCCTGAGCGGGTCCACCGCACAGGCGATCTGGCACGGCCTGCCCGCCGGGCGGGTCGGCATGCGCTGGCGGTGGCGCGGGCCGCTGCCCTGACCGCTGCCACTCCCGGCTCACTCAGTGGTAGGCGTGCACCACCGCGTGCCCGCGGCCCCGGGCGATGAGCCAGCGGTTGACCGGCAGCGTCACCACGAAGGCGACGGCGAACGCGACCGCCAGTGCGCCCCAGAACAGGCCCGAGCTCAGGCCGGCCTCCATCGCCCCCGGGATGACCAGCATGATCGCGTTGTCGACGACCTCCATCACGGTGATCGACACCGTGTCGGCCGCCAGTGCCACCCCCAGCGCCGAGCGCCAGGGGAGCCCGGCGCGCCGCACCGGCCAGATCGTCAGCGAGTAGCCGAAGAGGAACGCCAGCACCACCGCCAGGACGATGGTCGGCGCGTTGCCCCAGCCCAAGGCCGTGCCGATCGCCAGGCCGAGCACCTCGCCGATCGCGCAGCCGGTCAGGCAGTGGGCGGTCGCGCTGGCGGCCTGCCGCCACTGGCTGCCGGGCGCCTCGGACGCGCCGTGGCCGGCGTGGGGGTCGTGGCCGGCGTGGGGGTCGTGGCCGGCGTGGGGGTCGTGGGCGTCGTGTGCCATGGCTGGCCGCAGCCTATACCCACCCCCGGTATCTCGCCAGGAGCGGCCTGCCGCAACGTCAAGCAGCCGGCGGGCGAGCGCCATACTGGAGCATGGCCCAGCCGACACGTCCGTCACCGGCACCCGCGCTGAGCCTGCCCACCGCCGCCGACGTCGACGCCGCCGCCGAGCGGATCGCCGGCCGGGTCAGCCGGACGCCGGTGCAGCACAGCCTCCGGCTCTCGGAGCAGACCGGGCTGGACGTCTGGCTGAAGCGGGAGGACCTGCAGCCGGTCCGGTCCTACAAGGTGCGGGGAGCCACCAACCTCATCGCGCACCTGACGCCGCAGGAACGTGACGCGGGTGTGGTCTGCGCCTCCGCGGGCAACCACGCCCAAGGGGTGGCCTACGCCTGCGCCGCCTTGGGCGTGAACGCCCGGGTGTTCCTGCCGCGCACCACCCCCCGGCAGAAGCGCGACCGGGTGGCCGCGATCGGAGCCGGTCTGGTCGACATCGTCGTCGAGGGGGCGACCTATGACGCGGCGGCCGAGGCGGCGCAGCGGGACGCGCAGGAGACCGGCGCCACGCTGGTGCCCGCCTTCGACCACCCGATGACCATCGCGGGACAGGGCACGGTGATCCGGGAGATCGTCGAGGACCTCGACACACCGCCGGCCGTGGTCGTCGTGCCGGTGGGCGGCGGCGGGTTGCTGGCCGGAACGCTGACCTGGCTGGCCGAGCACCACCCGCAGATCCGGGTCGTCGGGGTCGAGCCGGCGGGGGCGGCCAGCATGATCGCCGCGCTCTGGGCCGGGGCGCCGACCACCCTGGCCGAGGTCGACCCCTTCGTCGACGGGGCCGCGGTGCGCCGGGTCGGCGACCTGACCTTCGCCGTGGTCCATGGCACCCAGACCGAGGTGGTCAGCGTCGACGAGGGGCGGGTCTGCACCGAGATGCTCGCGCTCTACCAGAGCGAGGGCATCATCGCCGAGCCGGCCGGTGCGCTGGCGACGGCTGCCCTCGGCGACCTGGAGGTCGAGCCGGGCCAGCGGGTGGTGGCGATCGTGTCAGGGGGCAACAACGACGTGCTGCGCTACCCGGAGGTGATGGAGCGCTCACTGATCCACGAGGGTCTCAAGCACTACTTCCTGGTCGACTTCCCGCAGGAGCCGGGCATGCTGCGGCGGTTCCTGCACGAGGTGCTGGGCCCGGACGACGACATCGCGCTGTTCGAGTACGTCAAGCGCAACAACCGCGAGACCGGCCCGGCGCTGGTCGGGATCGAGCTGCGCTCCCGGGCCGACCTGCAGCCGCTGCTGCGCCGGATGGAGGACAGCTCGATGGAGGTCGAGCAGATCCCTCCGGACAGCCCGTTGTTCCGGTTCATCCTCTAGACAGCGTGCGCTGCCAGTCCAGCGCCCGGCCCATGACCCGATAGCCGAGCTGCTCGTTCACCGCGATCATGTGGTCGTTCGACTCGGCGTTCCAGGTGGTGATCTCCTGCAGCTGCGGCTCGGTGCGAGCCAGCCACTGCAGCATCCCGGCCTTGAGCACCAACCCGAGCCGGTGCCCGCGGTGGTCCGCCGCCACCGTCGTGTCGTGCTGGTCGCCCAGCTGCGGGCGCTCGATGTCGACGGCGACGATGGTGTGCCCGCCGAGCTCACCGGTCTCCCGGTGCCGCGCGAGCAGGTGGTAGAGCCGGTTGACCTCGAGCTGGGCTCGCTCGTAGCCGCGGATCCGTTCGACCGGGAACTTCTCGTCCTCGATCACCAGGTCGTCCGTGGGGGCGTCGTTGATGCCGGCCCAGAGGACCGCGGCCGGGTCGACCAGCGGGTCGGGCAACGCCCCCACGACCTCGACCAGCTCGTAGGCCGCGGCGTGGGTCGCGCGCGCCTCGTCGGCCGCGGCCGCCCAGCCGGCAGGCAGGTCGGAGAGGTACTGCCTCCGGCTCAGCCCCTGGGACTTCTGCTCATAGCCGTGATGCGCGGCGAACGCGCGTGCCGCGTCGCTCTCCCAGCCGTCGCAGCCGACGATCGGTCGACCCCCCTCCAGGGCGACCTGCTCCAGGTGTCTCAGCAGCGTGGTGCCCAGGCCGCGGCGGCGGTGCCCGGGGTGGACGCTGAGGTCGAACCAGGCGTTGTCCAGGTTGTCGTAGTCACTGGCCCACATCCCGGCCGAGCCGACCACCGCGCCGTCATCGACCCCCACCCAGTAACGGGGAGGCTCTCCGTCCCACCCGTGCGCCAGCATCGACCGCCAGCGGCGGGCCGTGGCCGGGTGCGCCCACGGCGAGTCCACCGCGACGATCGCCTCGCCCAGGGCGGCCAACCCGTGGACGAGGTCACTGTCGGCGGTGAGCTCGCGGATCTCCATGCCTGCGAGAGTGACGCAGGCCAGCGCGGGGGCGCCACCGATTTTCCGGCGCCAGCGGTGCGTGGCGGTCACCTAGGCTGGGCTCATGGCCGGGCAGCTGATCGTCGGACCCGAGGCGCCGGGCGCACTCGACCTGGTGCGGGAGTTCGTCAACAGCAGGGACGTCGAGGCGGGCACTGACCAGCTGCAGACTCCGTCCGGCTGGTCGGTCTGGGCCGGTGAGCACCAGCTGGACCAGAGCCGGGTCACCGCCGCCGAGCTGGGCCGCCTGGTCGACCTGCGCGAGGCCCTGCGCGCCGCTCTGATCGCCAACCACGACGGGCGCGCGATCCCTGACGAGGTCGCCGACCAGCTCAGCCAGGCTGGCAGCTGGGCAGAGCTCACCGTGGAGTTCACCGGCTCCGGGGCGGTGACGGTGTCCCGCGAGACCGGGGCCAGGGGTGTGGCCGGCCAGCTGCTGGCCACGGTGAGCATGGCGATGACCGACGGGACGTGGAGCAGGCTCAAGGCCTGCGGCAACGACCTGTGTCGCTGGGCCTTCTATGACCACTCCCGCTCCCGCACGGGCACCTGGTGCTCGATGGAGGTCTGCGGCAACCGGGCCAAGCAGTCCCGGTGGCGCGAGCGGCAGTCCGCGGTGCGCACCGCCTCGGGCTGAGGCTGGGCTCCGGCCTGAGCCAGGGACACAGCGCCCGTGGGGTCGACGTCGACCACGTTCGCGCCGGGTCGGAGTCGACACACCGTCGGCCAGTAATGGTGGGGGCGGTCAGGCGAGCCGGCCCAGCAGCAACGCCGCCGTACCGAGGAGGCACAGCGCGCAGACCGCCCAGAACCCGGCGATCCAGACCACTGCCGGCAGGTGCGTCAGCCGCCCCAGCTGCTCCACGTCACTGCCACCGGCTCGGCCGGCGCGGCGCTGCAGCTGCAGCTCGACCACCGACCGTGGTGCCGCCAGCACCAGCGCCCAGACCAGCAGGTGCCCCGTCCAGGACAGGGCCGCCTGCGGAGCGGCCCAGATGACCACGCCGACCGCTGCGCCGGTGACCAGGAGCACCATCGCGCCATAGCCGTTGCGCACCATCAGCAGCATCAGCACACAGGTCAGCAACAGCGCGCCGAGCAACCCGGCGGCATACCCGCGGCCGAGCAGCCAGGCGCCGGCGAGCCCGAGGAGTGCGGGCGCGGGATAGCCGGCGGCCAGCGTGGCGACCATGCCCAGGCCGCGCGGACGACCCCGCGACACGGTCAGGCCGGAGGTGTCGGAGTGCAGCCGGATGCCGCGCAGCCGCCGGCCGGTGAGCACCGCCACGAGGGCGTGACCGGCCTCGTGCACCAGCGTCACGAGGTGACGGACCAGGCGATAGCCCGCCGGCGACCAGGTGACCACAAGCGCGACCAGGCCGAGGACCAGCACCACAGCCACCGGCAGCGGCGGCTGTGGCGTCGAGACCCGCGCCCAGAGCTCCTCCAGCACACTCACGCCGACCGGCCGTCGGGCAGCCGCCGCGTCTGCAGGGTGAAGCCCTGGTCGCGCAGCCGAGCCACCAGCGGAGCGGCCACCGCAGCGGCCGGGGTCAGCACTCCGCCGCCGGATGTGGACTCACCCAGCGCCAACGCCAGGGCTGTCTGCCCGAGCATCACCGCCGCCGCGTCATACCCGGGGTCGAGGTCGACGGAGCAAACCGTGGCATACCGGGCGCCGGTCGTGGTCCGCGCCACCACCTCCATCGCGAACGACCCCGCCGCACGACGCCGCTGGCTCGGTCCCTCCCCCGGTGCCGGCAACAGACGATCGGCCAGCGGCCTGGTCAGCGGCGAGGAGAGCGCACCGGCCACCACCGCCAGTGCGGCTGTGACGCCGGTGGCCCGCAGCGCGCCGGTCGGCCCGCGCCCGGTGTCGAGGACCTCGCGGTAACGCAGGTCAGGGCCATAGCCGAGGAGTGCGGCCGACCGCCGGACGAGCCGGGAGTTGAAGGAGGCCATCACGAACGGCGCCGTCCAGGTGCCGTCGACCCGCTTCACCAGCCGGCGCCGCCCACCGTGGCGAGGTGGTGGCCCAGGCGCACCAGCCCGGTCGGACTCACCGACCAGCGCGAGGGGGTCGCCGAGCGCACGGTTGAGCGAGGGGTCGCGCCGCGCCGCGATCCGCTCCTGGCGCAGGCTGTCCACGGTGCCGCCACTGACGCCGCCGCGCAGCCGGCGCACGTGCAGCGTGGTGTCGGCCAGGCCTCCCTGGCCGTCGGCCGCCGCAGCCTGTGCTGTCAGCCAGACCGCGAGGTCGGACGGGACCGAGTCGAAGCCGCAGGCGTGCACGAGCCGGGCGCCCGAGGCGACCGCCCGCTCGTGCAGCTCGTGGACGGTCTGGTGCACGAAGCGGACTTCGCCGGTCAGGTCCGCGTAGTCAGTGCCCGCCTCGGCGCAGGCTCGGGCCAACGGCATGCCGAACACGGCATAGGGCCCGACGGTGCTGGCGACGGTGCCGGACCGCTCCGCGAGCGAACGCACCGCTGCCGGGTCTGTGACGTCGAGGACCACCAGCGGCCAGCGTGCAGCGACCTCCCCGGACGCGGACCGCACCTCCTCCAGGCGCTGGAGCGAGCGCCCGGCCAGCCCGACCCGCAGTCCGGGCGGAGCGGTCGCCGCCAGATGCGCCGCGGCGATCCGCCCGACGAAGCCGGTGGCGCCGACCAGCACCAGGTCGAGGTCAGGGCTGGTCGAAGGAGTCATCTGCCCATCCTCGGGCAGCCTGCTGTGAGCGCCGTCGGCCGGCGACGGCCGGTCGCTGGCGGCGGCTCAGGCGTCTGGCCGGACGGACAGCACGATCTTGCCGCTGGGGTGCCCGGTCTCGCTGAGCCGATGCGCCTCGGCGATGTCGGCCAGGGCGAAGACGCGGTCGACGTCGAACCGGTGCTCTCCGGCCTCATAGGCACGTGCGCCTTCGGCCAGTGCGTCGTAGGCGCGTGGACCCGGCCGCACCACACGGGCACCGTGAGCCGGCGCAGCGAAGTCCGCCACGCTGACCACCTGCTGCGGGTCGCTGACCAGCCCGACCAGCTCAGCGATCGAGCCGGATCCCGCGGTGTCCAGGACCCCCGTCACCGGACCGGTGCCCAGCTCGGCCAGCCGCTCGGCCAGCCCGGGTCCGTAGGTGGTGGCGGCTGAGGCGCCGAGGTCGCGCAGCAGGTCGTGGTTGTGCTCAGAGGCGGTGCCGATGACCGATGCGCCACGACGCCGGGCCAGCTGCACGGCGGAGCGACCGACCGCTCCCGACGCGCCCTCGACGAGGATCACGTCGCCGGTGCCCACACCGAGATCCTCGATGGCCCGCCCGGCGGTCTCCAGGGGCAGCCCTGCCGAGGCCGCCACCTCCCACGACATGGACGGTGGTTTGGCGGTCCATCCGTCGAGGACGACATACTCCGCGTTGGCCGCAGGCCCGATGCCGAAGACCTCGTCTCCTGCCGTGACTCCCTCGACGCCCTCCCCGACCTCGTCGACGACACCCGCAGCGTCCTGGCCGGGCACGATCGGGAACGCCATCGGCATCACCTCGGCCATGTAACCGCGGCGCACCTTCCAGTCGATCGGGTTGACGCTGCTGGCGACCACGGCGATGCGCACCTGGCCCGGCCCGGCATGGGGTTCGGGTGCCTCACCCACCGACAGCACATCCGCGTCCCCGAAAGCCTGGTACTGGGCAGCCAACATGCGTGTCTCCTCGCGCCGGGATAGCCAACAGACCACGGTATCGACGGCGTCACGGGCCGGTCAATGACGGTCTTGGGCGGGGAGCTGCGACGGCACCTCACTGCGACCTCACGGCGCCGGTATGGCGGCGGACCAGCGGGACCACGCCGGCGCCAGGCTGGTCGGGTCACCGGCGTCGCCCAGCCGGCGCAACACCGCGCCGGGAGCGTCGAGGTCGAGCCGGACCGCCCCGACGGCCAGGCCGCCAGTGGCCGCAAGGTCACCGTCGGGAGGCCGCCAGCCGACCGCCGTCAGCGCCTCGATCACGCGGCGGCCGCCGAGGACACCAGGCAGGTCGCGCAGGGCAGCGGCGGACCTGCCCCCGCCCGCGCCGCGCAGGTCGAGCGTCTCGACCAGGGCCGGACGACCGGCATACGACACGGCGGTGCTGCTGACCAGGTCGCCGCCGACCTCTCCGGACCGGCCGAGCACCATCAGCTCGCGCAGCAGCAGCAGGCCACCATCCTGGACCCGCCCGGTGAGCGAGCGCGCGACCTGCGCTCCGTCGGCCACCACGAACGCCTCACCGTGCCAGGTCAGCACGCCACCGGCCTGGACGCAGAGGTCCACCGTCCACGAGGCCGGCGCGCCACGCCCGTCATAGGCGACGGTGCCGGCGATGTCGACCAGGTCCAGGCGCACCCCTGCCCCGACCGAGACGCTCAGCCGCACGGCGTCGCCGCCGAGCAGGGTCGCCGTCGTGGAGAGCAGCCCCACCCGGGCGCCCGCCGTGCCGACGCCCAGGATCCGCGGCGCCAGATGGGCTGAGCTCACCGACACCCGGCACGGCGCCCCGGGCCGGTCGCCCGCGCTCACCGCGACGCGGGCCGTCCGCAGGTCGTCGCGTGCGGCAGACCCCGCGAGCAGCGCCTGGGCCGTCACGGGGAGTGGGCGTGCACTACGCCGTCGGCATGGGAGTGCGGCGCCATCGGGCCCGGGTCGACCGGGACATGCCGCCCGCTCCGGTGTGCCTCGACCAGGCCGAGCACCCAGCCGCACAGCAGCTCGACCGACCCGGCGTCGGTCCGGCTCAGCCCGATCACCGGACGGCCGTCCCGAGCCTGCCTGCCTTCGCGCACCATCAGCGGCACGTCGACCCCGACATACGGCCCGAGGTCGGTCTTGTTGACGACCAGCAGGTCGGCCCGGGAGATCCCCGGACCACCCTTGCGCACGACATCTCCTCCACCGGCGACGTCGAGCACGAAGACCTGGGCGTCGACGAGGGCCGGACTGAACGTGGCCGTGAGGTTGTCACCCCCGGACTCGACGAGGACCAGGTCCAGCGGCGCGAAGTCCGCCTCGAGGTCCTCGATCGCCATCGCGTTGGCCGTCACGTCGTCGCGGATCGCGGTGTGCGGGCAGGCTCCGGTCTCGACCGCCCTGATCCGCGCCGGGTCGAGCACCCCCGCTGCCCGCAGCATCCGGGCGTCCTCGTCGGTGTAGATGTCGTTGGTCACCACGCCGATCGACAGCTCCCCGGCGAGCGAGCGGCAGAGCAGCGCGATGAGCGAGGACTTGCCGGTGCCGACCGGTCCGGCCACGCCGAGGCGCAGGGGTGAGTGGTCAACCACGAAACAGCCTCCGGGGGTGGACGGCGTGCGCCGCGAGCCACTGCTCGAGCTGTGGCGCACTGGTGGACGGGATGTCGTCAGGGCAGGTGAGCGGGTGGGGACCGGCCAGCTCGGCGGCGATGGCGGCGGCGACGCCGGCCAGGCCACGCGCCCATCCGACGGTCTCCAGCGGGTCGAGTGGCTCCAGCTTGAGAGCCGCGGCCGTCACCGTGGCCACGTCGTCATAACAGACCAGCTCGACCAGCTCGGTGGCGTTGAGTCCCATCAGGCTGGCCGCGGCGGCGACCACCAGCGGTCGGGCGACGCCGGGGATGGCGGCCACCGCAGCGGTCTGCGGAGCGCCCAGGCCACTGGCTGCGGAGCAAGCGCAGCCAGCCGCGGCCGAGCAGCACGCTGGCCTCCCGCTGCACGTGGCTCGGAGTGCGCGCCGACCAGGCGTACTGCACCGGCTGCAGGTCGCCGCACCGCCCGAGCAGGTGGAGGCGCGACGACGGCCACCCCGGCGTCGACCCGGACCACCGTGCCCAGCCGTGCGGCGAGGTAGTCGGGCACCGAGCCGACCGCCATACCGTCGAGCAGGGCGGGTTCCAGCCCTCCGGACTGGGTGTGTGAGCCGGTCGGCAGCCGCGCGTCGGCCAGCAGCATGCTGGCGAAGGCGGCGGTCATCCCCTCTCCTCAGAACAGGCTGTAGCGCTGGGCGAGGGGCAGCTCGGCGGCCGGTGCCGGCTCGACCAGCTCGCCGTCGATCCGGATCGCGAAGGTCTCGGCGTCGACCTGGATGTCCGGCAGCGCCGCGTTGTTGACCATGTCGTGCTTGCTGAGGTCGCGGGTCGGCCGCACCGGCACCATGTCCCGCCCCAGCGAGAGCCGCTGGTAGAGCCCGTCCTCCAGCGCGACCGGGGCGACGAAGACCACCGACAGCCGCGCTCCCGACCCTCCCGAGCCGACCAGCCCGGGTCGCATCAGCACCGGCTGCGGCGTCGGGATCGAGGCGTTCGGGTCGCCCAGCGCGGCCCACACGATGGCGCCCCCCTTGATGACCAGCTCGGGGCGGACGGCGAAGAACCGCGGGTCCCAGAGCACCAGGTCGGCCAGCTTGCCCTCCTCGACCGAGCCGACCAGGTGGTCGATGCCGTGCGCGATCGCCGGGTTGATCGTGTACTTGGCGATGTAGCGCCGGGCCCGCTCGTTGTCGGCCGGGAGGGTCTCGCCGAGCGCGCCGACCCGGTGCTTCATCACATGGGCGACCTGCCAGGTGCGGGTGACGACCTCGCCGATCCGCCCCATCGCCTGGGCGTCCGAGGAGGTCATCGACAGCGCGCCCATGTCGTGCAGCAGGTCCTCGGCGGCGATGGTCGTGGCCCGGATCCGCGACTCGGCGAAGGCCAGGTCCTCCGGCACGGCCGGGTTGAGGTGGTGGCAGACCATGAGCATGTCGAGATGTTCGGCGACGGTGTTGACCGTATGCGGCAGGGTCGGGTTGGTCGATCCCGGCAGCACGTTGGGCTGCCCGGCGATGGTGATGATGTCGGGGGCGTGGCCACCGCCTGCGCCCTCGGTGTGGAAGGCGTGGATGGTGCGGTCGCCGATCGCCCGCAGGGTGGAGTCGACATAGCCCGCCTCGTTGAGGCTGTCGCTGTGCAGCGCCACCTGCAGGCCGAACTCCTGGGCCGCCCGCAGTGCGGCGTCGATCGCGGCGGGGGTCGAGCCCCAGTCCTCGTGCACCTTGTAGGCCGCGGCCCCGGCCAGCGCCTGCTCGCGCAGCCCCGGCTGGGAGAGCGTGTTGCCCTTGCCCATCAACAGCACGTTGACCGGCAGGTGGTCCAGTCCGCGCAGGGCCTGCCCCAGGTGCCACGGGCCGGGGGTCACGGTGGTGGCCTTGGACCCCTCGGACGGTCCGGTCCCACCGCCGCCCAGGGTGGTCATGCCCGTCGCCAACGCCTCGTGCACCTGGCTGGTGGACAGGAAGTGGACGTGCAGGTCGACCCCACCAGCAGTGAGGATGCGGCCCTCGCCCGAGATGACGTCCGTGCCTGGGCCGATCTCGAGCTGGGGGTGCACGCCGTCGGCGATGTCGGGGTTGCCGGACCTGCCCAGCGCGACGATATGTCCGTCGCGGATGCCGACGTCGGCCCGCACGATGCCCCAGTGGTCGAGCACGAGGACGTTGGTGATCACCGTGTCGAGCGCCATCTCGGCGCTGCTGCGCAGCCCCTGGGCCATCGACTCGCGGATCGACTTGCCCCCGCCGAAGACCGCCTCCTCCCCGCCCCGGGTCCAGTCCTGCTCGACCTCGATCCACAGGTCGGTGTCGCCCAGGCGCACCTGGTCGCCGACGGTGGGCCCGTACAGGGCGGCGTATGCCGCGCGGCTCAGCTCAGCCATCGAGCCACCCCTGCTCCTCGTCGCGGACCTGGAGGCCGGGCACCCGCCGCCTGCCCTGCACCGTCACGGCGGCGACCTGACGCGTGACACCGGGCTCGAACCGCACCGACGTGCCGCTGGCGATGTCGAGGCGGAAACCGTGCGCGGCCTCGCGGTCGAAGTCCAGCGCACCGTTGGCGTCGGGCAGGTGCAGGTGCGAGCCGACCTGGATCGGCCGGTCACCGGTGTTGGTCATCACCAGGGTCAGCTGTCCCTCGGGGGGTCGGGCGTTGAGCGCCACCGTCCCCTCGCCGATCCGGTGCTGGCTGCCGGTGACCCCGCCCACCGGGTGGTGCAGGGTGACCAGCTTGCGGCCGTCGGGGAAGGTCGCCTCGACCTGCACCTCGGCCACCATCTCGGCGACGCCGTCCATCACCTCATCGGGTGCGAGCACCTCCCGGCCCGTGCTCATCAGCTCGGCCACCGTGGCGCCCTCCCGGGCCTGCTCGATCACCCAGGTCGACAGCAGGGCGACCGTCTCGGGGTAGTTGAGCAGCACACCGCGCTCGCGCCGGTCCCGGGCCACCATGCCGGCGACGGCGAGCAGCAGCTTCTCGGTGTCTGCGGGTGACAGGTGCATGCGTGACCCCCTCGCCTGGGTTGCGGGCTGTCGCACGGCCCCCAGGTGGGGAACCGACCGGACGCCGTCACGCTAGGGGGGCGGTGTTTCGCCCCTGTTTCTCCGCAGTTTCGCCAAAGAGCGGCCACCCAGGCTGATCCGCGGGAGGACCTCAGGTCTGGACGATCTTCCAGTAGGAGTCCTTGCGCGAGATCAGCCCGTCGGGGGCGAAGTCGTAAAGGTCGCAGCCGCGCACCCGCACGGACTCGCCGGCGGTCGTGGTCCCGGTGAGCAGCCAGGTGGAGACCCCATGGCCGTCGCCGACCCAATGGTCGTCCTCGCCGTAGTGCACGTCGGGCAGTCCGGCAAACCGCTGCCCGAGCCCCTGCCGCACGGCGGCAGCGCCCTCGAAGCGGGTCCCCCAGGGCTCCGCGCCGCGCGGCATCTGCAGGACGCAGTCGTCGGTGAAGAAGGTCATGATCTGGTCCAGGTCGTGGGCGTTGAACGCGTCCAGGAGTCGGGACAGAACCTCGACATCGGCGGTGGCCACGGGGTCAGTGTGCACCGAAGTTGTGCCACCCCGCGACGGTTTCCTACACTTTGCTCACGAGGGGAGTACTTCCCAAGCTCGTGCCGGTCAGTACGTCCACCCCGTGGTGGTCCCGGTGCGGCGCCGATCGGGCATCCGGGCGGTGAAGGAGACCTCAAGACCGTCCCGTCTTGAGGAGACCTGTGTTCTCGTCCTTGCCCCCGTCCGTGCTCGCTGCCGCAGAGCCTGCACCCGCACTCGACTCGATCGGCACACCCACCCTGTGGGCCCTGACGATCGGCGCGGTCATCGCGCTGGTCGTCGCCGACTTCCTGATCACTCGCAAGCCGCACGAGGTCTCGATGAGGGAGGCTCTGGGCTGGTCGGCCTTCTACGTCGCCATCCCGGTGGCGTTCGGCGGGTGGATCTGGCAGGCCTACGGGGGTGACCGCGGCCTGGAGTACTACACCGGCTACCTGGTCGAGAAGTCGCTCTCGGTCGACAACCTCTTCGTCTTCCTCCTGCTGCTCACGGCGTTCGCCGTGCCGCGCGAGCTGCAGCAGCGTGTGCTGCTCATCGGCATCGTCGGAGCGCTGATCCTGCGCGGCATCTTCATCGCGCTGGGCGCTCAGCTGATCCTGACGTTCTCCTGGGCGTTCCTGCTGTTCGGGGCGGTGCTGCTCGTCACCGCGGTCAAGGTGCTGCGCGACGCGATGTCGCACGAGGACAAGGCCATCGACATCGGCTCGATCCGCTCGGTGCGCTTCATCCGCCGCTTCATGCCGGTCACCGACACCTATGCCGGCACTCGCCTCACCGTCATACAGGCCGGCCGCCGCGCGCTCACCCCGCTGGCGCTGGTCATCGTGGCCATCCTCGCCACCGACATCGTCTTCGCCATCGACTCGGTGCCCGCCGTCTACGGCATCACCGGCGACCCCTACCTGGTGTTCGCGACCAACGCCTTCGCTCTGCTGGGCCTGCGCGCCCTCTACTTCGTCGTCGAGGGGGCGCTCGGCTCGCTGCGCCACCTGGGCCACGGCCTCGCCGCGATCCTCGCGTTCATCGGCGTCAAGCTCGTGCTCCACTGGGCCCACGGAGTGTGGGCCTGGGTGCCCGAGATCCCGACCCTGGCCTCACTGGGCGTCATCGTCGGCATCCTGGCGCTCGCGACGGCGACGAGCGTCCTGGCCAACCGTCGCGACGCGCGGCATGCGGTGAACCCGACCCTCGAGGTGGAGGTCGATCGAGACCGCGCACCGCTCGGTTGACGACTGGCGCCGCCGGGATGCACGCGGTGGTGCCACGGGTGTTGTATGGGGTGATGACAGATCACGTGGCACGCGCCAAGGCACAGATCGAGGCCAGCCCGCAGTCCGTGTGGGACGCGCTGACCGACCCGGAGCAGATCGCGACCTGGATGATGGGATCACAGGTCACCACCGACTGGGCGGTCGGCAGCGACATCCGGTGGAAGGGGGAGATGAACGGCGAGACGTACGAGGACAAGGGCGAGATCCTGGTCTACGACGAGCCGACCCGGTTGTCCATGACGCACTACAGCCCGCTCATGGGCGAGCCCGACGAGCCGGAGAGCTACCACACGGTCACCTACGAGATCACCCCCACGGTGACGGGTCGCTCGTGGAGCTCAGCCAGGACGGCAACGACTCGGCCGAGCAGGCGGAGCAGTTCGGTGACAACTGGCAGCAGATGCTCGACGGCCTCAAGCAGACCGTCGAAGGCGGCTGACCGAGACCGCTGAGCTTGAGGAGCTAGTCCACGGCCGAATCGTGCTGCACGACATAGTCGCGCAGGTCGCGGTTGCGCCAGGCGACGATCAGCACGCCCACGACGCACCCCATCCCCCCGCTGACCAGGGCGAACGACGCAGAGCTGACACCGGCGACCAGCCCGGCCCGGAAGTTGCCCAGGTCGGGTCCGGCGACACCGACGATGTGCTCCACCGAGGAGACCCGCCCCCGGTGGCTGTCGGGCGTCTCGAGCTGCACGAGCGCAGCTCGAGAGGTCACCGAGACGGTGTCGGCGGCACCGGCGACGACCAGCGCCCCGAGCGCCAGCCACAGTGGTGCGGCCAGGCCGAAGCAGACCATGCACAGGCCGAAGACCAGGGCTGCTGCCAGCTGCACCAGACCGATCCGCCGGGCTCGGGTCACCGCACCCGACACCAGGCCGGCGGCGACGCCGCCCACCGCGATGCTCGACAGGAACAGCCCCAAGGTCCGCGGGTCGCCGTCGAAGCGCTGGTCGTTGATCATCGGGAACAGCGCGATGGGGAACGCCAGCACTGTCGCGAACAGGTCGGTGAGGAAGCTGCCCCGCAGCGTGGGGAGCCGCCGGATCAGGCGCAGGCCCTCCACCACCGCACGGGCGCCGGGTCGTCGGCCGCCCCCTTCGGGGCGCATCGGCGGCAGCCGCCACACGCCATACAGCGAGGCGAGGAAGGTGACGGCGTCGACCGCGTAGCAGACGGTCACGCCCCACTCCCCGATGATCAGCCCGCCGAGAGCCGGGCCGAGCAGCATCGCCCCCTGGAACGCCAGCATCTGCAGCGCGATGCCCGCCGCGACCAGCTCGCGGGGCAGCAGGCGCGGGATGAACGTGCGGCGGGCAGGGGCACCCAGGGCCCCGGCGCCGGCCTGCACCGACACCAGCGCGAGCACGACCGCCAGGTTGTCCAGCCCGGCGAGCGCCTGCGCCGCCAGCCCGAGGCTGGCCGCGATCTGGCCGAACGTGGTCCACCGCACCAGCAGGCGCCGGTCGACGGCGTCGGCCAGCGTGCCGCCGACCAGACCCAGGACGATCATCGGCACGGCGTGGGCGATGCCGATCATGCCGACCCAGAACGGGCTGCGGGTCAGCTCCCACACCTGGTAGAGGACGGCGACGGTGGTCAGCTGCAGGCCGATGCCGGACAGGCTGGTGCCGACCCACAGGCGGCGGTAGGGCGCGGACAGCCGCAGTGGCCGCACGTCGAGCAGGTGCCGAGTCGCCGAAGGGGTCGCTGTCACCCCCACATTTTGGTAGGCGTTTCTGACGGTCCCCACGCATTTTGGGAGGGATTTCTGACGGAGCACCCGGTCAGAAATCCACCTCCTGAGACAGGCCTCGCCGGTCGGACGCAGTCTGCACAGCCAGCAAGAGAGGCCAGGGAGTGTCACAAACCCCTACCAAAATGCGGGACGGCCGTCCCAAACGCCTACCAAAATGCGAGAGAGTGGGCGCCATGGGCAGGGTCACCTCGCGGCACCGCACCGTGCGGGTGCGACTCGCCGACGGCGCCACCTCGGTGACCGAACGCCCCGACAGCCTGGTCGTCGAGGAGCCGCTGGAGATCCGGCTCGGTGAGCAGCCGGTGGCGGTCACGATGCGCACGCCGGGCCACGACATCGAGCTGGTCCACGGCTGGCTGGCCGGCGAAGGAGTCATCAGCTCCAGCGCCGACGTGACGACCGCCCGCTACTGCGCCGGGTCGGTCACCGACGACGACGACGGCCTCGCGCAGAACACCTACAACGTCATCGAGGTGGCCCTGTCCCCCGGTGTCGCCCCGCCGGACCTCGACATCGCCCGCAGCTTCTACACCACCTCGTCCTGCGGCGTGTGCGGCAAGGCCAGCATCGAGGCGCTCACCGTCCAGGCGCGGTATGACGTGGCCTCCGACCCGCTCGTCGTCGCGCCCGAGGTGCTCGTCGCCCTCCCGGACCGCCTCCGAGCGGAGCAGCCCACCTTCGAGCAGACCGGCGGCCTCCACGCGGCCGGCCTGTTCACCGCCGACGGCGAGCTGCTGGTGGTCCGCGAGGACGTCGGACGGCACAACGCCGTGGACAAGGTGGTCGGCTGGGCGGTGCTGGCCGATCGTCTCCCGCTCACCGGGACCGTCCTGCAGGTCAGCGGCCGGGCCTCCTTCGAGCTGACCCAGAAGGCCTACCTGGCCGGCATCCCGATGCTGTCCGCGGTGTCGGCTCCGAGCTCGCTGGCCGTCCAGACGGCGGCCGAGGTCGGCATGACACTGGCCGGCTTCGTGCGCAGCGGGCGGTTCAACCTCTACACCCGGCCGGACCGTGTGCTCACTCAGGACGCCTACGATGGAACAGATGTCCCACACCCAGGAGCCCGTGACCGCGTTGGTCATCACGGTCAGTGACCGCGCTGCCGGCGGCAGTCGCGAGGACCGCAGCGGCCCCCGTCTCGTCGGCCTGCTCCGCGACGCCGGCTATGAGGTCACCGGTCCCCGTGTCGTCCCGGACGGCCGCGAGCCGGTCCGCGCCGCACTCACCGAGGCGATCGCCGAGGGCTTCGCGATGGTGCTGACCACCGGCGGGACGGGCGTCTCCCCCCGCGACTACACCCCAGAGGCGACGCGCGACCTGGTCACCCGTGAGCTGGTGGGCGTCGCCGAGCACCTGCGCCGTGAGGGCGCCCTCCACACTCCGCTCGCCGCCCTGTCCCGCGGACATGGTCGGCGTCGCGGACGCGGAGGGCAGCAAGCCCGGGACCGTGGGCACCCTGCTGGTCAACCTGCCCGGGAGCGTCAAGGGGGTGGAGCAGTCGGCGCAGGCCCTGCTCCCGTTGCTGCCGCACATCCTCGACCAGATCGTCGGCTGGGACCACTGATGACAGCCGGGCTGGTCGACTCCTACGGACGGGTGCACCGCGACCTGCGGGTCTCGCTGACCGACCGCTGTTCGCTGCGCTGCACCTACTGCATGCCCGAGCAGGGCATGCTCTGGCTGCCCAAGCCGACGCTGCTCACCACGGTCGAGCTGCTGGCCCTGGTCGAGGTCGCCGTCTCGCTCGGGATCGAGGAGGTCCGGCTCACCGGCGGTGAGCCGCTGCTGCGCCCCGACCTCGTCGACGTCGTGCGCGGGGTGGCAGCGATGGGTGTCGAGGTGTCGATGACGACCAACGCGCTCGGCCTGGACAAGATGGCCCCGGCCCTGGTGGACGCCGGGCTGACGCGGGTCAACATCTCCCTCGACACGCTGCGCCACGACACCTTCGTCACGCTGGCTCGACGCGACCGGCTGGACGACACCCTCGCCGGCATCGAGGCGGCCGCCGCGGCCGGCCTGACGCCGCTCAAGCTCAACACGGTGCTGATGCGCGGCATCAACGACGTGGAGGCTGTCGACCTGCTCGGCTATGCCCTCGAGCACGGACACCAGCTGCGGTTCATCGAGCAGATGCCGCTGGATGCCGGCCACACCTGGAACCGCGCCGGCATGGTCACCGGCGAGGAGATCCTGACCCGGCTGCGCACGGCCTACGAGCTGACCCCCCTCCCCGGCCGCGGCTCGGCCCCGGCGGAGCGCTTTGCCGTCTCCGGACCCGGCGTGCCGACCTCACCGGACGGGTCCGCCCCGACGGTGGGAGTCATCGCCTCGGTCACCGCGCCGTTCTGCGGGGCATGCGACCGCGTGCGGCTGACCGCGGACGGACAGGTCCGCAACTGTCTGTTCGCCGCGGGTGAGACGGACCTGCGCACTCCCCTGCGCGCGGGGGCCTCACCGGAAGCGCTGGCCGACCTGTTCCGCGCCTCGATCGGCGCGAAGAAGCCCGGTCATGGCATCGACGCCCCGGACTTCCTGCAACCGCACCGTCCGATGAGCGCCATCGGCGGCTGAGGCTCAGCCCCCCGCGAACGGCGGCAGCACGTCCAGGACAGAGTCGTGCCGCAGGCCGGTCGCCCGGTCGGAGACATACTGCCCCTCGTGCAGCACCGAGCTGCGCTGAAGGACCTGCCCCAGCCCTGACCCGTGCATCTCGACCAGCCGGTCGAGCAGGCTGCCCAGGTCATCGGCGCCGACCTGCTCCTCAGTCGTGCCGGCTGCCTCGGCGGCCGCCGCGAAGTAGCGCACTCTGGCCATGCGTCTCCCCTCCGGTCGGATCTCTGCCGGCCATCGTCGCACGCACGCTCAGGGACTCAGGCGTCGCTCCCAGTCCTCGGCGTCGGCCCAGGTGTCGATGTCGCCGACGAACTCCCCGCCCTCTGCCACGTGCGCGAACCGCAGCAGCGCGGCCAGGCGTCGGACCGCGACCCCCTGGGAGTCGCCCAGCTCCAGCAGGGCGTGCTGCAGGCTGCGGGTGCGGTAGGCCGTGAGCAGCCACTGTTCGTGTCCGGCCCGGTCGACGTGGCACAGCGCGTCGACACTCTCCGGGGTCGCCTCGATCGCGGCCAGCAGCGCCAGCGCGGCCGGTCGCGCACCGGGCTGGTCGACCGCGAGCACCAGCACCCACGGGGCAGGCTGGTCCCCGAGCGCCGCCATACCCGCCGCGATCCCCGCCACCGGACCGCCACCCGGCGGGTCCTCCGAGGTGACCATCACGCCGTCCGGTGCCTGCACCCGGCCGACGACGACGACGGTCCTGGCAGCCGACGCGGCGGCGAGCACGTGGCCGAGCAACGGCTGACCACCGATCACCAGCGAGGACTTGTCCACACCCCCGAGCCGCTCCCCGCGGCCACCGGCGAGGACGATCGCGTCGTGCTCCACCGGGGGGCTCATCTCAGTACTGTGGCAGTGAGGGGTCGACGGTGTCGATCCACGCCACGATCCCGCCGTCCATCACCGCGACGTCCGGATGTCCCAGGCGCACCAGGTGCGCGGCGGCGCGCTCGGCCCTGGGTCCGGACTTGCAGTAGACGACCACCGGTCCGTGCGGTCCCAACGCCGCGAGGTCCTCCCAGGCGAGCACCTGGCCGACCGGGACCGGCCGGGCGCCCGGCACCATCCCGAGGGCGTGCTCTGCGGGCTCCCGGACATCCAGGACCAGGGGGGCCGGCTCGGCGCCGAGCAGGGCGCTGACCTGAGCCGGGGTGAGCGTCCGCAGGGGCAGCACCTCGCGCGAGTCGGGCCGGGCCACGGGCGCGACCACAGCACCGACCGGACGCAACGGCACCTCTCGGGTGCGCTGGGTCAGCGCGTCGACCAGCAGCACCCGGCCGACCAGCGGCTCGCCGAACCCGCAGACCAGCTTGACCACCTCGGTCGCCATGACCGCGCCGACCTGGCCGACCAGGGCGCCGAGCACCCCGGCCTCGGCACAGGAGGGCACGTCCTCCGGGTGCGGAGGCACCGGGAAGAGGTCGCGCAGGGTGACCGCCCCCTCGACCCCCGGCAGGAACGTGGACACCTGCGCGTCGAAGCGGAGCACCGCCGCCCAGACGACGGGCAGCCCCAGGGCCACGCACGCGTCGGACACGACATACCGGGTGTCGAAGTTGTCGGCGCCGTCCACGACCACGTCGTGTCCGGCGAGGAGGTCCTCGGCGTTCTCTCTGGTCAGCCGCGTATGACGGGGGGAGACGGCGACGTCGGGGTTCAGGGCATGCAGCGCCCGGGCCGCGGAGTCGACCTTCGGCACGCCGATCGTCGCGGTCGAGTGCAGCACCTGGCGCTGCAGGTTGGTCAGGTCGACGTCGTCGTCGTCGATGACCGTGAGTGCGCCGACCCCCGCCGCGGCCAGGTAGGCCAGCACCGGGCTGCCCAGGCCACCGGCCCCGACCACGGCGACCCTGGCGTTGCGCAGGCGTCGCTGGCCGGCCATCCCGATCTGCGGCACCAGCAGGTGCCGGCTGTAGCGGCTGACCTGCCCGGCGCTCAGCGGCGGGCCTGGCTGGACCAGAGGCGGCAGGGAGTCGGGCACCCGCACAGTCTCGCGCACCCCGGCCCCTCCACGAACGGGCGAGACACCTCGTCCCGCCAGACGGTCCGGGTCCGGAGCCCGCGGGTGTCGCGCAAGCGGTCAGCCACCGGCCGGCCACTGGGGACAGGTCGCCTCGTATGTCCGACCGGGGAAGTACTCCCTCCACTCCGCCTGCGAGAGGTTGCGCCCGGCGAGTCCGCAGGCGCGGCTCACCCAGGCTTCCCGCCTCGTGTCGACCGTCCAGGTCCGCCCGGCCTGGTCGGTCACGAGCAGTCCCTTGCTGTCCGGCAGGTATCTGATCCGGGTCGTGGAGGTCGCGTCTGGGAACGTGATGGTGGCCTGCCGAGCGCCCGTGCTCCCGTCATACAGGGCGATCTCGTCGGCCACGAGCGCGGCAAACTGCAGGCCGTCCGGAGACAGGTCGTAGGTGCCGTCGTGCTCAGTCCGTCCTGCCGCGGGCCCCATCGGCGCCCACGTCGTCGTGTCGAAGAGCTGCACGGCCGACTCACCGACGGATCCCAACGCTCGGGCGCCGTCGGGAGAGATGTCGACGTCGTAGGTTCCCCACGCGAACGTGCCGGGAGGCGCCACCTGCTCCACCTCTCCGCTGCCGGGAAGCACGCTGCGGACCGCACCGTCCTGGGCGACCACCCAGACCGACTGACCGTCGGGATCGGGGGCAAATCCCGTGGCGAGAGCGCCCAGCTCGATCGGTGCCCCGACGGGTTCCAGGGTCGCGCGGTCCAGGACAAGGAGCACACCCTCCTCACGGAGGGTGACGTACACCCGGTCGCTGGCGTGACTGAAGGCCGCCATGGCGACGGTGCCGGTGAGCTCCCGCTGCGCGACCAGCCGGGCCGTCGCGGACTCCCAGACCTCCAAGAGCCCTCGGTCGCTCCTCCACAGCCACCTTGAGTCGGGCGACCAACCGTGGTACGCGAACCGCGTCGACGTCGGCACCCTCGAGGTCTGGCGACCGGTGTCGTCGTCGACGAACCAGAGGAGGCCGCCTTGCTCGCGCATGAGGGTGTGACCATCAGGTGCCGCCAGGGACTCGGTGAAGTCACCCGGCTTGGTGGCGGATCCCACCGCAAACATCTCGTGATGTCCCGTCAGGTCCCACCTCTTGAGCGGCGCACCCTGCGCTGTGGATCGTCTCCCCGTCGCTGGAGAAGCTGAAACCCCATGGCAGATCTCCGTTCTCGAACCGGCGCAGCTCCACGCCAGTGTCCGCGTCCCACACCACAATCGTTCCCTTGGCGGTGACCGCGGCAAGACGTGAGCCATCGGGGGAGTACTCCACGTGCTCGACCGAGTCACCGTCACCGCTGCCCAGGGCCGGGCCCACCGCCTTCAGGGTCCGGGTGTCCATGCGCAGCACGCTGCTGCCGGCACTGAGGGCCAGGGTCGACCCGTCCGGGCGCAGGGCCCCTGCGGGCTGGCCGATGTTGTTCGGCGACGCGGAGGAGTTCGTGTCCAGCAGCCGGCCCGAGTCGACGTCATAGGCCCGGATGTCGCGCTTCGGGGTCGGGCCGGTCACCGCGACGTACAGACGCGTGCCATCTGGACTCAGCTTCAGGATCGGGTCGTAGTTCGGCACCGTGACCTGGAACAGCGGCGCGGAGGGATCGGCCAGGTCCCAGACCGTCGCTGCGGTCCCCGGCTCGAAATCGCGCGTGGCGGGGTCGTAGACGTCCACGGCGGCAACCAGGCGCCGCCCGTCCGCGCTGAAGTCGAGGGCGTACTCGACGGACCCGCCGTCCGGGGGGAACCCGCCGAGCTGACGATCGGCAAGAGTGCCCTCGGGCATGTCGTAGAGCCGGATCGGCTGCGGATCGATCCGAGGTGCGGCGTTGGTCCCCTGCCACTGGTTCACCGCGAGCGCCAGCGTGCGACTGTCCGGGGCGAAGGCCACCCCGCTCGACGGGGTGTCGTCCGCGAACGGCAGGGGTAGCAATGTCTCTCCGTCAAGCAGGAGGAGACCATTGACCCGGCTCACCGCCAGCATCGTGCCGTCGGGGCTGGCTGTCAGGTCGGTGACGAAGCCCCCGGGGTCGCGCACGGACAGCAACGCAGGGGACCGCATGAGGACCGAAGCCAGGGTCTCCCAGGTCTGCGCCGAGGTGTCCACCTCCAACGCCGCGACCGCCAGGAGCAGCGAGAAGGAGAGGTCCGGGTGCTCGTGCGCCACGACCGCGGCTCGCCTGGCGTCGGCGAGGTCGGCAGCGCCGTCGGCCCGGTTGCGCTCCTCGTCAGCCCGCTGGGCGGCACCCAGCGCCACCGCGCCGACCAGCAGGGCAATGACGCTGAGCACCGCAACCCCAGCCAGCGCACCCCGCAACCGCCGGTTCACGCGCCGCTCAAGCCGGATCCGCTGCTGCGCGGCGTGCAGCTCCGACGTCGACGCGGCAGCCGACGCCTCCAGGAACGCCGACTCGCTCTCACTGAGGTCAGGCTGCGCCCGGTGCTGCCAGTCGAGCGTCCGGGTCAGGCGGCTCCCACGGTAGAGCTCACTCCCCGGCCGGCTCATCGCCTCCCACGCCTCGGCCGCACCTGCCAAGTGCCGGAAGAGCCGCTGCCCCTCGACGTCGTCCTCCAGCCACCCCCGCAGCCGCGGCCACACCCGGACCAATGCCTCGTGGGCGATCTGGACGGTGTCCCCGTCGATGCTGACCAGGCGCGCGCCGATCAGCTGCTCGACCAGCCTGAGGTGGGCTTCATCCGCGGTGATCCTGGCGCGTGGCACGCGCACCGGGACTGCCTCGCCGCCCTCGCTCGGCACCACCAGGCGCAGGAGCAGGTGGCGGAGCCGGTCGCGCTGCGCCGGCTCCAGCGAGTCATACAGCGACTCCGCCGAGTGCGCCACCGCGTGCCTGATCCCGCCGGTCGCCTGGTAGCCGGCGACGGTCAGCGTCGGCCCCTCGCGCCGCTCCCACGTCTCGCGCAGGACGTGGGACAGCAGCGGCAGGGCTGCGGGCTCACCCTCGAGCTCGAGGACGAGCAGGTCGACCAGCCCCGGCTCGAGCCGCAGACCAGCCCGGTGAGCGGGGCCCTCCACCGCGCTGCGCAGCTCTGCTCGTCCCATCGGACCGAGCAGGTACAGCCCGGCTTCGAGGATCCGGGCGATGTCGGGGTAGGAGGCCAGGTCACCGACGTGGTCCGCGCGCAGTGAGAGCACCAGCGACCCGCCCGCGCCCACGTGCGATGCGAGCGCGGCGAAGTACTGCGCCCGTTCCGCGGCATCGCGACAGGCGGTGACGGCTTCCTCCGCTTGATCCACGACGAGGGTCTGCCGACCACCGGGCTTGAGCCCGTCCAGCGACTCGACGGGCCGGCTACCGGGGGCGGTCACCAGGACGGGGCTGCCGACGCGCGTCAGCGCGGCCACCACACCGGCGAGGACGAGCGAGGACTTCCCGACTCCGGACGGGCCGACCACCGCCAGGACGTGGGTGTCTCGCAGCCGCCTCAGGCATGCCGCCACGTCGTCTTCGCGGCCGAAGAACGCGTCGGCATCGTCGGCGCCGTAGGGCAGCAGCCCGCGATAGGGGCACAGGGCACTGGTCGTCCGCTCCTCGGGAGGTCGTAGTGACGGGTCCTGCCGGAGCAACAAGGACTCCAGGGCGACCAGCTCGTGGCCAGGGTCGATCCCGAGCTCGGTGGCGAGCATCCTGCGAGCCCGCGTCACCGCGGCGAGCGCCTCGGCCTGTCGCCCGGTCTGGTGCAGAGCCGTCGCGAGCAGCACCCACCGCCGCTCCCGGTACGGCGCCTGGGCGACCAGGGTCCGGGCCCGCTCCAGCGTGGCCCGTGCGTGCCCTGCCCTCATCTCGGCTTGGACCAGGAGCTCCTCGGCGTCCATCCGGAGCCCGTCGAGCCGCGCGGCCTCCACCTGACCGGGCTCCCAGTCCTCGAGGTCGGCCAGGGGGTTGCCGCGCCAGAGGTCCAGCGCCTCGCTCACGAGGTGGGCCGCACGTCCCGGGTCATCTGCGTCCAGAGCCTCGCTGCCGCGTTGCAGGAGCCGTTCGAACCGTCGAAGGTCCACCTCGTCGTCGTTCAGGGTCAGCCGGTAGCCCGAGGAGCTCGAGTCGATCGCGGCCGCCCCCAGAGCCTTGCGTAGGCGAACGACGCAGCCCTGCACCACCTTGGCCCAGCTTGCCGGGAGCTCCTGGCCCCACAGCGAGTCCGCCAGCGCATCGACGCTCACCGTTTGGCCCCCACCCACCACCAACGCCGACAGGACCACGCGGTCCCGGGGGCTGACTCCGTTCGCGTGGCCGTCGATCTCGAGCGGTCCGAGCACGGCGACACCCACGCCTTCGAGTGTCGACCCGGCGCCGGCCGACGTCAACAGCGCTGATACCCGGCTGATACCGCACCGGCGGCCACCCGATACCAGCGCGGTCGATGGTGGCGGGATCCACCCACCAGAAGGAGAAGGACCATGCGACACATGACGACTCAGGCAGCGGCACTGGCAGCGCTCGCGCTGCTGGCCTCCGGCTGTTCCACCCAGACCCCCACCGCGGTGACGGCCAGCTCAGGGTCTGCGACGCCTAGCTCGGACTCGGCGGCCGCCAGCTCTGAGCCGAGCACCGAGGCGGACGCCTACCGAGTGGTGGGCCGCAGCATAGTTCTTGACGGCCCCGGCCGCTGGGCGATGCCCATCCAGGGCCAGGTGAGTGCACCGTTGGCTGTGTTTGACGTGCCGTCGGGCTACCAGACCCGCGAAACCACCATGTGGACCCATGACGAGATCGACCTCGACGAGTTCCCCGGACAGGTGTTCTACCGGGGAACGGTCAGCGTCACTGGTGACCCGTGCGACCCGGACGTGCCATCGCTGCCCGGAAACAGCGTCCAGCGTTTGGCCGCGGCGTTCGAGGCACAGCAGAGCACCAGTACCACCCGGCCGGTGCCGGTCGAGCTCGGCGGGTATAGCGGGCTCTACCTGGAGCTGACCAGCCCGCTGGGTGAGGATTTCGCCGCATGCCAGGTCGGCGTTGAACCGATCGTCTTCGAGACCGGTTCGGGTGAGGGCAACGGAGGTCGCTGGTGGTGGTGCCCGTGGACTGACCGCTTCTGGATCCTCGACGTGGAAGGCACGGTGGTCGTCGTCGCGGCCGGTACTCCGGCCGGCGCGGGTGCCGAGTCGGTGGCCCGAGTCACCGACGTCGCCGAGTCAGTGACGTTCCTCGTCGATGAGCCCTGGACCACGTACAGCGGCTGAGGCCGACCACGAATCGCCACGAGAAGGAGAAGGACGATGCAACCCTTCAAGACCCGGACAGCGGCACTGGCCGGCCATCCCGATCTGCGGCACCAGCAGGTGCCGGCTGTAGCGGCTGACCTGCGCAGCGCTCAGCTCTGATCCGGGCTCCGCGCACGCATCGTCTGCACTCACCGCGCCTCATCGGCACTCACCGCGGGCGATCGACCGCGGCCAGTGAGCAACAGCCGCGGTGAGTGACAAGCGGGCACACGATGGCCCGGACGGCTGTCGGCTCGGGCCTCAGCCGACGCGGCGGGGCGTCGGTGGAGACGCACCCTCGGCGTACCGGACGAAGCGGTGGAGGGTCCCCTCCGGCTCCTCCACCAGCCCGAGGTCGGTGAACCCCAGCGAGCGCGCGACGGCTGCGGAGGCCGCGTTGGCCGGGTCACAGCGGATCACGAACTCGTGCACCTGCCCGGGCCAGCGCGTCCGCGCGGCGTCCATCGACAGAGCCGTCGCGCGAGTCGCCAGGCCCTGCCGCCGATGCTGCGGATAGACGGTGTAGGTGAGGTTGACCTGGCCGGGCTGCAGGTAGTCCAGACCGCGCTGGATGCCGACGATGCCGACCAGGACACCGTCGAGCTCGGCGGCCAGATCGACGACGTCGGCTCCACCCGGCCAGCCCGCGGCCTGCCGGCGCAGCCAGGACAGGTGCTCGGAGGCAGTGCTCGGCCGGCCCCCGTTGACCCACCGGGTGATCTCGGGGTCGTCGCAGCCGGCGGCGTGAGATGCCAGGTCAGACTCGCGCATCGGACGAAGCCGGAGCGGCCCGTCCGCCGCCACGGTCGCATCAGTCACGACGTCCGCAGCCTCGACGGCTCCGCCCTGCCCTTGCCTGCCGTCGTGGCTCAGTCGTGCTTGGCGGCGTCGAGGTGGCGCACGCCGCGCCAGGCCAGGGGCAGGAGGGCCGCGGCGATGAGCGCCTTGGCGATGCCGCCCGGGATGAACGGCCACAGCCCCCACTCCAGCGTCGTCGCCAGGTCGGCGCCGGTCACCACGGCGAGCCAGGGCAGTCCGACGGCGAAGACGACGCCGGACCCGGCGACGAAGGTCACCGCCGCCTGGAGGAACCGCCGGTCCCAGTGCTGCTGCGCCAGCCAGCCGACCAGCGCAGCGGCCAGGATGAACCCGACGATGTAGCCGCCGGTCGTGCCAAACAGGACGTCCACCCCGGCGGAGCGCTCGCTGAACCAGGGCACCCCGGCGACCCCCGCTGCGGCATACAGCAGCATCGCGGAGGCACCTCGCATCATGCCCAGCGTCGACCCGACGAGCAGGACCGCCAGCGTCTGCCCGGTGATCGGCACGGGCCACATCGGGATCGCGAGCTGCGCCAGCAGCCCGGTGAGCGCGGCGCCACCCACGACCAGCGCCGCATCCGTGGCCAGCGAGCGCGGGATGACATGGTCGACCAGGGTCGGACGGGTCAGGGCGGGGGTCAGCGCGGTCATGGCCAGATGCTAGGGGCAGACCGGCGCCGGGACCACACCGCCTAGTGTTGGCCGGTGACTCCACCCGCCGTGCATCCTCGTGAGCACGCGAGTCTGCTCCTCACCGTCCTGCTCGCCGGCCTGGCGATGATCGGCCCGTTCGCGATCGACACCGTCTTCCCGGCCTTCCAGGCGATCGGGCGGGAGTTCGCCGCGGACGAGGCCGCGATGCAGCAGGTCACCAGCACCTACCTGCTCGCCTTCGCGGTGATGAGCGTGTTCCACGGGCCGCTGTCGGACGCGCTGGGTCGCAAGCCGGTCATCATCGCCGGTCTGCTCGGCTTCGCGGCGGCCTCGGTCGGGGCGGCGCTGGCCCCCAACCTGGCCGTGCTCGTGGCCTGCCGCGCCGTTCAGGGAGCGTTCGCCGGGGGCGCCACCGTGGTCAGCCGGGTGATCATCCGCGACATGTTCCACGGCCCCGAGGCGCACCGGCTGATGAGCCAGGTGATCATGATCTTCTCGATCGCCCCCGCAGTCGCCCCGGTGGCCGGCGGTCTGCTGCTCGGCATCGGGCCGTGGCCGGTGATCTTCTGGGCGATCGCGGGGTATGGCGTGCTGATGGCCGTCCTCACCTACGTCGCCATCCCCGAGACCCACCCGCCGCACGCCCGGCAGCCGATGCAGGTCCGGCCGCTGCTGCGATCCCTGTGGGAGGTCGGCAAGGAACCGGCGTTGCTGCGCCTGGCCGGCGCGATCGCGATGGCCTTTGCCGCGCAGTTCGTCTACGTCGTCGGAGCGCCGATCATCGTGGTCGACCTGCTGGGTCTGGGAGAGCGGGACTTCTGGGTGCTCTTCGTGCCGATGATCGCCGGCGTGGCGATCGGCGCCTGGCTGTCCGGGCGGCTGGCACACCGGCTGCGGCGTCGAGCGATCATCGACCTGTCGATGAGTGTGCTGCTGGCCTCGGCGGCGGCCAACATCGTCCTGGTCCTGGCGGCCCCACGGTTGCCGTTCGCCGTGGTCGGCGTCTTCCTCATCGCCTTTGCGATAGCGATCGCGTTCCCCGTTCTGCAGCTGGAGATCCTCGACCTGTTCCCGACCCACCGCGGCACCGCCGCCTCGGTGGGCACCTTCGCCTCCCTGGTCTTCAACGCCGTCCTCGCCGGTCTGATCGTCGCGCTGGTCACCGCGACGCTGCTGAGCACCGCTCTGGCCGCAGCGGGCTTCGCCGTGCTGGCCGTGCTGCTCTGGCTGTGGCACCGCCGGGCCACCGAGGAGACCGTCGTCTGACTGCAGGGTGCCGCTGAGCGCTGGCCCGAGCCAGCGGCCGGACGCCTCGACTCAGCGCCGGTGCCGGCGCGCGTGCGCGATGACCAGCGCTGCGACCTCGACCGGGTGGGAGAAGGTCGTCGCATGCGCGGCGCCGGGCACCTGGGCCAGCTCGCCCTGCGGCAGCGCCGCGACCAGGTCCTGTCCCCACTGCTCCGGGGCCACGACATCCCGCTCCCCGCGGATGACCAGCACCGGCAGGTCGAGCGCCCGGGCCCGCTCCAGCCCGCGGGTGTCCATCGCGCTGCGCATCGTGCGCACCATCCGGGCCGGTGTCGCCGTCAGGTAGTCCCGGGCGGCCAGCGGCACCAGCGCCCACGGCTCGCGCGTCGCATCGCGAGCCAGCCGCCAGGTCTGGTGCAGCACGGTGCGGGCCTGCGGGTCGCGGGTCGGTCCGACGAACACCGCCGCCGGCACCGTGCCAGGCCGCTGCAGCTCCAGCTGGGCGACCACCTGCGCCCCCAGTGAGTGGCCGACGAAGGCGTCGGGCCGGATGCCGGTGCGCTCCAGCCACTCCGCGAGGCACTCCGCGAGCTCGCCGAGATCCAGCGCGTGGTGCGGCCTGCTGCTGCGCCCGAAGCCCGGCAGGTCAGGTGCCCACACCTCGGCATCGGGCGCCAGCTCGCGGATGAGTGGGGCGAAGGTCAGCCCGGACATGCCCAGGCCGTGCACGAGCACGACGACGGGGGCGCCAGCGGGACTCACCTGCGCTCTGCGGGTGAAGATCTTCACCCCACCCATCGCCGGGATCGGGACCACCACGCTGAACGCAGGAGGCTCCGCGGCGACCCACCGCCAGGGTCGGCGCCGCCGCCCAGGCGGAGCCAGGCGGGTCAGCAGTCGTGGGGCAGAGGGCACCGGGTGATGTTACGCGGCGATCACGGTCGCTCAGCCGCCCGAAGGCTCGGCCACCTCGGCACGGTCGATGTCACCCTCGAGGTAGTCGTGGACCGCGGCACCCAGCAGGGCCGGCACCCGCTCGTCGCCGTGCCGCACCCGGTCGACGAGGGCACGACGCATCCGTGGGTCCCAGAACTTGCGCAAGTGTGTCGCGACGGCCTCGCTCGCCGCCGGCCCCTGCAGGTGGGCGAAGGCCCTGGCCACGTCACCGCCCAGGCGCAGCACCGCCGGGAGCTGGTCCTCGTGCCGCGTCATCTCCAGGTCGGCGTCCGCGCGTACGTGGGTGGCCTCGCCGGCGTTGGCGACGGACACCTGCACGGCGGTCACCTTGTACTCCGGGCAGTTGGTCGCCCAGTCCGAGTTCTCGGTGGTCACCACGTTGGCACCGGTCAGCGGGTGGTGGAAGGTCGTGTAGACCACCCCCGGCTGCATCCGCTCGGAGACCACTGCGTGCAGGGCGGTCAGACCCGCGCGGCTGGCCAGCTCGACCCGGTCGCCGGTGCGGATGCCCCGCGGCTCGGCGTCGGCCGGGTGCATCTCCAGGACGTCCTCGGGGTGCCAGGTGGAGTTGGCGGTCCGGCGGGTCTGCGCCCCGACGTTGTACTGGGTCAGGATCCGGCCGGTGGTGAGGATGAGCGGGAAGCGCCGGTTGGTCGTCTCGGTCGTCGGCACGTAGGACGTGGGCACCAGCCGACCCTTGCCGCGGACGAACTGCCCGACATGCATCGTCGGCGTGCCGGAGGGCGCCTGCTCGTTGACCGGCCATTGCATCGAGCCCTCGGTGTCGAGGCGGGCGAAGGAGACGCCGGCGAAGGTCGGCGTGGTCGCGGCGATCTCGTCCATGATCTGCGCGGCGCTGTCGTAGTGCATCGGATAGCCCATCGCGGTCGCGATCTCGCAGACGACCGCCCACTCGTCCTTGCCGACCACGCTGGGCATCACCGGTCGCACCCGGTTGAGCCGTCGCTCGGCGTTGGTGAAGGTGCCGTCCTTCTCCAGGAAGGAGCTGCCGGGCAGGAAGACGTGGGCATAGCGCGCGGTCTCGTTGAGGAACAGGTCCTGGACGACCACCAGGTCCATCGCGCTGAGCGCGGCGCGGACGTGGGTGAGGTTGGGGTCGGACTGGGCGATGTCCTCGCCGTGCACGTAGACACCCTTGAACGAGCCGCCGATCGCGGCGTCGAACATGTTCGGGATGCGAAGCCCGGGCTCGGGGTCGAGCCGGACGCCCCACATCGACTCGAAGATGTCGCGCACGTCGTCCAGGGCGATATGGCGGTATCCGGGCAGCTCGTGCGGGAAGGAGCCCATGTCGCAGGAACCCTGCACGTTGTTCTGGCCGCGCAGCGGGTTGACCCCGACGCCGGGACGCCCGATGTTGCCGGTGATCATCGCCAGGTTGGCCATCCCCATGACCATGGTCGACCCCTGGCTGTGCTCGGTCACGCCCAGCCCGTAGTAGATCGAGCCGGCAGGAGCGGTGGCGAAGAGCCGGGCGGCGGCTCGCAGCTCGGCCGCCGGTATGCCGGTCGCGGACTCGGTGCGCTCCGGGCTGTTCTCCTCGCGGCGGATGAAGTCGAGATAACCGTCGACGTCCTCACACCGGTCGTCCAGGAACGCCTGATCCTGCAGCCCCTCGGTGACGATCGTGTGCGCCATCGCGTTGACGAAGGCCACGTTGCTGCCCGGCAGCAGCGGCAGGTGGTGGGCCGCCTGCACGTGCGGGCTGCGGACCAGGTCGATCCGTCGCGGGTCGGCGACGATCAGCTGGGCGCCTTCACGCAGGCGCCGCTTCATCCGGGAGGCGAAGACCGGGTGGGCATCGGTGGGGTTGGCCCCGATCAGCAGGATGACGTCGGTCTGCTCGACCGAGGCGAAGTCCTGGGTGCCGGCCGAGGTGCCGAAGGTCTGGCTGAGCCCATAGCCGGTCGGGCTGTGGCAGACCCGCGCGCAGGTGTCGACGTTGTTGTTGCCGAACGCGGCACGCACCATCTTCTGGACGACATACACCTCCTCGTTGGTGCACCGCGAGGAGGAGATGCCGCCGATCGCACCGACGCCGTGCCGCTCCTGGATCTGCCGGAAGCCCGTGGCCACCCGACCGATCGCCTCGTCCCAGGAGACGACCCGCCAGGGCTCCTCGATGGAGTCGCGGACCATCGGGTGCAGCTGCCGCTCCTCGTGGTTGGCATAGCCGTAGGCGAACCGGCCCTTGACGCAGGAGTGCCCCTCGTTGGCGCCGCCGGACTTGCTCGGCACCATCCGCACGACGGTCGTCCGGGTGCCGCCCGGCGCGTCGAGCGCGAGCTCGTCGCTGACCTCGGCGCGGAAGCTGCAGCCGACGCCGCAGTAGGCGCACGTGGTCTCGACCACACGGGTCGGCATCCCCAGGCTGACCAGCGACTTCTCGGCGAGCGCGTCGGTCGGGCAGGCCTGCACGCAGGCACCACAGGAGACGCACTCACTGCCCAGGAAGTCGGTCGGCCCGGGCGCGATGCGGCTCTCGAAGCCGCGCCCTTGCACGGTCAGCGCGAAGGTGCCCTGGGTGTCGGCGCAGGCGCGCACGCAGCGGGAGCAGACGATGCAGGCCTGCGGGTCGTAGTCGAAGTAGGGGTTGGAGGTGTCCCGCGCCAGGCCCCCGTCGACGTGGTGGTGGGTCTGCGCGTCGGCCGGCGACGGCACGCCGTAGCGGACCTCGGTGACGCCGGTGCGCTGGGCGAGGTCCTGCATCTGGCAGCTGCCCCGGGCGCAGCCGGCGCAGTCGGCGGGGTGGTCGGACAGATAGAGCTCCATCACGCCGTGCCGCAGCGCCCTGACCCGGTCGGTCTGGGTGCGGACCACCATCCCGTCGACGCAGGGGGTGGTGCACGAGGCCGGGGTGCCCTTGCCGCCCTCCACCTCGACGAGGCAGAGCCGGCAGCTGCCGAAGGCGCTGAGCGAGTCGGTGGCGCACAGCTTGGGGATGTCGATGCCGGCCTCGGCAGCGGCCCGCATCACCGAGGTGCCGGTCGGCACGACCACCGGCTGGCCGTCGACCGTCACCGAGACGGTGGAGTCGGCCGCCACCGCTGGGGTGCCCAGGTCGCGTTCGGGGGCGTAGGGCGCGCCGCCCGGTGAGGTGGGTCGTGCGGCACCGGCGCGTGGTCGGTCGGTCCGCGGACGGTCGACGATGGTCATACCGGGCTCCTCTCGAAGTCCTCGGGGAAATGCTGCAGCGCGCTGCGCACCGGCATCGGGGTGAGCCCACCCATCGCGCACAGCGAGCCCTGGGTCATCGTGTCGCACAGGTCCTGCAGCAGCACCAGGTTGCGCTCGCGGTCGACCCCTGCGCGGATCCGGTCGATCGTCTCCACTCCGCGGACGGACCCGATCCGGCACGGCGTGCACTTGCCGCACGACTCCGCGGCGCAGAACTCCATCGCGAAGCGCGCCATCGACGCCGCGTCGAAGGTGTCGTCGAAGACGACGACGCCGCCGTGGCCGAGCATCGCCCCGGCCTCGGCCAGCGCCTCGTAGTCCATCGAGGTGTCGAACCCCTCGGGCGGCAGATAGGCACCCAGCGGTCCGCCGAGCTGCGCCGCACGCACCGGACGGCCCGACCGGGTGCCGCCGCCGTAGCCCTCGATGAGCTCGCGCACGCTGATCCCGAAGGCCGTCTCGACGATGCCTCCGCGGGCGATGTTGCCGGCCAGCTGGAAGACCTGGGTGCCGCGGGAGCGGCCCGTGCCCAGCGCGGCATACGCCTGCCCGCCGTCGGCCAGGATCATCGGCACGGCGGCAAAGCTCAGCACGTTGTTGACCACCGTGGGACGGCCGAACAGCCCGCTCAGCGCCGGGATCGGCGGCTTGGCGCGCACCTCCCCCCGCTTGCCCTCCAGGCTCTCCAGCATGGAGGTCTCCTCGCCGCAGATATAGGCGCCGGCGCCGACCCGCAGGTGCAGCTCGAAGCTCAGAGCGCTGCCCTGGATCCGCTCACCCAGCCAGCCGGCCTCACGGGCGAGCGCGATCGCCCGGCGCAGGGTCGCGACGGCGTCGGGGTACTCCGAGCGGCAGTAGATGTAGCCCTCGCTGGCACCGACGGCGTGCGCGGCGATGACCATCCCCTCGATCAGGGTGAAGGGGTCGCCCTCGGACAGCATCCGGTCGGCGAAGGTGCCGGAGTCGCCCTCGTCGAGGTTGCACGCCACGAACGTCGGCAGGTCCGGGTCGGCAGAGCGCGCGCCGAGCACGGTGCGCCACTTGATGCCCGTCGGGAAGCCCGCACCGCCCCGCCCGCGCAGCCCCGAGGTCACCACCTCCTCGACCACGTCAGCCGGCTCCATCGCCAGCGCCCGGCGCAGGCCTGCCCAGCCGCCGTGCGCCTCATAGTCAGCGAGGTCGGTCGGCTCGATCACCCCGACCCGGGCAAAGCTCACCCTGGTCTGGCCGGCCAGCCACGGGTGCTCCTCGACCAGTCCCAGGGAGGTGGCCTGCGACGTCGTCACCTCGGCACCGTCCAGCAGGCCCTGGTCGACCAGCGGAGCGACGTCCGCGGCGCTGACGGTGGCGTAGCCGACCCGACCCGCCTCGGTCTCCACCTCGACGAGCGGCTCGGCCCAGAGCAGGCCGCGGGAGCCGTTGCGGCGCACGATGAGGTCGAGGCCCCGGGTGGTGGCCAGCTCCTGGAACGCCGAGGCCACCTCGTCCGCGCCCACCGCCACGGCGGAGGAGTCGCACGGGACCCAGACCGTGGTCACACCGCCCCCAGGGTGGTCAGGGAGGTCAGCCGGTCGAGGGTGGCCGCATCGACCCGGCCGTGCAGCCGGCCATCGACCATCACGGTGGGGCCGAGAGCGCAGTTGCCGAAGCAGAAGGCCTGCTCGAGCGCGACGTCCTGGCGGGCTGACAGCGACTGCCGCGCACCGTCATACAGGGCCTGGGCGCCGACCGCCTGGCACGCCTCGGCCCGGCAGATCCGGACCGTATGGCGTGCCCCTGGGCTGGTGCGGAAGTCGTGGTAGAAGCTCACCACCCCGTGCACGTCAGCGACCGAGAGGTTGAGGACGTGAGCGATCACCGGCACGTCGGCAGGGTCGATGTGGCCCAGCTCGCGCTGCACGTCGTGCAGGATCTCGACCAGGGGGCCACGCTCGGCTGCACGCTGCCGGGCGAGCTGCCGGACAGCGGCCGCCCGGGGGGTGTCGTGGGCGGGATCGGACCCTGGCGCCGCCCGCGGCTCGGTGCGTGGGCCACGACGGTCGCGCGTCGGCCGTTGATCGGCCGTGCCGGCACTCACCACGGGCCTCCCGTCGCTGGGGGTGTCGACCCAGTCTAGGACTGGCCGCCCTGCCCAGTCGCTGGGGTTCACGGCGTCAACGTGTGGAGTTGTTGCCCCCATGGGGGCGACAACCTCACACGCTGGCTCGCACCCGACCACTCACCGCGCCCCGAGCGCCGGACCGTCCTAGGTTGAGACTCATGCTGCGGACGGTCCTGACGGTCGTCCTGGCTGTGGCCCTGACCGGCTGCGGCCTGGACCTGCCTCGCGACCCCGGTCGCTCCCTGGACCAGGTCCGGGAGTCCGGGGTGCTGCGCGTCGGCGCCACGCTGCACGACCCGTGGGTCACCCTGCCGGACGGCGTCGAGGGCACCCCAGCCGGCTCAGAGCCGGCCCTGGTCATCGCCTTTGCCGAGAGCCTGGGCGCCGAGGTGGAGTGGGTCGTCGGCGCCGAGAGCGAGCTGGTCACGGGCCTGGAGGAGGACGAGCTCGACGTCGTCGTGGCCGGCTGGGCTGCCGACACGCCCTACGTCGCGTCGGTGGCCCTCACCCGTCCCTACACCGAGCAGCCGGATGACAAGGGTCAGCTCGAGCCTCACGTGATGGCCGTCCCGATGGGCGAGAACGCGCTGCTCTCGGCCCTCGAACAGTTCCTCGACGAGGCGGCCCGATGAGGATCGAACGGTTCGGCCACAACGAGATCCCGCCTGACGAACAGGCCGCGGTGCGCAGTGCGGTCCGGCTCGAGTGGGTGACCCTGGCCTATCTCTGCACGACGATCGCGCTCGTCTATCTGGTGATGGGCAGCTCGCAGGCGATGAAGGTGGCCTGGATCGAGGACCTGCTCTCGACCGTGCCGGCCATCTCGTTCCTCATCGCGCTGCGCCGCACGAGCAGGCGCCCGACCGTCGAGCACCCCTATGGCCTGCACCGCTCGATCGGCTCGGCCCACCTGGCTGCCGCCGTGGCGCTGCTGACCGTGGGGGTGTTCCTGGTCTACGACTCGGCCACCGGGCTGCTCGCCGCCGAGCACCCGCCTCTGGGCACGATGACGCTGCTGGGCCACACGCTCTGGTCGGGCTGGGTGATGATCGCGGTGATGGTGTATGCCGGGATCGGACCGGTGATCCTGGGACGGCTCAAGATGCCGCTGTCCAAGCAGCTCCACGACAAGGTGCTGTTTGCCGACTCGGACATGCAGAAGGCCGACTGGATGACCGCGGCCGCGGCCATCGTGGGCATCCTCGGGATCGGCATCGGCTGGTGGTGGGCCGACGCGACGGCGGCGCTGGTGATCTCCGGCAGCATCCTGCACGACGGTGTCGCGCAGATCCGCCATGCGCTGCGCGGCCTGACCGACGGGCGGGCGCGCACCCACGACGACGCCGAGGTGCATCCGCTGGTCGACCGGTGCGTCGCCGAGCTGCAGCGGCTGTCGTGGGTGGAGGACGCCGGCGTGCGGGTGCGCGACATGGGTCACGTGTTCCATGTCGAGGCTTTCGTGGTGCCTTCCGGCGACGGTGTCGACCTGCAGCGTCTGGTGCATGCCCGCGAGCGCCTGGTCTCCCTGGACTGGAAGCTCCAGGACGTCGTGGTCGTCCCGGTCCAGCAGGTGCCCGAGGAAGCCCGGCAGACCTAGGGGCGGCGAGCCCGGCTGGTCACGCAGCCAGCCCGGCTGGTCACGCAGCAAGCCCCAGTCGCCGGATCAGCCCGGCGTGCCTGGCGCATCCCGCGGCGACCGCCTGCGGGTGGGCGGCATACCAGGCACGGTGGGCCTGGTCGATCTCGGCGGCCGAGACCTCAACCCCGTCCACGGCCCACTCCTCCCGCTCTGCCCCGTCCACGCCCAGCGCCTGCAGCACCTCCGCGTGCAGCGGGCTGAGCACCGAGCGCATCAGCTCGTGTCCGGGCTGGGCCGCCTCCGGGTCGAGGCCGAGCACGTCGAGCACCCGGGCCGCCAGCTCCACCAGGACCAGGTTGCCCGGGTGGTCCACGGTGTGTCCGGCCCCGCTGCCGGAGGTCGCCACGACATCGGAGATGACGACCGATCCGGCGCGCCGCTCCCGACGCTGCAGCTCGGCAAGGGAGTCGGTGGCCACCTCCTGCAGGGCAACCCGCCTGGCGCGTGCCGGAGCCGCACCGCCCGCGACATGCACCAGCACCCGCACGTCGTGGTAGGGCACGATCGGGGGATCCGCGATGCCCTGGCCGTGCACCAGCACCTGGTAGGGGTAGAGCCCGGTCCAGAAGACGTTCGGGACCACGACGTGTCGCGCTGTCGGTGAGATCCGGGAGACCACCTCGTCGGTGCCCAGGGGAAGCCCGTGGTAGCCGTGCCTGATCGGCTGCACCACGAGGGTGTCCACCCGGCCGAGGACGCGGTCGAGGTGCGGCAGGTCGTGGGGCGTCAGCTCCTGGACCGGCGGGATCCGCACGGTCTCCACTGTCGACGCGGCCGCGACGGACAGGGCGATGCGGGTCGCCTCGGCCTGGTCGTTGCCCAGCACCGCGACGAGAGGAGCCCCCGTCAGCCCGAGCGGGCTCAGCCCATAGAACTCGCGGTAGCGCAGTCGGCGGTCGTCGATCGCAGACCCTTCGGGTGCCGGTGTGCCGGCTCACGTCGCCGGCTCCCGGTCCTTGCTGAGCACCGCCGCATAGACCGCTCGGTGCGCCAGGGCGATGGACCGCCGCTGGTCCGACGCGCTCGGCCCGCGTCACGGAGGCGGCCGCCGCCAGAGGGTCCCGGTCGACGACCCGGCGCACGGCCTCGCGCAGGGACCCGGCGTCGACACCCGTCACGTCTCGACGGTAAACGAGCACCGCTGCCTGCTCCACCCAGTAGCCGACGTTCGGAGCCAGGACCGTGATGCCGAGGTCACGGCACTCCTCCAGCCACCCCGAGTGGGTGCCCCAGCGATAGGGCAGCACCGAGGCGTCGAGGCTGCGCAGGTAGTCCCACAGCTGCTGGTCGTCCATCGGCGCCACCCAGTGCACCTCGGCCGTCCCGCGACGGCTGAGCTCGGACAGCAGCGCGACCACGGCTGGGTCGTGGCGGTCGAAGCCGGGGTCGAGGATCTCGGCGTGGGCGTGGACCACCAGCTGAGCACCGGGGACCTCCGAGCAGACCGCGGCCAGGACGGGCAGCAGCCCGACCGCGTCGACGTTGGCCCGCAGGCTCTTGAGATGGACGCCGATCCGGCACGGCCCGGTGCGGGGCTTGGCCACCTCGGGCCGGGCCTGCGCGATCAGCTCCAGCGGGGCCATGTGCGGGTGCGGCACGACGACCGCCTCCCGACCCCACCGGGCCGCCACCTCGCGGGCCGCCCCGGGGGTCAGGGTCAGCACGGCGTCGGCTGCGGGCACCAGCACGTCGAGCCGGGCCAGGTGTGGCCCTTGGTCCTGCTGGTGCGGCAGGGCGAGGTCGTGCACCGTCAGCACCAGTGGCCGTTCGTGGTCGCGCAGCGCCGCCACCCAGTCGCCGAGCTGCGACGGTGTGCGCGACTCGAACCCGAAGTGCGCGTGGACCAGGTCGAACTCCGTATGGTGCTCGGCGACCCAGTCCGCCCGCAGGGCAGGCGAGGGCCACCACGTCCCTGGTGGCGCGCCCGGCGACCGGCGGGTCGGGCAGCCGCACGATGCGCGGCCCGGAGTGCTCGGCACGCTCCAGCTCCAGCTCGCAGCTCGGGCTCGCTGAGATGAGCGACATACCGGTGTCCCGACGGCACGGACAGCACCCGGGTCGTGCCTGCCGTCATCCGACCAGCTCCCAGGGGGCGTCCGGCCCCTCCCCGGCCCGTCGGGCCAGCCCCCGCTCGGCGAAGGCGGACAGCCACCCGTCCATCGGCCACCAGCCCCACCGGCCGTGGAAGAGGTTGGCGTTGCGCACGATCGCCTCGCGGTGGTCGACCGGCGGCGCCGTCGAGTCGTGGTGCTGGTGGTAGGCGGTGGCGCCACCGACCCAGGTCAGGCTGCCGCCTGCGGCCTGGACCACCTGGGCGAAGTCGGTGTCCTCCCCGCCATAGCCGGTGTAGTCCTCGCAGAACCCGCCGACCCGGAGGAAGTCGTCGGCCGCCATCGCGAAGGAGAGCGACCAGAACAGCTCGAAGCGCTCCTCAGGGATGGTCCGGCCGACCGGCAGCGGGGGACGCGCCGGATGGTGCTCGGCGATCTCCGCCAGCCGCTGCAGCGGGTAGCCCGTGGGCGGGGCGGGTGGCAGATAGCCCACGTCGCCACACCACAGCGCGGGCGACGGCCGGTCCCCCTCGATGACCACCTCGGTGTAGCGCTGGACCAGCGAGCGGCTGGGCACGCAGTCGACGTCGAGCCAGATGAGCACGTCGGCTCCTTGCTCGACAGCCAGCCGGGCGGCCTCGTTGCGGGCGGCCGCCAGGGGCAGCCCCCGCCGGCCCACCGGCATCCCGGCGGTGATGGTCTGCCACCGGTCGGTGAAGATCGGCACCCGGCGCCGGCGCAGCTCGTCGTCGCCCATCGCCACCACGACGTGCAGGTCCGGCGGCCGCGTGCCGAGGGAGAGCCCGCCCACCTGACCCAGCAGGTGGGTATGCCGTCCGGAGGCGATGGTGAGCACGGCCACGGTGGCCTCGGGAGTCCAGGGGGTCGTCATCGGAGCACCAGCTCTCTTGTTGCGAGGTCGTTGAGCAAGGCGGCGGCAGTCTCGGCGGGTCGGCTCGGCACCCAGTCCCGCCACCCGTCACCGGGACGGGCCCGCGCCCGGTGGAGAAGGTCTGGCCACGCCCCCGGGTCGCGGGGCCAGGTGTCGAGACCGACGGCGACGCCGAGGCGTTCCACGGCCGCGGCGGTCGCCTGCTGCTCCCCGTGGGGGCGCACCTGCGCGACGACGACCGCGGGTCGCCGAGCCGTGGCGACATCGGCCACCGCGTTCTGCCCACCGTGGGTGACGACGACCTCAGCGCGAGCCAGCTCAGCCCACAGGTCCGCCGCCCTGCCGTGCCGCCCGCCGACCGCCCGCCAGCGGGTGCCGGGACAGGCGTCCTGAGCGGCTGCGACGTCCGCCTGGCTCACCGCGCTGCCTCCGGCGCCACCGAGGACGAGCACCCGCCCGGGCTCGGCCAGCGCCGGGTCGGGCGTGCGACCGGCGAACTGCGAGATGCCGCCGACGGCCCAGGTCTTGTCGCGCCACCGCTGCGGCCAGTCGGCGCCGTGCGCCGTCACCGGCCACGGGGCCAGGAGCCGCTCCGCCAGGTCGTATGCCGTCCTGTGAGCCCGGTCGCTCCGCCACCCGGGCATGGCCAGGACGACGACCGGAATGCCACACAGCCGAGCAAGCAGGGTGACCTCGACCGACACGTCCACGACCAGCACGCTCGGCCGGGCGACCTCGACCCAGCGGACCAGCTCCGCATGCCGGGACAGCAGCCCAGGGTGACCCAGCGGCGCCCAGTGCAGGACCCCGTGAGCGGTGGGGTCGTCGGCATGGGGGTCGACGGCGGGCTGGTCGTCCCGGTCGAGCTCGACCCAGTCACCGGGCCACTGCCTCGGCGGACCTCCCGATCCCAGACCAGCCACCGGCTGGCCCAGCTCGAGGAGCGCGCGAGCCAGCACGGCACCGCGAGTGCGGTGCCCGTCGCCGACGTGGTGCAGGTAGAAGCCGATCATGCGGCGGCCCGCAGCTCGGCGGTCTCGGCATAGAGGCTGAGGTAGCGGTCGACCATGACCCCCAACGAGCAGTGGCTCAGGGCGTGCCGGCGGCACTCCTGCCGGCTCAGCGAGACCACGTCCGGGAGCACCGCCGCCAGCGCCGCAGTGTCGCCCGCGGGCACCAGCCGCGCCACGTCCGTCCCGTCGGGCGTGCCGACCACCTCCGGCAGGCCACCGCGCGCGAAGCCGGCAACCGGCGTGCCGCAGGCCAGGGCCTCGGCGGCGACCAGCCCGTACGGCTCGTCCCAGGCCGGGGTCACCAGGGCGGCGGCGCTCTGGCCCACCAGCGCGGCGAGGTCGGTGTGCGACAGGTGGCCGGCGTACTCGACCGTGCCGCCGAGCAACGGGTCGACCCGGGCAGCGACGTAGTCCGGGTCCGACCGGGGACCAGCCAGGACGAGCGGCATACCGGCTCGCCGAGCTGCGGCGATGGCCAGGTGCGGCGCCTTCTCCGGGACCAGGCGCCCGGTCCAGACCAGGCGGTCCCCTCCGGGTCCGGCACGCCAGGTGTCGGTGTCGACACCGTTGGGCACGACCGTCGCGTCGACGACGTGCGCCCAGGCCGCCGCCGTGTGGCGGCTGACGGCGGCGAACCGGGTGCGTGACCGGTCGGTCAGCGTGATCGCCGACTCGAGCCACGGGGTCGGCGGCGTGTGCAGCGTGGTCAGCGTCGGGGCGTGGGTGCTCTGCGCCATCGCCAGCGGGAGGTAGTGCAGCGAGTTGTTGTGCACCACGTCGATGTCGTCGCGGCGGGACAGGTGCAGCATCGCCTGCAGATAGGCATGGTGGATGTGCAGGAACTCGGGGTCGGGCATCGAGACGTCGCGCCGAGCCGCCGGGCTGGCCCGCAGGTGGTCGACCTCGAACAGCTCCACGCCCGGCAGCCCACCGCTGTCGGGGGAGGCGAACGCCGTCACCTGGTGACCGCGGGACTGCAGCTCCTTGGCCAGGTGCCAGGTCATCGACTCCAGCCCACCGGCGAAGGGCTGGGCGATCGGGAAGCGGGAGTGGGCGATCAGCGCGATGTTCATCGACAACCCCTCTCCAGGACAGTCAGGTCGACCCTCCATCACGCTAGGAGGGGGACCGGCACGCTCGGTACACCCCTGCGGGTGGGATCTGCGCCCTCGTCTGCAGGCTTCTTGCAGGCGCGGGCGCGCGCGAGCGGGTGCCCTACAGTGAGGTCGTGACTGCCGAGCAGTGGCACGACAAGCAGCCCCTGGCAGTCGCCCTCTCCAACGACTACGAGGTGGTCGTCCGCGGCCTGGAGCAGATGCTCGCGCCGTTCGCCGACCGGGTGACCGTGGCCGAGCTGGATGCCGGAGTCCCCCTCCGCTCCCCCGTCGACCTCACCCTCTACGACACGTTCTCTCAGGGCCAGGTCGATGGTCCCCAGGTCGACACGAATCCTGTCCGACCCGCGCAGCGGCAAGGTCGTCATCTTCACCTGGAACCTGCAGCCCAACCTGATCTCGCTGGCGCTGGACAAGGGGGTGCGGGGTTATCTGTCCAAGGCCCTGAGCGCCGAGCACCTGGTCGACGCTCTCGTCCAGATCGCCGCTGGAGAGGTGCTCGTCTGCGACTCTCCCGACACCGCGCCGCGGCCGGCGACTGACGCCGACCGCAACGTCCCGCCGAGCGAGCTGGCTGAGGACGACGCGGCAGAGCAGGATGACGCGGTCAGCGAAGGGTCCGGGGAGTGGCCCGGCAGCGAGTTCGGCCTGACGGCGCGGGAGTCCGAGGTGGTGGCGCTGATCACCCAGGGCCTGAGCAACGCCGAGATCGCGACCCGCAGCTATCTGAGCATCAACTCGGTCAAGTCCTACATCCGGGCGGCCTACCGCAAGATGGGCGTCGAGTCGCGCAGCCAGGCGGTGCTCTGGGGTGTGCAGCACGGGATGCTGCCGACCCCTCGCCGGATCATCCGCGAGCCCTGAGCCGTCAAGGCGTCGACTTGTGGCCCTGATAGGGGCCACAACTCGACGCGCTGTCCGAGGTCAGTCGCCCTGGCGGGCTCCCTGCCACAGGTCGATCCCGGCGTCCACGGCGTGCTGGTCGATCTGGCTCAGCTCCTCGTCGGTGAAGTCCAGCGCGTCGAGCGCGCCGATGTTGGCCTCCAGCTGCTCGGTGCTGCTCGCCCCGACCAGCACCGAGGTGACCCGCGGGTCGCGCAGCGCCCAGGCCAGCGCCATCTGGGCCAGCGACTGTCCCCGCTCGCGCGCCATCGCGTCGAGCGCGCGGACGTGGGCCAGCGACTTCTCGGTGAGCAGCCCGGGGTCAAGGGACTTGCCCTGGCTGGCCCGGGAGCCCTCCGGCACGCCGTCGAGGTATTTGTCGGTGAGCATCCCCTGCGCCAGTGGGCTGAACGCGATGCACCCCGCGCCCACCTGCTCCAGGGTGTCCAGCAGTCCCTCGGTCTCGACCCACCGGTTGAGCATCGAGTAGGACGGCTGGTGGATCAGCAGCGGTGTGCCCAGCTCGGCCAGCAGGCCGGCGGCCCGCTCGGTCTCCTCGGGGGCATAGCTGGAGATCCCGACATACAGCGCCTTGCCCGAGCGGACGACCGCGTCCAGCGCCGCCATGCTCTCCTCCAGCGGCGTGGAGGGGTCCGGGCGGTGGTGGTAGTAGATGTCGACGTAGTCCAGACCCATCCGCTGCAGCGACTGGTCGAGGCTGGCCAGCAGGTACTTGCGTGAGCCGCCGACCTGGCCGTAGGGCCCGGGCCACATGTCCCAGCCGGCCTTGGTGCTGATCACCAGCTCGTCACGCAGGCCCCCGAACGAGCGCCGCAGGTGCCGGCCGAAGTTCTCCTCCGCTGCGCCATACGGCGGGCCGTAGTTGTTGGCCAGGTCGAAGTGCGTGATGCCCAGGTCGAAGGCCCGCCGGAGCACCTGCTGCTGCCGCTCGAACGGCACGTCGTCGCCGAAGTTGTGCCACAGGCCGAGGCTGACCGCCGGCAGGTCCAGGCCGCTGCGGCCGGTCCGCCGGTAGGTCATCGAGTCGTAGCGGTCTGGTGAGGGGACGAACGGGGCGGCGTAGGGCGTGCTGGTCACCGCTCCATCCTGCCCGCCCGGCGTGCGCCGCCGCCAGCGGCCGTCAGGCTCCCGGGAGGTGGTCGCGGGCCCAGAGTGCGGCGCTGGTGCGGTCGAGCGACGCCGATCTCGCGGAACACCCGGCCCAGGTGAGCCTTGACGGTGCGCTCGGTGATCCCGAGCGCACGGGCGATCTGCTTGTTGGCCAGGCCCTGCGTCACCAGGCGCAGCACCTCAGTCTCGCGCGGCGACAGCCCGTCGAGCGGCCCGGCGCGGCGCTCCGGCGCGGGCAGCAGAGCACCGGCGACCCGCGGGTCGATCGGGACGTGGCCCTCGCGCCGCCGCCTGCACAGCCGCGAGCAGGGCTGCGGGCTCGGAGTCCTTGAGCAGATAGCCGACCGCTCCCGCCGCCAGGACCTCGCTTGACCCGGTCCCGGTCCGAGAAGCTCGTCAGCACCAGCACTCGGGTCTCGGGGCGAGCGGCGAGGACGGCACGGGTCGCCTCGACTCCGTCCATCTCCGGCATCGACAGGTCCATCAGGACGACATCGGGCACGAGTGGCGATGACCTGGTCCGATGGCCTCGCAGACCGTTGCGGGCCTCCCCGACGACGCAGAGCTCGGGGTCGGACTCGCAGCAGCGTGCTGATGCCGGCCCGCACCAGCGGGTGGTCGTCGACGAGCAGGACGGCGATCACGTCACGGCACCCAGCGGGCCGTCCAGCGACGAGCCGCCAGTGAGTGCCACGACCGGGCGCACTCGAGACCTGGAGCAGGGCACCGGGAACCGTGGCCGCGTCGGCGAGCAGCTGCAGACCCAGATGTCCCTTGCCCGCGGCGGCCTGCGCCGCGGGCGACATCGAACCCCGCTCCGTCGTCCACGACGTCAAGGGTGACCGACTGCGGGCTGTCACGCAGCAGTGTGACGGTGACGGTCGAGGGGCCGGCGTGCTTGGCAGCGTTGCGCAGGCACTCCTGTGCAACGCGGTGCACCAGCCGCTGAGCGTCCGGACCCAGGGCCAGCGCGTCCTCGTCTGCCGCGTCGACCCGCACGGCGAGGCCGTCGCGCCGGGTGTTCTGGGCCAGGTCGTGCAGCGCCGCCACCACTCCCGACCTGGCCAGGCTGGCCGGGTAGATGTCGACGAGCAGCGTGCGCATCGACCGGATGCTCGAGCGCACGGCCGCGGCTGCCGCGTCGAGGTCGGCTGCCAGGGCCTTGTCGCCGCGCGACCCTGCGGTGGCCGACGCACCAGCCACGGTGAACGAGGTCGCGGCCAGCTCCTGCACCGGCCCGTCGTGCAGGCTGGCCGCGATCCGACGGCGCTCATCGCTCGAGGCATCGACCGCCCGCTGCAAGAGGTCCATCCGCTGGGTCTCCGCTCGGCGGATCCGCTGCACGAGGTGGCTGACGATCGGGATGACGATCAGGACCAGCAGCACCAGGCTGCTCGCGGTCACTCCGGCGAAGCCACGCCACAGCTGGCTGGTCCTGGCAGCGACCGTGTCATAGCTGAGCGTAGATCTCGAAGAGGGCGACCTGGCCGTCCGGTGACCAGACCGGACGATAGACCTCGACCGCGCGCTCGGCCTGCTCGAAGGCGTTCTCCGACTGGTCGAGCTCGGACACCTCGGCGACGGTCGCCGGCTGGCTGAGGGCTTCGAGCTGGTCAGTCGTCAGGGCAAAGGTCCGGCCGACCAGCTGCCCCTCGTCGGCATACAGGACCTGACCCTGAGGACTCCACAGCTTGACCCGCATGATGCTGTCGCTGAGGAGCTGGTCGCGCGCGATCTCGTCGAACGCCGCGACGGCTGCCGGGTCACCGGAGAACAGCTCTGGCGTCAGCGACGGCTGGACCACCGCCTCGGCGAGCACCTCGGCGATGCCGGCGGCGTCGTTCACGGCCTCACGCTCAGCCAGCTGCCGCGCGGCCAAGGTGCCCAGGACGCCGACCAGGACCATCGCCGCGAGGACACCCGCGGCGAGCTGCACGAGCATGCGCCGCGGGCTCAACGGGGCCTCCACCGACGACACCTGACCCCCCGAGCCAACAGTCACCCATGCTGGACCGTCGTCCGGACGCCTCTGGCCGGGCACAGACGAGCCCCCGGGCGAGCTCGGCTCGACCGGGGACGCCCCACGCGTGGGGTCAGTCGTCGGATCCGTGGCCACCTGAGCCCTTGTCGTCAGAGCCGGAGTCATCCGAGCCGGAGCCGGAGTCATCCGAGCCGGAACCAGAGTCAGGTCGTCCGAGCTCGGGAGGCATGCGGGGCGGTCGCCGCCGTGGTCGTCACCAGGCTCGTGATGAGCGCTGGCCCGCGGCGGTCGCCGCCGTGGTCGTCACCAGCGCTCGTGATGAGCGCTGGCCCGTGGGCGGTCGCCGCCGTGGTCGTCACCAGGCTCGTGATGAGCGCTGGCCCGCGGCCGGTCACCACCGTGGTCGTCACCAGGCTCGTGATGAGCGCTGGCCCGCGGGCGGTCGCCGCCGTGGTCGTCACCAGGCTCGTGATGAACGCTGGCCCGCGGACGGTCACCGCCGTGGTCGTCACCAGGCTCCGACAGGTGGCTCGTCGGTGTCGCCGCGGTGTGGGTCTGGCTGATCGAGCTCGCTGCCGACACGGGCAGTCGCTGGGCGAAGGAGGCGTTGCCGAGGAGTCCCCCGACGGCAGGGATAGTCGCGACGACGAGAGCCACCGTCGCGATGAGGATGCGGCGCATGATGTGTCCTTTCGGGACGAGTGTTACAGGGAGTGGGTCAGCCCGGGAAGACGAGCCGGGCCGAGCAGGTCTGGCCGGTCCACGCGTGGACCGCGGTGGCCGTGATGGTGTCGCTGCCGGACCGGTTGGTGATCCGGCGCCCGATCTCGAAGGAGCCGCTGGGAGCGACCGTCTTCGCGGTTCCGGAGTGGACGAGCACGCCGTTGTCCCTCAGCCGCACCGACCAGGTCTGGCCGACGCGGTTGGAGTCGACTTCGAGCTCGACCTCGAGCCGGCCGTCGTCGCTCTTGGTCTTGAGCTTCCAGGTGGCGCCTTGGCTGCAGGTGCCGCTGGTGCGCACCTCCTGGTCCTTGGCCATCGCCGCCGGAGCGGCGGAGGCGACCAGGCCGACAGTCAGGGCGAGAGCGGCGATGGTGCGACGGGTCGAGGTGGTCTTCATGGTGGTGCCTTTCTGGTCCGGCGCCGGGGTCCCGGCGACTGCATGACCACAGTGCGACGCCAGGACGGACAGGCGCTATCGGCCGTTGGTGCTAGTACCTCCGACGGCATGCCCCGATGCCGGGGCGTGATCCTCGCCTCACCGAGGCCAGCCCTGAGCGTCGAGCGCCTTAGGGTGCGCGGGTGACCAGCAACGACCTCGTCCTCACCCTGTCCTGCCCCGACCAGCGAGGCATCGTGGCCCGGGTGACCCAGCTGCTCTTCGAGCACGGGGCAAACATCGAGGAGAGCCAGCAGTTCGACGACGCGGGCACGGGCCGGTTCTTCATGCGCATCCAGTTCTCCGCGCCCGGCACCGACCCGGCGCACTGGACGGGCCTGCTGGGACCGCTCGCTGAGACCCTCGACCTGACCTGGTCAGTGCGCGACACCGCCGAGCCCTGCCGCACGTTGATCCTGGTCAGCCGGTTCGGGCACTGCCTGCACGACCTGCTCTACCGCTGGCGCAGCGGCGGTCTGCCGATCGACGTGGTCGGCATCGTGTCCAACCATCCCGACATGGAGCCGCTGGCCCGTTCCTACGGCATCGACTTCCACCACGTCCCGGTCACCGCCGACACCAAGCCCCAGGCGGAGGCGCGCCTCAGCGAGCTGGTCGGGGAGTATGACGTGGACCTGGTCGTCCTGGCGCGCTACATGCAGGTGCTCTCCGATGACATCGTCCGGGAGCTGCCCGGGCGGATCATCAACATCCACCACTCCTTCCTGCCCAGCTTCAAGGGTGCGCGCCCCTATCACCAGGCCGCGGCCCGCGGGGTCAAGATCGTCGGCGCCACCGCCCACTACGTCACCGCCGACCTCGACGAGGGCCCGATCATCGAGCAGGACGTGCACCGGGTGGACCACCGGATGAGCGCCGACGACCTGGTGCGGGCGGGCGAGGACTGCGAGGCGCGGGTGCTGGCCCGGGCGGTGCGCTGGCACGCCGAGAACCGGGTGCTGCTCAACGGCGACCGCACGGTCGTGCTGAGCTGACCCAGAGTCGCCGTCCGAAACCCCTACCAAAATGCGCAGAAGGCGCCCGAAACCCCTACCAAAATGCGGGGGCGGGCGTCAGGACTCGCGGGAGAGGATCACCGCGCTGTAGGCGCCGAGCGACAGGGATCCGCTCTGCTCACAGCCGTCCATCTCCGGCCCGTCGGCCGTGACGTCGTGCGCCTCGTGGCCACCGAAGCCCTCGTCGTAGACCGTGGCGTCCGTGTTGAGCCGCACCGCCCACTGACCCGGGGCAGGAAGTCCCACCTGGTAGTCGTCCAACGACTGCGCCGAGAGGTTGACGGCCACGACGACGTCGTCATGGACGCCTCCGGCGGCCCATCGGTGCGCGACCATGACTCTGCGCTCCTCGTCGGCGCGGAGCACCCGCACGTTCGGTCCCCGCAGCCCGCGGGAAACGTGTTCGCTGTTGCGGCGCAGCGCGATGAGGTGCGCGTGCAACCGGACGATCCCCTGGTGCCGCTCCAGACCGCTCCAGTCGACCGGCACCGCGTCGTCGAAGTAGCGGTCAGCCAGCATCTCCTGGCCCTGGAAGATCATCGGGATGCCGGGGGCGGTCATCACCAGCACCGCCCCGAGGATCGAGCGCTTCTTGGCCGCCCAGGAGTCGGCGGCACCCGGAGCGATGGCTTCCGGCACCCGGGTCTTGCCGTTGGCCACCTCGTCGTGGGACTCGGTGTAGACCACCCGCTCGCCCGCACCCATGTCGCCGGCATAGCCCGCGGCGACCGCGTGCACGTCGCGATGTGCATCGTCGAGCTCGGTCAGCGCCGCCCTCACCGTGTGCACGAAGCCGGCGTCCCACTGGGCGTGGAAGCCCAGACCACCGTCCTCGACCGGGCGGGTGACCATCGGGTCGCTCTGCAGGTCCTCGGCGATGAGCAGCTTCCAGGGCTGGCCGTGCCGGATCCTGCTGTTCAGCGACTGCAGGTAGGTCGTGCCGTCGGGCAGCTGTGACCCCTCGTCGCCGAGGCCCCCGTGGACCGTGCGGATGTAGTTGGTCGCGTCGAACCGCAGCCCGTCGCAGCGGAACTCGGTGAGCCAGGTGATCGCGCTACTGGCCAGGAACGCCCGGACTTCCGGCCGGCCGTAGTCCGGGCGGGTGGCACCCCACGGCGTCTCGGCCCGCCAGTCGTTGTAGAAGTAGATGCCGCCGCCGTCACCCTCGTGCCAGCCGTCGAAGCGCCAGACGTCCAGGTCCGAGGGCCCCAAGTGGTTGTGCACGACGTCGACGATGACGGCGATGCCGTTCGCGTGGGCGGCCTTGACGAAGGCCTTGAACGCGTTCGGCCCGCCGTAGGTGCTCTCCACGGCGAACATGTGCGAGGGGTTGTAGCCCCAGCTGATGTCTCCGGCGTACTCGAACGGCGGCATGATCTGCACCGCGCTGATGCCGAGGGAGCGCAGGTAGCCCAGCCGACCCGCCGCTCGCTCGAAGGTCCCCCGCGCCTCGTGGGTGGCCGCGAACGTGCCGATGTGCAGCTCGTAGATGACGACGTCGTCCCAGTCCGGCATCTGGAAGTCATCGCCGCTCCAGTCGAAGGCGTCGGTGTCGTGGATGACCGCATTGCCGACCGAGTTCGTCATCTGCCGCGCCCAGGGGTCGACCCGCCAGGTCTCCTCACCGCCGAGCTGCAGGACGAACTGGTACTCCTCACCGGCCGGGACCCCGGGCAGGTGCACCGACCAGGTCCCCTGGTGCTCGTCCTTGCCGACCTCGTCGCGGGCCAGTCCGATCCGCTCCGCCCAGTCGGTGAACGAGCCGACGACGGCGACCTGCTCGGCGTGCGGCGCCCAGACGCGGAAGGTGACCCCGCCGTCGCGCAGCACCGCGCCCATGCCGGAGTGGGGAGATGGTGCGGTGGGGGCCATCGGCACAGGTTATCCGCGAGGTCCGTCGCGCGGACCGGGTGCCCGGCACTAGGTTGACCAGCATCCGTCGAAAGGGGTCGCGATGCCTACGCTCGCTGAGCAGCTGACCAGGCGCAAGCCGCTGGGCCTGAAGCGAGGCCCACACGAGGGTCCGGAGCTGGCCCGCAGCATCGGCACGTTCCAGCTGACCATGTTCGGCGTCGGCGCGACCGTCGGCACCGGCATCTTCTTCGTCCTGCAGGAGGCGGTCCCCGAAGCGGGGCCGGCCGTCGTGCTGTCCTTCCTCATCGCCGGACTGGCCGCCGGCCTCTCGGCGCTGTGCTACGCCGAGCTCGCCGGAGCGATCCCGGTCAGTGGCTCGACCTACTCCTATGCCTACCACTCGCTCGGCGAGCTGGTCGCGATGATCATCGCCGCCTGTGTCCTGCTGGAGTATGGCGTCTCGTCCGCGGCCGTGGCGGTGGGCTGGAGCGGCTACTTCAACGAGCTGCTCGACAACCTGTTCGGGTTCTCGCTGCCCGATGCGCTGTCCTACTCCCCGATCCCCTACGAGGAGAACACCACCGGGTTGATCAACCTGCCGGCGGTCGTGCTGGTGCTGATGTGCATGGTGCTGCTGATCCGCGGTGCGAGCGAGTCGGCCCGCGTCAACACGATCATGGTGGTCATCAAGCTGGCCGTGCTGGTGATGTTCGTCGTCATCGCGCTGACCGCGTTCCAAGCCGACCGCTTCGACGGCTTCCTCGCTGCGGGCTTCGCCGGTGTCAGCGCCGCCGCGGCCACGATCTTCTTCTCCTTCATCGGCCTCGATGCCGTCTCCACGGCCGGTGAGGAGGTCCGGGACCCACAGCGGGCGCTGCCCCGGGCGATCATGGGCGCACTCGCGGTGGTCGTGGTGATCTATGTGCTGGTCGCCATCGCCGGGGTCGGGTCCCAGCCCATCGAGGACTTCGAGAGCGAGGAACAGCAGAGTGCCGGGCTCTCGGTCATCCTGGAGAACATCACCGGGAACTCGGTGCCGGCCACGATCCTGGCCGCGGGAGCGGTGATCTCGATCTTCTCGGTCACCCTGGTCACGCTCTACGGCCAGACCCGCATCCTGTTTGCGATGGGCCGCGACCGGATGCTCCCCGACCGGTTCGCCAGAGTGAACCCCCGCACGCTGACCCCGACCTTCAACACGATCGTGGTCGCCATCATCGTCGCGCTCATCGCCGGCTTCGTGCCCTCCGACTACCTGTGGGACACCGTGTCGATCGGCACGCTGGGCGCCTTCACCGTGGTCGCGATCGCGATCATCGTGCTGCGCCGGCGCGAGCCTGACCTGCCGCGGCCGTTCCGGGTGCCGCTCTACCCGCTGACCCCGATCCTGACCATCGTCGCCTGCGCCTACATCCTGTCCGGTCTGCCGCCGGTGACCTGGGCGATCTTCGGCACCTGGTTAGCCGTCGTGCTGCTCTGGTACTTCTTCTACGGGCGGCAGCACTCACGGCTCAACGACGGCGTGGAGGACCTGATCACCCGCGAGGCCGACGACCTGCCGAGCGGTGACCGGCGGTGACCATCGTCGTGGGGTTCTCCCCCGCGCACGTCGACCAGGCCAGCGTGGAGCTCGGCGCGATGCTGGCTCGCTCGCGGTCCGGCGACCTGCTCCTGGTCAGCGTCGTGCCCGCGCCCTGGCCGACCCCTGTGGCGGGCCACACCGACCGCGAGTTCGAGCGATGGTCGGCGCAGCGTGGTCAGCAGGCCGTGGACACGGCGGATCGGCTCATCGCCAGCCACTGCACGGGTGTGCCGACGCGCGCGATCTGGGTGCACGGCAAGTCCGTGGCCTCGAGCCTGCTCGCCCAGGCGCAGGAGCACGACGCCGAGATGATCGTGGTCGGCTCGGCGACCCACGGGGCGTGGGGGCACATCGTGGTCAGCACGACATCCGACCGTCTTCTGCACTCTTCACCGGTGTCTGTCGCCATCGCCCCGCGGGGTTTCCGGGCCCCGGTGGACACCGAGGCCGCCCGGGTGCGACGGGCGACCTGCGTCTTCCGCGGCGACGAGACCTCGCTGCACACGATGCGCCTCACCGCCGAGATCTGCGCGCAGGTGGGTGCCCGGCTGCGGTTGGCGACCTTCGCCGTGCGTGGGGCCACGATGTACCCGCCCGAGGTCAGCGGGGCCGAGCAGATGATCACCGACCGGTGGGTCGAGCAGGCCACGGCTGCGCAGGCCGCCGCTCTCCCCTCGCTGCAGGGAAGCGGCATCGAGCCCGGCGACGTGGACACCGTGGTCGGGCTCGGTCGCGACTGGGGTCACGCGCTGGACGCCGTCGACTGGCAGGCCGGCGACGTGCTGGTCATCGGCTCCTCGCCGGAGCGGTCTCGTCTCCCGGCTGTTCCTCGGGTCCTCGGCCAACAAGATCGTCCGCGAGTCACCCGTGCCGGTGATCGCCGTCCACTGAGCCAGGCCGGACCGCCTGCCGGTCAGGGCTGCAGCGATGCGATCAGGTCGGCGAGCGAGCCGTAGCCCTGGGCGCAGACCTTGCCGACCGGTTCGGTCGGGACGCTGGCCGGGTCGGCGTCCGGTGCCACCGGTGGCGGGCACGGCGTCGTCGCCTGGTGGTCCAGGGCCTGGTCCATCGAGGTCATGCTGTCCTGCGACAGGGTCCAGCCGAGCGGGGCGGTCACCGTCGGAGCGGTCGACTGGTGCACGACCACGACGGGACGGATCCGCCACCGGTCGATCGCGGCCGACGCGGCGCCGACGTGGTCGCAGGCCAGGGCGGAGGCGTTGTCCGCGGCCAGCAGGACGGGGTCGCACAGCGAGGCGTCGACGATCTGGTCGGTGGCGACGAGCTGGGCGGCGCGCTGCAGCAGGGTCGGGGCGTCCGACTGCTGGATCTTGGCGCGGCCGTTGGCCTCCAGCGGCACCAGCGGCTCGAAGGTGACCTCCACCGACGGCGCACGCAGGTCCGAGCCGGTCCCGTTGTCCAGATAGACCACGATCGGCACGACCAGCTCGGGGGCGTCGGAGGTGCGCAGCTGGACGGTGTTGTGCGAGCGCACCAAGGGCAGCCACTGGTCGGCCAGGTCGACGATCGTCCCCAGGCCGGTGTTCTCCACATAGCCGCCGTCGACGAGCTGGTCCGGCGGCGCGTCGCCGCAGCCCCCGATCACCGCCGAGGGCATGACGAAGGGGAAGCGGCTGGCCAGCAGCGCGGCCGTGGCCGCCGTCAGCTGCGGGATGCACCGCTGGTCCTCACCAGCACCGGCCGCCGCAGCGCCATACGAGGCGAGCAGGTCGACCGTGCCGGCGACCGGCTGGCGCAGGTCGGCACAGTCCGTGGAGCGACCGTCGGTCGTGCCCAGGTCGAGCTGGCTGATCAAGTAGCGGCAGCCGGTGCCGACCGAGGTCGAGGTGAGCACCAGGTGCCCGCTCGGGGACTCCAGCGGCCCCGCCGGCGCCAGGAACCCCTGCGCCAGCACGGGCGCCTCGGACTCCCAGACCGCCTCCATCAGGGCCGCCCGGTCGGCCCACCCGGTGTCACCGGTCGCCCGGAGCCGGTCGCTGACCCCCGAGTCCCCGAACGCCGGGGCCGGCACTCCCGATGCGGCATAGACGATGTCGCGGTCGAACAGTCCGGTGGCATTGGCCGCCAGGGCCGTCGGCCCGGCCATGATCGCGACGGTGTCGCGAGCCTGTCCTGCTGCGGTGTAGCGAGCCGCGGTGAGGCCGACAGCCCCGCCACTGGCCCCCCCGGAGAAGAGGGTCGCGGCGTCCGCGCAGGGCGCCGCGGCGACCATCAGGTCGAGCGCACCGGCCGACCAGTAGGCGGCCCGGATCCCGCCGCCCTCGGCGGCGATCAGCAGCAGCGGTCGCAGCGTGATGTCGCCGTCCTGATGGCGGCACGGGTCGGGCTGCGCCAGCCACTGCGCGTAGGCCGCAGGGACGGTGCTGCGCTCGGGCACGGGTGTGCCGCTGCTCGCCGGCAGGGCCCGCTGACCGTGCACCTGGGCGACGCCGCCGGCGAAGCCGGAGATGACCAGCGCGATGAGCAGGAGCAGGGTGATCGGGGCTGCCCGCAGGTCGAGCTTCCAGAAGATCTCCGGCGCTCCACCGTCCTGGGCCAGCACGACGAACGAGCCGATCATCAGCGACAGCGCCGACAGGGTGAGCAGGACGACGGCGATCACGCCCAGCCCGCGTGCGGCCAGGATCGGCAGCGCAGCGATCGCGATGAAGCAGCCCAGCCAGACGAACACGGCGACCCAGCGGGCTCTGGAGCTGAACGAGCCGGCCGCCCCGACGGTCAGGTTCTCGCGCAGCCCGGGCAGTCGGCCCACCAGCCCGGCCAGTCCCGCCCCGATCCACCACCCGCCGGTCGCCCCGAGCAACCCCACCAGCAGGGCCTGCAGGACAAAGGGGTCGGTGAGCGAGTCCAGCGCCGCGACCGCGGTGTAGGACCTGATCAGCGCGAGGCCACCGATGGCCAGCGGCGCCCAGGCCAGCAGGTCTCCTGTGGCCGTGATCGCCGGCACGTCGCCAGGATCCAGCGCACGGCGGCCCGGCCGGGGTCCCGGACCGCGCCTGCGCGCCCAGAGTGAGAGCAGGACGATGGCGACCGGGATGCCGGCGAACGCCGCGACCCGGGTCCAGATGACCCCCTGGAAGCCGACCGCGAGGGCGCCGACCAGCACGAAGGCGGGACCGAGCAGATAGATCCGCAGCTCGGGCCGGGGCCGCTGGTCCTGCTCCCCGGCCGTCGCCCGGACCCGGGCGAAGTCGCTGCGCATCCTGCCGAGGACGAACAGACCGGCGCTGAGGATCAGCAGCACCAGGGCGGCGGCGCCGTAGTGCTGCCAGCCGGTGCCGCCGTTGCCTCGCCACTGACGGACGACATCGGGCAGCTGGTCGAGCAGGTTGGGCCCGGACACCAGGCCCAGGGCCGCCACGGGGAGCAGCGGCAGGAGGGAGAAGCGATGCAGATAGAGGGCTCGTCGCAGCCGCACGACCCCTGCGCGCAGGGGTGCGCCCTGCTCGGGGTGGATCAGCCGCTTCACGGCCCGAGCCACGATGACCAGCGCGGCGGCCCACTTGACGAACGAGATGTAGGGGATGACCGCAGTCCAGGCCTGGCCGTCGCCGCGTCCGGCCGCAAAGGCCAGGATGTTCTCCACGACGTCCGCCACGATGAGCACGACCAGGTCCGTGCGCCAGGACCCGAGCACCCGGCGCAGCACCGCGGCATACAGCAGGATGAAGCCGAGGTCGAGCAGCAGGTAGGAGCGCAGCCACAGCTCCAGCCGGGTGTCGTCGGCGAACCCGGTCGCCTGCCAGCCCTCCGCACCCCAGTTGAGCAGGCGGCCCGGTCCCATCAGGTCGTTGAGCGGCCAGGAGCGCAGCTGGCCGTCGAGCAGGTCGCCGGTCAGCCGGCTCAGCTCGCCCATCGCCAGGAAGAGGGCCAGCCCGAGACTGACGGTGGCGGCCAGGCGCAGGTTCACCTGGGTGGTCAGCGTGGGCGGTGCGCCGGCTGCGGTCGGCGGGCTCGGCGCGGCTGGCGTGCTCGGCGTGGTCACGCCGGGAGGAGCATCGCGCGGCGCTGTTGATACCAGGTGCCGGCCCGGTGGGTCAGGCCAGCCGCGTCCCCGACTCGGTGGCCCGGGTCACCGCGTCGTGCAGGTCGATGACCAGCTGGTCCTCCGCTGTGGGAGGTGGCCCGGTGCGGGACAGCAGCCGGCACGTGGCGTAGGGAGCGCTCGCCGTCGTGTAGCCGGCTGACCCAGTCCTCCCATCGCTGGTGGTCGGCGTCGCGTGGCAGCGGCCAGACCACGGCGAGCGCGGGGTGGCCGCACCGCCAGGGTTTGGGTGTCAGCCGGGCCCGGTAGGTCTGGTGGGTGCGGCACAACGTCACGTAGATCGGGTCGCTGTCCAGCGCCCGGAGCACCTCCTCCGACGCGGCCGCGCCCGGAGGCAGGTCGCCGCCGGTGACGATCACCCGCAGGCCTGCCGCGGTGCGGTAGACGCTGACCCCCCACTGCGGGACGGTCGCGGCAAACGCGGCGATCCGCTCGAGGGCGCCCAGCTCGGCGGCCGACGGTCCCTCCTGTGCGGGCGGCACCGGCTGCGCCGGCCCGGATCGCCCGAGCAGCCGGCCCAGCAGCCCTCCCGCACGGCCCGAGGGGGCAGCGGTCTCCTCCTGCTCCGGCAGGTCGACGTCGGCGATCAGCGGCCGGTCGGTGTTGAGGACCTCGGCGCCATAGCGGTTGCGGGTGACCACGCACAACAGCGCGCCGTCGGGGCTGGTCACCTGGGCCAGCACCGGCTCGCGCAGCGGGACACGGGGGTAGTAGCCCCAGCTCTGGCCGAGAGTGCCGGACCGGACCTTGGCCAGGGCCTGCTCGAGCCGCTCGGCCGCCACGGCCGCGGCCTCCTGCATGGAGGAGACCGACCAGCCCCAGACGCGCAGGGCGTAGGGGTAGCCGTCCGGAGCGTCGGCGTCGGCGTCGGCCCTGGACCAGAAGGTCGGCCACGGCTTCATGTCGAGGACCCTGGCAGCTCTGCGGTCTGCGGTGCACCGCGGTGACAGACCGCCTCGACGTTGTTGCCGTCGGGGTCGCGCACGAACACGGCGAAGTAGCCCGCGTGGTATTCCGGCCACAGACGGGGAGCGTGCAGCTCCTCGGCGCCCAGACCGAGAGCCGCCTCGTGGAAGGCCAGGACCTGCTCGGGGGTCTGTGCGGTGAACGCGATGTGCGCCTCCCGGTTGGGTCCGGGTGCGAAGCCGGAGAGCCAGAAGTCGGGCGTCTGTGCGCCATAGCCGATCGCCTCGCCGAAGTCCATCACCCGGCGGTGGCCCAGCGCCCCGAGCACGGCGTCATAGAACTCGGTGCTGGCCGTCAGGTCGGCGCAGTTGATGCCGTAGTGGTCGATGATCATCGACGCAGGCTAGACCTCGTCGCCGACAGGCTCACCGTGCGGTGCGACCCGGGTCACCAGGAACTCCCAGACCAGGCCGTGCCCGACGACGACCAGACCGATCAGCAGCAGGGCCTCGGCCTGGATCGGGGCCAGCCCGACCGTCCGGCCGAGCTCGGGCGCCACGCCGACCACCGCGATCAGCACATAGAGCACGGCCGCCGCGAGATGTTTGCCGCTGCGCCGTGCGGTGCCGCGCAGTGCGTTGAGCAGCCGCACCGTCGAGACCAGGCCGATCACCGCGACGGCCACAAAGCTGACCCGCCAGATGACCGGCGTCTCAGTGCCGCCGACCTGCGCGAAGAGGCCCATCAGGGCGGGCAGCAGAAAGGACAGGTAGACACCGCCGACGGCCCGCCGCTGCACCTCGTCGCGGGCCCACGCCGGGTGAGCCTGCACCACGTTCCACCACAGCCCGAGCAGGGTGAAGCAGGTCGCCGAGAAGAGCGCGTAGAAGGTCGTGACGTCCATGGCCGAGCTCCCGATCCTGGGGGTCGTGCCCATGCTAGGGCCGTCGTCCATCGGTGCGCCCCCCGCTTTGTCGAGCTCGCCCGAGCGGGCGCTTGGCACGATGGCCTGGTGAACGACGACCTCGACGTCAGCGCACTGGCGATCAACGTGACGATCCCGGAAGACCTGCGCTGGACCGACAGCCGCCGGGGCGAGGTGTTCGAGCTCAACACGCTCAACATCCGGATGCTCCCTGACGGACAGCTGGCGGCCAAGGCCTACGGCCGGCCGGTCGCCGGCGGACGGGGCGGCTACACCTCGTTCGCGGTGCCCGACCGTCCCGAGCTGCGCGACCTGGTCGCACGGGCTGCCGACCGGGCCGGCCAGCGCTGGGCCGGGCATCGCGGGCTGCACTGACCCCTGCTTGTTGCAGGTGCGCGTGGGACCGCCGGGTGCGGCGGTCGACGGCGCGGTCAGCGCCGCCGGATCAGCTCCTCGAAGGGGACGATGTCGTCCTCCGCCGCGACAGGGTCCGGACGCGCAGGGGCTGCGGCCAGCGTCGCAGCCAGCTCGCGGGCCGCTCGCTCGATCCGCCGGGCCAGTGCGGGACCGCCGGCGCCGCCGAAGTCCGCGGTCGCGGCATACACACCGGTGCGCAGCGGGGCGGCACCCAGGTAGGCGAACAGGGGGCGCAAGGCGTAGTCGAGCACCAGCGAGTGCCGTTCGGTGCCACCCGTCGCCGCGAGCAGGACGGGCTTGCCGACCAGCTCGTCCGGCTCGATGACGTCGAAGAACGTCTTGAACAGCCCGCTGTAGGACGCGGAGAAGGTCGGTGTCACGACAACGAGTGCGTCGGCCTGCGTCACGGTGTCGATCGCCTCGCGCAGCGCGCCGGTGGCGAACCCGGTGAGCATCGCATCGGCCAGCTCGTGCGCCATCGTCCGCAGCTCGAGGTGGTGCACCTGTGCCTGTCCGCCGAGCGCCGCCGTCTGCGCGGCGACCTCGGTGGCCAGCTGGTCAGCCAGCAGCGTGCTGCTCGAGGGGCTGCGCAGCCCGGCGCTGACGACGGCGATCTGGGCGGTCATGGGGTCACTCCTGAGTCGCGGCGGCCGAGGCCACCAGGGTGTCGGTGCGGTGGGAGGTGCCGCTGCGCGAGCTGTCGCTGCCGGCTGGCGCTGCGGCGGCTGACGCGGCGGCCACGCGGGCAGCGTGGGTCGGAGCCTCGGGGACGCCGGCCGGCCGGAGCGCCGCGAACTCGCGGCGCAGCACCGGCACGACGTGCTCGCCCAGCAGGTCGAGCTGCTCGAGCACCGTCTTGAGCGGCAGGCCCGCGTGGTCGATGAGGAAGAGCTGGCGCTGGTAGTCCCCGACGTAGTCGCGGAAGCCGAGCGTGCGCTCGATGACCTGCTGCGGGCTGCCGACGGTCAGCGGGGTCTCCCGGGTGAACGTCTCCAGGCTCGGGCCGTGGCCGTAGACCGGCGCGTTGTCGAAGTAGGGACGGAACTCGCGCACCGCGTCCTGGCTGTTGGCCCTCATGAAGACCTGGCCACCCAGCCCGACGATCGCCTGGTCGGCCCGGCCGTGGCCGTAGTGCTCGAAGCGCTTGCGGTAGAGCCGGACCATCTGCTCGGTGTGGCTCTTGGGCCAGAAGATGTGGTTGGCGAAGTAGCCGTCTCCGTAGTAGGCCGCCTGCTCGGCGATCTCCGGGCTGCGGATCGAGCCGTGCCAGACGAAGGGGGGCACGCCGTCCAGCGGTCGGGGCGTCGCGGTGAAGCCCTGCAGCGGCGTGCGGTGCCTGCCCGACCAGTTGACGACGTCCTGCCGCCAGAGCTGGTGCAGCAGGGCGTAGTTCTCGATCGCCAGGTCGATGCCGTCCCGGATGTCCTTGCCGAACCACGGGTAGACCGGGCCGGTGTTGCCGCGGCCCATCATCAGGTCCATCCGGCCGTCGAGCAGGTGCTGCAGCGTGCCGTAGTCCTCCGCGATGCGCACCGGGTCGGTGGTGGTGATCAGGGTGGTCGAGGTGGACAGCAGGATCCGCTCGGTCTGCGCCCCGATGTAGGCCATGGTCGTCGTCGGCGAGGACGCGACGAACGGGGGGTTGTGGTGCTGGCCCACCGCCACGACGTCGAGCCCGACCTCTTCGGCCTTGACCGCGATCTGCACCTGCGCCTTGATCCGCTCGTGCTCAGTCGGGGTGCGACCCGTGGTGGGGTCCATCGTGACGTCCCCGACCGTGAAGATGCCGAACTGCATGATGCCTGTCTCCTTGGCTCTGTCGCTGCTATCGCTGTTGATGTTACTATGAACTTCATAGCAACCCGAGACATTCCCGGGCCTGCGCACCTGGCACCGAGCCATTCCCGAGGAGCAGTCATGACGCGGCAGACCACCGAGGAGCACGTCGACGTGCAGGTCTGCGCGCCGGTCGAGGCCACGATGTCGGTCCTCGGCCGACGCTGGGCGGGGGCCGTCGTGGAGGCGATGATCGGCGGGGCGAGCCGGTTCAGCGACATCCGGCGGGCGGTGCCTGGCATCACCGACGCTGTCCTGGCGACCCGCCTGCGCGAGCTGGTCGACCGCGGTTTCGCGCAGCGGGTCGTCAGCCAGGAGTCGCCGGTCACCGTCTGCTACACCCTCACCGAGGCCGGTCGGGATCTCGACCCCGTGCTGCGCGAGATTGCCGCGTTCGGCCGGCGTCATGCCTCGCTGCTCGGCGGCGCGCTGTGAGCGCCGTGTCGACGCCGACGTCGGCCGCGACGTCGGCGCTGCCCGACCTGCGCACTCAGGCCGAGCGGCTCAGCGCTCTCGGTGTCCTGGAGATGGCTGGCCTCACCGTCGAGCAGCTCCTCTCCGGCTCCGACGCTGCCGCGGCTCCGTCACGTGGCACCGGCACCGGCCTGGGCTCCGGCTCCGGCTCGGGCTCCAGCTCGGGCTCGGGCTCGCCGCGTGGGTCACTCTTGGTGCTCCACCCCGACCTGGTGCCTGCCTCTGCCCTGGCAACGCTGATGCGCCTGCCCTCGGCACCCGACCAGGAGGGTTTCGTGGTCGAGGACATGACCGACCTCGACCAGTTCGCCCCGCTGGACGTCGTGGACCAGCCCGGCCCCCCGGCATACCTGCTCACCGGGCTCGACCGCGGGGACGCGCTGTCCAACTGGACACCTGACGAGGCCATGCCGCACCTGCTCGGCCAGGGCCGCACCCCGATGACGGTCACCGAGGGGCTGCACTGGGTGCTGCAACAGCCTGAGGTGCTGCAGCGCAACCACTGCTTCATGACGACGGCCTCACGGGTCCGGCGGGCCGACGGTCGGCTGGACGCCCGCACGCCGGCGTTGTGGATCAGCAACGGCACCGGCCGTGACGGGCGGGCTCGCCGAGACGCGCCGAAGGTCGGCTGGTGCTGGGCTGGCAACCGACACACCTGGCTCGGCATCGCCTCGGCAGCGTCCCGCGAGCCGCTGCCCACCACGCACTGACGCCGCTCACCAGACGCGGCGGCGCCCGACCTTCGGTCCGTCACTCACGGAGTCGGTGGGCCCGGAACAGCACCGCGTGGTCGACACCGAGGCGTGACCCGCCCATCGCCAGCATCTGCGGGATGAAGTCGGCCGGAGCCGGGTGGCCCGGGATCGCCGCGAGGTACTCCCCGTGCGCCTCCAGCGACGCGACACCCTTGGCCAGCGCGTCGCCGCTGACGTCCACGCCGTGGGTCGCGTCGGGGTGACCGCCGACGAGGAACCAGGTCGTGCCCCACTTGGCCAGGCCGTCACGGGCCAGCTCGGGGAAGACCCAGGTGTTGTCGGCGTCCCGCACCGCGTCCAGCGCGCACAGCCCGGCGACCCGGTGGTCGGCCTGGTTGAGCCCCCAGGGTGCCTCCACGTCCCAGGCGCCGGTCACGACGACGTCGGGTTGGAACTCCCGGATCCGCCGCGCGATGTCGCGGCGCAGGTCGAGCCCGTAGACGAGCATCCCGTCGGGGTGGTCGAGGATGGTCAGGTCGCTGACCCCGACGACCTCGCAGGCCTTGCGCTGCTCGCCGGCCCGCAATGGGCCGACCTCCTCCGGCGGGATCTGCATCCCTGCCTCGCCGGCGGTCAACAGCAGGTAGGCCACTTCGACCCCCTGGTCGACCCACTTGGCCACCGCTGCCGACGTGCCGTACTCGACGTCGTCGGGATGGGCCACCACGCAGAGGACCTTGCGGAACTCCTCGTCGGGCAGGCTGGGCAGGGGTGGCATCGGCGGCATCGGCGGCCGGTCGGGAGGGGTCGTCATCGGTGCAGCGTATGCCCGGCGACCGACACAGGGGCAGGGGATAATCAGGGGGTGAGCCAGCCCCCCAGCGCCAGCATCCCGTCCGGCCCCGAGGGGTCTGCTGCGCAGAGCGTGACCACCGTCGTCCGCAGTCACGGCCCGGATCGTTTCGAGCTGCTGCTCGATGGCTCTCCCGTCGGTGTCGCGGAGTTCGTCGACATCGGTGCTGGGCCTTCCGGCGAGCCCGCAGCGCGCGTCTTCTTCCACACCGAGGTCGACCCGGCGTATGGCGGTCGAGGCCTGGCCGGTGTCCTGGTCACCGAGGCGCTGGATGCCACCCGGGAGGAGGGCCTGCGCATCGTGCCGGTCTGCCCCTTCGTGAAGCTCTTCGTCCGGCGCAACGACGCCTGGGCCGACCTCGTCGACCCGGTCACCCAGGCCGCCCTGGACGCCATACCCGCCTCGCCCTGAAGGCCCACCCAACACCGCCTGATCCCCGCCCCGCCCCGGACCCCGACACCCCCCCCTGCCCCCCCGTGCGCCTCCCCGTCGCAACTGCACCCGAGAGCCGACGACACGCCCGAGCGGACAGCCCCACGGGTGCAACTGAACCCCAGGGCCGACGGCGGGCTGACTGCCAATCGCACGACCTGCTGGCCCCGACCGCAAAGGCGCCTCCACCTACGCCCCCGCCCAGCCACTTGTCGCAACTGCACCCGAGGGCCGACGACACGCCGGAGCGGACAGCCCCACGGGTGCAACTGAACCCCAGGGCCGCCGCGGCCGCCGCGGCCGACGGCGGGCGGGCCGGCGGGCGGGCTAGGGGGAGGGGAAGGCGCGGACGGGGCCGACCACGGTCAGCCCCACCTGGTCGCCGACCTCCGGCGCCGAGAGCCCGGCCATCCGGGCCCGCAGCCCGGGCACGCCGGTGTCGTCGTCGAGCAGGTCGAGCTCCACGACCGAGTCGTGGCCATAGAACGAGACCCGGGTCACCACCGCCTGGGCCTGGCCCGTGCCGGCCGGGGACAGCGCGATCTGCTCCGGCCGCACCATGGCCTCCACGAGGCCGTGCGGGACGAAACCCGCGACCGACAACGTGCCCAGCGGGCTGCGGACGACCCCGCCGACGCCGGCCCCGGCCACCCGCACGGCGTCCCCGAGGAACGAGGCGACCTGCATGTCGACCGGGGAGCCGTAGACCACCCGCGGCGCCGCCACCTGGCGGAACGTGCCCCCGCGCAGGATCGCCACCTCGTCGGCGAAGGACAGTGCCTCGCCCTGGTCGTGGGTCACCAGGATCGCGGTCGCCCCCGCCGCGCGCAGCGCTCGAGCCGTGGCGTCACGGGTGGTGCCGCGCAGAGCGGTGTCGAGCGCCGAGAACGGCTCGTCGAGCAGCACCAGGTCGGGTCTGGGCGCCAAGGCCCGCGCCAGGGCGACCCGCTGCTGCTGTCCGCCGGAGAGCTGGTGCGGATGCCGGCCGGCCAGCTCGGCCGGCAGCTCCACCAGGTCGAGCAGCTCGGCGACCCGTTCGCGGTGCCGCCGGCGCCCGCGCCCCGGGGCCCAGGGCAGCCCGAAGGCGACGTTGCCGGCCACGGTGAGGTGCGGGAACAGCCCGCCGTCCTGCCGCACGTAGCCGACGCCCCGCCGCTCGGCCGGCACCCAGACGCCCGGCCCGGAGACCAACCGCCCGCCGATCGCCACCTGCCCCGACTCCGGTCGCAGGAACCCGGCGACCACCCGCAGCAGGGTCGTCTTGCCGCTGCCCGAGCCGCCCAGCACCGCCGTCGTCGTGCCCGCCGCGACGGCCAGCTCGACGTCGTCGAGCACCGCCGCGCTGCCCCCGCCGTAGGAGACGGTCAGCCCGCTGAGCCGCACCTCGCTCATCGGCCGCCGACGATCTGCCGCCGCAGCAGCAGGGTCAGCGGTGCGGACAGCGCGATCATCACCGCGGCGTAGGGCGCGGCGCTGGCGTAGTCGAGCTCGTCGCTGGCCGCCCAGAAGGCGAGCGCCAAGGTGTTGCTGCCGGTCGGGGCCAGGAGCAGGGTGGCGGTCAGCTCGGTGCTGACGGCGAGCGCGACCAGCACGAACCCGGTCAGGAACGCCGGGGCGGTCAGCGGCAGCACCACCCGGGCGAACGTCGACGGGCCGCCCCGACCCAGCGATCGCGACGCCTCCGACAGCTCCGGTGGCGAGGCGCTGAGTCCGGCCCGCACGGCGACCATCGCCCGCGGCAGGAAGAGGATCACGTAGGCGAGCACGAGCAGGCCGGCGGTCTGGTACATCGGCCGGGCCCAGCGCACCGAGACGGTGACCAGGGCCAGCCCCACGACGACGCCGGGCAGCGCCGAGGCGACGAAGGTGGAGCGTTCCAGGAGCACGGAGACCATGGTGCGCCTGCGGTTGAGCAGCCAGGCCCCCGGCACCGCCGCGGCGGTGGCTACGGCCGCTCCGGCCAGGGCCAGGCCGACCGTCGTCGCGGTGACCGACCAGAGCGAGCCGCCGTCGCCGCCGCTGCTCAGGGCGCCCGGGCTGACGCCGACGACCAGCCAGCGCAGCACCATACCCACAGGCACGAACACGGCCAGCGCGACGACGACACCCAGGGCGGCCAGGGTGGGCCCGGTCCACGCGCCGAGCGCCACCGGCTCGGGACGGCTCGGCGACCCCGAGCCCATCCGGGCGACCCGGCGCTGACCGCGGACGAGGGTCTCGACCGCGAGGACGGCCAGGCAGCAGGCGATGAGGACGACCGCCAGCAGGGCGCCGCTGCTGTCGTTGAAGCCGATCGCGTACTGCTGCAGGATCGCCGTCGTGAAGGTCTGGTAGCGCATCATCTCCAGCACGCCGAACTCGGCGAGCAGGTGCAGCGCCACGAGGAGCGCGCCGCCGGTGATCGCCGGCCGCAGCCGCGGCAGCACGGTCCGCCAGGCGGCCTGCCAGGGGCGCTGGCCGAGCGAGCGGGCGGTCTCCTCATCAGCGGCGTCCAACGTGCGCAGCATCGCGGCCACGGGCAGGAAGACGAACGGGAAGTAGGCCAGCGTGGTGACCAGGACCGCCCCGCCCAGCCCGGTCATCCCGGGGCGCAGCGAGATCCAGGCATAGGAGCTGACGAACGACGGCACGGCCAGCGGCGCCAGCAGCAGCATCCGCCAGACCCCGGCACCAGGCAGCGTGGTCCGCTCGACCGCCCAGGCGGCCGCGGTGCCGAGCACCACCGACAGCGGGACGGTGAGCAGCATCAGCCGGCCGGTGTTGCCGAGGAGCTCGCCGATCCGCGGGCGGACCAGGAACTCCCGCGCCTGCTCCCACCCGGCTCCTCCGGCCTGCAGGCCGACCGCCACCAGCGGCAGCACGGTGAGCAGCGCGACGACCACCGCCGCGAGGACGAGCGGGTCCAGAGCGCTGAGCCGCCTAGAGGATGCCGGCATCGGTCATCAGCCGGATCACCATGTCGGAGTTGAGGGTCGACCGGGTCGACGGGCGGGGCGTCCAGGCTGTCCAGCGGGGGCAGCGCGGGGTCGGCAGCGACACCCTGGGCGACGGGGTACTCCATCGACTTGCTGTCGACCAGCACCTGCTGCCCGGCCGGACTGGTGACGTAGGCCAGGAACTGCTGCGCCTCGGCGGCCCTCTTCGCGCTGGCGAGCACGCCGCCCCCCGACAGGCTGACGAAGGCGCCCGGGTCCTGGTTGCCGAAGTAGTGCAGCGCGGTGTTGGCGCTGCCCTCCTTGGTGCCGGCCTGGTCGCGGTACCAGTAGTAGTGGTACATCACCCCGACGGGCACCTCGCCGGCGTTGACCGCCTTCATCGTGGCGATGTTGTTCTGGTAGATCGTGGCGTTGCTCTTCAGCGCCGCCAGCCAGGCGGCGGTCGCCTCCTCGCCCTGGTCGGACAGCATGCCGGCCACGATCGCCTGGAAGTCGGCCCCGCCGGGCGCGCCGCCCCAGCGCCCGGCCCAGGCCGGGTCGGCCAGGTCCATCAGCGACGCGGGCAGCTCAGCCTCGGTGATCCTGCTCGGGTTGTAGATCAGCACCGTCGAGCGGGCGGCGATCGAGATCCACGCCTCCGACGAGGGTCGCAGCGTCTCCGGGACCTGCTCCCGCGTCGCGGGGTCGACCGGGGTGAGCAGGCCGGCCCGCTCGACGATCGTCATCGCCGGGCTGTTCTCGGTGAGGAAGAGGTCGGCCGGGCTCTGTGCGCCCTCGGCGACGATCTGGTTGCCCATCGAGGAGTCGGTGCCCGACCGGATCTGGGTCTTGATGCCCGTGCTCTCGGTGAACGCCGCAGCCCACGCCTCGGTGACGTTCTTGTGCTGGGAGGAGTAGATCTGCAGCGCCTCGGGGTCCGGCACATACTCCTGCTCACCGCTGCACGCGGCGACGGCGGGCACGAGGGCGGTCGCGCCCAGGGCAAGCAGGAGGGTGCGGCGGGAGAGGCTAACCGGCACGGAGGTGTCCTTCCGGGTCGTGGGGTGGAGGCGAGTCGAGGTGGGTGGTGGGGGCACCGCTGCGTGCGAGCGGGTATGGCGGTCGGCCGCCCCCGGTGGCCGGGACCAGGTCCTGCAGCCGGCGGACCAGCGGCGCCGCGCCGCGCCAGAGCAGCAGTCCGACGACCAGCGAGGCCGCCACACCGCCGACGGCGGTGGGCACCAGGTCGATCACCTGGAACTGGACCAGGTAGACGTAGAGCGAGGCCGCCGCCAGCACCGACAGCACGCGGAGTGTGGCCGTGGCGGCGGCGGGTGAGAGCCGGGCCGGCAGCCGGACCGCCGGCACCAGGGTGAGCAGGACCAGGCCGGCCAGGATCGTGCCGGTGCGGACCGGCTGCTCGGGGAAGAAGCCCCAGCACCCCGCGGCGGCGACGGCCACGGTGACCACCTTGCGGCGGGTGGTGTCGGCGTGGGCCATCGCGGCACCCAGCGCGAACAGCCAGAAGACGGTCGGCATGATGCCGCGCAGCACCCCGTCACCCAGCGCCAGCACGACATACCGGGGCACCAGGGCGACCACGGCGACTGCCAGCGCCACGGCCCACGGAGCGCGGCGCCAGGCTCGGGCCAGGGGTGGCACGGACAGCACGGCGGTGAGCGTCACGACGCAGGCCAGGAGGGCGTCGACGAACCAGAGCTCGTTCTGCTGGCCATAGCTGACGTCGCCGACCACCCAGTTGAGCATCGCCACGTTGCCCCAGCCATAGCGGTCCTGGGTGAGCAGGCCGACGAGCGCCACCGCCGCGGTGGGCACGGCGATGCCGATCACCAGGCGGGCGGTCCGTCGCCACCGGTCGGACCCGCGGGGGGCCGACAGCCCGAACCGGGAGGCGTTGAACCCGGCCACCGCCAAGAGCGTGTGGGCGCCGCCCTGGAACCAGAACAGACCGCCGTGGGTGCCGAGGATGAGCAGCACCGCGACGGCACGCAGCAGCACGGAGGTCTCGATGGTGCGGGCCGGAGCGGGGGCTGGCGGGTCCGCGGCGAGGGCGCGCAGCGGCCGGTGGTGCCAGTCCGTGGGGAGCTGCCCGAGCACCTCCGCCAGGGCCGCGCTGGCCTGCACGTGGCTCAGCGAGTCGCCACCCAGCTGGACGAAGGAGTGGTCCAGGTCGTCCCCGCCGAGCACCCGGCCGAGCACCCGTCCCAGCACCGCCGCCACCCGCACGACCAGGGCACTCGAGCCGGACCCGCTCTCGGCGACCCGCTGGCGGGTCTGGTGGCACTCCTCCGGCTCGCTGCCGCGGACCAGGGCGTCGGCGCCGAGCCGGTCGACCTTGCCGTTGTCGAGCCGGGGCAGGGGCAGGACGGCCACCCCCACGGCGGCGACGCCCAGCCCGGCTGCTTCCGCGGCCGTCCGGCGGACCTGCCCGGCGAGGTCGACGGCGGTGCGTCCGGGCACCGGCTCGACCGCGACCCGCAGGCCCTCGTCGTCGCCGGTCACGCACGCAGTCAGCCCGGCCACCTCCAGGGCCCCCTCGACGCCCGCCAGGTCGACCCGCAGCCCCATGACCTTGACGAAGCCGCTGCGCCGGCCCGACCAGGTGGATCAGGCCGTCGGCGTCGATCCTGGCCAGGTCACCGGTGCGCAGGTGGTCGAGCATCGGACCGGTCGCCAGGTCGTCGGCGTGTGCGGCGTAGCCCATCATCACGCCGGGTCCAGTGACGACCAGCTCGCCGACGCCCAAACCCGAGTCCGCTTCCGGCACGGAGAAGTCCAGGTGCACCGCGGAGCCCGGCACCGGGCGCCCGACCGACCCTGCCCGGCGCAGGGTCAGGCTCGGGTCGAGGACGGCGATCCGCGCGGTGGCCTCGGTCTGGCCGTACATCACGGCGAGCTCCCACCCCGACGCCTGCCCGGCCTGGGCGGTGCGCACGACCCGGTCGGCCGGCATCCGGCCGCCGGCCTGGGTGACCAGGCGTACGGATGCGGGCAGCCGCTCCAGCCGCCCCGAGGCTTCCAGCAGCTCGACCGTATGCGGCACCGCGGCCAGGGTCGTCACGCCGTGGTGCTCGGCGGCGGCCCAGAAGTCGTCGTCCAGGACCGACCCGTCGTGCAGCACGACCGAGCCGCCGGCGAGCAGGTGGGCGTGCAGGACCGAGAGCCCGTAGCAGTAGTGGAGCGGCAGGCTGGTGATCGACCGGTCGTGCTCGGTGAGTCCCAGCGAGGCGACGATCGCCTCGGCGTTGCTGCGCAGGTTGGCGCGGGAGAGCCGGACCAGCTTGGGCGATCCCGTGCTGCCCGAGGTGCTCAGCAACAGGGCCAGGTCCGGGTGCAGCAGGTGGGCCGGGGCCTCGGTATGGGTGACGAACGGCCGGTCCGCCTCGCCGGTGGCCGACAGGTCCGGCGCGAAGACGGCGCGGATCCGGCCGGTGCGGTCGTCGTCAGGACCGGTGACCAGCGCCACGTGACCGGCGTGCAGCACGGCCAGGTAGGCCACCACGGCGGCACGCGTGCTGGTCAGCGGTAGGTGGACCAGGCGTCTTCCCGTGGCGAGGGACGGCAGCAGCTCGGCCTGCGCCTTCACCTCGGCGCGCAGCGACGAGACGGTCAGCAGCGGCCACCGGTGGGACTGCCGGAGGGCGACGTCGGGGCGCTCCATGGCCGACGCCGGACGCGTCAGAACGGGCGGCAACGGCACCGGGTGAGGGTACCCTCACTCGATAACGAAACACAAAGGGATGGTAATTCGACGATGGTCGCCGTGACGGTGTGGTGGGGCCTGCTCTCCAGCGTCGACGGCAGCCTGCGGCAGCGGGTCAGCGCAGCCGACCTGGCCCGCGCGGAGGCGCTGCGCCAGCCGGCCGACCAGGCGCGGTCACTGCTGGCGGCCGCCGTGCTGCGCGACGTCGTGGGCCGGCTCCGGGGGCTGCCTCCGGCGCTGGTGCCGGTCGACCGCACGTGTGGGGAGTGCGGCGCGGCAGCACGGCCGGCCGGTGGTCGACGCAGGGCCGCACCTGTCGGTCTCCCACTCCGGGCTGGTCGTCGCCGTGGCCGTCTGTGAGGAGGCGCGCGTCGGGGTCGACGTCCAGCGGGTGGCGGACCTGACCGAGCCGCAGGGGGCGGCTGCCTGGGTCGAGGCTGAGGCGCAACTCAAGGCCGGTGCGGATGCCCCGACGGGCGCCGACGCCGGCGCGGGGGTCACGGTCGTGCGGCTGACGCCGCCAGTGCCTGGCTATGCGGCGGCCCTGGCGGTCGACGCCGGTGGCCGCCCGGTCACGACCCACGAGCGGACCTGGCCGGACGCCGAGAGCCGCGCGACCGCCATACCCTGACCCGGTGCAGACCGTCGTGCTCCTGGCCCTCCTGGGCGCGATGGCCTACGGCGCGTCGGACTTCGTCGGCGGCCTGCTCTCGCGCAGTGCCGCGGCCGCCCGCGTCGCCGTCGTGGGTCAGGGAGCCGCCTCGGTGCTCTCCCTGGTCGCCGCGGTCGTCGTCGGCGGGGTGGTGACCGCGGGGGTCCTCGGCTGGGGCGCCGGCGCGGGCCTGGGGGCAGCCGTCGGGACGCTGGCCCTGTATCGAGGGCTGTCGGTCGGCCGGATGAACGTCGCCGGACCGTTGTCAGCGGTCGGCGCTGCGGGTCTGCCCGTGCTCGTCGACGTGCTGCTCGGCCAGACGCTGTCGAGCGCCGCGGTCGTGGGGATCGGCCTGGCGATCCCCGCCATCTGGCTGGTCTCCACCTCCGAACCGGGGCCAGGCGGCAGCAGCGGCGTGGTGGAGGGGCTGCTCGCCGGCGTCGGGTTCGCGGCCCTCTTCATCTGCCTGGACCGGGCGGGCGACGGCGCCGGGATGTGGGCGGTGTTCGTCAGCCAGCTGGTCTCGCTCCTGGTCCTGCTCGGGTATGTCGTGCTGGTGCGGCCGGTGGGTGGCTGGCCGGGTCGTCACGCCGTGTGGCCAGGAGTGCTCGGGGTCGCCGCGACCATCCTGTTCCTGGTCGCCTCCCGGCTCGGCTCGCTGTCCGTCGCGGCGGTCATCGTCTCGCTCTATCCGGCGATGACCGTGGTGCTGGCCGCCCTGGTGCTGCACGAACGCACGACGCGGCTGCATGCGGTGGGCCTGGCCCTGTGCGCCGCCTCGGTGATCACCTTCACGGTCGGCTGACCGATGGCTGGGCGCGCGGTCTTCGTCCTGCACGAGCACCACCGCCCCCAGCACCACTACGACCTGCGGCTGGAGGAGGACGGCGTGCTGAAGTCCTGGGCCGTGCCCAGGGGCCTGCCCACCGACAGCCGGCAGGACCGGCTCGCCGTCGCCGTGTCCGACCACGACCTGGAGCACGCGACCTACACCGACGAGCACAAGGAGATCGCCGACGACGGCTGGTGGGAGCTGGAGGACCGGACCCGACGGCGGTTCGTCTTCGTGCTGCACGGTCGCGACGGCGCAGCCCGCCGCTACGCCCTGATCGACACCGGCCGCGACTGGTTGCTGCACCTGACCAAGAGCCAGCCCTAGAGAGCGCTTCCCCGACCGGGTGCGCGGCGATATCCGTTGGGCGTTGTCGGTGCTCTCGGACACAATGCTGGACGTGCCTGACGCTCCCTCCACCGCTGGTCCCGAGACCGACCCGACCCTGTCCGCGGCCGCCGCCGAGCCCGGTGAGGCGATCGTCGAGGCCCACGACCTGCGCAAGGTCTATGGCACGACGACGGCGGTCGACGGCATCTCCTTCGCGATCCAGCGCGGCGAGTCCTTCGGCCTGCTGGGTCCCAACGGCGCCGGCAAGTCGACCACGATGCGGATGATCGGCGGCACGCTGACCCGCACCGGCGGGAGCATGCGCGTGGTCGGTCTGGACCCGGACCAGCACGGTCCGGAGGTCCGGGCGCACCTGGGCGTGGTGCCCCAACAGGACAACCTCGACGAGGAGCTGTCGGTCCGCGACAACCTGGTCATGTACGGGCGCTACTTCGGCCTGCCGCACTCCTACCTGCGGCCCAAGTCCGAGGAGCTGCTCGAGTTCGCCCAGCTCGCCGACAAGGCCAAGGCCAAGGTCGGCTCCCTCTCCGGAGGGATGAAGCGCCGGCTGACCATCGCCCGGTCGCTGATCAACGAGCCGCGCATCCTGCTCCTCGACGAGCCGACCACCGGGCTCGACCCGCAGGCCCGGCACATCCTCTGGGACCGGCTGTTCCGGCTCAAGGAGGTCGGCGTCACGCTGGTCGTCACGACGCACTTCATGGACGAGGCCGAGCAGCTGTGCGACCGGCTGGTCGTCATCGACAAGGGCGTGATCATGGCTCAGGGCTCGCCCCGGGAGCTGATCCGCGACTTCTCCTCCCGGGAGGTGCTGGAGGTGCGCTTCGGCGCCGACCGCAACGCTGCGGTCGTCGCCCAGCTCGAGGACATCGGCGAGCGCATCGAGGTGCTGCCCGACCGCATCCTGGTCTACACCGACGACGGAGAGTCGGCGCTGGAGGAGGTCACCGGTCGTGGCCTGTCGCCGGTCACCAGCCTGGTCCGCCGCTCCTCGCTGGAGGACGTCTTCCTCCGGCTGACCGGACGGACCTTGGTTGACTGACACCCAGCTCTCGTCCGGCTCCGGCCTGGACCTGCGCCACCTGGCCGCCTCCGGTCGCACCCCGTCTCCGGAGGTGATGGCGGCGCGCGCCCGCCGATGGGGCTGGTGGTATCACGCCGAGGCGTGGCTGGTCGGCGCCAAGGCGTGGATCGTCTCGATCCTCATCTTCATGGTGGGGCAGCCGCTGCTCTACCTGGTCGCCCTCGGGCTCGGCCTGGGCACGTTGGTCGACCGGGGCGCGGGCACCATCGACGGCGTCCCCTACCTGGTCTTCGTCGCGCCCGCGCTGATGGTCTCCACCTGTGTGATGTCGGTCAGCGGCGAGCTGACCTACCCGGTGATGGCCGGGTTCAAGTGGCGCCGGCTCTACTACGGCCCGCACGCCACCCCCGTCACGCCCTGGCAGATCGGCGCCGGCCACTTCCTCGGGGTGATGCTGCGCTTCGTGCTGCAGGCGGTCATCTTCTGGGCCCTGCTGGTCGCCTTCGGCGCGGCGCCGAACGGCTGGCTGCCGTCCCTGCTGACGATCCCGGTGGCTGTCCTTGCCGCCGCAGCCTTCGGGGCGCCGCTGCAGGCCTATGCGGCGACGCTGGAGGACGAGGGGTTCCAGTTCGCCTTCCTGCAGCGGTTCGTCGTCATGCCGATGTTCCTCTTCGCGGGCACCTTCTTCCCGCTCTCGGTGATGCCCGCCTACCTGCAGTGGATCGGCTGGCTGAGCCCGGTCTGGCACGGCAGCCAGCTGGCCCGGCAGGTGACCTACGGGGCGGTCGAGCCGCTCTGGCTCACGCTGACCCACGTCGCTGCGCTGGTCGCGATGACGGTCGGCGGCCTGCTCCTGGTCCGCCGCTACTACACCCGACGGATGGGGCGCTGAGATGAGCACCCAGCCGATGGCCGCACTCTATGGCCGCAACGCCCGCTCGGTGGTCGAGCGCGGCTTCGCCGTGATCCGCCACCAGAACTGGGCGATCATGGTCTCCGGCTTCTTCGAGCCGGTGTTCTACCTGCTGGCGATGGGGCTCGGCCTCGGCGGGCTGGTCGGCGTGGTGACCGGGCCGGGCGGCGACCCGGTGAGCTACACGGCATACCTCGCCCCGGCGCTGCTGGCGACCTCGGCGATGAACGGTGCGATCTACGACTCGACCTGGAACGTCTTCTTCAAGCTGCGCTTCGCCCGGCTCTACGAGGCGATGCTGCAGACCTCGCTCGGGCCGATGGACGTGGCGCTGGGCGAGATCTTCATGGCGCTGTTCCGCGGGTTCCTGTATGCCGTCGGGTTCATGGGGGTGATGCTGGTCATGGGCCTGGTCAGCTCACCGTGGGCGCTGCTGATGATCCCGGTCGCACTGCTGATCGCGGTGGGCTTCGCCAGCATCGGGATGGCGGTCACCTCCTATCTGACCAGCTTCCAGCAGCTCGACGTCGTCGGGTTCGTGATGCTGCCGATGTTCCTGTTCTCGGCCACGCTCTACCCGATCGAGGTGTTCCCCGAGGCGATCCAGTGGTTCGTCATGGCGATGCCGCTGTGGCACGGGGTGGAGCTGATGCGGCACCTGGCGGTGGGCTACCTCGAACCGCTGACCCTGCTCCACGCGGGCTACTTCGTGGTGATGAGCATCCTCGGGGTGTGGTTCACCTCGGTGCGGCTGCGGGCGCTCTTCCTGCGCTGAGTCGCCGCCGGGTGTTGGGTGCGTCTCGCAGCGCACGGCCTGCGCGGTCAGACGAAGGCGCTCATCCCGGTGACCGAGCGCCCCACCAGCAGCGACTGCACGGTGTCCGAGCCCTCGTAGGTGAACGTCGCCTCGACGTCGGCGAAGTGCCGGGCGACGTGGTGGTCCAGCAGCAGCCCGTTGCCGCCGAGCACGTCGCGGGCGACCGCGCACACCGCTCGGGCCCGCCGACCACAGTGCAGCTTGGCCATCGCGGCGTGTTCCAGGGTGCAGCGGCCCTGCGCCTCGAGCTGGGACATCCGGGCGCAGAGCAGCTGCATCGCGGTGATGTCGGTGACCATCTGCGCGAGCTTGTCCTGGATCAGCTGCCGCTTGGCCAGGGGCTGGCCGAACTGCTCGCGGCGGAGCGCATACGTCAGCGCCCCCTCATACGCCGCGACCGCGTGCCCGACCGCTTCCCAGGCCACGCCCTGCCGGGACTTGCGGAGCACCCGGTTGGTGTCGGCAAAGGAGCGAGCCTGCTCCAACCTCGCGTCGGCGGGCACCCGCACCCCGTCCATCACGATGTGCCCCTGGATCACGCCGCGGTTGGCGATCTTGCCGGTGATCGCCTCGGCCGCCCAGCCCTCCCGCTCGCTCGGCTGCTCCACCACGAAGCCGCCCACCTTGCCGTCGTCGTCACGGGCCCAGACCACGACCAGGTCAGCCACGGTGCCGTGGCCGATCCAGCGCTTGGCGCCGTCCAGCACCCACTCCCCACCGTCGCGCCGGGCGGTCGTCTCCATGCTGACCACGTCCGACCCGTGGTTCGGCTCGGTGAGGGCGACCGCACCGAGGAGCTCGACGGACGCCATACCGGGGAGCCAGCGCTGGCGCTGCTCGGGGCTGCCGAGCACGTGCACCGAGGTCATCGCCAGCCCGGAGTGCACCGCGTTGCAGGTGGCCAGCGAGCCGTCCGCCCGGGCCAGCTCCAGCGCGATCATCCCCTCGGCCAGCGGGGAGATGCCTGCGCAGCCATAGCCCTCGATCGTCGCCCCGGCCACGCCCAGACCGCGGTAGACCTCGACCATCCGCTGGTCGAACTCTCCCCGCTCCCAGTAGTCCGCGGCGATCGGCACCACCTGCTCGTCGCAGACCGTCCTGACCCGGTCGCGGAACGCCAGCTCGGACTCGCTGAGCAGGTCGTCCAGGTGCATGAAGTCGGTGCCGCGGGAGCGGCCGAGGTCGCTGCCGTCCGGGATGTCGCGCATGCCCTCATCATGCCCGGGGCCGCAGGTGGAGCAGACTGGGCCGGTCGGCAGGCCGCCGGCTCGAGGGCGACGATGAGTTCGGCTGAGTGCGACGGTCGGTATGGGCAGCGGCACTGATGCCGGAGGACCTGAGGAGGCCACACCATGACCAGCACCACCCACACGCTCGACGTGCCAGGCGCCACGCTGACCTATGACGTGCACGGCACCCTGGAGGGCGGCGCCGACGGCGGGCCACGCCCACTGATGATGTTCGGCTCGCCGATGGACGCCACCGGCTTCGTGAGCCTGGTCGGCCACTTCAGCGACCGTCCGGTCATCACCTACGACCCGCGAGGCACGGGGCGCAGCACCCGCCACGACGGGACCGGGCCGTTGACGCCCGCAGACCACGCCGCCGACCTGCGCGCGCTCGTGGACGCCTTCGGTGTTGGCCCGGTCGATGTCTTCGCCACCAGCGGCGGGGCGGTCAACGCCCTGGCCTGGGTGGGCTCAGGTGGCGGTGGCGAGCAGGTGCGCCGGCTGGTCGCGCACGAGCCGCCCGTCGCCAGCCTGCTGCCTGACCGTGCGGCGCTGACCGCGGCGATCGAGGACACGGCCTCGACCTACGAGCGCAGCGGGATGGGCGCCGGGATGGCGAAGTTCATCATGCTGGTCGGCCTGCCGGGACCGCTGCCGGACGACTTCACGATGCCCGACGCGGACCCCGCACAGTTCGGGCTGCCGACCGAGGACGACGGCAGCCGCGGCGACCCGCTGCTCGGTCAGAACCTGCGTGCCGGCATCAGCTGGGAGCCGGACATCGAGGGGCTGCTGCACTCCGGCACCGAGATCGTGCTGGCCCGCGGCAAGGGCTCCGGGGAGGAGATGGCGGCCCGCGGGGCCTCGGCCGTCGCCCAGGCCCTCGGCTCCGAAGCCGTCAGCTTCCCCAGCCATCACGCCGGCTTCATGGGCGGCGAGTACGGCATGGCCGGTGAGCCCGACGCCTTCGCCGCCGCGCTGCGTGAGGCCCTCGACACCTGACCGGTCGCCGCCGGCCCCGCCACACACCCCATTCCGCGACGCCGCCAACGACCCGCCGCCGGCCCCGCCACACACCCCATTCCGCGACGCCGCCAACGACCCCTCCTCCGACCTACCGCGGCTGCTGGCACTCACCGCGGCTGTTGGGCACTCACCGCGGGACATCGCACGCGGTGAGTGCACAACACACGCGGCGAGTGAGGTCTCTGGGGCCAGACGTCGTCGTCGCGCCTTGTGTCGGCCGACCGGGAGCAGGCCGCACGACATACCGCCGCACGATCCCTCGAATCGCAAGGACCACGGACGACCCTCCCGGACTCACCGCGGCCAGTGGGCACTCACCGCGGGACATCGCGCGCGGTGAGTGCACGACACGCGCGGCGAGTGAGGTCTCTGAGGCCAGACGTCGTCGTCGCGCCTCCTGTCGGCCGACCTGGGAGCTCGCCGGGACGACATACCGCCGCACGATCCCTCGAATCGCAGGACCACGGACGACCCTCCCCGGCTCACCGCGGCCAGTGGGCACTCACCGCGGGACATCGCACGCGGTGAGTGCGCAACAGCCGCGGCGAGTGAGGTCTGGACCTAGTCGCCGCGGCCAGTGGGCACCCACCGCGGGACATCGCGCGCGGTGAGTGCACAACAGCACGCGGCGAGTGGGTCGTGGCGCGACGGAGAGGCCGCGTCAGCCGCGCGGAACCGCACTGACGAGCCGGTAGCGGACGAACGCCGGGACGGCCAGCGCCGCCACGACAGTCCCGATGACCACCAGCAGACCACCCCCGGCCGCCGCGGCGGCCGCCCCGACCGTTGCCGCCGCCGCCCCGTGCGCCACATCAGCGACGCGGGGTCCGCCCGCGACGACGACGATGAAGATCCCCTGAAGCCGACCACGGACGGCGTCGGAGGCCGCCGTCTGCAACATGCTGGTCCGGAAGGCGGCCGAGACCATGTCGGCCGCCCCACCGATCGCCAGCATCCCCACGGCCAGCCCGAGGAACAGGCCGCCAGCACCGTCGGCCATCCCCGCGGCGACGCCGAAACCAGCCATCGCCAGACCCCACACGATGATCGAGATGATCACGGCCAGCCCCTGACGCTCCACGCGGGAGACCCACCCGGAGAAGACTCCGCCGAGTACGGCACCGGCCGGGATCGCGGCGAAGAGCAGGGCGAACGCCAGACCCCCCTCGGTCGGGCCGCCGAAGTCCAGGTGCGCCAGCTCGGGGAACAGTGCGCGTGGCATGCCGAAGACCATCGCGATGATGTCGACCAGGAACGACATGAGCAGCACCGGATGGTGACGCAGGTAGGCGAACCCGTCGAGCACCGAGCGCACGCCGGGCACCGTGCGCAGCCCTTCGACCGGCAGAGGCGGCAGGCTGACCACCGCCCACAGCGTGGCGAAGAGCAGCACCGTGTCGGCCAGATAGAGCCAGGAGTAGCCGAGGATCGGGATGAGCGCGCCGCCGGCCAGCGGACCGGCGATCCCCCCGGCCTGCATCACCGTCATCGACAGCGAGTTGGCGGCGGGCAGCTGTTCGGGCGGCAGCAGCTTGGGCAGCACCGCGGAGCGGGTCGGCTGGTTGACCGCGAAGAACGCCTGCTGCACGGCAAACAGACACAGCAGCAGCCACACATTGTTGGCTCCCACGGCGGCCTGGACACAGAACGCGGCGCTGGTCCCGATCAGGCCCAGCGTGGTGATGACCAGCAGCGTGCGCCGGTCCATCGCATCGGCCAGCGCGCCGCCCCACAGCCCGAAGACGACGAGCGGCACCAGGCCGAACACCCCGGTCAGGCCGACGTAGGCCGAGGAGCCGGTGATCGCGTAGATCTGGGCGGGCACAGCCACGACGGTGAGCTGGGCACCGATGACCGTGACGATGTTGGCCTGCCACAGGCGCCGGAAGTGCGGGTTGGCCAGCGGCCGGGTGTCGGCGAGGATGCCCCGGAGCCACTGCGTCACCGGACGAGGCTAGTCGCCGAGGAGGCCGGCCTCACCCCAGGCCGCTCGGGCCTCATACCGCCTCGCGCCTCATGCAGCCTCGAGCCTCATACCGCCTCGAGGCCGAAGAAGAGGAAGCACATGAACGACGCGCCAGGCTCCAGACCTGGAGGCAGCACCTCCGCAGGAGTGTCCGCCGCCGGCGGTGGCTCGCTGACCGTGGCGATCCGGAACCCCGCAGCAGCGAAGGCGTCGGTCATCGCGTGCAGCGGCCGGTGCCAGAAGGTCAGCCACGTCACCTGCCCGTCAAAGGTGTAGTCCTCGGAGTACTGGGTCACCGCGAAGTAGCTCGACTCCGGATGCACGATGGCGAAGGCGCACGGGTGGTTCACCGAGACCATCAGGCGACCCCCCGGCTTGAGCACCCGCCGCAGCTCGCCGAGAGCGCCGGTCCAGTCCTCCAGGTAGTGCAGGACCAGCGACGCGACGACGACGTCGAACTCGCCGTCGGCGAACGGCAGCGGCGCAGCAAGATCCGCGACCCGAAGGTCGGCTCCCTCGCCCAGCCGCTGGCGGGCCAGGTCGACCATGCCCGCACTCGCGTCGATCCCGGTGACGACGGCACCCTTGTCGCGCATCGCCGCCGTCAGCGGCCCCGACCCGCACCCCGCATCCAGGACCCGGCGGCCGGAGATGTCACCGAGGAGGCCGAGCATCGCCGGTCGCTCGTAGTAGGCGTTGAACAGGTTGGACTCGTTCTCGGCCGAGTAGGCCTGCGCGAAGTCGTCGTAGTCGCTGGCGGTCATCGTGGGCTCGTCCTCCGAGAGGGGCATAACGGTCTCCTGCCGAGGGGGCACGGCATTCCGTGTGAGGTCAGTGGCCGGACGAGGCTAGCCGCCGCGTCCCGCACAGCCGCAGCCTCAGGCGATGTCCAGCGTCAGCCGCACCGTGACGACGTCGCCGTCCTCGATCCGCTCCGCCTTGCGGATGGCGTCCTTGAGCGGCACCAGATAGCGACCGTCCTTGGGGAACAACGACGTGGTCCACACCGTCTCGCCGATCTGCACCTGGACCGGGATCACACCCCAGCCATAGGTGACCTGGGGTGCGACCTCGGCGATGTCGTCGGACTCCTCGTCGGGCGTGGCGACGTAGTAGAAGGGCGACGGCCCGCGCCACTGGAACACCTCGCCGCTGAACTCCAGCTCCATCGCCCCAGCATGGCCGACCGGCTGCGGGTCAGGGCAGCTCGACGACCACCGTGCCGTCGTCGTCCTTGTTGCCGGTGATCGCCTTGACCATCGAGACGGCCGTGCCGATCAGCGAGTCGCCGCCCCAGAGCTCGGCCGTGTCTCCCTCGACCCGCAGGGCGATGTTGTTGGGGTTCTCCGGGCCACCTTCCATGAACAGGTCAGCGCCCTTGCTCCACAGCTCCTTGACCAGGCCACGGTCCTCGACCACTGCAGCCGTCCCCGCCAGGGAGACCCACGCCTTGCGCGAGGCATAGGCCACGTTGACCTGCGGGTTGGCGGTGATGTCACGGACCAGGGCGCTGTCGCGTCGGGTCAGGAACACGACATCCCCGTCGCGGTCCGCGCGCTGGGTCGACAGGGGACGGCTGGTGAGCCGGCCGGTGCCTGAGGAGTCGACCGTGGTGACCATCGCGATGTCCGTGTCCTCCATGATCTTGCGCACCGAGGCGACGTCCTCGGGGCTGCTGCTCACGCGGACGGGGTCGGTGGGGCTGCTGTCGTGCTGTTCGGTCATGACTGGCTCCTCGGCTGGTCGGATATCCCCTCCAACCTCACATCGATCCCTGGCCAGCGCCACCTGTGGGGCGCAGCGGCAGTGGCATCACGTCACGGAACACGGTGTCCGAACCGACCAGCAGCCGCACCTCCTCCACCTGCTGGCGGACCGGCAGCTGAGGTGTCACCGCCGCCTCGGCCCGCCGCAGCGCATCCACGCCGGCGCCGTCGCCGACGGTCAGGTGTGGCACGACCTCGTCGAACACCCCGCCGTATGGCGGGCAGTCGGGGAAAGCGGCGACCAGCCGCTCGGTGAGGGCAGCCAGCGGACCCGGGTCCTGGGGCGCGAGGTAGAGCACCTGATCCCCGAACCACGCGGTCTTGTCAAGGACCAGGTCGAAGGCCGGCACCGTCTGCACCACCGTTGCGACGGCCGCCAGCGCAGCCATCGAAAGGCGGTCCGGTGGCAGGAACGGGAACAGCACGGTCAGGTGCGCCCTGACCCCCAGCGCGGCCGAGGGGTCCAGCTGCCGGCGGTGCTCCTGGACCACCGGCTCGGCTGCGGGCACCTGGACGACCAGCGCACTCATCGTGCGGGCGGCAACCTCGTCCAGCAGCGGCAGGTCGTGCCGGTCCTCGTCGCGGAGGTCATATCCAGCGTGCAACGTGCGCTGTTGACGGGCCGCCAGACACGGCACCGGACGCCCATCGATCCAGCCCAGCGCCCAGGCGTCGGCCGGGTAGCGGAAGGTCTGCGACCCCAGGCCAGGCTGCGTGCCGCTGCCATCGGCTGACCGGTGCACCGGGTGCAGGTCGACCACGGACGGCGACCCGTCGGTCGTGTCGGCGACGAGCGACAGGCGCGCAGGCAGCCAGTCGACGTCAGGCCGGTAACCCATCGCGACCACGGTCTGCACCGCCTCGTCGAACCGTGACGCGTCCACCACCAGGTCCAGGTCCTGGTGCAGCCGCGTCTGCTCGCCGACGAGGGCGTCGACCCCCCAGCCCCCGGCGACCCAGTGCGCGATCCCGGCGCCGGCCAGACGGTCCAGCACTCGAAGGGCGGCGCCGGCATCCATCACTGCAGCATGCCACCGACCCACCTGACAGGATGCTCGTCAGCCTCCCCGAGACTGAAGGCGGACGATGCACGCCGCAGACCACACGATCCACCTGCACACCGCGGGCGTCAGCCTGCTCCTCGCCGTGGTCGACGGCCGCCTGCCGCTGGTCCTGCACTGGGGCCCCGACCTCGGCGACCTCGACCAGGACGCCACGAACGCCCTGGTCACCGCCACGAAGCCGATCGTGGGGCCGAACAACGTCGAGGCCCCCGTGCGCACCGCCCTGCTCGCCGAGCCGGCCCGCGGGTGGAGCGGACGCCCCGGCCTGGTCGCCTCGCGCAGCGGTGCTGCCTGGTCGACCCTGTTCACGGTGACCGGCGTGACCGTCGACGGCCAGGACGTCGACGGGCACGTCGACACCGGAGCGGCCAGCCTCCGCGTGCTCGCGACCGACACCGACGCCGAGCTGGACCTCGAGCTGACGGTCGACCTGCTCGACAGTGGGCTGGTGCGTCAGTCGGCGACGTTGACCAACCGTGGTGAGCCGATCGAGGTCGGCGGGCTCACGCTGACCCTGCCCCTCCCGGCCGAGGCCGAGGAGCTGCTCGACTTCGGCGGCCGGTGGGGCCGTGAGCGGATCCCCCAGCGCGGCCGGCTGGCGACCGGCATCCACCTGCGCGAGAACCGCAAGGGACGCACCGGCAACGACAGCGCCCACCTGCTGCACGCCGGCACGCCGGGGTTCGACTTCGCCAGCGGAGACGTCTTCGCGATGCACACCGCCTGGAGCGGCAACCACGTCCACCTGGCAGAGCGCGTCTTCACCGGCGAGGCGGTGCTGGGTGGTGGCGAGCTGCTCCTGCCCGGCGAGATCGTCCTGGCCGGCGACACGTCATACACCTCGCCCTGGGTGTATGCCGCGTACGGGCGGGGCCTGGACGAGGTCGCCCGCCGCTTCCACCGGCAGCAGCGTGCCCGCACCCCCCGCGTGGGCGCTCAGCGACCGGTCACGCTCAACGTCTGGGAGGCGGTCTACTTCGACCACGACGCCGCCCGGCTGACCGACCTGGCCGAGCGGGCCGCGGCGGTCGGCGTCGAGCGGTTCGTCCTCGACGACGGGTGGTTCGGGTCGCGGCGCGACGACCACTCGGGGCTGGGCGACTGGGTGGTCTCGACCGACGTGTGGCCGGACGGGCTGCACCCGCTGGTCGACCGCGTCACCGCGCTCGGCATGGAGTTCGGGCTGTGGGTCGAACCCGAGATGGTCAACCCGGACTCGGACGTCGCGCGGGCACACCCGGAGTGGATCATGAGCGCCCGGCCGCAGTGGCCGGTCGAGTCGCGTTTCCAGCAGGTCTTCAACCTCGGCATCCCCGCGGCGTACGCGCACGTCCGCGACCAGCTGATGACGGTGCTGGGCGACTACGACATCGCCTACCTGAAGTGGGACCACAACCGCGACCTCACCGAGGCAGGTGACCAGACGGACCGTGGCCGGCCGGGCGTCCACGCCCAGACCGCGGCGTTCTACCGGCTGCTCGCCGAGCTGCGGGCGGCGCATCCTGGCCTGGAGATCGAGTCGTGCTCCTCCGGGGGCGCGCGGGTCGACCTGGGCGTCCTGGAGCACACCGACCGGGTCTGGGTCTCGGACAACATCGACCCGCACGACCGGCAGGCGATGATGCGCTGGACCGGCCAGCTGCTGGCCCCGGAGTACCTCGGCTCGCACATCGCCTCCGGCCACTCGCACAGCACCGGCCGTCGGCACGAGCTCGCCTTCCGGGGGGCGACCGCGATCTGGGGGCACCTGGGCATCGAGTGGGACCTGGCCACGGCGACCGAGGCCGAGCTCGCCGAGCTGGGCCAGTGGGTGGCGTTCTACCGCGACCACCGCGGGGTGCTGCTCGACGGGGACGTCGTGCGGATGGACACCGCCGACCCGGCGCTCTGGGTGCACGGCGTGCTCGCTCCGGACCGGTCGGTGGCCATCTGGGCGCAGGTCGCCCTCGACAGCACCCGGCACTCACCCCCCGCGCGGCTGCGGCTGCGCGGGCTGTCGCCGCAGGACCGGTATGCCGTGCGGCCGCTCCTGGTGGGGCCGGGCCCCTCGGGGCTGCAGCCGCCGGCCTGGTGGGGGCCGCAGGAACAGGACGTCGACGCGCCCTACGCAGGGGCGGTGTTCCCCGGGACGGTGGTCAGCGGTGCGGCGCTCGAGCAGGTCGGGCTGGCGGCGGCCGTGATCCATCCGGACCAGGCGGTGCTCTACCTCGCCGAACGGGTCGAGGGCTGAGCTGCCTTTCCGCGGGTTAGCTGTTCTGACCGGTGAGCGCACGACGGTTGGCCTCATAGCGAGGTCGGCCGACGTGCCGCCAGGCCCACCGCATCGGCGCCGGCAGGTGCTTGCGCAGCCACTCCTGCCCGCCGTCCGGCTGGGCCGCGAGGATGGCGCCGAGCGTCGGCCAGACCTGGCCCTTGGGCGTCGCCTTGCGACCGTGCGCCGAGGCCCTGTCGACCTCCTTCTGGTCGAACACCTGCTCCATCACCGGGACGACGGTGGCCTCCTCGTCGGGCAGGTGGACGGCCAGGGCGGTGTTGATGCCGCCCAGTGCCTCGACGATCGGGCGGGCGTCCTCCGTGCGTGCGGTCGCCCGCCAGGTCGGCAGTGCGGCGTCGAGCTGCTGCAGGTGGACGAGCATCTGCGCGTGCTGCTCGCGCATCCGGCCGACATGGAGGGCGCAGGCCGGGGCGCGCTGCGTCAACGGCTCCCACAACTGCTCGTCCTCGAACTCGTGGTGCGCGTGCAGACCTTTGGACAGGCCGTCGAGGCGGGCCGCGACGACGTCGGCATGGGCGGTGTCCCCCTCGGCGACCCCCGCCACGAGCTGTCCTGCCTCGCCGAACCCGGCCTTGAACATCCGGTGGATCTCGGCCATCCCGCTTCCGTCACAGGGCATCGGTCTCTCCGTTCTCAGGGCTGTGTGAGCGAGACCTTAGAGCCGGGGCTGAGCGGTGACAAGCGGTGTGAGCGGCGCGTCGGGGGCGGCTGGTCGGGGCCGCCGGACATCGTGCGGACTTCTGGCCCTCATGGGGGCAGAAAGCTCACGCGCTGATCACGCCGGCTGCCGCGCACACCGGCGAGCAGGCCATCAGATGCCCCGTCCACCCCCTGCGCGTCAGCACCTGAGCCACCTCACCAGCCAGCCGGCACGGCATACGGTCGAGCTCCAGAAAGCTGATCCGCAGCGTGACCTCGCCGCGCCCTGCGGCCACCCTGTCGCGTCGGCGGTCGCTGTGGAACCGCTCGCCGGCGTGCCACAGCCGACCGTCCACCTCGACGTTCACGCCATACCGGGTGCTCTTGAGATCCGTCCGCTCGCGCCCAGCCGCGCTCCAGACCTGGCGCTCAAACCGAGGCAGCCCGTGAGGCCTTTGCACGCGGCTGGCGAACCACACCTCGGGCAGGCTCTCGGCTCCGTCACCGATGTCGCCCAGCGCGAGACGCAGCTCGCGTCGCCGGGCGTGCCGAGCGCGGCTGTTGAGCTCGCCCAGGAGCCCGTCCTCGGTGACCGTGTGCTGCTGGCAGGCTCGGGCGGCCACCGCCACGACGTCGTCGATGCTGCGGGCCGGGTCGTCGGCGATGTCGACGACGGTCTGCGCCATCTTGGTCACCCTCAGGCCGTCGAGCTGGACCGTCAGCAGCCGGCGTCGCCGGACCGGCCTCACGCCCGCGACCGCCCTGGGCTGCCCTGGCGCCGGCACCCCGACCGTGATCAGCCGAGGCGGCTCGGGGCTGAGGCGCCAGGCGTGCAGCGCTGCGTCCAGCACCAGTGCGCTCCCCGGTCCGCACCAGAGCAGCGCCGCCGAAGCCCTCGCCGACCAGGTGAGCTGCCCGGTGTTGGTCAGGTAGATCCCCCGGTGCACCCTCCGCCAGTCGCCCCGCCCGAGGCGCCAGCGAATCGCCTTGTCGGTCATCCCGCTGGCCAGGGCCTGGCTGCGGCTCACGACCCCGTGCTGGCGGCGGGCCAGCCGCTCGACGTCCACGCGTGCATCGTGGACCCCACTTCGCTCAGGTCGCGGGGTTTGTCCACAGGCGGAGGTATGGCGCGGGGGGCCGCCGGTTCGCCAGCAGGCCACCTGGCGCGCCCGCGGCTCGGGAGGACCGCGACCAGAAAGGCCAGCGGCGAGACAGCGTGTGGACTTGTGGCCCTCATAGGGGCGGAAACCTCACACGCTCCGCGGGCGACCGCCGGTCTGCCCTCAGACCACCAGCCGCGCCCGCGCCTCAGGCGCCACCGTCACGCCACGCAGAACTCGTTCCCCTCCGGGTCGGTCATCACGACGTGGCCCAGGTGCGCACCGTCATAGGACTCCTCGCGCACCACCTGCGCACCGAGCCCCACGACGCGCGCCACGGTGTCGCGGATCATCTGCTCACGGGTGGCCAGGTCGGGAGGGTTCTCACCCGCCGGCCTGATGTCGATGTGCATCCGCAGCTTGGCCGTCCTGGGCTCGGGCACGCGGAGGAAGCCGATCGCCGGTCCGATCCCCTCGGGGTCGATGATCGAGGCTCCGTCGGGGTCGTCGAAGCCAGGCTCCAGCACGTACCCGAGGGCCTGAGCCCAGAAGCCGGCGAGCCGGTGCGGGTCGGCCGCGTCGCAGCCGAGGGTCCAGTGCAGCGCCACCTCAGGCCTCCGGCCGCAGCGCGCTGTCGTCGAGCAGCCGCAGCCAGATCTCGCTGGCGCTGGGATAGCTGGGCACTGCCCGCGCCAGCACGTCCAGGCCCAGCCCAGCCGTGATCGCGACCGTCGCGGCGTGCAGCAGCTCGGCCACCTCGGGGCCGACGAAGGTCGCGCCGAGCAGCCGTCCCGTGCCCGCCTCGACGACCAGTCGGGCCGTGCCCGCGGCGTCGTCACGCAGGAGCGCCGCCCCGGCCGCCGAGGTGTATGAGGCTTCGCGCACCTCGACCTCCAGGCCGGCGCCGCGCGCCTCCTCGACGGTCGGCCCCACCCAGGCGACCTGCGGCGCGGTGAAGACGACCTGGGGCACCGGCCCGTCGGTGAGGTCGGGCAGCGGTTGTCCGTCGGCGCGGGCCGCGATGACCCGCCCCACCTGACGCGCCTGGTGCTTGCCCCAGTGGGTCAGCGGCGCCACCCCGTTGAGGTCGCCCACGACATACAGCCACTCCGGCAGCGGGCCACCGTGGGTGCGGCCGGCCAGGTCGTCCGCCCCCAGCCCCACGCTGTCCAGCCCGAGCCCGCCGGTGGCCGGGCGGCGGCCTGCCGCGACGAGCACCTCCTCGACCTCCAGGGTCGCCCCGTCGCCCAGCTCCAGCCGCACCACGCCTCCGTGCAGGCGACCCAGGCCGCCATCAGGGTCGGCGTCAGCGCGCTGGGCCGCGCTGACCGAGGCTCCCAGCCGCACCTCGACGCCCTCTGCGCGCAGCCCCTCCAGCACGGCCTGCGCCGCGAAGAGCTCAGCCCGCGGCAGCAGCCGCTCACCGCGCACCAGCAGGGTCACCGCAGAGCCCAGCGCGGCCATCCACCGGGCTGCCTCGCAGGCCACCACCCCGCCGCCGATCACGGCCAGCCGGGGCGGGACCTCCACCACGCCGGTCGCGTCGCGCGAGCTCCAGGGTGCGCAGTCGGCCAGCTCGTCGGGCACGACGCCGGTGCTGCCCGTCGCCAGCACGACGGCCAGCCGCGCGCGCAGCCGCGTGGTCGCGCCGGCGGCGTCGGTCACCTCGACCTCGCGCTCTCCCACGAGGGAGCCCCAGCCCCGCACGACGTCGATCCCGGCCCCGTCCGCCCAGCGCAGCTGGCTCGAGTCGTCGTAGTGCGAGACCCACTCGTCCCGGCGCGCGAGCAGCCCGGCACGATCCACGCCGAGCTCGCCGGTGATGCCGCCGAGCTGCTCGGCGGTCGCCACGACGTCGAGGGGGCGCAGCATCGCCTTGCTCGGGATGCACGCGTAGTAGGAGCACTCGCCCCCGACCAGGTGCCCCTCGACGACGACCGCCGTGCGGTCCGACCCGCGGATCGCGTAGTCCGCGGCGTTCTCCCCCGCCGGGCCGCCGCCCAGCACGATCACGTCATACTCCTGGGCCATCGAGCCTCTCCTGTCCGTGGCGTGGCCGGGCGGCCAGCTCCACCGTAGACCGGCCACAATGACCGGGTGAGCCAGCGACCCGGACACCACGAGCACGGCCCCGACGCCCGAGGGCACACGGTGGCCGACTGGGACGCCCGCTATGCCGAGGAGGACCGGATCTGGAGCGGCGAGCCCAACGAGGCGCTGGTCGCCGAGGTGAGCGACCTGCCGCCCGGACGTGCGCTCGACGTCGGCTGCGGCGAGGGCGCCGACGCGGTGTGGCTGGCCCGGCGGGGGTGGCGGGTGCGCGCCATCGACGTGTCCTCCGTCGCGCTGGGTCGAGCCCGTATGGCGGGCAGCGCTGCAGGCGTCGAGGTCGAGTGGCAGCTGACCGGGCTGGGCGAGATGAGGCCGCCGGAGGGCGGGTTCGACCTCGTCTCGACCTGCTACCCGGCCCTGCCGAAGGACGATGGCCAGGGGTTGCGTGCGCTGACCGGTGCCGTCGCACCCGGCGGCACCCTGCTGGTGGTGCACCACGCCGAGTTCGACCTGGAGCAGGCCCGGGCGCACGGCTTCGACCCCGCCGACTTCCTCACTGTCGAGGAGGTCGCGGGCGGTCTCGACGAGCAGTGGGAGGTGCTGGTGCACGAGGTGCGCGACCGGCACGTGAGCGGCGGCTCGGGCGCGCACCATACGCGCGACAGGGTCCTGCGAGCGCGCCGCCGCTGAGGGTCTCGCCGGCCTGCCGCAGCGCGTCCGGACTACCCTGGGTTCATGGCCGCGTCGCAGCGCAACGTGTTCGGCAGCCCCCTGCAGGAGTGCGGCAGTGACCCCGTCACCGGCTTCTTCCGGGACGGCTGCTGCACCACTGGCCCCGAGGACCAGGGCAGCCACACCATCTGCACGGTCGTCACCACGGAGTTCCTCGAGCACCAGGCGTCAGTCGGCAACGACCTGGTCACCCCGCGGCCCGAGTGGGGCTTCGCGGGGCTGACACCCGGTGACCGTTGGTGCGTCGTCGCCGTGCGGTGGCTGCAGGCGCACCACGACGGCCAGGCCGCTCCCGTCGTGCTGGCCAGCACCCACGAGCGGGCGCTGGAGGTCGTCCCGCTGGAGGTGCTGCGCGACTACGCCGTGGACGTGCCGGACGACGCCGGGGCACTCAGCTGAGCGGTGCCGGGGTCTCACCCGTGGCCGTGTCCTTGCCGTCCACCACCTCGTAGCCGCCGAGCCGCAGACTGCCCGCGGGTCGCAGCGTCAGCAGCGTCAGCCCGTTGCCGGTGGAGCGCGACTCCATCGAGAACGCGGCCGGCGCGACCCCGTCGGCAAAGAGCCGTTTGCCCTGCCCGAGGACGACGGGGAAGACGACGATGCGGTACTCGTCGACCAGGCCTGCGTCGTGCAGCGTGCGGAGCAGCCCGGCGCTGCCGTGCACCTGCAGCTCGCCGTCGGCGGTGGAGGCCTTGAGCGCGGAGATCTGCCCGACCACCGACTCCTCGTCACCGGAGATGACCGAGGTGCCGGCCCAGGTGGGGTCGGTCAGCGTGGTCGAGACGACGTGCTTGGGCACCGTGTTGAAGGTGGTGGCGACCGGGTTGTCCGGATCGGTCACCCGGGGCCAGTAGTCGCTGAACAGGTCGTAGGTCGTGCGCCCGAGCAGGAGGGCCGAGGTGCGCGTCATCCAGTCGGTCACGACCTCGCCGCCCTCCTCGTCGAGGTAGGGCGCGACCCAACCGCCGTGGCGAAAGCCGCCGGTGGTGTCCTCGTCAGGACCGCCAGGCCCCTGCATGACGCCGTCGAGGGAGACGAAGGTGTGTGTCGTCAGCTTCATGCAGAGACAGACTGCCGCACCCGGGCGGACTCATCGCGTGCGCGACCCCTCCCAGTCCTGCGGCTCCCCGCTCACTCCCCACGAGAGCCGTCGATCGCCTCCCGCAGGATGTCCAGGTGCCCGCAGTGCCGCGCCGTTTCCTCGATCATGTGCGCCACGGCATACCGCAGCGTGAACGGGGCGTCCGGGGGCTGCTGTGCCAGCTCGTCCAGACCGGTCGCGGCAGCGATCACCTGGCGGGACTCACCGCACTCCCGCTCGTAGTCGGCGACCACCTCTGCCAGGGTCAGCCCCTGGGTGCCGAAGCCGCCGTCGCCGCCCACCTCGTCGTAGGGCGCGGGCACGTCGCGGGCGGCGAAGTCGATGCTGAACCACCACCGTTCGGTGGCCGCCAGGTGGTGCACCACCCCGGCAGGGGTGAGCTCGCTGCTCGCCAGCGGCGCGGAGTGCGCCTGCTCCTCGGTCAGGCCCACGACCTTGCGCACGGCTGTCTGCCGCAGGAAGTCGAGCAGCTCGCCCAGCATCTGGGTCTCGGCGCCCGTCTGGGTGGGCCTGGTGCGGGCGTCCTCGGTCATCGGCCGATCCTGCCAGGCAGCGCCCACAGGGCATGGCCTCCTGCAAGACTTCCTGGACACCGGTCAGATCACCCGAGAGCTCCTGGAGGCGACACCGTGACCATCACGCCCTACCTCTGCGTCAACGACGGCCTGGCGGCCATCGACTGGTATGTCAGCGTCCTGGACGCCGAGCCCGTCGGCGACCCGATGATGACCGACGGCCTGGTCGGGCACGCCGAGCTGCGCATCCTCGGGCAGCCGGTCTTCCTCTCCGACGCCTTCGACAGCGCAGGGGTGGCGCCGCCGGACCCCGCACGCGGCAACGCGGTCACCCTGCACCTGGACGTCGACCCGGTCGACGAGCTGGTCCGACGTGCGGTGGAGGCCGGGGCCGTGCTCGACCGCGGCCCCGAGGACGTCCCCGGGATCGGCCGGCTGGCCGTGCTGCACGACCCGTTCGGGCACCGCTGGATGCTCAACCAGGCCGTATGACGTGGTGCCGCGGCGGCCCGTAGGGTCGTGAGTCATGCACACACGGACTATCGGCAACGACACCGTCGGGCGACACGAGGTGGGGGCCATCGGCCTGGGCCTGATGACCTTCGACCAGACCGGCAGCCAGCCGCGCCAGCAGCTGCTCGACACGGTCCGCGCTGCCGTCGACGCGGGCGTGACGCTCTTCGACACCGCGGACGCCTACGGGCCCGGCGAGGAGCCGGGCGTCGACGCGCAGGGCCAGAACGAGCTGCTCATCGCCTCGCTGCTGGACGAGGCCGGCCTGCGCGACCAGGTGCTGCTCGCCACCAAGGCGGGCCACGTCCGCACCGCGGGCGGCGGCTGGGCCCTGGACAGCAGCGCCGAGCACCTGCGGCGCGCGGTCGACGACAGCCTGCGCCGGCTGGGGGTGGAGCAGATCGCCCTGTGGCAGCACCACCGCCCCGACCCCGCGGTGGACTACGCCGAGGTGATCGGGACGCTGCAGGAGGTGGCTGACTCGGGCAAGGTCGCCATGGTCGGGCTGTCCAACGCCAACCCCGAGCAGATCCGGGCCGCGCACGCCGTCCTCGGCTCCCGGCTGGTGAGCGTGCAGAACCAGTTCAGCCCCGCGTTCCGCAGCAGCCGTCCCGAGATCGACGTGTGCGCCGAGCTCGGCCTGGCCTTCCTGCCCTGGTCGCCACTGGGCGGGCTCGGCGACGCCAAGGAGCTGGCCGCCAAGCACCCCGTCTTCGCCGAGGTCGCACAGGCCCACGGGGTCAGCCCGCAACAGGTCGCCCTGGCCTGGGAGCTCGCGCAGTCTCCGGTCGTCATCCCGATCCCCGGCGCCAAGCGGCCCAGCTCGATCACCGACTCGGCCGCCGCGGCCGACCTCGTGCTCACACCCGACGAGCTGTCGCGGCTCGACGGCTCCTGACCGGCAGGCCCAGCGTTAGTTGCTCGGGCCGGGCGCCGCGACACCCCACATGGCGGCCACGTGGCGGGCGTCGGTGCCGCAGCAACCACCCAGGATCCGCACTCCGCCGAGGTCGGCAGCCAGCCGCGCCGTGGCCTCTGCGAGGGCGACCGGGTCGCCGTCGTCGAGGATCTCGGCCTCGTCCAGCTCGGCGTGGCTGAGCATCGAGGCGTTGCAGCGCAGGCCCAGCACCCGGTCGCGCCACGGCGCGTGCTGCGCCGGTGACTCCAACGCCTCGGCCACATGGCTGGGGTGCGCGCAGTTGACCAACAGGTGGTCCGGCGGCGCCAGCGCGTCGAGGCGTGCGATCGCCGTGGCGAGGTCGCTGCCGTCCGGGAGGCGACCGTCGGTCTCGACGGTGAACGAGATCGCCACCGGCAACCCGACCTCACGAGCCGCCAGGACCACACCGGCCGCCTCGCCGACCTCGGTCAGGGTGTAGGCGGTGACCAGATCGGCGCCGGCGGCTGACAGGGCCGCGATCTGGTCGTGGTGGTAGGCGGCGGCCACCGCCGGGTCGACCGGCCCAGCACTGCGATAGCCGTCTCCGCGAGGACCGATCACCCCGCCGACCAGCACCTGGTCGACCCGGTCCGTCCAGCGCTCGCGCAGCCGCAGGAGCAGCTCGACCGCCTCGATGTTGACCTGCCTCAACGCCTCACGGTCATAGCCGACGGTGGCTCCCCAGTCGGGGTTGGCTCGCCAGGTCGGCGTCTCCAGGAGCAGCCCGGCCCCAGCCGCCGCGGCGACCGCGGCATACCCCTCGAAGTAGTCGGTGAGCAGCCTCACCCCGCCCTCGGACTGCACGAGCGGGAAAGCGGCGAACTCGGGCAGGTCGACGCCGTGGTTGAAGATCAGGTCGGTCTCCAGGCCACCGTCGGTGACGTAGCCGCGCGGATGGTCCAGGTCCAGGGTCGGGGCGGCCACGGCATCTCCTGTGTCGTTGTGATCAGACTGGTCGGTCTTGTTGTAGCAGACTGTTCAGTCTGGTACAAGAGGGTATGCCTCGAGACGGATCAGCGACCCGCGAGCGCCTGCTCGACAGTGCCGAGCGCCTGGTGATCGAGCAGGGGTTCAGCGCCACCTCGATCGACCAGGTGATCGAGGACTCGCGCTCCAGCAAAGGGTCGTTCTTCCACCACTTCACCTCCAAGGAGGCGCTGGCCCAGGCGCTCGTGCAGCGCTATGCCGCTGCCGACATCGCGCACCTGGAGCAGGCGCTGTCAGAGGTCGCCCACCGCGCCGGGAGCCCCGCCGAGCAGGTGATCGCCTTCGTCCGCCACTTCGAGGACGGCGCGGAGGAACTGATGGCGGCGCAGTCGAGCTGCCTCTACGTCTCCGTGCTCAGCGAGCGTCAGCTCCTCGCCGCGGGAGCCTCCGAGCCGATTCTCCAGGCCGTCCTGGCCTGGCGCACGGCGCTGTCCACGCTGCTGTCGGCAGCAGTGCCGCCGGGCTCGACACTGGACACCGACGCACTGGCCGACCACGTCTTCGTCACCTTCGAGGGGGCGTTCGTGCTGTGCCGGGCCACGGGGGACGCCCACCACATGCGGGCCCAGCTGGCGACGCTGCGTCAGCTGTTGGAGTCGCTCCTGCTGACAGGACTCAGCGGGCGCGCGCGCCAGGCGTGATCTCCCCGTCGCCGTCCTCGAACGTCCAGTAGTTGATCCGGGTGGCCTTGACCACGAGCATCGCCAGGCCGGGCGTCTCCACGCCCTGCTCGAACCACCGCTCCACCTCGGGGTCCCAGTGCTCCAGCATCAGTGCCTTGTCGGTGCTGACCGTCGCCCGGCCCTGGACCGCCACCCACATCCCCTTGGCGCCCTGGTAGGTGACCAGGACCGTGTTGTCCCGCCCGATGTCCCGGGCCATCCGCGAGTTCTTCCAGGTGAAGTAGTAGGCGGTGCCGTCATAGCTGACCTCGCGGTTGTTGCTCATCGGCCGGGCGCCCATCGTCCCGCCCGCGGTGTGCGTGCCCAGCATGCAGGTGTCGATGTCGCGCATCTTCTCGGCGAGCTTCTTCAGGCTGAGCGCCATGGGTTTCCTCTTCCGGTGGCCGGTTCGGCGCCGCGTCCGGCGCCCTGACATGTCCACGCAGCATGTCCCACATCCCCAGCCGCGTCCTGTCGACGGTCAGGCCGTCGGCGGCATCGTCGGCTGGCACGTCGGGCACCAGAAGAGGCGTTGCCGCCCGACCGGCTCACTGCGCACCGGCGTCCCGCACACCCGGCACGGGTCCCCCGCCCGCAGATACACGGCATAGACCTTGGGCCACCTCGGGACGGCGTCGCCCGCGGCCAGCAGCCGGCGCGCCTCGGCCACCTGACCGGGGTCGCTGACGATCCAGCCGACCTGCATCCCGAGCCGCATCAGCTCGCCGGCGTCCCGCCATACCTGCCCGAACTCCGCCTCGGTCAGGTCACGGCCCGCTCGGAACGGGTCGAGCCGGGCGCGGTGCAGCAGCTCGCAGCGGTAGGTGTTGCCGATGCCGGCGATGACCGCCTGGTCGACCAGGAGCGCGGCGACCGACCGGCGGGAGCGCTGGATGCGGCCAAGCGCGTCCGCGGGGTCGTCCTGCGGACGTAACGGGTCGGGGCCGAGGCGGGCATGCAGGGCCGCGACGCCGGCCGGGTCCAGCACCTCACAGACGGTGGGCGCGGTGAGCTCGACCGTGGCCGACTCGGTGACCGCGCGCCAGGCGACAGTGCCGCGTCTGCGCGGACCGTTCTGCAGGAACACCGGCGCTTCGCGGCCGTCGTCGACGACCAGGTTGCCGTCCATCCCCAGGTGCACGTGCAGGGTCAGGGCTCCGCCGTCGACCGTGGCGAGCAGGTGCTTGCCGTGCGCGGTGGCCGAGGTCAGGACCAGGCCGTCGAGCAGGCCTGCCGCTGACGATCCGTCGGGGGACGTGGAGCGCAGGCGCTGGCCGGACAGGCCGTCGAGCCGTCGGGCCAGCGCGTGGATGGCGTGGCCCTCAGCCATCAGCTGAGGCTGACAGGAGAGCGGTCAATGCCATGTCACGGATGGTCGCAGGTGGAGCGCGGAAACGCGCTCGCTCGACCTCTTGACGCCAGGCCGGAGCGGCTCTAACGTTCGCGGCATTCGGGGAGCCAGTCCGACTGAAAGGCTTGACCATGCGCTTGCACACCGCCGCCGCTGTCACCCTGGCCACCGGCCTGTTGCTCAGTGCCGCCCCCGCCGCCTCCGCCGCGCCGGCGCAAGCCGGAACCTTCGAGATCAGCTGCGACAACGGGCAGACCTACGACGTCTGGGTCAACGGGCGGGGCACCTGGACACCCGCGCACGTCATCGGCAGCACGACACGGCTGATCCCCCTGGCCTTCACCGACAACATGTACGAGCTCTACGACCCCGAGGGCACCCTCGTAGAGACCGGCAGCGAGCCGGACGAGTTCCTGCCCGGCCCCCGTCGGAGGGCCGACGCGGAGTGCATGGTGAGGCAGGAGTTCCCGGTCGACGACGGATACAGCGTCGTCTTCACCCAGAACGTCTCGGTCCGCGTCGTCGGCTGAGGCTGGGTGAGGGTCAGGGCCATCGGCCTGCCCCCCGATGAGAACCGGCCGCCGCGGCGGTCTGTCTGGCAGAGGCGACCCGTTCCCGAGCCAGGAGGCAGACATGACACAGACCGCAGCGCAGGAGATGGGCCGGCCACCGGTCGTCGACCGTGAGGAGTGGCTGCGACAGCGCCAGCAGCTGCTGGTGAGGGAGAAGGCGCACACCCGCGAGGGCGATGCGATCGCCGCCGCCCGGCGTCGGCTGCCGATGACCGAGGTCGACGCGGGGGCGGTCCTGCTCGGCCGGGACGGCCCCACCACCTTCCTCGACCTGTTCGACGGCCGAGACCAGCTGATCGCCTACAAGCACATGTGGCACGCCGGGCAGCCGATCCAGGACCAGTGCGAGGGGTGCACGCTCAGCGTCTGGAACCTGCAGGACACCGCCTACCTCCAGGCCCGCGGGGTGAGCTTCGCGGTGCTCTGCGAAGGGCCCTGGTCCGAGGTGGAGCCGTTCGTGGACTTCATGGGCTACACGGTGCCGTGGTACTCGGCCGCCGGCGTGCAGGACCCCGCCGTCGGAGCCGGGCTCGTGGACGACCGTGGCCTGATCGGCTGCTACCTGCGTGACGGCGACCGGGTCTTCCTCACCCATGAGGCCACCGCGCGCGGCGTCGAGGCGATGATGCCCAGCCTGAGCCTGCTCGACCTGACCGTCTTCGGCCGGCAGGAGGACTGGGAGGACTCTCCGGACGGCTGGCCCCGGACGACGGGCGGGTGGTGGCGCCGGGACGGCCGGCCGGTCGCGCAGTGGACGCGCCCCGGCGCGACCCCCGTCGGGGACAGCGGCCACGGTCACTGTCACGAGCCAGCGCAGGCCTGAGGCGCGGATCTGTGCTGGTATGTCGAGAACCGCCAGCCCGCTCCGCTCACCAGATGAGGGCCTCGACAGCCGGGCCCACGACCTCAGGAGACACCATGCCCCAGTACCTGCTGCTCAAGCACTACCGCGGCGGCCCGACACCGCACCGGCCGGTTCCCCCCATGGACCAGTGGGCCCCGGAGGATGTCGAGGCGCACATGAGCTTCCTGCACCACGTCAACGACCTGCTCCAGGAGAACGGCGAGTACGTCGACGCCCAGGCCCTGACCCCGGAGCGCACCTGGGTCCGCTACGGCGGCCCCGACGCCGCGCCGGTCACGACCGACGGTCCGTTGCCCGAGACCAGCGACCTGGTGGCGGGCTGGTACATGATCGACGTCGAGTCGCGGGAGCGCGCCGTCGAGGTGGCGGCCTATGTCTCCTCCGAGCCCGGTCCGGGTGGGACGCCGCTGTATGAGTGGATCGACGTCCGTGAGGTCATGTCCGGGACCCCCGCCGACGACTGACCGACCAGGCGACGGCCACCGGCGACGGGACCCACACGTGGTCGAGCACTCCACCCGCCCGCTGGACGAGGGCGCCCTGCGCGCCCTCGTCCCGCGGGTGCTCGCCGGGCTGGTCCGGCGGGGTGAGGACTTCGACGCCGCGGAGGACGCGCTCCAGGAGGCGCTGCTCGAGGCGATGCGGGTGTGGCCCACGCACCCGGCGCGCGACCAGCGCGCGTGGCTGACCACGGTGGCCACCCGCCGCCTCGTCGACGCCCGCCGCAGCGAGGCCGCCCGGCACCGCCGGGAGGAGCAGACGTTCGCTGCGCCGCAGCCCGCCGAGACCGAGGAGGGCGACGACACCCTCTTCCTGCTGTTCTGCTGCTGCCACCCCGACCTGTCGCCCGCCTCGCAGGTGGCGCTGACCCTGCGTGCCGTCGGTGGGTTGTCGACGCGCGAGATCGCCGACGCGTTCTATGTCCCCGAGGCGACGATGGCGCAGCGGATCAGCCGGGCCAAGCGGACGCTGCGCGGGCGTCGCCTGGACCAGCCCGGCGACCTGGCCGTCGTGCTCCGGGTGCTCTACCTCATCTACACCACAGGCCATGCGGGCCGCCTCGACCTGGCCGACGACGCGATCCGGCTGGCCCGCCAGCTCACCCTGGCCACGCAGGAGCCGGAGGCGCGCGGGCTGCTGGCGCTGATGCTCCTCAACCATGCGCGCCTGCCGGCGCGGGTCGACGGGCAGGGCCGGATCGTCACCCTTGACCGCCAGGACCGGGGGCTCTGGGACCGGGTGGAGGTGGCTGAGGGGGTGCGCGTCCTGCAGTCGGCGCTGGCGGTGCGGCGCCCCGGTCGCTACCAGGTGCAGGCGGCCATCGCGGCCCTGCACGACGACGCGGCGAGCGCCGTGGAGACCGACTGGCCCCAGATCCTGGCCTGGTATGACGACCTGGTCGCCCTCACCGAGGACCCCGTGCGGCAGGACCCGGCTGCCGTCCTCGGGCGCTCGGTGGCGGTGGGCCACGTGCTGGGTGCCGGGGCCGGGCTGCGCGAGAGCGACCGGTTGCGCGGCGTGATCGGTGACCGGCACCGCTGGCACGCTGTGCGGGGCTATCTGCACGAGCTGGGCGGCGACCTGCCCGCGGCCGCCACGGCATACGCCGCGGCCGCCCGCCTGGCCACCAACGTCGCCGAGCGCGACCACCTGGTCCGCCAGGCTGCCCGAGCCCACACGGCCGAGCCCTAGGATCGGCTGGTCGCGCACCCCGCTCGGCATAGGGCGAGCGGCAGGAAGGCCTCGGACGTGGAGCAGGTGGAGTCGACCCCGCGGAGCAGGGACGGCAGCGTGCACGTCACTGACGAGCGCTTCAACACCGTGTCCCACCTGGTCGCCGCCTGCTTGTCCCTGCTCGGCTCGGCGCTGCTCCTGGCGCAGGCGGGCGCTGAGGGCGACCCGTGGAAGGTGGTCGGCCTCTCGGTCTACTGCGCCTCGCTGCTCACCCTCTTCGTCTCCAGCACCATGCACCATGGGCTCGACCGCGGCCACCAGGTCAACTCCGTCCTGCGGACGTTGGACTACACCTCGGTGTTCTTCCTCATCGGCGGCACGGTCACGCCGCTGGTCCTGGTGCTCTTCCGGACCACCTTCGGGTGGGCGGTGCTCGGCACGGTGTGGGTGGTCGCGGTGCTCGGCATCGTGCTGCGCTCGGTATGGCGGCAGCTGCCCAAGTACGTGACCAGCACCCTCTACATCGTGCTGGGCTGGATGTCCGTGGCGCTGGTCTTCTCGGGGGTCTCACTGCCCTGGGGCGCGCTGGCGCTGATGGCGGCCGGCGGGCTGGTCTACAGCGTGGGCTTCGCGGTCTTCGTGCTGGAGCGGCCCAACCCCCGACCGGGCACGTTCGGCTTCCACGAGCTGTGGCACCTGCTGGTCGTCGTGGCCGCGGCCCTGCACTACCTGCTCATGTACTGGTACGTCCTGCCCGCCTAGAGGCCTCCCGACGCAGGCTCGGGCTCAGTCGGCAAGCTCACCGATCGTGACAGCCGGACGCGCACGGGTGTCGACCTGCAGCCGGAAGACGTCGGGACGGTTGTAGTGACCGACCGGGTCGAAGAGCCGCCGGGCCGCCGCCACCTGCGACAGGTCGAGCTCGGCCACCAGGACACCCTCCTGGTGCCGCAGCGGGCCCGCGACGACCTCCCCCGCCGGATCGCAGATGACCGTGTTGCCGGGCTCGACCCAGCCGTCCTGCCCCGGTGCGGGCCAGACCCGTTCCCGGTCGGGAAAGCCGTGCGGGATCTGGTCGACGTGCAGGCAGGGGTTGACCCCGATCACCCACATCCGGCCCTCCCGGGCGATGTGCCGCAGGGTCGCGACCCACCCGTCGCCCTGAGCCAGGGTGGGGGCCACCCAGACGTCCACACCCTGGGCATAGAGGTGGAACCGCGCCAGCGGCATGTAGTTCTCCCAGCAGATCAGCCCTCCCAACCGGCCGAACGCAGTGGGGACGACCTCCAGCGTCGACCCGTCTCCTCTGCCCCAGATGGTGCGCTCCGACCCGGTCGGGACCAGCTTGCGGTGCGTGCTGAGCAGGCGGCCGTCCGGGCCGAAGTAGAGCAGCGTGTTGTAGATCGTGGAGCCGTGCTCCTCGCGCTCGCTGACCCCGATGACCAGGTAGGCCGCGGCGGCGCGGGCCGCTGCCCCGAGCCGGTCGGTCGCCGGGCTCGGCACGACGACGGCCTGGTCGGCCAGCAGGGCGAACCACTGCTCGTCACCGACCCAGATCGGGCCGGAGTCCATCCAGATCGGCGTGCCGGGCACGAAGACCTCGGGGAAGACGACCAGGTCGGCCTCGCGCACGTCCGGGCGGGTGAGCAGCTCCTCGACTCTGGCCAGTGTCGCGTCCCGGTCCATCAGGACGTAGGACGCCTGGACGGCGGCCACCGTGATCGTGGTCATCGTGGCCTCCGCCGGCCGACGTCAGCGTCGCGTGCCGACGGAGAGCAGGTACTCCTGCTCGAACCGGGCGTGGTCGGAGGTGCCGAGGTCCCACTCCTCACAGAAGGCCACGAGTGCGGCGTCGAACTCCTCGGCCCGGCCCTGTCCGGCCGCGTGGGCCCGCACGGCGATCGTCGGGCCGTAGTGCCGGGTGAAGTGCTCGCCATAGCCGCGCGCCTGGGTGAAGGCGGTGATCTCCAGCATCTGCCGCTGTGCGGGGCCGAACTCGACCTGATCGCCGAACAGGCCGTGCAGGTGCTCCTCGCTCCCCCACAGGGGCGGAGGGGAGGCCCCCGGCGGCGGTGGGGCGGCGAACGGTCTCATCGTCGCGAACAGGGCGCCGAGCATGCCCTCCGGCGTCCAGCTCAGCAGACCGATGGTCCCGCCCGGCCGGCACACCCGCACCAGCTCCTGCGCAGCCAGCTGGTGGTGTGGCGCGAACATCACCCCGATGCACGACATGACGACGTCGAACGAGCCGTCCTCGAAGGGCAGGTCCTCGGCGTCGGCGGTGACCCACTCGAGCTGAACGCCCGCGGCAGCGGCCCGGGACTGCCCTGCCTCGAGCAGCTCCGGTGTCAGGTCACTCGCAGTCACCTCAGCGCCGAGCAGGGCGGCGGGGATGGCGGCGTTGCCGGTGCCCGCGGCCACGTCCAGCACGCGCATCCCCGGACCGATCCGGCACGCCTCGACGAGCCGGGGCCCGAGCGGCAGCAGGAAGGTCTGCACCATGTGCGGGTAGTCGCCCGAGGCCCACATCGTGCGGTGGCGGGCCTTGAGGTCTGGATCGATCAGGTCGTGGTTCATGGTGGTGCTCCTCTCGTGTCCTGCCACCGTGCCGCCCCGGGCCCGGCGGGACATCCGTGCCCACCACGGATCTTCGGCTCGGTGATCAGGCCGTCACCCCGCTCCGCCGGCCCCGCTCCATACTGGGGCGATGGCGGGTGGGCCCTACGCAGCGATCACCGGCCGGGAGCGCGAGGTCCTCGCCCTGCTCGCCGGGCACCAGACGAACGCCGAGATCGCCGCCGAGCTGACGCTCTCGGTGCGCACGGTCGAGAGCCACGTCTCCTCGCTCATCCGCAAGCTGCAGGTCACCGACCGCCGGGGGGTGGCCAAAGCCGCTCCAGCGGTGCTCGGTCAGCGCGCGGAGGGCCGGGCCTGGCCGTCGCCGGTGAGCAGCTTCGTCGGCCGTGACGCCGAGTGCGCCGACCTGGCTGCCGCCGTCCGGACCCAGCGGATGGTCACCGTGACCGGGCCGGGAGGGGCCGGCAAGACCCGGCTGGTGACCCGGGTCGGTGAGACGGCCGGTGCCGGGCGTCGAGACGGTGCCTGGTTCGTCGACCTGGTCCAGGTGAGCGACCCGGGCATGCTCGACGCGGCGGTCGCCGCCACGCTCGGCGTCCCAGAGCAGCAGGGCCGGTCCCTGGCCGACGCGGTCGTGGCCGAGCTCGCCGGCAGCGACGCCCTGCTGGTGCTCGACAACTGCGAGCACCTGCTCGACGCGGTCCGCGCCTGCGTCGACCGGCTCCTCGGGTCATGTCCCGAGCTGACCATCCTGGCCACCAGCCGCGCGCGTCTGGGCACACCCTACGAGTGGGTCTTCCCGGTCAGCGGCCTGTCGGTGATGGCGCGAGGGGGTGATGCGGCGACCCTGTTCCTGGAGCGTGCGGCCGCGGCCACGGCCGGCCACCCGCCGGGACGAGCCGAGGTCGCCGACCTCTGCAGCCTCCTGGACGGCCTGCCGCTGGCGATCGAGCTGGCGGCCGCGCGCTATCCCACGCTCGGCCTCGACGGCATCCGCGCGGGCTTCGACCAGGGGCTGCTCGCCCTCACGCGCGGAGCGCACGACTCGGGACGACACCGGTCGATGCATGCCACCATCGCCTGGAGCTTCGAGCTGCTCGACGCCGCCGACCAGTCCCTGCTCTGTGCGGTGAGCGCCTTCGCCTCGTGGTTCGACGTCGACGCTGCCGTCGTGGTCTGCGACCTTGCCTCGCCCGCTGAGGTGGCCGACCGGCTGGGCCGGCTGTCCGAGCAGAGCCTGCTCGTCGCGGCCCCGGGCCGCCCCACCCGGTATCGCGCGCTGGAGCTGATCCGTCAGTTCGGCCAGGAGCAGCTCGACCTCGTGGGCACTGCCGAGGCGGTGCGCCAGCGACACCGGCAGTGGTGCGCGGACTCGCTGGCCCGGTTGGCTGTGCTGGAGCACGACGATGCGTGGTGCGTCCTGTTCGACCCGGTCGCGGCAGAGGCGCGCGCGGCCCTGGTCTGGGCGACGGACCGGTCCGTCGACGCCGTGCCGGCCCTGGCCGAGCAGCTCGGGGCCGAGCTGTTCCTGCGTGGTCGGCCAGCGGAGGCGCAGGCTCGCTTCGAGCTGGCGGCGCAGTGCCTTTCCGTCGGCGAGGAGCGGTCCCGGCTGCTGCGCCTGGCAGCCGGGGCCGCTGCCGCGCGGATGGTCGGCAACGACACGCTCCGCCTGCTGGGCACATCAGCGCAGGACGCGCTGGCCACGGGGGACCCGGCCGCTGCGGCGCAGGACCTGGCCTGGATGTCGATCTTCACCAGCCAGGCCCCGGGCATCATGGCCGCGGTGCCCTCGGAGGCGGAAGACCTGCGGACCGTCCTGGAGGCACGGTCTGCTGCGGGCGAGTCCGGGCCGGCGAGGGCTGCCGTCGCCACCGCGTTGGCGACGCGGCTCCCTCCGGGGCACCCCGGCCTGACCGGCATCGTGCAGCAGGCCGCCGAGCTCGCCCGTGAGTCCGGACAACCGCTCCTGCAGAGCGCGGCACTCGACCAGCTGGCGACCTGCTTACCTCGCCGAGCACGACTACGGTCGGGCGCTGGAGGCGGTGAGCCGCCGAGGGCAGGCTCTGGCACCAGTGCCGCTCACCGCGCTGAGCGCGTTCCAGGTCAACGACTACCTGCTGATGGCCTCCGAGGTGCACCTGGCGGTGGGCGACCTGGCGCAGGCCGCGGAGTTCGCGGGCCAGCTCGCGACGCTGTCCGTGCTACCGGCAGCAGGACCACCTGGCGCTGGGGCGCCGGATCAAGGTCGAGGCGCTGGCCGGAGAGCTGGACGCCGCGGTCGGCAGCGGGGAGCGATTCCGGGATGCCTGGGAACGCGCCGGGCGTCCGGTGGCCTCCAACCTGGCGCCCACCACCTACGCGATGGCGATGGTGCACGGGCTGCTCGGTGATGAGGACCAGCGCAGCCAGTGGCTGCAGATCACCGACACCCTGGTGGCTCACCGGCCGTTGCAGCGCCCCGAGGGATGCATCAGCGGCTGGGCACCGACGCTCGACGCCCTGGTCAGCCTCGACCGTGACCGCCCCGACCTCGCACTCGAGCGGCTCGCGGTCGACCTCGACGATGACCTGTGGCGTCGGTGGAACACCGCGCTGTGGCGCCCCTGGTATGCCGCGCTGTGGGCCGAGGCGGCCGTGCTCGGCGGGCATCCCGACGCCGAGGTGCGCCTGCAGGAGAGCCGCTCGGCCGCCCAGGCCAACCCGATCGCCGCCGCCATCGTCGAGCGGGCCGCAGACCTGGCGGCCGGGCAGGCTCGCGACCTGAGCCGGCACGCCCGCAGCTTCGCCGCGCTGCACTGCCCCTACCAGGAGCGCCGCACGTGGCTGCTGCAGGCGAGCAGCTGACCAGGCGTGCGGTTGACCGGGGTCAGCCGGCGAAGAGCTGCAGCTCGCGGGCGAAGCGGTCGCCGATCCGCAGGGTCTCCTCGAGGTCGGTGTGCCGGTAGATGATCATGCCGTCGGAGAGCAGGGTGGCCCGCCAGTCGCGGCGGGGCGCCCCGACCGGCAGCAGGTCGACGACCCGCACGTGCTCGCCCAGGTCGGTCATCAGCCGGTCCAGCCCGTCGATGCGGGTGATCCGGCCGGCTCCCTGCGCCCGCTTGAACATGCTGGCGGCGTTGAAGTGGTGCGTCAGCGCAGGCGCGGTGCCGGTGGTGATCGCCTGCGCCCAGGTGCTGAACAGGTCGCCGTCGGTCGCGTAGTTCATCACGTCGATGGTCCGTGCCCCGGCGGGCCGGGCGCCGATCTCGCCGAAGACGACCTCGCCGTCCGCCTTGAGATACCACTCCATGTGGGTGAAGCCGTCGGTGAAGTTGAGCGCCTCGAGGACCGCCTTGCCCATCGCGATGCCGTCGGCCAGGCGGGGGTCCTCCTTGTCGCGCAGCGCCAAGGTGACCGGGCTGACCCACTCGTGGCTGCGGGCCTGCAGCGGGCGGGGCAGATACCAGCTGACGTTCTCGAAGAGCACGTCGCCGTTGCCGCACACCGTGTCGTAGGTGAACTCCTCACCGTCGATGAACTCCTCGACGCTGACCAGCGGCACGTGCCGGATCATCGTCTGCACGTCGGCGAGCTCGGCGGCCGAGTCGACCCGGAAGGTGTCGGCCGACCCGGCGCCGGCGATCGGCTTGACGATCAGCGGGTAGCCGATCTGCTCGGCCGCCTCCCACACCTCGGCGCCGGCGGTGGCGGAGGTATGCCGCGGCGTCCGGATCCCCGCCGCGTCCAGCACCCGCTTCATCTGCTCCTTGTCGCGAAACCAGGTCGCGTGCTCCACGCTCATGCCCGGCAGGTCCAGGTGCTCCCGGATCCGGGCGGCCAGCACGACATACGGCTCCCACAGGCACTCGACCTGGTCGATCCGGGCATGCCGGGACAGGCCCTTGAGGGCCGCGAGGACAGCGGCCTCGTCAGCCAGCGAGACGTGCTCGTAGTGCGCCAGGTTGTCCCGCGCCTCCGGAGGCAGCGCGCCGGCCGGCTGGTCTCCCACCCCGATGACCTGGGCGCCGGTCTGCGCCAGAGCGCGGGTGAAGAAGGCCTGCTCCCGGGGGAAGCCGGGGGAGAGCATCACGATGTTCACGGCATACCTCCTAGTCCGACTCGACGAGCTCGACCCGGACTCCCGAGACGATGCGGTGCAGGGCCTCGCGGACGACGTCGGTGTCGCGGTGGCGCACCGTGATGAAGCCTTCGCCCTCGTAGGAGGTCGCCGCCGGCTGGCCGGCGGCCGGCAGCCGCGAGGCGACGACGAGGTGCCCCAGGTCGCGCTGGAGCTCCTCGATGCCGTGCACCCGGCGGACCCGGCCCCGCCCCATCCCGCGCAGGTAGGCCGTGCCGCAGGCATAGACCCGGTCCGAGGGCTCGAACTGCTCCAGCAGCACCAGGCGCGCCCACAGCGAGAAGAAGTCGACGTCGTGGCTCAGCCCGATCATCGAGGCGAGCTGGGCTCCCGGAGGCCGCGCGCCCACCTCGGAGACCGCGACCGAGCCGTCGGGCCGCGCGAACCACTCCATGTGGGAGAACGCGGTGTCGAGGCCGAGCGCTCGCAGCGCTGCCGGGCCGACCTGGTGGATCTGCGCATACTCCGGTCCGCTGATGTCCTGCGGCAGGACCACGGTCCACTGCATCCACGGGTTGCGGAGCACCTCCAGCGGCGGCGGCTCGTAGTCCGAGACCGAGGACCAGAGCGTCTGCCCGCCGATGGTGACGGAGTCGAAGGTGTGCTCGGCGCCGGTGAGGAACTCCTCGAGCAGCCACTGCTCCGAGGGGTGCCGCTGGGCCATCGCCAGCCAGGAGTCGAAGTCCTGCTGGGTGTCCAGCCGGTAGGTGGCCATCGCGCCGGCGCCGTCCGGCGGCTTGGCCACGACCGGGAAGCCGACCAGGTCGAGGAACGCCGTCGCCTCCTCGGTGCGGGTCACCAGCTGGTGCCGGGCGCACGGCAGGCCGGCCTGGCCGAGCACCGACTTCATCCGCGACTTCTCCCGGAAGTTGCGGGCGGTCCCCTCCCCCATCCCCGGGATGCCGAGCGCGTCACGGACCTGGCCCAGCGGCACCTGGAGCTGCTCCAGGATGCCGATGAGCCGTTCGACCGGCCCCAGCTGGGCGCTCAGCCCGCGGACCGCGTCGGCGACCTGCTGGGGGTCCAGGGCGTCGTCGACCTGCCAGTGTCCGGCCACGCTCTCGCGCAGCTCGGCGGGCAGCCTCTCGAGCGGGCTGGCCGTGATCACCGCCAGCCGCACCCCGGGCAGCCGAGCCGCCGCGAGCACGAAGTGGCTGGTGGCCTCGAGCAGGTAGGGCGCGACGAACGCTGCGGTGACCATGGGTGAACGCTAGTGGCCAGCCGGCCGCGGCACCGAGGCGCTGCCGCCCCCATAGGGGACGGCAGCGACCGGGCCCGAGCGGCTCAGCCCTCGTTGGTGATGATCACCTTGAGGGCGTGCTCGTCGGCCGCACGGGAGAAGGTGTCATAGGCCTGCTCCCACTGGTCGAAGGTGAACCGGTGGGTGATGAACTTCTCCGGAGCGATCCGGCCGGCCGTGATGTCGTCGAGCAGCTGCGGCGCCGTGGTCGCGTTGACCAGGCCCGTCGTGATGGTGATGTTGTTGATCCAGTCCCGCTCGATCGGGAAGCTGACCGGCGCGCCGTGCACCCCGCAGTTGGCGACCCGGCCGCCGGGACGGATGGAGTCCAGGCACAGCTCGAACGTGGCCGGGATGCCGACGGCCTCGATGGCCACGTCGACGCCCTGGCCTTTGGTGCCCAGGGCTCGGATCTGTTCGAGGGCGTCGGGTCCGGCCTCGACGGTGTCGGTCGCGCCGAAGTCGCGAGCGGCCTCCAGCCGGAACTTGTTGCCGTCGACGGCGATGACCTTGGCCGCGCCGCTGGACCGAGCGGTCATCACGGCCGCCAGACCCACCGGACCGGAGCCCACGACCACGACGACGTCGCCGGCCTTGACCGCGCCATACTGCACACCGATCTCGAAGCCGGTGGGCAGGATGTCGGACAGCATCGTTCCCTGCTCGGCACTGACGCCGTCCGGCAGCGGGATCAGCCCGTTGTCGGCGAACGGCACCCGGACATACTCGGCCTGCGTGCCGTCGATGAGGTGGCCGAAGATCCAGCCGATGCCGCCGAGCGTCTCGCAGTGCGAGGTCAGCCCTTGGCGGCAGTAGTCGCAGTCCATGCACTTGCTGATGCACGAGATGATCACGCGCTGGCCCACCCGGACCTTGGTGCAGCCCTCGCCGACCTCGGTGACGACGCCGACTCCCTCGTGCCCGAGAATCCGGCCGTCGGTGACCGCGGGCACGTCGCCCTTGAGAATGTGCAGGTCAGTGCCACAGATGGTCGTGGTCTCGACCTTGACGATCGCGTCGGTCGGCTCCTGCAGGACGGGGTCTGGGACCTCTTCCCATGCCGTGTTGCCAGGCCCGTGGTACACCATTGCCTTCATCGCTTGCGCCTTTCGCCGTGGCGGCCCGACGGAGGTCGGTGGGAAGGTCCGGCCCGCTGATGGCGTGAACCGCTACGTCTTCGACAGTAGGCACGGCGGCGGCCGCGAGGGGGGGCCTTAGGTCCCGGGTTCGGTGCGGTGTGGTCAGCGGGCTTGGAGGATGTCGAGCATCGAGCGCGACCAGTCGTGGACCGTGTCGACCCGGGCGGCGAAGGCCGGGTTCACCTGCGCGGTCCCGGTGTGCCAGAGGTCGAAGGCGACCTGCCGGACGGCGATGACGTCGTCCAGATGGGTCAGGTCGATCGGTCGCCGGGACTGATAGCCGCCGACCAGGGCGTCGCGGTATGCCGGGTAGTCGGGCTCGTCCCGCAGCTCCCACAGCGCCACGGCTACGTCATAGAGACGGGGACCGAAGCCGCAGTCGTCGAAGTCGATCAGCTTGACCGACCCGCGGTCGAACAGAGCGTTGCCCAGGTGCAGGTCGGCGTGGATCAGCCCACCGGACAGCCCGGGCAGGACGTCGGCCATCCGGTCGCCGACGGCCGCGAAGCGGGCGCGCAGGTCGGCCGGAAGCAACTCCCAGCAGCGGGCCGCCGGCACGTCGCCATAGACCATGACGTCGCCGAAGAACGCCTCGTGGTCCCACTGGATCCGGGTGAAGCCGGCCGGCGGGGTCCAGCCGTCCGCCTGGTCGTGCAGCCTGGCCATCGCCTCACCCAGCCGGCGCAGGTGCACCGGCCGAGCGGAGGCCTCGTGGATCCGGCCGTCCATCCAGCGCAGGACCGAGCAGACCCGGCTGACGCCGCCCGCGGTCGCCGTGACGGTGAGCGAACCGTCGGCAGCGGCCACCGGCTCGGGCACCTCGAGGTCGCTGTCCGCCCGGATCGCCTGGAGCCAGGCGAGCTCGGACCCGATCGCGACGGTCGAGTCGACGTCGCGCCCATGCCGGACCGGCCGGTGCACCCGGACCAGGTGCCGGCCGTGCGGACCGTCGTGCCGGTAGGTGGTGTTCTCGCCGTGGGAGACGAAGGTCAGCGTTCCCTCGCCCAGCCGGTAGTGGGCCAGGGCGTCGACCGCGACCTGCCGAAGCAGGGCGAGCTGGGCAAGCCGGGTGCGCATGGGCCCACTGTGGCCTGCCAGGGCCAGCGGCCGCCATACCCGCGCCTGGTGCTGAGGTGACGGCTGTCGGCTGCCGGCCGGCTCACGTGTGCACGTGCACACCTCAGCCGGTGATCAGGGCCCTGCGGCCGGCTCACGTGTGCACGTGCACACGCCAGCCGGTGGCGGGCGGGCGGTCAGTGAACGCTGCGGACCAGGTCGAACCCGACGGCATCGACCGATCGCGTGGTGGCGGTGACCACAGCGACTCCCGTCTGAGCCGCTCGGTCAACGGTCACGACGCTGCGGAAGCCGCCAGTGCCGCCGTTGTGCCAGGTGACCTCGCCGTGCGGTCTCGACATGGTCATCCAGCCGGCACCGACCCGGTTGGCTCGCCCGCCGAGGGCGCTGACCGGGTCCAGCGCTGCCATGCCGGGGGCTGTCTTGTCGAGGATCGCGGTCAGCAGGCGAGCCAGGTCGCGAGCCGAGCTGCGCACGCCTCCGGCCGGGCCGATGTCGACCCCGGTCCACGCCTCGACCTGACGGCCGCGCCGGTTGGTGCCCACCACCGCGCGTGCGCTCAGCTCGTCGGCCGCAGAGGGAACGGTGGTGTCGCGCAGCCCCAGAGGTCCTGCGAGACGCTGCGTGAAGAGGGCGGGGTAGGTCGTGCCGCAGGCTGCCGCGACGGCATGCCCGAGCAGCATGAACCCGAGGTTGGAGTAGGACGGCCGCGGTCGACCGACCGGTGTCTCCCGGGTGCGCTCCAGCAGCGTCTCCAGGGTTGCGCCATAGGGATTGCGGCCCTCACGCCAGAGCTGCCACATCGCGGCCAGCACGCCCGAGTGAGCCGCGAGCCGCGGGAGGCCGGACGTGTGTGTCGCCAGGCTGGCCAGGGTGACCGCGCCCGCGGGGCTGTCTTGCAGCGGGAGCAGCTCGGCGAGCGTCGACTCGGGCGCGCACCTCGCCCCGGGCGCACGCGTCGACATACAGCATCCCGGTCAGTGCCTTGCTGACGGATCCGAGCTCGACGTCGTCGCTCTCACCGATGTTCTGCAGCGCGATCTCTGACCCCTCGGACGTGACACGGACAGCGATCCACCGGGTATGGCGGGGGCCCAGTCGCCGGGCCACGTCCGCGCTCAACGGTTCCGAACTCTTCCCTGAACTCGACACGGTTCCCCCTCGTTGGCCATCCGTGGCGGCAGTCTCACACAGCGCCCGCGGGCCAACGGCCAGACGTGCCCTCACGCTCGGCGGCTGGAGTGTGCACGTGTACACCAGAGCCGGTGAACTGGGCGACATCACCGGCTCACGTGTGCACGTGCACACCAGAGCCGATGGCGGGCCCCCGTCGGCTGCGGACTGACGCGCTCTGCCGCGGGAGGTGAGCCGTCATACACCTACCCTCATCCGGTGAGCCTCTCCTTCTCCCAGCACCTCGACCTGTTGGACCGGCAGGGGCGGGCCGTGGTCGCCAGCCTCGAGGTGCTGAGCCCGGACACACCCGTGCCGCCGGACGGTGGGACCGTGACGGAGGTGGGCGCCGAGCACTGGGCGACCCTCGAGATCTGGTCGTGGTCCCTCACCCACCTCGACCAGCACTGGAGCCGGCGGGAGGACCCCGTCGCTCCTGCCGACCACGCCACGTTGGTCACTGGGATCTCCGCCCTCGTCGACCAGGTGGTGACCGTGCTCAGGGCAACCGGACCGGATCGACCGGTGGACTTCTTCGACCGACCCGGTCGGACCGCAGATGTCGCGAGGCTCCTGGCACATGAGGCGATCACGATGGCCCATCGGACCAGCCTGGCAGCGGGCCGACCCACACCGGTCGTCCTCCCCGCGGTGGCGAGTGACGGTGTGGGACAGGCCCTTGCACACTGGGGCTCGAGCAGCCCGGCGACCGCGTCGGCGGCGCAACCGGTGGCGATCCGGACGACCGATACCGGTGAAGACTGGTATCTGTCCCTGCCCGACGATGCGGACACTCTCGCCGGTGACTTCCAGCTCGTGCCGGCGCAGGCTCCGGCCGCGGTCGTCCAAGGCCCGGCCGTGAATGTCTTGTGGTGGCTGCACGGCCTCCCCGAGCCCCTCGTCCAGGTCACCGGCGCCGACGCGGAGGTCCGGAAGGTGAAAGGGACCTTCCTGCAACCCGTGGAGGCGGCGCCCCGGAAACGCCGATGGTTTCGCTAGGTCAAGCCCCGGCAGCAGACCTGGACCCGCAGCGATCACACCCTCCCAAGGAGCGCCGATGACTTACCGCTACGGCCACGACTGGAACGTCCGGATGGCCCAGCCGATCTACGAGATCGACGAGCCCGCCGCGCGGGAACGCTTCCTCACCGGCCCGCAGCTGTCCGTGAGCAAGGTGCCGGACGAGTCGACGGCCGTCCCGGCATACACCGTGGTCCTCGGCCCGGGCGGGAGCCACGTAAGCATCACGCTCTACGACTCCAACGGGTCGGTCGTGGAGACCTACGACTACTCGCAGGTCGAGGGCGAGGAGCGGCTGTTCCTCGACAACTACAAGGTCTACGTCTACGCCGACGACGCGCGAGGACCGCAGCGCTTCTCCCAGTCCGCAGCGCACAAGGCGTGGGTGTTCCGCCCGGACGGCACCGGCACCTGCCGTGAGGTCGTCAGGGGGATCGAGGACGCACGGGTCAGCAGCTATCAGGACCTGGACGTCTCCAGGCACTGGCGCGTGCGCCCGACCTTCGGGGACTGGGACGGCTTCGGCCAGACGCCACAGCCCTAGCCGACGAGCGAGGCACCCCGCGGCCGGCGAGCGCACTCGGCCCTCAGCGGTCCGAGCGCACCTCGAGCTCGACTTCGTACTGATCCTCGTAGGTGAACGTGATGCTGCGGTAGGCGAGCCCGAGGTGCTCAGTGAGCACACCATCGCGGTCTTGGGCCGGGGCGAGGTCGTACCTCACGATGCTGACGTCGTCCAGCGTGACCACGAGATAGTCGTGCGACTCTCCCTCGACCGTGCGCCGCACCGACAGGACCACGTCGCGCAGCGGCTGGTTCGCCGCGAGCGCACCCTTGAGCGCCGGTGAGGACCTGTCGTAGTCCTTCGAGATCACCACCGTGTCGAACGAGACTCGCCCCCGACGTGCCAGGCCGCTCGCGCCTTGGGGCGCCTCCATGCTGAAGGTGACACCGTGGACCTCGATCTCGTCCTCATGTCCCACCCGCACGCTGTCGCCGGGGATGTTGAGGATCTTGAGGTATCCGTCGATCGTCATGGCCGTCACCTTTCGACAGTTCTGCAGACTTCGCCACGGTAGGGCCTTGGTCACCCCCGCCGTCAAGGGCGGACGTGCGAGCCAGGCTCAGGCGCCGTGACTGTGCCCCGGGGTGGTCACAGCGAGGCGAGCTCACCGGCCGTCAGGCTGTCCAGGCCGAGGCTGGACAGGGTTCGCTTCGCCTCGGCGCGGAAGTCTCGGGCAACGACCACCGACGCCATCGTGATCAGCGCGTCCATCATCGGCGTGTCGACATCGAGGCGGTCGGCCAGATCGGTCAAGAACACCATGGAGTAGCCGACGTCTTCGGTCAGATAGCGCTGCTCCAGCTGCGGCTGCGCGGCGATCCCCATGAAGCCGGGGGCGGTGGAGTAGCCGGTCGAGTAGTTCGCCTCGCGCATATACCCCTGCACCACCCCGAGCTCTGGCTCCGAGAGCACCCGCACCCCGAGCGCGGCGGCAATCGCCAGCCGCTCGCGGTCCACCGCCTCGATCGCTCGACCTACCGCCTCGGTGATCCCTTCCTCGTAGAACAGGAAGGCCCCGGCGGTCCGCTCGATGAGGCCAGCGTTGAGGAGCGTCACGGCAGGATGGATCACGGGGTTGCCGTTCTGCAGCGTCGTCTGGAAGACGCTGTCCGCGGCTTCCGCCCCGGGATAGACGTCGTGGATCATCGACAGCAGCCGGCCGGTGCCCGACCGGGGCAGTCCGGCGACATACACGCCGGCGCCGAGCTTGTGGAAGACGTTGATGCTTCCTGGGGCGACAACCCGAACGGCGTAAGGCAGGGTGCTGGTCTCGCCCACCGTGATCGCGGTGTCGTCCAGGGCCAGGCCGGCCGAGCGCTTGAACGTGATCGCACCCGCGCACGAGGCCGGGCAGATCAGGACGGCCTGCCCCGCCACCAGGTGCGGAGCGACCATCTCAGCCTGGTGGGGGGTGCTGTATGCCGGACCGACCAGCATGACCAGGTCGGCGCCCTCCAGGGCGGCCGCGGGGTCGTGGCCGGAGTAGGCGACGTTGGCAAAGCCCTCGATCTCGCCAGTTGCGTGGATGCCCCCCGCCGCGGCGACCGCCCTGACGTGCTCGGGGAAGTCAGGCGAGTCCACCAGCCGCACCGTGTGCCCGTGCAGCGCGAAGTCGAAGGCGGTCGCCAGACCACCGTTGCCAGTGCCGACGACCGTGACAATCATGTCGAGACCGTACCGGTCCGCACCGCGTCACCGGCAGTGGGCGAGGCAGCCGACGTGATCGACCACGATCCACCGCAGTCTGGGAGGCTCCTGCGCCTGCGTCGACACGTCCGCCTGCGGAGGACTCAACCGACAGGACCAGGCCGTCGAGCGGCGCGAGCAGCAGCTGGACGGCGACTCGGCTCACCTAGAAGTTGCTCGCCATGTTGGTGAACCGGGAGTAGTGCCCCTGGAAGGCGACCACGATGGTGTCGGTCGGACCGTTGCGGTGCTTGGCCACGATCACGTCCGCCTCCCCCTCACGGGGTGACTCGCGCTCATACATCGACTCCCGGTGCAGCAGGATGACGACGTCCGCGTCCTGCTCGATCGACCCCGACTCGCGCAGGTCGGCCATCTGCGGCTTCTTGTCGGTGCGCTGCTCCGGGCCACGGTTGAGCTGGGACAGCGCGATGACCGGCAGCTCGAGCTCCTTGGCCAGCAGCTTGAGGGCCCGGGAGAACTCGGCGACCTCCTGCTGACGGCTCTCGACCCGCTTGCCCGAGCTCATCAGCTGGAGGTAGTCGACGACGACCAGCTTGAGGTTGTGCCGCTGCTTGAGCCGCCGGCACTTGGCCCGGATCTCCATCAGCGACATGTTGGGGCTGTCGTCGATGAACAACGGCGACCCGTGGATCCGGCCCTGGGTCTCGGCCAGCCGGGTCCAGTCGGTGTCGCGCATGTTGCCTTTGCGCATGTGCTGCAGCGGGATGCCGGCCTCGGCCGAGAGCAGGCGCATGGTGATCTCGGTGCGGCTCATCTCCAGGCTGAACAGCACGGTGGTCAGCTCGTGCTTGATCGCCGCCGACCGGGCGACGTCCAGGGCAAAGGTCGACTTCCCGACCGCCGGCCGAGCCGCCACGATGATCATCTGCCCGGGGTGCAGCCCGTTGGTCAGCTCGTCGAGCTCGGTGAAACCGGTCGGCACCCCGATCATCTCGCCGGAGCTGCCGGCCGCGTGCTCGATCTCGTCCATCGTCGGCTCGAGGAGCTCGGCCAGGGGGTGGTAGTCCTCCCCGCCGCGCCGGTCGGCCACCCCGTAGACCTCGGCCTGGGCCAGGTTGACGATGTCCTCGACGTCGCCGCCGCCCTGGGCATAGCCCATCTGCACGATCCGGGTGCCGGCCTCGACCAGCCGCCGCAGCACCGCGCGCTCGGCGACGATCTGCCCGTAGTAGCCGGCGTTGGCGGCCGTCGGCACCGAGGCGATCAGCTGGTGCAGGTAGGGCGCTCCGCCGACGCGGGTCAGGTCGCCGCGCTTGGACAGCTCGTCGGCGACCGTGATCGCGTCGACGGGCTCGCCCCGGCCATAGAGGTCGGCGATCGCGCTGTAGATCGTCTCGTGTGCCGGCCGGTAGAAGTCGACCGCCCGGACCGTCTCGGCACAGTCGGCGATGGCGTCCTTGGACAGCATCATCGAGCCCAGGGCGCTCTGCTCGGCCCCCACGTCCTGCGGCGGCAGACGGTCCTCGGGCGGACCGTCCGGCGGCGCGCCATACATCGTGTCCAGCTCGCTGAGCGACATCACACCTCCTTGCTGGACAGATGTTCGCACCAGCCACCGACAGTCACGGTTTCCCGGGTTCCCCTCCCCCGGCAGAGGCACACGCTACGCACCCCTGCGCCCCCCGCCAAGAGCCGCCAGATCCACCCTGGGGACAGCCTGTGGACGCGGTGTGCACCCACGGCTCACCGTTCGTGCACACCGTGTGCACCTGGCTGTGGACAACGCCGCCGACTACCGGCCGCACCCACTGTGACCTGCATCGACGTCGTCCACCGCCTGTGCACGGAAGAAAGTCGAGCACCCCCTGCTCCGGGCCGCAGCCCTAGCGTCGGACCATCCCGAGCAGACGGTCCAAGATCGCCTCGCCGTCCACCCGCAGGCCGTTGTGCTCCAGCTGGTCGGTCTCCCAGACCCGCAGCGACGGCACGAGCGCGGCCGTGGCCAACGAGTGCTCCCGCAGCACGTAGGGGTCGTGGGTGTAGACCGCGGCGGCCGCGGGCACCTCGACCCGAGCCAGCGCCTCCGCGTCATACAGGGCCGGCCAGTCGTGGTCGGCCAGCAGGTCCGCGGCCTGGGCCAGCGGAGCCAGCGCCGCGACATCCTCGAAGACGCTGCGGGGCACGTGCTCTCCGGTGAGCAGGGTGCGGTCGTCGCGGAAGTCGTCCGGGAGCATCCGGTCCGCCGCCCACCGGGTCGCCTCGCCGTCGGCGTAGCAGGCCTCGTGCACCACCGCATAGAGCGGGTTGCGCCCACCGAACGGCAGCATCGCGGCCAGATCGTGGGCGAACGCCGGCGAGTGCGGGTCGCGCTCGAGCAGCGCGTGCAGCTGTGCGGCCCCGTCGCTCATCCCGAGCACGTTGCCCACCTGCCGGAGCAGCCGCGCAGTCACCGCATCGCCGGTCGGCAGCGTGAGCGCGCCCTCGTCAGCCAGGTCCAGCACCCGCGACAGGCGCGCCCGGTCGTCGGGGTAGGTGCGGTGGAAGCGGACGTTCCGCTCGCGGATCACGTCGTAGGTCGCGGCGTAGACCTCGTCGACCGGCATCCCGACCGGCGGCACGCCCCCCGTGAACAGCGCCGCGCTCAGCGACCCCGGAGCCACCGACAGGTAGCGCAGCGCGCAGAACCCCCCGAACGACTGCCCGAGGACGGTCCACTGCTCCACACCCAGGGCCTCGCGGAACGCCTCGCAGTCGTCCACGATCGCGTCGGCGCGGTGATGGGACAGGTAGGTCGCCTGCTCACCGGGGGTCATCCCCGGCAAGGTCCCCACGGGGGTCGAGCGCCCGGTCCCGCGCTGGTCGAGCATCAGCACCCGGAAGTCCTCGAGCGCCCGGTCGAGCCAGCCGGGGCTGCTCGGCTGGCGGGTCGGCCGGGGCGCCTCGCCACCGGGCCCGCCCTGCAGGAAGACCAGGAACGGCCGGTCGCGACCGCCGGGGTCGGCCACCTCGCGGGCGAACACCGTGATCGACGCCCCCGCCGGGTCGGCGTGGTCCAGCGGCACCTGCAGCTCGTGCTCGACCAGCACCAGTCCGGGAACGTGCAGGGTCACCGAGCGCAACGTCATACCGCGCAGTCTCCCAGGACGCGCGCCGGCGCCCTGCGAGACTGGGCCGGTGAGCGACTCGGGGCAGCGGCGGGAGATCCTGCGCCTGGCGGTCCCGGCGTTCCTGGCCCTGGTGGCCGAGCCGATGTTCCTGCTCGCGGACAGCGCGATCGTCGGCCACCTGGGCACCGCGCCGCTGGCTGGGCTGGGCGTCGCCAGCGCGATCCTGCTCACCGCGGCCAACCTGTTCATCTTCCTGGCCTACGGCACGACCGCGGTCGTCGCCCGGCGCCTCGGTGCCGGCGACCAGCGCGGCGCCCTGGCGGCGGGGATCGACGGCATCTGGCTGGCCGGCCTGCTGGGCGTGGCCGGGACGGTCGTGGTCGCCGCACTGGCCGAGCCGCTGGTCCGGGTCTTCGGTGCGAACGCTGCCGTCGTCGACCAGGCCGTCGTCTATCTGCGGATCTCGGCGTTCGGCATCCCGGCGCTGGTCGTCGTGCTCGCGGCGACCGGTGTGCTGCGGGGGCTGCAGGACACCAGGACGCCGCTGTTCGCCGCGGTCGTCGGGTTCACGGCCAACGCCGTGCTCTCCTTCGTGCTGGTCCACCCCGTCGGCCTGGGCATCGCCGGCGCGGCCTGGGGCACCGTGATCGCGCAGAGCGGCATGGCGGCCTGGCTGGTCGCGGTCGTGCTGCGCGGCGCGCGGCGGCTCGACGCGCCCCTGCGACTGCACCCGGCGGGGGTGCTGTCGGCGGCCCGCGGCGGGGTGCCCCTGCTGGTCCGCACGCTCTCGCTGCGGGCGGTGCTGCTGCTCACCACCTGGGTCGCGGCCGGCCTGGGCGAACCGCAGCTGGCCGCGCACCAGGTCGCGATGACGGTCTGGAGCTCGCTGGCGTTCGCCCTCGACGCGCTCGCGATCGCGGGTCAGGCGATCACCGGCAAGGCGCTGGGGGCCGGCGACGTCCGGGCGGCGCGCGAGGCGACGACGACGATGGTCCGGTGGGGCCTGTGGTTCGGCGCCGTGCTGACGGTGGTCATCGTGGCCCTGCACCAGGTGATCCCGCTCGGCTTCACCCAGGACCGCGAGGTCCACGCCGCGCTGGCCGCCGCGCTGCTGGTCGTGGCGGCCGGTCAGCCGATCTCCGGGGTGGCCTTCGTGCTCGACGGAGTGCTCATCGGGGCCGGCGACAGCACCTGGCTGGCCTACGCCCAGACCGCCTTCCTGCTCGCCTACCTGCCGCTCATCTGGCTGCTCCAGGTCTCCGGTGCCACCGGGACGGGGGGGTTGGTCTGGCTGTGGGTCGCGTTCATGGTGTTCATGGCGATCCGCACCGCGGGCCTGGTATGGCGTGCGCGCGGCGACGACTGGCTCGTCACCGGCGCCACCCGCTGACCCGGCGCCACCCCCAACCCGGAGCGCTGCGAGTTGTGGCCCTCAGAGGGGCCACAACTCGCAGGCTTGCTAGCCGCAAGCCTGACCCGGCTGACCGCTGGGTTCTCCCCGTGAAGAATCTGCGCCAACAGGCCTCGACAGTTGACAACACCGAAGATCCTGTGGTCGACTGGCGGCACCCATCCAGAGCGGCCGAGAGACCTGGCTCAGCGACGCCGCAGCAACCACCCACCCGGGCAGGTGCTCACGCCAGGACCGATGGAGGACATCGTGTCGCACCACTGGGGCCAGGCCGGCCGCGCGTCATACCGACGCCGGACCGTCGACCTGATGCGCCGGGCAGTCACCGCCTGTCCCTGTTGACGCGCTGACTGCCAGACCCGTCCCGCACGCCCGACGCCGACAGGCGACCTCGCGCCCGCGGACCCCACTCGCCGTCAGGCCCACGCACGAGCGCCATTCGCGCCAGCCCACGCCACGGCCACACGGCCACCGGCCACCGGCCAGCACCGGCCCGGCCCGCCAGACCCACGACGTCCCAGCACCAGCACGCTCCAGGAGAGCACCATGACCGCAGCATTCCTGCACACCGCCCACCTCCTCGACGCCCACTACTCCCGAGCGCAGGCGCCCCCCGTGGTCGACCTGCGCGGGGCGTTCCGCGCGGCCGCCGCCAGCACCTGGGTGGTGACCGGCAGCGGCCACCGCGGGCCGGTCGGGTTCACCGCCATCTCGGTGATCTCGGTGTCCGTCGCGCCGCCCATCGTCAGCTTCAACATCTCCAAGAACTCCTCCTCCCTGGTCACCCTGGCCCAGACCCAGCGGGCCGCGCTCCACCTCCTCGGCGCCGACCAGACCTCCCTGGCCGACCGGTTCGCCCGCGACCGCAGCCAGCGGTTCGTCCACGACGCCGCCTGGGGCTACGACGACCACGGCCTGCCCGAGATCCGCGGGGTCGCGTCGCGGCTGATCACGCGCATCGAGGACCTCGTCGACGCCGGCGACAGCTTCATCGCCGTCGCCCGGGTCGAGCACACCACCGCCCATGGCCGCCACCCGCTGGTGCACCACGCCGGCGGATACCACTCCCTCGACGCCCACCCCTCCGCCGTCCCCACCTCCCCGATCGGAGCCTGACCGATGCCCACCCCCACGCCTGACGGCACGCCATACCCGGAGCACGGCGAAGCCGCCGACCCGGTGCGCTTCGCCTACTGGGTGCCCAACGTCTCCGGCGGCCTGGTCGTCTCGACGATCGACCAGCGCACCAACCACACCCCCGCCTACAACATCGACACCGCCCGGACGGCCGAGCGGCTCGGCTTCGACTACGCGCTGACCCAGGTGCGCTACCTCGCCTCGTATGGCGCGGACGCCCAGCACGAGTCGGTCTCGTTCTCCCTCGGCCTGCTCGCGCAGACGGACCGCCTCAAGGTGATCGCGGCCGTCCACCCGGGGCAGTGGCCGCCACACATCCTGGCCAAGCTCGCCGCGACCGCCCAGGAGCTCTATGACAACCGGCTGGCGATCAACGTCGTGTCCGGCTGGTTCAAGAAGGAGTACACCGAGCTGGGGCTGGCCTGGCTGGACCACGAGGAGCGCTACCGGCGGTCCGAGGAGTTCATCGAGGTGCTGCGCGGGCTGTGGGGCCAGGACCCGTTCACCTTCCGCGGCGACTTCTACCGCACCCGCGAGGTCACCTTCCGGCCGTCGCCGACCGTGCCGCCGGAGATCTTCCAGGGCGGCAACAGCACGTCGGCGCGCGCCATGGCCGGCCGGCTGTCGGACTGGTACTTCATGAACGGCCAGTCGGTGGAGGCCGCCCGTGAGCAGGTCGCGGACGTCAAGCAGCAGGCGGCGCGGCATGGCCGGCTCGACGCGCTGCGGTTTGGCCTCAACGGCTTCGCGGTCGTGCGCGACACGGTGCAGGAGGCCCGCGACGTGGTCGAGGAGATCATCGCCAAGGCCGACGTCGACAAGGTCAACGACTTCGGCCAGGCGGTCAAGCAGGCCGGCCAGTCCACCCCCGACAAGAAGGGCATGTGGGCGGACAGCCAGTTCGCCGACCTCGTGCAGTACAACGACGGCTTCCGCACCGGCCTGGTCGGCACCCCGGAGTCGGTCGCCCGGCGCATCGTCGACTACAAGGCGGCGGGCGTGGACCTGCTGCTGCTGGGGTTCCTGCACGTGCGCGAGGACGTCGAGCGGTTCGGGCGGGATGTGATCCCCCTCGTCCGGGAGCTGGAGAGCGAACGCGAGGGCTCGGCGGGGTATGGCGCGTCGACGGACCTGTTGGTTGCGAGGGCAGGATGAGCAGCCCCACGCTGACCGCCGCCGAGCTGCGGGCGCTGCAGCAACCGCTCAAGGAGGGCTATCGCCAGGACCCGGCCAGTGCCGTGGTGACCAACACCGTCGTCGGCCAGATCCACGGCGACCGGATCGCCACCACCGTGCACGGCTGGGCAGGGCCGGTGGAGGCCGGACTGCACCCGGCCGCCGGCGGGGACGGCAGCCAGGCGTGTTCGGCCGACATCCTGCTCGAGGCGGTGGCCGCCTGTGCCGGGGTCACCCTGCGGTCGGTCGCGACGGCGCTGGGCGTCGACCTGCGCTCGGGGACGGTGACCGTGACCGGCCAGTGGGACGCCCGCGGCACTCTGGGCGTCGACCGGGCCGCCCCCGTCGGGCTGACCTCGGTCGACATCGCGATCGCGGTCGACACCGACGCCGATCCGGCCACCGTCGACAAGCTGGTCGCCCTGACCGAGCGCTACTGCGTCGTCGCCCAGACGCTGGCGCACCCTCCGGAGGTGACGATCCGGCGGGATGCGTTGCCCTCCTGAGGCGCGTGCCGGGACGGCGGCGCGGAGGCGCGTCAGCGCCCACCCGTCGTCCGGTCAACGTGTGAGCTTGTCGCCCCCAGGGCGGCCACAACCTCACACGTTAGGTCGCTGCCGAGCGCCTCAGTCGGCCGCGACCGCGGGCCCGGCTGCCCCGCGCATCTTGGCCAGCCGAGCGGTGAGCAGCTCGGCCCGCTCCACGTTGCCGTGCAGCGCGACATACCGCTCGCCGAACACGGCCAGCAGCGCGTCGTCCAGCCGCCGGACCGCGCCTGCGGGGTAGCGATAGCCCAGCCGTTCGTCGAGCGTCGCCTGGTCGACCTGGCCGAGCACGCCGCTGAGCTCGTCGAGCGAGGTGACCCCGAGCTCCAGCAGCAGCCCGGAGATCCAGGCGTAGTGGTCCGAGCGCGACCAGCCGGCGTCGGCGTAGGCCCCGTCGAGGAACGACGACAGGTCCTTGGGGTCGATCCGGGGGTCGGCGTCGGCCGCGGGCCCGGTCCGCTCCTCGACCGCGGCGTCGAGCACGGTGGCCCGGAGGCGGTCGCGGATCGTGGAGAACTCCCGGTCGGCCAGCTCCAGCAGCCCGGCAGCCAGGGTGAACCGGCGGTCGAAGTCCGAGACGTGCTCCTGCGGCACCGTGCCCTTGTAGCGGATGTCGTGCTCGAACTCGGCCCAGGCGTGCTGCAGCACCGTCCTGACCTGGACCGATGCCCGCAGCGGACCGTCATACCCGCTGGGGACGGAGCCCTCGGCCGGCGCGGCCAACGCGAGCCTCTCGGGGTCGGCCGCGACGAGCAGGTGCCGGCTGGCATACCCGAACTGTCCCTCGCTGGCCGTCTCCTGCCCGAGGTCGCGGTCCTCCAGCACGGTCAGCTCGTCGGCCAGCAGCTCGGCGACCGCGGCGACGTCACCGCGCACATAGGTGACCACCCGCACGCCGAGCTGGTCGGTGATGTCCGTCAGCGGCTCCGCGAAGAGCGCGGTCCCGTCCTGGGTGCGCGCCGCCTTGGCCGCGAACGACTCGACCGACTTGGTCCGCCCCGTCACGGCCAGGTAGTTGATGCCCGCCTGGTCGAGCAGCCCGGTGACCAGCTCGACGAACGCCTCGGTCGCGACCTCGAGCCCGGGCCGGCGCTGCAGGTAGGTCGCGACCGCCGCGCTCACCGTGTCGTCCGCCGCTGCCATGGGGCAACTCTGCCGTATGACGCGGCGAGCCGGCTCTCCCGGTCAGCTGCCGTCGGGGCGTTCGCTGCGTGGGCCGAGGTGGACGTCGCTCGGCGCCACCTGCCCGGTGCGGAACCCGGCGCGCCCGACCATGTGCGCGCCGACGGGGATCGTCAGCAGCTGGAAGGCGCCGATGAGCACCAGCATCCCGACGTCCAGGCCCGAGCGGGTGCGCAGGCCGACACCGACCAGCACCAGCAGGACGCCGAGCACCTGGGGCTTGGTGCCGGCGTGCATCCTGGTCAGCAGGTCGGTGAACCGCAGCAGCCCGATCGAGGCGGCCAGGCAGAGCAGGGCTCCGGCGGCGATGGCGACCAGGCCCAGGACGTCGGCGACTCCGGTCCAGGTCATCCGGGATCACCGCCATACGGCGCGTCCGGTGAGGTGGTTTTGTCGCTGTCCGGCGCGTCCGGTGAGGGTGGTTTTGTCGCTGTCCGGCGCGTCCGGTGGGGGGTGGTGGTGGTGGTGGCCGGGTCGTCCGGGGAGTCGTGGTCGCGGGCGACGAAGCGGGCGACGGCGACCGAGCCCATGAACCCGACCAGGGAGAGCGAGATGAGGATCGGCAGGGTGGTCGAGCCACCGTTCAGAGCCGCGTGCGCGCCGACGGCGCAGACCACGATCGAGACCAGCACGTCGGTCGCGACGACACGGTCGAGCACCGAGGGCCCCAGGACGATGCGCACCACGGTGAGCAGCCCGGCCGCCGTCAGCGCGCCGCCGATGAACCACGCCATCGCCAGGGTGAACGCGGTCACGGCGGACCCCCGTCGGGGTCGACCGACGCCTCGCGGCGCCGCCGGGGGTCCAGGACAGCACCCGGGTCACGGTCGAAGGCGCGGATCACACGGGCCTCCTGCGCCAGCACGTGCCGGCGGACGCGCTCGGCCTCGGCGCGGGTTGAGACGTCCAGCGCATGGAGGGTCAGCACGCCGTTCGGGCTGTCCAGGTCGATGACGACGGTGCCGGGGACCAGCGCGACCATCTCGGCGGTCACCGTCTGGAAGAGCTCGTTGCGGCTGCGCAGCCTCAGGTCGACGACCACCCCGCGGGGCGTGTGACCGGGCCGGACGGCCAGCCAGGCCACCTGCACGGAGGCGACCAGCACGTCATAGGCGAACCGGCCGAACAGCACCAGCGTCGCGACGGGCCGCACGGTCAGCCCCACCGCCAACGGGGGCAGCGGGAACACCACCAGGATCAGCGTCGCCAGCGCAGCGCCGGCCAGCGCGTTCCCGACCGTCAGCTCGCCCCAGAGCAGCACCCAGATCAGGGTCAGCCCCAGCAGCGGCCCCCACTGCACCCGGCTCAGCCTCATCCTCACGGCAGCACCCCCGTCCCCAGCACGGCGACCAGGTATGGCGTGCGCTCCAGCAGGTCGGTCGCCGCCCGGGAGGTGACGTCGAACAGCGGCCCGGCAGCCACCGTCAGCGCCAGGCCGAAGCAGACCAGGGCCACCGTCGGCAGCACCACGCCGGCCGACAGCGCTCCCCGGTGTGACCCACGCACCGGGCCGGGGCCCTCACGCCCACCGCCGTCGACCGTCACCGGCGCTCCCCAGAAGGCGCGCGACCAGACCCGGGCCACGGCATACAGCGTGAGCAGGCTGGTCAGTGCCGAGCCGCCTACCACCAGCAGCGCCAGCCACGAGCCGTCGTCCACGCCCGCCTGCATCAGCCCGGCCTTGCCGATGAAGCCCGAGAACGGCGGGATGCCGGCCAGGTTGAGCGCGGGGACGAAGAACAGCACGCCGACCAGCGGTGAGATGGCCGCCAGCCCGCCCAGCCGCGAGGTGTCGGTGGACCGGCCGATCCGCTCGACCAGGCCGGTGACCAGGAACAACGTGGTCTGGATGGTGATGTGGTGGGCGACGTAGAAGATCGCGGCGGCGACCCCGGCCGTCGAGCCCAGCGCGATCCCGAAGAGCATGTAGCCGATGTGGCTGACCAGGGTGAACGACAGCATCCGTTTGATGTCGTCCTGGGTGACCGCGCCGAGGATGCCGACCAGCATGGTGAGCAGGGCGGCGACCAGCAGCACCGTGTTGAGCGCGCCGTCGGGGAAGAGCAGCGTCTGGGTGCGGATCAGCGCATAGATGCCGACCTTGGTGAGCAGGCCGGCGAACACCGCGGTGACCGGGGCGGGGGCGGTGGGGTAGGAGTCGGGCAGCCAGCCGGACATCGGGAAGACCGCGGCCTTGACGCAGAACCCGAGGATCAGCAGGACCTGCAGCACGACGGCCGTGCCGGCCGGGATCTGCTCCATCCGGCCCGCCAGGAGCGCCAGGTTCACCGTGCCGGTCGCCGCATAGATCATCGCGATGGCGATGAGGAACAGCGCCGAGGAGAGCAGCGAGACGAAGACGTAGGTGATGCCGGCGCGGACCCGTGGCGCCGTCCCGCCGAGGGTGAGCAGCACGAAGCTGGCCGCCAGCAGCATCTCGAAGCCGACGTAGATGTGGAACAGGTCGCCGGCGATGAAGGTCGTCGAGACCCCGGCCGAGAGCACCAGCATGGTCGGGTGGAACACCGGCAGCGGCGCCTGCCCGTCCATCTCCTGGTCGAAGGCCGAGCGCCCTTCGCCGATCGAGTAGCGCAGCACGGCCAGCGTCACCACGACCGAGATGATCACCATCAGCGCGGAGAGCCGGTCGACCACCAGCACGATGCCCTGGGTCGGTGCCCAGCCGCCGACGGCCATCACCTGCGGGCCGTGCTGGTCGGCGGCGACGAGGAGGACGGCGGCGATGACCAGGACGAGCACCAGCACGGTGGTCGAGACGATCCGCTGGACTCGGGTGCGGCCGGCGGCGGCCAGGTTGATGCCCGCACCGACCAGGGGCAGCACGACCAGCAGCGGCACCAGCCAGGACAGCGAGCTCATCGGCCGGAGTCCTCGTCGCCGAACTGTGCCGCGATCGCGGCCGACTCCTGCTCGCCGGCGTCGCCGGTGTCGTTGAGCTCGGCCTTGCGGTGGATCCGGGCCGACTCGAGGTCGTCGTCGAGCAGGTCGCTGCGCCCGAGCTGCCAGGCCCGGTGCGCCAGGGCCAGCACGAACGCGGTCATCGCCAGGGTGATCACGATCGCGGTGAGCACCAGCGCCTGCGGCACGGGGTCCGAGACCGGCCCGCCGTCGCCGGCGCCGACGATCGGCACCTCGCCGGCCGGGCCGGAGGCCACCAGATAGAGGATGTTGATCCCGTTGCCCATCAGCAGGAAGCCGATCAGCGCGCGGATCACCGAGCGGGCGAGCAGCAGGTAGACACCGGTGCCGATCAGCGTGGCCGCGACCACGACCAGGGTGATGTTGGGGCTCATCGGGTCACCTGCCCGGAGGTGGACTCGGCGCTGGCGCCGGCGCTCGACTCAGCGCCCGACCCGGCACTCGACCCGGTATGGCGGTCGGCCGGGTCGTCGGTCTCGGCAGCGATCTGGTCGTCCAGTGCCGACCCGAGGCTGCGCAGGATGTCGAGCATCAGCCCGATGACGACCAGGTAGACCCCGATGTCGAAGCCCAGGCTGGTGACCAGGTGGATGTCGCCGACGAGCGGCACCGGGATGTCGACGATCCAGGTGCGCAGCGCCTCACCGCCGAAGGCCATCGGCAGCAGGGCCGCGGCGGCGGCGATGAACAGCCCCGAGCCCAGCAGCAGGCCGGGCATCACCGGCGCTGCCACGCGCAGCTCGTAGCCGCGACCGGCCAGGTAGCGCAGGGTCAGACCCAGCCCGGCCACCAGCCCGGCGGCGAACCCGCCGCCGGGGTTGTTGTGGCCGCTGAAGAGCAGGTAGAGGGACCACAGGACGATCGTGTGGAAGACCAGCCGGGTGACGACTTCGAAGATGGTGGAGCGCCTGCGGGGATCCAGGCTGTAGCCCGCGGCCAGCCACCTCGTCTCCCCCTCGTCGGTGTCCGGCCGCAGGTCGGCCCGGGTGCGCAGCGAGGCGCGCAGCTGCCGGCGGACCCGCACGACCGCGTCCTGCCGGAGGAAGACCAGGCTGGCCACGCCGGTCGCCGCCGCCAGCACCACGGACAGCTCGCCCATCGTGTCCCAGGCCCGGACGTCGACCAGGATCACGTTGACGATGTTGTTGCCGCCGCCATACTCCACCGCGCTCTGCAGCAGCCCTTCCGCGCTCGGCGGCGCGGTGCGCACGGCGGAGGCGGTGAGCGCGACCGCGGCCACGACCACCCCGACGGCGGCCCCGAGAGCGGCACGCAGGCGCCGGGTCAGCCGGGTCGGGTCGTCCGGGAACTTGCCCGACAGCCGGCGCAGGACGAGGACGAAGACCACGAGGGACACGGTCTCGACCAGCGCCTGGGTCAGCGCCAGGTCGGGGGCGCCGTGCAGCAGGAAGAGCAGCGACGCGCCATACCCCGTCACGCCGACCAGGAAGACCGCGCGCAGCCGTCGCCGGGCACGCGCGGCCGCGACCGCCGCGACGACCATGACCAGGCCGACCGCGACCTGACCCGGTGAGTCCCAGGCGCGCACCTCGGCCGGCCAGGTGACGCCACGGGTGAGATACCAGCCGGGGACGGCGACCAGGACGAGGAGGATCGTGGCCAGGAGTGTGGGCAGCGAGCCGCGCTGGAGTGCGCCGGTCAGCTCCAGGGCCAGGCGGTCCAGGCCGCGCATCAGCCTCTGGTAGCCCGCGCCGGCATCCACCCGGAGGCTGGCCCGGGCCTGCGCGTGCGCGACCGGCCGGCGCACGGCAAACAGCCCGGCGCCGACCAGCCAGGTGGCCACCGACAGGATCAGCGCCGCCGTGACCCCGTGCCAGAGCCCGAGGTGCACGGTGTGCTCGTCGGCGGGCCAGGCGAGGGTATGCCGTTCCAGTGCGCCTTCGAGGAGCGGCGACGCCGGCCCGAGCAGCAGGCCGGCCCCGGCCAGGAGCGCGGGAACGCCGGCCAGCAGCCAGCCCGGCTGGTGCTGCCGCGTGGCCAGCGGGCGGGCTCCGGTGATGAACGCCCCGGGCGCCTTGCTGCCGAAGGCGCCCCAGACGAAGCGCGCGCTGTAGGCGAAGGTGAGGGCCGAGCCCAGCGCGGCGGCGACCAGAGCGGCGACCTCGAGCCCGGAGGAGGGGTGCAGCAGCGACTCGAACGCCGCCTCCTTGGCGACGAAGCCGAGCAGCACCGGCAGGCCCGCCATCGAGGTCGCCGCCAGCACGCCGGCGGTGGCCAGCAGCGGCCACTGGCGGGCCAGCCCGCTCAGCTCGCGGATGTCGCGGGTGCCGTAGGTGTGGTCGATGGCGCCGACGGTGAGGAACAGCGCGGCCTTGAACAGCGCGTGCACCGACCAGCAGGGTCAGGCCGGCCAGCGCGGCGCCCCGGCTGTTGCCGCCCACGACGAGCACCATGAAGCCGAGCTGGCTGACGGTGCCGTAGGCCAGGAGCAGCTTGAGGTCGTACTGCCGCAGCGCCCGGTAGGCGCCGAGCAGCATGGTCGCCCCGCCCAGCACGGTGACCACCCACTGCCAGGCCGGCAGGCCGCCATACGCGGGGGCGAACCGGGCGACCAGGTAGACGCCGGCCTTGACCATCGCGGCGGCGTGCAGGTAGGCGCTGACCGGTGTCGGGGCGGCCATCGCGCCGGGCAGCCAGAAGTGGAACGGCACCAGCGCGGACTTCGAGATCGCGCCGGCCAGCAGCAGCACGACACCGGTCGTGACGACCGGTCCGCTGCCGGGGTCGGCGAGCAGCGCGCTGATCCGGTAGGTGCCCTGGGTCTGCCCGAGCAGGATGATCCCGACCAGCATCGCCAGCCCGCCGAGCGTGGTGACGATGAGCGCCTGCTTGGCGGCGCCGGTGCTGGCCTTGCTCGTCGTGGCATAGCCGATGAGCAGGTAGGACAGGACCGTCGTCAGCTCCCAGAAGACGTAGAGCAGGAGCATGTCGTCGGCGGTGACCAGGCCGAGCATCGCCCCGGCGAAGGCGGTGAGCGCGCCGGCGAACAGCCCGAGCCGGCCGTCACCGGCCGGGTCGTGGTCGTCGAAGTAGTGGGCGCAGTAGGCCAGCACCAGGGCGCCGATGCCGCCGACGACCAGCGTCATCAGCCAGGCCAGGGTGTCCATTCGCAGCGCCAGCGTCAGCCCGATCTGGCCGACCCACTCGACGACCTCGACCGGCGGATCGGCCGAGTCGACCCGGGGCAGCTGCGCCGCGGCATACACCGCAGTGACGGCGGGGACGGCCGCGAGCACCCAGAACGCCCGGGCCGCGAGCAGCCTGACCAGGGTCGGTGCGCAGAGCGCAGCGACCAGGTGGGCGATCAGCAGGACCAGCAGGAGGGGCTCCGGGTATGGCGCGAAGACCCTGGACGGGTCGGCGTCGCGGGGCGGCAGGGGGCGGTGCGGAGCAGTCTACCGGCCAACGCGGGCGCGGAGCAGGTGCTGAGCGGGCACAGGCAAGGGGTCTGGGTCTCGGGGTCTGCGTCTGGCGACGCGGGCTCGGCGCACTCGGCGCTCGGGTCAGCGGGCCAGGTCAGCGGTGGATGTAGTCGGTGAGCTGGTCGTTCTCGGTCTGCAGCTCGTCGAGACGGTGCTTGACGATGTCGCCGATGCTGACCAGACCGACCATCCGGCCCTCCTGGACGACGGGCAGGTGTCGCACCCGGCGCTCGGTCATCGTGCGCGCCAGGGCGTCCAGGTGGTCCCCGGGCGTGCAGGTGTGCACCTCGCTGGTCATCAGCGACCTCACCTCGGCGCTCAGGGCGGCCGCGCCGTCAGCGTGCAGCGCCCGGACGACGTCACGCTCACTGACGATCCCGACATAGCCGCCGTCGTCGTCCTCCGCGACCACGACGGCGCCGATGCCGTGCTCGGCAAGCACGCCCAGCAGGGTCGCCACGTCGATGTCGGGGCGGACGGTGACCACCTGGCCGCCCTTGGTGCGAAGCACGTCGTTGATGCGCACGTGTCCAACCTAGTCCCGGTCGGGGTGGCAGGTGAAGCACCTGGCCAGGTCGGATCCGCGGGTCGGACGCCAGACGCCCGGCCGGTCCAGCCCACGAGGGGCGGAACCGACCGGGCGTCCGGATGGTGCGTGCGTCAGGCGAACGCCCGACGAGCGTGCGCGGGTCAGGCGGTCTGGACCTGGACGGTCACCGTCGCCGACACCTCGTCGTGCAGCCGGACGTGGACCACGTGGTCGCCGACGGAGCGGATCGGGGTCGGGACCTCGATCCGGCGCCGGTCGACGGCCGGGCCGCCGTTGGCCTTGATCGCGTCGGCGATCTCGGCCGAGGTCACCGCGCCGAACAGGCGACCGGTCGCGCCGGCCTTGGCCACGACGACGACCGGGGTCGACTCGAGCGTGGCCTTGGCCGCGCCGGCGTCCTCTCCGCTACGCAGGGCACGGGTGGCCCGGCCGGCGGTGATCGCGTCGACCTGCTTCTGGCCGCCCTTGGTCCACGGCGTGGCGACCTTGCGGGGCAGCAGGTAGTTGCGGGCGTAGCCGTCCTTGACGTCGACGACGTCACCGGCGACGCCGAGGCCGCCGACAGGCTGGGTCAGGATGAGCTTCATCAGTTCGTCTCCCTCTGGCTCAGCGTGCCGAGCTGGAGTAGGGCAGCAGCGCCATCTCGCGGGCGTTCTTGACCGCGGTGGCGATGCGGCGCTGCTCCTGGACGGAGACACCGGTCACCCGGCGCGCGCGGATCTTGCCGCGGTCGGAGATGAACTTGCGCAGCAGCGGGGTGTCCTTGTAGTCGATCGCCTCGATCTTGGCGACCTTGAGCGGGTTGGCCTTCTTCTTCGGCTTGCGCACAACGGGCTTGGCCATCGTGGTGCTCTCCTCCTTGATGAGAGCCCGAGGAGGGTCCTCGGGATGGGTCGTTCGGGTCCTGCAGTCGTGCTGTGGCGCTCCGGCCGGTGGCCGGCTCGCCGGGTGGGACCGGGCGTCAGCAGGTCAGGTGACCTGGATGGCGCTCGGTCCGGTGAGGATCAGAAAGGCGGCTCGTCGTAGGACGGGCCACCACTCCAGCTGCCGCCGGTGCCGCCACCCTGGGCCGGCTGTCCGCCGGAAGCGGGCTGACCGCCCTGGCCCCCGGTGTTGCCACCGGTCGCCCACGGGTCGGTCTCGGCTGCGCCGGACTGCTGGCCGCCGGCCGCAGCCGCACCGCCCTGGCGACCCTGGCCGCCTTGGCCCCAGCTGCCGGAGTTGCCGGAGTTGCCGCCGCCGGAGTTGCCGCCACCGCCGGAGCTCCAGCCGCCACCCTGGCCGCCACCTGAGGACCGTTCGGCCTTGGTGACCTTGGCGGTGGCATAGCGCAGCGACGGGCCGACCTCGTCGACCTGCATCTCCATGACCGACCGCTTCTCGCCCTCCGGCGTCTCCCAGGAGCGGGAGACCAGCCGGCCGGTCGCCACGACCCGGTCGCCACGGTGCAGCGACTCGGCAGCGTGCTCGGCCGCGTCACGCCAGACCGAGCACCGCATGAACAGCGTGTCGCCGTCCTTCCAGTCGTTGCTCTGACGGTCGAAGGAGCGCGGCGTCGAGGCCACGGTGAAGTTCGCGACGGCAGCACCCGAAGGGGTGAACCGCAGCTCGGGGTCGGCGGTGAGGTTGCCGATCACGGTGATGGTGGTGTCGCCAGCCACTGGTGTGTCCTCCGGTCTGCTCGGGGTCTCAGGCGTCCTTGCGCAGCAGCTTGGTGCGCAGCACGGTCTCGTTGAGACCGAGCTGGCGGTCCAGCTCCTGGGCGGTGGCCGACTCGGCCGTCAGGTTGACGACGGCGTAGATGCCCTCGGCCTGCTTCTTGATCTCGTAGGCCAGCCGGCGACGACCCCAGATGTCCAGGTTGTCGATCGTGCCGCCGTCCTTGATGACGACAGCGAGCATCTTGTCCAGCGTGGGCTGGAGGTTCCGCTCGTCGGCCTCGGGGTCGAGGATGATCATGAGCTCGTACTGACGCATGCGTTAACCCACCTCCTCTGGTCTGAAAACGGTCACGGTCTCTCCGTGACAGGAGGGTTGCATTCGTCCCACCGCTGGGAGCCACTGTGCCACGAGCCTGCGACGACCGGGCTGGTCGTCCACAGGGCAGGGAAGCAGGCGGCATACCCGTGCGGTGAACCCGGCCACGATACCGGCCCAGGCGCGGCCCCACCTAATCGCACGTGCCTGCTGTCAGAGGGTCGACCTAGGCTCGGGGACGTGCCGCAGACAGCCCGCCCGCTGGTCCCCGAGGAGTGGGTCCGGCGCCTCGACACGATCCTGGGCGCGCTGCCCGAGTGTGTCGTCGACGAGTCGGCGTGGGTCGGCACCCGGTGGCGGGTCGGGCACGCGACGGTGGCGCACGTGTTCGGCGGGGAGGACCAGCTGTTCCGGATCACCTTGCGCGCCGAGCCCGCCGAGGTGATGGCCTTCGAGCACATGGGGCCGCCCTACTTCCGGGCCGGCTGGGGCAACGACGTGGTCGGCCTGCTGCTGTCCGAGGACACCGACTGGACCGAGCTCGCCGAGCTGCTCACCGACTCCTACTGCCTCCTGGCGCCGGCTCGGCTGGTGGCCCTGGTCGACCGCCCCGAACCGCACGAGGGCCGATCCGGCTCCTCCGCTCGGTAGCATGACGGCGCCCGGCGAGCCGGGCTGCGCTCATCCACGAGAGGAACAGCTGTGAAGATCGCCGTCGTCGGCACCGGGTATGTCGGCCTGTCCAACGCTGTCATCCTGGCGCAGCACCACGAGGTCAAGGCGCTGGACATCGACGCCGACAAGGTGGCCACGATCAACCGGGGCGAGTCGCCGATCGTCGACGCCGAGCTCGAGGACTACCTGGCTCATCGTGAGCTCGACCTCGAGGCCACGACCGACCCCGAGCTGGCCCTGACCGGCGCGGCCTACGTCATCGTCGCCACCCCGACCGACTACGACCCGGTCACCAACTTCTTCAACACCGGCTCGGTGGAGTCGGTGATCGCCCAGGCGCTCGAGCGGGCGCCGGAGGCCTGCATCATCGTCAAGTCGACGATCCCGGTCGGGTTCACCGCTCGGATGCGCGAGGTGCACCCCGGAGCGACGATCATCTTCAGCCCGGAGTTCCTGCGCGAAGGACGCGCCCTCTATGACAACCTGCACCCCAGCCGGATCGTCGTCGGCGACCAGGGGCCGGCCGCCCAGGGTTTCGCCGACCTGCTCCGCGAGGGGGCCATCGACCAGGACGTGCCCGTCCTGCTGACCGGCTCGACCGAGGCCGAGGCGATCAAGCTGTTCGCCAACACCTACCTGGCCCTGCGGGTCGCCTACTTCAACGAGCTCGACACCTACGCGGTCACCCACGGGCTGGACACCAAGCAGATCATCGAGGGCGTGGGGCTGGACCCCCGGATCGGGTCGCACTACAACAACCCCTCGTTCGGGTATGGCGGGTACTGCCTGCCCAAGGACACCCGGCAGCTGCTGGCCAACTACCGCGACGTGCCGCAGAACCTGATCAACGCCGTCGTCGAGGCCAACACCACCCGCAAGGACTTCATCGCCGCCGACATCCTGGGGCGTGCGCCGCAGACGGTGGGGGTCTACCGGCTGATCATGAAGGCCGGGTCCGACAACTTCCGCGACTCCTCGATCCAGGGGATCATGGAGCGGCTCAAGGCCCGCGGGATCGAGATCATCGTGCACGAGCCGGCCCTGGAGGAGTCGACCTTCCTGGGCTGGGAGGTGGTCGCGGACCTCGAGGAGTTCACCACCCGCTCGGACGTGATCATCGCCAACCGGCGCTCCGAGGCGCTCGACGACGTGGCCGACAAGGTCTACACGCGCGACCTCTACGGCCGCGACTGACCCGAGTTCCCTTGCGCGGTCGTCAGTCGATGACGACCAGGACGTCGCCCTCCTGGACGACGTCACCCGGGGCGCAGCGCACGTCGGTGACCACGCCGTCCTCCTCGGCCAGCATCGGGATCTCCATCTTCATCGACTCCAGCAGCACCAGCTCCTCACCGGCCTCCACCTGCTGACCGACCTCGACGTGGACCTGTGCGACGTTGGCCACGAGCTCGGAGGCGATCTGCTGGGTCATAGCTCGCGATCCTAGCCAGCCAGCTGCGCACTGACCCCACCCCGGTGAGGACACCGGGGTGGGGCCAGGTCGTGCTCAGCTGAGCTCAGGCCGCAGGCCCGAACGCACGCTCAGACGGCAATCAGGTCGTCGTGCTCGGCGTCCAGTGCCCGCAGCTGGGTGACCTCGTCACCGCAGTCGGTGCTGGTCGCCGCGTTGAACGAGTCGCCGCTGTAGTCCACGACCCAGTAGTAGTCGCCGGTGTCGCTGACGGCGATGCCGTCGACGGTGCTCGCGGACGATCCGGAGACACCCACCTCCTCGCTGCCGACCTCGTCCTCACAGGAGGAGTCGGAGAACAGGGTGAAGGTGGCGGTGGCGTCGGCTGCGTCCGGCGCACCACTGCGCACACCGGTCAGGGTGAGCGAGTCCTGCAGCACCCAGGACTGGACCGTGCTGCCGCTCGGCGTGGCCTTGTTGTCGTTGTTGGTGATGGTGCAGGTCGCACTCCCACCGTTGGCGATGACGACGCCGGAGCAGTTGTTGTAGGTCGTCGTATAGCCGGACGCTGCGTTCTCCACGATGGTGTAGCTCCCCGCGGAGACGGACTGGCTGTTGCTGGCGTCCGCCTCGAACGGCACGGAGGGGCCGCCGTTGACCTTGTAGGAGAAGTCTGGTGACCCCGGCCGTTCCGCCGTTGTCGTTGATGAGCACCTTGTTGACGATCAGCGTGGCCGCCTGGTCGTTGTTGGTGATGGTGCAGGTCGCACTCCCACCGTTGGCGATGACGACGCCGGAGCAGTTGTTGTAGGTCGTCGTGTAGCCGGACGCTGCGTTCTCCACGATGGTGTAGGACCCCGCGGAGACGGACTGGCTGTTGCTGGCGTCCGCCTCGAACGGCACGGACGGAGCCTCCGTTGACCTTGTAGGAGAAGTCCGGTGACCCCGGCCGTTCCGCCGTTGTCGTTGATGAGCACCTTGTTGACGATCAGCGTGCCTGGCTGGTCGTCGTTGGTGATCGTGCAGCTTCCGGTGCCTCCGGCCGGGACGATGACGGCAGCGCAGCTGGCGCCGTAGGTCGTGGCGTAGCCGCGGCTGTTGGCGTCGGTCTCGGTGACGACGTAGGTGCCGGCGTCCACCGTCATCGAGTTGCTGCCGTCGGCCTCGAACGCGACGGCAGTGCCGCCGTCCACCGAGAAGTGGAAGTCCGCCGCGGTCAACGTGCCGCCGCTGTTGTTGGTGACGATCTTGTTGACGGTCAGCGTGCCCTGTTGCAGCTCGTTGGTGATCAGGCACTCGGTCATGACACCGGCCACCACCGTGAAGGTGTTGCCCGCGTCGACGTCGACACCACCACAGTCGATGGAGAGCAGGTCGTAGGCACCGCTGACGATGTCCTCGGACAGGGTGTAGCCCGTGCCGGCCTTGAGGTTGACCTGCGTCTCGAAGTCGCCGTCCTCGGTCAGCGTGCCGGTCGCCTCGGTGTCGCCGTTGAAGCGGATCGTCGCTCCGCCTGTCCGGGACAGGGTGTAGTCGAACTCACCCGTGCCGCCCTCGGGGTTGGTGTCCTTGGTGATCTTCACCGAGCCACAGTTGGAGATGTTGAGGATGTCGGAGATGTCCTTGAGGACGACGTCCTTGTAGTCGGCGGTGTCGGAGTTGCCGGTGACCGTCCCGGGGATGATGTTGGCGATGTTCAGGCACGAGGTGGGAACGTCGGGGAACACGGCCTCGGAGAGGTTGACCGCCGCCTCGCCCCGGAACCGGTCGGTGCTATACCTGGCGACCGCGTCACCGGTGTCGGTGAGCGAGACGCCGGCGCTGAGCACGAGCGGCTCGCCGACGTCCCAGATGGTGTCCCCATCTTTGTCGGTGAAGCCCCAGGTGCGCAGGATGATGTTGGCGTTGTTGCCGCTCTGGTCCCAGACGATGATGAAGTCGCCGGGCTGGCGCAGCTCGAACGGGTTGCAGTTGGCGATCAGCGATGGCGTGGTGCCGCTGTAGTCGCAGTCGGCCGCCAGTTCGGCCTGCTGGAACTCGTACATGATGACGCCGCTGCCCTTGTTGGAGTCCCTCTCCCACCCCAGGTAGACCCAGGTGTCGCCACCGAAGAGGTCGGAGTCGAGCCAGATGTTCCGCAGGTCGACCTGGGCGTTGGGGTTGGTGGTCGCCAGCATCGGCACCGGTGCGGTGTGGATGACGCCGAGCTTGGTGGTGTTGGAGTTCGCCGGGCCCAGCTCCTGAGCGCTGCCAGACAGGTCGGCCACCAGCGTCGCGCCGACATCAGGGACGGTGCCATCAATGTTGTACGGCCCGGCGGTCACGGCCGTCGAGCTGGTGATGCCGGTCAGGCCGATCAGACAGAGGCTGGCGGCCGCCGCGCCGGCGATCCGCCGGCGCATGGGTGTGGCAGGGGACATGAGCAATCCTCACGGGAAGTGCGCCGAAGCGCGGGTGGTACTCACGGGTTGGAAAGCGCTGACGCTCGGACCCCGACTGCCGCCCTGAGAACTCCGTCCAAAGATCCATTAGACACCCGTAAAGATGCTTTGCAAAGGGCTGGAAATGGTTGAACTGTCCAGCACCACAGGAGCCTCACCAGCCCCATCGGCGTGCCGGGGACCAGCGGGACTCAGCGCCGGTCGGCGACGACCGTCTCCAGGGCAGCGACGAACGCCGGTGCCACGACGTCCCAGTCGTAGTCGGCAGCCGCCACCGCGTGCCCCGCCGCCCCCATCGCCCTCGCCCGCTCGGGGTCGGCAGCCAGCGAGAGCACCGTGTCGACAACCGCCTCGACGCAGTCGGTGCCCGGCCCGAAGGGGACCAACACACCACCGCCGCTGCGCTCGACCAGCTCGGCCGGCACCGGCAGCGGCGTACTGATCGCCGGCACCCCGTGGGCCAGGTACTCCACGACCTTGGTCGGCATCGAGTGCCGGTAGTTGGGCACGTCCCGCAGCAGTGACAGCCCGGCCAGGGCCCCGTCCAGCCGCTGGAGCGCCTGGTCGCTGGGCAGGAAGCCGTGCCAGCGCAGTGCGCCCTCTTGGTGGGCCGCGGTCAGCGCCGGCTCGGTGCCGCCCTGAGCCGGGCCGATCACCTCGAGGCGCACCGGTGGCACGCCGCCATGCCCGGACCGCTCGACCAGGGCACGCCCGACCTCGACCATCTCCGCCAGTCCGCGCTCGGGGCTGACGTTGCCGAGATAGACCACCCGCAGCACCCCGTCCCGGTCCGGCCGTGCGGCCATCGGCGGGCGCGGCGGGACACGCGTGGTGTTGGGCACGACCGGGTGCGGGCGACGGAACCGCGCGGCATACCCCTCCTCGGCCAGCAGCAACGGCATCCGGCGCTCGGCCCACCGCTCCACGCCCCGCACGGCCAGCTGGGCCGGCCGCCGCAGCACCCCCGGCAGCCAGCCGCGCACGGTCAGCGCCGCCGCCGTGTCCTCGTGCACATCCCAGACGACCGGGGGCAGCCGCAGCCCCGCCGCCGCCACGACCAGCTCGGGGTCGTGCAGCAGCACCACGTCGTAGGCCGGGCCGCGCTGGCGGAGCAGTGCCCGCGCGGCGCGGAGTGCCCCCAGCCGGTCGGTGCCCTGGGCCCGGGGCAGGTCGACCGGCAGCAGGTGGGGCAGCCCGACCGGACGGGTGATGCCGTACGCGGCGAACGGAGCGGCATACATCACCTGCCAGCCCGCCTCGAGCAGCGCCTCGATCTCCCGGTGCCGGATCCGGGCGTCGTCAGGGTGGTGGACGACGGTGACCACCAGCGCTGACGGCGCCATCACGTCTTCTTCTTGGCCTTGCGCGGCTGTGGCTTCTTGGCGGCGACGAACGCGGTGTAGGCGTCGACGACCTCCTCGGCGGTCCCGTCCATGACCAGCCGGCCGGCCTCCAGCCAGAGCGCGCGCTCACACATGTTCTTGATCGTGGCGTTGCTGTGGCTGACCATGAAGACCGTGCCGGCCGACTGCCGGATCTGCTCGATCCGCTCGTTGGCCTTGGCCTTGAACTCCGCATCTCCGGTCGCCAGCGCCTCGTCGACGACCAGGATGTCCGGCACCGACGCAGTGGAGATGGCAAACCTCAGCCGGGCGGCCATCCCTGAGGAGTAGGCGCTCATCGGCAGGTTGATGAACTCCCCGATGTCGGCGAACGTGACGATCTCGCGGTACTTCTCCCGGACCTGGGCCCGGGTCAACCCCATCGCCTGGCCGCCGATCATGATGTTGCGCCCGCCGGTCAGCTGGCGCATCAGCACCGCGTTGACCCCGAGCAGCGCGGCGCGGCCGTTGAGGTAGATGTCTCCCCCGGTGGGCGGGATCAGCCCGGCGACGGCGCGCAGCAGGGTCGACTTGCCCGAGCCGTTGCGGCCGATCAGCCCGACCGACTCACCCCGGTAGGCGACGAACGAGACGTCCTTGACGGCATGCACCTCGCGCACGCCGACGTGGCGCCTGCCGCGGCTGACCCACCTGCCGACCACGTTGTCCGGGCTGGTGCGGCGCGCACCGGTGCCTGCCCCGAACACCCGGTAGGAGATGTCGACGTGCGAGGCGATCACCGACGGGACGCGCTGCGGGTCGACGGCATCGCCGGCGACCGCCTGCTCAGGCGCGGCCATAGGTCGCCTCCGCCCGCCAGAACACCCAGAACCCCACGGCGAACAGGACCACCGCCCAGCCGGTGGCCACCGCCCAGGTGGTCACGCTGACCGGCATCTCCGACAGCAGGGTCTCCCTGACCAGGGTCGAGGCTGACCGCGATCGGCTGGTACTCCAGTCCCAGCGCCACCCACTCCGGCGCGCCCTTGCCGACCGCCCGGTCGGCGAAGTAGGCCACCGGGAAGAAGATCCCGGAGACATAGCGCAGCATCCTGGTCATCAGCGGGATGAGGTTGGCGGCGTCGCGGACCTCGTGCACCAGCCGGGCGCCGAGCATGCCGACGCCGGCCGTGATCACCCCGACCACCAGCAGCGACACCGGGAAGAGCAGCCACTTCAGCGACGGCGTCTCACCGGTGAGCAGCGCGATGAGCACGAGCAGCGCGAACGCGGGCACCGTGGCGATGAGGTGGGTCAGGGTCACCGACAGCGGCAGGATCACCCGGGGGAAGCGCAGCGCCCGGACCAGGCTGGTGTTGGACTCCAGCGAGCGCGAGGCGTAGTTGAGGCCGGCCGAGACGAAGATGAAGACGAACAGGCCGATCGTCAGGAACGCGACGAAGTTGCCGACGTTGCCGCTGGTGTTGAGCAGGAAGCCGAAGATCAGCAGGTAGGCACACCCCGAGCAGGAGCGGGTTGAGGACCGACCAGAGCAGGCCCAGGTAGTTGTTCTGGTGCCGGGCCAGGAACTCGCCCTGGGACATCGTGAGCAGGAAGGTGCGCTGTCGCCACAGGTCGCGCAGGTAGCCGCCCAACCGGGGGCGGACGCCGACCTGGGTCAGGCCGTGCCGACGCGCCAGCACTGCCGCGGCGTCGCGGGACAGCCCTGGCAAGGACCGCGACGTGTCGGGTCCCGCGTCCGTCACAGCCGGCTGACCCGCTCCCCGTCGACGACCACGCCGCGGGTGTCGAAGAAGCGTCCGGCCGCGTCGGCCAGCGCCTGGACGTCGTACTCGCGGTGGTTCTGCACCATGATCGTCAGGTCGGCCTCGGCCACCGCCGCCATCGGGTCCTCGACCCGGGTCACCGACTCGCCCAGCGAACCCCAGCTGCTGACGTGCGGGTCGTGGAACTGCACGGTCGCGCCCTTGGAGAGCAGGTGCCGGGCCAGCGGCACGGCCGGGCTCTCCCGCTGGTCGGCGATGTTGGGCTTGTAGGTCACGCCGAGCAGCAGCACGGTCGCCCCACGCATCGCCTTGCCGTCGTCGTTGAGCAGGTCCTGCGCGCGCTGCACGACATACGCCGGCATGCCGGAGTTGATCTCCTGAGCCAGCTCGACGAACCGGAACGGGTAGCCCAGGCGCTGCCGCACGTTGTGCGACAGGTAGTTGGGGTCGATCGGGATGCAGTGTCCACCGACGCCCGGCCCGGGGTAGAACGCCTGGAAGCCGAACGGCTTGGAGCTGGCTGCGTCGATGACGTCCCACAGGTCGATGCCCAGCTCGTGGCAGAACCGCGCCATCTCGTTGACCAGGGCGATGTTGATGTGCCGGTAGGTGTTCTCCAGCAGCTTGGCGGTCTCGGCCTCGCGCGTGCCCTTGGCTCGGACGACGGTGTCGACGAAGCTGCCGTAGAACTCCGCGACGGCCGTCGGTGCAGGCGGGCGTGTGGCCTCCGACGACCTTGGGCGTGTTCTTGGCGCCGAACCGCGCGTTGCCCGGGTCGATCCGCTCCGGGCTGAAGGCCAGGTGGAAGTCGGTGCCGGCGACCAGGCCACCGGCCTCGAGCATGGGCCGCACCACCTCATCGGTCGTGCCCGGGTAGGTCGTCGACTCCAGGACCACCAGCATGCCGGGGTGCAGGTGCCGGGCGACCGCGTCGACCGCCCCCTCCACCGCCCGCAGGTCGGGGCCGCCGTCGTCGGACAGCGGCGTCGGGACGCAGATCACCGCCACGTCCGCCGAGGCGATCTCCGCCTCGACGGTGGTGGCCCGGAAGCCACCCTCGATCATCTCGGCGATGTCGGCGTCGGTGAGGTCGTCGATGTGCGAGCGGCCGGCGTTGAGAGCGGCGACCACCCCCTCGTTGATGTCATAGCCCAGGACGGTCTTGCCGGCCCTGGTGGCCTCCTGAGCCAGCGGCAGGCCGACATAGCCCAAGCCGATGATGACGGCGTCAACTGCCACGGTGGTGCTCCTCGGGGAAGGGATCGGGGAGATCTCGGAGAGGTGGTCTCGCAGGGTCAGGTCGATCGGTCGGTCCCGGCAGCGACGGCGTAGACCTCGGCGTACCGCTGCGCGGCCGCGCCCCAGGTCCGGTGCGCTCTGACCCACTCGCGGGCCCGGTCGCCCATCGCCTGGACATCGGCGGGAGCATATCGCAGCACGCCGATCTGGTGGGCCCACGCGTGGGCGTCTCCGGCCGGGGTGACCCAGCCGTAGCGACCGGGCTCGACCTGCTCGACCAGCGGCGGGAGGTCGCTGGCCAGCACGGGCAGCCCGCTGGCCATCGCCTCCAACGGCTTGAGCGGTGGCACCAGCACGGTGACCGGGGTCTCCCGTCGCGGCACGCAGAACAGGTCCATCGCCGCGAGGTGCTCGCGCACCAGGGCGTGCGGCACCCGACCGGTGAACACCATCTGGTCGGCGTAGGGCGCGGCCAGCTGCCGCAGTCGGGCCCCCTGCGGCCCGTCCCCGACCACGAGCAGCCGGACCGACGGGTCGTCGAGCAGGCGGACGGCCTCGACCAGCGTGTCGATCCCCTCATAGCCGTTCAGCGTGGTGACCGTGCCGACCACGAAGGCGTCCGCGGGCAGCCGCAGAGCCCGCCTGGCGGGCCCTCTCGGCAGGGGCGGGTCGACGAACTCCTGCCCGACGGCGTTGGGGACCACGAACACCGTCGAGGCGTCGATGCCGCGAGCCACGATCTCCTCGCGCATCGTGCCGGCGAGCGTGACGACCGCGTCCGCGGCCGCCATACACGCGGTCTCGGCCTCGCGCGACCACCGGTAGAAGTCGCTGTCGGACGAGCGGTCCCCCCGCGGCTGCGCCAGGTCTCCTCGAGGAAGCCCCGCGCCTCGTAGACCACCGGCAACCCGGTGCGCCGGCCCACGACCAGGGCGGCCTGGGCGTTCTCGTGCTTGCTGTGCGCGTGCAGCAGGTCGGGCTGCTCGCGCTCCACGAGCCGGGTCAGCGCGCCCACCCACTGCTCCTGCTGGCGACGGCCCGGGAGGGCCAGCGGGCCGTCCGGCACCAGGCGGTGGTGCGGCGTCCCGTCGACGTCCACCTCCCGGGCGGCCGCCACGGCGCCGATGTCGACCGGGAACCCGAACCGGGTCACCACGTGGGGGTCCAGTCCCGCGGCCCGTTGCGCCGTGACGATCCCGTGGGTCCGCACCGTGTAGCCGGCCTGGACCTCCGGCAGCGCGTTGGTGACCACGTGCAGCGGCCGGCGCGGCTCGCCCGGCGGTCGAGCCGGCGCTGAGGGGAGGGCCAGCGTCTCGTCGAGCAGGGTATGGCGCAGCACCTGCACCTCTCCCTCGACCCGGCGGAGCAGGCCGGCCTCCCGGAGGCCTCTGACGCCCTGCAGCATGTCGACCGCCGCGCTCAGGTCACCACGCTCGGCGAGCAGGAGCGCCTGCAGCCGGGGTCGCGCCGGGTCGTCGGCGGCCAAGGCGTCCACGGCCCGGCCGGCCAGGTCGTCCCGGCCCAGGGCCAGGGCCACCTGGGCCAACGCCCGCTGGCTGCGGCCACTGGCGGTCCTGGCCTCGATCGCGGACTCCAGCACGACGGCTGCGCCCTGCCGGTCACCGGCAGCCGCCAACGCGGTCGCTGCGAGATCCGGACGCGCCTGACGCACCCGAGGACCACTGGCCAGGTGGCGGACCGGCGCCGGCGCCGCCCGGAGGAGCACCGAGCGGGCCTGCGCGGCAGAGCGTGCGGCGTGGCGCAGCAGCACTGAGACGGCGGCCGGGGTGTTGCGCGCGGTCGCCGCCAGCCGCGCCGGGGTCAGCGTCGATCGGGCCATCGGCCCGACCCTAGACTGCGTGCTGACCGTGCCGTGCAGCACGCGGCCCGCCCGACGGCACGAGCGACGTGCCCGGCCCCCAGCACGTGGAGGACAGCACGTGGAGGACAGCCCTGTGACCACCGATGCACCCGAGCAGACCCCTACCCGCTCCCAGCAGCCCCTGGTCATGCACATCACGGGGGCGCGCCCCAACTTCCCCAAGGCCGCGCCGGTCATCGCCGCGCTGGCCGACTACCCGGTCCGCCAGCTGCTGGTGCACACCGGCCAGCACTACGACGCCGCGATGAGCGAGGTGTTCTTCACCCAGCTCGGGCTGCCCGAGCCGGATCTCAACCTGGGCGTGGGATCCGGCGCGCACGGGGCGCAGACGGCCGCGATCATGATCGCGCTGGAGGCCGAGTTCACCGCCACCAAGCCGGACCTGGTCGTGGTCTACGGCGACGTCAACTCCACGGTCGCCGCAGCCCTGGTGGCCGCCAAGATGCAGATCCCGGTGGCGCACGTCGAGGCGGGGCTGCGCAGCTTCGACCTGACGATGCCGGAGGAGATCAACCGGATCGTCACCGACCGGCTGGCCGACCTGCTGCTGGTGACCAGCGCGGACGCGATCGCGCACCTGGGTCACGAGGGCGTGCCGGCCGAGGCGATCCACTTCGTCGGCAACCCGATGATCGACACCCTGCTGCGGCTCCGCCCGCGCCTGGACACCGAGGGCCTGACCAGCCAGATGGGGCTGGAGGGCCTGTATGTCGTGGCGACCCTGCACCGGCCGGGCAACGTCGACGACCCTGCCGACGTCGCCGAGCTGGTCACCGCGATGCACGCAGTGGCCGACCAGGTCGAGGTCGTCCTGCCGCTGCACCCCCGAGGCCGGGAGCGCCTGTCTCAGGCGGGCCTGCTCGACCACCCCCGGATGCGGGTGATCGAGCCGCTGGGCTACCTGGAGTTCATGTCGCTGGTGGCCGGTGCGGCTGCGGTCGTCACCGACTCCGGCGGCGTGCAGGAGGAGACGACGGTGCTCGGCGTCCCCTGCCTCACCCTGCGGCCCAACACCGAGCGTCCGGTCACGATCACCCACGGCACCAACCAGCTGGTCACCCGCGCCGGCCTGCCCGACGCGGTGCGCGCCGCCCTGGCGACGCTGTCCCTCGGCACCGACCGGGTGCCGCCGCTGTGGGACGGCAAGGCGGGCCAGCGGATCGCCCAGGTGATCGGCGACTACCTGGAGTCGCGGGCGTGAGTCCGCCCGGGTCCACCCCTGCGGGCGTGCCCGGCGCCGCTGACCTCCTGGGGCGGGCCCGGCGGGAGTGGCCCCGGGTGCGGACCGCACTGGCCAAGGCTGCCGTCGACCCGGAGCAACGGGCCAAGCTGCGCCGGGCGGCCCAGCGGGAATGGCGCGCGAGGGTGCGGCGTCCCGGTGTGCGCGGCGGTCTCGACCTGCCCCCGGCCTGTATCCCGGACGGACCGGTCACCCGCCCGGACCTGCGGGTGGCGGTGATCCTCGACCCGTTCACCTCGCTGGCGCTGCGTTATGAGTGGGACCAGGTGGCGGTGACGCCCGCTTCGTGGCGCGAGGAGCTCAGCGCACAGCGCCCTGACCTGCTGTTCGTCGAGTCGGCCTGGCGCGGCAACTCCGGCGCGTGGCGGCTGGCGATGACCACCGAGGACGGGCCGAGCCCTGCGCTGCGCGAGCTGGTGGCCTGGTGCCGCGAGCAGGGGGTGCCGACGGTGTTCTGGAACAAGGAGGACCCGCCCAACTACCACCGGTTCGTCGCCACGGCCGGTCTGTTCGACCAGGTCTTCACCGTCGACGCCGACCGTCTTCCCGACTACCGCCGCGACCTGGGCCACGACCGGGTCGGGCTGCTGCCGTTCGGCGCCCAGCCCCGCATCCACAACCCGGTCCGGCGTGGCCGCGCTCGCCTCTACCCGGTCGCCTTCGCCGGCAGCTACTTCGCCGACAAGCACCCCGAGCGGCGGGCCCAGCTCGACGACCTGCTCCCGGCGGCGGCAGAGCACGGGCTGCACATCTACTCCCGGATGCGGGCCGAGGACGAGCGCTACCAGTTCCCCGCGCGGTTCCGCCGACACATCGTCGGAACGCTGCCGTACGAGCAGATGCTGGCCGCCACCACGGCATACCGGGTCTTCCTCAACGTGAACTCGGTGACCGAGTCGCCGACGATGTGCGCCCGGCGGCTGTTCGAGCTGTCGGCGGCCCAGCAGCCGGTGCTGTCCGGTCCGAGCGCGAGCATCGAGCGCTACTTCGCCGACACCGTCAGCGTCGCCACCGACGCCGAGCAGGCCAAGGCGCGCCTGGGCGTGCTGGTCAACCAGCCGGAGGTGGGCGACCGGCTCGCGCTGCGGGCACACCGCCGGGTCTTCGACGACCATCTCTACCGGCACCGGGTCGACACCGTGCTGACCTCGGTGGGTCTGCCCGTCACACCGGTCGACGAGTCGGTCTCGGTCGTGGTGCCGACGCGGCGCCCGGAGCAGCTGGCCCACGTGCTGGCCACGCTCGGAGCCCAGGTGCACCGCGACCTCGAGCTCGTCCTGGTGCCCCACGGGTTCGACCTGGACCCGGTGCGCACCGCCGAGCAGGCGGCCGAGCTGGGGATCGAGCACGTCGTCGTGGCGCCCGCTGACGCCGCTCTGTCCCTCGGTGCCTGCATGAACCTCGGCGTCGACGCTGCCTCGGGGCGCTATCTGGCCAAGGTCGACGACGACAACGACTACGGCCCGCACTACCTGTCCGACCTGCTGCGTGCCTTCGCCTACACCGACGCCGAGGTCGTCGGGAAGTGGGCGCACTATGTGCACCTGGCCAGCACCGACGCGACCGTGCTGCGGTTCGCTCATGCCGAGCACCGGTTCGTCGACCTGGTGCAGGGGGGCACCCTGCTGACGCCGCGTGAGGTCGCCCGGCAGGTCCGCTTCGAGGACCTGCCACGGCGGGTCGACACGACGTTCTTGGAGAAGGTCCGCGCTCGCGGCGGACGCGTCTACAGCGCTGACCGGTTCAACTTCGTCTCCCGGCGCTCTGCTGCCGGCGCCGGTCACACCTGGACGATCAGCGACGACGAGCTGGTGAACCGCGGGGGGCGGGTCGTCTTCTATGGCGACCCGCTCGGCCACGTCATGGTCTGATGGGTCCCGCCTGACCGGCCCCGCCTGACCGCCCCCTCCTGACCGGCCCCCGGGCGCAACTGCACCCGCCAGCCGACGACACGCCATACCCGACCGGCCCTGGGGTGCAACTCGCCAGCCGACGGACAGGGCGACTCACGGCGCGCCCTACTGGGGCCGGCACCGCTGCCGTCGACAGAGCGCCGGCCCTGGGGTGCAACTGCACCCGAGAGCCGACGACACGCCCTACCCGAACGGCCCTGGGGTGCAGTTGCGCCGGGTGGCCGACGCGGGGGGTCAGCTGCGGTCGGGCCCGGTGCCGAGCAGCTCGCGGTAGGCCTGGTCGACGATCAGCACCATGTGTGCCCAGTCGCGCTCGGCGAGCACCCACTCGCGTGCCCGAGCACCCATGTCAGCGCGCAGCTGCGGGTCGTCGAGGTAGCGCTCCAGCGTGGCGGCCAGCGAGCCGCTGTCGCCCTTGTCGAAGAGCAGCCCCCGGTCGCCGTCGGTCACGATCTCGGCCAGCGCAGCCACGGAGGAGGCGACGACGGCCTTGCCCATCGCCATCGCCTCGAACGGCTTGATCGGCGAGATCAGCTCGCAGACCGGCAGCGGCAGGCGCGGGAACGGCGTGATGTCGAAGACCGACAGATAGCGAGCCACCTCGTGGTGCGGCACGCGCCCGGTGAACGTCAGCACGTCGTTCACCCCGAGGTCGTTGGCCAGCTGGTGCAGCCGTGCCTCATGATGCCCGTCGCCCACCACGATCACCGCGAAGTCGTCACGACGGGCCCGCAGCGCCGCCGTCGCCTCGATGAGCAGCTCCAGGCCCTCGTAGTCGACCAGCCCACCGGCATACCCGATGATCGTCCGGCCGCGCAGGCCCAGCTCGTCGAGCAGCGTGGGGTCGGGGTCGCGCGGCTGGAACGCGGACGTGTGCACCCCGTTGGGCATCACCCGGATCCGGTCGGCCGGGCCACCGCGCGCGATCATCTCCGCGCGCAACGCCTCGGTGATCACCAGGGTGAGGTCCGCGTGGGCCACGATGTGGTTTTCCAGCCGGGTCATCGCCTGGTAGGCGCTGGACTGGGCGAAGTCGGGGTTGCGCGAGACCTTCATCAGGTCCTCCAGGCCGCGCATCTCATAGACGAACTTGATGCCCAGCCGTCGCGCTGCGGCCAGACCGGCCAGCCCGTTGTGCTGGAAGCTGCTGGCGTGGATCACCCCGACCCGGCGCGCCGTCGCCTCGCGCATGATCCGGTGGGTGAACCGCTCCAGGTAGGCCGCCAGCGGCACCGTGTCGTAGGTCCGCTCGCCCGGCTCGAGCAGTCGGCGGTAGGTGACGCCGTCGACCACGTCGACGTCGGGCACGACGTCGGTGGACAGCACCGGCCACCGGTCGTAGGGATGGCCCAGTCGGGTGACCGCCTCGGTGTCCCAGCCGAGGGCGCGCAGGCCGGTGAGCACGCCGTGCGACCGCGTGGCGTAGCCCCCCGAACGGTGCGGCAGGGACTGCGCCAGCACCGACAGGGTGGCCAGCGGAGCCGGGGTGTAGGCGGGGTCGGCTGGTTCCTCGACGGGCCAGCCGCCGCGAGCCACCTGCAGGGAGTCCATCGCCTGCTCGTGCAGCCGGCGGGCCGCCCGCTGCCCCGGCGCGGACTCGATGGCTGCCTCGGCGAGCACGGCGGCCTCCGCGAGCCAGCCGGCCCGGATCGCGCGACCGGCGCTGCGGACCAGCAGGTCGACCGGGACGTGCTCGACCACGCTGACCGGACTGCCACACCTGCGCCAGCTCTCGCCAGGCGCCGAGATCGGCCAGCACGCGAGTGGCCGCGGACTGTCCCGCGACACCACGCGATGCCTCCTCCACCGCTGTCGTCAGCTGCGCCGCGCGGTCGCCCGCGTCGCGGATCCTGGCCTGCGCGCCGATGTCCTGGACCAGCGTGGATCCAGGGGGCAGGGGCCAGGAGCGGGCGGCCGCGGCCACCCTGCGCAGCAGGTCGGCGTCGTCGGTCGTGAACGCCGCCAGCACCTGAGCCGACTCGCGCTCGTTGCGCGGACGGGCGTCCGCGAGGCGGCGCAGCAGGCTCTGCTCCTGCTCGCGCAGACCCAGCATCCGGGTCAGCGACAGGTGGATCGCCAGGGCGTCGACCGGCGGCCGCGACCCGGCGGTGGCCCGCTCGGCGGAGACCAGGGCGTCCTCGTGACGCTTCATCCGGCTCAGCGCGCGGGCCCGGATCGCCCACCCGCGCGCGGGCAGGGACTCGGCTGGCACGCGGTCGAGCAGGCGGATCGCCCGCTCCGGCTCCTGGGCCGCCACGTAGGCCGCAGCCTGGGCCAGCAGCGCCCGCTCGCCGACCGACCCACCCCGGCCGGGCAGCACGGTCAAGCCGTCGAGCGGGACGGTGCGGACCACACGGAGACCGGCGCGGCGGACCAGCCGCGCGACGTCGCTGCGGGTCAGCGACCGCGACGACCCCGAGCCCCCGGAGTCGTGGGCGTCGGCGCTGCTGTCGGAGTCCTGCTCGTTCGGGTCGCTCACGTCGGTGGGGTCGGAGCTCTCGGCGCGGTCCGGTCGATCCTGGTCTGCAGAGTCGGTCACTGGGTGCCTTCCTCGAAGGTCTAGACGGAGACGTGCTCTCGAGGGTCGCCGAAGAACTCCAGGCGACCGCTGGCGGTCATGAAGGTCGAGTCGGCCACGGTCCAGGTGTGGGCCTGGCGGTCGACACCGCGGACCGAGACGTAGTTGTAGCGGTCGGCGCTGTAGATGCCCACGCGCGCCTCGCGCGCCCGGTCCAGGATGTCGGAGTCGACCGCCCGGGGGATGTCGCTGAACCGCAGGTCGCGCACGACCTCGCGGGCGAAGAGCATCGAGCCACCCTGGATCCGCCGCTCATAGCGATGCTCGTGGTCGACGTAGCGCAGCACCACGGCACCACTGGAGCGCAGCCAGACGTAGTGGCACCACTTGCCGACGATGCCCGCGTCGACGTAGTCGAAGCAGGCCAGCAGGTCGGTCAGGTAGTGGGCGCCATAGATGTTGTCGTCGTCCATCTTGGCGATGTAGGCACCCTGCGCCGCGTCGACGCCGAGGTTCATGCAGGCCCCCAGGGTGAGGGTGGCGTCGGCCTCCACGACGGTGAGGTGCTCGACACCCTGGTCGGCTGCCCTCGAGCGCAGCGAGGCCTGGTCGACCGCCAGGCCGTGCAGCACCAGCACCAGCTCGGTGTCCTGGTGTGCCTGCCGGCCGATGTTGGCGAGCACGTTGTCGAGCTCGTCCGGCCGGTTGGTCGGCACCACCGCCGAGACCGGAGTGCTGCTGCTCGGGTCAGGCAGCTGAGCCACGCCGGCGAGCCCGGCCAGGAACCCGGCGCGGTGCCGGGCCGTGTGCTCGGCCAGCACCAGCCGGCGCAGCCGGTGCGCCTCGCGGTCGCCGAGGGCGAGCTGGCGGAGCCGGGCGGTCAGCTCGCTGCGCAGCTCGGCCGGCTCGTCGGTGCGCGGGATCAGGGCGGCAAGGTCGGCGGGCAGGTCGGCCGGCGCCGGCCCGGTGCCGACGACGGACGCGCCACCGGCCAGCAGCCCCAGCGTCGTCCAGGCCGAGCTGCCGGGATGCCCGAGGTCCAGACCCACCGACGCTGTGGCTGCCCCGGTGACGGCGGCGGCCCAGCCGGTGACCGGCTCCAGGCGAGCGGTCAGCCGGGCCTCGGTCGGCAGTGCGGCACCGGCCACCGGGAACACCCTGGCGTCAGCGTCCGGCCACGGACGGAGAGCGGCGGACACCACGTCGGTCAGCGGCGGCCGGCGAGCCTGGTCCTCCTCCAGGACCACCGCCACGGTCTCCCGACGCCGGGTCGATGTCGGGCCGTCGCCGGCGACGGAGTGCAGCCGCGGCTGCGCGGCGGGCGGAAGGACGCGGGGCTGGGCCCAGGGGTCTGGCTCGGTGCCGTCCGTCGTGCGGTCAGCGGAGTGCGCAGTGGTCACCGCCGCGCCCAGGCCGGCGACGTGGTCGGCGACCGTCGCGTCGACGGCGACGACTGCGGAGGCCTGCGAGCGCCATACCGGCAACCGGCTCGGCCGCCGGGTGACCCAGACGACAACGGGCAGACCGGCACGTCGCCACCGCCCCAGCGCCTCGTCCAGCTCGTCCTCGCTCCATCCCGGCACCAGGTCGCCGGCCAGCTCCAGGAGCACCAGCCCATCGGGGTCCTCGGCGTCGGGACCTGCTGCTGACGGGGTGAGCGCGTGCTGGGCCCACTCCGGCTCCATCAGCCAGGTCAGCCGCTCCGACCCGGCCACCCAGGCGGTCACCGGCAGTGGCGCCGGCCCTGGCGAGCGTGCGGGAACCGCCTGCTCGACCGGGTGCGTGGCACCGGCCGTGACCGCCCCCTGACCGCCCGTGCCGGCGGGCACCGCGCGCGTGGCGGCCGCGCGCGCCCGGCGCGCCACGCGACGGGCCGCGGTCAGCACCTCCGCGGAGAGCTGCTGCACGTGGCGGCGGGCACCGGTCATGGCTCCTCGATCCGGGTCTGACGGGGGTCGTCGGCGATCTGGGCCTGGCACCCAGCCCTCCGTTCTGCGCTGAACCACTGTATGCGGTGCGTTTGGCCCGGGGGGTCCTCGCCCGCGTACCCTGAACGCCGTGATGCCCCAGTCGACCGTGTCCGCGTCCCCCGACCGGACCCCGACTGAGCGCACCGCGTTGCGGGGGGATATCGAGGGGATGCGCGCGGTCGCCGTGCTGCTCGTCATCGTCTACCACCTGACCCTGGGGCTGTTCACCGGTGGCTTCGCCGGCGTCGACGTGTTCTTCGTCATCTCCGGCTTCCTGATCACCTCACTGATGCTGCGCGAGGTGGCCCGCACGGGCACCGTGTCGATTCCCCGGTTCTATGCCCGCCGCGCTCGCCGGCTGCTCCCGGCCGCGTCGCTCGTGCTCCTGGTGAGCACGGTCATCGGCTGGCTGATCCTGCCCGCCAGCGCGCTGGCCAACCTGGCCCGCGACGTCATCGCCGCGACCTTCTACGTGGTCAACTGGGCGCTGGCGCTGGCCTCGGTCGACTACCTCGCCGAGGACAACACCCCGACCGCGGTGCAGCACTACTGGTCACTGTCGGTCGAGGAGCAGTTCTACGTCGTCTGGCCGCTGCTGATCCTGCTCGCCGTGTGGTGGGCCCGGCGCACCCGGCTCTCTGCCGGGCCGATCATGTTCACCCTGCTCGCGCTGGTCAGCGCGGCGTCGCTGGTCTACTCCGTCCAGCAGACCGCCTCCGACCCCGCCACCGCCTACTTCGTGACCACCACCCGTGTCTGGGAGCTGGGCGTCGGAGCGCTGCTGGCGTTCGGCGTCAGCTGGCTCGCCACGCTGCCCCGCTGGGTCGCCACCGTGCTGGCGACGGTGGGGATCGTCGCGGTCATCTGGGCCGCCACGACCTTCGACAAGGACACGCCCTGGCCCGGCTCGGCCGCGCTGGTCCCGGTGCTGGGCACGGCCGCCGTCATCGCCGCCGGCTGCATCACCCAGCAGACCGTCGTGGCCCGCGTGCTCTCGCTCCGGCCGATGGTCTTCCTCGGCGGCCTGTCCTACTCGCTCTATCTGTGGCACTGGCCTCTGGTGGTCTTCGTCGACCAGGTGCGGCCCGGCACGGGCTGGCGCGGGCGGTTCGTGCTGGGCCTGCTCGCGGTCACCCTGGCCTGGGCCACCAAGAAGCTGCTCGAGGACCCGGTCCGGTTCCACCCGGTCATCTCGCGGTCGACCTGGCGCGCGCTGCTGATGGGGGCCGCCACGATGGTGGTCACCGCCTCGGTCGCACTGCTGGCGCTGAGCACCATCCCCACCCTCGACCAGGACCGGTCCGACCGGGCGCAGGGCGGCAGTGTGCTGAGCCCGAGCCCAGGTGGCGACGAGCCACCTGCGGCGCCCACGACCGCTCCGCGAGACGACACCGCGATCGACGACCTCCAGCCCAACCCTGCCGTGGCCACCGAGGATCTGCCCGCGCTGTATGGGGACGACTGCCAGGTGCCGGCCGGCGACCCGACGCCGCGTCGCTGCGAGTATGGCGACCCGGACGGCACGACGACCGTCGCGCTGGTCGGTGACTCCAAGGCGGGCCAGTGGCTGCCCGGCCTGGACGTCGTGGCCCAGGACAACGGCTGGAAGCTGCTGGTCTACACCAAGTCCGGTTGCGCCTGGAACGCGCGGTTCACCACCGTCGGCGGGGAGCCGGAGCAGTCCTGTCGCGAGTGGGGCCAGAGCGTCCTGACGGCCCTGACCGGGCCCGACGCCGCCGACCTGGTGATCACCTCGGGCCTGCGCAGCACCGCCGTGCCCGAAGAGGGCGACGCGGGCAGCAAGGACGCCATGCTCAACGGCTACCACGAGCTCTGGTCCACCCTGCTGGAGCAGGGGGTCGGGGTGATCGCCCTGTCCGACTCGCCGCAGCCTCCGTTCAAGGTCTACCAGTGTGTCGAGGAGAACCCCGACACCTTTGCCACAGAGTGCGCGTTCGAGGCCAACGACGGGTCGGGCACCGGTGTGCTCCGCGAGGCTGCGCAGATGACGCCCGGCGTGCAGTTCCTCGACCTGAACCCCTGGGTCTGCCCGGGCACGGACTGCCCGCCGGTCATCGGCGGGGTGCTCATCTACCGCCAGGGCAGCCACATCACCGCCACCTACGCCGAGAGCCTGGCGCCGGTGCTAGAGGCGCTGCTCCTGCCGCTGGCTGACGCAGCCCTGGCCGAGGTCGCGGGCTAGACTCCCGCACCAGGGTCGTCGGGACGGAGGCGGGGATGGACAGCACGGGGGTCGGTGCGCGTCGTCGCGCCCAGCTCGCCGTGGTCGCCGCCGGCACGCTGCTCGTGCTCAGCCAGGCGGGCGCGACCTCCCCGCAGACCTCCGCGGCGGCCGACGACCTGGCTGTCCCGCTGGCCGCGACCGCCATGCCGGTGACCTGGCCGGCCGGCCTGGCGGCCCAGGCGCCCTGCCCGGAAGGCAGCACGCGCGCCGCGACGCTGCAGAGCACCGGCTTCGGCCGCGGCATCCCCCAGGCGCAGTTCCTGGACGGCTGGTCCCGCACCAGCACCGGCGTCGACGGCGCCTACGCCGCGCGCAGCACGGTCGACTCCGCCGACGTCAGGGACCACTTCTTCCTCGACTGGTCGCAGGTCAGCCCCGGCACCACCACGATGCTGGCCTTCGCCTCCCGCGGCTCGGCCCCGTCGGCTGCCTACACCCGGGTTGACGTCAACTCGGTGAGCAACCAGGTCACCGTGGACAGCACGTCCTACCGGGGCAAGGTGTATGACGTGACGGCGGCCACCGACGACGAGTCGGGTCGGCTGGGGCCGTGGTTCGAGCACCGCGCGGTCGCCGGCAGCCCGGGCTGGTGGGAGGTCGACAACATCCAGCTGTACACCTGCCGCCCCGCCCCCGTGGAGCGGCTCGCGCGGGGACGACCGCTACGCCACGTCGGCCGCCATCTCGGCCCGTTTCCCGACGGGCCCGAGCGTCGCCTACCTGACCAACGGCACCGGCTTCGCCGACGCGCTGAGCGCGACGGCCCTCGCCGGCTCGCAGGACGCTCCCGTGCTGTTGGTGACGAGCACCGAGATCCCGCCGCCGGTGGCCGCCGAGCTGCAACGGCTGGCCCCCGGCCGCATCGTCGTCCTGGGCGGGTCGACGACGGTCACCGAGGCGGTCGTCGAGCAGGCCCGGGCCTTCACCACCGGGCGAGGTCTCGCGGATCTCCGGCGCCAACCGTTATGCCACGTCCGCCGCGGTGGCCGACCAGTTCCCGGTCGCCCCGCCGGTCGCCTACGTCGCCAGCGGCAGCCGCTATCCGGACGGCCTGGCCGGAGGCGCACTGGCCGGCCACCAGGGCGTCCCGCTGCTGCTCAGCGCCGGCTCGTCGCTCTCCCCGGAGACGGCGGCGGCGCTGACCAGGCTCGAGCCGGCGAGCATCGTCGTGCTGGGCGGCTCCAGCACCATCTCCGACCAGGTGCTGGCCGACCTCGACGCCCTCACCCCAGGTCCGGTGTCGCGGGTCAGCGGGGCCAACCGCTACGACACCGCTGCGCAGATCGCCCAGGGCTTCCCCGTGGGGCCCGACCGGGTCTACCTGGCCAGCGGCGTCAACTACCCGGACGCGCTCACCGCCTCCTCGCTGGCCGCCAGCCAGGGTGTCCCTCTCCTGCTCAGCGCCCCCAGCACGCTGCCGCGCGAGACCCGCGACGCGGTGACCACGCTCGGCGCGGCCTCGGGTGTCGTCCTGGGCGGGGCCTCGACCGTCCAGTCCATCGTGATGGACCAGCTCGGCGCACTGGTGGACTGAGGGTCGGATGCGGACGAGCAGACGGATGCTGAACGGCGAGGTGCTCGACCTCGACGTCCCTGACGCGGCTGCCCTGCCGCCGTCCACCGCGATCTCCGTGCTCTCCCTGGACGGCCGCGAGCTCGAGCTGACCAGCGGCTCCGTGAGCGACCGGGACTACTACCTCTCGCTGTCCGGCACCCGACTCGACCAGGAGCTCACCCTCCCCGGGGGCCGGCTCCTGCGCACCGGCCGGTATGGCGGCGACCCCGCCTCCGGCCTCGGGTTCTCGGTCTCGGTGGGCGCGCACGAGGTCTACGGGTTCACCACACCGGGAGTCGACCTGGAGACACTGGCCGGTCAGCTGGGACAGGTCCGCTTCGTGGACACCGACACCGGGCCGTGGGTCGAGCCGCTGGCTCCGGTCGACTGGTCCGCACACCGCGCCCATGTGGTCGCTCAGGTCGTCGAGCTCAGCGGGGCCGGCGGCGAGGGCAGTGAGCAGCCTGCCGGATACCTGCTCGACGTGCGGCGCACCCGCAGTGGTGCGCCGCCGGTCGGCACCGGGACCGCCGACGGCATCGCGGTGCGCGGCGGGCGGCTCAGCCGCTCCGCGGTCCAGGAGCGGCACGCCTACGCGGTCCTCGAGGCCGCGGACTTCATCGCCTACGGCATCCCCGGCGGCGCAGACGACCTCGACCTGGTCGCCACGTCGATGTCCGTCGTCACGACGCGGCTGGGCTGAGAGCAGCCCATGTCGACCCTGCTGCCCCTGGCCACCCTCGGCGCTCTCGCCCTGGTCCTGCTGGCCTCCGGCGTGGTGCACCTGCGCCGGCCGCAGTCCCTGCGCCTCGGCCTGGTGGCCCACGGCGTCCTCGGCCGGCCCGCCACCCTCGCGGTCTCCCGGCTCCTGGGACCCACCGAGGTGGCGCTCGCCGGCCTGTTGGTCGTCGGCGCTGTCGGAGGCGGCTGGCCCGCCCGGGTCGGCGGCCTGGCGGCCACCGTGCTGGCGTCCGCCTTCGGCGCCTACCTCGTCGTCACCGCACGCCGCGCGGGCGAGGCACCGGTGCCCTGCGCGTGCGGCGTGGGCGAGGCGCCCGTGGGTCCGAGCAGTGTGGCGCGTGCCGCCGTGATGGCGGTGCTGGGTGCCGTGGGGGCGGCGACGGCAGCGCCGGCCTTCGGTGCCTCGCTGGGCCAGCTGGCCGACGGCGCCGTGCCACCGGCGGCCTCGGTGACCGTCGCGGTCGCCGCGACGCTGACCCTGGCCGTGGCGACGGCGCTGCTGCCCGCGGCTCGCGCGCTTCCCCGCGACCCGGTGCTCGGGCGATGAGCTTCATCGAGTCGGCCGTCGTGCTGGCCTGGGTGGCCCTGCTGCTGCTCGGGTTCGGCCTGGCCGGGCTGCTCCGCCAGGTCTCCCTGCTGACCCGGCAGCTCCAGGGTGGCGGCAACGCGTCGGCCGGTGCCGCGACGGGCGCCGCCACGGCCCGGACGACCCGCGACCTGGTCGGCTTCCGGCTGCCCCCCGAGGGACCGACCGCAGCCCTGGTGGACCCCGCCGCGTGGCGCACCCTCGTGGCGTTCGTCTCCCCCGGCTGTCCGTCCTGCACCCAGACCCTGCAGGCCCTGTCCGCCGACCCCGCGGTGAGCGGCGGACAGGTCGCACTCGTCGCCGTGTCCACGGGGTCGTGCGAACCTGCCCGAGCCGCGATGACCGGGGCGCCGCACGGCTCCTGCCTGCCCGAGGGTCGCGACCTGCTGGCCCGGCTCTCCGTGCCGGCCACCCCCTACCTCGTGGTTCTTGACGGACAGGGCACGCTGCTCGACACCCTGCTGCCCACGCAGGACACCGACCTGTCCGCCTGGCTGCGGGGGGCACCCGCGCTCTCGATGACCGCCACCCGGCAGGAGCACCCGTGAGACCACCGACGATCAGCTTCGCCGACCTGCCCGAGGCCGACGACCAGCGGCTGCGCCGGCGGCTGCGGCCCCGACCGACGCGGCGCCGCTTCCTCAGCTCGGTCCTGGCCGGCGGCAGTGCCATCGGCCTGACCTCGCTGGCGATGCTCAACCGGGCCGCCGACAGCGCCCAGGCCGCGTACTTCAACGACTGGACCAGCACGACGACCGGGCCCTGCGACCCGGTCACCGGCTATGCCCGCGAGCACACCGAGGACGGCATCCAGTGCGGGCCCTCCCCGATGTGCCAGACCCAGCTGTGCTGCTGGAAGTACCGCAGCGGCGCCGGCAACCTGGTCGGCTGGCACAAGAACGCGCCCGGCTCCAGCGGCTACTACCTGCACCGCCCCGACGAGTGCATCCAGGGGACCTACGACTCCTGGCACTGGAAGTTCAGCGACGGCTTCACCTACCGGTGCTCCGACGGGTGGACCTGCAGCGCCGACGGCTCGTGCAGCAAGTCGATCTGCCCGTGGGCGGTGTGAGCACGCCCGGCTCCCAGCCCGCCGACGGCGGACAGGTCAGCGCGCTGCGCCGCTGGGGCGCCGACCCGGTCCTCCTGCTCGGCGGCGTCGCTGCGGTCGCAGCCGTGGTGGGTGTCATGGCCGCCTCCGGGCGGCCCGTCGCCTGGAGCGTTCCGGCGCTGCTCGGGGTGGTCGCGGCCGGTCTGGCCCTGTCCGGTTCCACCTGAGGCCTGAACAGCGCCTGGACGCTGGTGGCCTCAGTTCGGGGCCGACGCACACAGAGCCGGCTCTGGCTGGCGTTCGCCGCGGGCTGCGCGCTCGGCGGCCTGCTCACCGGCATGCTGCTCGGGGTCCTCGGCGGCCTGCTCTCCCCCGTGCCGCCGCTGTGGCGCACCGGAGCCCTGGTCGTCCTGGCTGCCCTCCTGGTGGGGCTCGACCTGGTCTCGGCACGGTTGCGGCTGCCCCAGCGGAGCGTCCTCATCCCGCGTGAGGTGTTCGCCGCCGGTCTGGCCCGGGGGGGCTTCCGGTTCGGCGTGGAGTATGGCTGCGGCTGGCGCACCCTGGTGCCCAGCGCCGCGCCCTACCTCGTCGCGGCGTTCGTGCTGCTGGTCACCCTGCCGGTGTGGTGGGCCGCCCTGCTCGGCACGGTGTTCGGCGCGGCCCGCAGCCTGGCCGTGCTGCAGTTCCTTGTCCTGGGGCGGCCGGGCTGGCAGTCGTTCCTGTCCCGGCACACCCGCGTCCTCGAGCGCGCCGGGTCGGTGCTCACAGCCGCCCTCGTCGTCTGGGCGGCCGTGAGCGGTCAGCCGACGTAGTCCGCCAGCTGGGCCAGCACCCCGTCGGAGACCGAGGACGACCCGCCCACCACGATGATCCTGCCGGGGTTCAGCCGCGTCAGCGCGTTTTTGGTGGTCGAGGGCACCGAGTCGGTGTAGACGAAGAGGATCGGAGCGTTGTCCCTGGCCGCGGCCGCTGAGGCGGTGAGCGAGTCGGCGTAGGAGTAGCCCGTCGCGATGTAGACCGTGCCCACCCCGGCGGGGTAGTAGCTGGCCATCTTGGCCGCCACCGAGAAGCGGTTGCTGCCCGGGACCCGTTGCAGGTTGCCGGCGTCGGTGCTCTGCCGCAGCTGCTCAGCGACCGGGTCGCTCACCGCGTCGGTGGCGCCGACCACGACCACCCGTCCGGGGCTGGTGGCGGTCATCGCCGACTGCGTGGCTGGAGGGACGGTCGCGGCGGTCAACAGGACGGGGCCGTTGTTCATGCCCGCCCGCGCGGCCGCCACGAGCGCGTCGGAGTAGTGCGAGCCGGTCGCGGCGTAGACCACCGGGACGTTGGCCCCGAAGTCGCGGGCGACAGCGGCCGCGGTGGCGTAGCGGTCCTCGCCGCCGAGCCGGCGCACCGGCCCGGTCGTGTACTCGTCCAGCTTGGTCAGCACCGGCGCCGTGACGGCGGAGACGCCGCCCACGACGGTGATCTGGGTGGGCTGCAGGCGGGTCAGCGCGGTGCGGGTCGAGGTCGGCACCGAGGCTGCCGTCACCAGCAGCACCGGCCGGTTCGCGTAGCCGGCGCGGGCGGCTGCGGCCAGGGCGTCCGGGTAGTTGGTGCCCGTGGTCACGAACACCTCGCCGCCGACCGGGTAGGAGCGGCTCAGCTCCGCGGCCGTGGCGTAGCGGTCACGACCGGAGACCCGGGTCACCGAGTCGGGGTCCGGCCCCGGCTCGGGCTCGGGGTCGGGGTCGGGCCCCGGGTCCGGGTCGGGCGGGTCACTGGGGATGCCGAGCCGCAGCATGGTGTACCAGGTCGCGTTGTCGAGCACGCCGGTGACCGGGATCGCCTGGGCGGCCTGATAGCTCAGCAGCCGGCTGAGGGTGCGCGGGCCGAAGCTGCCGTCCAGGTCGGCCCCGGTGAAGCCCAGGTGTTCCTGGGCGATCCGGACATAGCTGTTGTTGGCACCGGGCAGGATCACCGGGTAAGGCGACGGCAACGGCTGCGGCAGGTCGGTCGCGCAGGCGTTGGGGTTGCGGCCGGTGTAGCGCGGGGCGTACTGACCGGCATACACCCGGCAGGTGCCGTAGTCGTGCTCGGTGACGGGGGTGTCGTCCCACCACGAGGTGCGGCCCATGGCGCCGTCCCAGCTGAAGCTGAAGTGGACGTGGTCGGTGTGCGGGCTGGGACCGAAGTAGTCCTTCCAGCGACCCGGCTCGTAGATCGACCAGGACCGTCGGTTCCAGATGACGAGCTGGATGCCGAACCGTCGGGCCATCTCGCCGTTGTTGGCGGTGATCCACTGGCTGACGGCGTCCCCGATCGCCTTGTCGTCGGCGTCGTAGGCGTTCATCATCCAGTCGACGGCCCGGCCGTCGTAGTGCTGGCTGTTCACCCCGCCGGCCAGGCAGCGCCGGGAGGTGGAGTAGCGCGCCCGGTCGTAGTGGGTGGTCACCAGGGCGGCGAAGAGCAGGATGCCCGGCTTGTCGTTGGGGTCGCAGGAGAGGGTGTAGAGCCAGGGCGGGGCTGCGTCCAGCAGGGTGGGCAACGGCCGCGTCGGCGGCGCCGGGACGACCGCCGTGGTCTGCCCGCTGGTCGTGGTCTGCCCCGACTCCGTGGTCACCGTCACGGTGGGCGTCGCCGCTCCGGTGAGGGGGTCGACGTCGGCCAGCCCGGACCCGATATAGCCGTCCTGGGCGTTCATCAGCTCAGCGGGCGTGGCCGGCACGATCTCGCGAGCAGGCTGGGTCACCAGCAGCGCGGCCGGGATGTCAGCCGGGTCCGGCGCCGCGCCGACCCACGACAGTGGGTCAGCCGGGTCGCCGCCCGAGATCTGCTCGCCCTCGACGACGAACGGGTCGCCGGACAGCGGCGTCTCGCCCAGTGGGTCGTGGCTGGAGGCCGGACCGCTGCCATAGGCCGGCGGCAGGGCCAGCGCCAAGGCGGCCACGGTGATGGTGACCACCAGGCCGTAGCGGGTGTGCAGGGGTGACGACGAACTCATGGACGCGCCTCTCACACAGACCGTTCTCCCGAGCGAAGACGTGCTACGGCTGTGATCAATGTTGACTATGTGACTAATGGGACGGCTGGAGACTATCCAGACTTCCCGGGTCAACAACAGGCTTCGGCGATAAGAACAATGCTGTAATTCGCATTCTGCACGGGTGGCGCTGGAATGACATCGTTGTCATTCCTGGAGCATTTCCCTTTCACCGCTGCACTGTCTCCGGACGGACCACGGCCCTCGGAAGACGACGGACCCCGGGCGAGTGGTCTCGCCCGGGGTCCGGGGTGGTGCGCAGGAGGTGGTGGCGGCTAGCGCTCGAGCTCGCCGCGGATGAAGGCCTCGATGTCGGCCCTTCCCTGGTCGTCGTTGCGCTGCTCCGGCGGGCTCTTCATCAGGTAGGCCGAGGCCGACAGGACCGGGCCGCCGACGCCGCGGTCCTTGGCGATCTTGGCAGCGCGGATCGCGTCGATGATGATGCCGGCCGAGTTGGGGCTGTCCCAGACCTCGAGCTTGTACTCCAGGTTGAGCGGCACGTCGCCGAAGGCACGGCCCTCGAGGCGGACGTAGGCCCACTTGCGGTCATCCAGCCACTGCACATAGTCCGACGGTCCGATGTGCACGTTCTTGGCGCCGAGGTCGTGGCTGATGTTGGAGGTGACAGCCTGGGTCTTGGAGACCTTCTTGGACTCCAGCCGGTCCCGCTCCAGCATGTTCTTGAAGTCCATGTTGCCGCCGACGTTGAGCTGGTAGGTGCGGTCGAGCACGACGCCGCGGTCCTCGAACAGCTTGGCCATCACCCGGTGGGTGATCGTGGCGCCGACCTGGCTCTTGATGTCGTCGCCGATGATCGGCACGCCGGCCTCCTCGAACTTCGCGGCCCACACGGGGTCGGAGGCGATGAAGACCGGAAGGGCGTTGACGAAGGCGACACCGGCGTCCAGCGCGCACTGCGCGTAGAACTTGTCGGCGTCCTCCGAGCCCACGGGCAGGTAGGAGACGAGCACGTCGGCCTGCGTCTCGCGCAGCAGGGCCACGACATCGACCGGCTCGGCGTCGGACTCCTCGATCGTCTCGCGGTAGTAGCGACCGATGCCGTCCATCGTCGGACCGCGCTGCACCAGCACGCCGCTGGGCGGCACGTCGGCGAACTTGATCGTGTTGTTCTCGCTGGCGAAGATCGCCTCGGCGAGGTCGAAGCCCACCTTCTTGGCGTCCACGTCAAGGGCAGCCACGAACTGGACGTCGCTGACGTGGTAAGGGCCGAACTGGACATGCATCAAGCCAGGCACCGCGGCGGCCGGGTCGGCCCCTCGGTAGTACTCGACGCCCTGCACCAGCGAGCTGGCGCAGTTGCCCACGCCGACGATCGCGACGCGAACCGATCCCATAGTTACTCCTCGTGTCGTGCGCTGCCGAGGGGTCCGGCCGCGCGCCTTTCGGATTCGATGAGCCCGGTCAGCCAGCGCACGTCGCGCTCAGCAGACTCCAGCCCGTGACGATGTAGTTCGGCCGCATAGCTGTCGACCATGACCGTGCTGCCGCCGGGGCCGTTGGCCCGGATGGCGGCCAGTCGTTCTTCCAGGCGGGCCCGGCGGCCCTCCAGGATGCGCAGACGCACCGCTCGATCGGTGCGACCGAAGAAGGCGAAGTGGACGTCGAAGACGTCGTCCTCCCACGCCTGGGGTCCGGCCACCGACAAGAGCGTGGCGAACCGCTCCTGGCCGGTCGGCGTCACCGCATAGGTGATCCGGGCTCGGCTGCTCATCGCAGGCCGTCCGAGCTCGGTGATCAGACCGCGGTCGACCAGGTCGCGCAGCCGGGGGTACAAGGTGCCGTAGGACAGGGCACGAACCGTGCCGAGCACGCGGTGCACCTGCTTGCGCAGCTCATACCCGTGCATCGGTGAGTCGGTGAGCAGTCCGAGGATCGCCAGCTCGAGCATCTCGCTCCGCTTGGTCATCTCACCCTCCTCACTGTCTGCATGGATATATCGGCTCGATATATCGTACGGATCTTCGGCCAGGTGTCAAACCGGTCGAAACACCGTCGGGCCTGCCCGTTCCCGCCTGCCCTGTGTCACGCTGACCGGGTGAGCGAACCGACCCCCGAACAGCCCGCAGCCGCGCCCGGCAGCCGCGCCCATCGCCGGTCCCGCCGGCGGCCCACCGTCAAGCGGGTGCTGTTGTGGCTGGTCGGCTTGGGCCTGGCCGGGCTGCTGGCGGGAGTGCTCGTGGTCCTGTTCCTCTACACCCGCACCGAGATCCCCGACCCCGCGGAGTTCGCCGACAGCCAGAGCTCGATCCTGTACTACAGCGACGGGCAGACCGAGCTGGCGCGGTTCACCGGAGGCACCAACCGGGAGTCCGTGCCGCTGACCCAGGTGCCGGACCACGTCGAGCAGGCGATGCTGGCCGCCGAGGACCGCAGCTTCTACAGCAACCAGGGCGTCTCGGTCACCGGCACGGTGCGCGCGCTGTGGAACAACCTCACCTCCGACACCACTCAGGGCGGGTCGACGATCACCCAGCAGTACGTCAAGAACTACTTCCTCTCCCAGGAGCAGTCCTACGCGCGCAAGATCGACGAGGCCCTCATCGCGGTCAAGATCGACCGCGAGCTGACCAAGGACCAGATCCTCGAGAGCTACCTCAACACCATCTACTACGGCAGGGGGGCCTACGGCATCCAGACCGCGTCCCAGGCCTACTTCCGCAAGGACGTCGCCGACCTCACCGTCTCCGAGGGTGCCTTCCTGGCGGCGGTGACCAACGCACCGTCGCTGTTCGACCCGGACTACGCGGACGGCAACAAGGAACGCGCACAGGAGCGGTTCGCCTATGTCATCGACGGCATGGTGGCCGAGGGCTGGCTCAGCCAGGCGGACGCCGACGCGGCCACGTTCCCCACGATCGAGAAGCCCGAGCCGACGTCGGCCACCACCGGCGGTCCCGGGCTACATCGCCACCGAGGTGCGCCGCGAGCTGGTCGACAAGCTCAAGATCGATGAGGAGAACATCGACCGCGGCGGGCTGCGGATCACCACGACGATCGACCTCAAGCACCAGCAGGCCGCCGAGGAGGCGATCGCCTCCTCGCTGCCCGCGGATGCCGAGGAGGAGGACCTGCGCGTCGGGCTGATCGCGATGCGTCCGGGGGACGGCGCCGTGACGGCGATGTATGGCGGCGCCGACTACAGCGAGCGGCAGTTCAACGACACGACGGACGCCGAGCTGCAGGCCGGGTCGCTGTTCAAGATCTTCACCCTGCTGGCCGCTGTGGAAGACGGGGTGAGCACCCGCAGCACCTTCGCCGGCCCCTCGCCGATGGAGTTCGTCATCGAGGGCGAGAGCGAACCCTACGAGGTCAACAACTTCCGCGACGAGCAGTTCGGGGTGATCGAGCTCGTGCAGGCGACGGCCAACTCCGTCAACACCGTCTACGTCCAGCTGAACGAGCAGATCGGACCTGAGCGGACCGTCGAGGCAGCGGTGAGCGCCGGCCTGCCGGAGGACACCGCCGGGCTCACCGCCGACCTGTCCAACGTGCTCGGCTCTGCCGCACCCACCGTGCTGCAGATGTCGACCGCCTACAACACCGTGGCGGGCCAGGGCGAGCGCGCCGAGCCCTACCTCATCGCCCGGGTCTCCAGCGCCGACGGCACCCTGGACTACACCGCCGAGCCGGTCCTGGAGGAGGAGTTCTCCCCCGACGTCGTGGCGGACGTCACCGAGGCGATGACTCATGTGGTCACCGAGGGCTCGGGTGTCGCCGCGGGCGACCTGGGGCGCCCCGCGGCCGGCAAGTCCGGCACCAGTGAGGACAACAAGTCAGCGTGGTTCAACGGCTTCGTGCCCCAGCTCACCGCGACGGTCGGCATGTACAAGGGGGACGGGACCGAGGCGATGCAGGACATCGGTGGCGTCGACCAGGTCACGGGCGGCACCTTCCCGGCGCAGATCTGGGGCGAGTTCCTGCGCCTGGCGATGGAGGGCGAGCCGGTCGAGCAGTTCCCCGAGCGGGTGGGGATCGGCGACGACGACCTGCAGACGGCCACCGAGTCGCCCTCGACGACGAGCACCACGACGACGACGACCTCGACCACCACCACGACCAGCAGCACCACCACGACGACCACCACCACCACCACCACGGAGCCGACGACCGAGCCGCCGACGACGACGACGTCTGTGCCACCGACGACCACGGCGCCTCCGGAGCCGACGACGGACCCGCCCACGGGCACCTCTCCGACGAGTACGTCCACCAGCCCCACCACGACCGGCTAGCTCACCGGCACATCCATCGCTGCGGCACATCCAGCGCCGCGGCGGGCCAGGAGACGATCCGGCCCCTGCGAGGCGCACGACATACCCTGCTGCCATGTCTCCCCGATCGTCACGGCCGCCGTATGCCGTGCCGTCCCGGCGGGACCCCGTGGTCGCCCTGGCGACCCGGGCGATCGGGGGCCCGGCAGGCCGCTACCTGGCAGTCGGCACGCGCGGGCTGGCCGGTGTCGCGGCCGCCCTGATCGCGATGAGCAGCCTGCTCATCGGCCTGGGCGTGTTCCAGAAGGCCCACTGCGTCGCCAACGGCTGGGCCAACCCCGACCAGTTCTGGCGAGCCTGTTACTCCGACATCCCGGTCGTGCACGTCACGACGGCCCTGGCTCAGCGTGACCTGCCCTGGGCCGGCGCCGCCCCGTCGGACCAGCCGCTGCTGCCTGGGCTCACCCTCTGGCTGATCTCGCTGGTCAGCCCGGCCGAGGGCACCGGCGTCGACGCGCAGACCTGGGTCTTCTCGATCTGGGCGGTCTGTGCCGTGCTCCTGCTGGCGGCCGGGGTCCTCGCCGGCGTGGCCCTGCGACCGCACCGCCCGTGGCAGGTCGCCCACCTGGCCGCCTCGCCCGTCATCGTCGTCCTGGCGCTGACCTCCCTGGACCTGCTCGCCGTCACGCTGACCCTGTGGGGGCTGTGGGCCTGGCACCATCGCCACCCGGTGGCGGCCGGCCTGCTGTTGGGGGTGGCGCTGCTCGGGCGCCCCTACCCGCTGGTCTTCCTCGCCGCAGCGGCCTTCGTCGGCTGGCGGGACGGCCGCCGGCGTGACGCGCTGACCGCTGCGGTGACCGCTCCGCTTGCGGCGTTGGCCCTCTACCTGCCGTTCTCCTTCGCGGTGCCGGCCGTCGGCACCGCCGTGCGCAGCTGGACCACGGCCGAGCCAGGCTACGGCGGGCTGACCCTGGTCCCGCAGCTGCTCGGAGCCTCGTTGCTGGCCCCGGTGGCCACCGCCATCGCCGTGCTGGGCTGGGTGGCCGCGCTGCTGGCCGGCGGCTGGCTCACCTTCAGCTCACGGCACCGGCCCAGCACGGTGCAGGTGGCGGCGGTGATGCTGCTGGTGGTGCTGCTCACCGCCAAGTCGGTGTCGGTGCAGAGCGGTCTCTGGCTGCTGCCGGTGATGGCGCTGGCGGCGGTGCAGTGGCGTGACCACCTCATCTGGGCGGCTGCCGAGATCATCCACTTCGAGGCGGTCTGGCTGCACATCGGCTTCGGCTCGGACGCCGGCAAGGGGCTGCCCGGCTCGACCTACGCCGGCGCACTGATGCTGCGGCTGCTGGCCTGGGCCTGGGTCTGCTGGCAGGTCTGGGACTCCCCCTTGACCGACGACGAGCCGATGCCGCGCCGCACCGACGCCGAGGCGGGGCTGCGAGCCGAGCTGGCCCGCCGCTGACCTCGCTCAGCGGCCGATGACCAGCAGCACCTTGCCGGTCGTGGCTCCCGACTCCAGCTCCCGGTGCGCCTGCGATGCCGTGTCCAGCGAGTGCCGGGCGCCGATCCGCACGTCGAGCCGACCCTGGACGATCGCCGACAGGACCGCCGTCGCCCGACCCACCAGCTCCTCGCGGTCGCGCAGGTAGTGACCCAGGGTCGGGCGGGTGAGGAACAGCGAGCCGCCCTGGTTGAGCCGCTGGGGGTCCACAGGCGGCACCGGACCGCTGGCGGCCCCGAAGAGCACCATCATCCCGCGCGGACGGAGCAGCTCCAGGCCGGCGTCGAAGGTGTCCGCACCGACCCCGTCATAGACGACGTGCACCCCGTCCCCGCCGGTCAGCGCGCGGACCTCGGTGACCAGGTCGCTGTCCCGGTAGAGCACGACATCGGAGGCGCCGGCGGCCAGTGCGAGCTCGGCCTTGGCCGGTGTCGACGTGGTCCCGATCACCCGCACGCCCTTGGCGGCCAGCATCTGACAGAGCAGCAGCCCGACACCACCTGCTGCCGCGTGCACGAGCGCGACCTGCCCCTCCTGGGCCGGGAAGGTGGACTCCGTCAGGTAGTGGGCGGTCATCCCCTGCAGCATCGCGGCGGCGGCAAGGTCGTCACCGACCTGCGGAGGGATCGGCACCACCCGTGTGGCCGGCAGCAGGGACTGCTCGGCATAGCCGGTGCCAGGGACCATCGCCCAGGTCACCCGGTCACCGACCGCCAGGTCCTCCACGCCCTCACCCACGGCGCTGACCGTCCCGGCCCCCTCGGAGCCGACGACGAACGGCATCGGCAGCTGGTAGGCGCCGGTGCGCTGGTAGATGTCGATGAAGTTGACGCCCGCGGCGGCCACGTCGACCCGGACCTGCCCGGCGCCGGGCTCGGGGGTCTCCTGCTCGACCAGCTCCAGGACGTCCGGCCCACCGTGTCGCTTGACCACCACTGCGCGCATGGTCAGCAGCCTAGGACGTGCTCTCGGGCTGCTCAGCCCACCAGCGCAGCAGCTCGGCCTCGGCGCGCTCCGGGCCCAGGGGACCCTGGTCCAGGCGCACCGCGAGCAGGTGCTGGTAGGCCCGGCCGAGCACCGGGCCCGGTGTGATGCCGAGCACGTCGGCGATCTGGTTGCCGTTCAGCTCCGGACGGACGGCGGCCAGCTCCTCCTGCTCGCGCAGCCGGGCGATCCGCACCTCCAGGTCGTCATAGCTGCGGGACAGACGCTGGGCCTTGCGGACGTTGCGGGTCGTGGAGTCGGACCGGGTCAGCGCGTGCAGCCGTCCGAGCAGTGGTCCGGCATCGGTGATGTATCGGCGCACGGCCGAGTCGGTCCACTCGCCCGCGCCGTAGCCGTGGAAGCGCAGGTGCAGCTCGACCAGCCGGGACACCTCGCGCACGGTGTCCTTGTCGTAGCGCAGTGCGCGCAGCCGGGCCTTGGTCAGCTTGGCGCCGACCATCTCGTGGTGGTGGAAGCTCACCCCGCCACCCGGCTCGAACCGGCGGGTGGCCGGCTTGCCGATGTCGTGCAGCAGGGCGGCCAGCCGGAGCACCAGGTCAGGGCCCGGCACCCGGTCGGCCGGCTCGGCGCTCGGGCCGTCCTCGAGCGCGATGGCCTGGTCGAGCACGGTCAACGAGTGCTGGTAGACGTCCTTGTGCCGGTGATGCTCGTCGACCTCCAGGCGCAGTGCCGGCAGCTCGGGCAGCATCTGGTCCGCCAGCCCCGAGTCGACCAGCAGCTCCAGCCCCGGCCGGGGCCGCTCGGCCAACAGCAGCCGGCTGAGCTCGTCGCGGACCCGCTCGGCCGAGACGATCTGCAGCCGGTCGGCCATCTGGCTCATCGCCAGCCGCACCCGCGGGCTGGGCTCCAGCCCGAGCTGGGCCACGAAGCGGGCGGCCCGCATCATCCGCAGGGGGTCGTCCCCGAACGAGACCTCAGGGGCGCTGGGCGTCTCCAGGACGCCGGCGGCCAGGTCAGCCAGGCCGTCGTGCGGGTCGAGGAAGGTGAGGTCGGGCAACCGCAACGCCATCGCGTTGACGGTGAAGTCGCGGCGAGCGAGGTCGTCGGCGAGGTCGTCGCCGAAGGCGACCACCGGTTTGCGGGTCTGCCCGTCGTAGGCGTCGGCCCGGTAGGTCGTCACCTCCAGGACGGTGCTGCCGCGCCGTCCGCCCAGGGTGCCGAAGCGACGGCCCACGTCCCAGACCGGGTCGAGCCAGCCGCGGAGCACCGCCTCGATCTGGTCGGGGCGCGCCGAGGTGGTGAAGTCCAGGTCGGGTGACTCCCGGTCCAGGAAGGCGTCGCGGACCGGTCCACCGACCAGGGCCACCTCGTGACCCGCTCGGCCGAAACGCTCCCCCACCTCGGCGAGCAGGGGCAGGACCGGGGTCAGCCGCCGCAGGGCACGGGCGAGCAGCTCGGCCTGGGACGGGGTCGGCGGGGAGGGTGACATCGCCCCACAGGGTACGGGCCGCGGCCCCGGAGGCCGGTCCCGCCGTTCCCCCGCGCGGCCCCCCGAGCCCCTCGGGTCTGGTGGTTACAGTGGTGAAGATGACCGTCTCCCCTCGGCCCAGGAGCTGGCAGCAACGCCTGCCTGCGGTCCAGGAGACCTCGGCGGGCGGCGTGGTCATCGACGTGCACGAGGGCCGCGCCCGGATCGCCATCATCGCCCGGCGCAACCGGGCCGGTCGGGTCGAGTGGTGCCTGCCCAAGGGGCACGTGGAGCCGGGGGAGACGCTGGAGCAGACGGCCGAGCGCGAGGTGGCCGAGGAGACCGGCATCACCGGTCGTGTGCTGCTCACCCTGGGCACGATCGACTACTGGTTCTCGACCCCGCAGAACCGCATCCACAAGCTCGTCCACCACTATCTGCTGGAGGCCACCGGGGGGGCGTTGACGGTCGAGGGTGACCCGGACCAGGAGGCGATCGACGCGGTCTGGTTCCCGTTGGACCAGGTGCACACCAAGCTCACCTTCCCCAACGAGCGGCGGATCGCCCAGGTGGCCTGGCAGCGCCTCGCCGGCCCGGCCTGACGGCCCTCGACAGGACGTATGCCGCGTGCCTCCCCCTTTGGTCCCCTCGCCGCACGGTGCCCTCGGTGAGCGACGCGCTGGCGGCACGAGCGGGCGAGCCGTGGTGGCCGTGCTGGCACTGCTGGCCGCTCTGGTCTGCGTCGGCCTGGTCCCGGCGTCGGCCCGGTCCGCCAGCGTGGCCGCGCCGGTCGACGACGGTCGCGCGGTGCAGATCAGCCTCGACGCTGTCAGCCCGTCCGTCGCGACCCCGGGCGAGTCGGTGCGGATCACCGGGTCCCTGGTCAACATCGGCGACGAGGCGGTCTCCGTGCAGCAGATCAGGGCGCGCACGGCCTACCGCGGACTGGACACCCGGGCCCGGGTGAGCGCCTGGGCTGACCAGGCCAACGCGGTCCCCACCCCCCGGGAGCTGGGTGTCGACACGGTCAACGGCCAGGTGCAGCCCGGGGCGATGGTCAGCTTCATCATCGTCGTCGCCCCCGACGCGGTCGCCCCGCCGTTCGACGTGGCCACGCTGCCCCTGCTGCTGGACGTCAGCGGTCCCGACGGCACCGTGCACGGCGTGCTGCGCACCTTCCTGCCGTGGGACAGCCGGCCGGAGGCCCAGCGGCGGCCGATCGCACTCTCGATGCTCGTGCCGCTGACCCTGCCGGCCGACCCCGAGCTGGGCTCGGCGGACGACGCCGTCAGGGCGGCCGCCTGGACGCGCGGCGTCGGCTCCGGCTCGCAGGTCGACCGGTTGCTCGACGGGCTCGGCGGCTACCCCACCACCTTCCTGGTCGACCCCGCTCTGCTCGCCCCGCCGGACCCGGCACCCAGCCTGGCCCCCGACCCCCTGCCCGCCGAACCCCAGCCAGAGCCCGAGCCGCCAGCCCCGACCACGGCTCCGACCACGCCGGCTCCCACGTCCGGCGACGACGTGCAGGCCACCGCGCCCGACGGCAGCGCGTCCACCACCGGCGCTGACGAGGACAGCTCCACCGGGACCGCCACCAGTGGCACCGTCCCCCCGAGCAGCACCCCGGCCAGCACCCCCACCGACTCACCCGGCGTGCAGCAGCCCGAGGAGCCCGACGCCACGCCGGGGCTGGCCGGCGACCAGGCCGTGGCGCAGTCACTGGGCGACCGGCTCGACAACCTGCCCGACGACCAGGTGTGGTGGCTGCCCACCCATGACGTCGACACCGAGGCGATGGCCCGGCTCGGGCAGTCCGAGGAGACGGTGGCCGAGCGCGTCGGCATCGAGCTCACGGCCGAGCCGTCCGCAAGCCCGAGCAGGCGCACCGTCGCCTGGCCGGTGCTGCAGGCGGCCGACGACCTGGTGGTGCCCCGGCTCGTGTCGGTGTGGGACCGGGCCGGACTGGGTCCGCTGCGGGCTCTGGTCGTCCCCGACAGCGCCGTCCAGGGCGGCGACGCGTTCACCGGCCCCGGCGTGTGGCGCACCGCCGACGACGGGCCGCTGCTGCTCTCCTACGAGGAGTCGCTGAGCGGTCTGGTCGTCAACGCCGGCAACCCGGGTCGTGACGGGCTGGCGATCCAGCGGCTGCTCGCGGACACCCTGGCGATCTACCAGGAGCGTCCCTCCGTCCAGCGCTCGCTGGTCCTGGCGCTGCCGCGCTCGGCCGACCTCAGCACGCGCACCCTGTCCGACGTCGGACGGGCGCTGGAGTCGGCGGCCTGGGTGTCCCCGGTCACCGCCGAGGAGCTGCTGGCGGTACAGGCGGTGCCGACGGCGCGGACACCCTGATCGAGGGCACCCTGTCCGGTGGCACCGACCCGGCTCAGGCGGTCGGCGACCCCACGGCCTACCCCGCCCCCGCGGCCGCGGCGCTGACCAGCGCCCGGCTGAGCGAGCTGGACACCCTGCGCGAGGAGCTGTCGGGGGTCTCGGCCATCGTGCCGGACGGTCAGGAGCTGGCGGCGACGTGGGGGCCGGTGCTGGACGGGTTGTATGGCGCGCGCTGGCGGGAGCAGCGCGAGGCGTGGGCCACGCCCGGGCGGGACGTGCAGCAGGTGGTCGCCGAGGTGCAGCGCGGTGTCCACGTCAACCCCACGACGGTGAACTTCCTCGCCGACGAGGGGCTGATCCGGATCACCGTGGTCAACGACCTGCCGGTCACCGTCGAGGACCTCACCCTCACCCTCGACCCGGGCAACGCCCGTCTGCGGATCACCGAGCAGCCGGAGTCGATCACCATCGGGCCGGGCAGCCGGGCCAACGTGCAGTTCCGAGCCCGGGCGCTGGCCGCCGGCGAGGTGCCCCTCGAGGCCTCGCTGAGCACCTCCAACGGGACCGCGATCGGCAAGGTCGAGCTGATGCAGGTGCGGGTGCAGCCGACCGGGGTGTGGATCTACTGGGTCATGGGCGGCGTGGCAGGTGTCATCCTGGTGCTGGGCCTGATCAGGTCACTGCGTCCCCGACCCGCGGCGAGCGCCAGCACCAGCAAGGAGCAGGAGTGAGCGAGCAGACCGGGTCAGCGGCACAGCCGCCGACCCCGGCGACCTCCCCGTCGGCGCCTGCGTCGAGGGGTCACAGCTCGGCGACGCTGGCCCGGTCCAGTGCGCTGATGGCCTCGGGCACCTTCGTCTCCCGGATCCTCGGCCTGGTCCGGGTGATGCTGCTCGCCGGTGCCGTCGGCCTGCTCTCCCCCTCGGGCAACGCCTGGCAGACCGCCAACACCCTGCCCAACACGATCTACATCCTGCTGGCCGGCGGCGTCCTCAACGTCGTGCTCGTGCCGTCGCTGACGCGGGCGATGTCCCGCGCGGACGGCGGCCGGGACTTCACCGACCGCCTGATCACCTTGATGCTGCTCTGCCTGGCCGGGATCGCCGTGGTCTTCACCGCCGGCGCGGCGCTGCTGACCAAGTTCTATGCGCTGACCTGGACCGGCGACCAGCTGGCCCTCGCGGTGACCTTCGCCTACCTGTGCCTGCCGCAGATCTTCTTCTACGGGCTCTACACGATGCTCGGGCAGATCCTCAACGCGCACGAGAAGTTCGGCTGGTTCATGTGGGCGCCGGTCGCCAACAACATCGTCGCGATCGGCGGCCTGCTGGTCTTCCTGGCCCGCTACCCCGACGCCCAGGAGCTCGGTCCCGGCGACTGGACCGCACCGATGATCTGGCTGCTGGCCGGCACCGCCACTCTCGGCGTCATGGTGCAGGCCCTGGTGCTGCTGGTGCCGGTCTGGCGCTCGGGGTTCCGCTGGCGCCCCCGCTGGGGGTTCCGCGGCGTCGGCCTGGGTGCGGCGTCCCGGATGGCGCTGTGGATGCTGGCGGTGATCGGGGTCTCGCAGACCGGCATGTGGCTCTCGACCAACGTGCTCAACCGGGCCTCGACCCTGGACGGCGGCGCACCGGGCAAGCTGATCTATGAGAACGCCTTCCTGTTCTACATCCTGCCGCACAGCCTCATCGCCACCTCGCTGATCACCGCGATGTTCACCCAGCTGTCCCGGTCGGCCCACGCCGGCGACCTGCCCGCGCTGGGGGAGCAGTACCGCCATGGCCTGCGCCTGCTCGGCGCGGCGATGATCCCGATCAGCATCGCGATGCTCGTGCTGGCGCCGGCGCTGACCCGGGTGCTGCTCTTCCGCAACACCCCCGAGGAGACGCTGGCCACGGCCTGGGTGACCATGGCGATGGTCGTCGGCCTGGCGCCGTATGCGGTCTACATCCTCTCCGGCCGCATCTTCCACGCCTTCCAGGACGGCGCCACGCCGTTCCGGATGCAGGTCGGCATCACCGCCGTGTCGGTGGCCGGCACGCTGGTCGCCGCGTCGATGCCGGCCGGCCGGACGGCGGTGGGGGTCGCCCTCGCGCAGACAGGGGGGCAGTTCCTGGCCGCCGTGCTGGGCCTGCTCTGGGTGCGCCGCCGGCTCGGCGGGCTGGCCCTGCACGACGTCCGGCAGACCTGGCAGCGCGTCGCCGCAGCGACCGCCGTGGCGGCGGTGCCCACCGTGGGGGTCGTGCTGCTCTCTCGCGCGCTGCTCGACGGCTATCTCGCGGCCGTGGTCATGCTGCTGGTCGGCGGCGTCGTCTTCTTCACCACGTATGCCGTGCTGGCCCACCGGTTCGGGGTGCGCGAGCTGGCCGAGGCCGCCGAGCCGATCGCCCGCCGGCTGCGCCGCGGCCGCCGCCCTGTCCCTGCTCGGGCGCCGGCCGCTTCGCCGCCGCCCCAGCCGGACGCCTCCTCCACGCCGGCCGAGCCGGCAGCTCTCGGGGACGGGGCGAGCGAACCCCTCGGCGAACGGACGGCCTGGTCAGCCACCCCCGGTGCAGCCTCCGGTCTAGCATGGGGGCACACCCCCGGCGGGGTCGGGCCGCAGGTCAGCATGCCCGTCCAGACACCGCCGGACCAGCAGGTCGAGCCCTGGGCCGTCGACCCGCCAGACCGACAGGAGCGGCGCGTGCAGGGCATCGAGGCTGGCACCCACCTGGGCGGCCGCTATGCCCTCGAGGAGCTGCTGGCACAGCGCGGCGAGACCCTCGACTACTGGTCGGCCCGCGACACCACGCTCGACCGGTTGGTCGCCGTCACCGTGCTGCCCTCACATGGTGAGCACGCCGAGGCCGCGCAGGCGGTGCTCGACGGGGCCCGGCGGGTGGCCGGTGTCGACGACCCGCGCCTGGTCCGCGTGCTCGACGTCGGGGAGGACGACGGGCGCAGCTGGATCATCGAGGAAGGCCTGCTCGAGGCGGAGTCGCTGGCTTCCCTGGTCGTCGAGCATCCCCTGCCTGCCGAGGAGGCGCGCCGGATCGTCGGCGAGACCGCCGCGGCTCTGGAGTCTGCCCGGCGCCGTGGCCTGCACCACCTGTTCCTCAACCCCCACGCCGTGCTGCGCACCCGTGAGGGCAACGTCAAGATCTCCGGTGTCGCGGTCGCTGCCGCGATCGAGCAGACCGAGGAGCTGCCTCCCGCCGAGGCCACCCTGATCGACACCGTCGACCTCGTCTCGCTGCTCTACACCGCGCTGACCGGGCGCTGGCCTGGCGAGGAGATGGAGGGCCTGCGCAGCGCGCGTCGCCTCGCCGACGGCACGCTGCCCGCCCCGTCGGAGGTGGCCGGTGGAGTCCCCGGTGACCTCGACGCGATCTGCCGGATGACCCTGGCCGCCGACTACGACCCGTCGCGGGGTCCGCGCACCCCGGGCGAGCTGGCCCAGCAGCTGTCCCCCTGGAGCGCCGAGATCGTCCGCGCCGAGCCCGGCGCCGTCATCGCGCCGCCCGCCGCCGACCGCGGGCCCTCAGCGTCCGCGGCGCTGGCCGGAGCCGCAGGCGCCAGCGCCGCGGCGACGGCTGCGCATCCGTTCGACCGTGAAGCGGACGCGGCAGGTCCGCCTGTGCCGAGAGGCTCGGACAGGTCCGCGCAGAGCGGCCGCGGCGAGCGCCCGGGCGGGGGGGCTGAGGAGCCCTACTTCCGCACTGCCGGAGCCGCGGCCGGAGGGGCCGGGGCCGGGATGCTCGCCGGGCGGGACGACGACCGGCTCGACGCCATGCCCGACCGGTCACTCCCGCCGGGCGTCCGCGGTCGGGAGGGACCGTCCCGGCTGACCACCGGCCTGGTCCTGCTGATCATCGCCGCGGTGGTGGCCACGGGGGTGTTCCTGGCCTTCCGTGCCTTCCGCGGCGTCGACAGCGCCGACAGCACGGCCTCCCGCTCGCTGCCCACCGACACGGCGACGGCCACGGCCCCCGCCGACACGACCGAGGAGACCTCGTCACCGACGGACACCGCGCCTCCTGAGGGCGGTGAGGCGCTGACCATCGCGGGCATCACCTCCTACGACCCCGAAGGCGACGGCGACGAGCGCAACGACATCGTCGACCGCGCCATCGACGGTGACCCGGAGACGGCCTGGAACTCGCACACCTACTCCACCGACGGCTTCGGCGGCCTGAAGTCCGGCGTGGGCCTGGCCGTTGACCTGGGCGAGTCCGTGGAGGTCTCGCAGATCGAGCTCGTCTTCCCCAGGGGGGACTACGGCACCCAGGTCTGGGTCAACGACGAGCCGACCCTGGACGGCGCGACCCGGGTGGGGGCCTGGCGCTCGGCCAAGAACACCTGGCAGGTCACGCCGGACGAGCCGGCCACCGGCCGCTACGTCATCGTCTGGTTCATCCGCGCCTGGGACGGCCCGAAGGGCGAGATCGTCTACCTCTCGGAGATCACCGTCCGATGAGGCGCAGTGGGGGCTGCCGGTCCGCACCGGCGCGGGCCTGTCCGGCTGGAGAGCGGTGAGCGTGCTGACCAGTGTCGGCGACCTGGCCGAGCTCGACGACCCCGAGCTGCTGCGACTGCACCAGGGCGGCAACGGCGAGGCGTTCGGTGAGCTGTTCCGGCGGCACAAGGACCGGATGTGGGCGGTGGCCCTGCGCACCTGCCGCGACCCCGAGATGGCGGCCGACGCCGTGCAGGACGGCTTCATCAACGCCTTCCGCCGGGCCGACTCGTTCCGCGGCGACAGCAAGGTGACCACCTGGCTGCACCGGATCGTCGTCAACGCCTGCCTGGACCGGTTGCGGCGGGTCAAGCCCACGGTCGACATCTCCGACCACGAGCCGGTCGAGAGCCGCGACTACCACCACTCGGTCGAGGTGCGGCTGGATGTGCGCGAGGCGTTGGACAAGCTCCCCGACGGGCAGCGGATGGCGCTCATCCTGGTCGACATGCAGGGAATGTCGGTCGCCGAGGCTGCTGCGGTGCTCGACGTCGCCGAGGGCACCATCAAGTCACGCTGCGCCCGCGGCCGTTCGGCGATGGCCGAGCTGCTCGGGCTCCCGGGACGGGCAACGTCGTGAGCGCCGACACCTGTCCGGCTCGGTATGACGTGGGTCACATCCACGGCGCGGGAACCGCACCAGCCAACCGCTCGTCGTACTCCCGTGGGGCGCCCTCTCGGGTCCCCGATCTCGTTGTCAGTCTGCGGAGGAAGTCGTGAGCACGCCATACCCGGGTGAAGACCCGCGCCCTGAGGTCGAGGCTGACCCCACCGGCGTGCGTGCGCTGCTGTCCGCCCTGCCGGACCCCGGCCCGATGCCGGACCACGTGATGGCCCGGATCTCCCGCTCCCTGGAGGCCGAGCAGCAGCGTCGGGCCTTCCAGGGCTCGGCGTCCGGCTCCTCGAATGGTGACCTGATCGACCTGGTCGAGCAGCGGCACGCTCGCCGTCCCGCCCGGACCCTGGCCTGGGTCGGCACCGCGGCCGCGGCCGCCGTGGCCGTCACGGTGGCCTCCGCCCAGCTCTTCGGAGGCGGTGGCTCCCCGGACACCGCGGCCAGCTATCCGGCGGCCGAACGCGGCGCCCAGGACGGCGCCTCCGCAGGCCAGGAAGAGGACCAGGAGGGCAGCGGCGCCGGAGCCCCCGCGGCCCCGACCACTGTCGACTCCGCCGCGACCAGCGAGGACAGTGCGCCCGCCTACAGCCAGCGTGGCATCGCCGACCTCTCGCAGTCTCAGCTGTCCGCATCGTTCGGGACGTGGCTGTCCGCGCCGACCACCTCTGCGTCCGGTGAAGCGGAGATGAGCGCCGCCGAGGTGGACCGCTGCCTGGCCCTGATCGAGCAGCCCACCGGGTCCGCCGTCGGCGAGGGGACCTATCTGATCGCCGCCGGCAGCCTGGACGGAGAGCCGATCGTGGCGGTCGCCCGCACCGAGCCGGCTCCGGCGCTGGGCTGGGTGCTCAGCGCCGACTGTGCCAGCGGCCAGGGACAGGTGCTGGAGTCCGACGTCCCGCTGGAATGAGGCGCGCGGCCGGCGCTGGGCGCGCAGGGGAACATCCCGTGCCTAGGATCGGTTGACTGCACCATCACCCCGTCGTCCTGGAGTTCACGCATGAGCACGTCCGCCCTCGGCAGCACTGCGAGCACCGAGATCCGCGAGGTCATCGTCATCGGCTCGGGTCCTGCTGGCTACACCGCGGCCATCTACACCGCCCGCGCCAACCTTCGACCCCTCGTGTTCGAAGGTGCCGTCACCGCTGGTGGCGCACTGATGAACACCACCGAGGTGGAGAACTTCCCCGGCTTCGAGGAGGGCATCCAAGGTCCTGACCTGATGCTTGCGATGCGGGCCCAGGCCGAGCGCTTCGGTGCCGAGCTGGTCCGTGACGACGTCGTGTCGGTCGACCTGTCCGGGCCGGTCAAGGTCGTGGTGGACGCGGAGGGCGGCGAGCACCGCGCTCGCAGCGTCATCCTGTCGATGGGCTCGGCCTACCGGGAGCTCGGACTGCCGGACGAGCAACGCCTCTCCGGGCACGGTGTGTCGTGGTGTGCCACCTGCGACGGAGCGTTCTTCCGCGACCAGGACCTGCTGGTCGTCGGCGGCGGCGACTCGGCCATGGAGGAGGCGACCTTCCTGACCCGGTTCGCCCGGTCGGTGACCGTCGTGCACCGTCGCGACGAGCTGCGCGCCAGCAAGATCATGGTCGACCGGGCGATGGCCGACCCGCGCATCTCCTTCGCCTGGAACAGCGAGGTGGTGGCCCTGCACGGCGACCCCAAGCTGTCCGGTGTGACCATGCGCGACACCGTGACCGGGCAGGAGCGCGAGGTCGAGGTCACCGGGCTCTTCATCGCCGTCGGCCACGACCCCCGCAACGAGCTCATCCAGGGGCAGGTGGACCTCGACGGCGCCGGGTATGTGCTGGCCAAGGGGCGCAGCACGCTGACCAACCTCGACGGCGTCTTCGCCTGCGGCGACCTGGTCGACCACACCTACCGTCAGGCCATCACCGCCGCCGGTTCAGGCTGCTCGGCCGCACTCGACGCCGAGCGCTACCTGGCCCATCTCGACGCGACCACCACGGTCTCTGCGGCCGCTGCCACGCAGACCGACGTCGCCCAGGCCCAGCCCGAGCCCGTGGGCGCCACCCGCTGAGACCGACGACGGTCCTGCCCTACCCAGTTCCCGACAGTGCACACTGCACAGGACAAGGAGTCCACGAGATGAGCAAGCACACCACTGACGCCGACTTCCAGGCCGACGTCCTCGACAGCACCAAGCCCGTGCTGGTCGACTTCTGGGCGCCCTGGTGCGGCCCGTGCAAGCAGGTCGCCCCGATCCTGGATGAGATCGCCCGGGAGCACGGCGACAAGATCGAGATCGTCAAGCTCAACACCGACGAGAACCCCCAGGTCACCGGCCGCTACGGCATCACGGGCATCCCCACGATGAACCTCTATGTCGGCGGCGAGGTCGTCAAGACGCTGATCGGCGCGCAGCCCAAGCAGAAGATCGTGCGCGAGCTCGAGCCGTTCCTGGCCTGACCGGCCGCTTCGTCACCGCGGGCCGACCCCGCGCGACTCCAGACCCGACCCCCCGGCAACGCTGGGTAGGTCGGGTCTTGTCGTGTCCCGTCGCTGCGCCTCGCCTTGGCGACTAGGAGGTCTGCGGCTCGAGGAGTCCGAGGATCCGCTCGAGGTCGTCGGCCGAGGCGAACTCCACGGTCACCTTGCCCTTGTGACGCCCCATCGCGATCGTGACTCGGGTGTCGAGCCGGTCGGCCAGGCGGGCGGCGACGTCATCCAGCTCAGGGAGGTGCTGGCGGTGCCGCACCGTGCGAGGTGCCGAGTCGGCCGGGGCGCCGTCCTCGCCGACCACGACCAGCTCCTCCACGGTGCGCACCGAGAGTCCCTCGGCGACGATCCGCTGGGCGAGCCGCTCCATCGCTGCAGGATCGGTCAGCCCGAGCAGGGCACGAGCGTGGCCGGCCGAGAGCACGCCGGAGGCGACTCGGCGCTGGACGAGCGCCGGCAGGCGGAGCAGCCGGATCGTGTTGGAGATCTGGGGCCGCGAACGGCCGATGCGTCCGGCCAGCTCGTCGTGCGTGCAGCCGAAGTCCTCGAGCAGCTGCTGGTAGGCGGCGGCCTCCTCCAGCGGGTTCAGCTGGCTGCGGTGCAGGTTTTCCAGGAGCGCGTCGCGCAGGAGCACGTCGTCGGTCGTCTCGCGGATGATGGCGGGGATGGTGTCCAGACCGGCGGCTCGCGCAGCCCGTAACCGTCGTTCACCCATCACCAGTTCGTAACTAACTGGCAAGACGTCTTCGTCGGTTCCCCATGACCGCTGACCAGCGGTTTCATCCGGCGGAACACGTCGCACGACGATGGGCTGGAGGACGCCGACCTCTCGGATGCTGTGCTGCAGCTCGGCGAGGTCGTCCTCGTCGAAGACCTGACGGGGCTGGCGGGGGTTGGCGTCGATGGCGTCCACCGGGAGCTCGGCGAACCGGGCGCCCGGCACCTCCGCGAGGTCCGGACCGGGCGCCTGCTCAGACGCCACAGCGGCGTTGCCGTCGTGCGCGTGCAGATGGACGCCGTCGTCGGCAGGTCGAGGGAAGAAGACATCCGTCGGCCGGTCAGGGGCCGGACTCGCCGGGATCAGCGCACCCAGCCCGCGGCCCAGCCCTCGTCGGCGGTCGGTCATCGGCGCTCTCCTTGCCTGACGGGTGCCCCGTGGCGGGCCATCTCGGTCGCTGCCTCGAGGTAGCACAGGGCACCGCTGCTGCTGGGGTCGTAGGTGATCACGGTCTCGCCGTGGCTCGGCGCCTCGCTGATCCGCACCGACCGGGGGATCACCGCCTTGAGCACCTGTTGGGAGAAATGCGACCGCACCTCCTCGGCGACCTGGGCCGACAGTCGGGTGCGGCCGTCATACATGGTCATCAGGATGTGCGAGACGGCCAGGTCGGGGTTGAGGTGCTCGCAGATCATCGCGACGTTGTTGAGGAGCTGGGTGAGCCCCTCCAAGGCGTAGTACTCGCACTGGATCGGGATCAGCACCTCGCGGCCGGCCACGAACGCGTTGACCGTCAGCAGGCCCAGGCTCGGCGGACAGTCGATGAAGACGTAGTCGAACCGCTCCGGGCCCTCGTGCTCGGACAGGAAGCGGGCCAGTGCCTTGCGCAGACGCCCCTCCCGGGCGACGAGGGGAACCAGCTCGATCTCGGCACCGGCCAGGTCGATCGTCGCCGGTGCGCACCACAGGCCGGGCAGGGACGGGCTCTGGGCGAGCACGTCGGCCAGCGGCACCCCGTCGATGATCACGTCATAGATGCCCGGCACGCCGACCTGGTGCGGCACCCCGAGCGCCGTGCTGGCGTTGCCTTGCGGGTCCATGTCGAGCACCAGCACCTTGGAGCCGAGCTGGACCAGGGCCGCGGCCAGGTTGACGGCACTGGTCGTCTTGCCGACCCCGCCCTTCTGGTTGGCCACGGTGAGGATCCGGGTCTGCGCCGGCAGCGGCACCTCCTGGGCCCTGACCTGCTGGTGTCGCTGCCGCTCGGCCCGGATCCGGTCCGCCAACGGCGTCGTTGTGGGGCCGGAACCTGTCGAGGGCTCGGATGTCTGGCTCGCCGTGTTCTCCCGCGCCGCCGCCGCGTCCGTCGACATCGGCAAGGTCACCCACCCCGGCGCCGTCGGTGTGGCGGTCAAGGAAGCCAGTGTCGCGGGTGGCGCGAGTGGCCAGCCCAGTCCGGGAACGGTGTCGGTGAGTACGGCAGTCATGTCCTGACCATCATCACCGATCACGTCTGGCGCGCTGGCATCGGCACGCTGTTCCACGTGAAACATCGCGTGCCCGACCTGTGACGGCAGGTGTTTCACGTGAAACGGACGGGCGCGTCACCCGATGAGGGCTCGGGTCAGGCGGAGGACGCGCATCGACTTTCAGTGTCACCCAGGGATTCGCCTCGCCTGCGCGGGGATAGCTGACGTGAGTGACGCCCGGGTGGCCCGCGTTCGCGGCCCACCGTCCGTCCGCCCGCCGTCGCCGCCGCAGGACGTCAAGAGCGGGCAGGAGCCGCTCGTCCTCGACGACACCGGCGGCGGTGAGCACCTCGAGGCCTCTGAGCACGTCGAACTTCCACCGGGCCGGGTGATGCAGCCTGACCATGTCCGGATGGATCGGCGCTCCGGTGCCCTTGACCTGGTAGACACGCCGTGCCAGCAGGGACTCCCCGGCGAGGTCCCGTACTGAACGGACCTCGTCGGAACGGTGCGCATACCCAGCGTCCAGATAGGCAGTGAACCCGTCGATGACCGATGTTGTCGTGTGCACCGACCCCACCCGGCAGCCGGACGAGCGGTTGCTGCGGCAGTTGAACCCGCCGTCCCCCAGGTGTTGTGCCAGAACGAAGTCGACGAGACTGCTCAGCTCGGTCGGGGCCGCGCCGAAATACGCGCCGATCGCCAGGAACATGCCGTTGACGCAGACGTCCGAGACCCGCACGCTGCCGATCGGGTTCACGCCGCCGTCGGCGCCCTTCTCGCGCAGGCACAGGGCGACGGCTTCCCGACAGGCCGCGAGGTCCGGGTCGACCTGATGGTCGCGCAGCTCGAGCAGGGTGTAGTGAGTGGAGGTCCACTTCGGCTGGTAGAAGCCACGGCCCCAATGGCCGTCTGGACGCCGAGCTGCCAGGATGCGCGCGGCAGTTCCAGAGCTCGCTATCGCGGCACGGGCGACCGGGTCGTCGTCATCGAGCAGGTCGCGTCTGACCTGGTAGGCGACTGCCGGGTCGGCTGCCAGCAGCCAGGAGAGCACCGGGTCGTCGGCACCCATCCCCTCCACGAGGGCAGAGTCCCACGGCGGGGGCGGGAAGGCCAAGCCGTCAGCTCGCGGGCTGCCCGCGGGAGCGTCGGCTCTTGCCGGCCGCTGGGTCGCTGGCCGTGCGCGCGCCGAAGGTGAGGTCGATGACACGGGTGGGTGGGTCGAGCACTCCACCGCCGAGCTCGCGCACCTGGGCGTCGACGACTCCCAGCCGGCGCAGCTGGGCCAGGTCCTCGGCCAGCTCCCGCTCGGCGGACTCGCCCTTGAGGGCGATGAGCCGGCCTCCCGGCTCGATGAGGGGGGCGCACCAGGCGGCCAACGCGGCCAGCCTGGTCACGGCACGAGCCGTGACCACCGGCGCCAGTAGCCGCCCGGGAAACTCCTGGGCTCGCCCCCGGTGCACGGACACGTTGCCCAAGCCGAGGGAGTCGACGACCTCCTGCAGCCAGGTGGTGCGGCGCAGCATCGGCTCCACGAGATGAACCTCCAGGTCAGGCCGGGCGATGGCCAGCACCAGACCCGGCAGCCCCGCGCCCGACCCCACGTCGAGCAGCCGCGTGCGATGGGGCAGCAGCACCTCGACGACGGCGCAGTTGAGCAGGTGCCGCTCCCACAGACGACCGGCCTCGCGCGGCCCGATCAGCCCCCTGGTCACCCCCGAGTCCGCCAGCAGCGCGGCATACTCCCGGGCCAGGGGCAGACGCTCGCCGAACACCTCGGCGACGCCGCGCGGCTCGCGCGGCGCGACGGCCTCGGTCGGCACGGTCATGCTCAGCTGGGCAGGATGACGACGAAGCGCTGGGGCTCCTCGCCCTCGGACTCCGAGACCAGCCCGGCGCTGAGCACCTGGTCGTGCACGATCTTGCGCTCGAAGGCCGACATCGGGTCGAGCTCGCGCCGCTGGCCCGACTCGCGCACCTCGCCGATGACCCGCTGGGCCAGCTCCACCAGGGTGGTCCGCCTTCCGGCGCGGTAGCCACCGACGTCCAGCATCAGCCTGCTGCGCTCGCCGGTCTCGGCCTGCACGGCCAGCCGGGTGAGCTCCTGGAGGGCCTCCAGGACGGTCGCGCCCTGCCCCACCAGGGCCTTGGGCACGGTGCCGTCCTGGGAGTCCACGATCGCCACGGCTGCGCGGTCGCCTTCGACGTCGACCTCCAGGTCACCGTCCAGGTCGGCGATGTCGAGCAGGGTCTCCAAGAAGTCTGCCGCGATCTCACCCTCGCGCTCGAGCTGAGCCACCCGGGAGGTGGAGCCGCCGGACGCCGCGGCCGACGGCTCGCTGTCGGAGCCGGCGCTGTCACCCTCATCGCTGTCGGTATCAGCGCTGTCGTCGCTGTCGCTCTCGTGCCCGGCGGTGGCCTCCTGAGCGCTCTCCTCGGCCTCCGGAGCCGCCTCGCTGCTCGCGCCGCCGTCGGTCTCGGGAATCTCGGGGGTCTGGGCCGTCGTCTCGGTCGTGGTCTCGGTGCTCATCGTGCTGGCTCCTCGGGTCGGGAGTGGGTGGTCAACGTCTGGGGAGGAGGTCCTCCGCGCGCGCAGCGGCTGGGACGCCGCTCATCGCCCCTTGGGGCGGTTGCTGCTCTTGGCTCGTCGCTTGCCCTGGGGCTGCACGCGCTGCCCGCTGCCCGGTCGAGCGGGGGCGGTGCCGGGCACCGGCTCCGGCTCCTCCTCGACGACAGGGTTCTTGAGCTGGATCTTGGACAACGGCTTGCCCTTGGCGATCCGCCGCTGCTCCAGTGCCTTCTCGGCGGGCGACCCGGGGGCCGGCATCCGGCGGATGACGTAGAACTGCTGGCCCATCGTCCACAGGTTGGACACGGTCCAGTAGATGAGCACGCCGATCGGGAAGTTCACGCCGGTCACCGCGAACATGATCGGCAGCGCATAGAGCAGCACCTTCTGCTGCCGCGCCATCGGGTTGTCCAGCGCCGCGGCCGGCATGTTCTTGCGCATCAGCTGGTGCTGGGTGATGAACGTCGTCACCGACATCGCCACGATCAGCACCAACGCCAGCACCTTGGCGGCGGTGTCGGTGTCGTGCAGGAAGGTCGAGGAGAGCTTGGCGCCGAGCAGTGTGGCCTGCTCCATCTGGGCCGCGAGCGCCTGGGTGAAGAACCCACGCGGCTCACGCGTGCCGTCGGCGACCTGGGGCACCGTGTTGAGCAGCCGGAACAGCGAGAAGAAGAACGGCATCTGGGCAAAGATCGGCAGGCACGAGGCGAACGGGTTGGTGCCGTGCTTCTTGTAGAGGCCGAACATCTCCTCCTGCTGGGACCGCCGCGAGGCCTCGTCCTTCTTGCCCTTGTACTTGGCCTGGATCTTCATCAGGTCCGGCTGGATCATCTGCATCCGCCGCTGGCTGTGGATCTGCCGCACGAACAACGGCATCAGCAGCAGCCGCAGCACGACCACCAGCCCCATGATCGAGGCCGCCCAGGTCCAGCCGCTGGCCTCAGGCAGGCCGATCGCGGTCAGCCCGAAGTGGAAGCCGGCCAGGATCGTGGAGACGAACCATTCGAACGGAAACAGCAGGGTGTCCAAGAAGCCCATAGGTTCCTCAGTCTCGTGGCGTGCCGCTGGGCACACCGGGTGATGTCGCAGGGACAGGTCGCTCGGGCACATGGTCGACGCCGCCGTCGCTCCACGGGTGGCACCTGACCAACCGACGGGCGGCCAGCCAGGTTCCCCTGAGCGGGCCGTACCGCTCCAGGGCCGTCACGGCATACGCCGAGCAGGAGGGATAGAAGCGGCACCGTGGCCCGAGCAGCGGCGACAGGAGGCGTTGGTAGGCACGGATCAGCCAGATCAGGGGCGCCGCGGTGACCGACGACAGGGTCATGACCCGGCTCCCGGCACCGCAGTGACCGCCGGGGTATGGCGCACGCCGAGGCGCCCGAGCGCGTCACCGAACGCTGCGTCGAGATCACGCGAAAGTGCCTGTGCCGCAGCAGGATTGGCCCGAACCACCAGGTCGCAGCCAGCGGGCAGCTCCGCGATCCGGGCACTGGCCACAGCGCGCAGGCGCCGGGCCACCCGATGCCGGACCACAGCCGTCCCGACCGCCTTGGAGACCACGAAACCCACCCGGGCCGGAGCGCCGGCAGGGCCGGGCCGGTCGGCGCGGTGCACCACGATCAGAGGCGTCGCCGCGCGGAAGCGCCCACGGCCACCGCGGATCACCGCGCGGAAGTCGCGCGGGTCGGTCAACCGATGGCGTCGCGGGAGCACTGCGCGCTGACCTGGACTACGGACGGCGTCGGCAGTCTCAGGCGGAGAGCTTGTCGCGGCCCTTGCGACGGCGGGCCGCCAGGATGGCGCGACCGGCGCGCGTGCTCATCCGGAGGCGGAACCCGTGCTTGCGGGCACGCCGGCGGTTGTTGGGCTGGAAGGTGCGCTTGCTCACTGCTCACTCCGTTACCGCGACCAGGACAGCAGCACGCTGTCCTCGTCGCACGAGGTCTTGCCAGGTCAGAGGTGGTCTTGGCGCCGATCCCTCGGCCGCAATCGAAAGCCCACGTCAGGGCACCGCAGAGGGTGCCAGGCCATGGGCAGGCGAAAACGGCCGACACAACGGCCCGCTCCACGGTACGGGAGCCGCCCCAGGTGGGTCAAACCCAGCCCGGCAGGGTCGCCTGGTGACCGGCGCAGGGCGGCAACCCGCCAGTTTCCTCCCTTCGTCGCACTGTCGCGCTGCGACACGCCGGGTCTGACCTGTCCCGATACGCGCCGGCCACACACCGGCACTTGTAGTTGGGCCCGGTGCTTGTTAGCGTCCGGCCTCGGGTTGTCTTGTCCACCGTTCCGTACACAGGGTGTGGATAACCTTGTGGACCGACACGGAGGACTGGCGACAGCGCGATGACCCGATGACTCAGGACCAGAGCGACCTCGACGGCGCGTGGCGTGCCGCGATCGGCCAGCTCGACAGCACCGGCATCGGGGCGCGGGACCGCGCCTACCTGCACCTGTCGGAGTTCAAGGGGCTGCTCGACAACACCGCGCTCGTCGCGGTGCCCTATGCGCACACCAAGGACACCCTGGAGAGCGGCCCGATCGGCCAGGCACTGGCCACGGCGCTGTCCGGGGAGCTCGGCCGCGAGGTGCGGCTGGCGATCGCGGTGGACGACGACCTGCGAGCCAACGTCGAGCGTGAGGTCGAGCCCTCGCCGGCCGCGCCCCCGGCCAGCCCGATCTCGGGCACGCCGACCGGCACGGCCGGGACCTACCCGACGAGCACCGGCACCCGTCCCGGCGGCAGCGCCACCGGCAACGCCCCGCTGGACGGCGGCCCGCGGCTGAACCCCAAGTACACCTTCGACACCTTCGTCGCCGGCTCGTCCAACCGGTTCGCCCACGCCGCGTCGCTGGCGGTGGCCGAGAGCCCGGCCAAGGCCTACAACCCGCTGTTCATCTATGGCGAGTCCGGACTGGGCAAGACGCACCTGCTGCACGCGATCGGCCACTACGCCCGCAACCTCTATCCCGGGGTGCGGGTGCGCTATGTGAACTCCGAGGAGTTCACCAACGACTTCATCAACAGCATTCGTGACGAGAAGGCCGGCGCGTTCCAGCAGCGCTACCGCAACGTCGACTTCCTGCTCATCGACGACATCCAGTTCCTGCAGGGCAAGGAGCAGACGGTCGAGGAGTTCTTCCACACCTTCAACACGCTGCACAACAGCGAGAAGCAGGTGGTGATCACCTCCGACCAGGCGCCGAAGAAGCTGTCCGGCTTTGCCGAGCGGATGCGCAGCAGGTTCGAGTGGGGCCTGCTCACCGATGTCCAGCCGCCCGACCTGGAGACCCGCCACGCGATCCTGAAGAAGAAGGCCGCGCAGGAGCGGATGAACGTGCCCGATGAGGTGCTCGAGCTGATCGCCTCCAAGATCAGCACCAACATCCGCGAGCTCGAAGGGGCGCTGATCCGCGTCACCGCGTTCGCCTCGCTGTCCAGCCAGCCGCTGACCGCCGACCTGGCCGCGCACGTGCTCAAGGACATCATCCCCAGCGGTGAGGCCGCCCAGATCACCGCCTCGATCATCATGGACGTCACGGCCGACTACTTCCGGATCAGCATCGACGACCTGTGTGGCAGCTCCCGCTCGCGGGTGCTGGTCAACGCCCGCCAGATCGCGATGTATCTGTGCCGCGAGCACACCGAGCTCTCGCTGCCCAAGATCGGCCAGGAGTTCGGCGGCCGCGACCACACCACCGTCATGCACGCCGAGCGGAAGATCCGCCAGCTGATGGGTGAGCGGCAGGCGCTCTACGACCAGATCACCGAGCTCACCGCGCTGATCCGCAAAGCCGCGGCGCGCTAGTCGCCGACGGTCACAGCGCAACTGGTCAATTGGCCTGACCAAGTTATCAACACCTGTGGATAAACCTGTGTGTAGTGCTGCCCGGCGCGATATCCCGTGGCGCAGCGCGGATGACGTCCGCTCCGCTCGCTCCATGGGTATGGCGTGTGCACAGCCTGTCCACGACGGCACCTGCTCCTGTGGACAGCTCGGCGGCCCGTGGCGCGCCGGTGTGCACAGGCTCCGGCCGTCAACAGCCGCCGCTGCTCCGTCGACAGCCCGTCCACGGCCGGTCCACACCCCCGGCGGCCCTGCCCACCAGCCAGGACACCACGTTGTGCACACGATCCACAGGACCGATGACGACGACTACTAGAGTCACCCCGGAGCGAGATCATCCATGGTCCTTGGGGGCTGCCGCTTGTCGCCATCTCATGTCATGCTGCACCTCCCGTATCCCTGGCCGAAGGGCTGAGCCGAAGTGAAGTTCCGCGTCGACCGCGAAGTGCTGTCCGAAGCCGTGGCCTGGGTGGTCCGCGGCCTGAGCAACCGACCGCCGGTGCCCGTGCTGGCCGGGGTGCTGCTCAAGGCCGACGACCAGGGCACGTTGACCCTGTCCGCCTTCGACTACGAGGTCTCGGCCACGGTCACCGTCGAGGCCGAGGTCAGCGAGGGCGGCGAGGTGCTGGTGCTCGGCCGGCTGCTGGCCGACATCGCCCGCAACCTGCCCAACAAGCCGGTCGAGGTCTCGGCCGAGGGTGCCAAGGTGCAGCTGACCTGTGGCTCGAGCCGGTTCTCGCTGATCCAGATGCCGGTGGGCGACTACCCCACGCTGCCCATTCCGGCAGAGTCCAGCGGCACGGTCGACGGACACGTCTTCACCCACGCGGTCGCCCAGGTGGCCATCGCCGCCGACCGTGGCGACACGCTGCCGATCCTGACCGGCGTCCGGGTCGAGATCGACGGCGACAAGATCACCCTGCTGGCCACCGACCGCTACCGGTTGGCGATGCGCGAGCTGACCTGGTCGCCGAGCAGCCCCGACACCGCGCACGTCGCCCTGGTGCCGGCGCGCACGCTGTCCGACACGGCCAAGTCGCTCGGCGCCGCCGGCACGATCGAGATCGCGCTCGGCTCGGCCGGTCGCGGAGACGGGCTGATCGGCTTCGAGGCCGGGTCGCGGCGGGCCACCACCCGGCTGCTGGACGGTGAGTACCCCAAGGTCACCTCGATCTTCCCGAGCTCGGTGGACACGGTCGCGCTGATGGAGACCACCTCGTTCATCGAGGCGGTCCGTCGCGTCGCGCTCGTGGCTGAGCGCAACACCCCCGTCCGGCTCCGCTTCAGCGACGGGACGGTGGCGATCGAGGCCGGCTCGGGCGACGACGCCCAGGGCAGCGAGGCGATCGAGGCCACGCTGACCGGCCCGGAGCTGGAGATCGCGTTCAACCCCCAGTTCCTGCTCGACGGCCTCGGCGCCCTCGGCACGCCCTACGCGCGCCTGGCGTTCACCCAGCCCGCGCGTCCCGCGGTGCTCAGCGGACAGAGCGAGGTCGACGGCGACAGCGATGAGTCCTACCGTTACGTCCTGATGCCGGTGCGCTACGCCGGCTGAGCTCCGCCGCACGATCCCCGCACCGGCCGCACCCCGGCCGACGGCACGTCATACGACCTCGTCAGCACGTCACACGGAGGGCAGATCATGCAACTCGGACTAGTCGGCCTGGGCAAGATGGGCGGCAACATGCGCGAGCGGATCCGCCGCGCAGGCCATGAGGTCGTCGGCTTCGACCTGTTCGCGGAGTCCCGCGACGTGGAGAGCCTCGAGGCGATGGTGCAGGCGCTGGAGGCCCCGCGCGTCGTCTGGGTGATGGTGCCGCACGGCAAGCCGACCAGCGACACGGTGACCGCGCTGGGCGACCTGCTCTCCGAGGGCGACCTGGTGATCGACGGTGGCAACAGCAAGTTCACCGAGGACTTCGTGCACAACGAGCTGCTCGCCGCCAAGGGCATCCGCTATGTCGACTGCGGGGTCTCCGGCGGGATCTGGGGGCTCGACAACGGCTATGGCCTGATGTGCGGCGGCACGGCCGAGAACGTCGAGCTCGCGATGCCCATCTTCGACGCGCTGCGACCCGAGGGTCCGCGCGAGGAGGGCTTCGTGCACGCCGGTGAGACCGGGGCCGGCCACTACGCCAAGATGGTCCACAACGGCATCGAGTACGGGCTGATGCAGGCCTATGCCGAGGGCTTCGAGCTGCTCACCGCCAAGGACATCGTCACCGACGTCAAGGGCTGCTTCCAGGCCTGGACCCGCGGCACTGTCGTCCGCTCCTGGCTGCTGGACCTGCTGGTCAAGGCCCTGGACGAGCGTCCCGGCCTCGAGGGGATCAGCGAGTACACCACCGACTCCGGCGAGGGCCGCTGGACCGTGCAGGAGGCGCTGGACAACGCGGTCCCGATGCCGGTCATCTCCGCCGCGCTGTTCGCCCGGTTCAACTCCCGTCAGGAGAACTCCCCGACGATGCAGGCGGTGGCGGCGCTGCGCGGCCAGTTCGGCGGCCACGAGGTGATGATGCTCGACGACGAGCTCGGCGAGGGTCAGCAGGAGGTCCACTCCGCGGCTCGCCGCAAGCAGGATGCCGGCCAGGAGCGCCCGGGCGACGCCAACAGCGGTGACGGCGCCTCCGGCAAGGCCGCCGACCAGGCCGGCCCCTCCTCCGGGGCCGGTGCCACCGCCGACGCCGGCGGCCCGACCAGCGGGACTGGTGAGGTGCAGCAGGGCTGAGGCGCGTCCTCGACCCTGTCCACCCCGCCGCGTCCCCGGCCGGCCCGAGCGCAACGGCAGACCGACCGTGCACCTGCGCCACCTGGAGCTGGCCGACTTCCGCAGCTACGAGGCGGTCGACCTGCCACTGGCGCCAGGGGTCACCGTCCTGCTCGGCCGCAACGGCGTGGGCAAGACCAACCTGGTCGAGGCGGCGGGGTATGTCGCGACGCTGGCCAGCCACCGGGTCGCCCTCGACGGTCCGCTGGTCCGCGCCGGTGCCGAGCGTGCCGTGGTCCGGGCGGCCGTCGTGCGCGAGGGGCGGGAGTCGCTGGTCGAGCTGGAGATCGTGCCCGGCCGGGCCAACCGGGCCCGGCTCAACCGCGCGCCACTGACCCGGGCGCGCGACGTGCTGGGCACGCTGCGCACGGTGCTGTTCGCCCCCGAGGACCTGGCCCTGGTCAAGGGTGACCCCGCCGAGCGGCGCCGCTTCGTCGACGAGCTGCTCGTCGCCCGGCAGCCGCGATGGGCCGGGGTGCGGGCCGACTACGACAAGGCCCTGCGCCAGCGCAACGCCCTGCTGCGCTCGGCGACCGGGCTGTGGCGCGAGGAGCGCAAGGGGCCGCGGCGGGGCGGCCGTGGCGGCAGCCCACTCGCACCGGGCGAGACGCTCGAGGAGGCCCGGACCTCGGCCGAGGCCACTCTCGACGCGTGGGACGCCCAGCTCGCGCAGATCGGCGGCGCGCTGACCTACGCGCGGCTGCGGCTGCTGCGCGACCTGCGGCCGCATGTCGAGCAGTCCTACCGGACCATCGCCGACGCCGAGACGACCGCGACCTGGGCCTACCGCTCGAGCCTGCAGGAGGAGGTGGCCGCGGCCATCGCCGCCGGTGAGGTCCCCGAGCAGGACGCTCTGGTCGAGGCGATGACGACCTCGATGCGGCAGCGTCGCGGTGAGGAGCAGCAGCGGGGGGTGAGCCTGGTCGGGCCGCACCGCGACGACGTCGTGCTGACCCTGGGCGACCTGCCGGCCAAGGGCTATGCCAGCCACGGGGAGTCGTGGTCGCTGGCCCTGGCGCTGCGGCTGGCCGCGTTCCACCTGCTGCGCCAGGACGTGGGCACCGACCCGGTGCTCGTGCTCGACGACGTCTTCGCCGAGCTCGACTCCGGCCGCCGAGAGCGCTTGGCCGAGCTGATCGCGGGGTGCGAGCAGGTGCTGGTGACGGCGGCGGTCCCGCAGGACGTGCCGGACGGGCTGGTCAGCCTGGCCAGCGGAGCGGTGTATGACGTGACGCCGGGTGCCGTGGTGCGTCGCGAGCCCGTCGAGGAGGAGCGGTGAGCGAGCCGCCGGAGCAGGACCCGGGAGCGCGCGCTGAGGAGAAGGAGGCGACGGTCGGGGACGGGTCGTCCGGGCCTGAGCCACTGCAGGCGGCCTCGGACGCGCTGGTCCGGGCCCGTCGGCTGGCCCGGTCACGCGGACTCCGGCCGGGGGCCACCGGCCGTGGTCGCCGCGCCAGCGGGCCGGCAGGAGGGCTGACCACCCGGGCGCTGGCGGCGGGCGCCCGCGACCCGCAGCCGCTGGGCGAGGAGGTGGAGCGACTGGTCACCAGCCGCGGCTGGGACGCCGAGGTGCAGGTGGGGTCGGTGGTCGGGCGATGGCGCACGATCGTCGGCTCGGCAGTGGCCGAGCACGTGGAGCCGGTGGAGTTCACCGGCACGACGCTCACCGTGCGGGCCGACTCGACCGCCTGGGCCACCCAGATGCGGCTGCTGGTCAGCTCGGTGCTGACCCGGATCGAGACCGAGGTGGGGCCGGAGGTGGTGACCGAGATCGTCGTCCACGGGCCGTCCGGGCCGAGCTGGCGCAAGGGGCCGCTGTCGTCCAAGGGCCCCGGGCCGCGGGACACCTACGGCTGAGGCACGAGCGGCCGTGCGGAGGCCCGGCAGGAGCCTCAGCACGGACCGGGAGTGGCACCGGCGGGAGGGCCGCTGTGACCCGCGAGACCCCCCGGATGCATCAGGGGGGTCGGACCGGACCCCGTTCTGGCGTCCACGCGGCCTCCAGTGGCGCAGAACGGGCCGTCTGAGCCGCGAAACCCCCTGGGGATCAGTCGGATCCACTCCACCGACCCTGTAAACTTGGCCTGTTCCCCCGACGGCAGGTGAAGGAGACACGTGGCCCCCGTCTCAGACGACCCGCAGCACCCCCTCGATCCGGCGACCCCCGCCCCGACCCCCGTGGCAGCAGGGTCGCCGGACGGCGACACCCCTCCTGCACCCGCACCCCCCGCGGCAGCCCGCGCCGTGGACTCCGACCCGGTCTACGACGCCGACACGATCACCGTCCTGGAGGGCCTGGACGCGGTCCGCAAGCGGCCGGGCATGTACATCGGCTCGACCGGTGAGCGCGGCCTGCACCACCTGGTCATCGAGATCGTGGACAACGCGGTGGACGAGGCGCTGGCCGGCCACGCCGACCACATCGACGTCCGGCTGCGCGCCGACGGCGGGGTCACCGTCGTCGACAACGGCCGCGGCATCCCCACCGGCTACAACGAGGCCTATGGCGTCAGCACGGTCGAGCTGGTGCTCACCCAGCTGCACGCGGGGGGCAAGTTCGGCGGCGGCGGCTACAAGGTGTCCGGCGGGCTGCACGGCGTGGGCAGCTCGGTCGTCAACGCGCTGTCGACCCGGCTGGAGGCCGAGGTGCGCCAGCTGGGGCACGCCTTCCGGATGTCGTTCGAGAACGGCGTCGCGGTCTCCCCGCTGGAGCAGCAGGAGGCCACCGACGAGACCGGCACGACGATCAGCTTCTGGCCCAGTGCCGACATCTTCGAGACCACGGTCTTCGACTTCGAGACGCTGCGCGCCCGGTTCCAGCAGATGGCCTTCCTCAACAAGGGCCTGACCATCGTGCTCACCGACGAGCGTCCCGCGGAGCAGCCGATCGAGGACATCGACGCCCTCGACGACGACCCGATCGACGGGCTGGCCGACGACCCGCAGGCCGCGGCCGGGCAGGCCGATGCCCCGGTGGTCCCCGCCGGCAGCGCCGCGGCGGCCAAGCCCCGCTCGGTGACCTTCCGCTACGACAACGGGCTGCTCGACTACGTCACGCACCTCAACAAGACCAAGCGCAGCGAGCCGGTGCACGAGGAGGTCATCGCCTTCGAGACCGAGGACGTCACCCGCCAGCTCGCGCTCGAGGTGGCGATGCAGTGGACCAGCTCCTACACCGAGTCGGTCCACACCTACGCCAACACGATCAACACCCACGAGGGCGGCACCCACGAGGAGGGCTTCCGCGCGGCGCTGACCCGCCTGGTCAACGACTTCGCCAAGGCCAACAAGCTGCTCAAGGACAAGGACGCCAACCTCACCGGCGACGACATCCGGGAGGGCCTGACCGCGGTCATCTCGGTCAAGGTCGGCGAGCCGCAGTTCGAGGGGCAGACCAAGACCAAGCTCGGCAACTCCGAGGTCAAGGGCTTCGTCCAGACCGCGATGACCGAGCAGTTCGGGCACTGGCTGGAGAGCCACCCGCGTGAGGGCCGGGAGATCGTCGGCAAGGCCGTCCAGGCCGCCGCGGCCCGGCTGGCCGCGCGCAAGGCCCGCGACGCCACCCGGCGCAAGGGGCTGCTCGAGTCCGGCGGCCTGCCGGGCAAGCTGCGCGACTGCCAGTCCAACGACCCGACGATCAGCGAGGTCTTCATCGTCGAGGGCGACTCGGCCGGCGGCTCGGCGGTGCGGGGGCGCAACCCGCACAACCAGGCGATCCTGCCGATCCGCGGCAAGATCCTCAACGTCGAGAAGGCCCGGCTCGACAAGATCCTGGTCAACCACGAGGTCAAGGCGCTGATCAGCGGCTTCGGCACGGGGATCGGCGAGGACTTCGACATCACCAAGGCGCGCTACCACAAGATCGTGCTGATGGCCGATGCCGACGTCGACGGCATGCACATCCGCACCCTGCTGCTGACCCTGCTGTTCCGGTTCATGCGCCCGCTCATCGAGCACGGCTACGTCTACCTCGCCCAGCCGCCGCTCTACCGGGTGAAGTGGTCCAACGCCGAGCACGACTTCGTCTACAGCGACCGCGAGCGCGACGCCGTCATCAAGGACGGGCTGGGCAAGGGGCGCCGGCTGCCCAAGGACGGCGGCATCCAGCGCTACAAGGGGCTGGGCGAGATGGACTACCGCGAGCTCTGGGACACCACGATGGACCCCGACCAGCGGGTCCTGCTGCAGGTGACGCTCGACGACGCCGCGGCCGCCGACGAGATCTTCTCGGTGCTGATGGGCGAGGACGTCGAGAGCCGGCGCAGCTTCATCCAGCGCAACGCCCGGGACGTCCGCTTCCTCGACATCTGAGCCGAGCCCGACCGACCGCCATACCGCTCCAGCACAGCAAGGACGCCAGTGACTGACACACCGATCACCGACCGCATCGAGGCCGTCGACCTCAACGAGGAGATGCAGCGCTCCTACATCGAGTACGCGATGAGCGTCATCGTGGCCCGGGCGCTGCCGGACGTGCGCGACGGGCTCAAGCCGGTGCACCGGCGCGTGATCTACGCGATGTATGACGGGGGCTACCGTCCCGAGCGCAGCTTCAACAAGTGCGCCCGCGTCGTCGGTGACGTGATGGGCCACTACCACCCGCACGGCGACGGCGCGATCTACGACGCCCTGGTCCGCCTGGTGCAGGACTGGACGCTGCGCTACCCGCTGGTCGACGGGCAGGGCAACTTCGGCACCCCGGGCGACGACCCGGCCGCCGCCCCCCGCTACACCGAGTGCCGGATGGCGGCGCTGGCCATGGAGATGGTCCGCGACATCACCGAGGACACCGTCGACTTCGGCGACAACTACGACGGCAAGACCCAGGAGCCGCAGGTCCTGCCGGCGCGCTTCCCCAACCTGCTGGTCAACGGCTCGGCCGGCATCGCGGTCGGCATGGCCACCCAGATCCCGCCGCACAACCTGCGCGAGGTCGCCTCCGGCGTGCAGTGGCTGCTCGAGCACCCCGAGGCCACCCGCGAGGAGCTGCTCGAGGCGCTCATCGAGCGGATCCACGGCCCGGACTTCCCGACCGGCGCGCTGATCATGGGCCGCCGCGGCATCGAGGACGCCTACCGCACCGGCCGCGGCTCGATCATCATGCGCGCGGTCGTCGAGGTCGAGGAGATCCACGGGCGGCAGTGCCTGGTCGTCACCGAGCTGCCCTACCAGGTCAACCCGGACAGCCTGGCCAAGAAGATCGCCGAGCTGGTCAACGACGGCAAGCTCGGCGGCATCGCCGACCTGCGCGACGAGACCTCCGGCCGCACCGGCCAGCGGCTGGTCGTCGTGCTCAAGCGCGACGCCGTGGCCAAGGTGGTGCTCAACAACCTCTACAAGCACACCCAGCTGCAGCAGACCTTCGGCGCCAACATGCTGGCCCTGGTCGACGGCGTGCCGCGCACGCTGCCGCTGTCGGCGTTCGTCCGGCACTGGGTCGACCACCAGGTCGAGGTCATCGTCCGGCGCACGAGCTATCGGCTGCGCAAGGCCGAGGAGCGGATGCACATCCTGCGCGCGCTGCTCAAGGCGCTCGACCTGCTCGATGAGGTGATCGCCCTGATCCGGCGGTCCCCGTCGGCCGACCAGGCCCGCGGCGCGCTGATGGACCTGCTGGAGATCGACGACACCCAGGCCCGGGCGATCCTGGACCTGCAGCTGCGCCAGCTGGCCGCCCTGGAGCGGCAGCGGCTGACCGACGAGCACGACGAGCTGGCCTCCCGGATCGCCGAGTACGAGGACATCCTGGCCAAGCCGGAGCGGCAGCGGCTGATCATCTCCGAGGAGCTCGCCGAGATCGTCCGCAAGTACGGCGACGAGCGCCGGACGCGGATCGACGCGACGTATGGCGGCGACGTGTCGATGGAGGACCTGATCCCGACCGAGGACGTGGTCGTCACGATCACCCGCGGTGGCTATGCCAAGCGCACCAAGGTCGCCGAGTACCGCTCGCAGAACCGTGGCGGCAAGGGCCGCCGCGGCGCCGCGCTGCGGGCCGACGACGTGGTGTCGCACTTCTTCACCACGAGCACGCACCACTGGCTGCTGTTCTTCACCAACACCGGCCGGGTCTACCGGGCCAAGGCCTATGAGATCCCCGAGGGCGGGCCGACCGGCAAGGGCCAGCATGTGGCCAACCTGCTGGCGTTCCAGCCCGGCGAGGAGATCGCCCAGGTGCTGACGCTCAAGGACTACGGCCAGGCGCCCTACCTGCTGCTCGCCACGCTCAACGGGCTGGTCAAGAAGACCCGGCTGAGCGACTACGACTCGCCCCGCACCGGCGGGCTGATCGCGGTCAACCTGCGCGACGGCGACGAGCTGGTCGGGGCCGGCCTGTGTGGGCCGGACGACGACGTGCTGCTGGTCTCGGTCAAGGGCCAGTCGGTGCGGTTCACCGCGACCGACTCGGCGCTGCGGCCGATGGGGCGGGCGACCTCGGGCGTCACCGGGATGAAGTTCCGCGGCGCCGACCGCCTGCTGGCCATGTCGGTGGTGGCCGACGGCAGCGACCCGTTCGTCTTCGTCGTCTTCGAGTCCGGGATGGCCAAGCGCACGCCCGTGTCGCTCTATCGCGTGCAGGGACGTGGCGGACTGGGCATCAAGGTGGCCAAGTCGACGGACAAGGGCGGCGACCTCGTCGGCGCGCTCACCGTCGACGCCACCGACGAGGTGCTCGTCGTGATGGAGCGCGGCAACGTCGTGCGCTCGGCGGTCGACCAGGTGCGGATCACCGGCCGGGACACCGCCGGCGTGCGGTTCGCCGCCCCCGGCAGCGGTGACTCGATCGTCGCCGTCGCCCGCAACGCCGAGTCGGTGATGAGCGAGCTGGAGCAGATCGTCACCGGCGATGGCCCCCCGCCCGCCGATGAGGCACCGACCCCGGTGGATGGTCTACCGTCGTCGGAGGACATCTCAGATGTCGACGGCACGGATCTGACGGCACGGATGTTGACGGCACAGGTCTCGACGGCACGGATCTCGCAGGAGGCAGCAGTGAGCACGACGGGTGAGCAGAGCCGTGCCTCGACGTCCCCGGCCGACAGCGGTGACGGCTCCGGGTCTGACGGCGGGTCCGGCGACGACCAGACGCAGCGGCTGAGCCGTCCGGGCACCAGCAGCGGTCAGGCGGCCGGCATGCGGGACGGCGCGATGGCGCGCACGGCACCCCGCCGCAACCTCACCGAGGCCGCGGCCCGGGCTCGTGCGGCCACGCGTGGCCCCGTGGAGGCGCCCGCCGCCGCGCCGGCTCCGGCTGGCGACGGCCCTCTGGCCTCAGGTGCTGCTGTCGCTGGTGCAGGCGTGGGCGCTGCCGCCGCCGGTGCCGCCTCAGGCACCACCCGCGGCTCCACGGCCCGACCCCCAGCCCCCCGTCGCGGCAGCAGCGCACGCACGGCAACCGCCACCCGCCCCGCGCGGCGGACCGGCCCCCGTCGGGTGCGGCTGACGCTGCAGCGGATCGACCCGTGGTCGGTCATGAAGATCTCGTTCCTGGTCTCCGTGGCGCTGGGGATCGCCGGCGTGATCGCCGTCGCGGTGCTCTGGACGGTGCTGTCGGGGATGGACGTGTTCTCCACGGTCAACAACCTCATCGTCGAGATGACGCAGGGCGAGTCGACCGCCGACACGTTCGACATCATGGACTACCTGGGCTTTGGCCGGGTGCTCTCACTGTCGGTCGTGATCGGCGTCATCGACGTCATCCTGCTGACCGCCCTGTCGACGCTGACCGCGTTCCTCTACAACGTCTGCGCCGCGCTCGTCGGCGGCGCCCAGCTCACTCTCGCCGACGAGTGAGCCGGCTGGGTGCCCGCTCGGCGCCCCGCCATACGACCCACCGACCCGCTGGCCCACCCAGCCGGTCCGCCCCCCAGAACGTGTGACGTTGTCGCCCTCATGGGGGCCACAACTCCCCGCGGTGGTGGCCGGGACGCGACTTTGGCCCGGCCACCTGCGGTGAGGTAACCTCATCCGGCGCGTGTCACCGGCAGTCCGCCTGTCGTCGAGCGCGTGAGATCCACGGGCCTATAGCTCAGACGGTTAGAGCGCTTCCCTGATAAGGAAGAGGTCACAGGTTCAAGTCCTGTTAGGCCCACACCATGCAGTGCTGTCGTCGAGGGAGGCTCACATGAAGCGACTGATGCTGGCTGCCGCGGCAGCCGTGGGCGCGCTGGCCCTCGTCAAGCGGTTCCAGGCCGAGCAGGCCGAGCGCGACCTGTGGGCCGAGGCCACCGACGACATCCCGCGCGAGGACGGCTGACCCGCAGCGCACC
>CAWADV010000005.1:0-758521 GCA_963781115.1 uncultured Actinomycetota bacterium
TCGGCGTTGATGGAGGTCGACCGCGGCCCGACCCTCACCTCCAGCGCTGATCAGCCCCTGGACCTGGGCTGCTCACATGGCCGCATCCCACACCGCAGACCAGCGCGCCGCAGCTGCGGCGTCCGCTCAGCAGCACGTCGTCAGGAGCACACAACACAAGGTCGGTACGTCCATTGCCGCCGATGTTGGCGGGCCGGGCGTGCCGGCCCGTCCGGGTCCACGCCGAGTGATTGTCGTGGACCTCTCACCCGTGGCAGTACGGCCAGTGCAGCACGTCCCGCCCCAGCGTTCGCTCAGACTGGTGATGTCACATTTGCGGTCAGATCGGCGGCTGCGGGTCGTACTGCACGTCACGGCGCACCGCACGAGCCCGGTCGGCAGCGGCGAGCCGGGAGACCAGGTGCAGCGCCATGTCGATGCCGGCGCTGACCCCGGCGCTGGTGATGAGGTCCCCGTCGTCGACGAACCGGGCGTCGGGTCCACGTCGATCGACGGATCCAGCTCGTGAAGCAGCTCAAGGGACTGCCAGTGTGTGGTCGCGGGCCGTCCAGCCAGCACACCGGCGGTGGCGTACACCAGTGCGCCGCTGCAGACGCTGGTCATCAGCGGAACCGTGGCGCGCTGCCCGCGGACCCAGGCGAGGTGCTCCTCGTCGCGCATCAGGACCCGGGCACCTGGCCCGCCCGGGTGGATCAGCACGCTCATCGGCGGCACGTCTGCGAACGAGTGGTGCGCGCCGAGAACCATGCCCTTGGCCGCGCGGACCGGCCGGCCGTCCTTGGAGACGAGGGTGACCGTCCAGCCGTCCTGCGGGTAGGTCAGGGTCCAGTTCGACAGGATCTCCCACGGACCGACGGCGTCGAGCTCTTCGACGTCGTCGAACAGCAGGATGCCGATGTGCTTCGTGGGGTGGGCGCGGTGGCGGTCCACAGGCACGGTGGGCGAGGTCATGGCGGAATCCTTCGGTTCGGGCGCAGGGTTCTTGGTGAGTCCACGATGCGCCTTCGTGACAGAGCTCGCCCCGGTCAATGTGCCGGGATGCCTCTGGGGGCGGCCCGGATCAGCGGTACCGTCGGCTGGTGCTACACGGCCGCGAGCCCGAGCAAGCGCGCCTTGCCGCCTTGGTGGACCAAGCACGCACCGGAACCGGTGCCGTCTTGGTCGTGCTCGGGAGCCCGGAGTTGGCAAGACCGCCTTGTTGCAGGACCTGACCACCCCCCCGCAGGCCCGGTCAGACGGCAACCTTCGGGTGGTTCGCACCGCCGGCGTCGAGTCGGAGTCACCGCTGCCATACGCGGCGCTGCACCGGCTGCTGCGTCCCGTCACTGGACTTCGACCAGCTACCTCCCCCTCAGGCGCGCGCGCTGCGGGTCGCGTTCGGCCTCGAGGACGGACCCACTGTCGAGCCCTTCCTCGTCGGAGTCGCCACCCTGTCCGTGCTGACCGACGCAGCCGAACCTGACCGGCCGCTGCTGTGCGTGGTCGACGACGCGCACTGGCTCGACTCAGCGTCCGCGGACGCCTTGCTGTTCGCGGCCCGGCAGCTGGCCGCGGACCCGGTGGCCATGATCTTCGCGGCCCGGACCGGCGACACGACCAGACAGCCATTCGCCCCACCGGGGCTGCCCGTCCTCGAGATCCATGGCCTCGACGACGAAGCGGCCCGCCAGCTCCTCGACGAACGCGGCGGTGACCTGCTGCCGGGTGAGGTTGCGGAGCGCCTGGTGCGCGATACCGGCGGAAACCCCCTCGCCCTGCTGGAGCTGCCCACCGGGCTCAGCCCCGCCCAGCTGCACGGCGAAGAGCCCCTGCCGCCACAGCTCACGTTAACCGCAGGCGTCGAACGCGCGTTCCTGGACCGGTGCCGCCTCCTGCCGCAGGAGGTGCAGACGCTGCTGCTGGTCGCGGCCGCCGACGCCACCGGACGGGTCGCCACCGTCCGACAGGCCGCCGCCGCCCTCGGCGCCGACGCGACCGCGTGGGTGGAGGCTGAGCGGTCAAACCTCTGACGATCACGCGGTGACACCGTGGCGGTGCGGCACCCGTTGGTCCGGTCGGCCGTGTACCAGGCGGCCACCAGCTTCGAGCAACGCCAGGTCCACCGCGCCCTGGCTCAGGCGGTCGGCGCCGACGACCCGGACCGGGCGACATGGCACCGCGCCGCAGCAGCCGACGGACCCGACCGCCGACGTCGCCGATGCCCTGGCCGACGTCGCTGTTCGCGCCGAGCAACGCGGCGGCCACGTCGCTGCGGCCGACGCGTTCGAGCGGTCCGCCGCACTGACGGTGAACGAGGCCGACCGGGCCACTCGACTGTTCGGGGCGGGGCGCACCGCCTGGGCGGCCGGGCAGGCGGTTCGCGCACGCACGCTGGCCTCCTCAGCGCGCGAACTCGCCGTCGACCCGGTTCAGCGAGCCGACATCGACCGGCTCCGGGCACGCATCGAGGTCAACGTCGGCTCCGCCGTCGACGCGCACCGCATCTTCACCGTCGCTGCCCGCACTGTCGCCGACCACGACACCGGTCGCGCCCTGGAGATGGCGTGCGCCGCCGCCCTGAACCGCACGTACGGCGCCGACAGCGGCGCCACCCTCGGGGACGACCATGCTGACGCATCTGCTGGCCCCGACGGATCAGGACACCCCCGCACCGCGTGCCTGCGGCTGCTGTTGCGCACCCTGACCGCGTCCGGGGACCAGGACTGGGCCCGCGCTGCTCCCGCTCTGGCGCGGGCCTTGGAGGCTGGACGGGAGGTTGAGGACCTGGACGTCATGGGCAACCTCGGCAACACCGCCCTGCACCTGGGCCACGACGAAGGAGCCTGCTTCTACTACTCAGCCATGGTGTCCACGGCCCGCGAGGCGGGCGCGGGCATGGTCGTCATCTACGCCCTCGAGCGCCTCATGTTCGGCCAGCTTCCCACCGGCGCATGGATGTCTGTGCGCAGCTCGGCCGACGAAGCCCTCAGGTTGGCGCGCAGCGTAGGCCAGCCGACCCTGACAGCCGCGCCACTGGCCGTGTTGACTCTGTTGGCCGCGCTGACCGGCAGGACGACTTTGACCACCAGGTCGCAGCCCTCGAGCACGTTGCCACCACGCACCCATTGGGCATCATGACCGGCCCGGTGCACGACGCACCCAGTGGGCCAAGGGCACCCGCGCCGCCGCGCACGGCGAGGCACCCGGGGCACTCCGTCACCTGTCGGGGATGCGGGTGCCAGCCCTGCACCGGCTTGCTGCGGTCGATCGGCTCGAAGCGGCCGTCCGCGCCGGCGACAGGAGCAGGCTCTGACCTGGGTGGACGAGCTCGCCCCGTTCGCGACCGGAACCGACTACGGCTGGGCCGTCGGTGCCGTCGAGCTGGGTCGTGCCCTGACCTCGCCCGATCACGCCGACGCGACCGCGGCGTTCGAGCGCGCGGTCGGCCACTACCGGACGCGTCACGGCCCTATGACCTGGCACGCGCCCAGCTGCCTACGGGAGTTCCTGCGCCGCACCAACCGTCGCGTGGATGCCCGCACCCATCTGAGGGCATCGCTGGACACGTTTACGACCTGGGCGCGACCCCCCTGGTCGAGCGGGCCGCAGAGGAGCTGCGCGCATCCGGCGAGACCGCCCGCAAACGCGACCCCTCCACCCTGCTGGACCTGACACCGATGGAGCGCAAGGTCGCCCAGCTGGTCAGCACCGGGCTGTCGAACAAGGACGTCGCGGCCCAGTGCTGGGTGTCCCCCCGCACGGTCGCGTTCCACCTGCGCAACGTGTTCACCAAGGTGGGCGTGAGTTCGCGAACCGAACTCGCCCAGCTCGACTTCAGCTGACCCCTTGAGGTCCTCCCTGTCCGGTGCTGACGACGAATGACTAACAGCCGGCTGCTTCGGGTACCCCCGCCACTTGTCCGTTGCGAGCCCCGGGCGTTCCGGCGACGGTGGGGGCCAGCACCGCTCCGGTGGCGCGACGACCACTGAACTTCACCGAGACCGCCCCACCGCGCGCCGGCAGCGTCCGGATCTCAGCCTTAGCACCTGAGTTCTCGCTACTGGGCCAGTGGTGTCTTGTTCCTGACTGCCGACACCACGTCCAGGATGGCTTGGGTGCTCTGAGCGGCATCCGCCTGCTTCGCGACGAGGTCCTCATGAACGGCACCAGCGATGGAGTGGTGGGTGCTGTTCGTCGACAGGGCTGCCAACCGGGCCTGCTTGGCGAACCAGTCCGGCGCGTTTCCCTCCCCCGCGGTCAGGACCACCAAGGGCTTGGAGCCGAAGTCGGTCAGTTGTGCCGCCTGCTCCATCGCCGTGTTGGCCTGGACGTACTCGTCGATGGTGCTCTTGACCGTGTCCGGGCGCGCGATGCTCGCGCGAATCTCGTCACGAGACCGCGGCGGAAGAGTGCCGGCCTCGACAGGCGCGTAGAGCCGCGTGAGGCCGGCCTCTGCTGTCGTGGCAACCATGGCGGACAGGTGACTCATCAGGTCGTACGAGCCCGGCGCCTTGCGCTTCCCGGCGTTCTCCGCCGGCTTGGGTGCGGTCGAGTCGAGCAGCACCATCCCCACCACCTCGTCGGGGTACTGGGCTGCGAAAGCCAGTGTGTAAAGGCCGCCGAAGGAGTGACCGGCCACCACGTACGGGCCTGGCACGTTCGCGCGCGCCAGCAACGTGTGCAGGTCGGCCGCGAGCGCGAGCCCGTCCTGTGGTGCGTCAGCCGGGTCGCTCCACCCCCGACCGGCCCGGTCGTACACGCACACCCGTGTCTGCTGCGCGACGGCCGGAGCAATCCACCCCATGTTCGAGGAGATCTCCCCTGCGCCAGGCTGGAGCAGCACGGTTGGGGTGCCGGTCCCGGTGCAGTGCAGATGCAGGCTGCGCCCGCCGAGGTCGACCAGCTGACCCGGCACCGGAAAGGCCTTCGCATCCGCTCGCGCACCAAGGGCCTGATAGGCGCCGCCGATCGACACCAGCGCCAAGACCGCGAGCAGCGGGTAGACCAGCAGCCGGCTTCGACTGTGCAAGTGTCGCCGCACCTGGACCCATGCCCAGACGACCAGGACGAGCAGGACTGGTGGCCACACCCAGCGCAGCGCGCCCATGACCGACGAGCCGAAGGTCAGCAGAAGCACACCGCCCGCCCCCATGAATGCCGCAAGCGGCCAAGCCCATCGCTGCGGCTGGTCGGTCAACCGCTCGGAGAGCAAGGCCAACATCGCCCAGCCGACCGCATAACCGCACAGCAGCGCACCGGTGACACGGGGGACTTCGGCAGGGACGAACGGGGCAAGCGCCAGCAGCAGAGCCACAACCCAACCCGTCACCAACGAGCCCAGCACGACAAGGCCGATGCGCCCCCTGCCTTCTCGCACCGGGGCGGACGCTGGTTGCTCATCCCCACGGTGAGGAGTCGGAATCGGTGCGGTGGGGATTGTCGTCACGATGGACTCGATTCCGTGCACTGCTGGCGTCGCGCGAGTACAGCCATCCGCACTAGAGGCACGTGTCGTCACCTGAGGGTAGGCCTCACCCCGCCGCGCGTGAACCCCCCGATAGAACTACGTCGGGCGCCCAGTTCGTTCCTTGATCGAGCGTGTGGGTTCACGGCGGACAGCGGCCGCTATCGGGGGCTTTGACGGATGTCGACCTTGCGCATGCTGACAAGCAGGCGGTTTCAGCGAAGGTTTGCCCCCGCGGCTAACGCGATTGCGAGGATCGCGGCGGCGACAAAGTCCACGGCTGCGCAAAACGGCGGCCACCATCGGGTGCCGGTGACAAACTGTGTGCGGTGTTGCCAAAGGTCTTTGAGGCCGTGGCCGGTCAGCCCGGCGACCAGGAGCCAGGCTGGTCCGGTGACGGCGGCGGCGGCGACAAGAACGAAGACCGTGGCGACGGCGACCTCGGCTGCGATGACCTTCCAGCGTCCGTCGGCGACGCTGAACCCGATGTAGACGGCAGCGATGAATACCAGTCCGAGGGCGTAGACCGTGGCCGGAGCTAGCCACCAGAAGGCGAACGGCGAGGCGGCCTGAGCCACACCGATAACCGCCCCAGCGACCAGCGGCACACGTAGGCCCTGGGGGCCTGTGTTCGCCGCCGTTGCGCGCTTTGACGCAGGGTGAGCAGGTACGTCTCCCTGCGTTCGACACCAGCCCACATTAGCGGCAACAGGGGTCGCGACGGTTCTGGCCGAGGTGCAGACAGGCGTGTGGGGTATTCGGTCGGTACGGGCTAGGGGTCGACGCTGAAGCTGAACATCATTCCGCTCTCGTGGTGTTCGGCGATGTGGCAGTGCGCCATCCAGAGACCGGGGTTGGTCACGTCGAGGAGGATGTCGACGGTTTCGCCTGTGCGCACGAGGACGGTGTCTTTCCAGACGAGGTTGGGCTCGACGGTGTCGTCGCGGCTCATGACAAGGAAGCGGCCCGCGCCGTGGATGTGGAAGGGGTGGTGCATTGGGTGGTCGGAGTCCATTTCGTTGACCAGCCGGATCTTCACCTGGTCGCCGACCTTGAAGTGCCAGTCGATCGCATGGTTCTCCCCGCCTGTGCTGCGGTCGACGAGCTTCCAGCGCATGTTGGCCGGTGTGGTGATCCGGTTGACGTCGACCATGTCGTCTTCCCACTCGATGCCACCCGTGGCCTCATGGCTGTGACCGCCGGCGTGGCCGTGCTGCTGGTCGGTCGCGTGGTGCTGGGCGTGGGTGGGTTCGTCGCCGTGGTGTTCTTGGGCCTGGTTGACGAGTTGCGACGGCATGAGCTTCATCCCGCACTGGGGGCAGCGGTCGGGTGAGTCGCTCACGACGTCGGGATGCATCGGGCAGGTGTAGGTGGCGGCAACGGCCACCAGTTTCATGCCGCAGTGCGGGCATCGGCCTTGGTCGGCGGTGATGACTTCGGAGTGCATCGGGCAGGTGTAGGTGAGGGCGACGGAGATGGCCAGCAGCTTCATCTGGCAGTTGGGGCAGGTTCCCTCATCGGCACTGACCACCTCGGGGTGCATGGGGCATGAGTAGACGACCGGGCCGTCGGGCACACCCATGTCCATTTCAGCCACGAACGCGAGCGTCTTGTCCGGCGCCAGATCGCGGTACCGGTCCAGCCGTTCCCGCTCGGCTGTCATGTCCGCGTTGGTGCGAAGCACCGCGAACTGCTTGCTCAGGTCCGGCTCGGCGGGGGTCTCGCGAACAGTGACTGCTGCCAGGGGGTAGGTGCGCTCTGGATGCCGGTGCTCGAGGGTCACGAGCCCAGGCTGGTCGAACAGGACATCGACGACGATCCGCTCCGAGGGCGCAAGCATCACCTCAGTCACGAAGGCTTCCTGCTCGACCCGGCCGCTGTCGCCACCGACCAGCTTCATCCGGGCCTTGTCGAAGCCCACATTGAAGACCCGCGTGTTGGCGGTGTTGGTGAAGTAGTAGCGCACCACCTCCCCGAGGTCGGCCGACAGTTCGGGGGCTACGTCACCGCCGATGAGCATGGTGTTGCCGAACCGGCCCATCGCCACGTAGGTCGTCTCGGTGCGGCTGAACGACGCGATCTGACCGTTCTCGAGCAGCACGTCATCGAGCGTGATGCAGCTCCTCCCGGTTCACCGGTGGCCAGTAGTCCGGGTCCGATGGGACGACCACGATGTTGCCGTACAGGCCCATCTCCTGGCCGTAGTCCTCGCGGATGTGCGGGTGGTACCAGTACAGACCGGGATCATGGAACTGCAGTCGATAGCCGAAGCTCTGACCCACCTGCATCGGTGTCTGGGTCTCGTGCGTCCCGTCATAGGCGTTCTGCAACCGCAACCCGTGCCAATGCACGGTGGCCTCGGTGTCGGCCTCGTTGGTCACGTTGATGACCACTTCCGAACCCTGCTGGACCCGCATGGTGGGCCCGGGCACCGACCCGTTGTAGGCAAGCATGCGCACAGTCGCGTCGCCCAGCCGTTTGACCATCGGAGAGCAATACGTAACGTCGAGGCGTGCAGGTGAAGCTGCTCGGCAACGCGTTCACGCTGATGCGCAGCGCTGCCGCCTACTGGCGGGGCAGCGAGAAGAACCCGCAGCTGCAGCGGATCTACGGCAGCGCCTGGCCGGCCAAGGCAGACCTCACCGCCTACCTCCAGCGGCTGGCCGAGGCCGAGAAGCGCGACCACCGCAAGCTGGGAGCCGAGCTCGACCTGTTCTCCTTCCCCGACGAGATCGGCTCGGGCCTGCCGGTCTTCCACCCGCGTGGCGGCATCGTCAAGCGCGAGATGGAGGACTACGTCCGGCGCCGGCACATCGAGGAGGGCTTCGACTACGTCGGCACTCCGCACATCGCCAAGGAGGGTCTGTTCCACACCTCCGGGCACCTGCCCTACTACGCCGACGGCATGTTCCCCGCGATCGAGCTGGACAGCGGTGCCTACCGGCTCAAGGCGATGAACTGCCCGATGCACAACCTCATCTACCGCTCCCGCGGCCGCTCCTACCGCGACCTGCCGCTGCGGCTGTTCGAGTTCGGGCACGTCTACCGCAACGAGAAGTCCGGCGTCGTGCACGGCCTGACCCGGGTCCGCGGCTTCGCCCAGGACGACTCGCACTCCTACGTGACGCCGGAGCAGGCGCCCGGGGAGATCAAGCACCTGCTCGACTTCTGCCTCAGCCTGTTCCGTGACTTCGGGCTCGACGACTTCTACCTCGAGCTGTCCACCCGCGACGAGACCAAGCCGGAGAAGTTCATCGGCGACGAGCAGGAGTGGGCGGCCGCGACCCAGGTGCTGGCCGACGTGGCGACCGCGTCCGGGCTGGAGCTGGTGCCCGACCCCGGCGGCGCCGCCTACTACGGCCCGAAGATCTCGGTGCAGGCGCGGGACGCGATCGGCCGCACCTGGCAGATGTCCACCATCCAGTACGACTTCAACCAGCCCCGCGGCTTCGAGCTGGAGTACCAGGCCGCCGACGGCTCACGCCAGCGCCCGGTCATGATCCACTCGGCCAAGTTCGGCTCGATCGAGCGGTTCTTCGGCGTCCTCGTCGAGCACTATGCCGGCGCCTTCCCGCCGTGGCTGGCCCCCGTGCAGGTGGTCGCGATCCCGGTCGCGGACGCGTTCGACGACTACCTGCACGACGTCGCACGACAGCTGCGCAGCGCCGGGGTCAGGGTCGACGTCGACGACTCGGACGACCGGTTCCCCAAGAAGATCCGCACGGCCCAGAAGGCCAAGGTGCCGTTCATGCTCATCGCCGGCGGTGAGGACCAGGCCGCGGGCGCCGTCTCGTTCCGCTACCGCGACGGCACGCAGAAGAACGGCGTCCCGGTCGCCGAGGCCGTCGAGGAGATCACCGCCGCGATCCGCGAGCGGGCCCAGGTCTGAGAGAGGAACGCCGATGACCGACTACCTGCCACCAGCCAGCGAGTGGGTGCGCCGACAGCTCGACGCCATCGATGCCGCCGGGGGAGACACGCGCGCCGTCGACATCATGGGACGACGCGTGGTCGTCATCATCATGCGCGGCGCCAAGTCCGGACGGCTTCGCCGGGTGCCGCTGATGCGCGTCGAGCACGACGGGCGGTATGTCGCGGTGGCCAGCAAGGGTGGTGCACCCCGGGACCCCGAGTGGGTGCACAACCTGCAGGCTGACCCGCAGGTCAGCGTGCACGACGGCACGACGACGACCCCGATGCGGGCCCGGCTGCTCGACGGGCCGGAACGTGAGGAGTGGTGGGAGCGCGGCGTCGCGGCCTTCCCGCCCTACGCGGACTACCAGACCAAGACCGACCGGCAGATCCCGGTCTGGCTGCTCGAGCCCGAGCCCGACGCGCAGTGAGCACGGCCGGCGAGGACCCACGAGCCGAGCCGGCGGGTGACTTCGCCGGCGTGCCCGACGGCTTCGGTCGCCTCTGGACGCCGCACCGGATGGCGTACATCGCCGGGGACAAGCCCACGTCCGACGCCGGGGAGGGCTGTCCGTTCTGCGCCGCGCCCGGCAAGGACGACGCCGGCGGCCTGATCGTGCACCGCGGCGAGCGCTGCTACGTGGTGCTCAACCTGTTCCCCTACAACCCCGGTCACCTGCTGATCTGCCCCTACCGCCATCTGGCCCGTTACGTCGACCTCGACGACGCGGAGACGGCGGAGTTCACCGCGCTGACCCGTGCGGCGCTCAGCGCGCTCGAGACGGCCTCGGCTCCGGGCGGCTTCAACATCGGGATGAACCAGGGCGACGTCGCCGGGGCGGGGGTGGCGGCCCACCTGCATCAGCACGTCGTGCCGCGCTGGGCCGGCGACATGAACTTCCTCCCGGTCATCGCCCAGACCAAGGCGCTGCCGGCCCTGCTCGAGGACGTGCGGCAACGACTGGTCTCCGCCTGGCCGTAGGCTGTCCCGCGTCATGCTGAACCGCTACGCCCGCGCTCTCTTCACCGCGATCTTCACGCCACTGGCCAAGCTGCTCATCCGGTTGGGGATCAGTCCCGACGCGGTGACGCTGGTCGGCACCATCGGCGTCTGCGTCGGCGCCCTCGCCTTCTATCCACGCGGCGAGCTGTGGTGGGGGACCCTGATCGTCGTCGTCTTCGCGTTCACCGACCTCATCGACGGCACGATGGCCCGCCAGCTGGGCAAGCCCTCGAGCTGGGGAGCCTTCCTCGACTCGAGCATGGACCGGATCGGCGACGGCGCCATCTTCTCCGGACTGGTGCTCTTCTTCCTCGGCCCCGGCGACAGCTATCTCGACGCCTGCCTGGCCCTGGCCTGCATGGTGCTCGGCTTCGTGACCAGCTATGTCAAGGCAAGGGCGGAGGGGCTCGGCTTCGAGTGCGGCGGCGGCATCGCCGAGCGCGCCGACCGGCTGGTCCTGGTGCTGACCAGCACCGGCCTGGTCGGCCTGTTCCTGCCTCAGGTGGTGCTCACCTTCGTCCTCGGTCTGCTGGTGGTGCTCAGCCTGGGCACCATCTACACCCGCGTCGTCCAGGTCCGCGCCCAGATGATGGCGGCCTTGGCCTGATGGGCACGGTCAACGAACGGGCCTCACTGACCCTGTTCCGCGTCGGCTGGGGCGCGGTGCGCCGGATGCCGGCGCCCGCGGCCTACCGCCTCTTCGACACGATCGCGGTGGCCAGTGCCCGCCGCAAGACCCGCGACGCCCGGCGGATGCGGGCCAACTACGCGATGGCGCGACCGGAGCTGGGGGCGGCCGAGCTGGACGCCCTTGTCGTGGCCGGCATGCGGTCCTACCTGCGCTACTGGTGCGACGCCTTCCGGCTGCCGGACCAGAGCGGTGAGGAGCTGGCGGACATGGTCCGGGTGGTCGGCGACGGCCCGGTGCGGGAGCGCCTGGCTGCCGGCGGAGGCGTGGTCTGCTTCCTCGGCCACCTGGGCAACTGGGACACGGTCGGTGCCTGGGCGACCGGGCATCTGGCGCCGGTCACGACGGTGGCCGAGCGGCTGGAGCCCGAGGAGCTCTACGAGCAGTTCCTGGCCTACCGCCAGCGCCTGGGCATGACGATCCTGCCGCTCACCGGCGGCGACAGCGTCTTCCTCACCCTGGTCCGCACGGTCCGCGCCGGGGGGCTGGTGCCGCTGCTGGCCGACCGCGACCTGACCGACAAGGGGATCGAGGTCGACTTCTGCGGGCACCGCGCCAAGATGGCTGCTGGGCCGGCCGCGCTGTCCCTGGCGACCAAGGCTCCGCTCTACCCCGTCTTCGTGCACTACGAGCCGCACCCGGACCGGCGGCCCGGCCCCGCGGCATACCGCGTCGTCCTCACCTTCGGCGAGGTCGCCCCTCACGTCGACGGACCCCGGCCCGAGCAGATCCTCGCGCTCACCCAGCACTGCGCCGACCAGCTGGCCGGCGCGGTCCGCGAGCACACCGAGGACTGGCACATGATGCAGCGTGTCTTCGTCGGCGCGACGGCACCGGCAGATGCCGGCGCCGCGGGGGAGCGGGGCCGCTGATGCGCATCGGACTGGTCAACCCCTACTCCTACGACGTCCCCGGCGGCGTGCAGCTGCACGTCCGCGACCTGGCTGAGCACCTGATCGCCGCTGGTCACGACGTCAGCGTGCTGACCCCCGCCGAGGAGGACACCCCGCTGCCGCCGTATGCCGTGTCGGCCGGCCGGGCGGTCCCGGTCCGCTACAACGGTTCGGTGGCCCGCCTGGCGTTCGGCCCGGTGACCAACCGGCGGGTCGAGCGATGGCTGGCCGAAGGAGCCTTCGACGTGGTGCACATCCACGAGCCGATGGCGCCGAGCACGTCGGTCCTGGCGCTGTGGGCGACCGAGGCCCCCGTGGTCGCCACCTTCCACTCCTCGATGGAGAAGGCCCGCATGGTGCGCGGCTTCACCCCGATGCTGCGTCCGGCGATCGACAAGATCACCGGCCGGATCGCGGTGAGCCAGGACGCCCGTCGCACGGTGCAGCGCGTGCTGGGGCTGGACGCCGTGGTCATCCCCAACGGGGTGTATGTCGAGCGGTTCCAGGACCCGCCGCCGTGGCCCTTCGGCGACGTGTCGCAGGGACCGACGGTCGCCTTCCTCGGCCGGTTCGAGGAGCCCCGGAAGGGCCTGCCCGTGCTGTTGGAGGCGATGCCGCGGATCCTGGCCGCAGTGCCGGACGCGACCCTGCTCATCGCGGGCCCGGGGGAGATCGCCGACGTGGCCAAGACCCTGCCCGACGCGGTCGCCCGGTCGGTGCGCTTCCTCGGCATGGTCAGCCACGCCGACAAGGTCGCCCTGCTGGCCGGCGCCGACGTCTACGTCGCGCCCAACACCGGCGGTGAGAGCTTCGGCATCATCCTGGCCGAGGCGCTGGCCGCCGGGTCGTCCGTGGTCGCCAGCGACCTGGCCGCCTTCACCGCGGTCCTGGGCGACCCCCCTGCAGGCGAGGTCTTCCCGGTCGGTGACCACGAGGCGCTGGCCGCGGCGGTCGTCCGGCTGCTCGGGGACCCTGCCCGTCGGGAGGAGCTGCGCACCCGTGGCCGGCAGCGTGCCTGGGCCTTCGACTGGTCGACGGTGGGTGCCCAGATCGAGGCGGTCTACGACACCGTCCGCCAGATCGTGCCGGCGCCCGACCCGGTCGGTGCCGCCCGGCTGCTGCCCAGCAACTGGCCGGTGAGGCGCCGATGATGCCCAACGGCTTCGTCGACTGGGCCACGATCGTCGGGACCGCTCTGGCCGTCCTGCTCGCGATCGGGTGGTTCCTGTCCTACACGGCCATCCGTCTGGACCGGCTGCACTACCGCCTGGTCGGCACGGCTGCGGCCCTGGACGCCCAGCTCGTGCGCCGTGCGGAGGCGACGCTGGAGACCGGTCTGGGGGCCGACCTGGACCGGGCGACCGCGACGTTGCTGATCGGGGCCGCCGGCCAGGCGCTCGACGAGCCGGGGGACTGGACGCCGGAGCGCGACCGGGCCGAGAGTGAGCTGACCGAGGTGCTGCGGGCTGCGGACGAGCCGCTGGCCGTCCGCGAGGCCGAGCCGGACGCCGAGGAGGCGCGGGAGCTGATCGAGCGGCTGAGGGGCACCGCCGTCCGCGTGCGCTTCGCCCGACAGTTCCACAACGACGCGGTCAACGAGACCCGTGAGCTGCACAGCCGCCGACACGTGCGGTGGTTCCGCCTGGCGGGGCACACGGACCCGCCCGCGCTCGTCGAGTTCGACGACGACTGGCCCGCACAGGCCTGACCGGCCGCCGCGTAGACTGGGTGCTCGGCCGTCGGGCAACGCCTGCACGGCGCACCGTCGGCCGACACCACGCCCACACCCCACATCACACGCCTTGAGGAACCCCTGAGATGAGCACGCCCGAGTCCACCCCCACGCACGAGGCCGGCACGACCAAGGTCAAGCGCGGCATGGCCGACATGCTCAAGGGCGGGGTGATCATGGACGTCGTCACCGCCGACCAGGCCAAGATCGCCGAGGACGCCGGCGCGGTGGCCGTGATGGCGCTGGAGCGCGTCCCGGCCGACATCCGCGCCCAGGGTGGGGTCTCCCGGATGAGCGACCCGGACATGATCGACAGCATCATCGAGGCCGTCTCGATCCCGGTGATGGCCAAGGCCCGGATCGGGCACTTCGTCGAGGCGCGGGTGCTGCAGAGCCTGGGCGTGGACTATGTCGACGAGTCCGAGGTGCTCACCCCGGCCGACTACAGCAACCACATCGACAAGTGGGCGTTCACCGTGCCGTTCGTGTGCGGGGCGACCAACCTCGGCGAGGCACTGCGCCGGATCACCGAGGGTGCGGCGATGATCCGCTCCAAGGGCGAGGCCGGGACCGGTGACGTGTCCAACGCCACCACCCACATGCGGGCCATCCGCGGTGAGATCCGCCGGCTGCAGAGCATGGCCGAGGACGAGCTGTATGTCGCGGCCAAGGAGCTGCAGGCCCCCTACGACCTGGTCAAGGAGGTCGCGGCCCGCGGCAAGCTGCCGGTCGTGCTGTTCACCGCCGGGGGCATCGCCACCCCGGCGGACGCCGCGATGATGATGCAGCTCGGCGCCGAGGGCGTGTTCGTCGGCTCAGGGATCTTCAAGTCGGGCAACCCCGCCGAGCGCGCCGAGGCGATCGTCAAGGCGACCACCTTCCACGACGACCCGGACATGATCGCCAAGGTCTCCCGTGGCCTGGGTGAGGCGATGGTCGGGATCAACGTCGAGGAGATCCCGCAGCCGCACCGGCTGGCAGAGCGGGGCTGGTGAGCCGCGTCGGCGCTCAGTCCCCGATCGTGCTCCAGCCCAGGTAGACCGAGGAACCGCTGCGTTTGAGCAGCGCGCGGTCGGTCGAGGTCGTGAGGTCGAGGTCCCGCCCCAGCCGGGCGCTGTAGAACCGGTAGAGCGTGCGTCCGACGCCGCCCGACGCCCCGGCACGGATGCCGTAGTCGGTCACCGCGCGGCTCGACACGGTCGTCGTGGCGATGATCGCCGCACCCGTTTCCGGGGTGCCTCGGACCTCGAGCAGGCCGGCCGAGCTGACGCTCACGCTGGAGACGCCGCTGCAGGTCACCACCGAGCTGGGGATGATCTCCGGCATGCCGGCGCGGCTGGAGAAGCGGATCTCGCACCCCGTCTGGATCACGGCGCCGGCCGGCGCTGAGCCGTTCATGTAGGGCCCGTACTTGTCCTGGGCCAGGTCGTACGTGGCGTTCGACACCCCCGGACGGTCGACCGTCTTGGTCCACGACAGCCACGCGTTGGAGGTGCTCCCGGCCGCCCGCTTCCGGTCCGCCGCGACCCGGAGGTCGAGCGGACGGTTGACGCGCGTGTCGTAGAGCTGGACGTGCATCTCCGTGGAGCTGGTGGTCGCTCCGAGCAGGATGCCTCGCGCGGTCAGCGTCTCGTCGGCGTCGGACTCGGCGTGGACCACACTGCCGCGCTGCTCGTCGGAGAAGATCACCCGGACCCGGCCTGCCGAGCTGACTGAGACCGACCGCACTCCCGTGCACAGATGAGCGGCGTTGGCATAGACGGCAGGCCCGTCGGCGGTGAACCGGACGACGCAGCCGCCGGCGACGGTGTGCGCGTCAGTCGACGCCAGGTCGTGGAACGGGCCCAGCGCGTCATACCCGAGGTCCAGCTCTGCCACCTCCTGCGCGGACGGACCGGCGCGGACCCAGCCGACGATGACCTCGGAGCGACCGCCGCCAAGGCGGAGGCGGTCTGCGGACTTGCGCAGGTCGAGCCGGCGGCCCAGACGGTCGTCGTAGAAGCGGACGCTGACGGTCTCCCGGCCCGCCGACCCGCCGACCATGACCCCCTTGGCGACGAGGTCGGCATCGGGGGTGACGATCAGGCGGATGACAGGGTGCTGCGAGGCCGGCGTGACGCCGAGCTCGAGGTCGCCGTAGCCCGTCAGCCCGACCGAGTCGACGCCGATGCACGGCCGCGTCTGGGAGGGTTTCAGCCCGGCGTTGCCCGCTGAGTCGAAGGCGACCAGACAGCCGCCGATGATGTAGCGGTCACTGGCGACGACCGCGTCGGCGGCCGACGGGGCGCTGGGTGCGGCGGCGCCGGGCAGCGCGGCGGCGCCGGGCAGGGGCACGGAGGCGCCGGGCAGCGCGGCGGACATCAGCAGCAGCGGGCCGAGCAGAACGGCACCGAGCACACGCAGTGGCAGGAGTCGGGTCACGGACGAGTCCTTCGCGGCAGGACGGGGGACCGTTCCCCCATCACGCGCTGTCAGGGTGACTCACCACTGTCCTGGCGTCAACAGCAACCAGGGTGCCTTTGTAGACTCGCGTGTCGTGAGTGCACCCACCATCGGCGTCCTGGCGGTCCAGGGAGACGTGGTCGAGCACGTGCGGGCACTGACCCTGGCCGGCGCCGAGGCGGTCCCGGTGCGCAGGGCGAGCGAGCTGGCTGCGGTCGACGGCCTGGTCATCCCCGGCGGGGAGTCGACGACGATCGACCGGCTGGTGCGGGTCTTCGAGCTGGACCAGCCACTGCGCCAGCGGATCGCTGAGGGGATGCCGGTCTACGGCTCCTGCGCGGGGATGATCCTGCTGGCCAGTGAGGTGCTCGACGGGCACCGTGACCAGCGCTCTCTCGGTGCCCTCGACATGACGGTGCGGCGCAACGCGTTCGGCCGGCAGGTCGACTCCTTCGAGGTCGACCTGCTGATCCCGGCGCTGGACGACCCGGACCAGGCGTTCCACGCGGTCTTCATCCGAGCGCCGTGGGTGGAGCGGGTGGGGCCTGAGGTCGAGGTGCTCGCGACGGTCGACCATCACGGCGAAGACCACGTCGTCGCCGTCCGGCGCGGCAGTGTCCTGGCGACGTCCTTCCATCCTGAGCTGACCGACGACCACCGCCTGCATGCGCTCTTCGTCGCGATGGTCCGCTCCGCTGCATCCCTGGGCAGCGGGTGCTGAGGCTCGCGGTCGGTGGGGGCGGCTGGCGTGTACACGTGCACACCTGAGCCGGTGATCGGGCCGGGTATGGCGGCTGGCGTGTACACGTGCACACCTGAGCCGGTCGATGGGGCCGAATGGGCGGCTGTCGTGTACACGTGCACACCTGAGCCGACGGGCAGGAGCGGGCCGACCCCCTGCGGCCGGTAACATCGGCCGCCGGACTCGAGCCAGCGCCATACCAGCGGACAGTGAAGAGGGACAGCAGTGAGCGGGCACTCCAAGTGGGCGACCACCAAGCACAAGAAGGCGGCGATCGACGCCAAGCGCGGCAAGCTCTTTGCCAAGCTGATCAAGAACATCGAGGTCGCCGCCCGCACGGGTGGTGCTGACCCGGTCGGCAACCCGACGCTGTTCGACGCCGTGCAGAAGGCCAAGAAGTCGTCGGTGCCCAACGACAACATCGAGCGCGCGCTCAAGCGTGGGTCCGGCGCGGAGGCGGGCGGCGCCGACTACCTGGCGCTCACCTACGAGGGGTATGCGCCGGGCGGGGTCGCCCTGCTGATCGAGTGCCTCACCGACAACAAGAACCGCGCCGTCGCGGACGTGCGCACGGCGTTGACCCGCAACGGCGGCTCGCTCGCAGAGTCCGGCTCGGTCGCCTACCTGTTCAACCGCAAGGGCGTCGTCATGGTGCCCAAGGCCCAGCCGACCGGCGAGACGAGCGAGGACGACCTGCTCGAGGTCGTCCTCGACGCCGGCGCCGAGGAGGTCAACGACCTCGGTGAGTCCTTCGAGATCGTGTCCGATGCCTCCGACGTCGTGCAGGTGCGGACCGCGCTGCAGGCCGCGGGGGTGGACTACGACTCGGCCGAGGTGCAGTTCGTGCCCAGTGTCCAGGTGCCGCTGGACCTCGACGGCGCTCGCCGGATGATCCGGGTGATCGACGCCCTCGAGGACAGCGACGACGTGCAGAACGTCTATGCCAACGGCGACATCAGCGACGAGGTCCTGGCCGGGCTCGACGCCGACTGAGGTCCAGGGGTCGGGCGCCGCCCTGACCGGTTCGGCGCGTCGCTGCCCCGCTCGGCCTGGCGCGTCACGTAGCGTGAGTCCCGAACAGGTGTTCGGCTGTCACGGGTATGTCGTGTGGCAGCGCAGGCGTGGCGCGACCGGTGACGAGGAGACGGCGAGTGCGGGTGCTGGGTGTCGACCCCGGGTTGACCCGATGCGGTCTGGGGGTCGTCGACGGGCTGCCCGGCCGGCGGGTCGCCATGGTCGCGGTCGGCGTCGTGCGGACCCCTCACACCGACGAGCCACAGGAGCGCCTGCTCAGCCTGCAGACCGAGATCGACGGCTGGCTGGCCGAGTACGCCCCGGACGCCATCGCCGTCGAGCAGGTGTTCGCCCGGGCCAACGTCCGCGGCATCATGGGCACCGCCCAGGCCTCGGCTGTCCCGATGCTCGCCGGAGCGCGGCTCGGCCTGTCGATGGGCATGTACACCCCCACCGAGGTCAAGGCCGCAGTCACCGGCAACGGGCGCGCCGACAAGGCCCAGGTCACCGCCATGATCGTCCGCATCCTCGGGCTGGCACAGGCTCCGCGACCGGCCGACGCCGCCGACGCACTCGCCCTGGCGATCACCCACGTCTGGCGCGGCGGCGCCGAGGAGCAGCGGCGCACCGCCGTGGCCTCGGCCGCAGCCGCGAGGGCCGGCAGCGTCGCCGGAGCCGGGAGCTTCGCCTCATCTGTTCCGCCGCGCAACCGCCTCCAGGAGCTGCACGCCCGAGCCGCGAGGGCCGCCCGATGATCTCCTCCGTCCGCGGACCGGTCCGGCACGTGGGGCTGGACCATGCAGTGGTCGAGGTCGGCGGCGTCGGACTGCACGTCCACGTCACGCCGGCCACCGCCCAGAGCCTGCGGGTGGGCCAGACCGCCGACCTGGCCACGACGCTGGTCGTGCGGGAGGAGTCGCTGACCCTCTTCGGGTTCGACCACCCCGACGCTCGCGCCTTGTTCGAGCAGGTGCAGACCGTGTCCGGGGTGGGGCCGCGGCTGGCCTTGGCCATGCTCAGTGTCCACACACCCGTGCAGGTCCGGCGGGCGATCTCCCAGGGCGATCTGGTCGCACTCACCAAGGTGCCCGGCATCGGCCGCAAGGGCGCCGAACGGATCGTCCTGGAGCTGCGGGACAAGATCCTGGCCGTCGGGTCCGATCCGGCAGGGGAGAGTGCACCGCCTCGTCCGAGCGACGACGACGAGGCTGCCGGCCAGGTCCGCGAGGCTCTCGTCGGCCTTGGCTGGAGCGTCAAGCAGGCCGACGACGCGCTGACCCGTGTGCGGGCGGGCGACGAGCCGGCCCTCGACGTGGCGGCTCTGCTCCGGGCGGCGCTGCGAGAGCTCGGTCGATGAGCGGCGACGGGCACGCTCCCCACCCGACCGGACCGGAGCGTCACGACGACGGCTCGGTCGACGCCACCGACCGCTTCAGCGAGCACCTCGCCGACCCCGCGACCGAGCAGACGGGGCGGCTGGTCGATCCCGCCTCCAGCGAGGAGGAGCGCCGGATCGACGCGGCACTGCGCCCCCGCCGGCTGGCCGACTTCCCCGGCCAGCAACGCGTCCGCGACCAGCTCGGACTGGTCCTCGAGGCGGCCAAGCGACGGGGCACGCCCCCGGACCACGTGCTGCTCAGCGGTCCACCGGGGCTGGGCAAGACCACCCTGGCGATGATCATCGCCACCGAGCTGGAGCAGCCCATCCGGGTCACCAGCGGGCCGGCCATCCAGCACGCGGGTGACCTGGCGGCGGTCCTGTCCTCGCTGGCCGACGGGGAGGTGCTCTTCCTCGACGAGATCCACCGGATGTCCCGTCCCGCCGAGGAGATGCTCTATCTGGCGATGGAGGACTTCCGGGTCGACGTCATCGTCGGCAAGGGCCCGGGAGCGACCGCGATCCCGCTGGAGCTGCCACCGTTCACAGTGGTCGGCGCGACGACCCGCGCCGGGCTGCTGCCAGCACCGCTGCGCGACCGGTTCGGGTTCACCGGTCACCTCGACTTCTATGCCACCGCCGACCTGATGACCATCGTCACGCGCAGCGCCCAGCTGCTCCAGATCGAGGCGACCGCGGCAGGCATCACCCAGATCGCCTCGCGCTCCCGCGGCACCCCGCGGATCGCCAACCGTCTCCTGCGCCGGGTGCGCGACTGGGCGCAGGTGCACGGGGGGCATGTGGTCGACGAGCCGGCGGCCCTGGCCGCCCTCGAGCTGTATGACGTGGACACCCGCGGCCTGGACCGGCTCGACCGCGCGGTGCTCGACGCGCTGTGCCGACGGTTCGGCGGCGGGCCGATCGGCCTGAGCACCTTGGCCGTGGCGGTCAGTGAGGAGCCGGACACCGTCGAGACGGTCGCCGAGCCGTTCCTGGTGCGTGAGGGCTTCATCGTGCGCACCCCGCGAGGCCGGGCCGCCTCACCCGCGGCGTGGGCCCACCTCGGTCTGACGCCGCCGCGGGTGACCCGTGTCGACGCCGGCCAGCAGCCGCTGCCCTGGACCCAGGAGCAGGGCCGGCTCGGCGGCTGAGCCGGCGGGGCCGTGGCGTCGCGGCGAGGCGCTTTGGTGTGTCCAGGCGGCTCACCTAGACTGCCCCGGGTGTCCGCCGCCAGGCGGGGCAGCTGGGAGGACTCCCACCGGCCCCAGGTGCGGAGGCCTCCCGGATGCGCCATCACCCCTCCTTCGCGGCGGGGTCGGCGTGTGCACCACCCGACAAACGTCTCGTTGTGAGGAATCGTCATGCCGATCATGGCCCAGTCCGCGGCCGCTTCCGGCGGGGGCAGCATCAGCAGCCTGCTGATCCTGGCCCTGCCGCTGCTGCTCATCGGATACATGCTCTACAACCAGCGCCGCCGGCAGAAGGCCACGGCCTCGATGCAGTCCGAGCTGCAGCCGGGCGACCAGGTGATGACGACGGCCGGCCTGTTCGGCACGCTGCGCTGGCTGGATGGGACCAAGGTGCACCTCGAGGTGGCGCCGGGCGTCGTCGTGGAGTGGGACCGCCGCGCCATACTGCGCGCCCCGGTCACCCCCGCCGCCGGTCCTGGGGACGCGGACGAGTCGGCCCTGAGCGACGACGAGGTGCTCGAGCCGGGCGCCGTCACGGACGGCCCGGACGGCACCACCCCCGACGGGACCTCGCGTCCCGACGGTCGCTGAGGACGCCATGGCGCGCAACCCCCGCAACCGCCATGCCCGGCGGACCCTGCTGGCCCTGCTGGCCCTCGGGCTGGTCCTGTTCGGCGGGCTCGGCGCGGCTCACACCTGGGGCAACCCGCCGGCCCAGCTGAGCCCCCTGCTCGGTCTTGACCTCGCTGGTGGCCGCCAGATCGTCATCGAGCCCGTGGTCGAAGGCGGCGGCGAGGTGTCGGGCGAGCAGGTCGACCAGGCCGTCGACATCATCCGGCGCCGGATCGACGGCAGCGGCGTGGCCGAGGCCGAGGTCTCTCGACTGGGCTCCACCAACATCGTCGTCTCGATCCCCGGGACCCCGTCCGCCGACCAGCTCGAGGCGTTGAGCCGCTCGTCCCAGCTGCGCTTCCGCACCGTCCTGGTCGCCCAGCCGGTCCTGCCGGACTCGACGACACCGCCGACCCCGACCCGGGAGCTGCCGTTCCCCCAGGGAGTCCTGCCCGGCGACACGCTCAACCCCTCCGAACCGACGGGCACCAGCACAGGGACGGCCACCACGACGGCTCCTGCCACCGGCACCACGCCGGCCACCGGCACGGCTCCGGCCACCAGCACCTCTCCTGCGACGGCCACCGAGGGTGCCTACCCCGAGGGGCTGCTGGCTCCCCAGGCCAACACCAGCCCGCCGACCGCCACCGGCGCCGACGGCGCCACGACGACGACGGAGCCCACCGGCACCGGCGACACCGACGGGTCCACCCAGACCGCCCCGCCCACGGCCACGCCCACCAACGCCAGCGACCTGGCCTGGGTGACCCCGGAGCTGCAGCAGGAGTTCCTGGACCTGGACTGCAACGACCAGGCTGCTGCTGAGGCTGCCTCGGCCGCCAGCCCGGACCTGCCCATCGTGGCCTGCAGCGAGGGCGGCCTGGAGAAGTACATCCTGGGCCCGTCCGAGCTCAGCGGCGGTGAGCTGGTCGACGCCTCGTCGGGCCCGGAGCTCAACCAGACCGGCAACCCGACGGGCCGGGTCGAGGTGCGCCTCAACTTCAACGACGAGGGCCGGGAGGCCTTCCGCGAGATCACTACGCGGCTGTTCTCCTACCCCAACAACAGCACCCAGAACCGGTTCGCGATCGTGCTGGACGGCGTGGTGATCTCCGCTCCCGGCGTCAACGGCCCGATCCCCAACGGGCAGGCCCAGATCGTCGGTGGCTTCACCAACGAGACCGGCACCACGCTGGCCAACCAGCTCAAGTTCGGTGCGCTGCCGATCAGCTTCACCGTGCAGACCAGCGAGCAGGTCAGCCCTCAGCTGGGTGACGAGCAGCTGCGCACCGGTGTCATCGCCGGCATCATCGGCCTGCTCCTGGTCTTCATCTACAGCCTGCTGCAGTACCGCGCGCTGGGGCTGGTGACCGTCGGCTCCCTGCTGGTCGCGGCGGCCCTCACCTACGGGGTCGTCACGCTGCTGGGGTGGAGCAACAACTTCCGCCTCACGATGGCCGGTGTCACCGGGCTGATCGTGGCCATCGGCATCACCGCCGACAGCTTCATCGTCTACTTCGAGCGGATCCGTGACGAGGTCCGGGCCGGCCGCCCGCTGCGCTATGCGGTCGACACCGGCTGGGCGCGGGCCCGGCGCACCATCCTCATCTCCGACCTGGTCAACCTGCTGGCCGCCGCCATCCTCTACTGGCTGTCGGAGTCGGGGGTCAAGGCGTTCGCCTTCGCCTTGGGCCTGACCACCGTCATGGACCTGCTGGTCGTGGTCATGTTCACCCACCCGGTCGTCAGCATGCTGGCCAACACCAGGTTCTTCGGGGAGGGCCACAAGTGGTCCGGCATGGACCCCGAGCACCTCGGGGCCAAGCGCGCGACCTACCTCGGCCGCGGACGGTTCGCCGAGCCGGAGCCGAAGAAACGCACCGGACCCACCCGGGAACAGCTCGAGGGAGGCATCGTCTGATGGCTAGTTTCGCCACCTTCGGCAACGAGCTCTACAGCGGCAAGCGGTCGTTCGACATCGTCGGCCGGCGCAAGGTCTGGTATGCCGTCTCGGCCGGTCTCATCCTGCTCTCGCTGGTCGGTCTGTTCGGCCGAGGCCTGAACTTCGGGATCGAGTTCCGCGGCGGCACCGAGCTGCGGGTCGGCAGCGTCACCCAGCTCGAGGACTACGAGAATCGTGCAGTCGGGGTCGTCCGGGGCACCCAGCCTGACGCCGAGGCGGTCACCGTCACCCAGATCGGCGACAGCACGGTCCGGATCCAGACCGGCGAGCTGGACAACACCGAGGCCGAGGATCTGCGGACCGCCCTCAGCGAGGAGTTCGGGGTCCCGGTCGCCGAGGTCACCAGCTCGTTCATCGGCCCCTCGTGGGGACAGACGGTGACCACCAAGGCGATCCAGGCGCTGGTCGCGTTCCTGCTGCTGGTCTCACTGGTGCTGGCCGTCTACTTCCGCACCTGGAAGATGGCGGCGGCCGCTCTGGTCGCCCTGCTGCACGACGTGCTGTTCACCGTGGGGGTCTATGCCCTGCTGGGCATCGAGGTCTCGCCCGCCTCGATGATCGGGTTCCTGACGATCCTCGGGTACTCCATCTACGACACGATCGTGGTGTTCGACAAGGTCCGTGAGAACACCGAGCAGGCGCTGGACACCCGGCGGATGAGCTATGCCGACGCGGCGAACCTCGCCGTCAACCAGACGCTGGTCCGCTCGATCAACACCTCCGTCGTGGCGCTGCTGCCGGTGCTGACGATTCTCATCGCCGGTCTGGCGTTCATCGGTCCGGGCACCCTGCTCGACCTGGCGATCGCGCTGTTCATCGGCATCGCCGTCGGCACCTTCTCCTCGGTCTTCATCGCGACCCCGCTGCTGGTCCACCTGCGGGAGAACGAGCCGGAGATCAAGGACCTGGCCAAGCGGTCCAACCGGCACCGTCGCTCCGGTGCGGCTGAGCACTCGACCGGCGCGGAGGCTCTGCAGGGCGGCCTGGTCGAGCAGGACGCCGTGCTGGGTGACCAGGCGTATGCCGGCGGGGCGGAGGCCGGCGACGGCGCCGTGTCCCCAGGTCGGGTCGTCGCGCCGGGGCGTCAGGTGCACCCCTACGCCCAGCGCGGCCCACGCAACCAGCCCAAGCGCCGGTCGCGGCGGAGCTGACACGTCCCTGGCGGGATGTCGGCTCGGCCCGCCGAGCGGCTTCACCCCGGAAACCCCGGCTTCACCCCGCAAGCAGACCCGGGTGAAGCCGGGCTTTATCGGGTGACCCGATAAACCCCGCGCGGTCGGCTCGGCCCGCCGAGCGGCTTCACCCCGGAAACCCCGGCTTCACCCCGCAAGCAGACCCGGGTGAAGCCGGGGTTTATCGGGTGACCCGATAAAGCCGGAGGCGCTGACAGGATGGGTCAATGAGCGACCACGTGACGGCGACGCAGGACCCAGCCCTGGCGCAGGACGTGGCGGCCAGCCTGCGTGACATCCCCGACTTCCCGGAGCCGGGGATCCTGTTCAAGGACTTCTCGCCGCTGCTGCTCGACGTGCCGTTGCGTGACCGGGTCGTCGCTGACGTCGTCACCCGCCGGCGCGGCAGTGTCGACCTGGTCGTCGGCATCGAGGCCCGCGGCTTCGTCATCGGCGCGATGCTCGCGCACGGGCTTCACGCGGGGTTCGTGCCGGTGCGCAAGGCGGGCAAGCTGCCGGCGCTGACCCACCGGGTCGACTACGCCCTGGAGTACGGCACCGCCTCGATCGAGCTGCATACCGACGCGATCCGTCCCGGGCAACGGGTGCTGGTCGTCGACGACGTGCTGGCCACCGGCGGCACGGCAGCCGCGGCCTGCGACCTGGTGGAGCGTTGCGGCGGGGTGGTGGTGGCGGTCGAGGTGATCCTCGAGCTCGGCTTCCTGCCGGGCCGGGAGGCGCTGGCCGGCCGCGACGTCTACGCCCTGATCACCACCTGACACCTCCTGCCCGGCAGCCCACCCGGCAGCAGGCCGGCCATTTGGTGCCCACGCCTAGACTTGCTCCATGAGTGAGGACGTCGCGACGCCGACCTCCTCCCAGGCCGACGCCGAGACGGTGCTGCCCGCCGTGCCGGCGCAGCAACACTCCGGCGGGGTGCGCGCCCGGCTGGCGCGGCTGGGGGGTGCCCGGCCCGGGGGCAACCCGGTGCTGGAGCCGGTGCTGCGCGCGGTCCGCGCCACCCACCCCAAGGCCGACCTCGGACCTGATCGTCCGCGCCTACGACGTGGCCGAGCAGGCCCACCGCGGACAGCTGCGCAAGAGCGGCGACCCCTACATCACCCACCCGCTGGCCGTCGCGACGATCCTCGCCGAGCTGGGAATGACGCCCTCGACCCTGGCGGCCGCGTTGTTGCACGACACGGTGGAGGACACGGCCTACGGGCTGGGCGAGCTGCGCCGAGACTTCGGCGAGGAGATCGCCATGCTCGTGGACGGGGTGACCAAGCTCGACAAGGTCGTCTACGGCGAGGCGGCGCAGGCCGAGACGGTGCGCAAGATGGTCGTGGCGATGGCGCGCGACATCCGGGTGCTGATGATCAAGCTCGCCGACCGGCTGCACAACGCCCGCACCTGGCGCTTCGTCTCGCCGGAGAGCGCCTCGCGCAAGGCGGCCGAGACCCTGGAGATCTACGCCCCGCTGGCTCACCGCCTGGGGATGAACACGATCAAGTGGGAGCTGGAGGACCTCTCCTTCGCCCAGCTCTATCCCAAGGTCTATGACGAGATCGTGCGGATGGTGGCGCAGCGGGCGCCGGCCCGCGAGGAGTATCTGGCCACCGTGCGTGCCCAGATCGGCGCCGACCTCAAGAACGCCAAGATCAAGGCGACCGTCACCGGGCGGCCCAAGCACTACTACTCGGTCTACCAGAAGATGATCGTGCGGGGGCGCGACTTCGAGCAGATCTACGACCTGGTCGCGATGCGCGTCCTGGTCGACACGATGCAGGACTGCTATGCCGTGCTGGGTGCGCTGCACGCACGGTGGAACCCGGTGCCGGGGCGGTTCAAGGACTACATCGCGATGCCGAAGTTCAACATGTACCAGTCGCTGCACACCACGGTGATCGGCCCGGACGGCAAGCCGGTGGAGGTGCAGATCCGGACCCACCAGATGCACCGCCGCGCCGAGTATGGCGTCGCCGCCCACTGGAAGTACAAGGAGGACGGCCCCGGCGCCGCCGGCAAGGTCGCGATCGGACCGGACGGAGGCACCGGCCCGATCGAGGGGATGGCGTGGCTGCGCCAGCTGCTCGACTGGCAGCGGGAGACCGCCGACCCGGGGGAGTTCCTGGAGTCCCTGCGCTTCGACCTCAGTGCCGCCGAGGTCTATGTCTTCACCCCCGGCGGGGACGTCATGGCACTGCCGTCCGGCGCGACGCCGGTCGACTTCGCCTACGCGGTGCACACGGAGGTCGGCCACCACTGCGTCGGCGGCCGGGTCAACGGCAAGCTGGTCCCGCTGGACTCCACGCTGACCAACGGCGACGTCGTCGAGATCCTGACCAGCCGCGCCGAGGACGCCGGGCCGAGCCGGGACTGGATGACCTTCGTCAAGAGCCAGCGGGCGCGCAACAAGATCCGGCAGTGGTTCTCCAAGGAGCGCCGCGAAGAGGCGATCGACGGCGGCAAGGACCAGATCGCCAAGGCACTGCGCAAGCAGAACCTCCCGCTGCAACGGCTGATGTCGCACGACACGCTCACCGCGGTCGCCGCCGCGCTGCGCTACACCTCGATCGACGGCCTGTATGCCGCGGTGGGGGAGAACCACGTCTCGGCGGCCCACGTGGTCAAGCAGCTGGTCGCCACACTCGGCGGGGAGGAGGGCGCCGCCGAGGACCTGGCCGAGGCCACCCTGCCCCGGCGTGGCCGCACCCCGACCCTGGACCCCGGTGTCACCGTCATCGGCGCCGACGACGTGTGGGTCAAGATCGCCAAGTGCTGCACGCCCGTGCCCGGCGACGAGATCATGGGCTTCGTCACGACCGGCAACGGCGTCTCGGTGCACCGCACGGACTGCGCCAACGCCGAGTCGCTGAAGCGCTATCCGGAGCGGTTCATCAAGGTCGCCTGGTCACCGACCGCGTCGTCGGTCTTCCTCGTGCAGCTGCAGGTCGAGGCGCTGGACCGGCCTGGTCTGCTCACCGACGTCACCCGGACCTTGTCCGACCAGCACGTGAACATCCTCTCGGCCTCGGTGCAGACCTCCCGGGACCGGGTCGCGCTGTCCCGGTTCAGCTTCGAGATGGCCGACCCCAGCCACCTGGACTCGGTCATCCGGTCGGTCAAGCGGGTCAACGCGGTGCTGGACGCCTACCGGATCACCGGCACCTCGGCCACCGACCCGCACAAGCGCAACCGCACGCCCTGACCCGTCCGGCCCGGCGACGCGGCAACCCTCGGGGCCTCAGGCCGGGGTGAGGAACGCGGCCAGCGCCGCGGCATACATCGCCTGGTCGGCGACACCGCAGACCTCGCGGGTGGAGTGCATCGACAGCGTCGGCGCCCCGAAGTCCACCGTCGTGGCGCCGGTCAGCGCCGAGGTCATCGGACCGACGGTCGAGCCGCACGGCAGGTCGGTGCGGGTGACGAAGGTCTGCATCGGCACGCCGGCCTGGTCACAGGCCAGCCCGAACGCCGCGGCGCCGACGCCGTCGGTGGCATAGCGGAGCTGGGCGTTGACCTTCAGGACCGGACCACCGTTCATCCGCACCTGGTGGCCGGGCTCGTGGCGGTCGGCGTAGTTGGGGTTGGTCGCGTGAGCCATGTCGCCGCTGGCGATCACCGACCCGGCCAGTGCTCGCAGGTAGTCCTCCCGCGAACCGCCGCGGGCCAGGACGATCCGCTCGAGCACGGCCGGCAGCAGGGTCGACTGGGCGCCGCGCTCGGAGGTGCTGCCGACCTCCTCGTGGTCGAAGAGCGCGATGACGGGGGTCAGCCCCGGTGCCGGCGCGCCGGTGGCGTGCAGGAGGGCACGCACGGCCGCATAGCTGGTCGCCAGGTTGTCCAGCCGGGCCGAGGCGAGCAGGTCGCGGTCGCGACCGATCCGCCGGGCAGGGGTGAGGTCGTGGGCCATCACGTCCCAGGCCATCACCTGGCCGTGCTCGACGTCGAGCTGCTCGGCCAGCCAGTGACGGAAGTCCGCGGGGTGCTCGCCGAGCCCCCAGTGTGGCGCCAGGTGCTGCTGGGCGTTGAGCCGCAGGCCCTCGGTGTTGAGCTCACGGTTGAGGTGGATCGCCAGCTGGCTGACCCGCAGGATCGGCTCGTCGACCAGCAGCAGGTGGGTCTGGTAGCCGCCGTCGGTGCGCACCGCCACCCGCCCGCTCAGCCCCAGGTCCCGGTCGAGCCAGGAGTTCAGCAGCGGACCGCCATACACCTCGACGCCGAGCAGCTGCCAGCCCGCCCGGACGACATCGGGGCGCGGCTTGACCCGCAGGTTGGGGGAGTCGGTGTGCGCACCGACCACCCGGTATGGCGTGGCGGGTGCGTTGTCGTCGGCGGACGACCATGCCACGAGGGAGCCACCGCGGAGCACGACATAGCGACCTGGCTGGGTGGGAAACGGCTGAGTCTCCTCGACCCGGACGAACTGGTGTGCCTCGAGCAGCAGGGCTGCCTGCTCGACGGCGTGGAACGGCGACGGCGACGCGTCGAGATAGGCGCAGAGCCCTTCGGCAACCTCGTCAGCGTCGAAGCCGAGCCAGCTGCGCGCCGACGCCCCGCTCACCGGCTCAGCCGCCGAACTCGGCGAGTCCGGACCGAGCCGAGTCCAGGAGCGCGCGCTGAGAGTCCAGCGACCGCTGCGCGTCGGCGATCTTGCGCTCGTTGCCGGCGGCCTGGGCCGCGGCCAGCTCCTGCTCGGCGCCCTGGATGGCGCGCTCGAACATGGCGACCATCGACTGCGCCCGGGCGCTGCGCTCGGGGTTGACCGAGTTCCAGCGCTGGTCCTCGACGTCACGCACGGCCTGCTCGACCTTGCGCATGCGTCCCTCGATCCGGGACATCGCCTCACGCGGCACCTTGCCGGCGGCGTCCCACTTGTCCTGGATCGTGCGCAGGCTGGCCTTGACCTTCTCCAACGACTCGCGGGTGACCGGCAGCAGCGACTCGGCCTCGGTGAGCAGGCCTTCCTTGACCGTCAGGTTGGTCTCGAACTCGGCGGTCTCCACCGCGACGATCTCGTCCTTGGCGGCGAAGAACCTGTCCTGCGCCGACTTGAACCGCTCCCAGAGGGCGTCGTCGTCGGTCCGGGCGGCACGGCCGGCCTGGCGCCACTGCTGCATCAGAGCCTTGAAGGCGCCGGCCGTCGGACCCCAGTCCTTGCTGGCGGCCAGCTTCTCGGCTTCGGCGACGAGCTTCTCCTTGGCCCGCTTGGCCTCGGAGTGCTCCTCGTCCAGGTGGCTGAAGAAGGTCTTGCGGTTCTTGTCGAAGATGGCGCGAGCCGCGCGCAGCCGCTGCCAGAGGGCGTCCTCGACGGGCTTGTCCAGCTTGGGGCCCTGCTTCTGCATGGTCTGCCACTCGCCGGTCATCTCCCGCATCCGGGTGCTGGCCTGCTTCCACTGCACCTTGCTCGGGTCGCGACCGGCGAGCTCCTCGGCCTCGGTCACCAGCGCCTCACGGGCTGTCGCTGCTTCGGCCTTGGCCGCGGTGCGCTGTTCGGTCTCCTGCCGCGACTTGACCTTGGTGGCGGCGGCGATCGTCTCGACCTCGGCCCGCAGCGCGGACAGGTCGCCCACGACGTTGGCCTCGCCGATCTGGTCACGCAGGGTCTTCAGCGACTCGCGAGCGTCATGGGCGGACAGGTCGGTCTGTGCCAGCCGCTGGGCCAGCAGCTCCGCTGAGGCGAACAGCTCGTCGTACTTGCGGGCGAAGTAGTTCAGCGCCTCGTCGTCGCTCACGCCGGGGTAGGAGCCGACTGCGCGCTCCTCCTCGCCGTCGGTGACGAACACTGTGCCGTCCTCCCCGACACGTCCGAACTTCATCGACTCGCTCGGCGCATGGTGCGTCGCAGCGGGCGTGACGATCGGCTGGACAGACGGTCGACGCGACGCGAAGTCCGCCGGCGACGGGGCCTTGGGGCGCGGGCCGGGCGTCGGCGCCGGGCTCGGTGCGGCAGCGACGACTGCCTCGTCGGGCTCGGCTGCTCGCGGGCTCGGCTGCCCGCGGGCTCGGTGCTGCTGACGCTGCACTTCGGGAGCTGTGGTGGTTCTGACTCGCCGCTCGGGGCAGGGGTGCCTCGGCGGCCTCGGGTGCCGGGGTGCCTCGGACGCTGCGTCTTCGGGGCGCTGGGTGGTGCTGTCCTGCGCCTCGGGTGCCGGGGTGTCCTCGGGCGCCTCGGTGACGGGGTGTCCTCGGGCGCCTGCGCGTCCTCGGGCGCCTGGGGGTCCTCGGGCGCCGCTGACTCCACAGCCTCTGTCGACTCAGCAGGCTCGGGTGCTGGTGAGTCTGCGGATTCGAGGGCCTCGGGTGCCTCGGCGGGCTCCGCCGCGGTTGGCAGTGAAGCAGCCTCGGGGGTCTCGGCGAGCACCGTCGGCCTCCGACGACTCGGCGAACGCGGGCGCTGCCGCCTCCGAGGCCTCAGCTGCGGACTCGGGCTCCTCGGTCTCTGCGACGTCGACTGCCTCGGGTGAGACGGTCGTCTCGGAGGACGGTCCAGCCACCGGCTCCGCGACGGAGGCCTCGCGGTCTCCATCGTGGCTGGGCACGGCCGCCTCGACGTCGTCACCAGGCGCCGCCACGTCAGTCTCAGTGCTGAGGGCGACGTCCTCGGTCACCTCGGCGGGTGCTGGCTCAACGTCCGGCTCGACCGATGCCTCGGTCTGCCCAGTGGCTGCGTCCTCGCTGGCCTGGCGTGTGGTCTCGTCGGGGCTGGGGGTGACGACCTCGACCTCGGGTGTCACGTCCTCGGCCACCGGGGTCTGCTCGACCTGCGCGACGCCCTCGGGCACGGAAATGGGCGGCACCGGTGTGCCGCTCGACGACTGCTCACTCACGAACTCGAAGCCTCTCCCTGTTCCACCTCGACCGACAGGATGCTGACCGGTTGAGCGGGTGCACCGTCCGATCCGCCGCCCAGGACTCCCTGTCCGGCGATCCGGTCGATGACCTCCATTCCGCTCGTGACCTTACCGAAGATGCTGTAGCCGCCACCGCGCACGGGCAGCTCGGTGTCCTGCTGGACGATGAAGAACTGGCCTCCGTTGCTGTTCGGGTCCTCGCTGCGGGCCATCGCCACCGTGCCGGCCGGGTAGCGGCCGTCGGCGGGGAGTTCTCGATCCCGAAGGTGTAGCCCGGACCGCCGCGACCGGTGCCGGTCGGGTCGCCGCACTGCAGCACGTGGATGCCCTCGGTGGTCAGCCGGTGGCACGGGCTCTGGTCCCAGTAGCCACTGCCGGCCAGCATCTCGAACGAGGCGACCGTGACGGGGGCCAGGTCGCCGAACAGTTCGACCTGGACCTCGCCGCAGTTCGTCGAGATGGTCGCCGTCAGGTCACTGTCGCTCGGCGCGGTCGGTGCCGCCGTGCTGTCGTAGGTCGTGATCTCCGGGGGAGAGGGTGGGGGCGTCGTGCACCCGTTCGCGGTCACCTCGGCGTTGCTGACCCCGGGTGAGCCGTCATCCGAGCCGCATCCGGCGAGCAGCGCCAGGCACGCCACCGCTGGCAGGAGAAGTCTGCGAGCCCAGCTCATCCCTGCCTCCACACCAGTCGGGTCGTCGTCATGGTCAGCGCTCGTGGGCGACCACCGTGGTGGCAGCCCGGCCGTTTGCGAGCATAGGCACGGGGTCACAGAGGTTGGGTCACGAGCCGGTTTCGGTTTGGACACGGTTCGGTCAGGTCGCCCGGTCGACCACAATGGCAGGGTGCTGCTCACCACCATCGAAGCTGCCGCCTTCGGCACCAACTGCTACGTGATCGCCACCGGGCCGGGCGAGGAGTGCCTCGTCGTCGACCCCGGCATCGGTGTCGAGGACGCCGTCGCCGAGGTCGTCCGCGAGCACCGCCTGCGACCCGCAGCAGTGCTGCTGACCCACGGTCACCTCGACCACGTGTATGCCGTGACGCCGGTCTGCGGGGGCACCGTCGCCGCCCACATCCACCAGGACGATGCCTACCGGCTGGCTGACCCGCTCGCGCTGATGGACCCCGGCCTGCTCGCCATGCTGGAGCAGCAGTTCGGCCGCTCGGCGACGTGGCGGGAGCCCGAGCAGCTGGTCACCCTCACCCACGGCCAGTCCCTGGACCTGGCGGGGCTGAGCGTCCAGGTCAGCCACGCGCCCGGACACACCGAGGGGTCCGTCATCTTCGGCCTCGACGGCGTCCCGCCGGTCGACGGCGCCGACGTCGACCGCACCGTGCTGTCCGGCGACGTCCTCTTCGCCGGCTCCATCGGGCGCACCGACCTGAGCGGCGGCGACCACTCCGCCATGCTGCGCAGCCTGCGGGAGGTCATCCTGCCGCTCGCGGACACCGCCCTGGTGCTCCCGGGCCACGGACCCGCGACGACGATGGCGCGGGAGCGATCGACCAACCCGTTCCTCCTCGATTTGTAGACTCGCGGCCGTGATCACCCCCCGCACCCCGCCCGGCGTGCTCGAGCTGCTGCCGACCGAGCAGATCGCCTTCCAGCGGATGCTCGACGTGATCCGCGCCGGCTTCGAGCGCTTCGGCTTCCTGCCGATCGAGACTCCCGCCTTCGAGCGTTCGGACGTCCTGCTCACCAAGACCGGAGGAGAGACCGAGCGGCAGGTCTACTTCGTCCAGTCCACCGGTGCCCTGGACAAGGCGCGCGAGGCGGGCGACGACGCGGCCTACCCCGAGCTGGCCCTGCGCTTCGACCTCACCGTCCCCCTGGCGCGCTACGTCGCCGAGCACGAGCACGAGCTGACCTTCCCGTTCCGCCGCTACCAGCTGCAGCGGGTCTACCGCGGGGAGCGGCCGCAGCGCGGCAGGTTCCGCGAGTTCTACCAGTGCGACGTCGACATCATCGGCAAGGACCAGCTCTCGGTCCGGCACGACGCGGAGTGCCCGGCGGTCATCCATGCGATCTTCACCGAGCTGGCAATCGGGCCGTTCACGATCAGCCTCAACAACCGGCGCCTGATGCGCGGGTTCTTCGAGGACCTCGGCATCTACGGCACCGACCGCCAGGCCGCCGTGCTGCGCGAGGTGGACAAGCTGGACAAGCGGGGCGCCGACCACGTCCGACAGACTCTCGCGGGTCCGGAGCTGCACCTGGCGCCCGAGCAGGTGGAGTCCGTGCTGGCCTTCGTCGCTGTGCGGTCGACCTCACACGAGGACGCACTGGCCCAGCTGGAGGCGGTGCAGTCGCGGTCCGCGGGGTCCGCCGCGCTGGCCCAGGGGGCGCAGGAGCTGCGCGAGGTGCTCGAGCTGGTCCGCGCCCTCGGTGTGCCCGAGTCGGACTACGCGCTGAACTTCTCCATCGCGCGCGGCCTGGACTACTACACCGGCACCGTCTACGAGACGACCCTGGACGAGCACCCCCAGATCGGCTCGATCTGCTCCGGTGGGCGGTATGACGACCTGGCGGGTCAGTACACCCCCTCGCGGCTGCCGGGGGTCGGCATCTCGATCGGCCTGTCCCGGTTGTTCTGGCAGCTGCGTGAGGCCGGGCTGGTCTCGACCTCGGAGTCGACCGTCCAGGTGCTGGTGCCGCAGGTCGACCAGGCCCTGCTCACCGAGCAGGTCGGACTGGCCAGCACGTTGCGCGGCGCCGGCATCAACACCGAGGTCGTGCTCGACGGGGGCAGGCTGGGCAAGCAGCTGAAGTACGCCGACCGGGCCGGCATCCGGTTCGTCGCCATCCTGGGCAACCAGGAGGTGGAGGCCGGGACCGTGACGGTCAAGGACCTGCGCCGCGGCGACCAGTTCACGGTGCCCCGCGACGAGGTCGTGGCGGCGCTGCGGGTCGAGCTCGCGCAGCCGCAGGTCTGAGGGGGACCCGTGAGCTCGCTGCCCCTGTTGCTGACCGGTGCCCGGATCGTCGACGTCGACGCCGGGACTCTCCGCGACGGCCAGGCGCTGCTCGTCGGCGCGGACGGCCGGGTCGCCGCCATCGGCTCCCCCGACACGCTCCGTGCCGATGCGGGAGCACGCGAGGTCGACCTCACCGGACAGGTGCTGTCGCCGGGACTGGTCAACATGCACGTGCACCTCGGTCTGGCCCTGCCGGGCTCGGAGGGCGACGCGGTCCGAGCTGCCGGCGCCCCGGGGATGGCGCTGACCATGGCCGGCGAGGCGCAGCGGGCGCTGCAGGCCGGCGTGACGACCGTGCGGCTGGTCGGCGAGAGCGACTACCTCGACATGACACTGCGCACCGCGATCGAGGCGGGCACCCTGCCCGGACCGCGGATCCGCACCGCAGGCCACGCGCTGTGCTGCACCGGTGGCCACGGCCACGACGCCGACGCGATGGAGGCCGACGGTCCCGACGACTTCCGCCGGGTGACCCGCGAGCAGCTCAAGCGCGGTGCCGACCTCATCAAGGTGTGCATCTCCGGGGGCCTGGCCGGGGAGCACGAGGGCATCGACACCCCGCAGCTGACCGACGAGGAGATGCGCGCGGTCATCGAGACGGCGCACGACTGGGGACGGCAGGTGACGGCGCACTGCGGGCCCGCCGCCGTCGCCCACCGGGCGATCCAGCTCGGCGTCGACGGGATCGAGCACGGCTATCAGCTCACGCCCGAGGTCTGCGCGCTGATGGCCGAGCGGGGCACCTGGCTGTGCCCGACCATCCTGGTGACCCGGTGCGAGGGTTTCCTGCGCGACCGAGGGGTCCCGGAGTGGATGCTCGAGCGCTCCCGCGCGGCGGGGGAGCGGCACTGGGAGTCGCTGCGCCTCGCGGTCACCGCGGGGGTGCGGCTGGTGCTGGGCACCGACCTGCCCCCGCATGCCCTGGTCGACGGCACCTCGGCGACGGTCCGCGAGCTGGAGCTGATGGTGCAGGCGGGTCTGTCACCAGCGGCGGCGCTGCGTGCCGCGGGTCCTGACGCGGCGCAGTGGCTCGGGATGGCGGGTGAGGTGGGCACGCTCGCCGTCGGGGCCCTGGCCGACGTCGTGCTGCTCGAGGCCGACCCGCTGACCGACATCGCGGCACTGCGCGGGATCCACGCGGTCCTGCGCGGCGGGCAGGTGGTCCGCGACGACCGTCACCTGTTCGGCGACCTGAGCGTGGGGGTCCGATGACCCAGGAGGACGTGACCCGGCTCTATGACCTGCGCGTGGTCGTCGACCGCATCGAGGGCCGTTCGGTCTGTGGGCTGCGTCCGGGCGACTCCTTCACGGTGACCCAGTCGAGCCAGGTCCGGATCCCCGAGGGCGGGCACTTCTGTCTCTATGCCTTGGCTGCCGTGCTGCCAATGCTCCCGGCCAAGCAGCGCGAGCTCGCTGCGGGTGACTGGATGGCGCAGGACGGCGAGGCGGTCTGCCCCGACCCCGGCGAGCGCCTGGTGATGCGGATCGAGCGCGGAGACCTGGCCGACCATCGCACCGAGGACCTCACGTGAACCAGGTGCGGGTCACCATCGCCCTGCAGTCCGACAAGCGGCCGGGGGAGTACGCCAGCCTGGCCGCCGCGGCGGAGGCGGCGGGGGTCAGCGGGCTGTCGGTGTATGCGGACCTGGGCTTCCAGCCGCCGCTCCCGGCCCTGCTGGAGGCGGCAGCCGCGACCAGTCGCCTCGAGGTCGGTGCGGCGTGCCTCAACCCCTACCTCACCCATCCGGTCGAGATCGCCGGCCAGACGGCATACCTGGACCTGGCCAGCGGCGGGCGCGCGTATCTGGGTCTGGCCAGGGGCTCCTGGCTCGGGCAGGTCGGTGTCGCGCAGCAACGTCCCCTCGCCGCCCTGCGCGACACGGTCGCCGTGGTCGACCGCCTGCTGGCCGGGGACACCAGCGGCTATGACGGGTCGGTCTTCTCCCTCGAGCCGGGCTTCGCGCTGCGAGTCCCGATGGCCCGGGACCGGGTGCCGGTGCTGCTGGGCGTCTGGGGCCCGCGCGGGGCCGACCTGGCCGCCGAGGTCGCCGACCGGGTCAAGATCGGGGGGAGCGCCAACCCCGAGATGGTCACCTGGATGCGGCAGCGGCTCGATGCCGCCCGGCAGGACCTGGCCGGATCCGGCACGGTGACGCGCGCCGAGCACGTCACCATCGCCGTCGGCGCGGTGACCGTGATCGACCTCGACGGTGCCTGCGCCCGCGACCGGGCTCGGCGCGAGGTCGCGATGTATCTCGACGTCGTCGGACCGCTGGACCCGACGGTGTCCCTGGATCCGGAGCTGCTCGACCGCCTGGCGGCGTCCCTGGCAGCAGGTGACGAGGACTCGGCGGCTGGGCTGATCGACGACGACCTGCTCGCTCGGTTCGCGATCGCCGGGACCCCGGCTCAGGTCGCCGAGCACGTGCTGCAGCTCGCCGCGGCCGGGGCCGACTCGGTCGAGCTGGGCACTCCGCTGGGCAGCGACCCGCACCAGGCGCTGCGCTGGGTCGCGGACGTGGTGCTCCCCACGGTGCGAGCCGGCTGACCCCGCTGTGGCAGGGTCGGTGCATGGCGCAGCGACCCGAACACCAGGCCGAGGACACCGTGCGCGAGGTGGCTGACCGGTATGTCGCGGCGCTGGCCGAGCTGGACCCCGCAGCGGCCAGAGCGATCGGCCGGGAGCCTGCGTCCGTGCTCCCGCGCTGGGACCCAGCGACGCTGCAGGCGACCCGGGACCTGGCCGCCCGGACTGTCGACGAGCTGTCAGCTGCCGGCGCGGCGGAGCACGGTGATGAGCTGCTGAGGTCGGCGATGGCCGAGCGACTCGGGTCGGACGTGGCGCTGCACGACTGCGGGTTCACCCCGGGTCTGGTCGCACCGCTGGCCACGCCGGTGCACCACGTGCTGCACCAGCTCCAGGTCGCCGGACAGGAGCAGGTCGCCGAGGTCTTCGCGGCGGTCCCGGGTGCGCTCGAGGAGATCCGAGCCAGCCTGGAGGACGCCGCCGCGCGGGGCTATGTGGTCGCGACGCGACAGAGCCGCGTCCTGGCCGGCCAGATGCGCCGCTGGACCGACACCGGGGGCGACGACGACCTCGGTCTGGCCGGCGAGAGACTGGGGGACCAGCCCCGCCGCCGCGCGCTCATCGAGCTGGCCAGGCGCTCGATGGTCGAGCACGCGCAGTGGCTGGAGGAGGTGCACGCCGCCAGGGGCGGGCAGCGCGACGCGGTCGGGGCCGAGCGCTATGCGGTGACCTCCTCGGCCTTCCTGGGAGCCCCCATCGACCCGGCCGAGACCTATGCCTACGGCTGGGAGCGGCTCGCCGAGCTCACGGCGACCGGCACCGCGCTGGCGCGTCGCCTCGGCCAGAGCACCATCGCCGAGGCTGAGGTGGCGCTGGACGCCGACCCTGAGGGGCGGGTGGTGGTGGGCGAGCCGCTGGTGCACTGGATCGAGGAGCGGATCGACGCCACGCGCGAGCAGCTGGCCGGGCGCATCTTCGACTGGCCGGACAGCCCTCTGGGCCGCATCGAGGGTCACCTGGCCGCGCCGGGCTCCGGCGCGATCTTCTACTCACCGCCCGACCCGGCCGGCACCCGCCCGGCTCGGGTCGTCTGGTCCACTCCGCTCGGCGAAGCGGACGTCCCGGTGTGGCGCGAGGTCAGCACGGTGCACCACGAAGGGATCCCGGGCCACCACCTCCAGCACGTCGTGACGATGACGCAGGACCGGCTGCATCCCTGGCAACGGCACCTGTGCCACGTCCACGGCTATGCCGAGGGCTGGGCTCACTACACCGAGGGCCGCGCCGACCACTGGGGGCTGTTGCGTGACGACGGCGAACGGCTGGCCGTGATCCTGGCCCAGCGGTGGCGGGCCGCCCGCATCGTGGTGGACCTGGGGCTGCACCTGGGGGAGGAGCTGGGGCTGCAGATCCCGCAGGACAACGGGTTCACCCAGGCGGGAGCCTGGTCGCCTGCCGTCGGGCGGGAGGTGCTCGTCTCGGCTGCCGGGATGGACCCGGGCACCGCTGCGTTCGAGGTCGACCGCTATCTGGGCTGGCCCGGCCAGGCCCTGGCGTTCTGCGTCGGCGCCCGGCTGTGGGAGCAGGCTCGCGCCGACGGGCTGGCCGAGACCGCGAGCGACGACGCGGAGCGGGCCTGGCACGCGACGGCGCTGGCCCTGGGTCCGATGGGATTAGGGCCGCTGGCCACCGCGCTGGGACGCTGACCGGCAGCGCTGGGACGCTGACCGGTAGCCCTCGTCGCGTGTGTTAGCGTGATAGCGCACTAGCACACACCAGCAGCCACCCTCCCGAAGGCAGACCATCATGAAGCGACGTGAGATCGGCGAGCCCGCGTGGGCCGCCAGCACTCGCGCCGACCTCGCGCAGGTGCTGGCCGCCGTGGACGACGCAGACCAGATGGACGCGCTGCTGGAGGACCTGTGCACGCCCGCCGAGCTGGAAGCCCTGGCCGACCGCTGGGCGGTGGTGCCCCGGCTGGTCCAGGGCACGCCCTACCGCCAGATCCACGACGAGACCGGCGTCAGCGTGACGACGATCGGCCGGGTCGCCCGCTGCCTGGAGCACGGGGGCGGCGGCTACCGCGCGGCCTTGCAGCGCGTCGGCCAGCGCGGTGCGCTCCTGGAGCATCCGCAGCCCTGAGCGCGACTCCCCACCCTCTCCACCTCGTCGAAGAAGGTCTGATGACTCCGCCTGCCAGCACCATGGGTGTCCGATGACGCCGCCTGCCCTGACCCGCGACCGGCTCCGGGTCGCCATCCAGCGCTCCGGCCGGCTCGCCGAGCCGGCCCGTGACCTCCTCGCCTCCTGCGGTCTGACCTGGCGGGAGAGCAGGGACAAGCTGTTCTGCTATGGCGAGTCGCTGCCCGTCGACCTGCTCCTGGTGCGCGACGACGACATCCCCGGTCTGCTCGCCGACGGGGTCTGCGACCTGGGCATCGTCGGGCGCAACGTGCTGGTCGAACACGACTTGGAGCGCGCCGAGAACGGTCGGCCGACCGGGCTCGCCGAGGTGCGGCAGCTGGGCTGGGGGAGCTGCCGGCTCGACCTGGCGATCGAGGAGCACCAGCAGTGGACCGGGCCCGAGCAGCTTCAGGGCCTGCGCATCGCCACGTCCTACCCCCGCACGCTAGGTCGATGGCTGCAGGAGCAGGACGTGGCGGCCACCGTGGTGACCCTGTCCGGGTCCGTCGAGATCGCCCCGCGGCTGGGCCAGGCAGACGTCGTCTGCGACCTGGTGTCCACCGGAGGCACGCTGCTGGCCAACCAGCTCAAGCCGGTGCACACGCTGCTGCACAGCGAGGCCGTCATCGCCGGCCCGACGCACCGGCTCGAGGACGGCCGCGCCGAGATCGCCGAGCTGCTGCTGCGCCGGATCGACGGTGCCATGCGCCTGAAGGAGACCCGGCTGCTGATGCTTCGGGCCCCCCGCGCGGTGCTGCCCGAGGTGCTGCACCGGCTGCCCGACGGCGGCGACCCCACCGTGCTGTCGGTCGAGGGAGCCGAGGAGGTCAGCGTGCAGGTGCTCTGTCACAACGCGGTGAGCTGGCAGCGCCTCGAAGAGCTCAAGCGGGCCGGTGCGCACACCCTCATGGTGCTGCCGGTCGAGGGGATGCTCGCATGAGCGTCAGCACGTGGTCGTCGCTGACCCCGCCGGAGCAGGCCGAGCTGCTGCGCCGCACGACAGCCGACGCCGGAGCCGAGGTCACCGCGTCGGTGACCGCGATCCTGAGTGAGGTCCGGCGCGACGGTGATGTCGCACTGCGCGCGCTGGGGGAGCGGTATGACGGGGTGTCGCCCCAGGAGCTGCTGGTCACCCCCGCGGAGGTCGCGGCGGCCGTGTCCGCACTGGCCCCTGCCCTCCGGGAGGCGATCACCGAGGCCGCCGGACGGATCAGGGAGTTCCACCGCGCCGGGATGACTCCGGACTACGAGGTGCAGACCGCTCCCGGCGTCACCTGCCGCCGGGTGGTCCGACCGATCCGCAGGGTCGGGCTCTATGTCCCTGCGGGGTCGGCTCCGCTGCCCTCGACCGCGCTGATGCTCGGGGTGCCGGCGCAGCTGGCCGGGTGTCCCCAGGTCGTGCTGTGCACCCCACCCGGACCGAACGGCTGCGCCGACCCTGCCGTGCTGGCCGCCGCCGCCGAGTGCGGGATCGAGCAGATCGTGGTCGCCGGCGGTGCCCAGGCCATCGCCGCGATGGCTTACGGCACCGAGTCCGTGCCGCGGTGCGACAAGATCTTCGGGCCGGGAAACGCCTGGGTGACCGAGGCCAAGCGCCAGGTCAGCAACGCCGAGGGTGGGCCCGGGATCGACCTGCCCGCCGGACCCTCGGAGGTCGCGGTGATCGCCGATTCGGGGGCCGACCCGGAGTTCGTCGCGGCCGACCTCCTCAGCCAGGCCGAACACGGCCCGGACTCCCAGGTGCTCCTGCTCACCGACGACGCCGAGCTGGCCGTGGCCGTGCTCGCCGAGGTCGAACGGCAGGTGGAGGAGCTCCCGCGGGCGCCGATCGCCCGCAAGGCCCTGGCGGGCAGCCGCTTCGTGCTCACCGACGACCTGGACCAGGCGTTCGAGATCAGCAACGACTACGCGCCGGAGCACCTCATCCTCGCCCTGCGCGACCCCGCTGCCTGGCTGGACCGGGTCGAGCGGGCCGGGTCGGTGTTCCTCGGCGACTGGGCACCGGAGACCCTGGGCGACTACTGCTCGGGCACCAACCATGTGCTGCCCACGGCCGGCGCGGCGCGCTGGACCGGTGGGGTCAACGTGGCGAGCTTCCAGGTCGCGATGACCGTGCAGCAGGTGACGCCGCAAGGCCTGGCGGCGGTGGGGCCCTGTGCGGTGGAGCTTTCCGAGGCCGAGCAGCTGCACGCCCACCAGCGCGCGGTCACCCGCCGCCTGGCCCGGCTGGCAGCAACGCCATGACCCTCGCTGCGCCACTGCACCTGGTGCGTCCCGACCTGGTCGGCTGGACGGGGTACTCCTCCGCGCGCACCTCCTACGCGGCCGCGGGGGGTTCCGACGCCCCCGACCCGTCGATCTGGCTGAACGCCAACGAGGGCGCCGGTGCGCACCTGGTCGACCCTGAGGGCCGGTTCCGGCGCTACCCCGACCCGCAGCCCGCGCCACTGACCCAGGCGCTCGCGGAGACCTATGGCGTGCCCGCGGACCAGGTCGTCGTGGGGCGCGGGAGCGACGAACTCATCGACGTCCTGGTGCGCACCCTGTGCCGCCCCGGAGGGGACGGGGTGGTCGTGTGCACACCCACGTTCGGGATGTATGCGATCAGTGCCCGGCTGCACGGCGTGCCGGTCACCGAGCTGCCGGCCACGGACGGGCAGGACACCTGGCACGTCGACGTCGACGCCGTGGCGACGGCGACGCAGGCGGCCGCGGCCCGGGTCGTCTTCCTGGCCAGTCCGGGCAACCCGACGGGCGCCATCGTCCCGCTCGAGGAGGTGAGCCGGCTGGCCGGCGCCGTGCACGACCAGGCCGTGGTGGTCGTGGACGAGGCCTATGCCGAGTTCACCACAGCCCCCAGCACGCTCGCGCTGCGCTCGGCCCACCCCAACCTGGTCGTCCTGCGCACCCTGTCCAAGGCCCACGCCCTCGCGGCTGCCCGGATCGGGTGTGCGGTCGCGGATCCCGGCCTGGCCACGGTGCTCCGGGGCGTGCTGCCGCCCTACCCGCTGGCTACTCCGGCCGTCGACCTGGCCGTGGCGGCCCTCGAGCCGGACCGGGCAGCGGAGATGCGGCGGCGGGCCGTGGCGCTCGGTGCTGACCGGCGGCGGCTGGGGGAGGCCCTGGCACGGGACCCGCGAGTGAGTGCCGTCTATCGCAGTGAGGCCAACTTCGTGCTCATCCGCTGCCACGCTCCGCAGGAGGTGCTCACCGTGCTGCGCGGTGCCGGCATCGTCGTGCGCGACATGCGTCAGGTGGCCGGCCTGGAGGACGCGCTGCGGGTGACCGTCGGGGCGCCGGACGAGGTCGACGCCGTGATTGAGACACTGGCTGCCACGACCGAGGGCGGGACGACCCCGCCTGTGAGGGAGACATGACCACGCCGACGCCTGTGATGTTCGTCGACCGCGACGGCACGCTGATCGAGGAACCCGCGGACCGCCAGGTCGACGACCTGGCCAAGCTCAGGCTGGTGCCCGGGGTGATCCCCGCGCTGCTGGCGCTGCGCACCGCCGGGTGGGAGCTGGTGATGGTGTCCAACCAGGACGGGCTGGGCAGCGCCGACTTCCCGACCGAGACGTTCACCGGCCCGCACGAGCTGCTGCTCCAGATCCTGTCGAGCCAGGGCATCGAGTTCCGTGAGGTGCACATCGACCCGCACCCTGCGGGACCGGACGCTCCGTGGACCCGCAAGCCGGGCATCGGACGCGTCGTCCACCTGCTCAAGGACACCGGCGTCGACTGGGGTCGCAGCGTCATGGTCGGCGACCGGCTCACCGACCGGGAGTTCGCCGACAACCTCGGCATCCCGGCCTACCTGGTCGCCAGCGACGCCACCGAGCCCGAGCTGGCCGACACGACAGTGACCTGGGCCGACATCGCCCACGAGCTCGTCACGCGCCCGCGCACCGCGCACGTCGAGCGGGCCACCTCCGAGACCCGGATCAGCGTCGACGTCGACCTGGACCGTCCCGGCCGGATCGAGGTGGCCACTGGCATCGGCTTCTTGGACCACATGCTGGACCAGCTGGCCAAGCACGGGGGGTTCTCGATGGTCGTGGCCTGCGAGGGCGACCTACACATCGACGACCACCACACGGCCGAGGACGTCGCGCTGGCGATCGGGGAGGCGCTCAGGACCGCCCTGGGCGACAAGCGCGGCATCGGTCGCTACGGCTTCACCGTGCCGATGGACGAGGCGCAGGCCACGGCCGCCCTCGACCTGTCCGGTCGGCCCTACTTCGCCTACTCCGGCAGCTTCGACCGGGACCGCGTGGGCGACCTGTCGACCGAGATGGTCGAGCACTTCTGGCGCAGCTTCGCCGACGCGCTGCGGTGCACGCTGCACCTGTCGGTCACCGGTGGTAACACCCACCACATGGTCGAGGTGGGTTTCAAGGCGGTCGCCCGAGCGCTGCGGCAGGCGATCCGTCGCGAGGGCACCGAGCTGCCCACGACCAAGGGTGTGCTGTGAGCCTGCGCGTCGCGCTGGTCGACGGGGGCGGCACCAACATCGGGTCGGTGCGCAATGCCCTGTCCCGGCTGGGGGTCCGCGCCGACCTGACCGCGGACGCCGACCAGATCCTCTCGGCCGACCGGGTGCTCCTGCCAGGAGTCGGGGCAGCGGGTGCAGGGATGCGCCGACTGCACGAGGCAGGGCTGGTGGACGTGCTCCGCGAGGTGAGCGCACCGCTGCTCGGGGTCTGCCTCGGGATGCAGCTGCTGTTCGACCGGAGCGCCGAGGACGGCGGGGTCGACTGCCTGGGCCTGATCGCCGGCGACGTCGTCCCGATCCCTCCAGGGCCAGGGGTGCGGGTGCCGCACATGGGGTGGAACACGCTGGCCCACGTGGGGAGAGGCGCCGGCGACCCCGTGGCCGGCGCCGTGCGCCAGGGTGGACGCGCCTACTTCGTGCACTCCTATGCCGTGCGGCCCGGCGTGCACACCCTGCTCACCACCGACCATGGCGGCCCGTGGGCCGCGGTGGTCCGCAGCGGCAACCGCTGGGGCGCGCAGTTCCACCCGGAGAAGTCGGCCGCGGTCGGCGCCGCCCTGCTCGCGGCGTTCGTGGGAGACCTCGGTCTGCGCATCGCCGTCGAGTCGGCTGACCAGGTGGCGGCGTCGTGAACACACCAGTCGAGCCCCATACGTCGTTCACCGTCTACCCGGCCATCGACGTCCGCGGTGGGCGGGTCGTGCGCCTGCACCGCGGCAACTACGCCAAGGAGACGCGCTACAGCGACGACCCCGTCGAGGTCGCCGGCGGCTATGCCCTGGGAGGCGCGCAGTGGCTGCATCTGGTCGACCTCGACGCCGCGCGGGCCGGGGGCTACACCCTGGGTGACCTGCTGGCCCGCATCTCCACCGAGACCGGGCTGCGCGTGCAGACCGGCGGGGGAGTGCGCCAGGAGGCCGACGTCGAGGCGCTGCTCGCGGGCGGTGCCGAGCGGGTGGTCGTCGGCTCCCTCGCGGTCCGCGACCCCGAGCTGGTGATCGGCTGGATCGAGCGCTTCGGGGCCGACCACATCACGGTGGCGCTGGACACGCGCACCGCGGCGGACGGGACCTGGGTGCTGCCGGTCGCCGGCTGGACCGAGGTGGAGGGCGGGGCCGACCTGACGACGATGCTGCATCAGTACGCCGACGCCGGGCTGCACCACCTGCTCTGCACCGACATCAGCCGGGACGGCACCCTGGCCGGACCCAACATCAACCTCTACACGATGCTGACGCACTCGGCCCCCAGCCTGGCGATCCAGGCGTCAGGCGGGGCGCGGGACGCGGGCGACGTGCGCAGCGCCCGGCGCACCGGGTGCGCGGGGATGATCCTGGGCAAGGCGCTGCTCGAGGGGCGGCTGACCATCGAGCAGGCCGTCGCGGAGGAGAGCAGATGACCCTGGCCCGGCGGATCATCCCGTGCCTCGACGTCCGCGACGGGCGCGTGGTCAAGGGCACCCGGTTCCGCGACCACGTCGACATGGGCGACATCGTCGGGCTCGCCTCGCGCTATCGCGACGAGGGCGCCGACGAGCTGGTCTTCTATGACATCACCGCGAGCCCGCAGGAGCGGCCCGTCGAGGTCGCCTGGGTCGAGCGGGTCGCCGAGCAGATCGACATCCCGTTCTGCGTGGCTGGCGGGATCACCTCGGTGGCGGCGGCCCGTGCGGTGCTGCATGCCGGCGCCGACAAGGTCTCGGTCAACACCCCGGCCACCCGCCGACCGGCGCTCGTGGCCGAGCTGGCGGCGGAGTTCGGCACCCAGTGCGTCGTCGTGGGCGTCGACTCGCTGCGGGACGAGGACGGCGTCTGGCGGATCCGTCAGCTCACCGGCTCACCCGAGGCAACCCGGGCCCTGCCGGTGGCGACCCTGGACTGGGTGCAGCAGGTGCAGGAGCTCGGCGCCGGCGAGATCGTGCTCAACTGCATGGGCTCCGACGGTGTCCGGCAGGGCTATGACGTGGAGCAGCTCCGTGCGGTCCGGGCGGTCTGCGCGGTCCCGCTGATCGCCTCCGGCGGCGCCGGCACACCCGAGCACTTCGCCCAGGTGTTCCTCGAGGCCGACGTCGACGGCGCGCTCGCCGCGAGCGTCTTCCACTCCGGCCAGATCGCGATTCCCGACCTCAAGGCGCACCTCGCGGCCCGGGGCGTCGAGGTGCGGACCACCGACACGGGCAGTGCGGCATGAGCGGGTCCTTCGGGGTCGACCTCGACGAGCTGGACTTCGACAAGCTGGACGGGCTGCTGCCGGCCGTCGTCCAGGACGCGACCAGCGGGCGGGTGCTGATGGTCGGCTTCATGGACCGCGCCGCGGCAGCAGCCACTCTGGACACCGGGCTGGCGACGTTCTGGTCGCGCAGCCGAGGGGTGCTCTGGGTCAAGGGCGAGAGCAGCGGCCACTCCCTGGCGGTGCGCTCGGTGGAGGTCGACTGCGACGCCGACACGCTGCTGCTGCACTGCGACCCGCACGGGCCGACCTGCCACACCGGCGCCACCAGCTGCTTCGACTCCACCCCCACCACCCCGACCGGACGCCCCGGGTGGCGAGAAACCACCCCACCGGACGCCCCGACTGGCGAGGAAACCACCCCACCGGACACCCCGACTGGCGAGGAAACCACCCCACCGGACACCCCGACTGGCGAGGAAACCACCCCACCGGACACCCCGACTGGCGACATCCTGCACGACCTCGACCGCCTCATCGCGGCGCGCGACCGCGAGCGGCCGGACGCGTCATACACCACCTCGCTCCTGCTCGGGGGCACCCGGCGGATCGCGCAGAAGGTCGGCGAGGAGGGCGTGGAGACCGCGCTGGCCGCTGTCGCGCAGGACGACCTCGCGCTGACCGGCGAGGCGGCGGACCTGATGTTCCACCTGTTGGTGCTGCTGCGCAGCAGGGGACTGTCGCTGACGGACGTCGAGCAGGTGCTCCGCGAGCGACACCGCTGACCCCCCTTGCGTGCTCAGGCGGTCGACGACCCGGGTCGCGCCCTCAGCCCGACACGGCGCAGCTCCAGGTCGGCCAACCGGGTGATGGCTGACACGTCACGAGCGCGCCAGGCTCCGAGGGGGTCCGGCCCGACGGCGGCGAGGCGCCTCGGCGACTGGTGGACCAGGGCCCGCAGGGCCAGCAGCTCCAACGACTGCGGCGTGTCCCGCTGGGCAGCAAGCGCACCGGCCCGCCGGGCGAACGCCAGCCTGGCCAGCAGGTAGGCGCCGGCGACGACCAGGATCGGCGTGCCCGCGGTGAGCAGCGACAGCAGCCAGGCGATCCGGGTGACGCCCTCGTCCAGCCCGTTGCCGGCCGAGACCAGGTCGTCGCCGATCGACCCGGCGCTGCGGAACGGGTCGTCCAAGGTGTCGCCCACGAGAGGCACGTCGACCACGGCGCCGGCGATCTCGGTCATCTTCTCCCGCAGGCCGGTGCCCGCACTGCGCAGCGGGTCGGCCGGTGCGGCAAGGGTGCGGACCACGCCGAACACCCAGCGTCCGACCAACACCCACAGCACCACCCAGGCCAGGACCAGCAGGTCTCCGACGATCTGGCGGGAGCGGCGAGCAGGGGTCTCGGCATACCAGTGCATGAGCGCCAGTGTGTCTGACCCGCGTGGTGGCGGGCCTGCCTGAGAGTCGGTGTTGCGATGATCAGCGGGTGACCGACGCCGCCGACTCGCTGCCTGCGACGCCGGTCGGTCGGGCGGTCCGCGGCTGGCTGGACCACCTCAGGGTGGAGCGCGGCTCGTCCCCGCACACCCTGCGGGCCTACCGGCGCGACCTGACCCGCTACTCGGCCTATCTGGCCTCGCGCGGCATCCGCGACCCCCAGCACGTGTCGGAGGCCGAGGTCACCGGGTTCCTCGCGCACCTGCGCGCCGGAGACGCCGACCACCCACCGTTGGCGGCGACCTCAGCGGCCCGGGGGCTGGTCGCCGTGCGCGGCCTGCACCGGTTCCTGGCGCTGGAGGGGGAGGCCTCGACCGACCCCGCGCACGACGTCGCCCCGCCGATCCCGCCACGGCGGCTGCCCAAGGCGATCAGCCTCGAGCAGGTGGAGGCGCTGCTCGACGCGGCAGCCGTCGGCGACACCCCCGGCTCGTTGCGCGACCGGGCCCTGCTGGAGGTGCTGTACGGCTCCGGAGCTCGGGTCAGCGAGGCTGTGGGGCTGGACGTCGACGACCTCGACCTCGGCGACGACCGCGGGGAGAGTGCCCGTGAGGGTGATGACGGCGCTGGTCCGGCGCTGGTCAGGGTGCTCGGCAAGGGCAACAAGGAACGGGTCGTGCCGCTGGGCTCGTATGCCGTGCAGGCGCTGGACGCGTGGCTGGTCCGGGGCCGACCGATGTTCGCCGCACGGGGCAGTGGCGACCCTGCGGTGTTCCTCAACAGCCGAGGCGGGCGGCTGTCCCGGCAGAGCGCGTGGGCGGTGATCCAGGGCGCCGCCGACCGGGCGGGGCTCACCGGGCACGTGTCACCCCATACGCTGCGGCACTCCTTCGCCACGCACCTGCTCGACGGGGGAGCCGACGTCCGGGTCGTCCAGGAGCTGCTCGGGCACGCGTCGGTGACGACGACGCAGATCTACACGATGGTCAGTGCACAGCACCTGCGCGAGGTCTATGCCCAGTCCCACCCGCGGGCGCGGTGAGCGGCTCGCCGCCGGGCAGGGGTTCATCAGTTAGGGTCGGAGCGATCGGCGGGAGGCCGGCCACGAGCGAGGAAGCGGAGAGCGCTGTGACATCCGAGGCGACCACCCACGACCTGCTGCCCGGCACCGAGGGAGCCGGCTCGGGCCAGGTGGGTCCGACCGGGAGGCCGATGCCGGACTTCCCCGTCCCCGCACCGCTGCGCAACCACGGCCCCGCTCGGGTGATCGCGATGTGCAACCAGAAGGGCGGGGTGGGCAAGACCACCACGACGATCAACCTGGGCGCCGCTCTGGCCGAGTACGGCCGCAAGGTGCTGCTGGTCGACTTCGACCCGCAGGGAGCGCTGTCGGTCGGTCTGGGCATCCGCACCCACGAGCTGGACGTGACGATCTACAACCTGCTCGTCGAGCGCGGTCACGACATCAAGGAGCTCGTCCAGACCACCCGGGTGCCCGGGCTGGACGTGGTGCCGGCCAACATCGACCTGTCCGCTGCCGAGGTGCAGCTGGTCGGGGAGGTCGCCCGCGAGATGGTGCTCGCTCGCGTGCTGCGCCCGCTGCTGGACGACTACGACGTCGTGCTCATCGACTGCCAGCCGTCGCTGGGCCTGCTCACCGTCAACGCGCTGACCGCCGCGCACGGGGTGGTCATCCCGCTGGAGTGCGAGTTCTTCGCGATGCGCGGCGTCGCCCTGCTGATCGAGACGATCGACAAGATCACCGACCGGCTCAACCCGCGCCTGCAGGTCGACGGCATCCTGGCGACCATGTATGACGGCCGCACGCTGCACTCCAAGGAGGTCGTCCGCTCCGTCGTCGACCACTTCCAGGAGATCGTGTTCCACACCGTGATCAGCCGGACCGTGAAGTTCCCCGACGCCACGCTGGCCGCCGAGCCGATCACCTCCTACGCCTCGACGCACAGCGGGGCCGAGGCCTACCGCCAGCTCGCCCGCGAGCTGATCTCGCGCGGCGGCTCTCCCTGAGCGCACCGGTGCCCACCGACACCCGGGGGGTCAGCGGTGCCCGCACCGACGCAGTCCCCGGCGGCGTGCTCACCCGGCGGGCGGTCACGCCGTTCGAAGTGCACCTGGAGGTCTTCTCCGGCCCGTTCGAGCTCCTCCTGGGCCTGATCGCCAAGCACAAGCTCGACGTCACCGAGATCGCCCTGGCGCAGGTCACCGACGAGTTCGTGGCGCACATCCGGGCGGCCCAGCAGACCGACGACGAGTGGGACCTGTCGCAGGCCTCGGAGTTCCTGCTGGTGGCGGCGACTCTGCTCGACCTCAAGGCCGCCCGCCTGCTGCCCGGCTCCGGCGACCGCGACGACGAGGACCTGGAGCTGATCGAGGCACGCGACCTGCTCTTCGCCCGGCTGCTCCAGTACCGCGCGTTCAAGCAGGTGGCGGCCCAGATCGAGGAGCGGATGGGCACCGTCGGCCGGATCTTCGCCCGCGAGGTGGCGCTGGAGGACCATTTCGCCCGGCTGCTGCCCGAGCTGGTGCTGACCGTGACCCCGGAACAGCTGGCGATGATCGCGGCGCGAGCGATGATCCCCAAGCCACCTCCTGCGGTGGGTCTGACTCATCTGCACGCACCGCAGGTGTCCGTCCGGGAGCAGGCCGAGCTGGTGGTGGCCAGGCTGCGGGCCGCTCCGGGCGGGATGTCCGGACCGGGAGTCAGCTTCCGCGACCTGGTGGCCGACGCCGAGACCACGTTGGTCATCGTGGCGCGCTTCCTGGCGCTGCTCGAGCTGTTCCGTGACCGGGTCCTGGCCCTGGAGCAGGAGCATCCGCTCGGTGAGCTGACGGTGCGCTGGACCGGGCCCGCCCAGGGTGCGGTGGACATCGACGACGAGTTCGACGACGAGGTCGTCGAGGACAGCCCCTAGCATTGAGCACCGTGATCGACCAGACGCACGACACCATCGACCGACCCGGGACGAGCGACCCCCCGGACCCGGCGCCCGAGCAGGTGGCCTTCGACGTCAACGACTTCCCCGGCGGTGCCCGTTCGGCGATCGAGGCCGTCTTGATGGTGGTCGACGAGCCGGTCACCGAGGCCTCCCTGGCCTCCGCCCTCGAGCTGCCCGTCGACGACGTCGTCGCCGCGCTCGACCAGCTGGCGACGGGCTACCGCCAGGACGAGCGCGGCTTCATGCTGCGCCGGATGGCGGGTGGCTGGCGGATCTACACCCGCCCCGAGTACGCGCCGGTCGTCGAGAAGTTCCTGCTCGGTGGCCAGCAGGCCCGGCTGACCCAGGCCTCGCTGGAGACGCTGGCCGTGATCGCCTACCGGCAGCCGATCTCGCGGGTCCGGATCGGTGCGGTCCGCGGCGTCAACGTCGACGGCGTCGTCCGCACCCTGGTCGCCCGCGGTCTGGTCCACGAGGTCAGCACCGACACCGCCGGCGAAGGCGGGTCGGTGCTCTATGGCACCACCGACTTCTTCCTGCAGCGGATGGGGCTGGACAGCCTGGACCAGCTCCCGCCGATCGCCCCCTACCTGCCACCGGAGGACGTCATGGACGAGCTCGCTGCCGAGGGACACGCATGAGCGGGTATGGCGGTCGGGACGGCGGATCGACCGGGCGTGGCGGACGTAGCGGCGGCAGTGGGGCGGGCCGCCCCGGTGGAGGTCGCGCCGGCGGGGGCCGTCCTGGCGGCGACCGCTCCGGCCGGAGCTCTGGCGGGTCACGCGGGGGGCCGAGCGGCTCTGGCGGGTCGCGCGGCGGGCCTAGCGGTCAGGGCGGACAGGGCGGTCAGGGCGGACAGCGGAGCACCCGCGGTGCCGCCAGCAGCCGGCCACCACGCCATACCCCGCCCCCTGCGGGCAAGGTTCCGGCCATCGACGTGCACGATCCCGACGGCGTGCGCCTGCAGAAGCTGCTGGCCGCGGCCGGCCACGGCAGCCGGCGCGCCTGCGAGCGGCTGATCACCGAGGGGCGGGTCGAGGTCGACGGGCAGGTCGTCACCGAGCTCGGGGTGCGGGTGGACCCGGGCCGGCAGGTCATCCACGTCGACGGCACACGGGTGATCACCGACACCGACCGCGTCTACCTGGCCTTCAACAAGCCGCTCGGCGTCGTCTCCACGATGAGTGACGACCAGGGGCGAGTGTCGATCGGCGACTTCGTCGGGCATCGGCACGACCGGCTGTTCCATGTCGGCCGGCTCGACGCTGACACCGAGGGGCTGATGCTGCTCACCAACGACGGTGAGCTGGCGCACCGGCTGCAGCACCCGTCCTACGTCGTGCCCAAGACGTATGTCGCACGCGTGCCCGGGCCGGTCGCGCGCGACGTGGGCCGTCGGCTGCGGGACGGGATCGAGCTGGAGGACGGCCGGGTGGCGGTCGACTCCTTCAAGCTCGTCGACAGCGAGCCTGGGCGGGCCATCGTCGAGGTGGTGCTGCACGAGGGCCGCAAGCATGTGGTGCGCCGGCTGCTGGACGCCGTCGGGCACCCGGTCGAGGCGTTGGCCCGGGTCCAGGTCGGCCCGGTGCGGCTGGGCGAGCTGCGGCCGGGCAAGATGCGGCCGCTGACCAAGGAGGAGGTCGGCGGGCTCTACCGCGCCGCCGGCCTCTGACGGCGCCTCGCGGGGTGGTCCAGAACCCCTACCAAAATGCGTAGGTACCGTCCGAAAGTCCTCTGCAAAATGCGTAGGTACCGTCCGAAAGTCCTCCCAAAATGTGGGGGGCGGGACCGGCCGTAGACTCTCCGGGTGTCACCCACCCCCGCTGCACCCCCGGTGACCGTCGCGATCGACGGGCCGAGCGGGTCGGGCAAGTCCAGCGTCTCGCGTGCGGTGGCCCGCGCCCTGGGGCTCAGCTACCTCGACACCGGTGCGATGTACCGGGCGCTGGCCTGGTGGTGCCTGGAGCGCGGACTCGACCTCACCGACCAGGACGCCGTGGCCCAGGCCGCGGTCGACCTGCCGCTGGACATCGGGACCGACCCTGACGCGCCGATCATCCAGGTCGACGGCACCGACCTCGCCGAGGCGATCCGGAGCACGCGGGTCTCCACCGAGGTGTCCAAGGTCGCCACGAACCTGGCCGTCCGGGCCGAGCTGCGCACCCGGCAGCGCGCCATCATCGAGACCGCCCGTAGCCACGCTGCGGGCATCGTGGTCGAGGGTCGCGACATCACCACCGTGGTCGCTCCCGAGGCCGAGGTGCGGATCCTGCTGTCCGCCAGCGAGGCTGCCCGCCTGTCCCGGCGAGCCCTGGAGGTCCACGGCACCGACGACGCCGGGGCGCTGGAGGCCACCCGCGACCAGGTCGTCCGTCGCGACGCCGACGACTCCACGGTCAGCACCTTCGACGTGCCTGCCCCCGGGGTGGTCGGAATCGACACCTCCGCCTTGACGTTCGACCAGGTGGTGGACGCCGTCCTGCGCACCGTCCGGCAGCACGTTCCCACCCCCGGCACCCCGCCCACCGCCCGCACGACCGGCCACAAGGACCCCCGATGACCGAGCGCACCCCCGACGCCAAGTTCGCCGCCTACGCCCACCCTGAGCGCCTGGTCTCCACCGACTGGCTCGCCGAGCAGCTGGCCGGCGACCACCCTGCTGACCTGGTCGTGCTCGAGAGCGACGAGGACGTCCTGCTCTATGAGACCGGCCACATCCCCGGCGCGCTGAAGCTGGACTGGCACCTCGACCTCAACGACCCGCTGACCCGCGACTACGTGGACGGCGAGCGGTTCGCCGAGGTCATGGGCGAGCGCGGCATCAGCCCGCAGACGACCGTGGTCATCTACGGTGACAAGAACAACTGGTGGGCCGCCTACGCCCTCTGGGTGATGACTCTGTTCGGCCACCGCGACGTGCGGCTGCTCGACGGCGGCCGGGCCATGTGGGTCGCCGAGGGGCGCGAGCTGACCACGCAGACGCCGCAGGTGCAGCCGAGCAGCTATCCGGTCGTCGAGCGTGACGACACCACCGCGCGGGCCTTCAAGGACGACGTGCTGGCGCACCTGGGCAAGCCGTTGGTCGACGTGCGCAGCCCCGGGGAGTTCAGCGGCGAGCTGCTGCACATGCCCGACTACCCCCAGGAGGGCGCCATGCGGGGCGGGCACATCCCCGGCGCCGCGTCAGTCCCGTGGGCGCGGGCTGCCAACGAGGACGGCACCTTCAAGTCGCGGGCGGAGCTGGAAGCCATCTACCAGGACGAGCAGGGCCTGTCGCCGAGCGACGACGTCGTGGCCTACTGCCGCATCGGCGAGCGCTCCAGCCACACCTGGTTCGTGCTGCACCACCTGCTCGGCTTCGACCGGGTGCGCAACTACGACGGGTCGTGGACCGAGTGGGGCAACGCGGTCCGCGTGCCGGTCGAACGGTGAGCGGGTATGACGCGGCGCCGGGTGCCGCTGTCGACCTCCCGGTGCCGATGGCCGAGCTGGCCGAGGAGTTCCACGCCGTCACCGAGCGGGAGCGCCTGCAGCTGCTGCTGGAGCTGAGCCAAGGGCTGCCGCCGCTGCCGGAGCGGTATGCCGGGCACCTGGACCAGATGGAGCGGGTGGACGAGTGCCAGTCGCCGGTCTTCCTGGCCGTCGAGGTCGGACCTGACGACGAGCGCACCGTGTCCCTGTTCTTCGAGGCGCCCGCCGAGGCGCCCACCACCAAGGGTTTCGCGGGCATCCTGCACGAGGGCCTGAACGGGCTGCCGGCCGCCGAGGTGCTGGGCGTCCCGGACGACGCCCCCTACCGTTTCGGCCTGGCCGAGGCGGTCTCCCCCCTGCGGATGCGGGGCATGGTCGGCATGCTCGGCAGGATCAAGCGACAGGTGCGGGTGCTGACGGCAGCCGCGGACGTCGCCGAGAGGACACGATGAGCGACAACACCACCGAGGCGGACGCCACGGCCGAGCCGACGACCGAGGACCCGACCTTCGCCCGGGTGGAGGTGGCCCTGCGCGCCGGACTGGAGGAGTTCGAGCTCGACGACGAGGACCTGGCCCTGGTCGAGGGCGTCACGAGCGATGGTGACGAGGAGGACGAAGCCGCCTACCGGCCGGTCGTGGCCATCATCGGCCGCCCCAACGTCGGCAAGTCCACCCTGGTCAACCGCATCCTCGGCCGCCGCGAGGCGGTCGTCGAGGACGTGCCCGGGGTGACCCGCGACCGCGTCACCTATGACGCCGACTGGGCCGGACGGCAGTTCACCCTCGTCGACACCGGCGGGTGGGAGGTCGACGCCTCCGGCATCCACCTGCGCGTCGCCGAGCAGGCCGAGGTGGCGGTCGAGCTCTCCGACGCGGTGCTCTTCGTCGTCGACGCCACGGTCGGCGCCACCGACACCGACGAGGGCGTGGTCAAGATGCTGCGCCGCTCGGGCAAGCCGGTGGTGCTGGTCGCCAACAAGGTGGACGACCAGCGCGCCGAGGCAGACGCCGCGATGCTGTGGTCGCTGGGACTGGGCCAGCCCTGGCCCGTGTCCGCCCTGCACGGTCGCGGCTCAGGTGACGTGCTCGACGCGCTCCTGGACGTGCTGCCGGACAAGTCTGCCGTCGCTGACGCCTACCCGCGCGGCGGTCCCCGGCGCGTGGCGCTGGTGGGCCGGCCCAACGTCGGCAAGTCCAGCCTGCTCAACAAGCTGGCGGGCCAGGAGCGGGTGGTCGTCGACGAGGTGGCCGGCACGACCCGCGACCCCGTCGACGAGCTGATCGAGATCGGTGACACCCTCTGGCGGTTCGTCGACACGGCGGGCATCCGCCGGCGGGTGCACCAGACTCGCGGCGCCGACTTCTATGCCTCGCTGCGCACCCAGACCGCGTTGGAGAAGGCGGAGGTCGCCGTCGTGCTGGTCGACGCCTCCGAGCCGATCGCGGAGCAGGACATCCGCGTCATCCAGCAGGTCATCGACGCCGGGCGTGCGCTGGTCGTGGCCTACAACAAGTGGGACACCGTCGATGAGGAGCGGCACCACTTCCTCGAGCGCGAGATCGAGATCGACCTGGTGCAGATCGCCTGGGCGCCCCGGGTCAACATCTCGGCGACGACGGGACGGCACCTGGCCCGCCTGGTCCCCGCCCTGGAGACCGCCCTGGCGTCCTGGGACTCCCGCATCCCGACGGCCCAGCTGAACGCCTTCCTCGGCGAGGTCGTCGCCGCCCACCCGCACCCGGTCCGGGGCGGCAAGCAGCCCCGCATCCTGTTCGCCACCCAGGCCGACACCCGGCCGCCGCGGTTCGTCATCTTCGCCTCGGGGTTCATCGAGGCTGGCTACCGGCGGTTCCTCGAGCGTCGGCTGCGCGAGCGGTTCGGCTTCGAGGGCAGCCCGATCGAGATCTCGGTGCGCGTCCGGGAGAAGCGCCGCCGCTAGCGACGCGCGCGCTGGGGCGGCCAGCGGTCGGGCTCCTCGGCCACCATGACCTCACGGGTGCGCCCGCGGTAGCGCCAGATCTGCACCATCCCGACGGCGAACAGCACGAACTGGGTCGCCATCGCCACCCGGAACACCTCCGGGGTGTATGCCGTGGAGTCACCCGGGGTCAGCACGTCGAGCACCACGCCGATGGTCACCACGAGCAGCAACGTGGCGACGAAGCCGGCCTGGTTGATCAGCCCGGTCGCGCTGGCCAGCCGCTCCAGCGGGTTGAACGAGCGGCCGACGTCGAACCCGATCATCGAGGCCGGGCCGCCGACCCCGGCCACCACTACGAGCACCACGAGCAGCCACGGCGGCGCCGGGACCGGCCAGACCAGCACGAGCGCCCAGGCCAGGACGATGGCCGCGCAGACGGCCAGGACGATCGTCGACCGGTGCCACGGATGCAGCGAGATGGCCCGGCCGAGGAGGGGACCGCTCACGACGAGCGAGAGCACCATGATGGTGAGCAGGGTGCCCGCGAACGCCTCGGACGTGCGCTGGCCCAGGACGAAGTAGGGGAAGCCCCACAGGAGTCCGAGCGCGTTCATGCTGAAACAGGTGGTGAAGTGCATCCAGAAGCCGAGCCGGGTGCCCGGCTGCGCCCATGAGGTCCCCAGGCTGTGTCGCGCCTGACCCCAGGACAGCGCGGGGCCGCTGGCCGCGCGCTGGTCGGGGTCGTCGCGGACGGCCAGTGCCACCGCCACGGTGACGACCAGGCCGGTCGCCGCCGCGAGCAGGTAGGAGCGGGTCCAGCCGAGCTGAGCCAGCGCCCACGTCATCGGGATGGCGGCCAGGATCGCGCCACACTGGCCCGCCGGGCCGGTCACCAGCATCACCGTCGGCACGGTCCGCGGGGCGAACCAGGTCGAGATCAGCCGCAGCAGGCAGACGAAGGTCATCGCATCGCCCAGGCCGACGAACCCGCGCGCGACCAGCGCCAGGGGGAAGGTGTCGGCGACGGCGAACCCGGCCTGCGCCAGGGTCATCACGACTGCCCCGGTGAGCATCACCCGCCGAGGGCCGAAGCGGTCGATCAGCAGCCCCACCGGCACCTGCAGGCCGGCGTAGACCAGCAGCTGCAGCATCGCGAAGGTCGACAGCTGGGCCGCACTGATCCCGAACCGCTCGGCGGCCGCCAGCCCGGCCACGGCCAGGGAGCTGCGGTGGAACACCGCGACCAGGTAGGCCAGCAGACCGGCCCCCCAGACCAGCATGGCCCCTGGGTGGCGTCGCTCCTGCGCCACCGTGCTCACCCCCTCAGGATAGGGAGGTAGGCAGGACTGCCCGGTCCCCGCCGGGGATTGGGTCGTGTGCAGACCGGTGCGTTAAGGTTCAGGTCGCTCAGCACACGGCAGGACCGGCAGGACAACTCCATAACGGGATGTGGCGCAGCTTGGTAGCGCACTTGACTGGGGGTCAAGGGGTCGCAGGTTCAAATCCTGTCATCCCGACGCAGAAGCCCTGGTGAGACGACCGTTCTCACCAGGGCTTCGGTCGTCTCAGGTGGTGGCGGGGGCCGGGGTCCCGTCGTAGGCCGCCTGCAGGGTGGCCAGGTCGATCTTGTTCATCTGGTAGAGCGCGTCCATCGCCCGGCGCACCCCGTCGGTGTCGCCGTCCGCCATCTGGTTCCAGGCGTCCGGGACGACCTGCCACGACACGCCATACCGGTCCTTGCACCAGCCGCACGGCCCCTCCTGGCCGCCGTCCGCGGTCAGCCGCTCCCAGTAGTGGTCCACCTCGGCCTGGTCGGCGCAGTTGACCTGCAGCGAGATCGCCTCGGTGAACGGGAACTCCGGACCGCCGTTGATGCCGGCATAGGGGAGTCCGTCCAGCACGAAGTCGACCACCATCGCGCTGCCGATGGGCTTGCCGCCCGGGTTCTCCGACAGGTAGGGCACCACCCGGGTGATCTGGCTGTTGGGAAAGATCCCGCAGTAGAACGTCGCGGCCTCCTCGGCCTGGGAGTCGAACCACAGGTTGGGCGTGATGCGTGCCATCGTCAGCTCCTTGGTCACGGTCAGGGGAGGGTTCCGCCGACCACATCCTGTCGCGGGGCGGCTGCCCTCGCTCACCCTGACTGACCCCTCGCCTGACCCCAACTCATCGGCGACGCGCGCGAGGCGGCGTTCTGGCGGGCTCGCGGCGGTCCGGCACCGCCTCGCCGCTTACCCTGGACCCGTGGACACGGGCGGCACGTCGGGCGACTCCTTCCCGGGCGCCACGCGTCCGGCGGACGAGGCCTTGATCCCGCGCGACCAGTGGCTGACCGTGCCCAACGCGCTGTCGATGCTCCGGCTGGTCGGGGTGCCGGTCTTCCTCTGGGCGATCCTCACCGAACGCGACGGTCTGGCCCTCGTCGTGCTGACGGCGTCCGGCATCACCGACTACCTGGACGGCAAGATCGCGCGGCGCTACAACCTGGTCTCCAAGGTGGGCCAGTACCTCGACCCGATCGCCGACCGTCTCTACATCGCGACCACCCTGTTCGGGCTCGCCTGGCGGGAGATCATCCCGTGGTGGCTGGTCGCGTTGCTGGTGGCGCGTGACGCGTTCGTGCTCGGCCTCTACCCCGTCGTCCGCAGCTATCGCCTGCCGGTGCCCCCGGTCCACTACGTGGGCAAGGCCGCGACGTTCAACCTGCTGTATGCCTTCCCGTTCGTCCTGCTCGGGGTGGGGGACTCCGCGGTCGCCGCCGTGGCACTGCCGGTCGGCTGGGCGTTCGTCTGGTGGGGGACGATGCTCTACTGGCTCGGCGCGGTGCTGTATGCCGTGCAGGTCACCGACATGGTCCGCCAGCGGCGCGCGCTGTGGCAGGCGGTGCCCACGTGAGGTGGCGGTGGAAGCGGACCGTCGACCCCGACCGGGGCAGCTCGATGGCGCTGCTGGACGAGGTGCTCGACCGTCCGCCAGACCCCGGCTACCAGAGCGCAGCCGCCGAGCGCTCGTCGCAGGGGCTGCCCCCGTCCACCGGGTCCCGCAGTCCCCTCCTGCTGGTCAGCGCACTGCTGCTGGGCTTCCTGCTGGCCGTCGCCGCCCAGTCGCTGCGGGCCCCCGACCCCGCCACCGCACGGACGCGGGCCGGTCTCATCGAACGGATCGAGGCGTCCCAGGCCCTGGGTGACCAGCGCGTGACCGCCATCGAGGAGCTGCGCCAGGAGGTCGCCGCCCTGGAGTCCCGGGCGCTCGAGGGCGGCACGGGGCAGGAGTCGCAGCGGATCCGCGACGCCGGCATCCAGGCCGGTGCCGTGGCGATGGTCGGACCGGGGGTCGTGCTCACCCTCGACGACGCACCGGTCGAGCCGGACGCCGAGCCCGGGTCACAGGACGCCGAGGCACGCGTCTTCGCCCGCGACCTGCAGACCGTCGTCAACGGGCTGTGGGCCAACGGGGCCGAGGCGGTCGCGATCAACGAGCAGCGACTCACCGCCACCTCGAGCATCCGCTTCGCCGGAGAGGCGATCATCGTCGACTTCCGGGGGCTGACCCGGCCTTACGTCGTGTCCGCGATCGGCGACCCGGGTGCGCTCGGCTCCGAGCTCGACACGGGCACGACGGGTGACTACCTGGCCGAGCTGGCCGACCGCTACGGAATCGTGGTGCAGCTGGAGTCACCTGCGGAGGTGAACGTGCCGGCGGCTGCCCGTCTCGGCACCCGCGTCGCCGACGTCGCACCGCCCGAAGGACCGGACACCACCCCGAACCCCACGCAGGAGGACCCCGGATGATCCCGGTCATCGGCCTGGCTGTCGGCGTCATCGTGGGGCTGCTGCTGCAGCCCGAGGTGCCGCTCTGGCTCGAGCCCTACCTGCCCATCGCGGTGATCGCCGCCCTGGACGCGGTGTTCGGCGGTGTACGCGCCGCACTCGACGGCGTCTTCAACGACAAGGTCTTCGTCATCTCGGTGCTGTCCAACGTGCTCGTCGCCGCGCTGATCGTCTTCCTCGGCAACCAGCTCGGGGTCGGCTCGCAGCTGGCCACCGGCGTGGTCGTCGTGCTGGGCCTGCGGATCTTCTCCAACGTCGCCGCGATCCGCCGGCACCTGCTGGGGGCCTGACCGTGCCGGCTGCCCGCCCGACTCGCCGCGTGTCCCGCCCGGTCACCACGGTCGGTGAGCCGCTGCACCTGCCTGCCGACCCGGTCGGGGACAGCCTGGTCGTCAAGGACGACGTCGCGCCCGACGACAACGTCGTGGCTGCCGACGCCGCCCCTTCGCCTCCCACGGTGGTCCCACCGGCCGACGGCACCGCAGAGTCGTGGCGGCGCCTGGGCCGGCTCTTGCGCCCCCGCCTGTCCTCGGGCAACCTCTGGGCGGCACTGCTCACCCTCGTCCTGGGCGTCGCCGTGGTCGCCCAGGTGCGCGCGACCGACACCGGGGACCTGGCGGACCTGCGCGAGACCGACCTGGTCGCGCTGCTCGACGACGTGAGCGGTCGCTCCGACGACCTGGAGGCTGAGATCTCCCAGCTCGAGGCCGACCGCAGACGCCTGCAGGGAGACTCCGGCGACGCCGCCGCGCAGGAGGCCGCGCAGGAACGGCTGGACGCCTACCAGGTGCTGGCGGGCACGGTGCCGGTCCAGGGACCCGGCCTGCAGCTGGTGGTCACCGACCCCGAGGGGTCGCTGACCCCCTCGATGATGGTCGACCTGATCCAGGAGCTGCGCGACGCCGGAGCCGAGGCGATCCAGATCGGCCAGGTGCGGGTGGTCGCCTCCAGCTGGGTCGGCAGCACCCCCGCCGGCCTGATGGTCGACGGCGTCGTCGTGCCCACCCCCTACCAGGTCAACGCGATCGGCGACTCGCACACCCTGGCCGGCGCGATGGCCATCCCTGGCGGCTTCAACGACGCGGTGAGGGGCATCGGTGGCGAGGTGACCGCCGTCGAGAGCCCCACCCTGCGGGTCACCGCATTGCACGTCCCGTCGGCGCCTCGTTACGCTCGGGCCGTGCCGTCAGCCGACGACGAGTGACCGGACAGGAGCCTCATGAGCGAGCTGGACTACCCACAGGACGTGCGCTACACCGCCGACCACGAGTGGGTCAAGGAGCTCGGCGACGGGGTGGTCCGGGTGGGCATCACCGCCTATGCCCAGGATGCCCTCGGTGACGTCGTCTACGTCAGCCTGCCCGCGGTGGGCGACACGGTCGCGGTCGGCGACGCGGTGGGCGAGGTCGAGTCGACCAAGTCGGTCAGCGACATCTACGCCCCCCTGGCCGGGGAGATCACCGCGACCAACGGCGACCTCGACGGCCAGCCCGAGCTGGTCAACACCGATCCCTACGGAACCGGCTGGATGTATGAGGTCAAGGTGGAGGACGAAAATGCCCTCGGTGACCTCCTGGACGCCGAGGCCTACACGGGTCAGCTGGGCTGACCGACCCCTGCCGGACCCTCCCCGACCTGGACTAGAGTGATGCATGGGGTCGGAGGCCGTGACCCCCAGGGCAGAGGAGTTGGACAGTGAGTGACCGTGCTCGCGAGCACCACGACCGGCAGGGCGAGATCGTCGGCGACCCCACCACCGCCCGGCTGCCGGGCAGTGCTGAGCTGCCCCCGCAGGAGTACACCTTCGAGGACGAGCAGCCCCGGCTCTCCGCGGAGGACCAGCGCACGGTCGACGCGCTCCGCCCCGGCACGGCACTGCTCATCGTGCTCCGCGGCCCCAACACCGGCGCCCGCTTCCTGCTCGACGCCGGCGAGGTGAGCGCGGGTCGGCACCCGGACAGCGACATCTTCCTCGACGACGTCACCGTCTCGCGCCGGCACGCGGTCTTCTCCCGGGAGGGCGACGCTTACCTGGTGCGCGACATCGGCTCGCTCAACGGCACCTACGTCAACCGCGAGCGGATCGACGAGGCGCGGCTGGACCAGGGCGACGAGGTGCAGATCGGCAAGTTCCGGCTGGTCTACTACCGCGGGCGGCAGTGAGTCCCGACCGCACCAGCGGCACCGACGAGGGGCTGCCGATCGGCGCTGTGGTGCGCCGTCTGCAGACGGAGTTCATCGACCTGACGGTCTCCAAGGTCCGCTACCTGGAGGCTGCGGGCCTGGTCAGCCCGCGACGCCTGGACTCGGGCCTGCGCCGCTACACACCGCAGGACGTCCAGCGGCTGCGTTTCGTACTGGCTGCCCAGCGCGACCGGTTCTGGCCGCTGAAAGTCATCAAGGACGCGCTGGACCGGATCGACCGTGGGCTCGACCCCGAGCCCGGTGACCAGCCGACTGGTGCAGCGCCAGCGCTTGGCGCGGCCCCGGGGGAGGGGTCGGGCGACGGCGTCGGCACCGGTGGGCCGCGCGCCGGCTCTGCTGCCGCACTGCCCGACGCGGAGCAGCTGCGCCGCCGGCGCACCGTCCGCCTGACCCCGGCCGAGCTGCGCGAGCGCACCGGCCTGGACCTGACGACCTACACCGCCCTGAAGGGGTTCGGCCTGCTCACCACCGACGCGGCCGGCCGGCACGGCGCTGACGACGCCGACGTCGCCCGGGAGTGTGCCGCCCTGGCCTCCTACGGACTGGAGCCCCGCCACCTGCGGCTGTTCCGGGCCGGTGCCGACCGCGAGATCGGCCTGACCGAGCAGATCCTGGAGCCGGTCCGGCGGCGCCGGGCCCGCGGCGCTCCGGACGCCGACCCGGAGGACCTGCAGGCGCGCCTGCTGGCGCACAGCGTGGCACTGCACGTGGCCCTGGTGCGGGCCGGTCTGGAACGCAGCCGCTGAGCCTGCCAGCCACCCGGCGAGCCGCGTCATCCCAGGAAGCCCACGCTGGAGGGGAGTAGCGTGGTGGGTGTGAAAGAGCTCGATGTGCTGGGGGTGCGGGTCGAGATGCCCAACAACAGCCCGATCGTGCTGCTCCGCGAGCGCGACGGGCAGCGCTACCTGCCGATCTGGATCGGGGCGCCGGAGGCCACGGCGATCGCCTACGCCCACCAGGGAGTCGAGCCGCCGCGGCCGCTGACTCACGACCTGATGGTCACCCTGCTGCACGACCTGGGCCACACGCTCGACGCGGTGCACATCACCTCGATGGAGAACGGCATCTACTACGCCACGCTGGTGCTGGACGGTGGCACCGAGGTGTCCTCTCGCCCCTCCGACGCGATCGCCCTGGCGCTGCGCTCGGCGACGCCGATCCTGGCCACCGAGGGCGTCCTGGACGTGGCCGGCGTGACCATGGCGCTGGAGGACGAGGACGAGGTGGAGCGTTTCCGGGAGTTCCTCGACCAGGTCTCCGCCGAGGACTTCGAGGTCACCGGCGAGACACCGCCGCCGGGCGAGGACTGATGAGGGTTCGGGGCTGGCGCGCTCGGCGTGGGTCGTTGACCCTGCCCTTCCCGACGCCTACCGTCGACGCAGGAGCGCAGCCCCGGTCGCCCGGACGCGCAGTCGACCCCAGGTCCGAAGCAGGAGGGTGCCGTGAGCACGGGAGCCAAGGTGCCGCACATGCCTGCTGACAACGGCCGCCCCGACCAGGGCCCAGCACAGGGGCTCCTCTTCACCGACGACATCCCCGCGCTGGCCGAGGGGATCGGCTACCGCGGCCCCACCGCGTGCGGGGCAGCCGGCGTGACCTACCGCCAGCTCGACTACTGGGCCCGCACCGGCCTGCTCGAGCCGTCGGTGCGCAACCCCACCGGCTCCGGCACGCAGCGCCTCTACTCCTTCCGCGACATCCTGGTCCTGAAGATCATCAAGCGGCTGCTCGACACCGGCGTCTCGCTGCAGCAGATCCGGGTGGCGGTCAGCGCGCTGCGCGACCGCGGCGTGCAGGACCTGGCCAGCATCACCTTGATGAGCGACGGCGCCAGCGTCTATGAGTGCACCTCCGACCAGGAGGTCATCGACCTGGTCCGCGGCGGCCAGGGCGTGTTCGGCATCGCCGTCGGCTCGGTATGGCGTGAGGTCGAGGCCAGTCTCGCCTCGCTGCCGAGCGAGCGCTCGGAGGACCCCGAGGGGGACTTCCCGCAGGACGAGCTCTCGGCGCGACGCGCCGCGCGCAAGACCTCCTGACCGGCTCATCGCCCCTGCGTCGGGCTGCTAGGTTGGGCAGTGCTGACGACGTCGTGTGGGAGAGCCCTCACCCCACCCGGTGAGGCGCCGAAGGGGCAAACTCCCCGACAAGCTCTCAGGCGCCCGGACCACACGGACGAGGCAACTCTGGAACGACGCCGAGGTCGGACAGAGGGGGAGGCACCGCGCCCGTCGAAGGAGCCTCATGAGCGTCACCACCCCTGTCAGCCCCGTGACCCCTGTCAGCCCTGCACGCCTTGACTCGACCCCCCTTGCCGACTTCGTCGGCCGGCACATCGGACCCCGCGAGGACCAGGTCGACACGATGCTGCGCGCCCTGGGATACCAGAGCCTGGAGGGTCTGGTCGACGTGGCCGTCCCGGGCAGCATCCGGCACGAGCCGCCGCTGTCGATCGAGGCCGCCGAGAGCGAGCAGGCGGTCATCGCCGAGCTGCGCGGCCTGGCCGACCGCAACCGCCTGCTGACCTCGATGATCGGACTGGGCTACTACGGCACGCTGACCCCTCCGGTCGTGCGCCGCAACATCCTGGAGAACCCTGCCTGGTATACCGCCTACACGCCCTACCAGCCCGAGATCAGCCAGGGCCGCCTGGAGGCGCTGATCAACTTCCAGACCGTGGTCAGCGACCTCACCGGGCTGGACGTCTCCGGTGCCTCGCTGCTCGACGAGGGCACCGCCGTCGCCGAGGCGATGACGTTGATGCGCCGCGCCAGCAAGGCCCCGAACGACGCGGTCCTGCTGGTCGACGAGCACCTGCTGCCGCAGAGCCTCGCGGTCCTGCAGACCAGGGCCCGGCCGCTCGAGCTGGACGTGCTGGTCAGCGACCTGACCCTGGTGACCGACCAGGACTCCCTGGCCGCCGCGGCCTCGGGTCGACCGGTCTTCGGCGCGATCGTGCAGTACCCCGGTGCCGACGGGCAGATCCGCGACTGGGCTGCGCTCGCCGCGGCGCTGCACGAGGGTGGCGCCCTGCTCAGCGCCGCCGCCGACCTGCTGGCGCTGACCCTGCTGCGGCCGCCGGGGGAGTGGGGCGCCGACATCGCCGTCGGCAGCTCGCAGCGGTTCGGCGTGCCGATGGGCTTCGGTGGCCCGCACGCCGGGTTCATGAGCGTCCGCAGCGGCCTGGAGCGCACCCTGCCGGGCCGCCTGGTCGGGGTCAGCAAGGACGCTGACGGTGCGCCCGCCTACCGGTTGGCGCTGCAGACGCGCGAGCAGCACATCCGCCGGGAGAAGGCGACCTCGAACATCTGCACCGCCCAGGTGCTGCTCGCCGTGATGGCCAGCATGTATGCCGTGTGGCACGGCCCCGACGGCCTGCGCCAGATCGCCCTGGCGGTGCACGCCCGGACCCGGCACCTGGCCGACGCGCTGAGCACCGCCGGGGTGGAGCTGACCGGCGACGACTGGTTCGACACGCTGACCGCGCGGGTGCCCGGTCGGGCCGGCGCCGTGGTGCACGCCGCGGCCGAGCGCGGCGTCAACCTGTGGCGGGTCGACGACGACCACGTCCTGCTGAGCACCGATGAGGCCACCACCCACGCTGACCTGGCGGCGGTGGCCGAGGCGTTCGGGGTGTCACTGTCCGGACGGCCGGACGCCCGCACCGAGCCTGCGTGGGCCGACCGCCACGGCCGCACCACGACATACCTGGAGCACCCGGTGTTCCACGAGCACCGCAGCGAGACCGCGATGCTGCGCTATCTGCGCGCGCTCGCCGACAAGGACTACGCCCTCGACCGCGGGATGATCCCTCTGGGCTCGTGCACGATGAAGCTCAACGCGACGACCGAGATGGAGTCGATCACCTGGCCGGAGTTCGCCGGGCTGCACCCGTTCGCACCAGCCGACCAGACGGCCGGCTCGCGCGAGCTGATCAGCCAGCTCAGCCGGTGGCTGTGCGAGGTGACCGGCTATGACCAGGTCAGCCTGCAGCCCAACGCCGGATCGCAGGGCGAGTTCGCCGGCCTGCTGGCGATCCGCGCCTACCACCTGGCCAACGGCGACCACGACCGCACCGTCTGCCTGATCCCGGCCAGCGCGCACGGCACCAACGCCGCCAGCGCGGTGATGGCCGGACTGCGCGTGGTCGTCGTCAAGACCGGCGCGGGCGGTGACATCGACCTCGACGACCTGCGCAGCAAGATCGAGCAGCACCGCGACCAGCTCGCCGCGATCATGGTGACCTACCCCTCGACGCACGGGGTGTTCGAGGACACCATCGGCGAGCTGTGCGAGCTGGTCCACGAGGCCGGCGGCCAGGTCTATGTCGACGGGGCCAACCTCAACGCGCTGATGGGCCTGGCCCGGCCCGGCTCGTTCGGCGGTGACGTCTCCCACCTCAACCTGCACAAGACGTTCTGCATCCCGCACGGCGGCGGTGGCCCCGGAGTGGGCCCGGTCGCCGTCCGGGCGCACCTGGCGCCGCACCTGCCCAACCACCCGCTCGACCCGACGGCCGGCCCCGCCGGTGGTGTCGGACCGGTGTCCTCCGCGCCGTTCGGCTCGGCGGGCATCCTGCCGATCTCGTGGGCCTACGTGCGGCTGATGGGCGGGGCCGGCCTGACCCGGTCGGCGCAGGTGGCGATCCTGTCCGCCAACTACGTGGCGCACCGGCTGCGCGAGCACTACCCGGTGCTCTACTCCGGCGAGAACGGGCTGGTCGCGCACGAGTGCATCCTGGACCTGCGCGAGCTGACCAAGCGCACCGGCGTCACGGTCGACGACGTCGCCAAGCGCCTCGTCGACTACGGCTTCCACGCCCCGACGATGAGCTTCCCGGTGGCCGGGACGCTGATGGTCGAGCCCACCGAGAGCGAGGACCTCGGGGAGCTGGACCGGTTCTGCGAGGCGATGATCGCGATCCGCGCCGAGATCGAGGACGCGGCGGGCGACGCGGCCGCCAGCCCGCTGCGTGGAGCCCCCCACACCGCACTGAGCCTCACCGGCGACTGGGACGTGTCCTACGACCGCGCCACGGCGGCCTACCCGCCCGGCGTCGACCCGGCCCGCAAGTACTGGCCTCCGGTGCGCCGCATCGACGGCGCCTTCGGAGACCGGCACCTGGTCTGCACCTGTCCGCCACCGGAGGCCTTCGCCGACCCGGACTGAGCGAGGCGGTGGCCGCGACCTCGCGCAGTGTGGTTGGCTCGTCCCAACGTCGTCAGGTCGGGAGAGCCACATGGGACAAGAGGTCACAAGCGGAGAGTTCACCCGGGACGACCGGGTGGCCTACCGGGAGAAGGTGCTGCTCGACCTGGACATCTTCGAGCAGATGCTCGAGGGCAGCCGGTTCGACTTCACCCGACCCCAGATGGGGCTGGAGATCGAGCTCAACCTGGTCGACGAGCAGTTCCACCCGGCCCTGGTCAACTCCGCCGTCCTCAAGGAGCTGGACGACGGCGACTTCCAGAGCGAGGTCGGGCGCTACAACATCGAGATGAACGTGCCGCCGCGGCCGATGGCCGGCGACCAGGCGCGCCGGCTCGAGCGGTGGCTGAGCTCCCAGCTGCAGATGTCCGGCGACGCAGCGCGGCGGCACGGCGCGCAGGTGACCTCGATCGGGATCGTGCCGACGCTGACCCCCGAGCTGTTCGAGGGCGACTGGCTGAGCCTCGGCGTGCGCTACCAGGCCCTGAACGACTCGATCCTGCACGAGCGCGGCGAGGGGCTGGAGCTCGACATCACCGGCCCGTCGGGGGAGCGGGTCAGCGAGTACTTCACCACGATCGGCCCGCTGTCCGGCTGCACCTCGGTGCAGCTGCACCAGCAGGTGACTCCCCAGGACTTCCCGACCTACTGGAACGCCGCGAGCGCGATCAGCGGCGTGCAGATCGCGATGGGCGCCAACTCGCCCTACCTGTTCGGCAAGCAGCTCTGGGCCGAGACCCGGATCCCGCTGTTCACCCAGATGGTCGACACCCGTTCGGTCGAGCTCAAGCACCAAGGGGTGCGGCCCCGCGCCTACTTCGGCAAGCAGTGGATCATCTCGATCTTCGACCTGTTCGAGGAGAACGTCCGGTGCTTCCCGGCGCTGCTGCCCGAGCTGTCCGACGAGGACCCGGTCGCGGTGTTCGCGGCAGGCAGGGCACCGCAGCTGGGCGAGCTCAAGCTGCACAACGGCACGGTATGGCGCTGGAACCGGCCCATCTACGACAGCGTCCGCGGTGTCCCGCACCTGCGGGTCGAGAACCGCGTCCTGCCGGCCGGCCCCTCGGTGATCGACATGGTCGCCAACGCGTGCTTCTACTACGGGCTGCTGGAGTCGCTGGCCAGCAGCGGGCGTCCGGTCTGGACCCGGATGCCGTTCTCCCACGCCGAGGCCAACTTCGAGGAGGCGGCCCGCTACGGCATCGACGCCGCGCTCTACTGGCCGGGCCTGGGCCGGCTGCCGGCGACCGAGCTGGTCTCCGAGCACCTGCTCACCCTGGCCGACGAAGGGCTGTCCGGCCTGGGCCTGCGGCGCGAGGTCCGCACCGCCTACCTCGAGGTCATCGAGCAGCGGTGCCGCACCCGGCAGAACGGCTCCAGCTGGCAGGTCGCCTGCACCCAGCGGTTCGAGGCGGCGGGTCACGACCGGGCCGAGGCGCTGCGGCTGATGTTCGCCGAGTACGTGCAGCACATGGACGCCAACACCCCGGTGTCCGCCTGGCCACTGCCAGAGGTGGGCGCGGCGACGGCGGATGACGACACCGGACCGGAGGGACACGCCTCCTGAGGCAACCGCGACGGTCCTCCGGGCGGTGCGGCGGCGCTCAGGCGTGCCGGTTCCAGGCCTCGATGACCGGGTCGCCGTGGTGCCGTCCGAGCACGCCGAGGGCGCCGGGGTCGAAGGTCAGGTTGACCCCGAACCGGGGTTCCTGCCTCAGGTAGACCGCGGTGAGGATGCGCAGCGACTGTCCGTGGCCGAACAGTGCGACGTCGCCGGCCTGCAGGAACGGGGTGACCCGCTGGAGCACCAGGCTGGACCGCGCCGCGACCTGCTCGATCGTCTCGCCGGGCGTCGGGCCGGGCACGACTCCGTCGGCGAAGACGGTCCAGTCGTGCCCGACGATGTCGCGCACCTGGGCTGTCGTCAGCCCCTCGTAACCGCCGTAGTCCCACTCCATCAGGTCCTCGTCCACCACGTCGACCGTGACGCCGGCCAGCGCCGCCGTCCGCTGGGCCCGCTGCATCGGCGAGCACCGCACGTGGGCCAGGTCATAGGTCGCCAGCAGCGGCCCCAGATCGCGGGCCGCCGCCTCGCCGTCGGGCAGCAGGGGCAGGTCGGTGCGGCCGGTGTGCTGCCCGGTCCGGGACCACTCGGTCTCCCCGTGCCTGACCAGGAGCAGGCGTCCCGCGGAGTCGTCGCTCACTCTGGCAGGCTAGCCCCATGGCTGAGGACAAGCGGCGGGCAGTGACGTTGGACCGGCTCGGGTTCGGACGCTATGAGGCGGTCAACTCCCGGGGTGGCCGGCTGGTGCTCGGCGACGGGGGGACTGAGGAGTTCACCCCGGTCGAGGCCCTGCTCGCGGCGGTCGCCGGCTGCGCGGCGATCGACGTCGACTATCTGACGACCCGGATCAGCGAGCCCGAGCAGGTGCACCTGGTGGTGGCGGCGGAGAAGCTGCGGGACGCCGACGGCAACCACCTGGGTGAGGTCGAGGTCAGGTTCACGGTCCGGTTCGGAGACGGCCCCGAGGCCGACCGGGCCCGGGACCGGCTGCCGGATGCGGTCGCCAAGTCCCGCGACCGGCTGTGCACCGTCTCGCGCACCGTGGCCCTGCCGACCCCGGTCCGGTTCGAGATCGACTGAGCCACGATGCTGGCCCGCACCCTCGGGCTCCGGGACGCTGTCTTCGTCGGGCTGGGGTCGATGCTCGGCGCCGGCGTCTTCGCCGTCTGGGGGCCGGCCGCCGCCGCAGCGGGCTCCTGGCTGCTGGTCGCCTTGGTGCTGGCCGCCGTCGTCGCGGTGTGCAACGCCTGGTCCTCGGCGGTGCTGGCGGTGCGGTCACCGCAGGCCGGCGGCGCCTACGTCTACGGGCAGGAGCGGCTCGGCGAGCTGCCCGGCTTCCTGGCCGGGTGGTGCTTCGTCGTGGGCAAGACCGCCTCCTGTGCCGCGATGGCGATGACCGTGGCGGCGTATGCCGTGCCCGGTCGTGAGCGGGCGGCAGCGGTGGTCGCCGTCGTCGCCGCGCTCGGCCTCAACCTGGCGGGCGTCCATCGCTCGGCCCGGGTCAGCGGGCTGGTGGCCGTGGGTGTGCTCGCCGTCCTGCTGGGCGTCGCCGTGGCCGTGCTCAGCGGGGGAGGCGGTGATGTGGCGTGGTCGCAGGCCTGGCCGGTCGCCCCTGGCCCCACGCCCTACGACCTGCTCCAGTCGGCGGGGCTGCTGTTCTTTGCCTTCGCCGGTTATGCGCGGATCGCCACGCTGGCCGAGGAGGTGGTCGACCCGGCACGCACCATTCCGCGGGCGGTCGCGGTGACGGTTCCCATGGTGCTGGCGGTCTATGCGGTGGTGGCTGTCACGGTGCTGGCGGTGCTGGGACCAGAGGCGACCGCGTCCTCGGAGGCGCCGCTGGCGGCAGTGGGGGAGTGGCTCGGGGGAGGCGCCGTGGTCTGGGTGCTGCGGGTGACTGCTGCTGCGGCTGCCTTCGCCGCACTGCTCAACCTGGTGCTCGGGGTGTCCCGCACCGCCCTGGCGATGGGCCGTGGCGGCCACCTGCCGGGCGCTCTGGCCACGGTCGGCCGGCGCGGCGTGCCGCTGGTGGCCGAGACGGTCGTGGCGGTCGCCGTCGTGGGCGTGGTGCTCCTGGCCGACCTGCGTGGTGCCATCGGGTTCTCCAGCTTCGGCGTGCTGCTCTACTACGCGGTGGCCAACGCCAGCGCGTTCACCCTGCGCACGGAGCTGCCCGCGGCGCGGCTGGTGCCGATGGTCGGCCTCGTCGGGTGCTTGGCCCTGGTGGTGGCCCTGCCCGCCGCCTCGGTGGTCGGCGGCCTGGTCGTGCTGCTGCTGGGCCTTGCCTGGTATGCCGTGAGGCGCCGCCATACCCCGCCTGGCCGACCAACCCCGCCTCGCGGCTAGCCGGGCCCCCCGGTCCGAGCCCGTCACCCGATATCGCCTCACGTCGGCGCTGGAACGGCGGTCACGGACCGGCGGATGGCCAGCGACATCACGGCGGCGACGATGCAGAGGCCACCGGCGAGATACCAGGCACTGGTGTAGGCGCCGGTGTGGTCCTTGATCAGGCCCGCGCCCGTCGCGGCGACAGCTGCGCCGAGCTGATGGGAGGCGAACACCCAGCCGAAGACGATCGGCCCGGCGGCGCCGTACTGCTGGCGGCAGAGCGCGACGGTCGGCGGGACGGTGGCCACCCAGTCCAGCCCGTAGAACACGATGAACACCCACATGCTCGGGGCCACGGCGGGCGCCAGGAACAGCGGCAGGACCATCAGTGACAACCCGCGCCCGGCGTAGTAGACCGCGAGCAGGATCCGCGAGTCGACCCGGTCGGTGAGCCAGCCCGACAGGATCGTGCCGACGATGTCGAACAGCCCGATCAGCGCGAGCAGTCCGGCAGCTGTGGTCGGCGGCATGCCGTGGTCGTGCGCGGCGGAGACGAAGTGCGTGCCGATCAGACCGTTCGTGGACGCTCCGCAGACCGCGAAGCCGCCGGCGAGCAGCCAGAACGTGCGCGTGCGGGCGGCATCGCGCAGTGTCTGCAGTGCGACGACTGCGGGGTTGACCCCGGGCGCGGCCCGCGGAGCTCCCGGGTCGGCAGCAGTCGCGCCGTAGGCCTGGATGCCGGCGTCGTGCGGGTGGTCGCGGACGAACAGCCAGACCAGCGGCACGACGGCCAGCGCGGTGGCCGCGACGACCAGTGAGGGCAGCCGCCAGCCATGGTCCTGCGCCAGGTTGGCGACGACGGGCAGGAAGATCAGCTGGCCCGTCGCCGAGGCCGCGGTGAGGATGCCACTGACCAGCCCGCGGCGAGCGACGAACCAGCGCGACACCAGCGTGGCGACCAGGGTCATCGACAGCGACCCAGCGCCGACGCCGACGACGACGCCCCAGAGCAGGATCAGCTGCCAGGCCTGGGCGACCACCGTGGTCAGCGCGGCGCCGGTGGCGATGAGGGCCAGCGCCACCACCATCACGCGGCGAATGCCGAACCGGTCCATCAGGGCAGCGGCGAACGGGCTGAAGAGCCCGAACAGCAGCAGGTTGACGGACACCGCGGAGCCGATCAGGCCGTGCGACCAGCCGAACTCGGCGTTCAGCGGGTCCATCAGCACACTGGGCACCGCGCGGAAGGCGGCCGCTCCGATGATCGCCACGAAGCAGACCCCGGCAACGATCCAGGCCGGGTGCACCCCAGGCGCCGCAAGCGGTCCGTGGTGCGGATCGGTCTGCCGGACCACCGGATCGCCGCCGAGCTCCTCGGCCGGCGGGTTGGTCATCGGCGTGGTCACGCAAGGATTGTGGCGCACAAACCCGTCGCCCGGTGCGGCCGGAGCAGGCACAATCGGGTCCCATGAGTGCCCAGCAGACCTCCACCGACGAGCAGCCCCGTGACCCGGCATACACCTGGGGGCGGCTGTCCGCGGACCTGGTGCAGGAGTGGGCCGCGCTGACCAACGAGCTGGCCGTGGTGGACGGGACGGGGGAGTTCTACGAGCCTGAGGACCTGGCCGAGGAGCTGGCCGAGAGCGGGTTCGACCCGGAGCAGGACTCCTGGGGGGTCTGGCACGACGGGCGGCTGGTCGCCTTCGGGCAGCTGAGGGTTTCGCCGACGACCGACCACGACGGGCTGGCGCGGAGCTTTCTCGGTGGGGGAGTGCACCCCGACCACCGCGGACGCGGGCTGGGTCGGGAGCTGATGAGCCCGGATGGAGCAGCGGGCGGTGACCCTGCTGGAGGAGAGGCACCCCGGCGTCCCCGCCTACTGGCGGGCCGAGGGAGGGCTGCCCGGCGCCGGCGTCCGGGACCTGTTGACCCACCGGGGCTACCGGATCGTGCGCTACTTCCACGAGATGTCCCGGCCGGTCCCCGGCGAACCGCTGCCGACCACCGAGGTCACCGCCACCCTCATCTCACCTACTGACGAGCACGAGGAGCGGGTACGGCTGGCGCACAACGTGGCCTTCCGCGACCACTGGGGGTCGGGGGAGATGACCGCCGAGGTCTGGCACGACCACTGGACCGCCCGGGGGAGCCGCCTGGCGCTCTCGTCGTTGGCGCTGGACGATGACGGTGCCGTGCTGGCCTATGTCTTGGTTGGTCAGTGGGTCGACCGTGAGGCGTATGTGAGCATCGTCGGGACGGTCCCGGAGGGCCGTGGCCGCGGCCTGGCAGCGGCCTGCTTGAGCCGCACGGTCGCCCTGTGTGCGGCGACGGGCGACGTCGACAAGGTCGACCTGCACGTCGACTCGGCCAGTCCGACCGGAGCGACGCGGCTCTACGAGCGGGTCGGCTTTGCCGTCGCCAAGACCTTCGCGGCGATGCAGCAGGACATCGACCGCAGTGCGGCCATCGGCTGAGGTGTTCCGCCTGGCCATCAGGACTGGAGCAGGTCCTGGATGGCCAGCACCGTGCGCCAGTTGCGTGCGGTGGCGCTGTCCTGGCCGGTGGCCTTGGCCTGCCGCGCGAGGCGTTCGGCCAGGCGGCTGCGGCCCAGACCATCGGGGGTATGCAGGTAGGTGACGCGGCCCCGGACGGTCAGCTGGTCGGGGCAGCCGTCGGACTGGAGACCCTCGAGCAGGTCCTCCAATGCCTGACGCTGGGCAGCGCCCACCGGGTCCTGCTGCACCGCCGCGTGGACGTGGCGGGGATCGGCCGCGTCGGGGTAGGGGTTGCCGTCGACGACCTGCTGCCACTGGGTGGCGGTGAGGACGACGACCCGGGAGGTGACGCCGAACTCGCGGTGCACCGCTGTGCTCAGCTGCTCGGCCAGGGTCGACGCAGGCACCCGCTGACCGGGAGTGAGCACGACGTTGCCGGACTGCAGGTAGGTCGCGACGTCCTGGTGGCCCTGCGCCTCGACCAGCGAGCGCAGCGGCGCCATCCCGATGCGCGTGCTCTTGCCCACGTTGATGCCACGCAGCAGCGCGACGACCCGGCCTCGGCTCACGCCGCCAGCCTAGGCCGAGCCACTGACAGGCGATGGCCCTGCCAGCGGGGCAGACTCAGGCGCCGGAACGGCATACGGTGTGCAGCACACGACGCCCCGGCACGCTGGCAGAAAGGCACACCAGTGGCACGACTCCTCGACATCCACCCCGTCGACCCTCAGCCGCGCCTGATCAGCCAGGTGGCCGACACGTTGCGGTCGGGTGGGCTGGTGGCCTACCCGACGGACGCCTGTTATGCCCTCGGCGCGCAGCTCGGCAACGCCGCCGCCAAGCAGCGGATCATCGACATCCGACAGCTCGACGAGAAGCACCACTTCACCCTGGTCTGCCGTGACTTCGCCCAGCTGGGGCAGTTCGTGCAGCTGGACAACGCCGTGTTCCGAGCGGTGAAGGCCGCCACTCCAGGCCCGTTCACGTTCATCCTCCCGGCGACACCGGAGGTGCCCAAGAAGCTGCTGCACCCGCGCAAGCGGACGGTCGGCGTCCGGATCACCGACCACACGATCACCCAGGCGCTGCTGGCCGAGCTCGGTGAACCGATGTTGTCGAGCACGCTGCTCATGCCGGGGGAGTCGGAGCCGCTCGGCACAGGCTGGCAGATCAAGGAGCGCCTGGACGACCTGGTCGAGATCGTCATCGACGGTGATGAGACCGGTGCCTCACCGACCACGGTCATCGACTTCAGCGAGGGCTATCCGCAGGTGGTGCGTCACGGCGCAGGCGACTCCGCGCCGTTCGACTGAGCCCGGAGCCAGGCGGGCAGACCCCACCAGAGAAGCACGAACACGACGACGGCCGCGGCGGCTGCCAGGGCACCTGCGCCGTCGCCCACCACGACGCTGACCATGAGGCAGAGGACCGTCGCCATGGTCAGGCCGAGGGTGAACAGGCCCACCCGGGCAAGTCGGTGCGACGCGCTGACGAGCACCTCCTTGCGGTGCCGCCGGAAGAGCATCCGGTGCACGCTGACCGGGGCGACCAGCAGCACGGTGGTGAAGATGGCCAGGCCGATCGCCCAGAGGAACAGCGAGCGGTGGTAGGCGGTGAGCTCCTCGAAGCGGGCCTGGAACGGCAGTGTCAGCAGGAAGCCGGCCAGGATCTGCGTGCCGGTCTGCAGCACCCGCAGCTCCTGCAGCAGGTCGTCGAAGTTGCGGTCCAGTCGCTCCTCGACGGACTCCGACCGTGACGTCGCGTCGGCGGAAGGCCCATCTGGCGACGAGCCGTCGCCGGCCCCAGAGGCCACGGCGCTGCTCGACCCGGCTAGTCGGCGACAGCCAGCAGGGCCTCGCACGCGTCGGCGCAGGCCGTGCAGTCCGCAGCACAGATCTGACAGTGCTCATGGTCGTGCTTGCCACACTCCGCGGCGCAGTCCCGACAGACGGCGATACACGCCCGGACGATGGCCTCCCAGCTGTCCCCGTTGGGTCCGGGACGAGACAGGATGTCGGCGGTTGTCCGGCAGATGGAGGCACACTGGTTGTCCAGGTCGATGCAGTCGACCATGTCAGCCACGTGGTCGCCGTGCAGGCAGGCATCGGCGCACGAGGCGCAGCTGCTCGCACATCGGCTGGCGGCGTCGATCGCGGCCCGCAGCTGGGGCAAATCGAAGGTCTCGCGGGATGGATGGCTGTCGAGGACGTCGTTGGCACTCATGCCGACACGCTAGGGGTCAGGGGCGGGTCCTGTCCTGCCGACATCGGCCGCGGAACGCGCCCGGATGCGGTGTCGCCGAGGGGGACGGGGTGGAGAGGGGAGGGTTCCGGGCACATTGGTTGACATAATGTCACTTATCGGCGTTCAGACTCGGTGACCGGCTGCCTGACGTTTGGCATACCGTCTGCTCCATGGCACGACGGGCACTTGAACTGACCACAGGCGCGTTCCTGACCCTGTCCCTGCTCGGTTGCTCCTCCGGCGGTGGCAAGGCCGACAGCATCGCCACCGACATCCAGGCCGCCGTCGGCGCCGCGGATGGCGTCGTCTCGGCGCAGATCACCGGCAAGAACCTCGGGGAGTCCGGCTCCTCGCTTCAAGGGACCGTCCGACTCGACGGGTCCGGTGCCGATGCCGTGGCCGGGATGCGCAACGCCTACACAGCGATGGTGCCCGTCCTGGCGGCCAACGAGGAGTCATCGATCCTCGTCGAGGTCCGCTTCGCGGACTCCACCGGAGCCGCCGTCAGCCCGACCGAGGTCGGCCTCAAGCAGACCCCCTACTCCTACGCCATCGTCGAGGCATTCGACGAGTGATCGGCCTCCGCGGAGCTTGACATAACGACTCACGCAGCGGGTTCGCCGAGATAGGCAGCCAGGTGCTGCGCGGTCAGTCCGGAGCCGCTGGCGACGAGATCGGTCGGCCTGCCCTCGAAGACGACGTTCCCACCGTCGTGCCCGGCGCCGGGACCGAGGTCGATGATCCAGTCGGCGTGCGCCATCACCGCCTGGTGGTGCTCGATCACGATGACCGACTTCCCCGAGTCGACCAGCCGGTCCAGCATCGCCAGCAGGTTGTCGACGTCGGCCAGGTGCAGCCCGGTCGTCGGCTCGTCGAGGACGTAGATGTCCCCCTTGTCGGCCATCTGGGCAGCCAGCTTCAGGCGCTGCCGCTCGCCACCGGACAGCGTGGTCAGCGGTTGGCCGAGCCTGAGGTAGCCCAACCCGACGTCGGAGAGCCGGTCCAGCACCGCGTGTGCCGCCGGTGTCCGCGCCTCGCCCTCGGCGAAGAACCGTTCGGCCTCGGCCACCGGCATCGCCAGCACCTCGGCGATGTTCTGGCCGCCCAGCCGATAGTCCAGCACCGCCGCTTGGAACCGCTTGCCCTCGCACTCCTCGCAGGTCGACTCGACAGTGGCCATCACGCCCAGGTCGGTGTAGATCACGCCGGCCCCGTTGCAGGTGGGGCAGGCGCCCTCGGAGTTGGAGCTGAACAGCGCGGGCTTGACGCCGTTGGCCTTGGCGAACGCCTTGCGGATCGGCTCGAGCAACCCGGTGTAGGTCGCCGGGTTGCTTCGTCGCGAGCCGCGGATCGCGCCCTGGTCGACCACCACCACGCCCTCGCGGCCAGCCACCGACCCGTGGATCAGCGAGCTCTTGCCAGAGCCTGCGACACCGGTGACAGCGCACAGGACCCCGAGCGGGATGTCGACGTCCACGTCCCGCAGGTTGTGCGTGGTGGCACCGCGCACCTGCATGGCACTGGTGGACCCGCGAGTTGCGGCCTTCAGCGTCGCCCGGTGGTCCAGGTGGCGGCCGGTCGTGGTGTCACTCCCCCGCAGCTGCTCGACCGTGCCCTCGAAGCACACCGCCCCGCCCTCGGTGCCGGCGCCCGGCCCGAGGTCGACCACGTGGTCGGCGATCGCGATGGTCTCCGGCTTGTGCTCGACGACCAGGACGGTGTTGCCCTTGTCCCGCAGCTGCAGGAGCAGGTCGTTCATCCGCTGTATGTCGTGCGGGTGCAGCCCGATCGTCGGCTCGTCGAAGACGTAGGTGACGTCGGTGAGCGCTGAGCCCAGGTGGCGGATCATCTTGGTCCGCTGCGCCTCTCCCCCGGACAGCGTGCCCGCCGGCCGGTCGAGGGACAGATAGCCCAGACCGATGTCCACGAACGCCTGCAGCAGGTGCCGCAAGCCGGTGAGCAGGGGCGCGACGGAAGGCTCCTCCAGCGCCTCGACCCACCTGGCCAGGTCACTGATCTGCATGGTGCAGAGGTCAGCGATGTTGCTGCCCGCGATCGTGGAGGACCGCGCCTCGGCGCTCAGCCTGGTCCCCTCACACTCCGGGCAGGTCGTGAACGTCACGGCGCTCTCCACGAAGCGGCGGATGTGCGGCTGCAGGGCGTCGACGTCCTTGGACAGGAACGACTTCTTGATGCTCGGGATCAGACCGAGGTAGGTCAGGTTGATCCCCTCGACCTTGATCTTGGTGGCTTCCTTGTAGAGCAGGTCCGCGAGCTCGCGCTTGTTGAACGCCTTGATCGGCTTGTCGGGGTCGAACCACCCGCAGCTGCGGAAGATCCGCCCATACCAGCCCTCCATGCTGTAGCCGGGGATGATCACCGCGCCCTCGTTCAGCGACTTGTTCTCGTCATACAGCGCGCTGTGGTCGATGTCGTTGACCGAGCCCATGCCCTCGCACCGCGGGCACATCCCTCCGGTGACCGAGAAGGTGCGGACCTCGTTCTGGGTCTGGCCGTCCTTCTCGTACTTGACCCGCCCGCTGCCGCTGATCGAGCCGACGTTGAACGAGAACGCCTGGGCCGAGCCGATATGTGGCGTGCCGAGCCGGCTGAACAGGATGCGCAGCATCGCGTTGGCGTCGGTGGCGGTGCCGACCGTGGAGCGGGGGTTGGCGCCCATCCGCTCCTGGTCCACGATGATCGCCGTCGTCAGCCCCTCGAGCAGGTCGACCTCCGGACGGGACAGGCTGGGCATGAAGCCTTGCAGGAAGGCGCTGTAGGTCTCGTTGATCATCCGCTGTGACTCGGCCGCGATCGTGCTGAACACCAGGGAGCTCTTGCCCGACCCGGAGACCCCGGTGAAGACGGTGAGCCGGCGCTTGGGCAGATCCAGGTTGATGTCCCTGAGGTTGTTCTCCCGCGCCCCATGGACGCGGATCAGGTCGTGGCTGTCCGCGGGATGGCTCATCGTCGCTCCGTTGCTGGGGGGTCGGGGTGGCTCACGCCACCTCGAAGATGCGGATCATGTTGCCAGCGGGGTCGCGCAGGGCACAGTCCCGCACTCCCCAGGGCTGCTGGGTCGGCTCTTGGACCACGTCGGCGTCCCCCGCTTGCAGCCGCTCGAAGGTGCCGTCGAGGTCAGGCGTGGCCAGGATGACCGAGGCGTAGGTGCCCTTGGCCATCATCTCGGTGATCGTCCGGCGCTCGTCCTCGGTGATCCCGGGGTCGGCGCCCGGGGGGTGCAGGACCAAGCCGGTGTCCGGCTGTCCGGGTGGGCCGAGGGTGATCCAGTGCAGTCCCTGGTACTCGACGTCGTTGCGGACCTCGAAGCCGAGGGTGTCGCGGTAGAAGGCCAACGAGGCGTCAGGGTCGGTGTGTGGCAGGAAGCACTGGTGGATGCTGAGGTTCATGCCTGTCACGCTAGCGAGGGCTACGGACAGTGCGCTTCTCGATTCCTGACCGGTCTGGCGACGCTCTTGGCGACGCACGGCGGCATCCCGCCCATCGAGGCCATCTCCTGGTTGCGGTACACGCTGGGCGGCACGCCCACCAGCTCGGTGAAGCGGGTGCTGAAGGTGCCCAGCGAGGAGCAGCCCACGGCGAAGCAGACCTCCGTGACGCTCAGGTCTCCCCTGCGCAGCAGTGCCATCGCCCGCTCGATGCGCCGGGTCATCAGGTAGGAGTAGGGCGGCTCGCCGTAGGCCCTGCGGAACTCACGGCTCAGGTGTCCCGCCGAGAGGTTGACCCCCCGCGCGAGGGCCTCGACGTCCAACGGCTGGGCGTAGTCGCGGTCGATCCGGTCTCTGACCCGGCGCAGCAGCGCGAGATCCTTGAGGTGCTGTGCCTGCGCCGCACCGCTGCTCACGCCTGTGATCGTGCCACACAGGTCAGTGGCTGGAGGGAGGGCGCTGGAGCTCGGCTGTCCCGGCGGTCACCAGTCGTCGGACGGGTTAGTGTCAGGGCGTGCCGGAGCCAGCCTCTCCCCCGCGCCCGCGTGGCCGCGCTGCGGTCAGGCCTGTGAACACCAACGCACCCGGCGGTCTGGCAAGCCTCCTGGCCGCATCGCATCCGGGGCCGACCGCCGCCGTGACCCTCCTGGCTGCGGCGTATGGCGTGGCGCAGGACCTGCCGGTCGGCCGCCTCCTCGTCGTGGTCGCGGCGGTGCTGACCGGGCAGCTGTCGATCGGCTGGAGCAACGACCTGGTCGACCTGGCGCGGGACCGCGCCGTGGGACGCCTCGACAAGCCGCTGGCCACCGGTGCGGTCTCGGCCCGCACCGTCCGCCTCGCCTGCGCCCTGGCCCTGGTCTGCACGGTGGTGCTCTCGTTCGCCTGCGGCCTGGTCGCGGGCCTGGTCCATCTCGTGGTCGTGGCGTCAGGGTGGGCCTACAACCTGCACCTGAAGTCCAGCCCGCTGTCGTTCGTCCCGTTCGCCCTGGCCTTTGGCGCGATGCCCGTCTTCGTCACCCTCGCGGCGCCCGAGCCGGCGATGCCGGTGTGGGGCGTGCCCGTCGCCACCGCCCTCCTCGGGGTCGGTGCGCACCTGCTCAACGTGGTGCCCGACCTGCGTGACGACGAGCGGACCGGCGTCCGGGGCCTCGGACACCGCCTCGGCGAGCGCACCAGCCGCTGGCTGGCCGTGGCCGTGCTGGTCAGCGCCAGCGCGGTCCTGACCGCGGCCGCCGCGGGAGTCCCGCTCGTCCTGAGGCTGGGCGCCCTCGCGTTGGTCGCCGTGCTGGCCTCTGTCGCGGTCACCGCCTCCGGTCGGGCGCCGTTCCGCGCCTCGCTCGGCATCGCCGCCGTCGGCGTGATCCTTCTCGTCCTGGCCCGCTGACACCACACCGCAGAAAGAGACGTGCCGATGGAGATCGCTGCCGTGCGGGCAGCCCTGCCGGGCCACCGCCATACCCAGGCCGAGATCACCGACGCGTTCGCTGCGCTCATCGCCCAGGGCGACCTGGACGAGCAGGTCCTGCGCCGGTTCCACGCGAACGCCGGCGTGCAGACGCGGCATCTCGCTCTTCCCCTGTCCGACTATGCCGGCCTCGGGGGGTTCGGCCAGGCCAACGACCTGTTCCTCGACCACGCGGTGGCACTGGGCTCCCAGGCGCTGGCCGACGCGCTCAAGGCCGCCGACCTCACACCGACCGACGTGGACCAGCTGTTCTGCGCGACGGTGACCGGGCTGGCTGTGCCCTCGCTCGACGCCCGGATCATGACGACCCTCGGGATGCGTCCGGACGTCCGGCGTGTCCCGATGGTCGGTCTGGGGTGCGTGGCCGGCGCGGCCGGCATCGCCCGGATGCACGACTACCTGCTGGGGCATCCGGGTCACATCGCGGCACTGGTCACCGTCGAGCTGTGCTCGCTGACCCTGCAGCGCGAGGACCTCTCGCTGCCCAACCTGGTGGCCAGCGGGCTGTTCGGTGACGGTGCTGCAGCGGTCGTGGCCCGTGGCACCGGCTCAGGCGACGGTCAGGTCGAGGTGGTCGACACGCGCAGCCGGCTCTATCCGGACAGCGAGCGGGTGATGGGCTTCGACGTCAGCGAGCGCGGTCTGCAGATCGTGCTCGACGCGCAGGTGCCGACGATCGTCCGGCACTATCTGCGGGCCGACGTCGACGACTTCCTGGCCGCCCATGGGCTGCGCCGCAGCGACATCGGCTGGTGGGTCTGCCACCCCGGTGGGCCCAAGGTCATCGACGCGGTCCGGGACGCGCTCGAGGTGGACGACGAGGCGCTGGCGATGACCCGGGCCTCGCTGTCCGCCGTCGGCAACCTGTCCTCGGCATCGGTGCTCTGCGTGCTGCAGGACACCCTCCGGGAGCGGCCTCCGGCCCCGGGCAGCCACGGGGTGCTGCTCGCGATGGGACCCGGCTTCTGCTCCGAGCTCGTCCTCCTGCGCGCGACGGCGGAGCAGGCATGACCACGCTGACTGCCTTCACCGTCCTGGTCGCGCTCGTGGTGCTGGAGCGTCTGGCCGAGCTCGTCGTCTCCCAGCGCAACGCCGCCTGGAGCCTGGAGCGTGGGGGTCAGGAGAGCGGCCGGCGTCACTACCCGGTCATGGTCGCGCTGCACAGTGGGTTCCTCGTCGCGATGCTGGTCGAAGCCTGGCTCCGCGGGCCCGAGGTTCCGGCCCCGCTGGCCTGGGGGATGCTCGCCGTGGTCCTCGCGGCCCAGGCGCTGCGCTGGTGGTGCATCGCCAGTCTGGGCCGGCGCTGGAACACGCGGGTGATCGTGGTGCCCGGTCTGGCCCCGGTCCGCTCCGGCCCCTACCGGTGGCTGTCCCATCCCAACTACCTGGCCGTCGTGGTCGAGGGGATCGCGCTGCCGCTGGTGCACGCGGCGTGGCTGAGTGCGCTGGTCTTCACCCTGGCGAACGCCGCGTTGCTCACGGTCCGGATCCGGGTCGAGAACGCCGCCCTGGCGCAGCTGCCGGATGACTCGCTCGACCTCGCCGATGCGTGACCTCCTGGTCATCGGCGGTGGCCCGGTCGGACTGACCACCGCGTTGTATGCCGCGCAGCACGGCTTGAGCGTGACCGTCCGCGAACGCCGGGCCGGGGTGCTGGACAAGGCCTGCGGTGAAGGCCTGATGCCCTCAGCGGTCAGCGCCCTGGCCGACCTCGGCGTGGCGCTCGAGGGTCACCCGATCGAGGGCATCCACTACCTGGACGGCGCCCACAGCGCGCAGGCCCGGTTCGCCGCTGGACCAGGCCTGGGAGTCAGGCGCACCACGCTGCACGCCGCCCTGCGCCAGGCCGTGGAGCAGGCAGGTGTCGAGGTGGTCACCGCCCCCGTGCGGGACATCGTGGACGCGGCAGACCACCTCGTGGTCGACGGGCAGCGGTGCCGCTATGCGGTGGCCGCGGACGGTCTGCACTCACCGGTCCGCCGGATGCGCGGCCTGGCCGCACCGGCGAGAGGGCCGCGTCGCTACGGACTGCGGACCCATCTGCCCGAGGCCCCGTGGAGCTCGCTGGTCGAAGTGCACTGGGGACCCACCGCCGAGGCCTACGTCACGCCGGTCTCCGCGGACCTGGTCGGGGTCGCCGTGCTGAGCAGTGACCGCCGCCCGTTGCCCGAGCTGCTGGGCCAGTTCCCGCTGCTGCAGCGCAGGCTCGCGGGACACCGGCTCGGCGAGGTGCTCGGGGCGGGGCCTCTGCGCCAGAAGACCCGCCGTCAGGTCGACGGCCGGGTGCTGCTCGTCGGGGACGCGGCTGGCTATGTGGACGCGCTCACCGGAGAGGGGATCGCCGTCGGCCTGGCCGACGCACGCGCAGCCGTGGCCGCGGTCCTGGCCGACGACCCGCAGCAGTACCAGCGGGACTGGGGCCGTCGACGACGCCGGCACGACCTGCTCACCACGACGTTGCTCGGCCTCACCCGAGCGCCCTTACTCCGTCAACGTCTCGTGCCCACCGCCCAGCTGCTTCCTGGAGTCTTCGCGCTGGCGGTGAACCAGATCGCCGGCCCGGTCAGCCCAGCCGAGCCACGCCGACGGCGGCCAGCGCGATCAGCCAGCTGACCATGCTGCCGACCAGGAAGTACTCGGTGACCTCGTCGATCGTCACCTCCTCCGGCTGACCCGGGAACGGCTCGTGGGTCGGGGCCGCCTTGCTCTTCTGCAGCTCCGGCCACCGGATCAGGCCCTTGGCCGCGATGACCAGGCTGGCCGCCGTCACCTCGCCGGCCAGCCCGAGCCCGAGGATCACCACCCGCTCCATCGGTCCGAGCAGCCGACCTCCACGCAACCGGTCGGACGGCTGCGGGCCAGTGGGACGCAGTGCTCCGACATGGCGCAGCACCAGGCGCACCACCACGTTGGCCGTCGAGACCTGCACGGCGAGCAGCCCCGCCACCAGCAGCGCCCGGTCGGCGGCGACCGTGGACAGTCCGGGCAGCCCCGACCACCGCAGCCAGTCGCCGAACGGCCCCGCGACCGGTGCGGCATAGCCCGAGAGCAGGACCAGGACCACTCCCCCACCCGCCAGCACGAGCAACGGCAGCCAGTGCCGGCTGTTGGTGCCAAGAGCACGAGCGGCGCTGGCCTCCCAGCACACGACGACGGCGGCCACCAGCAGGAGCAGCAGCACGTCGGCCCAGCTGCTCCATCCGCTGAGCAGCCCTGCGGCTGCGGACGTGGCCACGCCGGCCGCGGCCGGCCACCACCGCTGGCTCCGGCCACCCTGCCGCAGCTGGCCGCCGACCAGGTCAGCCACTCCCAGGGCCAGCAGCAGGACGGCGACGGCAGACATTCAGACCTCCCGCAGCATGGCGTGGGCGTGCAGGACTGCGCCGACGCCGGCCGAGCGCACCCGTTGCGAGACGGCCGAGACGCTGACATGTTCCTGGGTCGCGATCTGTGTCTGTGTCATGCCGTCCACCAGGCCGCTGAGGATCCGGGTCGCTCGGTCATCCAACGATCCAAGCAGGTGGTCCCGACAGACCAGGGCCGCGTTGACGGCCTGGGGGGTCGGCCCGTCCTGGCGTTCGTCGGCTCGGCGGTAGGCGGTGCGAACGGTCCGCGTGGCCGGCCGGTCCTGGTCGGCGGCGACGGACTCGATCGCCGCCCGAGCGCTCCACCAGCCCGGTCCGTCCTGGTTGCCGTCCTCGTCGAGCACGGTGACCGGTCCCCACCCCAGGCCGAACCGACAGTCGGCGGGGTGCAGCGCGAGGCGGATCAGCAAGGCGGCGTGCAACGCCTCCCCCACCGTGCGGTGCACCCCCTGGAACTCATCCCCCGCGGTGATCCAGGTCGGCCGGACCGGCCCGGTCTGCCTGTCCGCAGCCTCCAGCACGGCGCGCAACCGGTCGTGCAGCTGCTGGCGCCTTGCCGACTCGCGCGAGCCGACGAGGTCCCCGATCAGGGTGGCCACCACCGTCGGCGTCGAAGCAAGGGGCTTCATCTGGGTCATCTGAAGATCCTATCTTCATTCTGGACGATCTGCAGCACGAGGCTTCATCTGACGAGACCGCGGTTGTCCACAGGCTGAGCTCACGCGTCCCACGCCCCGCCTCCGTGCGGCCACGATGTGGCCCATGACCACCGCCACCTCCACTGCCACGTCCACGGCCACTGCGGCTGCCAACAGGGTCCACCTCCTGGGTCGGGTCAGTGCCGACCCGCAGCACCGCGAGATGCCCAGCGGGGACCTGCTCGTCCAGTTCCGGCTGGTCGTGCCTCGGCCGCCGGAGCGGTCTCGACGCCGGGCGGCACCTGCTGACGGGGCAGGCAGCCCGGCTCGCGCTGTTCCTGGGGTCGACACGATCGATGTCGCCTGCTGGTCCGGTCGCACCCGGGCCAGCGCCGGACGGCTGCACGAGGGCGACACCGTCGAGGTCGACGGCAGCTTGCGCCGCCGCTTCTTCGCCACCGGCGCCGGGCGGGCCTCGCGCTATGAGGTGGAGGCGCAGCGAGTCCGCCGCGTCCGGCGCCAGGAGGCCGTGCCGCGCGGTTAGGGTCGGGCACCATGAGCTCACTTCTCCCCCGGGCCGGACGCGTGGGCAGCAGCGACTACACCGCCTACGACCAGGGCGCCCAGCTGGCCACGTGGGAGGTCGACGGCGTCCCCGTCATCTGGACCAGCGCCTGGAGCAGGCGCGAGGTGGGCCAGTCGATCCGCGGGGGCGTCCCGATCTGCTGGCCGTGGTTCGCCACCGGGCCTGACGGGGGGCGCACACCCCAGCACGGCTTCGTGCGCAAGGCGCCCTGGCGCCTGCTGGAGCACAGCACCGACGACCCGACGCACGTCCTGCGCTGGGAGCTCACTCAGGACGACGTCGTGCACGAGGCCGGCGCCGAACAGTTCGCCCATCCTTTCCGGGCTGTATGCAGCACGCTCGTCGGGACCTCCGTCGAGGTCCGGCTGGACGTGACCAACACCGGTCTTGAACCGATCAGCTACGACGTTGCCCTCCACACCTACCTCCACGTCGGCGATGTGCGCCAGGTGCGCGTCACCGGACTGGAGGACGCGCCCTACTGGGACAAGGTGCTGCGCTCCTCCGGCCGCCAGGAAGGCCCCCTTCGCCTGACCGGTGAGACCGACCGCATCTACACCAGCAGCGAACAGGTGCGGGTGCACGACCCGGTGCTGCGGCGTACGCTCACCGTGAGCAAGGGGAACTCGACGCACACCGTCGTCTGGAACCCGTGGGACGAGGTCGCCGCCGACCTCGCCGACCTGGGTGACGACGAGTGGCCGCAGATGGTCTGTGTCGAGGCGGCGGCGATCGGCACCGACGCCGTCCAGGTCGACCCCGGAGACACACACAGCCTCAGCACGCGGATCAGCGTGTCCGGCGAGGAAGAGGACGACCATGGCGACCACGCCTGAGCCCACCGGCAGCGCACCCCAGGTGGTGACCGCCACGAGCCAGACCGCCCAGCCCGGCAGCGTGCCGGAGGCGGTGACCAACCTCGGCCAGGACCGCGGCACCGTCATCGGCCGTGGGCTGCGGGTCGCCGCGCTCTGGGCCGGCCGGTTCATCCTCATCGTCGCGGCGCTCGCGGTCGTCCTGTGGCTGCTCGCCACGGTGTGGGTCGGTGTCCTGCCGGTCCTCATCGCGCTCATCCTCAGCACCGTGCTGGCTCCGGTCGCAGCCCGTCTGCGCACGCGTGGCGCCAAGCCGGCCTTGGCCGCCGGAGTCACCCTGGTCGGCTTCCTGGTCATCGTCGTGGGCAGCCTCGGCGCGATCGCCCCGTCGATCGCCGCCCAGTCCAGCAAGGTCGTGGACCAGGCCAGCGAGGGCATCGACCAGCTGCGGGTCTGGCTGGCCGGCCCGCCCGTCAACCTGGAGAACGCCCAGATCGACCAGGCGGTGACGCAGGCCGTCGACTGGCTGCAGGGCCGCTCCGGGGACATCGCCTCCGGCTTCTTCAGCGGGGTCGCCGCCGTGGGGCACGCGTTCGTCACCACCTTGCTGGTGCTCGTCCTCACCTTCTTCTATCTCAAGGACGGGTCGCGCTTCCTGCCGTGGCTGCGATCGGCGGCCGGACGCACCGGTGGCCGTCACCTCACCGAGGTGCTCACGCGCGTCTGGCGCACGCTGGGCGGGTTCATCCGCACCCAGGCCATCGTCAGCGGCGTGGACGCCTTCTTCATCGGCCTCGGGCTGGTCGTGCTGCAGGTGCCGCTGGCCCCCGCCCTGGCGGTGCTGACCTTCTTTGCCGGGTTCGTGCCGATCGTCGGCGCTGTCACCGCCGGCGCCCTGGCCTGCCTGGTGGCACTGGTGAGCAACGGCTGGGTCACCGCCCTCTGGGTGCTCGCGGTCGTCCTGGCGGTGCAGCAGCTGGAAGGGCACGTCCTCCAGCCGGTGTTGCAGGGCAAGAGCATGAAGATGCACGCCGCCGTGATCCTGCTGTCCGTGGCTGCCGGCAGCACCCTGTTCGGCATCCCGGGTGCGTTCCTGTCGGTCCCGATCGCAGCCTCGCTCGTGGTGGTCCTGCGCTATCTCAGCGAACAGATCAACGTGCGCACCGGTGACCTGGACCCTGCCGACCTGGTGATGGCCACCCCGGAGGGACGCGAGCTGGTCCAGGAGCAGGTGCACTCCAGTGGCCGCGACGTGGTCGTCGGAGCCCGGGCGGCGGAGCAGGCCCGCCTCACAGCCCGAGCCGCAGACGACGAACCCGCGCCGCCGGCCCGGATCTGGGCCTGGCTGCGCGGGCTGTTCCGCCGCTGACCCGCCCGGTGATGGGCGAGCCAGCGGCAGGGCGTCGCAGGGTCAGCGCGTGGCGTCGCCCCAGGCGTCCTTGACCTTCTCGCCGGCCTGCTTGACGTTGGCTCCGGCCTGGTCGGCCTGACCCTCGGCCTGCAGACGCTCGTCGTCCCGTGCGTCGCCGACGGCCTCCTTGACCTTGCCCTTGGCCTCGTCGGCCGCGTTGCTGATCTTGTCGCCGATTCCCATGGGAATCTCCTCTCGAGTCGAGCATGGTGGACCCCTCCACCATCGCCCCGACCTGGGGGGACCGCAACTCGAGGGCAACGGTGTGGGAGCCTCGGCGCGCCGTGCACGGCAGCCGCGGCTCGGTCTCCCGCCGTGTGGGAGGCTTCGCCGCATGAGCGACATCGCGGTGGCCCGCGACATCCACCAGGACCGGACCCGGGCCCACCAACGGTCGTGGTGCTGGTACGACTGGGCCAACTCGGCCTACGTGACGACCACCGGCACGGTGCTGATCAGCCCCTACCTCACCTCGATCGCCGAAGCCGCTGCCTGCCCCGGGCTGGCCGACGGCGCGGAGTGCACGCAGCAGTTGTCCTTCCTCGGGATCCCGATCGCCGTCGGCTCACTCGCTCCCTACACGGTCACCCTGGCCACGATCGTCTCCGCGGTCGTCCTGCTCTTCGTGGGAGCCATCGCCGACCGCACGCCCAGGCCGACCCGGCTGCTCGGCGGGCTGGCCTGGGTCGGCTCGGCCGCCGCCATGGCGATGTTCTTCCTGGTCGGCACCAACTGGCAGCTCGGCGTCGGGCTGGTGATCGTGGCCAACCTGTGCCTGGGCGCCTCCACCGTCGTCTACGACGCTCTGCTGGTCAGGGTGGCCGAGCCGGACGAGCGAGACCGGGTGTCCTCCCGGGGCTGGGCCCTGGGCTACCTCGGCGGCGGGCTGCTGTTGGCCCTCAACCTCGGGCTGCTCACCTTCTATGAGTCTTTGGGGATCTCCTACGTCACAGCGATCCGGATCTGCCTGTTCAGCGCGGGCCTGTGGTGGGCCGTCTTCACCGTCATCCCCGTGCGGGGGCTACGCCGGATCCAGGGCACCACCGCAACTCCCATCGACCGCTCTGCCGGCGTGGTCGGCGGCACCCTCAAGCAGCTCGGCTCGACCCTGCGCGAGCTGCCGCACTATCGCCAGACGATGTTGTTCCTGCTGGCCTACCTGTTCTTCAACGACGGCATCCAGACCGTGATCGCCTCGGCCAGCCTCTACGGCACGCAGGAGCTCGGGTTCGGGCTGGACCAGATGAGCATCACCATCCTGGTGGTCCAGTTCGTCGCCTTCGGCGGCGCCCTGCTGTTTGGCCGGATCGCGGGGATCCAGGGCGCCAAGCGGACGGTGCTCATGGGCCTGGCCCTGTGGACGCTGGTCGTGGCGTTCGCGTTCTTCGTCCCGCGCGGGGCGTTCACCGTCTGGCTGCTGTGCGCGGTCTGCATCGGCATCGTGCTGGGGGGCACCCAGGCGCTGTCCCGCTCGATGTACAGCCAGCTCGTCCCGCGAGGCCGCGAGTCGGAGTTCTTCAGCCTCTACCAGGCCATGGAGCGCGGCACCAGCTGGTTCGGGTCGCTGGCCTTCGGGCTGATCTACCAGTTCGGCGGCTCCTACCGCAGCTCGATCATCTTCCTGGTGGTCTTCTTCGTCGTCGGCGGCCTGCTGCTGACCCGGGTCGACATGCGCAAGGGCATCGCGGAGGCGGGCAACGAGCAGCCGTCCATCGTCTGAGGCGCCGAGGTGTGCGTCGCTCCGGGCTCTGACCTGCACGAGTGGTGGCGATGGTCAGGCAGCGCTACGATGATACGTCCCCCTTTGAACGTGACGCGTCGGTCTGCCGCCGTGACTCGGACAGCCGCCGTGCCGTTCACCGTCGGGGAACACCGAGTCCTGCGGGAGCGTTGGAACCGACGCACCCGTTATGCCGTCAGCGTGTTGACACAACACGAGGGGAGTTCACCATGGCCGAGAGGTCTTTGCGAGGCACCAACCTGAGCTGGTTGTCCTTCGAGAGCGACGAAGGCGTCACCTTCAGCGAGCGTCAGCTCGTCAGCTACACCTGCGCCGAAGGGCACGTCAGCGAGCTTCCGTTCTCGGTCGAGGCCGAGATCCCGCCGCGCTGGGAGTGCCGCTGCGGCCTGGACGCCAAGCTCAACAACGGCCCGGAGCCGGACCTGAAGCCGACCAAGCCGCAGCGGACCCACTGGGACATGCTGCTGGAGCGGCGTTCGGTGCCCGAGCTCGAGGAGCTCCTCGAGGAGCGCCTGGCCTTGCTGCGCGAGAAGCGCGGAGAGAAGCCGGCCCGGAAGCGCACTGCCTGAGGCACGCGCCACCCGTTCCCCGTGAGAGCCCGTCGTCAGCCCTGCGCTGGCGGCGGGTTCTTCCGTCCGTCAGGCCGGCGGCCCGCTTCCTGAGCCGGGGGGCGGCGGGTCCTCGTGCAGCACCTCCCCCTCGATCACCTCGCTCGATCGTTGAGGTCCGCGCACCGCCCCACCACCGCGCACCTCTCCCGGCAGCACACCGCCGAGCAGCCTGGTGCCGATAACGGCCGAGAGCAGGCGCCGGCTGATCCCGCGGCTGAACGGCAGCACCAGGACCAGCCCGATCACCCCGGTGAGGAAGCCGGGCACCATCAGCAGCAGGCCACCGGCCAGGACCAGAGCAGCGTCGGCGGCTTCCCGAGCGGGCATCCGGCCGGTGTTCACCGCCGATCGCAGCGCGGACCAGGTCTTGCGCCCTTCTCGACGCACCAGGACGGCGCCGAGCACGCTGAAGGCGACCAGCAGACCGACGGTCCACCACGGCCCGATGGCGCGCCCGACCAGGATGATGACGACGATCTCGAGCAGGGCCACGACCGGCGGCACGGCGAGCAGCACCCGCCGACGTCGACCTGCGCGTGCCCGCCCGGACGGCGTCGACGCGCTTCGGCCACGCGGCGCGCCGGGGGTCAGTCGGTCAGCTGGTGCCATCGTGGTCCGCTCACCCGCTCAGCTCCCGCGCCGATCGCGCGCCGTCCCTGAGCACACCGCCGCTGCAGCCCCCACTGGGTGACTCGCACCAGCGCTTCGCCCACGATCTCCCGGCCCATCTTGGACACCCCGAGCTCGCGCTCGACGAAGTCGATCGGCACCTCCACGACCCGCAGCCCGGCGTCGACCATCCGGACGGTCAGGTCGACCTGGAAGCAGTAGCCGGTCGACTCGACCGCGGCCAGGTCGATCGCCCGCAGCGCCGACATCCGGTAGACCCGGAACCCGGCGGTCGCGTCGTAGACGGGCAGCGCCAGGATCGCCCGGGCATAGCGGTTGGCCCCCACACTGAGCGCCTTGCGGTAGCGGGGCCACCGGTGCACCGCTCCCCCGGCCACCCAGCGCGACCCGATCACCAGGTCGGCTCCCTCGGCCGCGGCCAGCAGCGCCGGAAGCTGTTCGGGCTGATGCGAACCATCGGCGTCCATCTCCACCACGGCGTCGTAGCCGCGGTCCCAGGCCCAGCCGAAACCGGCCAGGTAGGCCTTGCCCAGGCCCTGCTTGGTGCTGCGGTGGAGCACCTGCACCTGCGGGTCTGCCGCGGCGATCTGGTCGGCGAGTGCCCCGGTGCCGTCCGGCGAACCGTCGTCGATCACCAGCACGTCGGCCGACGGCACGGCGGCGCGCAGACGCCGGAGCAGTCCGGGCAGGCTCTGCAGCTCGTTGTAGGTGGGGATCAGCACGCACACCCGGTGCAGCGGTGCTCGGTGAGGCAGGTTCATCCAGGTGCTCGGTCATCTCTCGGGCGGGCCAACGGCTGGGACGACCCTAACCTGCGGCCGGACCAAAGCTGATATGCGCAGAGCGCCATCAGCAGCAGCACGGCCACCCGCTCCGGCCAGGCGCCAAGCCTCACGGCCAGGGTCAGGTCGGTGCGTGCCGGGAGGCTGCCCGACAGCCAGTCGGCGGTGAAGAGCTCGGTCACCTCGTGCGCCGTGCCGTCCGGCGTGATGAGCGCGCTCACCCCCACCGTGCTGATGTGCACCACGGAGCGGTGCGTCTCCACGGCCCGGACCCGGGAGGCGGCCAGCTGCTGCACCGACTCGTCGGTCAGGCCGAACGTGGCGTTGTTGGTCGGCACCAGCAGCACCTCGGCGCCACCGAGGACGGTGTCGTGGATCAGGTCGTCGACGACCACCTCGAAGCAGATCGCCACCCCGAGGAGCAGCTCACCGGAGGCCGTGGGCACAGTCAGCAGGCCGACCTCGTCGCCCGCCTCGAAGTCGCGGACCACGAGGTCCACCTTGTCGCTGAACCTGCGGAAGAAGTCGCGGTAGGGGATGTACTCGGCGAACGGCACCGGCCGCTGCTTGACGTAGCGCTGGACGGCGCCTTGCCCAGGCAGGTAGAGCAGCGCCGTGTTGAGGTTGTTGCCGCTCGCGCTGCGCTGCAGGGCGCCCACGACCAGGGGAGCGTCGACCGCGGCGACCGCCTGGTCGATGACGGCGGCGGCGTCGGGGTTGCGGGAGGGGTCGATGTCCGAGGAGTTCTCCGGCCACAGCACGACGTCGGGGGCAGGGACCCTGCCTCCCGCGATCTGCTCGGCGACCTGTTCGGTCAGCCGGGCGTGGTTGTCGAGAACGGCGCGGCGCTGGGCGTTGAAGTCCAGGCCCAGGCGGGGCACGTTGCCCTGGATGGCCAGCACCTGCACCGGCGTGCCCTCGGTCGGCCGAGGGACCAGGGTCGGCGCCAGGACCAGTGCGACCGCAGCGGCCACCGCGCCGACGGCCCGAAGCGGGCGGGAACCGCGGGTCTGGTTCGCGAGCGGGACGGACGTGGTCGTCACCAGCACGGCATACGGCAGCAGCGCACCGGCCAGCGCCACCACGAAGCCCACCCCGGGCACCCCGACCAGCGAGGCGATGGCCACGACGGGAGAGTCGGCCTGGCTGAACGCCAGCCGCCCCCAGGGGAAGCCACCGAACGGGGTGGTGGCGCGGGCCAGCTCGGCCGCGACGATGGCCAGGGCGAAGGCGAAGGGGCGCAGCCGGCGCCGCTGCAGCAGGCCGACCACCAGGCCGAGCCCGGCGAGATAGCCGGCCTGCAGGGTGGCCAGCGCGAGCCACGGGAGGCTCCCGACATAGACGCCGGACCAGTGCAGCAGCGGCATGAAGAAGCACAGTCCGGACACCAGTCCCAGCAGGGCGCCCCGCCACGGGCCGCACCGCCACAGCGCCACGCTGAGGCCGGCACAGCCGAGGAAGGCCATCGGCCACAGGTCGTGGCCCGGAAAGGCCAGCCAGAGTGCCGCACCGGAGACCGCGGCGAGGAGCAGTCGGGCCGGCACCGCCCCACTGTAGGTGACCCCCGCTCAGGAGGGACCGCGGCACCGCAGGGCCGCGGCCGCCCCCGGCGGCGGAGAAGAAGGCAGGGCCCGCGCGCTGTTGGGGCCGAGCCGCGTGCACCGGGATGGTGACGCGGGCCCGTTGTCTACTAAGCGCGCGGGCCCTTGCATGTCCGCTGCACGACCCATGCCTGCCTCACCCCCACCGGGCGTCGCTGGCAGGGCGTCACCGGGAGACTGCTGCGGGCGTGGTGCCGGTCTTGACAGATCGGCGGCCGCGAACCTGAGAGGTAACGTTAATCGGCTCGCTCGGCCTGTCAACCGGAGGCTGACCTGCGCAAACACGCATCAGCGCAGGTCACGACATGGTAAAGCCCAGGGAAATGCCAGGGGGAGTTTTGGCAGACCCGGCGTGTCCGGAGCGACACGCCGGATGGCCCTGCGGACGAGACTCTGACCAGGCTCTGTCAAGCCCCTGACGCAGGGACGACCACCACGCCGCGCGCCGTCGTGGCCACGATCGGCGGGTCCAGCAGGTCGGCCGCGGACTCCCCCCGGGCCGGGTTCCCCCGGGCCGTCAGGCGCACCTCGAAGGCGATCTCCCGGCTGCGGGTGCCGACGCGGACGAGCTCGGCGCTGACCTCGATGCAGTCGCCGGCCCGCACCGGGGCCAGGAACTGCACGTCGCTGTAGGAGGCGAACAGCCCCTCGTCTCCGTCGGTGCGGATGCACAGCTCGGTGGCGACGTCGCCGAACAGGGCCAGGCTGTAGGCCCCGTCCACCAGGTTGCCGGCGTAGTGGGCGTGGCTGTAGGGGACGTAGCGCGCATGGACGACCCTCGCGCCGACCTCGGGACGAGTGTTCATGACGTGCTCCTCTGGCGGTTGCTGATCGCATGGACCAGGTAGGAGGCGACCTCACCCGGCGTGGTGCCCTTGCCGAAGATCTTGTCCACGCCGAGGGCTCCGGCGGTGCCCTCCTCGAAACGAGGACCGCCGGCCACCAGCAGCGGCACGGTGCCCGCAGGATAGGCCTCACGGAAGGCGGCGGACATCTGCGTGGTGTTGTGCACGTGGGCGTCCCGCTGGGTCACCACCTGGCTGACCAGCACCGCGTCGGCGCGCTCGGCCCGAGCCCGCTCGACCAGCTCGGGGACCAGCACCTGCGCGCCGAGGTTGACCACGGTGATCTCGGAGTAGTACTCCAGGCCCTTCTCGCCGGCGAAGCCCTTGATGTTCAAGATGGCGTCGATGCCCACGGTGTGGGCGTCGGTGCCGATGCACGCCCCGACGACGACCAGCGGCCGGCGCAGGTGCTTCTTGATCGAGGCGTTGACCTCCTTGGCCGAGAGCAGCGGGAAGTTGCGCTCGACGACCTCGACGGCGGACAGGTCGACCAGGTGGGTGACGCTGCCGTAGACGACGAAGAAGGTGTGCCCCTCCCCCATCCCCTTGGCGTGCACCAGCAGGGCCGGGGCCAGCCCCATCTTGGCCGCGAGCTGCAGGGCGGCGCCCTCGGCGCGCTTGTCATGGGGGATCGGCAGGGTGAACGAGAGCTGCACCATGCCGTCGCCGGTCATGTCGCCGTACGGCCGGACCACGGAGCCGGTCATCGGGCCAGCCCTGCCTCGAGCAGGTCGATCGCGGGGTTGGCATACCCCACCGCACGACGGGCCACGCCGTCACGCCCCTTGCCGGCGTCGGCCGGCCGCTTCATGTGGCCGAACGTGCCGTCGGCGATCGCCTCGAGCAGCGGGGCCCAGCCCCGGTCGCTGCGCTCGGCTGTGATCCCCTCGAGCAGGTCGACGGCCTCGCTGAGGACCTGTCGGGCCCGGGTCTGGATGAAGCCGTCCGGGGGCGGCCGGAAGTCCTCGGTGAGGCCACCTGCGGCGTTCAGCACGTACCGCACGTTCTGCAGGGCCAGGTCCCGGTCGGACAGGAACGGGGTGACCACCGCCTCGGTCATCATCCCGACGAGCAGGATGCCTTGGCCCGTCATCGCCCCCGCAAGGTTGAAGAACCCGTCCAGCAGGTGTCCCCGGAAGATGTCGCCGGTCATGTGCTTGGTCGGCGGCATCCACTTCAGCGGCGCGTTCGGGAAGAGCTGCCGGGCCAGCAGGGCATGGGCCAGCTCCATCCGGAACGAGTCGTGCAGGTCGGGGTTGATCTCGAAGGCGTGCCCCAGCCCCAGCTGCCAGTCCTCCAGTCCCGCCTCCTTGGCGAAGTACTCGTTCATCAGCTGGGAGACGGTGACCGTATGGGCGGCGTCGACCGCGTCGGCCGTGGTCAGGTAGTTGTCCTCGCCGGTGTTGATGATGATGCCGGCGCGGGCATGGATCTGCCGGGAGAACCGCTGGTCGACGAAGGTGCGGACCGGGTTGATGTCGCGGAACAGGATCCCGTACATCGAGTCGTTGAGCATCATGTCCAGCCGCTCCAGGCCGGCCAGGGTCGCGATCTCCGGCATGCACAGCCCGGAGGCGTAGTTGGTGAGCCGGACGTAGCGGCCGAGCTCGGCGCTGACCTCGTCCAGCGCCGCCCGCATCAGCCGGAAGTTCTCCTGGGTCGCGTAGGTGCCGGCGAACCCCTCCCGCGTGGCGCCCTCGGGCACGTAGTCCAGCAGCGACTGTCCCGTGCTGCGGATCACCGCGATGATGTCGGCGCCCTCACGGGCCGCCGCCTGCGCCTGCGGGATGTCCTCATAGATGTCGCCGGTCGCGACGATGAGATAGATCCACGGACGTTGGGCCGGGTCCCCCAGCCGACGCACCAGGCGCTCGCGGGCCGCCCGCTGCCGGTCGATCCGGCGCAGGCCGGGTCGAACCGCCGAGGTGGCCGCGCGCAGGGCACGGGTCGCCTCGCTGCCCTCGGGCAGCCGGAAGGAAACCGCGCCGGAGGAGGCCTTCTGAGCCAGGGTGAGCAGGTCGGGTGCCTCACCACGGCGCAGCGCGTCCCACACCGGCAGGCTCACGCCGTGCTCGAGGCCCACCTGCCCACGGACCGCGTCGGCGAGGTGGTTGACCCACGGGACCTGCTCGTGGTCGGCACCGGCCAGCCCGGCCAGGCGCAGGGTGGCGCGCTCCACCGAGACCGTGGTGTGGGTCCGGGCCATCTGCACGACCGGGCGGCCCAGCCGGCGGGCCAGGGTGCGCGCCTTGCGGACCACGACGGGGTCCAGGTCGAGCCTCGGACTCGCGGCCGGTCTGGTGGTCGCGGGCGCTCGGGTGCCTCGCTGGGCGGGGGCCACCGGCATCTCAGGCTCCTTCTCGGACGAACGTGGGGTGACCGTCGACGACGGTGCGGCGGGCGGTCGGCAGGGGCAGGTCCCGCCGGGCCGCGAGATCGGGCAGCCCGGTCGGCGTGAGCGGCTGGCCGTCGGGAACATCCCACAGCACGTAGGTCGCTGGGTCGCCTGCCTGCAGGCGGCCACCGTCCTGTCCGGCCAGCGCGTAGCCCCCGGTCGTGTGTGCGTCGAACGCCTCCTGCACAGTGAGCCGCTGCCCGGGGTTGTGGTGCCAGCACGCGGCCTGCACCGCCGCCCAGGGTCCCAGGGGGGTCACCGGGGAGTCCGAGCCGAAGGCTAGGGAGACGCCCGCGTCGAGCAGCGCGCGCAGGGGGTTGGCCGCCAGCGCGCGGTCCCCGCCCAGCCGAGCGGCATACATGCCCTCCGTGCCTCCCCACGCGGCGTCGAAGCCGGGCTGCACGCTGGCCCAGATCCCGAGCTCGGCCATGGTGGTCAACACGTCCAGGTCCGGGAGCTCGACGTGCTCCCAGCGCGGGCGGGAAGCCCGCAGCGCCTCGACGCCGACGACCTCGGCCGCCGCCCGGAAGCCGGCCGCCATGGTCTGCAGCGCTGCGTCGCCGATGACGTGTCCGCCCGACTGGAGTCCTGCGCGGACGCAGGCGACGACGTGGTCGCGGACGTGGTCGACCTCCAGGTAGCCGTAGCCGACGGACTCGGGGGCGTCCAGGTAGGGCTGGGTCAGGTGGGCGGTGCGTGACCCGAACGAGCCGTCCGCGCAGAGGTCACCGGCGAGCCCGAGCACGCCGAGGTGCCGGCCGAGCTCGGCGGCCTCGGCCTGGTCGACCGCGCCGGCACCCCAGTAGGCGACCGTCGAGGTCGTGCCAGGCCGCCGGCCGGCGGCCAGCACGGCGTGCACGTCGGTTGCCGAGGTGAGGTGGTCCGCACCCGTCTCGTGGACCAGGCCGATGCCCTGCTCCGCCGCGGCGCGCAGGGCCAGGTCGAGGTAGTGCTCGCGGTCGCTGTCGGTGATGCCGGCCGTGAAGGCGTTGGTGCAGGCGGTGAACGCCTCGCGGGTGACCACGCCGGACCCGTCCCAGCCCGCCATCCCGCGAACCCGCGCGACCGCGGCCATCGCCGAGGAGACGCTGGCGGAGTGCGCGTCGATGCGCGGCATGTAGACCACGCCACCCCAGGCGGCCCGGTCGAGCTCGGCGGTGGTGACCGGTCGACCCTCCGCCCACCGGGTCTCGTCCCAGGAGTGCGCATACAGCGGCCGGCCCCGGGTATGCCGCGCGGCGGTCTCGACCAGGCGCAGCGCCTCGGCGACCGAGCGCGTGCCGGACAGGTCGATCCCGTCGAGGCCCTGACCGGTCATCGTCAGGTGCACGTGGGCGTCGGCGAACGCGGGCAGCAGCAGGGCGTCCTCGGCGTGGACGACCTCGTCCGCCGAGCCGGCGTGTCGCGCGGCCTCGGCCGAGGGCCCGGCCCAGGCGACCCTCTGCCCCTGACTGAGCAGCGCCCGGTCACGACCGATGACCAGGGTCCGGGTCATCGCTCACTCCCCCGCTCGGCGGACAGGCGGCCCTCGAACAGGGACCGCACGGCCGGCACGCGCCGGATCAGGTCGAGCGCGTACTCGGCGTGACCGGGTGTGTAGCCGTTGCCGACGAGCATCCGCACGTCGGCGGCCAGACCCTCGGCGCCCAGGGCCGCGGCGGCGAAGTTCGTGGCCATCGAGAAGTAGATGACCGTGCCGCCTTGGGCCGTCGCCAGGATCGCCGGCTGCTCGCACCCCGGGACGTCGACGCAGACCACGGTGATGTCGGCCGGTCCGCCCGCTCGGGTCACCGCGTCGGCGAGGCCGAGCGGACTGCGTGCGTCGGCGATGACCACCTCGTCGGCCAGGCCGGTGCCCGCCAGCAGGGCGGCCTCGCGCTGATGTGGGACGACTGCGACCCGTCGTGCCGCGCCAGACTCTCCGGCGGCCGCCAGGGACAGCGAGCCCGACTTGCCCGCGCCGCCCAGGACGCAGACGACCGGGTCGGTCCCGGTGCGGGTGCGGTGCTCCTCGACGACCCGCCGCACCAGCGCCGGCGCACCGCACACGTCCATCACCATGAGCGCCAGCTCCGGGTCGAGGTCGGCGGGCAGCAGCGCGGCGATGCTCCGGCCGAAGAGGATGGCGTGGCCCGCCGCGGGCACGCGCTCACCCAGACCGTCCCACCGCGTCAGGCCGTCGCGCAGGTGCAGTGGTGTGAGCGACAGCGACACCAGGGTGGCGACGTGGTCTCCGGCCTGCAGGCCCAGGGGGCTGTCCGGGCCGACCTCGGCGACGGTGCCGATGAGCATGCCGCCGGACCCGGTCACCGGGTTCTGCATCTTGCCGCGCTCGGCGACGATGTCCAGGACCTCCTGGCGCACCGCCGCGCCGTCGACGCCGCGGCCGGGCCGGTGGTGCTTCTCGGCGAGCTGGCGGTAGGACGCCGCGTCCAGGTTGAGCGTCTCCACCTCGATCCGGACCTCGTCGGGCCACAGTCTCGGGTCGGTGTCCAGGCGCTGTGCGGCCTGCGGCAGGGCGCGCTCCGCTCCGCTGGGCTCGAGCACCCGGTGCAGGCCCACGGGAGAGCCGACGTCTGTGCGCACGGGGCCTGCGGCCGTCATTTGTCCTCCCAAATCGAAGTTCTGCAGGATGTCGTCCGGCAGATGCGAGAAATCACCGTAAGTCGTCCCGTATCATGCCACGCATGAACAGCCTGGCCGAGCAGCCTTACCGCTACCAGCAGCGCGCCCTGGTCGAACCGGACTGGACCCGGTTCCCCGGCTGGGCCGACGTCACCCCCGAGCAGTGGGCCGACGTGCAGTGGCAGCGCGCCCACTGTGTCAAGAACATCCGACAGCTGCGCGAGCTGATGGGCCCCCTGCTCACCGACGAGTTCTATGCCGACCTGGAGCGTGACCAGGCCGAGCGGGCCACCATGTCGATGCTGGTGCCGCCGCAGATGATGAACACGATGGTCAGCGAGATGACCTGGGCCCGGTTCGGCGACGCCGACCGGATGCCGGCGGCAGGGACCGCCTTCACCGCCGCGTTCCTGGCCGACCCGGTGCGTCACTACATGCTCCCGGTGTTCTCCGACCGCCGTCAGGACTGGCCCTCCCACCCCTACGCCGCGCGGGACAGCCTGCACGAGCACGACATGTGGGTGGCCGAGGGGCTGACCCACCGCTACCCCACCAAGGTGCTGGCCGAGCTGCTGCCGACCTGCCCGCAGTACTGCGGCCACTGCACCCGGATGGACCTGGTCGGCAACTCCACGCCGCAGGTCACCAAGCTCAAGCTGCTGGGCAAGCCGGTCGACCGGCACGAGGCGATGATCGACTACCTCCGGCGCACGCCCACGGTGCGTGACGTCGTCGTCTCCGGCGGGGACGTGGCCAACATGCCGTGGAAGAACCTCGAGTCGTTCCTGGACCGGGTGCTGGAGGTCGACAACATCCGCGACATCCGGCTGGCGACCAAGGCCCTGATGGGCCTGCCGCAGCACTGGCTCGCCCCGGACACGGTCGAGGGTGTCGCTCGGGTGTCGGCCAAGGCCCGCGCCCGCGGGGTCGGTCTGGCGATCCACACGCACGTCAACAACGCCCAGTCGGTGACGCCGCTGGTGGCCGACGCCGCGCGCGCCATGCTCGACGCCGGGGTCCGCGACGTCCGCAACCAGGGGGTGCTGATGCGCGGGGTCAACGCCACCAGCGAAGACCTGCTCGACCTGTGCTTCGCGCTGTCCGACGGGGCGATGATCACGCCCTACTACTTCTACATGTGCGACATGATCCCGTTCAGCGAGCACTGGCGGGTGTCCCTGGCCGAGGCCCAGCACCTGCAGCACTCGATGATGGGCTACCTGCCCGGGTTCGCCACGCCGCGCATCGTCTGTGACGTGCCGTTCGTCGGCAAGCGGTGGGTGCACCAGGTCGACCACTACGACACCGAGCGCGGCATCTCCTCGTGGCGCAAGAACTACCGCACCTCGATCGAGGGCGAGGACGTCGACGTGACCAGCGCCGAGTACGTCTACTACGACCCGATCTACACGCTGTCCACTGACGGCCAGGACTGGTGGCGCCAGCACGCCGGCGGCGACGCGCAGGCTGTGCACGACCGGGCGATGGCCGCGGCGACCTCCTCGCGCGAAGCCTCGGTCGCGCAGCTCACCTAGCATTTTGGTAGGCGTTTCTGACGCCATGAGACGCGGCTCAGCGCGAAGGGCGCCGAATGCCGAGCATTTTGGTAGGTATTTCTGACGCCTGAGAGTCGGCTCAGTCGCCTCGGCGCTGCTCGACCAGACCGACCAGGTTGCCCTCGGAGTCCTGGACGAAGGCCATCCACTCGGTCGATCCGGCCGGTCCCAGGGTGTCGTCGTCGTGGCTGAAGATGATGTGCGGCTCGCTGGTGACCTCGACGCCGCCCTCGCGCAGCCGGGTGACGGTGGCCTCGATGTCGTCGACGGCGAGGTAGATCAGGGCGCTGGGCGCTCCGACGTCCAGCAGCAGCCGGACCCCGTCCAGGTCGAAGAAGGCCAGCCCTGGCGGGTCGAACGTGGCCGTCGGCGGGACGCCCAGCAGGGTGCTGTAGAAGGCGGTGGCGCGCGCCAGGTCGCTCGCCCGCTGAGCCACCTGGGTCAGGCGGGGGCTGCTCGCCTCGGGCATCGTCACTCCCTGGTCATCGGCTGGTCGCCGCACAGCCTACGACCGCTCATCGGCGCTCGCTAGGGTGTCGCGCGTGGCGCGCCAGCAGCAGCACCGGCCCGGTGGCACCCCGGCCACCATGGTCCTCGACCGAGCCGGGATCACCTACCGGACCCGCGTCTACGAGCACGACCCCAGCGCGGCCTCGTTCGGTCTTGAGGCTGCGGAGGCGCTCGGCGAGGACCCGGACCGGGTGCTCAAGACGCTGCTGGTCGAGGTCGACTCCGGCCTGGCTGTGGGAGTCGTGCCGGTCAGCCGGCAGCTCGACCTCAAGGCGGTCGCAGCAGCGTTCGGCAGCAAGCGCGCTGGGATGGCTGACCGCAGGGTCGCCGAGCGCAGCACCGGCTACGTGGTCGGCGGGATCAGCCCGATCGGCCAGCGCAAGGCTCTGCCCAGCGTGATCGACGTGTCGGCCCGCGACCACGAGACCGTCCTGGTCTCCGGGGGCAAGCGCGGCTTCGACCTCGAGCTGAGTCCGCACGACCTGGCGGCACTGGTCGGCGCCACCTTCGCGGCGATCGCCCGCTGATCACGTAGGAGCTCAGCCCATCGTCTTCTGGCCGTCGATGGTCTCGCGCAGGATGTCGGCATGCCCGGCGTGCTGGGAGGTCTCGGCGATGATGTGCAGGAACACCCGGCGCGCCGACCACGAGGCGTCGGGCTCGAACCACGGAGCCTGTGGCAGCGCCCGCTCCGCGTCGAGGTCGACCGCCTGCACCAGCGCATCGGTGGCATCGGCCACCGCGGCATAGCTCGCCAGCAAGGACTCCAGGGTCTCCCCCGGCAGCATCCGGTGACCGTCGTCCCAGGCGTTGCCACCCTCGGGCTCTGCGTCGGGGTCCTGGCTCGAGTCCTCCCCCGCCCAGTCGCTGGGGTCGACGTCGCCACCGAAGACCATCGGCCCGTCGGTGATGAAGCTCGCCCAGGTCTGCTCGGTGAGGGCGACGTGCTTGACCAGGCCACCGAGGGACAGGGCGCTGACGGTCGGGGTCAGTGCGGCCTGCTCGTCGGTCAGTCCCCGGACCGTATGGAGCAGGAACCCGCGATGCCGGCGCAGGGTCTCGAGCAGGTCGGCCCGTTCGCGCTGCTGCGGCGGCGGCGCAGCAGGGGTGTCAGCGGAGGTGTCACTCGTCATGGTGAGACCCTAGGGCGGGTCACTGACAACGGCGTCGCGTTCGGCGAGGAGGGCGCGGATCGTCCCCGACTGCACCCCGGCCATGCCGGCGCTGGTGCCCGGCTCCATCGACCGGTAGATCCCCTCGTAGGAGATCATCTGGTAGATCCGGTTGACCACCGGCGCCAGCTCGCGAGCCCGGGAGAGGTCGGCACTCCGGGCAGGCAGCACCCCATACCCGGCCCCAGATCTCCCAGAGCTGGTCGACCTGTGATGTCGGTGCGTCCTTGCCCAGCCATCCGGTCAGGTGCGCCAGGTCCAGAGCCGGGTGGCCGATCGCCGCGTCGCTCCAGTCATAGAGCACGGGGTCCTGCGGCGTCGTCCCGGCGCCACGGGTGCCGACGTTGCCCGAGTGCAGGTCGCCGTGCGACACCGTGTCGGGCAGGCCGGTCGCGAACAGTGCCCGGACCCGCTCGGCGAGCATCGGCTCCAGTTCGGCGGCCGCCGCCTGCTCGTCGGCGTCCAGGTGGTGCAGCTCGAACCCGCTGGTCAGCACCTCGTGGAGCCCCGCCAGTGTCGCCAGCTCGCCGCGGTCCGGGGCACCGGCCGACCGCAGTCGGCCCAGCGCGCCCGTGGCGGCCACCTGCAGCTCGGCAGCGGCCCGGACGGTCGCCTCCAGCACGGCAGGGTCGAGCGGGATCGGCTCGCCCGATCCCGGACCTGGCGCGAACGCCTCCATCAGGAGCAGACGCCGTGCCGGGTCGACCCCCAGGACCTTCGGGGTATGTCGTGGGGCCAGCTCGGACAGCACCGCCGTGAGCCCCGGCTCGGCGGCGAAGTGCTCACAGGCAGCCTTGAGCACGACCGCCCGGGGTGCCGAGCTCTCAGCGTCAGCGTCAGCGTCGGCGTCGGCAGCCTCAGCCGCGGACACGGCATACCGGACCAGGGCCGACAGCGGCCAGGTGCGGACGACCACGCCGTCATCGAGCCGGCGCAGGCCGTCCTGCTGCAGCTGGTCGTCGACCCAGGAGGTCACCTCGCTCAGCCAGTGGGCGTCGTACCACGGCTGCCGGCGAGGCGGCCGTGACCGAGCACCGGTCCACTGGCCGGCCGCCTCCTCCACGACATCGATGACCGCGGTGGGCTCGGAGAGGCCATCGGCCGCGCGCAGTGATGCCAGCGGCACCAGGCGGTCCCACCCCGGCACGCCCGGCCCGCCGGTGTCTCGGGTGGCCAGCACCCGGACAGTCGTCTCCGGGTCCAGCCGTCGTGCCGGGGCGACCACCACGAGGTCCGTGCGGCCGGGCACGAGCTCGGCCAGGTCCGGCCAGTCCGCCTGCAACCGCGGGATCCTCCCGTCGGCCGAGCACCAGAGTGACCCGTCCTGCAGCACGGCGACCACGTGGGTCTGTGGGCGGCTGGCGTCAGCGGGCGAGCTCACGGCTCAGCCCTGGTCGGGCGGAGGCACCGAGGCGGGGCGGGCTTCCCAGGGGGTGGACAGCACCACGGTCGTGCGCGTGGAGCACGAGCCCTCGGCCCGGATCTGGGCGAGCAGGTCCTCCAGCTCCTGCGGACGCGGGACCCGGACGAGCAGGACGTAGTTCTCCTCACCGGCGACCGACCAGCACGAGACGATCTGCGGGATGTGGTGCAGCCGTTCGGGGATGTCGTCGGGAGCGGCCGGGTCGAACGGGACGACCGAGATCAAGGCGGTCAGCGGCAGTCCGACGGCGGCGTGGTCGACGTCGGCGCTGTAGCCGGTGATGATGCCGCGGTCCTCCAGGCGCTTGACCCGCTGGTGCACCGCCGAGGTCGACAGGCCCACCTGCCGGCCGAGGTCGGCATAGCTCATCCGTCCGTCACCGGCGAGCAGGCTGACGATGCGGCGGTCGAGCTCCTCCATGGGGCCTTAGCCTAGGGGTCGTGACCTCCGGCCAGCGCCTGATCCTGCTCGACACCGCGTCGCTGTACTTCCGGGCCTACTTCGGCGTCAAGGACCCGCATCTGGCGCCCGACGGCACGCCGACCAACGCGTTGCGGGGGCTGCTCGACATGGTGGCCACGGTCGTCACCCGGTTCTCGCCGACGCACCTGGTGGCCTGCTGGGACGACGACTGGCGGCCGCAGTTCCGGGTGGACGCGATCCCCACCTACAAGAGCCACCGGCTGGTCGAGGGCAGCGAGGTCCAGGAGGAGTCACCTGACGAGCTGAACGTCCAGGTCCCGCTGATCCGGCGGTCGCTGGAGGCCTTCGGCATCCCGGTGCTGGGCTCCCCCGGCTTCGAGGCCGACGACGTGATCGGCACGCTGACGGCCCAGCACCGCGGAGTCATGCCGGTCGGCGTGGTGACCGGCGACCGGGACCTGTTCCAGCTGGTCGACGACGACGCGGCCATCACGGTCATCTACACGGCCAAGACGGGGGTGCGTGACGCCGAGGTGATCACCCAGGCCGACCTGCTGAGCCGGTATGGCGTGGGGACGGGGCAGCAGTACGCCGACATGGCCAGCCTGCGCGGGGACGCCAGCGACGGCCTGCCCGGCGTGCGGGGCATCGGCGAGAAGACCGCGGCCGCCCTGATCACGACCTATGGCTCGCTGGGGGCGCTGCGCCAGGCACTGGCCGACGGCGACCCGGCGATCAAGGGTGCCCGCAGGGCCAACCTCGAGGCCGGCTCGGACTACCTGGACGTGGCCCCGCTGGTGGTGAAGGTCGCCCACGACGCGCCGCTGCCGGACCGCCCGTTGACGGTGCCGCGGGAGCTGGCCGACCCCGGCACGCTGCAGCAGTTCGTCGAGACCTACGCGATCGCCGGTCCGGTGCGCCGGCTGATGGACGCCCTGCACCTGGCCTAGTCGAACCGGCGCCGCAGCTCGACCAGCTCCAGGGCATGGTCGTCCAGCCGCTGGTCCTCGGCCGAGACCGGGTCCCAGCGGGGCGTCGGGACCGCGAGCCGCTGCTCGTCGAGCCCCACGAAGATCGTCCGGCAGTAGGTCGTCAGGGCCATCTGGGCACCCGTGGGGTCACCGGAGCGCACGTGCACGCCGATGTGCATCGAGGTCCGGCCGGTGTGCAGCAGACGCGCCTCCACCTCCACCAGGTGCCCGATCAGCAACGGCCGGTAGAAGCGCACGCCGCCGGTGAAGATCGCCACGTTGCGGGGGTCCCCGCTCCAGCGGGTGGCCAGGACGTGCGCGGCCTCGTCGATCCAGCGCATCACCACCCCACCGTGCACCTTGCCGCCCCAGTTCACGTCGGTCGGCGCCGCCAGGAAACGCATGACCAGCCGCGGAGCCGTCCCGGCGTCGGTGTAGACCTGACCGGCCATCGCCTCTTCCACCTCGCGGCGCAGGTCGATCCGCCGCTCGGCCCATTCCTGCTCGGCGCGCTCGGTCGCGGTCCCAGGCTCCCAGGCCGGGACCTCCACCGGCCGGCCGGTCTCGTCCACGGCGACGAACACCATCAGGCACGACGTGGCCGGCTGCATCGTCCGTTCGCGGGGGTGTCCGGAGTGGACCTCAACGGCGATGTGCATGCTGGACCGGCCGGTGAGGACCAGCCGGGCCGTCACCTCGACCAGCTCGCCGACCTCGACCGGTCGGGTGAACCGCACGTTCCCGACATACGCCGTGACGGTGTAGCGCCCGCTCCAGCCGGCGGCTGCGGCATACCCCGCCTTGTCGATCCACTCCAGGACCCGTCCCGCGCTCACGCTGCCGGAGTGCCCTGCGTCGGTCGGCGCGGCCAGGAACCGCAGCGTGATCCGGTCGGCCCGTCGCGCCAGTGGCTCGATGCTGTCCTGGGTCACCGTGCGGGCCTGGGTAGGTCGGCTGGCTGGCTGGTCGCTCAGCGACCGCGTGGCCGGGGTGGCTCGTTGGGCGGCCACTCACCGTCGTCGCTGCCGTCGTCGGTCCGGTAAAGCAGCTCCTGCAGCTGCACCTGGACCTGCTCTACGCGCGGCACGTCGGTGAGCGTCATCCCCGCCTTGTCCGTGGCGTCGGAGACGACCAGGGTGCCGCAGCCGAGCATCCGGTCGAGCACGCCCTTGGTGATCGAGACGTCGTTGACCCGGTGCAGCGGGATGTCGCGGCCGACCTTGGTGAACAGGCCGCTGCGGTGGCTGATCCGGCGGTTGGTCACGACGTAGCGCTCGGAGTTCCAGCGCCAGATCGGGATGAGCACGAAGGCCACGGCGACGGCAGCCGCGAGCACGGCGGCGACGACGGTGATCCATCCGCCGAACGAGGAGTCGTGCAGCAGAGACCACAGGAGCCAGAACACTGCGAGCAGGAACACCGCCAACGCCACCGGCTCGGCCAGGGCCTTCCAGTGGGTGCGCAGGTCGAGGATCACGTGCTCCCCGGCGGCGAGCTGGTTGTCCTTCAGAGCCATGGCTGCATCCTGTCAGTCGAGGCGGTCAGCTGCTACGACGCCGCGCAGCACCGCGTCTGCGGCTCGGCGCGCCGTCTCGGCGACCGGTCCGGAGCCCGCCGTCGAGATCTGACCGAGCAGGTCCACGACCTGCTTGCAGCGTCGGACGAAGTCGCCGGCGGTGAGGTCGCTGTCGCGCAGCACCTCTTCGAGACCGCGGCCGGAGGCCCAGCGGTGGACCATCCAGGCCATCCCCGCGTCGAGCTCGCCGGTCAGCGGCAGGGTGTGCGTGGCCTCGCGGTCGGTCAGCGTGGACCAGATCGCCACCATCTCGTGGAAGGCCTCGGCGACCTCGACGGTCGGCATCCGGGGGTCGCTGACCTCGTCACCACGGGGCTCGTGGACCAGCGCGGACACCACGGCCGCGAAGTCTGCGGGGGTCAGCCGCTGCCAGGTGCCGAGCTCGAGGCACTGGGCGGCGACGAGGTCGCGCTCGTTGTAGAGGCGGCGCAGTCGCATGCCTGACTCGGTGACCGACCTGCCGTCCTGGCTGAGGTAGCCGAGCTCGGAGAGCAGCGTGCAGATCCGGTCGAAGGTGCGGGCCACGGTGTTGGTGCGCTTGCTGACCCGGCGCTGGAGGTCGTCGGCGTCGCGGCGCAGCCGCCACCACCGGGCCGCCCACCGTGCGTGCTCCTCTCGGTCGGGGCAGGCATGGCAGGGATGCTTGCGCAGGGCACGGCGCAGCTGGTCGATGTCGTCCGCCCCCGCCGGGGTGTGCTCGACCACCTCCGGCTCGTCGCGACGCGGTGGCGATCCTGGTCGCACCTGTGCCCGCACTGTGGCAGCGAGGTCCCGCCGTGAGCGCGCGTTGCGGGGGTTGAAGTGTCGGGGCACGTTCACCGAGCCGATCGGCTCCGGTGGCGCGGTGAACTCGGCCACTGTGAGGCGGTGCAGGCGACCGTCGGCGGTCAGCACCGTCGGCTCGGGGTTGCGCCCCCCGCCCCTGGGCGCGGTGAGCACGACCGCCATACCGGACCGTCGCCCCCCTGACACGAGCACGACCTGTCCGGGGGTGAGCGACTCCAGCGCGACGGCGATCTCGGCCCGCCGGGAGGCCGACCGCACCCGGGCCTGCGCCTTCTCCGCCTCGCTGATCTGGTGCCGCAGCCGGCCGTACTCGGCGAAGTCGCCCAGGTGGCAGTGCATCTGCTCGGCGTACCCCGCCATCGACTCCTGTGCCTGGCGCAGCTCGGTGGCAAGTCCGACCACACCACGATCGGCCTGGAACTGGGCGAAGCTGCTCTGCAGGAGCTCGTGCGCCCGGTCACGGCCGAACTGGGCGACCAGGTTGACGGCCATGTTGTAGGTCGGCCGGAAGCTGGAGCGCAGTGGGTAGGTGCGGGTCGACGCCAGGCCGGCGACCTCCTCGGGGTCGACGCCACGACGGTGCAGCACGACCGCGTGCCCCTCGATGTCGATGCCGCGCCGGCCTGCCCGCCCGGTCAGCTGGGTGTACTCCGCTGGGGTCACCGGCACGTGGGCCTCGCCGTTGAACTTGACCAGCCGCTCCAGCACGACGGTCCGGGCGGGCATGTTGATGCCCAGGGCGAGCGTTTCGGTGGCGAACACGGCCCGTGTCCTGCCGTGGGTGAACAGGTGCTCGACGATCTCGCGGAACAGCGGGAGCATCCCGGCGTGGTGTGCCGCGAAGCCTCGTGAGAGCCCCTCGACGAACTCGGGGTAGCCCAGCACGGCCAGGTCCTGGTCGGCGACCTCGGCCACCCGCTCCTGGACCAGCCGGCGGATCCGCTCCCCCTCGTCGTGCGGCACCAGCCGGGTGCCCCGGGTGAGCAGCTGCCGCACCGCGTCGTCGCACCCGGCGCGGCTGAAGATGAAGGTGATCGCCGGCAGCAGGCCCTCGCGGTCGAGCCGGTCGATGACCTCCACCCGGCTGGCCGAGCCGCCCGGAAGGCTTCCCCGGGTGTCGGCCGCGCCTGCGGACTGCGGCTGACCCCTCTGGGGTCCTCGGTCCTCTCGGCCCCGGGGTTTGCCGCGTCGGCCTCCCGGCGCGCCGCGATCCTCACGGCGCCAGGGGCTGCTGTCGCGAGCCAGGACCGAGATCCGCTCGCGCAGCTCGGGGTTGATCCGGGTCGTCCCGTCACCCGGAGCCGATACGGCCTCGGCGGAGGCTTCGACCGACCGGGCCCGCGTGAGAAGTCCATCCCCGCGCCTGCTGGACAGGACGGGGTCACCGCCGGCACCGGGGTCGTGCACGAACAGGTCGTACATCTGCCGGCCGACCATCATGTGCTGCCAGAGCGGGACCGGCCGAACCTCCGAGACGATGACGTCCGTGCCCATGCCGCCGTGCCCGCGCACCGTGCGCAACCACTCGCCGAACTCCTCGGCGTTGCTCACGGTCGCCGACAGCGAGATGACCTGCACCGAGTCGGGCAGGTGGATGATCACCTCCTCCCACACCGCACCGCGGAAGCGGTCGGCCAGGTAGTGCACCTCGTCCATGACGACGAAGCCGAGCCCCAGGAGCGTGCGTGACCCGCTGTACATCATGTTGCGCAGCACCTCGGTGGTCATCACGACCACGGGTGCCTCGCCGTTGATGGAGGAGTCCCCCGTCAGCAGCCCGACACTGGCGGCGCCGTAGCGGGCCACCAGGTCGTGGTACTTCTGGTTGGACAGGGCCTTGATCGGGGTGGTGTAGAACGCCTTGCGCCCTGTCTCCAAGGCCAGGGCGACCGCGAACTCGCCCACGATCGTCTTGCCGGCGCCGGTGGGCGCAGCCACGAGCACCCCGTTGCCCGCGGCCACGGCGTCGATGGCGCGGTGTTGGAAATCGTCCAGCTCGAAGTCGAGCGTGGCGAGGAACCGGCCGACCGCGGTGCCCTCACCGTCGAGCCTGCGCCGGGCAGCGGCGTACCGCTCAGCGGGAGTGGGCATACGAGCAGGTTATGCCAGCGCGATGGGCTGCGCGCGTGACTTCGGGACGCGTCCCGGGGGCCCCTCTTCGTGTAGGGGGAGCTGCCCACCCCTCGTGGGCAACACAGGCCTGCCCACCCCTGGTGGGCAACACGGGGCTGCCCACCCCTGGTGGGCAACTCCCCCTACACGAACAGGACCCCCAGCGGGGCCCGAGAGGTCGCGAATGCGCCAGCATGGGGCCGTCGTCCACAGGTTGGACAGCTGCGACCGCCACCCCGTCAGTCGTCATCCACAGATCCGCGACGATCGCGACCGGCCGGCCCCCATCACGGCACGCTGGCTCCATGCCGTCAGCTCTCAGCAGTCTCGCGCCCCACCAGCCGTCGCTCGGTGAGCAGGTTGCCATGGCCCTGCGGGCGCGGAGGCGTGAGCTTGGGCTGAGCCAGCGTGGCTACGCGAGGCGTGCCGGCCTGGGGAAGTCCACGGTCGCCAACCTCGAGAGCCATGCCGAGACCCTGTCGCTGGGCCGGGTGATGAGTGCCCTGGAGGACGCCGGCTTTGCGCTGGTCGTCGAGCCGCGCCACGGCCCCGCCCACCAGCCGCCGACCTGGGACGCGACTGACCTGCTCGCCCGCACCCGCACGGGCCGGCGCTTCCCGGCGCACGTGCAGGTGCGCCCGACCACGGTGGGCCCTACCTGGTGGTGGCTCGACGAAGTGCTTCGGCCGCGGCGCTCGATGGGGCCGCAGCCGCGGTGGTCGGCGGAGGGCGCCTACGTCGGGCAGCGGCAGCGTAGCTCTGACCCGTTCGGCTACGGCTGGCCCCGGAGGAGGCCGCCGGTCGGTCAGCGCGGGACGAGCACGTCCAAGGCGACCGGGCACTGCGGAGGCGGTCAGCGGCAAGGACAGCAGCGGCTCGCCGTCGCCGTGAGCCAGCACGTCCGGACCCTCCATGCGCACCGTCCGGGCACGTTCCATCCGCACTGACGCATGCCGGGTATGGCGGCCGGTGAAGACCCCGGCCAGGAGAGTGAGCGCCGCGACCGGTCCGACCGGAGTGATGATCACGACGTCAAGAAGGCCGTCGGTGGGGTCGGCATCGGGCGCGATCCGCATCCCGCCGCCATAGATCGGCATGTTGCAGGCCGCCACCACCAGCGCAGTCACCTCGAGCAGGCGACCGTCCAGCGTCAGGCGGTACTGCATCGGGCGAAGCCGGGCGATCTCCGGCAGCGTCGCGGCCGCATAGCTGGCCGGGCCCAGCCATTTGGGCAGGGTTGCCGCGCGGGCGGCGATGAGCGCATCGAGTCCAGCGGGCACGGATCCCATGACATGCCGGTCAAGCTCGGGGATGTGGATCAGGTCGACGGTGCGACGCCGGCCGCGCAGCAGGGTGTCGATGGCGCCGGCATGGCGCAGCGGGATGCCCAGCGACCTGGCGTTGTCGTTGCCCGTGCCTGAAGGTACGACCCCCAGGGCGGGCCGAGACGCGCCCTTCGCCTTCGCCAGGACGTCAGCGGCAAGGCTGACCACCCCGTCACCGCCGACCACGGCCAACACCTCGACACCCTCGGCGATGGCCCGGCGACACGCCTCTCGCGCCGCCTCGAGGGTGGAGGTCTCCAGCTCGGTGACCTGCTGCCCCCGCTCTCGCAGGGTCTCGGTGACCTGTCGCCCCAACGCGCCGGCCCCTCCCCGACCCGAGCGTGGCCCGTGCAGTACGGCATACCTCATCGCGTCCTCAGCTCCCGCTCGTTCCGGACACCGCTGGGGGTGGCGGCTCAGGTTCCCCCGGCAGGGCACTGGCCTGGTCCGGAGACAGGCCCTCCCAGCCGGTCGGACTGGCCTTCTTGGCTCTGCGTCGCTCCATCAGCCAGGAGACCCCGATCGCCATCCAGTACAGCGCGAACACCGGAGCGGCCAGCGCCAGCATGGTCCAGGCGCTCGGGTCCGGCGTGACGAACGCGGCGAACACCAGGATCAGCATCAGTGCGATCCGCCACCCACTCACCATCAACCGCACCGGCAGGATCCGCAGGTGGTTGAGGGCGACCTGGACGACAGGCAGCAGGAAGGCGATGCCGAAGGCGACGACGAAGTAGAGGACGAAGTTCAGGTAGGTCATCGCGTCCTGCAGGTTGGCGCCCTGGTCAGGAGTGAACGACAGGAGCACCTCGACCGTGCGGGTCATCGCAAAGGCCGCCAGCGCCGCGCCCAGGAAGAACAGCGGCACGGCGACGACGAAGTAGGCGATCGCCGTGCGCTTCTCCCGCCGGGTCAGCCCCGGCAGCAGGAAGCCCCAGATCTGCCAGATCCAGACCGGGCTGGCCAGCACGATGCCCACGAAGATCGACACCTTGAGCTGCACCGAGAACGGCTGGGTAATGCTCTGCCCGAAGTTGATCCCGACGACCTGCGTGTCGTTGGCCTTGGCGTAGGTCGTCAGCGGCTCGAGGATGATCTCGATGAGCTGGGGGTAGTAGACCCAGCCGACGATCGAGGCGACGCCGACGGCCAGCGCGGCGATGGTCAGGCGGTTACGGAGCTCGCGGAAATGGTCGGCCAGCGACATCCTGCCCTCGGGGTCGCGCGGGCGGCGACGCAGCGTGGGCACGGGTGTCAGGGCGTGGTCTGCGGTAGGGCGTGCGGTCCGGTCGCGGCCTCAGCCGCGCGGATCGGTCGCCTGGCTGTCCGAGCCGGCCACGCCCTGCGACTCCCGACGCAGCCGCTCGGCCTCGGCCTGGAGGCGGTCGGCCTCGACGACCCGGGGGTCGACCGTGGCGCCGTGGACGGTCTCACCACTGGCCGAGCTGGGGGATTCGTCCTTGTCGCGCATCTGGTCGACCTCGGACTTGAAGATCCGCATCGACTGGCCGAGGCTGCGCGCGGCGTCCGGCAGGCGCTTCCAGCCGAACAGCAGGACGACCGCGAGGATCAGGACCACGATGTGCCATGCCTGAGGGCGCATGTCTGCGGAACCTTTCTGAGGTCGAGATCACGTGCCCGCACGCCATCGCGCGGGTCACCGGGTCAGTGTACGCCGGAGGCCTCCAGCACCCCGCGCGCTCCGGCGAGCACCTCCTCGCGCAGCGACGCGGGCGACAGCACGGTCGCCGACCCGCCCAGCCGCCAGACCAGGCGGCGGACCCAGCTGGTGTCGGCCGCCCGAAGGCGGATCACCGACGACCCGTCCTCGGCCCGCTCGACCGACTCGATCGGGAAGTTCTCGGCCACCCACGCCGCGTCCGGGGCCAGCGCGAGCTCGACGACGACGTCGTCGGACGACGGCTGGAAGACCCCCGTCGTCACCGCTCGCGGCTTGGCCTGCGCCGGTGGGGTGCCGTCCCGGTCCAGCACCGTGAGCGACTCGATCCGGTCGAGGCGGAACAGCCGCACGTCCTCGGCCCGGTGACACCACGCCTCCAGATACCAGCGGCCGTCGACGGCCAGGACCCGCATCGGGTCGACGTCGCGCTCGGTGCTCTCGTCGCGCGCGGCCACCAGATAGCTCAGGTGCAGCCGGCGCCGGTCGGCGAGGGCCTGCTGCACCGTCGGCAGCAGCTCCTGCTCGCGCTCGTCGGTGTCGATCGCCACCTGCACCTGGGAGGAGGCGGCCGCGGCCTCCCCCGCCGCCGACTCCAGCTTGGCCAGAGCCCGGTCGATCGCGTCGTGCTGGCCGATGCCGGGAACCGCCGCCATCGCCCGCAGCGCCACGATGAGGGCCAGCGCCTCGTCGCGGGCCAGCCGCAGCGGCTTGGCGATCTCCTCGGCGTTGGAGACGTAGACCCGCCCCTCCTCCCAGTCCGCCTCGATCAGGTCACCGGGCAGCCCGCCGGGCGTGCCGCACAGGAAGATCAGCGACAGGTCCTCGACGATCTGCTCCGGGCTGACCGAGAGCTGCTGCGCCGCGTCGGCGATGTCGATGCCCTGGCGGTTGAGCAGCCACGGCACCATCGTCAGCAACCGGGCCAGCCGCTCGGTGGCGCTCTCCTGGGTCACGACGACGGCCCCTCAGCGTCTGCGGCTTCGTGGGCGGCGACCACACGCTCCATCTGCCGACGGACCCGCTCGGCGAGGTCGGCGGGCTCCAGCACCCGTGCCTGCGTCCCCAGCGACGCGACCTGCTCAACCAGGCCCCACGGCTGGACCGACACGATCTCGACGACGTCCCAGCCGTCCAGCGTGCCCGCGGCGGTGCCCCACCGGCGCAGCGACTGCCCGGCCCCCGGCTCCAGGGCGACCCGTGCGGTGACCGGCTCGCCGGCCTGGCTGGACGCGGTGATCATCGCCCGGGCGTCGTGCTCGGGCACCTCGTAGGGCGTCGCCTTGCGGTCGGCGCTCACCTTCCCCTCGATCCGGTCGAGCCGAAAGACGCGCGCGGCGCCGCGACCGAGGTCCAGCCCCACGACATACCAGCGGCCGTGCCAGGAGGTCAGGCTCCACGGCTGCACCTCACGCGCGGTCGTCGCGGCCCGCCCACTGCCGCGGTAGTCGAACCGGATGGGCCGGCGGGCCAGAACAGCGCCGCGAACGTCGTCGAAGCTCGGCTCGGTCGTGTGCACCAGCGGCTCGATGCCGGCGACGGACCCCTCGTCGCGGGCCAGCCCGGCGGCCTCCAGCTTGGCCATCGCGCGCGCCGCGGGCCCTGCCAGGCTCGCCTGGCTCCACGCCCTGCTGGCCAGCCCGATCACGGCCAGCTCGTCGGGGGCGAACTCGGTCTCCGGCAGCGCGTACTCGCGCTTGTCGATCCGGTAGCCGGGCTCGTCGTCGAAGAACGCGTCGGCGCCCTCGGTGCGCAGCGGGATCCCCAGCTCGCGCAGCTCGTCCTTGTCCCGCTCGAACATCCGGTCGAAGGCCTCGTCGGTGCTGTCCTGGTACTGCGGGACGGCCTGCCGGATCCGAGCCTTGGTCATCGGCTGGCGCGTGTAGAGCAAGGCGATGACGAGGTTGAGCAGCCGCTCGGTCTTCACGGCGGCTGGCTTGGCGCGGGCCACCCCCAGACTGTAGTCGGGTGCCCGACCGGGCGCCGACCGTTGCTGACGGCGTGGCGCCACGGGGCCTGCCATAGGGTCGCCGTGTGATCCGGTGGCGCGAGGCAGTGGTCGTGGACACCCGCGCCGGATGGTCAGGGACCCAGCTCTGCCAGGTCCGCACCGAGGCCGGCGAGACTCTCCCGGCGCTGGCGTTCACGGCCGTGGTCGGCGAGGTCAGGGTCGCCGACCGGGTGCTGCTCAACGTCAACGCTCTCGAGCGCGGCCTCGGCACAGGAGGCCAGGCGCTGGTGGTCGCGGTGCCCGACCGCCTGCCCCCCGACAGCGACCCCGGTCCGGGGCATCTGGTCAAGGCTCGCTACACCCCCCAGCAGGCGATGGTCTTCGGTGTCGACGAGCAGGACAGCCCGCACCACGCGCTGCTCGCCGACGCCGACGACCTGTCCGGGATGCCGGTCGTCGTCGCCGACCTGCACTCCAGCCTGCCCGCGGTCGTGGCCGGCATCCGGGCTGACCGTCCCGATGCCCAGGTCGCCTACCTGATGACCGACGGCGGGGCGCTGCCGGCGGCGCTGTCGTCCAGTGCTGCTGGACTGCGGGCGGCGGGCTGGCTGACCTGCGTGCTGACGACCGGCCAGGCGTTCGGCGGCGACCTGGAGGCCGCGACGGTGCACAGCGGCCTGCTCGCCGCCCATCTGGTGGTGCAGGCCGACGTCGCGGTGGTGATCCAGGGACCGGGCAACCTGGGCACCGGCACACGCTGGGGCTTCTCCGGCGTCGCCGCCGGCGAGGCGCTCAACGCTGTCGCGACCCTGGGCGGCCGAGGTGTGGCCGCCCTGCGGGTCTCCGGCGCCGACCCGCGCGAGCGCCATACCGGCATCTCGCACCACAGCCGCACTGCCTACGGCCGGGTCCTGCAGCGCCCTGCAGACCTCGTGGTCCCCGAGCTGCACGGGGTGCCCGGCGTCGCGGACACCCTGGCAGCCCGAGTGGTCGCCGAGGCGGAGCGGCTGCTCGAGGAGTCACCGCACCTGCGCGGCGTCCGGGTCCCGGTCACTGACCTGCTGGCCGCGCTGGCGAGCTGCCCGGTGCCGCTGTCGACGATGGGTCGGGGGATGGATCAGGACCCGGCGGCGTTTCTGGCCGCTGCAGCCGCCGGGCGCCACGCGGCGAGGCTGACGGCTACCGAGCCGAGCTGACCTCGCGCACGGCCCGGCGCGTCTGGCTCAGTGGACGTCGACCAGGTCGACGACGAAGATCAGCGTCTCGCCGCCCTTGATCGCGCCGCCGGCGCCACGGTCGCCATAGCCCAGGTGGGGCGGGATCGTCAGCCGACGCCGGCCGCCGACCTTCATCCCCAGCAGTCCCTGGTCCCAGCCCTGGATGACCTGGCCCACACCGACCCGGAACGACAGCGGCTGGCCACGGTCCCACGAGGCGTCGAACTGCTCGCCGGTCGACCAGGCGACACCGACGTAGTGGGTCCACACGGTGTTGCCCGCGACGGCCTCGGCGCCGTCACCGACCTCGATGTCTTCGATGACCAGATCGGCGGGCGGGGCCTCGCCGGGGAAGTCGATCTCGGGCTTGGTGCGCTCGGTCATGCGGGCGGTCCTTTCCAGGGAGGGACGTCCGGTCGGTCCCGGACGGTGGAGGGCGTCATAAACCCCTACCAAAATGCGCGTGCGCTGTCACAAACCCCTACCAAAATGCGAGGGGGCTAGTTGGCCGAGAGGATGTCGACGACGAAGACCAGCGTCTCCCCGCCCAGCGGTGCCTGGTCGCTCTTGGTCTCGCCGTAGGCGGTGACGGGCGGCGCGATGAGCAGCACGCGGCTGCCCACGGTCTGGCCGACCAGGCCCTCGTCCCACGCGGGGATGACCCGGCCCAGACCGATCGGGGTCTCGAACGCCTGCGCGCCCTCCTGCAGCGAGGAGTCGAACTGCTCCCCGGTGCTCCAGGTGACGCCGGTGTAGTGGACCTTGATCGTGTTGCCCGCCTGGACCGCCTTGCCCTCGCCCTTGATCAGCGGCTGGACGGTCAGCGTGCCCGGCGGGTCCTCGCCTGCGGGGATCGTGATGACCGCGGGGCTGACACCGTCGGCCTCGACCGTCGGCAGGCCGGCGACCGGAGCGACCTCTTCGCCCTCGGCCTGGGTCAGCGGCGTCGTCGCGGCGACGACCTCGACATAGGCGACGATCGTGTCGGCCGGGGCGATGCCGCGGTCGGGGAAGCCGCTGGGGCCGAACGCCTCGACGGGAGGCATCGCGATGATCATCGACTGCCCGACCTTGGCTCCGGTCAGCGACGTCACCAGGCCCGGCAGCAGCTGCGGGTTGTAGAGGGGCATGACGACGGTCTCGTCGGTCGGGAAGGTGCTGGTGATCTCGGCGCCACTGGTGCCGTTGACCAGGATGTAGCGCACCTCGACGTCCTGCTCGGTGGTCGCTGCCGCTCCCGTGCCGGGCTCCAGCTGCTTGACCTCGGTCGCCGGCACCGAGAACGGCAGGTCACCGTCGGCGAAAGGCCCGCCGGCGTAGGTGATCGACGGCACCTCGGTCGGTGCGCCCGGGGCCGCGGTGGCGGTCGCTCCGGTCTCGTCGGTCGGCAGGGGGGCCGGCACCAGCTCGACAGCCAGGTCCTCGATGTCGCCGTTGGGGGCGATCGAGGTCACCGCTGCGTCGTCGGGGGCAGCCGAGCTGGACGAGCTGTCGTCGCCGGGCTGGTCGCTGACCGCGCAGCCGCCGAGGAGGATCACCGGGACCAGGGCCGCAGCCACGGTCGAGAAGCGGGGGAAGCGCACGCGAAAACCTTGTCGTCAGGCGGGGAGGGAACGACCCAGGGTAACCCGCCGCGCCTGGGCTCCCGCTGTGTGTCCTGCTCACCACGGCTCCCGCTGCGCTCAGCGGACCCCGGACTCGATCAGCTCGATCAGCTCGTCGATCCGGGCATCGACGCTGACGAACGGGTCCTTGCACAGGACCGTGCGCTGGGCGGCGTCGTTGAGCTTCAGGTGCACCCAGTCGACGCTGAAGTCCCGCCGGTGCGCCTGCGCGACGCGGACGAAGTCGCCCCGCAGCTTGGCCCGCGTCGTCTGCGGAGGGGTGTGCGCTGCTGTCGCGATCCGCTCGTGGTCGACCAGCTCGACCGCTCCCCCGCGCCGCGCCACGATGTTGAACAGGCCCCTGGTCGGGTGGATGTCGTGCCAGGCCAGGTCGAGCTGCTGCAGCCGTGGGTCGGCCAGGGACAGCTGGTGGCGGTCCGCATAACGCTGCAGCATCTGCCACTTCATCACCCAGTCGATCTCGGTCTCGACCAGCGTCAGGTCCTGGGTCTGCAGGGCGCGCAGCCCCCGCTCCCACAGCTCGAGCACCCGGGCGACGGTGCCATCTGCCAGCAGGCCCTCCCGCTCGGCATACGCCTGCGCCCGCTCGAGGTACTCGGTCTGCACCTGGACCGCCGTCAGCCGGCGCCCGTCGGCCAGGGCGACCTGCACCGTGCCGGTGAGGTCGCGGCTGATCTCGCGGATCGCGCTGATCGGGTTGGCCAAGGTCAGGTCCGGGATGATCACGCCGGACTCGATCATCCGCAGCACCAGGTCGGTCGAGCCCATCTTGAGCAGGGTCGTCGCCTGGCTCATCGTCGAGTCGCCGACGATGACGTGCAGCCGGCGGTAGCGCTCGGCGTCCGAATGCGGCTCGTCGCGGGTGTTGATGATCGGGCGCGAGCGGGTCGTCGCCGAGGACAGGCCGTCCCAGATGTGGTCGGCGCGCTGGCTGATCTGGTAGGTCGCGTGGCCGGCCTGGACGCCGAGGCGACCGGCCCCGGTCACCACCTGTCGGGTGATCAGGAAGGGGATGAGCGGGTCGGTGACACGGCTCAGCTCCCCCTTGCGGTGGATCAGGTAGTTCTCGTGGCAGCCGTAGGAGTTGCCCCGGCTGTCCACGTTGTTCTTCAGCACGTAGACCCGGGCCGAGATCCCCTCCGAGGCCATCCGCGCCTCGGCGTCCAGCGCCAGGTCGTGCAGGATCAGCTCACCGCTCTTGTCGTGCGCCACGAGGTCGACCAGGTCGTCGCACTCGGCGGTGGCGTACTCGGGGTGCGACCCCACGTCGAGGTAGAGGCGGGCACCGTTGGAGAGGAAGACGTTGCTGGAGCGTCCCCAGCTGACCACCTTGCGGAACAGGTAGCGCGCCACCTCGTCAGGAGCCAGCCGCCGGTCGCCGGTGAACGCGCAGGTCACGCCGAACTCGGTCTCGATCCCGAAGATGCGGCGGTCCATGTAACCACCCTAGGTGGCTCGTGAGAGGACGAGAGTCCGGCGCCCCCGACCGAGCGCGCTAGGACTCGGGGGTCTCGGTGGGCCGCTGCGTCTGCGGGTTGGACGTGTCGTGACCCTCCGAACGCTGCGGCGACGGCCCAGCCGTCGCGTCCTGCTCCCCCTCGCCGGTGAGCGTGTCGTGCAGGCCCGGACGCGCGTCGTCCTGCATGGGCACGTCCTGGGTGTCGGAGTCGACGTCGAGCAGCCGTTCGAGCAGCGGACCGGCCAGCCTGCGGAAGGTGCGTCGCGGGCGCCGGCGGTCCAGGACCGCGACCTCCAGCTGCGCGGCACCGAAGTCGCTGCCGGGGCTGTGCTCCCCCGCCTGGGCCCGGAGCAGCTCCATCGTCAGGGTCAGCACCCGGCCCAGCGGCAGGCTCGGCTCCCAGGCCTCCCGCAGCCCCGCAGACAGGCTGTCGCTGCCACCGCCCATCGCCACCCAGCCGGGCTCCTCGGTGACTGAGCCGTCATAGGTCAGCCGGTAGATCTGGTCGCCGTCGGCGTCGGCACCGACCTGCGCCACGGCGATCTCGACCTCGTAGGGCTTGGACTCCTGGGTGAAGATCGTGCCCAGGGTCTGGGCGTAGGCGTTGGCCAGGCCCCGGGCGGTGACGTCGCTGCGGTCGTAGGAGTAGCCGCGCAGGTCGGCATAGCGAATGCCGGCGACCCGCAGGTTCTCGAACTCGTTGTACTTGCCGACGGCGGCAAAGCCGATCCGGTCATAGATCTCGGAGATCTTGTGCAACGTGCGGGAGGGGTTCTCGGCGACGAAGGCGATGCCGTTGGCATAGCTGGCCACGACGACCGAGCGTCCCCGGGCGATTCCCTTGCGGGCGTAGTCCGCCCGGTCCTTCATCAGCTGCTCGGGCGAGACATAGATCGGCATCGTCATCGGGCACCTCCGGGGTTGTCCCGGCGTGCGGCGACGATGGCCGACACGACCTCTTCGAGCACCGTGTCGTCGACGAACCGGACACCCGCCGCCGCGACCACGGCGCAGGTCGGCCAGATCTGCCGCCCGGGGTCCGGGCCGCCGGTGGCCGAGTCGTCGTCGGCCGCGTCATACAGCGCCTCCAGGGCGACCGCGACCGCGCCTGCCTCGTCCAGGCCGGGCCGCCACAGCTTCTTCAGCGCCCCCCGCGCGAACAGCGACCCCGAGCCCACACTGTGGTGCCGGTGCTCCTCGAAGCATCCACCGGTCATGTCGTAGGAGAAGATCCGGCCGCGGCCGGTGACCAGGTCCCAGCCGGAGAACACCGGCAGCACGGACAGCCCCCGCATCGCGTTGCCCAGGTTGCCGCGGATCATCGCGGCCAGCCGGTTGGCCTTGCCCTCCAGGGAGAGCAGCGTCCCCTCGATCTTCTCGTAGTGCTCGAGCTCGACCTGGAACAGCTTGACCAGCTCGATCGCGACACCCGCCGTGCCTGCCACGCCGACCGCGGAGTACTCGTCGGCGGCGAAGACCTTCTCCATGTCGCGGTTGGCGATGAAGCTGCCCATCGTCGCGCGCCGGTCGCCGGCCATCACGACTCCGCCGTCGTAGGTGAGGGTGACGATGGTGGTGCCGTGCGGCGCCTCGACGGAGCCGGCCTCGCGACGGTGGACTGGCTCCTGGCCGGTCCCCGGCATCATCGCCGGGGAGTGCCTGGCCAGGAAGTCGGTGAAGGAGCTGGTGCCGGGCGTGCGGAACGATGCCGGCAGCTGCCGCTCGTCGCGGTCACTCACTGCCCGCCCTTTTGCACGAAGCTGTGCACGAACTCCTCGGCGTTGGTCTCCAGCACCCCGTCGATCTCCGCCAGCAGGTCGTCGACCTCGGCGGTGCGCGCCCGGGCCTGCGCCTGCGCGGCCGTGCCGTCGGCCTCCGGCGCGGGTGCCGGGCCCGCGTCGTCGCGGCGCTGCGGTTGGTCCTGCTGCTGGCCTGCCATGCCCCGATCCTAGGTCGTCGGCCGGCGAGGCTCGGAGCCGAGTCCGGCGAGGAGAGCCTCGACGTCGGCGCTGCTCTCGAGCAGGTCGCCGTGGGTGGCGCGGGTCCCCTGCTCCGGCTCGCGCAGCTGCACCCGGTGCATCCCGTCGGCGGCCGCCAGCACGACCGAGTCCCACGACCCGGCCCGCATCTGCCGGTGGAAGCGAGCGACGCACTGGCCGCGGAACCAGGCGCGCGTGTGCTCCGGCGGCGTGGTGACCGCGGTCTCGACCTCGCTCTCGGACACCAGGGAGCGCAGCCGACCCGAGCTCCGCATCCGGACGGCGAGCCCGCGGGAGGGGTCGACGTCGCTCCACTGGATGTCCACGGCCGCCATCCGCGGGTCGCTCCAGGACATGCCGTCGCGCTGCTGGTAGCCCTGCAGGACGGCCAGCTTGGTGACCCAGTCCAGCTCGCCGGTGCAGCTCATCGGGTCTGTGGCCAGGCGCGCCGTGACGTCGTCCCAGCACTGGAGCAGCTCGCTGGTCTCGGCGTCGGCCTCGGCGAGCCCGGCACGGTCGACGGCCGCGCGGTAGGCCGCCAGGATCTCCAGGGCGCTGAGCCGTCGACCGTCGGTGAGCAGCACCCTCGAGCGCAGCGACAGGTCGCGGGAGAACACGCGCAGTGCGGCCAGCGGGTCGTCCAGGTCCACCACGGGCGCCCGTCCGGTCTCGATCAGCCGCAGGACCAGGCTGGTCATCCCGGTCTTGAGGTAGGTGGAGACGTCGGCCAGGTTGGCGTCGCCGAGGATGACGTGCAGCCGCCGGTAACGCTCGGCGGCGGCGTGCGGCTCGTCGCGGGTGTTGACGATCGGCCGCTTCATGGTCGTCTCCAGACCGACCTCGGCCTCCATGTAGTCGGCTCGCTGGCTGATCTGGAAGCCCGGCGCGCGCGAGGTCTCGCCCAGCCCGACCCGGCCGGCCCCGCACACCACCAGACGCGCGACGAAGAACGGGATCAGCCCCCTCACGATCGAGGCGAACGGCACCTCCCGGGGCATCAGGTAGTTCTCGTGCGTGCCGTACGACGCACCCTTGCCGTCGACGTTGTTCTTGTAGAGCCGCACCGGCTGACCCTGCTCGGCGCAGGCGGCCGCCGCGCGCGACATCACCAGCTCCCCGGCGCGGTCCCAGACGACGGCCTCGCGCGGCCCGCGCACCTCTGGTGAGGAGTACTCCGGGTGGGCGTGGTCGACATACAGCCGGGCGCCGTTGGAGAGCACCGAGTTGGCGGTCGCGGGGTCGTCGAGGTCGGTGAGCTGGCTCGCGTCGGCCAGTGCACGGGCCATCTCGAACCCGCGCGCGTCGCGCAGGGGCGTCTCGTCGGCGTAGTCCCAGCCGGCGCCGGTGGGCAGCGCCCGGGACGGGCCGGCCGACGCGGCATAAGCGGTGACGACCATGCCGGAGAGGTGGACCGGGTTGGCCCCGGACTGACCGGGCAGGGTGATGCCGTACTCGGTCTCCAGGCCCATCACCCGACGCACAGTCACAACGGCGACTGTATGTCGCTCAGCCGGCGACCCGGTCCCGCGGGCGGGGCACGCCGGTGACCACGTCGATGTCCAGCGTGGAGCTGGTCGGCCCGACCTGCACGGCCCGGGACCGGGTGCGGCCACTGACCAGGTCGACGACGGTGAGCACATAGCGACCCGGCGGCGGCAGCCCGATCTCGTAGTGGCCGGAGAAGTCGGCGTGCACGGTGGCGACGTACTCACCCGAGTGCCGGATCAGGCTGAGCATGACGTCGCCGAGCGGCGCGCAGTCGTCGGTGACCTGACCACTGAGCATCAGCCGCCGCGTCATCCGGACCTGCTCGCCCTGCTCGCTCTCGAAGGTGACGATCCCGGACTGCGGAGCCCAGCCGTCGGCGGAGGCGACCGCCAGGTAGGTGCCCGGTCCGGGCAGGGCCAGCACGTAGCGGCCCTCGTTGTCGGTGCGGCTCCAGTCGACGTGCCGCCCGTCGACGTGCAGCACGGTGACCACGCCCTGCCGGATCGCCCGCTCGCGGTCGTCGGTGACCCGGCCCCGGACGATGAGCTCAGTGGCGACGTCGTCGGGCTTGACCTCGTGGCGGTCCGCCGGCTCGCCTCCCGCCTTGCCGCGACGGGCCGGTGCGATGAAGGCGGCGATCGTGGCTCCGCCGAGGGCCGCTGCCGTGCCGAGCCAGAAGGTCAGCTGGTAGGCCTCGAAGGTGGGTGCGGACGTCCCGTCGGACAGGCGCAGCGTGAAGGCCGAGAAGATCGCCGCCACGACCGCGCTGGCGCTCGAGGTGCCGATCGCCCGCAACAGCGTGTTCAGGCCGTTGGCCGAGGCCGTCTCGGTGATCGGCACCGAGCGCATGATCAGCGTCGGCATCGCGGCGAAGGCCAGCGCGGTGCCCAGCGAGGACACCCCGGAGGCGATCATCACCTCGAGCACCGAGCCGTGCAGGAAGCTGCGCATCACGAAGCCGACGGCCAGCCCCACCGCCCCGGCGACCAGGACCAGGCGCGGCCCGTAGACCCGGATGAGCCAGGCGGCCACCGGCGACATCGCCACCATGAGGATGCCCGCTGGGAGCATCGCCAGCCCCGTGTCGATGACCGACAGGTCGAAGCCGTAGCCGGTCTCGGTCGGCATCTGGACCTGCTGTGCGCTGGTCAGGAAGTTGGTGAACATCCCGAAGCCGACGAGCACCGACGCGGCGTTGGTGAGCAGCACGGTGCGCCGCATCGAGGTGCGGATGTCGACCAGCGGCTGGCCCGAGCGCAGCTCCCAGGGCACCCAGAAGGCGAGCACCAGCACCGCGACGACCAGCAGGGTGATCGTCTTCTCATCAGCCCACCCCCACGCGCCCGCCTTGGAGACGGCCAGCAGGAAGGCGCTGAGCGCCACCGAGAGCAGGACCGCGCCGAGGTAGTCGAAGGACCCCCGCGTGCGGACCGTCGACTCCGGCACGACCTTGAGGACGGCCACGAGCATGACCACCGCGAAGGCCCCGGAGACGGCGAACAGGGCGTGCCAGTCCCAGCTCTCGTAGATCACGCCGGCCAGCGGCATGCCCACCGCGCCCCCGATGCCCAGCGTCGCCGACATCAGCGCCACGCCCGAGCCGACGCGGTCGGCCGGCAGGTGGTCGCGCATGATGCTGATCCCCACCGGGATCAGGCAGGTGCCCAGCCCGGCCAGCCCTCGGCCGGTGATGACCAGCGGCAGCGACGGGCTCAGCGCCGCGATCACCGACCCGAGGATGACCGCGATGAGACAGGCGACCATCATCAGCCGCTTGCCGAACATGTCGGCCAGCCGGGAGACGATCGGGGTGCCGACGGCTGCGGTGAGCAGCGTCACCGTGACCAGCCACGAGGCGTTCTCCGGAGTCGTGTCCAGGATTGCGGGGAAGTCCGGCAGCAGGGGCAGGACCAGGGTCTGCTGGAGGGAGACCAGCGTGCCGCACAGGGCGAGCACGACGATGATCAGGCCGGTGGGCAGCTCACGCCGGCTCGCGGCAGGTGTCCGGGCGCCGTCGGCGCCCCGCTCACCTGGCTGGGGGTCGCTCGGCTGCAGAGTGCTGGTGCCTGAGGGTGCGTCGTGTCTCAACGACGGTGCTCCTGCCCGAGGAACGGTGGTCAGCCAGGCCGGTGACCAGGGACGGTGGCCCGGCGCACCACCCTAGTCCGCCTCCCGGCCTGCCACAGCGCAGACGCGACGGGACGGCAGCACGGTGCAGGCGGCAGCGGGTCCAGGCGGTCGGGCACCTCCTGCGGCGTCTGCGAGTCCCCCACCGCCTCCCCCTACCGTCATCACCACGTCCGCAGGAGGCCCTGACGATAGCGTCGGCGGCGTGAGCCACTCCCCCGCCGCGTCCCCCTCCGCAGGCGCGTCAGCCTCGACTCCCCGCCGCGTCGCCCTGTTCACCGGGGCCTCGCGCGGTCACCACCCGCAGCACGCCAGGGCCGCTGCCGAGCTGGCCGGGTATCTGGCGCGAGCGGGCGTGGGGATCGTCTACGGCGGCGGACACGTGGGACTGATGGGCGTGGTGGCCGACGCGGCGATGGCCGCCGGCGGGGAGGTCATCGGCGTCATCCCCCAGGGGCTGTTCGACGCGGAGGTCGGCCACACCGGGGTGAGCGAGCTGGAGATCGTGCCCGACATGCACCGTCGCAAGGCCCGGATGGCCGAGCTGTCCGACGCCTTCGTCGCGCTGCCGGGAGGCATCGGCACCCTCGAGGAGTTCTTCGAGGTGTGGACCTGGCAGCAGCTGGGCATCCACGACAAGACGGTCGCCCTCTACAACACCGACGGCTTCTGGGACCCACTGCTGGCGATGATCGACCGCCTCCACGAGGACGGTTTCGTCGGCCAGGACCGGGTGCAGCGGCTCGTGGTGGCCGACGACCCGGCCACCCTGCTCGACCTGCTCAGAGCACCCGCCGCAGCACCGGCACCCGGCGCAGCAGCAGGACCAGCACCAGGGTGACGGCAGAGACCACCAGCCAGCGAGCCAGCAGCATCGGCCAGGTCGTCACCGGCGGCCCGAACAGCTCGAGGTCGCCGCTGACCAGGATGAGCAGGAAGTGCAGCCCGAAGATGCCCATCGTGGCGGCCCCGACGGGCTCGGCCCAGCGCATCACCCGCGGCGTGGTGAGCACGCCGAGCGGGCCACCCGGCCGGATCGCGGACTGCGCCAGCAGCAGCACCAGCGTCGACAGGACAGCCACCGGCACGCTGTAGTAGCCGACGCCGGCCCAGTCCTGCAGCCAGCCCGGCGCGGCGTCGTTGCGCCACTGCCAGGACAGCTCGACCATGAGCACCAGCACCACGGCCAGGGACCACGCCTGAGCCCGCCGCGACAGCACCACCGAGCGCAGCGCCCAGCCGAGCACGAACGCCCCGACATACGGGATCCACCACGTCCAGGCCGTGTGCACCAGACCCAGCGCCGTGCCCTCCGAGCTCAGCGGCCAGGTGGACAGCACGGGCACCGTGTAGGCGACAGCGGCGCCGACCAGCCACTCGCGGCGTCCGGTCGCGGCGATCCAGCGGACCAGCACCGGCGTGACCAGAGCAAGCCCGAGCACGACGAAGAGGAAGTAGAGATGCGGCGCGACCCGCCCGGTCAGCACCTTGCCGAGCAGGTCGACCGGTCCGTCAGACCAGGACGGCCGAGTCAGCACCATGTAGGTCAGGTAGACCGCGTTCCAGAACAGCAGGGCGGGGACCAGTCGGGCGACCCGCTTGCGCAGGAAGGTGCCGGTGTCGGTGAACCGCCCCGGGTCCAGCAGCAGGACACCGCTGAGCATGACGAAGACCGGCACGGCGAACAGCCACGGGATGTCCATCGCGACGGCGACCCAGCCGTCGACCCGCTGCCGGCTGGCCTCGTCGGCCGCGGTCGACCCGACGCTGTGGATCGACACCACCCCGAAGATCGCGATGATCCGCAGCCAGGTGACCCACGCCAGGGTGTCGGTCTGCTGGACGGACGCCTCGCCGGACGCCGCTCCGGATGCTTCGGAGTCCGGGAGGGCGCTCCCGTCAGAGGTACTGGCCGGTCGTGCCACGATCCAGCGCCCGGCCAGGTGTGGCGGTCCCGTCCTTGCCGGAGACCAGGGTGCGGATGTAGACGATCCGCTCGCCCTTCTTGCCCGAGATCCGCGCCCAGTCATCGGGGTTGGTCGTGTTGGGCAGGTCCTCGTTCTCCTTGAACTCATCGACGCAGGCCTGCAGCAGGTGCTCGACCCGCAGCCCGCGACTGCCGGACATCAGGCGCTCCTTGATCGCCATCTTCTTGGCGCGGTCGACGATGTTGTTGATCATCGCCCCGGAGTTGAAGTCCTTGAAGTACAGGACCTCCTTGTCGCCCCCGGCATAGGTCACCTCGAGGAACTTGTTCTCCTCGATCTGGGCATACATCCGCTCGACGGCCGCGGCGATCATCGCCTCGACCGTCGCCTGGCGGTCACCGCCGTGCGCGTCCAGGTCGTCGGCGTGCAGCGGCACCTGCACGGTGAGGTACTTGCTGAAGATGTCGCGCGCGCTCTCGGCATCGGGCCGCTCGATCTTGATCTTGACGTCCAGCCGGCCCGGCCGCAGGATCGCCGGGTCGATCATGTCCTCGCGGTTGGAGGCGCCGATCACGATGACGTTGTCCAGGCGCTCGACGCCGTCGATCTCGGCCAGCAGCTGCGGCACGATCGTCGTCTCGACGTCGCTGGAGACCCCGGAGCCGCGGGTGCGGAACAGTGACTCCATCTCGTCGAAGAAGACGACGACGGGGGTGCCGTCACTCGACTTCTCCCGGGCCCGCTGGAAGATCGTCCGGATGTGCCGCTCGGTCTCGCCGACGTACTTGTTGAGCAGCTCGGGGCCCTTGACGTTGAGGAAGTAGCTGCGCTCCTCGCTGCGTCCCTCCCGCTCGGCCGTCTTGGCCGCCAGCGAGGCCGCCACGGCCTTGGCGATCAGCGTCTTGCCGCAGCCGGGCGGGCCATAGAGCAGCACGCCCTTGGGCGGCCGCAGCTGGTGCTCGGCATAGAGCTCGGTGTGCAGGAAGGGCAGCTCGACGGCGTCCTTGATCATCTCGATCTGGCTGGCCAGGCCGCCGATGTCCTCATAGGAGATGTCCGGCACCTCCTCCAGCACCAGGTCGGACACCTCCGGCTTGGCGATCCGCTCGTAGACGAAGCCGGAGCGGCCGTCCATCAGCAGGCCGTCTCCGGCGCGGAAGTGCACGCCGGTCAGCGAGCCGGCCACCCGGCATACCCGCTCCTCGTCGCCGCGGACCAGCACCAGCACCCGGCCGTCGTCGAGCAGCTCCTTGACCGTGACGACCTCCCCGACCAGCTCGTAGCCGGCGGTGGCGACGACCGTCTGAGAGTCGTTGACCAGCACCTCACGGCCGGCGGTGAGGTCCTCGGCGAGCACCTCGGACAGGGCGTTGACCCGCATCTTGCGACCGCCGTGCGCGATGTCCAGCGTGCCGTCGTCGTGCCGGCGCAGCACCATCGCAAAGCTGAGCGGCGGGGTGCCCATCGTCTCCAGGTCCTGGCGCAGGGCCACGATCTGGGACTTGGCATCGGTCAGCGTGCGCGCGAGGCGCTCGTTCTGGGACTGCAGGCCGCCCAACCTGGTCTGCAGGTGCAGCACCTGCTGCTCCAGGCGACGGGTGTGCGCTGTCCCCGGGACGGCGGGACGCTCGGGCTGCTCGGTCATCGCGCCTCCTTCAGTGTGCTGACCAGCCTACGCGTCCTGGCCGGCGGACCCGTCGTGCCGCTCCGCCTCGCGGCGGACCCGGCGCACCCGCTTGTCGCTGGCCGCCCTCTCGCCCAGCTCCTCCGCGGTCCACTGCTCGTCGCGGTCCTGCGGCGGGGTGTAGTCCTCGCCGTAGGCGCCCGGCGCGGGCCGCCTGCGGCGCAGCGGCGCGGTCGTGTCCGGGGCCAGCCGGCGGGTGGTGATGAGGAACCCGGTGTGCCCGTGCATCCGGTGCTCCGGTCGCACCGAGAGGCCCTCGAGGTGCCAGCCGCGGACCAGCGACTCCCACGCCTGCGGCTCGGTGAACCCCCCGTGGTCGCGGGCCGACTCGGCCACCCGGGACAGCTGGGTCGCCGTCGCGACATAACAGATCAGCACGCCCCCGGGGCTCAGCGCGTCGGCCACGACGTCCAGGCACTCCCACGGGGCGAGCATGTCGAGCACCACCCGGTCGACGGTGCCGGGATCGACAGCCTGCGGGAGCACCTCGACCAGGTCGCCGACGGTGACCGTCCACGCCGGGTGGTCGGCGCCGAAGAAGGCGCGTGCGTTGGCCTGGGCGATCGCCGCGAAGTCCTCCCGCCGCTCGATGCTGAGCAGCCGGCCCTGGTCGCCCACGGCGCGCAGCAGCGACAGGCTCAGCGCGCCTGACCCGACACCGGCCTCGACCACCCGCGCGCCGGGGAAGATGTCGGCCATCGTGACGATCTGGCCGGCGTCCTTGGGATAGACCACCTGCGCGCCGCGCGGCATCGAGAGCACATAGTCGGACAGCAGGGGGCGCAGGGCCTGGAAGGACTGGCCCGAGCTGTGCTCCACGACCGACCCGTCCGGCTGGCCGATCAGGTCGTCGTGGCGGATGTGCCCGCGGTGGGTGTGGAACTGCTTGCCCGGCTCCAGCACGATCGTGTGCAGCCGTCCGCGAGGGTCGGTCAGCTGCACGCGGTCACCGGGACGGAACGGCCCGCGCCGCAGGTCGGCCCCGAGCGGTCCGGACACGGGGGGCGGGGATGGCGGAGAGTCAGGCCCTGCTGCAGTCACGGTCGTGGAGTCTATGGGGGCTCAGCGCAGGTCCTGGGCCAGGACGACGCCGTGCACGGCGCCGTCCGGTCCCTCCAGCGCGATGGCCGGCAGCCGGTGCGTCTGCAGGGCGATGACCACCTCGGTGAGCGGGTCGGACAGGTCGGCCGGCACGACCCAGGTCGGCGGGAGCCGGTGGACCACGGCAGCAACGGGGGTGCTGCCCTGCACTGCCACCGGGACACGCGCCACTGCGGCGCTGTCGACCAGGCCCACGGCGCGACCGTGCTCGTCGACGGCGACGAGCACCGTGGCAGCGTCCACCGGCGGCATCCGGTCCAGCGGGGTGTCCAGGCCCACCAGGGCAGCGGGACGCGACACCTGTGAGACGGGCACCCGCTCGAGGCGCCGGCGAGCGCGGCCGACCTGGACCGCCTCGCTGGCCCCCAGCCAGAGGAACGAGCCGATCAGCACGACATACACCAGGCGGGACAGGTCCGGGCGCTGCTGGGAGAGCACCGGCAGCACGATGGCCCACCAGGCCAGGCCCAGAGTCAGCAGTCGCCCGCACCACCCCGCGACGAGCATGCCCAGGGCCCGGCTCCCGGTGACCTTCCAGACGGCGGCGTCGACCAGGAAGCCCCCGTCGAGCGGCAGGCCGGGCAGCAGGTTGAACGCGGCGACGAAGGCGTTGGCATAGGTGAAGCCGGCCAGGAGCAGGAACGCGATGCCCTGGTCGGCCACCTGCAGCCCGAGCCAGCCGATCCCGGCCAGGGCCGCGTTGGCCAGCGGCCCGGCGATCGAGACCAGCGCGGTGCGTCCCGGCGTGGCATCCCGGCTGTCGAACGCGGTGTGGCCACCCCAGAAGTCCGCGACGATCCGGGCGACGCGGTAGCCGCAGGCCTTGCCGACCAGCGCGTGCGCCGCCTCGTGGACGAGCACCGAGAGCAGCAGCAGCACCGCGAAGGCGGCCGCCACGACATACGCCCAGCCGCCCAGGGAGGGCATCGCCCGCTGGGCCACCGGCCCGAACAGGAAGACGATGACAGCGGCGACCAGGAACCAGCTGCGCCCGATGTGCACCGGGACCCCGGCGATCCGCCCGACGGCCCAGCCCGCCGGCGTGGTCCCCCTCGGCGGCGTCATGGGCCACGAGCGTAGCCCGCCCCCCCTGCCCGGCCGCCCCCCCGCGCTGCCGGCCGCGCTGCGGGCGCCCCCTGTTGTCGCAACTGAACCCGAGGGGCGCGTGGACCGGCGTGTCGTCGGCTGTGGGGTGCAGTTGCGTCGAGGAGTTGCCCGGCAGCGCGTGGGCAGCCGAGCTGCCGGCGCCCCCTCGTCGCAACTGAACCCGAGGGGCGCTGCGGACCGGCGTGTCGTCGGCTGTGGGGTGCAGTTGCGTCGAGGAGGCGCCCGTGGGGTCGTATGGCGCGGTATGCCAGGCGGGGGTGTGGCGGGCCAGGCGGGGTGTATGGCGGCGGGCGGGGCGGGGTTCTGGCAGGAGCCGTCGGGGGTGTGGCGTGGGCCAGCCGCGCACTCCTTTTCGGACCTTCGACGGCAGGTCGGCCCGGAGTGTCAGGGTCGGTCCGTAGGGTGCGAACTGTGAGCCCGGTGCAGCTGATCAGCGATCCGACGGCGGACCACGCGCGTCGGTCCGACGAGGAGCCGACAGCCGACCCGGCGGGGCGTCAGCCGCCGAGTCACCCTGTCCTTCGACCAGCGCTGTCCCCGAGTCGCGCCTCGGACTTCATGCAGTGTCCGCTGCTCTACCGGTTCCGCGTGGTCGACCGGCTGCCGGAGCCGCGCAGCGCGGCGATGGCCCGCGGCACCCTCGTGCATGCCGCGCTCGAGCGGCTGTTCGACCTGCCGGCGGCGGAGCGGACGGTGGAGGCTGCCGTCGCGCTGCTCGCGCCGGAGTGGGCCCGCCTCGTGGCCGAGGAGCCCGACCTGGCCCGGCTGGTGGACGAGAGCCTCCCACCGACGAGGCGTCTCCCACCGAGGACGCGTCTCCCACCGACGAGGGCCGAGCGGGCGCATCGCCCACCGATGCCGACGACGACGACCGATCGCAGGCCCGCTGGCTGGCCGACGCGGGCGTACTCGTGCGGCGCTGGTTCACCCTCGAGGACCCCCAACGCCTCGAGCCCGCCGAGCGCGAGCTCTACGTCGAGGCCGAGATCGACGGCCTCACCCTGCGCGGCTACATCGACCGTCTCGACGAGGCGCCCGACGGTCGTCTCCGCGTCGTCGACTACAAGACCGGTCGCGCGCCGATGGTGCGGTTCGAGGGTCGGGCGCTGTTCCAGATGAAGTTCTACGCGCTGGCGCTATGGCGCGCCCGGGGCGTGCTGCCCTCGATGCTGCAGCTGGTCTACCTGCGCGAGGGTGAGGTGCTCCGCTATGCCCCCGACGAGGCCGACCTGCTCGCGACCGAGCGCAAGGTCCAGGCACTGTGGAAGGCCATCGGGCGGGCGGCAGCCGAGCAGGACTGGCGCCCGAGCCCGAGCCGGCTCTGCTCCTGGTGCTCCTACCAGCCCCTCTGCCCGGCTTTCGGCGGCACCCCTCCTCCGCTGCCGGACGATGCGTTCACCCGCGCCGTCGACCCTCGCGCTGCAGGCCGGACGGCACCAGCCGACGACGCCGCCGACTAGGGCCGCGGGCTCAGTGCCCGCGCGCGATGCGCCACAGGTCAGCCGGCGCAAGGCCCTCGAGGGTGGGCACCTGCACGGCACCGGCCCGCTGCGGGACGGCCACGACGTGGGGCACGACGATGGTCGGCACGCCGGCCGCGACGGACGAGGCGGCGCCCGTCGGTGAGTCCTCGATGGCGACGCAGTCGGCGGGGGCGGCGCCCAGCAGGTCGCACGCCGTGAGGTAGGGCTCGGGGTGCGGCTTGCCATGCCGCACCTGGTCTCCGGTCACCACCGCGGCGAACGTGCGCTCCGGCAACGCCTCGAGCAGCAGGTCGGCGAACACCGACCACGACATCGTCACCAGCGCGCACGGCACTCCGGCGGCCACGCAGTCGGCCAGCAGCTCGCGGGCCCCGGGGCGCCACGGCATACGCTCGCGCGTCCGGGCGATCACCCCGGCCAGCAGCCGTTCGACCACCGCCTCAGGGGTCATCGTCACCGGCGTCCGGTCCAGGATGATCTGGGCCGAGGTGATCAGGTCATTGCCGACCAGATCGTGGCCGTCCTGCTCGGTCCAGACACCTCCGGCCTCGCGGACGAGGTCCTGCTCCTCGGCGATCCAGTAGGGCTCGGAGTCGAGCAGGGTGCCGTCCATGTCCCAGAGCACCCCTGCGGGCAGCGCGGCGCGGTGTGGCACAACGCCTGACTCTAGGACCCTAGGCTGAGGGGCGATGCGTCCCCCACAGCCGAGGTGCCCATGATCGAGCTCGAGGTCGTCCCTGACCTGGTCGACCCGATCATCATCGCCGCGTTCGAGGGGTGGAACGACGCCGGCGAGTGCGCCACCGGGGTGATCGAGCACCTGGCCCGGGTCTGGGACGCCACGCTCGTCGCGGCGATGGACCCCGAGGAGTACTACGACTTCCAGGTCAACCGCCCCAAGGTCACGCGTGTCAACGGCGAGCGGACGCTGCAGTGGCCGACGACGCGCATCATGCTCGCCAGGGACACCCCGATGGGACGCGACGTGCTGCTGGTGCTGGGCATCGAGCCCTCGATCCGCTGGCGCAGCTACTCCTCCGAGCTGCTCGCCTTTGCCGCCCACCACGAGGTGACGCTGCTGGTCACCCTCGGCGGGCTGCTCGCCGACGTACCGCACAGCCGCCCCATCCCGGTCAGTGTCACCTCGGAGAGCCCGACCCTTCGCGAGGGCCGCGACATCGAGCGCAGCAGCTATGAGGGACCCACCGGCATCGTCGGCGTGCTGAGCGACCAGGCCGGTCAGCTCGACATCCCCGCGCTGTCCTGCTGGGCCGCCGTGCCGCACTACGCCGGCGGTCCGCCCTCCCCCAAGGCGTCGCTGGCCCTGGTCGGCCGCCTGGAGGAGCTCCTGGAGTGCGTCATCGACGACGCCGCGCTGATCGAGGCGGCCCGTGCGTGGGAGGTGGGCGTCGACGACCTGGCCGCGTCCGACGACGAGGTCGCGGAGTACGTCCAGTCCCTGGAGCAGGCCCAGGACACCGTCGACCTGCCCGAGGCCAGCGGCGACGCGATCGCCCGCGAGTTCGAGCGTTACCTCCGCAAGCGTGGCGAGTCCGGCCAGGGCGGCGCCGGCGAGAGCTGAGCCAGCCCGACGACCTGCCCTGAGCGCCGGCTCAGAGCAGCACGCCGAGCAGTGCGTCGACCGCCGCCGCGACCACGGCCCCACCCTGCAGGGGCCCGGACGTCGCCCATGCGTCGACCACCGCCAGTGCGCCCGGCGCGTCGAGGTCGTCGGACAGACGGGCCCGCAGCTCCTCGACCACGACCTCGGCGGCAGCCCCCGCACCGGCCGCCGCGCCATCCGCCACGCCATCCGACTCCGCGGGGGCGGCTCGCTGCCACCGCCGCTCGCCAGGCCGTCAACCGCTCCTGGGCGGTGGTGAGCCGGTCGTCGGTCCACTCCCAGTCGCGCCGGTAGTGCTGCGCGAGCAGGGCCAAGCGGATCGCCATCGGGTCGACGCCGTCGCGCCGCAGCGCCGAGACCAGGACCAGGTTGCCCCGCGACTTGCTCATCTTCTCGCCCTGGTAGCCGACCATCGCCTGGTGCACGTAGGCCTGGGCGAACGGCACCCGGCCGGTCAGGGCGGTCGCCTGGACCGCGCTCATCTCGTGGTGCGGGAAGACCAGGTCGGTGCCGCCACCCTGGATCTCGAAACCCATGCCGAGATGCCGCAGCGCGATCGTCGAGCACTCGATGTGCCAGCCGGGGCGACCAGGCCCCAGTCCGAGGCCAGGCCAGGACGGCTCACCCGGTCGGGTCGCCCGCCACAGCAGCGGGTCGAGCGGGTCGCGCTTGCCGGGACGGTCCGGATCGCCGCCGCGCTCGCCGAAGACAGCCAGCATCTGCTCCCGGGACCAGCCGGACAGGCGCCCGAACGTGGGCTGGGTGGACAGGTCCAGGTAGACGTCGTGCGCCTCCTCGCCGGAGAGGGGCTGCTCCTGCGCCGGCACCGCGATCCGGTATGCCGTGCCGCTCGCCAGCATCTGCTCGGTCGCCGAGACGTCGTCCGGGATGCCCTCGATGGCGCCGACGTAGTGCTCCGGCGGGAGGATCCGCAGCGCCTCCATGTCCTCGCGGAACAGCGAGATCTCGCGCTCGGCGAGGTCCTGCCAGGCGATGCCGTCACGTTCGGCGCGTTCGAGCAGGGGTTCGTCGACGTCCGTGACGTTCTGCACATAGGTCACCTGCAGGCCGGCGTCCCGCCAGACCCGGCCGACCAGGTCGAAGGTGAGGTAGGTCGCGGCGTGACCCAGGTGGGTGGCGTCGTAGGGGGTGATGCCGCAGACGTACAGCGAGGCCTGACCGCTCTCGGGGTGCACGGTGCGCAGCCGCCCCGCGGCGGTGTCGTGGACGACGAGCGGTCCGCCGGACCCAGCGACGCGAGGCACGGGCACGGTGGACCAGGACTTCACGCTTTCACCCTAGCCAGGACGCCGACGCGGCAGTCCGGCCGGTCACCAGACCGGCCAGGGCAGCGGGTAGCGGTCGGCGGGCGGCATCGGGAACGTCCCGTCGGCCAGCAGCTGCTCGACCCGGCTGACCAGCACCTCGACCTCGGCGCCGCCGAGGAGGCTGGTCAGCTCGCGCGCCAGGCCACCGCCGGGCTCCTCGCCGGGCTCGCCGAGCCGGTCGGCGAGGACCTGCAGGTGCGCCACGTCGGTCTCGGGCAACGGGTCTCCCGCCCAGCCCCAGAGCACCGTGCGCAGCTTGTCCTGCTCGTGCAGCGTGAGCCCGTGGTCGAAGGCCCACATCCGGCCCTCGGTGTCGAGAGTGACATGACCGCCCTTGCGGTCGGCGTTGTTGAGGACGACGTCGAGGACCGCCAGCGAGGCCAGGTCCTCGCGGTCGGCGTGGGCGACCACCACCGGCCGTCCCTCCTCGTCCTCAGCGGCCACGACCGGCAGCCAGCCGTCCGGGAGCTCGTGGCGCCGGACGACGTCGAGCAGACGACCACCGGGCTGGGCGTCAGCGCGCGAGTCCTCGATCCACCACTGCACCGAGCCGATGCCCAGCGGCCCGTCGCGCAGCACCGTCGGCGGCACCAGGTGCCAGCCCCCGGCCTGGCTGACCCGGTAGGCGGAGACCTCACGCGCGGCCAGCGTGCGAGCGTCGAAGTCGCGCAGCGGCGCGGTGCCCCGGACCGGCTTGTAGACGGCACGCGGCCGTTCGGCCGGACCCGCGGCCTCGCCGAGCCAGGTGCGCACGGTGAGGTTGGAGGCTTCGGTCAGCACCCCTTCGATCTCGAGCTCAGCCTCGGTGAGCAGGGTCAGCCGGGCCTGCTCCTGCGCAGGGTCGTGGCTCACCGCTTGTAGCCGTTGGCCCGCGGGCAGATGTGGCCCGTCGGGTCCAGCGGCTGCCCGCAGAACGGGCAGTTCGGACGGCCGCCGGCGACGGCCGCAGCGCAGCGTCGGGCGAAGGCTCGCGCCTGGGCTGGCTCCAGCACCACGCGCATCACGGCCCCGGTGGCGAGCAGGGACGCCCTGTCGTCGTCGGAGGCTCGTGCGGACTCGGCGTCCAGGTCGCCTGCGCCGGCACCCCCGCCGCCGTTCCCCTCCTCGTCGCTGTCCTCCTCGTCCTCCTCGGCGACCTCATGCGCCTCGACGACCACCACGGCCCGCACCGGGTCCCAGAGCATGCTCAGCGCCTGCACCCGGAACTCGTCCTCGATCGGGGTGTCCATCGGCGCGTTGTCGGCGACGGCGTCGGCCAGCTCGGCCGTGCTCTGCGCCTCGGCGACCTGGTCCAGCAGGGTCTCCAGGCGCTCGCCGAGCAGCTGCACCTGCTGCTTCTCCAGCGACACGCTCATCACCCGCGCGCCGCGCCTGGCCTGCAGGAAGAAGACCCGTTCGCCGGGCAGCCCCACGGTCCCGGCGATGAACCGCTCCGGCGGGTCGAACTCGGTGGGCATGGGCCTCACTGTAGGTGGTGCGCCTGGCCGTCAGGTCCGGACCCTGCTCCCCCGCCGACTGCCGCATCGGCCTCGCCGGCCCGTGCCGCAGCGATGATCCCGGCCAGGTCCACCGGGTCGCTGCCGGCGTCGTTGACGCGCAGCACGAAGGGTCGCTGCGGGGTGAGCCGCAGCACGCTGATCGAGGCGGGGTCGACGACGATCCGCTGAAACCTGTCCAGCTCGGTGCCCAGTGCGTCTGCCAGCACGGCCTTGATCACGTCACCGTGGCTCACCGCGACCCAGACCGCCCCCGGGCCGTGCTCCTGCTCCACCCGGGCGTCCCACTCGCGCACCGCACCGACCGCCCGCTGCTGCATCTGCGCCATCGACTCCGAGGGGTGGTCCGGGTGCGGCGGAAAGGTCACCTGGCTCGGCTGGTCCTGCACCTGCCGCCAGAGCTCCTCCTGGGCCAGCTCGCGCAACGGTCGACCGGTCCACGCGCCATACCGGGCCTCGCCGAGGCGGTCCTCGGTATGCCGCTCGGCCACCGCTCCCCCGCCGTCCCCGCCTGCTCGACCGGGGTGGTCGGCGATGGCGTCCGCGGTCTGGCGGCACCGGTCCAGCGGGCTGGTCACCACCGCGGCGAGCGCCGTGCCGGCCAGCCGCGACCCGAGCCGGGCTGCCTGCTCGCGGCCGACGTCGTCCAGGACGACACCGGGCAGCCAGCCGGCGAGCACGCCGGTGGCGTTGGCCTCAGTGCGCCCGTGACGGGCCAGGATCACCAGCGCCATCGGTGCTCAGCGCACCCCGGCCTGGTCGGCGGCGGCCACGGCCGTCTCCAGCGCCGCGATCCGCTCGGCCCCGGTGCCCCCGTACGGCGCCATCGTCAGCGTGGTCAGGCCCGCCTCGGCATACCGGGCGATCCGTTGAGCCAGCCGGTCCTGCGGCCCGAGCAGGCTCGTCGCGTCGATGAAGTCCATCGGCACCGCCGCCGCGGCCTCGCGCAGCTGCTTGTCCAGATAGAGGTCCTGGACCCGGTCGGCGGCCTCCGCAAAACCCATCCGACGGGCTAGCTGGTGGTAGAAGTTCTGCTCGCGTGAGCCCATCCCCCCGACATACAGCGCAGCGTAGGGACGGACCAGGTCGGCGCAGGCGGCCACGTCGTCGCCGACCGACAGCGGGACCGTGGCATCGCAGTCGAAGGTGGCGGCGGTGGGGGTGCCGCGCTCAGCGGCGATGGCGCGGCCCCGCTCGATCGCCGCCAGCTGCTCCCCCAGGTGGTCCGGGCTGGCGAAGACGCCCAGCCAACCGTCGGCGATCTCGCCGGCCAGCTCGAGGTTCTTCGGTCCGACCGCCGCGAGGTAGACCGGCACGGTGCGGCCGGTCGGCGCGGCCGTCATCCGCAGCGCCTTGCCCGGCCCGTCAGGCAGCGGCAGGACGTAGTGCTCGCCCTGGAACTGCACCGTCTTGCGGTCCAGCGCCTGCCGCACGACCTGGACATACTCCCGGGTGCGGCTCAGCGGCTTGGCGAAGCGCACCCCGTGCCAGCCCTCGGAGACCTGGGGCCCGCTGACCCCCAGCCCGAGGGTGAACCGGCCCCCGGACAAGGCGTCCAGGCTGGCAGCGGTCATCGCGGTCATCGCCGGCGTCCGCGCCGGGATCTGCATCACGCCGGCGCCGAGCCGGATCCGCGAGGTGCTCGCGCCGATCCAGGCCAGCACGGTCGGCGCATCCACGCCATAGGCCTCGGCCGCCCAGACCACGTCGACGCCCAGCTCGTCGGCCCGTCGGGCCAGGGCCAGGTTGTCGGCGTCGGACTTCTCCCCGAGCCCCCACCAGCCGCAGCTCAGGCCCAGCCGCACCTCAGGCCCGCCCTGCGCCGTCGGTCACCTCCTCGGACGCACCGCCCTCGTCGGTGTCGTCGACGTCGTACTCCTCGTCGTCCAGGCCCAGGTACTCCGAGGTGTCCTCAGCAGCAGCGCCGGCCCCCTCGCCCTCGTCGTCCTCGTCGCTGTCGTCGTCGCCCTCGTCGTCGTCGTCGCTGTCGTCGTCGCCCTCGTCGTCGTCGTCGCTGTCGTCGTCGCCCTCGTCGTCGTCGCTCCCCTCGGCGTCGTCCTCCTCGTCGTAGACATCGAGCGGGGTCACCTCGCCGAAGGCCTCGAGCAGGGCGTCGTCATAGCCGATGAACGCGTCGGCCACCTTGTTGTAGGCCGCCACGACGGACGGGTCGTTCTCCCCACGACGGACCGCGGACATCTCCAGATGTGTCTCCAGGGCGGCCACGAAGGCCGAGAGCGCGGCACGGGGGTCAGAGGTCATGTCCAGAACCTAGCGCGTCGCAGGTGGGGATCAACCGGGTATGGCGCGCGGCCCTGGTGGACAGCGCACCACCGGCGGGGTGAGGATCGGGGGCGATGACCGAGTCTTCCGACGACGCTGCCACCACGGTGGGTTTCCGGGCCCGGGCGGGCCTGGAGTTCGAGTACCGCGTGCTGACCTTCGACCGCAGTGAGTCCCGGTCGGCTGTGCGCCAGGCCCTCACCGACCAGGCCGAGTACGGGCGCTGGGAGCTGCACCGCGTGGTGACCTACTGGGGCGGCACGCGCAAGGCGTGGCTGCGCCGCAAGATCATCCGGGTGAGCCGGACCGCCTGACCTGACGCGACTGCCGGCGCCCGCGCCCTACGCCCCGCTCAGCACTCGTCGATCAGCCGGCCCAGCACCCTGCGTGCCGAACCGCAGCGCGTCGACCGGCACCCGCTCGTCGATCCCGTGGAACATCCCGACGAAGTCCAGGTCCTCCGGGAGCTGCAGCGGCGCGAAGCCGTAGCCGGTGATGCCCAGACGGGACAGGTGCTTGTTGTCCGTCCCACCGGACAGGCAGTAGGGCAGCACGTGCGAGCCCGGGTCCTCCTTGACCAGCGCGCGCTTCATCGCCTCGACCAGCTCGCCGCTGAACGGAGACTCCAGGGCCACGTCGCGGTGCACCACCTCGACCTCGACGTGCTCGCCGGCCAGCTCCCGCACCGTGGCCATCAGGTCCTCCTCGTGACCGGGCAGGAAGCGACAGTCGAGCGAGGCCGTGGCGGACTGGGGGATGACGTTGTGCTTGTAGCCCGAGGTCAGCATCGTGAAGCTGGCGGTGTCCCGCACCGTGCCCTCGACAAAGCCCCGAGCTCCGCCGAGCCGGCCCAGCAGACCCTCGAGGTCGTCCTCCGCCCAGCTCGCCCCGGTGATCCCGGCCACGCCGTCGAACAGCTCGCGGACCGAGGCGATGTAGCTGCGCGGCCAGGGATGCGCGTCGATCCGGCTGATCGCTCCGGCCAGGCGCACCAGGGCGTTCTCCTGGTTGGGCACCGACCCGTGGCCGGCCCGACCATGGGCGTGCAGACGAAGCCAGGCGATGCCCTTCTCCGCGGTCTGCACCAGATAGGCCCGGCTGGTCCCGCCCGTGGCCTTGTCCGGCAGGGAGATCGAGAACCCACCGACCTCGCTGATCGCCTCCGAGCAGCCCTCGAACCAGTCGGGGTGCTGCTCGACGACGTGCCCGGCTCCCTTGAGCCCACCGGCCTCCTCGTCGGCGAAGAACGCCCAGACGATGTCCCGTGGGGGCTGGGCGCCGCTGCGGGCCAGGTGGCGCAGGTTGGCCAGCAGCATGGCGTCCATGTCCTTCATGTCGACGGCGCCGCGACCCCAGATCAGGCCGTCCCGCTCCTCGGCGCCGAACGGGTCCACCGACCAGTCCTCGGCCTGTGCGGGGACGACGTCCAGGTGACCGTGCAGCACCAGCCCGGGCCGCGAGGAGTCGCGTCCCGGGGTGCGGACGACGACGCTCGTCCTGCCCGGGTGTCCCATCGGCTCGGTGATCATCGGGTCGAGGCCGACCTCGCTGAGCAGGCCAGCGACATACTCCGCCGCCGCCCGCTCCCCCGGGCCGGAGCCGTCGCCGTAGTTGCTCGTGTCGATCCGGATCAGCTCCTGGCAGATCCGGACGACCTCGTCCTCGGCGCTCGGGACGGTGGCTGCAGGCTGGGAGATGCTCACCTGTCCGACCCTAGCGAGCCGGTCGCTCCTGCTATCCGGTGACAGTCGAGGTGTCGATGTCGGCCAGGAGTCCGGCGATCAGGTCGTTGCCCGACTGCGACGGGTGTGCTCCGTCGACAGTCAGATCGCCGACCGGCCGGCTGCCCTCGGGGCCGTTGAACGCGTGGTAGAGGTCGACGCACTCGTAGCCGTGCGCTGTCGCCGACTCGCACAGCATCGGGTTCCAGCGGTCGTAGGCGTCGATGATCCACTGGTCCATCGCCGCCATCGTCTCCTCCGACGCCGTGGCCGTCTGGAGCTCTGGGTGGCCCAGATTGCCGTCATACACGCCGAGGGCGACGAACACGGTCGGCGAGCCGTTGCGCAGGTCGCTGATCGTCTCGAAGATCGTGTCGTAGTCCTGGGCATAGGAGTCGATGCCCGCCTGCAGGCACTCGGGGTCGGTGGCCAGGGCCCAGGCGATGAAGCTGTCGATGGTGGAGCCCATGTCGCCGCCACAGGCCACCCACGTCGAGGCATCGGGAAGAGCGTTGTTGTAGCCGACCGAGACGATCACGACCTCGGCTGCCGCCAGCTCCTCACGCAGCGACTCGTCCCCGGTCACCTGTGTCGTGATCTGCAGCATCCCCGCCGAGTCGTTGCGCGAGCGGTTGGCGACCTCGACCGGGCGTCCGCTGCGCGCCTCCAGCTCAGCGGCGTACTGGCGGACGAACCCGGTGCAGCCCGGGCAGAACGCGGCGAACGGAATCGAGTCGCCCACCACGACCAGGTGCAGGGCATCGTCGGCAGGTGTCGAGGTCGCGGGCACGGCGTCGGTAGGCGTCAGGGGGGTCGACGGGGCGGCGGGAGACGACATGACGGACTCGCCCGACGCGCTCTGGCTCCCCTCGCCAATCGCAGGCGGTTCCGGCTCCGACGAGCAGGCCGCCAGCGCCAGGACGCTGATGAACGCCAAGGACCCAGACACCCGACCTCGTCTCACTCGAGCCATGATGCTGAGCCTCCTGTGTCACGCACGATAGACCGATCTGGGACGATCCACCAGGGCGTCGGTCCGCAACCCAGGAGACACCCGCGGACATCGGGCCGCATCGGGGAAAACCCCTCCTCATCGACCCCGTCGAACCCCTCTCCCGACGCTCGGAACGCCGGCTGCAGCTGGGGAGTTGGCATCCTGTCCGACGGGAGCGAGCCGGTCGGCAGGCATCATGGTGGTGGCGACAGCCACACCACAGCCACGCACAGGACAGGAGCAGCCATGGGCGAGCCACCTCAGGCCGGTCTCGTCCGGGCTGCCCGGCTCTCGACGTTGCCGCTCGGCGCCGCCGCGCGCGCAGTCCGCGGGGTGGGACGCCGGCTGTCCGGTCAGTCCGCGGCAGACGTGCTGGCGCAGCGGCAGACCGACTCGGCGCGGCAGCTGTTCGAGGTGCTCGGCGGCCTCAAGGGTGGGGCGATGAAGGTGGGCCAGTTCCTGTCCCTGATGGAGTCGGCGCTGCCCCCCGAGCTGGTCGTGCCCTACCGGGAGAGCCTGACCCGGCTGCAGTCCGCCGCCCCGGCTCTCTCGGCAGCGTCGGTGAGCCGCGTCCTGGCCGAGGAGCTCGGCGAGGACTGGCGCTCGCTCTTCTCCTCCTTCGAGGAGTCGGCCGCCGCCGCCGCATCGATCGGCCAGGTGCACCGCGCGGTGTGGGCCGACGGCCGGCCGGTGGCGGTCAAGGTGCAGTACCCCGGCGCCGAGCAGGCGCTGATGGCCGACATCACGGCACTGAGCAGGTTCGCCAGAGTCAGCGCCGGGCTGGTGCCCGGCCTGGACCTCGCGCCGATCCTGGACGAGCTGCGCCGGCGGCTGCGCGAGGAGGTCGACTACCGGCTCGAGGCCGACGCCCAGGAGCAGTTCGGGCAGTTCTACGCCGACGACCCGCGCTACGCCGTGCCAGAGGTGGTCCTGGCCAGTCAGCGGGTGCTGGTCTCCGACTGGCTGGACGGGGTGCCGCTGTCCTCCCTGATCGACCGCGCACCGCAGGAGGACCGCGACCGGGCCGCCGCGGCATACCTGCGCCTGCTGCTGGAGGCACCGCAGCGCGCCGGCCTGCTGCATGCCGACCCTCACCCGGGCAACTTCCTGCTGCTGCCCGACGGTCGCCTGGGCGTGCTCGACTACGGCGCGGTCAACCGGCTGCCCGACGGTCTGCCGGACGGCCTGTCCCGCGTGCTCGGCGCCGCGGCCAACGGCGACGCCGAGGAGCTGGTCGAGGTGCTGCGCGACGAGGGGTTCGTACGGGGCTCGGTGTCGGTCGACGCCGAGGCGGTGCGCGCGTATGTCGACCGGTTCCTCGGGCCGCTCCAGGCGCAGGAGTTCACCTTCAGCCGGGACTGGATGCGCGAGATGTTCGCCGACCTGCAGGACCCGCGCAGTGAGGGCTTCCGGGTGGGGCTGACTCTCAACCTGCCGGCTCAGTACCTGCTGGTGCAGCGGGTCTGGCTGGGTGGCCTGGCCGTGCTCTCACAGCTGGAGGCGACGGTGCCGATGCGGGAGATCGTCCGGTCGGCGATGCCGGGTGCCTCGCTGGCCTGACCCGCGGACGTGCCACCGGACCCCGGCGTGTCTCGGGCCGCTGGCGTGCGTGCCCGTGGCACTCACCGCGGCACATGTTCACTCACCGCGCGACATGTCCCGCGGTGAGTCGCCAGTAGCCGCGGGATGTCCGGGGCGGGCGGTCTCCGCGGCAGGACGTCGCCGATTCGCGGGCTGAATGAGGAGTGCGTCGATCGGTGTCCGGAGGGGGACTTGAACCCCCACGCCCGTTAAGGGCACTAGCACCTCAAGCTAGCGCGTCTGCCATTCCGCCACCCGGACTTGGGTGCCTGCCCGTGCCGGTCAGGGCAGGGGGCAACGACCGGCAAGGCTAGCACGCAGCGGGCGTCCGGCTGGCCTGCTCACCCGCCGTCGTCGACCTCATCGGAGCCGGGCGCGTCCCGCCAGTCAGGGGGGTCGGTATGGCGCAGCGCGGGGTCGTCAGCCGCGAACGTGCGGACCGGCCCGGGGTTGGTCCTCGGCCCTTCGAACCGGATCGTCACCTTGCCCAGCCCGGCTCCCCAGACCCATCCGGAGCCCCAGTCGTCATGCACCACGTCCTGGCCGGTCGTCCACCCCGAGTGCCGCGGCGGGTCGATCATCGCCATCCGGCCGTCGGTCTCCTCGACCCGAGAGGACTCCGGGTCGACGCCCTCGGCCGCCATCTGTGCCGAGCTGATCTCCCCGACGACCAGCTCGTCGACCCCCCGCTCGGGCTCTTCCGCCGACCCCGCGAAACCCAGCTCGTCCTGAGCAAAGCCGGTCAGCCCGGACACGCCGATGCCGAGCAGCCGCAGTCCCCCACTGACGTCCACGGTCCCCAACAGCCGTCGGCCCTCGCGCAGGATGACCGCCGCCTCGCCGGTGGCGAACGGCAACGTCCCCGACCGGGTCAACGTGGTGAAGTCGTGCTGGCGGGCCTTGACCGTGATGGTCCGGCCAAACATCGTCGCCTTGCCCAGCCGCGCCGCCAGCTGCCGGGTCAGCCGCTCCAGCTCGGCGTCGAGCAGGTCGACGTCGGCGATGTCGACGTCGAAGGTCTCCTCGACCGAGATGCTCTTGGTCTCCCGCTCGCTGACGACCGAGCGCTCGTCCAGCCCGTGCGCCAGGCGGTGCAGCCCGCTGCCCTGCGCCGCGCCGAAGATCGCCACCAGGTCGGCCTCGCTGACCCGGGCCAGGTCGCCGACGGTCTCCACGCCGAAGCCGTGCAGCCGGGCAGCCGTGGCCGGCCCGACTCCGGTCACGGCGCGCACCGGCAGGGGGTGCAGCACGGCCAGCTCGGTGCCCGGCTCGACGACGGTCCGGCCGCCAGGCTTGCGCATCTCGCTGGCCAGCTTGGCCATCATCTTGGTGCTCGCCGCCCCGACGGACGCGGTCAGCCCCCCGGTCGCCGCGGTGATCTGCTCGGTCACCTGCTGCGCCAGCGCGGTCACCCCGGGAACGCTCAGGTCGAGCCCCGGCTGGGCGGTCAGGTCGACGTAGGCCTCGTCCACGGAGACCTGCTCGATGACCGGCGACAGCTCACGGAGCAGGTCCATCACCACCCGGGAGCTGGTCCGGTAGGCCTCGTAGCGACCGGACAGGAAGGCCGTCCCGGCCGGGCACCGGCGTCGAGCCTCGGCGGTCGGCATGGCCGAGCGAGCACCATACCGGCGGGCCTCGTAGGAGGCGGTCGAGACCACTCCCCGCGGACCGATGCCCCCCACCACGACGGGCTTGCCACGCAGCGACGGCTTGTCCCGCTGCTCCACGGCGGCGAAGAAGGCGTCGAGATCCAGGTGCAGGATGCTGGCCTCGGAGCGAACCGGGGGCATATAGTCACTGTGGCACAACGGAGTTCGGGATTTCACCGGCTCTGCCGGTGGTCCAGCAGCGCGCCACGCCAACGTGGTTACCCCTGCCCCGGAGGTGTTCGTGATGGACCTCAATGCTCCCTTCGACGACTACCAGCACGCCTCGAGCGAGGAGCTGCTGGCGACCGCCGCCCAAGCCTGCGCCCCCGAGCGGGAGGCGCTGATGACCGAAGTCGTCACGCGGCACCTGCCGCTGGCCGGCTCCTTGGCCGGACGGTTCCGGCACACCAGCGAGGACATGGCCGACCTGGTCCAGGTCGCCCGCCTCGGCCTGGTGCTGGCCGCCCACCGCTACGACCCCGACAGCGGCGTGCCGTTCACCGCCTTCGCGACACCGACCATCCTCGGCGAGCTCAAGCGGCACCTGCGCGACTACGGCTGGGCGGTCCGCCCCCCGCGCCGCCTGGTCGACCTGCGCGGGCCTGCCGTCCGCGCCCAGGACGAGCTCACGGTCGAGCTCGGCCGGCCTCCGACGGTCAACGAGGTCGCCGACCGGTGCCAGTGCCCCGTCGGCGACGCCGTGGAAGCGCTCACTCTCACCACGGCGTTCCGTCCGGTGTCCCTGGACGCCCCGCTGACCGGTGGCGCCGGCGCCCTCGCCGAGACCCTCCAGGCGCCGGACGCACGGATGGACGAGGTCGACGACCGGCTCACGCTCCGCGCCGGGGTGGCCACGCTGCCCAGCCAGACCCGTGAGGTGCTCCGCCTGCGCTATGTGCAGGAGTCCACGCAGAGCCAGATCGCCCAGCAGATCGGCGTCTCGCAGATGCAGGTCAGCCGCATCATCACCCGGGCGGTCGACTCCTTGCGGCCACAGCTCGCGCAGCACGGCTGAGGGTAGGGTCCGTGGCGTGCTCGACCACGTCACGGCCACGCGGTATGTCGTCCCGCTGAGGGAGGGCGGGTCGCTGCCCGGCGTCGTCGAGGCAGACGACCTGGGCACCTATGTGGTGAAGTTCCGTGGTGCCGGCCAGGGGCTCAAGGTCCTGGTCGCCGAGGTGGTCGTCGCCGAGCTGGCCCGTTCGCTGGGCCTGTCGGTGCCCCGCTTGGTCACCATCGAGCTGCCCGCGCCGATCGCCCGGTTCGAGGCCGACGAAGAGGTGCAGGACCTGCTCAACGCCTCTCCCGGGCGCAACCTCGGCGTCGACCTGCTGCCCGGCGCCCTCGGCTATGACGGGTCACACCCCCCGGACGCCGCGACGGCGGCCGCGGTCATCTGGCTCGATGCCCTCACCGCCAACGTCGACCGCACCTGGACCAACCCCAACCTGCTCACCTGGCACCGGCGGACCTGGCTGATCGACCACGGGGCGGCCCTGTACTTCCACCACTCCTGGCCCTCGCGGGAGCCCGACCCCGCCCGGTTCGCGGCTCAGCCGTGGACCGTGCGGCACGTCCTGCAGAGCCTGCCCGAGGACCTCGGGACAGCAGTGGCGCACGCGCACGACGACCTGGCGGCGCGGGCCGCCGAGGCGGTCGGCGGGGCACTGGCACAGGTCCCCGACGAGTGGCTCGAGCCCAACCCGTGGCTCCCGGACCCGGCCGCGGCCCGCACCGCCTACGCCGAGCACCTCGCGGCCCGCCTGGCCGCTCCCGACGCCTGGCTCCCCCGGGCCGAGCAGTGAGCGTCGCCACGGGCTCGGGCCTGCCCTACCAGTACGTCGTCCTGCGGCTGGTCCCTCGCGTCGACCGGCAGGAGTTCGTCAACGTCGGGGTGGTGCTGCACTGCCAGCAGGCCGACTTCCTGGACGGCGAGTTCGCGCTGGACACCGCACGGGTGGCGGCGCTGGCTCCCGGCCTCGACCTAGCCCCGGTCCGCGACGCGCTGGAGACGGTATGCCGGGTGGCTCAGGGCGTCGACATGCCGCCGGGTGCGCCGCAGGGCCAGGGCAGGCGCTTCGGCTGGATCGCCGCCCCCCGCAGCACCATCCTGCAGCCCGGGCCGGTCCATGGCGGCGTCACCGCCGACCCGTCCGCCACCTTGCGGCGGCTCCTGGAGACTCAGGTGCACACCCCCGCCAGCTAGCCTGCCGCCATGATCGAGCTCGACTGGCGTCCCGCCCTGCAACGGCCCGAGCTGCTCGCACCCACCGTGCTCACGGCGTTGACCACGCTGCACGAGCGTGGCGTGGACCTGGACAGCGTGGAGTCGACCCCGCTCGACCCGGAGATGGCCGACACGCAGGTGCTGGTCGAGCACAGCGACATCGTCCTGGAGGACTGCGCCAACTGCATCGTGGTCAGTGGCCAGCGTGCCGGCACCGAGCGGGTGGCGGCGCTGCTCGTGCTGGGCACCACCAGGGCCGACGTCAACAGGACCGTGCGCAAGCACCTGGACGTGCGGCGGATCAGCTTCATGGCGATGGACGAGGCGGTCCAGCGCACCGAGATGGAGTATGGCGGGATCACCCCCTGGGGGCTGCCCGCGGACTGGCCCGTGCTGGTCGACGCTGCAGTCCTGCAGCGCGACGTGGTCGTGATCGGCGCAGGCGTGCGGGCCGCCAAGATCCGGATGCCGGGGCGGCTGGCCGCGGAGATCGCCGGCGCGCAGGTCGTCGACGGGCTGGCCAGCTGAGGCTCAGCGCAGCGCCCACATCGCCACGGCGCTGGCCGCCGCGACGTTGAGGGAGTCCACTCCCCCGGACATCGGGATCCGCACCGACAGGTCCGCCAGGGCGACGGTGCGCTCGGACAGTCCGTCGCCCTCGGCACCCAGCACCAGGGCCAGCCGCTCCGGCGGCGCCGCGGCCAGCGTCTCCAGCGAGACTGCCTCCGGGCTCAGCGCCAGCGCGGCGACCGTCCATCCGGCGCCCTGCAGGTCGGCCATCTCGGCGGGCCAGCGCTCCAACCGAGTCCACGGGACCTGGAAGACGGTGCCCATCGAGACCCGCACGGACCGCCGGTAGAGCGGGTCGGCGCACCGGGGCGTCACCAGGACCGCATCGACGCCGAGCGCGGCCACGGAGCGAAAGACCGCCCCGACGTTGGTGTGGTCGACGATGTCCTCCAGGACAACCACCCGCCGCGCCCCGGCGAGGACCTCCGCCACTGTCGGCAGGACCGGGCGGTGCAGGGCCGCGATCGCCCCGCGGTGCAGATGGAAGCCGGTCATCTCGCGGACGACATCAGGCGAGGCGACATACACCGGGATGCCGCCGGTGACGGCGCGACCCACCAGGTCACTCAGATCGTTGACCCACCGCGGGGTCAGCAGCAGCGAGCGCATCCGGTGCCCGGCCGCGAGCGCCCGGTCGATGACCTTGGCCGACTCGGCGAGGAAGAGCCCGCGCTCCGGCTCGAGCAGCCGGCGCAGGGCGACGTCGGTGAGGTGCAGATAGTCGGCCACCCGGGGGTCTTCGGCCGACTCCACCCAGGTCACCCCCGGCGGCAGGGTGGGGACACTCACCGCTGCCCCGCTCACCGCACCAGCAGCACGACGATCGCCACGACGCCGATCACGACGATGACCGTGCGCAGCAGCCACGGGGGCATCGCGCGCCCCGACTCTGGCTCCCACGACGCCGCCGACCAGCGACCCGGCGGCGATCAGGCCGACCACCGCCCAGTTGATCTGCGCCGGCTGGACGACCAGGAAGACCAGGGCGGCGACCAGGTTGACGATCAGGCCGAGCACGTTCTTCACGCCGTTGACCTGCTGCAGCCCCAGCGGCAGGAGGACGCTCATGATGCCGATGAGCAGCACCCCCTGTGCGGCGCCGAAGTAGCCGCCATACATGCCGGCGAGCAGGATGCCGAGGACCAGGGCGACCCATCGCCCCGGGCTGAGCGACTCCGCGTGCTGGGTCGCGGCCCACCGGTTCAGCGCCGGACCGAAGACGACCAGCGCCAGAGCGATGGCGATGAGCACCGGCACGATCGCCTCGAACGCCTCCGGGGGCAGCCAGAGCAGCAGCAGCGCACCGATCACTGCCCCGACCAAGGAGACCGGCGCCAGCCGCGACACCAGCGTGCCCCAGGCTGCGCAGCTCGTGCCGATAGCCCCAGGCCCCGGAGATCCCTCCGGCGACCAGCCCCAGGCTGTTGGAGACGTTCGCGGACACGGGGGGATGCCCGAAGAAGAGCAGGGTGGGGAAGGTCACCAGGGTGCCCGACCCGACGATGGTGTTGATCGTGCCGGCTGCCATCCCGGCCAGCAGGATCGCGATGATCTCGACAGGGCTCACGAGTCGACGGAGCCCGGGCCGTCGGCCGGCGTCGCGGACTCAGTCGGCGTCGCGGCCCACGTCCGCCGGCGTCGCCGAGCGGGCCGACCGGGCCGACCAGCGCCGCCCGTGGCGGTCCACGACCAGCGGCAGGTCGAACGTCGCCGACAGGTGCTCGGCGGTCAGCGTGGTCTCCAGGGGCCCGGCGGCGACCACCCGGCCCGCCGCGGAGCAGCAGGATGTCGGTGAACCCCGGCGGGATCTCCTCGACGTGGTGGGTGACCAGCACCATCGCCGGTGCCTCGAGGTCCTCGGCGAGCAGCTGGAGCCGGTCGACGAGGTCCTCGCGCCCGCCGCAGGTCGAGCCCCGCGGCCGGCTCGTCGAGCAGCATCAGCTCGGGGTCGGTCATCAGCGCCCGCGCGATCTGGACCCGCTTGCGCTCGCCCTCGCGACAGCGTGCCGAAGCGACGGTCGGCCAGGTGGTCGACGCCCAGCGCCCGAGCAGGTCTGCCGCGCGGGTCTCGTCCATCGGGTCGTAGTCCTCGCGCCAGCGGCCGACGACGCCGTAGGAGGCGGTGACCACGACGTCGCGGACCCGCTCGTCGTCGGGGATCCGGTCGGCCAGCGCGGCGCTGGCCACGCCGATCCGGGGTCGCAGCTCGAAGACGTCGACGGCGCCGAGCACCTCCCCCAGCACCCCCGCCACCCCTGTCGTCGGGTGCATCCGGCGCGGCGGCCAGCTGCAGCAGTGTGGTCTTGCCGGCGCCGTTGGGGCCGAGCACGACCCACCGCTCGCCCTCCTCGACCGACCAGTCGACGTCCACCAGCAGCTGGTTGCCGCCGCGGCTCACGCCGACGCCGGCGAATTCCAGGACATCGCTCATGTCGGGCAAGGGTAGTTGTCCGCCCTCGTCCTACGATCACGGCATGGGCGTCCTCCCGGCGAGCGTGCGCGTGGCGGTATGGGGCAGCGCGGCGCTGGCCGGGCAGCTGCCGGTGGACCAGGTGCGGGCCAGGGCGCTGCCCGACATCGACGAGGTCGAGGGCCTCACCGAGACACTGCAGGTCTGGGCCGACCTGGGCGAGCGGCTGGTCCTGGTGGCGCTGCCGCGACCCGGTGACCTCGGCGGGCTGCCCCAGGGGTCGAGCGAGTTCACCACGGCAGCGCTGGACGCCGAGGAGGCGGTGTTCGTGCCCGCGCTCGGTGGTGCCCTGGTCCCCGAGCTGACCTCCTACGGCCCGGACGGCGACCGTGGTTGGCAGGCGCGGTGGACCGGCGTGGGACACCGATCCGGTGTCCCAGCACGTGCTGCAGGCGCTGTCCCTGCCCGACGTCGAGCTGACTCTGCGCCGCGAGGTCGGCGCGGTGACCGACCAGCTGGCGGCGACCGGGTCGGCGATGGTCGCCAGCGACAGAGCCTTGCTCGAGACCGCAGCTCGCCGCCGCCAGCAGGCGGGGCCGTGGGGCCTGCCCGACGGACTGCCACCCCGAGCGGTCCGGGTGATCGAGCTGGCCGGGTCGATCACCTCGCTGGCCGAGGCGGGTCTGGACGGGCGGCTGCAGGCGGTGGACTCCACGACGACCCTGCAGCGGGAAAGGCTCCTCCATCGCCTGCACTGTCATGCGGCTGCGGCGCTGACGGCGGCGACCAACCTGGCCTCGCTGCACCTTGCCGGCTGGCGTTGAGGTGCAGCACCAGGAGGCGAAGGTCTGCGGCGCTGATCTCCAGGCTGTTGGCCGCGATCCTCATCCGGTCACCGTCGGCCTTCAGGGCCGACTGCACCCGTCCGGGGGCCCGGATGGTGACGGTGGCTCCCCGGTCCTCCAGGGTGACCTCGGTGACGTCCCCCCAGGCGACCCGCGTCCAGGGCCATCGCTCACGCACCACGCCCTCCGGCAGCAGCCAGAGCTGGATGCCGCGGACCCATCCCCAGAGGATCGCCAGCAGGGCGGCCAGCACCAGGACGCCCAGCGAAGCGACTCGTGCCGCCGGCTCGTCCGGGACGGCCCAGGCCATCGCCGAGCCCAGCAGGGTGCAGGTCACCGAGGCGGCCAGGACCATGCCGGACATCCGCCGGCTGGTGCTCAGCGCGATCAGGCCCTGGTCGTCATACCGAGCCCCGGGCGGTAGGTCGTCGGCCCGGCCGCTGGCCGCCAACCGGGCCCGGTCGTGCGCGGTGGCAGCCGCGAGGCCGCGCCCACCCCAGCCGCTCAGCAGCACCCCGAGCAGCACCAGCCCCACCCCGGCTGCCGTGATCGGCCCGGCGCGGGCGATCACCGCTGAGGTGGCTGCGGTGGTCCCGGCGGCGACGAGGACCGGGCCGAGCTGGATCGCGGTGCGCCGCCGACGGGTGCGCGGCATCCGACTCATCGTCGGCATCGCGGGTCAGCTCCCGTCGAGGACCGACCGGTAGACCTCCAGGGTCCGCTCGGCCACCGTCGTCCAGGCGAACTCCTCGACCGCCCGACGCCGTCCTGCCTCGCCGAACCGTGCGGCCCGATCGGGGTCGGAGACCGCCTCGTTGATCGCGGCGGCCAGGTCGGAGACGAAGGCATCCGGGTCGACCGGGGTGCCGGTCCCGTCCTGCACCTGGTCGATCGGCACCAGCCAGCCGGTCTCCCCGTCGACGACCACCTCGGGGATGCCCCCGGTGGCCGTCGCGACCACGGCCGCGCCGCAGGCCATCGCCTCGAGGTTGACGATGCCGAGCGGCTCGTAGACCGACGGGCACAGGAACACGGTGGCAGCGGACAGGATCGCGATGACCTCCTCGCGGGGCAGCATCTGGGCGATCCAGACGACGGTGGCCGGGTCGTCCCGCTGGGCTCGCAGGTCCTCGGTCAGCGCCTCGACCTCAGCCTTGATCTCGGGGGTGTCCGGCGCTCCGGCGAGGAGCACCACCTGCACGTCCTGTGGCAGCTCGCGCAACGCCCGCAGCGCGTACGGGAGCCCCTTCTGCCGGGTGATCCGGCCCAGGAAGACCACGCTCGGCCGGTCGGGGTCGATGCCGTGCGCCCGGACCCGCTCGCGCGCCGGCTCGCTGGTGTCGCGCTGCCACAGGTCGGAGTCGATCCCGTTGTGCACCACGTGGACCCTGCCCGGGTCCACGTCCGGATAGCTCTTCAGGACGTCGGTGCGCATGCCCGCCGAGACCGCGATGATCCCGGCAGCGGCCTCGTATGACGTGCGCTCGGCCCAGGACGAGACGCGGTAGCCCCCACCGAGCTGCTCGGCCTTCCACGGACGCAGCGGCTCCAGGCTGTGGCCGGTGATGACGTGCGGCACCCCGCCGAGCAGCGAGGCCAGATGGCCGCCCATGTTGGCGTACCAGGTGTGCGAGTGGACGATGTCGGCGGCGCCGTCGGGGCTGGACCCGCCGCTGACCACGTCCTGGGCCATCGCCAGTCCGACGCCGAGCGTGCGGAGAGCGGCGTTCGCCTCGCGCACCGTGTCCGGCACGGCATACCCCCAGGTGTCCGGCTCGTCCACGACCGGCTTGTCCTGGTCGTCGAACGCGCGGACCCGCACGTGCACATCCGGGACCGCGCGCAGCGCCCGGGTCAGCTCGGCCACATGCACCCCCGCGCCGCCGTAGATGTTCGGTGGGTACTCACGGGTCAGCAGGTCGATGCGCATCCCGTTCACGCTAGTCCCTCTCGCGCCGCCGTGTCTGCGGGGCCTAGGTTGGGGACATGGCTCCTGCAGGCAGGCAACGGTTGAAGGTCCTGGCGATCGTCCTGGCGGGGGGTGAGGGCAAGCGACTGATGCCGCTGACAGCCGACCGGGCCAAGCCGGCTGTGCCGTTCGGCGGCATCTACCGCCTGATCGACTTCGCGCTGAGCAACATCGTCAACTCCGGCTATCTGAAGATCGTCGTGCTGACCCAGTACAAGTCGCACAGCCTCGACGCCCACGTGACCCGCACCTGGCGGATGTCCACGCTGCTCGGCAACTACGTGGCCCCGGTCCCGGCGCAGCAGCGGCTGGGCAAGCACTGGTTCTCCGGCAGCGCCGACGCCATCCACCAGAGCCTCAACCTGGTCCACGACGAGCGGCCGGACATCATCGTCGTGGTGGGCGCCGACCACGTCTACCGGATGGACTTCTCCCAGATGGTCGACCAGCACCGGGAGACCGGTGCCGGGGTGACCGTCGCCGCGATCAGGCAGCCGCTGTCGCTGGCCGACCAGTTCGGCGTCATCCAGATCAACCCCGACGACCCGCACAAGATCGCCGAGTTCCTGGAGAAGCCCACCAACGCGACCGGCCTGCCCGATGCCCCCGACCAGGTGCTCGCCTCGATGGGCAACTACGTCTTCGACGCCGACGTGCTGGAGCAGGCGGTCCGCGACGACGCCGAGCTCGAAGGGTCCGCCCACGACATGGGCGGCGACATCGTGCCCGCCTTCGTCAACCGCGGCGAGGGCTACGTCTACGACTTCAAGGACAACGACATCCCCGGGGCGACCGACCGCGACCGTGGCTACTGGCGTGACGTCGGCACCCTGGACTCCTACTACGACGCGCACATGGACCTGGTCTCGGTCCACCCGGTGTTCAACCTCTACAACGAGGCCTGGCCGATCTACACCAACGCCGGCTGGCACCCGCCGGCCAAGTTCGTGCACGGCTCGCACGACCGGATCGGGCAGGCGGTCAACTCCGCGGTCTCCCCCGGCGTCGTGGTCAGTGGCGCGTCGGTCTCGGACTCGGTGCTCTCCCCCCGGGTGCGGGTGCACTCCTTCAGCAACGTCTCCCGCTCGGTGATCCTGGACGGCGTCGACGTCGGCCGCAGCTGCCAGATCCACCGGGCGATCATCGACAAGGGCGTCGCCGTGCCGCAGGGCGTCAACATCGGCATCGACAAGGAGCACGACCTGGCGCGCGGGTTCACCGTGACCGAGTCGGGCCTGACCGTGGTCGGCAAGGGCACGACGATCCAGTCCTGAGGCGGCGCGCCCAGCCAGGCGTTCGGCTGGTGCGTGACGCACCCCTAGAGTTTGCCCATGCCCGCGAGTGTCCAGTCGCTGACCAGCCAGGTCGTGCCGCAACCGCGCACGCTGCTCGTCATCGGGGGCGCCGAGGACAAGCGGCGCCGCACCGTGGTGCTCAAGCGGTTCGTCCGACTCGCCGGTGGCCGAGACGCGCGCATCGTGGTCATCCCGACCGCCTCGGCGATGGCGGAGGAGGCCTTCGAGGTCTATCGCTCGGTCTTCGGCCGGCTGCACGTGGTCGACGTCGAGATGGTCGACCCGCAGACCCGCGCCGAGGCAGCCGACCCTGACCTGGTCGCCCTGATCGACCGGGCCACCGGCGTCTTCGTGACCGGCGGCAACCAGCTCAAGCTGGGCCAGCTGGTGGTCGGCACGCCCGTCAACGCGGCACTGACACGCGCCTACCGCCGCGGCGCGGTCATCTCCGGCACCTCGGCCGGCGCCTCGGTGCTCAGCCAGTTCATGATCTCGATGGGCGACGAGGGCATCAGCCCGCGCCAGCGCACCAGCCAGCTGACCGCCGGGCTGGGGCTGCTCCCGGGGGTGATCCTGGACCAGCACTTCGGCCAGCGCACCCGCTATGCCCGTCTGCTCTCGCTGGTCGCCGGCTCGCCCAGCCTGCTGGGGGTGGGCATCGACGAGGACACCGCCGCCGAGATCGTCGACGAGCGGATGCTGACCGTGGTCGGGTCCGGAGCGGTGTATGTCGTGAACGGCCGCGACGCGGTCAGCGACGCCCACGAGGCCCGCCGCGACGCCCCCCTGATGGTCTCCGGTGCCGTGGTGCACTCTTTGCCCTACGGCGCGACCTTCGACCTGGACCGCGTCGAGCTGGTCGAGTTCGAGGAGATGTACCCCGAGGTGGCCGTGGTCACCTCCCCGACCGACGTGCACGAGACCGCCAACGCGGCCGCCGCCCTGCGGCGGCGCTGACCAGGAGGCACCATGAGCCAGGCTGACCCCGCGACCGGCGCGGCGCCGACGCTGCGGATCGTGGAGAAGCGGGTCTATCGCGGCCCGAACGTGTGGAACTACGAGCAGGCGATCCAGCTGGTCGTGGACCTCGGGGTGCTCGAGCAGTTCCCGTCCAACACCATCCCCGGCTTCACCGACACGCTGCTGGAGTGGCTGCCCGGGCTGCGCCGCCACGTCTGCTCGCGCGGCAAGGCCGGCGGGTTCGTCGAGCGCCTCACCGAGGGCACCTGGATGGGCCACATCGCCGAGCACATCGCCCTGGAGCTGCAGACCCGCGCCGGTCACGACCTGCGCCGTGGCAAGACCCGCTCGGTCCCCGGGCAGCCAGGTCACTACAACGTCATCTACGGGTTCCTGGAGGAGCGGGTCGGCCTGGCCGCCGGCGAGCTGGCGGTGCGGGTGGTCAACGCGCTGGTCGAGCCTCCGGAGGGCTGGGACTTCTTCCTCGAGCTCGACGACTACTTCCGCCTCGCGCAGCGGGCCGCCTTCGGCCCCTCGACCGCCGCGATCCTCGAGGAGGCGGTCAGCCGCGACATCCCCTGGTTCCGCCTCAACAACGCCTCGCTGGTCCAGCTCGGCCAGGGGGTCCACGCCCAGCGGATCCGGGCGACGATGACCTCCAAGACCGGTGCGCTGGCCGTCGACATCGCCAGCGACAAGTCGCTGACCAACAGCCTGCTCAGCTCGGCCGGGCTGCCCGTCCCGCGCAGCGACACGGTGCGCACGGTCGACCAGGCCGTCTCCGCGGCTGCCCGGATCGGCTACCCCGTCGTGCTCAAGCCGCTGGACGGCAACCACGGCCGGGGGGTCGGGATCAACCTGGCTGACGAGGCTGCCGTCCGGGCGCACTACCCCTCTGCTGACGCCGAGTCGCGGCGCGGCATCATGGTCGTCGAGTCCTTCCTGGTCGGCAACGACTACCGGTGCCTCATCGTCGGCGGCCGGATGCAGGCGATCGCCGAGCGGGTGCCGGCACACGTCATCGGCGACGGACGCCATACGGTCGCCGAGCTGGTCGAGATCACCAACCGCGACCCGCGCCGGGGGGTCGGTCACGAGAACGTGCTGACCCGCCTGTCGGTGACGCCGGCCGCCGTCGAGCTGGTCCGCGGTCAGGGCTATGAGATGGACCAGATGCCGGCCGAGGGCGAGATGGTCAAGCTGGCCCTGACCGGCAACATGTCCACTGGCGGCATCTCGGTCGACCGCACCTTCGACGCGCACCCCGAGAACGTCGAGATCGCCGAAGAGGCGGCCCGCCTGATCGGGCTCGACGTGGCCGGCATCGACTTCATGTGCCCCGACATCACCCAGCCGGTGCGCGAGACCGGCGGCGGCATCGTCGAGGTCAACGCCGCGCCGGGGTTCCGGATGCACACCCACCCCACGGTCGGCGAGCCACAGTTCATCGCCCGTCCGGTGGTCGACCTGCTGTTCCCCCCTGGTGCGCCCTCGCGCGTGCCGATCGTCGCGGTCACCGGCACCAACGGCAAGACCACGACGTCCCGGATGATCGCCCACATCATGAAGGGGCTGGGGCGTCAGGTCGGGATGACCTCGACCGACGGCATCGTCATCGACGAGCGCCTGGTCAAGCGGGCCGACGCCTCGGGACCGAAGTCCGCGCGGATGGTCCTGCAGAACCCGCGGGTGGACTTCGCCGTGATGGAGGTCGCCCGGGGCGGCATCCTGCGCGAGGGCCTGGGCTATGACCGCAACGACGTCGCCGTCGTCACCAACATCGCCGCCGACCACCTGGGCCTGCGCGGGATCGACACCATCGAGCAGCTCGCGGCGGTCAAGCGGGTCATCGTCGAGGCGGTCCCCCGCAACGGCTTCGCCGTGCTCAACGCCGACGACCCTCTGGTCCGCGACATGCGCAGCGCCTGCAGCGGCTCGATCATCTACTTCTCCCTCAAGCCGCCCGGATCGCCCGAGCGCGAGTTCATCGAGCAGCGGCTGCGGCGCGGCGGGCGGGCCGTCGTGCTCGAGCCCACCGACCGCGGCGAGATGATCGTCATCCGGCACGGACGGCGCAGCATGCAGCTGGCCTGGACCCACCTGCTGCCGAGCACGTTCGGCGGCGCAGCCCGCTTCAACGTCGCCAACGCGATGGCCGCGGCGGGAGCCGCGTTCGCGGTCGACGCGCCGCTGCACGACATACGCCAGGGTCTGCGGACCTTCACCACCTCCTACTACCTGTCGCCCGGGCGGCTCAACATGCTCGACGTCAAGGGCGTCACCGTGGTGCTCGACTACAGCCACAACCCGGCGGGCATGCGGGCGCTCGGTGAGTTCGTCGACAACTACGCGGCGCAGCGTTCGGCGTCCACGGACAACCACCGGATCAGCCGGATCGGTGTCATCGGAGCCGCGGGCGACCGTCGCGACGAGGACATCCGCGAGCTGGGTGCGGTCGCCGCCCAGCACTTCGACGTGATCCTGGTGCGCGAGGACGACAACACCCGCGGACGGGCGGACGGCGCGACCGCCGCCCTAGTCACCGAGGGCATCGAGGCCGAGATGGCGGCCGGCACGGCCCGTGTCCGGCGGGTCGAGACCGTGCTGCTGGAGGTCGACGCCGTCCGGCACGCCATGGTGCTGGCCAACCCCGGAGACCTGGTCGTCACCTGCGTGGACAAGCACGCCCGGGTGCTGGCCGAGCTGGAGACCCTGGGTGAGTCGGCCTACGCCGGCGCGCGGGCCGAGGAAGGGCTTACCGGTGACCCCGACCTCGACCCCGCCGAGCTGCACCAGGCAGCCGAGGAGGCCGCGCACGCGGGTCGCACCGATTACGCCGAGACCGAGCCTCCGCTCGAGCCGTAAGGATGGGAGTGCCGGCCCCACCGAGCGCATCTACGTGCTGACCGGCCAGCTCGCCCGGTCCGCGGTGCAGCGGCGACGCCGGCCATCTGCTGCCGGGCCGGGTTCACCGTGGTCATCGTCGGCGCCGTCGATCCCTCGCAGGTGACCTCCCGAGCACCGAGGCCCACGGGTGCAGTTGCGCCCACCAGCCGCCATACCGGGGCGGTTCGCCGGCCCACGGGTGCAGTTGCGCCCACCAGCCGCCATGGCAGGCCCGACCACCGGCTCACGTGTGCACGTGTACACGCCAGCCGCCAAGCAGGCCCAGCACCGGCTCACGTGTGCACGTGTACACGCCAGCCGCTAAAGCAGGCCTCAGCACCGGCTCACGTGTACACGTGCACACGCCAGCCGCCATATGGGCCTAAGCACCGGCTCACGTGTGCACGTGTACACGCCAGCCGCCATACAGGCCTCACCACCGGCCCACGGGTGCACGTGTGCAGCCCACCCAGCCGGACTCAGGACTGGGCGGCACCCAGCGCGGCGGCGTAGGCCTGCATCGCGGGCCGGAACCCGACTGAGTCCGGGCTCGTCGCGTGCGTCATGACGTAGTCGGCCAGGACCGCGACGCCTCGCTCGGCGCGGCCCGCGTCGGCCTCGACCAGCGCCTGCAGGACGGCGACCACAGCGCTGTCCGGGCGTATGGCGTGCAGCTCGGCGAGCACCTCGCCCGCCTCGTCGAGCTGGCCCAGGTTGCGCAGCGACGAGGCCAGACCCACCAGCGCCAGGAAGCGGTGCGGCTCGCGCAGACCGCCTTCGAGCGCCGCTCGGTAGTGCTCGACCGCCTCGGCCTCACGGCCCTCGCGGTCCAGCGCGGAGGCGACCTCGTAGTCCAGCCGAGCGTCCCGCGGATGCTGCGCCAGCAGCTGCTTGGCGGCGTCGACACGAGCCGGTCCCGGCAGCTCCCGGATCTCGGCGATCTCCGGCTCCAGCTCGTGCTCACCCCGGGCCAGGACCACCTTGCGCCGGATCTGCCGGGCCGTGTCCTGCAGCGCGCCGTGCTCCTCCAGCCAGCTGACGACCGCGGCCCGCTCGGCGTGCACCATCATCGCGACGACGTCGCCGTCGGCCACCGGCTCGACCAGGGCGGCCAGCCCCTCGACCTCGGTCGGCGAGGTGCCGGCGGCGACCGCGCCGACGTTGCCGAGGCCGGTGACGAACTGCGCCTCCAGCTCCTCGACGGTGCGCCCGCGCAGATACTTTCCCTTGTGCGCGATCTGCACCCGGTCGGCTCGGCGGCCGGCGATCTCGCCCAGGCCGACGAGGATCTCGTCGGTGCGGTCACCGACGCCGCCCAGGCCGAGGTGCACGCGTGCCCCCGGGCGGCGCAGCCCGTCGGCCACGTTGAGCAACGCGTCGAGCCCGGCCTCGTTGTGCGCCAGGTCGACGATCACCGTGCACCCGCCGCCGCCGACCAGCGGCAGCGTCCACACGTTCATCCGCCCGGGGTTGTGCTCCAGGTCCGGCGCAAACGTGCGCAGTCCTTCGATGACTCCTTCGCGGGGCAGCCCCAGACCCAGGCCGGCAGCGGTCGCGGCGAGGGCGTTGGAGATGTTGTGCTCGCTCAGGCCGGACAGCGTCATCGGCACGTCGAGGACCTGGATCAGCCGGTCCGGGTCGGCGTCCCGCCGCAGGATCACGATGCTGCCCTCCAGCACGGTGATGCCTCGGCCTCCGGTGTCCAGCGCCTCACGCAGTGCCGGGGAGTCCGGGTCGAGGCTGAACATCCAGGTGCGTCCGGTGGCGTTCCCGGCCATCGCCCGCACCCGGGGGTCGTCGCCGTTGAGCACCACCCAGCCCTGGCGCCGGGTCACCCGCGTGATGATCCCCTTGACCTCGGCCAGCTGGTCGACCGTGTCGATGCCCTGCATGCCGAGGTGGTCGGCGGTCACGTTGGTGACCACGCTGACGTCGTTGTGGGCCACGCCCATCCCTTTGAGCAGCAGCCCGCCGCGCGCGGTCTCCAGGATGCCCGAGCTGCACCGTCGGCTCCTCCAGCACCCGAGCCGCCCCGCTGGGTCCGGAGTAGTCGCCGTCGAGCACCATCTCGCCCTGCAGGAACACGCCTTCGGTGGAGGACCACCCGGTGCGCAGACCACAGATCATCCCCATGTGGGCCAGCAGCCGGGTGGTCGAGGTCTTGCCGTTGGTGCCGGTGACGGAGGCCACCGGGATCGTCGGCCGCAGCTGGGCAGCGGGGGCTCCCCCGCGACCGGCCTCGCGGAGCGTCTGCGCTGCCGTCTCCACCAGCGCGTCGTGGTCGGCTCCCTCCAGCAGCCCGGCGAGCACCGGACCGAGGGCCTGCCCCAGCGCCTCGGCCCGGGTGCGGTGGCGCCACGGATAGGCGACGACCACCGAGTCCACCTCGCCGGCGGGACGTCCCTTGACGGCCAGCCGGGTGCCGGCCCGCTCAGCGATCTGCCGGACCAGGGTGCTGGACAGCCGAGCCAGGAACCGGTGGCGCTGCTCAGACCCTGCCGTGCCCGGCGCTGCACGTCGCATGCCGACCCCGGCGGCCAGCGCGCTCATCGCCTCCCGGGACTGCACGCCATAGCCGGGCAGCGACAGGCTCACCTTGACGGCGGGACGGGTGAAGTAGAGGTTGGGCCCTTCCAGGACCCGGACCTCGCTCACCTGGACAGGCGGCATCGCCATCGTTCGGTCGGTCATCAGGCCCGGCCTCAGAAGCCCATCGCGTGGAAGCCGCCGTCCACGTGGACGATCTCACCGGTGGTGGCCGGGAACCAGTCGGACAGCAGCGCCACGCAGGCCTGGGCGGCCGGCACGGCGTCCTTGACGTCCCAGCCCAGGGGTGAGCGCTCGCCCCACCGCTCGAACTGGTCGAACATCGGGATCGACTTGGCCGCCGTGGTGGCGATCGGGCCGGCCGAGACCAGGTTGCAGCGGATGCCGCGAGGGCCGAGGTCACGTGCGGTGTAGCGGCTGGTCGACTCGAACGCGGCCTTGGCCACGCCCATCCAGTCATAGACCGGGTAGGCGACGGTGGCGTCCAGGGTGAGCCCGACGATGCTGCCGCCCGGGTGCATCAACGGCAGCGCCGCGACGGCCAGCGCCTTGAGCGAGTAGGCCGAGACGTGCAGGGCCGTCGCCGCGTCCTCCCACGTCGCGGTCGAGGAACTCGAAGGCGCCTTTGGGTGCGTAGCCGACCGAGTGGAGCACTCCGTCGAGCCGGTCCACATGCTCGCCGAGCCGCTCGGCCAGGCTGTCGAGGTGCTCGGGATCCGAGACGTCCAGCTCGACGACCGGCGGGGTGGTCGGCAGCCGCCGGGCGATCGCCTGGGTGATCCGAAAGGTCCGGCCAAAGGAGGTCAGCACCACCTCGGCGCCCTGTTCCTGAGCCAGGCGGGCCACGTGGAAGGCGATCGAGGAGTCCGTCAGGACACCGGTGATGAGGACCTTCTTGCCGTCGAGAAGCATGGCTGAACAGTAGCGGTCGGTGAGTGGCTCAGCGGGCCGACGGGCGTGGCGCGCTCAGTGCCCCATGCCGAGTCCGCCGTCGACCGGGATCACGGCCCCGCTGATGTATGCCGCGTCGGGACCGGCCAGGAAGCGCACCGCCCCCGCGACCTCCTCGGCGCGGGCAAACCGGCCGGCCGGGATCGCCGCGAGGTAGGTCTTCTGCCGCTCCTGTGGCAGCGCGGCGGTCATCTCGGTCTCGATGAAGCCGGGCGCCACGACGTTGGCGGTGATGCCCCGCCCGCCCAGCTCGCGGGTGATCGAACGGGCCAGGCCGACCAGGGCCGCCTTGCTGGCCGCGTAGTTGGCCTGGCCGGCGCCGCCATACAGACCGACGACGGAGGAGATCAGGATGATCCGGCCATGGCGGGCCCGCATCATCCCTTTGGCTGCCCGCCGGGCGCAGCGGAACGCACCGGTGAGGTTGGTGTCCACGACGGAGGTGAAGTCGTCGTCGCTCATCCGCATCAGCAGGGTGTCGCGGGTGATGCCGGCGTTGGCCACCAGCACCTCGACCGGCTTGCCCAGGAGCTCCTCGGCGCGGGCGAAGCCGGCATCGACGCTGGCGGTGTCGGTGACGTCGAGCTGCACTCCCCGCAGCCCCTCGGGGGGCTCTCCGCTGCGATAGGTGATCAGGACGTCGTCGCCCGCCTCCACGAAGCTGCGGGCGATGGCCAGCCCGATGCCGCGGTTGCCTCCGGTCACCAGGACCGCGCGTGCGGCCCGCTGCTCGATGTCGGTCACCGGACCACCGTAGTGCGACGTATCGTGGAGTGGTGAACGAGCCCCGGAGGTCGGTGACCCAGGCGGTCACCACGGTTCCGCGCTCGCCGCGGGACGACCGATCGCGGCGGATGCGGTCCTACCTGATCGCGATGGGGCTGCGCACCGTCTCCTTCCCGCTGGCCGTCGTCGCCCTGCTCAACGGCTGGACCGTCATCGGCTGGGTGCTCGCGGTGCTCGCGATCGTGCTGCCCTCGGTGGCGGTGACCATCGCGAACGCCGTGGACCGGCGGCGCGGCGGCCCCGGCGGACCGGTCTCCCCGACACGGGCGCTGCCACCGGGATGACCGACGCGGCACCGCCGACCAGCCCTTCCCTGCGCTGCAGCGCCAAGGCCTGCCGTGCCACGGCCACGCACGGTGTGGTCTGGAACAACCCGAGGCTGCATGCCCCGGACCGGCGAAAGGTCTGGCTCGCCTGCCCCGACCACCGGGACTCCCTGGCCGGTTTCGTCGACCTCAGAGGCTTTCTCATCGAGGTCCTGCCGGTCGACGAGCTGTCCGACCGGGACGGCTGAGCGGTGCTGCGCACCCTGCTGACCCGTCGCTGGCTGACCGGTCTGGCGCTGGCCTGCGTGTTCGCCGCGGTGACCGTGTGGCTCGGCCAGTGGCAGTGGGGTCGGCACGAGGACGCGTTGGCGCGCCGGGCGACGGTGGAGCGGCACTACGACCAGCCGCCGGTGCCGGTGCTGGAGATCCTCGGCGGCGCAGCCGGGTTCGGCCCGCAGCAGGACTGGACCCGGGTGGTGGCGCGGGGCGGCTACGACCCGTCCAGGACGCTGCTGGTGCGCAACCGTCCGCACGAGGGCACCTACGGCTATGACGTGCTGGTCCCCTTCGACGTCGAGGGGGCGACTCTGCTCGTCGACCGCGGCTGGGTGCGCAACGCCGTCGATGCGGCGACCGCACCGGAGGTCCCCCCGGCCCCCACCGAGGAGGTGACCGTGACCGGGTGGCTGCGCTCGGGCGAGCCCAGCCTGGGTCGGGACCTGCCTCCTGGGCAGCTCGCCTCGATCCACCTGCCCGAGGCCGCCACCGCCCTCGGCGGCCCTGTGCTGCCCGCGTATCTGGTGTTGGAGTCCGAGGTGCTGCCCTCCGGGGAGGTGCCGGTCCGCCCGCTGCCGGCGGAGCCGCCGGACACCGGGCTCGGCGCGCACCTGGCCTACGCGCTGCAGTGGTGGCTCAGCTCGGTGCTCGGCTTCGTCATGGTCTGGGTGTTCGCGCGGCGCGAGCACCTGGAGGGGGCCGGTGTGGTGCGGGCCAAGCGGGCCCGGATCTGGGATGAGGAGGACGCCTGAATGGGCCCGGTCGCACCGTCCCTCGACCCGGGCACGAACTGGGGTGGCAACCTGCGCTACGCCGCCCGCGAGCTGCTGCGACCGGAGTCGCTGGACGACCTGCCCGCCCTGGTCCGCTCGCACCCGCGGATCCGCGTGCTCGGGACCAGGCACAGCTTCAGCCCCGTCGCGGACACCCCGGGGGTGCTGGTCAGCCTCTCGGCCATCCCGATGGACCCGGACCATGACGTCGTCGTCGACCGCGAGGCGATGACGGCCACCCTGCCTGCCTGGGCGACCTACGCCCAGGCGGCGCCGGTGCTGCACCGCCACGGGGTGGCCCTGTCGGCGATGGCGTCGCTGCCGCACCTCGGTGTGGCCGGTGCGTGCGCGACCGCCACGCACGGGTCGGGGCTGCGCGCACAGGTGCTGCCTGCCTCCGTGGTGGCGATGAGCCTGGTCGACGGGCGAGGCGAGCAGGTGCAGGTGAGTCGGGGGTCCACCCCCGACTTCCCCGGGTATGCCGTGCACCTGGGGGCGCTGGGCGTGGTCACGTCGGTGACGCTGGCCGTCGAGCCGGCGCTGCCCTACCGGCAGAGCGTCTTCGTCGACCTGCCCCGGGCTGCCCTGGACCAGGACCTGCTGGCGGTGCTGGGCGCCGGCGACAGCGTGAGCCTGTTCACCCGGTGGCTGGAGGAGACCGTCGAGGCGGTCTTCGTCAAGAGCCGCGGCCCGCTCGAGTCGCCGGTGCTCGAGGGGACCGCCGCCGCGCACGCGCCCTACCATCCGATCCGCGGTGCCGACCCGGGTGCGGTGACCGTGCAGCTCGGGCAGCCGGGTCCCTGGCACGAGCGGCTGCCGCACTTCCGGGCCGACCGGGTGCCGAGCAACGGAGCGGAGATCCAGTCGGAGTGGTTCGTCGCGCTGAGCGATGCCGCCGACGCCCTGGACGCGGTCTGGGCGCTCGGGCCGGAGCTGGCCGACGTGCTGCTGGTGAGCGAGGTGCGCACCGTGGCGGCCGACGACCTGTGGCTGAGCCCGGCGCGCGACCGGGACCTGGTGGCGCTGCACTTCACCTGGCGTCGCGACGCCGAAGCGGTGGCGCGGGCGGCACGCCTGGTGGAGCAGGCCTTGGCGCCGTGGTCACCGCTGCCGCACTGGGGCAAGGTTTCCGCGTCCGGCCCGGCCGCGTGGCGCGGTCTGCCGGGGGTGGCACAGTTCGCCGAGCTGGTCGGTCGGCACGACCCGCAGGGGCGCTTCCGCAACGCGACCCTGGACGCGCTGCTCGGTGCCGACGGCGAGCGGCGTCGCTAGGCAGTCAGCCTCAGCCGCGGGCGAGGTGTGCCGCGAACTGGGTGTCGTGCAGCACCTGGTAGAGCCCGCCCTGAGCCATCAGCTCCTCGTGCGTGCCCGTCTGCACGACCTGGCCGCCGTCGAGGACGACGATGCGGTCGGCGTTGCGGATCGTCGACAGCCGGTGCGCGATCACCAGGCAGGTGCGACCTTCCAGCGCCTCGTCCAGGGCCCGCTGGACGGCCACCTCCGACTCACTGTCCAGGTGTGCCGTCGCCTCGTCGAGCACGACGACGGCGGGGGACTTGAGCAGCAGCCGGGCGATGGCCAGGCGCTGCTTCTCCCCGCCGGACAGCCGGTGGCCGCGGTCGCCGACCACGGTGTCCAGGCCGTCTGGCAGCCGGTCGACCAGGTCCCAGATCCGGGCCCGCCGCAGCGCCTGCTCCAGGTCGGCCTCGTCGGCGTCCGGTGCCGCGTAGAGCAGGTTGGCGCGGATGCTGTCGTTGAACATGTGCGCTTCCTGGGTGACCACGCCCACGGTGTGGCGCAGCGAGTCCAGGGAGGCTGAGCGCAGGTCGACCCCGCCGATCCGCACGGTGCCGGCGGTCGGGTCGTAGAGCCGGGCGACCAGCGAGGTCAGGGTCGTCTTGCCGGCGCCGCTCGGGCCGACCAGGGCCACCATCTGGCCCGGAGCGACGGTCACGTCGACCTCGCTCAGGACATTGCTGCCGTCGGCGGTCTCGGCGCCGGGTCGCTGCTCCAGCGAGGCGATCGCCACCTCGTCGGCCGTGGGGTAGGCGAAGCTCACGCCGGACAGCTCCACCCCGACCGGGCCGGCCGGGATGTCGACCGGCTGCTCGGCCTCGCGGACCAGCGGCTGGAGGTCGAGCACCTCGAAGATCCGCTCGAAGCTGACCAGCGCCGTCATCACGTCGACCCGCGCGTTGGACAGGGCGATGAGCGGGCCGTAGAGCTGGCCCAGCAGGGCGGCCATCGCCACAAGCGTGCCGACGGTCAGCTCGCCGCTGATCGCCATCAGCCCACCCATGCCATAGACCAGTGCGGTCGCCAGCGCGGCCACCAGCCCAGGCCGGCCATGAAGAAGACCCGGTTGACCGCGATCGAGACACCGGCGTCGCGCACGCCTCGCGCCCGCACCTCATACTCCTCGTCCTCCTGCACGGGACGCCCGAACAGCCGCACCAGCAGGGCGCCGGCGACGTTGAACCGCTCGGTCATCCGGCTGGCCAGGTCGGCGTTGAGGTTCATCTGCCGGCGGGTCAGGGCGGACAGCCGGTCGCCCATCAGGCGGGCGGGCACCAGGAACACCGGCACGAGCAGCAGCGCGAGCACGGTGATCTGCCACGACATCGACAGCAGCGCACCGAGGATCAGCAGCAGCGAGACGATGTTGCTGAGCACTCCGGACAGGATCGAGGTGAACGCCTGCTGGGCCCCGATGACGTCGGTGTTGAGCCGGTTGACCAGCGCGCCGGTCTGCGCCCGGGTGAAGAACGCGATCGGCTGCCGCATCACGTGCTGGAACACCTGCGTCCGCAGGTGCAGGATCAGCCCCTCGCCGATCCGCGCGCCATAGAAGCGGGTGACGACGGTCAGCACCGCTCCCACCACGGCCAGGCCGGCGACGACGAACCCGAGGCGGACCACGAGCGAGCGGTCACCGGGCACCACGCCGTCGTCGATGATCGTCCGCAGCAGCAGCGGCGTCGCGACCACGAGCGCCGAGGCGACCAGGGTCAGCACCAGGAAGACGGTGATGTCGGCGGCGAACGGCCGGCCGTAGGTGGCGACCCTGCGCGCGGTGCCGCGCGCCAGCCGGTGCTCCCGCACGGACGGGTCCTGGCTGAACCGGCGGAACGCCGATCCACCTCCATGCCCTCGGCCCATCGTCATCGGCGCACCTGTCTTCCCTCTGGTCGGTCGCCGAAGGCAACGGTATGGCGTGGGGCGGCTATTCCGTCGCGGTCCGGCGACCCCGCCCCCGTGGTCGCCGCGCGAACGCTCAGGCCAGGGCGATGAGGTCCTGGTAGTCGCGGCTCCACAGGTCCTCGACCCCGTCGGGGAGCAGGAGCACCCGCTCAGGCTCCAGCGCCGACACCGCGCCCTCGTCGTGGCTGACCAGCACGACGGCGCCGGTGTAGGAGCGCAGAGCCGACAGCACCTCCTCGCGGGAGGCAGGGTCCAGGTTGTTGGTGGGCTCGTCCAGCAGCAGCACGTTGGCGGCCGAGACGACCAGGATGGCCAGGGCGAGCCGGGTCTTCTCCCCGCCGGACAGCACCCCGGCCGGCTTGTCGACGTCGTCGCCGCTGAACAGGAAGCTGCCCAGGACGGTGCGTGTGCCGGTCTCGTCCAGGTCCGGCGCTGCCGACCGCATGTTCTCCAGGACTGTCCGGTCGTGGTCGAGGGTCTCGTGCTCCTGGGCGTAGTAGCCCAGCTTGAGGCCGTGTCCGGGCTGCACCTCGCCGGTGTCGGGCGGGTCCAGCCCGGCCAGGATCCGCAACAGGGTGGTCTTCCCCGCGCCGTTCAGGCCCAGGATGACGACCTTGGAGCCGCGGTCGATGGCCAGGTCGACGTCGGTGAACACCTCGAGGGAGCCGTAGGAGCGGGACAGTCCTTCGGCGGTGAGCGGCGTCCGCCCGCAGGGTGCCGGTGTCGGGAAGCGCAGCTTGGCCACCTTGTCGACGACCCGCTCCCCCTCGATGCCGGCGAGCAGCCGCTCGGCCCGCTTGGCCATGTTCTGCGCGGCCGTGGCCTTGGTCGCCTTGGCCCGCATCTTGTCGGCCTGGGCCATCAGCGCCGAGGCCTTCTTCTCGGCGTTGGCCCGCTCCCGGCGGCGGCGGCGCTCGTCGGTCTCCCGCTGGGTGAGGTAGGTCTTCCAGCCCATCGCGTACTGGTCCATCTCGGCCCGGTTGGCGTCCAGGTGGAACACCTTGTTGACCACGGTCTCGATCAGCGAGACGTCGTGGGAGATGATCAGCAGCCCTCCGGGATAGCCCTTGAGGTAGTCGCGCAGCCAGACGATGCTGTCGGCGTCCAGGTGGTTGGTCGGCTCGTCGAGCATCAGCGTCTGCGCGCCCGAGAACAGGATCCGGGACAGCTCGATCCGCCGCCGCTGGCCCCCGGACAAGGTGGACAGCGGCTGGCTGAGGACCCGCTCGGGCAGACCCAGCGACGAGGCGATGGCGGCGGCCTGGGACTCCGCGGCATAGCCGCCGCGGGACTGGAACTCCGCGTCGAGGCGGGAGTAGCGGGCCATCGCCTTGTCCTGGGTCGCCTGGTCCGGCGTGGCCATCGCGCGCTCGGCGGTCCGCAGGTCGCGCAGGACCCGGTCCAGGCCACGCGCGGACAGGATCCGGTCGCCACCCAGCACCGACAGGTCGCCGGTGCGCGGGTCCTGGGGCAGGTAGCCCACCTCCCCGCTGCGGGTGACCGTGCCGGCCGCTGGCGCAGCCTGCCCGGCCAGCACTCTGGTCAGCGTCGTCTTGCCCGCCCCGTTGCGCCCGACCAGCCCGACCCGGTCGCCGGCGGCGATCCGGAACGTCGCTCCTTCGAGGAGCAACCGGGACCCCGCGCGCAGCTCCACGCCCGCAGCACTGATCACGGGTGTGTCTCCTCGAAGAATGCGGCGCAATGGGCTGGACCGTTATTCTACGCGGAGCGGAAGGCGACGAGGTCACCCGCCGAGGTCTGGAGGCAGCATGACGTTCAAGGAGAATGCCCGTCTGGACACCAGCCAGGTGGGCGGCGGTGGTGGTGGCGGCCTCCGCGGAGGCGGTCGGCGCGGTGGGGGCGGCGTCATCGCCGGCGGCGGCATCGGCTCGATCATCCTGCTCGTCCTCTACATGATCTTCGGCGGTGGCATCGGTGGCGGCGGCGGGGGCGGAGGCGCCGGCGCGGGCCCGTGGAACTTCAGCCCCAGCGCGGTCTCCGACAGCTCCGGCACGGCGAGTGACTTCAGCCACTGCAAGACCGGTGCCGACGCCAACGAGCACCAGGACTGCCTGGTCATCGGCACGGTCAACTCGGTGCAGAACTTCTGGGGCACCTTCAGCGAGTACGAGCAGGCCAAGACGATCATCTTCCAGGACTCGGTGCAGACCGGCTGCGGCATGGCCAACAGCCAGGTCGGCCCGTTCTACTGCCCGGTCGACAGCCAGGTCTACATCGACGTGGCGTTCTTCGACCAGCTCAAGAACCAGCTGGGCGCCGACGGAGGCTCCCTGAGCCAGATGTATGTCGTGGCGCACGAGTACGGCCACCACGTCCAGGATCTGCAGGGGGTGCTGGGCCGTGCCCAGCAGGACCCGCAGGGCGCGGACTCCGGTGCCGTGCGCACCGAGCTGCAGGCCGACTGCTACGCGGGCGTCTGGGTGGCCCATGCCGACGGCACCCGGGACGGCAACGCCGAGGAGGCGATCCTCGAGCCGATCACGAAGGCCCAGATCGAGTCGGCGCTGAGCGCCGCCGCGGCGGTCGGCGACGACCGGATCCAGGAGCAGATGCAGGGTCGGGTGACGCCGGAGAGCTGGACCCACGGCTCGGCCGAGCAGCGGCAGAAGTGGTTCCTCACCGGCTACGAGTCCGGCGACCCCAACCAGTGCGACACGTTCAGTGCCCAGGACCTGGGCTGACGCCGCGGCAGTCGACAAATCCAGTGCGGGCATGCCGGCGACCCGGTACGGTCCGCGTCCATGACCTCAGCGGAGTTCGTCCCGGTCGGCTTTGACCCGCCGACATCGCTGGCCACCCAGGAGTTCCGTCTCGAACCTCTGGGACCGCAGCACAACCTGGCGGACCACGCCGCCTGGATGTCGAGCATCGAGCACATCCGCTCCACGCCCGGCTACCCCGACGGCAGCTGGCCGCCCCTTGCGGGCATGACCCTCGAGGACAACCTGTCCGACCTGCGCCGTCACGCCGACGACTTCGCGCGCGGGGCCGGCTTCACCTTCACCGTCCTCGACCCGGCCGACGACGACGTCATCGGCTGCGTCTACCTCTATCCGTCCGGGTCGACGGACTGGGACGTCACCGTGCAGTCCTGGGTGCGGGCCGACAGGGCCTCGCTGGATGGCCCCCTGGCCGACGCGGTCTCCCGGTGGCTGGTCAGCGACTGGCCATGGGCCAGGGTCGACCGCTGCGGTCGTTGAGGCGTGCGAGCCAGACGCCAGTCGACCTCACTGTTGCGTCGGCTCGGTGACGTCCACCAGGACGGCGACGCCGCGCCGCAGGGCCTCGTCCAGCACGGCGCGTCGTGGGTCCGGCAGATCCAGCAGTGTGCGGCGCGGGACCTCGCCCCACCGTGCCAGGGGCGCCAGCTGCCCCAGCTGAGCCAGCAGCAAGCGGTCGCCACCGACGACCAGTCCGGCGGGCTGGACGCCGTCCAGGACCCGCTGGGCATGCCCGGCGAGGGCCTCGACCAGCGCGTCTGCCTGGTGCGAACGCCGCCGGGCAAAGCGCTGCTGCGACCAGCCCCCTGCGGCGCTGCGCCCCTGCACGCGCCGGGTGCCCACCTTGTGCGAGACCAGCCGTCCGCGTTCGGCCAGCCCGACGGCATACCCACCGCGACGCACCAGGAGCAGGGCGAGCGGGGTGGCCGGTGCGGCCCACGTCGGCAGGTCCGGCAGCAGCTCGGCCACTGTCGAGCCGGAGGAGTCCCTGGCCAGCTCGGCAGGCCTCCAGCTGGTCATCACCGCCCCATGGCCGTCCTCCCCGTGCAGCCGCAGGGAGGGGCCGTCCACGGACCAGGACAGCGCTCCGTGACGGGCGGCGAACCCTGCGACCCAGCGGTCGAGACGGCTGGGGTCGACCTCCACCCGCCGCGAGGACGAGGGGGTCACCGGCGCAGCCGGCTCAGACGTTGAAGCCGAGCGCGCGCAGCTGCTCGCGACCGTCCTCGGTGATCTTGTCCGGACCCCACGGCGGCATCCAGACCCAGTTGATCCGGTGTCCGGTGACCAGGCCGTCGAGGGCCTGGCTGACCTGGTCCTCGATGACGTCGGTCAGCGGGCACGCCGCGCTGGTCAGCGTCATGTCGATCGCCGCGTGCGAGGCGGCGTCGACGGTGACGCCGTAGACCAGGCCGAGGTCGACGACGTTGATGCCGAGCTCGGGGTCGACGACGTCACGCAGGGCCTCTTCGATGTCGGCCACGTTGGGGGGGTGCGGGGTGGTGGTCTGGGTCATGGTGTCCTCCGGTGTCGTGGTCTCAGGGTCTCACGCCGGCCTTGGCCAGCGCGTCGGTCAGCGCCATCCAGGGCAGCAGGGCGCACTTCACGCGGGCCGGGTAGCGGCTGACTCCGGCCAGGGCGACACCGTCGCCGAGCACCTCGGGGTCGCCGTGGTCGGCTCCGCGACTGGTCAGCATCGCGTGCATCGCCTGGTAGGTCGTCTCGACCGTCCCCAGGTCGGCCCCGGTGAGCTCCTCGGCGAGCACTGAGGCCGATGCCACCGAGATCGAGCAGCCGACGGCGTCGTAGGAGACGTCCTGCATCACCGGCTCCCCCGCGGTCGCCGGGGCCAGGGTCACCCGCAGGGTGACCTCGTCGCCGCAGGTGGGGTTGATCTGGTGGGACTCCCCGTCGAACGGGCTGCGCAGGCCGGCCCCCACCGGGCGCTTGCTGTGCTCGATGATCAGCTCGGCGTAGAGGTCCATCAGGCCCCCGCCGCCAGCCCGAAGACCGACGGCACGCGGTCGAGCGCGCTGACGAAGGCGTCGACCTCGGCCGTCGTGGTGTAGACGCCGAAGCTCGCCCGGGTGCTGGCCACGACGCCCAGCCGCCGGTGCAGCGGCCATGCGCAGTGGTGCCCGGTGCGGACGGCGACCCCCTGGTCGTCGAGGACCTGACCGACGTCGTGCGGGTGCACGCCGTCCACGGTGAACGCGACGGCCCCGACCCGCTGCGCGGGGTCGGTCGGGCCGAGCACGCGCACCCAGGGTCGTTCCGCGAGCCGCTCGAGGGTGTGTGCCGTGAGCGCGCGGTCGTGGGCGGCCACCCGGTCCATGCCGATCGCCGACAGGTAGTCGCAGGCGGCAGCGAGACCGACCGCCTGCGCCGCCATGGGCACCCCTGCCTCGAACCGCTGCGGCGGCGGGGCGTAGGTCGACCCCTCCATCCGCACCATCTCGATCATCGACCCGCCGGTGAGGAACGGGGGCATCGCCGCCAGCAGCTCGGCACGGCCCCAGAGCACGCCGACGCCGGACGGGCCGAGCAGCTTGTGGCCGGTGAACGCCAGGAAGTCCGGCCCGGCCGCCCCGGCCTGGCCGAGCGCCGTCACGTCGACCGGCAGGTGCGGGACCGACTGGCAGGCGTCGACCAGCACCAGGGCACCGACCTGCCGGGCCGCGGCGAGCAGCGGCGCGAGGTCGTTGAGCGTGCCCAGCACGTTGGACACGTGCGTCACGGCCAGCACCCGGGTGCGCTCGGTGAGCACGCTGCCGGGAGTGCCGACCGCGTAGTCAGCCGGGTCGAGCCGCCCGTCGTCGCTCACCCCCAGCCAGCGCAACGTGGCGCCGGTGCGCCGGGCCAGCTCCTGCCAGGGCACCAGGTTGGCGTGGTGCTCCATCTCGGTCACGACGATCTCGTCGCCGGGCCCGACCTGCAGCCGTGCCGCGACCGCGGGGTCCGCGCCGTCGACCGCCCCCGGTGCTCCGGCGTTGCTCAGGGCGTAGGCGACCAGGTTGATCGCCTCCGTGCCGTTCTTGGTGAAGACGACCTCGCCGGGCTGTGCGCCGATGAACGAGGCGACCGTGGCGCGCGCCTGCTCGAAGGCCTCGGTGGCCTCCTCGGCGAGCTGGTGCGCGCCACGGTGCACGGCCGCGTTGTGCCGGGTGTAGAAGTCCCGCTCGGCGTCGAGCACCGCCATCGGCTTCTGTGACGTCGCGCCGCTGTCGAGATAGACCAGCGGCCGGCCGTCACGGACGGTGCGCGCCAGCAGGGGGAAGTCGGCCCGGATCCGGGCGACCTCCTGCTCGGTGAGCGCGACCGCCATACCGACTCCTTCTGCGAGGTGGTTCAGGACAGCGTCAGAGCACGGCCTTGACGAACCGGTCGTAGCCCTCGGCCTCGAGGCGCTCGGCGAGCTCGCGACCGCCGGACTCGGCGATCCGGCCCGCGACGAAGACGTGCACGTGGTCCGGCTCGATGTACTGCAGGATCCGGGTGTAGTGGGTGATCAGCATGACGCCCAGCCCGGTGTCGGCCTTGATCTTGTTGACACCGGCCGAGACGATCCGCAGCGCGTCGATGTCGAGCCCGGAGTCGGTCTCGTCCAGGATCGCGATGCGGGGCCGCAGCAGGGCCATCTGCAGGATCTCGTGGCGCTTCTTCTCCCCGCCCGAGAAGCCCTCGTTGACGTTGCGCTCGGCGAACGTCGGGTCCATCTGCAGGCCGCCCATGGCGTCCTTGATCTCCTTGACCCAGGTGCGCAGCTTGGGCGCCTCGCCGTCGACGGCGGTCTTGGCCGTGCGCAGGAAGTTGCTCACCGTCACGCCCGGGACCTCGACCGGATACTGCATCGCCAGGAACAGGCCGGCCTGCGCGCGCTGGTCCACGCCCATCGCCAGCACGTCCTCGCCGTCCAGGGTGACCGAGCCGCCGGTGACGGTGTACTTGGGGTGACCGGCGATCGAGTAGGCCAGCGTCGACTTGCCCGAGCCGTTCGGCCCCATGATCGCGTGGGTCTCCCCCGACTTCACGGTCAGGTCGACCCCGCGCAGGATCTCCTTCTCGGTGTCTGCCCCGCCTCCTTCGACGCTGACGTGCAGGTCGCGGATCTCCAACGTGGTCATGCTGCTCCTTGGGTCTGGTCGTGCCGGGGATGTGTCAATGGTCTGCAGGGGTCGTGCTCAGTCGGACAGGGCGACCAGCACCTGGTCACCGTCCAGCCGCACCGTGTGCACGGCGATCGGCAGGATGGCCGGCAGCCCTGTCGGCCGGCCGGTGGTCATGTCGAAGCGCGAGCCGTGCAGCCAGCACTCGATCTCGCAGCCGTCGAGCTCGCCCTCGGACAGCGAGACGTTCTGGTGGCTGCAGGTGTCGTCGAAGGCGTGCACATGACCCGCGGAGTCACGGGCGATGGCCACCAGGCGACCGTCGAAGTCGGCCTGCACAGCGCCGACCGTGGGCAGGTCGGCCAGGGTGCAGACCGCCACGAACGGCCGGGCGTCGGCGAGGTTCTCGGTCACCGGGTCAGCGCACTCTTGGCGGGCCCGCTGCCCATGTCGGCGGCGAGCTCGGCCTCGATCGCGTCCATCAGCGTGCTGACGACCTCGGGCACGCCGATCTTGGCGATGATGTCGGCGAAGAAGCCACGGACCACCAGGCGACGGGCCTCGTACTCGTCGATGCCACGGGACATCAGGTAGAACAGCTGCTCGTCATCGAACCGGCCGGTGGAGCTGGCGTGCCCCGCGCCGAGGATCTCACCGGTCTCGATCTCCAGGTTGGGCACCGAGTCGGCGCGCGCGCCGTCGGTGAGGATGAGGTTGCGGTTGAGCTCGTAGGTCTCGATCCCCTCGGCCTCCTTGCGGATCAGCACGTCGCCGACCCACACGGTGCGTGCCGTCTGGCCCTGCAGGGCACCCTTGTAGGTGACCAGCGAGCGACAGTGCGGCTGGTTGTGGTCGATGAACGAGCGGTGCTCCAGGTGCTGGCCGGCGTCGGCGAAGTAGACGCCGAGCAGGGTCGCGTCGCCACCAGGACCGCCATAGGAGACGTTGGTGTTGAACCGCACGATCGCCCCGCCGAGGGTGACCGCGATGTGCTTGTAGGCGGCGTCGCGGCCCACCCTGGCCTCGTGCTGGGCCAGGTGCACGGCGTCGTCGTCCCAGCGCTGCAGGCTGACCACGGTCAGGTCCGCGCCGTCGCCGACGATGACCTCCAGGTTGCCGGTGTGGTCTGCCGAGCCGGTGTGGTCCAGGATCACCAGCGCCTTGCTGTGGGTCCCCGCCTCCAGGACGTAGTGCGCGTTGCTGCGCCGACCGGCACCGTTGCCGCGGATCTCCACCCGCAGCGGCTCGGGCAGCTCGGTGTCGGCGGCGATCCGCAGGTGCAGGGCCTCGGCGGTGTTGGCCGAGGCGACCACGGCTCCACGGTCCTCCGGGACCAGCACCGTCCCGCGGGGAGCCTGCCCAGGCGCGAGGGTGCCGAGGGTGACGCCCGCAGTGGGCAGCACCTCGAAGGAGGCGGCGTGGTCCTGGTCCGTCGCGCCGTCAGCGGTCGGCTCGTCGGCGAAGACGCCGCCCAGCCGGTCGACGGGGGTGAAGCGCCACTGCTCCTCCCGGCCGTTGGGCAGGGCGAAGTCGCTGACCTCGAACGACCGGGGACGTGCCGCGCGTGACTGGTCCGGCGGCTGGGCGACGCCGCCTGCCTGGGTCTGCGGGTCGACGTGCTGGGGGCGGTTGGTGACCAGGGTCATCAGCCGACGGCTCCTTCCATCTGCAGCTCGATGAGCCGGTTGAGCTCCAGGGCGTACTCCATCGGCAGCTCGCGCGCGATCGGCTCGATGAAGCCGCGCACGATCATCGCCATCGCCTCGGTCTCGGACAGACCGCGCGACATCAGATAGAACATCTGGTCCTCGGACACCTTGGAGACGGTCGCCTCGTGGCCCATCTGCACGTCGTCCTCGCGGACGTCGACATAGGGATAGGTGTCGGAGCGGCTGATCTGGTCGACCAGCAGCGCGTCGCAGACGACGCTGGACTTGCTGTGCGCCGAGCCCTCGAGCACCTGCACGAGGCCGCGGTAGGACGTGCGGCCGCCACCGCGGGCCACCGACTTGGAGACGATGGTGGAGGAGGTGTGCGGAGCGGCGTGCACCATCTTGGCCCCGGCGTCCTGGTGCTGGCCCTCGCCGGCGAAGGCGATCGACAGGGTCTCGCCCTTGGAGTGCTCGCCGAGCAGGAAGATGGCCGGGTACTTCATCGTCACCTTGGAGCCGATGTTGCCGTCGACCCACTCCATGGTCGCGCCCTCGGCGCAGGTCGCGCGCTTGGTGACCAGGTTGTAGACGTTGTTGGACCAGTTCTGGATCGTCGTGTAGCGCACCCGGGCGTTCTTCTTGACGATGATCTCCACGACCGCGCTGTGCAGGCTGTCGGACTTGTAGATCGGCGCGGTGCAGCCCTCGACGTAGTGCACGTAGGAGCCCTCGTCGGCGATGATCAGGGTCCGCTCGAACTGGCCCATGTTCTCGGTGTTGATCCGGAAGTAGGCCTGCAGCGGGATGTCCACCCGCACGCCCGGCGGGACGTAGATGAAGCTGCCACCGCTCCAGACCGCGGTGTTGAGCGCGGCGAACTTGTTGTCCCCGACCGGGATGACCGAGGTGAAGTACTCGCGGAACAGGTCCTCGTGCTCCCGCAGGCCGGTGTCGGTGTCGACGAAGATGACGCCCTGCTCCTCCAGGTCCTCGCGGATCTGGTGGTAGACGACCTCGGACTCGTACTGCGCCGCGACACCTGCCACGAGACGCTGCTTCTCGGCCTCGGGGATGCCCAGCCGGTCGTAGGTGTTCTTGATGTCGTCGGGCAGGTCCTCCCAGGAGGTGGCCTGCTTCTCGGTGGACTTCACGAAGTACTTGATGTTCTGGAAGTCGATCCCGGACAGGTCGCTGCCCCAGGTGGGCATCGGCTTCTTGTCGAACAGCCGCAGTCCCTTCAGGCGCAGGTCCTGCATCCACTGCGGCTCGGACTTGCGCCCGGAGATGTCCAGGACGACGTCCTCGGACAGCCCGCGGCGCGCCGCGGTGCCGGCGACGTCGGAGTCCGCCCAGCCGTACTCATAACGGCCGAACTCCTTCAGTCCCGGGTTGCGCTCCTCGATGCTTGAGCTCATCTGCTCGACCTTCCTTCACGCGTCGTCAGGGTGGTGGTCATCGTGCTGGTGCTGCTCGCGGTGCTGGTGCTGGTGCTGTGGCTGGCAGTGCTGGGCGAGTGCGTCGCGAGGCCGGTATGCCGTGGGGTCGGGGACCGTCGGCTCGGCGCCTGGGCCGGTGCCTGGGTCAGTGCTCCCGTGGGCACGAAGGTGGTGCAGGCGTGGTGGCCGGCGGCTAGGGTCGCCAGCCGCTGCACGTGCACCCCCAGCAGGCGCCCGATGGCCTCGGTCTCGACCTCGCAGAACTCGTGGAACTGGACGGCGACGTTGCGCAACGGGCAGTGCCCCTGGCACAGCTGGATCCCGGCCAGGCCGGTGCCCTGGCCCACCGGGCGGGTGCTGCCGGCGAAACCCTCGGCGGACATGGCCTCGGCCAGCGCTTCGGTGCGCTCGGCCAGGGGGGCGGAGGACGGGTCGGCCAGCTCGCCCATCTGCATCCTGAGTCGCTGTTCGAGCGCGGCGATCTGCTCCTCGGCGAAGTCGGTCACGGCCTGGTCGCCGGCGCGGTCGGCCAGGAAGTGCAGCGCCGAGGTGGCCACGCCGTCATACGTGGTCTGCAGCTGCTCCTGCCCCAGACCGGTGAGCACATAGCTGCGAGCCGGCCGTCCGCGACCACGGCGGCTGGTGCTGGCCGAGGAGCGCTCGACGATCGCGCCGTCGTGGTGCAGGGCGTCCAGGTGCCGGCGCACCGCAGCCGGAGTCAGGCCGAGCAGACCCGACAGGTCGCGGGCACTGATCGGCCCGCGCTCGCCGACGGCAGCCCGCACCCGCGCACGCGTGCGCGACTCGGAGGACCCGTCGGCGATAAACACCATGCCAGTGTCACCTATTTGCACACCAGGGCCAACCAAGGCGCACCTAACCGCATTCCGCCTGCTGGTGCCCGTGGCAGTACGGTCCTGCCATGACCACGACTGAGCTTCCCCCGGACACCGTGCGCGGCTTGCGCACGTGGAACCTGGGCGCTGCTGCACTGCACGCGGCGCAGGCGGTCGCCGTTCTTGCGCTGGCCACCGACTTCGCGCTGCCCGTCACTGCGAGCTACCTCGCCGGTCCTCCCGGCACGACGCCGCAGGAGCCCACCGTCCTGTTCGACCTGTCCACCGGCCTGGCCGTCGCGGCGTTCCTCGCGCTGTCGGCGGTGGCCCACCTGGTCGTGTCCACGGTGTGGTTCCGCGGCTATGTGGCCGACCTGTCCCACGGCATCAACCGCGCCCGGTGGGTGGAGTACTCGCTGTCCTCCTCGCTGATGATGGTGGTGATCGCCCAGCTCGTCGGCATCGCCGACGTGACGGCCCTGCTCGCGATCGCGGGTGTCAACGCCTCGATGATCCTCTTCGGGTGGCTTCAGGAGAAGTACGAGCAGCCCGGTGGCGGGGGGTGGCTACCGTTCTGGTTCGGGTGCATCGCCGGCGCCGTGCCGTGGATCGCCGTCGTGCTCTACGTGGTCGCTCCGCAGTCGCCGTCCGAGGCGAGCCCTCCCGCGTTCGTCTACGGGATCGTCGTGTCGCTCTTCGCCTTCTTCAACATCTTCGCGCTCAACCAGTGGCTGCAGTACCGCGCCCGCGGCCGCTGGGCGGACTACGTGTTCGGGGAGAGGGCCTACATCGTCCTCAGCCTCGTCGCGAAGTCGCTGCTCGCGTGGCAGGTGTTCGGGGGGACCCTCGCGGGATAGGCGCGCAGGCCCCCTGGCGGCGTATCGGTCACGCCACGGGGTGACCAGTCGCTGACGCGCTCTAGGCTTCACCCTTGTGATCCGGCTCCACGACGTGTGCCGACGCTTCGGCGCCGTGGCAGCTCTCGACGGGCTCAGCTGGCAGGCGCAGCCGGGACAGGTCACCGTCGTGCTCGGCCCCAACGGCGCAGGCAAGACGACCGCGAGCGAGATCTGCGCAGGGCTGCAGCGCGCGGACAGCGGCCGGGTCGAGGTGCTCGGTCGAGACCCCTGGGGCGCCGACGCCGAGCACCGGGCGCGGGTCGGGGTGATGCTCCAGGACGGCGGCTTGCCCCAGGCCGTGCGGCCGAGCGTGCTGCTGCGGCACCTGGCCAGCCTGTATGCCGCCCCGGTCCCGGTCGCGGAGCTGCTCACCCGCTTCGCCATCACCGAGTTCGACCGCACCAGCATCCGTCGCCTCTCCGGCGGCCAGCGGCAGCGCGTGGCCCTGGCCGCCGCCCTGGTGGGACGCCCTGTGGTGCTGCTGCTGGACGAGCCCACCGCCGGCCTCGACCCGCACCTGCGGCGCGACGTCTGGGCCCTGATCCGTGACGAGGCGGCCCGCGGCACGACGGTCGTGGTCAGCAGCCACAGCTTCGAGGAGGCTGAGCGTTTGGCTGACCAGGTGGTGGTCATGGCCCGTGGCGCCGCGGTGGCCGTCGGCACCGTCTCCTCCGTCGCAGCCGACGGCGGGGGCCAGCTCGAGGACGCCTACTTCGCGCTGACCGGTGGCGAGCGATGACCACCGACCGGCTCGACGCACGGCACGCCGCCCCGACCTCGCGGCGGGTCACCGCACAGGCTCGCTTCGAGGGGCGTCAGCTGCTGAGCCACGGCGAGCAGCTGCTCGTCTCGATCGTGCTGCCCGCGCTGGCCCTGGTCGGGCTGGCGATGACCGACTCCCCGTCGCTCGGCCCCGGCCGCAGGATCGACCTCGCCACAGCGGGGGTCCTGGCCCTGGCCGTGGTGTCGACGGCGTTCACCGGTGCCGCCATCCAGCTGGCCTACGAACGCCGCTATGGCGTGCTGCGGCTGCTGGGGACCACCCCCCTGGGGCGCGGCGGGCTGCTCACCGGCAAGGCGCTGGCCCTGTCGGGGGTGCTGGTGACCCACCTGGTCGTCCTGAGCCTGCTGGCCCTCGCCCTGGGCTGGCGACCGCAGCCGGCCGGCCTGCTGCCGGCTGCCGTGGTGGTCGTCCTCGGCGTGGCCGCGTTCGCCGCGCTCGCCGTCGTGGTCGGTGGACGGCTGCGCGCCGAGGCCGTGCTGGCGGTGGCCAACCTGCTGTGGATGCTGCTCCTGGTGGGGGGCGGCCTGCTGCTCCCCGCTGACCAGCTGCCCGCGGCACTGGGCACGGTCGTCCAGTGGCTGCCGAGTGCGGCGCTGGCCGACGGCCTGCGCGTGGCGTTGGTGGAGGGGGGCTGGCCGTGGGCCGACCTCGGCCTGCTCGCGGCCTGGTCGGCCGTGCTCGGCGCACTGGCGACCCGCCTGCTCCGCTGGTCCGACTGACCCCTGCTGAGGCCGACGCGCCCGCTTCTTACGATGGTGCGGTGAGCCTGCCTGCCCCCACCGCCGACCGCGTCGCCCCGCCGGCAGCCGGACGCACGTCCTCGCCGTGGCTGCGGCGGGTCGTCCTGGTCAACCTGGTCTTCCAGGTGCTGATCGTGGTCACGGGCGGCGTCGTGCGGTTGACCGGCAGCGGGCTCGGCTGCTCCACCTGGCCGTCCTGCGAGCCCGGGGAGTACACCCCCACGTTCCACCCCGAGCAGGGCATCCACCCCTACATCGAGTACGGGAACCGGATGCTCGGTGTCGTCGTCGGCATCGTCGCGGTCATCACGGTCGCCGCGGTCTTCCGCTGGGCAGCCCACCGACCGCCGATGCGCGCGCTGGCCGTGGTGGTGCTGGCGGGGACCGGGTTCCAGGGGCTGCTCGGGGGCATCACCGTGCGCACCGGTCTGCACCCCGCGACGGTGATGGCGCACTTCCTGGTCTCGATGGTGCTCGTTGCTGCTGCGACCTGGCTGGTCTGGCGCGAGCGCGAGCCCGACGGGACGCCCCACCCCGTCCTCCCCCGGCTCGGCCGCCGCGTGGCCTGGCTGACCGCCGCAGTGGGGGCCGTCGTGCTGACCCTCGGCACGGTCGTCACGGGGTCGGGCCCGCACTCCGGAGACGCGCAGGACCCGGCCCGGTTCGGCTTCGACCCGCGCACCATCGCCTGGCTGCACGCCGACTCGGTGATGCTGTTCTGCGGGCTGGTCATCGCGATGGTCCTGGCCACGCACCTGGTCAGCTCCAGCCCCGGGTCGCGCAGCGCCTGGCGCGCCGTCCTGCTGGTGACCCTGGCGCAGGGTGCCATCGGCTACACGCAGTACGCGACGGGCCTGCCCGAGCTGCTGGTGCTGGTCCACATGCTCGGGGCTGCCCTGCTGGTCGTCACCCTGACCTGCGGCCTGCTGTCACTGCACTCGCGCGAGGACAGCCGCCCCGAACCCGCGTGACGGGACGCACTACAGAAAGGGCAGCGGCCACGACAGCAGCGGGTCGACCGCCACGCCGAGGAAGACCAACGTCAGATAGCTGATCGAGAAGTGGAACAGCCGCATCGCGCGCAGCGACGCGCCGGTGATGCCGCGTCGAGCCCGGCGCAGCAGCCGGTGCGCCTCGACCAGGAACACCGCGCCTGCGACGACAGCGGTCACCGTGTAGACCCAGCCCATCGAGGCCACCGGCACCAGCACCAGCGTGGTCGCGACGGTCGCCCAGCTGTAGAGCACGATCTGCCGCCCCACGGTGGTGTCGTCGGCGACCACCGGCAGCATCGGCACGCCGGCCGCCGCGTAGTCCTCGCGGAACCGCATCGACAGCGGCCAGTAGTGCGGAGGCGTCCAGAAGAAGACGACGAGGAAGAGCACCAGGGCCGGCCAGTCCAGCGAGTCGCGCACCGCCGACCAGCCGATGAGGACCGGCATGCACCCGGCGACGCCACCCCAGACGATGTTCTGGCTGGTCCGCCGCTTGAGCAGCACCGTATAGAAGCCGACATACAGCGCGATGGCCCCGGCGGCCAGCCAGGCCGAGAGCCCGTTGACCAGCAGCCCGAGCCACAGCACGGAGAGCACACCCAGGACGATCCCGAAGACCATCGCCTGCGCGGGTCGGATCGCCCCGGTGACCAGCGGCCGGTTCTCGGTGCGGTGCATCCGGGCGTCGATGTCGCGGTCGAGATAACAGTTCAGGGTGTTCGCCGACCCCGCTGCCAACGTGCCGCCGACCAGGGTGGCCACGACCAGCCAGACGTCAGGCACTCCGCGTTCGGCCAGGAACATCACCGGGAAGGTGGTCACCAGCAGCAGCTCGATGATCCGCGGCTTGACCAGGGAGACGTAGTCGGCGACGACCTGGCGCCAGCCGCGCGCCGCGCGAGTAGCGAGATGGCTTCCCGGCGTCGCCACGGCACTGCCACGGCGAGGGTCGAGGGTGGTCACGTCGTCCTTGGGGTGAGGCGGTCCATGGCTAGGTCGTCGCGGCGCGTCAGACTCCCGCGTCGCCCCTCGATCGTACCGGTCGGGCTGGGCTGACGGACCCGCTGGCGGGGACTAAGGTCAGAAAGCGAGTCTGCCGACACGGCAACTGCGCAGGACCACACCCCGAGGAGATCCCGGTGCCCACGAAGTCCTCCCAGCAGGGACCGCTGTCCGGTCGCAGCACGAGCCTGGCGATGCCCGTCGCGACGAAGGCCGGCTGGACTGATCTGGACGTCCGTGCCGTCGACACCGTCCGCGTGCTGGCCGCGGACGCGGTGCAGCACGTCGGCAACGGCCACCCGGGCACGGCGATGAGCCTGGCCCCGCTGGCCTACCTGCTCTACCAGCAGGTGATGCGGCACGACCCGAGCGACCCGCACTGGCTCGGGCGGGACAGGTTCGTGCTCTCCGCCGGCCACTCCAGCCTGACCCAGTACCTCCAGCTCTACCTGTCCGGCTACGGCCTGGAGATGGACGACCTCAAGGCGCTGCGGACGTGGGGTTCGAAGACTCCCGGACACCCCGAGGTGCACCACACCACCGGCGTCGAGATCACCACCGGGCCGCTGGGCTCGGGCTTGGCCTCGGCGGTCGGCATGGCGATGGCCCAGCGCCGGCAGCGCGGCCTGCTCGACCCCGACGCCGCCCCAGGCGAGTCGCCCTTCGACCATCACATCTGGGTCATCGCCTCCGACGGCGACATGATGGAGGGCGTCTCCTCCGAGGCCTGCTCGCTGGCCGGACACCAGGAGCTGGGCAACCTCACCGTCGTCTACGACCAGAACTACATCTCCATCGAGGACGACACCGACATCTCCTTCTCCGAGGATGTCGCCGCCCGCTACGCCGCCTACGGCTGGGACACCCACCTCGTCGACTGGCGAGGCGCCAACGACGGCGACGGCAAGCGTTACGTCGAGGACGTCGACGCACTGCTCATGGCGTTGGAGGGCTCGCGCAGCAGCGACCGGCCGACCCTGGTCGTGCTCCGCACCGTGATCGCCTGGCCGGCGCCGACCAAGCAGGACACCGGCGCCTCCCACGGTTCCGCGCTGGGCGCTGAAGAGGTCGCCGCGACCAAGTCGCTGCTCGGCTTCGACCCCGAGGTGAGCTTTCCCGACGAGCCGGACGTGCTGGCCCACACCCGTCAGGTCGTCACGCGCGGCCAGCAGGCCAAAGCGCAGTGGCAGACCGGCTACGACACGTGGCGCACGGCGCACGCGGACCAGGCGGCACTGCTCGACCGGATCGCCGCGCGGCGGCTGCCGGACGGCCTGGCCGATGCCCTGCCGACCTGGCCGGCCGACGCCAAGGGAGTCGCCACGCGGGCCGCCTCCGGCGACGTGCTGACCGCGCTCGCCGAGGTGATGCCCGAGCTGTGGGGTGGCTCGGCCGACCTGGCCGGCTCCAACAACACCACGATGAAGGGCCAGCCCAGCTTCGTCCCGGCGGGCAAGGCGACCGCCTCCTTCCCGGGCGACAAGTACGGCCGGACGCTGCACTTCGGGATCCGTGAGCACGGGATGGGGATGATCCTCAACGGCATCGCCCTAGAGGGGCTGACCCGTCCCTACGGCGGGACCTTCCTGGTCTTCTCCGACTACATGCGTCCCTCGGTCCGGCTCGCCGCCATCCAGCAGCTGCCGGTGGTCTACGTCTGGACGCACGACTCGATCGGTCTCGGCGAGGACGGGCCGACCCACCAGCCGGTGGAGCACCTGGCCTCGCTGCGCGCCATCCCCGGGCTGGACGTCGTGCGCCCGGCCGACGCCAACGAGACCGCGATCGCGTGGCGCACCATCCTCGAGCACACCGACCGACCGGCTGCGCTGGCGCTGAGCCGGCAGAACCTGCCGACCGTCGACCGTGCGGTCTACGGCTCGGCCGAGGGTGTGGCGCGAGGCGGCTACGTGCTCGCCGACGCCGAGGGCACGCCCGACGTCATCCTCATCGGCACCGGCTCGGAGGTGCAGCACGCGGTGGCTGCTCGTGACCTGCTGGCCGCCGACGGGATCGCGGCGCGGGTCGTCTCGCTGCCCTGTCGGGAGTGGTTCGAGGCCCAGGACGCCAACTACCGGGACAGCGTGCTGCTGCCCCATGTCCGGGCTCGCGTCAGCATCGAGGCGGGCGTGGCCCAGGGCTGGCGGGACCTGGTCGGCGACACCGGCCGGATCATCAGCCTGGACCACTTCGGCGCCTCGGCCGCCGCCGAGAAGCTGTTCGCCGAGTTCGGCTTCACCGCTGAGGCGATGGCCGCCGCCGCCCGCGAGTCCGTCGAGGCCAGCGCCACCACCACCTCGGCCACCGCCACGACCACCCAGCCCACACCCGAGAAGAACTGAGGCACGCAGATGACCACCACGCAGGACACCCAGCAGAACTCGCGCACCTCGGCGCTGTCCGACGCCGGCGTCTCGATCTGGCTGGACGACCTGTCCCGCTCGATGATCGAGTCCGGCGACCTGCAGAAGCTGATCGACACCAAGAACGTCGTCGGGGTGACCACCAACCCGACCATCTTCGCCACGGCCCTGAGCCAGGGCGAGGCCTACACCGACCAGGTGCAGCAGCTGGCGGCTGAGGGCGCCGACGTCGAGACCGCCGTGTTCGCACTGACCACCCAGGACGTCCGTAACGCCTGCGACGTGCTGCGACCGGTCTACGACAGCACCGACGGCGTGGACGGGCGAGTCTCGATCGAGGTCGACCCGCGCCTGGCCCACGAGACCGACGCCACCGTCGAGATGGCCCGGCGCCTGTATGACGTCGTGGACCGGCCCAACGTGCTGATCAAGATCCCGGCCACGGTCGAGGGTCTGCCCGCGATCAGCCAGACCCTGGCACAGGGGATCAGCGTCAACGTCACCCTGATCTTCAGCCTCGACCGCTACCGCGGGGTGATGAACGCCTTCCTGACCGGTCTGGAGCAGGCCCGCCAGGCCGGCCATGACCTGTCCACGATCCACTCGGTGGCCTCCTTCTTCGTCAGCCGCGTGGACAGTGAGATCGACAAGCGCCTCGAGGCCTCCGGAACGGAGGAGGCCCTCGCGCTGCGCGGGCAGGCCGGTATCGCCAACGCCCGCCTGGCCTACCAGGCCTTCGAGGAGGTGTTCGGCACCCCGCGCTGGCAGAACCTCGCCGACGACGGCGCGCACGTCCAACGCCCGCTGTGGGCCTCGACCGGAGTCAAGAACCCCGACTACTCCGACACGATGTATGTCACCGACCTGGCCGCGCCCGACACGGTCAACACCATGCCGGGCAAGACCCTGGACGCCACCGCGGACCACGCCGAGGTGGCCGGGGACCAGGTGCGCGGGAGCTATGACGCCGCCCAGCAGCTGCTCGACGACCTGGAGCGCGCGGGCGTGTCCTACACCGAGGTCGTCGACCTGCTCGAGCGCGAAGGCGTGGAGAAGTTCGAGAAGTCCTGGGAGGAGCTGCTGGCCACCGTGCAGGGCGAGCTCGACCGGTTCACCGGCTCCGCAGCCGGGTCCGACTCCGCAGCCGGGTCCGAAGCCTGATGGGCGCGCTGTCCATCGAGGCCCTCGGGGCCGCGGCCGAAGCTGTCGAGCGTCACCTGCCCGGACTCGTGGAGGAGCGCTTCGCCTCCCGCCTGTTCGCCCTCGACGCCACCTTGTGGGGCGAGGCGGCGCAGGAGGAGTCCTCCAAGCGGCTCGGCTGGACCTCGCTGCACCGCACCTCCCGACCCCTGCTCGGCGAGATCGCCGCACTGCGCGAGCAGCTGCGCGGCGACGGTGTCGACCGGATCGTGCTGTGTGGCATGGGTGGGTCCTCGCTGGCACCGGAGGTCATCTGCGCCACCGCCGGCGTCGACCTGGTGGTGCTCGACTCCTCCGACCCCGACATGGTCCGGGCGGCAGTGCAGGACTCCCCCGAGCGCACCGCCGTCGTCGTGTCGTCCAAGTCGGGCTCGACGGTCGAGACCGACTCCCAGCGCCGGGCCTTCGTCGAGGCGTTCACCCAGGCGGGAATCGACCCCACCTCACGCATCGTCATCGTCACCGACCCGGACAGCCCGCTGGACCAGTCGTCCCGGTCCGAGGGCTACCGGGTGATCAACGCCGATCCCACCGTGGGCGGGCGCTACTCCGCGCTGACCGCGTTCGGGCTGGTGCCGACCGGTCTGGCCGGGGTCGACCTCGAGGCGTTGCTCGAGGAGGTCGAGGAGGTGGCCGACCTGCTGGCCGCGGACGACGAGGCCAACCCGGGCCTGCGCCTGGGTGCGGCGATGGCCGGCACCGAGCCGCTGCGCGACAAGCTCGTGCTGCTCGACCAGGGCTCGGGCATCGTCGGTTTCGCCGACTGGGCCGAACAGCTGATCGCCGAGAGCACCGGCAAGGACGGCACCGGCATCCTGCCGGTCGTCATCTCCGGAGCCGACGGCCACGACGACGCAGCCGGAGTGCTGGTCGCCGACGACGTGACGGTGGCGACCCTGGTCCCGACCGACGACGAGGCGGCGCTGCCCGAGGTGTTGCCCGGCGAGGGCGAGCCCGACGACGCGGCCAGCAGCACCGCATACCCCTCCCAGATCCGGGTGGGCGGCCCGCTCGGTGCCCAGCTGCTGCTGTGGGAGGTCGCTACGGTGGTCGCCGGGCGCTTGCTCGGCATCAACCCGTTCGACCAGCCCGACGTCGAGAGCGCCAAGTCGGCCGCGCGCGAGCTGATGTCCGGCGGCGGCGGTGGGTCGCAGGAGGCGCAGGGCGTCGACGGCGCCGTGCAGATCCGCACGCTCGGCGGCCAGTGGCCCGACGGTGCCACCGCCTCGGTCCCGGCCGCCGTGCAGGCTCTGCTCGACCAGCTCGACAGCAGCCGCGGGTATGTCGCGGTGATGGTCTACCTGGACCGTCTGGCGCACGCCGACCTGGCCGACCAGCGCGACGTCCTGGCCACCCGCACGGGGCGCCCGGTCACCTTCGGCTGGGGTCCTCGCTTCCTGCACTCGACCGGCCAGTTCCACAAGGGCGGTCCCCCCACGGGGGTCTACCTGCAGGTCACCGCAGACCCGGTGGAGGACTTCCCGGTGCCGGGCAAGGACTTCACCTTCGGTGAGTTCATCGCCGCCCAGGCCGGTGGCGACGCCCAGGTCCTGGCCGACCACGACCGCCCGGTCCTGCGGCTGCACCTGACCGACCAGGAGGCAGGACTGGCCCAGCTCCGGCAGGCGCTGGGCGCACGGTGACCCGGGGCCACACGGTCACGGCCGAGCACAACCCGCTGCGTGATCCCGACGACAAGCGGCTGCCCCGGATCGCCGGGCCGTGCAGCATGGTCATGTTCGGGGTGACCGGTGACCTGGCCCGCAAGAAGCTGCTGCCGGCCATCTACGACCTGGCCAGCCGCGGGCTGCTGCCACCGGGCTTCTCCCTGGTCGGGTTCGCCCGCCGTGACTGGGCCGACCAGGACTTCGCCGACGTCGTCCACGAGGCGGTCCGGGCGCACGCCCGCACACCGTTTCGGGAGGACGTCTGGCGCAGCATGGCCCAGGGCTTCCGGTTCGTGTCCGGGGCCTTCGACGACCCCGCGGCGTTCCGCGAGCTCGCGCAGACGGTGCGCACCCTGGACGACGAACGCGGCACGGGTGGCAACCACGCGTTCTACCTGTCCATCCCTCCGGACTGGTTCGCCCCGGTCTGCGAGCAGCTGAAGGCCTCCGGGCTCAGCGACCCGCGTCCAGGCACCTGGCGACGCGTGGTGATCGAGAAGCCGTTCGGGCACGACCTGCGCAGCGCCCAGGAGCTCAACCAGATCGTGGAGTCGGTCTTCCCGCACGACTCGGTCTTCCGGATCGACCACTATCTGGGCAAGGAGACGGTGCAGAACCTGCTCGCCCTGCGCTTCGCCAACCAGATGTTCGAGCCGATCTGGAACAGCCACTACGTCGACCACGTCCAGATCACGATGGCCGAGGACATCGGCATCGGGGGGCGGGCCGGCTACTACGACGACGTGGGCGCCGCCAAGGACGTCATCCAGAACCACCTGCTCCAGCTGTTGGCCCTGACGGCGATGGAGGAGCCGATCGACTTCACCGCCGCCGCCGTGCGGATGGAGAAGGAGAAGGTGCTGGCCTCCGTGCGGCTGCCCGCCGACCTCGGCACCGAGACCGCTCGGGGCCGGTATGTCGCCGGATGGCAGGGCGGCGAGCAGGTCACCGGCTATCTGCAGGAAGACGGCGTCGGCACCGACAGCCACACCGAGACCTATGCCGCGGTCAAGCTGACCGTCGACACCCGCCGGTGGGCCGGCGTGCCGTTCTACCTGCGGGCGGGCAAGCGGCTGGCCAAGCGGGTCACCGAGATCGCCGTGGTCTTCAAGCGTGCCCCGCACCTGCCGTTCAGCTCGACCGCCACCGAGGAGCTGGGCAAGAACGCGATCGTCATCCGCGTGCAGCCCGACGAGGGCGTCACCGTGCGGTTCGGCTCCAAGGTGCCCGGCAGCCAGATGGAGGTGCGCGACGTCTCGATGGACTTCGGCTATGGCGCCTCGTTCACCGAGTCCAGCCCGGAGGCCTACGAGCGCCTCATCCTCGATGTCCTGCTCGGTGACCCGCCCTTGTTCCCGCGGCACCAGGAGGTCGAGCTGTCCTGGCGCATCCTGGACCCGGTGGTGAATCACTGGCAGCGCAGCAGCCGGCATCCGGGTGACTACCCGGCCGGGACGTGGGGCCCGGCGTCCGCCGACGAGCTCATGCACCGCGACGGCCGAGAGTGGAGACTGCCGTGATCGTCGACCTGCCGAGCACCACGACGACCGAGGTGTCCAAGTCGTTGGTGCAGCTGCGCAACAACGTCGGCGCGATGGCGATGACCCGGGTGCTCACGCTCCTGGTCGTCGCCGACGAGCAGGAGGCGGACGGTGCCATCCGCACCGCCAACGACGCCAGCCGACAGCACCCCGCCCGCATCATCGTCATCGTCCACGGCAACCGTCGCGGGCGCAGCCGCCTGGACGCGCAGATCAGGGTCGGGGGCGACGCCGGCGCCAGCGAGATCGTGGTGCTGCGCCTGTATGGCGAGCTGGCCGATCACGGTGAGGCCGTGATCATGCCGCTGCTGCTCCCGGACTCCCCCATCGTGGCCTGGTGGCCGCAGAACGCCCCGGCTGACGTCGCGTCCTCGCGCATCGGGGCGATGGCGCACCGGCGGATCACCGACGCCAGCACGGCCGGCAAGGCGCTGAGCGAGCTCAAGCGCCGGGCCGAGCACTACCGCCCGGGCGACACCGACCTGTCGTGGACCCGGATCACCCGCTGGCGGGGCGTCCTGGCCGCCTCACTGGACCAGCCGCCCTACGAGCCGGTCCAGAGCGCCGTGGTCACGGCGGAGGCCGACCACGCCGGCGCCGACCTGCTCGCCGCCTGGCTCGCCGAGGCGCTGCAGGTGCCGGTCACCCGGGCGCGCAGCGGACCCGGCACGGGGCTCGTCTCGACCCGGTTGGACCGGGAGTCCGGGCCCATCGAGCTGACCCTGACGGACAAGACGCTGGCCACCCTGGAGTCACCCGGGCAGCCGGTCCGCCTGGTCACCCTGGCCACCCCCGGTCTGCCGGAGTGCCTGGCCGAGGAGCTGCGCCGGCTGGACGCCGACGAGGTCTATGCCGCGGCGCTGACCTCGGGGCGGGACCGGGTCGCCCGGCGCAGCACGGGGCCGGAAGTCGGCGCCAGGGTCAAGGCGGCCAAGCGGGCCAAGCGCTCGGCACAGGCCGTGTCGAGCACCTCGCGGACCCGCCCGTCGGAGCGGAGCGAGCGCGACCCGTTCCGCAGGGTGCTGGACACCCCGGAGCAGCTGGCCGATGCCGTCGCCGAAGCAGTCAACGAGGTGGTCACCGACGCGGTCGCCGACCGGGGTGTGGCGCACGTGGTGCTCACCGGCGGGTCGCTCGGGATCGCCGTCGTGCGGTCGCTGGCGGCGCTGCAGCCCGACCGCGGCGTGTGGCGGTCCGTGCATCTGTGGTGGGGGGACGAACGGTTCGTTCCCGTGGGCGACGCGGACCGCAACGAGGGTCAAGCCGACGACGCCGGGCTGCGCGACCTCGGAGTCCCGCAGCATCAGGTGCACCGGATGCCGGCGGGCGTCGACGAGTCGGAGCTGCCAGCGGCCGCGGCCGCCTACGCGCTGGAGCTGGCGGAGGCCGCAGCGGCCGGCGAGCCCACGGACGTGGCGGTCCCGTCCTTCGACGTGGTGATCCTGGGGATGGGCCCGGACGCCCACGTCGCGTCCCTGTTCCCGCGTCGTGCCGAGCTGACGGTGAGCGACCGCACGACGGTCGCGGTGACGAAGTCGCCCAAACCGCCCCCGCTGCGTGTGTCGATGACAGTCCCTGCGCTGAGCGCCGGGGTCCGGGTGTGGTTCGTGATCGCCGGAGCCGACAAGGCCAAGGCCGTCGCCGACGCCCGCGGACGCACTGACGTCAAGAGCTTGCCGGTCACCTGGGTGCGGGGCCGCACCGAGACACTGTGGTGGCTCGACCGGGCTGCGGCGGGCGAGGGCTAGAGGCTGACGCCGCGGTCCCGCAGCGCTTGGAGCGCCTCGTCGAGGAGCTCGGAGCCGGCCTTGTCGTTGCGCCGTTCCTTCACATACGCCAGGTGAGTCTTGTAGGGCTCCACCTTCGGCGCGGCGGGCGGGTTCGCCTCGTCCTGACCGGCGGGAAGGCCGCACCGGGGGCAGTCCCACAGCTCGGGAATCTCCAGGCTCTCGTCCTCGGCAAAGCTCGGACGGGTCTGGTGGCCGTTGGCGCACCAGTAGGAGATGACCAGCTTGGCTGCGGTCTCCCCGCGCTCGGCCTCCCCCATCGGGCCGGCACCGACCCTGCTGCCGCGGATCGCGTTCGTGCCGACCATCAAGACCTCCTGCGCACTGCACCGACGGGTGGGTGACTCCGGCTGAAACCTAGCAGGCGTTCTCAGCCCCAGGATTATCGGGTGACCCGAGAAACTCCGGCTTCACCCCGAAAGCCTTCCGGGGTGAAGCCCGGGTTTATCGGGTAACCCGATAAAGCCCCGGGGCGCCCCAAGAGCTCTCGCGCAGGAGAGTGGAGGAGGCGTATGGGGCGGAGTTGGTCAGACGCCGAAGCGGATGAGCAGCCCGATGCCGGTGATCGCGGTGACCCAGATGACGGCCAGGGCCACGGTGATCCGGTTGAGGTTGCGCTCGGCGACCGAGGACCCACCCAGGCTGCTGGAGATGCCACCGCCGAACATGTCGGACAGACCGCCACCACGACCCTTGTGCATGAGGATCAAGAGCACCAGGAAGATGCTGCTCAGCACGAGCAGCACATCGAGGAAGATCCGGACAGCAGTCACAGTGAGCCCATCGTCAGGTGGTCGGGAGCGACTGACAGGGTAACCCAGCCGGCCCCGCGGCCCCTAGCCGGCACGAGTCAGGACAGTGTGCCGCCGTGGTGCTGCTGGTAGCGGCAGATCGCGGCGAAGTCCTCGGCCACGATCGAGGCGCCGCCGACCAGTGCCCCGTCCACGTCCGGCTGGTCCATGATCGCCGCCACGTTGTCCGGCTTGACCGACCCGCCATAGAGCACCCGCACACCGTCGGCCACGTCGCCGCTCGTGGTCTCGGCCAGCCGGTCGCGGATCGCCGAGCAGACCTCCTGAGCGTCCTGCGGGGTGGCCACCTCGCCGGTGCCGATCGCCCAGACCGGCTCGTAGGCCACGACGACCTGACGCACCTGCTGCGGCTCCAGCCCGTCGAGCGCGGCGTCGAGCTGGGCCAGCACGTGCGGCACCTGCTCGCCGGCCTTGCGCACGTCCAGCGCCTCGCCCACACACAGGATCGGGCTCAGTCCGTGCCGCAGTGCGGCCTTGACCTTGGCCGCGACCAGCGCGTCGTCCTCAGCGTGGTACTGGCGCCGCTCGCTGTGACCGACCGCGACATACGAGCAGCCGAGCTTGGCCAGGAACGCCCCGGAGATCTCCCCGGTGTAGGCGCCGGAGTCCTGTGCGGACAGGTCCTGGGCGCCGTAGCCCAGCTCGAGCCGGTCGCCCTGCACCAGGGTCTGCACGGAGCGCAGGTCGGTGAACGGTGGTAGCACCACCACCTCGACCTTGGCGTAGTCGTGCTTGGCGTCCTTGAGGGTCCAGTCCAGGCGCTGCACCAGCTGGATCGCCTGCAGGTGGTCCAGGTTGAGCTTCCAGTTGCCGGCCATCAGCGGCTTGCGGTCACTCATCGTCGTCCTCCAGCACGCTCAGTCCGGGCAGCTCCTTGCCCTCGAGATACTCCAGCGAGGCCCCGCCCCCGGTCGAGATGTGGCCGAAGTCGTCGTCGCCCAGTCCGAGCTGGCGGACCGCCGCAGCACTGTCGCCACCCCCGACCACGGTCAGCGCACCCGCCTGGGTCCGCTCGACCAGCGCTCGGGCGACCGCCTCGGTGCCGGCGGCGAACGGGGCCATCTCGAAGGCGCCCATCGGCCCGTTCCAGAAGACCGTCTCGGCATCGGCGAGCCGCTCGGTGAAGAGGGCGGCCGACTCCGGCCCGATGTCGAGGCCGATCTGGTCGGCCGGGATGGCGTCGGCGCCGACCACCTCGTGGGCGGCATCGGCCGAGAACTCGGTGGCCACGACGATGTCGGTCGGCAGCACGATCTCGACCCCACGCGCCTCGGCCTGTGACAGGTAACCCTTGACGGTGTCGACCTGGTCAGCCTCGAGCAGGCTCTTGCCGACCTCCAGTCCCTGAGCCTTGAGGAAGGTGAAGACCATGCCGCCGCCGATCAGCAGCCGGTCGGCGGTCTGGATCAGGCTCTCGATGACCCCGAGCTTGTCGCTCACCTTGGCGCCACCGAGCACGACGGCGTAGGGCCGGCGTGGGTCGTCCCGCAGCGCCCGCATGACCTCGACCTCGCTGGTCACCAGGCCGCCGGCGGCCGACGGGAGCAGCTGCGCCACGTCATACACGCTGGCCTGCTTGCGGTGCACCACCCCGAAGCCGTCACTGACGAAGACGTCGGCGAAACCCGCGAGCTGCTCGGCGAACTCCCGGCGCTCAGCCTCGACCTTGCTGGTCTCGCCGGCGTTGAAACGCAGGTTCTCCAGCAGCAGGACGTCGCCGTCCTGGAGGTCGGCCACGGCGGCCTGCGCGCTCTCCCCCACCGTGTCCTCGGCGAAGGCGACCGGACGACCGACTTCCTGCGTGAGCCGGTCGACCAGCGGCCGCAGCGAGTACTTGGCCTCGGGAGCGCCCTTGGGGCGCCCGAGGTGAGCCACGACGACCACCGCGGCGCCGGCCTCGGCCAGCTGCCGGATGGTCGGCGCCGAGGCGACGATCCGCAGGTCGTCGGTGATCGTCGTGCCGTCGAGCGGGACGTTGAGGTCGCTGCGGAGCAGGACCTTCTTGCCGCTCAGGTCACCCAGGTCGGCGATGGTCCGCATGCGGGTCAGAGCTTGCCGCCGACGAGGACGACCAGGTCGACCAGGCGGTTGGAGTAACCCCACTCGTTGTCATACCAGCCGACGACCTTGACCTGGTTGCCCATGACCCGGGTCAGGCCCGCGTCGAAGATGCACGAGGCCGGGTCCGTCTCGATGTCCTTGGAGACGATCGGGTCCTCGGTGTAGACCAGGATGCCCTTCATCGGGCCGTCGGCCGCCTTCTTGATCGCCGCGTTGACCTCCTCGACCGTGGTCTCGCGCCCGGCTTCGAAGGTCAGGTCGGTGGCCGAGCCGGTCGGGACCGGCACCCGGAGCGCGAAGCCGTCGAGCTTGCCCTTGAGCTCTGGCAGCACCAGGCCGATCGCCTTGGCCGCACCGGTGGAGGTGGGCACGATGTTGAGGGCGGCCGCGCGGGCCCGACGCAGGTCCTTGTGCGGCGCGTCCTGCAGGTTCTGGTCCTGGGTGTAGGCGTGGATCGTGGTCATCAGGCCCTTGACGATGGTGAACTCGTCGTGCAGCACCTTGGCCATCGGCGCCAGGCAGTTGGTGGTGCAGGAGGCGTTGCTGATGATGTGGTGGTTGGCCGGGTCGTAGTCGCCCTCGTTGACCCCCAGGACGATGGTGATGTCCTCGTTCTTGGCGGGGGCCGAGATGATGACCTTCTTGCCGCCGTTGTCCAGGTGCACCTTGGCCTTCTCGGCGTCGGTGAAGATGCCGGTGGACTCGATGACGACGTCTGCGCCGATGTCGCCCCACGGCAGGGCGCCCGGGTCGCGCTCGGCGTAGGCCTTGAAGCTCTTGCCGTCCACGCTGATCTCGTCCGCGGTGGAGGTCACCGTGCCGTCGAGCCGACCCAAGATCGAGTCGTACTTGAGCAGGTGCGCCAGGGTGGCGTTGTCGGTGAGGTCGTTGACGCCGACGATCTCGATGTCTGCTCCGGACGCCTGCACGGCGCGGTAGAAGTTGCGGCCGATGCGGCCGAAGCCATTGATGCCAACACGAACGGTCACCGGGACCAGCCTCCTGAGGGATGTGCTGCTTGCGTGGGGTCGGACGTCTTCGTCTCCTCCCAACCTAGGACATCCGGCGTCTGCGACGCAGCCGGGGTGCGGGCAGGGGGGTAGGCCGCAGCCGGCGGGTCGCTCAGTCGTCGAGCATGTCGGAGGTCAGGCTGGCCTCCGTGCCCTCCAGGCCGAGGTCCTCCGCGCGCCGGTCGGCCATCGCCAGCAGGCGCCGGATCCGGCCGGCCACGGCGTCCTTGGTCATCGGCGGGTCCGCGAGCTGCCCGAGCTCCTCCAGCGAAGCCTGCTTGTGCTGCAGCCGGAGCACGCCCGCGACCCGCAGGTGTTCGGGCACCTCCGGTCCCAGGATCTCCAGCGCCCGCTCGACCCTGGCACCGGCGGCGACGGCCGCGCGCACAGAGCGGCGCAGGTTGGCGTCGTCGAAGTTGGCCAGCCGGTTGGCCGTCGCGCGCACCTCGCGGCGCATCCGGCGCTCCTCCCAGGCGAGCACGGCGTCGTGGGCTCCCAGCCGGGTCAGCATCGCCCCGATGGCGTCGCCGTCGCGGATCACCACTCGGTCGACCCCCCGCACCTCCCGCGCCTTGGCCGCGATGCCGAGCCGGCGGGCGGCACCGACCAGCGCCAGAGCAGCCTCCGGCCCCGGGCAGGTGATCTCCAACGCCGAGGAGCGTCCCGGCTCGGTGATCGACCCATGCGCCAGGAAGGCGCCACGCCAGGCGGCCTCGGCGTCGCACACCGAGGAGCCGACGATGCGGGGCGGCAGGCCGCGGACGGGACGGCCGCGGTGGTCGATCAGGCCGGTCTGGCGGGCCAGCGCCTCACCGTCCCCCGTGGCGCGCACGACATACCGGGTCTGCTTGCGCAGTCCACCCGGACTCATCACGACCAGCTCGCTGCTCGACCCGTAGACCTCGGCGAGGTACTGCCGGACGCGGCGGGCGACCTGCGCGGTGTCCACCTCGGCCTCGATCACGATCCGCCCACCGATGATGTGCAGACCGCCGGCGAAGCGCAGGATCGTCGCGACCTCGGCCTTGCGGCAGCACGTCTTGGTCACCGGCAGCCGGCTCAGCTCGTCCTTGACCTTGGCGGTCATCGCCATGGCTCCGGTCCTTCCGTTGCGGGTCCTGCTGGTCTCAGCCACCGAAGATCACGTCCCGGTATGCCGCTGCGAGGCGCAGCGTGTCGTGCTCGCTGCGCCGGCGCATCTTGCTGACCGGCGTCACCAGCAGCTCAGCCCCCACGCCGGCGGCGACCTCACGCAGCGCCTCGGCGTCGCGGGAGACCACCGACGGATCGGCGATGACATAGTCCAGCCGCAGCTCCGGGGCGTGCGCCGCGAGCACCTCGAGGTGCTCAGCGGCGGTGAACCCTGCCGTCTCTCCGTCGTCGATGCCGACGTTGAGGGTCAGGATGCGTCGTGCGGGGGTGTCGACCAGTGCTCGCTGCAGCTGAGGGACGAGCACGTGGGGCATCACGGAAGTGAACCACGAGCCTGGGCCGAGGATCACCCAGTCGGCGAGCGTGATCGCCTCGACCGCCTCGGCGCACGCGGGGGGATCCTCCGGAAGCAGCCGGAGGCTGGCCACCCGGCCCGGGGTGACCGCGACCATCGACTGCCCGCGGACGACCGACAGGCCGTCGGGGTCGGCCGCGTCGGCGCCGATGACCGTCGCCTCGATGTCGAGCGGGATGGACGACATCGGCAGCACCCGGCCGCGGGTGTTGAGCAGCCGGCCGACGAGGTCGAGGCCGCGCACCGGGTCGGGCAGGAGCTCCCACAGCCCCATGATCAGCAGGTTGCCGAGCGCGTGGCCGGACAGCTCGCCGCTGCCGCCGAGGCGGTGCTGCAGCACGGCGCTCCACTGATGACCCCAGGCAGTGTCCTCACAGAGCGCGGCCAGCGCCATCCGCAGGTCGCCGGGGGGCAGGATGTCGAACTCGGCGCGCAGCCGTCCGCTGCTGCCGCCGTCGTCGGCGACCGTGACAACCGCCGTGATGAGCTCGGTGAGGTGGCGCAGGGACTGCAGGGACGCTGCCAGGCCATGACCCCCGCCCATGGCCACCACGCGTGGGGGCCTCACTCACGCCCCAGGTCGCGGTGGAAGGTGGTCAGGACGACGCCGTCCGGCGGATCGAGACGGGCGACCAGCTCCTCGGCCGTGGCCACCGAGCGATGCTTGCCGCCGGTGCACCCCACCGCCAGGGTGACGTAGCGACGCCCCTCGGACAGGTATCCCTGCAGCGCGATCCGCAGCATCGCCACGACCGCGTCGACATACTCGCTGGCGCCGGGCTGGCCCAGGACGAAGTCGCGGATCTGCGTGTCCTTGCCGGTGAGCGGTCGCAGCTCCAGGTCCCAGTAGGGGTTGGGCAGGAAGCGCAGGTCCAGCACGATGTCGGCGTCCAGCGGGATGCCGTACTTGAACCCGAAGGACAGGACCGCCACCCGCAGCTTGGTGCTCTGGTCAACGTTGAGCAGCTCGTCGACCTTGGCGGTGAGCTGGTGGACGTTGAAGCCAGTGGTGTCGACGATGACGTCGGCGCCGGCGCGGATGTCGCCGAGCATCCGGCGCTCCTTGCGGATGCCGTCGAGCAGGAGCCCGTCCCCCTGGAGCGGATGCGGCCGCCGAACCGCCTCGAAGCGGCGGACGAGCGACTCGTCGGTGGCGTCGACGAACACCGTCCGCGGGCGCCAGCCCTTGGACCGCAGGTCCACCAGGGCCTGCTCGACCTGGGTGGAGAAGTGTTGGCTGCGGACGTCGACGACCGCGGCGATCCGCTGCGGGGCGGTGTCGCCCTGCACCACGTCGAGCAGGGAGACCAGCATCTGGGGCGGGAGGTTGTCCACGACATACCAGCCGCGGTCCTCCAGGACGTCGGCTGCTGTGCTCCGCCCAGCGCCACTCATCCCGGTGAGCAGCACGAAGTCGGACCGTCGCGGCGTCGATGCCGACTGCCCCACACCCTCGGTCATCGCCGTCTCTCTCAGTCGAGCACTTCGCCGGTGGTCAGGTTAACCGCTGCCGGAGCGGTTTCCCTCTCCGCGGCCAGCCGCCGGTGGATCACAGCAGCGACCGACGGGCCGATGCCTGGCACGGTCAGCAGGTCCTCCAGGCTCGCCTGGTGCAGCTTCTTGACCGAGCCGAACTCGCGCAGCAGCGCGGCCCGGCGGGTCTTGCCCAGGCCGGGGACATCGTCGAGCAGGCTGACGGTCATCGACTTGGACCGCCGCTGACGGTGGAAGGCATTGGCAAACCGGTGAGCCTCGTCGCGGACCCGCTGCAGCAGGTAGAGCGCCTCGCTGGTGCGCGGCATGATCACCGGGAACTCCTGGCCCGGCAGCCAGACCTCCTCCAGCCGCTTGGCCAGACCGATCACCGCCACGTCGGTGACGCCCACGTCGGTCAGAGCGGCCTGGGCGGCACGCACCTGGGGCAGACCACCGTCCACCACCACGAGGTTGGGCGGGTAGGCGAACTTGGCCGGACGGCCGTCCTCCGGAGCGGCCGGGGCCGGCGCCTGGGTCAGGTGCCGGAACCGGCGGGTGAGCACCTCGTGCATCGCGGCGGTGTCGTCGCCGGTGCCCTGGCGGACGATGAACCGCCGGTACTCGGACTTGCGCGCCAGGCCGTCCTCGAAGACCACCATCGAGCCGACGACGTCGGAGCCCTGGACGTGGCTGATGTCGAAGGACTCGATCCGCAGGGGGGCGTCCTCGAGCTCGAGGGTGTCCTGCAGCTCCTGCAGTGCCTGGCTGCGCAGGGTGAGGTCGCCGGAGCGGGCGACCTTGTGCCGCGCCAGGGACTGCTGGGCGTTGCGGCCCACCGTCTCGATGAGGGCGCGCTTGTCGCCGCGCTGCGGCACCTTGACGGTGACCCGGGAGCCACGCACCTCGCTGAGCCACTGCGCGATGTCGGCGGCACCGGCCGGCTCGAGCGGCACCAGGACCTCGCGCGGGACAGCCTCGGGCGACTCCCCGCCATACACCTGGAGGAGGAGGTGCTCGACGATCTCGGAGATGTCCTCGGCGCCCTTCTCGCTGACCCAGCCGCGCTGGCCCCGGACCCGACCACCGCGGACATGGAACACCTGGAAGGCGACCTCGAGCTCGTCCTCGGCGAGGGCGAAGACGTCGGCGTCGGTCGCGTCGGGCAGGACGACCGCCGAGCGCTCCAGGCTGCGGTGCAGCGCCTCGATGTCGTCGCGCATCCGCGCTGCCTGCTCGAAGTCGAGGCCGTCGCTCGCCTCGCGCATCCGTTGTTGGAGGCGCTTGACGAACCGCCCCGTGTCGCCGGCCATGAAGTCGCAGAAGTCCAGGACGATGTCGCGGTGTTCCTCCGGCGTGACCCGACCCACGCACGGCGCTGAGCACTTGTCGATGTAGCCCAGGAGGCAGGGCCGCCCCACCTGGGCGGCACGGTTGAACACCCCCTTGCTGCAGGTGCGCATCGGGAACACGCGCAGCAGCTGGTCCAGGGTCTCGCGGATCGCCCAGGCGTGGGCGTAGGGGCCGAAGTAGCGGGTGCCGGGACGCTTGGCGCCGCGCATCACCTGCGCGCGCGGGAACTCCTCGCCGAGGGTGACCGCCAGGAACGGGTAGGACTTGTCGTCGCGGTACTTGACGTTGAAGCGTGGCTCGAACTCCTTGATCCAGGAGTACTCCAGCTGCAGCGCCTCGACCTCGTTGCGGACCGTGGTCCACTCCACCGAGGCACCGCTGAGCACCATCGACCTCGTGCGCGGGTGCAACGCGGAGATGTCCTGGAAGTAGGAGCTCAGCCGGGGCCGTAGCGACTTGGCCTTGCCGACGTAGATCACGCGGCTGTGCTGGTCGCGGAAGCGGTAGACGCCGGCATCGAGCGGGATCTCCCCTGGTTTGGGGCGATAGCTCGACGGGTCTGCCACGCCGCCAACCCTAAGCGGGACGACTGACAGCGGGTAGCCGACTACGGGGTCGGCTGTCCACAGGTAAAGACTTGGTCAGCACCTCCTGGGAATGGGGTGCGGAGGCGCCGACTGACCGGTGACCCGAGGTCAGTGGACCAGCTTGAGACCCACCACGCAGCCGACGATCCCGGCGAGGAAGACGATCTTGAGGGCAGTGACGCTCTCCTCACCCGTGGCCATCGCGAAGGCCACGGTGAGGACCGCTCCGATCCCCACCCACACGGCATACGCCGTTCCGACCGGCAGGTCCCGCATCGCGATCGCCAGGCCGAGCATGCTCAGCAGCAGCGCCACGCCGAAGACCACGGTCGGGCCCAGGCGGCTGAAACCTTCGGACTTGCCCAGGGCCGTCGCCCAGACGGCCTCGAGGACGCCGGAGACGACGAGGATGACCCATGCCATGACAACTCTCCCGCCGGCCGTCTTGTCGCTGTCCGGGTACGGCTCCCTCGTCCGGTGGCCCGAATGGGCTGGCTTTCAGGGTGTCACATCGCGGACCCATATGAGACGGCGTGTCCGCCGTGCTGGGAGCGGTCGATCGGCTGGTGTGCGCACGTGTACACGCCAGCCGGGCCAGGTCGGTCAAAGTCCGGCTCACGTGCGCACGTGTACACGCCAGCCGATGCGTTAGTCGTCGTACAGGCGGTTGCGGGACGTCCGGACTTCCAGCGGCTCGCTCGGTCCCACACGCGTCACGCTGGCCGGGATGGTCAACCAGGGACCACCGTCGATGCTCACCTCGCCGCCGTAGACCGCCGTGATCGAGGGAGCGACCGCACCGGCCGACACGTACTCATGCGTCACGTCCCCGTCCGGCCACGGCCCGCCGAGGGAGGTGGTCGGGCCCTTGCTCGTGCCATCACCGAAGTCGTAGGTGACTTCTTGCAGGCTCGGCCTGATCTGCACCTGCCGGCCCACCAGCCTTGTCGTGTCGATCTCCCCTGGCTCGAAGCCCTCGCTCGGCCAGACGAGCTCGTAGTAGGTGGTGAAGTTGACCAGCGTGACGTTGTCCGGTGGTTGGACGGCAACGGTCGGCAACGCGAAGGGTGTGCGGTTGAACTGTTCGACGATCATCGCCATCGACAGTCCTTCACCGGACCGTTCCGGAACTGCGCTGGGGAAACAGGTCGATCCGTAGAGTTCCCAGTTGCCGACCGGCTGGTCGTCTTGGTCGAACTGTCGGCGGTAGACCCACGCGAACGGCCCGGGGCCGCCCGGGCTCAGCCGCATGCAGAAGGTTGCGGCGAACCCGCAGAAGACGTCGGCTGGGTTGTCTGGCGTGTTTCCGTCGCAATGCAGCACGGCCGAGAATCGGTAGTAGTGCATCGGGATCGCTAGCCCGTCCGGCCCACTTGGATAAATGGCACCCAACGCGGCCGCTTCCGCCGCACCCAGCGATGTAGACACCGGCAATGTAGTCTTCGCACTCGATGTCCAAGCTCATTGCACGGGTCCGCGACGGCAGCGTGGCGGTCAAGCGCGGTCGACTGCTGCGACCAAGCCGCTACTACGCTGCTAGAGAGTCCGCTTAAGGCCCATTGCTCGCTCCTCAAGCCGCAGGATGAAGTCGAGTTCGACGTCGGCGTTGTCTTGCCAGCCGGTTCCACGATCACTTGCCGTCTGCGATCTAACTGGCGGGAACATGTCTGAGTGATATGTAACGGCGCCCTTGGCAGTGTCACCTTCTGTCACCGATGAAATTGAATCCACGCTGATGACGAGCATCTGGCTGCGTCCGCAACGTGGGCTCCTCGCTCATCGAGATCTCGTCTAGATTCTCGACAAGAGCGCGAGCATAGATCGCAATTGCTGGGTCTGAAAGACCTTCCAGCTGGCCATCGCGTTGACGTCATGGCGCCGTAGTTGAAGAGGTCGAAGTAGTAGCGGATAAAAGCTTCGGCGCCGGCCTCGGTCGGCTCCCTCGCCTCTGCGGGCATCTCGGGGGGCGCGCCGATGGCCGTGGTCGTGCTCGCCGTCGCGGACGAACTCGTCGCCTCGCTCGTGGTGGGTGAGGAGTCGTCGGGCGGCGAGCTCGTCACCGTGGTCAGTGAGTCGGTGGGTGTCGGCGGCGCCGACGGGCCTTCCGACTGCGAGCACGAAGCGGCGGAGACGCCGACGGCGACGAGGGCACAGACGATGGCGGCGCGCACAGGCGACCTCCCCATGGTTCGGCGTGCCCGCAAGCGGTCCTCCCCCGCGGGCCGGTCAGGCAGCCAGTTTCACCCGAAACAGCCCAAGAGCGGCGTCTTCCACAGGTAAATCTTTGGTCAAGAAGCCCCCGTCACGCCTACGAGACGACGACGGTGTCCCCCTCGACGGTGGCCGTCAAGGCGGTCAGCGCCGCGGGGGCCGGGCCTCCAGTCGGCTCGCCGCTGGTCATGTCATAGGTGCTCTGGTGGCAGGGGCACTTCAGCTGGTCGCCGTCGGTCTGTGACACCGCGCACCGTTCGTGGGTGCACGTGGCGTCGAACGCCTTGAAGGTGCCCGCCTCCGGCTGGGTGACGATGAAGTTGCCCGCCTCGACATACACCGAGCCGCCCACCGGCACGTCGGCCACAGCCACGCTGCGCCCGCCCGCCGCCGCCGTCGAACCCGATGATGCGCTGGTGGTGGACGGGGTCTCACTGCCGCCACCGCACGCGGCGACCACACCTGCACCGGCACACGCCACGCAGGCGCCCAGCACGACCCGACGACTGGTCTCCACTCGATGGATGCTCATGCGTCACACCGTAGACCCGACCGTCTCAAGCCCACCTCAAGCCGACGATGTGCTCCGCCCATGTTCGAGCAGCGGCCGCAGGAAGGTCCCGGTGTAGCTGGCCGCCTGCGCGGCGACGTGTTCGGGCCGGCCCTCGGCCACGATCAGGCCCCCACCAGTGCCACCCTCCGGACCCATGTCGACGATCCAGTCGGCGCTCTTGATCACATCGAGGTTGTGCTCGATGACGATCACCGTGTTGCCCTTGTCGACCAGGCCCTGGAGCACGCCGAGCAGCTTGCGGATGTCCTCGAAGTGCAGGCCGGTGGTCGGCTCGTCCAGCACATAGATGGTGCGCCCGGTCGACCGCTTCTGCAGCTCTGAGGCGAGCTTGACCCGTTGGGCCTCTCCCCCGGACAGCGTGGGTGCCGGCTGCCCGAGCCGCACATACCCCAGCCCGACCTCGACGAGCGTCGTGAGGTGGCGCGAGATCGCCGGCACCGCCGCGAAGAACTCAGCGGCCTCCTCGATCGGCATGTCCAGCACGTCGGCGACGGTGCGCCCCTTGAAGTGCACCTCGAGGGTCTCCCGGTTGTAGCGCGCCCCGTGGCAGACCTCGCACGGCACGTAGACGTCGGGCAGGAAGTTCATCTCGATCTTCAGCGTGCCGTCGCCGGCACACGCCTCACAGCGACCGCCCTTGACGTTGAACGAGAACCGCCCGGGCTGGTATCCCCGGATCTTGGCCTCGGTGGTCTCGGCGAACAGCCGCCGCACATGGTCGAAGACCCCGGTGTAGGTCGCGGCGTTGCTGCGTGGGGTCCGCCCGATCGGCCCCTGGTCGACGTGGACGACCTTGTCGAGCTCGGCCAGGCCCTCGACCCGCTTGTGGCGGCCCGGGACCTGCCGGGCGCCGTTGAGCTGGTTGGCCAGCACTGTGTAGAGGATGTCGTTGACCAGCGTCGACTTGCCCGATCCGGACACTCCCGTCACGGCCACCAGGTTGCCCAGCGGGAACTCCACGGTGACGTCCTGCAGGTTGTGTTCGCGGGCCCCCACGACCCGGACCACGCGACCGTCCTGCGCGCGCCGCTGCTGCGGGATCTGGATCGAGCGGCGCCCGGAGAGGTAGTCGCCGGTGATCGACTTCTTGTGGCGCAGCAGGTCCGCGACGGTCCCGGAGTGGACCACGTGGCCGCCGTGCTCCCCCGCGCCAGGCCCGATGTCGACGACCCAGTCGGCCGCGGCGATGGTGTCCTCGTCGTGCTCGACGACGATCAAGGTGTTGCCCAGGTCGCGCAGCCGGGTCAGCGTCTCGATGAGCCGGTGGTTGTCCCGCTGGTGCAGCCCGATCGACGGCTCGTCCAGCACATAGAGGACGCCGACCAGCCCAGAGCCGATCTGGGTCGCCAGCCGGATCCGCTGGGCCTCACCGCCAGACAGGGTGCCCGCCGGCCGGTTGAGCGAGAGGTAGTCCAGCCCCACGTCGAGCAGGAAGCCCAGCCGCGCCTCGACCTCCTTGATGACCCGCTCGGCGATGGCCCGCTCCCGGTCGGTCCAGTCGATCGTGGCCAGGAAGCGCGAGCACTCGTCGATCGGCAGCGCACAGATCTGGGCGATGTTGTGCCCCCCGACCAGCACCGCCAAGGTCTCCGGCTTGAGCCGGGTCCCCTGGCAGGTCGGGCAGGGGACCTCGCGCATGAAGCCCTCGTAACGCTCCCGGCTGCTCTCGCTGTCGGTCTCGCTGTGCTTGCGCCGCACGTAGGGCAGGACGCCCTCGAAACCGGTGGAGTAGGACCGCTCGCGGCCGTAGCGGTTCTTGTAGCGGACGTGCACCTTGTGCTCGTAGCCGTTGAGGATCGAGTCGCGGGCGCGTCCCGGCAGAGAGCGCCACGGCACGTCGAGAGAGAACTTCAGGTCGTCGGCCAGCCCGCCGATGACCCGCAGGTAGTAGTCGGTCAGCCCCTGGGCGTTCGACCACGGGGTGATCGCCCCCGCACGGATCGACTGCTCCTCGTCGTGGATGACCAGCTCGGGGTCGACCTCGAGCTCGACGCCGATGCCGGTGCACCGAGGGCAGGCGCCGAACGGGGAGTTGAACGAGAAGGAGCGCGGCTCGATCTCGTCCATCGCCAGCGGGTGGTCGTTGGGGCAGGCCATCCGCTCGCTGAACCGGCGCTCGCTGGGCATCCCGTCCGGCGAGGTCTGCCCCTCGGCGACGTCGACGAAGTCGATGACCACGACGCCACCGGCCAGCCCCAGGGCCGTCTCGACCGAGTCGGTCAGCCGCTGCTTGGCCCGCGCGTCACCACCACGAGCGACCAGCCGGTCGACCACCACGTCGATCGAGTGCTTGATCTGCTTCTCCAGCGTGGGCGGGTCGCTCAGCTGCACCACCTCGCCGTCCACCCGGGCGCGGGCAAAACCCTTGGTCTGCAGCTCGGAGAACAGGTCGACATACTCGCCCTTGCGGGCACGCACCACCGGGGCGAGGACCTGGAACCGGGTGCCTTCGGGCAGCTCCAGCAACCGGTCGACGATCTGCTGCGGGGTCTGCCGGGTCACCGGCTCGCCGCAGACCGGGCAGTGCGGCCGGCCGACCCGGGCGAACAGCAAGCGCAGGTAGTCGTAGACCTCGGTGATCGTGCCGACCGTGGACCGGGGGTTGCGGTTGGTCGCCTTCTGGTCGATCGACACCGCCGGGCTCAGGCCCTCGATGAAGTCGACGTCGGGCTTGTCCATCTGGCCCAGGAACTGGCGGGCATAGGCGGACAGGGACTCGACGTAACGGCGCTGGCCCTCGGCAAAGATCGTGTCGAAGGCGAGCGAGGACTTGCCCGAGCCGCTCAGGCCGGTGAACACCACCAGGGCGTCACGGGGGATGTCGAGGGAGATGTCCTTGAGGTTGTGCTCGCGCGCCCCGCGCACGATGAGGCGGTCGTGTCGGGGTCGCCCCAGCACCGTCGGGGTGGAGCGCTTGCTGGTCCGGGACGAGCGGGCGCGGGCAGGCTGGGATGGCACGTTCTTCATGCTAGGTCGCGCCACCGACAACACGAACTCGAAGCCGCAGCGGACCCCCCGCTATCATCACCGGACACCGTCGGGCCGGCGCCGTCCCGCATGTGCTCCCGACTAGCGGGCCCTCCGCCGGCCCGTCGACCGCCCGATAGGTGACTATGACCGTCCACCAGGCTGCGCCGCCCCCTGTGGGGCTGTATGACGGTGCGCACGAGCACGACGCGTGCGGGGTTGCCTTCGTCGCGACGATGCGCGGCACCGCCGGTCACGACATCGTGCAGCACGCGCTGACCGTCCTGCACAACCTCGACCACCGGGGCGCCGTCGGCGCCGAGCCCGGCTCCGGCGACGGCGCCGGCATCCTCACCCAGCTGCCGGACCGGTTCTTCCGCGCCGTGCTGCCGGTCGAGCTGCCCGAGGTCGGCCGGTATGCCGCGGGGATCATGTTCCTGCCCGCGGACGACACCGCCGGTGCGCAGGAGGAGCTGCTCGAACAGCTCATCCAGGAGTGCGGGCTGCACCTGGTGGCCTGGCGCGACGTCCCGGTCGTCGACGGCATCGTCGGCAGCATCGCGCGCGCCCCGATGCCGCGGATGCGCCAGGTGTTCGTCTCCTCACTCCAGGACGAGGACGGCATGGCGCTGGAGCGGCGGGCCTGGGTGCTGCGCAAGCGGATCGAGCGCGAGACCCGCACCTACCCGGTGTCGCTGTCCAGCCGCACGGTGACCTACAAGGGCATGCTCACCACAGACCAGCTGCCCGCGTTCTTCCCGGACCTGCTCGACGAGCGGTTCGAGACCGAGCTGGCGATCGTGCACTCCCGCTTCTCGACCAACACCTTCCCCTCCTGGCCGCTGGCCCACCCCTACCGGATGGTCGCCCACAACGGCGAGATCAACACCGTCCGCGGCAACCGCAACTGGATGAACGCCCGCGAGTCCTCGCTGACCAGCGACCTCTTCCCGACGCAGGGCCCTGCCGGTTTCGAGCAGGTGCTGCCGATCTGCACCCCCGGCGCCAGCGACTCGGCCACCTTCGACGAGGTCGTCGAGCTGCTCCACCTCGGCGGCCGCTCGCTCCCCCACGCCGTGCTGATGATGGTGCCCGAGGCGTGGGAGAACAACACCGAGCTGCCGCCCGACATCCGCGCCTTCTATGAGTTCCACTCGATGCTCATGGAGCCGTGGGACGGGCCGATGAACCTGGTCTTCAGCGACGGCACCCTGGTCGGTGCGGTGCTCGACCGCAACGGGCTGCGGCCGTCGCGCTACTGGGTCAGCGACGACGGCCTGGTCGTGCTCGGCAGCGAGTCCGGAGTCCTGCCGATCCCGGAGTCCTCGGTCATCAGCAAGGGTCGGGTGGAGCCCGGACGGATGTTCCTGGTGGACACCGCCGCCGGCCAGATCGTCGACGACCGCGCACTGAAGACCGAGCTGGCCGCCCGCGCGCCCTACCAGCAGTGGCTGGCGGACAACTTGGTGCACCTGTCCCAGCTGCCCGACCGCGTCCACGTGCGACACACCCACGCCTCGGTGACCCGTCGCCAGCAGATCTTCGGCTACACCGAGGAGGAGCTGCGGATCATCCTGGCGCCGATGGCCCAGGTCGGCACCGAGCCGCTCGGCGCGATGGGCTCGGACACCCCGATCGCCGCGCTGTCGGACCGGCCGCGCCTGCTCTTCGACTACTTCGTCGAGGCGTTCGCCCAGGTCACCAACCCGCCGCTGGACGCGATCCGTGAGGAGGTCGTCACCTCGCTGGCAGCCTCGACCGGGCCGGAGTACAACCTGCTCGAGGAGAGCCCAGACCACTGCCGTCAGGTCGTCCTGGACTTCCCGGTGATCGACAACGACCAGCTGGCGACGCTGCGCAACATCAACCTCGAGGGGCTGCACCCGGACTTCGCCCCGGTGGTGGTGCGCGGCCTCTACCGCGTCGACGGCGGCGCCGAGGCACTCGAGCAGCGGCTGGAGGAGATCTGCGAGGAGGTCTCCGAGGCGGTCGCTCGTGGCGCGTTCTTCGTCGTCCTCTCCGACCGGCATTCCGACCGTGAGCACGCGCCGATCCCCTCGCTGCTGCTGACCAGCGCGGTCCACCACCACCTCGTGCGCGAGCGCACCCGCACCCGGGTGGGCCTGCTGGTCGAGGCCGGAGACGTGCGGGAGACCCACCACGTCGCCCTGCTGGTGGCGTATGGCGCAGCGGCCGTGAACCCCTACCTGGCGATGGAGACCGTCGAGGACCTGTGCCAGTCGGGACGTCAGCTCGACGGCTTCGACCCCGACCTGGCCATCCGGCACCTGATCAAGGCGCTCGGCAAGGGCGTGCTCAAGGTGATGAGCAAGATGGGCATCTCGACGGTGTCCAGCTATCGGGGAGCCCAGACCTTCGAGGCCGTGGGGCTGTCGCGGGACCTGGTCGACCGCTGGTTCACCGGCACGACCAGCCAGCTGAGCGGGGTCGGGCTGGACGTCATCGCCCAGGAGGTCGCCGCCCGCCACGCCGCCGCCTACCCGCTGTCCGGGATCCCGCCCTACCACCGCAACCTCGAGGTCGGCGGGGAGTACCAGTGGCGCCGCGAGGGACCGCCGCACCTGTTCAACCCCGACACCGTGTTCCGGCTGCAGCACGCCACACGGACCGGCCGGCGCGACATCTTCGAGCAGTACACCCGGCTGGTCGACGACCAGTCCGAGCAGCTGATGACGCTGCGCGGCCTGCTCCGTCTGCGTCCGGACCGCGAGCCGGTGCCGCTGGAGGAGGTCGAGCCGGTCAGCGCTGTCGTCGCACGCTTCTCCACGGGGGCGATGAGCTACGGCTCGATCTCCCAGGAGGCGCACGAGACCCTCGCGATCGCGATGAACCAGCTCGGCGGCCGGTCCAACACCGGCGAGGGCGGCGAGGACGTCGACCGGCTGCTGGACCCGCAGCGCCGCTCGGCGATCAAGCAGGTCGCGTCCGGACGGTTCGGGGTCACCAGCGCCTACCTGGTGCACGCCGACGACATCCAGATCAAGGTGGCCCAGGGGGCCAAGCCGGGCGAGGGCGGCCAGCTGCCCCCCGGCAAGGTCTACCCGTGGATCGCGGCGACCCGTCACTCCACCCCCGGCGTGGGCCTGATCTCCCCTCCCCCGCACCACGACATCTACTCGATCGAGGACCTCGCCCAGCTCGATCCACGACCTCAAGAACGCCAACCCGCGTGCCCGGGTGCACGTCAAGCTGGTCAGCCAGGTGGGCGTCGGCACGGTCGCCGCCGGGGTGTCCAAGGCGCACGCCGACGTCGTCCTCATCTCCGGCCACGACGGGGGCACCGGCGCGAGCCCGCTCACCTCGCTCAAGCACGCCGGCACCCCGTGGGAGCTCGGCCTGGCCGAGACCCAGCAGACCCTGTTGCTCAACGGGCTGCGCGACCGGATCACCGTGCAGGTGGACGGCCAGCTGAAGACCGGCCGGGACGTCGTCGTCGCAGCTCTGCTCGGGGCCGAGGAGTTCGGCTTCGCCACGGCCCCGCTGGTGGTGGCGGGCTGCGTGATGATGCGGGTCTGCCATCTGGACACCTGCCCCGTCGGCGTGGCCACCCAGAACCCCGAGCTGCGCGCCCGGTTCCAGGGCAAGGCCGAGTTCGTCGTCAACTTCTTCCAGTTCATCGCCGAGCAGGTGCGGGAGATGCTGGCCGAGCTGGGCTACCGCACCCTCGATGAGGTGATCGGCCGGGTCGACCTGCTCGACACCCAGCCGGCGATCAACCACTGGAAGGCCTCCGGCCTGGAGCTCGCCCCGATCCTGCAGGTGCCTGCCGTGCCGGCCGGCACGGCGCTGCGTCGCACGACGGTGCAGGACCACGGGCTGGACCGCGCGCTGGACCACCAGCTGATCGCCGCTGCCCGCCCGGCCCTGGACGACGGCACCCCCGTCACCGCGACCTTCCCGGTCCGCAACGTCAACCGCACCGTCGGCACGCTGCTCGGCTATGAGGTCACCCGCGCCGCCGGCCCCGGCGGGCTGCCCGAGGGCACCATCGACATCACGCTCACCGGCTCGGCCGGACAGTCCTTCGGCGCGTTCCTGCCCCGCGGGGTGATCCTGCGCCTGGTCGGCGACGCCAACGACTATGTGGGCAAGGGACTGTCCGGGGGTCACCTGGTCCTGCGGCCCTCCGAGGAGGCGCCGTTCGTCGCCGCCGACCAGGTGATCGCCGGCAACGTCATCGGGTATGGCGCGACGTCGGGCCAACTCAACGTGCGCGGCGTGGTCGGCGAGCGGTTCTGCGTGCGCAACTCCGGCGCCGTCGCCGTCGTTGAGGGCGTCGGCGACCATGCCCTGGAGTACATGACCGGAGGCACCGCCGTGATCATCGGCCGCCATGGGCGCAACCTGGGGGCCGGGATGAGCGGCGGCACGGCCTACGTGCTGCTGCTGGACCGGCGCCGGGTCAACGCCGACTCACTGCGGTCTCGCGACCTCGAGCTGAGCACGGTCCACTCCGGCACCGACGACGCCGGGGTGCTGCACGAGCTGCTCACCGAGCACGTCCGGCTCACCGGGTCGACCGTGGCGCGCGAGATCCTGGCCACGGACGACTGGCCGTCGCTGTTCACCAAGGTCACCCCCCGGCACTACGCCGGGGTGGTCCGCATCCGCGAGGAGGCGCAGGCCCGGGGCGAGGACCCCGACGGTCCGCACGCCTGGCAGCAGATCCTGGAGGCCTCCCGTGGCTGACCCCAAAGGCTTCCTGACGCACCGCGAACGCGAGGACCGGCCCAGCCGACCCGTCCCGGTGCGGATCATGGACTGGTCGGAGGTGCACACCCGGCAGGAGGCCTCGGTGCTGCGGCGACAGGCCAGCCGTTGCATGGACTGCGGCATCCCGTTCTGCCACCAGGGCTGCCCGCTGGGCAACCTCATCCCCGAATGGAACGACCTCACCCGGCGAGGCAACTTCCAGGAGGCCATCGAGCGGCTGCACGCCACCAACAACTTCCCGGAGTTCACCGGGCGGCTCTGCCCCGCCCCCTGCGAGACCGCCTGCGTGCTCGGGATCACCCAGCCTGCAGTCACCATCAAGCAGATCGAGGTCGAGATCATCGACCGGGCCTTCGACAACGGACGGGTCGCGCCGCACGAGCCGGAGTGGCTCAGCGGCCGCACCGTCGCGGTCATCGGGTCCGGGCCCGCTGGTCTGGCCGCGGCCCAGCAGCTGGGCCGGGCCGGTCACACGGTCGTGGTCTATGAGCGGGACGACGCGGTGGGCGGGCTGCTGCGTTATGGCATCCCCGAGTTCAAGATGGAGAAGGCGGTCCTCGACCGTCGGCTCGTCCAGCTGCGCGGTGAGGGCATCCGGTTCCGGACGGGCGTGACGATCGGTGGCGACGGCCCGGACGACCTCACCATGGCCGACCTGCAGGAGCGGTTCGACGCCGTGGTCGTCGCGGTCGGGGCCACCGCGCCGCGGCGACCCCCGCTCGACGGGATGGACCTGGACGGCGTCCACCTGGCGATGGACTACCTCGTGCCCGCCAACCGGGAGTCGCACGGCGCGCCGCGCGGCATCGACGCCGCCGGCAGGCATGTCGTCATCATCGGTGGCGGCGACACCGGACAGGACTGCTTCGGCACGGCGATCCGCCACGAGGCCGCCTCGGTCACCCAGCTCGACATCCGCCCACCCGGCACCGACGAGCGCCCGGAGCAGCAGCCCTGGCCCACCTACCCGCTGATCCACCGCGTCGGCGACTCCCACGAGGAGGGGGGCGAACGCGTCTTCGGCGTCAACACCCTGGAGTTCCTCGCCGACGACGCCGGGCGCGTGCGCGCGGTGAAGATCGTCGACGGTGTGCGGGTCGACGGGCGTTTCGACGCCCATGCCGGCACTGACCGCGAGATCCCGGCCGACCTGGTGCTCATCGCGCTGGGCTTCACCGGCCCGGACGACCTGCTCGCGGGAGAGGGCGGGCTGGAGCGCAACAGCCGCGGTGCCTTCGCCCGTGACGACCGCTACGGCACCGACCTGCCCGGAGTGTTCGTCACCGGCGACGCCGGTCGCGGCCAGTCGCTCATCGTCTGGGCCATCGCCGAAGGGCGCGCCTGCGCCGCAGCGGTGGATGAGCACCTCACCGGCGGCCGCTCGGCACTGCCCTTCCCGGTCCGCGCGAGCGACGCCCCCCTGACCGTCTGATCCGCCGGCGTGAGTCCGAAGCGGCCACCCAGACCGGGCCGCAGCGGTGAACGGCGTGCAGCGGGAGCGCCCACCGCAGGCCGCTGCCGCGCGGCTCGAACCCTAGACTCGGCGGCATGACGACTCCTGCGGACCGCGCCCATGTCGAGCCGGGCGGACCCTCGTGGGTCACCAACCTGGGCACGGCCATGGTCCGCAAGGCCAGCGTCTCCTCGATGGACAACAACGCCTACCTGGTCACCTGCCGGCAGACCGGGGAGCAGCTCCTGGTGGACGCCGCGGCCGACGCCGACCGCCTCGACGCGCTCGTCGCCGAGGGCTCGGGGCAGCTCGACGTCGTGGTCACGACGCACCGCCATGGCGACCATCACGAGGCTCTGGCCGAGGTCGTGGCCCGGCACGCGCCACGCACTGCCGCCGGTGCCGACGACGCCGACCACCTGGGGGTCACCCCGGACGTCCGACTGCAGCACGGTGACACGGTCACGGTGGGTCACCTCGCCCTCGACGTCGTCGCCCTGCGTGGCCACACGCCCGGATCGGTGGCGTTGTCGCTGGCCGACGGCGGCGGCCGGCGTCACCTGTTCACCGGCGACAGCCTGTTTCCCGGCGGGCCCGGCCGGACCCTGTCCCCCGCCGACTTCGCCTCCCTGATGGACGACCTCGAGGAGCGGGTCTTCGGCGTGTTCGGCGACGACACCGTGGTGCATCCCGGCCACGGGGACAGCACCACGCTGGGGACCGAGCGTCCGCATCTGGCCGAGTGGCGCGCCCGCGGCTGGTGAGCCCCGGCCGGCGCGGTGAGCCGTGCCGCACCCCCGTGCACTCAGACAGGCAGACTGAGCCGGTCGGCCGCCATACCTGCAGGTGGGCGGCGCACCGCTGATCACTGTGCATGTCTGAGTGCACGCTCGGGGCTCAGCCGCCCAGTGCCCCCGGCTCGCTGCCCATCGACGAGCGCAGCTGCCATGGCACGCTGGCGACGACGACGCCCGGCGTGAAGTGCAATGCGGTCTTGAGCCGCAGGGCGCTCTGGTTGTGCAGGACCTGCTCCCACCAGTGCCCCACGACATACTCCGGGCACGAAGACCACCACCAGGTCCCGAGGACTCTCCCGCCGCAAGGTCTTGACATAGCGGACCACCGGGCGGGTGATCTCACGGTAGGGCGAGTGCAGGGCCTTCAGCGGCACCGTGAGGTCGAGCTCCTGCCACTGCCGCAGCAGGTCCTGGGTCGCGTCGGGGTCGACGTCCACGGTGATCGCCTGGAGCGACCCCGGCCGGGTGGCGCGGGCGTAGGCCAGGGCGCGCATCGTCGGCAGGTGCACCCGGGAGACCAGGACGACGGCGTGCACCCGCGACGGCAGCGTCCGGGCATCCTCGGCGGTCGCGGGCGTCAACGCGAGCTCTTCGGCGACGTGCCGGTAGTGCCGCTGGATCGCCTGCATCACCCAGAACAGCACGGCCATCGCCAGGATCGCGATCCACGCGCCGAGGAGGAACTTGGTCGCCACGACGACGACCAGCACGACCGCAGTCATGATCAGGCCCAGGCCGTTGATCAGCCGGGAGCGCTGCATCCGAGCCCGCTGAGCCGGATCGTGGGTGAGCCGCAGGTGGCGGGTCCAGTGCCGGATCATCCCCGCCTGGCTCAGCGTGAAGGAGACGAAGACCCCGACGATGTAGAGCTGGATCAGCTGGGTCACCTCGGCGTCGAACGCGACGATCAGCACGATCGCGGCCAGCGCCAGCATGAGGATGCCGTTGCTGAACGCCAGGCGGTCGCCGCGGGTGCGCAGCTGACGCGGCAGGTAGCCGTCGTGCGCCAGGATCGAGCCGAGGACCGGGAACCCGTTGAACGCGGTGTTGGCGGCCAGCACCAGGATCAGCCCCGTGGCGACCACGATGACCCAGACGACCGGCGCCAGGTCGGCGAAGATGCCGTGTGCGAGCTGGCCGAGGATCGGGGACTGGTGGTATGTCGTGCCGTCGGCGAAGAGCGACCGTCCCGTTCGGCGCCGCCGTGCCGCGCTCACCGTTCAGCAGCAGGTGCTCCGCAGGCTCGGACTCGTCGACGTAGACCACGCCCATCGCGTTGGCCAGCGCCAGGATCGAGAGCACCATGGTGATCGCCAGCGCGCCGAGCATGGCCAGGGTCGCGGCGGCGTTGGCGCTCTGCGGTCGGCGGAAGGCCGGCACGCCGTTGCTGATCGCCTCGACACCGGTCAGCGCGGCGCATCCGGAGGAGAAGGCCCGCAGCAGCAGGAACACCCCGGCCATCGTGCTCAGCCCTTGATCGTAGGACGGCCCGACCTCGAGGGTGAACCGGGAGCTCTCGGCCGCCGGCAGAGTGCCGTGTACCGCCTCCCAGCCGCCCCACAGTGCCATGCCCAGGACTGCGACCATGAACACGTAGGTCGGCACCGCGAAGAGGACCCCCGACTCCCGCACCCCGCGCAGGTTCATCGCGGTGAGCACCACGACAGCCGCGACAGCGACACTGACCTCGTGGCCGCGGGCGGCCGGGATGATCGAGGCGGCGTAGGCGGCGGCGGAGGAGATCGAGACCGCCACGGTCAGCACGTAGTCGACCAGCAGGGCCGACGCGACGGTGAGCCCGGCCCGCGGTCCGAGGTTGACTGTGGCCACCTCGTAGTCGCCGCCGCCCGAGGGGTAGGCGTGCACGTTCTGCCGGTAGGACAGGACGACGACAGCCATCACCAGCGCGACCACGAGGCCGATCTGCCAGGTGAACGAGTAGGCAGCGACGCCCGCCACCGCCAGCGTCAGGAAGATCTCGTTGGGGGCGTAGGCCACGGACGAGAGTGCGTCCGAGGCGAACACCGGCAGGGCGATCCGCTTGGGCAGCAAGGTCTCCTGCAACCGGTCGCTGCGAAACGGCGAACCCACCAACACCCGCTTGACCGCGTCCGCCAGACTCACGATCCACCATCGTATGCCGGTCGAGCAGCTGCTCGGCACCGGCTGCCGATGACGACCATGCCCGGTCGACATCGGGTGGAGGCGGCAGGTGGCATACGGTCGGCAGGGTGACCCAGCCGACCGACCAGGCCGCCTCGCCGCTGCCGTTCGGGACGTCGCTGGAGCGCACCTCCCCGGTCGTCCTGGTGGTCATCGCCGTCCTGTCGGTCCAGTTCGGAGGCGCGCTGGCGGCGACCCTGCTGCCACTGGTCGGTGTCGTCGGGTCGGTGGCGCTGCGCTTCGCCCTCGCCTCAGCCGTGCTGCTGCTCATCGCCCGCCCGAGACTGTCCGGTCGCAGCCGGGGTGACTGGCTCACCGTGGGGGCCTTCGCGGCGAGCTTGGCGCTGATGAACCTGGCCTTCTACGGCTCGCTCGAGCGGCTGCCGATCGGGGTGGCGGTGACGATCGAGTTCCTCGGTCCACTCACGGTCGCCGCGGTCACCTCCCGGCGCGCCCGGGACCTGGTCGCGGTCGCGGTGGCCCTGTCCGGGGTGCTGCTCATCTCCGGGGCCCTGACCGTGCCCTGGGCCGAGCTCGACCTGCTGGGCATCGGTCTGGCCCTCCTGGCCGGCGCGTGCTGGGCCGGCTACATCCTGCTCAGCGGCCACACCGGCGCACGGTTCGGCGGCCTGGACGGGATCGCGATCAGCATGAGCCTGGGCACCATCCTGGTGCTGCCCGCTGGCCTGGCCCTGGCCGGAGAGGCACTGTGGAGTGCCGAAGCCCTCCTCCGCGGCCTCGGCATCGCACTGCTGTCCTCGGCCATCCCCTACTCGTTCGAGCTGTTGGCGCTGCGCCGGATGCGTCCAGGGGTCTTCGGCGTCCTGCTCAGCCTGGAGCCCGCGGCCGCGGCCCTGGCTGGCCTGCTGTTCCTCGGCCAGGTGCTCGCGCCGGTGCAGCTGGTCGGGATGACCCTCGTCGTGGCCGCCAGCGTGATCGTGCTGGGCGGCGCCGCCGCGGGGAGAGCGGTCACCGCCGACCCGTGAGCAGACGCGTCAGCAGACGTGCGCTCAGCCCCCGGGGCTCAGCCTCGGGAGTCCGTCAGTTCTGCGCCTGGTCCCGCCGCCGGTCGACCTCTTCGGCGCTCACGGGGACGCCGTCGTGGTCGACCACCGCACCATCCTCGTGCCGCCGGTAGAGGCCCAGGCCGGACAGCTCGTCCAGGTCCAGCCGCTCCGGGGTCCGGCCGGCCCGCTCGTCGGCCCGCGTCTTCATCAGGCTGGCGATCGTGGTGACCGCCAGGATGCCGATGATGACCGACAGGGAGAGCCAGATCGGGATCTCGGGGATCTGCTCCAGCGGCTGGCCGTTGTTGAGGAACGGCAGGGTGTTCTCGTGCAGCGCGTGCAGGATCAGCTTGACCCCGATGAAGGCCAGCAGCACCGACAGGCCCAGGCCCAGGTAGACCAGGCGCTGGAGCAGGTTGCCGATGAGGAAGTAGAGCTGGCGTAGGCCCATCAGGGCGAAGATGTTGGCCATCAGCACCAGGAACGGGTCCTGGGTGAGCCCGAAGATGGCCGGGATCGAGTCCAGCGCGAAGAGCAGGTCAGTGGTGCCCAGGGCGAGGATGACGATGGCCATCGGGGTCAGCACCTTGGCGCCGTTCTCGACCACCCGCAGCTTGGTGCCGCCGTCCCAGGACTGGGTCATCGGGAAGCGGTGCTCCACCCAGCGCAGCAGGGCGTTCTCCTCGTAGTCCTCCCCGTCGTCGTCGTGGTCGAGGTTCTCCCGGGCCAGCTTGACGGCGGTGTAGATGAGGAAGGCGCCGAAGAGGTAGAACACCCACGACCAGGCCTCGATCGCCTGCACGCCGACGATGATGAAGATCGCCCGCAACACCAGCGCGATGACGATGCCGACCAGCAGCGCGAACTGCTGGTACTTCCGGGGCACCCCGAACTTGGTCATGATGATGATGAAGACGAACAGGTTGTCCACCGACAGGGAGTACTCGGTGAGCCATCCGGCAAAGAACTCGGCCCCCAGCTGGTGTCCGCCGGAGGCCCACACGTAGATCCCGAACAGCACCGCGAGAGCGACATAGATCCCCAGCGAGATCCCGGTCTCGCGGTTGCTGGGCACGTGCGGCCGGCGTCCGAGCACCACCACGTCGAAGACGAGGACCAGGATCATCGCGCCGACGACGGCGGTGATGACTGCTGGAGGGGCAAAAGAGCTAGCGAATGTCACGAGGACTGACCTTCCGGTTCCGGGCCTGGACCGTGGACAACCGGAGGTCTCTCCCACCCATCAGGTGGACCGGAACCCCCGGGCGAGCGCCGTGCTGACGAGGGGACCGCGTGGGGGGTACTCCCCTCCGACAACCGGGACAGTATGGCACGAGCCAGGGGTCAGCCCGTGGCCTCGCGCATCTGGCGAAGCTCCTTCTTCAGGTCCGAGATCTCGTCGCGCAGCCGGGCTGCGAGCTCGAAGTGCAGGTCGGTCGCCGCCTGGTGCATCTGGTCGGTCAGCTCGTGGATCAGCTCGGCCAGCTCGTAGGCGGGCAGGTCGTCGGCCCGACGCGTGCCTACGGCCACCCCGGCATCGGCGGCCACCGCGCCGCTGCCGCCTGTCCGGCCGCGCTTGCCTCGGGACTGGCTGCGGCCGCTGCCCATCAGCGCCTGCGTGTCGGCATCCTCGCGCTCGAGCAGGTCGGTGATGTCGGCGATCTTCTTGCGCAGCGGGGTGGGGTCGATGCCGTGCTTGGTGTTGTAGGCGACCTGCTTCTCGCGGCGCCGGTTGGTCTCCTCGATGGCCTCGTGCATCGACGGCGTGATCGTGTCGGCATACATGTGCACCTGGCCGGAGACGTTGCGCGCCGCGCGGCCGATCGTCTGGATGAGCGAGCGGGCCGAGCGCAGGAATCCCTCCTTGTCGGCATCCAGGATGCTGACCAGAGACACCTCGGGCAGGTCCAGCCCCTCACGCAGCAGGTTGATGCCGACCAGGACGTCGTACTCGCCGAGGCGCAGCTCTCGGAGCAGCTCGACCCGGCGCAGGGTGTCGACCTCGGAGTGCAGGTAGCGGACCCGGACCCCCTTTTCCAGCAGGTAGTCGGTGAGGTCCTCCGACATCTTCTTGGTCAGCGTGGTCACCAGGACCCGCTCGTTGCGCGCAGTGCGCTGGGCGATCTCGTGGAGCAGGTCGTCGATCTGGCCCCGCGTCGGCTTGAGCACGATCTCGGGGTCGATCAGCCCGGTCGGGCGGATGATCTGCTCGACGATGCCGTCGGCCTTGGCCAGCTCGTAGGGTCCGGGCGTCGCCGAGAGGTAGACCGTCTGGCCGATCCGCTCCAGGAACTCCTCCCAGCGCAGTGGGCGGTTGTCCATCGCGCTCGGCAGCCGGAACCCGTGCTCCACCAGCACCCTCTTGCGCGACATGTCGCCCTCGTACATCGCCCCGATCTGCGGCACCGTCACGTGCGACTCGTCGATGACCAGCAGGAAGTCCTCGGGGAAGTAGTCGATCAGGCAGTTGGGCGCTGACCCGCGAGCCCGGCCGTCGATGTGCAGCGAGTAGTTCTCGATGCCCGAGCACGACCCCACCTGGCGCATCATCTCGATGTCGTACGTGGTGCGCATCCGCAGCCGTTGCGCCTCGAGGAGCTTGCCCTCGCGCTCGAACACCTCGAGCTGCTGGGCCAGCTCGCTCTCGATGCCACCGATCGCCCGCTCCATCCGCTCGGGGCCGGCGACATAGTGCGAGGCCGGGAAGACATACATCTCCTGCTCCTCGCGGACCACCTCACCCGTCACCGGGTGCAGCGTGTAGAGCCGCTCGATCTCGTCGCCGAAGAACTCGATCCGGACCGCGAGCTCCTCGTACTGCGGGATGATCTCGACGGTGTCGCCCCGGACGCGGAAGGTGCCCCGGGTGAAGGACATGTCGTTGCGGCCGTACTGCATCTGGACGAACTTGCGGAGCAGCTCGTCGCGCTCGATCACCTCGCCCACGCGCAGCTGGACCATCCGGTCGACATACTCCTGCGGCGTGCCCAGCCCGTAGATGCACGAGACCGAGGCCACCACGATGACGTCGCGTCGGGTCAGCAGGCTGTTGGTCGCCGAGTGTCGCAGCCGCTCGACCTCGTCGTTGATCGAGGAGTCCTTCTCGATGTAGGTGTCGGTCTGCGGGACGTAGGCCTCGGGCTGGTAGTAGTCGTAGTAGGAGACGAAGTACTCGACCGCGTTGTGGGGCAGCAGCTCCCGGAACTCGTTGGCCAGCTGGGCCGCCAGGGTCTTGTTGGGTGCCATCACCAGCGTGGGCCGCTGCACCTGCTCGAGCAGCCAGGCCGTGGTGGCCGACTTGCCCGTGCCGGTGGCACCCAGGAGCACGACGTTCTGGTCGCCGGCGTTGATCCTGCGGGCGAGCTCGGCGATGGCGGCCGGCTGGTCACCGCTCGGGGAGAACTCGGACTCCACCCGCAGCGGGGCCACGGTGCGCTGCAGGTCAGTCGTGGGACGCATGGTGACGAGGCTAACGCCGTGGTCTGACAGAGCCTTCCCCGCCGACGGTCCCGTTCAGTCCCGGTCGACCGCGATCCGCTCCCGCCACACGCGGTCGACCTGCTCGAACAGCTCCTCCAGGGTGCCCTCGTTGTCCACCCAGACGTCGGCCACCGCCCGCCGCTGCTCGTCGCTGGCCTGCGCCCGCACCCGCTGCAGGGCCTGCTCGTGCGTGATCCCCCGAGTGCGCACCAGGCGACCCACGCGCGTGGTCTCGCTGGCCCCGACCACGAGCACCAGGTCGAAGGCGGCCGCCATCCCCTTCTCCACCAGCAGCGGGATGTCGTGCACGACGACCCGCCCTGGCTCGGCGCCCGCCTCGATCTCCCGGCTCCTGGCGCGGATCAGCGGGTGCGTGATCTGCTCCAGGTCGGCCCGTGCGCGGGCGTCCGCGAAGACGACGGCTCCCAGGGCCGGGCGGTCCAGGGTGCCCTCGGCGGTCACCATCTCCTCGCCGAAGCGAGCCCGGATCTGGTCGAGCCCGGCCGAGCCGGGGGCCACCACCTCGCGGGCCAGCACGTCGGAGTCGATGACCAGGGCGCCGAGCTGCGCGAGCCGATGTGCCACGGCGGACTTGCCCGCCCCGATCCCGCCGGTCAGTCCCACACGCACGCCATCACCCTACGGGCAGCGGCCGCCCTCCCCCGGACGGCGTGTGGCCCGGTCCCACCAGGGGACCGGGCCACACGTCATACGGGTCGGGGCGGTGCCCCGCGCCGGTCAGTTGCCGGTGAGCTTCTCGCGCAGTGCCGCAAGGGCCTCGTCGGAAGCCAGGGTCCCGGCCGCCTCCTCAGCCTGCGGCGAGCTGCCGCCGGAGCTGTAGGAGGTGGCGCCGGACTCCTCGACCACCTCGCCCGGGGCGACCTCGGCCTCGGCGGCCGCGTCGACCTGGGCCCGGTGGGCCTCCCAGCGGGCGTGAGCGTCGGCGTACTCGCGCTCCCACTTCTCCCGCTGGGTCTCGAAGCCGTCGAGCCACTCGTTGGTCTCGGGGTCGAAGCCCTCCGGGTACTTGTAGTTGCCCGCCTCGTCGTACTCCGCGGCCATGCCGTAGAGGGTCGGGTCGAAGTCGGCCTGCACGGCCTCGTTGGCCTGCTTGAGGGACAGCGAGATCCGACGACGCTCCAGGTCGATGTCGATGACCTTGACGAAGATGTCCGAGCCCACGGTGACGACCTGCTCCGGCAGCTCCACGTGGCGCTCGGCCAGCTCGGAGATGTGGACCAGGCCCTCGATGCCGTCCTCGACGCGGACGAAAGCGCCGAACGGCACGAGCTTGGTGACCTTGCCGGGGACGACCTGGCCGATCGCGTGGGTCCGGGCGAAGTGCTGCCAGGGGTCCTCCTGCGTCGCCTTGAGCGAGAGCGAGACGCGCTCACGGTCCATGTCGACGTCGAGCACCTCCACGGTGACCTCATCGCCGACCTCGACGACCTCGCCGGGGTTGTCGATGTGCTTCCAGGAGAGCTCGGAGACGTGCACGAGGCCGTCGACACCGCCCCCGAGGTCGACGAAGGCACCGAAGTTGACGATGCTGCTGACCACACCGGAGCGGACCTGGCCCTTGGCCAGCTCGCGCAGGAACGTCGTGCGCACCTCGGACTGGGTCTGCTCGAGCCAGGCACGGCGGGACAGGACCACGTTGTTGCGGTTCTTGTCCAGCTCGATGATCTTGGCCTCGATGGCCTTGCCGACGTAGGGCTGCAGGTCGCGGACGCGGCGCATCTCCACCAGCGAGGCGGGCAGGAAGCCGCGCAGGCCGATGTCGACGATGAGGCCGCCCTTGACGACCTCGATGACGGTGCCGGTGACGACGCCGTCCTCCTCCTTGACCTTCTCGATCGAGCCCCAGGCGCGCTCGTACTGGGCGCGCTTCTTGGACAGGATCAGGCGCCCCTCCTTGTCCTCCTTCTGCAGGACCAGGGCCTCGACGACGTCTCCGACGGAGACGACCTCGGACGGGTCGACGTCGTGCTTGATCGCCAGCTCGCGGGAGGGGATGACCCCCTCGGTCTTGTAGCCGATGTCGAGCAGGACCTCGTCCCGGTCGACCTTGACGATGACGCCCTCGACGATGTCTCCGTCGTTGAAGTTCTTGATCGTGGCGTCGATCGCGGCGAGCAGCTCCTCCTCAGACCCGAAGTCGTTGATCGCGATCTGAGCGATGGCCTTGTCGGCCGTGGTAGCAGTCATGTAGTAGGGGCTCCGTTGTGGGCATAGTCTGTGGGCGAGAAGAGCCGGTCGACAACGGGTGTCGGTCGGATCCCCCGCCCGGGGATGGACAGGATGGGTGCGCGGGCACGCGTCAGCGCACGCGATGCGCAGGGCCATGGTATCCGTCCGCGGCCAGGGGAGCAATCTGCCGCGGTCCAGCGTGAGGAGCCGGTATGGCGGGTGAGCCGGCCGAGGTCGCCAACGCCGGCGAGGCGCTGCGTCGCTCCGTCGACCAGGCCGAGAGCGCGGCCGCCAACCGAGGATGGTGGGACGCCGAGGCGGTGGCCTACTACGCCGAGCACGGGCACTTCCTCGGTGACGCCGAGCTGACCTGGGGACCCGAGGGCTGGACCGAGGGCGAGCTGCAGCTGCTCGGCGACGTCCGCGGCCTCGACGTGCTGGAGGTCGGAGCCGGTGGGGCGCAGGGTGCCCGGTGGTGCGCACGCCACGGAGCGCGGGCGGTGGCCACTGACCTGTCCGAGCAGATGCTCCGGCGAGCCCGCACCATCGACGCCGGCAGCCCGCGGGAACCTCACCCCACGGCATACCTGCAGTGCGACGCGACGAGCCTGCCGTTCGCCGATGCCGCCTTCGACCTGGCCTTCTCGGCCTATGGCGCGGTGCCCTTCGTCGCCGACTCCGCCGGGCTGATGCGTGAGGTCGCACGGGTGCTGCGCCCCGGGGGCCGATGGGTGTTCTCAGTGACCCACCCGGTGCGTTGGGCGTTCCTGGACGAGCCGGGACAGGCCGGTCTCACGGCTCAGCACTCCTACTTCGACCGCCGCGCCTACGTGGAGCAGGCGGCCGACGGTGCGGCGAGCTATGCCGAGCACCACCGCACCCTCGGCGACCGGGTGCGTGAGCTGGTGGCCGCCGGCCTGGTGCTGGACGATCTCGTGGAGCCGGAGTGGCGGGCCGGCGCGGAGCATGAGTGGGGCGGCTGGAGCCGCCTTCGCGGAGAGCTGCTGCCCGGCACCGCCATCTTCCTCACCCGACGCGGCTGAGAAGTCCCTCGGGCGCCTGGGTCAGAGACTCCCCCGAAGTCCGGCGCAGCGACTCCCCCGGCGCCGGCTCAGTGGGCAGCATCGTGCCAGGAGCGACCCCACCCGATGCTCACGTCCAGCGGCACGTCCATCTGCACGGCGGCACCCATCTGCGTGCGCACCAGAGCCTCCACGTCGGACCGCTCCTCCTCCGCAACTTCCAGCACCAGCTCGTCGTGCACCTGCAGGAGCATCCGGGACCGGGCGCCGGCCGAGGTCAGGGCACGCTCCACCTCGAGCATGGCCACCTTGATGATGTCGGCGGCCGACCCCTGGATCGGCGCGTTCAGGGCCATCCGCTCGGCCATCTCGCGCCGCTGCCGGTTGTCGGAGTTGAGGTCAGGCAGGTAGCGGCGCCGCCCGAGCATGGTCTCGGTGAACCCGGTGCTCCGCGCCTCGACGACGATGTCCCTGAGGTAGTCACGGACCCCGCCGAAGCGGGCGAAGTACTCCTCCATCAGACCGGCCGCCTCGCTGGTGGAGATGGTCAGCTGCTTGGACAGGCCGAAGGCGGACAGCCCGTAGGCCAGCCCGTAGCTCATCGCCTTGACCTTGCTGCGCATCGCCGCGGTGACCGCCTCGGGCTCGACGCCGAACACCCGCGACCCGACGAAGCGGTGCAGGTCCTCCCCGCTGCGGAACGCCTCGATCAGCCCCTGGTCGCCGGACAGGTGGGCCATGATCCGCATCTCGATCTGGCTGTAGTCGGCGGACATCAGGGTGCCGAAGCCGTCGCCGACCACGAACGCCTCGCGGATCCGGCGGCCCTCCTCGGTGCGGATCGGGATGTTCTGCAGGTTGGGGTCGGTGGAGGACAGCCGGCCGGTGGCGGCGATCGTCTGCTGGTAGGTGGTGTGGATCCGTGCGTCGTCGGAGACCGAGCGGAGCAGGCCCTCGACGGTGACCCGCAGCCGGGCCGCGTCGCGGTGCCTCAGCAACGCGGCCATGAACGGGTGCTCGGTCTGCTCGTAGAGCCACTGCAGCGCGTCGGCGTCAGTGGTGTATCCGGTCTTGGTCCGGCGCGTCTTGGGCAGCTTGAGTGTCTCGAACAACACGGTCTGCAGCTGCTTGGGCGAGCCGAGGTTGACGGTGTCGTCGTCGATCGCGGCCCACGCCGCAGCCTGCGCCTCCTGCATCGCGGCGGCGAAGTCGGCCTCCAGGGCCTGCAGCGCCGGCACGTCCACCGCGATGCCGGCCCGTTCCATCCGGGACAGCACCCCCATCAGAGGCAGCTCGAGGTCGGCCAGCAGGCTCTGCCCCTGGACCTGCTCCAGCTCGGTGTCGAGCACGAGCGACAGGTCGAGCACCGCCTGGGCGTGCACCATCGCCGAGCGGGCCGCCGACTCGTCGGCGTCGGGCTCGTCGGGGGCACCCAGGTCGAGCGCGAGCTGTCCCTGAGCTGCCTCCGGCTCCTCGTCCTCTGCCCGCAGCTCTCGGCGCAGGTAGCGCAGGACCAGGTCGGCCAGGTCGTAGGACCGCTGGTCGGGCCGGACCAGATAGGCCGCCAGCGCGGTGTCGCCGACGAGCCCGCCCACGGGCAGGCCTCGGGCGTGCAGTGCCTGCTGGGGGCCCTTGGCGTCGTGCAGCACCGTGGGAACCGACGGATCGGCCAGCCAGGCCGCCAGCGCCTGCTCGGCGGGTTCGTCGAGGTCGGTCAGGTCGAGGTAGGCAGCGTGGTCACCAGCGGCGATGCCCAGGCCGGTGGCGTCGCCGGTGCCGCGGGACCAGCTGCCGACGACGTGCAGGCCCGCGCGGGTGCCGGACGGGGCGTGGTCGCTCAGCCACGCCGGCAGCTCGGCGGAGGTGAGCCGGTCGCCGTCGACCTCGATGCCCTGGTCGGCCTCCTCGGCCACCGGGTCGAGGTAGTCGAAGAGCCGGTCGCGCAGCACGCGGAACTCGAGTGCGTCGAAGACCCGGTGGATCTCCTCACGGTCCCACGACTGTCGCTCGAGATCGGCCATGGTCAGGTCGAGGGAGAGGTCGCCGACCAGCTGGTTGAGCTGGCGGTTGCGCAGCACGTCGCCCAGGTGGTCGCGCAGCGCCTGGCCGGCCTTGCCGGGCAGCTGGTCGGCGTGCTCGACGATGCCGTGCAGGTCACCGAACGCCGTGATCCACTTGGCCGCGGTCTTCGGGCCGACACCGGGCACTCCCGGCAGGTTGTCCGAGGACTCGCCGACCATCGCCGCGAGGTCGCTGTAACGCTCCGGCGGCACGCCATAACGCTCGAAGACCGCCTCCGGGGTGATCCGCGACACCTCCGAGACGCCTCGCACGGGGTAGAGGACGGTGACCCTGGGCTCGACCAGCTGGAAGGCGTCGCGGTCGCCGGAGCAGATCACGACCTCCATCCCCTCCTCGCGGGCCGAGGTGGTCAGCGTGGCGATCAGGTCGTCGGCCTCGTATCCGGCCATCTCCAGGTGGTGGATGCGCAGCGCGTCGAGGACCTGACGGATCAGGGGCAGCTGGCTGGAGAACTCCTCCGGCGACTTGGAGCGGCCGGCCTTGTACTCGGCGTACTGCTCGCTGCGGAAGGTGACCCGGGACTTGTCGAAGCAGACGGCCAGGTGGGTCGGCGCCTCGTCGCGCAGCATGTTGATCAACATGGAGGTGAAGCCGAAGACCGCGTTGGTGGTCTGGCCCGTGGCCGTCGCGAAGTTCTCTGCCGGCAGGGCGAAGAAAGCACGGTAGGCCAGGGAGTGCCCGTCCAGCAGCATCAGTCGACTCACGCGTGACACCCTAGGACCCATGACCGACAGTGCCCCTGCCGTGACCGTGGAGTCGTTGCGCGAGCTCAGCCGTGGCACCCTCGCCGACCGGCTCGGCATCGAGGTCACCAGGATCGGCGCCGACCGCACCGAGGGACGGATGCCGGTCGCGGGCAACACCCAGCCGTTCGGGCTGCTGCACGGTGGGGCCAGCGCAGCGCTCGCCGAGACGCTAGCCTCGGTGGCCGCACTGGCCCATGCGGGACCCGGACGTGTCTCGGTCGGCATCGACCTCAACGTCACGCACCACCGCGCGATGCGGGCGGGCTGGGTCACCGGGGTGGCCACTCCCCTGGCCCTGGGACGCACCATCGCGGCCTACGAGATCGTGGTCAGCGACGAGCAGGGTCGGCGCGTCTGCACCGCTCGACTGACCTGCCAGCTGCGCGACCAGCCCGTGGCCCGCTGAGGTGGAAGGCGCCTTCCCCGGCATCGGCACCCTGGTCAACGTGGTCACCGTCCTGGTCGGCGGGACGCTGGGGATGACCGTCGGCCACCGGCTGCCCGAACGCACGCGCTCGGTCGTCACCGACTGCCTCGGACTGGTCACGCTCCTGGTCGCCGGGCTCTCGGCACTGTCGGTCACCGCACCGGAGCTGGTGGCCGAGGTCGGGGAAGGCGTCCCCGTGCTCGTGGTGCTCGGCTCGCTGCTGATCGGTGGCATCGCCGGGTCACTGCTGGGCATCGAGCGACGGCTGGAGTCGCTGGCCGGCGTGCTTCAGGCGTGGGTGTCCCGCCGCGTGCCGTCGGCTGCGGACGTCGGTGACGGAGCGGTCAGCGCGCGCGAGCGGTTCATCGAGGGCTGGCTGACCACCTCGCTGCTGTTCTGCGTCGGGCCACTGGTGATCCTCGGGTCGCTGAACGACGGGCTGGGCCGTGGCATCGACCAGCTCGTCCTGAAGTCCGTGCTCGACGGCTTCGCCGCGCTGGCGTTCGCGTCCACGTTCGGCGTCGGCGTGCTCTTCTCGGCCGTCTCGGTCGCCGTGGTGCAGGGCTCGCTGACCCTGGCCGGTATGGCGCTCGGCTCGGTCCTCCCGGAGGCCCACATCGCCGCCCTCACCGCCGTCGGCGGGCTGCTGCTGGTCGGCGTCTCGTTGCGACTGCTGCGTGTGCGCGACATCCCGGTGGGCGACCTGCTGCCGGCCCTGCTCGTGGCGCCGCTGCTGGTCACGGCGGTCAGTGCGTTGACCTGACCAGACCGCTGCCCCGGTCAGCCCTGGGGGGCGAACTGCTCGATCACCGCGTCGGCGACCTCGCGCATCGACAGCCTGCGGTCCATCGCCGCCTTCTGGATCCAGCGGAACGCCTGCGCCTCGCTGAGCTTGGACTGCTGCATGAGGACGCCCTTGGCGCGGTCGAGGCGCTTGCGGGTCTCGAACCGCTCCTCCAGGTCCGCCACCTCGCCCTGCACCGCCTGGAACTCCTGCCAGCGGGGCCGGGCGATCTCGATCGCCGGCAGCACGTCGGCGGCGGTGAACGGCTTGACGACGTAGGCCATGACGCCGGCGTCGCGGGCTCGCTCGACCAGGGTCTTGTCGCTGAACGCGGTGAGCATGACCACCGGGGCGATCGCCTCCCGGCCCAGCACCTCGGCGGCGCTCAGGCCGTCCATCCCCGGCATCTTGATGTCCATCACGACGAGGTCGGGTCGCAGCTCGCGGGCCAGCGCGAGCGCCTGCTCCCCGTCGCCGGCCTGCCCGACGACCTGGTGACCGGCCTCTTCCAGCATCTCGGCGAGGTCGAGACGGATCAGGGCCTCGTCCTCGGCCAGCAGGATGCGCAAGCCACCAGCCGGAGCCGCTGGGACCTCCGGCGCTGGCGAGCTGTCCGCCTCAGCGGCGGCGTTGGCGCTCACGCCGAGGTCGCCTGCCACCTCGGCGCCCACCCCGACGTCACCTTCCGCGCTGGCGTTCGGCGCACCTGCGGCCTCGGGCTCTGCCGTGGTCTTGGCCTTCACGGGCGAGCTGCGCGGCGGCTGGGGCGTGGGGCGATCGGTCACCTCACCACGATAGCCCGCACCGTGTTTCGGCCAGATGACTCAGCGACACCCCGGGACACCGGCGATGCACGCGACATACCGCGGCTGACGCCCACTCACCGCGGCACATCACCCGCGGTCAGTGCCCACGTGCCGCGGTGAGTCGGTCCGCGTCTGGCGAGACGGTCGTTTGACGCCCACCTGGCGCGGTGAGTCGGATGAGGCCCCCGCCGCGCCACATACCGCGGCTGACGCCCACTCACCGCGGCACATCACCCGCGGTCAGTGCCCAACTGCCGCGGTGAGTGCGGTTCGACGCGGCGCACGCAAAGGCCAGAGACGCTGCCATGAGGGGTGTCGGGCAAGGCGCAGAGGGGCGAAACCTGAGCCTAGAAGAACCAAGTGCCGGGAGCGGGACTTGAACCCGCACGCCCTTGCGAGCAGAGCATTTTGAGTGCCCCGTGTCTGCCATTCCACCACCCCGGCGGGTGCCCGGACAGCATACCGGCGGGCGACCCAGGGGCCGGCGCGGAGCGAGCCGCTCAGGCCTCGCCGCGCAGGGCCTTGTAGGCCGGCGCAGGGCCGTGCACGGCATCGCCGACGCGGTGCAGCCGCAGCGCGTTGGTGTGGCCGGGAGCCCCGGGCGGTGAGCCGGCCACGATGATGATGAGGTCGCCGATCTCGCAGCGCTCCTCGGAGATGAGGGCCTCGTCGACCTGCAGCACCATGTCGTCGGTGTGGTCGACCATCGGCACGATGAACGTCTCGACACCCCAGGTCATCGCCAGCTTGGACCGCGTGGCCGGGATGGGGGTGAAGGCCAGCATGGGCGTCTTCGGCCGCAGCCGGGCCAGCCGCCGCGCGGAGTCGCCGCCATGGGTGAAGGTGACCATGTAGCGGCAGTCGAGCAGCTCGGCGATCTCCGCCGCAGCCAGCGTGACCGCCCCGCCGGTGGTGTGCGGACGGCTGCCGAGTGGGCGGATCCGGTCCATCGCGTGCTCTTCGATGTTGGCGATGATCGTCGCCATCGTCTCGACCGCGCGGATCGGCCAGGCCCCCACACTGGTCTCCCCCGACAGCATGATCGCGTCGGCACCGTCGAGCACCGCGTTGGCGCAGTCGCTGGCTTCGGCCCGGGTCGGGCGGGGGTTGGTGATCATCGACTCCAGCACCTGCGTGGCGACGATGACCGGCTTGGCGTTGCGCCGGCACAGCTCGACCGCCTGCTTCTGCACGAGCGGGACCATCTCGAACGGGAGCTCGACCCCGAGGTCGCCGCGCGCCACCATCAGCCCGTCGAAGGCGGCGACGATCTCGGCGAGGTTGTCGACGGCCTGCGGCTTCTCGATCTTGGCGATGACGGGCAGGCGCACCCCCTCCTCGTCCATGATCGCGTGCACGTCGACGATGTCCGCGGCGGAGCGGACAAAGCTCAGCGCGATGAAGTCGACACCACGACGCAGCGCCCAGCGCAGGTCCTCGGCGTCCTTCTCGCTCAGCGCAGGGACGCTCAGCGGTGTGCCGGGCAGGTTGATCCCCTTGTTGTTGGACACCACACCCCCGACGACCACCTGGCAGATCACGTCGGTCTCGGTCACCTCGGTCACCGTCAGCTGCAGCTTGCCGTCGTCGATCAGCAGGTCGTGCCCGGGATGCACGTCTCCGGCCAGGCCCGCGTAGGTCGTGCTGACGCACTCGCGGTCGCCCGGGACGTCCCGGGTGGTGATCGTGAAGGTGTCGCCCGCGGCGAGCTCGACCGGCCCGGAGGCGAAGGTTCCGGTGCGGATCTTCGGTCCCTGCAGGTCGGCGAGCACCGCGACCGCGTGCTCCAGCTCGTCGCCGGCCTGGCGGGCCAGCAGGTAGCGCGCGTCGTGGTCGTCGTGGTTGCCGTGCGACATGTTGAGGCGGGCGACGTCCATGCCGGCGGCGACCAGCGCCCGCATCTGGTCGTAACCGTCGACGGCAGGTCCCAGGGTGCAGACGATCTTGGCGCGGCGCATGACCACCACCCTAGGGGGATCAGGTCGCTGCTGGGACCACCGCTGGCTCGTCGGCGACCTCGCTGCTGGCGCAGGCCCCGTGGCGGGTAGTCGCCGACGCGCCCACGCCACACGAACAACGCCAGACCGAGCAGGAACACCCCGATCGAGACCCACACGTTGATCCGCGCACCGAAGACCAGCTGGGCCTCGTCGGTGCGCATCAGCTCGAAGAAGAACCGGCCCAGCGTGTAGCCCATGATGTAGAGGGCGAAGACCTGACCGCGCGCGAACCGCACCCGCCGGTCGACCAGCAGGATGGCCAGTGCCACGAGGAGGCACCACAGCGACTCGTAGAGGAAGGTCGGCGCGAACGTGCCCTCGACGACCGCGTTGCCGGAGGCGTCGCGGACGGCCTCGCCGGCCGACTGGTCCCACTCGTGGATGGTCAGCGAGAACGGACCGGTGGCCGGACCGCCATACAGCTCGTTGTTGAACCAGTTGCCCCAGCGGCCCAGGGCCTGCGCCACGAGCAGCCCCGGCGCGAGGCTGTCGGCGAAGTCGGCGAACCGGTGGCCGTAGCGGCGACAGCCGATCCACGCGCCGACGGCGCCGAGGGCGATCGCCCCCCAGATGCCGAGGCCGCCGTCCCAGATGCGCAGCGCGTTGAGCGGCGTGCCGTTCTCGCCGAAGTAGGGCCACGGGCTGCTGATGACGTGGTAGATCCGTCCCCCGATGATGCCCAGCACGATGGCCCAGAGGGCGATGTCATAGACCTCCTGGCCGGTGCCTCCGCGGGCCTTGAGCCGGTGGTGGGTGATGACGATGGCGGCCAGGATGCCGAGCAGGATGCAGAGGGCGTAGGCGCGCAGGGGCAGCGGGCCGAGGTGCCAGACCGCGACCTCAGGGCTCGGGATCGCGCTGACCAGGCTCACGGCCGGGCCGCCAGGATGGCGGTCAGCGCCGCCGGGTCCCGCTGCAGCGCGGCCATCTCCTGGTCGGTCAGCTCGGTGCCGTCCCAGAAGACCCGCGGCGTGCCGGTGATGCCGTCCTGGTTGGCCTTGGCCTGCATCGCCTCGACGTAGGCGCCGTGGGTGTCCTGCGTCAGGCAGGAGGTGAAGCTCTCCAGCCCGGCACCGCTGATCCCGGCCGACCCGGCGAAGCCGACCAGCTCGTCATCGGTCCACCCCTGCCCCTCCTGCGCCGGCTGGTGGGCGTAGACCTCGGCGTGGTAGGCCGCGAAGGCACCCTGGTCGTCCGCGCACAGGGCCGCGTTGGCCGCGCGGGAGGAGGAGTCGTTGCGCAGGTTGCCGTCCAGGAAGGACATCAGCGTGTAGGTCAGCTGGATCTGCCCCGCCTCGGCCGCCTGGGTGAAGGCGGCTCCCGAGGTGGCCTCCAGGACGCCGCACCCCGGGCACTGGAAGTCCTCGTAGAGGTGCACCTGGGGCAGGTCCGGGTCAGCCGGTGCGGGCACCTGGATGCCCCCTCCGCCGGCCAGGGAGCTCGGCGAGCCGCCGACCGCCGGGTCGACCGACGACCGCGTCGCGATGTAGACGACCAGGCCCACGAGCAGGACGGCGGCGAGCACGACGGCGCCGATCAGTGCCGTCGGCGCCTTGGCCGGCGGCGGCGGAGCGGGGACAGGTCGGCGGGCCATCAGCGGACCCCTTTCTGCGCGAGCGCGCGGTCGAGCGAGAACGGAGTGTAGGGCAGCAGGATGAGCAGCACCCCTGCCGCGGCGAGGGCCAGGTCGCGCAGGATCTCCGAGAGGTAGGCGGTCTCGCCGTCCGCCACCGTCCCACCGGTGCCGAAGCAGCCGCAGTCGATGCTCAGGCCGCGAGCCCATGCCGAGGCGATGGCCACGACGAAGAGCACCATCAGCGCGGTCCCCGCGACCGCTGCTGGTCGGGTGAGCAGGCCCAGGATGAGCAGCAGACCCGTCGCGCACTCCAGGACCGGCAGCACGGTGCCGACCAGCTGCGCCGCCTCATAGCCGACCAGCTCGTAGGCGAGCACCGACTGCACGGAGCCGGTGAGGTCGGCCAGCTTGAGCGCGCCCGCGACGAGCAGGGTGCCGCCGAGGGCGAGTCGGGCCAGCAGCCCGATGGCCGGGAGGACGCCCGAGCGAGGGCTGGTCTGCTGGGTGGTCACGCCGCGCCGCGCACTCCGGCGCTGAGCTCCTGCGTGAGCTGAGCCAGGGCGGCGGGGCTCTGGTTGAGCGCGCGAACCAGCGCCGACCCGACGATGACCCCGTCGGCGAACCGCGCGACCTCGGCCGCCTGCCCGCCGGTGGAGACGCCAAGACCCACGCAGACGGGGAGGTCGCTCACGGCACGGACCCGCGCCACCAGCCGGGCGGCCTGGTCCCCGACAGTGGCCCGGACGCCGGTCACCCCCATGGTGGACGCGGCATACACGAACCCGCGGGAGGCAGCCGTCGTCATGGCCAGCCGGGCGTCGGTGCTGCTGGGCGCGACCAGGAAGATCGGGTCGAGCCCGTGCTGAGCCGCGACGGCGCGCCACTCCTCGGCCTCGTCGGGGATGAGGTCCGGGGTGATCAGCCCGTGCCCTCCGGCAGCACGCAGGTCGGCGGCGAACCGCTCGACACCACGCCGCAGGACGGGGTTCCAGTAGGTCATCACCACGGCGGCGCCACCAGCCTCGGTGACGGTCTGCACCGCTTCGAAGACTCCGTCCACGCGGAACCCTGCCGCCAGCGCCTGCTCGACCGCCGTGGCGACCATCGGGCCGTCCATCAGCGGGTCGCTGTAGGGCAGGCCGACCTCGACGATGTCGACCCCGTTGTCGACGAGCACGCGCATCGCCTCCAGCGAAGACGCCATCGTCGGATAGCCCGCTGGCAGATAGCCGACCAGTGCCGCCCGGCCCTCCTCCCGACACCGGGCGAAGACCGCGGCCAGACCGCTCACGAGGACGCGCCGGGCTCGTCGAGGAGCCCGAACCACCGGGCGGCGGTGTCGACGTCCTTGTCCCCACGACCGGAGAGGTTGACCAGGATCACGGTGCCTTCGCCCGTCTCCCGCCCGAGCACGAGCGCCCCCGCAAGGGCATGGGCGCTCTCGATCGCCGGGATGATGCCCTCGGTCCGGCAGAGCAGCGAGAAGGCGTCCATCGCCTCCTGGTCGGTCACCGGCCGGTACTCGGCACGCCCGGAGTCGTGCAGGAAAGCGTGTTCGGGGCCCACCGACGGGTAGTCCAGCCCGGCGGAGACCGAGTGCGACTCCTGGGTCTGACCGTCGGGGTCCTGCAGGACGTAGGTGGCAGCGCCGTGCAGCACCCCCGGCTCGCCCCCGCTGAACCGCGCCGCATGGCGGCCCGACGCGACGCCCTCGCCCCCGGCCTCCAGACCGACCAGCCGGACCGTGGGCTCGCCGACGAAGCGGTGGAAGATCCCCATCGCGTTGGAGCCGCCGCCGACGCAGGCGCAGACGATGTCGGGCAGGCCGCCGGTCGCTGCGCGGATCTGGTCGTAGGCCTCCTCGCCGATGACGGAGTGGAAGTCCCGGACCATCGTGGGGAACGGGTGCGGGCCGGTCACCGTGCCGAGCAGGTAGTGGGTGCTGTCCACGTTGGTGACCCAGTCGCGCATCGCCTCGTTGATCGCGTCCTTCAGGGTCGCGCTGCCGGTCAGGACCGGGACCACCTCGGCTCCGAGCAGCCGCATCCGGGCCACGTTGAGCGCCTGGCGCTCAGTGTCCTTGCGACCCATGTAGACGGTGCACTCCAGGCCGAACAAGGCGGCCGCCGTCGCGGTCGCCACGCCATGCTGGCCGGCACCGGTCTCGGCGATCACCCGCTTCTTGCCCATCCGCACGGTCAGCAGCGCCTGCCCCAGCACGTTGTTGATCTTGTGCGACCCGGTGTGGTTGAGATCCTCCCGTTTGAGGAAGACGCGTGCGCCTCCCGCGTGCGCGGCGAAGCGCGGCACCTCGGTGAGCGGGCTGGGGCGCCCGACGTAGTCGCGCTGCAGCCGGCCGAGCTCGTCCAGGAAGTCGGGGTCGACCATCGCCTTGCCCCAGGCCTCGTCGAGCTCATCCAGTGCCGCGACCAGCGCTTCGGGCACGAAGCGACCACCGAACTTCCCGAACCTGCCCAACCGAGCCTGCACCTGCTCCCAGCCCGGGTCGGTGGGCACCGCAGTGGGCGGTTGAGCCGTCGCGGCGGGCATCAGCGGAGGGCCAGCATGAAGGGCTGACAGCGGGCTGTCGTCAGACCGGCCAGCGGCCACGAGCTCACGGACAGACTGCTCCGGACGCCCGCCGGTGACCAGCGCCTCGCCCACGAGCACGGCGTCGGCCCCGAGCTCGGCCAGCAACCGGACGTCCTGCGGACCCCGGATGCCCGACTCGGCCACCCGCAGCACGCCGGCCGGGATGGCCGGAGCCAACCGCCCGAAGGCCTGACTGTCGATGTCCAGGGTGCGCAGGTCGCGAGCGTTGACCCCGATGATCCTGGCCCCCACATCCACTGCGCGGGAGACCTCGTCCTCGTCGTGGACCTCGACCAAGGCATGCATGCCCAGCTGACGGACGAGGTCGTGCAGGGTGCCCAGCTCTGCCTGCTCCGAGCGCGGCGACGATGAGCAGCACCAGGTCAGCGCCGTGCACGCGCGCCTCGAACACCTGGTAGGGGTCGACCACGAAGTCCTTGCGCAGCACCGGTAGGTCGACGGCGGCCCGGACCGCGGTCAGGTCGGCCAGGCTCCCCCCGAACCGCCGCTCCTCGGTCAGCACGCTGACCACCGCGGCTCCGCCCGCGGCATAGGCCCGGGCCAACGCCGCCGGGTCGTCGATCTGGGCCAGGTCCCCCTTGCTGGGGCTACGCCGCTTGACCTCGGCGATCACCTGGACACCGGGCTGGGAGAGGGCGGCGTGGGCATCGCGTGGCGCGGCGGTCGCCTCGTCGTGCTCGAGCAGCTCCCGGAGCTGGGTCAGGGGCCGTGCGCGGCGACGGGTCTCCAGGTCCTCCCGCACGCCAGCCACGATCTGGTCCAGGACGGTCGGCACCGGACCAGCGTGCCACACGGGGCGTACGGCTCCGTGTGGCGGTCAGTGGTGGGCAGCGGCGGAGTCGTGCGCCTTCTCACCGAACCCGGCGGCGGCCAAGCCATACCAGGCAGCGACGCCGACGACAGCCACGGCGCTGCCCACCCAGTAGGTCCAGCCCCACCCGAAGTAGATGCCGACGGCCAGGATCGCCGAGGCGAGCAGGAGGATGACCACCCCCGTCCAGGCGGCGACGCTGTGACCGTGTCCGGACTCGCTCATCGTGGTTGCTCCTGATCTGCCGACCGACGCTGCACCCACATCATGTCAGGTGGTCGGGTCCTCGCCGCGACTGAGCCGGTCCCAGTCATCCTCGGCGCGCGGACGGGGGGGCACTCCCCCGCCCTCACCGTCAGGTGAGCCGTCCTCACCGTCCGGTGAGCCGTCTCCGACCGACCGGACCGACCGGGCCGGCCGGCGGGGTGCCGGCGACCCCGAAGGCAGCACCAGCAGCGCGCCCCCACCGATGGCCACGCCCGCTGCCCCCACCAAGGCAACCCACGGCCAGGGGCTGACGGCAAGCCCCTGCGCGCTGGTCGACCCGCCCTGCACCGCCGCGTCACGCGCGGCCGCGACCGCCTGCGCGGGGTTCGCCAGGAGCTGCCCGACCACCACACCCACAGCAAGCCCGGCTGCCGTCACGACCAGCGCGCCGACCCGGCTGACCCACCGGCCGGCGAGCAGACTGACCAGGAGCGCAGCCAGGGCCGCCAGGGCCAGCGCGACGACGGCACTGCTGAGGTCTCCCCCGGTCAGGCTCGTCGAGGTCCGGCCCAGCACGGGGTCCGCGTCGTCGACGACGACCCAGCTGCGGCTGGCAGCCAGCAGCACGACCAACGTCCCGGCCAGCGCCAGCACCCGGGCCATCCGGCTGGAGAGCCGCGGACGGCTCACGGCACCGCACCCTCGGTCTGCTGCGCTGCCCAGGAGGCGTGCATCCGGGTGTAGACCCCACCGGCGCCGACCAGCGTCCTGTGCGAACCGACCTCGACGATCCGCCCCTGGTCGACCACGACGACGACATCGGCGGCCTCCGCGGTCGACAGGCGGTGGGCGATCGCCACCGAGGTGCGGCCTCGGGTCAGGCCCTCCAGGGCGCGCTGGATGCGCACCTCGGTGGAGGGGTCCACCGCACTGGTCGCCTCGTCGAGGACCAGCAGGTCGGGGTCGGCCAGGTAGGCCCGGGCCAGGGCCACCAGCTGACGCTCACCGGCGGACAGCGACTCACCCCGCTGACCGACCTGCGTCTGCAGGCCGTGTGGCAGTCCCTCCAGCCAGGGGTCGAGCCCGAGCTCGGTGAGCGCCAGCGCGACCTCGTCGTCGCTGGACTGCGGCCGTCCGAAGCGGATGTTGTCGACCAGCGACTGGTCGAACAGGAAGCCCTCCTGCGGGACCATCACGATGCGCCGGCGCAGGGAGTCGAACGCGATGGTGCGCAGGTCCACCCCGTCGATGAGCACCCTGCCGGACGTCGGGTCCATCAGCCGCGTCAGCAGCTTGGCCACGGTCGTCTTGCCCGAGCCGGTCTCGCCGACGATGGCCACCCGGGTGCGCGGGGCGAAGTGCAGGTCGACCTCACGCAGCACCAGGTCGCCGCCGGGGTAGGCGTAGCTCACCTGCTCGAAGTCGACCGTGATCGGACCTCGCGGCAGGCGCACGCCGGCGTCGCCGGGGTCCGACACGTCGGCGGGGGTGTCGATGACGCCGATCACCCGGCGCCAGCCGGCGATCGCGTTCTGCATCTCGGACAGGATCTCGGTGGCCATCAGCACCGGCTGGGTGAACAGGTTGACCAGGAACAGGAACGCCAGGAGCTGTCCCAGGCTGATCCGGCCGTCCACGGCCAGCACGGTGCCGACCACCAGCACGATGGCCGTAGTCAGCCCGCCGAAGAGCTGCCCGGAGACGAAGGCGATGACCGAGCGCACCTGGGCCTTGATCGCCGCCCGCCGGTGCTCCTCGACGGCCGTGTCGATCCGCGCGGCGGTGCGGTCCTCCACGCCGTAGGCGCGGATCGTCAGCGCCCCGACGATGGACTCCGAGATCGCGCCGAGCATGTCGCCGACCTTGACGCGGACCACGCCGTAGGCCCGGCCCAGCATCGGCTGCCAGCGCTTGACCAGGATCATCAGCGGCAGGAAGCAGAGATAGACCACGCCGGCCAGGATCGGGCTGTAGATGAGCATCAACGTCGTCGCGACGACGATCTGCGCGGAGGAGATCAGCAGCATCAGGCCACCGAACTGGACGAACATGGAGATCGTGTCGACGTCGTTGGTGACCCGGCTGACGAGCGCTCCTCGACGTTCGGTGCTCTGGGTCAGCATGGACAGGTCGTGGATGTGCCGGAAGGCGGTCAGCCGCAGGGTGGCCAGACCCGACTCCGCGGAGCGGAAGAGTCGGTAGTTGACCAGGAACTGGGCGGTGGAGGTGAGCACGATCACCCCGGCAGCGGCAAGCACGAGCGTGCCCACGAAGCGCAGGTCGGGTCCGCCTGAGGCCAGGATCCCGTTGTCGGTGACCTGCTGCACCACGAACGGGATGAGGACCCGGCCGAGTGTGGCGACCAGGGCCAGGGCAACGGTGAACCCCAGCCCCCGGCGCAGCTCCGGGCTGAGCTCCAGCCCCCGGCGCAGGGTCGCCATCGTGCCCAGGGCCGAGCTGCCCTCGATCCGGCTGCTGGTCAGCGGCTCCCCGGTCATCGCTCCTCCTCCGCTGTGATCGCGGCTCGCTCCGCGGCCTCGCGAGAGTAGGCGGTCACCAGGTCCGCGTAGCCGCTGTGCTGGGCCTGGAGGTCGGCGTGGCTGCCCTGGCCGACGACGCGGCCCCGCTCCACATACACGATCTCGTCGGCGAGCTGGATCGTGGCCATCCGGTAGGCGACGACCAGGACGGTCATGCCCTGCCGCGCCTGGCGCAGGCCGGCCAGGATCGCCTGCTCGACGGAGGGGTCGACGGCGCTGGTGGCGTCGTCCAGGATGAGCAGCCGCGGCCTGCGGATGACTGCCCGAGCCAGGGCGATCCGTTGGCGCTGTCCGCCGGACAGCGTCCCGCCTCTCTCCCCGATCACCGTCTCCATCCCGAGCGGCAGGGCGTCGACGAAGCCGGTGGCCTGCGCGACCCCCAGCGCCTCCTGCACCTGCGCGTCGGTGAAGTCCTCGCCCAGGGTCACGTTGCCGCGCACCGAGTCGTCGAACATGAAGGTCTGCTGCGAGACCAGGGTCGCGACGGCCGGCACCTCACCGCGACGCACCGTGCGCAGGTCGACCTCGTCGAGCCGCACGGTGCCTGAGCTGGGGTCGACCAGCCGCAGCATGAGCGTGGTCAACGTCGACTTGCCGGACCCGGTGGGTCCGACCAGCGCGGTCGTGGAGCCCGAGGGGATCGTCAGGGTCACGTCGTGGATCGCCGGCTCGTCCAGATAGCTGAACCGCAGCGCCTCGGCACTGGCCACCGCAGGCCCCCCGCGGGCCAGGGTCCGGTCACCGTGGGTCATCGACCCGCTGGCCTGCAACACCGCCTCCACCCGGTCATATCCCACGACCGACCGCGGGATCTCGGCCAGCACCCAGCCCAGCGCCCGCACGGGGAAAGCCAGGATCGAGAAGAGGTAGGCCACCTCGACGACGTCCGCGGCGGACAGCGACCCGTCGGCCACCCGCCACGTCCCGACGCCGAGCACGGCCAGCGTGCCGAACATGGGAATGGCCTCCACGATCGGCTCGAAGGTGCCGCGCGTGCGGCCGACGTCGATGAGGGAGTCCCGCAGCCGGTAGGTCGCGGCCCCGAAGCGCTCGGCCTCCTCACGCTCGCGACCCATCGCCTTGACGACCAGGCCGGCCTCGAACGACTCGTGCGCGACCTCGGCGACCTCGGCCCGCAGCTGCTGGGCGTGGGTGATCTTGGGCGACATCCGTCGCTGGAACACCAGGTTGGCGCCGAACAGACCCGGAAAGACCAGGAAGCCGATCAGCGCCAGGGCGGGGTCGACCAGGATCATCTGGGTGCCGGCGATGACCAGCATGACGATCACGCCGAGCGCCATCGGCAGCGGGTTGAACACCTGCCAGGTCGCCTCGATGTCGGCATGAGCGTTGGACAGCAGCTGGCCTGAGGGGTGGGCGTGGTGCCAGGAGAGCGGGAGACGGAGGTACTGCCGGGTCACCCGTCGGCGGTAGATCGCCTGCAGGTTGAACCCGGCCACCGTGGCGGTGACCCGGCGCAGGATCACGCCCACGACGTTGACCAGCAGGATCGCCACGAGCAGCCCGAGGATCGACCACAGCTGGCCCGCGCTGACCCGCCCTTGCTGCACTGCTGGGGTGATCACCGTCTCGGTGAGGTGCCCGATCGCCCAGGCGGTCGCCACCGTCGCGGTCGCCCACAGCACCGACCCCACGACCGCCAGGGAGAACTGCCCCTGTTGCTGACGCACTCCGGTCCAGATGACGCGAAGGCCGCGGCGCAGGACCGCGGCGGAGGGGGTGGCCGGCTGAAGGGGGCGGGCGGGCGCGCTGGTCACCGGTGAGGAGCTCCTTGTGGGTCGCTGTCAGCGCAGATCCGACAGGACCTCGCAGGGCAAGTGCCCCGATATCTTCGCATGCCGCCCTGACCCCTCCGGGACCGCGGCGGGGCGCCCGACCATCACCAGCGTGGCAGCCGGGCGGGCTGGCCGTGGTGCAATGAGGGGGTGAATCTTGCCCGGCTGCACCGCGAGGCCCTGTGCGACACGGCCCTGGCGACCGACCCCGACGGCCCGACGCTGTGCCCACCCTGGCGGGTCCGCGACCTGCTTGCTCACCTGCACGTGCGGGACACCCGACCTGATGCGATGCCCGGAGTCCGCTTCGAGGTGTTCGCACGGCATACCGACGAGCTGATCCGCGAGGCGGCTGAGCAGGACTATGCCGACCTGGTCGGGCGGGTCCGCTCCGGACCTCCCGTGTGGTCACCTGTCCGGCTCCCGGCAGTCGACGACCGGGTCAACCTGTTCGAGATGATCGTCCACCATGAGGACATCCGCCGGGCCGGGGCGGACCGCACGCCGCTGGCGCTGACCGCGGACGTGGAGGCACGCACTGAGAAGGCGATCTGGAGCGCACTGCCGTTGATCGCCCGGCTCGCCCATCGCCGCCGCCCGATGGGCATCGTGCTGGTGGCACCAGGCGTGGGCCGGTCGGCAGTGCGCCGTCCCGGCGCCGACCGGGGCAGCGTGGTGCTGACCGGAACTCCCCTCGAGCTGCTCCTGCACACCTTCGGCCGCACCGCTGTCGCCGCCGTAGAGGTCACGGGTGACGATGCGGAGGTCGTGGCGTTCGCCACGCCCGAGCACTGAGCTCTGCCGCCCGGGCGCCCGGGCGCTCAGCCCGGAGGGACCGTGGGCCGCGAGTGGTGCTCGACCAGGGCTGCCAGCCGCCCGGCCTCACGCGTCCCGTGAGGCCCGTCAGCGCGCTGGATCGCCATGACCGACAGCTCGTCGGTGTCGGTGAGCTCGAGAACCACCCACGGCGTGCCCCCGGAGAAGCCGACCCGCACGATCTGCGCCCACTCCAGGTCGCGTGAGCTGATCAGGTTGACCACCCGCAGCCCCTGCGGCGAGGGCATCGCCCGGATCCTGGTGTAGCGCCAGAGGAAACCGGAGATGAGCATCCCGAAGCCGACCAGCACGACCCGGTCGGCCAGTCCCCAGCCGGAGACGCCCTCCTGCGGCAGCAAGACGGCCAGGACGACGAACACCGCCAGCAGGGCGATCGCCGACGTCCCGGCCACCCACGCCCCACGTCGCGGGCGGAACACGGCATACGCCGTGGCGGGGCCGGGAGAACGGGCGGCGGTCGGACTCACCCGGTCAGGGTAGGCCGGTCAGGCACGGCTCGGCTCAGCCTGCTCCGCCGGCTCGACCTCGGTGGGTCCGCCCCCGGTCGGGGTCTCGGTCCGCTCGGCGCGCAGCCACACCGTGAACCCGTAGAGCACCAACCCGCCGTAGACGACGAAGAGGATGGCAGTCGGGTAGTAGCCGGAGTGCCAGAGCAGCGGCACTCCGACGATGTCGACGGCGATCCAGCAGAGCCAGAAGTCGATCCAGCCCTTGGCCATCGCGAACGTGGCGATGATCGACCCGACCAGGATCCACGCGTCGAACCAGAAGTACCAGCGTTCGGCCGGCCAGGTGGCACCGACGATGCTCAGCAGCCACTGGGCGACCAGGACACCGCCGACCCAGGCGCCGACATAGCCGACCCGTTCGCTGGCGGTGGCCCACCGCGGGACGATGGCCGGCTGCCCCGCCCCGCGCTCCTGCTGCGACTGCCGCCAGCGCCACCAGCCGTACACGCTGGTGATGATGAAGAAGATCTGGCGGCCTGCCTGCCCGAACAGGGGGGTGCGCGCGGCCGCGTCGAAGGTGGCCGAGATGAACACGAAGAAGAGCAGCGTGTTGCCGATGATCCCGACCGGCCAGGCCCAGACGCGGCGGCGCATGCCCAGGATGGCGGAGGCGAAGCCGAAGGCGTTGCCGATGATCTCCATCCAGGGCAGCGGATGCCCGGCGATGGTGATGGACTCGTGCTGGATCCACGCGAGGATCTCGCGGAGCGTGTCGATCATGTCGTGCTCGTCCCTGTGGGCTCGTGCTGCTCACGCAGCAGGTGGTCGAGCTCCGGGGTGTGAACCACAGGTGCGACGGGGGGTCGGCCCACCGGCCGAACGGGTCGCCCGACGCCGTCGTCGCACCTGCACCGTGCTGCCTCCCATCCGGACTTTCACCGTCGGTCCTGGAGTTTCACCAGGTCAACCGGCCGCTGGCTGCGGTCGGGTCGCGGACTGTTACCGCCGGCTCGGAATTACACCGACCCCGGAGCACGTGTGTCAGTGTCAGTCTGCCACAGCTCAGGGGTGGGTATGGCGCTGCGCCAGCTCCCGCAGCCGGCCGATCGCGGCGGCGGCATCCGGGGCGCCATACACCGCCGAACCAGCCACGAAGACGTCGGCGCCGGCCGCGGCGCACTGCTCGATCGTGTCCTGGGACACTCCCCCGTCGACCTGCACCCAGATCTGCCCACCGTGGCGGGTGACAGCGCGACGGACCTCTTGCACCTTGGGCATCTGGTCGGCCATGAACGACTGCCCCCCGAAGCCCGGCTCCACGGTCATCACCAGCACCATGTCGACCTCCTCCAGCAGCTCGGCATAGGGCGCGAACGGGGTGCCCGGCTTGACCGCGAACGCCGCCCGCGCCCCGGCGGCCCTGATCGCGCGGGCCGTGGCCACCGGGTCGGCAACGGCCTCGATGTGGAAGGTGACCGAGCCTGCTCCAGCCTCGGCGTAGCCGGGAGCCCACCGGTCCGGGTCGTCGATCATCAGGTGGACGTCGAGCGGCACCGGGCTGACGCGTGCCAAGGCCGCCACGACCGGCAGGCCCACGGTCAGGTTGGGCACGAAGTGCCCGTCCATCACATCGACGTGCGCCCAGTCGGCATCGGCGATGCGCTCCAGCTCGCCCTGCAGGTTGGCGAAGTCGGCCGACAGGATGCTCGGGGCGATCTGCACGCGCCGAGCCTAGCGAAGTGAGGGGTGGCTCAGACGCGGAGCAGGGCCACGAACATGCCGTCGGTGCCGTGCCGGTGCGGCCAGAGCTGCGCCCAGGGGCCAGGCCCCAGGTCGGCCAGCGGCTGCCCCGACCGGTCCAGCAGCAGCGGCCTGATGTCCAGGATCTCCACGTCGGGGTGCCGCTTGAGCACGTCGGAGACGACGAACTCGGTCTCGGCCAGGTGGGGCGAACAGGTGGCATAGGCCACCAGGCCGCCGTGGCGCGTCGCCGCCAGGGCCGAGGTGAGCAGCTCACGCTGCAACGGCCCCAGCGTGGCCAGGTCCTCCGGACGGCGACGCCAGCGAGCCTCCGGCCGGCGCCGGAGTGCGCCCAGACCGGTGCAGGGCGCGTCGACCAGGACCCGGTCGTAGGCGCGCGGCTCCTGCTCGCCGACCAGCCTGCCGTCGCCCTGACGCACCTCGACCCGGCCTCCGGCTCGGACGATCGGTGACAGCGCCTGCCGGACCAGGCGGGCACGGTGCTCGCTGACCTCCTGGGCCACCAGGGCGGCGCCGCGCTGGGCAGCCAGGGCGGCCAGCAGCGCTGCCTTGCCACCCGGCCCGGCGCACAGGTCGAGCCACTGCTCGTCCGGGCCGTCGAGGGGGGCGGCGGCCAGGGCCAGCGCGACCAGCTGGGAACCGGCGTCCTGCGCTGCGGCGCGGTGGTCACGGACCGCCGGGAGGGCGCCCGGGTCACCGCCGCGAAGCACCCAGGCGGTGGGCGCCGTGGGGTCGGGGTCGGCGGCCGACTCCATCTCCTGATCGTCCACGAGGCCTGGACGCGCCACCAGCACGACCGGAGCGGCGAGGTTGTGGGCGGCTAACAAGGCGGTCAGCTCCTCATCGACCGTCGCCGCGGTGGCGGCACCGTGACCCAGCAGCGCAGCCCGGAGTGCCCGGATGACCCAGGCCGGATGGGAGGAGGTGATCGCCAGTGCCTCCGTCTTGTCGCCGACCCCCTCGACGACCGCCTCGTCCCACTGTTCGGCCGTGCGTTCGCTGACCCGGCGGAGCACGGCGTTCACGAAGCCACCGGCGCCGGCCCCGACGTGGTCGCGGGCCAGAGCCACAGTGGCGCTCACCGCCGCGTGGTCGGGGACCCGCATGGCCAGCAGCTGGTGGACCCCGAGGCGCAGCACGTCCCGGACCGGAGGGTCGACCGCCGCTCCCGGCCGAGCAGCCGCCAGGTCGATGACCGCGTCATAGCGACCCTGCCCGCGCAACGTGCCATAGGCGAGCTCGGTGGCGAACGCGGCGTCCCGGCCGCTCAGCCTCGCCCGACGCAGGGCCTGTGGCAGCTCGAGGTTGGCGTACGCGCCGTCGGCCACCGCCCGCAGCACCAGGTATGCCGCGTCGCGGGCCGGGTCGGCACGGCGGGCGCGCTCCGCGGGACGTTGAGCCGAGCGAGGCGGGCGGGACGGGGTCATCGCAGCACCTCCCCCTCCGCGATCCGTGCCCCTCGGGCCCAGTCGGCAGCAGGCATGGGCCGTCGACCGGGCGGGACCACGGTGCCCAGCTCCACCCCCCCGGATCCGGTGCCGACCAGGACGGCTCGCTTGCCCGCCAGGATCTGGCCGGGACCCAGGTCGCCGCCTTCGGCGACCGGCTGCGCACCCGCGATGTTGAGGCGCGTCTCACGGAACCAGCTCCACGCGCCGGGCGCCGGGGTGCAGGCACGCACCTGCCGCGAGACGGCATACGCCGGCCTGCGCCAGTCGACGAGCGCGTCGTCGATGCCGAGCTTGGGCGCCAGCGAGACACCGTCGGGCGCCTGCGGCACCGCGACCAGGTCGCCGGCAGCCAACCCGTCCATCGTCGCCACCAGCAGCGCCGCGCCGGCCGTTGCCAGCCGGTCCAGCAGCTCACCTGCGGTGTCACCGGGGCGGATCGGCTCGGTGAGCGTGCCCAGCACCGGCCCGGTGTCCAGCCCCTCCTCCAACAGGAAGGTCGTCGCCCCGGTGACCTCGTCACCGGCCAGGATGGCGTGCTGCACCGGCGCCGCCCCCCGCCAGGCGGGGAGCAGGCTGAAGTGCAGGTTGACCCAGCCGGCGGGCGGCACGGCCAGCAGCGCGGGTGGGACCAGGCCGCCATACGCCACCACGGCGCAGGCGTCGGGAGCCAGTGCCCGGATCCGCTCGAGCAGCGCCGGGTCGCGAGGAGTCAGCGGGGTGAGCGTCTCGATCCCGCGCTCCGCGGCCACCCGCCGCACGGGTGAGGCCGACAGGCCCCGACCCCGACCCGCCGGTGCGTCCGGGCGGGTCAGGATCGCGATGACCTCGTGACCAGAGTCCAGCAACGCCTGAAGGCTCGGCACCGCCGCTTGCGGGGTGCCGGCGAAGAGCAGACGCACTACAGGTTGCGCTCCTGCAGACCCTCGTCGACCTCGGCGGCGGTGTGGAACTCCTCGGGGTCGACCTTGAGCTCGGCGATGTCCTCACCGAACTCCCGTAGCAGCTGGTGGCGCTCGTGCCGGCGGCGGCGCTGCTCGTTGGGGTCCGGGACCGGTGCCGCCGCCAGGAGGCGCTGGGTGTACTCCTCCTGCGGGTTCTCCATGATCTGCGCCCGCGGACCAGCCTCGACGACCTGGCCGTTCTGCAGCACGACGACCTTGTGTGCGAGCAGGTCGATGACCGCGAGGTCGTGGCTGATGAACAGGCAGGCGAACTTGTAGCGCTGCTGCAGGTCGCTGAAGATGTGCAGCACTCGCGCCTGGACCGAGACGTCGAGGGCGGAGGTGGGCTCGTCGGCGACCAGCAGCTCGGGGTCGAGGGTCAGCGCGCGCGCGATGCAGATCCGCTGCCGCTGACCGCCGGAGACCTCGTGCGGGTAGCGGTTGAACAGGTCGCGCGGCAGCTCGACCGCGTCAAGCAGCTCATAGACGCGGTTCTGGCGCGACTTGCGGTCGCCGACCTTGTGCACGACCAGTGGCTCGGCGATGCACTCCCCGATCGGCAGCCGCGGGTTGAGCGAGGCCGCCGGGTCCTGGAAGATCACGCCGATCCTGCGCCGCAGGGCCTTGAGCTCGTGCCGGTTCATCTTCGTGATGTCCTGGCCGAGCAGCCTGAACTCACCACCGGCGGCGGGGATCAGCCCGAGCGCGCAGCGGCCGATCGTGGACTTGCCCGACCCGGACTCGCCGACCAGCCCGACGATCTCGCCCGGGCGGACCGTGAAGCTCACGTCGTCGACGGCACGGAACGGAGGCTTGCCCAGGCGCTGGTACTCGATGACCAGGTTGCGCAGGTCGATCGCCAGGTCCGGCGTGCCCGCGGCGTCCGAGCCCGGCGAGCTCTTCGTCCATCTCGACGATGTTGATGCCCATCTGCCCACGCCCCGCACCCAGGCGCGGCACGGCGCCCAGCAGCACCTTGGTGTACTCGTGCTGGGGGTTGAGCAGCACCTCCTGGGCCGTCCCCTGCTCGACCAGCTCGCCCTTGAACATCACCGCGACGCGGTCGGCCATGTCGGCGACCACACCCATGTTGTGGGTGATCAGCAGGATGCCGGTGTTGAGCTTGTCCTTGAGCGAGCGCAGCAGGTCGAGGATGTCGGCCTGCACCGTCACGTCCAGGGCCGTGGTGGGCTCGTCGGCGATGATCACCCGGGGGTCGCAGCTGATCGCGATCGCGATCACCACGCGCTGGCGCTGACCGCCGGACAGCTCGTGGGGGTACTGCTTGACCCGGCGGGCCGGCTCGGGGATGCCGACCATCTCGAGCAGCTCGACGGCTCGCGCCTGGGCGGCCCGGCCTGCGGCGATGCCGTGCAGCTCCAGCGACTCGGTCAGCTGGGTGCCGATGGTGAGGACCGGGTTGAGCGCGGTCATCGGCTCCTGGAACACCATCGCAATGTCGTTGCCGCGCAGCCGGCGCATCTCGCGGTCCGGGATCTTGTTGACCTCGTGGCCGTTGACGACGACCCGACCGCCGATCCGCGCGTTGGGGGGCAGCAGCCGCATCGCGGTCATCGAGGTCACCGACTTGCCGGAGCCCGACTCCCCGACCAGCGCGACGACCTCGCCGGGCTGCACCTCCAAGGACACCCCCTTGACGGCGTGCACGGTGCCGAACTCGGTGCCGAACCGGACGTCGACGTCGTCGAAGACCAGCGCCGCTCCGGTGTGTTCGGTGCTGGCGGGGGTCGTGGCCGTCGCGGTCATCAGTCCGAGCTCCTGCTCTGCCGGGGGTCGAAGGCGTCGCGCAGGCCGTCACCGAGGAAGTTCACGGCCAGGGCGATCGCCAGGATGATCATGCCGGGCCACCAGAACAGCCAGGGACGCACGGTGAACGACTGCTGGTAGGTCGAGATGAGCAGCCCCAGCGAGGTGTCCGGTGCCTTGACGCCGAAGCCCAGGAAGCTCAGCGCGCTCTCCAGCAGGATCGTGGCTGCGATGGTCAGCGTCGCGGACACGATGACCACCCCCACCGTGTTGGGCAGGATGTGCTTGCCGATGATCCGCCACGGTGAGGTGCCGATCGCCTCGGCGGCGGCGACGAACTCGCGTTCGCGCAGCGAGAGCACCTCACCGCGCACGAGGCGGGCCAGCCCGGTCCAGGACAGCAGGCTGATCATGAAGGCCAGCGCCCAGATGCCGCCACCGCTGGTCTTGCCCAGCACCGCGGCCAGGACCAGCAGCGGGATCACGATGAACAGGTCGGTCAGGCGCATCAGGAACGCCTCGACCCAGCCGCGGAAGTATCCGGCCAGGGCACCGACCAGGGTGCCGATGATGGTCGAGACGATGCCGACGGTGAACGCCACCAGCAGCGAGCGCTGGGTGCCGCGCATGGTCAGCGAGAAGTAGTCCTTGCCGGTGTTCTCCTGGCCGAAGGGGTGGTCTCCCCAGCGTGGCGGGAAGATCTCCAGCGAGGGGCGGCCGCCGTTGACCACGGTGTCGGACCGGAAGTAGTCCAGCGGCCACCAGCGGGGGATGAACCCGAAGCCGATCGAGGTGAAGGCGAACAGCGTGATGAACACCAGCACCGCCAGCGAGAGCATCGCGCCCTTGTGGCGCAGGAACCGCCGGCGGATGAGCTCGCCCTGGGAGTAGGACTTCTGCGACAGGTCGATCGACTTCTCGACCGAGAACTCGCTGTCGTCGCTGACCAGGAGCTCGTGGGCAGCCGGCTGTGGTGAGCCGGTGTCCTGCTGTCCCGGGATCGGGACCAGGTCCTCCCGGCCGCTGCCGGGCTCGTGGGGCAGGTCGTCGGGCGGACGCCGAGGGCCGTCAGTCATGGCTGCGCTCCTTGGTCACGGTCGGACGGGATGCATCGGGAACAGCAGTGGCCAGCAGACGCAGCACGCCGCCTGCACGGTGCCTCACCGTCGGATCCGCGGGTCGAGGAAGGCATAGGCGATGTCGGCGAACATGTTCATCAGCACCGCAGCCGTGGCCGTGACCAGGTAGAACGCCATCACCGGGCCGGGGTCGACCTTGTTCAGGCCGTCCCGGAACAGCGCTCCCATCCCCTTCCAGCCGAACACCGTCTCGGTCACGACCGCCCCGCCGATCAAGGCGGCGAAGTCGAAGGCCACGATCGTGGTGATCGGGATCAGCGCGTTGCGCAGCGCGTGCTTGGTGTAGACCACGCGGTCCGACAGGCCCTTGGACTTGGCCGTGCGGATGTAGTCCTGGTTGAGCGTCTCCAGCATCGAGGCGCGGGAGTAGCGGCTGTGTCCGGCCAGCGAGATCAGGGTCAGCACCAGGGTGGGCAGGATCAGCTGGACTCCCCAGTCCCAGACCTCGGTCCAGAACGGCCCGTTGAAGTTGGGCGCACCAGAGCCGATGGTCGAGATCGGGCGTGGCTTCTTCTCCAGGAACGGGCCCCAGTTGCGAAGCAGCTGGTCCAGCACGGTGGCCAGCGCGAAGGTGAACGCCGTCCCCATCGAGACCCAGATCGCGACGCGCTTGTCCCAGCCACCCATGAACCAGCCGATGACCGCGGCCACGACGAGGGAGAGCAGCAGCAGCAGGCCGAGCCGCAGATAGGTCGCGTCGGTGATCCAGGAGCTGAAGGCGAAGTGGCCCACGACGCCGGCAGCCACGGTGAGCAGGGCGGAGTAGAGGATCTTGCGGTTCTTCAGTCCGGTGGTCAGGACCGTCAGCAGGACGCCGCCACCGACCGCGATGAGGACGATCAGGGGCAGACCGAGCGCCGGCTGGCGCCACCAGCGTGCGGCGTCGAAGTAGGTCAGCGCCCCGAAGACGAAGACGGCCGTCACCCCGAAGGTGATCAGCTTGCGGCGCAGGTCGCCGCCGATCGCGGACATCAGGACCAGCGCGGCCACTAAGGCGATCACCACCGCGACGTTGCGGGACAGCGTCGGGTCGGCGATCCAGTTGTTGAACCGGATGGCGCCGTACTCCTTCAGCAGCACCGCGATCCAGAACACCGGGAGGGAGAAGAAGAGGAAGGCCGCGAAGGTGACCGCGTAGTCGAAACCGGAGTACTGACGGATCGCGGCGATCATGCCCAGCCCGACGCCGACGATGATCGCCAGCAGCGTGGCCAAGGTGACCAGGCGCAGCGTGCTCGACGCGGCATACATCAGGTCGCTGTTGATGTTGGTGCCGTTGGCTGCCGTCCCCAGGTCGCAGTTGAGCACCAGGCACTTGCTGGCCCCCACCAGCCAGTCCCAGTATCGCTCGTGCTCGGGCACGTCCAGGCTCATGTTGCGGGTCCGGGCGGCGATCAGCTGGTCGCGGTTGGTGGCCCGGGACTCTCGCAGGTCGGCCAGCGGGTCACCGGAGCGGAGCGTCAAGAAGTACAGGACGACCGATCCGAGCAGCAGGATGAAGATCGAGATCCCGATCCTGCGGACGATGAATCGAAGCACTGTGGTCCCTTCGGAGAGTTCCAGGCGCGCAGCCGATGCCGGTCTGACCTGTGAGCCTAATCACGGGGGTGGTCGGTGCGCCAGGGCAGTGCCCCGGCGGTGGGCCACGAGCGAGGGCCCCACCGACATGCCGAGCCGGTGGGGCGGGAGCTGACTCCCGCCCCACCGGCTCGTTGTTGCGTCAGCTCAGCTCACGCTGAGCGGTGCGCGGTGGATCAGTTGCGCACCCACTGCTCGGCGTTCCACGCGATCTGCGTCTGCGTGGCGTTGAAGATGACGTTCGAGATCGTGTTGTCGTACGCAGCGACTCCAGGGAACGCGAACACCGGGATGCCGTACAGGTCATCCCAGAGCTGCTTCTCGATGATCTTCAGCTGCTCCAGGTGGACGTTGCTGTCGACCGAGGAGACCAGGGTCGGTCCAGGCGGCGTCAACCGTCTCGTTGGAGTACTTGCCGTTGTTCTGCGAACCGTCGGTGACGTAGATCTGCTCGCCGGAGGCGACCAGGCCAGAACCGGCCCAGGCGAACAGCGCGATCTCGAAGTCTCCGGTGTCCAGGGCGCCGCCCGGCTCGAACATGGTCGGCGCGCCCGCGTCGGTGACGGTGAAGCCCACCTGCTCGCAGCTGGACTTGATCAGGCCGACCTCGTCGGTGCGGCGCTGGTTGGGAGCGTTGTAGGCCAACCGGATCTCGGCACCCTCATCGAGGCCGGACTCGGCGAACTTGGCCTTGGCGCCCTCGATGTCCACCTGGTCGTAGCGACCGTCGTAGGCGGCGTCCACGAGCTCCTGGTAGTTGTCCTGGAACGGGAAGGACTCGCGCAGGTTCATGACGACAGCGTCAGGCGCGATCGGCTTGATCAGGTTGTCGATGATCTGCTGACGCGGCACGCACAGCGCGAACGCCTCGCGAGCGGCCAGGCCACCCTGCGCCTCACTGAAGATGCTGCCCTCGCCGAAGTTGTAGTCGAGGTGCTCCCAGGTCAGCTCGGAGCCGGTCTCCAGCGTGAAGCCGTCGCCCAGTCCCTGGATCTGCTGCACGGTGTCGACCGTGGCCTGCGGCTCGATGATGTTGAGGTCACCGTTCTGCAGGGCCTGGACCTGGTTCTCCGGAGCAGTGAACCGGAAGGTCAGGTTGGACGTGGCCGGCGGGGTGCCGTAGTAGGTGTCGTTGGTGCCCAGGGTGAGGTACTGGCCGACGTTCCACTCGGCGCCCTTGGACGCGTCGAGGCTGTAGGGGCCGTTCGAGGGGACCAGCGCCGGGTCCGGCAGGGTCTTGTCCGGGGACAGCCAGCCGGTGTTCCAGAACTCGGCGGTCGAGGCGACCGTCTCGGCGTCCTTGTCCAGGATCGCCTGGGTCAGCGCGGCCGGCTCCAGGCCGGACTCGCGAGCGACGACGTGGGCCGGGAAGGCGCCACTGATGTTGACCAGCCAGTCCGGGTAGGGGGTCGGGTAGGTCACCGTGAAGGTCTTGCCACCGGCCTCGCCGACGGGACCGTCCGGGTAGTACTTCGCACCGTCGGCGACGTTGTTGAACACCGGGGTGTCGGTGGGGTAGTCCGCCTCGGGGAACAGGGTCGTCGGGTTCTGCGACGCCCAGTCGTAGAGGAAGTCGTCATAGGTGATCGGCGTGCCGTCCTCCCACACCGCAGCGTCGGAGATCGTGTACTCGACGGTCAGCGGGTCGTCAGAGGTCTTCTCGTAGGTGCCGAAGTCCTCGTTGGGGTAGACGGTGCCGTCGTTGCCGAAGTACCAGAAGCCCTCCTGCAGACGGGCGTTCACCACCGCGTTGTAGACCGAGTTGGTGTCGGCGGTGTTGCCGTTGTAGCCAGCCCACTCGTCCGCACCGACCGAGTAGTAGATGTTCCCCTCCTGGGTGGTGATATCACCCAGGTCCGGCTTGGCCGAGTCGGGCGCGGGCTCGCCGCCCTCGCTGCTCGACGCCATGCCGTCCGAGCTGGTCTCCGTGCCGTCACCGGTTCCGGTGTCACCCGCGGGAGCGCTCGTCGAGGGCTCCTCGGTGTCGGTGCCTGAGGTGCAGGCCGAGAGCACGAGCGCGCCGGCGGCCATGACCGCCATCGTTGTGCGCCTGATCTTCAATGTTCCTCCTGAATCAGTGGTCACGCCCGCCAGGTGCGCTCCTCGGGTGAAGAGCACGCACGGTCCTGCGGATGCGCCAGGGGGGTTGCGCAGCCAAACGTAAGGAACAACGCGCCAGAATCCAACACTCGTCATCACCGTGTGACGCAATTGTTACCGAGTTGAGACACGTCTCGGCGAGGGTTCGGCGGCCGGCTCACCAGGCCGCGTCGACGACCACCCGCAGGTCACCGGGTGTCTTGCGCAGGCTGCGCGTGGCCCGCACTGCCACCAGCGCCGCCCTCACCGCCGAGGCTGCGACGTCGGTGCTGAGCACCACCGCCTGCTCCATCGTGGGCGCACCCGGTGCGCGCGGGCCGACGTTGCGCGCCTGACGCCCCAGGATCGTGGCTCCCGGGAGTGCGTCGAGGTGGTCTGCGGCATCATGCACGGCTCCGGAGTCGCCCTCCAGCAGCACCAGATGCCCCCCCGGCGGCAGCCCGAGGGCCGTTCGCTCAGCGAGCTCACGAGAGGCCAGCTGCACCGGAGACCAGCGCACGAGTGCCTCGACCGGCGCCACTCCCCCGTGTGCCGGCACTCCGCAGACGACGACTCGGCCGCCGGCGTCCGCAGGGCGGCACAGCGCCGAGGCCGACAGCCACCGCCGGCACGCCTCGATCGGGCTGTCCAGGCCGGCCCGGTCGAGCAGGGCCCACCCGTCGAGCAGCAGCACCACGGCATACCCAGTCGCCGCGACCGGCTCTGCGCCGGGCGTCGCCACGACCAGGGCCGGCTCGGAGCCGACCCGGGACACGACCGACTCCCCGCCCGAGGTGCGGACCGGCACGCCGGCAAAGGCCCGGCCGAGCTCCTCGGCGGTGCGTCGGGCGCCGACCACCGTGCTCCGCCGGCGCTCCTCGCCGCACTCGGGACACGGCCGCCCGGTGGCACCGGCCGAGCACCACGAGCAGGCCGGCTCAGCGTCGGGTCCGTCGAGGGACACCGGCCCGCCGCAGGTGGCGCAGCGGACAGGGGTGTGGCACCGTGCGCAGCTGAGGCCGGCGCGGTAGCCACGGCGGGGCACCTGGACCAGGACGGGTCCGGTGAGCAGGCCCTCCTTGGCCGCCCGCCAGGCCAGCGAGGGGATCCGGGCGGCCTCGGCAGCCGGATCCCGACCCGGCTCGTGGCCCTCGCCCGCGACGACGACACGGGGGGTGCGCTCCCGCAGCGCGCCGGCACGGGGCTCGACGGCCACCAGCTCACCACCCTCCACCCAGTGCTGCACCTGCACGGTGCGGCCGAACCCCCCGACCAGCAGCCCAGCCCCCGCGTCACGCGCCCGGGCTCGGAGCACCTGCCGGACGTGCGGGTAGGGCGCGCGTGGCTCCTGGTGCAGGTCGTCACCGTCGTCCCACCAGGCGACCAGCCCCAGATCCGGCAAGGGGGCGAAGGCCGCAGCACGCGTCCCGACCACGACCCGCGCGCGTCCGCGCAGCGCCAGCAGCCACGCGCGGTAGCGCTGCTGCGGCCCGAGGTCGGCGGTGAGCCGGACGACCGCGTCGCCGTGCGGCAGGTCGGCCTGCTCGATCACGCCGACGAGCCGGTCGACGTCGCGGTGGTCGGGCACCACCACCAGCGCCGAGCGCCCGCTGGCCAGGGTGGCTGCCGCGGCGGCGGCCAGGGCGGTCGGCCATCCCGTGGACGCACCGGCGTCGGGCAGAGCGGTCCAGGCGGCCGCAGGTGCCTCCCCGGCTGCCAGTCGCCGCAACAGGGCCGGGCCCGCCGGGTAGTGGCTCCAGGCCTGCGCCCAGCCCTGGTCGACCGGCCCCGAAGCCCACGCCGGGGTCGACGGCTCGACCTCTGAGTCCAGGAGTCGCTCAGCTCTGGCATGCCGCGGTGGGATCGCCAGGCGCAGCACGTCCGCCAGGCTCCCGGCGTAGGTGTCGGCGACCTCGCGGCAGACGCGCAGCAGGTGGGGCGTCAGCACGGGCTCCGGGCTGACGACCGAGCGCAGCAGCGCCAGGGACCCGGGATGCTCGGCCTGCGCCTTGCGGCGGACCACGAAGCCCCCGAGGTCGCGACCGGCGAAGGGCACCTTGACCCGCACCCCCGGCGTCGCGGTCCCGGCCAGGCTGGCGGGCACGGCGTAGTCGAACCGCCGGTCTAGGTGCGGCAGCGGAGAGTCGACCACCACCTCGGCGACGGGGTCGGTCTCGGCGAGGGTCACAGCGCTGGACGCTGCAGCCGACCGTCGCCGCCGCGGCACGCGCAGCCCGGGGGTGGGCAGCAGCAGCTGCTCGTCGTCACCTGGTGGCGTCGGACCGGTGCTGCTCACCGGCTCTGTCTATCGCACCGCGCCGACGCCGTGTGGCGCCGTGCACAGGTCAGAGTGCGGCCAGCAGGTCCTGCACCTTGTCGGTGCGCTCCCAGGTGAAGCCGTTGTCCAGGCCCGGCACGCTGGTGCGGCCGAAGTGGCCGTAGGCGGCCGTCGGCTGGTAGATCGGGCGGAGCAGGTCCAGGTCCTCGATGATGGCGGCGGGACGCAGGTCGAAGACCTTGGTGATCGCCTGCTCGATCTGCTCGATCGGCCGGGTCTCGGTGCCGAACGTCTCGACATAGAGCCCGACGGGAGTCGCGGCACCGATCGCATAGGCGACCTGGATCTCGCAGCGGCTGGCCAGGCCCGCCGCGACGACGTTCTTGGCGACCCAGCGCACGGCATACGCCGCGGAGCGGTCGACCTTGGACGGGTCCTTGCCCGAGAACGCTCCACCGCCGTGCCGGGCCATGCCGCCATAGGTGTCCACGATGATCTTGCGACCGGTCAGCCCGGCGTCCCCCATCGGGCCGCCGATGACGAAGTTGCCGGTGGGGTTGACGAGCAGCCGGTAGCCCTCGGTCTCCAGCTCGATCCCGCTGTCGTGGGCCGCCTCCAGCACCGGGGTGATCACTCGCGAGACCACGTCCGGCTTGAGCTGGCCGGCGAGGCTGATCTCCTCGCTGTGCTGGGTGGAGACCACGACGGTGTCGAGGCGGACGGCGCGGTCACCGTCGTAGGCGACGGTCACCTGCGTCTTGCCGTCCGGTCGCAGGTAGTCCAGCTCGTTGGAGCGGCGGACCGCCGCCAGCTGCTCGGCCAGGCGGTGCGCCAGCCAGATCGGCAGCGGCATCTTCTCGGGGGTGTCCTCGCAGGCATAGCCGAACATCAGGCCCTGGTCGCCGGCGCCCTGCAGGTCGCGGGAGTCGGCCCCGCCCTCCTCCCGGTGCTCGTAGGCGGTGTCGACGCCGACCGCGATGTCACCGGACTGCTCGCCGATGCTCACCTCGACTCCGCAGGTGCGGCCGTCGAAGCCCTTGTGCGAGTTGTCGTAGCCGATCCGCAGGATGGTGTCGCGGACGATCCGGGGGATGTCGGCATAGCCCTCGGTGCGCACCTCTCCGGCCACATGCACCAGGCCGGTGGTCACCATCGTCTCCACCGCCACCCGCGAGGTGGGGTCCTGGCGGAGGAGCTCGTCCAGGATGCCGTCGCTGATCTGGTCGCAGATCTTGTCGGGGTGTCCCTCGGTGACGGACTCGGACGTGAACAAGCGGGTCACGGGTGATCTCCTCATGCGGTGGCGCCGCGGGCCGTGCGGCAGTCTGGTGAGTGTAGGTGGCGAATCAGGGCTGGCGGCGCCGCAGCAGGCCGCTGAGGGCGTCCAGGACGCCCTCGGCCAGGACCCGCTTGTCCGCTGGTCCGATCGTCGTCGCGGGCTCGTCCCCGGGCAGCAGCAGGTGCACCGTGCCGGTGTCCTGCCCGAAAGTGATGTCCCGGCCGACGGAGTTGGCGACCAGGAGGTCGACTCCCTTGCGGGCCAGCTTGTCCCGGGCGTGGTCCAGGACCGTGCCGTCCTGGTCTCCGGTCTCGGCGGCGAAGCCGACGATCACCGGCACCGCCGCGTCGCCTCGGTCCTCGACCAGCCCGCGCAGGATGTCGGGGTTGCGCACCAGCCGCACCACCGGTGCGTCGTCCTGCTCACCGGGAGCGTGCGACTTCTTGATCTTGTGGTCCTGGTAGTCGGCCGGCCTGAAGTCGGCGACCGCCGCGGCCATCACCACGGCGTCGGCTCCGTCGACGGCTGCTCGCATCGCGTCCTGCAGTTCCAGCGCCGTCTCGACCTCGACCAGCCGGACACCCTCCGGCGTAGGCAGCGAGACGTTGGCCGAGACCAGGACCACCTCGGCACCTCGGTCGACCGCAGCCGCGGCGAGGGCATAGCCCTGCTTGCCGGAGGACCGGTTGCCGAGGTAGCGCACCGGGTCGAGCGGCTCGCGGGTGCCGCCGGCGCTGACGACGAGCCGGCGCCCGGCCAGGGATCCCTCTCCTGGGGCGGTGGCCAGCGGAGCCGCAGGGGATGCAGCGGCGTGGGCGGCCATCGCCGCCTCGAAGATGTCCTCCGGCTCGGGCATCCGTCCCGGGCCGGTGTCGGCGCCGGTGAGGCGACCGGACGCCGGGTCCAGGACGGTCACGCCGCGCTCGCGCAACAGCGCCACGTTGGCCGCCGTGGCGGCGTGCAGCCACATCTCGGTGTGCATCGCGGGCGCCAGGACGACCGGGCAGCGGGCGGTGAGCAGCACGTTGGTGAGCAGGTCGTCGGCCAGGCCGTGTGCGGCGCGGGCGAGCAGGTCGGCGGTCGCCGGTGCCACGACGACCAGGTCAGCGGACTGGCCGAGCCGGACGTGCGGCACCTCGTGCACGTCGTCCCAGACCCCGGTGCTCACCGGCCGGCCGCTGAGGGCCGCCCAGGTGGCCTCGCCGACGAAGCGCAGCGCGGCGGGGGTCGGCACCACGCTCACCTCGTGCCCTGCCTCGCTGAACCGGCGCAGCAGGCTGGCCGCCTTGTAGGCGGCGATGCCGCCGGCGACGCCGAGGACGACGTGCATCTGCAGACCGGGTGGCCCGGTGACGGACCGGGTCAGCTCTCGGGGCTGGAGGTGTGCAGCTTGCCCTGGTCGATCTCGTGCAGGGCGATGGACAGCGGCTTGTCGGTCATCTCCGCGTCGACGAGGGGACCGACATACTCCAGCAGGCCCTCGGACAGCTGGGAGTAGTAGGCGTTGATCTGGCGCGCGCGCTTGGCGGCATAGATCACCAGGGCGTACTTGGAGTCGGCCCGCGCGAGCAGGTCGTCGATCGGGGGGTTGGTGATGCCGTCAGGATGGGCGAGGGTGCCGATCACGGTGGGGGTGTCCTCACGTCGGGGGGTGGATCAAGGATCAATGATACGAGTTCGTCGGCTGCCCGGGCGACATCGTCGTTGACCACGCTGACATCGAACTCCGCAGCGGCCGCGAGCTCAGTGCGTGCGGTGGCCAGTCGGGTCTCCCGCTCGGCCGCGCTCTCGGTGCCCCTGCCGACCAACCGGTCGACCAGATCCTCCCAGGACGGCGGCGCCAGGAACACGAACAACGCGTCGGGCAGCTGCTCGCGGATCTGCCGGGCGCCCTGCAGGTCGATCTCCAGCAACGCCGGGCGACCGGAGGCCAGCGCGCGCAGCACCGGGCCGCGCGGCGTGCCGTACTTGGCCCGGCCGTGGACGACGGCCCACTCCAGGAACTCGCCCTGGGCCAGCAGCCGGTCGAACTCCTCGTCGCTGACGAAGTGGTAGTGCACCCCGTCGACCTCGCCAGGGCGCGGGGTGCGGGTGGTCATCGAGACCGAGAGCCAGACCCGCGGGTTGTGCCGGCGGATGTGCGCGGCGACCGTCCCCTTACCGACGGCGGTGGGTCCGGCCAGCACGACGAGCCGACCGGCGGAGGGGGCACTGGCCCCGCCGGGGGCGGCGACCTGCGACACGCGGGGCAGTCAGGCCTGGTTGAAGTGCTTGAGCAGCTTGTCGGTCTGCTGCCCACCCAGCCCGCGGACGCGCCGGCTCTCGGAGATGCCGATCTGCTCCATGATCTGCCGCGCGCGCACCCGGCCGACGCCGGGCATCGACTCCAGCAGCGCCGAGACCTTCATCTTGCCGATCACGTCGTTGTTCTTCCCCTCGACGATGACCTCCTTGAGCGAACCCTGGGCGTTCTTCAGCCGGTTCTTCACCGCCGCCCGCTCACGGCGAGCCACCGCCGCCTTGGCCAGGGCATCGGCACGCTGTTCGGGTGTCAGCTCGGGAAGGGCCACGTCCGTCTCCTTGGTTGGTCGTACTGCCGCGGGTCGCAAGCCGGGTCACCTGCGAACTTAGCGAGTCCTGCGGCTCGCTGCCAACCCCACCACGTGCTCGGTCCACCGCTCGGCGGCCTCGCGTACGGCGCCGACTCCGGGCCCGGCCTGCAGCACCGCTCGGCTGACGGAGGGGAGCACCACGACACCGGACTCGCCGAAGGTCCGGTGCAGGTCGGCGGCGGTCCCACCCTGGGCTCCCACGCCGGGAGCCAGCACCGCTCCGCCCAGCTGGGAGAGGTCCAGCCCGAGGTCGCGAGGCGCGCTGCCGACCGTCGCGCCGACGACGAGCCCGAACGACCCGAGCGGGACCGCGCCGGCGTTGCGCGAGGCGACCTGTGCCGCGACCGAGGCGGCGACCGCGGGCTGGCCGACGTGCTGCACGCTTTGCCCCTCGGGGTTGGAGGTCAGGGCCAGCACGAACAGCCCGCGGCCGGTCTGGCGAGCAAGGTCGAAGGCGGGCTCCAGTGCTCCGACACCGAGGTAGGGGTTGACCGTCAGGGCATCGGCCGCCAGCGGGGACCCGTCCTGCAGGTAGGCCTGGGCGTACGCCGCCATGGTCGAGCCGATATCACCCCTCTTGGCGTCCAGGATGCTCAGGGTCCCCGTGCCCGTGAGCGTGGCCAGGACCCGCTCGAGCACGGCGATGCCGGCCGACCCGTGCCGCTCGAAGAAGGCGGACTGGGGCTTGACTGCCGCCACCCTGCCCGCGACCGCCTCCAGCACGACGTCACAGAGCCGTGACAGCCCTTCGGCGTTGTCCGGCAGACCCCACTCCAGGAGCAGGTCGCGGTGCGGGTCCAGGCCCACGCACAGGCTCCCGTGTGCTCCGATCGCGGTGGTCAGCCGGGCTCCGAAGCTCTGCCGGGTCATCGTGGTGCTCCTTGCGGACGAGGGCGCTGGCGCTGGGAGGCGTGGTGGGGAGACAGGGCATCAGTCAGCTCCCAGAGCAGCCACGGCTGGCTGAACAGGGCAGTGCCGACCTGCAGTCCGTCGGCTCCCGCCGCGAGCAGGTGACGCGCACCAGCCAGGTCGGCGACGCCTCCGACAGCCAGGACCGGGACCTCGGGGACCCGGCCGGCGCGGATGGCCGCTCGGACCCGGCGGACCAGGCCGCGGGTCACCGGTGCCACTGCGGGCCCGCTCAGCCAGTGCCCGTCGGTCTCGGCGGGCACTGCTCCGCTGAGCAGGAGGGCCGTCGCCCCCCCACCGACTGCCGCCCGGGCGGAGCCCACCAGGTCAGGGCACTCCACGCCCAGCTTGGCCACCAGGTGCAGGTCCCGCGGCAGCTGCTCGCGCACCCGGGACAGCGTGCGGAGGCAGTCCTGAGGGTCGGCCGACAGAGGGGCCCACGGCTCGTCGCCGGCCCCGATCCCTGCTGCCGGGGTGCGGCGCTGGGTCAGGTCGACCTCCACCGCATGGACGCAGGCGAGGTCGAGGCTGCGGCGCAGCCGGGCCGCGACGTCGGCCAGCTCCGCCGCAGACCCACCGCGCAGGGCGCAGGTGACGCGGACACCCCGAGCCCGCAGCCAGGGCAGGTGCTCGATCAGCACCGACTCGACCGGCACGGCGGTCGCACTGCTGTGCACCAACCCGCCGGCCACCGGGGCCAGGTGAACGAGGTGGTCTGCCGGGCCTCGCGGCGCGGATCCGAGCGGGCCCAGGACGAACGCGTCCAGCCTCGACAGGTCCCCGAAGCGGGACAGCTCACGACCGGTCCCGGCGCAGCCTGCCGAGGGCGCGACCACCGGCACTGGTGGCAGTGCCATCAGCCGGCCCCCCGATCGACGTCGACCCGCTCCCCGACCTGCTGCGTGGGCGTCCACTCGACCCGCTCCACGACCTGTGGGTGCGTCCAGTCGACCCGGTCCCCCGGCAGCACCGGACCGTCGACGCAGGGGCGGACCCGCTGCCCTCGTGGGGTCGACAGGGTGACCTCGCAGCCGCCGCACAGACCGAGCCCGCACAGGGCTGCCGACTCTCGGAGCAGGGTGACCTGGCTGGCGATCCGTGCCGTGCCGGCGACCTGCCCGACCACCGCCGACAGCTCTGGCGGTGTCGCGGCATAGACCACGGCCGGGTCGTGGCGCGCGATGAGTGAGGCGAGGGCCGTCGCGAGGTCGTCCGGTGTGGTCAGGACCACGGAGTCCGCGCAGCGACGGGCCGCCCCGGCGTCGGCATGCCGGTCGGGGTCGCTCGCGCTGAGGACCAGGTGCACAGAACAGCCGCGCCCGCGCAGCCTCTGGGCCCACCACCGGGCCGTTGCGCCCTGTGCCTCATGCCCGACCACGATCGCCGGCAGCGCACTCGAGGGTGCCCGGAAGCCACGCCCCAGCGGGCCGACGACGCCGAGCCGGTCGCCTGGTCCGGGCAGCGGCTGCGAGGCGGGCACGACCAGGTCGAGAGCGGTGCCGAAGCCGGGCTCGGCGTGGCTGCCGGAGAGCCACCAGATCTGCGGCAGCACCGACCCGCTGCTCGGCCTCCAGGCTGAGCCGTGGGCGTCGGGCGGGCCCCGGTGCCACGACCAGGAACTGGCCGGGGCGGCCGTCCTGGCCTGCCGTCGGGGTGCCGCTCGGCAGGCTCAGCGACAGCTGCTGGTAGACCCCGACCGGGCGGCTGGCGACGACCTCGGTGAGCACCGGCGCCAGCAGGGCACCAGCGACGCTCACCGCGACGACGCCTCCCCGTCGGGCACGGCATACAGGTCGAGCCGCGCTGCGTGCTCCTGCAGCGAGGCGACCTGCATCGGCCCTCGACGGTGGGCCTCGATGCCGAGCACCGCGGCGCCGAGCTGCTGCACGGTGGTGATGATCGGCTTGTCCAGGCTGGTGGTGGCGGCCCGGATGGCGTATCCGTCGGCGCGGGCGTCCCGACCCGACGGAGTGTTGATCACCATGTCGACCAGCCCCTGGGTGATCATCTCGATGATCGTGGGTTCTCCCGCCGGCCCGCGCCCCTGCGAGTGCTTGCGCACGACCTCGGCAGCGATGCCGTTGCGCCGCAGCACGTCCGCGGTCCCCTCGGTGGCGATGACGGTGAACCCCAGGTCGACCAGCCGCTTGACCGGGAAGATCATCGAGCGCTTGTCCCGGTTGGCCACCGAGACGAACACGGTGCCCGACAGCGGCAGTCCCGAGCCGGCGCGCAGCTGGCTCTTGGCGAAGGCGGTGCCGAAGTCGGCGTCGATGCCCATCACCTCACCCGTCGAGCGCATCTCCGGCCCGAGGATCGAGTCGACAGCCTGCCCGGTCTGGGTGCGGAACCGCCGGAACGGCAGGATCGCCTCCTTCACCGAGACCGGGGAGTGCGGGGGCAGCTGGCCGCCGTCGCGGTGGGTGGGGAGCAGCCCCTCGGTGCGCAGCTGGGCGATCGTCGTGCCGAGCATCACCCGGGCGGCGGCCCGGGCCAGGGGAACGCCGGTGGCCTTGGCCACGAACGGCACGCTGCGGCTGGCGCGAGGGTTGGCCTCCAGGACGTAGAGCACGTCCTGGGCCAGCGCGAACTGCACGTTGATCAGCCCGCGCACCCCGATCGCCTCAGCCAGCAGCAGGGTGGCCTGGCGGACCCGGGACATCTCCTCGCGCCCCAGGGTGATCGGGGGCAGCACGCACGCGGAGTCACCGGAGTGGATGCCGGCCTCCTCGATGTGCTCCATGATGCCGCCCAGGTAGAGGTCACGACCGTCGTACAGCGCGTCGACGTCGATCTCGATCGCCTCGTCCAGGAACCGGTCGACCAGCACCGGGTGCTCCGGCGCGGCGCGGACGGCCCTGGTCACGTAGGTCTCCAGCGACTCGTCGTCGTAGACGATCTGCATGCCACGGCCACCGAGCACGAAGGAGGGCCGGACCAGGACCGGGTAGCCGATCTCGTGGGCCACCTCCAGCGCCTCCGCCCCGCTGTAGGCCGTGCCGTGCCGTGGCGCGGTCAGGCCGACCTCGTGCAGCACACGGCCGAAGGCCCCCCGGTCCTCGGCGAGGTGGATCGCCTCGGGGCTGGTGCCGACGATCGGCACCCCCTCGGCCTTGAGCGCCGCGGCCAGACCCAGCGGGGTCTGACCGCCGAGCTGGACGATCACGCCCGCGAGCGGACCCGCGGCCCGCTCGGCGTGCACCACCTCCAGGACGTCCTCGAGGGTCAGCGGCTCGAAGTAGAGCCGGCTGGAGGTGTCGTAGTCGGTGGAGACCGTCTCGGGGTTGCAGTTGACCATCACCGTGTCGAAGCCGTGCTCGCGCAGCTCCAGCGAGGCGTGCACACAGGAGTAGTCGAACTCGACGCCTTGGCCGATCCGGTTGGGCCCCGAGCCCAGGATGATGACCGCGGGCCGGCTCCGGGGCGCGACCTCGCTCTCCTGGTCGTAGGTCGAGTAGTGGTAGGGCGTGGTCGCCTCGAACTCCCCCGCGCAGGTGTCCACGGTCTTGTAGACCGGCCGCACTCCCAGCGCCTGGCGGACGCCGCGCACGACCGCCTCGGACATGCCGGTCAGGCCGGCGAGCTGGGCGTCGGAGAAGCCGTGCCGCTTGGCCCGCCGCAACAGCTCGAGGGAGAGCCGGGAGGAGCCCTCGTGCGCCGAGGCGGCGACCTGGCCGGCGATCTGGTTGAGCAGCGCGATCTGGTCCAGGAACCAGGGGTCGATGCCGGTCGCCTCGTGGGCCTGCTCGACGGTGATGCCCCCGCGCATCGCCTGCTGGACCAGGACGAGCCGCCCGTCGGTGGGGGTGCGGGCCCGGTCGAGCAGCGCCTGCGCCATACCTCCGCCGGTCGGGTCCTCATCCGGCCGCCAGTGGAAGCTGCTGCCGGCTCGTTCGACCGAACGCAGCGCCTTCTGCAGCGCCTCGGTGAAGTTGCGCCCGATCGCCATCGACTCCCCCACCGACTTCATCGTCGTGGTCAGGCTGGGGTCGGCGGCGGGGAACTTCTCGAACGCGAAGCGCGGGACCTTGACCACGACGTAGTCCAGCGTGGGCTCGAACGAGGCGGGGGTCTGGCGGGTGATGTCGTTGGGCACCTCGTCCAGGGTGTAGCCCAGCGCCAGCTTGGTGGCGATCTTGGCGATCGGGAAGCCGGTCGCCTTGGAGGCCAGCGCCGAGGAGCGGGAGACCCGCGGGTTCATCTCGATGACGATGACCCGGCCGTCCTGGGGGTTCACCGCGAACTGGATGTTGCAGCCGCCGGTGTCGACCCCGACCTCGCGGATCACCGCGATGCCGATGTCGCGCAACCGCTGGTACTCGCGGTCGGTCAGCGTCATCGCCGGGGCGACCGTGATCGAGTCGCCGGTGTGCACTCCCATCGGGTCGAGGTTCTCGATGGAGCAGACGACGACCACGTTGTCGGCGCGGTCGCGCATCACCTCGAGCTCGTACTCCTTCCAGCCCAGGATCGACTCCTCCAGGAGCACCTCGGTGGTCGGGCTGTCCTGCAGGCCGGCGGTGGCGATGAGCCGCAGCTCGACCTCGTCGTGGGCGAAGCCCGAGCCCAGGCCACCCATCGTGAACGAGGGCCGGACGACCACCGGGTAGCCCAGGTCCTCGGCCGCCGCGACCACCTCGTCCAGGGTGTGGCAGACCTCGCTGCGCGCCACCTCGGCCCCGCAGCGCAGGACGACTCCCTTGAACGCCTGACGGTCCTCGCCGAGCAGGATCGACTCGACGTTCGCCCCGATGAGCGGGCAGCCGTAGCGCTCCAGTGCGCCGGACTCGTGCAGCGCGATCGCGGTGTTGAGCGCGGTCTGTCCTCCGAGCGTGGCCAGCACGGCGTCCGGGCGCTCCTTGGCGATGATCGCCTCGACGATCTCCGGGGTGATCGGCTCGACGTAGGTCGCGTCGGCGACGTCCGGGTCGGTCATGATCGTGGCCGGGTTGGAGTTGACCAGGATGACCCGGATGCCCTCCTCGCGGAGCACCCGGCAGGCCTGCGTGCCGGAGTAGTCGAACTCGGCCGCCTGCCCGATGACGATCGGCCCGGAGCCGATCACCAGGACGCTGGAGATGTCGTCACGACGTGGCATCGCTGCCTTCCTCCGAGGTGTGCGCGGCGAGCAGGTCGACGAACCGGTCGAAGAGATACTCCGCATCGTGCGGTCCGGCCGCTGCCTCCGGGTGGTACTGCACCGAGAAGGCGGGCACGTCCAGGCACTGCAGCCCCTCCACGACGTCGTCGTTCAGGGCCACGTGGGAGACCCGGACGCGGCCGTATGGCGTGTCGGCCGGCTCGTCCGTCGGGCCCGGCCACGCCACGGCGAAGCCGTGGTTGTGCGAGGTGACCTCGACCTTGCCGGTCGACCGGTCGAGCACCGGCTGGTTGATGCCACGGTGTCCGAAGGGCAGCTTGAAGGTGCCCAGGCCGAGGGCCCGGCCGAGCAGCTGGTTGCCGAAGCAGATGCCGAAGAACGGCAGCCGGTGGTCGAGCACCTCGCGCAGCAACGCGATCTCGCGGTCGGCGGTCGCCGGGTCGCCCGGCCCGTTGGAGAAGAAGACGCCGTCGGGGCGCAGCGCCGCGAGCTCCTCGTAGGTGGTGGTCGCCGGGAGCACGTGCACCTCGACGCCGCGGTCGGCCATCTGCCGCGGTGTCATCCCCTTGATGCCGAGGTCGAGTGCTGCGACCCGGAACCGGGCCGGACCGTCCGGCGCCACGACATACGCCTCCTTGGTGGAGACCTCGGCCGCCAGTGCCGACCCGGCCATCTGCGGGGAGTCCAGGACCCGCTGCACGAGCGTCTCCGGTGCCTCCTGCGCGACGCTGCCGGAGAAGATGCCCGCCCGCATCGCGCCCTTGTCGCGCAGGTGGCGGGTCAGCGCCCGGGTGTCGATGCCGCTGATCCCGACCACCCCCTGCTCGACCAGGGCCGCGGCCAGGTCGCCCTGGGAGCGCCAGTTGGAGGGCCGGATCGCCGGGTCCCGCACGACGAAGCCGGCCACCCAGATCCGCTGGCTCTCCATGTCGGTCGTGTTGACCCCCGTGTTGCCGATGTGCGGGGCCGTCATCACGACCACCTGGCGGTGGTAGGACGGGTCGGTCAGGGTCTCCTGGTAGCCGGTCATGCCGGTGGAGAAGACGGCCTCGCCGACGGTCTCGCCGATCGCGCCATACGCCTCCCCGGAGAAGGTGCGACCGTCCTCCAGCACCAGGACCGCCCGTGCGTGCGTGCTCATGACCGGGCCCACTCGGCAAGCGTCCGCGTCGGCGCCCCAGACCAGCCCCTCGCGGGCGGTCACCTGGCCGCGCAGCATGGTCAGGTGGACCGCGCCGGTCAGCTCCCGGCCGTGCCAGGGGTTGTTGCGCGACATGCTCAGCGACCGCTGCGCATCGACGGTGACCGCACGGTCGGGGTCGACCAGCGTGAGGTTGGCGGGCGCGCCCGGCTGCAGCCCCTGGCCGTGGCCCTCGAGCCGTGCGATCCGGGCCGGGGCGGTGGACATGACCCGGGCCACGTCGGCCCAGCCCATCGAGCCCTGCTGGACCATCACCGTGCTCACCACCGACAGCGCGGTCTCCAGCCCGAGCATGCCGAAGGCGGCGTCGACGAACGCGTGCTCCTTGTCCTGGCGGACGTGCGGGGCGTGGTCGGTCGCCACGACGTCGATGGTGCCGTCGGCCAGGCCCGCGCGCAGCGCCTCCACGTCCTCGCGGGGCCGTAGCGGCGGGTTGACCTTGTAGACCGAGTCGTAGGAGGTGAGCAGGTCGGTGGTGAGCATCAGGTGGTGCGGCGTCACCTCGGCGGTGACGTCGATGCCCTGGGCCTTGGCCCACCGGACCACCTCGACGCTGCCGGCGGTCGAGACGTGGGCGATGTGCACCCGCGAGCCGGTATGCCGGGCGAGCATGACGTCGCGCGCGACGATCGACTCCTCGGCGACCCCCGGCCAGCCGGGCAGGCCGAGCCGTCCGGAGACCTCACCCTCGTGGCAGCAGGCGGTGCTGTCGGCCAGGTGCGGGTCCTGGGCGTGCTGGGAGATCACCCCGTCGAAGGCGCGGACATACTCCAGCGCCCGTCTCATCAGCCGCGAGTCGTGGACGCAGCGACCGTCGTCGGAGAAGACCCGCACCCGGGCCCGGGAGCGCGCCATCAGGCCGAGCTCGGCCAGCTGCTCGCCGGCCAGGGCCTTGGACACCGCGCCGACCGGCACCACGTCGACATAGCCGGCGCGCCGCCCCAGGTCGAGCACCCGCTCGGCCGCCTCGGCGGTGTCGGTGACCGGGTCGGTGTTGGCCATCGCGAACACCGCTGTGAAGCCGCCTGCCGCGGCCGCCTGAGACCCGGTGTCGATGGTCTCGGCGTCCTCCCGGCCGGGTTCGCGCAGGTGCGTGTGCAGGTCGACCAGCCCCGGCAGGGCGACCAGGCCCTCGGCGTGCAGCCGCTGGGCGTCGCCGGGGGCCTCGCGCGCCGCGTCGGAGCCGGCCGCGACGATCGTGCCGTCGACCACCAGCAGGTCGCCGGCGCCGGCGCCGGCCAGGTCGGCTCCGGTGACCAGGAGGGCGGTGGAGGGGTGGTCATGGGGTCTCGCCTTCGCCGGACAGCAGGTGGAACAGGATCGACATCCGCACGGCGACGCCGGCCGAGACCTGGTCCAGGATCAGTGACTGGGCGGCGTCCGCGGCGTCGCCGGAGATCTCCAAGCCTCGGTTCATCGGCCCGGGGTGGCAGATCACCGCGTGGTCCGGCAGCATCCGCAGACGGTCCTTGGTCAAGCCGTAGGTCACCGCATACTCGCGGGCCGTCGGGAAGTAGCCGCCGTTCATCCGCTCGCGCTGCACGCGCAGCATCATCACCGCATCGACCGTCGGGAGCACGGCGTCGAGGTCGTGGGAGATGGCGATCCCGTCGGCAGCACTCCACGGCCCGATGCCGCTGGGCATCAAGGTCGGTGGCGCCACCAGGGTGACCTCCGCGCCCAGCTTGCGCAGGCACAGCACGTTGGACCGGAACACCCGCGAGTGCGTCAGGTCGCCGACCAGGGCGATATGCCGCCCGGCGAGGTCGCCCAGGGCACGGCGCATCGTGTAGGCGTCGAGCAGGGCCTGGCTGGGGTGCTCGTGCGTGCCGTCGCCGGCGTTGACGATCGAGCAGCGGGTCCACTGGGCGATCTGAGCCGGCGCGCCCGAGGCCATGTGGCGGATGATCATCATGTCGACGCCCATCGCGTCGATCGTCATCACCGTGTCGCGCAGCGACTCCCCCTTGGACACCGACGTGCCCTTGCCGGTCAGGTTGATCGTGTCGGCCGAGAGCCACTTGCCGGCCAGCTCGAAGGAGCTGCGGGTGCGGGTGGAGTCCTCGAAGAAGAAGTTGATGATCGTCCGCCCGCGCAGCGTCGGCAGCTTCTTGACCTCGCGGTGCTGCACCTCATGCATGCTCACGGCGGTGTCCAGGATGTCGCCGATCTCCTCCGCCGACAGGTCGGCGATCGAGAGCAGGTGCTTCACCGGGCACCCCCGGTGGTGTCGCGGCGTCGGCGGCTGGGGCGGTGCTGGAGGCGTTGCGGCTGGGCGGCTGGGGCGATGCGCACCTGCTCTGTGCCGTCCACCTCGTCGAGCCGCACCATCACCCGCTCGGCGCGCGCCGTGGGCAGGTTCTTGCCCACGTAGTCGGCGCGGATCGGCAGCTCACGGTGGCCGCGGTCGACCAGCACGGCCAGCCGCACGACCCGCGGCCGGCCGAGGTCGGCCAGGCCGTCGAGCGCAGCGCGCACGGTGCGACCGCTCATCAGGACGTCGTCGACCAGCACCACGACTCGACCGTCGACGCCCTCACTGGGCAGGTGCATCGGCTCGACCTGGCGGACCGGCTGCCGGCGCAGGTCGTCGCGGTACATCGTGATGTCGAGGGAACCGACCGGGACCTCGACCCCCTCGACGTCGCGCAGGGCGTCGCGCAGGCGCTGGGCCAGCACGGCGCCACGGGTCGGGATGCCGATCAGCACCAGCCCTTGCGGACCCTTGTTGCCCTCGAGGATCTCGTGGGCGATCCGGCGCATCGCGCGGGAGATGTCCTGGCTGGTGAGCACGACACGTCCGGCAGGCGGCGGGCTCTCCGGCGGTGTCGGCGGCTCGTCGTGGGAAGGGCACATCGCGGCCCACTCTCCTTCCCCGCCTCACAGGACGGTGGTTAAAGGACGTGTCGCGTCATCTAAGCACGCCCCCCACCCACCGGACGCCCCGGGCTGCGACCACACCACCCACCGGACGCCCCGGGCTGCGACCACACCACCCACCGGACGCGGCGGACGGCGTCAAACAACCCGACCGAACGCGCCGAACGGCGACAAACAAGCCGACCGGACGCGCCCGAGGTGACCGCCGGATCAGCCGCGGCGGAGGATGTCGCGCAGGACCTGGGGGTAGTTGGTGATCACGCCGTCGACGCCCCAGCTGATGGCGCGCCGCATACCCATGCCGTCGTTGACTGTCCAGACATGGGTCTCCAACCCATGGGAGTGGATCAGGTCGACCGTCGCGGGCGTCACGTCGCCGAGTGCGGGGTTGGCCTGGTCGGCCCAGGTGGCGGCGTCCGCGAGCTGCGCCTCGGTGGGAGGACCGCCGGCGAAGAGCAGGCCGACCGGCACATCGGGAGCAAGGGTCTTGTAGGCGCGCAGCCAGGTGTGGTTGAACGACTGCACCACGACCCGGTCAGCCTTGAGCGCTGCACGGAAGGGCGCCAGCGCGCGCAGCTCGGTGTCGAGGTCCTGCTCGATGCCCGGGTAGAGCTCGGGACTCTTGACCTCGATCAGCATGCCCGACTTGCTGCCGATGGCGTTCACCCATTCGGCCAGCGTGGGCACCCGCTCGCCGCTGAACTCGGGCGCAAACCAGGACCCCGCGTCCAGCGTCTTGATCTCGGCGAGGGTGAAGTCCGCGACGTTCCACGACGTGCGGTCCGGGAAGCGTTGTTCGACATCTGTCGTCCGCACTAGCGAGACATCGTGCATGATCACCAGCTCGCCGTCCTGCGTGCGCTGGACGTCGTTCTCGATGCTGTCCGCCTTCTGTGCCACGGCCAACCGGACCGCGGCGAGGGTGTTCTCAGGTGCCACGCCGGAGGATCCCCGGTGGGCGATCACGTCAACCTCACGCCGTCGAGCTGCTCGAGCGGGTCCGACGGCAGCCAAGCCGGCGAGGGCCGGGGCCCACGCGATCGCGACGGCGAAGCCGGAGCGGTGGACGAGCGTCACGTGTGTCTCCTGGGGTCGGGCCCGGTGGCCGGACTGGGTGCCCGCCCCACGATCATCTGCAGCACTGCGGACAAGGCACCTTCGAACCTAGCGGGGACGACTCGCGTGGTCTTGGGCGCTCATCGACCCACCGGACGCGCCAGGCCTCCACGCCTCGACCCACCGGACGCGCCGGTCTGCGACGAAACGACCCACCGGACGCGCCGGTCTGCGACGAAACGACCCACCGGACGCGCCGTGGTGCCCTCCGAACGCTCGGACCCGCGCCACCAAAGCGGCGCCTGTGGACAAGTTCAGCGAGGGCTGCCCATCTCGGGACAGAGTGCCGCGATGGACACCGATCTACTTCGCCACCTGCCTGCCGTCTTCCGCCTGCGCGAGGCCATCGCGGGCGACCTCACGCCATACCAGCTGCGTGCGGCGTATGACGGGGGGCTGGTCCGCCGCCCGGCCCGGGGTGTCTACCGACAGGTGGGCACCCTCGTCCCCGCAGACCCCTGGGACATGGTGCGGGCGGAGCATCTGCAGCGTTGCGCGGAGGCGTTGGCGCGCTTCCCCGGTCACGTCGCGAGCCACCAGAGCGCCGCCGCGCTGCACGACCTGACGATCGTCCTCCATCCGGCGGCGGAGGTTCACCTCACCGCTGTCGACGGTGCTCCGCGGTCACGTCACCACCCGGGTGTGTGCCTGCATCACGCGGACTCGGTCATCAACCACACGGTGCGGGCCGACGGCTTGCGGGCGACGACGATCACGCGCACGATCGCTGACGTCCTGCGCACCTCACGCCTGCCGCACTCTGTCGGCCTGCTCGATGCCGCGGCGCGTTCGGGTGTCGCGAAACCGGACTCAGTCCGCAGGGAGGTCGATGGTCAGGTTCGGTGGCGCGGTCGCCCACGCGCACTCGCGGCGCTGGCACTGCACGATCCTCGGCGCGAGAGCTGGCTGGAGTCGTACTCCTTCGTCGAGCTGCATGAGCACGGCATACCCCTGCCCCTCGCCCAGGTCGAGGTGCTCGACGCCGGCTTCCACCTCGTCGGACGTGTCGACGGACTCATCGAGGCGACCGGCACCTTCCTGGAGGCGGACGGCGCCGCTAAGTATCGGCTCCTGGCCAGCGAGCTGGGCGTCTCCCAGGAGGAGTCACTGGACCGGACGGTGGCCGCGCAGCAGCGGCGCCATGACCGGCTGCTCGGCCTCGGCCTCACGGGTGCCCGCTGGACGACACAGGAGATCATGGGCGCGCCAGAACTGGTGGCTCGGCGGGTCGATGCCGCAATGACGCTGGGTGATCCGTCGCGCTTCACCGGGTGGCTTCGGTATGACGGGCGGGTGGTCCGGCTGGGCGAGGCCGGCCCGCGTTGACTGGCGGCCGGCGCGTCCTGTTGAGCCAAGTTTCGCCAGAACGCGCGTTCGGTCCGCTACATCAGCGCCATACGACGCGTTCGGTCGCCGGTATCAGCGCCACACGACGCGTCCAGTCGACGAGAGTGGCGCGCGAGCCAGTCAGACCAGGGTCGGCTTGACCTGGCTCACCCTGCCGAGCAGCCCGTTGACGAACTTCGGCGACTCGTCGGTCGACAGGTCCTGGACCATCCCGACGGCTTCGGCGATCGCCACCGTGTCAGGCACCTCGTCGTTCCAGACGATCTCCCAGGTGCCCAGCCGCAGCACCGCGCGGTCGACCGCGGGCATCCGCTCGAGCGGCCAGCCCTGGCTGTAGGTCGTCAGCACCTCGTTGATCGCGGTCCATCGCTGCACGACTCCCTCAACCAGGGTCACCGTGTAGTCCGGCAGCGGGTGCGGCCGTTCGGAGGTCTCGACGCGCTCGGCGAGCAGCGTGCCGACGTTGACCTGCCGCTGCTCGGCTTCGAAGAGCAGGTCCAATGCCCTGCGGCGGGCCTTGGTCCGGGCTGACACGCGCGGGTCAGCTCACCCGGCCGAGGTAGGACCCGTCGCGGGTGTCCACCTTGACCTTGGTGCCGGACTCCAGGAAGAGCGGCACCTGGATCTGCGCCCCGGTCTCCAGCGTCGCCGGCTTGGTGCCGCCCGTTGATCGGTCGCCCTGCAGCCCGGGCTCGGTGTGCGAGATCTCCAGCACCACCGAGGTCGGCAGCTCGACATACAGGACCGCGCCGTCGTGCTGGGCGATCATCGCCTCGCCGTTCTCCAGCAGGTAGTCCTTGGAGGTGCCCATCACGTCGGCCGGCACGTGCACCTGCTCGTAGGTCTTGGAGTCCATGAAGATGTAGTCGGTGCCGTCGTTGTAGAGGTACTGCATGTCCGAGCGGTCGACGGTCGCGGTCTCCACCTTGGTGCCGGCGTTGAAGGTCCGGTCGACGATCTTGCCCGAGGTGACGTTCTTGAGCTTGGTCCGGACGAACGCCGGGCCCTTGCCGGGCTTGACATGCTGGAACTCCAGCACCTGCCAGAGGCCGTTGTCCATCGACAGCACGAGGCCGTTCTTGAGGTCGTTCGTGGATGCCACAGCGTCTCTTTCGTATGGTGCTCGGCCGGTCGCTCGACGGCGCCGGCAGGTCAGCGGTCCGCGGCGAGTTTACCTGCTGGGCGGGCCGCGGCCCGCGTTGCCGACTGCGTCCCGAGCTCAGCGCGCGTCCGGTGCGCTCTCCAGATGCCTGCTGACCCCCCGTACGCCGCGTCCGGTGGTGAAGAACGTCGCGACCCGACGCGTCCGGTGGTGAAGAACGTCGCGACCCGACGCGTCCGGTCGAGGGAAACGTCGCGACCCGAGGCGTCCGGTCGGCGGGAGTGTCGCGAGCCGAGGCGTCCGGTCGAGGGAAACGTCGCGACCCGAGGCGTCCGGTCGGGGTGGCGGGGGGTCAGTGGGGGGCGGCGAGGGCGCGCAGGGCGAGCAGGTAGGAGCCGGCGCCGAAGCCGGCGATCGTCCCGGTAACGACACCGGCGACGACGGAGGTGTGCCGGAACGCCTCCCGGGCCGCCGGGTTGGTCAGGTGCACCTCGATGACCCGGGAGCCCAGGCCGACGGCGTGAGCGCACGCGTCGCGCAAGGCGTAGGAGTAGTGCGTGAACGCCGCCGGGTTGAGCACGACGTCTGACCCGGAGCGGGCGGCCTCGTGCAGCCAGCCGACCAGCTCGGCCTCGCTGTCGCTCTGCCGGCACTCCACGCTCAGCCCCAGCCCGGCGGCTGCGCGCTCGACGTCCGCCGACAGCTCGGCAAGAGTCAGGGTGCCGTAGACCTCCGGCTCCCGGCTGCCCAGCGCGGCGAGGTTGGGCCCGCTGAGGACCAGGACGTGCGCAGACCCTGTCACGGGACCAGCGTATGCGGCACAGTGAGGCCCATGAGATGGAAGACAGCACTGGCGCTCCCGGCCTTGGGCCTGGCAGGGGTCGCCTTCCGCGACCTGACCCAGAAGAAGCACGCGATCCTGCACAACTTCCCGGTCATCGGGCACGCGCGCTATCTGCTGGAGGAGATCGGGCCGGAGCTGCGCCAGTACATCGTCACCGACAACGACCAGGAGCGGCCGTTCAGCCGCGACCAGCGCCGCTGGGTCTATGCCTCGGCCAAGCTGGAGAACCCCTACTTCGGCTTCGGCACCGACAACAACGTCGAGCAGAACGAGGGCTACGCGATCATCAAGCACCGCACCTTCGCGCCGGTGCAGCCCTCGGCGATGCCACACGCGGGCGAGGAGACCGACCTGCCCTGCGCCAAGGTGGTGGGTCAGGCCCGGGGTCGGCGCCTGGCGTTCCGTCCCCGGTCGGTGGTCAACGTCTCGGCGATGAGCTTCGGGTCGCTGTCCGGCCCGGCGATCGAGGCGATCAACCGTGGCTGCGCGATCGCCGGAGCGCTGCACAACACCGGGGAGGGCGGGATCAGCCCGCACCACCAGCAGGGCGCCGACCTGACCTACCAGATCGGCACGGCCTACTTCGGTTGCCGCGACGAGCGCGGGGCCTTCGACATCTCCCGGCTCAAGGACCTGGTCGCGGCCAACCCGGTGCGGGCGATCGAGATCAAGCTGTCCCAGGGCGCCAAGCCCGGACTCGGCGGGATGCTGCCGGCCGCCAAGATCACCGAGGAGATCGCCGCCATCCGCGGCATCCCGATGGGCCAGGACTGCGCCAGCCCGTCACGGCACGCCGAGTTCAGCGACGTGGACTCGATGCTGGACTGGGTGGAGATGATCGCCGCCGAGACCGGCCTGCCGGTCGGCATCAAGTCGGCGGTCGGCCAGGTCGACTTCTGGGACGACCTCGCGGCGCTGATGGCCGGAGGCGAGCGGGGCGTCGACTTCATCACCATCGACGGCGGCGAGGGCGGGACGGGCGCGGCCCCGCTGACCTTCTCCGACTCGGTGTCGCTGCCGTTCCGGGTCGGCTTCCCCCGCGTCTACCAGCTCTTCGCCCGCGCCGGTCTGAGCGACCGCATCGTCTTCATCGGCTCCGGCAAGCTGGGCCTGCCGGACAACGCGGCGGTCGCGTTCGCGATGGGCGCCGACCTGATCAACGTCGCCCGTGAGGCGATGATGTCGGTCGGCTGCATCCAGGCGCAGCGCTGCCACAACGACAAGTGCCCCACCGGCGTGGCCACCCAGAACGCCTGGCTGACCAGCGGCCTGGACCCGGACCTGAAGTCCGTGCGCTGCGCCAACTACCTGCGCAGCTTCCGCCGGGAGATGCTCAAGCTGGCCGAGGCGTGCGGTGTCGAACACCCCGCGCTGATCGACTCGGACATGGTCGAGATCCTGCTCGGCACCCGGCTCGGGACGCCGTTGTGGCAGCACCTGGGCTACGAGCGCGACTGGGGTATGCCGTCCGCCGTCCAGCAGCAGGAGCTGCGCCACCTCATGGTCGGTGCGCCCCAGGGCGGCTCCGCGCCGCACTCGGTCACGGCGCAGTAGGCCTCCGTCAGTGACCGCCGCGGTGCACGGGGTCCCCGCCGTCCGGTGAGACCAGCCGCGCGAAAGTCTGTTCCAGCACCGGCTCCGGCGGCGACTCCACCCGGACGGGCCTGGCCAGGCCCTCGAGCGCCACGAAGCGCAGCCCCGACCCCCGGGCCTTCTTGTCCCGGGCCATGGCCTGCCGCAGGGCCGGCCAGTCCGACGGGACGCCGGGATAGCTCGTCGGCAGCCCGAGCGAGGCAAGCACCGACCGGTGCCGCTGCACCAGCGCGCCGTCGCAGAGGCCCAGCGCCAGCGCGAGCTCGGCGACATAGACCATGCCCACGGCGACCGCGTCACCGTGCCGCCAGGTGTAGCCACTGACCTGCTCCACGGCGTGGCCGAAGGTGTGGCCGTAGTTGAGGATCTCGCGCAGCGAGGACTCTCGCAGGTCAGCGGTGACCACCTCGGCCTTGACCTGGACGGCCCGGGCGATCAGCTCCACCGCCACGGGCCGTGAGGGGTCGAGCGCGGCAGCGGGGTCGGCCTCGACGAGGTCGAGGATGACGGGGTCGGCGATGAACCCGGCCTTGACCACCTCGGCCAGCCCGGAGGCGTAGTCGGCTCGGGTCATCGTGGCCAGCCACGCGGGATCGCAGAGCACCGCGACAGGAGGGTGGAAGGCACCGACCAGGTTCTTGCCCTCCGCGGTGTTGATGCCGGTCTTGCCGCCGACCGCGGCGTCGACCACCCCGAGCAGCGAGGTCGGCAGGTGCACGACGTCGACGCCACGCAGCCAGGTGGCGGCGGCAAACCCGGCCAGGTCGGTCGTCGCTCCCCCGCCCAGCCCGATGACCAGGTCGTCCCGGGTGAAGCCGGCTCGACCCAGCGATGACCAGAGGCTGCCGAGCACCGCGAGATCCTTGGCGGCCTCGGCGTCCGGCACCTCCACGGCGTGGGCGCTGCCGCCATGCTCGGCGACCGCCGCCAGCACCTGCTCGAGCAGGTCGGCACGCCCGCGCTGGTGCACGACCATGACGCGGCGACCCTGCACCAGGTCGCGGAGGTCGGCGAGCACCCCCTGCCCGATCCGCACGTCATACGCCTCGCCGACGGAGACGACGACCGGCTGGGTCATCCGGGCTCCGCGTCGGGCGCCACGGGGAGCGGACCCACCTGCCCGGCGACCAGCTCCGCCACGTCCTGCGGAGTCTGACCCGCGGTGTCCACCGTCCAGCCGGAGACCGCCTCGTAGGTCGCCCGGCGCGCCTGCATCAGCCGCACCCAGCTGGCTCGCGGGTTGACCACCAGGAGCGGCCGCGAGGCGTCGAAGCCGACCCGCTTGGCCGCATCAGCGATTCCCACGTCGAGAAAGACCACCCGGTGCCGGAGCAGGGCCCGCTGGACCGGCTCGGCTAGCACCGCTCCCCCGCCCAGCGCCAGGACCCCCGGCTCCGCCTGCAGGGCGCGGAGCACCTCCTGCCGCTCCAGCTCACGGAACCGTGCCTCGCCCTCGTCGACGAAGATGTCACTGATCGACTTCCCCGCCGTGGCTTCGACGGCCGCGTCGGTGTCGTGCAGGGGGACGCCCCACCGTTGGGCGAGCAGGGCACCGACCGTGGTCTTGCCGGCTCCGGGCGGACCGACCAGGACCAGCACTGGCCCGCTCACCAGGGCCCGCGCATCGTCGCCGGGACCGATGCCAGGTATGCCGCGTGGTTGCGGGCCACCTCGGCCAGGCTGTCACCACCGAACTTCTCCAGCACCGCCTCGGCCAGGACCAGCGCGACCATCGCCTCGGCCACCACGCCGGCTGCGGGGACCGCGCAGACGTCGGAGCGCTGGTGGATCGCGGTCGACGGCTCCCCGGTGGCGACGTCGAGGGTGGCCAGCGCCCGGGGGACGGTGCTGATCGGCTTCATCGCCGCGCGGACCCGCAGCGGCTCCCCGGTGCTCATCCCGCCCTCGGTGCCGCCGGAGCGCAGCGTGCGGCGACGCACCGCCCCCTCTGGGTCACGCTCGATCTCGTCGTGGGCCCGGCTCCCGCGGCGGGCAGCGGTGCGGAAGCCCTCGCCGATCTCGACGCCCTTGATCGCCTGGATGCTCATCAATGCCCCGGCGAGGCGGGCGTCCAGCCGCCGGTCCCAGTGGACGTGCGACCCGAGGCCCGGCGGGCACGTCCCAGGCGACCACCTCGACCACTCCGCCGAGGGTGTCCGCGTCGGCCTTGGCGGCGTCGATCTGGTCCACCATCAGCGCCGACAGCGCGGGGTCGAGGCAGCGCACCGGGTCGGCGTCGAGCCGCTCGACGTCGCCGCGCCGCGGCAGCGAGCCCAGCGACGGCGCATCGGGGTCCTCGCCCGGCCCGGGCAGACCCGCCGTGCCGATCTGCACGGTGTGCGCGATGAGCGTGGTGCCGCAGGCCTGCTCGAGGAAGGCGGCGGCGACGGCACCGAGCGCGACCCGGGCGGCGGTCTCTCGCGCAGAGGCCCGCTCCAGCACTGGCCGGGCCTCGGTGAAGCCGTACTTGGTCATCCCGACGAGGTCGGCATGACCGGGGCGCGGGCGGGTCAGCGGCCGGTTGCGCGCCAGCTCCTGGGGAGCGCCGACGTCATCGGCTCGCTCCAGGTCAGCGGTCGGCACCGGTTCCGGGCTCATCACCGCCTGCCACTTGGCCCACTCGGAGTTCTCGATCTGCAGCGCCAGCGGTGAGCCGAGGGTCAGCCCGTGGCGCAGGCCGCCGAGGAAGCTGAGCCGGTCGGCCTCGAACGACATCCGTGCGCCGCGCCCGTGGCCGAGCCTGCGTCGGGCCAGCGCAGCCTCGACCACGGCCCGGTCGACGCGCACCCCGGCAGGGAGTCCCTCGAGGATGGCGGTCAGGGCCGGGCCGTGCGACTCTCCCGCAGTCAACCAGCGCAGCATCCGGTGATCCTGTCACGAGCCGGGGACGTCCCTCAGAAGAGGCCGCTGAGCCCGTCGGGTGGCAGGCAGATCCCGATCAGCGCGCCGATCATCATCGGCGGGCCATAGGCCAGGTGACCCTCCATCCGGATCCGCCGCGAGACCAGCAGCGCCACGGCGAAGACACCGCCGACCAGGAAACCGGCATACATCCCCAGCAGCACCGGCTGCCACCCGAACCAGCCGAGCGCCATGCCCAGCACGGCCGCGAGCTTGACGTCACCGAGCCCGAGCGCCAGCGAGCCGCGCGCCAGCGAGAGCAGCGCCAGCAGCAGGTAGCCACCGCCGCAGGCGAGCCCCGCCAGCACCACCCGCAGCAGGACGTCCCCGTCGCCGCCGACGACCGCCGCCAGTCCGAGCCCGCCGAGCAGGGTGAGCATCGTGGGCCACATCAGCCGGTCCGGGAGACGGTGCACGTCGACGTCCATCGCGGCAAGGCAGACGCAGGCCAGCGCGGCGACCAGCAGGGTGACCAGCACGATGCCACGCACCAGCCCGGAGGAGTCACCGCCCGACCATGGGTAAGGCGCGAGCAGCACCCGCCAGGTGAGCAGCCCCACCACGATGCCGAGCGCCGGCGGCACCCACCACCGGGAACCCGGCGAGGGGAGGTCCTCCTCGTCGGGCTTGCGGTAGGTGGTGCCGCGCAGCCATCGGGCCACCGGAAGGCCGGCCACAGCCGCTGTGACGCCCGCCAGCCAGACGGTCAGGTCGGGAAGCATCAGGAGCGCTCCGGGCCGGCGAGTGCACCGCGGCCCAGGTCCAGCGCCGCGGCGAGGGCGTGGCGCATCGCCGCGAGCGGAGCCGGCCGGCCGGTCATCAGCCGCACCTGCCCCGCGGCCTGGTGCAACAGCATGGTGTCTCCCCGGTGGACATGTACGCCGTGGCCGGCCAGGGCGGCTCCCCACGGCGTGGGCCACCCGGCGTAGACGACATCCAACACCACGGCCGAGACCAGCCCACCCGGTCCGTCCACAGCCGGGGTCGCCCCCGCCGGCACCGTCGAGACCACCACGTCCGGCGCCCCCCACGCCGCCATCTGCGCGGAGGCCGGGATCGTCCGCAGGTCCAGGCCCAGCCGCTCCGCCAGGGCCAGCGTGGCTGGTCGCACCGCGTCACGCACCACGCAGCTGATCTCGCGGACACCGAGGGCGTGCAGTGCCGCGAGCGCAGAGCGCGCCGTCGCCCCGCTGCCCACGACGACCGCCGAGCGGGGATCCCACGGGCCGGGCCCACCGGCTGCCTCGGCGAGCGCCTCCTGCAGCCCCTCGACGTCGGTGTTGTCCGCCTGCCAGTGGCCGTCCGTGCGGGTCAGCGTGTTCGCCGAGCCGGTCAGGCGGGCGCGCGACGTCGCGTGGTCTGCCAGCGCCAGAGCCTCCTCCTTGCCCGGCATGGTCACCGACACGCCTACCCACTCCGGCCCCAGCCCGCGGACGTGCTCCGCCAGCTCGCCCACGCGGACGCGGGTGCGGTCGTAGCTCCACCCGTCCAGACCCAGCGCACGGTAGGCCGCCTGGTGCAGGACGGGCGAGAGCGAGTGCTCGACCGGGTCGCCCACGACGCCGGCTCGGCGAGCCGGCGCCTCCTGCGGACTCAGCACTGGTCGGGGTTGTCCCGGCACCACTTCTGGAACTGCACCACGTTCTGCTGGTGCTCCTCGAAGGTCACCGCGAACTTGGTCTCCCCGGTGCTCGGGTCGACCGTGACGAAGTACTTCCAGTCACCGTCGGCCGGAGCAAGCGCCGCCTCGATCGCGGCCGCACCCGGGCTGTTGATCGGACCGGGGGGCAGGCCTTGGTTGAGGTAGGTGTTGTAGGGGTCCTCGGTGCCGCGCTGCTCATCGGAGGTGCCGGCCCGGCCGCGCTCCTTGAACATGAAGTGGATGGTCGAGTCGAAGCCGAGTGGCTCGCTGTCGTCCAGACGGTTCTGGATGACCCGGGCGATCTTGGGCAGGTCCTCCTCGCCGAAGCCCTCGGCCTGGATCAGGCTGGCCTCGATGATGACCTCGTGCATCCGCTCGCCGTCCTCCAGTCCGAGCTGGGAGTACTGCTGCTTGCCGTGGTCGACCATCGCCTTGAGCTGCGCCTCGGCGCTGGCCTCGGACGGGAAGTCGTAGGTGTCCGGGAACAGGTAGCCCTCGAGCTCGCCGCCCGCCGCTTCGGGCAGCCCCAGGCTGTCGATGTCGACCGCCTCGTAGTCCTTCAGCGGCGTGTCGGTCTCCTCGGCGAGGATCGCGAAAACCTCCTCCGTCCACAGACCCTCGCGCAGGGTCACCCCGTTGACCTGGCGGAAGTTGGGGTCGACCAGGCGTTCGAGGGCGGCACTGGCACTCATCTGAGAGGCCATCGTGTAGGTGCCGGGCTGGATGCCCGTCGCCCGCGGGTCGGCGGCCGCCAGGTTGGCGAAGGCAGCGGTCGAGGCCACGACGTCAGCCTCGGTGAGGATGCCCGCGATCTCCTGTCCTCCGGCCCCGGCCGGGATCACGACCGTGACCTCGCCGGTGCCCTCGCCGGCATAGTCCTCCGGGGCGTCCGAGCCCATCTCGAAGTTCGGGATCAGGCCGACGATCGCCTTGACGCCGAAGTAGCCGCCCACGACGACCACCACGACAGCGGCCAGGATGGCCAGCCAGTGCACCAACGGCGAACGCTTGGGCACACGACGGGGACGGAACTGCAGCTCCTCCTCGGCGACCGGATGGGCCAGGACGTCGTCGGCCAGGCTGGCGTCGTGCTCATCGAGGTCGGGCTCACCGAAGAGCGGGTCGTCGTCCCAGTGCCCCGGGTGCGTGTCGGACCACTCGTCTGCGGGCGGTCGGCTCATGAGGTTCCTTCGTGTCGGGCACCGGGCCGGCGGGCCCGGGGCCGGCGGCCCCCCACGACGTTCCCGGCCGGACGGCCGGTGGTGCGCTCGGTGTCGAGTGCGGCCTGCAGGATGAGCACGGCCGCAGCCTGGTCGATCCGGGCTCGCTGCCTCCGGCCGGGAACACCGCTGTCGCGCAGTGCCCGGTGGGCGTCGACCGTGGTCAACCGCTCGTCCACCATGCGCACCGGGGTGCTGGGAAGCAGCCGGTGCACGTGCGAAGCGTAGTCCCGTGCCCTGCGCGCGGCCAATCCCTCGGTGCCCGAAAGACTCATCGGCAGGCCGACGACGATCTCGCTGGCGCCGCACTCCTGTGCCAGCCGGACCAGCTCGGCGAGGTCGGTGGCACCGTCCTCGTCGCGCAGCAACGTCACGACCGGTGTCGCCAGCAGTCCGTCCGGGTCGCTGCGCGCGACGCCGACGCGGACCGCGCCGACGTCGACGCCGAGCCGGGTGCCGGGCCGCAGGGTCATCCTCCCTGCGTCACGAGCTCGCCGATGCTGTGCTCGATCCTGCGCAGCGCCTCGCCGGTCTGCTGGGGGTCCTGCCCGCCACCTTGGGCCAGGTCGTCCTTGCCGCCGCCGCCACCGCCGAGCGCCGCGGCAGCGACCTTGACCAGCGCGCCAGCCCTGACGCCCCACTCCCGGGCGGGGGCGTTGGTGGCCACGACGACCACCGGCCGCTCGTTCTGGACTCCCGTCGCGGCGACGACCGAGGGTGCGGCGTCGCCGAGGCGGCCACGCAGGTCGGTGACCAGGCGGCGCAGGTCGTCGGCCCCGACCCCGGGGCCGGCGTCGTGCGCGACCAGCCGCACGCCATAGACGTCCTTGGCCGACTCCGCCAGGCGACCGGCCTCACCGAGCACCTGTCGCGCCCTGGCCGAGGCCAGTTCACGCTCGGCATCCTTGAGGCGGGCGAGCACCGCGCCGACCCGCTCGGCCAGCTGCTCCGCGGGCACCCCGACCAGCTGGGACAGCTCGCCGACCAGGGCGCGCTCCTTGGCCAGGTAGCGCAGCGCGTCCATGCCGACCAGAGCTTCCAGGCGCCGCGACCCTGAACCCACCGAGGACTCACCCAGCACGCTCAGCGCGCCGATCTGGGAGCTGTGCCGCACGTGGGTGCCGCCGCAGAGCTCGCGTGACCAGGGCCCGCCGATCTCCACGACCCGGACCTGCTCCCCGTAGGTCTCGCCGAACAACGCCAGCGCACCGGCCTCGCGCGCCTGCGGCAGGCTCATGTAGGCCGCGGTGACAGGCAGGTCCTGACGCACGGCCAGGTTGGCGACCTCCTCGATCTCCGAGCGGGTCTGCGGGGACAGGGCAGAGTTCCAGGCGAAGTCCAGGCGCAGGTAGCCCGGCTTGTTGTAGGAGCCGCTCTGCAGGGCACTGGGGCCCAGCACCTGGCGCAGAGCCGCGTGGACCACGTGCGTGCCGGAGTGCGCCTGGCAGGCCTGCACCCGCCAGTCGGGGTCGACCCGGGCCAGCACGGAGGTGCCGTCGGTGATCGAGCCGGCCTCCACGTCCACGGTGTGCACGACCAGGCCCTTGACCGGACGCTGGACGTCGCGCACCCGCACCCGGACACCGTCGGCCTCCAGGACACCGTCGTCGGCGACCTGGCCGCCGGACTCGGCATAGAACGGGGTCCGGTCCAGGACGACCTGACCGACCTGGCCGGCGGTGAGCTCGGGGACGCGCCGGCCGTCGACGACCAGCCCGCGGACCACGCCTTCGGCGTCGAGGGTCTGGTAGGCCAGGAACTCGGTCTCGCCCAGGTCGCGCAGCTCGCGCCACACACCGGTGTCGACGTGCCCGGTCTTCTTGGCCTTGGCGTCGGCCTTGGCCCGCTGCCGCTGCTCGGTCATCAGCCGGCGGAAGCCCTCCTCATCGACAGTGACCCCCTGCTCGCCGGCCATCTCCAGGGTCAGGTCGATCGGGAAGCCGTAGGTGTCGTGCAGCGCGAACGCCTCAGTGCCGCCCAGCACCTGACGGCCGGCGCTCTTGGTCTGGGCGACGGCGGTGTCGAAGATCGCCGTGCCGGCCGTGAGGGTGCGCCGGAACGCCTCCTCCTCACCGAAGGCGATCTGGCTGATCCGTGCCCAGTCGCTCTCCAGCTCGGGGTAGGACTTGCTCATCAGGTCCTTGCTGACGGGCAGCAGGAAGGGCAACGAGGGCTCGTGCACCCCGAGCAGGCGCATCGAGCGGACCGCCCTGCGCAGCAGCCGGCGCAGCACATACCCCCGGCCCTCGTTGCCCGGAGTCACGCCGTCGCCGATCAGCATCAGCGCGGACCGGATGTGGTCGCCGACCACCCGGAACCGCACGTCGTCGCCGTGGTCGGCGCCGTAGTCGCGGCCCGACATCTCCTCGGCCGCCGCGATCACCGGGTAGACCTCGTCGATCTCATAGAGGTTGTCGACCCCCTGCAGCAGGTAGGCCACCCGTTCCAGGCCCATGCCGGTGTCGATGTTCTTGCGGGGCAGCACGCCGCTGACGTCGAAGTCGTCCTTGCTGCGCACCGCCGAGAGCTCCTCCTGCATGAAGACCAGGTTCCAGATCTCCAGGAAGCGGTCCTCGTCGACGACCGGCCCACCGTCCGGGCCGTGCTCGGGCCCCCGGTCGACGTAGATCTCGCTGCACGGGCCGCCGGGGCCCGGAATGCCCATGTGCCAGTAGTTGTCGAGCAGCCCACGCCGCTGGATCCGCTGCTGGGGCAGACCGGCGATCCGGTGCCACAGGTCGGCCGTCTCGTCGTCCCCCTCGAGGACGGTGACCCAGATCTTGTCGGGGTCGAAGCCGAAGTGCCCGTCCGCCTGGCTGCCGGTCACCAGCTCCCAGGCGTAGGTGATCGCCCCCTCCTTGAAATAGTCGCCGAAGGAGAAGTTGCCGTTCATCTGGAAGAAGGTGCCGTGCCGCGTGGTGCGCCCTACCTCCTCGATGTCCCCGGTGCGCACGCACTTCTGCACGCTGGTGGCGCGTGGCCACGGCGGGCTCTGGCCCCCGGTGAAGTAGGGCACGAACTGCACCATGCCGGCGTTGACGAACAGCAGGTTGGGGTCGTCGAAGAGGAGCGGGGCGCTGGGCACCACCGTGTGGCCCTTGCTCTCGAAATAGGCAAGCCAACGTCGGCGGATCTCGGCGGTTTCCATGGTCTCCTCGGTTACAGGTCGTCGGCAGCACTGTAGCCGCCGGGCCTGCAGCGACCGCCCTGGTTAACCGCCCGCAGAGGTGTCCGGCCGGCCGCGGATCACCGCGCGCAGCTCGCGCCACCGGGGCCCGAGCCGCTCCTCCCAGCCCCGTGCCGTCGGCCGGTAGTAGTCGGCGTCGACCAGGTCGTCGGGCAGGTACTGCTGGGGTCCGACCCCTGCCGCCTCGTCGTGGCTGTAGCGGTAGCCCTGCCCATGACCGAGCCGGTCCGCCCCGGCATACCCGGTGCCGCGCAGGTGCGGCGGCACCGCTCCCCCACGCCCGGCTCGCACGTCGGCGACGGCGGCGTCGACGGCCAGGTAGGCCGCGTTGCTCTTGGGTGCCAGGGCGTTGTGGACCACGGCCTGGGCCAGGATGATCCGCGCCTCCGGCATCCCGATCTGGGCGACGGCGTGCAGGGCGGCCACGGCGGTCTGCAGCGCGGTCGGGTCCGCCATGCCCACGTCCTCGCTCGCCGCGATGACGATGCGCCGGGCGATGAAGCGCGGGTCCTCACCGGCCTCCAGCTGCCGGGCCAGGTAGTGCAGTGCGGCGTCGACGTCGGAGCCGCGCATCGACTTGATGAAGGCGCTCGCCACGTCGTAGTGCTGGTCGCCGGCACGGTCGTAGCGCACCGCCGCCTGGTCGACGGCCTGCTCGGCGTGGGCCAGCGTGATCAGGGTCGGCGCCGGGCCGTGCTGCTCGACGGCATCGGTGCCCCGGGCGTCCAGCGCGACCCCCGCGGCCGCCTCGAGCGTGGTCAGGGCGCGACGTGCGTCACCGCCGGCGAGCCGGATGACGTGCCCCCGTGCGGCGTCGTCGAGCGTCAGCTGGCCATCCAGCCCCCGCTCCTCCACCAGCGCGGCGTCGAGCAGGTCGCCGACCTCCTCGTCGGTCAGCGAGACCAGCCGGATCAGCATCGACCGGCTCAGCAGCGGGGCGATCACGCTGAACGACGGGTTCTCGGTGGTCGCCGCGACCAGCACGACCAGGCGGTTCTCGACCCCGGGCAGCAGGGCGTCCTGCTGGGCCTTGCTGAAGCGGTGGATCTCGTCCAGGAACAGCACGGTCTGCCGGCCGTAGAGGTCGCGCTCCCGGGTGGCCTGCTCCATCACCGCGCGGACGTCCTTGACCCCGGCTGTCACGGCCGAGAGCTGGACGAAGGTGCGGCCGGCCGCCGTCGCGACCAGGTGCGCCAACGTCGTCTTGCCGGTGCCCGGAGGTCCCCACAGGATGGCCGAGACGTCCCCCGCGGCACCGCCGCGACCCTCGATGAGCCGCCGCAGCGGGCTGCCCGGCCGCAGGATGTCCCGCTGGCCGCGCACCTCATCCACGGTGCGCGGACGCATCCGCACCGCCAGTGGGGGGCGCACCCCGGAGGCGGCGCCGCCCCCGGAGAACAGGTCAGGCCCGTCGGTCACGCTGGCACCCTACGCGGCCCGGGCCCGCACGGCCGGTCCTCGGGGGGTGACCTATTGTCGGCCTGGTGAAGGTGCTGGTCACGGGGGTGAGCGGGTTCGTCGGGGGTGCGGTGCACGCTCGGCTGCTCGCCGACCCACGCCACCAGGTGCTGGGCGTGAGCCGCCGCCCGGGTGGGTTGCCCGACACCGCGGCGGTCGACCTGGAGCTGCCGGTCGGGGCGCAGCTCCCCCTGGACTGGCACCCCGACGTCATCATCCACGCGGCCGCCCGTGTCTCACCGTGGGGCCCGGACCACCGGTTCGTCGCCCAGAACGTCACCGCGACGGCTCACCTGCTGCGCTGGGCCGAGCAGCTGCCGGAGCGTCCCCGGGTGGTGCACATCTCGACCAGCTCGGTCTACTACACCGGACGTGACCAGCTCGGCCTGCGCGAGAGCGACCCGTTGCCGCAGGTGCCGATCAACGCCTACGCGGCCACCAAGGCGGCCAGTGAGGAGCTGGTCAGGGCCTATGCCGGACCCTGGGTGATCCTGCGCCCCCGCGCCGTGATCGGTCCGGGTGACACCCAGCTGCTCCCCCGGGTGCTCGACGCGGCGGCCCGGGGGTTGCTCCCGGCGCTCCGTCGCGACCCACCCGCGGTGGGCGACCTGGTCGACATCGACACCCTGGTCACCTATCTGCTGCGCGCCGCCAGCCGGGACGCCGTGGTCGGCCAGACCATCAACGTCACCAACGGCGAGCCGGTGGACCTGCAGGCGACCCTGCACCAGGTGCTGCACCGGGTGGGGCTTCCGACGCCGACCCGGTCGGTCTCCCCCGGCCAGGCACGCGCGGCCGCCGCCGCGGTGGAGGGGTGGTGGCGGCTGACCCGGCGGCGCGGCGAGCCGCCGATCACCCGATACGGCATCACCGTGCTCACCGTCTCGACGACCTTCGACGTCACGCTGTGCCGGCAATTGCTGGGCCTGCCAGAGCACACCCTGTCGGAGGCGATCGACCGCGTGGTCGCGCACCACCGGGCCGCCGCGGGCGTCGCGTCGTGACCGGGGTCGCAGCGGCGTCGTCGGCCGGCTACCTCCTGCTGCTCGGCGTGCGCACGGCCTTGACGCTGCGGCATACCCGGGAGATGGAGTCCTACCCACCCGCCGACGAGGGGGTGCTGATGGGGTTGACCGTGCTGCGCCCGATCCTGGGGGGCGACGCGGACCTGGCCGCCACGCTCACGGACGCCCTGGCGGAGCTCCCGGAGGCACGGTTCGTCTGGTGCGTCGACGAGGACGACCCGGTCGGTCGCGCGGTGGCCGACCAGGTGGCCGCGGCCCATCCGCGCCACCGGGTCGAGATCGCCGTCAGCCCGCCGGCCCCCGACGGGGTCAACCCCAAGTCGTTCAAGCTCGGCCGGGCCACCGTCGCGCACGGCGGGGTGACCGCCGGCAGCACGCACGACCCGCTCCTGGTGCTGGACGACGACACCCGGGTCAGCCGTCGTGGGGTGCTCGACCTGCTCGCGGCCCTGGAGCGGCACGACCTGGCCACCGGCCTGCCCACCTACCGCAGGGGCACCAGCGTGCCCGGCCGGCTGGTCGAGCAGTTCGTCAACTCCTCGGCCGCCCTCACCTACCTGGGCCTGGCGGCCCTCGGCGAGCCTCGCTCGGTCAACGGGATGACCTACCTGCTCACCCGCGGCACGCTGGCCCGGATGGGCGGCTTCGCGGCCGTCGAGCGGGTCCTGGTCGACGACCTGGCGGTGGCCGAGCGGCTGCACGCGGTCGGTGGCACGATCGCCCAGCTGGCCAGCGTGCAGCGGGTCTCGACCACCGTGACCGGCCTGTCCGGTTATGTGGCACTGATGCACCGCTGGATGCTGTTCGCCCGGCTGCTCGTCGAGCGGGAGTCCCCGGTCGGCAAGGCGGTGGTCGTCGGCCTGCTCGGGACACCACCACCCCTCCTCGGTGTGCTCATCGGTCAGGCGCTGCTCCGCCGCCGGACCGGTCCGCTGGCCCTGGCCGTGACCACGCTGGCCGTCCGCCAGCTGACCCTGGCCACCCTCAACCGGCGGCTCGGCGCGGGACCGGTCGACCCCTTCCTGTCGCCGCTGGCCGAGCTGCTGGTGCCGGTGCACATGCTGCACGCACTGCTCGATCGCACGGTCACCTGGCGCAGCCGCAGGTATGTCGTGCACGCGGCCGACTCCTTCGCGCCCGCGCGGGCGGGGGTCCACCGTGCCTGAGCCCCTTCCGCTGCGGGTGGTCTTCCTGACCGGCCAGAGCGATCCGCGCAGCTGTGACCTCAGCCCGGTCCAGCGCGCCTTTCTGGACGGACTTCCCGTCGAGGAGCGGGCCCGCGGCCGGCTCAACTTCCCCTATCGGGAAGGCCTGGCGCCCCACCGGCCGACGCCGCTGGTCACCGCCAGCTGGCACAACGCCCGGGCCACTGTCTCCTCGGCGCTGCCCGGTTTCGCCGCGCAGCACCGCGCATCGGTCGCCACCGAGCTGGCGCTGGCCGAGCGGACCCTGGTGCTGGCGGGGTCGTGTGGCCTGCAGCTCCTGCAGGGAGTCCACCTGCCGCCGGCCGTGCTGGCTCGGCTGCACGTCCTGGCCTACGGGCCGGTGACCTGGGGCAGCTCGACGGTCGCGGCGGAGACCGTGCTGGGCCGGCGCGACCGGGTCAGCCGGGTGTCGCACAGCACGGCCGACCACGTCGTCGACTGCGGGCATCTCGACTACCTGACCTGCCCGCAGTTCGCCACCATCGCCGCAGCGGCCGCGCGCCGGCTGACCCAGGAGGTGAGTCGGTGAGCCGGCCCGTGGACCTGGTCTCGACTCCCTACGCAGGGCACCTGCACCCACTGCTGGGCATCGCCCGCGCCTTGCGCGAGCGAGGCGTGCCGGTGCGCGTCATCACCGCGGCGCTCGGCGCGGAGGACGTGGCCGCGGCCGGGTTCGAGCCACACCTGATCGGCGAGGCGGTCGACGACGAGCTCCGCCAGATCGCCAACACCGGCGCCCCGATCCGCAGCAACCCGGTGCGCCTGGCACGTCAGCTGCGGGCCCAGCTGCGGGTCGCTGACGCCGTGCGGGGCGACCTGGACCGGCTCTATCGGGACGCTCCACCCAGCCTGGCGCTGGTGGACTCGGTGATGCCGTTCGCCGGGACGCTGGCCCGTCAGCACGGGGCCCGGTGGTGGACCCTGGCCACGTCACCGTGCGCCATCGAGGCCGCGGACGGCCCCCCGGCGTATGTCGCGGGGCTGGCGCCAGGTGGGCGGGTCGCCGACCTGCGAGACGCCGTGCTGCGCCGTCAGGTGCGCGTCTTCAAGCGCACGATGTTGGCGGTCAACCGGCCGGTGGCCCGGCGGATGGGCATCCAGAGCGTCTACCGACCAGACGGCAGCGAGGCCGTCTACAGCGACGACCGGGTGCTCGCGCTGGGACTGGCGGAGCTCGAGTTCGCCCGCCACTTCAGGGGGGCCGTGGAGTTCGTCGGGCCGGTCCGCTACACCCCGCCGCGGACGGCAGTCCGCCCGGCGGAGCTCGGCCCCCACCCTCGGGTGCTGGTCACCCTCGGGACCCACGTCCCCCACGCCAAGGCGGCCGTGGCCGAGCAGGTGGGACGGGCGGCGGTGGCTCTGCCTGAGGCGTCCTTCGTCTTCGTGAGCGGCACCCATGAGGGAGTGCCCGAGCAGGTGCTGCCGAACTTCTGGCGGGTCCCGTGGGTGTCCTACGACGACCTCGACCAGGTCGACCTGGTCGTCCACCACGGCGGTTCCGGGGTCGTCGGCGCGGTGATGCAGGCGGCGCTGCCGGCCGTGGTGCACCCGGTCGACTACGACCAGTTCGACATGGCGGCCCGTCTCCAGCGCGCCGGGCTGGCCCGCACCGTGCGCCGGCGTGCCGACCTAGCGCACGTCATCGCCGAGGAGCTCAGGCAGCCGACCTCGTCGACGGCGGCACTGGGCCGGTTCCAGCGTCTCGCGCTGACGCACCGAGGAGAGGTCACCGTGGCCGATGCCGTCGTGGCTGCGCTGGCCGGGGCGTCGTCGTGACCGAGGCCGCCGGCCAGCAGCCGCGAGCAGGATCTGCCGCTGCCGCCGCCCGGCCGGACTGGCGGCACGGCCCCGAGCGCCGCTGGGAGGACCGAGTGCTGCGAGCCGCCCATCCCGTGGCCTACCCGCTCCTGTCCCGGATCGACCGCCCTGCCTTCCGTGTTCCCGGGGTCGGTGTCGTGGTCGGCGACAGCGACCTGGTCCGCGAGGTGCTCAGCGACTCCGCCCGCTTCTCCAAGTCCGGTCCGGGCACCAGCTCGGACTTCTGGAACCCCGTGCTCGGGCCCACAGTGCTGCTCAACATGCATGGGGCCGAGCACGCCGAGCTGCGGCGCCGGCTCGCCCCCGTGTTCGCACCCCCTGCCGTGCGCCGGATCGTCAGCGTCCAGCTGGAGCAGGAGGCGGCCGCCGCTGCGCTGCGGCTGAGGGCGGGACGGACGGTCGACCTGGTCCCCCTGGCCCAGCGCTGTGCCGGGCGGGTCATCGCCGAGCTGGTCGGCATCCCTGGTGAGGCCTTGGGAGCCGACCTCTTCGCGCGGGTCTCGGCCGTGACCCACCTGGTCAAGCTGCGGCGCAACTCCTTCGGGCCCGCCGCAGTGTCGCAGGCCAAAGCCGCGATGGCCGACCTGCTGGGCCAGGCCCGCACGGCCTACCGGGTCGGCAACCAGGACACCGTGCCGGGTCGCCTGCGCCACCTCGGGCTCGCCGAGGAGGAGGCCATCGGGGCGGTCGGCGCGTTCGTGGTCACCGGGACCGAGACCGTGGTGGCGCACCTGCCTCGGGCCGCGGCGATCCTGCACGACACGCGCTGGTGGCCGAAGGTCACCACGGACTCCCTCGACGCCGTCATCGGGGAGACTTTGCGGGTGACCACTCCCTCGCTGGCGACACTGCGCCGAGCCGTGACGGACACGACCGTCGGGCGAGTACGCGTGCGTCGCGACGAGCGCATCGTCGTGGCGACGTTCCGGGCCACCCGCGGCGTGGGCGCGTTCGCCCCCGACGCCTACCGGCAGTCCGAGCTGCGCCAGCTGTGGTTCGGTGCAGGCCCGCACTTCTGCATCGGTGCCCCGCTGGCCACCGCTCAGCTCGCCGTGCTGCTGGGCATGCTCGCTGATGCCGGCCGCGAGTCCTCACGCGCCGGCGGCCCCGGCCTGCGCGTCGTGCAGCGGCGCACCCAGCGCCACGTGCTGATCCCGGCCTACGCGAGCCTGGAGGTGGCGGCGTGAGCTCCGCGGGCAAGGGTCGTCACCGGGCGGGCCGAACGCCCACCGATCCAGACCTGGTCGCACCCGCGGACGGCACTACCGACTCCACCACCGCCGCCGGGCTGCCGTTGTTGGGCCGGCTGGGGCGTCATACGGCACGCCACCCCTGGCGCTACCTGGTCACCTGGCTGGTCGTCGTCCTGGCCAGCTTCGGCGGGAGCCTGGGCCTGCTCGGCAACGAGTCGCTGTTCGACCGACTGGTCAGCGGCGACATCGTCGCGCCCGGTGAGGCCGAAGAGGGTCGCGACCTGTTGCGGGCGGCCAGCCCGGAGGGCGACCGGCTCACCGTCATGGTCGGGGGCGCCGACCTCGCGGACCCGGCCGTGGCGATGGCGGTGACCGAGGTGGCCGCTGACCTGCAGTCGCTGCCGGGCGTGACGGCCGTGTCGGCACCGATGCTGACCCCTGGCTGGCCGACCGACCCCCGGTCCCTGGCCCTGGTCGCCGGCCAAGACACCGCATCCGGCGGCTTCCTGGTGTCGGTCGTGCTCGACCACGAGGTCACCGCGCCACAGCAGGATGCGGTGCTCGCGGCGCTCGAGGAGGCAGCCGACACGACGCTCGCCCCGGTGAGCCAGACCCGCAGCGTGGGCGGCGTGCCGCTGCTGATCGAGGACATCACGGGGCAGATCGAGCAGGACCTCAAGGTCGGCGAAGGCATCGCCTTGCCCGTCTCCCTGCTCATCATGGTGTTCGTCTTCGGCGGTCTGCTGGCCGCCGGCATGCCGATCATCGGGGCGATCGCCTCGATCGCCGGCGGCCTGGCCAGCCTGCTGGCGTTCAGCCACGTCCTCGACCTGGACGCCTCGGTCGTCAACATCGTCACGGTGATGGGGCTCGGGCTCTGCATCGACTACGGACTGCTCCTGGTCAGCCGGTTCCGCGAGGAGGTCGCTCTCGTGGCACCGGGAGTGCCGCATCGCGAGCTGACCGACGAGCAGGTGCAGGCGGCGGTCACCGGAGCGGTCGCGACGGCCGGCCGGACGATCCTGTTCTCGGCCCTCATCGTCGGCATCTCGCTGTCGGGTCTGGTGGTGTTCGACGCGCCGATCATGCGCGCCATCGGCGCCGCGGGTGTCTCGGTCGTCGTGGTCGCGCTCCTGGTGGCCCTCACCCTGGTGCCGGCGCTGTGCACCATCGCGGCGCGTCGACTGGGGCCACGGCGCGGCGCCGAGGTCTCACCGGACGACGGGTGGTTCAGCCGGCTCGCCGCGGCTGTCCAGCGCCGACCCGCCCTCGCGGCGATCTGCTCCGTGGCGGTCCTGCTCCTCCTGGCAGCCCCAGCGCTGGGCCTGCGGCTGACCTCCTCGGGCACCGAGCTGCTCCCCACGGATGCGCCCCAGCGCGTCTTCTTCACCGAGCTCAACCGCGACTACCCCGCGCTGTCCCAGCCCGCGGTGACGCTGGTCGCCGACGCACCGCTGGCGCAGGTCCAACAGTGGGCGGCCATGACAGCGGGCACGCTGCCCTCCGTGTCCTCGGTCGACCCACCGCAGCAGGTCGGCGACCTGGTGTCGGTGGCGTTGCGCGTGAACGGACCCCCGATGGGCGACGCGGCCCGGGCCCTGGTCGAGGAGGTCAAGGAGCAGCGCCCCGACTACCCCACGTGGGTCACCGGGCAGGCGGCATCACTGGCGGACTTCACCTCCTCGGTGTCCGAGCGGGCGCCCTGGGCTGCGCTGTGGATCGGCAGCGCCACCTTCGTCCTGCTCTTCCTGCTGACCGGATCGGTGGTCATCCCGGTCAAGGCGCTGGTGCTCAACGTGATCTCGCTCGGCGCCAGCCTCGGGCTGCTGGTCTGGGTGTTCCAGCAGGGCCACCTGGAGGGCCTGCTCCGCTATCAGTCCGTCGGGGCGATCGAGTCGGTCATCCCGTTGCTGGTGCTCGCCTTCGGGTTCGGCCTGTCGATGGACTATGAGGTGTTCCTGCTCTCCCGGATCATCGACCTGCACGAGCAGGGCGCCGACGACGACACCGCCGTCCGGCTCGGGTTGCAGCGGTCGGGACGGATCATCACCTCGGCTGCGCTGATCATCGTGGTCGTCTTCGCCGGCTTTGCGGTCGGCCAGATGCTGGTCATCAAGGAGACCGGTTTTGCCCTGGCCACGGCCGTCGCGATCGACGCGACGATCGTGCGGATGGTCGTGGTCCCGGCGACGATGACGCTGCTCGGTCGCTGGAACTGGTGGGCGCCGACCTGGCTCAGGGGCGTGCATGCGCGGTGGGGTGTGACCGAGCACGGCTCGCCGGTGCACCCGCCTGCGCCGATCGCCGGTGAGCGTCTGCCGGCCCAGGCGAGCGGAGGGTGAGCGGCGCCGCCCGGTCGACGCACGTCATCACCGACCATCCGAGGCTGCTGGCGCTCACCGGTGACGACCCCTACGTGCGGTTCGGCGTGCCCGACCCACTGCCCGGTCGAGCGCTGCGCCTGGGCGACGCGGTGGCGGTCGAGCGGCTCGGGGGTCGCCGGCACGGCTTCGTCGTCTGGCTCGTGGGGGACCGCGAGACCGGCGACCTGTCCGCGATGCTCGAGCTGCTCGACACCGAGGGTCACCTGAGCTCGACGGGCGCCCGGTCGATCTCGCTGCCCCAACACCGTGCCGGCCTGCTGCGCGCCCACTACCGCGTCGGCCCGGGCGGAGACTGGGACTGGATGTGGACCACCTCACCACCCTCCCTCGACGCTCGCCTCGCGCCCCTCGAGCAGCGTCTGGTCCGGCTGGACGACCGAGCCGACGCCGCGGAGATCGCGGAGTTCACCGCGGCCCACAACCCCGTGGGCGAGGGCGCCCCCGGGTCAGGCGCCTCGGAGATCTGGCTCGCCCTGCGCGAGCCCGAGACCGGCGCCCTCCAGGCGGTCGGCGCGATGCAGCGGCTCGGCCTCCGGCGCGCCCCACCTGGCCGGCATCGTCACGGCCACCGGACACCGCGGGTCAGGGCTCGGCGCGGCCGTCACGGCCGGGCTGACCAGGCTGGCGCTCGACGACAGCGGGGTCTGCACGCTGGGCGTCTACTCGGACAACGCCGTGGGCCTGCGCCTCTACCGGCGGCTGGGCTTCCAGACGGCGCACGCCTGGCACAGCCGTGCCGTGCTGCCGCGTCAGGGCTCCCGGGACACCTGAGTACGACCACGGAACGACGGGTCGTGACACCCTCGTCTGACTCAGCGGGGCAAGAAACGATCCTCGGGCCCGACGTGGCTGGCCGTTCCCGGCGGCATCCTCGAAGGCATGCCCACCACCTGGTCCCGCACCGTCCTGCTGCTCCCGGCGACCGCCCTGCTGGTCGGAGCGGCCTACCTGACCGCCTCCAGCGCCAGCCCGGCAGGCGTCGAGGACGCCAGGGCGGAGGTGGGCCTGTCGGCTGACCTGGAGGACGCGCTGGCCGCAGCCGAGGTGGCGGCCGGGAGGGACGGGGTCGAGATCGTCGTCACCAGCGGGCGCCGCTCCCCGCAGGTGCAGCAGGAGCTCTTTGACGACGCCGTCCAGCGCCATGGCTCGGAGCAGGAGGCACGGCAGTGGGTGTTGCCACCGAACGAGTCGGCGCACGTGCGGGGGGAGGCGGTCGACGTCGCTGCCAGTGGTGCGAACTGGCTCGTGCTGCATGGCGCCCAGCTCGGGCTGTGCCAGCGCTACGCGAACGAGTGGTGGCACTTCGAGCTGCTGACCACTCCCGGGGGCAGGTGTCCGGACCCGGAGGCGAACGCCTCCGCCGGCTGACTCGGCAGGACTCCCGCCGGGCCTCAGCCCGCCGAGGACACGGCCGGGTCGTCGGGGCCCAGCGAGGGCACGGCGCCGATGCCGAAGTCTTGCCGGAGCACCCGCCGGGCGGCGTGCAGCCCAGACATCCCGTGGACTCCCGGCCCCGGCGGCGCCGACTGCCCGCAGAGCCACACACCCGGCGCGACGGCGTAGGGGTCCCGGGCCGCACGCGGGCGGGCGACCATCCGCCACATGCTGATCCAGCCACCGGAGACATCACCCCCGAGGTAGGAGGCGTTGTGCTCCGACATCTGTGCCGCCGGAGTCACCACGCAGTCGACGACGACGTCACCGAACCCCGGCGCGAAGCGCTCCAGCTGGCGGTCGACCTCGGGCCGCACGTCGCGGGTCGACCCCGTCGGCACATGGGCATAGACCCACAGCGGCCGCAGTCCGCTCGCACCGAGCCGGCCAGGGTCGTGCCCGGTCGGGTCGTTGAGCAGCAGGGTGGGGCGGTCCGCGTGTCGACCTGCTGCGACCTCGCTCTCGGCGTGCCGCTGCTCGCTCACCGCACCACCGACATGCACGGTGCCGGCCAGACCCACCTCGGGGTGTGCCCACGGCACGGGCCCGGAAAGGACGTAGTCGAGCTTGCAGACCCCGGCACCCACCCGCAGCGTCTGCAGCCGGGAGCGCCACGGCTCGTCGAGCATCGCCGCCAGCTGCCGGGCGTGGATGTCGAACAGGTAGCTGCGGGCCGGCGGCAGGTCGTGCCGGGAGGCCACGTGGTGGTCGGTGACCACCGTCCCTCCGTGCGCCTCGATGTCGGCGCGCAGCGCGCGGGTGATCTCACCGATCCCGCCCACCACCATCGGCCAGCCACGCCTGCTGTGCGCGAGCGCGCCGAGGTATGCCGCGGTGCCCGCGGCCACGCTCGAGGGCAGCGTGCCGATCGTGTGTGCCATCACCCCGGTGATCAGCGGCTGCGCGTGCTCGGTCTGCCACATCCGGTCAGTCGCCGCCGTCGACAGGCGCGCCACCGTGGCGCCGAAGGCCGCCGACGTCGTCGCCAGCGCCGCGGGGTCGCGCCACAGCGGCACGCTGCGCTTGTCCGAGAGCGCCAGCGCGGCCGTCCACTCCGCGTGCTCGGACAACCGGCCCAAGCAGCGAGCGCCACAACGGCCCGTCGGCACCGAGCCCGTCAGCCGTGCGCTCGATGTCCCGCCAGGCCAGCCCGGCGCGCCCGTGGTCCAACGGCTGGGCGTAGGACAGCTCCGGGGTGACCAGCTGCACTCCGCGGGCCTCGAGGTCGAACTCGGCGAAGAACGCCGACGTCGGTGCCGCGGCTGGCACGGCCGCGCAGACGTCACGCAACAGCCCCTCCGACTCGGGCACCGTGGCACTGACCAGGGGCAGGGTGCGCACTCCACCCCCGGCGGTCGGCTGCCCCTCCAGCACCGTGACCGAGAGCCCAGCCCTGGCCAGGACGACAGCCGCGGCCAAGCCGTTGGGTCCTGAGCCGACGACGACCGCGTCGACGCTCCCGGCCGGGGCAGAGGTCATCGATCCGCTCGCAGCCTCAGCTGGTCACCGGCGACACCTGCGCAGCACCGGGCGGGGCGGGCGCAGGGTCGGCTGGGCGAGCGTCCACCCCCGCCTCCGTGCGCTGCTCCGCGGTGATCGGTGCGGGCGCTGCGGTGAGCGGGTCGAACCCTCCCCCGGACTTGGGAAAGGCGATGACGTCGCGGATCGAGTCCGTCCCTGCCAGCAGGGCCACGATGCGGTCCCAGCCGAAGGCGATCCCGCCGTGGGGCGGGGCGCCGAACTTGAACGCCTCGAGCAGGAACCCGAACTTCTCCTGCGCCTCCTCCGGCGCCAGGCCCATGATCGCGAAGACCCGCTCCTGGATGTCCCGCCGGTGGATACGGATCGAGCCGCCGGCCACCTCGTGACCGTTGACGACCAGGTCGTAGGCATAGGCCAGGGCGCCGCCCGGGTCGGACTCCAGCGTGTCCAGGAACTGCTCCTGGGGCGAGGTGAAGGCGTGGTGCACCGCTGTCCAGGCCCCCGCGCCGACCGCGACATCACCGGCTGCGACCGCGTCACCGGCCGGCTCGAACACCGGTGCGTCCACCACCCAGAGCACAGACCAGGCGGCGTCGTCGACCAGTCCCTGCCGGCGGGCGATCTCCAGTCGGGCCGCCCCGAGCAGCGCGCGCGAGGACTTGACGGCTCCGGCGGCGAAGAAGACACAGTCGCCCGGCTGGGCTCGGACGTGCTCGACCAGTCCGTCCCGCTCCGCTTCGGAGAGGTTCTTGGCCACCGGCCCGCCCAGTGACCCGTCCGCGGCCACCGTCACATAGGCCAGCCCGCGGGCCCCGCGCTGCTTGGCCCACTCCTGCCAGGCGTCGAACTGCCGACGCGGCTGGTCGGCGCCCCCGGGCATCACGACGGCGCCGACATAGGCCGCAGACCCGGGGTTGAACACCCGGAAGGGCGTCGTGGCGAAGTAGTCGGTGCAGTCGACCAGCTCCAGGCCGAAGCGCAGGTCCGGCTTGTCCGTGCCGTAGCGCGCCATCGCCTCGGCATAGCTGATCCGCGGGAACGGCGTGGGCAGCTCGACCCCGACCAGCCGCCACAGTGCGGCGGTGATCGTCTCGCCGAGCTCGAGGATGTCGTCCTGCTCGACGAAGCTCATCTCGATGTCGAGCTGGGTGAACTCCGGCTGCCGGTCGGCGCGGAAGTCCTCGTCGCGGTAGCACCGGGCGATCTGGTAGTAGCGCTCCATGCCGGCGACCATGAGCAGCTGCTTGAACAGCTGCGGGCTCTGCGGCAGCGCATACCAGGAACCGGGCTGCAGCCGGGCCGGCACCAGGAAGTCACGCGCCCCTTCCGGGGTCGACCGGGTCAGCGTCGGGGTCTCGATCTCCACGAAGTCGCGGTCGGCGAGCACCGCGCGTGCCGCGGCGTTGACCCTCGAGCGCAGCCGCAGGTTCTGACCAGCGGAGCTGGCGCCGGGGCGGCGCAGGTCCAGGTAGCGGTGCCGCAGCCGGGCTTCCTCACCGACCGTGACGCGCTCGTCGATCTGGAACGGCAGCGCGGCCGCCTCACTGAGCACCTCGAGCGCGCTGGCCACGACCTCGACCTCACCGGTGGCCAGGTCGCGGTTGGCGTTTCCCTCGGGCCGCTGGCGCACGATCCCGGTCACCCGGACGCAGTACTCGTTGCGCACCTCGTGGGCGCCACCCTCGGCCAGCACCTCATCCCGCGCGACGACCTGCACCACACCGCTCGCGTCGCGCAGGTCCAGGAACGCGACCCCGCCGTGATCGCGCCGCCGGGCCACCCAGCCGGTCAACGTCACGGTCTGGTCGTGGTGGCCGGCGCGCAGCGTGCCGGCCTCGTGGGTGCGGAGCACAGTTCGTCCTCTGGGGTATGGCGGGTGGGCGGGTTCGGGCGGGGCCCGGTCGCCCAGTCTACGGTCCGGCGTGGCAGCCCTGGCCGGTTCCGCGTGCGGCATACGGTGGGACCCGCCACGTCAAGGAGCTCCCCATGCCCATCCGCTGCACCCCGTCCCTGCCGTTCCGCGCCCGGACCGCCGCGGCTCTGACAATGCTCGTGGCGCTGACTGCCTGCGGCGCCCAGCAGCCGGGGACGCCCTCCCCGACCGCACCGGCCGGCGAGGTCGAGACCACCTCCACCGCGACGTCGACCACGAGCAGCAGCCCGACGTCCCCCGACTCGGGCTCGGCCACGAGCAGCGCGACGGCGACCGAGGTCACCACGACACCGGCCACGACACCCTCGGCCGAGCCCAGCACCACCGGCACCGCGAGTGCGACGACCGCCGACGCCGCCGCGACCACGCTGGTCGGCACCGGCGACTGCTCGACCGGCACCTACACGACCAACGGGGCACACCCGGGTGCTGCGCCGGTCCTGGTCGCCGACCTGGCCGGGACCCTGCTCTCCGCGGCGATGACCTGTGACAGCCCGACCCTGGTCAGCATCGCGGCCCAGGACCAGACCCAGCTCAACGTCGCCGGGGACCTGCCCGCCGAGGAGGCGCTCGGGCTCCCGGACGTGGAGTCCCGCTATCTCGCGCTGGCGACGGTGCTGTCCAAGACGGACCCGGCGCGGGTGACCTGGGAGGGCCAGCAGGTGTGGGTCTGGCCCGCGGCGGCGGCCGGGGCGCCCACCGAGGCCGACTGGGCCGACCTGGTGGCAGCCGACATGTTCACCGACGACGAGCTGGCCCAGATGCGCGACAGCGGCGTCTACACCGGCTGGCGGGTGGGGCTGTCGGAGTCCGCGGAGTGGGTCTTCTTCCTCGCCGGCTGAGCGCTCAGGCGGGCCGCAGGCCGGCCCAGGCACGCCCCGCGGCGGCGTGGGCGGTGAGCAGCCCGATCACCGTGGTGGCGTTGCGCAGGCGCCCGGAGAGGACGGCATCGACGGCGTCGTCCAGGGCGACCCAGCGGACGGGCATGTCGTGCTCCTCCCCTTCGCGGACGAACCGCTCCGCGAGCGGCACCTGGCTGAGCCCCCGGGCCAGGTAGACCCGAAGCCGCTCGTCCAGGCCACCGGGTGAGGAGACGAAGTCAGCCAGCAGCCACCAGTCCTGCGCCACCAGGTCGGCCTCCTCGGCCAGCTCGCGCGCCGCCGCCTCAGCAGGGGGCTCGCCGGCCACGTCGAGCAGGCCGGCGGGCAGCTCCCACTCCACTGTCCGGACCGGGTGCCGGTACTGCTGGATCAGCAGGACCTCCTGCGCCCCGCGGTCCTCCCGGAGGGCCAGGACCGCGACGGCGCCAGGGTGGGCGACGTACTCGCGGACGACCTCGCCGGCGGCCCCGAGGTCGACCGTGTCGCGCCGGATGTCCCAGACCAGTCCGCGGAAAGCCACCTCGGTCGCCAGGACGGGCCGAGGCTCGGTCCGGTCGACCAGCTCCTGGGCACTGGCCGAGGCCGCGTCGAGGCTCATCGCGTCGGCCGCCGGCGGGGTGTGCTCAATGCGCCGGGGTGCGCTCGACCTCGACCAGCCGGCCGCTGCGCTGCAGGTCCAAGGCGGCGGCGACCAGGCCGGCGAAGAGCGGGTGGGCCCGGTCGGGACGGGAGGTGAACTCCGGGTGCGCCTGGGTGGCGACGTAGTACGGGTGCACCTCGCCGGGCAGCTCGACGAACTCCACCAGCGTGCCGTCCGGGGAGACTCCGCAGAACACCAGGCCGGCCGCCGTGAGCTCATCCCGGTAGGCGTTGTTGACCTCGTAGCGGTGCCGGTGACGCTCGGTGACCTCCGTCTGGCCATAGGCCTGCGCCACGACCGAGCCCGGGGTGAGCTGCGCGGCATACGAGCCCAGGCGCATGGTGCCGCCGAGGTCACCGGCACCCTCGACGAAGGCCAGCTGCTCGGCCATGGTCGCGATGACCGGGGCCGGGGTCTGCGGGTCGAACTCGGTGGAGGAGGCACCCTGGATGCCCGCCACATGCCGCGCGTACTCGATGACCATCGCCTGCAGGCCCAGGCACAGGCCCAGGGTCGGGATGCCGCGCTCACGAGCCCATCGCAGGGCACCGATCTTGCCCTCGATGCCGCGCACGCCGAAGCCACCGGGGACCACGATCGCGTCCACCCCGTGCAGCGCCCTGGTCGCTCCGGCCTCCGTCTGGCACTCGTCGGAGGCCACCCACCGGATCGAGACCCGCGCGTCGTGATGGAACCCGCCGGCGCGCATCGCCTCGGTGACCGAGAGGTAGGCGTCGGGCAGGTCGACGTACTTGCCGACCAGCGCTACCTCGACCTCGTGCTCCGGGGCGTGCACCCGTTCCAGGAGCAGGTCCCACTTGCGCCAGTCGACGTCGCGGAAGGCCATCCCCAGGTGCCGCACCACATAGGCGTCCAGGCCCTCGGTGTGCAGCACCTTGGGGATGTCGTAGATGCTCGGAGCGTCCACCGCCGTGGCCACCGCGTCCACGTCGACGTCGCACATCAGGCTGATCTTGCGCTTGATCGACATCGGGATCTCGCGGTCGGCGCGGCAGACGATCGCGTCGGGGGTGATGCCCACCTGGCGCAGCATCGCGACGGAGTGCTGGGTCGGCTTGGTCTTCAGCTCACCGCTGGGTGCGAGGTAGGGCACCAGGGAGACGTGCAGGAAGAAGCAGTTGGCGCGACCCACGTCGTGCCGCACCTGGCGGGCGGCCTCCAGGAACGGCTGGGACTCGATGTCGCCGACGGTGCCGCCGATCTCGGTGATGATCACGTCGGGCCGGCTGGCGACATCGGTGGCGTGCGCCTCGGCGCGCATCCGCGCCTTGATCTCGTTGGTGATGTGCGGGATGACCTGCACCGTGTCGCCGAGGAACTCCCCTCGCCGCTCCTTGGCGATGACCTCGCTGTAGATCTGGCCGGTCGTGACGTTCGCGCGTCCGCGCAGCGGCGGTGTCGAGGAAGCGCTCGTAGTGACCGATGTCCAGGTCGGTCTCCGCGCCGTCCTCGGTGACGAAGACCTCGCCGTGCTGGAAGGGGTTCATCGTGCCGGGGTCGACGTTGATGTAGGGGTCGAGCTTCTGCATGGTGACCCGTAGTCCCCTGGCCCGGAGCAGGAAGCCCAGACTGGAGGCCGTCAGGCCCTTGCCCAGCGAGCTGGCCACCCCACCAGTGACGAAGATGTGCTTGGTCTGCCCCGGCGTCTGCTCCACGGGCTCTCAGTCTACGTCACTGGCCGAGCGCAGCACGGCGGCACGCCCGTAAGCGGCCAGCGCCGCGTCGACGGCGTCGTCGGCCTCTGGCAGCTCGGCGGCCCGGCGCAGCGAGCGGGCCGACAGGTCGGCCGCGAGGTCAGGCTCGCTGAGCACCCGCCGGATGGCCGCCGCGAGGTCGGCCGAGCTGTCCCCTGAGACCAGCAGAGCCGCATCGCCCAGGACCTCCGCCGTGCCGCCCACGTCGGTGGCCACCACGGGGGTGCCGACGCTGAGCACCTCCTGAAGCCACACCGGCTGGCCCTCCCACCGGGCTGCGGAGACGGCCAGGTCAGCTGCCGCCAGGAGGTCGTGCACGTCCTCCCGGAAGCCGAGCAGCCGCACCGGGGCGCCGCTCGTGTCGATCCGGCGCTGCAGCGCCTTGGCCTGCGGTCCCTCCCCGGCGATCACCAGCTCGGCGCCCAGCTCGTCCAGGACGGCGACCACCTCGGACTCGACCAGCCGGTCGAAGCCCTTCTGTGGTGCCAGGCGCCCCACCGAGACGACGAGCGGCTGGCCGTCGCGCAGGCCCAGCCCGCGGCGCACGTGCTCCGCGTCGTGCCGTGGCAGCGCCCTGATCGCCGGGACCACGGCTCGCTCCACATGGGTGGCCCCGCGCGAGCGGGCGCGCTCGAGCAGGTCGTCGGACACCGCGAGCACCAGGTCGGCCTTGCGCGCCGCCATCCGCTCGAGCCCGCGGAAGGCGACCGCGGCGAGGCGACCCTGCGGCGGCGCGTTGTGCAAGGTGACGACCAGGGCCGGGCCGGGGCCCTCGACCTGTTCGCGGGCCACGGCGGCCAGCGCACCCGCCCGGACGCCGTGAGCGTGCACCACGTCGTGGGCCTGCATCGCCTGGGCCAGCACCCCGGTCAGCAGCCGGTCCCGGTGCGGCGCGGGCCGGGAGCCGATCTCGACGTCGACGTGGCTGGCTCCGGTCTCGACCAGGGAGAACCTGGAGGCCACGATGGCGGGGGCAGCCACGGTCACGCCGTGACCACGACGCACGAGGCCGGTCGCGAGCTGCTGCACGTGACGACCCACCCCGCCGGCGACGATGCCTGCCACCATGAGGACCTGGGTCACCGGGTCAGTCTCCACCACGACGCGCGATGCGCTGGACCAGGGTCTCGAAGGTCGGGCGGTCCCCCACCCGCAGGGCGGCACCGGCCGCGAGCAGGACCGCAACCGCGACCACCGCCGCGGCGAGGGCCGCACCGGCCGCCGAGTCCGACCACAGCCCCTCCTGCGGCCCCGGACCCCACACGGCGAGCACCTCGCGCAGGCCCACGGCGACGGCTGCTCCGGTCGCGGCTGCGGTGGCCGGACGCCAGACGCCTGCCAGGGCAGCGGCACCCCACTCGTGCCTCACCAGCCTGGCCAGCACGACGGCGGAGGCCGCCATCCCGAGCGAGCTGCCCCAGCCCAGCACGGCCAGGCGGGTCGAGGGGGACAGCGGCCCGGACCAGGCCAGGACCGCGGCAGGAAGCAGCGCGGCCAACAGCCAGCCCAACGCGATCGCCAGGCCCGTCGGCACCGCGACACCCCTGGCGTACAGCGCCCGGCTGAGCACGGCCACGGCAGCCAGACCCAGCAGGCCTGGGGCGTAGGCGCCCACGGCGGGGGGCAGGGCGGCGAGCGAGGAGGCACCAGCCCCGTCGGCCCCCGCGTCGAGCTGGCCGAAGACGGCGCCCACCTCGCGGCGGGCGGCGACCAGGGCGGCGGTCCCGAGCACGGCCGCCGCCAGCGCAGCGGCAGTCGTCCGGCGGAGCACCCGCTCGGCGAGGTCACGCTCGGTGAGCCGGGGAAAGGCGACCGTCGCCAGCGGGACCACCAGGACGGCATACGGCAGCAGGTAGGCGACCTGCGCATAGCTGTAGACGTTGAGCAGGCCGACCTCGGGACCGGTCGTGTTGGTCAGCCGCACGGTCACCAGGACGCAGACCTGTTGAGCGGCGACCGCCAGGGCGCCGGCCAGGGCCAGTCGGCGCACGCTGCGGCCGGTGTCCGGCGGGAGCTGCCAGGTCGGCCTCAGGCGCACGCCCGCACGCACGGTGGGCAGCAGCAGCGGCAGGCTCAGCGCCACGACGGCCAGGGTGGTGCCGCCAGCCAGGAGCAGCAGCGCGGCGTCGGTGGTCAGGCCAGGGTCGACGGATGCGGAGGTCATCGCGCCGTAGGTCAGGTAGGTGATGATCGCCACCAGACTGGACAGCAGCGGCGCCAGGGCGGCCGCGAAGAAGCGCCGGTGGGCCTGCAGCACTCCGGCCAGGACGATGCCGACACCGTAGAGCGCGAGCTGCGGGGCAAAGATCCGCAGCATGACCGCAGCAGCGTCGACGGCCCCCTCGCCGCAGGCCCCGTCCCCGCCGAGCAAGGCCGCCGACAGGGGGCGGGCGGCGACGGCGACCACAACGGCGAGCGGCACCAGGAGGGTGAGTGCCCAGGTGACCAGAGCCGACGCGGTGCGGTCGGCCGACGCCTCGTCTCCGCTGTGCAGGAAGCGGGAGACCAGCGGCACCACCACTGCTGCCAGCGCACCGCCTGCCGCGATCTCGTAGAGCACGTTGGGCACCTGGTTGGCGGTGGCATACACCTGGCCGACGCAGGTGGCGCCGACCGAGTGGGAGAAGGCGAGCCATCGCCCCAGCCCGAGCACGCGGGCGAGCACCGTCGTCAGCGCGACGAGCCCGGCGGCGGCGAGCAGGCCACCGGCCAGGATCCTCGGGCTGGGCCGGCTCACCCGCCCGGCCGACCGAGCCGGTCGAGCCAACGCAGTGCCGCCGTGTCGTCGATCACCTGGCTGAAGCTCACCCGCTCCGAGGCCAGGGTCAGGGCGGTGAGCGCGCCGAGAGTCACCAGCCGCCCACGCCTCCCGGACCGCTGCACCAGGGCCAGCCCGAGCGCGGCGCCCAACGGGTTGGCGCCGGTGTCCCCCAGCATGCTGCGCCCGGCCAGGTCGTCGCGCAGCAGGGCGGCGCTGGCCCCGACGGCCAGGCCAGCGGTGCCCGAGCTCCCCCGCCGCAGGAGCAGCGGAAGGCCGCAGAGCAGCCCCGCCTTGAGTGCCCGGCCCGGACGCAGGTCGAGCAGGTTGGCCAGGTTGGCGCAGCCGGCGACGACGGCGCCACCGACCAGGGTGTCCAGCAGCGGGACGCGGTCGACGCGCCCGTCGAGAGCGCCTGAGCAGCGGTCGCCTGCGTGGTTGCTGACGAGACCATGACCGCGGTCGGACCACCAGGCGCCTCCCAGCCCGGCGCCGACCAGCACCAGGATCTTGACCGCTCCCGTGGTCAGCCGGCCGTGAGCCAACGCGCCGAGGTGGCCCGTCAGTCCTTTGCGGTCGGTGTCCTGGCGCAGGTCGTCCAGCGCGCCGACCGCCCCACTGGCGAGCACGACCAGGACCGTCGCGTCAGCCCGCACCGGGCCGCCGGGTGAGACCTGCCGTCCGAGCAGGCCTGTGACGCAGGCCCCGCTGACCCAGGCGACCCCTTCGAGCAGGGTGACCTGCCGGCCGGCGTGGTTGGTCCGGGACCAACGGCCGGCACCGCCGGGGACCAGACCTCGGCGCAACAGGGCCCAGGATCCGCCGGTGAGCACTGCCGAGGCCGCGGACAGGGCCGCGCCGCGGCGCCGCTGCCCTGATCGTCGTCAGCCGAGTGCTGCCCCGCTGCCCCGACTCCGCACGACCGCTCACGGACTCGTCGTCGCCGACGGGGGCGTGGCCGAAGAGGTGACGGCGCCGTCGTCCGCGGTCGGCGGGCGGTGGGTGATACCGATGTTGGGGAGGGGGTGGGCTCCGGCGCCGCTGGTGCGGGCACCTCCGGGATCGGGCCGTCGGCGTCGGCAGCCCAGGCCGTAGTGTCCCCCGCCACCGGCCAGGGCCTCGGCCAACGCCAGCACGACCGCGAGCTGCCCAGCCGCCCCCTCGCCGTTGTCCACCGTGGAGACCTCGTCGCGCACGTCGCCATCGGCTCGCAGGGCCGTGATCACCGGTGAGTCGGTGAGCTGGGCCGGCGTCTGGAACGCCTCCGTGCCGGAGCCGAGGACGAGCACCGGGACATCGGTGGCGCCGAGGGCGGCCACCAGCTCGACCCGGTCGGACAGACGCACCTGGTCGACGGTGACGCCCTCGCCCTCGCCGGCGTCCACGGTCTCCAGGCCACCGGTCACCAACACCAGCGCATCAGGAGGACGGCGGTCGGTGATGCCGGGCAGGGACTGGTTGTCGGCCCAGGTCGTCTCCAGCAGACCCAGCTGCTCGAGCCGGACATAGGCCTGCGCTGCCGTTCCCGACTGGCCGGGCTCGTCGGCCGAGACCAGCACCGCGGCCAGCACGGTGGGCAGCGTCGGCTCGGTGCCTTCACGAGGCGGCGGGTCGCCCACCAGGGCCGCCAGCTCCGCCGCCGCCTCGCGTCGGGTCGCCGCACCGTCAGGGTTCTCGAGGTCAGGTCGCAGGTCGGTGGTCGAGATGACGGTGCCGCCGGCCGCGCTGATGCTCGCCGAGGCCGCGGCGGCCAGGTCGCCGTCAGTGCCGGGGAAGAGCACCAGGGCCACCCGACGGTCGCTGAGGCGGTCGCCGGCCACCACCGGCGTGATGCCCGCGACCAGGGCGTCCTTGGACTCTTCGCGCCGGACAGCCGCGTCCAGCTCGGTGCGCAGCTCGGCGCGTTCGTCGCGCAGCTCCTGGATCTGCCCCTCCACCGTGGTCGCCAGCTCGTCGCGCAGTGGGCCGGCGCCCAGGACGATGCCGACCGCGAGGGCCAGCAGCACCGCCGCCAGGGAGACGATGTGATATCGGAAGTCGATCACCCGAACAGTCCCCCCAGCCAGGCCAGCAGGTCGTCCCAGCGCACGGCCAGCACCCCCAGGATGGCCCGGCCGCCCGGCGTCGCCGCCAGCGCCGCAAACAGCGCCAACAGTCCGGCCAGGACCAGCCAGACCAGGGCCATCGAGGTGATCCGGCTGCGATAGAGCAGGCTGACCCCCTTGGCGTCGACGAGCTTGCCGCCGACGCGCAACCGGGTCAGGAAGGTGCTGGCCATCCCTCGGCGGCCCTTGTCGAGGAACTCGACCAAGGTGGCATGGGTGCCGACGGCGACGATCAGCTCGGCCCCCTTGCCGTCGGCCAGGAGCATGGCGACGTCCTCGCTGGTGCCGGTCGCGGGCAGGATCACGGGGTCGGTGACTCCCAGCGCGTGGACCCGCTCCAGGCCCGGAGCACGCCCGTCCTGGTAGGCGTGCACGACGATCTCGGCACCACTGGACAGCGCACTGTCACTCACCGAGTCCATGTCGCCGACGATCAGGTCGGGCCGGTAGCCCAGCTCGATCAACGCGTCCGCCCCACCGTCCACGCCGATGAGCACCGGCTTGGCCTCGCGGATGAACGGGCGCAACGTCTGCAGGTCCTCCTTGTAGTGGTAGCCCCGCACCACGACCAAGGCGTAGCGGCCCTCCAGCTGCGTCCGCAGCTCGGGCAGCCCGATGCCGTCGACGAGCAGGGTGTGCTCCTCGCGGATGTAGGCCAGCGTGTTCTCCGAGAACGCGACGATCTGGGCCGACAGGTTGCCCTGAGCGGCCTGCATCGCACCTTCCACGGTGGCCAGGTCCAGCCGCGTTCCCTCGGCGACCCGGACGTCACCGACCCACAGCGCCCCGTCGACGATCCGCCCTGAGGCACCTTCGGCGACCTGGGTCATGACCGCCTCCCCGGCCAGGTCGAGCACCGGCACACCGGCCTCCAGCAGGATCTGCGGGCCGAGGTTGGGGTAGGCGCCGCTGATCGAGGCTGCCGCGTTGACCACGGCACGCGGGCGGCAGGCCACGAGGGCCTGCGCGCTGACCTGGTCGAGGTCCTCGTGGTTGATGACCGCGATGTCACCGGGCGTCAACCGCTTGGTGAGGTTCTTGGTGCGCTGGTCGATCCGCAGGGGGCCGACGAGCTCGGCGTCCTCGGTGCCGGTGCGCCGCGCGCCACGCCTGGACAGGGTCATCACCTCCTCATGGTCCCACCCTGGCCGACCCGCTCCGGCCCACGGCACGGTGCGGTGCGTGGTCCTCGAGCAGCTCGCGAGCATGCTCCAGGGCTGCCGCGGAGTCAGCCACGCCGCCGAGCATCCGGGCGACCTCGGCGACGCGTTCCTCGGCGTCGACGCGATGAACGTCGCTGGAGGTGACCTGACCGTCGGTGCTCTTGCGCACGACGAGGTGGTGGTCGGCGAAGGCCGCGACCTGGCCGAGGTGGGTCACCACCACGACCTGGGCGTGTTGGGCCAGCGCGGCGAGTCGTGCGCCGAGGTCGAGGGCGGCGCTGCCCCCGACGCCGGCGTCCACCTCGTCGAAGACGTAGGTCGGCACCTCACCGTGGGCACAGACCACCTCCAGTGCCAGCATCACGCGGGACAGCTCGCCGCCGGACGCAGCGCGGGCCACCGACCTCGCCGGAGCACCAGGGTTGGCCTGCATCATGATCTCGACGTCGTCGAGCCCGTGGCTCCACGCGGACACCCGACGGTCTCGTGAGGGCACACCGTCGGCAGCGGGCCGCTGGGTCACCACCACCTGCACGGCTGCGCTGCCCATCGACAGGTGCCGCAGCTCCTCGCCGACCCGCTCGCCGAGGGTCGCCGCCGCGTGCCTGCGCACGGAGCTCAGGGCGTCGCCCGCCGCACCCACGGCCGCCCGCTGCTGGGCCTCCTGCTCGGTGAGGCGTGCCAGCACCTCCTCCGACCCGTCGATCTCCAGCAGCTCCCGGGAGGCCTCCTGGGCAAAGGACAGCACGTCGGCGCTGCTCGGCCCGTACTTGCGCAGGACCGTCCCCAGCTCGGCCCGTCTGGCCTGGATGCTTCCGAGCCGCACCGGGTCGACCTCGACCTGCGCGACATAGGACGCCAGGTCCGCGGCCACGTCCGAGAGCAGGTAGGTGAGCTCGCTGACGCGCTCCTGGAGGCCGGCGAGTGCGGGGTCGTGCGCGCCGGCCTGGCCCAGCGAGCGGACGGCGTCACCGACCAGGGACAGCACGGGCGGGTGCGCTGCGCCGCTGGGGTCGTCATCTCGGCCGACGAGACAGGCATGGGCCCGCTCCGCGGCGTCGCGCAGACCGTCGGCGTGGGCCAGCCGGGACTCCTCCAGCCTCAGCGCGTCCTCCTCCCCGGGCTGCGGGTCGACGCGTTCGACCTCCTCCAGCACCATCCGGAGCATCTCGGCGCGTCGGGTGCGGTCGGCGTCGACCTGGGTGAGCCGCTCCAGCCGCTGCCGGGTGGTGCGCCACTGGCTGTAGGCGTCCTGGTAGCTCGCGGCGGCGCCGGCCACCGCTGGCCCGCCGAACTGGTCGAGCAGCAGCCGGTGCTCCTCAGCCCTTCTCAGCCTCCACTGGTCGGCTTGCCCGTGCACCGCGACCAGCAGCTCACCGATCTCGGCCAGTGTGCCCACGGGCGCCGACCGGCCCCCGACATGGGCGCGGGACCTTCCGTCGGCGGTGACCGTGCGGACCAGGATCACCCCACCGTCCACGTCTCCGCCCGCTGCGGCGGCGCGAATGGCGACAGGGTGGTCGGGCTGCACGTCGACCTCACCCTCGACCGAGGCCCGGCCTGCGTCACTGCGCACCAGGGCACTGTCGGCACGGGCGCCGAGCAGCAGTCCCAGGCCCGAGACGACCATCGTCTTGCCCGCCCCGGTCTCGCCGGTGATGACGTTGAGACCGGGTCCGAGCTCGAGCTCGGCGTCGTCGATGACGCCGAGCCCGCGGATGCGGACCCTGCTCAGCACTTCGGTCCCCTAGGCCGAGCCACCGTCAGCCGGTCCCCGCCAGCCCTGGACCGGCAGAGCGAACTTGGCCACGAGCCGGTCGGTGAACGGCGACGTGCGCAGCCGGGCCAGACGAACCGGTGTGCTGCTGCGCCGCACCTCGATCCGCGCTCCAGGAGGCAGGTCGATGGTGCGCCGCCCATCGCACCAGAGCACTCCGGTCTCCCCGGTATGCGGCTCGACGTCGATCGCCAACCGCGTGTCCGGGCCCAGGACCAAGGGGCGCGCGAAGAGCGCATGGGCCGAGATCGGCACCACGAGCAGCGCCTCGACGTCCGGCCAGACCACCGGCCCGCCGCCGGAGAACGCATAGGCGGTCGAGCCGGTGGGCGTCGCCATGACGACGCCGTCGCACCCCCACGTGGACAGAGGGCGCCCGTCGATCTCGACGGTGAGCTCGAGCATCCGCTCGCGAGCGGACTTCTCGACCGACGCCTCGTTGAGGGCCCAGTCCTGGCGGACCACGTGCCCGCCGACGATCACGTCGACCTCGAGGGTCATCCGCTCCTCGACGGTGTAGTCGGCGGACACGATCCGGTCGACGACCTCGGACATCTCCTCGCGCTCCGCCTCGGCCAGGAACCCGACGCGGCCGAGGTTGACGCCGAGCAGCGGCAAGCCGGCACCGCGCGACAGCTCGGCTCCGCGCAAGATCGTGCCGTCGCCGCCGAGGACCACGATCAGCTCCAGGTCCTCCGGCAACGGCTCGCGGTCGCTGGGAGAGTCCTCACCGGGACGCGGAGCATCGAGGTGGAGCACGGTGATGCCGTGCTCTCCGAGCCGGGCGGTCAGGTCGGCAGCCAAGGCCGGGACATCAGGGCGCATCGGGTGGGTGACCAGCAGAATGCGTCGAGTCACGAAGACGCCTCCTGTCGTGGTGAGCGGGTCACCGCGGTGATCCGGCGGCGGGTCTGCGCCTGGCTCATCATGCCCGGTCGTGGTGGTGCCAGCCACAGCAGGTACTCCTGGTTGCCGTGCGTCCCCGCTAACGACGACGCCGTCAGTCCGAGCACCCCCAGGCCCGCCTCGAGCGCTGCGTCGACGACCGCGTGGATGGCATCGGCGCGGTCCTGCTCGGCGCGCACCACACCGCCCCGCCCCAGCCGGGAGCGCCCCACCTCGAACTGCGGCTTGACCAGCAGCACGACGTCCGCCCGGTCCGCCAGCACGCGCGCCAGCGCAGGCAGCACCAGGGTCAGGGAGATGAAGGAGAGGTCGGCCACGACCAGCCCGACCCGCCCCCCGACCTGGTCAGGGCCGATCACGTCGCGGATGTTGATGCCCGGCAGGTCGGTGACCCGCGGGTCAGCCACCAGTGCCGGCGCGAGCTGGTCATGACCCACGTCGAGGGCGACGACCTCGGCGGCCCCGTGGTCGAGGAGCACCTGGGTGAATCCGCCGGTGGATGCACCGACGTCCAGGCAGCGCCGTCCGGCAACGGCGAGCTCCGGCGCCCATTCCTCCAGCGCCCCCGCCAGCTTGCGGGCGCCCCGCCCGACCCACCGGTCGTCCGGCTCGCTGGCCACGGTGACGTCGCTGAGCTCGGCGACCGGGGTCGACGGGCGTTGGACCACACGGCCCTGGACCATGACGCTGCCACGGCGGATGAGCTCCTGCGCCTGCCCTCGCGAGCGAGCCAGCCCTTCGTGGACGAGCCGGACGTCGAGTCGGCGCAGCGTCACGGCCTCTGGGTTGGCGACAACCGGGCCGCGAGAGCCTGGTGCGCCTGTCGTGCTGCGGTGAGTCGGTCGGCCAGGGGGCCGTCACCGGCAGAGTGCCTGAGTCTGGCGAGGATGTCGTCGACCTCGCGGTCACCCGTGCTCACCGACGCGGGTGACTCCGAGCCTGACGGCTCGGGACGGTCGACATCAACGGGGGGCGTGGCGGCGTCGGTCATCGGGTTCAGGCTAGCGCCAGAGGTCGACCAGCTCGGTGAGCCGCTCCACGATGCGCTCCGGCCGTTCGGCCTCGACGGCTGCCTCTGCATCGGCCCGCCCATGCACTCCGGTGAGCACCAGGACATGGGGGACTCCCGCGCGGATCGCCCCTGCGATGTCGGTGTCCAGCCGATCGCCGATCGCGAGCACCTCGTGGGCCGGCAGGCCGAGCCGCTCGAGGCCGACGAGGTAGGCCGTCGCCTCGGGCTTGCCGAAGGAGTGGTCGGGTGTTCGGCCGGTCGCGTGCGAGACGGCGGCAAGCAGGGAGCCGTTGCCGGGGCCGAGGCCACGCGGGCCCGGCAGGGTGGCATCGGTGTTGGTCGCGACCCAGGTCGCGCCGGCGCCGATCGCAAAGCATGCTTCGGCCAGATCCGCGACGGCGACGTCAGGACCATAGCCCTGGACCACGACCGATACTGGCTGGTCTGCGCCGGCGGTGACCTCCGCCGGCAGGACGACCGGCACGCCACGCTCCCGCAACGCCTGGACGACTCCCGGGCCGCCGACCGCTAACGCGACCGAACCGGGCCTGACCAGACCCAGGTCGTGCACTCGCTGCGCTGCCACCTGTGAGCTGGTCAGCACCTCGGCGTCCTTCGCCTGCACCCCGACCCGAGCCAGGTGTTCGACGACGTCGTGCGGCGGCCTGGAGGCGTTGTTGGTCAAGAAGAGCAGCCGGACGCCGGCTGTCCGGGCGTCGTCGATCGCCTCCGCCGCCCCGGGGCAGGGCTCCTCGCCCCGGAACACCACGCCGTCCAGGTCGCAGATCAGCCCGCGAACCCGACTCACGACTCCTCGTCGTCCAGGTCGAGGATCTGCAGGCCGTCGACTTCTGCCAGCCGCTCTGCGGCGTCGGTGGCCCCGGACGGGTCGGCGGCCACCGCCTTGGCCAGCCAGCGTCGACCCTGGTCGGCGTCACCGACCTCGACCAACGCCTCGGCGTAGGCGTAGTAGACGCGAGCCGCCCACGGTTTGGCCGTGGTGGTCGCCTTGGCCAGGTCTCTGAGCAGCTCGACGGCAGCGGCAGGCTGCCCCAGGTCGCGCCGGGCACCGGACTCGACCAGCAGCATCTCCACGCGCTCCGCGGGAGCCAGGCGCGCCGCCTCGGCGCTCTGGGCGAGTTCCAGCGCCCGTTGTGGGCGTCCCAGGCCACGCTCGGTGTCGGCGATGTGCGGCAACAGGTGGTCCGATCCAGAGATCCGGCGTGCCGTGCGGAACTCAGCCAACGCCTTGGCCCACTCGGCTCGGCGGTAGTGCACGACGCCCAGCACCTCCCGCACGACCGCCACCCGTCCGGCCCGGCGGGCGGCGGAGGCGGCATGCGCGAGAGCGAGGTCGAGGTCCTCGGCTGCCATCGCCTCATCCGCGGCGAGGAGGTGACGCGCCACTCCGTCGGCGTTGTCCTTGCTCAGGGTCTTCAGCTCGCGACGGGCAGCGGGGTCGAGCTGTCCCGCCTCGAGGTGCTCCGGCAGCTCGGGCTCGATGACACGAGGACGGCGAGGCCGGTCGGACCCGCCAAAGCTCTCGGTGCGGCGGGGGCGGTCGTCATCTCGACGAGGACGGTCAGAGCGTGCGGGCCCGTCGGTGCGGCGGGGGCGGTCGTCATCACGACGAGGACGGTCGGGACGTGCGGGTCCGTCCGTGCGGCGGGGGCGGTCCTCATCACGACGAGGACGGTCAGAGCGTGCGGGTCCGTCCGTGCGTCGCGGCCGGTCCTGCCCATCCCCACGGTCCAGACGGCTCGTCGGTCGCCGCGCCGGCTTCTGGCCGTCAGGCAGGTCTGACACCGCAAACTCCTCGTCATCGATTCTTGATTTCGGCAAACTCTAGCGCCCCAACGCAACAAGAGCCCTACCCGGTCTCCCGGGAGGGCTCTTGTTGGAATGATGTGCGGCGGTGTCCTACTCTCCCACACCGTCACCAGTGCAGTACCATCGGCGCTGAAAGGCTTAGCTTCCGGGTTCGGAATGTCACCGGGCGTTTCCCTTTCGCTATAGCCGCCGCAACTCTATGGAGATTTCATCGGATCCCGACCGTATCTCGGGAACCACACAGTGGACGCGTATCTTGATTGTGTTAAGTTATCGGCTTATTAGTACCGGTCAGCTTCATGCATTACTGCACTTCCACATCCGGCCTATCAACCCAGTAGTCTGCTGGGAGCCTCTCGGGGTAAACCCCATGGAAACCTCATCTTGAAGTGTGCTTCCCGCTTAGATGCTTTCAGCGGTTATCACGTCCGAACGTAGCCAATCAGCGGTGCCCTTGGCAGGACAACTGACACACCAGTGGTTCGTCCATCCCGGTCCTCTCGTACTAGGGACAGCTCTCCTCAAGTTTCCTACGCGCGCAGCGGATAGGGACCGAACTGTCTCACGACGTTCTAAACCCAGCTCGCGTACCGCTTTAATGGGCGAACAGCCCAACCCTTGGGACCGACTCCAGCCCCAGGATGCGACGAGCCGACATCGAGGTGCCAAACCATGCCGTCGATATGAGCTCTTGGGCAGGATAAGCCTGTTATCCCCGGGGTACCTTTTATCCGTTGAGCGACGGCGCTTCCACAAGCCACCGTCGGGTCACTAGTCCCGACTTTCGTCTCTGCTCGACATGTCTGTCTCACAGTCAAGCTCCCTTGTGCACTTACACTCGAAACCTGATTGCCAACCAGGCTGAGGGAACCTTTGGGCGCCTCCGTTACTTTTTGGGAGGCAACCGCCCCAGTTAAACTACCCATCAGGCACTGTCCCTGATCCGGATCACGGACCGAGGTTAGATACTCAGAACGACCAGAGTGGTATTTCAACGTTGACTCCACCGACACTGGCGTGCCGGCTTCAAAGTCTCCCACCTATCCTACACAAGCCGTCCCAAATACCAATACCAAACTATAGTAAAGGTCCCGGGGTCTTTCCGTCCTGCTGCGCGTAACGAGCATCTTTACTCGTAGTGCAATTTCGCCGAGTTCGTGGTTGAGACAGTGGAGAAGTCGTTACGCCATTCGTGCAGGTCGGAACTTACCCGACAAGGAATTTCGCTACCTTAGGATGGTTATAGTTACCACCGCCGTTTACTGGCGCTTAAGTTCTGAGCTTCGCCGTAAGGCTAACCCGTCCCCTTAACGTTCCAGCACCGGGCAGGCGTCAGTCCGTATACATCGTTTTACAACTTCGCACGGACCTGTGTTTTTAGTAAACAGTCGCTTCTCCCTGGTCTCTGCGGCCGTTCGGGCTCCCACAGCAAGTGTGTTCACCTTCCGGGCCCCCCTTCTCCCGAAGTTACGGGGGCATTTTGCCGAGTTCCTTAACCACGATTCACTCGATCGCCTTGGTATTCTCTACCTAACCACCTGAGTCGGTTTGGGGTACGGGCGGCTCGAACCTCGCTAGGAAATTTTCTAGGCAGCATAGGATCACCCTACTTCCCGCATACGCGGTCACTATCAAGCCTGGGGCTTATGAGGTGCGGATTTGCCTACACCTCGCCTTGCACTCTTAGACGTGGACTACCATCGCCACGCGGAGGCTACCTTCCTGCGTCCTTCCATCGCTTACCTACTACTACTTAGGGTCGCGCGTTCTGCTCAGGATTGCTCCGAAGAGCTCACCCGAGTTTCAGGCGCTTAGCATCAGAAGATTCGGTATTGGGCGGTTCTTCGCCGGTTCCGGAATATCAACCGGATGTCCATCGACTACGCCTGTCGGCCTCGCCTTAGGTCCCGACTTACCCAGGGCAGATTAGCTTGACCCTGGAACCCTTGGTTATTCGGCGGACGGGTTTCTCACCCGTCATTCGCTACTCATGCCTGCATTCTCACTCGTGTGGCGTCCACGGCTGGATCACTCCGCCGCTTCACTCGCCACACGACGCTCCCCTACCCATCAACACGCTTGGACCGCAGTAAACTGCAGCCGGGCAAAGTGTCAATGCCACAGCTTCGGTGGTGTGCTTGAGCCCCGCTACATTGTCGGCGCGGAATCACTTGACCAGTGAGCTATTACGCACTCTTTAAAGGGTGGCTGCTTCTAAGCCAACCTCCTGGTTGTCACAGCAACTCCACATCCTTTCCCACTTAGCACACGCTTTGGGACCTTAGCTGGTGATCTGGGCTGTTTCCCTCTCGACTACGAACCTTATCGCCCGCAGTCTCACTGCCATGCTCTCACTTACCGGCATTCGGAGTTTGGCTGACGTCAGTAACCTGGTGAGGCCCATTAGCCATCCAGTAGCTCTACCTCCGGTAAGAAACACATGACGCTGCACCTAAATGCATTTCGGGGAGAACCAGCTATCACGGAGTTTGATTGGCCTTTCACCCCTACCCACAGCTCATCCCCTCAGTTTTCAACCTAAGTGGGTTCGGTCCTCCACGCGGTCTTACCCGCGCTTCAACCTGGCCATGGGTAGATCACTCCGCTTCGGGTCTAGACCCAGCGACTCAATCGCCCTATTCGGACTCGCTTTCGCTACGGCTTCCCCACACGGGTTAACCTCGCCACTGAGCACTAACTCGCAGGCTCATTCTTCAAAAGGCACGCCGTCACCCCACAAGGAGGCTCCGACGGATTGTAGGCACACGGTTTCAGGATCTATTTCACTCCCCTCCCGGGGTACTTTTCACCTTTCCCTCACGGTACTTGTCCGCTATCGGTCACCAGGGAATATTTAGGCTTAGCAGGTGGTCCTGCCAGATTCGTACGGGATTTCTCGGGCCCCGTACTACTTGGGAACACTCTTCAGAGTTCACGAATTTTCGACTACGGGGGTATCACCCTCTGTGCCAGGCCTTTCCAAGCCTTTCGTCTAAGACGTGAATTTCTTACTCTGTGCTGTCTTGGTAGAGACAGCTAAAAGGTCCCTCGACCCCGACCATGCAACGCCTACCAGCTATCACACATGATCGGTTTAGCCTGATCCGCTTTCGCTCGCCACTACTCACGGAATCGCGGTTGCTTTCTCTTCCTGTGGGTACTGAGATGTTTCACTTCCCCACGTTCCCTCCGCTCACCCTATGTGTTCAGGTGAGGGTGACTGGAGATGAATCCAGCCGGGTTGCCCCATTCGGAAATCCTCGGATCAATGTCTGGTTATCGACTCCCCGAGGCTTATCGCAGATTCCTACGTCCTTCTTCGGTTCCTGGTGCCAAGGCATCCACCGTGTGCCCTTAAAAACTTAGCCACAAAGATGCTCGCGTCCACTGTGTAGTTCTCAACATACGGGCGGCACCCCAGTCAGCTCATCGCCTACCTGCTCAACGAGCGGGAGGTTCGACGTCGACTGGGGTCCGGCCGGCCTCTGCGTTGCCGCAGCGGCTGGCCCTGAAGTCACCGTGCCCGGCGGTCCCCGTGGGGACCCCCGTGCTCGAGCCCTCAGGACCCAACAACGTGTCAGGCCGGCGCTGGCATCCGTCCGTGTTCCGAACCGACCTTGCGGTCGGTTGTACTGACGAGCGTGTGCTGACGTCGGCCAAATAATCGATGTTCCACCCTGAGCGACCTCCACGGAGCGTTCGTCCGTGGCAGGCCTTCTGGACCACCAAAGTGGCCAGATGCTCCTTAGAAAGGAGGTGATCCAGCCGCACCTTCCGGTACGGCTACCTTGTTACGACTTAGTCCCAATCACCAGTCCCACCTTCGACGGCTCCCTCCACAAGGGTTGGGCCACCGGCTTCGGGTGTTACCGACTTTCGTGACTTGACGGGCGGTGTGTACAAGGCCCGGGAACGTATTCACCGCAGCGTTGCTGATCTGCGATTACTAGCGACTCCGACTTCATGGGGTCGAGTTGCAGACCCCAATCCGAACTGAGACCAGTTTTTTGGGATTCGCTCCACCTTGCGGTATCGCAGCCCTCTGTACTGGCCATTGTAGCATGCGTGAAGCCCAAGACTTAAGGGGCATGATGATTTGACGTCATCCCCACCTTCCTCCGAGTTGACCCCGGCAGTCTCCTATGAGTCCCCGCCATGACGCGCTGGCAACATAGAACGAGGGTTGCGCTCGTTGCGGGACTTAACCCAACATCTCACGACACGAGCTGACGACAACCATGCACCACCTGTATACCGACCTTGCGGGGCACCTATCTCTAGGTGTTTCCGGTATATGTCAAGCCTTGGTAAGGTTCTTCGCGTTGCATCGAATTAATCCGCATGCTCCGCCGCTTGTGCGGGCCCCCGTCAATTCCTTTGAGTTTTAGCCTTGCGGCCGTACTCCCCAGGCGGGGCGCTTAATGCGTTAGCTGCGGCACGGAACTCGTGGAATGAGTCCCACACCTAGCGCCCAACGTTTACGGCGTGGACTACCAGGGTATCTAATCCTGTTCGCTCCCCACGCTTTCGCTTCTCAGCGTCAGTTATGGCCCAGAGACCTGCCTTCGCCATCGGTGTTCCTCCTGATATCTGCGCATTCCACCGCTACACCAGGAATTCCAGTCTCCCCTACCACACTCTAGTTTGCCCGTACCCACTGCAGGCTCAGGGTTAAGCCCTGAGTTTTCACAGCAGACGTGACAGACCGCCTACAAGCTCTTTACGCCCAATAATTCCGGACAACGCTCGCACCCTACGTATTACCGCGGCTGCTGGCACGTAGTTAGCCGGTGCTTCTTCTGCTCCTACCGTCACTTTCGCTTCTTCAGAGCTGAAAGAGGTTTACAACCCGAAGGCCGTCATCCCTCACGCGGCGTCGCTGCATCAGGCTTTCGCCCATTGTGCAATATTCCCCACTGCTGCCTCCCGTAGGAGTCTGGGCCGTGTCTCAGTCCCAGTGTGGCCGGTCGCCCTCTCAGGCCGGCTACCCGTCGTCGCCTTGGTAGGCCATTACCCCACCAACTAGCTGATAGGCCGCGAGTCCATCCCTTACCGAAAAACTTTCCACCCGATGCGGATGCCCGCTCGGGTCGTATCCAGTATTAGCTCCGGTTTCCCGGGGTTATCCCAGAGTAAGGGGCAGGTTACTCACGTGTTACTCACCCGTTCGCCACTGATCACCCGAAGCAAGCTTCGAGATCACCGTTCGACTTGCATGTGTTAAGCACGCCGCCAGCGTTCGTCCTGAGCCAGGATCAAACTCTCCGTAGAAAATTAGCACCGACCCGCAAGCGGATCGGAAACAAACACCCCTACAAAGGGTTCAGAACCAGGCTGAGCAGAACGAGTCTACTGACTCATTCGTTCAACCAAAGGAAACGTCCCGAGCTGAGATCGGCCAGCCAGATGGCTGACACCCCTCGTCTCGGAGACGAGTTAAATTGGCATCGATTTTTGACACGCTGTTGAGTTCTCAAGGTTCGAGCGCACACCTAGCAGTGCGGCGCATCTCGCGCCGTCCCGCTCGGGGCAACTTCTCTACTCTATCCCAGGTCCGTGCCCGGCTCCAAATCGCTGTGCGGCGTGGAGTCGTACGAGGTCCTGATCAAGGGTTCCAGCACCCGGGACCGGCCACTGTGCTCGCCTCTGCGGTGGTGCCGCGTCGGGTGCTCGGTGTCCGTGCCTCCCTGTCGGGCTGGCGAAGGACAACGTTAGGTCACGGTTGCCGCAGAACACAAATCCGCAGGTCAGCGCGGTCGCAGGGCCGCCAGGTGCTTGCGGCCGCGGCGGAGCAGGGCGACGGAGTCGTGCAGGAAGTCGGCATCGGACAGGACCTGCTCGGTGTCGTGCACCCGCTCGTTGTTCAGGCTGGCGCCACCTTCGGTCACCGTGCGCCGAGCCGCGGCGCGGCTGTCCACCAGTCCGCTGGCGACGAGTGCGTCGACCAGCGAGGTGCCGACCGGGACGACCGCACCCGGCAGCTCGGCCGTGGCGTCGGCCAGGGTGCGAGCGTCCAGGGTGCTCGGGTCCCCCTTGCCGAACAGGACGGTGCTGGCCGCCTGCACCTGCGCGGCGGTCTCGGCTCCATGGACAAGCCCGGTCACGTCGCCGGCCAGCGCCCGGTGCGCCTCGCGCAGGTGTGGCTGCGCGAGGGTGGCGGACTCCAACGCCTCGATCTGGGCCGCGGAACGGTCAGTGAAGACGCGGAGCAGCTTGACGACCTCGCTGTCGGCCACGTTGATCCAGTACTGGTAGAAGGCGTAGGGGGTGGTCATCTCCGCAGAGAGCCAGACCGCGTTGCCCTCGGACTTGCCGTACTTCTGCCCGTGCTCATCGGTCAGCAGCGGCGTGGTGAGCACGTGTACGGCAGCGCCCTCCACCCGGTGGACCAGGTCGACGCCGGCGGTGAGGTTGCCCCACTGGTCCAGGCCGCCGGTCTGCAGCGTGCACCCGTGCTCGCGGAAGAGATGCAGGTAGTCCAGGGCCTGCAGCATCTGGTAGCTGAACTCGGTGTAGCTGATCCCCTCGTGGCTGGCCAGCCGCGCCGCCACCGCCTCCTTGCGGATCATCTGGTTGACCCTGAAGTGCTTGCCGATGTCCCGCAGGAAGTCGAGCGCACTGATCGGCGCGGTCCAGTCGAGGTTGTTGACGATCATCGCCGGGTTGTCGCCCTCGAAGCTCAGGAACGGGCGCACCTGGCCCTTGATCAGCTCCACCCACTGAGCCGTCTGCTCGGCGGGCTTGAGCACTCGCTCCGCCTTGGGGCTGGGGTCGCCGATGAGTCCGGTCGAGCCCCCGACCAGGCAGATCACCCGGTGCCCCGCGCGCTGCAGGTGGCGCAGCACGATCAGCTGCACGAGGTTGCCGAAGTGCAACGACGGTGCCGTCGGGTCGAACCCGCAGTAGAGCGTGACGGGTCCGCGCTCCAGTGCGGCGCGCAGCGCTGCCTCGTCGGTGGACTGCGCGACCAGGCCGCGCCACTGCAGGTCGTCGAGGACTGAGGTCACCGCCCTAGCCTGCCTCATCTGTGCCAGCGGGCCGTGCACGCCTCCGGCGTACCGCCGGGCGGTAGGTGGAGACGCTCGGCTCACCCTCGAGCCAGAACCGCCAGGGGTAGGCGGTTCCCTCTCCTCCGGGGCCCGCCACGCCGGTCCGCGGTCCGGTGCGCACCTGGCCGGCCGGGCCCTCGGTCACCAGCATGCTGGGCCCCTCAACGGCCGCAGCCGGACCAGGAGCGCGGCCCGGACGTGCACCTCGGGACCGTCCGAGCAGGTCGTGCCCGTTGTCGGCCAGCGTGAGGTCGAGACAGACGACCAGGTTGGCCGGCCCACGCGCCAGCCCCGCTCGGGGGACCCGCGGGGCGTCCGGGCGGCGGCGTGCCTCTCGACGCCGCCGTGCTGTGGGTTCCCCCTCCACCACCTCCCCCGCCCGCAGCAGCACGGCGGCGGCCTCGCCTTCGCGACCACAGACGACGTTGGCGCAGGTGTGCATCCCGTAGGTGAAGTAGAGGTAGAGGTGGCCGGGCGCGCCATACATCACCGAGTTCCGCGGGGTACGGCCGCCCGCCGCGTGCGAGCCGGGGTCCGCTTCCCCCGCGTAGGCCTCGACCTCGGTGAGCCGGACGGAGACGTCGCCGTTCGAGATCACGGCCCCCAGCAGGGCCGGGGCCAGTTGCACGCTGGGTATCGCGAACCAGTCGCGCGACGGTGGCAGCCACCCCACGCGAGGGTCAGTCACGCACGACCGGCATCTGCTCAGCCCAGTGGCGGGCCAGGGCGACCTGCTTGAGCAGGTGTGCCCGCTGCTCACTGACCCGAGCCGGCGCCGTACCGCCATGAGCGTCCCGGGAGGCCAGCGAGCCGGACACGGACAGGACCGCACGCACCCCCGGAGTCAGGTGCTCGCTGATGCCCGCAAGGTCACGGTCGGTCAGCTGCTCGAGGCCGATGCCGCGCTCCTCGCAGGTGCGCACGCAGTCGCCGGCCAGCTCGTGGGCCACCCGGAACGGCACCCCTTGCCGGACCAGCCACTCGGCCACGTCGGTCGCCAGGGAGAAGCCCGCAGGGGCGAGCTCCTCGAGCCGCTCGGTGTGGAAGGTCATCGTGTCGATCATCCCGGTGACGGCGGGCAGCAGCACCTCGAGGGTGTCGACGGCGTCGAAGACCGGCTCCTTGTCCTCCTGCAGGTCCCGGTTGTAGGCCAGCGGCAGCCCTTTGAGACTGGCCAGCAGGCCGGTCAGGTCGCCGATCAGGCGCCCGGCCTTGCCGCGGGCCAGCTCGGCGACATCGGGGTTCTTCTTCTGCGGCATGATGCTGGACCCGGTCGAGTAGGCGTCGTCGAGGGTGACGAAGCCGAACTCCGCGGTCGCCCAGAGGACCACCTCTTCGGCGATGCGGGACACGTGAACGGCGGCCATCGCGGCGACGAAGGCGAACTCCGCGGCGAAGTCCCGGCTCGCCGTGCCGTCGATCGAGTTCTCCGAGGCTCGCGGCATGCCGAGGTCATGCGCGACGGCTGCCGGGTCGAGCCCGAGGGACGACCCGGCCAGGGCACCGGAGCCGTAAGGGGACACTGCTGCTCGCCTGTCCCAGTCGCGGAGCCGGTCGACGTCGCGCAGCAGCGCCCAGCAGTGGGCCTGCAGGTGGTGCGCCAGGAGCACCGGCTGGGCATGCTGAAGGTGGGTGCGTCCGGGCATCGCCGTGCCGGGGTGCCGCGCGGCCTGCCCGACCAGGGCGTCGACCACCTCGACCAGGTTGGTGGCCAGCAGCCGGGCCTGGTCCCGCAGGTACATCCGGAACAGGGTCGCGACCTGGTCGTTGCGGGAGCGCCCCGCCCGCAGTCGACCGCCGACGTCGGGCCCCACCCGCTCGATGAGGCCCCGCTCCAACGCGGTGTGCACGTCCTCGTCGGCGGCCTGCGGGGAGAAGTCCCCGGTGCGCACGTCGGCGAGCAGGCTGGCAAGCCCGGCGAGCATGGTCTCCAGGTCGGCGTCGGAGAGCAGCCTGGCGTGGTGCAGGACGCGGGCATGGGCCCGCGAGCCGGCGATGTCGTAGGGGGCCAGTCGCCAGTCGAAGTGCGTGCTGACACTCAACGCAGCCAGCGCGTCGGACGGCCCGCCGGCGAACCGGCCACCCCACAGTCGCAGGCTCATCGGCGGGAGTCCGAGCCCTGGTCGGCGACGCCCGCGAGGGTGAGCAGCCGCGTCGCAGTGAGCGGTCCGCCCTCGGGGTCTGCGGTGATCACCAGGATCGTGTCGTCGCCGGCGATCGTGCCCAGCACGTCCGGGCTGTCACTTCTGTCGATGGCGGAGGCGAGGTAGTGGGCCGCTCCGGGAGGAGTGCGCAGCACCACCTGGTTGCCCACCGCGCGGGCGCTGACCAGCAGCTCCTCGCACAGCCGGGCCAGCCTGGCGGCAGCCTCGTGCGGGTCCTGGGCAGGCCGGGGCGTGGCGTCGCCGCCCTGGGCGGGCACGGCATACACCAGTCCCCTGCCCTGGCGGATCTTGACCGCCCCCAGCTCGACCAGGTCGCGGGACAGGGTGGCCTGGGTGACGCTGATCCCGTCTCCGGCGAGCAGGTCGAGGAGCTGGCCCTGGGACGCCACCAGGTGCCGCTCGAGCAGGTCGGCGATCCGCTGATGGCGGGCCGCCCGGGTGGCCGGGATCATCCCGGCACTGGCCTCCGCTGCGCTCACGCTGCAGAACTATACCGAGTGGTGCATGACTATCCAGTCTTCACCGTTGGACGGCCCCGTGCTCCGACGAGGCACGGGCCACCGCCGCGTCGCGAGCCGCGTTGACCTCCTGGGTGGTCAGCGTGCGGTCGGCGGCGCGGAAGGTCATCCGGAACGCCAGGGACCGCTCGCCCGCGCCGATCTGGTCACCCTGGTAGACGTCGAAGAGCAGGATCGACTCGAGCAGGTCGCCGGCTCCCCGCCGCAGCGACTCCTCGACGGCCCCGAAGCCGGCATCGGCGGGCACCACGAGCGCCACGTCCGAGGTGGCGACCGGATGGCTCGACAGCGTGTGCGCTCGGGTGACATCGCGTCCTGCCTCGATGAGCACGTCCAAGTCGAGCTCGACAGCCACTGACCGCGGCGGCAGGCCCAGCCTGGCGAGCACCTTGGGGTGCAGCTCACCCGCCCAGCCGACGGTCGCTCCGGTCGGCAGCCGCAGCTCGACGCAACGCCCCGGGTGCCAGGGCGCACGGTCGGCCGGGACCCGCTCCACGCGCACCCCGAGCGCGTCACAGGCCAGGTGCGCCCACGCGACCGCATCGGTGGCGTCGACCGCCCGTCCGCTCCCCCACCAGCCGCTGTGCTCAGCCTCACCGGCTCCCATCATGGCCAGGTGCCACGGCTGCGGCGGCACGGCCGCCCGGATGGCGTCGAGCACCTCGTCCTGCGGCCGGGCGCCCACTCCTGGCACCGGTGCGGCCGCGGCGCCTGCGACGGGGCGGGTCACCCGAGAGATCTCGAACAGGGCGACGTCATGCGCGCCGCGGGCCAGGTTGCGGCGCAGCGTGTCGGGCAGGGTCTGCAGCACCTCGGTGCGCAGCAAGGGGGCCTGCTCGGAGAGCGGGTTGGCCACGGTCACGGCCCCCCGCAACGGGTCGTCGGCGGGCAGGTCGAGCTCCCCGAAACGCTCCACGCCCAGGAACGGCAGGCTGAGCACCTCGATGAGCCCGGCACCGGCGAGGGCGTCGGCCACGGTGCGGCGGCTGCGCTGCTCATGAGTCAGACCGCGCCCGCCAGGAGCGGGCGGCAGGACGGACGGGATCTTGTCGTAGCCGTCGATCCGGGCGACCTCCTCGACCAGGGTGGTCGGGTCGGTCAGGTCGGGACGCCAGGACGGCGGCCGCACCGAGACGGTCCCGCTGGCGGCATCGGCCACCTCGCAGCCGATCATCTCCAGCACCTCCCGCACGCGGGCCGGCGGGTAGTCGACCCCCACGTAGCGGGAGGGCAGGTCCAGGTCGAGGGTGATCACCGGGCCGTTGCTGCGGTCGGCGCGCTGGTCGGCGTCGGTGACCTCGCGGTCGGCGACACCCCCGCCCAGCTCCACCAGGAGGGTGACGGCGAGCTGGGCGGCGCGGCCTGCGATGTCCGGGTCGACTCCGCGTTCGAAGCGCTTGGAGGCCTCCGTGGCCAGCTTGTGCCGTCGGGCCGTGCGGGCGACGGTGCGCGGGTCGAAGTGCGCCGACTCGACCAGCACGTCGCTCGTCTGCCCGGGCCTCACCTCGCCGTCCTCGCCGCCCATCACGCCGGCCAGTGCCAGCACCCGCTCACCCTCGCCTCGCTCGCCGCAGGTGATGAGGAGGTCCTGCGGGTCAAGCGTGCGGTCCACGTCGTCCAGCGTGGTCAGCCGCTCCCCTGCCCGGGCGCGCCGGACGACGATCGGGCCGTCCAACCTGCTCAGGTCGAAGGCGTGCAGCGGCTGACCCACGGCCAGCATCACGTAGTTGGTGACATCCACCGCCAGGCTGATCGGCCGCATGCCCGCCTCGGTCAGCCTGGTCTTCATCCAGGACGGGGTATGGCGGGCCAGGTCCAGCCCGCGCACGACCCGGGCGACGTAGCGGTCGCAGCCGGCGACTCCCTCCAGCGGCGCGTCGTCCGCCAGCCGGACGGCATAACCGCCGGTGGTCGGCGCGGCCACCGGGACGTCGGCCGGGTCGGTGAAGGCGGCACCGGTGCTGTGCGAGTACTCGCGGGCGACTCCGCGGATCGAGAGGCAGTAGCCGCGATCGGGGGTGACGTTGACCTCGACCACCTCGCGGTCCAGGCCGAGCACGGGGACGAGGTCGTCACCCGGCGCGAGCGCGGCGACCTCAGCGGCCGGCAGGCGCTGGGTGAGCAGGATGACTCCGTCGTGCTCGTCTCCCAGGCCCAGCTCGCGCTCGGAGGCGATCATCCCCGTGGAGACGATGGCCGTAGGTCTTGCGGGCCGAGATCTCCATCCCGCCGGGCAGGACGCCCCCGGGCAGGATGACGGCGACCAGGTCGCCCTGCCCCACGTTGGGAGCCCCGCAGACGATGCCCACGCCGTCGGCCGACCCGTGCTCGGCGTTGAGGCGTGGCCCGACGTCGACCCGGCACCAGCTGATCGTCCGGCCGTTCTTCTGCGGCTCCCGGGTCAGCTCCACGACCAGCCCGACGACCAGCGGGCCGCGCAGCTGACCGCCATACAGGCCTTCCTCCTCCAGACCCACCGACACCAGCGAGGCGGCGATCTGCTCCCCGGTCACTCCCTCGGGCAGGGAGACGTGCTCGCCGAGCCACTCCACGGGCACCCGCATCAGATCTCCATCCCGTACTGCTCGTTGAACCGCACGTCGCCCTCGACCATGTCGCGCATGTCGGAGACACCGGTGCGGAACATCAGGGCCCGCTCGACTCCCATGCCGAAGGCGAACCCCTGGTAGCGGTCGGGGTCGACCCCGGTGGCGCGCAGGACGTTGTGGTTGACCATGCCGCAGCCTCCCCACTCGATCCATCCGGTCCCGCTGCAGGCACGGCAGTCAGGGTCGGCGCCCCGGCAGACGAAGCACCGCAGGTCCATCTCGGCGCTCGGTTCGGTGAACGGGAAGAAGCTCGGACGCAACCGCGTCGTGATGTCGGCCCCGAACAGCTCTGCGGCAAGCCGGTCGAGCGTGCCCCGCAGGTGCGCCATCGTCAGTCCCTCGTCGATCGCGATGCCCTCGAGCTGGTGGAAGACCGGCAGGTGGGTGGCATCGACCTCATCGGTCCGGAAGGTCTTGCCGGGCACGGCGACATAGAGCGGCACGCCCCGCTCGAGCAGCGAGCGCGCCTGCACCGGTGAGGTGTGCGTGCGCAGCACCAGCCCCCCGTCGGCGGGGTCGACGAAGAAGGTGTCCTGCATCTGGCGCGCCGGGTGGTCCTTGTCGAAGTTGAGGGCGTCGAAGTTGAACCACTCGGCCTCGACCTCGGGACCCTCGGCGATCTCCCAGCCCATGGCCACCATGACATCGGCCATCCGGTCGGCCATCAGGGTGACCGGGTGCCGGCGGCCCAGCGGACGACGGGCCGGAACGGCCGTCAGGTCGAGTGCCTCGTCCACCAGGATCCGGGCGTCGCGCTCGGCCTCGAGGACGGCAGTCCGGGCGGCCAGAGCCTGGCTGACCTGCCCCCTCGCCTGACCGACCCGCTTGCCCGCCTCGGCCTTGGCCGTGGGCGGCAGTGCGGCGATCTCCCGGTTGGCCAGGGCCAGCGGGGAGCGGTCACCGGAATGGGCCAGGCGCGCGGTCTTGAGCTCCTCCAGCGATCCTGCGGCGGCGATCGCGGCCAACGCCTGGTCGACGGCGTGCTGCACCGCCGCCGGGTCGAGCGCGGCAACGGAGACGGGGTCGTAGCTGGTGTTGGGTCCGGACACGGCCGCAAGTCTAGGGAGGCGGGTCAGGTCCGCCGGGACGCGGAGGCGTAGAGGCAGACGGTGGCGGCCATCGCCAGGTTGAGCGACTCCGCGCGGGTGATCGGGATGGAGACGACCTCGTCGCACAGTGCCAGCACCTCCGTGGGCAGCCCCCATGCCTCGTTGCCCATCACCCACGCGTGGGGGACGGACAGGTCCACGTCACGCAGGGAGCTGGTGCCCGTGCCGTCAGCAGCCAGCACCCGCAGGCCGGCCGCCCGGCAGCCACCGACCAGCTCGCTGACGGGGAGTCCGGTGCTGACCGGGAGGTGAAACAGCGATCCCGCCGTCGAGCGGACCACCTTGGGGTTGTGCACATCGACGCTGCCGTCGCTGACCAGCACCGCAGCGGCTCCGAAGGCGTCCGCCGCACGGATGACCGTGCCGGCGTTGCCGGGGTCACGGACCGCCGCCAGCACCACGACAGTGGTCGGCCGGGCCGCCGATGCGTCGACCTGCGCCAGCGCCTGCGCGAGCGTCACGCCGACCTGCCCCGCGACGGCGACCATGCCCTGCGGGTGACCGGTGTCGGCCATCCCCGCGAGCACCGGCTCCGTGCACTCCCAGATCGAGACGCCGGCGGCCCGGGCATCGTCGACGATGTCGGGGTGGCGGCGGGCGGCGTCGACGGTGAGATAGAGCGCCCGGGCCGACGACGCGGCATACCGGAACAGCTCGCGGACCGCCTGCGGTCCCTCGACGAGGAACTCTGCTCTCCGGTCCCGGACAGCGCGACGGGTCAGGGCGGCGACCGCCCTGACCCGTTCGCTGCGGGGGTTGTCGAGCACCGGACGCTCAGGCGGCGTCGGTGTCACCCTTGGCCGGACCGCGCGGGGTCTGCGCCGGGACGTTGGCCTTGGCCAGCTCGACCAGCGTCGCGAAGGTCTGCTGGTCGTGCACGGCCAGCTCGGCCAGCATGCGGCGGTCGACCTCCAGGCCCGAGGCCTTCAGGCCCTGGATGAACCGGTTGTAGGTCATCCCGTTGGCGCGGGCGCCGGCGTTGATCCGCTGGATCCAGAGGCGACGGAAGTCGCCCTTGCGGTTGCGCCGGTCGTTGTAGGCGTAGACCAGCGAGTGGGTGACCTGCTCCTTGGCCTTGCGGTAGAGCCGCGAGCGCTGGCCGCGGTAACCGCTGGCCCGCTCCAGGACGACCCGGCGCTTCTTGTGGGCGTTGACCGCCCGCTTCACGCGTGCCACGTGAGTTCTCCTTCTTTCGTCATGCAGTCTTCACAGTCAGTGCAGCCAGGCGCCGTGCGCCGGGCGTCGGGGGTCGGCCCCCGGGGGGTGGGCTACTTGCCCAGCAGGCGCTTGACCATCTTCAGGTCGGCGCCGGCGACGAGCTTGTCGTTCACCAGCCGGCGGGCGGCGGTGGAGCTGCGCTCCTGGAACTTGTGCACGTGGTGGCTGCGCTGGTGCATGACCTTGCCGGTCCCGGTGACCCGGAACCGCTTCTTGGCGCCGCTGTGCGTCTTCATCTTCGGCATGTGCCGATCTCCTTGTAGTCGTGCGTGTGCGTCTGTCGTGCTGCTGGCCGGTGGTCCGGCGCGTCCGTCAGGAGGCGCTGGGCGCGGCCACGGTCGTGGTGTCGCTGTCGGCGTCCGCGCTCGGGGCGTCCACCGTCTCGGCCGCCTCGGCGTCCACCGTCTCGACGTGTGCCGTCTCGGCGTCTGCCGGCTCGAGATGCATCGGCTCGGTGTCCACCTCGGTGCGGAGGTCGTCCTGGAGCTGGGTGTCGTCGTGCATCTGGCTCTCGCGACGCTTGGCGTCGCGCAGAGCGGTCTTCTTGCGGCTGGGCCCGATCACCATCACCATGTTGCGCCCGTCCTGCTTGGGCGTGCTCTCCACGAAGCCGAGCTCGGCGACGTCCTCGGCCAGCTTCTGCAGCAACCGGAACCCGAGCTCGGGGCGGGACTGCTCGCGTCCGCGGAACATGATGGTCACCTTGACCTTGTCGCCCGCCTTGAGGAAGCGCTCGACGTGGCCCTTCTTGGTGCCGTAGTCGTGGGCGTCGATCTTGGGGCGGAGCTTGATCTCCTTGATGACGGTGTTGATCTGGTTCTTGCGCGCTTCCCGGGCCTTCATGGCGGCTTCGTACTTGTACTTGCCGTAGTCCATGAGCTTGGCCACCGGGGGTCGGGCCATCGGCGCGACCTCGACCAGGTCGAGGTCGGCTTCGGCAGCCAGGCGCAACGCGTCCTCGACGCGCACGATCCCGACCTGCTCACCGTTGGGGCCAACCAACCGCACTTCGGGAACCCGAATGCGGTCGTTGATGCGAGGCTCGCTGATGCTTGCTCCTTCGTCGTCCGGTGTGGTCCGGCAACGAGGAAGGCCCCTCGTCACCGGGGTGCTCGAGGGGCCTGAGGGTGCTCGGCCAGCAGGTGCGGGTAGGGCGCGGCGCTCGCCACGGCATACCCTCACCCGGCGGGACCGGGCTGGTCGACCCGGCGGCCTGGGGCCGGCGCGGGTGGAGACTCAGGGCCTCTCTTGCGTCGAGTGCCTGCGCCGGAACGGCACGGGCACTCACCCACCAGTCTAGCAGCCGCTCGCGCCGTCGGAGACGCGCAGCCGGAAGGTCACCGCGTCGATCCGGGCCCGGACCTCACCGTCGGTCGCGACTGCCTCGCCGATGGCGGTGACCAGGGTCTGCAGCTCGGGCTCGGACAACCCCGGCCGCACCTGCAGGGTCACCAGCAGCGCTCCGTCGTCGCCGGGCGACAGCTCGTGCCCCACGACGTCGTGCTGGCGGGCGAGCGCGTCGCCCACTGCTGCGCTGACCTGCTCGTCGCGGTGTGCCGGCACCCAGGGCCTGGCCATCGCCAGCGCCCAGACCATCGAGGGGCGCAGAGTCCAGGCCTGCGGCCCGGCCAGGTCGAGCACGATGACCTGACATCCCTCCTGCACCGCGGCCAGCGCCGCTCGCTGGGCCACCATCGGGACCGGTCGGGCACGGGAGTCCCAGGCCGCCAGGGTCGCCACCGAGGTGAACGCGGGCAGGGCGCGGGTGCCGTCCGCGGCGGTCAGGGTGACCGCCGCCATGTCGCTGCGCGCGTCGGAGGTCAGCCCATCCTGTTCCTGACGCTCGGCCACCACCGCGACGACAGGGACGACCAGCCGCGCCGTGGACAACGCCCGGAGCAGCGTCTCCTCCTCGGTCTCGCCCGCCTCCGGTGCGGTCACCGCGGCGAGGGCCGCGGCGAGCGCCAGGTCGCCCGCGCCGTCGTCCCCCTCGAACCCCGTAGGGGCCAGGGTGCGACCCGCCCAGGCGGTGCCCCCGGTGTCGTGACCGCCGGCGGGGTCATGGCCGGCGAACCGCTGGCTCGCGGGGGTGGGCGGACCCGACTCACCGGTCACGGCTCGTCGCCCGAGGCCACGGCGAGTGCCTCCTGCAGGGTGAACGCACCGTGATACAGAGCGGCTCCCAGCACGACGGCGCTCACCCGCGACCCGCTGCCCGCCAGGTCTCGCAGCCGGCGCACGTCATCGAGCGAGGCAACGCCGCCACTGGCGACGACCTCGCCGGGCAGGTCGTCGGCCACGCGCTGGAACAGGGACACGTCGGCGCCGTGCCGACTGCCGTCCCGGGAGGCGTCGGCGACCACCACCACTGCCGGCCCCACTCGGCTCAGCCAGCGCAGGACATCGTCGACGCGCCCGATCCGGGCATCGGTGCCCCGCGCCACGACACCACCGTCGGCCAGGTCGATCCCCACGGCCAGACGCTCCCCGTGGGCGCGGACCAGCTCGGTGACCAGCTCGGGGTCGCGCAGCGCCAGGCTGCTCAGCACCACCCGCGCCGCGCCGCTGGCCAGCGCCGCCTCGATGTCCTCCTCGTCCACCAGTCCGCCGGACAGCTGGACCGGCACATCGGTGGCAGCGACGAGCTCGGCCAGCAGGCTGGAGTTGTCGCCGCGGCCGAACGCCTTGTCGAGATCGACCACGTGCAGCCACGACGCTCCGGCCCGCACCCACCCGGCAGCTACCTGGCCGGGGTCCGTGTCTCCCTGGCCCACGACCTGCGCGGCACGACCACCAGCGATGTCCAGGGCCGGCAGCAGGGTCAGCGCCATCAGGTCTCGAGCTCCAGCTCACGGCGCAGCAGGACGGCGTCGCGCACCGACTCGTCGAAGGTGGCGACCTCGCGGTCCTCCGGCTCCACCGCCAGTGCCTCCCGGACGTTGGCAAAAGCCTCACCCTCGGCATCCAGGACCAGCTGCGCGCCCGGCAGTTCCAGCACCGCGACCAGCGCGGCCAGCAGCCGCTCCGGCCGCACGTGCCGCTCGCGGAGCAGCTCGAGGACATCCTGCCCAGAGCCGCCCCCCGCCGCTCGGAGCAGCGCCGACACCGGCGCCACCTCCAGGCCCGGGGGGCGGACGACACCCTCGGCCGGGTCCCAGACCACCCAGCGCGGCTGCGTGCGCCGGGCGCCGGCGACGGCGATCACCGCTCGGTCGTCGACCACCCAGAAGCCCAGCGCCGGTCCCAACCGGGCGGGCACCGGCCGGGCGGCCAGGATCGGGAGTGGGTCTGTGTAGGGCGGTGCGGCCCGGCTGACGCCACGCGGCAGCACGACGGTCCACGCGCCGAGCCGCCCGACGGTCACGGGGACGACACCGCGCCGCAGCCACGCGCCGACCTCGCCGGGCGAGCCCCGCAGCAGTTGCATGCCACGCAGGGGTGGTGGCTGGCGCAGCGGCTCAGCTCCCCTGGTGCTCACCGGGCAAGTCTACGAACGGGGCAGACGCCGGTCGGCTGCGACGTGCCCGACCGAGGGCCCCAATGTCAGGCGTGGGACCGTTGCTCTTCCCGCTCCCCCTGCGGTTGAATCAGCCATGTTGCGACGGCTCCCGTGGGCCCGCACCACCGCGAGCGTCGCGAGCCTTCTGGCCCTCTGCGCGACCCTGGCGGCGTGCGGTGACCTGGACGACCAGACGACCGAAGGCGCAGAGGTCGTCGTCCTGTCCCCCACCCAGCAGGCCGCCTACGACCAGATGGTCAGCCGCCTGGTCAGCCCCACTTTGCCTGGCGCCAGTGAGCTGGACTTGTACTGGCGAGGCGAGATGGCGGCGTTGCGGCCTGGGCAGGCATTCAACGGGATCGATGCTGTCACGGCCTACGAAGGCACCGGCTCGGCGACAGACTGCGGGGAGCTTGAGGTGGGAAACGCGTTCTACTGCCCGACCGATGAGTCCATCGCCTTCGACGACAACCTGCTTCGCACTCTGTTCAGGGACCTCGGTGCCGGCGGCCCGACGCTGATCCTGGCTCACGAGTACGGCCACCACATTTCCAAAGGGCTGGGCTTCCCGGAGTTCTCGGTGCAGGCAGAACTGCAGGCCGACTGTTTTGCGGGTCAGTTCATGGGCAGCGCTCTCGACCGCGGCACGATCGGGTATGACGGGTTGCTCGGGGCTGGGGCGGGCCTGTTCGTCGTGGGCGACAAGAACTACTCCTCGAGCCAGTGGTTCGCCCCCAATGTCCACGGCCCTTACTGGGTACGGGCCCGGGCCTTCCTCGACGGCGCCACCGGTGGCTACGACTACTGCGGCGGCTATGCCGGGTGGACCGACACCGGGTCGGTGACCATCGGCAGCTACTCCTGGCTGCCGTCACCCACACTCGGCGTGGGGACCCGCACCGATGGTGCACTCACCTTGACGACAACGGACACACGCACGGTGATGGCCTCGGGCGATGAGTACGCCGGCAGCAGCGCCCAGCAGGCGATCCCGTTCGTCGCGCTGAGCTGGTTCGCCGGGCTCTCGCCCCAGTTCGGCCGGGTAGTGGACGTCCCCACGGCCGGCTTGCTGGGTGGAAGCGCCGCGGTGCAGCCCTACGCTTACCGGACCGATGCTGGGCCGGTTCACGGCCTGTTGTTCCTGCACGTGGCACCTGGTGGTCAAACCGCTGTGGTGAGCACTTTTGCCGACGGCGAGGCCACCTCCTTGGACCCGGACGACCCCTTCTGGACGCCGCTGGCCACCCCGCTGTTCGTCACGGTTTTCGGCCTGTGTCCCCCGCAGCGCGACGGCGCGATGTGCCCCGCCGACTAGCTGCCCGCGCCCTCGGCGCGGGGATGGCCTCCGTGGCCGGCACGCTGCTGGTCGTGGCCGGGTGCGCCGCTCCCGGGTCTCCGGGCACCGAGCTTCCGCAGACACCTGTGTCGGGCACCAGCCCGTCCAGCGATGCCGAGGTGTCTCTCACGGCCGACGCGGCGCCTGACGACCTGTCGCCTTCGGAGGAGTCCGCCTACCTGACGTTCATGGACAGCCTGGTCGGTCCCGACGGTCCTGCCTCCAGCGCACTCAGCGGCTTCTGGCGTCAGGACCTGTCCAACCTCGCTGCGGGTCTGCTCTATCGAGACCTGACGGCCTTTGTTCCCTACGGCACAACGCCGGTGGACAGTCCGTGCGGGGCACTTGCTCCCAGCGCAGCGACCTACTGCTCCGATGACGCCTCGATCTACTACGACGAGCAGTGGCTGCGCGGGCTCTACCGGGATTACGGAGGGTTCGGCCCTGGTCTGGTCCTGGCGCACGAGTTCGGCCATCACATCGCGGCGAGCCGCGGGTCGTTGGCCACAGGGGTGGCCCTGGAGCTGGAAGCGGACTGCCTGGCGGGGCGCTTCACCGGTGCCGCACTCGACGGGCACGTCTCACCCATGCCCGGGCTCGGCACCTTCACTGCCGCCAGTGTGGGTGTCTTCGGCCTGAGGGACCTGAGAGCGAGCGCCTGGTTCGACCCGCTCACCCACGGCACCGCGAGCGCGCGCGCCCGCGCATTCCTGGACGGCGCGGCCGGGCAGCCGTGGCAGTGTCAGAGCTATGGCTGGCTGACCGAGCCCGGCCGAGCGCGAGGCGTTGGCGACTTCAGCTGGGTGCCGTCTCCCGACCTGCAGCTGATTGCCGAGTCGGCCGACCAGTTCACGGTCAGCAGCGAGGGCACCATCACCCTCGTTCAGGCCCTCGGCAGCCAGGGCGGCGCCTCAGGCCGGCAGGCACTGCCCGGCCTCATCACCTCCTGGGACGATGGCAGTTTGGAGACCATCGGCGAGCCCGCCGACTTCGCCGCCCCCGGAGTCCTGCCCGGCTCGGTCGCCACCCAGCGGGTGCAGGGCCCGGACCTGCACGGTCTCGCCCTGCTCTATGTCACCCCCACCGACCAGAGTGTCCTGGTGCTGACGGTGAGGCAGGGCCCGACCCCCGCAGCTGACGATGCTGCGTGGCAGACGATCACCGCGCAGACCTCGGTCACCGCACTGGGGCTGTGTCCTCCTGACCACAGGAGTCCGGTATGCCCGGCACCCTAGACAGCGGTTAATCCGTATCTAGCGGCCGGCGAGCTGGCCGAACAGCATGCGCTCGACGACCTGCCGGCAGCGGCGGGCCGAGCGACGCCACTCCTCGGCGAGGTCGGCCCCCTGGCCCGGCTCGCGGCCCAGCACCCGGCTGATGCCCTCGGCGTCGCGGACCGCGCTCGGCACGCTGTCGACGGGCCGACCACGCCACAGCACGCCGGCATCACGCAGGGAGGTGGCCAGCGTCCACGCCTGACGCAGCGTCGTCGCGTCCGGGCTGGTGACCAGGTCCGCTGCCTCGGCGGCGTCGAGGGCGGCCAGGGTGGCCGTGGTGCGTAGTCCCGCCACCTGGTGTGCGTGCTGGAGCTGCAGCAGCTGGGCCACCCACTCGACATCGGTCAGGCCGCCCAGCCCGAGCTTGAAGTGGGTCCGCGGGTCAGCGCCGCGAGGCAGCCGCTCGGCCTCCATCCGTGCCTTGAGCAGCCGGATCTCGCGCACCGTCGCGGCGTCGATGCCTCCGGCGGGCCAGCGGAGCGGGTCGACCAATGCCACGAACCGCTCGGCCAGCGCGGCGTCTCCGGCCACCGGCCGGGCGCGCAGCAGGGCCTGGGACTCCCACCCCGCCGACCAGCGGGCGTAGTAGGCGCGGTAGGAGTCCAGGCTGCGGACCAGGGGCCCGGCCTTGCCCTCCGGGCGAAGCCCGGCGTCCAGCTCGAGCACGGGGTCCGGCCCCTGCGCCGCCAGCCGCTTGCGCAGCTCCCCCACGATCGCCGCGGCCTGGTCGGCGGCGGCTGTCCGTGCCGAGGCGCCGTCGCCGCCGTCAGCCCCGCCGTCAACCTGCTGATAGACGAACATCACGTCGGCGTCGCTGGCATAGCCCATCTCCCCGCCGCCCAGCCGACCCATCCCCACGATGAGCAGGCTGACCAGCGGCTGACCGTCACCGACGACGGCTCTGGTGGCGGCGCCGAGGGCGGCGACCAGGAGCGCCTCAGTCACCGCGGTGAGCCCCTCGCGCACGGTCGCGTCGTCGGCCGCTCCGGTCAGGTCGGCCAGCACGATGCGCAGCAGCTCGCGCGCCCGGACGGCGCGGATCGCCCCGAAGGCATCGCCTGGTCCCTCGTGCCGGCTGGCGGCCGCCGCCATCCGGGCGTCCAACGTCGGCCGGCTGACGGGAGCCAGACCGTGCTGGTCTCCGAGCAGGGCCACCGTCTCCGGAGAGCGGATCAGCAGGTCGACCGCATAACGGCTGCTCGACAGGACGTGGGCCAGCCGTTCGGCGGCACTGCCCTCGTCCCGCAGCATCCGCAGATACCAGTGGGTCGTGCCGAGCGTGTCGCTGATCCTGCGGAAGGCCAGCAGCCCGGCGTCGGGATCGGCGCCGTCGGCAAACCAGCCGAGCATCACCGGCAGCAGGTGCCGCTGGATCGTCGCCCGACGGCTCAGCCCTTCAGTCAGCGCCTCCAGATGCCGCATCGCGCCGGCCGGGTCGTGGAAGCCGAGCGCGGACAACCGCTCCCGTGCCGCCTCCGGTGAGAGCCGCACCTCGTCGGTGCTCAGCTTGGCCACGGCCGCCAGCAGCGGTCGGTAGAAGAGCCGCTCGTGCAGCCGCCGCACCTCCCGCTGCTGCGCACGCCAGCGCTGCACGACCGCTGCCGCGCTGTCGCCGCGTTCCTGCAGCGCGCGACCGAGCCGGCGCAGGTCGGCCTCCGCGGTGGGCATCAGGTGGGTCCGACGCAGGCGGTGCAGCTGCACCTTGTGCTCGAGCACCCGCAGCAACCGGTAGGCCGCGTCCAGCGCCGCGGCGTCGTCACGACCGACATACCCACCGTCGCGCAGCGCGCTCAGTGCCTCGAGCGTGGTGCCCGAGTGCAGCGACTCGTCAGCCCGTCCGTGGACCAGCTGCAGCAGCTGCACCGAGAACTCGATGTCGCGCAGGCCGCCTGGTCCGAGCTTGAGCTGGCGGTCGGCCTCCCCCGCTGGCACGTTCGCCTCGACCCGGCGGCGCATCGCCTGCACGTCGTCGACGAAGTGGTCGCGGCTGCTGGCCTGCCAGACCATCGGGGTGACGATCTGCAGCCACCGCTGTGACAGGTCCGCGTCGCCGGCGACATGCCTGGCCTTGAGCAGCGCCTGGAACTCCCAGGTCTTGGCCCACCGCTGGTAGTACTCCCGATGGGAGTCCAGGCTGCGCACCAGGGGGCCGTGCTTGCCCTCGGGCCGCAGCGCCGCGTCGACCTGCCACAGCGAGCCCTCCGCCGTCGGCTGCCCACAGATCCGGATCACCGCCGCCGCCACCCGCGTCGCGACGGCCATCGCCTCGCCCTCGGCGCCTGGCGTGTCAGCACCGACCGGCTCCGCGAGGAAGACCACGTCGACGTCACTGATGTAGTTGAGCTCGCGGCCGCCGCACTTGCCCATCCCGATGACCGCGACGCGCACCTGCTCCGAGCCGGCCACCTCGGCCAGCGCCAGGAGCAGGGCCGCCTCGAGCGCCGCCGCGGCGAGGTCGGCCAGCGAAGCGGCGACCCAGGGCAGCGACTCCAGCGGGTCGGGGGCGGTCAGGTCGGCCGCCGCGATCAGCACCAGCTCGCGCCGGTAGGCCACGCGCAGGGCGTCCATCCCGGCCCGGCCGCTCACCCCCTCGACCGCGGTGACCAGGCGTCGGGTGAGCTCGTCCGCGGACGGCAGCGAGCGCCATACGCCGAAGATCGCGGGGTCGGCCACCTCCCGGGTGTGCGTGGGGTGCCGAACCAGGTGCTGGGCGAGGGCTGCCGAGCCGCCGAGCACACTCAGCACGCGATGCCGAGCGGTGCCGGGCCGGGCGATCAGCTCAGCCAGCGAGGGGTCGGCCTCAAGCAGCCTGACCAGCGACAGGGCCGCCTCGTCAGGGTCGGGGACTGCGGCGAGCTCCTCGGTGAGCGCGCTCAGGTCGGTGCCGGAGGGGAGCAGCACGTCCAGCTCCTCGAGCAGCCGTGCGGCGCGCCGACCATCGGTGAAGCCGGCGCGGGCCAGGTCGGCGTATCCCTGGCCGGCGCGCGAGGTCACAACCGCACCAGGTACCGCTCGAGCTCGAAGCTGGTGACCTGGGACCGGTACTCCGACCACTCCTGGCGCTTGTTGCGCAGGAAGAAGTCGAAGACGCTCTCCCCGAGCGTCTCCGCGACCAGCTCGCTGGACTCCATCACCGCGATCGCCTCGGCCAGCGACTGCGGCAGCTCCTCGATCCCCATCGCGCGGCGCTCGCCGTCGGTCAGCGCCCACACGTCGTCCTCGGCCTCCGGCGGGAGCTCGTAGCCCTCACGGACCCCCTTCAGGCCCGCGGACAGCAGCAGGGCAAAGCTGAGGTAGGGGTTGCAGGCCGAGTCCAGGGAGCGCACCTCGACGCGGGTGGACTGGCCCTTGCCGGGCTTGTACATCGGCACGCGGACCAGCGCGCTGCGGTTGTTGTGGCCCCAGCAGACGTGGGCCGGGGCCTCGCCACCGCCCCACATCCGCTTGTAGGAGTTGACCCACTGGTTGGTCACGGCGGAGATCTCGCGGGCATGCACGAGCAGGCCGGCGATGAAGCGGCGACCGGTCTCGGACAGCTCGTAGTCGGCGCCCGGCTCGTGGAAGGCGTTGCGGTCGCCCTCGAACAGGGAGACGTGGGTGTGCATCCCCGAGCCCGGCTGGTGCGCGAGCGGCTTGGGCATGAACGAGGCCAGCGCGTTGTGCTGCAACGCGACCTCGCGGACCACGGTGCGGAAGGTCATGATGTTGTCGGCTGTCGACAGGGCGTCGGCGTAGCGCAGGTCGATCTCGTTCTGGCCAGGGCCGCCCTCGTGGTGGCTGAACTCCACCGAGATGCCCATCTGCTCGAGCATCGTGATCGCGGCCCGGCGGAAGTCGTGGCCGTCGCCGCGCGCGACATGGTCGAAGTAGCCGGCCTGGTCCAGCGGCACCGGGATGGCGCCGGGGACGTAGGGCTCCTTGAACAGGTAGAACTCGATCTCGGGATGGGTGTAGAAGGTGAATCCCGCATCGGCGGCCAGGTCGAGCGAGCGCTTGAGCACGTGCCGGCTGTCGGTCGGCGCGGGGGTGCCGTCGGGCATCAGGATGTCGCAGAACATCCGGGCCGTGCCGGGGTTGTCGCCGCGCCAGGCCAGGACCTGGAAGGTCGAGGCGTCCGGGCGGACGATCATGTCGGCCTCGTAGACCCGGGTGAACCCCTCGATCGCGCTGCCGTCGAAGCCGATGCCCTCGGTGAACGCGGCCTCCAGCTCGGCCGGCGCCACCGCCACCGACTTCAGTCCCCCCAGCACGTCGGTGAACCAGAGGCGGACGAACCGGACCTCGCGCTCCTCGATGGTGCGGAGCACGAACTCCTGCTGACGATTCATGTCGCTCATCCTGCCGTATGCGGTGCGGCTCCCGGTGAGCCCCCGGCGGGCGGGTCAGGCAGGTCGGCGACGGCGCGTGAGTAGGCCTTCGCCAGGGTGGGCAGGTCGGCCCGGTAGTCGGCGATCCGGCAGCCCAGGCCGTTGGGTTTGACCAGGATGCCCTCCTGCGCCCAGAGCGGCCTGGCCTGGTCGAGCAGCACCCGGGGCAGGTCGCCATAGCTGCTGGTGACCCGCCACCAGGTGACGTTGCCGCCATACGCCCGCATGATCGAGCCCACCTGGCGCGGACCGATGCCGACCAGGCCGGCGATGTCGCCGTAGGAGGCGACCTGACCACGAGGGATCTGCTCCACCGCACGCAGCACGCGCTCGGCGGTGGTGTCGTCCACCTGCTCAGGCCTGGCTGGGGCCTCCGTCGGACCACCCCGGGTCGGCACCCTGGGAGTCCCACTCGCGGTCCTCGGCGTCCCACTCCTCGGTGTTCTGCCGGGCCTTGTCGAGTGCGGCGGTGGCGTCGGCCTCGGAGTCGTAGGGTCCGAGGAGGTCGGCGGAGGGCAGCACGCTCGGGGTCGTCATGAGACTCGACCTGACGGGTCGTGACGTTGAACCAGTAGGGCATCTGGGACCTCCTCGACGGGACGGGCAAGCCTAGACTTCAGCCTATGCCCACCCTGTCTGCCACCGTCGCTCCTGGTCGGGTCAGCGCGCGCCTCGCGGTGCCGGCCACGATCGACCGGCCGGAGTATGTCGACCGCCCGAGGCCGCAGCGCTACACCGGCCCGGAGGTCAAGGACGCCGAGACGATCGAGGCGATGCGAGTCGCAGGGCGGATCGCGGCCCAGGCCCTGCAGGAGTGCGGGCGGGCCGTCGCGGCGGGTGTCACCACCGACCGGCTGGACCGGATCGGCCACGAGTTCCTGCTCGACCACGGCGCCTACCCCTCGACACTGGGCTACCGCGGGTTCCCCAAGTCGCTGTGCACCTCGGTCAACGAGGTCATCTGCCACGGCATCCCCGACGACCGGCCGCTCGACGAGGGCGACATCGTCAACATCGACATCACCGCCTACCTCCACGGCGTGCACGGCGACAACAACGCGACGTTCTGTGTCGGCGAGGTCGACGAGGAGTCGCGGCTGCTCGTCGAGCGCACCGAGGAGGCCCTGCGCCGGGCGATCAAGGCGGCCCTGCCGGGTCGGCCGATCAACGTCATCGGCCGGGTCATCGAGTCCTACGCCAAGCGGTTCGGCTATGGCGTGGTGCGCGACTACACCGGCCACGGCATCGGCACCAGCTTTCACTCCGGGCTGGTCATCCCCCACTACGACGCGGCCCCTGACTACGAGGAGCCGATCGAGCCGGGGATGACGTTCACCATCGAGCCGATGCTCAACCTGGGCACACCGGACTGGCAGGAGTGGGACGACGGCTGGACCGTGGTGACCGCTGACCGCCGTCGCTCGGCGCAGTTCGAGCACACCCTGCTGATCACGCCGACCGGCAACGAGATCCTCACCCTCCCCTAACCACCGTCCGGCCTATCCCGCACGACCGGCCTGAGGGGCCGACCGGCCTGAGGGGCCTGACCCGCACGACGAAGGAGTCGACATGGCAGCAGGCAACGACCAGCAGGGGGGTGGCTACGTCCTGGGCATCGACATCGGCGGCAGCGGCATCAAGGGTGCCCCCGTCGACCTCGAGCGCGGCATGTTCGCGACCGAGCGGCACCGGATCGACATGCCGGAGGCGTCGACGCCGTCGGCGGTCGCCGACATCGTGGTGCAGGTCTGTGCGCACTTCGCCGACGCGGTCGACCCGCAGGCGCCGGTGGGCATCACCGTGCCGGCCGTGGTCCACCACGGCGTGGTGCGCACCGCAGCCAACATCGACCAGGCGTGGATCGGCACCGACGCTCAAGAGCTGTTCTCAGCGCGCCTGGGACGTCCCGTCGTCGTGATGAACGACGCCGACGCGGCTGGGGCGGCCGAGATGCACTATGGAGCGGGGCGGGGCACCGAGGGGGTCGTACTCGTGACCACGTTGGGCACCGGGATCGGCTCGGCCCTCTTCCTGGGGGGCGAGCTGCTGCCCAACACCGAGCTGGGGCACTTGGAGATCGACGGCCACGACGCCGAGGACCGGGCCGCCAACAGTGCCCGGGAGCAGGAGGGGCTGTCGTGGCAGGAGTGGGCCGTCCGCCTGCAGCGCTACTACGGCCACGTCGAGGACCTGTTCTGGCCCGACCTGCTGGTCGTCGGCGGCGGGGTGTCCAAGAAGGCTGAGAAGTTCCTGCCGCTGCTGCACCTGCGCGCCCCGATCGTGGCCGCGCAGCTCAAGAACGACGCCGGCATCATCGGCGCCGCCTGGCTGGCCGCCCACTCCCGGGGCGCCTGACCCGCCCCGGCGGGGTGCTTGACCCGCCCGGGCGGCATGCCCGCCCGGGCCGCCCGAGCGCCATACCCACCAGGCCCGCCCGGCACTTACCGCGCCTTCTGTCCACTCACCGCGTGGTATTGCCCGCGGTGAGTGGACACGTCCCGCGGTATGTCGCGGCACCGGACCCCCTGTCGGTTCCTGATGCCCTCTGGTCACCCCCGCGCCGCCCGAGCAAGGGCCGCGTTCAGCAGTTGGCGCACGCGGGCCGGGTCCTTGAGGTCGGCCCAGACCAGCCGCACGACCTCATAACCCAGCGACCTGAGCTGGTCCTCGCGGAGCTTCTCGGCACGCAGCGCCGCAGCGTTCGGGCGGCCGTCAGCGTGCTGGTACTTCTGCATGCCGTCGAACTCCACGATGACAGCCGTGCCGTCGATCAGGAAGTCCACTCGCGCAACCGGCGACCCGCGGGAGTCACGGATGACGGCCTGTGACTGGACCGAGAAGCCCAGGTCGAGCAAGACCAGGCGCGTGAGCGTCTCGCCGGCCGACTCACACGCCGGGTCGACGAGCGCGGCCGCAGCGGCAAGAGTCGCCAGCCCCGGCCAGCGAGGGCATGTGGCGATGACGCGATCCAGCTCAGCCGCCGCCATCAGGCCGGCGTTCAGGGCTGCATCGGCGGCGACAACTGCCGCCTGCAGCCCCATCACGACGGCCAGGCCGAAGACGACAAAGGCGGGCTCGATGACCCTCAGTCCGTTGCGGGTCACGGTGCGCGCACCGGGGTAGCCGGCATGGATCGTGTAGCCCGACGCCTTGCGGTGCTCTCCGCCATGCAGGCGCACGGCTCGGACCCGGGGTGGCGGCGACCCGAGAACCGGCAGGCCCAGCACGCACGCAGCGGAGTAGTGGCTCATCGCGGTGTCCGTCGGGAGGACGGTGCTCACGGCTCGGGCCACGAGAGCGTGCCTGGCTTCCGGGCTAGGTGCGGCATCGAGTCGGGCGCGCTCGACGTAGGCACCTTGGGCGACGCGGGCCAGGCGGCGTTCGTGGACCAGACGCCGCAGGGTGCCGTCCTGGACGCCGAGCCGATGTGCCTCCCGACGGGTCAGGACGCCCTGGGTGGCGTCGAGATGAGCCTGCACGCTGGTCAGCATCGGACCACTGTGCGACATCTACGCCACCCCAAACGCTCAGCCGCCGAATCTGTGGATGACCCATCTCGCGGACTGACCGGACAGGTCAGGGTGCCGGGTTCCGTCGACCTACCGCGGCTGGTGGCCACTCACCGCGGGACAATGCACGTGGTGAGTGAGCATGCGCCGCGGTGGGTGCCGGTCGAGGGCGGCGACCGGGTTTCGGCCCGGACGGTCGAGGCCGGGGGCGTCGGACCAGGGTCCGACCGGGCCGGCCCCGGCTCGGGACAGTCGGTGGCGAGGGCAGCCTTGACGACATACCGCGGCCTGTGTGCACTCACCGCGGGACATTGCACGCGGTAGGTGACCAAGCGCCGCGGTCAGTCGCTCGGTGGTCGGCGGGCCGGGTGGCGGGTGGCCGGTGGCCGGGTGGCCGAGTGGCCGGGTGGCGCGGGTGGCGGGCGGGTGGGCGGCCGACCGAGGGCGGCGGCGAACCGTGCGTCATACGGTGGGCTGATGCAGATCACCCATCTCGGCCACGCCTGCCTGCTCATCGAGGCTGCGGGCCAGCGCGTGCTCATCGACCCCGGCACGCTGTCGACGTTCGCCGACGTCACCGGCCTCGACCTGGTCCTGGTGACCCACCAGCACGCCGACCATCTCGACCCCGACCGGTTCGGTGCGCTGCTCGCGGCCAACCCCGCGGCCCAGGTCTGGCTGGAGCCGCAGACCGCGGACCGTCAGGATGCCGATGCGCCTCACGCCGGCCGCGTGCAGCGTATGGCGGCCGGCCAAGTGATCGACCTCGGCGAGCTGAGCATCGAGCCGGTCGGATCCCTGCACGCACAGATCCACCCCTACGTCGACCGCATCAACAACCTCGGACTCGTGCTGCGCGCGCCAGGCGAGCCGTCGTTGTTCCATCCTGGCGACGCCCTGGACGCTGACCCCGGACCGGTGGATGTGCTGTGCGCGCCTCTCAGCGCTCCCTGGTCACGCGTCGCGGACACCCTGGAGTTCGTGCGTCGGATCGCCGCTCCCCGGGTCGTCCCGATCCATGACGGGACGCTGAGCGAGGCCGGGCGCACGATGTACCTGGGTCACGTCCGCTCCTTTGGCTCCGACGGCGGTCAGGACGTGCTGGACCTGCGAGGGGCCGGGCCGACCAGCCTCTGATCGCCTGGTCTGGACGCCGCTAGCCGACGCCGGCCACCCCGAACAGCAGGCCGAGCAGGTAGGTCGCGGTCGCCGCGCCATAGCCGATGAGCAGCTGCCGCAGCCCGCGCCAGATCAGCGACCCACCGGCGAGCAGGCCGACGACAGAGCCGGTGAGCAGCAGGGCCACGCCGACCATGCCGGCGGCCAGCGCCAGCCCGCCCAACCCGCCCATCCCGAACAGGAACGGGAGAACGGGGATGAGGGCGCCACTGGCAAAGCACGCGAAGCTGGATGTGGCGGCGCCCCAGGCGTTGCCTACGGCCTCGTGGGGGTCGACGTCGGAGTCGGTGGCCGGCACCGCGCCTGCGGGGACCTGTCCCGAGAGGGAGACATGCTGCATCACCTCGCGGGTGCGCTGGTCGGCCTCCTCCTCCGGCATGCCACGGGAGCGGTAGACCAGGCGCAGCTCGTTGTGGTCGAGGTCGAGGTCGCGCACGGCGGCGTGCGCTCCACGACCGGGCTGGGAGGCGGCCAGCAGCTCGCGGGCGGAGCGGACCGAGATGTACTCGCCGGCCGCCATCGACAGCGCCCCCGCCATCAGGCCGGCCAGACCCGCGGCGAGCACGATCGCCTGCGAGACGCCGGTGGCTGCCATCCCGACGACCAGCGCGAGGTTGGAGACCAGTCCGTCATTGGCCCCGAACACCGCTGCCCGGAAGTTGCCGGACAGCTGGGCACGCCCCCGGGCCGCCAGCCCCCGGACGACCTCCTCGTGGATCGCCTCGTCGGCCGCCATCGCGTCGCTGGCGTCGGCGTCGTCGGCATACCGCGAGCGCGCCTCGGCCTCCTGCGCCAGGGCGAGCACGAAGACCGAGCCGAACCGGCCGGCCAGCATCTGCAGCAACCGGCTGCGCATCGAGGGTCGGACCGGCTTGCCGACGTCGTCACCGAGCAGGGCGACCCAGTGCGCCTCATGGCGACGCTCCGCCTCGGCCAGGCCCAGCAGGATGGCGCGCTCCTCGCCGTCGCGACGCTGCGCGAGCGCCGCATACACCTCGCGCTCTGCCCGCTCCTCGGCCAGGTAGCGGCGCCAACGGGTGATCTCATGACGGGTGGGCACGACCTCAGGCTAGGCAGCGCTCGCCTCGCTGACCAGCAAGGTCAGCCTCCCCTCACCCGCCGCCGGGATGGCGGCACGTATCAGGTGCCGCTGAGCGTGCTCATGACAGTGAGCACCTGGGCCGACACGGAGGCCGAGGCCGAGGAGGAGCGCCCGGATGACCCTCATCAAGACAACCGACCAGGCCCGGTTCGCCGTTGTCAAGAAGGCCCTGTCTCAGCTGGCCTACGTCGGCGGCAACGCGGTGAGCAAGAAGTTCTCGATCTTCGGCAAGTGGTTCGCGCCCGGGTCGCAGAACGTCCTGTGGTGCGCCATGTTCCAGTCGTGGTCCTTTGCCAAGGCACTGGGCAACGACACGGCCTCGGCCCTGTTGGGCAACCAGCAGGCGGGCTCCATCGGCCACTCGTTCACCGTCTCGATGCTCGCCGACCTGCGCGCCAAGAGCTGTGCCGAAGCCACCTTCGACACGGCCAAGGCCGGCGATCTGGTGTTCACCAAGTGGCGCACCGATGACGACCGCAACGACAACATCGTCAACCACGTGGACATGGTGATCGCCGACTCCCACCGCGGAGCGATCACACTCCGTGTCATCGGGGGAAACACCCCAAAGCCCGGAACGGCCGGGGACCCCACGGCCGGCAGAGGGGTCTGGGTCCATGAGCGTCCGCGGTCGACCCCCATCGTGGCCATCGTGCGGCCGAACTGGCGTGACGTCGTCGGCCGCTCCCTGCCGGGGACGTATGGGCCCCGGATCCTCTCCCCGGTCGTCATCAACCACGCTCACGGGGTCGTGCCGATCTGGAAGCAGGTGATCGGCCACCCTCCAGTCGGCGCCTGGAACCAGGCCGACAGCGACGCGATGAAGGTGCTGCAACGCAGGTTGGACGCCAAGGACGATGGCGAGCCCGGCCCGCGCACTGCTGAGGCACTTCTGCTGGCCACGGCACCGCTGTCTGGCCCGTCGACGGAGCGGTGGGTCTGGATCTGGCAGTTTGTCGCCGGCGTCCCCGTCGGGGACATCGACGGCAGTTTCGGCGACCAGACGTCCCAGTGGACCCGCAAAGCGGTCAAGTGGGCGGGCATGCGCACCGAGGACCGGGCCGGAGTCCACACCATCCGGGCCTGCCTGCGCCTCGGCTGAGGGCGCGCCGCCGCGGGCCACCGGGTATGGCGTGGATGAGCCGGCCGGTACGCCGGGTCCTGTCCCGTCGCGCCGTTGCCGGCACTGCGACGGTGGCGACCATCCATCTACGACGTACGTTGCCGCACGCCTCCAGCGGCCTACCCGCACGCTCGGGCGGGCCGCCCTCGAACGCGTGCTGTCTGGCCTTGCTCCAGGTGGGGTTTGCCGAGCCACGCCAGTCACCTGGCGTGCTGGTGGTCTCTTACACCACCGTTTCACCCTTACCCCTGCCCACCGAAGCGGGTGGGGGCGGTCTGTTTTCTGTGGCACTTTCCCGCGGGTCACCCCGGGTGGCCGTTAGCCATCACCTTGCCCTGTGGAGCCCGGACGTTCCTCGGCGGATGACCCTCGCGGGCCTCCGACGCGGCCGCCTGGCCGACTCATCCACGCCGACAGCATAGGGTCAGCAGCATGAAGATCGGCGTCATCATCGGGTCCATTCGCGACGAACGGATCGGCGAGAGCGTCGGCCGATGGGTCCACGAACAGGGCCAGGAACGTGATGGCGCCGACTACGAGCTGGTCGACCTGAAGTCCTTCGACGTGCCCCTGCTCACGACCGCCACGGTGCCCGCCGCCGCCGAGCGCAGCTATCCCAGCGAGCAGGTGACGGCCTGGAGCCAGGCCATCGACGCGTGCGACGGCTACGTCTTCGTCACGCCGGAGTACAACCACGGCGTCCCCGGCGCCTTCAAGAACGCGTTCGACTCGATCTACCCCGAGTGGCTGGACAAGGCGGTGTCCTTCGTCTCGTATGGCGCTGCGTCGGGTGCGCGGGCCGTCGAGGCCTGGCGCCTCTCGGTGGCCAACGCCAACATGTTCGACATCAGGGCCACGGTCGCCTTCAACACCGCCACGGACTTCACGGGATCCACGGTCCAGCCCGTGGACCGGCACAGGACCGAGCTGGAGGACGATGTTCGGCAAGCTCGAGGCCGCCACTGCGGCGATGGCCACGCTGCGCGGCTGACCGACCCGAGTCGCGCCGCAGCGCGAGTCAGGTCAGCAGGGGACGGACCTGCTCGTGCACGAAGGCCATCAGGCTGGGCACGTCGGGCTCGTCGCGCGTAGGCACGATGGCCAGCGTGCTCACGCCGTGACCCATCCACCGCCGCATGTGGTCGGCGACCTGCTCGGCCCCGCCGACCCAGCCTGCACCCGGGGGAAGGCCCCAGGCCCTGGCGACCTGCTCAACGCGCTCCTGGGCACCTGGACCCGTGGCTAGCAGGGGCATCGCCAGGATGGGGTGCTCTCCCGGCACGGCGACAGGCCCGGTGGCGCGTGCCTCCCGGACGATCTGGCAACGCCGTCGGACCTCCTCCTCGTCCTGGCCCTCAAGGAGGGTCCCCGCTCCGAGCTCGGCTGCCAGGGCCAGTGACCTGGGTCCGGAGGCACCGATGACCAACGGCGGCGGCTGCGGCGGTGGGAAGTCCAGGCTGACGGCGTCCAGCTGCACGTAGCGACCCTGCACACTGACCTCCTCGCCGGCGAGCAGCGAGCGCTGGGCCTGGACCTGTTCGCGCAACAACGTCATCGGCGAGTCCACGGCCGCGCCGGCCTGCTTCATCCAGGACTGCACCCCGTGGCCGAGCCCGGCGATCAGGCGCCCGGGGTGGGCCCTGGCCAGAGTGGCGAGCTCCATCGCGGTGAGCGCGGCGTTGCGCAGCGGCACAGGCATCAGGCCAATGCCGACGCTGATCCGGTCGGTCGCCGCCAGGGCCAGGGCCGCGGCGGTGAGCCCGCCGTACTTGAAGCAGTCCTCCCACAGCCAGAGTTCGTCGAGGCCGGCAGCCTCCGCCTGTTGGGCCATCTGCACCACGCTCTCGGGCGGGTGGACCGGCACGAAGCAGACGCCCAGCCGCGGCGGCGCGCTCATCGCACACCACTCAGGGCGCACTCCAGCACGGCTGCCACGCCGTCGTCGTCGTTGCTGGCCGTGACCTCGTCGACTGCGGCCAGCACGTCGGCATGGGCGTTGGCGACCGCGAAGGACCGACCGGCCCAGAGCAGCATGGGCAGGTCGTTGGGCATGTCGCCGAAGGCCCAGACCTGCTCGGCAGCCAGACCCTGCTCCTGGCACCAGGCCGCCAGGGCGACACCCTTGGTGACCCCAGGTGCAGCGATCTCGGCCAGCCCCGCCGTGCCCGAATGCGACACCTCGGCGCGGTCCCCGATCACCTCGGCTACCCGGGCGAACAGCTCGTCGACCGGCCAGGTCTGGTGCCGCACGAGGAGCTTGCCGGCCTCGTGCTGGGCGATCTGCGCGACGGTGCCGACCAGCCACTCCCCGTCCGCGCGACCCGACGCCCGGGCGAAGTCGTGCTCTCGGGCAAAACCGTTGAGCCCCTCAGTCGCCACGCGCACCTCGGGCAGCGCAGCACGGATATCGGTGAGCAGCTCTTCGACCAACGCTGCGGGGATCAGCCGGTGACCGACCACCTGGCCCGTGCGAGCGTCATAGACGAAGGCGCCGTTGCCACAGATCACCGCCCCGTCTGCTCCCACGACGTCGTGCAGCTCCACCATCCAGCGCGGTGGTCGGGCGGTGACCAGGACGACCCGGCTCCCGGCACGCTCGACCTCGGCCAGCGCGGCCCGGGTGCGGATCGAAACGGTGCCGTCGGAGCGCAGCAGGGTCCCGTCGCAGTCACTGGCGACGACTCCAGGCAGCAAGGTCGCCGCAGCCCTTGATGACCCCGGCAGTCGTTCAGCCATCACCAGCGTCCTTGTCGCCCCCCGCACGACCAGACGCCGTCGCGACGCGGAAGCGCACCACGTGCTGGGCGACGTCGGCCTCGACCAGCTCGACCCGGACCTCCTGGCCCAGCTCCGCTTCGCCCTCGGCCAGCGCACTGACCGCGGGGTCACGCAGCTGGACGACCAGCTGACCCTTGGAGGTGATGTCGACGACGGAGGCCTCGAACCCCTCACCCACGCGATGTGCGAGCACTGCCGCCTCGACGGCATCGGTGCACGCCCGCTCCACGGCACGCGCGCGCCGGTCGGCGAGGGCCATCTGCTCCGGCAGCGCCTCGAGCGCCTGCCGGGCCCAGTCAGGCACCGGCTCGCCCGCGCTGAGTGCCGCGCAGATCGCCAGCCCGAAGCGGTCGACCAGCCGGCGCAACGGAGCGGTGACGTGGGCGTAGGCCGCGGCGATCGCGGCCTGCTCGGTCTGCTCGGGCGGCTGCCCGTCGAACGGGGTGTAGGAGGCGCCACGGAACAGCGAGGTGGCGTCATGGATCAGCGCCAGGTGCTGGGGGTCGTCCCGGTCGAGGGTGCGCAGGAAGTCGCCATAGGGCAGTCCCTGGGGCCACTCGACCTTCAGTGCCTTGGCCTGTCGACGGAAGCGGTCCATGTCGCGCTGCTCGGCCGGAGGCAGCGTGCGCAGGATCCCGACCTTGCCCTCGAGCATGAGGTTGGCCGCGACGATCCCGGTCAGCAGGGAGATCTGGGCGTTCCAGTCCTCGGCAGGCAGCAGCGGACGCAACTGGAGCGCATAGCTGCCGTCGGCGGCACGGTGCACCTCCTGCTCGGGCATCGGCAGGCTGGCCCCGCCCCGGGCGCGACTCGCGCCGGATGCGCAGCTCGCCCACCTCTCGGAGCAGCTGCAGTGTCTCCTCCCCCTCGCCGCTGTCGACCAGGTGCTGCACCTCCTGGTAGTCGTAGCGGCGGCGGCTGCGCACCATGGCGCGGTAGACCCCGGCGCCGTCGACCACGCGGGCGCCGGTGGCGTCGAGGCGGATGTCCCAGACGTAGGCCGGCCGGTCCTGATCGGGCAGCAGGCTGGCCGCTCCCTCGCTCAGCTCGGTGGGGTGCAGCGGAACGCGGAGGTCAGGGCAGTAGATGGTCTGTCCACGCTCCCGGGTCTCCTCGTCGAGCCGGCCGCCCGGGGACACGAAGGCCGGCACGTCGGCGATCGCATAGCGCACGCGGAAGCCCGGCCCCCCCTCGTCGGGACCAAGACGGGAAAGGTGCATCGCCTGGTCGAGGTCCATCGAGCCCGGGGGGTCGATCGTGACGAACTCGATGGCGGTCTCGTCGCGGGCGGGCAAGTCCGGTGCACCGGAGGCCGCGACGGCCTCCGCCACGACGTCCTCGGGGAAGACCCTGGGCACCTCCTGCTCGGCACGGATCGCCTCGAACGCTGCGTGGAGCCCAGCCGAGCCGGACTCGTCCGCTCCGTCCTGCGAGGTGTCCGGCTGCAGCGTGATCGCGGTGCGGGGCATGTCGCAACCCTACGCAGCCGCGCCGTCGGCGCTGGGTGACTGACCGTGCTCGCAGACGCCCAGGAAGGCGCCCAGCGCGAGCATCTCCGACACCGACCGGGGGGCGAAGTCGGTCAGCAACCGGGACTTGACCAGGAAGGCCGTGTGCTGGGCCCGGGAGATCGAGACGTTGAGCCGGTTGCGACTGAGCAGGAAGCCCAGGCCCCGACTGACCTGGCTGCTGGCTGAGGCGGCCATCGAGACGATCGCGACCGGCGCCTGCCGTCCCTGCAGCTTGTCGACGGTCCCCACCAGGACCTCCGCCCAGACCCGCGTCGGCCAGGGTCGCCCTGATCAGGCTGACCTGGGCGTTGTAGGGCGAGAGCACGATGATGTCGGCCGCCTGCAAGAGGCGGACCTCCGGAGTGTCGGCGGGATCGAGCCAACGCCTGCCCGACCAGCCCGGTCACCAGCCGGAGCACCTCGTCGGCCTCCTCGACCGACTCCACCGCGTTGTCGTGATGGTCGACGTCCACGACCACGACGCCGGGGGTGATGCCCTCGAGCCGTCGAGCGGTGGTGCCGTCGTCGGAGCGCAGCCGGCCGGCGTAGGACAGGGCCGACACTGCGGACGTCAGCTCGGGCCGCATCCGGAAGGTGGTCTCCAGGAAGTAGCCCCGCTCCGGCGGCATCACGTCCTCGTCGTCGAGGAGCCAGCCGAGCGCGGACCTGTCCACCGGGTCTGGGTGGGTGCCCTGGCTCACCTGGGGCAGCTGCTGGGGATCACCGAGCAGCAACAGCCGGTCGGCGGCGACGGAGCAGGCCAACGTGGACGCGATGCTGAACTGCCCGGCCTCTTCCACGACGACCAGGTCCAGAGCGCCTCGTGCGACCCGGTTGGGGTGGGTCAGGTCCCAGGCAGTGCCGCCCACGACGGCGCCGGTGCCGGCGTCCGCACGCTCAGCGAGGAACCTCGCCAGCTGGTCGGCGTTCTTCAGCGAGACCCAGGTCGACCGCGCGGCCTCCTTGCGTGCCTTGGCCACCCAGTCCCCCGACAACCCTGCCTCGACGACGCCGTCGAGGAAGTGCTCGACCACGGCGTGCGACTGGGCCACGACCCCGATCCGCCAGCCGTGGTCGCGTGCCAGCTGCGCGACGACCCGAGTGCCGACATGGGTCTTGCCGGTGCCCGGAGGCCCCTGGACGGCGACATAGGACCGGTCCAGGTCGAGCAGGGCGGAGCGGATCGCCGTCACATGCCGGTCACCTCCGATGCCCACCGGGGGCAGGGTGCCCCCCGAACGCAGGCGCGGCAGCCGCCGCCGGAGCAGGTCGACACCGGGCTGGGCGGGGAGCTCGAGCGGGGCGGGCGCGCCGCCGAAGGTGCGGTCCGGTCCAGAGGCCGGGGCCGGGGCCGGGGCCGGGGCCGGGGCCGGGGCCGGGGCCGGGGCCGGAGAGTCGAGCACGTCGAGCACCGACTGCGCCACCTCCTCGATCGCCGCGTCGATCTTGAGCGTGGGCGGCGGACCTGCCGGCACCAGGGCGATCGGCACGAGATCGTGCTCGTCGGCGCCCTTGGCCAAGGTCTCGGTCACCTCGACGGCATACCTGCCGGGGTCGGTCTCGGTCACACTCAGCACCGTCACCGCCTTGAGGCCGCGCACCGGGTCGGGCTTCACGCCGGCCGGCAGCGGGGCGTCATACATCAGCGAGGCGTTCTCTCCGATCCTCAGCGCCAGACCACCTGGGGCCTCGCCCATCAGGATGACGTTGCGCCGGTGGACCTGCTGGCCGGGTGCCTTGACCCAGCCGTCAGGTGCTCTCGCGGACTCCACGCGGAGCACCTCCGCCTGCTCGGCCCACTCGCTGATCGGGAGCCGCAAGCGGTCGAAGTGCGCCCACCAGAACGGCTTGTGCTCACGACGGTTGTACTGCACAGCCGAGGCCACCATCGCCACCGCCTGCTGGTCAGCGGTGCGGTCCTGAGGCGCGATGTCGTCGAGATGGCGTCGCAGACCTTGTTCTACGGCGTTCGGCGGCTCCACGGAGACCACCGGGTCGACCACGGGCTCTGGGACGACCCCGACCTCGGCCGCTCGGTCGAGCAGCCAGTCGCGCAGGCGCAAGGTGGAGAGGCAGTCGTCCTCGTTGTAGGCCCGGATCTGCTCCAGGCGGTCGGCAGCGGCCTCGCCGGCTCCCTCGATCAGCAGTGAGGTGTACTCGTGGTAGGCGACGATGGAGTCGTCGCCTGCCGTCACGCCGTCACCGGTGCGCAGGTCCTCGCCCATATAGAGCGGCTCGAGCTTCTTCAGGCCGTAGGAGCGTTGGGAGACGCGCACCCCGCTGCGGACGACTGCGTAGAGGTCGACCAACACGTGGTCGCGCAGCAGCCCGTCGACCTCTTCCTGGCAGACGCCGTGGCGGGCCGCCAGGCGCAGCAGGGCAGAACGCTCGTAGCCGGAGTAGTGGTAGATGTGCAGGTCCGGCCACTGCCGGCGTCGGCGTGCGACGTAGCCCATGAAGTCGATGAGCGCCTGGCGTTCGCGGTGACGGTCATGAGCCCACCACGCCCGGAACCGACCGCGCGACGGCCGCTCACCGGGCGACTCCCCGCGATCCTCAACAGCCTCCATGACGCCGAAGAGGTACTCCAGGCCTTGCACTGTGGACCCGGGTTCGGACCACAGCGGGTCTGCCTCGAAGTCGAAGAACAGGTCGCCCGGGCTGGGAGCGGGCAGCATGGCCAGCGCCTCGGGCAGATGGACGTCGAAGCGCATCGGGTCGGTTGGTCCCGGCTGGGCGACCTGCAACTTTGCCTGCTCGACCAACATGGACAGCCGTGCCGGTCGGACTCCCTCGACCGGCACGTTGAGGGACGCCAGCTGCTCGATCGTCCGCACTCCCGACTCACGCAGCATCCGCTTGTCGCGCGCACTGAGCCGCGCCGTGAGCGCCACGTCTCGCGTCGCCACCAGCTGCGCCTCACATTCCGGGCACCGTCCGCAGGCCAGCCATCGCTCGTCACCCCACAGCGCCGGCTGCTGCTCCGCGCGGTGGGAGTCGAGCACCTCGCTCAGTCGGCGGAGCCGGGCCCGCAGGACCGGCAACAGGTCGCTGAGCATCGTGTCCGAGCGCTCCCCGCTGCCGAGAACCAGCCGCACGGCGGGAGCGAGCGGCACCCCGGCCCGGCCCAGCAGGTCGGCGTAGGCCGCGACCTGCAGCAGCGCAGTGACCGACTCGCTCCGGGCCAGCTTGGTGTCGACGACGAGCCAGCCCTGCGGGGTGCGGACCAGGAAGTCGGCATAGCCGAGCAGGCGGCCGTCGAACAGCACTGCCTGGTAGACCACGTCCACCTCGGGGCTGGCCAGCAGGCTGAGCGTCTGCGCCGCAGCATGGAGGTAGGCGGCCCGACTGGACCCGGTGACGCGTGGTGCCTGGCGCAGCCGGCCGCCATACTCGGCACGGAGCCGGCGCAGCTCGGCCTGCTCGTGGGCGTCACCGAGCGAGATGATCCGGTCCAGCATCTGGTCGGCGGCCCTGTCGACGTGCAGCGACCTGCCCAGCGTGACGTCGAGCTCGCGCAGCAACGCGAACTCGCACGTCGCGGCCAGCCGTAGGTCACGCGGGCTGGTCACCAGGATGTCGTCGAGCAGGAACATGGTCTCGACGGTAGGCGGGCCCTCCGACAGAGGCTTCCCAGCCACGCGGGCCTGTGACAGGTGTGACCCGTGAGGTGACCGCCATCGGCTGTCGCCGCCGGGGACTAGCCTGCCGCCCATGAACCAGGACCAGGACCAGAGGGCGTGGCTGCTGGCCACTGATCCGGCGTTGCGCTGGCAGGTCGAGCGAGATCTGTTCGACGCCCCCGACGAGGTATGGCGGGCCACGCGGGCGCGGGTCGCCACCGAAGGTCTCGGGGCGCGGCTGCTCGCGCTCCAGGACCACGACGGTCAGTGGGCAGGCGGCGCCTTCTTCCCCGGCCGGGTCGACGACCGAGCGATCGACCCGCGAGGGGACCCCGACGCCGACCCGGGGCAGCCCTGGACGGCGACGACCTGGTCGCTCAACTCGCTGCGGGAGTGGGGGGTAGATGCTGCGGCGCTGGCGGGCACCGCTGAGCTCATCGACGCGAACTGCCGGTGGGAGTACGACGACCTGCCGTACTGGGCAGGTGAGGTCGACTGCTGCATCAACGGCTTCACGCTGGCCAACGGCACCTGGCTGGGAGCCGAGGTCTCCGGGATCGCGCAGTGGTTCCTGGACCATCAGCTCGCCGACGGGGGCTGGAACTGCGAGTGGGAGAACGGCTCGACCCGGTCCTCCTTCCAGAGCACGCTCAACGCCCTGGACGGGATCCTCTACTACGAGCAGCATCAGGGAACCGGGCCGGACCTCCAGGCGGCGCGCCAGCGGGCCCAGGAGTACCTGCTCGAACGACATCTGCTGCGACGGCTGTCCACCGGCGAGCAGGTCGGGCCCTGGGTGGCCAGGTTCGGCTACCCGTTCCGCGCGCGCTACCAGGCACTCCGGGCCGCCGACTACTTCCGCAGGGCAGCCACACACGACGGGACCGGCCCCGACCCACGGGTGGCCGATGCCGTCGCTCTGGTCCGCGAACACCGGCAGGCCGACGGCAGCTGGCTGCAGGAAGAGCGTCTGCCGGGCCAGGTCTGGTTCCACATCGATGTCGAGCCCGGCCAGCCCTCGCCGTGGCTGACCCTCTTCGGCACCCGCGTGCTGCAGTGGTGGGACGGCCAGTGAGCAGCCGGGCGGCAGTGGAGGAGGGCACCCTGAGAGGTGGTGTTCCGTACCTCCGTCTGGGCCGAGGGCCCGCCTTGTTCGTTGCTGCGGGGCTGACCGCCCAACACGCAAGCCCCAGCGGTGGCATGCGGCGGATGGCGCTGTCCTGGGCGGCCCCCTTCGCCGACCACTTCACCGTCTACCTGGTGAACCGACGTCCCGGCCTCGCGCAGGGCACCACCATGTCTGACCTGGCCGCTGACTACGCGGAGGCGATCGAGTCTGACGTCGGCGAGCCGGTGTTCCTCCATGGCACCTCGACCGGTGGGTCGGTCTCGCTCCAGCTGTCGGTGGACCGTCCGGACCTGGTGCGCCGGATGGTGCTGGCGGCGGCGGCCTGCCGGCTGTCCGCGGAGGGGCGAGCGGTCATGGCTGAGGTGGCGCGCCTGACCGAGGCCGGGGACAGGAGGGGGGCGATGGCCCGCATGGTGGCCGCTGGAACCACCTCGTCGCTGGGACTGCTCACCCGGCCTGCCGGCTGGGTGATGGGTCAGTTCGGACCGCAGGACCAGAGCGACATGCTCCGGACGGTCGCCGCCGAAGACACCTTCGACGTCGAGCCCGACCTCGGGCGCGTGACGGCGCCGACCCTGGTGCTCGGTGGGAGCGCGGACGGCTTCTATGACCGCGACCTTTTCGAGCGGACCGCGGCGGGCATCCCACGAGGCACAGCGGTCGTGTTCGAGGGCAAGTCGCACGTCTACGTCGCAGGCGGCAAGGCACCGGCCGCTATCGGCCTGGGGTTCCTGCTCGCCGGCTGAGACGGGGGTGGTGTTGACCGGTCAGTCGCAGCGGGCGTCCTACGCTGGGCCGCGTGTTGATCCTGCTGCCGCCGTCGGAGACCAAGTCCGAGGCCACCCGGGGCAAGGCGATGGACCCCACGGCGCTGAGCCAGCCCGGGCTGGCCGCGGCGCGCACCCGGGTGATGGCGGCGGTGGCCGCGGCGAGCGAGCGAACGGACGCTGCCCGGTTGCTCGACGTCAACCCCAATCTCAGTGCGCTGCTGCACCGGAACACCCGGCTCGGCGAGGCGCCGTCGCTGCGCGCGAGCGACCTCTATACCGGAGTGCTCTATGAGGCGCTCGACCTGGCCTCGCTCGAGCCCGCGGCCCGCCGTCGCGCCACCCTCTGGACGCTCGTCTTCTCCCCCCTGTATGGCGTGCTCCGGCTCAACGACCGCGTCGCCCCTTACCGCGTCGGCATCTGCGCGCGACCCCCCGGCCTCGATGACCTGCACCGCGAGTGGCAGGCGCCACTGGCAGAGGTCATACCGGCCTTAGCCGGACGACGCGGTCTGGTGGTGGACTGCCGGTCCGGTCCTTACGCAGCCATGTGGCGGCCGGACCGCGCACTTGCCGAGCGCTGGGTGCAGATCAAGGTGCCCGGCGCCTCACACGGCGCCAAGCTCACCCGTGGCCTGGTGGCTCGGGCGATCTGTGCGGTCGGCGCCGACCCCCGCCGGCCAGCCGACCTGGCCGACGTCCTGGCGGCGGAAGGTTTCCAGGTCGAGCTCAGGCCCGCCGTCCGGCCAGGTCACCCCTGGCAGCTGGACGTCTCAGCACCCTGACACCGGCCGCGGGTCAGGGCTGGCTCAGGCCCGCCAGCGCCTGCTCCACGTCGGCGACCAGGTCGGCGACGTCCTCGATGCCGACGGACAGCCGGATCACGTCGTCAGCCACCTCCAGCTCGGTGCCGCGCACGGAGGCGTGCGTCATCTCTGCCGGGTAGTTCACCAGCGACTCCACCCCACCGAGGGACTCCGCCAGCTGGAACACCCGAGTCGACTCGGCAAACTGCCGGGCCGCACCGGCTCCACCCCGCAGGCTGAACGAGACCATCCCCCCGAACCGGGACATCTGCCGGGCCGCCACCTCGTGGCCCGGGTGCTCCGGCAGGCCGGGGTAGTAGACGGTCCCGACCGCCGGGTGCCCGACCAGCGCGCCGGCCACCGCCTCGGCGTTGTCGCTGTGCCGCTCCATCCGGATCGCCAGGGTCTTGATGCCGCGGATGGTGAGGAAGACCTCCCACGGAGCGGACACCGCCCCCGCCGCGAACTGCAGGAAGCCCACCGACTCGGCGACCGCGTCGTCGCTGGTCACGACCAGTCCACCCAGCACGTCCGAGTGGCCACCCAGATACTTGGTCGCCGAGTGCACGACGACGTCGGCGCCATGCTCCAGCGGCCGCTGCAGGGCGGGCGAGGCAAAGGTGTTGTCGACCACGACGACCAGCCCGTGCTGATGGCCCAGTGCGGCCACCGCCTCGATGTCGGTGATCTTCATCAGCGGGTTGCTCGGCGTCTCCAGCCAGAGCACGCGCGTCTGCGGGCGCAGAGCCGCGCGCACCGCATCGAGGTCGCTCATCTCGACTGTGCTCAGCTCCACCCCCCACGGGCGCAGGATCCGGTTGGCCAGCCGGTGCGTCCCGCCATACACGTCGTTGCCCATCAGCACGTGGTCGCCGGGGGTGACCAGCGCGCGCAGCACGGCGTCCTCGGCGGCCAGGCCAGAGGCGAAGGAGAAGCCGTGCCGGCCCCCTTCGAGGTCCGCGATCAGCGTCTGCAGCGCATCGCGGGTCGGGTTGGTGCCGCGCGTGTACTCATAACCGTTGCGCAGGCCGCCGACGTGCTCCTGGACGAAGGTCGAGGTCTGGTAGACGGGCGGGATCACGGCGCCGGTGGTCGGGTCGAACTCCTGGCCGGCGTGGATCGCGCGGGTGGCGAACCCCTGGCTGGGGGTGTCGCTGGACAGGGTAGGGCGGGTGCTCGGGTCACCGGTCACGTGGAGTTCCTCACTGGGTCAGGTAGGTCAACAGGTCAGGGCGGGTCAGCACGGCGACCGGCTTGCCCTCGTCGGTGACCAGCAGGGCGTCGTGGTCGCTCAGGGCCTGCCGGGCCGCGGTGACCGAGTCGCCCACCCCGACCAGCTCGAGCCGCTCGCCGATCACGGTGGAGACCGCGTCGCTCATCTGTGCGTGCCCGGCGAAGACCGCATCGAGCAGGTCACGCTCACGCAGGGAGCCCAGCACCTCACCCATCACCACCGGAGGCTCGGCGCCCAGGACCAGGACCTGCGAGACGCCATACTCGCTCATCACGTGGACGGCGTCGCGCACGGTGTCGGTCGGGTGGACGTGCACCAGGTCGGGGAGGTCGCCGGTCTTGGCGCTGATCACCTCGCGCACGGTGGTCTCCTCGGCGACCGGGATGAAGCCGTAGGAGCGCATCCAGGACTCGTTGAAGATCTTGCCCAGATAGCCGCGGCCGCTGTCCGGCAGCAGCACGACGACGACGTCGTCGGGTCCCAGGTCGCGGGCCGCCTCCAGCGCCGCGACGACGGCCATGCCGCAGGACCCCCCGACCAGCAGGCCTTCCTCGCGGGCCAGACGCCGGGTCATCGCGAAGGAGTCGGCGTCGCCCACGGCGATGATCCGGTCCGGCACGGAGGGGTCGTAGGCGCCGGGCCAGATGTCCTCGCCGACACCCTCGACCAGGTAGGGGCGTCCGGTGCCGCCGGAGTAGACCGACCCCACGGGGTCGGCGCCGACCACCGTGACCGGGCCGCTCTCACGGTCGGCCGAGACCTCCTTGAGGTAGCGGCCCGTGCCGCTGATCGTGCCGCCGGTGCCGACCCCGGTCACGAACATGGTGACCCGACCGTCGGTGTCGGCCCAGATCTCCGGGCCGGTCGTCTCGTAGTGGCTGCGCGGACCCTCGGGGTTCTCGTACTGGTTGGGCTTGTAGGCGCCCGGGATCTCGGCGGTGAGCCGGTCGCTGACCGAGTAGTAGCTCTCCGGGTGCTCCGGCGACACCGCGGTGGGGCAGACGACGACCTCGGCCCCGTAGGCGCGCAGCACGCTGAGCTTGTCCTCGCCCACCTTGTCGGGGCACACGAAGACGCAGCGGTAGCCCTTCTGCTGGGCGACCAGGGCCAGTCCCACCCCGGTGTTGCCGCTGGTCGGCTCGACGATCGTGCCGCCGGGCTTGAGCAGTCCCTGCGCCTCCGCGGCCTCGATCATCCGGGTGGCGATCCGGTCCTTCACCGAGCCACCGGGGTTGAGGTACTCCACCTTGGCCAGGACGGTGGCGGCGATGCCCTCGGTGACCTTGGTGAGCCGGACCAGGGGTGTGTCGCCGATCAGGTCGAGGACGGACTCCGCGTAGCGCATGGTGCCTGAGCGTAATCGTCGGCACTCATGGCGATAACCCGCGGCCAGGTCGACCCAGGTGAGCCTGTGGCGTCGGGCCGTCCGGCTGCCAGCCTCCGACCAGTCGGCTTGGCACCTGACCTACCGCGGCAGGTGTGCACTCACCGCGCGACATCGCCCGCGGTCAGTGCCGAGCCGCCGCGGTGAGTCAGCCACGCCGGCGCCCCACGCCCACGGTGCGTCAAGGCGATCCACGCCGCGGCGTCAGTCCAGGCCGTGCAGGTGGTGGGTGTCGTTGACGAAGGCCACCTGCACGCCGCCGTCGGGCCAGATCTCCAGCGCCGTCAGCGACGCCGGCGCCGTGGCCACCGACCAGATCCGCTCATGGTCGATCCCGAGGACCTGCGCGAGCACACACATGATGGGCAGCCGATGGGTGGCCACGACGACCGTGCCGCCGAGGGCCACCGCCCGGGCCATGGCCGCGTCGACGCGGGTGACCAGCTGACGTCGGGACTCACCCCCGGGCCGGCGGTAGTCCTGGTCCTGACGGAGCCGCAGCAGCTCATCACCCTGGTCGCTGACGAGGGCATCCATCGTCATCCCGTCCCAGTCGCCGAAGGCCTGTTCGTCCCAGTCCCGGTCCTGCGTCGGCGTCAGGTCGAGGGCGGCGGCCACGGCGCCCCCGGTCTGCCCGGCCCGCTCGAGCGATGAGGTCACCACCGTGACTGGTGAGGGGTCGGACCGTTCGATCAGCGCTCTCACCGCGAGTGCGGCGGCCTGGGCCTGCCGGAGCCCGGTCGGGTTGAGTGGCGGGTTGGAGCCTCCTCGGCCGTCCAGCCGACGTGTCGCCGTGAACTCGGTGATGCCGTGCCGGACCAGCACGAGCCGACAGGACCCCTCCAGGCGCGGCGTGGTCTCGGTGCTGAGGATCACCTCGGCGACGGGGGTCCGCACCTCCCCGAACGTGGGTCTGACCGTCGTCCCGACCTGAGCCTCCGGGGTCGCGGATCCAGCCTCCGTCGCCCGCTCATCCGCAGGTGCACCGAGGTGGTCGCGCGCCACCGTCCGGCCGTCCATGCCGGTGTTGCTCAGGGCGTCCGCGGTGGTGTTCTGCTCGCGGGGAATCCAGCCGAAGCTGACCGACCCGCCGGCCCACTCGATCTGCCTGACGAGGTCTCGGGCCTGCAGCGCCAGCCGCCTCATGTCTTCGTGCTTGATCTTCCAGCGACCGCTCATCTGCTCCACGACGAGCTTGGAGTCCAGCCGCACGACGACGTCAACGGCCTCGCCGTCGACGCCCAGCCGCGCACCGAGGTCGAGCACTGCCTGCAGCCCGGCGATCAGCCCTGAGTACTCGGCGACGTTGTTGGACGCCTGCCCGAGGGGTGCCGCGCGCTCGGCCAGCACCCGGCCGGTGGCGGCGTCGCGCACGACGGCGCCATACCCGGCGACTCCGGGGTTGCCGCGCGACCCTCCGTCGGCCTCGACGACGACCCGGGCGGGCAGCCGGGCGGCCAAGGCCCCCGAGGCACTCACCGGGCGTCGCTCACAGTCCGGACTCGGGGGTGCGGATGAGGATCCGCCGGCACTCCTCGCAGCGCAGCACCTCATCGGAAGCAGCGGACCGGAACTTCGAGACGTCGGACGCGGTCAGCTCGAGCCGGCACCCGGTGCAGCGACGCGCGACCAGGGCGGCGGCACCCGTGCCGCTGTGCGCTCGCACGCGGTCGTAGAGCGCCAGCAGCTCCTCCCCCACCTCCGCGACGACCGCAGCACGCCCCGCCGCCACGTCGAGGTGCTCCGCATTCAGACGGCTGACGTTGGCGTCCCGCTCGCCGGTGACCGTGGTGGCCTCCTGCGCCAGGTCGGCGGCGGTCCGCTCCGCACGCTCGACGGCGGCGGCCAGCTCCTCGGCGCGCTCCATCACCTCGATCTCGACGTCTTCGAGGGTGGCTTGGCGCCTCGCCAACGAGGTGAGCTCGTGCTGCAGACCCTGCAGGTCCTTGGGGCTGCCCGAGCCGGCCTCCAGCCGCTGCTGGTCGCGGGTGGCGCGGTCGCGCACCAGCGTGACGTCGGCGTCGGCCTTGGCCAGCTCACGTTGCACGTCGTCGTGCGCGGTCCGCAGCCGGACCACCTCGGCGTCGGCATCCTCGGCGCGCGCCTGGAGGTCGGCCAACGCCGCGTGCTCGGGCAACGTGCGGATCTGGTGCTCCAGCTGACCCAACCGGGTGTCGAGCGCCTGCAGTTCGAGCAGGCGCTGCTGCCTGAAGGGGTCGGCCTTCACCGTGCGGCTCCTTGGTTCGGTTCGGCCGTGCGCGAGACCACCACGAAGTCCCAGGGATCCGTGCGCACGGAGGAGATGTAGAGCTCCAACCTAGTGCCCAGCCCGGTCAGCGACTCCATGAGCCGCTGGGCCAGCCCCGGCAGCCAGAGCGCCTCGCCGGCGTAGTGACCGATGTCGATGAGGTAGGGCGTGCCGGCCCCGATCCGCGCCTCTTCCCGGGCCTCGACGGCCGGGTGATGGCGCAGGTCGGAGGTGACATAGACGTCGGCTCCGCTGCGCCGCACAGCCTCGAAGCTGCCGTCTCCCGCTCCACCCAGCACCGCCACCCGCTGGACGACGGCGCCGGTCGGGCCGGCGACGCGCACCCCGACGGCAGTGGGCGGCAGAGCGCGACTCAGCCGCACTGCCAGGTCGTGCAGGGTCATCGGCAGGGGCAGCTCCCCCACCCGGCCCAGCTCCTGCTCCTCGAGCACCTCCAGAGCCTCGGTCTCCTGCAGCCCGCACGCCGCTGCCAACGCGTGGCCCACCCCGGGGTCGGCGACGTCGGCGTTGGTGTGGGCGCAGTAGAGGGCGATCCGGTTGGCGATGAGCTCGGTGACGGCAGCGCCCTTGGCGGTGGTCGTGGCCACCGAGTGCACGCCCCGCAGCAGCAGCGGGTGGTGGGTGACCAGCAGGTCGGCACCGGCGTCCCGGGCCTCGGCGATGACGGCCAGGGTGGGGTCGACCGCGAGGTGGATCCGCGTGATGCGGTCGTCGAGGTCGCCGGTGACCAGGCCGACGCGGTCCCAGGACTGGGCAGTGTGCGGCGGGTAGAGCTGCTCGAGCGCGGTCACGATCTGCCGCAGGGGCACCCCCGCCGTCTGATCGTCCATCGGCCCTGTCTATCACCGGTGGGCCCGGCCGGGTTCGAACCGACGACACCCGCGGTGTAAACGCGGTGCTCTACCAGCTGAGCTACAGGCCCCTGGGCGCGGTCTCCCGCCCCGCGGGACAGTGTGGCAGGCAGCGGAGACCGATCACCGACCGGAGCGGACTACTGGCAGCGTGCGACGGGAGTCCCGATCGCCTTGTCGTCTCCGAAGTCGAATGCCCAGATGAAACGGGCCTGACTGCTCATCGAGCCGACCAGCTCCTGGCCACTGTCGAAGTCGGTGTAGCCCACTCGCTGCACATAGACGCTCGGTAGCCCGAAGGCCGAGATCGCGCGCCGGTCGTCGTCGCTCACCGTGTCGAGGTCGAAGCTGGGGGCGTCCTCGAGTGGCTCAGGCGTGCAGCCGTACTGCTCGGGGCTACCGAGCCAGTAGCCGTTCGCGTCGACCAGCTCCACCGTGGTGGAGGTTCCTTGCGCTGTGCCGGAGAGGCAGGTGATGGTCACCGTCCCCGGGGGGATGGGAGTGGCGCTCACCGCCGGGAGCAGCTCGCGCTCCTGGCTGACTCCCTGACCTTCCATGCGCACCGTCGTTGTCCCCGCGTCCTCGGTGCGGACCAGCAGACCACGGGCTCCGACCGCTCGGTCCTCGTCGACCTCCACCTGGTCGCCTCGGCACGAGACGGTCACGAAGGTCGGCGCCACGCGGCCCGGACGCTCCTCTCCCAGACGGTCCGGGACAGGCTCGCCAGGTTGGACGCACAGCTGGGTCGGCCGGGCGGTGAAGCCTCCGACCACCGGGACGAGCTCCACGACGTACGCCGGCGTCGACGCCAGGACGGCCAGGTAGGTCGGCAGAGTGTCCTCGGGGTAGCCGGCGTCGGCGCGCACCAGGCTCGCGCCCGCAGTGTCGAGGTCGACCAGCACTGGCGCCGGCAGCTCGACGAGCTGGTCGACTGCCTCTTGCACGGTTGCGCCGAAGGCACCGGGACGCTCCAGGGGAGACCGCACCAGACAGCCGGCCTGCTCCAGGTCACCGCGCCACCACTGGGCAGGGTCCGTGACCTCGACGATGAGGGAGAACTGAAGCGTGTCGAAGACCTGTAGCTCCGCGCAGCTCACCTCCCATCGCCCAGGGGGGATCGGCACGTGCGCCTCGCCGCCGCCTAGCAGCGCCTGGCCGAAACCGCCGAAGGCGAACCGGTCGCCGGGATCGACATTGGACCAGCTGACGCTGGCAACCGTCAGCTGGTCCGGGAGGGCGACCGGGACTCCTCCGGGATCGGTCTCCACCCGCACCGCCTCGGGCGGTGGGCCACTGCCCAGCGCAGAGGACCCGCAGTCGAGGGGCACCTGGGCGACGTCGAGAAAGGGGAGGTCGCTCTCGGTCAGCACGTCGTCGGTGGCCGACTCGTCCGGGCCCACCACGACCGGGCTGGTCGCAGTCATGGTGGCGAGGCCGTCGGTGCGCGACTGCTCGTCGATAGCGGCCCGGTTGAACAGCAAGGCGCCGACCACCGCCAGCACCACGACGACGGCCCCTGCAGCCAACAGCGGCCGACGCCGATGTCGCTGCTCGTCCAGGTGCAGGGCCTCGACCAGCACCTCCTCGGCATCGAGGGGCTCCGGGTCGTAGCGGCTGACCTGGGCCGGGTCGTCGATCCGGGCCGCCAGCGACTCCGCCTGCCCCGAGCGGCGCCAGCCCTTGACCTGGTGCGCCAGCTCACGGTCGGCCAACCGTTCGGCGGCCGACCCGGACAGCGAGGGTGTCCAGTGCCTGTAGACCCTGACCAGCGCCTGATGGCTGAGCCGGGAGGCGGTCTGGGTCTCCCCCGTCAGCTGCAGCGCCTCCCGCTGCAGCTGGGCCTGGTGGGCGCGCACGAAAGCCAGAAAGCTGCTCTCGCGGGCGTCCACGTCCCCCGACCTAGAGGTCGCGGACGGCGGCGTGCAGCTCTCCGATGTCGCGCTGCTCGCCGGGACCCCGAACCAGTGACCAGCGGACGACACCGTCGGTGCCGACCACGAACGTGCCGCGCAGGGCCACGCCCAGCTCCTCGTCGAACACGCCGTAGGACTGCGCCACCTGACCGTGTGGCCAGAAGTCGGACAGCAACGGGAAGCGGTAGCCCTCGGTGGCCGCCCAGGCACGCAGGGCGGTGCTCGAGTCGCACGACACGGCCACGACCTGCACCCGGTCGTTGACGAACCGGTCGATGTTGAGCTGGATCTCCAACAGCTCGCCGGTGCAGATGTTGGAGAAGGCCCAGGGGAAGAACACGACCAGGGCGGGCCGGTCGGCGACCGCGGCCGACAGCGTCACCAGCTCCCCCCGCTGGTCGGTCAGCGAGAAGTCAGGAGCCACGTCCCCCACCGCGGGTGACCTGCGCGCCACGTCCGCGGCCGGAGTCATCGCCGACCCACGAGTCGCTGGCCGACCCACTGCTCACCCACGGGCATCACCCCGCTGGCGGTGAGCCCGGAGGTGGTGCAGGCCTCCTGCACGTCATAGGCCGCCACCCGGTCTCCGCGCCCCGGCCCGGGGGTGAGCAGGGCCAGGAACCCGCCCTGCTCCAGGGTGGCCATGCTCTCGACCAGCACGTCAGCCAGGTCGCCGTCACCGTCGCGCCACCAGATCAGGGCTGCGTCGACCACGCCGTCGTAGTCCTCGTCCTCCAGCGGCTCACCTGTGAGCCCCTCGACGGCCTGGCGGACGGAGTCGTCCACGTCGTCGTCATAGCCGTACTCGAGGACGATCTGCGCCTCCTTGAAGCCCAGCCGACCGACCGGGCCGGCGAGGGGGGCGCGCTCGGATGGGAGTCCCATGAGCACAGCCTAGGCCGCGTGACAGGATGAGAGACGAGTGCATCGCGACGACCTCTCCGCGCCGTCGCGCGACCGGCCAGGAAGGACTCAGCGTGGCCACGGACCCCGCCCCCCACGGCTCAGGACCGATCCTCAACGGGTTGCCCAGCCAGATTCCGGACACCGACCCGGAGGAGACCCAGGAGTGGCTTGACTCCCTGGACGCCGCCATCGACTCAGGTGGCCGTCGCCGCGCCCGCTACCTGATGCTGCGGATGCTCGAGCGGGCCCGTGACTCCCAGGTGGGCATCCCGTCGCTGACCACGACCGACTACATCAACACGATCACCCCCGAGCAGGAGCCGCAGTTCCCCGGTGACGAGGACGTGGAGCGCCGCTACCGCGCCTGGATCCGCTGGAACGCCGCGGTGATGGTGCACCGGGCTCAGCGGCCCGGCATCGGGGTCGGCGGCCACATCTCGACCTACGCCTCGGCAGCCACGCTCTACGAGGTCGGCTTCAACCACTTCTGGCGCGGCCGCGACCACGAGGGCGGCGGCGACCAGATCTACTTCCAGGGCCACGCCTCGCCCGGCATGTATGCGCGGGCCTACCTCGAGGGCCGGCTCAGCGAGGCCGACCTGGACGCCTTCCGCCAGGAGAAGTCGGGGGACGCCGAGGGCGTGCAGCCGCTCCCGTCCTACCCGCACCCGCGGGCGATGCCGTCGTTCTGGCAGTTCCCGACGGTCTCGATGGGCCTGGGCCCGATGAACGCGATCTACCAGGCGCAGTTCAACAAGTACCTGCAGAACCGCGGCATCAAGGACACCAGCCAGCAGCACGTGTGGGCCTTCCTGGGCGACGGGGAGATGGACGAGCCGGAGTCGCGCGGCCTGCTCCAGGTCGCCGCCAACGACGAGCTCGACAACCTCACCTTCGTGGTCAACTGCAACCTGCAGCGGCTCGACGGCCCGGTCCGCGGCAACGGCAAGATCGTCCAGGAGCTGGAGTCGTTCTTCCGCGGAGCCGGCTGGAACGTGATCAAGTGCCTGTGGGGACGCGGCTGGGACCCGTTGCTGTCGGGAGACACCTCCGGCGCCCTGCTCAACCTGATGAACACCACCCCAGACGGCGACTTCCAGACCTTGCGGGCCAACGACGGCGCGTTCGTGCGCGACCACTTCTTCGGCCGTGACCCTCGCACCAAGGAGATGGTCACCGACTGGAGCGACGACCAGATCTGGTGGAGCCTCAAGCGGGGCGGACACGACTACCAGAAGGTGTTCGCCGCCTACCAGGCCGCGGTGCGTCATACCGGCCAGCCGACGGTGATCCTGGCCAAGACGATCAAGGGCTACGCCCTGGGCACCCACTTCGCCGGCCGCAACGCCACCCACCAGATGAAGAAGCTGTCCCTGGACGACCTCAAGGCGTTCCGCGACAGCCTGAAGATCCCGGTCAGCGACGAGCAGCTCGAGGCCGACCCCTACCGTCCGCCCTACTACCACCCCGGACAGGACGACCCGGCGATCCGCTACCTGCAGGACCGGCGTTCGGCACTGGGCGGTTATCTGCCTGCGCGCAAGCCTGACGCGGCACAGCCGCTCGCGCTGCCCGGCGATGCCACCTACGCGGTGGGCAAGAAGGGCTCCGGCAAGCAGATGGTGGCCACGACGATGGCCTTCGTCAGGATCTTCAAGGAGCTGATGCGCGACAAGGAGCTCGGCCCGCGCATCGTGCCGATCATCCCCGACGAGGCGCGCACCTTCGGGATGGACAGCTTCTTCCCCTCGGCCAAGATCTACAACGTCCACGGCCAGAACTACACCTCGGTCGACGCCGACCTCATGCTCGCCTACAAGGAGTCAACCTCCGGCCAGATCCTGCACGTCGGGATCAACGAGGCTGGCTCGGTCGCCGCCCTCACCGCTGCCGGGACGTCCTACGACACCCACGGCGTGCCGATGGTGCCGTTCTACGTCTTCTACTCGATGTTCGGCTTCCAGCGCACCGGCGACGGCATCTGGGCGGCGACGGACCAGATGGCGCGCGGCTTCATGATCGGCGCGACTGCCGGCCGCACGACGCTCGCCGGTGAGGGCCTGCAGCACGGCGACGGCCACTCCCATCTGCTCGCCTCGACCAACCCGGCCGTCGTGTCCTACGACCCCGCCTACGCCTACGAGATCGCGCACATCGTCCAGGAGGGCCTGCGCCGGATGTATGGCGGTGAGCCGGCAGAGCAGGAGGACCTGCTCTACTACCTGACGGTCTACAACGAGCCGATGCAGCAGCCGGCCGAGCCGGAGGGCGTCGACGTAGACGGCATCCTGCGCGGGATGTACCTGCTCAAGCCCGGCGAGGGTGACGGCCAGCGGGTCCGCCTCCTGGCCTCCGGAGTCGGCGTGCCCTGGGCGCTGGAGGCCCAGCAGCTGCTCCGCGAGGACTGGAACGTGGCCGCCGACGTCTGGTCGGTCACCTCCTGGACCGAGCTGCGACGCGAGGCGATGGACTGCGACGAGCAGGCCTTCCTGCACCCGGAGCAGGAGCGCCGCGTGCCCTATCTCACCCGGCGCCTGGGTGAGGGCTCCGGTCCGGTGGTCGCCACCAGCGACTGGATGCGAGCCGTCCAGGACCAGATCGCCCCCTGGGTGCCGGAGGACTACTACGCCCTGGGTGCCGACGGCTTCGGCTTCGCCGACACTCGCGCCGCCGCCCGCCGGTTCTTCCACATCGACGGTCCGTCGATGGCGGTCAAGGCCCTGCAGATGCTCGCTGACCGCGGCGACCTCGACCCGTCGGTCCCCCGACAGGCCGCCGAGAAGTACCAGCTCCTCGACGTCCGGGCGGGCGCCTCGGGCAACGCCGGGGGCGAGTCCTGACCACGGCCGGCGCTGCGCTCGCGGTGAGCGACGGCGCCTGACCTGTTGTGGGCGCCATACAAAGGCGCTCAGACTAGAGTCCCAGGATGGCCGGACGTCGCACGCGAACGAGCGGGGTGGAGCCCTCTGCGGCGCCACCGCTCGTCGAGGTGGCGACCGCGGATGTGTCCACCGCGACCCGCGAAGCGATCGGCCGCAACGCCGGTGTCGTGGCGACCGCCGCCGCCCAGCGGATGGAACGTGAGCACCAGTGGTACCGCGAGCTGTCGGCAGAGGACCGCTCATGGGTCTCCCTGGTCGCCCAGGCCGGGATCAACGCCTTCCTGGCGTGGTACCGCCAGCCCGACCCCGCCGTCGCCCCGGTCACCGCGGACATCTTCGGCACCGCCCCGCGCGAGCTGGCGCACACGGTGACCTTGCGGCAGACCCTGGACCTGGTGCGCACGACCATCGACGCGGTGGAGGACGAGGCCACCCGGCTGGCGCCCGCCGGAGAGGAGCGCGCCCTGCGCGAGGCGATCCTGCGCTACTCCCGCGAGGTGGCCTTCGCCGCGGCCCAGATCTATGCCTCGGCAGCGGAGTCGCGCGGCGCCTGGGATGCGCGGCTGGAGTCCCTGGTGGTGCACGCCGTCGTCCGGGGGGAAGCCGACGACACCCTGCAGTCACGGGCGGCCGAGCTCGGCTGGACCAACGTCGTCAAGGTCGCGGTGGCCGCCGGAGCCGTGCCCCCCGGAGGTCGTGGTGGCGTGGCGGACAGCCTGCGGCTCAGCGCATCCCGGCTCGGTCTGGAGGTGCTCACCGCAGTGCAGGGCACCCGGCTGATCTGCGTGATGGGCAATCTCACCGACTCCCTGGAGGCCGCAGCCGCCCTCGGCTCGCACTTCGCCCCCGGCCCGGTGGTGGTCGGTCCGACGGTGCCTCACCTGTTCGCGGCGGGCCGCTCCGCCCGGGCTGCACTCTCCGGGCTCGAAGCCGTGCGAGCCTGGCCGGAGGCGCCACGTCCCGTCGCCGCCGACGAGCTCTATGCCGAGCGTGCGCTCAACGGTGAGGCACCGGCCCGGAGGATGCTCATCGACCGCATCTACCGCCCGCTCCGCGACCAGGGGCCCGGGCTGCTGGAGACCGCCAGCGCCTACCTGGACTCCGGCAGGGGGCTGGAGGCCACGGCCCGCACGCTCTTCGTCCACCCCAACACGGTCCGCTACCGGCTGCGCCGGGTCGAGGAGACAGTCGGTCTGGACCTGACGACCCCGCGCGACGCGTGGGTGACCCAGGTGGCCCTGGCGTTCGGCCGGATCGGCGAGCAGGCCGGGCAGAGCGGCTGGCGCGAGGCCATGGCGCGCTGACAGCGGGACTTTGGAGGATTCCTCCAAACTTGTCGTGACATTCTCGTGACCTTTGTTCACGCCCACACCCCCCCAGGGACCGGCACAGTGGCAGTGTGCTTGTCATCGTCGCGCCCGGACAGGGCTCGCAGACCCCCGGATTCCTGGCCCCCTGGCTGGAGCTGCCCGGCTTCTCCGAGCGGATGGAGTGGCTCTCCGCCGTGGCCGGACTCGACCTGGTGGAGCACGGCACCAGCAGCGACGCCGACACGATCAGGGACACCGCGATCGCCCAGCCGCTCATCGTCGGCTCGGGCCTGATCAGCCTGCTCGCCCTGTTCGAGCACCCGGCCGACGGCTTCCGCGCGGTCGGCGCCGGCGCCGGCCACTCGGTCGGCGAGATCACGGCGGCCTCCGCCGCCGGCGTTCTCAGCGCGGAGCAGGCGATGGTGCTGGTCCGCGAGCGCGGCAGGGGTATGGCGCAGGCCTCGGCCGCGACGCCGACGGGGATGAGCGCGGTGCTCGGCGGCGATCCCGACGAGGTCGCGCAGGCCCTGGACCGGCACGGCCTCACCGCGGCCAACGCCAATGGCGCTGGCCAGGTCGTCGCCGCCGGGACCCTCGAGCAGCTGGCCGCCCTCCGGGACGACGCACCGGCCAAGGCGCGGGTGGTCCCGCTCCAGGTCGCCGGCGCCTTCCACACCCACCACATGGAGCCGGCTGTCCAGCGGCTGAGCCGCTATGCCCGGGCCATCTCCACCCACGACCCCCGCGCGCCACTGGTGTCCAACGCCGACGGCCAGGTGGTGCAGTCCGGCCGCGAGGTGCTCCGCCGCCTGGTCCAGCAGGTGAGCAGCCCGGTCCGCTGGGACCTGTGCCAGCAGACCTTCGCCGACCTCGGCGTCACCGGGCTGATCGAGATCCCGCCGGCCGGCACGCTGGCCGGCCTGGCCAAGCGGGCCCTGCCCGGGGTCGAGATCCTGGCCCTGAAGACCCCGGACGACCTGACCGCTGCGCACCGGATGATCCGTGAGCACGGGCCGGTGACCGACGAGGCGAGCAGCCCGTCCTGGCGCCTCGTCGTCTCCCCCGTCAAGGGCATGGTCACCCCGCTGGTCACCCGCGAGGACGAAGCCGTCCAGGTCGGCCAGGCCGTGGCCACCATCACGACACGTCGGGACTCCCACCAGGTGGTCTCCCCCCACGCAGGCCGCGTGGTCGAGTGGCTGGTCGTCGACGGCGACCCCGTCGCCCCGGGCCAGCCCCTACTGCGTCTGCACCCCCAGGAGGACTCCCCATGACCACATCCACGACCGCCTCGCCCGGCGAGACGCTGACCCGGTCCCGTCCGATGCCGACGCTGACCGTCCCGGAGGGGCCGCGGCACGCCCGGATCACCGGAGTCGGCGGCTACCGGCCCGAGCGGGTGGTCACCAACGAGGAGATCTGCCAGTGGATCGACTCGAGTGACGAGTGGATCCGGCAGCGCTCCGGCATCATCGAGCGCAGGTTCGCCCGCCCCGACGAGACGGTCATCGACATGGCCGAGCCGGCCTCGCGCGACGCGCTGACGATGGCCGGGCTGGCCCCGTCCGACATCGACGTCGTCCTGATGGCCACCGTGAGCCACCCCTACCAGACACCCGCAGCAGCTCCGCTGCTCGCCGTGCGTCTGGGGATCACCGCCCCGGCGGCCTTCGACATCTCGGCCGCGTGCGCGGGCTACTGCTACGCGATCAGCCTGGCCAACGACATGGTGCGGGCCGGCACCGCCGAGCACGTCCTGGTCGTGGGTGTCGAGAAGCTGTCGGACTTCACCGACAAGACCGACCGGGGCACCGCCTTCATCTTCGGTGACGGCGCCGGCGCCGCGGTGGTCAGCCGCTCGCAGACCCCGGGCATCGGCCCGACCATCTGGGGCTCTGACGGCGACAACTGGGACAAGATCGTCCAGCGCGAGTCGTGGACCGCCCTTCGCTCGCAGATGGAAGGGCCCAACGACGGCGTCGCCTGGCCCAACTTCGCGATGCAGGGCCAGTCGGTGTTCCGCTGGGCGGTCTACTCGATGGCTCCTGTCGCCAAGAAGGCGCTGGAGGCCGCGGGTGTCACCGCCGACGACCTGGACGTCTTCATCCCCCACCAGGCCAACATGCGGATCACCGACCAGATGGTCAAGGAGCTGGGTCTGCCGGCGCACCTCCCGGTCGCCCGCGACATCGCCGAGACCGGGAACACCTCGGCCGCCTCCGTGCCGCTGGCCACCGCCCGGATGCTCGCCGCCGGCGAGGCGCCGCACGGCGGCCTGGCTCTGCAGTTCGGCTTCGGCGCGGGCCTGGTCTATGCCGCGCAGGTCGTCATCCTGCCCTGAGAACCCCCGTGGGCCCGGCGGGTAACCCGGGTCGGTCAAGCACATCCACCACACCAAGGAGCAACCGAAGATGGCTAACGAGCAGGAGATCCTCGAGGGTCTGGCCGAGATCGTCAACGAGGAGACCGGCATCGACGTCGAGTCGGTGCAGATGGACAAGTCCTTCCAGGAGGACCTGGACATCGACTCCCTGTCGATGATGCAGATCGTCGTCAACGCCGAGGACAAGTTCGGTGTCCGGATCCCCGACGAAGAGGTCAAGAACCTGACCCACGTCAAGGACGCCGTCACCTTCATCGCGAACGCCAGCGGCACACCGGCCTGACCGACCACCGCGAGCCGGTATGGCGCCGGGAGACCACTCCGGACGCCATACCGGGCCGCGGGGTTTCCGGTCTCCGGTCACCAGTCACGGCATCCCGCCACTCCCCCACCCGTCCCCGCTCAAGGAGCAGCCAGCGTGTCCAGCCACACCCCGAACAAGGAGCGCCGCGTCGTCGTCACCGGACTGGGCGTCACCTCCCCGGTCGGCGGCACGGTCGAGGAGACCTGGCAGGCCATCCTGGCCGGCCGCTCCGGTGCTCGTGCGCTGACCCAGGACTGGGTGGCCAAGCACGAGCTGCCGGTCACCTTCGCCGCGAGCCTGCACACCAGCACCGACCAGGTGCTGCCCAAGGTGGAGATCCGGCGCAACGACCCGTCGGGCCAGTACGCGCTCATCGCCGCCCGTGAGGCGTGGGCGCACGCCGGCGCACCCGAGATCGAGCCCGAGCGCCTGGGCGTGGCCATCGGCTCCGGCATCGGCGGCGTGTGGACCCTGCTCGACCAGTGGGACACCCTGCGGGAGCGCGGGCCGCGGCGGGTGTTCCCGCTGACCGTGCCGATGCTGATGCCCAACGGTCCCGCCGCGGCGGTCTCCCTCGACCTCAAGGCGCGCGCGGGGGCGCACACCCCGGTCAGCGCCTGCGCCTCCGGTGCCGAGGGGATGGGCTTCGCCCTCAACATGATCCGCTCCGGACGGGCCGACATGGTCGTCGCGGGAGGGACCGAGGCGGCGATCCACCCGCTGCCGATCGCCGCGTTCGCAGCGATGACCGCGCTGTCGACCCGCAACGACGAGCCGGAGCTGGCGTCGCGTCCCTACGACATCAACCGCGACGGCTTCGTCCTGGGCGAGGGTGCAGCGGTCATGGTGCTAGAGGCCGAGGAGCACGCCAGGGCCCGGGGCGCCACGATCTATGCCGAGCTGGCCGGGCTGGGCATGTCCTCCGACGCCTACCACATCACCGCTGGTGAGCCCGAGGGCTCCGGGGCGGCCCGGGCCATGGCCGAGGCGATCGCCGACGCCGGCCTGACCCCGACCGACATCGCGCACATCAACGCGCACGCCACCTCGACCCCGGTCGGTGACGTGGCCGAGGCCAACGCCATCGCCCGCGCGTTCGGCGACTGGGCCCAGGAGGTGCCGGTGACCGCGACCAAGTCGATGACCGGCCACCTGCTCGGCGCGGCCGGAGCGCTCGAGGCGGTCCTCACCGTGCTGACGCTGCACCACCGCACCATCCCGGCGACGATCAACCTGCAGGACCAGGACCCCAAGATCCGCCTCAACGTCGTCACCGGCACCGCAGCCACCCTGCCCGACGGTGACCTGGCGGCGCTCAACAACTCCTTCGGCTTCGGCGGCGCCAACGTGGCCTTGACCTTCCGGAGCGTGTGATGGCGGCTCGGATGCCTTCGATGGCCTCGCGCCAGGCCAGTGCCGCGGCCCAGGCCAAGGTGCCCCGCGAGGACGACCCGCGACACCCGCGGCTGCGCCTGGAGACGTTCTTCGACGGCCACGGGGACAGCTCGTCGATGACCCTGCTCACCGACGAGGACACCTCCGGGTTCCTCGCGGCCACCGGCACGGTCAAGGGCACCCGCGTCGTCGCCTTCGCCTCCGACGCCACCATCCAAGGTGGCGCCATGGGAGTCGACGGCTGCCAGGTGATCCTGCGGGCCTACGAGCGCGCCCTGGCCGACCAGATCCCGGTCGTCGGACTCTGGCACTCCGGTGGCGCGCGCCTCGCCGAAGGCGTGGTCTCCCTGCACGCGGTGGGCGAGGTGTTCGCCATCATGACCCGGTCCTCCGGTGTCATCCCGCAGATCTCGGTGGTGCTGGGCGCGGCCGCCGGCGGAGCGGCATACGGACCGGCCCTGACCGACATCGTCGTGCTCGGCCCCGACGGGCGGGTCTTCGTCACCGGCCCGGACGTGGTCCGTTCGGTGACCGGTGAGGCGGTCGACGCGCTCCGCCTCGGCGGGCCCGAGCCGCATGGTCGACGCTCGGGGGTCGTCCACGTCGTCACCGAGACGACCGACGACGCCTACGAGCAGGGGCGGCTGCTCTGCTCACTGCTGGCCGACCAGCGCGAGCTCGACGTGGACTCGGTCAAGGACCGCGACCTGGCCTCGACCTTCCCGGAGTCGGCCAAGCGCGCCTATGACGTGCACCCGCTGGTCACCAACCTGCTCGACAAGGGCAGCGACGCGGTCGAGCTGTTCCCGCGGTGGGCGCCCAACATCGTGACCACGCTGGGGCGCTTCGGCGGCCGGACGGTGGGTGTGATCGCCAACAACCCGATGCGCCTGGGCGGCTGCCTGGACTCGATCTCGGCCGAGAAGGCCTCCCGCTTCGTGCGGATGTGCGACGCGTTCGGCGTGCCGCTCATCGTGCTGGTCGACGTCCCGGGATACCTGCCCGGAGTCGGCCAGGAGTGGGACGGGGTGGTCCGCCGCGGCGCCAAGCTGCTGCACGCCTTCGCCGAGGCCGTCGTCCCGCGGGTGACCCTGGTGACCCGCAAGACCTACGGTGGCGCCTACATCGCGATGAACTCGCGCTCGCTGGGCGCGACCCGCGTCTTCGCCTGGCCCACCGCGGAGATCGCCGTCATGGGACACGTCGCGGCGGTGCGCATCCTGCACCGGCGCAAGCTGGCCGAGGTGCCGGAGCAGGACCGACCGCAGGCCGAGGAGGAGCTCGCCGTCGAGCATGCCCGCCTCACCGGTGGTCTTGCCCGGGCGGTCGAGATCGGGGTCATCGACGAGGTCGTGGAGCCGAAGAAGACCCGCTCGGCGCTGGCCGCCGCTCTGGCGTCGGCTCCCCAGCGTCGCGGCCAGCACGGCAACATCCCGCTCTGAGCGCCCGCCCGGCTCACTCAGGGACGATGCGGCAGCTCTCGCAACCCCTCGTGCACCTGCAGCATCAGCTGGGCCGAGTCCGGCCAGCTGAACTCCTCGGCTCGCGCTCTCGCTGACTCGCGTGCCCCCGGCCGGTCGAGCAGCTCCAGCACCGCGTCGGCGAACGCTCCCGGCTCGGAGGGGGCTGCGATGCCGGCCGACCCGACGACCTCCTGCAGGGCGCCCTCGTCGGGGCAGACGGTCGGCACCCCGCAGGCCATGGCCTCCAGGGCGGCCAGCCCGAACGTCTCCACCGGCCCCGGGGCGATCGCGACATCGGCACGACGCATCACCGCGGCCAGCTCGCGACGGCCGTGGATGTAGGAGTGGAAGCTCACCGGCAGGTCCTCCGATGCCTCGATCAGCTCCTCGCGCAGCGGCCCGTGCCCCAGCACCGTGAGATGGGCGTCGACACCTCGACCCACCAGCTCCCGGACGGTCTCGATCGAGAGCCACGGGTTCTTCTCCCGGGCCAGCCGTCCGCAGTGGACGACCTGCACCGAGCCTTCCCGGCGTCGGCTGCCGTCGGGGGCCAGCGACTCCCCGCTGCCGTGCCGGGGCGCGGGTCGCGCAGGCGCGAAGACGTCGAGGTCGACGCCCAGGTGCACGACGTGAGTGCGGATGTCGTTGCGCCGGAACTCCTCGGCCGCGTACTGGCTGGCGCAGACGATGGCGTCATAGTCCAGGGCACTGCGCAGGTTGGCGAAGTCGGCCAGCCGCTCGCCCAGGGCATCCGGCACGGGGGTCTGCCGGGTCATGATGACCGGTGAGGTGCTCGTGGCTGAACATCACGCTGCCGACGCCGGCCCGGCGCGCCCACCGCCCCATCCAGCGGGTGGTCGACCGGTCGCTGACCTCCAGGGTGTCCGGCGCGATCGCCTCCAGCAGCCGGCTCAGCCTGACCCGGCTCCAGATCAGGGAGTAGCCGGTGGTCGCCAGGGGCATCGCCGGGACACGGTAGACGGTGCCCTGCGGCTCCTCCACGATCGCCGGACCGGGACCCGGAATGACGAGCGAGACCTGGTGGCCCTGCTCGCGGTAGAGCTCACCCCAGTGCTGGAGGGCCGTCTTGATGCCGCCGCTGGTGGGGCTGACGAAGTTGGCGACGCGCAGGATGTGCATGACCTGCGTCAGGGTAACCGGCGAGGCGGTGCCCGTCGGTCAGGCAGGGGTCGTCGACCGGGCGGTCAGCCGACCTTGTGCAGCCACTTGACCGGCGCACCGTCGCCGGCGGGACGGAACTGCTCCAGCTCGGCGTCCCAGGCCGCGCCCAGCGCGACGTCGAGGTGGGCGGTCAGCACGGCCAGGTTGCCTTCGGCCTGTTCGACGAGCGTGCGCAACCGGTCCTCGTTGACGACCAGGTCGCCGTTGGCCGAGAGCCGGGCGTGATGGATGCCCAAGGCGGGCGTGTGGGTCCACCGGGCGCCGTCGCTGCCGCGGCTGGCTTCCTCGACGACCTCGTAGCGCAGGCCGTCCCAACCGCGCATCGCGCTGGCCAGGTGGGCGCCGGTCCCGGCCTCACCGGTCCAGGAGAACTCGGTCCGCATCGTGCCGGGCTGGACCGGTTGAGGGGTCCAGTCCAAGGACACGCGGGCGTCGAGGACCCCCTCGAGCGCCCAGGCGATGTGCGGGCACAGTGCAGTCGGGGTGGAGTGAATGAACACCACCCCGCGGGTCATGACACGCGGCATCACGACGGACATCCGGTCCTCCTGTGGGTGCGAGGGACGTCTTCCCCAACGCTCTCGACCCACTGTGCTCGGGTGCCTGTCGTGCGACGGACACATTCTGCTCTCTTGTCACTCGAGTATCAAGTGCCACAGGCTTGTCTGTCGCCTCGCCACGCCGGTCGCGGCTCTGTGGCCCAGTCGCACCCACTGCGGACTGCCGGCCCGACTGCGCCGCAGCTCGGTGGGCCAGGTGGGGCTTGAACCCACGACCGACGGATTATGAGTCCGCTGCTCTGACCGGCTGAGCTACTGGCCCCGCGGGCAGCCTAACCAGTGTCGCCCCGTGCATCGATTCGGTCACGACTCGCACCGGTGGATGCCAATCGGCCCCCCTGGTCTATAAGGTTCGGCCATGACGGACAGCCCCCCGTCCGAGGGTCGCAAGCCCTTGGTCGTCCTGCAGGACGTGAACAAGTACTACGGCGACCTGCACGTGCTCAAGGACATCAACCTCACCGTGCACGAGGGTGAGGTCGTGGTCGTGATCGGTCCTTCGGGGTCGGGCAAGTCCACCCTGTGCCGCACGATCAACCGCCTGGAGACCATCGAGGGCGGCACGATCACCATCGACGGTCGCGAGCTCCCCGCTGAGGGCAAGGCCCTGGCTCAGCTCCGGGCCGACGTCGGCATGGTCTTCCAGAGCTTCAACCTGTTCGCCCACAAGACGATCCTGGAGAACGTCACGATGGGCCCGACCAAGGTGCGCAAGGTCAAGCCGGAGGTCGCCAAGCAGCGAGCCACCGAGATCCTGGAGCGCGTCGGCGTCGCCCACCAGTCCGCCAAGTACCCCGCCCAGCTCTCCGGCGGTCAGCAGCAGCGCGTGGCCATCGCGCGCTCGCTGGCGATGGAGCCCACCGTGATGCTGTTCGACGAGCCGACCTCGGCGCTCGACCCCGAGATGATCAACGAGGTCCTCGACGTGATGACCTCGCTGGCCAAGAGCGGCATGACCATGGTCGTGGTCACCCACGAGATGGGCTTCGCCCGTCGTGCCGCTGACCGGGTGGTGTTCATGGCCGACGGCGCGATCGTCGAGGAGAACACCCCGGAGCAGTTCTTCACCAACCCCCAGTCCGACCGTGCCAAGGACTTCCTCGGCAAGATCCTCACCCACTGAAGGAGAGATTGAGTATGCAGCGCAGCTCTATTCGCGTGACCGCCGTCCTGGCGGCCGGCATGTTGGCCCTCGCAGCCTGTGGAGGCGACACCGAAGAGCCGACCACGAGCGACGGGGCCACCTCGTCGGGGGCAGCGGGTGGCGACGGCATCACGATCGGCATCAAGTTCGACCAGCCCGGTCTGGGCCTGATGACCGACGGGACACCCTCCGGCCTGGACGTCGACGTCGCCAAGGCGGTCGCGGCCGAGCTCGGCTACACCGAGGACCAGATCGAGTGGAAGGAGTCGCCCTCCGGACAGCGCGAGGACCTGCTCGAGTCCGGCCAGGTCGACATGATCTTCGCCACCTACTCGATCACCGACGCGCGTAAGGAGCGGGTCCAGTTCGCCGGCCCGTACTTCGTCGCCGGCCAGGACCTCCTGGTCGCCACCGACAGCCCGATCACCGGTCCCGACAGCATGGGTGACGCCGTGCTCTGCTCGGTCACCGGCTCGACCTCCGCCGAGCGGGTCAACGAGGAGTATGGCGTGGCGCTGCAGGAGTACGGCACGTACTCCGAGTGCATGGAGGCGCTGAGCTCCGGTGCCGTCGACGCACTGACCACCGACGACACGATCCTGGCCGGCTTCGCCGCTCAGGAGGCCTACGCCGGCAAGTTCAAGGTCGTCGGCGCTCCGTTCTCCGAGGAGAACTACGGGGTGGGTCTGCCCAAGGAGTCCACCCAGTGCGAGGAGATCAACGACATCATCAACGCGCTCTGGGAGGACGGCACGATGGACCAGGTCGTCACCGACAACCTGGGCGCCGCCGGCTACACCCCGAACGACGAGGTCAACCCGCCCACTGCCGAGGGCAACTGCGGCTGACCAGCACCCACCTCGATGTCCGACCGGCCGGGACTGCTGTCCCGGTCGGTCGGGCCTCGTCCTGCGCAGATGAAGGGGTGATCCCGTGCTCGAGCTGATCGAGCAGTTCGACGTGGTCGAGGCGTTCCTGCTCAACATCAGGCTCGCGGCGATCGCGTTCGTGCTGGCGATGATCCTCGGCACCGTGGTGGCCGTCTTCCGGCTCGCCCCCGTGCCCCTGCTCAACGGTTTCGGCGGAAGCTATGTCACCCTGCTGCGCAACACGCCGCTGACGCTCATCATCGTCTTCGCCAACCTGGGCCTGTGGGCCCAGCTCGGTGTCGACCTGGCCCAGCGCGGCCCCAACTTCATCATCGAGAACAACTTCCGGCTGGCCGTTCTGGGGCTGACCCTCTACCACGCAGCGTTCATCTGCGAGGCGATCAGGTCTGGCGTCAACACGATCCCGGTCGGTCAGGCGGAGGCGGCGCGCTCGATCGGCCTGACCTTCGCCCAGAGCCTGCGCGCGGTCATCCTGCCCCAGGCGTTCCGCGGAGCGATCACGCCCATCGGCAACGTCCTGATCGCGCTGATCAAGAACACCACGGTGGCGGTGGCGATCGGCAACCGCGAGATCGCCTACGCGATGCGCAACATGATCGAGTTCCGCCCTGACGCAGGTCTGCTCATCTTCCTCATCGTCGCCCTGGGCTTCGTGCTGCTCACCCTGCCTGTGGGCTTGCTCACGAGCTGGCTGTCCGGACGTCTGGCGGTGCGGCGATGAGCGCCCAGCAGCTGCTCTTCGACGCCGCAGGACCGGCAGCCCGGCGGCGCCACCTGGCCTATGGGGCTGTCGGCGCGGTCCTGATCGCCGCGGTGCTCTTCGTCGCCCTGCGCGCGATGGCCGACAACGGCCAGTTCGAAGCGGCCAAGTGGTCACCGTTCCTCAGCTCCTCGAGCTGGGAGTTCTACCTGCTCCCGGGGTTGATCTCCACGCTGAAGGCCGCCGCCGTGGCCATCGTGCTGTCGATGGCCTTCGGCATCGCCCTGGCGATGGCCCGGATGTCCGACCTGCCCGCGCTGCGGTGGGCGGCGTCGATCTTCGTGGAGTTCTTCCGCTCCGTCCCGGTGCTGATCATGATGATCTTCGCCTGGACGATGCTGGTGAAGAACGAGGCTCTGTCCTCAGCCGCCGCGTCGGTCGGGATCAGCAGTGCGGACGTCACCTTCGTCGCGGTCGTGGTCGGCCTGGTGCTCTACAACGCCTCGGTCATCTGCGAGGTGGTGCGCAGCGGCGTCACCTCGCTACCCAGCGGGCAACGCGAGGCGGGCCTGTCGATTGGCCTGTCCTCCTCCCAGGTGCGCCGGGCGATCCTGGTGCCCCAGGCACTGACCGCGATGCTGCCGGCCCTGGTCAGCCAGATCATCGTCATCACCAAGGACTCCGCGCTGGGCTATGTGATCACCTACCCCGAGCTGATCAGCCGCACCCGGCAGCTCGGCTCAGCCGAGTCCAACACCTTCGTGGCCTATCTGGTGGCCGCGGCCATCTTCATCCTGATCAACTACAGCCTGAGCAAGCTCGCCGAGTGGGTCGAGGCGCGCCAGCGCCGCAAGGGACACACCGCGGGTCCGGTCGGCAGCGCCGAGACCATCACGCAGCCCCCGCCTGGTGCAGCAGAGCGCCTGGACGGCGCTCACCGCTAACGCTGACGACGCCCCCTTCGGCCCTCCCGCGCAGACCACGACGGCCCGGACCTGATCATCAGGTCCGGGCCGCTGTGGTGTGTGCGCTCCCCCGGTTGTGTCCTGGTTCAACACATAGGCGACAGGTGTCTCAAGACATAGGCGACGTATCTCTCAAGAGATCGGCGACGTCGGGGCGGATCTTGGATGCTCGGCCATGTCGAAAGCGCGCCTGGTCATCACCGCCCTGTTCGTCGAGGGTGAGCAGCCCGCCGAGGTTGCCCGCCGCTACGGCGTGCACCGCTCCTGGGTGTACAAGCTCAAGGCCCGGTACGAGGCGGAGGGGGAAGCCGCGTTCGAGCCCCGCTCGCGCCGTCCCAAGAACGTGCCCCGCGCCACCGCGCCGGGCACCGTGGAGCTGGTGCTCCGGCTGCGTCAGGACCTGTTGGGCAAAGGCCTGGACGCCGGTCCGGACACCATCACCTGGCACCTGGCCACCCACCACGGCACCACCGTGTCTCGGTCCACGGTGCACCGGATCCTGACCCGTGCCGGCCTCATCACCCCCGAGCCGAAGAAGCGCCCGAAGTCGTCCTACACCCGGTTCGCCGCCGAGCAACCGAACCAGACCTGGCAGTCCGACTTCACCCACTACCGCCTCACCCGACCCGAGGGCACACCTGGCGTTGACGCCGAGATCATCACCTGGCTGGATGACCACTCCCGCTACGTCCTGCACGCCTCCGGCCACGCCCGGATCACCGCCCAGATCGTCCTGAACAGCTTCCGGACAGCCGCCGACCAGCACGGATACCCCGCCTCGACGCTGACCGACAACGGCATGGTCTACACCGTCAGGTTCGCCACCGGCCGCGGCGGACGCACCGCCCTGGAGAACGAACTGCGCGCCCACGGCATCGTGCAGAAGAACTCCCGACCCAACCACCCAACCACCTGCGGGAAGGTCGAACGGTTCCAGCAGACGATGAAGAACTGGCTTCGCGCCCAACCTCACCAGCCGACCACCCTGGCCGAGCTCAACACCCTCCTGACCCGCTTCGTGCTCGAGTACAACACCGCCCGCCCGCACCGCTCGCTGCCCCACCGAGCCACCCCCGCCACCATCTACAACGCCCGCCCCAAGGCCTCCCCGAACACCGACCGCACCGGGGACACCCACGACCGGGTCCGCACCGACAAGGTCTACAAGAACGGCACCGTCACCCTGCGCCACCACGGCGTCCTGCACACGATCGGCATCGGCCGGACCCACGCCCGAACCCACATCCTCATGCTCGTCCAGGACACCCACATCCGCATCGTCCACGCCACCACCGGCGAGCTCCTGCGCGAACTGATCCTCGACCCCAACCGCACCTACCACGGGACCGGACGACCACCCGGCCCCCAGAAGAGCAACAGCCGGACCCACAAAACGTAGGTCCGGCTGTCTCCGATGTCCTGAGACATCACAGCGCTCCCCCGGTTGTGTCCTGGTTCAACACATAGGCGACAGGTGTCTCAAGACATAGGCGACGTATCTCTCAAGAGATCGGCGACGTCGGGGCGGATCTTGGATGCTCGGCCATGTCGAAAGCGCGCCTGGTCATCACCGCCCTGTTCGTCGAGGGTGAGCAGCCCGCCGAGGTTGCCCGCCGCTACGGCGTGCACCGCTCCTGGGTGTACAAGCTCAAGGCCCGGTACGAGGCGGAGGGGGAAGCCGCGTTCGAGCCCCGCTCGCGCCGTCCCAAGAACGTGCCCCGCGCCACCGCGCCGGGCACCGTGGAGCTGGTGCTCCGGCTGCGTCAGGACCTGTTGGGCAAAGGCCTGGACGCCGGTCCGGACACCATCACCTGGCACCTGGCCACCCACCACGGCACCACCGTGTCCCGGTCCACGGTGCACCGGATCCTGACCCGTGCCGGCCTCATCACCCCCGAGCCGAAGAAGCGCCCGAAGTCGTCCTACACCCGGTTCGCCGCCGAGCAACCGAACCAGACCTGGCAGTCCGACTTCACCCACTACCGCCTCACCCGACCCGAGGGCACACCTGGCGTTGACGCCGAGATCATCACCTGGCTGGATGACCACTCCCGCTACGTCCTGCACGCCTCCGGCCACGCCCGGATCACCGCCCAGATCGTCCTGAACAGCTTCCGGACAGCCGCCGACCAGCACGGATACCCCGCCTCGACGCTGACCGACAACGGCATGGTCTACACCGTCAGGTTCGCCACCGGCCGCGGCGGACGCACCGCCCTGGAGAACGAACTGCGCGCCCACGGCATCGTGCAGAAGAACTCCCGACCCAACCACCCAACCACCTGCGGGAAGGTCGAACGGTTCCAGCAGACGATGAAGAACTGGCTTCGCGCCCAACCTCACCAGCCGACCACCCTGGCCGAGCTCAACACCCTCCTGACCCGCTTCGTGCTCGAGTACAACACCGCCCGCCCGCACCGCTCGCTGCCCCACCGAGCCACCCCCGCCACCATCTACAACGCCCGCCCCAAGGCCTCCCCGAACACCGACCGCACCGGGGACACCCACGACCGGGTCCGCACCGACAAGGTCTACAAGAACGGCACCGTCACCCTGCGCCACCACGGCGTCCTGCACACGATCGGCATCGGCCGGACCCACGCCCGAACCCACATCCTCATGCTCGTCCAGGACACCCACATCCGCATCGTCCACGCCACCACCGGCGAGCTCCTGCGCGAACTGATCCTCGACCCCAACCGCACCTACCACGGGACCGGACGACCACCCGGCCCCCAGAAGAGCAACAGCCGGACCCACAAAACGTAGGTCCGGCTGTCTCCGATGTCCTGAGACATCACAGCGCTCCCCCGGTTGGACTCGAACCAACAACCTGCCGGTTAACAGCCGGCTGCTCTGCCAGTTGAGCTACAGGGGAATGGCTCCGCGAGGGGCGCAGCGAGCGCCGACTCTATCACGCGCCCAGGGCCCGCCGAGCCTGCTCCAACGCCCCCGGTATGGCCCAGTAGTAGACCCAGGTCCCCCTGCGCTCGCAGTCGACCAGGCCCGCCTCGCGCAGCCGCCGCAGGTGGTGGCTGACGGTCGGCTGCGAGACGCCTACCTCCTGGATGTCGCAGACACAGACCGGCTCAGCCTGTCCGGCGATGCGGGAGAACAACCGCAGGCGCACGGGGTCGCCCAGCGCCTTGAACAGCGCCGCCGCGGCCGCTGCCTGACCAGGACTGACTCCCGCCGAGCCGGGGGCGCAGCACGACACGGTCGGCACCAAGGGCAGGGTTCGTGGCGTCACAGCGCTATATTGACATCTATCGAAACAGGGGTCAAGGTGGGGTCATGACCTCCACCCAGCCAGAAGACCTGCGCGAGCAGGTCAGGACCCGCTACGCAGCCGCCGCGAACACGCTCGAGCTCACGGCCCACTCCCCCGTCGCAGGGTCCGCCTGCTGCGGAGGCTCCTCATGCGGCACCGCCGAGGACGCCGTGTTCGGCGGCTCCCTGTATGACGGGGCCGACCGTCCAGACCCCTCTGCCGGTCTCGACGAGGCTTTGGCAGGGTCGCTGGGGTGCGGGGTGCCCACCGCCGTCGCCGATCTGCACGAAGGGGAGACAGTGCTCGACCTCGGCTCCGGCGCCGGCGCCGACGTGCTCATCTCGGCCCGGCGAGTCGGGCCGACCGGGAGAGTGATCGGGGTCGACATGACGCCGCAGATGCTGGACCTGGCGCGGCGCAACGCCGCCGCAGCGGGAGCGGAGAACGTCGAGTTCCTCGAGGGCTACCTGGAGGCTCTCCCGCTGCTCGACGCCAGCGTGGACATCGTCATCTCCAACTGCGTCATCAACTTGGCCGCGGACAAGGACGTGGTGCTCGCCGAGGCGGCTCGAGTGACTCGTCCCGGTGGCAGGTTTGCAGTCTCCGACATCATCGCCGACCTCGACATGGACCCCGGGCTGCGCCAGGACCTGGCGGCAGTGACCGGATGCATCTCCGGCGCCCTGACCCAGCCCGACTACCGTCGCGCGCTGGAGGCAGCCGGCTGGGAGCAGGTCGAGATCCGCCCCACCCACCGGGTGCACCCACAGGCGCAGTCCGCCATCATCCGCGCGGTGCGCCGCAACTGAGGGGCTCCTGCGCCACGCTCACCCAGCAGGCAGGCCCACCTGGCCCCGGAGGTCGTCCCGCGCACGCGCCACTGCGGCCACCAGCTCGCTGTCGTCGTCCCGGGCTCCCCGGCCCAGCAGGACCTGCTCGACCAGCTCGCGGGTCTGCAGCACCGTGCGGATGACCACGCGGGCCGTGCGCCGCGGGCCGACGTCGATCACCCGGCTGAGCACGACGCTCGCGGAGACCCGGTCGCGGAGAGCGGCTGGGAGCTGCCCCGGCTGCTGACCGAGCTGCCACTGGTGCGCACGGCCACCGTTGACGAACGAGACGGACAGGCTGGTCGTCTCCGGATCCCAGACCCCGGCGTCCACCTCGTGCCACGGCCGGTCCAGGACGACCCCGCCCAGGCCGTCGCCCTCGGGGGCGACCACCACCAGCCGCCAGGTCGTCGCGCACACCAGGTCACCGGTATGGCGGTCGGTCGCCGTGGCCAGGACGCTCTCACCCCGGCCCGGGGCCAGGGTGTGTCGCTGTGCCGAGGTCAGCGCCCCGCGCCGCCCCCTCACCCGGTGCCCCGCAACAGGGCGCGCTGACGCTGCAGCTCGACCAGCATCGTGCTGATCCGGCGGGCCTCCGTGCCGTCCTGGGCCCGCTGCAACGCGCTCATCGTGTCGGCGATCTGCTGGCCGAGGGCATGGTCGACCACGCGCTCGACCAGGCTGTCGACATACCGCAAGGGCGGGCTCCCAGAGGACTCCAGGGTGACCGGCAGGGGCGCCACGGCCAGCTCGAAGACCAGCGGCTGGGCGGCCGGTGGGGTGTGCGTCGCGACGGCCGAAGCCCAGCCGGTGGCGCTCAGCAGGGCCGCCTGGGTGACGCCACCGGCCTGCAGCACGCCGTGGTAGATCGCCTGGTGGGCCGGCGCGGCGAACGCGCTGGCCGCGAGCGTGTCGAGTGACTCCGCTTCCAGGCTCTGCGGATACTGCAGGACCACCTGCAGGAGCTGCCGCTCGGCCCGCACGAGGGGGTCGCGCAGGTCAGGCCGCGGGACCAGGGTGGACTCCTGCTCGCCGGTGCCTTCCTGCCCCGGCGCAGGCGTCGACGGTGGTCCCTGGTGCGCCGGACGGGCTCGGCCGGCGCGGGCGACCTCGGCAGCGAGCTCCTCCACCGGCACCCCGAGCCAGCCAGCGACCTGGCGGACGTACTCCGGGCGCAGGGCCTTGTCGCGGATGCCGCCGATGATCGGTGCCGCCCGCCGCATCGCCTGCACCCGGTCCTCGGCCCGGTCCAGGTCGAAGGGGGCGATGGAGGTGCGCACCGCGAACTCGAACATCGGCACAGCCTGGTCGACCAGGTCTCGCAACGCGGCGGCGCCGGCGTCCGGGTCGTCGGCGTTCTGGTGGGTCAGCCACAGCTCGTTGGGGTCGGCTCCCTCTGGAGCCACCGCGACATACGACTGCGAGGCCCACCGCTGGTCCATCTCGAAGGCGCGCATCGCGGCCTTCTGTCCCGCGGCGTCGCCGTCGAAGGTGAACACGACCCGAGCCGGCGCACCGCCCGCCTCGTCGCGCAGGATGCGCCGCAGGGACTTGATGTGGTCAGAGCCGAACGCCGTCCCGCAGGTGGCCACAGCGGTCTCGACCCCGGACAGGTGGCAGGCCATCACGTCGGTGTAGCCCTCGACGACGACCGCGCGCCGCGAGTCGGCGATCGGACGCTTAGCCATGTCGAGACCGTAGAGGACGGTCGCCTTCTTGTAGATCGGTGTCTCGGAGGTGTTGACGTACTTGCCCGGCATCCGGTCGTCCTCGAACAGCCGGCGTGCGCCGAAGCCGACAGGGTCGCCGGTGATGTCGCGGATCGGCCAGAGGACCCGACCCTGGAAGACGTCCCACCGACCACCGCGGCGCAGCAGGCCCGCGGTGACCAACTCGTCCTCGGTGAAGCCGCGGCTGCGCAGGTGCTGGCCCAGCGCCTGGCCGGACCGGGGCGCGAAGCCGACCTGGAACCGCCTGGCCGCCTCGCCGTCGAAACCCTTGGCCCGCAGGAAGTCGCGCGCGGGGCGCGCCTCGGCGTAAGCCGGGTGGTCGGGGTCGACGAGTGCTGCGTGGAAGAGCTCTGCGGCCACCCGGTGTGCCTCGACCAGCCGGCCCCGCCGGCCCAGCCCTCCCTCACCGTCCGGCCGACCGCCACGGCCACCTGCGCCGGACGACTCGTCATACCGCAGCTCCATGCCGAGCTTGCCGGCGAGCCGCTCGACCGCCTCGGTGAAGGTGAGGTGGTCGACCTTCATCACGAACTCGATGGCGTCACCGCCCTCGCCGCAGCCGAAGCAGTGCCAGACGCCGACGGCGGGACGCACCGTGAAGCTCGGCGTCTTCTCGTCGTGGAACGGGCACAGACCCTTGAACGAGCCGATGCCACCGGTGCGCAGGGTGACGTGCTCGCGCACGACCTCGTCGAGGGCCGTGCGCTCCTTGACCTCCTGCACGTCCTCGGCCCTGATCCGCCCGGCCACCGCTCTCCTTCCGCTGTGCGGGAGTGCTCTGGCGCGAGTCTAGGTGGGCACCCCGACGGCGCAGGAGCCCGTCCACACCGGGCATGGATCGGGGCCTCGCGGTGTTCTGCCCCTGTGGCGCCACGACACCGAGGTCCGCGCAGCGCGCCGATGACTTCTGAACCCCGCCCCGGTCTGTCCCGGGCATGACCCTGCAGGACTGGAGCACCCGATGACCTCCCCCGGAACCACCCTCGAGGAGACCGCGAACGGCGCGCCGCCTGCCGGCCGACCCGGAGCAGTGGCCGCTCGTCCTGCGCGTGCTCACCGTCGCGACGTTCGTGGTGATCCTCAACGAGACGATCATGGTCAACGCGATCCCCCGGCTGATGACGGTGCTGGAGATCACCGCGCGTGATGCCCAGTGGCTGTCCACCGCCTTCATGCTCACCATGGCCGTGGTGATCCCGACCAGTGGGTGGTTCCTGCAGCGGGTCTCCACGCGCACCGCGTTCGGCACGGCGATGGGCATCTTCTCGGCGGGGACTGCCGCCGCGATGCTCGCCCCGGGGTTCGAGGTACTGCTGGCTGCGCGGGTGGTGCAGGCCACCGGCACCGCGGTGATGATGCCGCTGCTGATGACCACGCTGATGACGCTGGTGCCGCAAGAGCAGCGCGGCAAGGTGATGGGCAACGTGACGCTGGCCATCTCGGTGGCTCCGGCGATGGGCCCGACCGTCTCCGGTGTGGTCCTGCAGTTCGCCTCGTGGCGCTGGTTGTTTGCCCTCGTCCTGCCGATCGCCCTGGTGATCGGCGCCCTGGGACTCTCCCTGCTCAGGTCCGGCGAGCCGGGTCGGCCAGGCCCGCTCGACCTGCCCAGCGTGCTACTCACCGCCATCGGCTTCGGTGCCCTCGTCTATGGCATGTCCCTGCTCGGCGCCGAGCCCGGCGAGGCCATCGTCGCGCCGTGGCTGGCACTCGTGGTCGGCGTCGCCGGTGTCCTGCTGTTCGTCCTGCGCCAGCGGCGGCTGCAGCGTCGGGGCACCCCGCTGCTGGACCTGCGCGTGCTGCTGCACCGCGACTACACGGTCTCCCTGGCGGTGATGTCGCTGGCCTTCATGGCCCTGATGGGCGCGATGATCCTGCTGCCGCTCTATCTGCAGGGCTCGCGGGGCATGGACGTGCTCCAGGCCGGCCTGGTCGTGATGCCCGGCGGGCTGGCCATGGGCCTGCTCGGCCCTCGGGTCGGCCGCCTGTATGACCGGCTCGGGCCGCGACCCCTGGTCCTGCCCGGTGCCGGCGTGCTGCTGGCCGCCCTGCTCGCCCTGACCTGGGCGACCCTGGCGTCCGCCCCGTGGCCGGTGCTCGTGGGGCTGCACATCGCGCTCTCGGTGTCGCTCTCGTTCATCTTCACTCCGGTCTTCACCACGGGCCTGGGCGCGCTCCCCCGCGGGCTGTACTCGCACGGGAGCGCGGTGTTGGGCACCGTCCAGCAGGTGGCCGCGGCTGCCGGAACGGCGATCGTCATCACGGTGATGTCCGCCCGTGCTGCCGCTGTGGCTGCCTCCGGCACCTCGACCGGCGAGGCCCTCACCCAAGGAGTCGCCGCGGGTATGGCGGTCGGGGCCGTCCTGGCTGCCGGCGTGCTGGCCCTGGCCTTCCTGGTGCGCGCGAGGGACGACATACCTGTGGTGGAGTGAGCCCATGGCCACGCGCTCTGGGGGCAGTCCCGCGATCGAGCTCGAGGTGGGCGGGCGCGACGTGCGGATCAGCAACCCGGACCGGGTCTACTTCCCGCAGCCGGGGCTGACCAAGCTCGACCTGGCCCGCTACTACCTGGCCGTCGGGGACGGGGTGGTCAACGCGCTGCGCGAGCGGCCGTGCATGCTGCACCGCTTCCCCGAGGGGATCGAAGGCGAGAAGGTGCACCAGAAGCGGCTGCCCCACGGCGCGCCCCCTTGGGTGGAGACGGTGCGGGTGCACTTCCCCCGCTGGAACCGCACGGCGGACGAGCTCTGCGTGACCGAGCTGGCGCAGGTGATCTGGGCCGTGCAGATGTCGACGGTGGAGTTCCACCCGTGGAACAGCCGCCGAGCCGACACCGAGCGGCCCGACGAGTGGCGGATCGACCTCGATCCCGGCGACCAGTGCGACTTCGCCACGGTGCGGCGGGTGGCCATGGTCGCCCGCGAGGTGCTCGATGAGATCGGCGCGGTCGGCTGGCCGAAGACCACCGGGTCCAAGGGACTGCACGTCTACGTGCGGGTCGCACCGGACCACGGGTTCGAGCAGGTCCGCGCTGCGGCCAAGGTGTTTGCTCAGCGGGTCGAGGAGCGCACCGACGAAGCGACCACGACCTGGTGGCGCAAGGACCGCGACCCCACGCAGGTGTTCATCGACTACAACCAGAACGCCCGCGACCACACCATCGCCTGCGCCTACTCGGTGCGCGGCACCCCCGATGCCCGGGTCTCGGCGCCGCTGACCTGGGATGAGGTGCCCGACTGTGACCCTCGGGACTTCACCGTGCTGACCATGCCGGAGCGCTATGCCCGGCTGGGTGACCTGCACGCCGGGATCGACGGCGCCGTCTTCGACATCGCCCCGCTGCTGGCAGACGCTGAGCCCTCGACGCCCGACTGAGCTGGCGCCCGCCCTCCCGGGCGCGCCCTACCGCCCTACCGCTGCCCGACCGCCTACCGCCCTACCGCCTGCTTTCCTGCGCAACTGAACCCCAGGGCCGACGACACGCCGAGGCCGACCGGCCCTCGGGTGCAGTTGCGGTGTTGGGGGGCCGGCTAAACCCGTGGACCGGGGGTGGGCGGCCTTCAGGTGCAGCTGAACCCCAGGGCCGACGACACGCCGACGCCGACCGCCCCTCGGGTGCAGTTGCGGTGTGGGGGGCGGCTAAACCCGTGGACCGAGGTGGGCGGCGCAGCCAGAATCGCCCCATGAGCCCGTCACCCTGGACCGCCCTGTCGGACCAGCTCGCGCAGGCGGCGACGGAGGGTTTCTGCGGCTCGGTGCTGGTGACGGTGGGTGGGGAGACGGTGCTGGAGGCGTGCCATGGGCCTGCCGAACGGGCGAGCGGCAGCCCGATCCATCCGGGCACCCGGTTCGCGCTGGCCAGCCTGTCCAAGATGTTCACCGCCCAGGCAGCGCTGACCTGCGTGCGAGCCGGGGAGCTGCGACTGGACGAGCCGCTGGCGCGCGTCCTGCCCGCGGAACGGCGGCCACGGACGATGGACCCGGCCGTGACCACCCACCACCTGCTGACGCATACCTCCGGGATCGGCGACTACGCCGAGGAGGACGAGGAGGTGCCTGAGTATGTCGCGGACTACGCCAGCCTGTGGGTCACGCACCCGGCCCACCAGTTCCGCGAGCCGATCGACTTCCTCCCGTTGTTTGCCGACGCTCCTGCGGCCGTCCCGACCGGGGTGAACCACTACAGCAACGCGGGCTACATCCTGCTTGCCCTGGTCATCGAGCAGGTCACCGGAGGCCGGTTCATCGACGTGGTCACCGAGCGGGTCCTGCAGCCCGCTGGGATGGCGGAGTCGGGCTACTTCGCCAACGACGAGCCGGTGCCGGACGTCGCCACCGGCTACCTGCCGCCCACAGCTGAGGGTGCCCCCTGGCGGAGCAACGTGTTCAGCACGCCGGTCATCGGCGGCGGCGACGGCGGGGCGCACTCGACCCCGCGGGACATCACCGCACTGCTGGCGGCGATCGAGTCTGGTGCGCTCGTCGGGCCGGAGCTGAGGGACCTGGCGTTCACCCATCACGCACGCGTGGGCGAGGACCTGTCGATGGGCTACGGCATCTTCGTCGGGGACGACGGCCGGTTCGGTCATGGGGGCGGCGACCCGGGCGTGGAGACGCTCTGTCGGCGCTACCCGGGCAAAGACCTGACGATGGTCATGCTCAGCAACGTGGACGAAGGGCTCGGGGCCGTCTACGAGCCGGTGCTCCAGGCCGTCAGTGCCTACGAGCCCGAGTCCGTCTAGCGGCCTCAGCCTCGCCTGGCGGCCCGAGCCGAGAGCACCAGGGCCCGCGCGTCGGACAGGCTGGCCACCTGGTCGACCACGGCCCGGCGTGCACCGAGCACGTCCCTGCGACCCGTGGCCTCCTGCCGTGCCTGTCGGTGCACGAGGTCCATCGCCTCGGGGTGTGACTGGAAGTGGTCGACCAGGTCGGAGACCACGTCCCGCTGACGGGCCATCACCTCGCGGCGCTCCGCGCTGAGCATCACGTAGTGGGCGGCGACCGCCTTGAGCACGGCCGTCTCGGCCCACAGCTCAGGCGGGACGACGAGGTCGGCGGCATAGCGGGTCAGCGGGCCTGCGCCATACCGCTGCCGCGTGGCCGACTCGACGCCACCGACGAACCGTCCGATGAGGCGGCTGGTCATGTCCTTGAGCGCGGCCAGGTCGGCCCGGGTTCCGGCGTGTTCCTGCGGGATCCAGCCGCTGTCGACCAGCCTGGCCAGCGCTTCACGGAGGGGCTCGGCGTCGGTCCCGGGGGCGTACCAGTCCTGGGCCACGGCGACCACGGCGCCCTGCTCGTCAGCCGAGCGCAGCGCGCGCGGGTCGACCCGCCCGGAGGCGATCGCGTCCTCCACGTCGTGCACCGAGTAGGCGACGTCGTCGGACCAGTCCATCACCTGAGCCTCCAGGCAACGCCTCGGCGGGCCCAGCGCCGGTGCGCCCTCGCGCAGCCAGTCGAACACCTCGATGTCGTCCTCGTAGCAGCCGAACTTGCCCGGCACCGGCCCGGCAGCACGCCGCCACGGATACTTCGTCGCGGCGTCCAGGCTGGCCCGGGTCAGGTTGAGCCCGGCTGAGCGCCCGTCGGGGTGGGCCCGCTTGGCCTCCAGCCGGGTCAGGACGCGCAACGTCTGGGCGTTGCCCTCGAACCCGCCGATGTCGTCGGCCAGCTCGTTGAGCACCGCCTCCCCGTGGTGGCCGAAGGGCGGGTGGCCCAGGTCGTGGGCCAGGCAGGCCGTGTCGACCAGATCGGCCGCACAACCGAGGCCGGCCCCGAACTCGCGACCGATCTGGGCCACCTCGAGGCTGTGCGTCAACCGGTTCCGGACGAAGTCGTCGGAGTCCGGCTGCACCACCTGGGTGGTCGAGGACAGGCGGCGCAGCCCCGCCGAGTGCACCACGCGAGCGCGGTCGCGGGCGAAGTCGTCCCGGTCGGCGCGCTTGGTCGCGGGGTCCTCCCCCAGCCAGCGCTCGCGGTCGTGTGCGGTGTAGCCGGGGGTGAGGTCGAGACCAGGCGGCTCGGCCCTGCTCACCGCTCGCCCTGGGACGAGGAGGGGCCCCCGGTGCCGAGGTCGGCACCCGTGTCTGCGCTGCGGCGGCCGGTGAGTACTGCCCAGGCGCGACCGGCTCCGCGCCGGAGCACCGGTCCCAGGGGTCGTGGCGGCACGTCGCGGTAGCCGCCCTTGGCCAGGTTGGCGTGCTGCTCGAAGAAGCAGCGCGACGCGCGGTCACCGGTGCGCAGCCACGACCAGCCCATCGCCAGCAGGTAGAGCGGGAGGAACGGCAGTCCCAGGCAGCCGGCCCACTGCCTGCTGTGCATCTCCTCGTGGTCGAGCATCTGCGGGTGGCGCGCCTGCAACCGGGTGAAGTCGTGCCGCGAGATGACGACGTCGCCGACCGTGAAGGCCCCACCGGTCGGGAAGCGCCAGCGGTAGTGCTCGGCCAGGAACAGTCCCATCGGCCCTCGGGTCACCGTGGCACCGCCGCCCTTGGCGACGGCCAGCCCAAACAGGGTCGACAGGTTGACCCAGTTGAGCACCTGCCGCAGCCGCACGCGCGGGAGAACAGGTGCGGGTGGGTCAGCCGGCATAGCGGACGCGCGCCCGGGCCCGTGCCTTGTCGGCTTCGACCTCGCGGTCCTTGGCTGGGGCGGTCGTCACCAGGTGGTCGAGCAGCTCCTGGGTGGCCCGGCCGATCACCGCCACGGCGTGGTCGAACGCCTCCTGGTTGGCCTTGCTCGGCTTGGTCGTCCCGCTGACCTTGCGGACGTACTGCAGGGACGCGGCGACCACCTCGTCCCGGGTGGCAGGCGGCTCGAAGTTGTGGAGCTGTCGGATGTTGCGGCACATGGCACCACTGTCTCACTGCCCACGGCTCGCGCGCGTGCTGCGCCGCCCGACCTCTGCGTGACCGTGGGAGCACAGCGCCGTATCGTTCGGCTCATGTCCGAGTTGCTCATCGAGCCGGCCGAGCTGGCCGACCTGCTGCACGCCGAGGACCCCGACCGTCGGCCGGTCGTGGTCGACGTGCGGTGGGACCTCGGCAGGGGGCCGGAGGGCAACCGCGAGGCCTACCTGGAGGGTCACCTGCCCGGCGCGAGCTTCCTGGACCTGGAGTCCGGCCTCTCCGGGACGGTCCGCGAGGACGGCCGAGGCGGCCGGCACCCGATGCCGAGCACCGCGACGGCCCAGGAGGCGTTCCGGGCCGCCGGGGTGCAGGACGAGCAGCCCGTCGTCGTGTATGACGGTGCCAAGTCGATGGGCGCGGCTCGGGCCTGGTGGTTGCTGAACTACTACGGCAAGACCGACGTGCGCGTGCTCAACGGTGGCTATGCCGCCTGGGTCGCGGCTGGGCTGCCGACGCAGACCGGCGAGGTCGTGCTGCCCGAGGGCGACATCGTGCTGACGCCGGGCGGTCGCCGGCTGCTGGACGCCGATGGTGTCGAGCACTACCTGGACCGCCACCAGGTCGTCGACGCGCGGCAGGCCAGCCGGTTCCGGGGCGAGGACGAGCCGATCGACCCCGTCGCGGGTCACATCCCCGGCGCGATCAACATCCCCGCCCTCCGCAACGTCGACGACACAGGCCGGTTCCTGCCCGCCGACGACCTCGAGCTGCGGTTCACCGACCGCGGGATCCAGCCCGACCGGCGCACCGCGATCTACTGCGGGTCGGGCATCCAGGCCTGCCACATGGCGCTGGCCCTGGAGGTCGCCGAGGTGGGCCACTACGACCCGGCGGTCTATATCGGCAGCTGGAGCGACTGGATCGCCGACCCCGACCGCCCCGTCGCGACCGGCCCCTAGCATTTTGCACAGGGGTTTCTGACGTGTTTGCCCCTGCATTTTGCACAGGGGTTTCTGACGTGTTTGTCCCTTGCATTTTGCAGAGGGGTTTCTGACGCCTCAGCCGCCGGAGACGTCGAGCTCGGCCTGAGCCACCGAGGCCCGTTGCGCGGCGTCGAGCTCTTGGGAGTCCAGCCACCGGTCCGGCAACGCCACCACGCGAGGCGACCCCGCCCTGCCCCGCTGCCCCTCCGCCGGCTCGCCGGGCCAGGGCTGGTCCAGGTCGAGGGTGTCGATCAGCGCATCCAGCGCGGCCAGCGAGTCGACCAGGGCCAGCCGGTGGCGCGGCTCGCCGCCCACGGCGAACCCCTTGAGATACCACGCGACGTGCTTGCGGATCTCCCGGCAGCCGCGCGCCTCGTCCTCGTGGAAGTCGACCAGGTAGGTCGCATGCCGGCGCAGCGTCTGGCTCACCTCGCGCAGACCGGGGCTGACCCGCGTCGGCGAGCCGGCGAAGGCCGCGGCCAGGTCGGTGAACAACCACGGGCGGCCCAGGCAGCCCCGCCCGACGACCACCCCGTCGCAGCCCGTCTGCCGGACCATCCGCACCGCGTCCTCGGCTGACCAGATGTCCCCGTTGCCGAGCACCGGGACCGAGGTCACCGTCTCCTTCAGGCGCGCGATCCGCGACCAGTCGGCGTCTCCGGAGTAGGCCTGGGCCGCCGTGCGGGCGTGCAGTGCCACCGCTGCGGCGCCCTCGCCCTCCGCGATCCGGCCGGCCTCCAGGTAGGTCACGTGGTCGGCGTCGATCCCGACCCGCATCTTCACCGTCACCGGGAGGTCGGCCACACTCGCCTCGCGCACCGCCGCCGCGACGATGGCCCGGAACAGCCCGTCTTCCAGGGCAGCGCCGCCCCGCCGCCTTTGCGGGTCACCTTCGGCACCGGGCAGCCGAAGTTGAGGTCGATGTGGTCGGCCCGGTCCTCCTCGACCAGCAGCCGCACCGCCGCGCCCACGGTGACCGGGTCCACGCCATACAGCTGGATCGAGCGGGGGTCCTCGGCGGCGTCGTGCTCGATCAGCCGCATGGTCACCGGGTTGCGCTCGACCAGGGCCCGCGAGGTGATCATCTCGCTGACGTACAGGCAGCTCGACCCGTCCACCGGCGTGCGCGCCGACTCCAGCCCGTCGCGGCCGTACTCCCGGCAGAGCCGCCGGAAGGCGCGGTTGGTGATCCCCGCCATCGGCGCCAGGACCACCGGCGAGGCGATCGTATGGCGGCCGATCCGCAGGGGCGGCAGCACCGGGCGGGGGGTCGGCGGCAGGCCCCGGTCGCCGAGAGGGTGGCGCTCCACGGGGGTGGCGGTACGGCTGGTCAGGTCGGTCATCGCGGCGCCCAGTCTCCCACGCGAGCACGTGCGCAACGCCTGCCCGTGGCCAGCGACCAGCTGGACCGACGTTAAAGTTGACCGCTCATGGGTGCCGCCAGTGGGGCGGGACCGCGAGCAAGGGGGAACACTGATGAACACCATCCGACGTGCCATGGCCGGTGTCGCAGCGACGGCGTTGATGGTCGGGGCGGGCGTCCTGTCGGCGCCGGGGGCCTCGGCCAGCACCACCTGCCGGACCATCGAGGGGGCCAAGATGTGCGTGAACGTCATCTGGCCGGTCGACAGCAACAAGTACTACGGCAAGGGCTGGATCCAGGATGTCGCCGGCGGGCCCAACCTCTCCGTGGCGGTGAGCAACATCCGCCTGCAGAACTACAACGGGTCGCGCTGGGTCACGGTGCGCACCCTGTCCGACTTCGACGGCTGGGCCGGGACCTCCGACACCGGCACCACCAGCTCGGTCAACCCGTGCAACTACCGCAACCCGGTCTTCCGCACCGTGGCCTCCTTCACCTGGAAGGGCGGCCAGTCCGGCTCCAAGACCCTGGCGACGATCTCGCACGGCCACACCTGCTGACCCCCAGGGGCGCACCTGGGCACTCCCAGGTGCGCCCGGTGAGGTGCCCCCTACGGCGCGTCGATCGGGTCGGTGAAGTTGGCCCAGGTGCCGTCCTCGCGGATGAACAGCTGCCAGCCGTCATAGCCCTGCTCCCGCCAGGTCGCCACCTCCTCCTGGGTGTAGAGCCCTGACGTCACCAGGTCCTGCCAGTCCTGGTCGGTGGCCTGGTCGGTCGTCACGGCAGGCCAGATGAACAGTGTGCGGCCGTCCTCCTGCATCTGCTCGACCCCGCGGGTCTGGCTGAGCAGGCGGGAGAGCGCCAGGTAGCGACCGCTCTCGTCGGGCACGGCCAGCGCCTGCGCCGGGTCGACCTCGTCCAGGTAGTCCAGCGTGGTCAGGTCGCGCTGGGCGGCGAGCACCAGCGTCTCTGCGTCACAGGACTGTGCCGCCAGCAGCAGATGGAGCGCCGTGTCGGAGACCAGCCCAGGGAAGTCCTGGGGCGGCAGGTCACCGGACTGCCCCTGCGCGGAGCACTCCTGTGCGGCGGTGGTCGCGGTCACGATGTCCGGCGGTGCAGCCGTCGAGCCGTCCGTCTGGCTCGCCGTGTCAGAGCTCTGGGTGGCACTCGGCGTGCTGCTCGGGCTGGGCGATGACACCGTCGTCGGGGTCGCCGGGGCCAGCTGGTCCTGCGGCAGCAGCCAGCCGTTGGTGGCCGCCACGCCGACCGCGGCTGCGGCGGCCAGGACGGTCAGGCCACCGCCGACGGCGGTGTGCCGACGCCGGCGCAGCCGCCGACCCTGCTCCCAGGCGTCGCCGGCGAGGTCGACCGCTCCCAGGCCATCCTGCTCGGCGGCACGCTCCAGCGCGTCTCGGATCTCCTTGCGGGTCACCTCACTCACCTCCCTCTCCGGCCAGTGCCGGGGCGAACTCGGGCATCAGCCGGCGCAGGTTGGCCAGCGCTCCGCTGGCTTGGCTCTTGACCGTGCCGGGGCTGATGCCCAGGGCGTCGGCGATCTGGGCCTCGGAGAGGTCCTCGTAGTAGCGCAGGACGACGACGGCCCGCTGGCGGGGCGGCAGCTGCGCCAGAGCTGCCCTGACGTCCTGGCCGGAGACCCACTCGGCCGCGGCGTCGCCTCCGGCCCGGCGGGCGAACACTCCGTCCGGCGCGGTCACGTCATACGTCGTCTCCCGACGCCACTTGCGCCAGTGGGAGACGTTGTCGCGATAGAGGATGCGCCGCACGTAGGCATCGGGCGAGCCGTCCCTGACCTGCTCCCACCGGCTGGCGAGCTTGGTGAGGGCCTCCTGCAGCAGGTCCTGTGCCCGGTGGTGGTCTCCGCAGACCAGGTAGGCCGCATGCAGCATCGTTTGCTGTCGTGCACGCACATAGGCCGCGAACTCCTCCTCGAGCGCGCTGCTCACGGTGCTCCTTCTGTGACGGTCATGCGGCCCAAACGCACGGGACCCCTCCGCGGGTTGCCCCGAGGGGCGGGCAACGTCGACCGGCTGCCCACCCCCGCGCGAGGCGGTCGTGAGCAGCCGGTGCGGACCTGCCGAGCTCAGCCGGTGACGGTGACCTCCGCCGCCTCCGCGCCGAGCAGCCCATCAGGATAGAGCAGGAGGAAGCCGGTCTGCGACGGTGAGGCGGCAGCGCCTCCGGTCGGCTTGGTGATCGACAACGCCACGCTCCCGCCCGACGGCACGAGCGGCCACAGGTCGCTCACCGCATACTTCGGGCTGCCCAAGGTGTACGTCATGCCGGTGATCTGGTCCGTCAGAGCTCCGGTGAAGTAGTTGTCGAACGCATAGACCGACACGTCGAACTGCTGCCCCGGCGTCAGTCCTACGGCCGACAGGGGCACCGTCATCGTCGCGTTGGCACTGTTGAGGTTGGCATCGAGGTAGAAGTAGACCCGCGCCAGGCCGGTCGCGAGGTTGCCGACATAGACCGCGTTCTGACCCGTCCCGAAGTCGGCGTTGTAGACCACGAAGTCCTGCGCGCCGTCCCGGTTGGTGTCCAGGTAGATATCGAACTCCGCCGGGTAGTTCGGATGCGACCTGTTCCCGTAGGTCGTGATGCCGAACTGCAGCGCTGCGGCAGCCGCCTGGTGGCGCACGCCGACCGCCCGCAGGTCGACCACGGCGCGGTTCTCCCCGATCCCCGGCAGCTGCGAGGCAGGCTTCTGCGGGCTGGTGCCGGTCAACGCGAACACCTCGACCTGTGCCGCCAGCGCGCTCTCGCTGGTGGTGTTCTTCAGGACCAGCGACCCCGTCCCAGCCGCGAGGTTCACGGCCGGGCTGGCGGTGACCTCAGCTGCCCGGTGCGGCAGCACGTGCCACGGCAGGTGGACGCTGTCACCGCCACCGGAGATCGTCACATAGCCGTCGAACTCGTTGATCGCCAGCAGTGGGCCGTTCCCGCCGTTGGGTCCACCGTCGAGCACGTAGGCAGGCAGCCTGCTCGCGTCGATCTTCATGAGGACATCGACGGTCTTGGTCTTGCCAGCGGGCACCTTCACGCTTTTCGGGCCGACGAAGCGGATGGCCCCGCTGTCCCGGTCACCGGCGTCGCGGAAGCTCGGGGTGACCGAGTAGGTCCGCGCGACGGGGGCGTAGTTGCGCACCACGACGGTCCGCTTCAGCGTGATGTCGTCGTGCACGGTGAGGTAGCCGAAGGACAGGGCCGCGCCGTCCCCTTCGGAGTCCCAGGCAGCCGTCCTGCTTGCGACGGCGTCGTCCACGCGGACTTCGCCGGCACCGATCCTGGTGATCTCTGCGAGGGCACCGGGGAGGGTCAGCGGGTTGATCATGATGTTGGTCTCGGCGGTGTTCATCAGCACCGACTTGACCTCCAGCGGCGAGCGAGCCGGGTAGGCGTCGAGCACCAGGGCCGCTGAGCCCGCGACCATGGGTGCGGCGCCCGACGTTCCACCGAAGGCGGTCTCGCCGGTTCCGGTGCCCGCCTCTGCCGACACCGACGCACCCGGTGCACCGATCTCGGGCTTGATCGCGTCGAAGCTCATGCTCGGCCCACGGGAGGACGTCGAGGCCATGCTGCCGACAAGGGCAATGCCGTCCGCGGGGTCCACGACGACGTTGACGCCGGCGGCCAGCTGATCCTTGATGGCCACCCCGACTTCCTGGCCGACGATGAGCGTCGGCGCCGAGGTGAACGGGGTCGGGCCACCGAAGGAGAACGACGGCGCCTCACCGGGAACGTTGTTGGCGATCAGCACGCCGACGGCACCCGCCTTTGCGGCGTAGTCCACCTTGATGCTGATGCTGCACCCGCCTCGGTCGATGAGCGCCACCGCCCGGCGAAGAAGCCCGGCGGGAAGGCGGCGCAGCCCAGGGCCGTCGGGGCCCGCTCCATACGTCAGCGCGCCGCCGAAGGCACCCGTGACAGGTGCCCAGTCGACCACGTTGGTGTTGGTGTAGGTGCCGGCGATCGCGGCTGGGGAGGTGACCTCCAGGACCAGGCCCGACGGCGCCGGGCACCTGGGTCTGGGCGACCGACAGGACACCGGGTGTGGACCCGGGCGAGCCGGTGATGTAGGGCCGGTCGCCACTGTTGCCCGCCGAGGCGACGACGACGACGCCGAGGTCGACCGCGTTCTGGGCCGCCCCGGAAAGGTCGTCCTCGACCTGACCGTAGGAGCTGCCCAGGGACATGTTCACGATGTCGACGGCGTCACTGATCGAGCCGTCGTTGTTGGGGTCCAGCGCCGCGTCCATCCCCTGGAGCAGCGCCACACCGTTGCACGACGAGGAGACGGCCGAGCACACCTTGTAGGCGTAGAGGTCGACCCCTGGCGCGACGCCCGTGTCTCCGCCGATGATCGAGGCGACGTGCGTGCCGTGACCACCCGCACAGCCGATCGGGCCTGGCCCGCAGTCGATGGGGTCGGGGTCGAAGGTGGTGGCACCATTGGGCCACACCTCACCGACGAAGTCGTAGCCGCCGACGACCTTGTCCGTCGGGAACAGACCGTCGAGCGTCGTGTTCCGTGCGTCGGCCGTGCTGTCCCCGTAGGCAGCGGTGTAGGCGTCAGCGGTTCCTGCCCCGCCGAGGCGGGCGTGGGTGTAGTCGATGCCCGAGTCGAGCACGGCGACCGACACCCCCTCACCGGTGTAGGAGGGCGTGCCCTCGTGCAACGCCGTGGCGCCGATGTAGGGCACCGTCTCGCTGAGGTCGAGCTCGTAGTCGAGCACGGGTCGCACCGACACCACGCCGGGGATCCGGGCGAGCGCCTCGAGGTCTGCGGCGTCGGCGGTCACCACGACCGTGTTGACCGCCTTCTGCGTGCTGGCCAGCTCCCGGCCGCCCAGGGCCTCGACCCGGTCGACGACCCCTCGCTGCTTGGTCTTCAGCGTGGCGACATGCGCGCGCTGCGCTGACCTGCTGGGGGCAGGAGCACCCTGCTTCGCCGTGCCGCTGACGACCTCGGCGAGCGAGGGGTCGGCGAGCCGCAGGGACACGGTCACCGTGCCCTGCGCCTCCGGGCGGTGCTGGCGCGCGGGGTCCAGGGTGGTCGTCACCGGTCCGCCGGGGATGGCCAGCGAGTCCAGCGGGTCGTCCTGGGCGGTCACTGCCGTGGTGGACAGGCACAGCGTGGCGGTGGCCGCGGCCACCACCAGGGATCGCAGGGACAAGCTCACAGCATGACCTCCTGGTGCACGGGACGCGGCAACCGGCACTGGTCAGCCACTGTCGCGCAACGTACTCCCGGGCAGGTCGGCGGTCAAGGGTCCTGACCAGAGCGTCGGCGAGATGCCCAAAACCGCTGCGCCGCACCGCATACCGGCGCGTCTGCCGGCCGCCCTCAGCAGCCGACGAGGCGCTGCGCCAGGTAGCCCTCGACCTGGTCGAGCGCCACCCGCTGCTGGCTCATCGAGTCGCGCTCACGGATGGTCACGGCATGGTCGTCGAGGGTGTCGAAGTCCACGGTCACGCAGAACGGCGTGCCGATCTCGTCCTGCCTGCGATAGCGGCGACCGATCGCTCCGGCGTCGTCGAAGTCGACCATCCACGACCCGCGCAGCTGCTGCGCGAGGTCCTTGGCCTTGGGCGTCAGGTCGGCGTGCCGCGACAGTGGCAGCACCGCGGCCTTCACCGGCGCCAGGCGCGGGTCCAGAGCCAGGACGACCCGCTTGTCGACCCCGCCCTTGGTGTTGGGCGCCTCGTCCTCGGTGTAGGCGTCGATGAGGAAGGCCATCATCGCGCGGTTGGGGCCGAGTGCCGGCTCGATGACGTAGGGCGTGTAGCGCTCGCCGCTGGCCTGGTCGAAGTAGGTCAGGTCCGCGCCGGAGTGCTGCGAGTGCTGGGTGAGGTCGTAGTCGGTGCGGTTGGCGATGCCCTCGAGCTCCTCGAACTCCCGCCCGGAGAAGCCGAAGCGGTACTCGATGTCGACGGTGCGCTTGGCGTAGTGGGACAGCTTCTCCGCCGGGTGCTCGTGGTGGCGCAGGTTGGCGGGGTCGATGCCCAGGTCGGTGAACCAGCGGGTCCGCTCGTCGATCCAGTACTGGTGCAGCTCCTCGTCCTCACCGGGCTTGACGAAGTACTCCATCTCCATCTGCTCGAACTCGCGGGTCCGGAAGATGAAGTTGCCGGGGGTGATCTCGTTGCGGAACGACTTGCCCATCTGCGCGATGCCGAACGGCGGCTTCATCCGGCTGGTGGTCACCACGTTGTCGAAGTTGATGAAGATGCCCTGCGCGGTCTCCGGGCGCAGGTAGTGCAGGCCGGACTCGTCCTCGACGGCACCGAGGTAGGTCTTGAGCATCATGTTGAACTCGCGCGGCTCGGTCCACGCCCGGTTGCCACAGTTGGGACAGGCGATCTCGGCCAGCGGTATGGCGTCCGGGTCGGCCGGAGGCTGGCCGTCCTTGGCCTTCTTGTTGACGCGGTCGGCCTGGGCCTCCTGCAGGTGGTCGGCGCGGAACCGCTTGTGGCAGGACTGGCACTCGGTCAGCGGGTCGCTGAAGGTGCCGACGTGGCCGCTGGCGACCCAGGTCTCCCGCGGCAGGATGATCGAGGAGTCCAGGCCGACGACGTCCTCGCGGGTCTGCACCATCGCCCGCCACCACTGCCGCTTGACGTTCTCCTTCAGCGCCACTCCCAGTGGGCCGTAGTCCCACGCTGACCGGGTGCCGCCGTAGATCTCCCCGCTGGGGAAGACGAAGCCCCTGCGCTTGCACAAGGACACGACGGTGTCGACGGTCGAGGAGGCTGCCATGCGGGCAAGTCTAGGTCGGCGGTAGGTACTCTTCGCCCATGGCCCAGCCCGACCACCAGACCGCTGCAGGCCGTCCCACACCAGGTCCGGGAGCACTGCGCACCGCTGTCGAGACGGCCAGCGTGCCGCTCCTGACGCGGCTCGGCCGGCTCCCCGTGTGGGTCCCGGTCGTGCTCCTGGTGGGACTGGTGCTGGGCGGCTCCACGCTCGGCGGCGTCCTCGGCACGGCGATGGTGCTGCTCGCCGGGCTCGTGGTCGGGTGGTTCCTCTACCTGACCTGGCCCCGCCTCGGCACCTCCGAGCGGCTGATGCGGATCGCCGTGCTGCTGCTCGTGCTGCTGCTGCCGCTCACTCAGCTGATCCCCCGCGGCTGACGGCTCCCCCGGTTCTGGCTCGCCCTCTCCCTCAGACCCTCTCCTCGTCGCAACTGCACCCGAGGGCCGACGACACGCCGATGCGAACCGGCCGTCGGGTTCAGTTGCGACACGAGCCAGTGGCCACCGTTGAGGGCAAGTGGTTGGCGTCGAGGCCAGTGGCCACCGTCGAGGGCCAGTGGATACCGTCGCAACTGCACCCGAGGGCCGACGACACGCCGATGTGGACCGGCCCTCGGGTTCAGTTGCGACGGCGGGGAGGTGGGGGGCGGATGGCGGATGCCGGGGCTCAAGGCCAACGGCGCCCATGGTGGAGGCACATTGACAATGATTCTCATTTCTGTGAATCTGGCGGTATGCGTTCACGTCCGGCTGGCCGCTCGGCTCGCAGGGCGGCAGCTGCCCTGGGCATCTGGCTGGGCGCGATGGCCCTGGCGGCCTGCGGCACAGGCGCAGGGGGCCAAGCCGGGGTCGGCGGCAGCGGCTCCCGGGGGCTGACGGTCGTCACCGCGATGTATCCCGTGGAGTACCTCGTCTCGCGGGTCGCGGGCGAGCACGCCGACGTGGTCAACCTCGCCGAGACGGGTGCCGACCCGCACGACCTGGAACTGACACCCCGCGATGTCGCCGCCTTGCAGCAGTCCGACCTCGTCGTCTTCGCCGCCGGCATGCAGCCCGCGGTCGACGACGCGGTGGCCACGCAGGCCGCCGACCACTCCCTCGACCTCAGCCCCGCCGCCGACCTGCTCACGCTGGAGGCCGAGGGTCACGACGGCCAAGGCACTCACGACGACGCCGAGGACGGCGGCAGCGACGCGCACGGGCACGGCGGGCTCGACCTGCACTTCTGGCTCGACCCCGTCCGCTACGGCGCCGCCGGAAGCGCCGTAGCGGAAGAGCTGGCGACCCGAGACCCGGCCCACGCCGCGTCATACCGCGCGAACGCCGCGACCCTCCTCACCGAGCTGACAGCCCTTGACGCGGACTACGAGGAGGGGCTTGCCGACTGCACCAGCCGCGACCTGGTGACGACTCATGCGGCCTTCGGCTACCTGGCGCACCGCTACGACCTGCACCAGATCGCGATCACCGGACTCACCCCGGAGTCCGAGCCCAGCCCCGCCCGGATGGCCGCGGTCATGGCCGAGGTGCGCGACCTGGGGGTGTCGACCGTCTTCTCCGAGGTGCTCCTGGGCCCCGCACTGGCCGACACGGTCGCCCGCGAGACCGGCGCCCAGGTGCTCGTCCTCGACCCGGTCGAGGGGATCACCGACCAGTCCGCCGGCGCCGACTACCTTGCCGTCATGCGCGCCAACCTCGCCACGCTCCGGACCGGCCTGGGGTGCGGATGAGCGAGCACGGCCAGCCGGCGGCCCTGTCACTGCGCCACGCGTCGTTCGGGTATGGCGCTCGCCCGGTCGCCAAGGACCTCACGTTGCAGGTGTGGCCCGGCGAGGTCGTCGCGCTGCTGGGGCCCAACGGGTCGGGCAAGTCCACCCTGGTCAAAGGGATGCTGGGCCTCAACGACGTGCTCGGTGGACAGGTCGAGGTGTTCGGTGCTCCGCTGGACCGGCACACGGCGCGCACCCGGATCGGCTACGTGCCCCAGCGGCATACCTTGTCGGCTTCGGTGCACGGCACGGTCCGCGAGGTGGTGGCCACCGGGCGGCTCGCGCTGCGTCCGTGGTGGCGGCGCTCCGGCCCGGGCGACGTCCGCCAGGTCGACCAGGCGCTGGAGCTGACCGGCCTGACCGAACGTGCCGGGACCGACGTGGCCACACTGTCCGGCGGCCAGCAGCGGCGGGTGCTGATCGCCCGGGCACTGTCGGCCGCCCCTGACATGCTGGTCATGGACGAGCCGACCGCGGGCGTCGACGCGGCCAACCAGGACGCGCTGGTCGTGGTGCTGCGTCGCCTGGCCGCCTCCGGCGTGACCATGCTCGTCGTGACGCACGAGGTCGTCGCGTTACGCGGGCTGCTGAGCCGCGTCGTGGCGCTGGAGAACGGCCGGATCTGCTTCGACGGCTCACCCGACGACTACTCCACGCACCGGCTCGACCCCGGCCACCGTCACGACGACGCCCTCGCCGGACACCACCATCACCTCGACCACGAGGTCTCCGAGCGCCCGGGCCTGCTCGCCGGCGGACCGCTCGCCGGCGGACCGCTCGACCGGCCACACCCCGGGGAGGCACACCATGGCTGACCTGCTCGCCCTGGACTTCATGCGCTACGCCCTCCTCGCAGCGCTCCTCGTCGGACTCGCGGCTCCGCTCGTCGGCATCTTCCTCGTGCAACGCCGGCTGTCACTGATCGGCGACGGCTTGGGCCACGTCGCGCTCGCCGGGGTGGCGGTCGGCGTGCTGCTCGACCAACAGCCCGTGCTGACCGCGCTCGCCGCGGCAGCAGTCGCGGCCGTGGTGATCGAGCTGATCCGGGCAGCGGGGCGGACCAGCGCCGACATCGCCCTCGCGGTGATGTTCTACGGCGGCATCGCCGCCGGCGTCGTGATCATCAACCGGGTCGAGGGCGGCCAGACGGGCAACCTCACCGGATATCTGTTCGGGGCGATCACCACGACCAGCCCTGGTGACCTTGTGGTCTTCGCGGCGCTGTGCGCGGGCATCGTCCTGGTGACCACCGTGCTGCGGCAGCGGCTGTTCGCGGTGGCCGGTGACGAGGAGTACGCCCGGGCCAGCGGCCTGCCGGTCATGGCGCTCAACATCACCTTGTCCGTGCTGACGGCGGTGACTGTCGTGGTCTCGATGCGGGTCGTCGGGCTGCTGCTGATCAGCGCCCTGATGATCGTCCCCAACGCGGCGGCCCAGCAGGTGGCCGGCTCGTTCCGGTCCGCGACCTGGTGGGCGGTCCTGTATGGCGTGGTGTCCAGCGTCGGAGGCGTGGTCACCTCGTTCTACGCCGACACCGCGGCCGGCGGCACCATCGTCCTGCTCGCGATCGCCCTGTTCCTGCTGACTGCGGCGGTGAGCAGTACGGCCCGGGCGTTGCGAGCCCGTCGGCACCGGATGGCCGAGCGCCATCCACACGAGCACGGGCCGGACTGCGGGCACCGCGTGGTCCGTCACGGGGACCACGTCGACTACCTGCACGACGGTCACCGGCACGCGGTCCATGGGGCTCACTACGACGAGCATGCCGAGCAGCAGGAGGTGCACCAGTGAGCCCCACCAGCCGGCGCCCGACCCGGCAGCAAGCGGCGGTCTCGGCGGTGCTGGAACGCACCGACGACTTCGTCTCGGCTCAGGAGCTGCATGCCCGGCTGCGGTCAGCGGGCGACAACGTCGGGCTGGCGACGGTCTACCGCACCCTGTCGGGGTTGGCCGAGGACGGCGCGATCGACGTGCTCCGTACCGACGACGGCGAGCAGGTCTACCGACGCTGCTCCACCGGTCACCATCACCACCTCGTCTGTCGCAGCTGCGGTCGGACGGTCGAGATCGAAGGCCCCACGGTCGAGCGCTGGGCCCAGCGAGTCGCCGCGGATCACGGGTTCGCCCAGGTGGAGCACACCTTGGAGATCGTCGGCACCTGCACCGAGTGCTCCCGACAGGCGCCTGAGCCGCCCCGCATGGCCCAAGGCCGATGACCTCACGTCACGAGCTGTTGGCCGGCCTGCACCACTCCATCGGACCGGGGCGCTCGACCCGCAGTCTTTCCTAGACTCCGCACTCATCCCCTGGCTGGTCGCGCAGCGCGGGTCCTCGGCGCATCTTCCCGGCGCGGCCGGCCGGGTGGCGCGGCGCACGCGCGCCGTCCTGCTGGAGGCCGGGCCCAGCCGGGGTGAGCAGATGCGCGACCACGCCTTCGAGGTGAGCGCCTCCGCCCTGCGGGTCGTGCGGCCCCGCACCAGGATGCGACGCGTCGTGGCCGGTGTCCGCCGCCGGCTGGGTCGGCGCTGAGTCGGCAGACACCCGACTACCTCCTCAGACGGCCCCCGGCGTGTCGACGGCGCCGCCATACCTCCGGTCGCGCGCCACGTAGGTCTCGATCGCCCGCCAGAGGTCGCGCCGGTCGAAGTCGGGCCACAACGTGTCCAGGAACACCATCTCGGCGTAGGCGCTCTGCCAGAGCATGAAGTTGGACGTGCGCTGCTCCCCCGAGCTGCGCACGAACAGGTCCACCTCAGGCAGGTCGGGGTGGTAGAGGTAGCGCGCGACGGTCCGCTCGTCGACTCCGGAGGGCTTGAGGCGCCCACGCGCGACATCCTCGGCGATCCGGCGGACGGCGTCACCGATCTCCGCGCGACCCCCGTAGTTGACGCAGAAGTTGAGCGTGATGACCTCGTTGCGCCGGGTCTGCTGCTCGGCGGACTGCAGCTCCGCGATCACCGAGCGCCAGAGCCGCGGCGCGCGGCCGGACCAGACGATCCGCACCCCCCAGGAGTGCAGCTCCTCGCGGCGGCGCCGGATCACCTCGCGGTTGAAGCCCATCAGGAAGCGCACCTCCTCGGGGCTGCGCCGCCAGTTCTCGGTGGAGAAGGCGTAGGCGGACAGGCAGCGCACGCCGAGCTCGATGCCGCCGGCGATGACGTCGAGCAGGGCCGCCTCACCGGCCTGGTGACCGGCCGTGCGCGGGAGACCACGCGCGTTGGCCCAGCGTCCGTTCCCGTCCATCACGATGGCCACGTGCTCCGGCACCGCGGCGGCGGGGAGGGTGGGCGGTCGGGCCCCCGACGGGTGCGCGAACGGTCGCTGCGGACCGCTCATCGGGGCGCCTGCACCGCGTCGTCGGCGCGGTCGACGTGACGCAGCGAGCGCACACCGCGTTCGAGGTGCCACTGCAGGTAGGCGGCGACCAGGCCGCTGCCCTCCACCCGATGCCGGGTCACCGAGCGGTCGGCGGTCGCCCAGTCGGCGGTCAGCAAGGCGCCCAGCAGCACCATCGTCTCCGGTGCTGGAGCCGCCGAGCCCGGTGGACGGCACAGCGGGCAGACCGCTCCACCGGAGGCCAGGTTGAACCCGCGGTGCGGACCCGGCGCACCGCACCGGGCGCAGTCATGGAAGCTCGCCGCCCAGCCGGCGATCGCCATCGTCCGCAGCAGGTAGGAGTCGAGGACCAGTCGCGGGTCGTGGGTGTGCGCCCGCCAGCGAGGCCAGCGCTCCGGCGAGCAGCGCGAACTGCTGAGGCGCAGGCTCACCCTCGTCGGTCAGCCGGTCGCAGGTCTCCAGCATCGCGCTGGAGGCGGTCCAGGCGGGATAGTCACGGGCGATCTCCCCGCCATACGCAGCGAGCGACTCGGCCTGGGTGACGGTGTCCAGGGTGCGGCCCTCATAACACTGCAGGTCGACGACCATGCCCGGCTCGAGCCGGGCGCCGAACCGGCTCTTGGTGCGCCGCACGCCCTTGGCGACGGCCCGGATCTTGCCTCGGTTGCGCCCGAGCAGCGTGACGATCCGGTCGGCTTCACCCAGCTTGTGGGTGCGCAGCACGATGGCGGCGTCACGATAGAGCGGCACGACCCCAGTATCCCCCGCGACCGGGCTCGTGTACGGGCGCCGCACGCTCACCTGCCGCGTGGCGCGGCGCGGCTTGCTGCGACTTGACGCATCGGACACACGTACTACTATCGAACGCATGTCCGTAGCACTGCAGGGCTCACTGCTGGACCTGGTGGACGAGGTCGGACTGCGCCTGCTGGGCAACGGGCTGCGCCGGGTGAACCTGACTCGCGGAGCCTGGGTCGACGTCCGCCCCGGATGGCTGACCGGCTCCGACGAGCTCTTCTCCCGGTTGGCCCTCGACGGCTCGGCGGGAGTGCAGTGGCGTGGTGAGCGTCGGATGATGTGGGAGCAGGAGGTCGAGACTCCGCGCCTGCTGCGCTTCTACGGCGAGGACGAGGCGCTGCCGGACCCGGTCCTGCTGCAGGCGCGCGAGGCGCTCAGCCGTCACTACCAGACCGAGGCCGGCGGTCCGTTCCGCACCGCAGGCATGTGCCTCTACCGCGACGGCCGCGACAGCGTGGCCTGGCACGGAGACCGGGTCGGACGAGGCGCCACACAGGACACGATGGTCGCGATCGTCTCGATCGGCGCACCGCGGGCCCTGCTGCTGCGGCCGCACGGTGGCGGTGAGTCGACGCGGTTCGTGGTGGGGCACGGCGACCTCCTGGTGATGGGTGGCAGCTGCCAGCGCACCTGGGACCATTGCGTGCCCAAGACGGCCAAACCCGTCGGGCCACGGATCAGCATCCAGTTCCGCCAGCGCGGCGTGCGGTAGCGCGCGATCGGGCACGGCGTGCGGTAGCGCGCGATCGGGCGCGGCGTGCGGTAGCGCGATTCAGTCCTGCGCTGGGGTTCCGTGCTCCTGCAGGAACCGGCGGATCAGCTCACGCGGCCGGTCGCGGATCTCGGGGCCGTGGGTGAACGCCGCGACGGTGTAGTCCAGCTCGGTCAGCCGGTGGGCGGTGCGCTTGGTCATCGTGAAGTCCGTGCAGAGCCACCGCAGCGGCCAGCGCAGCCCCGCCACGTTGAAGATCGAGTCGCCGGTGATCAGGACGCCGGAGTCCAGGTGCAGGAATGCCGCGTGCCCCGGGCTGTGGCCGGGCGTGTGCACGACCTGCAGGCCGCCTGACAGCGGGAGCACCTGGCCGTCGTGCAGCTCCTCCTCGACAGGGACGGCGGGAAAGTTTCCCTGCGCGTAGCGGTCGAAGAGACGGCCGATCCTGCTGCCACTGTCTCCGGGCGGTGGCTGTCCGGCCCGGGCCGACGCGGCGTCGCCGGCGTGGATGCCGAAGCCGCGCCCGGTCTGCTCGGCGACGTGGGCCGCTCCCCCGGCGTGGTCCGGGTGCGCATGGGTGAGCAGCAGCCGGGTGACGTCGGAGGCGGCCGAGCCGATCGACCCGAGCGCTGCCATCACCCGCGGTCCGGACCGGGCCAGCCCCATGTCGAGCATGGTCACCTGACCGTCCGGGTCGCGCAGGATGAACCCGTTGACGTAGTCGCGCACCAACGGCACCCGCCATACGCCGGGGGCGAGCTGGACGGCGAGGGGTCTGCTCACCCGCCCAGCCTAGGCAGGTGCTGTTGCACGAGCGGCCCAGGCCAGGGCGCTGACCGTCACCGGACCCGGCGGCAGGCTGTCTCGACAGGCCTCGCGGAGCCGGTCGAGCGCTGCGGCGTCCAGCGAGGCCACGTAGTCACCGGCCGGCCCGACACCGTAGGTGTAAGGCTCCCACCACTCCTCGAACGACTCGTGGACGACCTGCACGCTCACAGACTCCTCTTCGATGACCGTGAGACCGGCCGCCGTCATCAGCTCGCCGAGGTGCCCCCGGCGCGCTCCTGGCATCAGCGCCTCGCCCCGGTTGTCGGCCTCCAGCCTGCGGACCGCTGCCCAGAACACCCGCACCGGACCGAGGCCCTCCGCGAGGTCCCAGACGCAGGCAGCCACAGTGCCACCGGGCCGCACCACCCGACCCATCTCGCGCAGCCCCGCGACGGGGTCGCGCATGAAGTGGACCACCAGCTGGGCCAAGGCGGCGTCGAAGGTGCCGTCGGCAAAGGGCAGCTGCTCGGCCCCTGCTTCAGCCGCTGTCACTTCTGGATGACTGTCGCGCAGCGCGGACAGCAACGGCCCGGAGGGGTCGACGGCCGTGACGGCCCCCGCGCCGCAGCGCTGGACGAGCTCGGCGGTCAGCGCACCCGACCCGGCCCCCACGTCGAGCACCCGCATCGGCGCAACGACTCCCGCGAAGTCGGCGAAGACGGGCGCCAGCGGCCGGGAGTATCGCCCCATGAAGCGCTCATAGCGCTCGGCCGGCACCTGAAAGCTCATCGGTCCCTCCCGGTCTCACGGGCCAACAGCTGCCGCACCTCCGCGGCGGAGTCGCACCGCAGAGCGCGCTCGGCGAGGTCCTGCAGGTCGGTCAGCGTATGGCGGCGCAGGTGCGCCTTGACCTGCGGCACCGACGCCGCCGTCGCGCTCAGCTCGCGCACGCCGAGGCCGACGAGCAGGCCTGCGAGGGACGGGTCGCTGGCGGCGTCCCCGCACAGGCTGACGTCCACCCCGTCGGCGACCCCCGTGGCGGTCAGCCTGATGAGCTCGAGGACAGCAGGGTCGGCCGCGTCATCCAGCCCCCGCAGCAGGGCGCTGCCGCGCTCGGCGGCCATGACGTACTGGGTGAGGTCGTTGCTGCCGATGCTGACGAAGTCGAGCTCGATGGTGAGCGCCTCGGCGCGCAGCGCGGCTGCCGGCACCTCGACCATGATGCCGACCTCCAGGCCGTGCGGCCGTCCCTCCGGCAGCCGGCTCGCGGCCTCCTCCAGTCGGGCCAGCGCCCAGTCCACCTCCTCCACCGTGGCCACCATCGGGAACATCACCCGCACAGGGTGCCTAGCAGCGACTCGGCAGACCGCCTCCAGCTGGTCGACCAGCAGGCTCGGGTCGTCCCGGAACGTGCGCAGCCCGCGCACGCCGAGGAACGGGTTGGCCTCCGGCGGCTGGGCGTGGAACGGCAGCGGCTTGTCACCGCCGATGTCCCAGGTCCGGATGGTGACCGGCCGTCCCTGCAGTGCCTCGGCGATCGCGGTGAAGGCCCGGACCTGCTGCTCGACCGAGGGAGCCTCCCGGCAGACGCCGAACAGGACCTCGGTGCGGACCAGTCCCGACCCGTCGGCGCCCGCCGCCCTGGCCTGAACAGCCTCCGCCACGGTGCCGACGTTGGCCTTGACCGGGACGACATGGCCGTCGAGCGTGGCCGCCGGCTCGTGAGCGTGCGCCTGGGCCTGCTCCGCCCTGCTACGCGACTGCGCGATCTGCTCCTCGATCGCTGCCTGCTCGGCGGCATCGGGCTCGACGATGACTCGCCGCTGCGGCATGAGCAGCCCCAGCATCGTGCCGGCCGGCACGTCGGCGCGCTCGCCCGCCCCGGTGACGACCGGGATACCGCGTGCTCGCGCGACCAGGACGCCGTGACCCGTCGCGCCGCCGCGCAGTGTCACGACGCCGGCGACCTGTGCGGGGTCGAGGGTGGCGGCGGTGCCCGGGTCGAGCTCGTCCACGACCAGGATGCCGGGCCGCGCGGACGACTCGGACCCTGGTGTCGGCGGTTCGGCGGGTGCCGCCGGTGCCCCTGCCCCGTCGGCGTCGGCCTCGGCGTCTGCGTTTGCGTCAGTTGCGAGCAGAGCGCTGAGCACCCGGACACCCACGCTGACCACGTCCTGGGCGCGTTCGCGCTGGTAGGGGTCCTCCAGCTGGCGGAACTCGCTCGCTCAGCGCGACGATCCGGTCGCGCCAGGCGGCAGGTGCGGCCGCGCCGCGGGACACGCCCTCCTCCACGGGCCCCCGCAGCGAAGGGTCGTCGAGCAGAGCACTGTGTGCCTCGAAGATGCCGGCTTCGGCCCGTCCGACGGTCAGTTCGGTGTGGGTCACCAGGTCGGCGAGCTCGCGGCGCGCGGTGCTCACGGCTGCCTCGAGTCGCCGCAGCTCCACAGGGGGGTCGGCGCTCACATAGTCACTGAGGTCTGTGTCGAGCCGACGCGTCGCGAGCCTGATGGCCGGCCCGAGGGCGGCATCGACCGGGGTCACCGTCACGCTGGGTGCAGAGCTCACCGGGGCGGCCCGCTCCCCCGCCGCACCGGCTGCGGGCTCGCCGTCAGCGGGCGAGTCGAGGTCGCCGAAACCGGTCCGGGACAGCCGCTGCAGATCGGCCAACAGCTCCTCTGCATCCGGCCCAGCGGCGCTGACCTCGATCCGGTGCCCCTGCCGCGCGGCCAGCGTGGCCACGGAGGTCAGGCTGCGCCCGTCGACGGGGCCCTTGCCCGTGTCCAGGTTGCGCACCAGCACGTCGACGCCGCGCCGGGCGTTGACGGCCGCGACGAACCGCGCCGCCGGCCGGGCGTGCAGGCCATGGGGAGCCAACACCTCAAGGGTGACGGTCGAGGCCGTGCCGTCTCGCTCACCCGGCTCAGCGGAGTCACCAGCAGGTATGGCGGTGGGCGCGCCGCTGCCGACCTCCCCGCTGCCCAGGTGGTCCACCTTGCCGAGCAGGCCGCGCTCGGCCTCAGCCGCTGCCGCGTGGAGGTCGCCGCCGGCCCCGGCGGTGACCACCGCGGCGACCAGGCCCTCGACCAGAGGTGCCGGGGACACGCGCACCCGTCGTGCGAGCTCGGGGTCGACGAACTCCAGGGCCATCTCCGCAGACAGCACGGCCGAGCCGAGGTCGAGCAGCACCAGCACACCGTCACCGGAGTCGGCCCGTCCGATGGCCTCGGCGACAGCTGCGGCGTCGGTGCCGAAGGTCTGTTCGTCCAGCCCCGCAGCCACCTCGACCTGCGGCCCGGAGCCCGCTTCGACCATCTCCTGCGCCAGCGCGACCGCCGCCACAGCCAGGGCATGGCTGTGGCTGACGACGACGATCCCGATCACTGCCTCACCTGTCTAGGACAGGGTGCGTGCGGCGGACTCCAGCAGCATCGTCGTCGAGGCGGCCCCCGGGTCGATGTGTCCGCGTGAGCGCTCACCGAGGTAGGAGGCGCGACCCTTGCGCGCGATCAGCGGCTCGGTGTCGTCGCGGCCCTGCGCGGCTGCTGCCGCAGCAGCCTGCAGAGCAGCGGCCAGGCCGTCACCGGCCGCCGCGTCGAACGCCTCGAGGGCCGGGGCCCACGCGTCATACATCGTCTTGTCCTCACGCTCGGCCTTGCCGCGCGCCAGCACGCCCTCGACACCGGCCCGCAGGCCGGCGCCCACAGCCTCGGCGCCAGCGTCCTCCAGGCCCGCAAAAGGTCCGGCCATCCGCAGGAAGAACGTGCCGTACAGCGGCCCGCTTGCCCCGCCGATCGTGCTGACCAGGGTCATCCCGACCTTCTTGAGGTAGGTCTCGATGCCGGCGAACTCCTCGCCCTCGGCCAGCAAGGCAGCCTTGGCCATGCCCCGCGCCATGTTGGTGCCGTGGTCGCCGTCTCCGATCGCCCGGTCCAAGTCGGTCAGGTGCTCGCTCTGCGTCTTCACCGTGGCCGCAAAGTCATCGACCCAGCGCTGGAAGTCCGCCAGCCCCGCCACGCTCAGACCCCCCAGCGCAGCCCGGGCGTGTTGACCGGTGCGTCCCACAGACCCACCAGGTCGTCGTCGGCCTTGAGCACGGTCACCGAACAGCCCGCCATCTCCAGGCTGGTGATGTAGTTGCCGACCAGCGAGCGAGCCACGGTGATGCCCGACCCCTGGAGGATCTTGGCGACCTCGCCATACATCAGGTAGAGCTCCAGCAGCGGGGTGCCGCCCATGCCGTTCATCAGCACGATGACATCGCCGACCCCGTCCCCGAAGTCGGACAGGATCGGCTCGACGAGCATCGCGGCCACGTCACGGGCCGGTGCGAGCGGCTTGCGGACCCGCCCGGGCTCGCCGTGGATGCCGATGCCGATCTCCATCTCCTCATCGGAGATGTCGAACGTCGGCTTGCCAGCGGCCGGCACGATGCACGAGGTCAGTGCCATGCCCATCGAGCGGCCCTGGCCGTTGACCTTCTTGGCCAGCTCCTCGCAGGCAGCGAGGTCACGGCCCGCCTCCGCGGCTGCGCCGACGATCTTCTCCAGGAGCACGGTGACGCCGACCCCACGGCGCCCGGCGGTGTAGAGCGAGTCCTGGACCGCCACGTCGTCGTCGGTGACGACCGCGCGGACCTCGACACCGGCATCGGCGGCGGCCAGCTCGGCAGCCATCTCGAAGTTCATCACGTCGCCGGTGTAGTTCTTCACGATGTGCAGCACCCCGGCCCCACCGTCGACCGCCTTGGTGGCCTCCATCATCTGGTCCGGCACCGGGGAGGTGAACACCTCGCCGGCGCAGGCCGCGTCGAGCATGCCCAGTCCCACGAAACCGCCGTGCATCGGCTCGTGGCCCGAGCCACCCCCGGAGATCAGACCGACCTTGCCCTGACGCGGCGCGTCGTGGCGGTAGACGATCTTGTTGGCGTGGTCGATGCGCAGCCGGTCGGGGTGTGCAGCCTCCATGCCGAGCAGGGCTTCGGCCACGACGTCGGCGGGGTCGTTGATGAGTTTCTTCATGACGCCACTCAACCATCAAAACCGCAGGTCCACTAGGGGGCGGCCGCCCCGCAAACCTGGTGCGCGGTGGCCCGTCCACGCCCTGCGTCGTCGGTGGCCGCTGGCACAGTGTCGGTATGTCGTTCACTCGCCCCTCCCCCCAGGTCCGGTCCCCCGCCCGGTGCACGATCGTGCCGGGCTATCTGCTGCAGCGGATGGCGGCCGTCGAGCCGCTGATGGCCGCCGACCTGATGGCGACGGCCGAGGACGCCGAACGGGTGCGGTCCCGCCGGGAGCTGCGCGGCACGCGGTGGCCGGGAGGGCGGCCCACGTTCCTGCCGCCAGGCATGAGCCCGCTCTCCGACATCACCGAGCCCGGTCTGCGACCCGACCAAGGCGCACCGGCTGTCGCCGAAGGGCCGCCGGCGCTGCCCCAGCCGCACCGCACCGTCCACGACGCCCAGCACGGCACCACGCTCCCGGGAGCACAGGCACGCGGGGAGGGTGAGCCGGTCCACGCCGACGAGTCGGTCAACGAGGCCTTCGACGGTCTGGGCCACACCTGGGACCTGCTGCACCGCGCGTACGGACGGGACTCCCTCGACGGCCGCGGACTGCCCCTGGTCGCGACCGTGCACTACGGCCGTCGCTACGACAACGCGTTCTGGGACGGGGGGCAGATGGTCTTCGGCGACGGCGACGGCACCTACTTCCGCAGCTTCACCGACAGCGTCGACGTCATCGGCCACGAGCTCGCCCACGGCTTGGTCCAGTTCACCGCCGGCCTGACCTACGTCGGTCAGCCGGGAGCGCTCAACGAGCACGTGAGCGACGTGATCGGCTCGTTGGTCCGCCAGTGGGTCAGGGGCGAGACCGCGCAGAGCGCCGACTGGCTGATCGGCGCCGAGCTGTTCACCGACCGGGTCCAGGGCGTGGCGCTGCGCTCGATGTCAGCACCCGGCACGGCCTACGACGACCCCGTGCTCGGCAAGGACCCCCAGCCGGGCCACTGGCGGGACTATGTCGAGCTGCCCCACGACGCCGGCAACGACAACGGTGGCGTGCACATCAACTCCGGCATCCCCAACAAGGCCTTCCACCTGGTCGCCACCGCCCTGGGCGGCAGCTCCTGGGAGCGGGCCGGCCAGGTGTGGGTCGACGTGCTCACCACCGCGGGCACGGTGCCGCGTGATGTCGACTTCGCGGGGTTCGCTGCGGCGACTCTGACGGCAGCCGCGGCCCGCTATGGCGCCGACTCTGAGGTGGAGCGCGCCGTGCGTGACGGGTGGGAGGGGGTGGGGGTGGTCCTGCAGCGTCGCAAGGCGGGGTGACTCCTGGTCGCGGACGGCCTCATCTGAGTCTTGTGACCACGTCGCCCTCTGTGAGACTGAACCAGATCGGCGCTTCGCAACCTTTGAAGGGCAACAGTGCACACCCTTCACCGGAGGCGCGAGATGTCGAGCAGCCAGCCCGCACAGCCAGGACGAGGTCGAAGGCCCGTCGAGCTGTGCGGTCCGTCCAACGACTGTGCCACCGGCGTGCTTGTCACCTTCAGCAGCGATGTGCAGGCCTACGTTCACGGTGGCGCCTTCGCCGAGGACGCGATCACCGTCGTCGGCGTCTGGCGAGGCCCCTCCTGGCCCCTGGTTCCCCCCTACCTCAACGCAAAGCGCCTCTTCGACGGTTTCCGGTCGGCGATGAACGTCAGGACTGCTGATGCTTCCGGCTAGCACGGATCAGCGGGCTCTGGACCATCCGTGGTGAACTAGTGGCAGTCCCGTGGTCCGTCCAGGATGCAGGTGCGTGATGCAGCAGGATCAGGAGGAGGCGTTCGCCCGGTTCGTGCGTGCCCACAGCGCATCCTTGTTCCGCACGGCCTACCTGATGACCGGTGACTACCACCGAGCCGAGGACCTGCTCCAGACCAGTCTGGTCAAGGTCTACCAACGCTGGCCCCGGGTGGCCCAGATGGGGGCGCCGGTCGCCTACACCCGCACCGTGCTGGTCAACCAGACCACGTCGTGGTGGCGACGACGGTCCTCCAGGGAGACCCCCCAGCCGCTGCCCGACCAGGCCACCTGGAGCGGCGGGGTGGACCATGTCGAGGAACACCACAGGGTCTGGGCGGCCGTACTGACCCTCCCGCCACGACAACGGGCGGTCATCGTGCTGCGCTACTACGAGGACCTGAGCGAGGCGCAGATCGCCGATACGCTCGGCATCTCCCCTGGCACCGTCAAGAGCCATAGCCATGCCGCCACCCAGCGGCTCGCTGAGCTGCTGGGGGAGCCGACCACCTCAGCCCCGCTGCACATCAAGGAGGCGACATCATGAGCCTGGACCAGCGCCTGTCCCACGCTGCGCGCCGCCTCACCGATGAGCTGGACGCACCGGAGATCGACGTGGACAGCGTGCGCACTCAGGTGCGCACCACACACAGGCGGAGGGTGGCTTTCACCGCCTCTGCAGCAGCTCTGGCCATCGCCACGAGCGCCATCCTGCTGACCGATCGCGACCCAGGGACGCCGGAGCCCGCCGGCCTGGAGACCTCGACCCCCGTCACCTCCAGTCCTCCGCCGACGCGCGGCGCCCGCGCTCGACACGTCTTCCTGGACGGCCTACACCACGCGGTACGGCGTGGAGATCTCCCATCCGCCGGACTGGAGCGTGCTGCCGGCCACCCGCGACTGGGACTGGGAGCAGGACTTCCCGGCGCCCCCGGAGGATGCGACAGGCGGCTATGAGACGTTCATGGACCCTACCGGCACCGTCGCCGTGAGTGTCTGGTCAGTCCCCTTGGAGCCCGGCACAGATATGGCGTCGACCGAGGACGTCGTGGCGTGGGTCCAGGACTTCTGTGACCAGGGAGCCCAACTAACCTGCGGGGGCATCCAAGAGCGGGCCGTCGAGCTGTGCGGTCCGTCCAACGACTGTGCCACCGGCGTGCTTGTCACCTTCAGCAGCGATGTGCAGGCCTACGTTCACGGTGGCGCCTTCGCCGAGGACGCGATCACCGTCGTCGGCGTCTGGCGAGGCCCCTCCTGGCCCCTGGTTCCCCCCTACCTCAACGCAAAGCGCCTCTTCGACGGTTTCCTGTCGACGATGAACGTCACGCCTGCCACCCCGGCATCAGGGTGACCGTGGCCGACACCCGATCTCTCTGAGGGGGTCAGAATCCCAGCCGTTGCAGCTGCTTGGGGTCGCGCTGCCAGTCCTTGGCGACCTTGACGTGCAGGTCGAGATAGACCCGGTGCCCGATCAGCTGCTCGACCCCGGCTCTGGCCTTGGCCCCGACCTCGCGCAGCCGGGAGCCTCCCTTGCCGATGATGATCGCCTTCTGGCTGGGCCGCTCCACGAACACGTTGACGCGGACATCGGTGAGCGGGTCGTTCGCAGGCCGGTCGGGTCGCGGGGTGATCTCTTCGACGACGACCGCGAGCGAGTGCGGCAGCTCGTCGCGGACTCCCTCGAGTGCTGCCTCCCGGACCAGCTCGGCGATCATCACCAGCTGCGGCTCGTCGGTCAGCACGTCGTCCGGATAGAGCATCGGCGAGCGGGGCAGGTGGCCGGCGAGCACGTCGGCGACCTCACCGACCTGGTCCCCTCGCACGGCCGAGCACGGCACGATCGTGGACCAGTCACCGAGCTGGTCGATGGCGACCAGGTGCTCGATGAGCCGGTCCTTGGGCACGGCGTCGCTCTTGGTCGCCAGGGCGACGACCGGCACCCGCCGAGCCTGTTGCAGCTCGGCCAGCTCGCGGGCGATGTACTGGTCACCCGGGCCCGGTCGTTGGTCGGCAGGCAGACAGAAGCCGATCACGTCGACACCCAGGAGGGTCTCGCGGACCAGGTCGTTGAGCCGCTGGCCCAGCAGTGAGCGGGGTCGGTGCAGCCCGGGGGTGTCCACCAGCACCATCTGCCAGGCCGGCGTGGTGAGAATCCCCCGGATGGTGTGCCGAGTGGTTTGCGGCTTGCTGGAGGTGATCGCCACCTTGCTGCCGACCAGCGCGTTGGTGAGCGTCGACTTGCCCGCGTTGGGCCGTCCGATGAGGCAGGCGAAGCCGGCCCGGTAGTCATCGGGCTTCGCGGCCTCTGCGCCCTCTGGTCGCTCGTTCATCGCACCTGCGCCCTGTCCGCTGCCGTCCGTGGAGTGTCCGCCCCGGCGGCGGGCGGGGGGTCCGCCGGGGGACCGGGAGACGCGCTCAGACTCTGGCCAGCGGGTGCTGGCTCACCGACCGGGGGGCCGTCGTCGGCCCGGCCGTCCGGCTCGACCTGGTCACGCTCGGGCACGACCTTGCGGACCAGCACCGTGGCCACCCGGCGCCTCCGCCCGGCCATCCGCTCGGCGGACAGCTCCAGGCCCGCCACCTGTCCCACGGCTCCGGCGATCGGCACCATCCCGATCGTCGTCGCGAGCAGGCCACCCACGGAGTCGACATCTTCGGTCTCGATCTCGACGTCGAACAGGTCGGCCAGGTCGTCGACCGGCATGGCCGCCGGGACGCGCACGAGGCCGCCCTCGAGGTGCTCGACCTCGTCCTGCTCGCGGTCGTACTCGTCGGTGATCTCGCCGACGATCTCCTCCAGGATGTCCTCGATCGTGATCAGGCCCGCCGTGCCGCCGTACTCGTCGATGACGATCGCGAAGTGCAGGCGTTCGGCCTGCATCTCCTTGAGCAGGTCGTCGACCGGCTTGGACTCGGGCACCCGCAGCACAGGTCGCATCACTTCGGTCACCAAGACGCCGGTGGCAGCCTCGGCGTTGGCGTTGACCGCCCGCGCGACGTCCTTGAAGTAGAGCACGCCGAGCACGTCGTCGGTGCCCTCGCCGATGACCGGCACCCGGGAGAAGCCCGAACGCAGGAACAGCGACATCGCCTTGCCCAGCGGACGGTCCCGGCCGATGCTGACCATGTCCGGCCGGGGCACCATCACCTCGCGGGCCACCGTGTCACCGAGCTCGAAGATCGAGTGGATCATCTCCCGCTCCTCGGCCTCGATCAGCGCCGACTCCCCGGCGATGTCGACGAGGTCGCGGAACTCGGCCTCGGAGGCGAACGGCCCCTCGCGGAACCCCTTGCCGGGGGTCACCGCGTTGCCGAAGACGACGAGCAGCTTGGCCAGCGGACCGAGCAGCATCCGCAGCACCCGCAGGACCGGGGCCGCGCTCAACGCCACCTGCTCGACGTGCTGGCGGCCCAGGGTGCGCGGTGAGACACCGACGACGACGAACGACAGCACGGTCATCACCGCGATCGCGATGAGCGCGGTCTGCCAGTGGTTGTCGGTGGCGGTGTCGACCGCCACGGCCATCAGCACCGCGGCCGTCGCCTCGGCCACCACACGCGCGAAGGCAGCGACAGCCAGGTAGGGCGCGGAGTCGGCGACGATCGCCACCAGCGCCGCACCGCCGCGGACCCGGTCGTCGGCCAGCTGGTCGGCACGGTGCCGGGAGACCCGCATGATCGCGGTCTCGGCGGCTGCCAGCAGGAAGGCGACCAGCAGGGCGACCAGCGAGATGAGGATCAGCGTGGTCATCTCAGCCGCCGAGCTGAGGCTCAGGGGCAGCGGTGCTGCTGCGCCCCTGCTGAGCCAGGAAGGTGAGCAGGAGAGTCCGCTGCAGGTCGAACATCTCCCGTTCGCCGCGCGGGTCGGCGTGGTCGAACCCGAGCAGGTGCAGGATGCCGTGCGTGGTCAGCAGGAGCAGCTCGTCGGCGATCGAGTGGCCGGCCTGCTCTGCCTGCGCGGCGGCATACGACGGACACAGCACGACATCACCCAGCACGGCGCCCGCCTCGCCGGCCTCGCCGCTCTCGCTGCCAGGGCGCAGCTCGTCCATCGGGAAGCTCATCACGTCGGTGGGACCGGGCAGGTCCATCCACTGCTGGTGGAGCGCAGCCATCGCCGGCTCGTCGACCAGGGTGATCGACAGCTCGGCCTGCGGGTGCACCCGCAGCTGTTCGAGGACATAGCGGGCCAGGTCGGCGAGCTCCTGCTCGGGCACCGGTGAGGGCACGTCGCCGGACTCGTTGAGCACCTCGACGCTCACGCGGAGCCGCCCCGCCCCTCGCGTCGCTCGTCGCGCCGGTGGTCCCGTCGCTGGCTCGAGGCCGCCGGCTGGCTCGCCTCGAACCGGCCGTAGGCGTCGACGATGGCGCTGACCAGCTGGTGGCGGACGACGTCCTGGCTGGTCAGCATGGAGAAGTGCACGTCCGGCACTCCGTCCAGGATGCTCTGCACGACCCGCAGGCCAGAGACAGTGCCGCCGGGCAGGTCGACCTGGGTGACGTCGCCGGTGACCACCATCTGCGAGCCGAACCCCAGCCGGGTCAGGAACATCTTCATCTGCTCGGCCGAGGTGTTCTGTGCCTCGTCCAGGATGACGAACGCGTCGTTGAGAGTGCGGCCGCGCATGTAGGCCAGCGGCGCCACCTCGATCGTCCCGGACGCCATCAGCCGGGGAATCGAGTCGGGGTCGACCATGTCGTGCAGCGCGTCGTACAGCGGGCGCAGGTAAGGGTCGATCTTGTCGTTGAGCGTGCCGGGAAGGAAGCCGAGGCGTTCACCGGCCTCGACGGCGGGCCGGGTCAGGATGATCCGGTTGACCGCCTTGGCCTGCAGGGCGGCCACCGCCTTGGCCATCGCCAGGTAGGTCTTGCCGGTGCCGGCGGGACCGATGCCGAAGACGATGGTGTGCCGGTCGATGGCGTCGACGTAGTGCTTCTGGTTGAGCGTCTTGGGCCGGATGGTGCGCCCGCGGTTGCTGACGATGTTCATCGTCAGCACGTCGGCGGGTCGCTCGGCCGTGGCGCTGCGCAGCATCGAGATCGACCGCTCGACCGCGTCACGGTTGAGCGGCTGTCCCGCGCCGACGACGACGAGCAGCTCGTCGACGAGCCGCTCGACCAGGGCCACCTCGGCCGACTCCCCTGCCAGCCGGAACTCGTTGCCGCGCACGTGCACGTCGACCCGCGGGAAGGAGCGCTCGATCGTGCGCAGCAGCTCATCGCGCGGACCGAGCAGCGAGACCATCGCCACCTCGGGCGGGACGGTCACGGTGTGGGTGGACGGCACTCCGCGACCCGGGCGTGCCGAAGCCTGGTTGGCTGCGGGGGTGAGGGCGGGGCTCTGGCGTGGTGCGTCGTGCTCGGAGGCGGGCTCGGTCATCAGGCCATCAAGTGTAGTCGGGCCCGGACAGGAGGGCGCCCAGGTTGCGGCCACCCAGGACGTGGACGTGGACGTGCGGGACCGCCTGGCCGGAGTCGGGCCCGACGTTGCTGACCAGCCGGTAGCCCGAGTCGGCCACCCCCTGGGAGAGCGCCACCTCACCCGCCGCTGCAAACAGGGCCGCCACACCCGGCCCGTCGGCAGCGGCCATCGCGGCCAGGCTCTCGTGATGCGTCTTGGGCACCACCAGCACGTGCACCGGGGCCGCCGGGGCGATGTCGGCGAAGGCGATGACGGAGTCGGTCTCGAGCACCGTCTGCGCCGGGATCTCCCCGGCGGCGATACGGCAGAACAGGCAGAGCGTCACGCTGGGAACGCTACCGGCCCGCGGGGCTGCTCGCCGGACGGGCGCGGAGTGAGGTCAGCAGGGCCGCCAGGCCGGTCAGCACGGCCGCGACGCAGACCGCGACGAAGGCCAGGTGCGGCGACCCGGCATACAACGCCGTGAAGACCGCCCCGGCCCCGGCCAGCACGACGGCGGAGGCCAGCGCCTCGCTGATCTGGAGGGAGGAGCTGTTGCGACCCAGCTGCTCCGGCGGGGACAGCCGCATGGTCAGCAGGGAGGTGGTCGGGAACGCGGCCCCGACCCCGAGGAGCGCCACGCCCCAGACCAGGAGCACGGTCCATCCGGGCCAGTCCAGCCAGACCGACACCAGCAGTGCGCAGACCCCGAGCACGATGGTCGTCGAGCCCACCACCAGGACCGTGAACCGGTCGGCATCCGCGCGCAGCCGCCCCTGCAGCCACGACCCGGTCGCCCAGGTGACCGCCCCCACGGCCAGCGCGCCGCCGGCCTGCGCCGGCGTCCAGCCGTGCCGTTCCTGCAGCATGAGCGGCAGATAGGCCTCGGCCGCGAGGATGGTGGCACCGATCGCCCCGCGAGCGCCGAACACCGACGGCAGACCCCGGCCGAAGCGCAGCGTGCCCGGAGGCAACAGTCGCCACGCGGCGACCCCGACTCCGGCCACGAACGGCACGGCGGCCACGGCCTCCGCAGCGGTGACCTCCTTGCCCGCGAGGTTGAGCACGCACACGCACGCCGCGGCGACCACCGCCCAGAGGACGGTCGCCACCGACAGGTAGGGCGCGTCCTCGGCCCTGCGGGTCCGGCCGAGGGCGGGGAGCAGCACGGCCAGTCCGGCCACCACGAGGGGGGCCACGCCCACGAACACCCACCGCCAGCCCCAGTGCTCCACCACCAGGCCGGTCAGGAAGGGCCCGACGAGCCCGGGCACGACCCAGGCGGCTGCCAGCAGGCTGAAGACCTGAGGCCGCAGCGCGTCCGGGACCCCCTGGGCGATCACGACATACACCGCCACCGTCGACAGTCCCCCGCCGAGTCCCTGGACGCCCCGCCCGAGGACGAACACCTCCATGGTCGGCGCGAGGCCGGCGACCAGCAGGCCCGCGGCAAAGGTGGACCCACCCGTCACGATCACCGCTCGCGGACCGGAGTGGTCGCTCCACCAGCCGCCCAGGATCATCCCGATCACGCTGGCGGCGACGGTCGCGCCGAAGGCCAGGGCATACAGCTCCAGGCCGTCCAGGTCGCGCGCCACGGTCGGCATCGCCGTCCCGACGGCGACGTACTCGACGGCGAACAGCGCGATCAGCGCGGTGGCGCCGACGGTGACCGGCCGCACGCGCCCGTCCCACACGCTGGTGGGCTGGCCGTCGGTCCGCTGAGCAGTGGCTGGGGTGCCCGTCACGGCAGCCGGAGCCGGCGGCGGTGTGGCGTCCCCACGGCAGCGCGACGCTGGACCCAGCTCACCGCCCGCTGAAGGCTTCCTTGAGCTTGCCGAAGATGCCGCCGTGGGCCGGCGACATGCGACCGACGGGGCGCGACTCCCCGCGCGCCTCGGCCAGCCGGGCGAGCAGCTCGCGCTGCTCGTCGTCGAGCTTGGTGGGCACCTTGACGTCGAGGTGGACGACGAGGTCGCCGCGGCCGGTGCCCCGCAGGTGCGTCACGCCCTGCTCGGGCAGCGTGATCGCGTCCTGGGGCTGTGCCCCGGGGCGCAGGTCGATCTCGGTCGGTCCGTCGAAGCTGTCGACGGTCAGCGTCGCGCCGAGGGCTGCGGCTGTCATCGGCACCTCGATGGAGCAGTGCAGGTCGTCTCCGCGCCGTCGGAACGTCTCGTGCGGACGCACCGCGACCTCGACGTACAGGTCACCGGCAGGGCCACCGGCTGGTCCGACCTCCCCCTCCCCCGCGAGCTGGATGCGGGTGCCGGTGTCGACCCCGCCTGGCACCTTGATCGTCAGGTCGCGACGGGTGCGGACCCGTCCCTCTCCGGAGCAGTCGAAGCACGGGTGCTCGATGACCTCGCCGAAGCCTCGGCAGGCCGAGCATGGACGGGAGGTCATCACCTGTCCGAGGAAGCTGCGCTGCACCTGCTGGATCTCACCGCGCCCCGCGCACACGGTGCAGGTGCGGGTGCCGGTGCCCGGCTGCGTGCCGCTGCCGGTGCACGTCGCGCACCGGGTCGCGGTGTCGATGGTGAGCGTCTCCTGGCCGCCGAAGACCGCGGTCCCCAGGTCGAGGTCCAGCCGCACCAGCGCGTCCTGGCCGCGCATCGAGCGCGAGCGCGGGCCTCGGCTGCCGGCCGCGCCGCCACCGAAGAAGGCGTCCATGATGTCGGTGAAGGTGAACCCCTGGCCGTAGCCCTGGGTCGCGCCGGCGTAGGGGTCCTGTCCCTGGTCGTAGGCCGACCGCTTGCCCTGGTCCGACAGGACGTCGTAGGCCTGGCTGACCCGCTTGAACTCCGACTCGGCGTCGGCGCCAGGGTTGACGTCGGGGTGCAGCTGACGGGCCTTCTTGCGGTAGGCCCGCTTGATCTCCTCCGGGGTGGCCTCGCGGCTCACCCCGAGGTCGCCGTAGTAGTCGTTCACGTGGAAGTCCTCATCGTCGTGGGCACTGCAGTCCTCGTCGTCATGGGGTCAGGTCTCCAGGATCTGGCTGACATAGTGCGCGACCGCCCGCACGGCGGCCATGGTCATCGGGTAGTCCATCCGGGTGGGTCCGACCACGCCGATCCCGCCGGCGCTGGCCGAGGAACCGGTGCCGTAGTGCGTGGTGATCACCGACGTCGACCGGAGCCCCTCGTACGGGTTCTCCGCGCCGATGCTGACGGCCACGGCGTCGTCGTCGAGCACTGCACCCATGCTGCCCATCAACCGCAACAACACCACATGTTCTTCCAAGGCCTCCAGCACAGGGCCGATCGAGGTGGGGAAGTCGGTGCCGAACCGCGCCAGGTTGGCGGTGCCGGCGAGCACCACCCGCTCCTCGGTCTCCTCCAGCAGGGCTTCGCCGAGGCTGTCGAAGACCGCGCCGGCCACGGGCCGGTCTGCCACTTTCAGCTCGTCCATCGCCTGGGCGAGCAGCCCGGGGACCGCCGTGACCAGGGCGCCGACCGCGTGCCGGTTGACCAGGTCCCGCACCTCGCGGACCACCTGCTCGCCGTCGAGCCCCTCGACCGAGCGTCCGACATCGACGACGCGCTGCTCGACCCGGCCGGTGTTGACGATCAGGACGAGCATCAGCCGCGACCCGCCCAGCGGGACGACCTCGATGTGCCGCACGGTGGACCGGGTCAGCGACGGGTACTGCATGACGGCGACCTGGTGGGTCAGCGAGGACAACAGCCGGACGGTGCGGCTGACGACGTCGTCGAGGTCGACCGCCCCGTGCAGGAAGCGCTCGATGGCGGCCCGCTCCGCCCGGGTCATCGGCTTGATCGCCGACAGCCGGTCGACGAAGAGCCGGTAGCCAGCGTCGGTGGGGATCCGCCCCGCGCTGGTGTGAGGGGCGGTGATCAGCCCGTCCTCCTCCAGTGCCGCCATGTCGTTGCGGACGGTGGCGGCCGAGACTCCCAGCTGGTGCCGCTCGAGCAGGGCCTTGGAGCCCACCGGCTCGGAGGTGCGCACATAGTCCTGCACGATCGCGCGCAGCACCTGCAGTCGCCGCTCGTCGCTCACGACCCCTCACCTCCTGCTCGCTCATGCCGGCGGGGGTGCTGGCACTCGACAGATGTGAGTGCCAAGTCTACGCGGTCGGGCAGATCGGCCGGTCTGGTCACCACCGGGACAGCACGGTGTAGGGCGGGACGAACAGCGAGTCCGGCTCCCGCGGCAGCAGCCAGAGCAGGTTGTCGACCGCCACGGCCTGGCTGATGGCGGCGGCCCGCTCGAGGTCGAGCCCCGAGGGCTCGCCGACCACGGCCAGTCTGCGCCGCAGAGCCCGGTCGGGGTCACCGGTGGCGGCCACGTCGGCCCACCGGTTGCGCAGCGGCGCGACGACCTCCACCTCTCGCAGGCCGGCTCGCGGCAGCGGGTCGATGACCACCCACGCGCCGGTCTCCTCCCCGGCCCGGTGCAGCACGTTGAGGTGATGCAGGTCGTCGTGCAACAGGCAGAGCTGCCGTGCGGGCAAGGCCCTCAGGTCGGCCAGGAGCTCGGTGAGCGTGGCCCGTGCGCGGTCCACCGTCGCGGCGTCCAGCAGCTGCGGTGCGTGTGCCAGGTTGCGCTCGATCGAGCCGAGCTGGCGCTCGACCTCCTGTGCCTGGCTGGGCACTCCGGCGGGGGCGACGACCCCGCCCAGTCGCTGGAGGCAGGCCGCGAGAAGCCGGTCGGCCTCGTCGGCGTCCGGGTGCCGGGCCAGGTCACGGTCGGCGTCGAGCCGCTCCAGCAGCAGCGCGTGCCCCTCCTGCGCGATGACGCCCACGACCGGAGCTCCGGCAGCCGCCCAGGCAGCCAGGGCCGCGGCCTCGTGCGTGGGGGCGTGATGGGCGTCGGTGACCTTCAGCGCCCAGCGCTCACCGGCCGGCCCACGGACGGGCCACACCGTGGACATGAAGCCGATCCAGGGGCTCCCGTCCAGGCGCAGCGCCCAGCGCTGGAGCAGCTCGGCGGGAGCCGCACCCGGGGTCCGCGTCACGGGCCGAGCCTAGGTCGCTGCGCCCCGGTCGTCGGCGCGCGGCGCGTCGACCCCAGGCCGCGCCCGCGGCACCGCCTACCCTCGGACAGTGGACCTCCATGACGTCACCGACGTGCTTGCCACCGACTGGCGGGCCGGCAGCCGGGGGCGCTCCACGCAGGTCGAGGCCGAGGTCGGGATGGTCGTCGAGGACGCGCAGACCGGCTGGTGTGGCGCGATCATCCGGGTCGAGACCGCCGGCGGCATGCGCGTGGTCCACCTGGAGGACCGTCGCGGACGGCTCCGCGGCTTCCCGCTCGGGCCCGGCTTCCTCCTCGACGGCGCCCCCGTGGTCCTCACCCCGCCGAGGGCCGCCGACCGGCTGGCGCTGGACCGGGCCCGGCAGGACATGGCCCGCACCGCCAGCGGCTCCCGAGCGGTGCGCCAGACGCCGGCGCGGGTCGCCGCGGGCTCGCGCCTGTTCGTCGAGGGGCGCCATGACGCAGAGCTGGTCGAGAAGGTATGGGGTGACGACCTGCGCGTCGAGGGTGTCGTCGTCGAGCTGCTGGACGGCGTCGACGACCTCGGGGCGGTGGTCCGCGCGTTCGCCCCCACGAGCCGGCGCCGGATGGGTGTCCTGGTGGACCACCTGGTGCCGGGCACCAAGGAGCAGCGCGTCGTCGACGCAGTGCGCGCGATGCCGCAGGCCAGATGGGCCAAGGTGCTGGGCCACCCGTACGTCGACGTCTGGCAGTCCGTGCGGCCGCAGCGCCTCGGCCTGCAGGAGTGGCCGGTCATCGAGCGGGGCCGCTCATGGAAGCACGGCGTTCTGCAGGAGCTGGGCTGGGCGCATCGCACCCAGACCGATGTCGCGCACGGATGGAAGCAGATCCTGGGTGCCGTACGTTCTTTCCGTGACCTGGAACCGACGTTGCTGGCCAGCGTCGAAGAGCTGATCGACTTTGTCACCGTCGACCCGCACGAGCCCGACGACCCCATGGAGTGAGCAGGATGACCCAGCCCCCCGACAACACCTGGCAGCCCGGCAGCCCTCCCCCGCCGCCGCAGGAAGGCCCGTATGCCGCGCAGCAGGGTGGCGGCTACCCCTCGGCACCGCAGCCCTACGGCCAGCAGCCGGGACCGGCGGAGCAGTACCCGCAGCAGGCGTACGGGCAGCAGCCCTACGGGCAGCAGCCCTACGGACAGCAGGGCTACGGCCAGCAGCAGGGAGTGAACCGGAACGACGACGGGATCGACGACCGCACGATGGCGGTCCTGGCGCACCTGTCGGCACCGGCAGCGTTCATCCTCAGCGCGGGCACGCTCAGCATCCTCGGCCCGCTCATCATCTGGTTCATCTACAAGGACCGCAGTGCGATGGTGCGACATGCCTCAGCCGGGGCGTTCAACTTCAACGTCTCGTTCTGGGTGGTCAACGTCCTGGCCCTGATCCTGGCCTTCCTCACCTTCGGGATCGGGCTCGTGCTGGCCATCCCGGTGTGGCTGATCACCTTCGTCGTCGCCGCCATCGCCCACATCAAGGGGGCGCTGCGCGCCAGCCAGGGCGAGCGCTACGAGTACCCGTTCCAGATCCGCATCCTCAGCTGACGGGCCACTCGGTGCACCACCCCTGACGGCGTGTCCTGTGCGACACGCCGTCTGGACGCCGGTGGGCCAGAGATCGGGCTCAGCACCCCTTGCGCCCGCCGCGGAATGGGACTAGAACGTCCCTACGCACTCCGGTTCGCCGGAGAGCTGACCGGTCTGACAGTCGTGGATTCGCGATCTGAGCTTCGGCCCAGTGACACCCTCCCGTGATGGGGAGGGGCGAGCCAACGGACTCCAGACCCGGTCGATCGGAACATCACCCCGGTCAAAACGTGGGCCTCTCGCGAACTCATACTTCGCGAGGGGCCCACACCCACTCTCAGCCGTGATCAGGGCCCTGCACGCTCACACCGTTCAGGGTCCTCTTCATGTCTAGCCGAGAGAACCGACTTAGCGGCCGCGGCGCGCCGCGCAGGCCCGCATCCGATGTCGACCTCACGCCAGCAGGCGGTGCACCACCAGGTCGGCCAGCAGGCGCCCTCGCCGGGTCAGCACCACGCGTCCGCCTAACGCTGTCGCGCCGTCGACCAGACCCTCGGCGATCAGCCCCGCGACAGCACGCCGGCCCGCTGGGTCGAGCACGTCCAGCGACAGGCCCGCCGACGTCCGCACCTGGAGCAGGACCTGCTCCTGCCCCTGCTGCCGCGGTGTCAGCACCTCGCGCGCATGGCCCGGGGACTGGCCGTCGGCCAGTCGGCGCGCATAGGCCGTGGGGTGCTTGACGTTCCACCAGCGGACGCCGCCGACATGGCTGTGCGCCCCCGGACCGACTCCCCACCAGTTCATCCCCTCCCAGTAACCCAGGTTGTGCCGGCACCTGGCGGCCTCGTCACGGGCCCAGTTGCTGATCTCATACCAGCCGTAGCCGGCCAGAGCGAGCAGCTCGTCGGCGAGCTCGTACTTGTCGGCCTGGTCGTCGCCCTGCGGGGCCGCGACCTCACCGCGGCGCACCTGACCGGCCAGGCGGGTGCCCTCCTCGACGACGAGGGCGTAGGCCGACACGTGGTCCGGCGCGAGCGACAGCGCCTGCTCCAGGCTGCGTCGCCAGTCCGCCAGCGACTCCCCCGGCGTGCCGTAGATCAGGTCGAGGCTGACCTGCAGACCGGCCGCGCGCAGTGCCGCGACAGCGGCGTCCACGTTGGCGGGGTCGTGCGTCCGGTCCAGCGTCGCCAGCACGTGAGGCACGGCGGACTGCATGCCCAGGCTCACCCGGGTGAAGCCAGCCGCAGCGAGCTGGTCGGCGACCAGTGGCGTCACCGTGTCGGGGTTGGCCTCGGTCGTCACCTCCGCCCCCGGCGCCAATCCCCAGGTCGCTTCGACTGCACCGATCAGGGCACCGAGCTCTGCCACGGCGAGCATCGTCGGCGTCCCTCCGCCGACGAAGACGGTCCCCACCGGCGGCACTGCGGCTGCACCGGCGCGCAGCACTCGTCCGGCCAGCTCGACCTCGGACACCGCGGCCGCGGTGAAGCCCGCCACGGCGCTGGCTCCCCCGTCGAGCTCGGACAGCGTGTAGGTGTTGAAGTCGCAGTAGCCGCAGCGCACCCGGCAGTAGGGGACGTGCAGGTAGACGCCGAAGGGTGCTTCGTCCAGGTGCTCCAGAGCCGCTGCCGGGAGAGAGCCGTCCGGCGGGACGGGCTCCCCCTCGGGCAGGACGGACGGCACGGGCACATTGTCGCCCACCCCCGGCCGGGGCCGGGCTGTCCGCCCCTCGTCGTGCTGGGAGTTGACACTCGTCCTCGTTCTGTGGTTCATTAGTTGAGTAACGAACCCCTGAACGAGCGGAGCAGCCATCGTGTTCGACGGGCGAGACCCGATCTACGTCCAGATCGCCGAGTCCATCCGCGCCGACATCCTCTCCGGGACGTTGCGGGCAGGTGACCAGGTGATGTCGACGACCCAGTACTCGACCACCTTCCGGATCAACCCCGCCACCGCCGCCAAGGCGTTCAGCGAGCTGGTGGAGGAGGGCGTGCTGTTCAAGCAGCGCGGCGTGGGCATGTTCGTCACACCGGGTGCGCCGGACCGGCTCCGCTCACGGCGCCGCAAGGCCTTCTTCACCGACCGGGTCGATCCCGTCCTGCGGGACGCGGACGTGCTGGGCATCAGCGCCGCCGATCTCACGGCATACATCCACGAGCACCACGAGCCCACCCCCACCCCGACCAACAAGGAGCCAGCACGATGACCGGCCTGCACGTCACCACCGGTGACCTCTCCGTGTCCTACGGCAGCACGCCCGCCCTGTCCGGTGTCGACCTGGACCTCTCCCAGGACCGGATCCATGGCCTCCTCGGCCGCAACGGCGCAGGCAAGACCACGCTGCTCTCCGCACTGGCCTCCCTGCGCCGGCCCAGCGCCGGCCAGGTGGCTCTCGACGGGGCAGACCCCTTCGAGAACGAGGCCCTGATGGAGCAGGTGTGCCTGATCCGTGAGTCCGGCGACCTGCTCGGCGACGAACGGGTGCGGGCGAACCTGGACTTCCAGGAGCTCGCCCGCCCGTCGTTCGACCGCGACTACGCCGAGCGGCTTCTCGACCAGTTCGAGGTGCCGCTGCGCAGCAAGCCGCAGACGCTGTCCCGGGGCAAGCAGTCGGCCCTGGGCGTGGTCGTCGGGATCGCGTCGCGGGCTCCGCTGACGATGCTGGACGAGGTGCACCTGGGCATGGACGCACCGTCGCGTCACCTGTTCTACAGCGAGCTGCTCGAGGACTTCGTGGCGCACCCGCGCACGGTCATCCTCTCCAGCCACCTGATCAGCGAGGTGGAGCACCTGCTGGACACCGTGACGGTGCTCGACCGGGGTCGGCTGCTGCTCTCCCAGGAGTCCGAGCAGCTCCGATCCCAGGGGCTGAGCATCACCGGTCGGGCCGACCGCGTGGCCGGGGCAACGCGTGACGTCCGGGTCATCGGGGTCCGCGACCTGGGGCCGACCCGTCAGGTCACCGTCTTCGGGCCGGCCGACCCGCAGTGGGTCGCCGAGCTCGAACAGCACGGGCTGACGGTGGGCGCCGTGCCCCTGCAGGACCTCTTCGTCCACCTCACCGACCCGACGACCGACCTCGGACCGGTCCCGAAGGGCGGCCCCTCGGCCAGCCACCGCCCGCTCGCAGACAAGGACGCCCGATGACCGCCAGCTCCCTGACCACCGTCCCGACCACGGCACCACTGAAGCGCGCACCGCAGTGGTGGCGCCTGACCCGACGGTTGGTCCGCCTGCAGGCCCGGCTCGGCGCCTGGACGCTCGGGATGGCTCTGGTCGCCGCTGTTGCGGTGCTCGCCGTGGTCAGCCGGGCCGTGCGCCCCGAGCTGTCCGCCGTGCAGTTCGCGCAGCACGCGGCCCTGTGGTTTCCGTTCGCCATCGCGATCATCCTGGTTTCCACCTACCTGCCCGTCCACGTCGCCAGCGGGATGACCCGTCGCTCCTTCGTTCGCGGTGCCGTCGCCACCTCGGTGATCGTCGGGACTGGGTATGCCCTGGTCGTGACCCTGATGCTCGTCGTCGAGGCAGTCGCCTACGAGCGGCTGGGCTGGTTCCATGGCACAGCCGAGGACACCGGCAGCCAGGCGCTGCTCGCCTCAGGCGGCTGGACCCATCTGTGGGGACTGGTGCTGATCCTGGTGGCAGGCAACCTCAGCGGGCTGCTGGTCGGGGCGACCTACCTGCGCTTCGGCGGCTGGGTCGGCACCCTGCTCCTCCCGCTGACCGTGGGGGTGCCAGTCATCGGACTCAGCCTGGTCTCCCTGGACCCGGACGCACAGTTCGCACCCACGGACAGCACCACGGCGATCGCCACGGGTGGCACGGCGCTGGGCCTGTTGCTCGGTCTGCTCCTGATGGTGCTGACCATCGCCGCGACGCATCGTGTGCTGCGCGACATCCCGGTCGCGAGCAAGGGCGCCTGAGCGGGTCAGTCGATCAGCCCCCGCTCCCGGGCGATCGCGGCGGCCTCGGTGCGTCGGCGGGCGCCCAGCTTGGCCAGGATGTGCGAGACGTGCACGCTCGCGGTCTTGGTGCTGATGAACAGCTGCTGGGCGATCTGGCCGTTGGTGCGCCCCCGGCCGACGAGCCGGACCACCTCCAGCTCGCGGGCGGTCAGCTCGGTGCTCGCCGCGGTGCCCGCGACGGCTCGGCTGGGTGTGCGAGCACCGATAGCCTCGGTGAGCTCCTCGAGCAGGGGTCGGGCGCGCAGCCGGCGGGCGGTCACCACGGCCTGCTCACGCTCCGCCGACGCGCCGGCGAGGTCACCGGACGCCTCGAGGACGGCGGCGAGCCTGCTGCGGGAGCGCGCGGCCTCATAGGGGTCCGCCATCGCCTCGAAGGCGGCGATCGCCTGCTGCCAGACCGCCACGAGGTCGCCCACCTCGGTGTCCTCGTCGCCGGTGAGCCAGTGGACATGCCGGTGCTCGGCCGCCAGCCTGCGGTGCCAGGCCAGGCTCTCCGGCCCGTGGGTCAGGCCAGCCTCGTCGGCGGCCTGCTCGACGGACAGCGCTGCCGCCGACAGGCGATCGGCCTGGGCGACGATCCAGTCGCGGTCGGCTCCGGTCGCCTGTCCCGCTGCCGTCGCGAGGCGCCCCAGGACCTGCGCTGCGAGCCGCACCTGGGCATGGAACGCGGGCACCTCCCACAGGTCGAGCACGGTGGCGACCGCCAGGTCATGCAGCGCGACGGCCCCCCTCAGGTCACCGCGCCGGGCATGCCACTCCACACCAGGGCCGGCGCTGAGCACTGTCGTCCAGCCGTCGCGACCCCACCAGCTCTTGGCGCTCTCCAGCAGGCGCTCGGCATCGGGCTCGCCGCGGCCGACGGCCAGCATCAACGCCACCGCGTCCAGCAGCGCGTCAGCCAGCGGCGGCGGCGCGTGGCCGGTGCGGTCGACCAGCGAAGCGGTGGTGTCCCAGTCGCCGGTCATGAAAGCCGTGACGCCGGCCAGCACGCGGGCGTCCAGGCCGTAGGGCGCCCACTGGCGCCCATGCAGCGAGGCCAGCTCGGCTGCCTCCCGATAGATCGGGGCTGCTCCCACCGCGTCACCGATCTCCAGCGTGGAGCCCCCCAGCTGGTGCAGGGCCCGGATCAGCGCCGGCGTGTCGTGCGCCGAGCGCACCCGGGCGACGACCTCGCGCAGCGCGGCCTGGGACGCCGAGGGGTCGTCGGTGAACTCCTTGAGGCGGCCCAGAGTGGTCGCCGCCTCGAAGGCGACCCGGTCGAGGCCGTGCTCCTCGGCCAGGTCCAGGGCCCACTGCGCGAAGCGCGCGGTCTCCTCACGGCGCCCGGCGTTGATGTTGGCTCGAGCGTGGATCGACCAGACCTCTGCCCGCAGCGACGGCGCGACCTCGGCGAGCAGTCCCACGGCCTCGGTGGTCGCCGTCAGCGGGGCCACCGGCGAGTCGTCGACGGTCAGCGCCACCAGACCCAGGTGGCTGAGCAGGACGACCCGCTCGGTCGTGTCGAGGCTGGGGTCAGTGAGCCGGTCGCGCAGCACCGCCAGGGCGCGATGCGGCTGGCCGGCGACGAGCAGGGCATCTGCCGTCCGGGCGGTCAGGTCGGTGACGTCAAGGCCGGCCTGCCGCACCAGGTCGAGGTCGACCGCCAGCTCCAAGGCGTGCTCGTAGTGGTCGGCGGCCTCGTCGGGGCCGCCGACGGCCATCGCCTCGTCGCCAGCCTCGGCACCGGCGGTGAGCGCGGTCAGCCGGTCGTGGGCGACCCGGGCGTGCCGGGCCAGCTCGGCGGCTGGACCGGCGACCCGACCCTCCCGCAGGGCAGCGACATACGCGGCGTGCACCCGCGTGCGCTCGCCGGGCAACAGGTCGTCGTAGACCGCCTCGGCCAGCAGGGCGTGCCGGAACCGGTAGGAGGTCGGACCTGCCGGCACCAGCACGGTCGCCTCGACGGCCTCGCGCAGGGCTGCCTCCAGCTCCTGCGCGCCCAGGCCCACCACCTCCGACAGCAGCTCGTGGGAGACCTGTCGCCCGGCGCAGGCGGCGGCGCGCACCACCGTGCGCGCCTGCTCGCCGAGCCGCTCGAGCCGGGTCAGCAGCACGTCGGCCAGGGCTGCGGGCAGCTCCTCCCCCAGGCCTGCGGCGGCACCGACGAGCTCCTCGGCGAAGAACGCGTTGCCATCGGCGCGCCGCACGATCTGTTGCAGCTGCCAGGGAGGCAGCGGGGCCGGGTGATGGGCGCGGATCAGGGCGCGCACGTCGCCGTCCGGCAACGGCTCCAGGGTCAGCCTGGTCACCGCCGGCAGCCGGCCCCACTCGGCCAGCGTCGCGCGCAGCGGGTGTCGACGGTGCACGTCGTCAGCCCGGTAGGAGACCACCAGGCTCCACCCGGAGCGGCCGGCGCGGGCGAAGAGATAGGTCAGCAGGTCGATGGTCGAGCGGTCGGCCCAGTGCACGTCCTCGATGACGACCAGGACTGGCCGCTCGGCTGCGAGCACCTCGACCGTGGCGTGCACGTCGGCGAACAGCTCACCTCGCGCGATCCCCTCGCGGCTCGGCTCCCGGGCGCCCGCGGACCCGACCGGGTGGGGGGGACCGGCTGAGCTGGGCCCGGCGCGCTCGTCGGTGCTGCCGATCACCCGGCGGCCCGGCAGGAGGCGCTGCACCGCTGGGTGCCGGGCGGCGACCTGCTCCATCAGCTCGGGCTCGCCGTCCATCAGCCGGCCGAACAGCTCGGTGAACGGCAGGTAGGGAAGCGCGGAGTCGCCGAAGTCGAGGCAGTGTCCCGCGGCCACGAGCCAACCCTGAGCCATCGCCTGGCCGGCGACCTCGGTGAGCAGCCGCGACTTGCCCACCCCGGCGTCTCCCCCGACGACCACGACACCCCCCAACGCAGCAGCACCGCCGAGCCCGGCCAGGTCGGTCAACCTGGTCAGCTCGGCGGTGCGTCCCACCAGCGCAACCTGGGGGCTGTGGTCGGTGAGCATGGGCTCCATGATGGCCCCGGGCACCGACACCGTCGGCACGGCCTGTGCGGCCGTGTCGCTCACGCGGAGCGGTGCTGGGTCCGGCGGGCCGGACCGGTCTCCTCCGGGTGCAGCTGGTGGCGCAGCCGGGTCCACCACGAGTCGCCGTTCCAGTCCTGGATCATCCGCTCGCGGCGGTAGGCCAGCTCGGCCTCGAGGTAGGGGTCGTAGGGGGTCTTGTGAGCGCTCATCGTCTTCTCCTGGTTGCCTGTCGGCTGATCCGCCAGCCGGATCGATGACCCCACGATGCGCCCCTGAGGTAGCCCCTGACATCGGGCGAATGCCTTATCCGCGCAGGTCGCTACCTCAGACCCGCCGGAAGGCCAGGTCGGCGATCGGCCGGCCCTCGGCGACGCCTCGCCGCTCGAAGCGGGTGAGCGGACGCAACGGCGCCCGCGCCTCGCCTGCCGCGGCGAACCGGCTGTCAGCACCGACGACCCGCCGCACGACCGCGGCATACTCCGGCCAGTCGGTGGCCACGCGCCACAGTCCCCCGGGCTGCAGCACCCTGGACACCGTGTCGGCGAAGCCGGGGGTCACCAGCCGCGCGCTTGTGATGCCTGCCCTTGGGCCACGGGTCGGGGAAGTAGGTCCACAGCTCGTGCACCGCGCCAGGACCCAGCAGGGACAGCAGGGCGGTGGAGGCATCCACCTCGGCGAACCTCAGGTTGCCCGGTGGGTCAGCGGCCAGCCTGGCCAGCGCCTGGCCGACGCCGGGACGCCATACCTCGAAGGCCAGCACGTCCCAGTCGGGCCGCGCCCGCGCCCCCGCCACTGCCGCGTCGCCGGACCCCGAACCCACCTCGACGACCAGCGGCGCCACTCGGCCGAAGACAGCCTCCACGTCGAGGCGCAGCGCCGGGTCGACGTCGGTCGAGCGGTCGCCCCCTGCCCTCGGCAGGTCCAGCACGTAGGTCGGCGCGAGCAGCTCGTAGGCGGTCGCGTGGCTCGGCGGCATCCGGCCGCCACGTCGGGTGAAGCTGCGGGTTCGTGCCGGCTGGGCCGAAGCGGACGGCGACGCCTGCTCGGCCACGGCTACTTCTTGGCCTTCTCGACCGCGCCGGGGTCCTGGGACAGGGCCGCGATGAAGGCCTCCTGCGGCACTTCGACCGAGCCGACCATCTTCATCCGCTTCTTGCCCTCCTTCTGCTTCTCCAGCAGCTTGCGCTTGCGGGTGATGTCACCGCCGTAGCACTTGGCCAGGACGTCCTTGCGGATCGCCCGGATCGTCTCGCGGGCGATGACCCGGGAGCCGATCGCGGCCTGGATCGGCACCTCGAACTGCTGCCGGGGAATCAGCTCCCGCAGCTTGCCGACCATCATCACGCCGTAGGCGTAGGCCTTGTCCCGGTGCACGATCGAGCTGAACGCGTCGACCGTGTCGCCCTGCAGCAGGATGTCCACCTTGACCAGGTCGGCCTCCTGCTCGCCGTCCGGCTCGTAGTCGAACGAGGCGTAGCCGCGCGTCCGCGACTTCAACGCGTCGAAGAAGTCGAAGACGATCTCGGCCAGCGGAAGGGTGTAGCGCATCTCCACCCGCTCGGGCGAGAGGTAGTCCATGCCACGCAGCGAGCCGCGGCGGCTCTGGCACAGCTCCATGATCACGCCGATGAACTCACTCGGTGCCAGGATCGTCCCGCGCACGACCGGCTCGGTGATCGAGGAGACCTTGCCGACCGGAAACTCGCTGGGGTTGGTGACGGGCAGCACGCGGCCGTCGTCCAGGCGCACGTCGTACTCGACGTTGGGCAGCGTCGAGATCAGCTCCAGTCCGGACTCGCGCTCCAGCCGCTCGCGCACGATCTCCAGGTGCAGCATGCCCAGGAAGCCGACGCGGAAGCCGAAGCCCAGCGCGGCCGACGTCTCCGGCTCGTAGACCAGGGCGGCGTCGTTGAGCTTGAGCCGGTCGAGGGCGTCCCGCAGGATCGGGTAGTCCGAGCCGTCGATCGGGTAGAGGCCGGAGAACACCATCGGCCTGGGGTCCTTGTAGCCACCGAGGGCCTGGGTGGCCTGGCGTCGCTCCCCCGTCACCGTGTCTCCCACGCGGCTCTGCCGGACGTCCTTGACGCCGGTGATCAGGTAGCCGACCTCACCGACGCCGAGCCCCTTGGACGGGACCGGCTCGGGGCTGATCACGCCGATCTCCAGCAGCTCGTGCGTCGCCTTGGTCGACATCATCGCGATCCGCTCGCGGGGCGAGAGGTCTCCGTCGATGACCCGCACGTAGGTGACCACGCCGCGGTAGGTGTCGTAGACCGAGTCGAAGATCATCGCCCGGGCCGGGGCCGCCGGGTCCCCGGTCGGTGCGGGCACCTCGCGCACGATCCGGTCGAGCAGCTCGCGCACGCCCGCGCCGGTCTTGCCGGACACGCGCAGCACCTGGTCCGGGTCGACACCGATCAGGCCGGCCAGCTCCTCGGCGTACTTCTCCGGCTGGGCCGCCGGCAGGTCGATCTTGTTGAGCACCGGCACGATGGCCAGGTCGTTCTCCATCGCCAGGTAGAGGTTGGCCAGGGTCTGCGCCTCGATCCCCTGCGCGGCGTCGACCAGGAGCACCGCCCCCTCGCAGGCGGCCAGGCTGCGGCTGACCTCGTAGGTGAAGTCGACGTGACCGGGCGTGTCGATCATGTTGAGGATGTAGGTCGTGGGGTCGGCGGTCCAGGGCATCCGCACGGCCTGGCTCTTGATCGTGATGCCGCGCTCGCGCTCGATGTCCATCCGGTCCAGATACTGCGCCCGCATGGCCCGCTCGTCGACCACGCCGGTGATCTGCAGCATCCGGTCGGCCAGGGTCGACTTGCCGTGGTCGATGTGGGCGATGATGCAGAAGTTGCGGATCACCCCGGGCGGGGTCGCGTGCGGCTGCGGAACGGCAGCCGGCAGGGTGATCGGGGACACGCTGGGAGGACCTCGGGATGTCGGGGAGTCGAGCAGTCCCCCTATCCTCCCACGCGCCGGCGCCCGCCCCGCCGTCCCGACCCCGGCCGTCGGCGATACTGCCGGGTATGTCGTCGGGCACGAGCGAGCCGAGCGAGCCGGGATCGTTGCTGGTCACCGGAGCCCGGGTCGTCGCCCTCACCGGCCCGGCACCCGTGGGCGAGGTGGACGTCCGCGTCATCCGAGGCGTGGTGGTCGAGGTCGGTCCGCAGCTGCGCTCCCGCGGCGAGCCGGTGCTGGCCGCCGACGGTCGCTGGCTGACCCCCGGGCTGTGGGACCACCACGTGCATCTCGACCAGTGGGCGCTGGCCCGGCAGCGGCTCGACCTCGGTGGGGCCGGCTCGGTGCAGGAGGCGCTGCGGCTCGTGGCCGACCACGTCGCGGCCCTGGCGCGAGCCGGCGCCGACCCGGACAGTGTCATCGAGGGCTGGGGGCACAGGTCGGCTCTGTGGGCAGACGCGCCGACGGTCGCTGCTCTCGACGCGGTCAGCGGACGGCACGCCGTCGTGCTGGTCAGTGGCGACGGGCACCACGCCTGGCTCAGCTCAGCAGGACTGGCCCGGCTGGGCCTGCCCGCACGCGCGGGCGTCGTCAGCGAGCGGGAGTGGTTCGACGCCTACCCGCGCCTGGCCCTCGCCTCGGGCACTGCCCCCGGCAGCACCTCGGTCGAGACGGCGGTCGCCGCCGCCGTCTCGGACGCCTCGCGGCGTGGTGTGGTCGGGCTGGTCGACCTGGAGTTCGACCAGAACCTGTCGACCTGGCCGGCACGCGTCGCCTCAGGCGTGGACCGGCTCCGCGTGCGGGCCAGCTGCTATCCGCACCGCCTGGACGCGGCACTCTCCTCCGGCCTGCGCAGCGGCGACCCGCTCCCGGGTGGCCGCGGCCTGGTGACGATGGGCCCGCTCAAGGTCATCTCCGACGGCTCGCTGAACACGCGCACCGCCGCTTGCCACGCTCCCTACCCCCCGTTCCCGGGCATGGAGCACCCGCACGGCGTGCAGAACTACACGGCCGGGGAGCTCACCGGCCTGCTGGACCAGGCCACCCGCTCGGGTCTGGAGGTGGCTGTGCACGCCATCGGTGACGCGGCGTTGACGGTGGCGCTGGACGCCGTGGAGACGACCGGTGCCCGCGGCTCGATCGAGCACCTGCAGCTCGTGGCGTGGGAGGACCTGCCGCGCCTCGCCGGGCTCGGTCTGCGCGCCTCCGTGCAGCCGGCTCACCTGCTCGACGACCGCGACGTGACGATGGCCACCTGGCCCGACCGGGCCGAGCGATGCTTCGCCTTCGCGAGTATGGCGCGGGCCGGGGTCACCCTGGCGCTGGGCTCGGACGCCCCCGTCGCTGCGCTCGACCCCTGGCTGGCGATGGCCGCCGCCGTCCACCGCTCGGCGGACGAGCGCGAGCCGTGGAACGCCAGCCAGGCCCTGAGCCCGCAGCAGGCACTGGCTGCCTCGACCGACGGTCAGGGGACGGTCGGCGTCGGGTCACGTGGTGATCTGCTGCTCCTGGACGACGACCCGCTGGGCCCCGCCGACGGCACCGCCGACGCGGCCCGTCGACTGCGCTCGATGACCTGCTCGGCCACCGTGCTCGACGGCCGGCTGCTGCCCCGCTGAGCTCGTCGGGGCCCTCTGGGGCCCCGGCCGCGTCTCCTGGCCTTCACCTCCCGCCATACCGCCCGATACGTTGGGCGGGAGCCACTGGAGACAACGAGAGGACCACCCCTGTGACGACCCTGCAGCTGCCCGACGGAGTCGAGGTCACCGGCGAGCTGAGGCCAGGCGACGAGCAGATCCTGTCCGAGTCCGCGCTGGAGCTGGTCGCCCGGCTGCACCGCGAGCTCAACCCGCGCCGGCTGGAGCTGCTGGAGGCCCGGAAGCAGGTCGTCGCGGCGATCGACGGTGGCGCCGACCTGGACTTCCTCCCGCAGACCCGCTCGATCCGAGAGGACCCCAGCTGGCGGGTCGCCCCTCCTGCGCCGGGGCTGGAGGACCGCCGCGTCGAGATCACCGGGCCGACCGACGCCAAGATGACCATCAACGCGCTGAACTCCGGGGCCAAGGTGTGGCTGGCCGACCAGGAGGACGCCAACACCCCGATGTGGCGCAACGTCGTCGAGGGGCAGGTCAACCTGCGCGACGCCACCCTGGGACAGATCGACTTCACCTCCCCGGAGGGCAAGGCCTACGCCGTGCGCAGCGACGGGCAGACCGCGGTCATCGTGATGCGACCGCGTGGCTGGCACCTGCCGGAGAAGCACCTGCTGGTCGACGGCGAGCGCACGTCCGGCTCGCTCGTCGACTACGCGCTCTATCTGGTCAACACCGGGCCGGCGCTGGTCGCGGCGGGGCGCGGTCCCTACTTCTACCTGCCCAAGATGGAGCATCACCTCGAGGCACGGCTGTGGAACGAGGCGTTCGTCATCGGCCAGGAGCACGTGGGGATGCCCCGCGGCACCATCCGGGCCACCTGCCTCATCGAGACCTATCCCGCGGCGTTCCAGATGGAGGAGATCCTCTATGAGCTCCGGGAGCACTCCGCCGGTCTCAACGCGGGCCGCTGGGACTACCTGTTCAGCGTCATCAAGACCTACCGCAACCGCGGAAGCCAGATGGTCGTCCCGGACCGCAACACGGTGGGCATGACGGTGCCGTTCATGAAGGCCTACGCCGACCTGCTGGTGCAGACCTGTCACCGTCGGGGGGCGCACGCGATCGGCGGTATGGCGGCGTTCATCCCCAGCAAGGACGAGGCTGTCAACGCCGCGGCCTACGAGAAGGTGGCCGCGGACAAGAAGCGTGAGGCCGAAGCCGGCTACGACGGGTCGTGGGTCGCCCACCCCGCCATGGTGCAGACCTGCCGGGACGCCTTCGACGCGGTGCTCGGTGAGCGCCCCCACCAGATCGACGTCCCCCGCGCGCCGGTGCAGGTCAGCGCGGCCGACCTGCTGGCCGTCTCACAGACCCCCGGCGGCGTGACCGAGGTGGGGCTGCGCTCCAACGTCTCGGTCGCCCTGCAGTACCTCGCCGTCTGGATGACCGGCCGCGGCGCGGTGGGCATCCACAACCTCATGGAGGACGCGGCGACCGCCGAGATCTCCCGGAGCCAGATCTGGCAGCAGATCCGCCACGGTGTCGTGCTGACCGACACCGGGGAGACGGTGACCCGGGAGCTGGTCGAGCGGATCGTCGCGGAGGAGGTCGCCCAGCTCGACGGCGAACCCGCCGACTACGCCGAGGCCACGGCGCTGTTCCTCGAGGTGGCCGTCGCCGACGAGTTCGTCGACTTCCTCACCCTGCCTGCCTACGAGCGGATGGACTGACCCGGAGAGAAGGCGACGCGATGGGCACCGTGGCCGAGGTTCTGGCCGACCTGCGGCAGGTGCTGCCCGACGCCGCCCTGGTCACCGACCCCGCCGAGCTGGCCACCTTCGAGTGCGACGGGCTCGCCGCCTACCGGGTGACCCCTGGCCTGGTCGTGCTGGCCGGCTCGGCAGAGCAGGTGCAGCAGACCGTGCAGGCCTGCGCGCGCCATACGGTGCCGTTCGTCGCGCGGGGGTCGGGCACAGGGCTGTCCGGCGGTGCGCTGCCGCACGCCGACGGAGTCCTGGTCGTCACCAGCCAGATGCGCACGCTGCACCTGCTCAACGCCCGCGACCAGCGCGCGGTCGTCGACCCCGGGGTGATCAACCTGCAGGTCAGCCAGGCGGCGGCGGACGACGGCTACTACTACGCGCCAGACCCCTCGAGCCAGCAGATCTGCTCGATCGGCGGCAACGTGGCCGAGAACTCCGGCGGGGCGCACTGCCTGAAGTACGGCTTCACCACCCACCACGTGCTGGCCCTCGACGTCGTGACTCCCGACGGCGACCTGGTCAGCCTCGGCACCACGGCGCCGGATGCCCCCGGCTATGACCTCGTCGGCGCGTTCGTCGGCTCGGAGGGGACGCTGGGGGTCGCGACCCGGGCCACGGTCCGGCTGACCCGGCTGCCCCAGGACGTCTGCACGGTCCTGGCCGCGTTCGGGCACACCGACGAGGCGGGCGCCGCGACCAGCGCGATCATCGCGGCCGGCATCGTGCCGGCGGCGATCGAGATCATGGACGCCCTGGCGATCGAGGCCGCGGAGGCAGCGGTGCGCTGTGGCTACCCGGCCGGCGCCGGGGCGGTGCTGGTCTGCGAGCTGGACGGTGCCCGTCAGGAGGTGGCGCACGAGCGAGCAGCGGTGGAGCGCCTGTGCCGCGAGCACGGTGCCTTCGAGCTGCGCGTCGCCACCGACCCGGACGAGCGGGCCGCCATCTGGCGCGGACGCAAGTCGGCGTTCGCCGCGGTCGGGCGGATCTCCCCCGACTACATCGTGCAGGACGGAGTCGTGCCCCGGACCGCTCTCGGGGAGGTGCTGCGCCGGATGGGCCAGATCGGGCAGGAGTATGGCGTGCGGATCGCCAACGTGTTCCACGCCGGCGACGGCAACCTGCACCCGCTCGTCCTCTTCGACGCCTCCGTCGACGGTGAGACCGAGCGGGCCGAGGAGGTCAGCGGCAGGATCCTCGACCTGTGCCTGGAGCACGGCGGCTCGATCACCGGCGAGCACGGTGTCGGCGCCGACAAGGCCCGCTTCATGCCGCGGATGTTCACCGCGGACGACCTGGACACGATGCAGCTGGTCCGCTGCGCGTTCGACCCGGCGGGCATCGCCAACCCCGGCAAGATCTATCCCACTCCCCGGCTCTGCGGCGAGCGGCCCGGCGCCCGGCACGGCACGGACCCCGCCCCGCACGCCGGGCTGGCCGAGGTCTTCTGACCGATGGCGACCGCCGACCCGCTCACCGCCCTTGCGGGGACCTGTCCGCTGCGGGCGGCCGGGGACCCGGACCACGTCAACGGTGTCCGGGCCGGGGCGGTCGCGACGCCGGGCTCGACGGCGCAGGTCGCTGCCCTGCTCCGGTCCTGCCACGATCACGGGCTGGCGGTCACGGTGCGCGGTGCGGGCAGCAAGCTGCACTGGGGTATGCCGCCCGCGCGGCTCGACGTGCTGCTCGACACGGCAGCGCTGACGGGCGTGACGGAGCACGCGCACGGCGACCTGGTCGTCACGGTCGGCGCGGGGACGGCGCTGGCCGACCTCCAGGGTGCACTCGGCCAGCACGCGCAGCAGCTGCTCGTGGACGACATGACCGGATCCAGCACGGTGGGAGGCGCGATCGCCACGGCGATGAGCGGCCCCCGCCGCCCCGGCCTGGGCACCCCGCGCGACCTGCTCATCGGTCTGACCATGGTCCGCGCCGACGGCACCGTCGCCAAGTCCGGCGGCAAGGTGGTCAAGAACGTCGCCGGCTATGACCTCGGCAAGCTGCTCGTCGGCTCGTTCGGCACCCTGGCCGTGGTCACCGAGGCCACCTTCCGCCTGCACCCGGTGCCGGAGGCCAGCCGCTGGGTCTACGCCAGCGTGCCGGTGCCGCATATCCCCGACGCGCTGCGCGCGCTGACCCACACCCAGCTCGTCCCGGCCGCCGTGGAGATCGAGCACAACGGGCCGACCAACGCGCACGCGACGGTCGCCGTCCTGCTCACCGGCACAGCCGGCGGCGTGCGCTCCCGGTCGGCCGCGTTCTTCGAGCTGCTGCCGGGCGCCGACACCGCCGACCGCCTCGCCTGGCCGGGTCGCTACCCCTGGGCCGAGAGCCACGGCAAACGCGGGCGCCAGGAGCCGACCTGCCTGAAGCTGACCGGACGGCTCTCGGCGGTGCCCGACCTGGTCCGCGCCGCCATCGCCGAGGGTGGCCACGTGCGCGGCTCGGCAGCGGCGGGCGTCTTGTATGTCGACCTGGCCCGCAGCAGCGACCCGGTCACCTCCGTCGGGCGGCTGCGCCAGAGCGCCGTGGCCGCGGAGGGCAGCCTGGTCGTGCTCGAGGCTCCCGACGCTGTCCGCGAGGTCGTTGACCTGTGGGGACCGGTCGGCGGGCTGGAGCTCATGCGGCGGCTCAAGAAGGAGTTCGACCCCGCGGGGATCCTGTCCCCCGGCCGGTTCGTGGGAGGCATCTGATGGCGCACCGACAGGTCCGGCTGGGCACCCCCGAGGTCCGCGGTCCGGACGAGCCGGCCTTCGACATCCGCCGGCCTCCGGATCCCGCCCTGGTCGACGACTGCGTGCACTGCGGGTTCTGCCTCACCACCTGTCCGACCTACACGCTCTGGGGTCAGGAGATGGACTCACCGCGAGGGCGGATCCAGCTGATGAAGACCGGGCTCGAGGGCGCACCGATGAGCCCGGCGATGGTCGAGCACATCGACGCCTGCCTGGGCTGCATGGCCTGTGTGACCTCCTGCCCGTCGGGGGTGCAGTACGACCGCCTGATCGCCGCCACCCGGGCCCAGGTCGAGCGTCGGCACGAGCGCGATCCCGCCGACCGGCGGCTGCGCGAGGCGATCTTCGCGGTGTTCCCCTACCCCCGCCGGCTGCACCTGCTGCGCACACCGCTATGGCTGGCCCAGCGCAGCGGGCTCGACCGCCTGCTGCGCCGCTCGGGCCTGCTCGAGCGGGTCAGCCCGCAGCTGGCCGCGATGCAGTCGCTCGCGCCACGGCTGCGCCGGGCGCCGCGGGTGCCGGTGCGCACGCCTGCCGTGGGTCAGCGCCGCGCGGTCGTCGGGCTGCTCACCGGCTGCGTGCAGCGCGAGCTGTTCCCTGCGGTCAACGCGGCCACGGTCCGGGTGCTGACCGCGGAGGGGTGCGAGGTCGTCGCGCCACCGGGCCAGGGCTGTTGTGGCGCGCTGAGCGTGCACGCCGGACGGGAGGAGGAGGCGCAGCGGTTCGCCCGCTCGGTCGTCGACACCTTCGAGGCGGCGCGCGTGGACTACCTCGTGGTCAACGCGGCCGGCTGCGGCTCGGCGATGAAGGACTACGTCCACCTGCTGGCCGACGACCCCGCATATGCCGCGCGGGCGGCGGCGCTCGCCGCCACGGTGCGCGACGTGGCCGAGCTGGTCGCCGACCTCGGCCCGGTCGCGGTCCGGCACCCGCTGGCCCTGGCCGGCAGCAGTGGGCCGGTGGTCGCGGCCTACCACGACGCCTGTCACCTCGGCCACGCCCAGGGCATCCGGCGCCAGCCTCGTGAGCTGCTCCGCGCCATACCGGGCCTGGAGCTGCGCGAGGTCCCCGACCCGGAGATCTGCTGTGGCAGCGCGGGCGTGTGGAACATCCTGCACCCCGAGCCGGCCCGTGAGCTCGGCGACCGCAAGGCGGCCAGCATCGTCTCGACCGGCGCGCAGCTTGTCGTGACGGCCAACCCGGGGTGCCTCATGCAGGTCGCCACCGCACTGCAGCGATCGGGCAGCAGGATGCACCTGGCGCACACCATCGAGGTGCTCGACGCTTCGATCCGCGGTGTGCCGCTGGCCAGGAGCTGAGACCGGCTCGGCTGACCTGACCTGCGTCGGGGGTCAGTCGCCGTGCGCCTTCTTGGCCCGGCGGACGATGAGCGGGTCGGGCTCGAAGACCACCTCGTGGTCCTTGCCGTCGTAGTCGAACGGGTGCAGGAAGGCGCGCATCGCGTTGACCCGCGCGCGCTTCTTGTCGTTGCTCTTGATCGAGAACCAGGGGGCGCGCTTGGTGTCGGTGTGGGTGAACATCGCCTCCTTGGCGGCCGTGTAGTCCTCCCACCGGTCCAGGCTCTCCAGGTCCATCGGCGAGAGCTTCCACCGTCGGACGGGGTCGATCTGGCGGATCGCGAAGCGGGTGCGCTGCTCCTGCTGGGTCACCGAGAACCACAGCTTGGTCACCGTCGTGCCGGTCTCGATGAGCATCTGCTCGAACCTGGGTGCCTGGTGCACGAAGGCGTCGTACTCCTGCGGGGAGCAGAACCCCATGACCGTCTCGACGCCCGCGCGGTTGTACCAGGACCGGTCGAACAGCACGATCTCGCCGGCCGTCGGCAGGTGCTGGATGTAGCGCTGGAAGTACCACTGTCCCTGCTCGGTCGTGGTCGGCTTGGTCAGCGCCACCACCCGGGCTGCACGAGGGTTGAGGTGCTCGGTGAACCGCTTGATGGTGCCGCCCTTGCCGGCGGCGTCGCGGCCCTCGAAGAGGACGACGTGCCGCGCGCCGGTGTCGATCGTCCAGTACTGGAACTTCAGCAGCTCGATCTGCAGCAGGTACTTCTCGACCTCGTAGTCGTTGCGCGACATGAGCTCGTCGTAGGGGTAGTCCTCGGTCCAGGTCTGGACCGCCTTGCCGTCGGGGGCGATCAGCGACGGGTCGTCACCGTGGTCGTCGCGCACCGTGTAGCCCTCGGCCATGAGGGAGTCGATGTACTCGCGCAGGTTGGTCGTGGACGACATGCGGTCAGCCTAGGCACCACGCCCTGGTCCCGGCCCTCAGCCCGCCAGGACGACCACGAGGGTGCGCGGGCCGTGGACTCCCTCGACCCGGTCGAGCTCGATGTCGCTGGTCGCGCTGGGACCGGCGATCCAGGTCTGCGGTGCCCGTGGGTCCAGCCGGCCCATCGCCTCCGGCGGGAGCCCGACGACCTGGTCCAGACGCACGACGCAGACGTGCAGGTCGGGGACCAGCGAGATGACCCGGCGGCCGCACCAGGGGCCACCGTCCAGGACCACCACGCCGGTCTCGGCGATGGCCAGCGCGGCACCGGTGACCACAGCGTCCACCTCGTCCAGGTCGGTGGCCGTCAGGGAGGGGTCGTCGACGACGACCTGGGTCTGCTGGCCGTCCGCCAGTGCGGCCAGCCAGGCCTGCACCACGCGGGCCGGAGCGACCACCGACCGGACCCCGAGCTCCTGCATCACCGACTCCAGCGTCGCGGCCACCGACGCGTCGTCGGCAGCGCAGGTCAGCACGCGCGCCCGGTAGTCGACCAGGCGGTCGGTCAACAGCTCGCGCAACTGCTGCGTGCTGTATCCGGCCTGCTGCCGGTAGTCGCGCGGCACGCCTACGGACCCGGCCGTGCTGCCGGCGCCCGCCCCCGTCGTCGCCTGCCGGATCCGCGCCAGGATCTGCTCCCGGGCCTCACTCATCGGGGCGGCCGGCCTGCTCGGACCGTCCCGCTGCCAGCTCACGCTCGGCCCACCACTGGCGGAACGTCTGCTCCGGGGGTTCGGGCACGTCACGCGATCGCGTCCACCCGGTCATCACCGAGGTGAGCGGTCCACGCAGCCGGCCGTCCTTGACCAGGGGGCGACTGAGGCGCATCGACCCGGTGACCGCGGCGAAGCGACGGTGGTCGCGCATCACGAAGGCGGCGGCCGCCATCGCCAGTGACTCCCCCGACGGCAGTCGCAGGCTGCCTGCGGACGGCTGCGCGGCGGCCACGTGCTGACCGCGCAGCTCGACCAGGATCGAGGAGATGTCGATCTTCACCGGGCACACGTCGTCGCAGGCACCGCACAGCGACGAGGCATACGGCAGCGAGTCGTTCACCGAGTCTCCGGTGATCCCGGTGAGCTGCGGAGACAGGATGGCGCCGATCGGGCCGGAGTAGACCGAGCCGTAGGCATGACCACCGGTGCGCTCGTAGACCGGGCAGACGTTGAGGCAGGCCGAGCAGCGGATGCACCGCAGAGCGGCGCGGCCGACCGGGTCGGCCAGGACGTCGGTGCGGCCGTTGTCGAGCAGCACCAGATGGAACTCCTGCGGGCCGTCCGGGCCACCGGCCCCCTGCGTGTGCCCCAGGGTGCCGGTCCAGAACGTCGTGTAGGGGTTCATCCGCTCCCCCGTCGACGGACCGGGGCAGCAGCGCGATGAAGACCTCGAGGTCCCGCCAGGTCGGCACGACCTTCTCGATGCCCATCACGGTGATCAGCGTCCGGGGCAGGGTCAGGCACATCCGGCCGTTGCCCTCGGACTCGAAGACGGCGAGCGTGCCGGTCTCGGCGACCGCGAAGTTGGCGCCGCTGACCGCTACTTCGGCCCGCAGGAAGGCCGCGCGGAGGTAGGCGCGGGCCGCCATCGCCAGCTCGCGGGGGTCATCGGTCAGCGCCGGGTCCACGCCGGGCATCCGCGCGGCGAAGACGTCGCGGATCTCCCGGCGCGACAGGTGGATCGCCGGCACCAGCAGGTGGCTGGGGCGGTCGTCGGCCAGCTGCACGATGAGCTCGGCAAGGTCGGTCTCCAGGCTGCTGATGCCGTGGGCCTCCAGGTGCTCGTTGAGCCCGATCTCCTGGGTCGCCATCGACTTGACCTTGACCACCTCCGTCGATCCGGTCGCCCGGACCAGGTCGGCGACGATCGCGTTGGCCTCCTCCGCGTCGCGGGCCCAGTGCACCGTGCCCCCGGCGGCGGTGACGTTGGCCTCGAGCTGTTCGAGCAGGTCGGGCAGCCGGGCCAGCGAGTCGTCCTTGATCGCCGCCGCCGCCGTGCGCAGCTCCTCCCAGTCGGGCACCTCCTGCACGACCGCCGCGCGCTTCTCGCGGATCACCCGGGTCGCGTGCCGCAGGTTGCGCCGCAGTGTGGGGTCGCCGAGCGCCTCGGCTGCCGCCTCCGGAAACGGACGCGCCCCCTGGATCGGCGACGGACCAGCACTCTGGCGCGCGGACGGCATACCGAGGAAGGTCACCGCTGGTCCTGGGCGGTGCTGGCCAGGATCTGCGCCAGGTGAGCGGTCCGGGTGGGTGCACCCCGGTGCCGCAGGCCGCCGCCGATGTGCATCAGGCAGGACGCGTCGCCGGCGGTGACGACCTGCGCCCGGGTGCTGCTCACCGCAGCCACCTTGTCGGTGAGCATCGCGCTGGAGGTCTCGGCGTTCTTCATCGCGAAGGTCCCGCCGAAGCCGCAGCACTCCAGGGCCTCCGGAAGCTCCACCAGCTCCAGGCCCTCGACCTCGCGCAGCAGCCGCAACGGCCGGTCTGCCACTCCCAGCATGCGGACGGAGTGGCAGGTGGGGTGGTAGGTGACGCGGTGCGGGTAGTAGGCCCCCACATCGGTGACCTGCAGCACGTCGACCAGCAGCTCGGACAGCTCATAGGTCCTGTCGGCCAGCTGCTCGGCCCGGGCGGCCAGGCGTTCGTCGCCGCCCTTGCGCGCGATCATGGCGTGCTGGTGCCGGACCGACCCGACGCACGACCCGGACGGCGCCACGATGGCCTCGGCGCCGGACCGCACGGCGCCCTCGAACACCTCGACGTGGTGCTCGACCAGACCGAGGGCGTGCCGCTGGTAGCCGGTGTTGGTGTGCATCTGGCCGCAGCAGGTCTGCGCCTCCGGGAAGACCACCTCGTGACCGAGGCGCTCGAGCAGGGTGACCGTGGCGCGGGGAACGTCGGGGAACAGGGCGTCACCCAGGCACGTGGCCATCAGGGCGATCCGCATCGACCCAGCCTGTCACTGGTGCCCCGCAGGCACCACCCGTGGTCCACTGTGTCCCGTGCAGGAGCAGGTGAAGGTGTCGCTGCGCCGCTGCGCGTGGGCCTTGGCCATCGGGGCGACCCTGGCCGGTCTGCTGGCGGTGGGGACCAGCCTGGCCGAGCTGCGCTGGCGGGGTGTGCCGGACGAACGAGCCGTCGTCGTCGCAGTCGAGGGCAACCCGTTCGGGCTGGAGACGGCCGCCTGCGACACGGACTACACCGTGCAGGTCGCTGCTCCACGAGCGGGTCTGCCCGACACCGCCTCCTTCGAGGCGTGCGCGGACGCCCACCGGGTGGGCGAGCAGGTGCGGCTGCGACGCGACGGGGACGACCGTGCGGTCAACCTGCGTGGCCCCGTGGAGTGGACAGCCCAGACAGGGTTGATGATGGCTGTCGGAGGGGGCCTGGCCTTGCTCGTCGTGCTGCGCCAGGTCATCCTGTTCTGGCTGATCACCGGTGTGGTCGCGCTGTTCCGGCGACGCCACTGACCGACCGAGAAGGGGCAAACCCGATGGCCGAAGGATCCGCCTCGTGGCAACAGTGGGGCTCCGCGCTGGCACGCCTGCTGCGCCGGGTCGCCGGACGGCAGCGCCCGCAGGAGCGCGCTGCCCGCGACGCGGCAGCGGCGGGTCGCAGATATCCCGGTGACTTCACCGGGATGCCGCAGATCACCTACGCCCCGCGTGACGACGCCCGCCCCGATGCGGGCGAGGTGGTCTGGGCCTGGGTGCCCTTCGAGGAGGACCACAGCCAGGGCAAGGACCGCCCGGTCCTGCTCATCGGCCACGACGGGAAGTGGCTGCTCGGGCTGCCGCTGACCAGCAAGGACCATGACGTCGACGCCCGGCAGGAGGCCGGCCGCGGGCGCCGCTGGGTCGACATCGGCTCAGGAGGGTGGGACCGCCAGCGGCGCCCCAGCGAGGCGCGGGTGGATCGGGTCATCCGCATCGACCCGCGGACCGTGCGCCGGATCGGGTCGGTCCTGGATCGAGGCAGGTTCGACGCGGTGGCAGCCGCCGTGCAGCGCCGGCACGATGGTCAGCGGTAGCAGGCCGCGCGGGGCTGGGGTCCGCGTCAGCACCTCCGCCAAAGCTCAGCGGGCCCGGTAGCGCGCGGAGATCAAGCCACTGGCGAACGCGCGCTCCTCCACGAGGTCGAGGTCGAGACGCACTCCGTCAGGGAAGAACCGGGTGCCTCCCCCCACCACGCTGGTGGTGATGAACAGGTGGTACTCGTCCACCAGACCTGCCGTGATCGCCTGGGCCGCGAGGGTCGGCCCGTCGACCGTGAGGTCGTGCTCGGCCTCGGCCTTGAGCCTGCGGATGGCCTCCGGGTCGAAGGTCCGCTCGATCCTGGTCCTCTCGCTCGACACGTCCTCCAGCGTGGTGGAGAAGACGACTTTGTCCGCCGCCTGCCAGTCGCGGGCGTACTCCTGGATGTGCGGCGGTGCGTCGGGCTGGCGGTCCGCCGTCTCCCAGAAGACCATCGTCTCGTACATCCGCCGGCCATAGAGGTAGGTGCCGACGTCGCGGAACACCTCGCCGATGAAGGTGTGCACCTCCTCGTCGTCCGCGCCTCTGCCGAGGCCGCCCTCTGTCGCCACGGCATAGCCGTCGAGCGAGGTGATCATCGAGTAGATGAGCCGTGCCATGTCTTCTCCTCCAGTGCGCGGTCTGTCCGTGGGTTGTTCCAGGCTCTGACCCGCGAGGGTCCCGCAACTCATCGGCTGTCGCGGGGGCTCAGGGCGTGCCGAGCCGCTGGCGGTCGACCACCCGGGTAGGCCGTGAGGGCGACCGAACGGAGCCGGAACGGCGGAGTATCGCTCACCGTCCGCGTCACCTCTTCCCCTGGCTGGTCCAGCGGCGACGGGGCACACCCGACGACCGGACGCGCGATGCCCCTGGCGGGACACGGCATGGGGGTTTTCCGATGCCGCGCTCAAGTGACATAGTGCCCTCACCCGTGCGATGTCCAGTTTTCGAGGAGAACCCGTGAAGCACCCCCGTGTCACCGTGCCGCTGATCCTGGCCGCCACCCTCGCCCTGTCCGCGTGCGGCGGCGACGAGACCCCCGAGCCCGGCACCGGCACCTCCGACGGCGCCGCCACCTCGGACACCGCGGCAGGCACGGGCGGTGACGCCGAGACCGTGTGCGCCCAGGGTGGCCACGACGGCCTGCTGGCTGAGGTCTGTGAGGAAGGCGTGCTCACCGTCTCCACCGACCCGGCCTACCCGCCGCAGTCCTCGCTGAACGAGCAGACCGGTGACTACGAGGGCTTCGACATCGACGTCGCCACCGAGATCGCCAGCCGCCTCGGCGTGGAGGTGGCGTGGGAGGCCCCGGCCTGGGACGTCATCACCGCCGGCAGCTGGAACGGGCGCTGGGACACCACGGTCGGCTCGATGACGCCGACGAACGACCGCCAGGAGGTGCTCTGGTTCACCGAGCCCTACAACTACACCCCGGCCGTCGTCGTCGTGGCTGAGGACAACACCGAGGTCAGCGACGTGACCACGGACCTGGACGGCATGACCATCGGGGTCTGCAGTGGCTGCACCTACGACCAGTTCCTCACCAAGACCCTGGCGATCGACGGCTACACCTTCGACTTCGTCATCGACGACGCGACGGTCCAGGGCTACGACACCGACACCACCGCGCTGCAGGACATCACCACCGGCCGGCTGGACGCCGCGATCACCTCGGTGACGACCGCCCAGGGCTACATCGACGCCGGCAACCCGGTGAAGATCGTCGGCGAGCCGGTGTTCTACGAGCCGCTGTCCGTGGGCTTCGACAAGAGTGCCGACCCCTCCTCGGAGAGCCTGTTCGAGGCGGTCGACCAGATCGTCGCCGACATGCATGCCGACGGGACGCTGACCGCGTTCTCGACGCAGTGGTACGGCATGGACCTCACCAAGCAGCAGTGAGCCGGCCCTGGTGACGTCCTCCCCGGACGACCTGGAACGCCCCCGCGGCCTCCGTGAGCGGGTGGAGCTGGCCAGCGCCTCCGTGCCCTTCAAGGTCAAGGTGGCGCTGGTCTGGGTCGTCCTGTTCGGGGTGCTCGCGTTCTTCGGCGCCGCCGCGAACTTCGACCTCACCTGGATCCGGGAGAACCTGCCCTACATCCTCGGCGGGCTGCGCTACACGCTCACCATCGCGGTGGGTGGCATCGTCCTGGCGGTGGTCCTGGCCACGCTGGGTGCGCTGGCCCGGCTCTCCCGCAACTCCATCGGCTACGGGCTGGCGGGGTTCTACGTCTCCTTCTTCCGTGGCACCCCGCTCATCGTCCAGATGTTCCTCATCTATCTGGCGTTGCCACCGGTCGGCAAGAACCTCGCGGACCGCTACGCGTGGCTGCCGGAGGGGTTCGACAAGGCGCTGATCCTCGACGCGGCGGTCGCCGGCACGCTGGCGCTCGGCCTGAACTACGGCGCCTACATGACCGAGATCTTCCGCGCCGGGGTGCAGTCGGTGGCGATGGGCCAAGGCGAGGCGGCAGACGCCCTCGGTCTGACCTACCGCCAGAAGATGCGCAAGGTGGTCCTGCCGCAGGCCTTCCGGGTGATCATCCCGCCGACCGGCAACGAGTTCATCGCGATGATGAAGGACACCGCACTGGTCTCCTTCCTCGGCGTCACCGTGGCCAGCGCCGAGATCTTCCGGCGGGCCCAGCTCGTGGGCAAGGCCGACTACAAGAACCTCGAGGCCTACGTCGCGGTGGCGATGGTCTACTGGGCGCTCACCGTGGTCTTCACCTTCTTCCAGTCCCGGCTCGAGGAGAGCCTGGCGACCGGCTACGTGCGGACCTCCAAGGGCAAGCCGATCCAGCACCATACGACCACCGCGCCGCCGCTGCCGGAGGACCCCACGTGAGCGCCGAGCCGAGCACCCCGGTCAGACCGGCCACCGACGCGGTGGTGCGGATCCGCGGGCTGCACAAGTCGTTCGGCTCGCTGCACGTGGTCCGTGGCGTCGACATGGAGGTGCGCCGCGGCGAGGTCGTGGTCATCTTCGGCCGCTCGGGGTCGGGCAAGTCCACCGTGCTGCGCTGCGTGAACTTCATCGAGGACCCCTCTGAGGGGACCATCGAGGTGGCCGGCATCCGGCTCGGCGGCGGACACCGCACGCGCACCAAGCGGGAGCAGATCCGGCGGCTGCGCCTGCACGTCGGGATGGTGTTCCAGCAGTTCAACCTGTTCCCCAACCAGACGGTGCTGGAGAACGTGATGTGCGGCCCGATGTGTGCCCGTCAGGGCTCCGAGCAGGTCATCCGCACCCGCGCGCTGGACCTGCTCGACCGGGTCGGCCTGGCCGACAAGGCCCGGGAGCACCCGATCCGGCTGTCCGGCGGGCAGCAGCAGCGGGTGGCGATCGCCCGGGCGCTGGCGATGGAGCCCGACGTCATGCTGTTCGACGAGCCGACCTCCTCGCTCGACCCCGAGCTCACCGGCGAGGTCCTCTCGGTGATGAAGGCGCTGTCGACCGACCTGCACATGACGATGATGGTGGTCACCCACGAGATGGGCTTCGCCCGCGAGGTCGCCGACCGGATGGCGTTCTTCCACGAGGGCCAGATCCTCGAGCAGGGTCCGCCGCGGCAGCTGATGGCCGCACCCCGGTTCGCGCAGACGCGCGCGTTCCTGGACGCCGTGCTCTGACGGCCGTCACTGCGGCAACAGCCGGCCCGTGTGGTAGGCCCGCCCGATCATCGCCACGAGGTGGGAGACCGCGTCCTCGTTGGGCGCGAACGGGCCCGGCACGAAATGCGGGCTGGCCAGCCCGCGCTGCACGGACTCGCAGGCCGCCCAGTCCTGCTTGTTGGTCAGGTCCCAGAACTCCACGGCGCCTGCTGCCGAACCGACGCTGCCGTCCTGGTCCGGGAGCACCAGCCAGGTGCACTCGACCCAGGTGCGTCCCGGCTCCAGCGGCACCATCCGGTGGGTCATCACATAGTCCGGGTGGGCGGAGATGAGCAGGTTGGGCAGCAGGTGGACGTACTCGACCCGGGTCGGGTCGACGCCCGGGATCGGCCGTGCGGCGAGCTCTCCGGTCAGCGTCATCGAGGCCATCTGGTCGCGCAGGTCCATCGAGCCGCCGATCCACGCGCCGGGCAGGTCATAGTTCACCCCGGACGTGGGGGGGCTGACCTGGCACAGCTCGGGGTGGATCAGGGGGCAGTGGTAGCACTCGTGGTAGTTCTCCGCGATCACCTTCCAGTTGGCGGCGATCTCGTAGGTATGCCGCGCCGCCACCTGCAAGGTCTCTGCCCGGTAGGGGCCGATGATGCCCGCCAGGTCACCGACGTGGGCCTCGAAGTCCGGCACCTCCGGGCTGCCCAGAGGGTGCACCGCGTGGCCGAACAGCCAGCCGCCCCACTCACGCAGCGGCAGCTCGACCAGGTGGTAGTCGGCGGGGTCGAACCCCTCCACGTCCCGAAACCCCGGGGCCGCCCGCAGCGAGCCCCCCAGGTCGAAGGTCCACGCGTGGTAGGGACACAGGATGCTCTGTTTGGTCGACGTCTGCCCCTCGCCCAGCAGCTCGTGACCGCGGTGCCGGCACACGTTGGCGAACAGCCGTGGCCCGTCGGCCCCACCCACCAGGAGCACGCGCAGGTCACCGACCATCAGGGCGCGCTGGGTCAGTGCCGTGCCGCCAGTGCCGACGAGGAGCTCGCCGGCGCGGCCCAGCGCGGTCCATGAGCCGGCCATCAGGTGCCGCCGCTCCCAGGCGAGCACGGTCGGGTCGGTGTAGGCCGCTGCGGGGAGCATCCGGCGCGGGTCGCCCTCGGCGGGGACCGCCGCCCTGATCCGGTCCAGCGCGGCGCGCGGCACGCGCTCGGCGTCCTCGCCGTGCCGCGGGTCGGTCACTGCTGCCTCGGTCGTGGTCACCCGGTCCTCGCAATCGTGTGGTCGTGGTGTGGTGTCGGGAGGGCGCGCAGCCGCGTCTGCAGGTCACCGGCCGGCAGTCCCAGCTCGGGCTCGGCCGCCGCTGCCCCCCAGGCCAGGACCGTGGCGCGGTCGAAGCCGATCTCGTGCGCCACCTGCTGCAGCACCAGGCCGTCCAGCAGCGACATCAGCCGCCACGACGTGGCCGCCGGGTCGGCGCAGACGAACGCCCCCTCGCGCACGCCCTCGTGGATGAGGTCGGCGAGCACCTGCTGCCAGGCGATGTTGAGCCGCCGCGACACCTCCCGCAGCGCCGGTCGGCGGGCCGCCTCCGCCCAGGCGTCCAGCCACAGCTGGAAGGCGGCCTCGTGACCGGCGCGCAGGTAGGTGTCCAGGTAGGTGACGAGCCGGGCCACAGCGCCGTGCCGAGCCTGCACTGCCGCGACGGTGGCCTGCAACCCGTCGGCGGCGACCTGCTCGAAGACCAGCGCCAGCAGCTCGTCCATCGAGTCGAAGTAGTGGTGCACGAGGCCCGGTGAGGACCCCAGCTCTGCGGCGACCTCGCGCACCGTCGTGGCTGCCAGGCCGCGTTCGCGGACGACGGCGAGCGCCGCCGCAAGGATGGCCTCACGGCGCCGTGCCGGGTCCATCCGCCGCGCCATACCTGCCATTTTGCCCACTTGTTGATCACCTGTCCAACAGCGCCCTATGCTGGCCCGGTGATCAGGACCACCCCCTTCCATGAGCGGCTGGTGCAGCTCAACGACCAGCACCTGTTCACCCACTGGCAGGGCACTCTGTCCGCGCTGCGCTACACCCACGCCCCCAAGCACGAGTACTTCGCGGTCCGCAACAGCGTGGGCATCTTCGACACCTCGCCGCTGTACAAGTACCGGGTCAGCGGCCCGGACGCCGAGCGCCTGCTCTCGGCCGTGCTGGTCCGTGACCCGGCCACGACGCGACCGGGCCGGGCGGCCTACACCCTGCTCTGCGACGACGAGGGGTTCGTCCGGCAGGACGGCGTGGCGTTCCGGCACGGGCCCGAGGACTTCCTGCTCACCACCGCCCGGCCGGCCCTGGCGTGGCTGGACGGGCAGGTCGACGCGATGCGGGTGGACCTGGCGGACCAGACCGACGACCTGGGGATCCTCGCCGTCCAGGGCCCCCGCTCGCGGGAGGTGCTGCGCGCCCTGGCGCCACAGGTCGACCAGCTCGCCTACTTCGAGCACCTGACGAGCCAGATCTGTGGCGTGCCGGTCACCGTCTCGCGCACCGGCTACACCGGCGACCTCGGCTTCGAGCTGACCGTCCCGGCCGGAGCCGCGCTCGAGGTGCTCGACAGCGTGCTGGCAGCCGGGGTGGGTCACGGGCTGCGCCCGTTCGGCGAACAGGCCCTGGACATGCTCCGGATCGAGGCCGGTCTGGCCCTGGTCGACATCGAGTGGCGCGACAGCCGCACCGCGTGGACCGACCACGACCGGGTGACTCCCACCGAGCTCGGCATGGGCTGGATGCTCAAGGGCGTCGGCAACGGCCGACACTTCGTCGGCAGCCGGGCGATCGCGCGCGAGCTCGCGCAGGGTGCCCACCGCTGGGCCACGGTCGGGGTCGAGATCGACTGGCAGGACTGGGACCGCCTGCACCGCGAGGCCGGCGAGCTGCCCGGCAAGGACGAGCACCCGCTGCCGTACGAGACCTGGCTGCATGCCGATCCCGACGGACCGCGCGGCGCCGACGGACAGGTCGGGCACACCACGAGCCTGATGTACTCCCCGGTCCTGCAGCGCCACGTCGGGATTGCCCGGGTCAGGCCGGCGCACGCCGCGCCCGGGACACCGCTGCGGCTGGAGACCACCCTGCACCACGCCACCGTCACGGTCGCCGCGCGCACCACGACGCTGCCCCACTTCAACCCCGACCGGAAGACGGCCCGCCCATGAGCGACCCGCAGACCACACCCTCCCCCGCCCCCGACGGCTCGGCGGCCGGCGGCACGGCCTACGACGCCATCGTCGTCGGTGGCGGCCACAACGGCCTGGTCAACGCCGCCTACCTGGCCAAGTCGGGACTGCGCACCCTGGTGCTGGAGCAGCGCGGCGTGGTCGGCGGCGCGGCGATCACCGAGGAGCTGCGCCCGGGCTTCTCCTTCACCACCTTCTCCTACGCGCTCAGCCTGCTGCGGCCGGACATCATCCAGGAGCTGGACCTGGTGCGACACGGGTTCCTGCCGCTGATGATGCCGAGCTCGTTCCACCCCACTGGTGACGGCGGTTACCTGCTGTTCGGCGACGACCACGAGCAGAACGTGCAGATGGTCCGGCGGCGCAGCCCCCGCGACGCCGACGCCTACACCCGCTACCACCACGACCTCGACAAGGTGGTCCAGGCGGTGCGGCCGTTGTTCGACAACCCGCCGCCCGACCTGACCGGTCTTGACCCTGACGACACCGAGGGCCTGTCCTGGGTCCTGAAGCACCTCGGCGGCCTGGACCGACGGGTCATGCACGACACGATGCGGCTGCTGACGGGCAGCGCCGCCGACTGGCTGGACGACTACTTCGTCGACGAGGCGGTCAAGGGATACCACGCCTCCTCCTCGATCATCGGCAGCTTCGTCGGGCCGATGTCGCCCGGCTCCGGGCTGGTGCTGCTCTTCCACAAGATGGGCGAGCACGACGGCCACCTCGGCTCCTGGGCCTTCCACAAGGGCGGCAACGGCGGGTTCACCCAGGTGCTGGCCCGCGCCGCGCAGGCGTATGGCGCGACGATCAGGCTGGACTCCCCGGTCACCGCCGTGGTGCAGCGCGACGGTCGGGTGCAGGGCGTGGCGCTGGCCGACGGCACCGAGTTCCGCGCCCCGGTCGTGGTCTCGGCGCTGGACGCGCGCCATACCTTCCTGGACCTGGTCGACCCCCGCGAGCTGCCCGGCGACCTGGTCGACGCGGTGCGACGGACCCGCTACCGGGGCGTCTCGGCCAAGGTCAACTTCGCGCTCGACGGGCTGCCGACCTTCCCGGCTCTGCCGAACCAGACCTCGACCGACCACTTCGGTGGCTTCCTCAACATCGGCCCGACGGTCGAGTACCTCGAGCGCGCCTTCGACGCGGCCAAGTACGGCTGGTACAGCGAGCGGCCGTTCATCGACGCCGCACTGCAGTCCGTCGTCGACCCCGACATGGCCCCGCCCGGCAAGCACGTGCTGTCCTGCTTCGTCCAGTACGCGCCCTACCACCTGCGCGGGAGCGACTGGGACACCGAGCGGCAGGGGCTGGGCGACGCGGCGCAGGGGGTGCTGGAGGAGCACTTCCCGGGCTTCGGCGACCTGGTGCTGCAGCGAGAGGTGGTCACACCGCTGGACATCGAGCGGACGACCGGGCTCAGTGAGGGCAACATCTTCGCCGGGGAGTTCCTGGCCCCCCAGATGTACGCCTTCCGGCCCGCTCCCGGCTGGGCCCGCTACGCCACGCCGATCGAGGGCTACTACCAGTGCGGCTCGGGCACGCACCCCGGCGGCTGCGTCATCGGCTCCCCCGGCCGGCTGGCTGCCCAGCGGATCCTGCGCGACTCCGCCCGCTAGCTCGGGCCAAGGCCGAGCCCGAGGCGGGGGCCGAGTCGGCGGGTCGGCGGGGGCGCCCGGGGTTTATCGGGTGACCCGATAAACCCCGGCTTCCCCCCGAAAGCCTTTCGGGGGGAAGCCGGGGTTTGCGGGGTTAAGCCACGGCAGGGACCACGGGCCCGCGGCCCTGCCGGGCTGACCAGCTACTGACGCAGGTCAGTTGCTCGGCGGCGAGAGCACGCCGTCGATCAGGTAGACCGTCGCGTTGGCGGTCTTGACGCCACCACAGATGACCTTGGCGTCGTTGACCATCAGCATGTCGCCGCTGCCGGTCACCTCGACCGTGCCGCCCTGGACGGTGGTCTGGGTGCCGACCACGTCCTCCGGGGACAGCTGGCCGGGAACCACGTGGTAGGTCAGCACGGTGGTGAGCAGGTCGGCGTCCTCGCCGAGGGCTGCCAGGGTCTCGGCGTCGACGGCGGCGAAGGCGTCGTCCACGGGGGCGAAGACGGTGAACTCGTCACCGTTCAGGGTGTCCACGAGGTTGACGTCGGGGTTGACGCCGCCGGAGACAGCCGCGACCAGGGTGGTCAGCAGCGGGTTGTTGCTGGCGGCGACGGCGACCGGGTCCTGCGCCATGCCGGCGACCGAGCCAGCGCCGTCCGGCACGGCTGCCGCGTAGTCGGCGCAACCGGCGCCGACCAGGCCGGCGGCCGGGTCCGCCATGGCCTCGCTGCTGGTGGCCATGTCCTCGGAGGTGGTCATGTCCTCGGAGGTGGTCATGTCCTCCGACGTCGCGGCGGCGCCGTTGGACGTCGGGGTCATCGGCTCGTCGGCGCCGCCACAGGCGGCGAGGGCCAGGGTGCTGGCCAGGGCCAGAGCCATCAGGGGTGCTTTGGTGCGCATGATGTGTCCTTTTCTCGGGGTGGTGCTGGGTGGGTGGTGCTGGGTGGGTGGTGCTGGGTGGGTGGTGCTGGGTGGGTGGTGCTGGGTTGGGTGGTGCTGGGTGGTGCGGCTCAGCTGACGGTGACCGTCGTGCTGTGCCATCCGGTCGCCCCGTCCGGGGCGATCGGCGCCCGCCGGGGAGTCTGTGTGGTGCCGGTGCGGTCGGTGGCGCGCACCTCGAGGCGGTGGGTGCCCGGCTGGGCATCCCAGGTCCAGCGCCAGGGGCGCCAGGTGTCGGTGGAGTCCTCTGCGGCCAGCTCGGCGATGGTCCAGTCGCCCTCGTCGACGCGCACCTCGACCTGGTCGATGCCGCGGTCCTGCGACCAGGCGACACCGGCGACGACCACCTCGCCGGCGTCCAGCCGGGCGAAGGAGCGGGGCACATCGATCCGTGAGGAGGTCTTGATCGGCGCCTGCTCGGCATAGCCGCGGTCGGTCCAGTAGGCGTTGAAGTCGGCGAACCGGGTGACCTCGAGGTCCACGAGCCACTTGGTGGCCGAGACGTAGCCGTAGAGACCGGGGGTCACCATCCGCACGGGGAAGCCGTGCTCGACGGGCAGCGGCTCACCGTTCATGCCGATCGCCACGAGGGCGTCGCGGTCGTCGGTGAGCACCGACAAGGGGGTGCCGGCGGTGAAGTTGTCGGCGCTGGTCGAGAGCACCGCGTCGGCGCCTGGCCGCACGCCGGCCTCGGCGAGCAGCTCGCGCATCGGCACGCCCAGCCAGGTGGCGTTCCCGGCATACTCGCCGCCGACCGGGTTGGAGACGCAGGTCAGCGTGATCCGGCGCTCGACCAGCTCACGGTCCAGCAGGTCCTCGAAGGACAGGTTCAGCTCGCGCTCCACCATGCCGTGGATCCGCAGCCGGAAACCCTCGATCCCGACGTCGGGCAGGGTGAGCGCGTTGTCCACGCGGTAGAAGTCGGCGTTGGAGGTCAGGTATGGCGTCAGGCCGGGGATGTCGAAGGTGACCCCGGTCGGGAGCGCGGCCGCGGGGCTACCGGCGGCCGGTAGCGCCAGCGCGTCGCGGGAGGCGGTGGCGGCGGAGGTCGCCAGGCGTGAGCCAGCCCCGCCGACGGCGCCGACGGCAGCAACCGCACTCGCGGCGAGCAGGAAGGCACGGCGGTCGAAGCCGGCACTGCCCTCGGAGCTGACGGCCGTGGTGTCGACAGCCGGCCCGGCTCCTCGCACGGTGCGGGACAGCCAGAGGAAGCCGCCGATCCCGACCACGCCCATCAGCAGCACGGGCAGCAGCCGCACCCACAGGCTCGCACCTGCCGCTCGGTCGGTCAGCATGGCGACGCCCGCCAGCAGTACGAGGCCGCTGAAGAGCACGACTCCCGGACGCGGCCGGCGGACCGCGATCAGGCCGGCCAGGGCGGCCAGCAGTGCGACGGCGCCGAGCACGCCACCGATGAGGATGGGCTTGTCGGCGGTCCCGAAGGTCTCGATCGCGAACTCTTTGACCGGACGCGGAGTCCAGTCGATCACTCGGTTGCCGACGGCGACCACGGGCGTGGTGACCCCGCTCAGCAGCACGCTGAGCCCTTCGGCGGCGAGCACGCCGGACGCCGCGGCTAGGAGGCCGCTGGCGGCGCCGGCCAAGGCCTGGCGCTTGGTGCTCTGCGAGGTGGTCACGTAGAGCGTTCGGCGCCACCCACCGCAGTGGATTGGTCGGACTGGATCGGGCTCCAGGGGCGAGCGCGGACGGCCCCACAGGAGAGGGACAAAAAAGAACCGGCGGCACGCAGATCGCGTGCCGCCGGTTCGACGGGTGGAGCTGAGGGGACTCGAACCCCTGACCCCCTCCATGCCATGGAGGTGCGCTACCAGCTGCGCCACAGCCCCTTGCGGGAGCCCGTCAGGACCCCGGAAGTTTACCCATACTCCCCCGGCGCCGACCAAATCGCGGGGACGGCCGCGGCAGGCCCGCCGACGTTCCAGGCGATCAGCCGCCACCCGGTGCGGTGCTCGGCCAGCTCGGCCCAGTGGCAGTTGCGCAGCCCGGCCAGGGACAGCCAGGCCGTCTGCTGCGGCATGCCGATCAGCGCGGCGGTGAGCGAGCGCGAGGTCACGCCATGCGTGGCCAGGACGGCCGTCTGCCCTGTCTGCAGCTCCTCGATCACCTCGGTGACCGCAGCCATCGCCCGCTCCTGCACGTGGGCGACGGACTCGCCGTGCTCACCGCGCCGGATGTCCTCACCACGGTCGAGTGCCTCGTGCTCGCTGGGGTATGCCGCGGCGACGTCCCCCTGGCTGAGCCCCTGCCAGACGCCGACGTCGATCTCGCGCAGCCTAGCGTCATACCGCACCGGCAAGCCGGTCACGGCGGACAGCTCAGCGGCGGTGTGCCCAGCTCGCCGCAGGTCGCTGGAGACGATCAGCACCGGCGACTCCTGCGCCAGCACCGCGGCTGCGGCGCGGGCTTGGGCCACCCCCTTCTCGGACAGGTCCGTGTCGAGCTGTCCCTGCCAGATCCCGCTCGCGTTGTGGCTGGTCTCGCCGTGCCGCCAGACGATGACCCGCCGCACGCGGCTCAGGCTCGGTCCGCGCGAGGCTGGTCGGCCCCAGCCGGGCCGATCACCACGGGGCAGTCCCGCCAGAGCCGCTCGAGGTCATAGAACTCGCGGTCCTCGTTGTGCATCACGTGCACGACGATGTCGCCGAAGTCGAGCAACACCCACCGCCCCTCACGCTGGCCTTCGCGACGGATCGCCTTGGTGCCCAGGGTCTGCAGTCGCTCCTCCACGGCGTCGACGATCGCGCCGACCTGCCGCTCGTTGGGGGCCGAGGCGATGAGGAAAACGTCGGTCAGGGCCAGCTGGCCGCTGACGTCGAGCCCGGTGACCTCCTGCGCCAGCTTGTCGGCCGCTGCGGCGGCGGCGGCGCGGGCCAGGTCGAGGGCGCGGGGTGTGGCGGTCACGTGGCTGCTCCGGTGGTGGGTTCGAGGTAGAGGTGGTGCTTGCCGATGTACTGGACGACGCCGTCGGGCACCAGGTACCAGACCGGCTCGCCCTGAGCCGTGCGGTGACGGCAGTCGGTGGAGCTGATCGCCATGGCCGGCACCTCCAGCAGGGTGACCCGGTCCTCGGGCAGCCCTGCGTCGGTGAGCAGGTGGCCCGGACGGGTCACCCCGACGAAGTGGGCCAGCTCCCAGAGCCGTTCGACACCCTTCCAGGACAGGATCTGTGCCAGGGCGTCGGCGCCGGTGATGAAGTAGAGCTGGTCGTCCGGGCGCTGGGTGTGCAGGTCGCGCAGCGTGTCGAGGGTGTAGGTCGGGCCGTCCCGCTCGATGTCCACCCGCGAGACGGTGAACCGCGGGTTGGAGGCCGTGGCGATCACCGTCATCAGATAGCGGTGCTCGGCCGGGCTGACCGCAGTGGTGTCCTTGCGGTAGGGCTGGCCCGTCGGCACGAAGACGACCTCGTCGAGGTCGAGCAGGGCGGCCGCCTCGCTGGCGGCGACGAGGTGGCCGTGGTGGATCGGGTCGAAGGTGCCACCCATCACCCCCAGGCGCATCAGTGCGAGCTCGCCGAGGACCCGCTCTGACCGGGGGTGGGCCGACCGAGGTCGTCGTGGTGCTTGAGCGCCGACGGGTCGAGCGCCAAGGTGTTGCGGAACGACCAGAGCAGGCCCAGCAGCGCCAGGAAGGAGAGCAAGGCCAACAGGCCGAACGCCAGTGGCGACAGGGGCAGGTCGACCCCGGCCTCGGCACCCTCGGCGGCGGTCGCAAGCATGGCGGAGGTCATGGCGGCCAGACTACCCGCCGGGCCCCGCCACACGACATACAGTGTGCGCATGCACCCGCACCTGTCCGTCGTGGTGCCGATGTACGACGAAGCCGACGTGCTGCCGCTCTTCGTGCAGCGGCTGCGTCCCGTGCTGGACGGTCTCGGCGAGCCGTATGAGGTGCTGGCCGTCGACGACGGCTCCGCCGACCAGACCCCGGTGCTGCTCCAGCGGTTCCACCGCGAGTGGCCGGCGCTGCGGATCATCCGGCTGCGGGCCAACGCCGGGCACCAGGCCGCCATCTCCGCGGGGCTGGCCGCCGCGCGCGGTGAGTGGGTGGTCACTCTCGACGCCGACCTGCAGGACCCACCCGAGGTCATCGCCGACATGCTGCAGGCGGCCAAGTCGCAGGGGGTCGACGTCGTCTACGGCGTGCGCACCGACCGCCGCTCCGACTCGGTGTTCAAGCGGGCCAGCGCGAAGGTCTTCTATGCGGGGATGCGCCGGGCCGGTGCCTCCGACGTGCCGGACAACGCCGGCGACTACCGGCTGATGTCGCGGGCCACCGTCGACGCCGTCAACGGCCTGCCGGAGGCGCACCGGGTGCTGCGCCTGGTCGTGCCCTCCCTCGGCTTCCCGGCGGCCAGCGTGGGCTACCGCCGCGAGGAGCGCGCCGCCGGCCGCTCGAAGTACCCGCTGGCCAAGATGGTGCGGCTCTCGGTCGACAGCCTCACCGGCTTCAGCCTGGCTCCGCTGCGGCTGGCCACCTGGTTCGGCATGGTCGGCTTCCTGGCGGCCGTCAGCCTGCTCGTCTACGCCCTCGTGGCCAAGGCGCTCGGTCACACCACCCCGGGCTGGACCTCCACGGTCGTGGTCGTCGCCGGCGCGGCGGCCATGCAGCTGCTCTGCCTGGGCATCATGGGCGAGTACGTCGGGCGGATCTACTCGACCCTGCAGCGGCGGCCCACCTACTACGTGGCCTACGACTCGCTGACCTCCGACGCGCAGTCACGGCCCGGGTCGGTCAGTCCGGCCGGTGCGCGGTCACCAGCACTGACACCCCCGGCAGGCGACCCAGGGGCAGCAGGCGTTCCAGCCGGACGACCGCGCTGAGCGCCGCGTTCACCACCCCGGGCGTCTCCGACAGGTCGCTGCCGGTCGAGCGGCGCCGGCGCAAGGCCACCACGGGCCGCAGCAGCACCAACCACGACTGAGCCGAGTCGACCACGAGTCCGGCCCCCTCCAGCAGCTGCACCACCTCGTCCCGGGTGTAGCGCCGGACGTGCCCGACGGCGACGTCGTGCTCGGACCACAGCGCCATGTCGACCGGCACGGTGACCACGAGCCGACCGCCCGGCCGCAGCACCCGGTGGATCTCGGCGGCCGCGTCGCCGTCGCGGTCGAGGTGCTCCAGGACGTCCAGGGCGGTGACCAGGTCGGCGCACGCATCCGCGAACGGCAGCCGCATCGCGTCCGCCCGGACCACGGCCAGCCCCCGGCCCGCGGCCACCTGGGCGCCCTCCACGCCATACTCCAGGGCGCAGGCGCGCCATCCCGCCGAGGTGAGCACCTGGGTGTTGCCGCCACCGGCCGCGCCGATGTCCAGCGCCAGGCCGGGGGCCAGACCGCGGATCGCCTGCGAGAGCAGCGCGCGGCGCTCGCGGTACCACCAGTGCGTGCCCTCGAGTGCGGCCAGCTTGGTGACCTCGGTGCCTTCCACGAGGCGACATCCTGTCACGCGCTAACGGATCTGCCCGTCCCCCTCGACGACCCACTTGGTCGTGGTCAGCTCGGGCAGCGCCATCGGGCCGCGCGCGTGCAATTTTTGCGTGGAGATGCCGATCTCGGCGCCGAACCCGAACTCGCCGCCGTCGGTGAACCGGGTCGAGGCGTTGACCATCACCGCGGCGGCGTCGACCTCGGCAGTCCAGCGTCGCGCGGCAGCCCGGTCCTCGGTGACGATCGCCTCGGTGTGGCCGGAGCCAAACCGGCGGACGTGCTCCAGAGCCTGGTCGATGTCCGCCACGACGCCCACGCTCATCTCCAACGCGAGGAACTCGGTGCCCCACTGCTCGTCGGTCACCGGGTCGTGCTCCACCCCCGCGGCCTCGGCGTAGGTCGCGGCGCTGGCGTCGACGTGCAGCCGCACCCCGGCGCCGGCCAGGTCGACCAGCGCTCGGGGCAGGAAGTCGGCGGCCACGGCCTGGTGCACCAGCAGGCTCTCGGCCGCGTTGCAGACGCTGGGGCGGTGGGTCTTGGAGTTGACCGTGATCGCCAGCGCCTTGTCCAGGTCGGCGGCGGCGTCGACATACACATGGCAGTTGCCGACCCCGGTCTCGATCACCGGCACGGTGGACTCCCGCACGACCGTCTGGATCAGGTCGGCGCCACCACGCGGGATGACGATGTCGACCAGTCCGCGGGCCGTCATCAGCGCCCTCGCCGCGTCACGACCGCCCTCGGAGAGCAGGTTGACGGCGTCGGCGGGCAGGCCCTGCGTGGTGAGCGCCTCGCGCAGAGCGGCGACGAGTGCGGCGTTCGTCGACCCGGCAGCCGAGCCACCGCGCAGGATCACCGCATTGCCGCTCTTGAGCGCCAGACCGGCCGCGTCGACGGTGACGTTCGGGCGCGACTCATAGATCATCCCCACCACGCCCATCGGCACCCTGACCTGGCGGATCTGCAGCCCGTTGGCCAGGGTCGACCCGCGGACGATCTCGCCCACCGGGTCAGGCAGTCCGGCGAGGTCACGCAGTGCGTCGGCGACCGCGTGCACCCGGGCTGAGTCGAGGCTGAGCCGGTCGAGCAGACCTTGGGCCATCCCGCTGGCCTGCCCGCGGTGCAGGTCCTCGGCGTTGGCCGCGACGATCTGGTCGGTCGCGCCGTCGACAGCGTCGGCCATCGCGTGCAGCGCAGCGTCCTTCTCGGCGCGGCTGAGCAGCGCCAGGGTGCGGGAGGCCACGCGGGCGGCGCGGGCCACCTCGTGCACCTGGTCGACGACACCCTGGTCGATGGCGTGGCTGGTGGTGGTCATCGGACTCCTCGTTCGGGACCTCGGACTGGGCGTCTCACAGGACGACCAGGTCGTCGCGGCGGACCACGGTGCGGGTCGCGGCGTTGCTGGTGGGCCGGGTGCGGCTGGTGCGCCCGCCGTCGACCAGGTCGCCGGCGAGCCTGCTGCCCGACGAGGGGGGCGAGCTCGGAGGAGTCATAGCCGACCAGGCCGCGCGCCACGACCGTGCCGTCGGGCGAGCACAGGTCGACGGTGTCGCCGGCCGCGAAACGCCCCTCGATGCGGATCACGCCCACCGGCAGCAGCGAGGTCTGCCGGCGGACGACGGCGTCCACGGCCCCGTCGTCGAGGATCAGCCGGCCGGTGACGTTGCTGGCGTGGGCCAGCCACCGGCGCCGTGCGGCGCGCTTGGTGCCGGTCGGCAGGAAGATGGTGCCCACCGGTTCGCCGGCCAGTGCCTGGCCCGCGTGATCGGCCGCGGTGAGCAGGACGGTGATGCCCTCAGCCGTCGACATCTGGGCCGCGGTGACCTTGGTGACCATGCCCCCGCTGCCGATGTGTGAGCCGGTCGAGCTGATGTCGACACCGTCGATCTGTCCCGCGGAGGTGACCACGGGGATCCGGGAGGCACCGGGCGAACGCGGGTGACCGTCATACAGGCCGTCCACGTCGGAGAGCAGGATCAGCGCGTCGGCATCGATGAGGTGGGCCACGAGTGCAGCCAGCCGGTCGTTGTCGCCAAACCGGATCTCGTCGGTGGCGACCGTGTCGTTCTCGTTGACGACCGGGACGATCTCCAGCTCCAGCAGGCGCTCGAGGGTGCGGCTGGCGTTGACGTAGTGGCTGCGCCGGTGCAGGTCGTCAGCGGTCAGCAGGACCTGGCCGACGGTGAGCCCGTGCAGGTGGAAGGCATTGGTGTAGGCGGCGACCAGCCCGCCCTGGCCGACGCTGGCCGCGGCCTGCTGGGTGGCCAGGTCCTTGGGGCGGCGGGTCAGGCCCAGCGGCGTCATCCCGGCGGCGATGGCGCCCGAGGAGACGAGCACGACCTGGTCGCCGGCGAGCCAGCGCTTGGCGATGGCGCTGGCCAGCGCCTGGAGGCGATAGAGGTCGATGCCGCCCTGCGGCGCGGTGATCGAGCTGGACCCGATCTTGACCACGATGCGCCGAGCGTCGCGGATCGCGGCGTGGGCATCGGACACGGGAAGCATACTAATCCACTCCCCTACATACTCATGCACTCCGCCCCCCTCCCGACCGAACGCGCCGGGCTGCGACAAACCGCTCCACCGGACGAGCGGCGACAAACCTCAGGCGAGCGTGTTGCGACCAATCCACGAACGCGCCGCAGGGCGAGGATTGACGAGTCCGGACGCGTCGTCCTGCGATCGGCTGGCCGACGGACGTCGTTCACGTGGCCAGGACGTCGCCATAGGACGCGTCCGGTCGGCGGTTTCGTCACCAGTCGGCGCGTCCGGTGGGGTCGTTTGTCGCAACCCGGCTCGTCCGGTGGAGGGTTTGGTCGCAACCAGGCGCGTCCGGTGGGGTGGTTTGTCGCAACCCGGCGCGTCCGGTCGGAGGGGGTGGGGGTCAGGTGTCGGTATGGCGCTCGGCGGCCAGCTGAGCGCGCGCGACGGAGGCGGCGTCCATCTTGTCGTGGAACTCCGCCCGCTTCTCCTCGCGGGTAGGCCGCTGGCGGTCTTCCAGCCGGACGTCGGTGCCCCGTCGGCCGAGGTGCTCGGCGCCAGAGGACATCGTCGGCTGCCAGTCGAAGACCACCGCGTCCTCGATCGGCCCGATCAGCACGGTCGACCCGGCCACCGCGCCGGCCTTGAGCAGCTCCTCCTCGACGCCGAGTCGCTGCAGACGGTCCGCGAGATAGCCCACGGCCTCGTCGTTGCTGAAGTCGGTCTGCCGCACCCAGCGGGTCGGGCGCTCACCCAGCACCCGGAACACCGGCCCCTCGGGCAGGTTCTCCAGCCGCACCAGGAAGCCGCTGTCGTCGATCGCCTTGGGCCGCAGCACGATGCGGGCCGGGGCCACCTCGATGAGCTCCTCGCGCGAGGTCTTGACGTGCCGCGCCAGCGCGAACCCCAGCTCGCGCAGGCCGATGTGGGCCACCGCCGAGACGATGTGCACCTCCAGGCCCCGGGCCTGCAGCTCGGGGAGCACCAGCTCGGCCAGCTCACGGGCCTCGGGCACGTCGGCCTTGTTGAGCACCACGACGCGCACCCGGTCGGCCAGCGGGATGCCGCCCAGAGACGCATCGGGCACGTACTCCGCCAGCTCGTGCTCGATGACGTCCAGGTCGGTCAGCGGGTCGCGGCCGGGCTCGAGCGTGGCGCAGTCGATGACGTGGACCAGGACGTGGCAGCGCTCGACGTGCCGCAGGAACTCCAGACCGAGGCCCTTGCCCTGGCTCGCCCCGGGGATCAGCCCCGGCACATCGGCCATCGTGAACCGCTCGGAGCCCGCGGTCACCACCCCGAGGTTGGGCACCAGCGTGGTGAACGGGTAGTCGGCGATCTTGGGCCGGGCCGCCGACGAGCACGGAGACGAGGCTGGACTTGCCCGCGCTGGGGAAGCCGATCAGTGCCACGTCGGCGAGCGTCTTCAGCTCCAGCACGACCTCACGCGACTCCCCCGGCTCCCCGAGCAGGGCGAACCCAGGAGCCTTGCGACGCGGCGAGGCCAGCGCCTTGTTGCCCAGCCCGCCACGACCTCCGCGGGCGGCGACATACTCCGCGCCGGCGCCGACCAGGTCGGCCAGCACGTCCCCGTCCCGGGTGCTGACGACGGTCCCGTCGGGCACGACCAGCACCAGGTCCTCGCCCTGGCCACCGTCGCGCTCCCCGCCCTCACCCTGACGCCCGTTGGGCGCCGAGCGGTGGGGGGTGTGGTGGTACTCCAGCAGCGTGGTGACCTGCGGGTCGACCCGCAGCACCACATCGCCGCCGCGTCCGCCGTTGCCCCCGTCAGGCCCGCCGAGCGGCTTGAACTTCTCCCGGTGGACCGACGCGACGCCGTGGCCGCCCTTCCCGGCGCTGAGGTGCAGCACGACCCGGTCGACGAAGGTGGACATCTGGATCCTCTCGCGGCTGCGGGTCAGCGCAGGAGCTGGAAACGGCCGGACGCCGGTGGTCGCGCGAGGCGACCACCGGCGTCCGGAACAGGTATGGCGCGGTCCGCCGTCAGGCGGTCACGTCGGCGTCGGCGGGCGCTGCGGCCGCGACGATGTTGACGGTCTTGCGACCGTGCTTGCTGCCGAACAGGACAGCGCCGCCGACCAGGGCGAACAGCGTGTCGTCGCCCCCACGGCCCACGCCCTCACCGGGGTGGAAGTGGGTGCCGCGCTGACGCACCAGGATCTCGCCGGCGTTGACGAGCTGGCCGCCATAGCGCTTGACGCCGAGCCGCTGGGAGTTGGAGTCCCGACCGTTGCGGGTCGAGGACGCACCCTTCTTGTGTGCCATGTCTGCTGCCTATCTTCTGGTTCGTCCGGGCTGGCGGTCAGCGGCTGATCAGGCGTCGATCGCGGTGATCTTGACCTGGGTCAGCGGCTGGCGGTGACCCTGCCGCTTCTTGTAGCCGGTCTTGTTCTTGTACTTCTGGATGATGATCTTGGGGCCCTTGGCGGCCTTGATGACCTCCGCGGTCACGGTGACCTTGGCCAGCGCGTCGGCTGCGGTGGTCACGGTGTCGCCGTCGACCAGCATCAGCGGTGCGAGCTGCAGCGTGTCGCCGGCCTTGACCTCGACCTTGTCGATGATGAGGACGTCGCCGACGGAGACCTTCTCCTGACGGCCGCCTGCACGGACAATCGCGTACACGTGGAACTCACTTCCTGACCTGAGCGGGCGCGCGCCCGCTGTGGCGTTGCTGAGGATCATGCTGGACAAAAGCGTGCTGGACCTGACGTATGGGGTGGTGCCGGCCCGCGGGAGACGCACGCGGTCGCGACGCACCGACGCATCAGCCTACAGCCTCCCGGGGGAGCCGACCAAAACGGCGTCGGCGACCCGAGCCCTCGGCCTTACCCGCCCGTGGGTGGGCCTGCGGGTGCCACGACCCGACCACGTCGACGCCGGCTGCGAGCGGGGGCCGGCTCGCTGGTCGGGTCCTCGTCCAGGGCCGGTGCAGGCTCGGTGGCCGGGGCGACATGCAGGTCGACCACCGGGTCGACCGTCGACGCATGAGCCTCCATCGCCGGAGCCAATGCCGTCGCCGTGGCAGTCGAGTCAGCTGTGGCCGGTGCCTCAGCCGGCGCCTCGACCACCGCAGCCGGGCTGGCGTGGTGCCCCTCGCCGTTGGACGCAGCGATGGCGGCCGCGTGCGCCGCTGCAGCGATCTGGGCGGGCGTGGGACCGTGCGCGTTCGGCGGCGGGAGGACGTTCCGGGTCGCCGTTGCCGTCGACCCGTCGCCGCCTGAGCCCGAGCCGGAGCGCGACCGGCGGCCGTCGCGACTGCGGGCCGCGCCGGAGGAGGACCGGTTGGCGCCACCGTTGGTGTTGTCCTCGGGGGCGTTGGAGGACTTCTCGACCGGCTCGGGGTGCACGAGGATGCCGCGGCCACCGCAGTGCGAGCACTGCTCGGAGAAGACCTCGATCAGCCCAGACCCGACCCGCTTGCGCGTCATCTGCACCAGGCCGAGCGAGGTGACCTCGGCCACCTGGTGCTTGGTCCGGTCTCGGCCCAGGCACTCCAGCAGCCGCCGGACGACCAGATCGCGGTTGCTCTCCAGGACCATGTCGATGAAGTCGATGACGATGATGCCGCCGATGTCGCGCAGCCGGAGCTGCCGGACGATCTCCTCGGCGGCCTCGATGTTGTTGCGGGTGACGGTCTCCTCCAGGTCGCCGCCGGACCCGACGTACTTGCCGGTGTTGACGTCGACCACGGTCATCGCCTCGGTGCGGTCGATGACCAGGGACCCACCCGAGGGCAGCCAGACCTTGCGGTCCATCGCCTTGGCCAGCGACTCGGTCACCCGGAAGTGGGTGAACACCTCATCGGTGCCGCTCCACTGCACGAGGCGGTCGGCCAGGTCGGGGGCGACACTGCCGATGTAGTCGCTGACCTCGCGCCAGGCCGCGTCGCCGGAGACGATCAGCTGGCTGAAGTCCTCGTTGAACACGTCGCGGATCACCCGGACCGTCATGTCCGGCTCGCCGTGCAGCAGGGCAGGCGCGCTGGCCGACTTCTGGGTCGCCTGGATCCGCTCCCAGGTGCTGGTGAGGCGCTCGACGTCGGCGCGCAGCTCGGCCTCGCTGGCGCCCTCGGCGGCGGTGCGCACGATGACACCGGCGCCCTCGGGCACGACCTCCTTGAGGATCTTCTTGAGCCGGGTGCGCTCGGTGTCGGGCAGCTTGCGGCTGATGCCGGTCATCGAGTTGCCGGGGACATAGACCAGGTAGCGACCGGGCAGGGAGATCTGGGAGGTCAGCCGGGACCCCTTGTGGCCGATCGGGTCCTTGGTCACCTGCACCAGCACCGACTCGCCGGACTTCAGCGCGTTCTCGATCCGCTTGGGCTCGTTGTCCAGGCCCGCAGCGTCCCAGTTGACCTCACCGGCATACAGCACCGCGTTGCGGCCCTTGCCGATGTCGACGAAGGCCGCCTCCATGCTGGGCAGGACGTTCTGCACCCGGCCGAGATAGACGTTGCCGACCATGGTTGTGGAGGTCTCCCGGGAGACGTAGTGCTCGACGAGCACGCCGTCCTCGAGGACGCCGATCTGGGTGCGGTCCTCCAGTCCGCGCACCACCATCACCCGCTCGACGCTCTCCCGGCGGGCCAGAAACTCAGCCTCGGTGATGATCGTGCGCCGCCGACCGGCCTCCCGGCCCTCGCGGCGGCGCAGGCGCTTGGCCTCCAGCCGCGTCGACCCCTTGACCCCGCTGACCTCGTCGCGAGCCACCCGCTCTGAGGTCTCCCCCGAGCGGGTGCGGCGCCGGCGCCGCTTGCTGCCGACGCCCTCGTCGTCCGCGCCGGAGTCCGCGCTGTCCGCGACGGGGTCCCGTCGGGTGACGGCAGCGCCGCCCCCCGCGGAGCGACCGCCTCCGCGGGTGCCTGCGTCGGCACCGGGCTCGCCGTCGCCGGCGGTGGACTCGTCGTCGCCGCCCGTCCCGCGACCCCGGCGGCCCTTGCCGCCCCGGCGGCGTCGGCGCCGTGCTGCCGAGTCGCCCTCGCCGTCGCTGTCGCCGTCGTTGTCGCCGCCCGCGTCGCCGTCGTTGTCGATGTCGGTGTCGTTGTCGCTGTCGTGACGGCTGCCCCCATCAGCGTCGCCGCCGCGGTCGTCGTCGGTGTCGCCGCCTGAGCCAGCAGCGACGTCGGTGTCGCCAGCCGAGGCGGCGTCGTCGCCCCGCGCCTGCTCGGCGTCCTGCCCGGCCTGGTCGTCGCGACTGACACGCCCGCCTCGCGTGCTCCGCCGGGCCCGCGGCTGCCGCTGGGGCTGTGCCTCGTCGCTGTCCGCTGCGGTCTGGGCCGGCTGCTCCTCCTGGCGGTCCTCACCATCGGTGCTGCCCTCGTCGACGTCGGGGACCGGGTCGGCCGCGCGCCGACGGCGCCGTGGCGCGACTGCCACCTCGCTGAGGTCCGGCGCCTGGAACACCAGGCCGAAGCCCCCGGGAGCGCTCTGCTCCTTGACGGTCTGCTCGGGGGCACGCACCCGCTCGCGGCGGGTCGGGGCCACCTGCTCCACATGGGAGAAGAGGGAGAAGGAGCCCGCCGAAGGTGCCGGCGCCTCAGCAGCCGACTCGGCGTCACTCTCGACCGCCTCGTCGCTGTCCGCCTCCGGGCTGGTGGGCTCGGCCAGCTCCTCCTCGACGGGGAGGTCTTCGCTGGTCTCGGTGTCGGGGTTCGCCGACGTGTCCATGGTGTCCATGGGAGTCCTCTCGTGGCTGTCGAGAAGGCCACATCCGGGCCGGGTGGCCCGCCTCCCCGCAACCGCGGTGCGTCGTCGAGCGCGCAGGTCGCGCGCCGGACGGAAGTCGTCCTGTGCTCCGGGCCGGCTCGCGCGGTCTGCGCGTCACCGGCGACGGTGCCGCCGTCACCCACCGGCAGCTTCGCCGGCTGCTCGCGTGCTGGGCTGGATGCCGCACTGCGGAGCGGATGTCGTCGGGCCGGGCCAGCGATGTGGGCGCTGCCTCGACCGCTCATCAGTATCGCACACGGCAGCCCTCCCCCAGCCGATCCGGAGCGCATGTTCGGGCTCAGCCCAGCGGGTCGGTGACCTCCGTGCCGAGCAGCGGTCCCTGTGCCAGCCGGGTGCCCAGCGGGCGCGGCAGGCTCACCTCCCCGACCAGGGACAGCGCGCGCCATACCTCCTCGGGACGGATCGTCGGCGTCGTATGGCGCACCGTCACCTCCAGGCGCGCCGTCCCCTCCACCTGGCTCACCTGCGCCGCCACCAGCGGTGCCCGCACATCGAGCAGCCGCGTCCCCTGCTTCATCAGGCGGGACACCTCCACCCGCTCTGCGGCCAGCAGGGCGGTGACCGCCTGCTGGAGCACCCCCTCAGCGAGCCCGGGGAAGTCCAGCCGCCAGCGGCTGGCCTGGAGCCGATCGGCGAGGGCGCCCGGGGCGGCCGGCACCACCCGCAGCACGGTCAGCCCGTCCGGCAGCGCCTGGTCCAGTGCGCCGGCGACCTCCTCGGGGTCGACCGAGCGGGTGAGCGCGAGCTCGACGAACTCGGCCTCGCTGGCCGTCCCGGTCGGAGCCGCGTTGGCATAGCTGATCCGCGGGTGTGGGTGGAACCCCGCGGTGAACGCCATCGGCAGGCCGGCCCGCCGCACGGCGCGCTCCAGAGCGCGCTGGAAGTCACGGGTGGAGGTGAACCGCATCCGCCCCCGCTTGGCGTACTGCACACGGATCCGCTGGGCCACCGGCTCCGGCGCGGCGCCCTCGGGCACCCGCTGGCGGGGCGGCATCGCTCAGTCCTGGTGGGCGGTGGGTTCGGGCAGCTCGGCCACGACGAGCCCGGCGCGGACCTTGGGCGTGAACCAGGTCGACTTGCGGGGCATCTGCTCGCGGGCCAGGTTGACCGCGACGAAGTCGTCGACGTCGACCGGGGCGATGAGCACCGCCAGGTCGGCTGCTCCGGAGTCGACCTGGTCGCGCAGCCACTGGTCGGGGTAGTCGCCGCCGATGTAGCGGACCGCCTTGTCGCCGGGCTCCAGCCCCATCAGCTGGGCCAGGAGCACCTCCTCGACCAGCGAGTGGTCCAGCAGCCGCACCCCGGTCGCGCCGGAGGGCGCCGGGAGCCGGACGCTGTGCTCGACCCCGGCGGCATACAGGCCGATCCTCCCCGCCTCGACCGCTGCGGCCGGGCCGACCTCGGCCCCGGCGGTGCGCAGCCGGTCGAGCAGCTCCTCCACCGGCATCGGCACGCGGGTGACCAGGCGCTGGTAGGGGTCGATCCGCACCGAGTCCGGCGTCGTGATGACGGCCAGGAAGCGGGTCAGCCCGGCCGTCTGCGCGGCCAGGCTGCGGTGGTTGCCATCGGCGACCACCAGCTCGCCTCCGCCGGCGAGGGCGCTCACGCTCTGCGCCCGGTCCCCGGTGAGCAGCCACACCTCGTGCTGCCGCCCGGACTGGTCGATATCCCGGACGGCGGGCTCGCCGGCCTCGGCGATGGCGGCCTCGAGCTCGGCGCGCAGCTCCGAGGCGCGGGCGGTCTGCAGCAGCAGCACCGCGGACAGCAGGTGACCGGTGGCGGCAAGCAGGTCGACCCGTTCACGGACCTTGTCCAGGAAGACGTCCTCGTTGCGAATGACCAGCCCTGGCTCGTCGGCGCTGGTGGAGATCTCCTGGGTGTCGACCATCGCGAAGACACCGACGGAGGCAGGCCGGGCACCTGCCCCCTCGCCGCCATCCCGGATGCGATAGGCGGCCAGGACGTGGTCGACCAGGCGGAGCCGGCCCTGCGCCTTCAGTGCCTCGAGCCGCGCCACCGCCCCGGGCAGCGACTCGGTGAACGTCGGCCGGCGCGCCCCCTGCTCCACCGGAGCACAGTGCGGCATCTCCACGGCCAACGCGCTGCTCGGGTTGGCAGCGATCACCTGGGTGATCTCGGCGTCTCCGGCGAACTCGTCGTAGTTCTGCGCACCCGTGCCCCCGGTGCTGACCCAGGCACGGTCGATGGGGTGGACCGGCCAGGGCGGTGCAGGGTCGTGCTGGGGGGTGGGCATGGGCGGCAGGCTATCCCGCGCCGGACCGTTACGATGTGGCGGTCAACGAGGACGCCGTCCCGCTCCCGGCTGCCCAGGCAGCCCGTGCCGAGCACCCCCAGCCCCCAAGGTCGAACCCCGCATGCGCGTCTACAACTTCGCCGCCGGTCCCGCCACCCTCCCGCTGCCGGTGCTCGACCGTGCCCGCTCCGAGCTGACCGACTGGTCCGGCCTGGGGATGTCGGTGATGGAGGTCTCGCACCGCTCCCCGGAGTTCGTGGCCGTCGCCGAGAGCGCCGAAGCCCTGGTCCGTGAGCTGCTCGGTGTGCCTGACGGCTACTCCGTGCTGTTCCTGCAAGGCGGGGCCACCGGACAGTTCTCCGCCATTCCCCTCAACCTCACCGCTGAAGGCGACACGGTCGACTACGTCAACACCGGCGCATGGTCGGCCAAGGCCATCGCGGAGGCCGCCAAGTACGCCCAGGTCAACGTGGTCGCCGACGAGTCGGCCTCCGGCTACTCCACGACCCCCGACCCGCAGACGCTGCGTCCGAGCCCCGGCGCGGCCTACCTGCACTACACCCCGAACGAGACGATCGGCGGGGTCGAGTTCGGCTACCTGCCCGACGCCGGTGAGGTGCCCCTCGTCGCGGACTTCTCCTCCACGATCATGTCCCGACCGCTCGACGTGAGCCGGTTCGGGCTGATCTACGCCGGCGCGCAGAAGAACCTCGGCCCGGCCGGGCTGTGCCTCGTGGTGGTCCGCGACGACCTGCTCGGCCGCGCACGGGCGCTGACCCCCTCGGTCCTGGACTACGCCCAGATGGCCAAGAGCGGGTCGATGCTGAACACCCCGCCGACCTTCGGCTGGTACCTGCTCGGACTGACCCTGCAGTGGGTGCGCGACGAGGGTGGCCTGGCCGAGATGGGCGCCCGCAACCAGCGCAAGGCCGAGCGGCTGTATGCCGCGATCGACGGGTCGGACCTCTACCGCAACCCGGTGGAGCCCGGCTCCCGCTCGTGGATGAACGTGCCGTTCCTGCTCGCCGACCCCGCCCTGGAGCAGCCGTTCCTGACCGGCGCCCAGGCTGCCGGGCTGGCCAACCTCGAGGGCCACCGTTCCGTCGGCGGGCTGCGGGCCAGCATCTACAACGCGATGCCCGCCGAGGGCGTCGAGGCGCTCATCTCCTACATGGCCGACTTCGAACAGGACCACGCCTGATGACCACTGCGATCCGCACCTACAACGCGATCAGCCCGATCGGTCTGGGCCGGCTGCCGCGCGACCGGTTCACCGTCGCCGCCGACACCCTCGAGCCGGCCGGCATCCTGCTCCGTTCGGCCAGCCTGCACGACGAGCCGATCGAGGAGTCGGTGCTCGGCATCGCACGAGCCGGCGCGGGCACCAACAACATCCCGGTTCCGGCGATGACCGAGCGTGGCATCGTCGTGTTCAACACCCCCGGCGCCAACGCCAACGCGGTCAAGGAGCTGGTCATCGCCGGGATGCTGCTGGCCGCCCGCAACATCGTGCCGGCCTGGCACTTCGCCCATGGGCTGGACGGCACTGACGCGGAGATCAACACCGCTGTCGAGGCCGGGAAGAAGAACTTCGCCGGCTTCGAGCTGCCCGGGCGCACTCTCGGCGTCATCGGGCTCGGCGCGATCGGAGTCCAGGTCGCCAACGCGGCCAGCGCGCTGGGCATGAAGGTGCTCGGCTACGACCCGGCGATCACCGTGCACCGAGCCTGGCAGCTGTCCTCCAGCGTCGAGCAGGCGACCACGCTGGAGGAGGTCTTCACCCGCGCGGACCTGGTCACCGTGCACGTCCCGCTGGTCGACGCGACCCGCGGGCTGGTCAACGCCGAGCGGCTGGCCCTGATGCGGCCAGGACCGGTCGTCCTCAACTTCGCCCGCGGCGGGATCGTCGACGAGCACGCGGTGCTGGCCGCCCTGGACTCCGGGCGGCTGCGCTCCTATGTCTGCGACTTCCCCTCCGCGGCGCTGGCCGGCCACCCCAAGGTGGTCGCCCTCCCCCACCTGGGTGCGTCCACGGCCGAGGCCGAGGAGAACTGCGCGGTGATGGCCGCGGACCAGCTGCGCGACTACCTGCAGGACGGGACCATCCGCAACAGCGTCAACTTCCCCGAGGCCACCCTGTCGCGCACCCCGGGGACCGCCCGGGTGGCGATCATCAACTCCAACGTGCCCAACATGGTCGGCCAGATCTCGGCGGCCGTCGCCGATGCCGGCCTCAACATCGCCGACCTGCTCAACAAGTCACGCGGTGACTACGCCTACACCCTCATCGACGTCGACGGTGAGGCCTCACCGGCGCTGGTCGACAAGATCGCGGGCATCCCCGGCGTGATCAGGGCGCGACAGCTCTGACCTCCGGCGCTGCGACGACGGTCAGTGGCAGCAGCGTCTTGCCGGTGGGCCCGACCTGGATCTCGGTGTTCATCTGAGGGCAGACGCCGCAGTCGAAGCACGGGGTCCACCGGCAGTCCTCGACCTCGCGCTCGTCCACCGCGTCCTGCCAGTCCTGCCAGAGCCACTCCTTGTCCAGGCCGGAGTCCAGGTGGTCCCAGGCCAGCACCTCGCTCTGGGCACGCTCCCGGGTGGTGAACCACGCGACATCGACGGGTTGACCGGCGAACGCCTCCTCGGCCGCGGCCATCCACCGCGGGTAGGAGAAGTGCTCCGACCACCCGTCGAAACGGGCGCCGGCCCGCCAGGCCGCCTCGACGACGGCGCCCACCCTCCGGTCGCCCCGCGACAGCAGTCCTTCGACGATCCCGGGCTGGCCGTCGTGGTAGCGGAACCCGATCGCCGAGGCGTAGCGGCGGTCGGCCCGGATCGCGGCGCGCAGCTGGGCCAGGCGGGCGTCGGTCTGCTCGGCGCCGAGCTGTGCGGCCCACTGGAACGGGGTATGCGGCTTGGGGACGAAACCCCCGATCGAGACCGTGCACCGGATGTCTCGGCGCCCGCTGACCTGCCGTCCGGTCTCGATCACGCGCTGCGCCAGGTCGGCGATCTGCAGGACGTCCTCGTCGGTCTCGGTCGGCAGCCCGCACATGAAGTAGAGCTTCACCGCTCGCCAACCGGCGGCGTAGGCCGCGGCGACGGTGCGGATCAGGTCCTCTTCGGTGACCATCTTGTTGATCACCTTGCGGAGTCGCTCGCTGCCTCCCTCCGGGGCGAAGGTGAGGCCGGAGCGCCGCCCGTTGCGGGTCAGCTCGTTGGCCAGCTCGATGTTGAACGCGTCCACCCGGGTGGACGGCAGGGACAGCCCGGTCTGGGTGCCCTCGTAGCGGTCGGCCAGGCCCTTGGCGATCGCGGCGATCTCGCTGTGGTCGGCCGAGGAGAGCGAGAGCAGCCCGACCTCCTCGTAGCCGGTGGCGCGCAGTCCCCGGTCGACCATCTCGCCGATCCCGGTGATCGAGCGCTCCCGGACCGGACGGGTGATCATCCCGGCCTGGCAGAACCGGCAGCCGCGGGTGCAGCCGCGGAAGATCTCCACGCTCATCCGCTCGTGCACCGACTCGGTGACCGGCACCAGCGGCGCCTGGGGATAGGGCCAGGCGTCCAGGTCCATCACGGTGTGCTTGGCGACCCGCCACGGCACGCCCGGCCGGTTGGGCGCGACCCGGTGGATTCGCCCGTCGGGCAGGTAGGTCACGTCGTAGAAGGCGGGCACATACACCCCACCCGTCGCCGCCAGCCGCTCCAGCAGCCCGATCCGGCCGCGCGGACAGCCTTCGGACTTCCAGGCAGCGACCAACGTGCTCACCGCCAGCACCGCCTCCTCGCCGTCCCCGACGATCGCGGCGTCGACGAAGTCCGCGACCGGCTCGGGGTTGAACGCCGCATGCCCGCCCGCCAGCACGATGGGGTGCTGGTCGCCACGGTCTGCGGCGTGCAGCGGGATGCCGGCCAGGTCGAGGGCCGTCAGCAGGTTGGTGTAGCCGAGCTCGGTGGCGAACGAGACGCCCAGGATGTCGAAGTCAGCCACCGCGCGGTGACCATCGACGGTGAACTGCGGCACCCGCCGCTGCCGCATCAGCGACTCGAGGTCCGGCCACACCGCATAGGTGCGCTCGGCCAGGATGTCCGGGCGCTCGTTGAGCACCTCGTAGAGGATCATCACGCCCTGGTTGGGCAGGCCGACCTCGTAGGCGTCGGGGTACATCAGCGCCCAGCGGACGGTGAGCTCCTGGCCGTCCGTGCCGTGGCCGCCGACCTGCCAGTCCTTGACCTGGGAGTTCAGCTCGCCGCCGACATACTGGATCGGCTTGCTCACCTGGTCCAGCAGCGGCTCCAGCTCCGGCCAGAGGCTCCCGCCGACGAGTCGCGTCGGCGCCGCCTCGGGGTCGGTGAACACGAGTCGGGCGCCCGGTCAGCCGGTGTAGAGCGCGTCCAGCTGGTCTTTGTACTTGCCCGTGACGACCCGCCGCTTGAGCTTCATGCTCGGGGTCAGGTCGCCGTCCTCGATGGTCAGGTCGTGGTCGAGGATGACGAACTGCTTGATCTGCTCCCAGCGGTTGAGCTTGGCGTTGAGCTGGTCGACATAGCCCTGCACCATCTCCCGAGCCTGCGGCGACCCGGCGATCTCGGCATAAGGCCGGCCCGCCAGGCCGTGGTGCTCGGCCCAACCCTCGATGGAGTCCGGGTCGAGGGTGACCAGGGCCGAGACGAAGTTGCGGCCGTCGCCCTCCACCACCAGCTGGCTGGCGTAGGGGCAGATCCCCTTGAACAGGGACTCGATCGCCGACGGTGCGACGTACTTGCCACCGGAGGTCTTGAAGAGGTCCTTCTTGCGGTCGGTGATCCGCAGGAAGCCGTTGGCATCCATCTCACCGATGTCACCGGTGCGGAACCAGCGCTCGTCGTCGATCGACTCCGCGGTCATCTCCTCCAAGCCGTGGTAGCCGGCCGTCACGCCCGGTCCGCGGAGCAGGATCTCGCCGTCCTCGGCGATCTTGACCTCGGTGCCGGGCAGCGCCCAGCCGACCGAGCCGAACTGGTAGGAGCCGGCCGTGGGCCGGTTGACGAAGGAGGCCGCCGACGTCTCGGTCAGTCCGTAGCCCTCGAGGATGAGCAGGCCCATCGAGTCGAACCAGCGCGCGATGTCCTGGTTGAGCGCAGCGGACCCGGAGATGAAGAACCGGATCCGGCCCCCGAACCGGCCGCGCACCTTGTCGATGACCAGCTTCTCGGCGACGCCGTGCTGCATCGCGAGCAGGCCGTGCGGCTTCTTGCCCTCCTTGCGCAGGTCGGCGACCTGGCCGCCGACGCCGGTCGCCCAGCCGAACAGCTTGGCCTTGACCCCGCCCTCCTCGGCGATCATCGTCGTGATCCGGCCGTAGGCCTTCTCGAAGATGCGCGGAGCGGCTCCCATGAAGGTCGGCTTGACCACGGCCAGGTTCTCGATGATCTTCTCGACCCGACCGTCCACCGCCGTCGCGAAGCCGATCTGCAGGGGCAGCACCAGCAGCACCTTGGCGAACACGTGGGCCAGCGGGAGCCAGAGGTACTGCAGGTCGTCGGCGGACAGGATCCGGATGGCGTCGACGGCTGCAGCCTCGTAGGTCCACGAGGAGTGGGGCAGCCGGACCCCCTTGGGCCGTCCCGTCGTGCCGGAGGTGTAGATGATCGTGGCCAGATGCTCCGGGGTCAGGGCGTCGATCCGGGCCTGGACCACGCCGGGCTCGGACTCCAGGCGGGCCCGCCCGCGAGCCTCCAGGTCGGTCAGCGACAGCAGCCAGTCGCCCAGGTCGGCATGGTCCTGCAGCCCCTCGGTGTCGATGACGACGACAGCGACGACCCCGCCCAGTGACTCGCGATGCTGGGCCAGCTTGGCCACCTGCGAGACGTTCTCGGCGATGACCACCCGGCTGCCGGAGTCGGCCACGATGTAGGCGACGTCGTCAGCCAGTGTCGTGGGGTAGATCGTCGTGGTGGCGGCACCTGCGCACATCACCGCGAGGTCGGCCAGCACCCACTCGACGCGGGTCGCCGACGCCAGCGCCACCCGCTCCTCCAGCTGCACGCCGAGGTCGACCAGCCCGGCTGCCATGGCGTAGGCCCGGTCTGCCGTCTCTTCCCAGGTCAGCGAGGCCCAGTCCTCTCCCGCGGGGTAGCGGAAGGCCTCCTGGGAGCCCGAGGCGGCCACGCGCTCTCGGAACAGGTGAGCGACGCTGGGTGAGCGCTGCTCGATGGTGGTCTTGTCGTACTGCTCCTCGGTCACGGCGCGAGCCATGTCAACTCCTCGTCGAGCGGGTCCTGGTGGCGCAGATCCTGTCACACCAGAGGTCGGCTCAGAAGCCGTCGCGCCGGGGCGTCCCGCCGGGCGTCGCCCTGAGCGCTGACCAGCAGCCCGACCGCCAGCCAGCAGGCCACCATCGAGGAGCCTCCGTAGGAGACGAACGGCAGCGGCAGACCGGTCACCGGGACCAGCCCGAGCGTCATCCCCACGTTCTGGAACGTCTGGAAGGCAAACCAGCAGCCCACGCCGACAGCGACCAGCCGGGCGAACGGGTCCTCGGTGCGCAGTGCCACCCAGAGCGCGCGCAGGACCAGGAAGCCCAGCGAGCAGCACGAGGCCGCTGGCGCCGACGAAGCCCCACTCCTCGCCGGCCACGGTGAAGACGAAGTCGGTGTGCTGGAACGGGATCAGGCCGCCTTGCGTCTGCGGCCCCGCTCCCAGCCCGCTGCCCTCCCAGCCGCCCGACCCGATCGCCAGCCGAGCCTGGAGGGTCTGGTAGCCGATCCCGGCCGGGTCCAGGTCCGGGTCGGCGAAGGCCAGCAGCCGGTCGACCTGGTAGGGGTCGAGCAGCGGCACCCGCACCGCCGCGACCGCCGCCGCCACACCGCCGGCGACAGCCACCACGGTCCAGCGCCGGGCCGCCCCCGACGCCGCCACGACGCCCACCGTCATCGCCACGAGCACCAAGGCGGAGCCGAGGTCGGGCTGCAGCAGGATCAACACGACCGGCACGCCGCCGAGCAGCCATGCGGGGACGACCTCGCGCCAGGCCGGCGGCCGGACCGGGTCGCGCCCCTCGGCCAGCACCATGGCCAGGCCGATGCACAACGCGATCTTGGACAGCTCGGCAGGCTGCAGTGAGAAGCCGCCGGGCAGCCGCAGCCAGGAGTGCGACCCGTTGACGGTCGCCCCCAGGGGGCTGAGCACGACGAGCAGCCCGACCAGTCCGGCCAGGTAGACCCAGGGTGCCGCCGCCCGCAGCCAACGCACATCGGCTCGCGCCACGACCAGGGCCAGCCCCGCGCCGACGGCGGTCGAGACCAGGTGCCGGACGGCCAGTGCCGAGCCGGAGTCCCCGTGCGTGCTGGACCACACCAGCACCGCGCCGATCAGCGACAGGCCGAGCGCGGCGACATACAGGCCCCAGTCGCTGCGCAGGTGCGGCATCAAGGCGCGAGCAGCGACCGAGAGGCGTCGACGTCGCGGTGCATCTGCTCCAGCAGGTCCTCGATGGACTCATAGCGGATGTTGCCGCGCAGCCGGGCGACGAAGTCGACGTGCACGCGTTCGCCATACAGGTCCAGGTCGGTGCGGTCCAGGACGTGCGCCTCCACGGTGCGGACGGGCACGTCGTCGAAGGTCGGGTTGGTGCCGACCGAGATGGCCGCCGGCATCCGCCGGTCGACGTGCTGCACCGGGAGCTCCGGACGTTCGAGCCACCCGGCATACACCCCGTCGCCGGGCACCATGCCCTCGCTGTCCTGGGAGAGGTTGGCTGTCGGGAAGCCCAGCGCACGGCCCCGGTGGTGGCCGTGGACGACGATCCCGGTCACCCGGTGCGGCCGGCCGAGGATGTCGGAGACCGTGGCGACCTCGCCGGTCCTCAGCGCCTCGCGGAGCCGGGTCGAGGACCACGTGCGCGGCTGCCGACCGGACTCCTCGTCAGACCGGTCCCCGCGGTCGCCGACCGGCTCGAGCGCGTGCACGGCGAAGCCGAACCGTTCGCCGAGATCGCGCATCGTGCCGATGTCGCCGGAGTTGTGCACGCCGAACCGGGTGTCGACTCCAACGGCCACGGCCACGGCACCCAGTGCGTCGACGAAGACCGAACGGACGAACTCCTCCGGGGTCTGCTGGGCCAGCTCGTGGGTGAACGGCAGGACCAGCGTGGCGTCCAGGCCGGCCTCGGCCATCAGGGCCAGGCGGTGCTCCAGCCCGATCACCTGCTCCGGCGCGCGCTCTGGGTGCAGCACCGCCACCGGGTGCGGGTCGAAGGTCACGGCGACGGCCAGCGCGCCGCGAGCGGCAGCCAGCCGGTGCACCTGGTCCAGCACTGCCCGGTGCCCGCGGTGCACCCCGTCGAAGTTGCCCAGGGTCGCCACGCTGGGCCCGTAACCCGGGGGAACGTCCTCCAGGGAGGTCCAGCGCAGCACGGGCGTCACTCTAATCGGCTCGTGCCTCGGCGCTGGGTCACGCCGGTGCGAAGACGACGAGCGAGCGCGCCAGCTCGCCCGACTCGTCCAGCATCGCCACCAGCTCGCCCCCCGGACCGATCGCCGCGACCGGCACCAGACGCCCGGCCTCGGAGGACTCGATCCGTTGTCCGTGCCCGAGGGCGATCGCCTGCTCGCCGGTGACCAGCCGCTGGGCGAAGGTGGAGCGGGCCACGTCGGCGAGCGAGACCAGATGGGCGCGGACCCCGTCTGCCTCGAGCTGCTCGAGGGTGACGGCCTGCTGCAGGCCGATCCGACCCACGGCAGTCCGGCGCAGCGCCGTCAGATGGCCGCCGACGCCCAGCAGGTCGCCGAGGTCGCGCGCCAGAGCACGCACGTAGGTGCCCGAGCTCACCTCGACCACCACGTCCAGGTCGGTATGGCGGCCGGTCGGGTCGGTGCGGCTGGCGACCACCTCGAACCGGTGCACCGTGACAGGGCGGGCCGTGAGACGGACGTCCTGGCCCGCCCTGACCCTGGCGTAGGACCGCTGCCCGTCGACCTTGATGGCGCTCACCGCACTCGGCACCTGCTCGATCGGTCCGGTGAGCCGGGCGACTCCCGCACTGATCTGCTCGTGCGACAGGTCACCGGCGGCGACCTCGGCGACGACCTCGCCCTCAGCGTCGTCGGTGACCGTGCTCTGGCCGAGCCGGATCGTCGCGGTGTAGGTCTTGTCCTGACCGACCAGAAAAGTGAGCAGCCGGGTCGCCCGGTTCACCCCCAGCACCAGGATCCCTGTCGCCATCGGGTCCAGCGTGCCCGCGTGCCCCACCCGCCTCGTCGCGCTCAGCCGACGGGTGCGCCCGACCACGTCATGGCTGGTCCACCCGGCAGGCTTGTCGACGACCAGCAGTCCGTCACCGACCGTCACCGAGGCAGGTCCGAGCCGGCGTCCTCCTCGGACAGGTCCCCGAGCAGCTCCTCGTCCTGCCAGACCGCCCGTTGCCGGGTCGACCGGGCCCCTTGGTCGTCGTCGGCCTCGGGGTCGCGGGGCTTGCGGTAGGGGTCTGACTCGCCGGCGAACTCGCCGACGGTCCGCGCGGCGGCGAGCTCGGAGTCTCGTTCCTGAGCCTCCCGGAGCAAGCCCTCGAGGTAGGCGGCATCCTCGGGCAGCGCATCGAGCACGAACTCCAGGGTGGGTGTCAGGCGGATCCCCAGGCCCTTGCCGACGTGCGAGCGCAGCCGACCCCGGTAGTGCTCCAGGACGTGGGCGGTCTGCTCCCGCTGGTCGTCGTCGCCGAGCACGGTGTAGAAGGCGGTGGCCTGCTGCAGGTCTCCGGTGACGCGGACGTCGGTGATCGTGACGAAGCCGAGGCGCGGGTCCTTGACCAGGATCTCCAGCCCCTGCGCGATGAGCACCTTGATGCGCTCGGCGACCTTGCGAGCGCGGGCGGCATCTGCCATGACGTCCTCCTCCGGTGAGCGGGTCGGTCCAGTCTAGGTCGGCCGGACCGCCCGTCTCCCGCACCGGCGGGGGGTCAGGCGGCCAGCAGGTCGTCCGGGGAGAAGGCGCGCACGCCGCCGTCGGTGGCCAGGTGGATCGGCCGCCCTGGCAGGTCCTGCAGCGCCTCGTGCAGCGCCTGCGCCCAGGCCCGGTCGGCGGCGGTGATGGTGTCGGGTCCGGGCCGGCTCAGCAGCAGCACGGCACCGCCCAGGCGGCAGTCGCGCACCGTGGTCACGACCAGGTCGTGGAGGGGCTGCAGGAGCCGGGGCTCGACCCTGTCAGGCAGGTCCTCGATGGGCATCAGCAGAGGGGTGCTCACGTCGTTCTCGTCCAGGAAGGCCACCCACAGCGTGCGGCTGGCAAAGCCCGGGGGGCCCATCAGGGCGGTCCACATGGACCGCAGGTCGTCGTCGGTGCGGATGGTGAAGGTCTGGGGAGTCATCACCCCATGGTGGCCCGACAGAGGCGGCGATCCGGGTTGTCCACAGGACGGCTTCCGTCGGACGCGACAGGGCCGGGACGTCAGTGACGTCCCGGCCCTGTCTGTCGTCCTGGTGCCTGCCTAGCTGCGCGGGATCTCCCGCATCTCGTAGGTGCTGATCAGGTCATCGACCTGCAGGTCGTTGAAGCTGCCCAGGTTGATGCCGCACTCATAGCCCTCGCGGACCTCGGTGACGTCATCCTTGAACCGCCGCAGGCCGGCGATCTCCAGGCCCTCGGTGACGACCACCCCGGAACGAGTGATTCGCGCCTTGGCGCCACGGCGGATCTCCCCGCTGCGGACCAGCGAGCCGGCGACGTTGCCGAACTTGGAGGAGCGGAAGATCTCGCGGATCTCCGCCGAGCCGAGCTCGACCTCCTGGTACTCCGGCTTCAGCATCCCGGTCAGGGCGTTCTCGATGTCGTCGATCGCCTGGTAGATCACCGAGTAGTAACGGATCTCCACACCCTCGCGCTCGGCGACCTCGGCGTTCTGGCCCTCGGCCCGGACGTTGAAGCCCAGGATGACGGCGTCGGAGGCCAGTGCCAGGTTGATGTTGTTGAGCGTGATGGCGCCGACGCCGCGGTCGATGATCCGCAGCTCGACCTCCTCGCCCACATCGATCTGGAGGAGGGCGTCCTCCAGAGCCTCGACCGAACCGGACACGTCGCCCTTGAGGATGAGGTTGAGCGTCTCGACCTTGCCGGCCGCCAGGGCCTGGTTGAGGTCCTCCAGGCTGATCCGCTTGCGCGCCTTGGCCAGCGAGGCCTGCCGGTCGGCCGCCTCACGCTTCTCGGCGATCTGGCGGGCCGTGCGGTCATCCGGCGCGACGACGAGGGTGTCTCCCGCGCGGGCCACGGAGGCAAGTCCGAGGACCTGCACCGGCCGCGAGGGGGTCGCCTCGTCCACGTTGTTGCCGTGCTCGTCGAGCATGGCGCGGACGCGGCCGTATGCCGCACCGGCGACGATCGCGTCGCCGACCCGCAGCGTGCCCTGCTGCACCAGCACCGTCGCCACGGCGCCACGGCCACGGTCGAGGTTGGCCTCGATCGCGACACCACGGGCGTCCTTGTCGGGGTTGGCCCGCAGGTCCAGGGACGCGTCTGCGGTGAGCAGCACGGCCTCCAGCAGCGCCTCGATGTTGATGTCGTTCTTGGCCGACACGTCGACGAACATCGTCTCGCCGCCATACTCCTCGGCGATGAGGTTGTACTCGGTCAGCTGCTGACGCACCTTGGCCGGGTTGGCACCCTCCACGTCGATCTTGTTGACAGCCACGACCACCGGCACGTCGGCGGCCTGTGCGTGGTTGAGCGCCTCGATCGTCTGCGGCATGACGCCGTCGTCTGCCGCCACGACCAGGATCGCGATGTCGGTGACCTTGGCACCTCGGGCACGCATCGCCGTGAAGGCCTCGTGACCGGGGGTGTCGATGAAGGTGATGGCCCGCTCGACGCCCTCGTGCTCGGTGTGCACCTGGTAGGCACCGATGTGCTGGGTGATGCCTCCGGCCTCGCCGGCGACGACGTCGGCCTTGCGGATGGCGTCGAGCAGGCGGGTCTTGCCGTGGTCGACGTGGCCCATCACGGTCACGACCGGCGGTCGGGCGACCAGGTCGTCGTCGGACTCCGCCTCGGCCTCGGCCTCCAGGTCGATGTTGAAGGAGGTGAACAGCTCACGCTCCTCCTCCTCCGGCGAGACGACGCGGATGTCGTAGCCGAGCTCGGAGCCCAGCACGCCGAAGGTGTCCTCGTCGAGCGACTGGGTCGCGGTCGCCATCTCACCCAGGTGGAACAGCACGGTCACCAGGGCGGCCGGATCGGCGTTGATCTTGTCGGCGAAGTCGGCCAGCGAGGAGCCACGGCGCACCGTGATCGTCGCGCCGTTGCCGCGCGGCACGCTGACGCCACCGATGGTGGGTGCCTGCATCTGCTCGAACTCGGCGCGCTTGGCCCTCTTGGACTTGCGTCCGCGGACCTTTCCTCCGCCACGGCCGAAGGCTCCCTGGGTGCCGCCACGTCCGCGAGGGCCTCCACCGCCGCCGCCGGGACGGCCGGGGCCGCCTCCGCGGTAGCCGCCGGGACCGGCAGCTGCGCCGGCTCCGGCTCCCGCACCGGGGGCACCGGGACGACCCCGCGCGCCAGGACGAGCGGCGCGCTCGCCGGGCCGCGGCACGGCCGCACGGTCGGGCATCATGTTCGGGTTCGGACGTGCGCCACCCGGGCGCGGACCTCCGGGCCGAGGCCCGCCAGGTCCGGCCGCGGCAGGTCCACGCGTGCCGCCGGGACGCGGCATCCCCTGTGACGCCGCGAACGGGTTGTTGCCCGGACGCGGTGCACCACCGGGCGCGCCACGGTCCGGACGGTCGCCACGCTCAGGACGGTCGCCACGCTCGGGGCGGTCGGTGCGCTCTGCGCTCTCGGTGCGCTCTGGCCGACGCTCTCGGCCCATGCCCTGTGAGGACGAGAAAGGGTTGTTGCCGGGCCGGGGGCCGGGCTTCATGCCGGGACGGCTCTCGCGGCCGGGGGCGGTGGCGCGGGGTGCCTCGTCCTGTGCTGCCTCGGACGTCGACCCCGCCCGGGCGGCGGGGGCCGCCGGAGTGCTCGCCGGACGCTCTGGAGCGCGCTCGGCAGGCGACGGCGATGCCACCGGCTCGGCGCTCGGGGCGGGCCCGGTCGGGACGGTCTGGGCCGGTCCCGGTGTCGGAGCGGGACGGCTGCCCGCAGGGGTGGGTGAGGAGGGCCGGGTGGGTGCACCGGGCCGGGACGCCGGTCCAGGCGTCGCCGCGGGCGCCGCCTTGGCTGCAGGGGCATGAGCCGCCGCCGGCGGGTTCTCCTTGATCTTGCGTACGACAGGGGGCTCGATGGTCGACGATGCCGACCGGACGAACTCTCCCTGCTCCTTCAGATAGCTGAGCAGTTCCTTGCTCTCGACTCCGAGCTCTTTGGCGAGCTCATAGACCCGAACCTTGGCCACGTTTCTCCTTGTGTTGCGCCACGGCTCGGACCCGGTCGGGCCACGCAGCCGTGACTAGTGCTGGTGGGTGCTCATTGCTGAGTACTCATCGGGTGCTCATCAGCGTCAAACCCGCTTCCGGTAACTCGATGGCGAAACCGAGGCTCGGCTCCGCGTCGTGCGGGGCGGACCGGGTGGCCCGCCCGTCGGCGTCAGTCCTGCTGCGTCAGCCAGGACCGCAGCAGGCTGGTGTCGGCGCGGCCCCCCTGACGGAGGGCTCGTCCGAAAGCCTGGCGTGCGATCGCTCGCTGGACGCACTCCGGGTCGGGGTGCACCCAGGCACCGCGCCCCGGTGCGCTGCGTCGCTCGTCCGGTGTCACCGACCAGTCCCCTTCGGGACTGCTCGCGAGCCGGCCTGCGACGACGCGCAGGAGATCCGGCTGCTCGACCCGCTTCCGGCACCCGACGCAGGTGCGCACGACAGCGCGCGACGCGTTGGGGGCCGGTGAACGGCGATCAGCCTCCACGAGTCTACAGGTTCAGGGCGCCGGGGCGGACCCGCGACCAGCCCCACGGGGTCCGCCCGCCCGCTCCGCCGGGCGGCCAGCGGCTCCCGGCCCGGACTCGTCGTCCTGGGGGGCGGTGTCGGACCTGATGTCGATCCGCCAGCCGGTGAGCTTGTGGGCCAGTCGAGCGTTCTGTCCCTCGCGGCCGATCGCCAGGGAGAGCTGGTAGTCGGGCACGACGACCCGGGCGGACCGGGTCTCCCGGTCGACGACGGTCACCGACTGCACGCGGGCCGGAGAGAGGGCAGCGGCGACGAACTCCTGCGCGTCCTCGCTGAAGTCGACGATGTCGATCTTCTCCCCTTGCAGCTCGGTCATCACCGCGCGCACCCGCTGGCCCATCGGCCCGATGCAGGCACCCTTGGCGTTCACACCGGGCACGGTCGCGCGAACCGCGATCTTGGTGCGGTGGCCGGCCTCCCGGGCCAGCGCCGCGATCTCCACGGTGCCGTCGGCAATCTCCGGCGCCTCCAGGGCAAAGAGCCGCCGAACCAGGAAGGGGTGGGTCCGCGACAGCGTGATCATCGGCCCGCGGGGGCCGCGCTTGACGCTGAGCACCAGGCACCGCAGGCGCTGACCGTGGACGTACTTCTCTCCCGGCACCTGCTCGGAGGTCGGCAGCTCCCCCTCGACAGAGCCGAAGTCGACCGAGACGAAGTGCGGGTTGTTGGACTGCTGGATGACCCCGGAGACGATGTCGTGCTCGCGCGCGCGGAAGTCGCCGAGGATGGCTTCGTCCTCGAGCTCGCGCATCCGCTGCACGATCACCTGGCGGGCCGTGGCGGCGGCGACCCGACCGAACCCCTCGGGCGTGTCGTCGAACTCCGGGCCGGGCTCACCACGGTGCCCCTCGTCGTCCGGCTCACCGGTGTCCCGCGCCCAGACGGTGACGTGTCCACTCTTGCGGTCGAGCTCGACGCGGGCCTGGTGGTGGTGTCCGTCCACCCGCTGGTAGGCGCTGAGCAGGGCCTGCTCGATGGCCTTGACGATGACGTCGAGCGGGATCTCCCGCTCGCGCTCCAACGAGCGCAGCACAGCCATGTCGATGTCCATCAGCGGTCCTCTCCGTGGTCGGTCGTGGTCTCGGGCCGGCTGAACTCGACCTGGACCCTGGCCTGGTGGACGGTGTCGAGAGCGATGGGGTCCGGCGACCCCTCCAGGAGCACCCAGTCCGGACCGGCCGCGACCAGGCGGGCCTCGACATGGGTGTCGTCGGTGCGGTCGAGCCGGATGAGCCGGCCGACGTTGCGCCGGAACTGTGCGGGGGTCGTCAACGGGTGGTCGACCCCGGAGGAGCTGACCTCCAGGGTGTATGGCGCCTGGCCCATCAGCTCCCCGTCGTCGAGGACCTCGGAGACGGCTCGGGTCGAGTCGGCGATCTCGTCCAGGGACAGCGGTGCGACCATGCTCGTGTGGTCCTGCGCGGCGAGGGCCTCGACGTCTCGGGCCAGGGTGACCCGCACGAGGCGGCGCTTGCCAGCCGGGTGGATGACAACGTCCTCGACGGTGACCCCACCGTCGCCCAGGGCATCGGAGACGGCGGCGCGCACCTGGTCGGCGAGTGCTCTGGCGTCCATCGATGCCTCCGTCTTCTCCTGTCCGCCGAGCGCAGTACGTGCACTCCAGCGGCCCGGTCAGGCCGGGTTCACCCACTCTAACGCCCACGAGGGGCGGCATCCTGGCGTGGCATGATCGCGGCCATGCCCCGGACCGCCAGCCGTCGCGCTGTGCTCGGCCTGGTGGCCGGCGGGGTCCTCACGGCGGTGGCCGGGTGCACAGATGCGGGACCTGACGGAACTGACCCCGACCAGCCGTCCGAGCCCACGGACGGCGACTCGGTCGTGCAGGTGCCCGATGTCGAGGCACTCACCCACGCGCTGGTGCGTGCCCGGGAGATGGAAGCGCTGGCCGAGTCGGTCACCGATGCCCGGGGTGAGCGGCACTGGGTGCTCGCCGCGGCGGTGACAGCCCATCGAGAGCAGGTGCGAGTCCTGACCGCCCTCCTGGAGGCGGGCGGAGTGCCGCTTCCCGCCGAGCAGTCGAGTCGTGGGTCAGCGGGCCCGGGGGGGTTCGACTCTCTCGCGCGTGCCGCCGCCGCCGACGTGGGGCCGACCCGTCTGGCCGAGCTGGCGCGGGTGAGCGCGCTCAACCTGCCGGTGCTGGTCTCGCTGACCGGCCGTCGGGGCGCCCTGGCCGAGGACCTGGGCCGGGCCGTGGCCTGGCAGCCTCTGGAGGGCCCGACGGGAGAGCATGCGGCCACCTTGCTGGGCGCCGTCCGGCCGGCGGTCTATGGGCTCCAGGTGCTGGCCGCGCGGTCCTCCGGCGAGGAGCGTGACGCGTTCGAGGCGCCACTGGACCGTCTGGCCGGACTCAGCCGGCAGCTGACCGCCCTGGCCGGCGCCGCCGCTCCGCCCCCTCCCCTGGGTTACGCCCTCGACTCGGCTCTGTCGACCGCCGGGCAACGTGACCGGCTGGCGACCGGGCTGTTCGCCGGACTCCCCTCGGCAGTGCTGACCGGGGTCGACACCCTCAGCGGCTCCGTCGGGTCGGTGGCCGGCACGGTGCGGCTGCTCGCGGAGACCCTCGCGATGGGACGGCCATGGGGGCTGGGCCGCGAGGCGTTCCCCGGCATGACCGTGCCGTGACCGACGGGTTCACCTCGGCCGACATCCCTGCTGACTTCGCGACCACGGTGAGCCAGCACGTGCCGGACACCGGGATGGCGACCGGCGCCGACTGGCTGCTCACGCTGCCCCGCCTGGTCCACGAGCTCCTCGAGCAGTGGGCCCTGTCGGTCAGCGGCCCTCCGCGGCACGGGTATGCGGCCGTCGTGCTGCCCGTCCGGCGCGAGGACGGGACGGCTGCTGCGCTGAGAGTCGTCTGGCCCCACCCCGAAGCCGCCGACGAGCACCTGGCCCTGCGTGCCTGGGGTGGCCGGGGCGCTGTCCGGATGCTGGCCACCGACCGCACGAGGTGGGCGACCCTGCTGGAGTGGCTCGAGCCGCGAGACCTCAGCTCCCTCCCGGTGCTCGACGCGTGCGCCGAGATCGGAGGCCTGCTGCGCGCCCTCGACCGGCCCGCCCTGCCCTGGGCCCGGCCCCTGACCGCTCACCTGGACCGGTTGGTTGACGACATCGACCGGCTCAGCGCCGATCAGGCGAGGGCGTTCCCCCGCCGGATGCTCGACCAGGGCCGCTCGCTGGCCCGTGACCTCGCCTCCGAGCCGGGGGTCGACGCGCGACTGCTGCATACCGATCTGCACCAGCACAACGTCCTGTGGCGGCCCGATCCCGGGCAATGGGTGGCGATCGACCCGCAGACCATGGCCGCCGAGCCCGCCTTCGGGGTTGCCCCTGCACTCTGGAACCAGTGGGACCAGGCGCTGGCAGCCTCGGACCTGCGCACGCATATCGGGCTGCGCTGCGAGGTGATCTGCGACGCCGGCGGGCTGGACCCCGACCGCACTCGCGCGCTGAGCATCATCCGCATGGTGCGCAACGCGGTCTGGACCTTGCAGGCACCGACCGCCCGGGCCGCCGATGACCTGACCCAGATCGTCGCGCTGGTCAAGGCGCTCAACCCCTGAGTGGGCCCGCCGCGAAAACGATCTGGCTCAGGCTCCTCTCTAGGCTGGCGAGTGGAGTCGACCCGGACTCGCTCAGATACTGCTTGACCTGCCTCACGTGGACGAGCACGTGCCCTTCGTCAGGAGTCATGGGACATGGCCAACCGCCTCGCCAACGCGACCAGCCCCTATCTGCTGCAACACGCGCAGAACCCGGTCGACTGGTGGGAGTGGGGACCGGAAGCCTTCGCCGAGGCGCGGCGGCGTCACGTCCCGATCCTGCTCAGCGTGGGGTATGCCGCGTGCCACTGGTGCCATGTCATGGCGCACGAGAGCTTCGAGGACGACGGTGTGGCGGCCGTGGTCAACGCAGGCTTCGTGGCGGTGAAGGTCGACCGCGAGGAGCGGCCGGACATCGACTCGGTCTACATGGCCGCGACGACGGCGACGACCGGTCACGGCGGATGGCCGATGACCTGCCTGCTCACCCCCGACGGTGCGCCGTTCTGGTGCGGCACTTACCTGCCCCGCGAGCAGTTCCTGCACCTGCTGACGGCCGCGACCGACGCGTGGACCACGAGGGAGGCGGACGTCCTCGCGGGGGGCGAGCGGCTCGTGGCGGCCCTGGACCAGGCCCAGTCGACCGCCCGGCACGCCGCGCCGGTGGACGTGGCCGTCCTCGACGCGGCGGTCCCCCTGCTCGGCCGGGAAGCTGACCCGGTGCACGGCGGCTTTGGGGGCGCCCCGAAGTTCCCGCCCTCGATGGTGCTGGAGTTCCTGCTCCGGCACCACGCGCGGACGGCGGATGAGCAGGCGTGGGCGATGGCGGAACAGGCCGCCGTGGCGATGGCTCGCAGCGGGATGTACGACCAGGTCGGCGGCGGGTTCGCCCGCTATGCCGTCGACCGCGCCTGGGTGGTCCCCCACTTCGAGAAGATGCTCTATGACAACGCGCAGCTGATCCGGGTCTACGCCCATCTCTGGGCCCGCGCGGAGGGCGTGACGCGGGTCCTGGCCGAGCGGGTGGTGCGCCAGAGCGTGGGCTTCCTGCTGCGCGAGCTGCTGACCGAGGAGGGTGGTTTCGCCTCCTCACTGGACGCCGACACCGAGGGCACCGAGGGGACCACCTACGTCTGGACACCGGAACAGCTGCGCGAGGTGCTCGGCACAGACGACGGCAGCCGGGCCCAGCGCGTCTTCGGGGTGACCACTGACGGCACCTTCGAGCACGGCTCGTCGACCCTGCAGCTGCCGGTGGCCGAGCTCGACCTGTCGGAGGACGACTCTGCGCAATGGCTCGCCGGTGTCGGCGAGCGCCTGCACGACGCTCGTCGGCAGCGTCCGCAGCCGGCCCGGGACGACAAGGTCGTCTCGGCCTGGAACGGCCAGGCCATCGCCGCGCTGGCCGATGCCGGCACGCTGCTCGACGAGCCCGCATGGGTGGCCGCCGCACAGCGCTGCGCTGACCACCTGCTCCGGACGCACCTGGTCGACGGCCGGCTGCGACGCACCTCTCTGGGCGGCCGAGTCAGCCCGGCCGCTGCCCTGGCCGAGGACCTGGGTGGAGTGGCCGAGGGGCTGGTCGTGCTGCACGCCGCGACGGCGCAGGGGCGGTGGCTCGACGCCGCGAAGCACCTGTTGGACGATGCGCTGGCCCGCTTCGGCGACGGGTCTGGGGGTTTCCACGACACCGGGACCGGCGCCGAGCAGCTGGTCCTGCGGCCCCGCTCCCCCACCGACAACGCCGAGCCCGGTGGCACCTCGGCCCTGGCCAGCGCGCTGCTGCTGTATGGCGTGGCGGCCGGGTCGTCCCGGCACCTGACCGCCGCCGAGGATGCGCTGCGCAGCGTCGGCGGGCTGGCGGCCGCTGCTCCGCGGTTCGCGGGCTGGACGATGGCCGCTGCCGAGGCCCTGCTGAGCGGACCGCTTGCGGTGGCCGTCAGTGGCGGCGCCGGTGGTCGCGAGCTGGCGGCCGTGGCCCGCTCGAGCGCCCCGCCCGGCACCTTGGTCGTGCACGCCGGACCGGGCTCAGAGCCGGTGCCACTGCTCGTGGACCGCGGTGACGTCGACGGTCAGGCAGCGGCCTACGTGTGTCGCGGCACGGTCTGCGGCCTGCCGACCACCGACCCGGCGCGGCTGAGGGAGGACCTCCAGGCGCACGTCATACAGTGACCGGCATGCTCAACTCCAGGTGGCTGGCGGCCTTCGCCGGCAGCGCGCTGCTCCTGTCGGCCTGCGCCCAGGAGGGCCCGCCCATCGGCGTGCCGTCCACTGCGACCTCGCTCGCCTCCGGCTCGGCGACCGCACCGGCCACCGACGGCAGCGCCACCCAGCAGCCGAGCCCCACCAGCACTGCCACCACAACCGCGCCGGTCGCCACGCCCGACGGGCCGGTCAGCCTGACCATCGGTGCGGCCGGCGACATCCTGTCGCACGCCCCGGTCATCGCCAACGCCCAGAAGAACGCGGGCGGTGGCAAGGGCGACTACGACTTCTCCCCCATGTTCGCCGACGTGACGCCGCTGCTCTCAGCCCCTGACCTGACGCTGTGCCACATGGAGACCCCGTTGTCCCCGGACAACACCAACCTCACCGTGCCGCGCACTTTGGTCTTCAACACCCCGCACCAGGTGGCCGACGCGCTCAAGGGTGCCGGCTACGACGGCTGTGACTTCGCCTCCAACCACACCTGGGACCGCGGGCTGAGCGGGCTGGCCGACACCGAGCAGGTGATCCGCGACGCGGGGATGGAGTATGCCGGGCCGGTCGCCGAGGAGGACCAGGCAGGAGCCCCGGCGGTCTACGACGTCGGCGGAGTCCGGGTGGCGCAGCTGGCCTACAGCTACACCTTGCTCAACGCCGGCGTACCCAACACCGACGTGCCGGAGGGCGCCCCCTGGCTCGACCGCTACCTGTGGCTGGAGGTCGGGGCCGACGGCATCCTGGCCGACGCCCGCCAGGCCAAGACCGACGGCGCCGACTTCGTCGTGGTGAGCATGCACTGGGGCAACGAGTACCAGACCGAGCCCACTCCGCAGCAGCGCGAGATCGCCAAGACCCTGTTGGAGTCCGAGGCCGTCGACCTGATCCTGGGCACTCACGTCCACGTCATCCAGCCGTGCGAGACGATCAACGACAAGTACGTCATCTATGGGCTGGGCAACTTCCTGTCCAACCAGTCGCCGGACACCACCGCAGGCAAGCTGCGCAAGGCGACTCAGGAGGGGATGATCGCCCACATCACGCTCACCCGGGCGCAGGACGGTGCCGTCACCTCGACGATGGCCTACCAGCCGACGCGGGTCGACCTCGACGGTCACGTGATCCGGCTGGCCACGCCGGAGTCGCAGCCGGAGAGCTATGAGCGGGTCGTCGAGACCGTCGGGTCCCTCGGCTCCGGGGCCTGCGACGCCACGGTGATGGACTAGGCGTTCCAGCCCGCCACGACGCCGGCGACCTCCGCCAGCGACTGCACGACCGCGTCCGGCTCGGCCTGCACCGGCATCTGTTGTCCCACCGGGATGTCGCTGTGCGGCACCAGGATCGCGAGCATCCCGGCCTGCTGCGCGCCGTGCACGTCCTCGAAGATCCGGTCGCCGACATAGACGCACCGCTCCACCGGCTCACCCACCGCGTCAGCGGCAGCGGCGAACGCAGCTGAGTGCGGCTTGGCCCAGGGGATCTCGCTGCTGTAGACGTCGCCGTCGATGAGGTCGAGCACCCCGTCGCGCTCGAAGATCGCGCGGTGGTAGTCCCGGGTCCAGATCGTGTTGGACAGCACACCCACCTTGATCCCGGACTCCCGCAGCGACTCCCAGAGCGGGCGCACCAGGGGGTCGCTGTAGGTGTAGGGCTCCCAGAAACGTTCGTATGCCGCGAGTGCGGCGGCGTGCCGCGGGTGCTCCGCGTCGGCTCCCGCCTCGGCGAGCACCTCCGCGAGCCGGGCACTGGCCAGCTCACTGCGGCCTCGCGCCCAGGCCGCCTCCTCGGCGGCCAGCGCCGCCTCGGCCAGGCGCAGGGCGTCCTGCGGCGCCTCGTGGTGCACCGTCCTGGCATACGGCATGCCACTGCTCGACGATGTCGATCGCCAGCCACGGGGTCAGGGTGCCGCCCCAGTCGAAGATGACCGCTGAGACTCTGAGAGTGGCCGACATGCGGTCAGCCTAGGCAGCGAGGGTGATGCGTCCCACACCGATCGTGGCCATCCGATCCGGTGAACGGCTCCGAATGCGCTACATGGCTCTTTCTCTTCGGCACACTCTGGACGAGGTCCAGCAGGCACCGTTCTTGGTGGACGTGTTGCGCAGCGGGGACCGCCTCGCGGCCGCCGCCAGCCGCGAGGGCGGACCGGACACGGCGCGGCTGCTCGCCTCGGTGATCCACGATGACGACGAGCTGACCGCGGTGGCGGCCGTACACGCCCTCGCCCGGGTGTTCGACGACGAGGCCGACGCCGTCCTGTCCGAGCTGCTGTCGCACCCCCGGGCGTTCCTGCGCGAGCACGCGAGCTGGGCGCTCAAGGCCCGGCTGCCCCGCCTCGACGCGATCGGCAACCTGGTCGGGGTCGTCGTGAGCGGTGGTTTCTCCGGCGTCCTGGCCCAACGCACGCTGGCCCGATGGGCCGCCTCCGCGCCGGGGCAGGTCGCGCTCACCATCGAGGGCGCGCTCGCAGCGGCAGCCGGACCGGCGGTCCGCAGCAGGCTGGTCGAGACCCTCGGCCTGGTGCCCGGTCCGATCCCCGGACAAGCGCTCCGCACGATCGCCGTCGACCCCGGCGAGCACCCGACGGTCCAGCTGACCGCCGTGGCCGCCCTCGGTGACCGCCCGGCCGACGCCGCCGCGGTGGCGCTGGTCCGTCACCTCAGCGGGGCGGACGGCGACCTGGGAACCGTCGCCCGGCTTGCCGCGGTCGACCTGGGCATCGACGCCGCCGAGCCCGGCGTGGCCGGGCCCGGACTGACCGTCGCCCAGCTCTTCCTGCATGCCGACATCGACCGAAACCTCAGCCGGGCGGGCGCCGGTGACAACGGCGGCGTCGCCACGCTGCTGGTCCGGCTGGGAGACGCGCTGGCGACCGAGCCCGGAGTGGGCCGGGTACTGACCCTGTCCCGCGGCACCGCCTCGGCCGCCCTGCACGCGCTGACCCCAGGCGAGGGGCACCTGCTGACCCCGGTGCCCCTGCTCACCGAGGCTGCCTCGGCCGCGCAGGCCTGGCCGTCGCGGGTCGCGGCGGAACGCGGGATCCGCCGCGTGCTGCGAGCGCACCGCGCCGACGTGCTGCACCTGCGGATGGCGGAGGTGGGCAGCCTCGCCGCTTCTGCCGTGGCTCGCGAGCTGGGCATCCCGGTGGTGTTCACCCTCGCGCCCGACCCGCACGCCGTCATCCATGCCCTGGACATGACCGGCGGCCTGCACCGGGGCAACTTCGGCACCGAGGACGAACGGGAGCACTACTGGTTCCGTGCCCGCCTGGTGCAGCGACTGGCCGAGGACGCGGCACACCTGGTGCTCTTTCCCCGCCCCGAGCTGCAGCACGACATGCGCGAGCTGCTGGGCCTGGATGTGGCCGGGCAGCCCCACCGGTTCACCGTGGTGCCGGAGGGCATCGACCTGAAGGTCACTGCGGCCGCCGCCGCCGAGCTGGAGCGACCCGGTACTCCCGGCCCGGCGCTGGCCGAGCTCGACGCGCTCGTCGCCGCGCTGCCCGAGCACCGCAGGCGGCTGCCGCTGGCGATCAGCGTGGGGCGCCTGCACCGGGTCAAGGGGATGGCGACCCTGGTCGAGGCGTGGGCCGGCGATGCTGAGCTATCTGAGCGGTGCAACCTGCTGATCGTCGGCGGCGAGCTGGCCGAACCCTCCCCTGACGAACGCGAACAGCTCGACCGGATCGCCGAGGTGCTGGCGCGGTTCCCCGCGGCCGCGGCGGGCCTGCTGATGCCCGGTCACCGCCCCAACGACGTCGTGGCGGTCTGGCTGGCGGCCGCACGGGCGGGCAGGCCAGGCGGCATCGGCCCGGCCGGGGTGTACGTCTGCAGCAGCCTGAAGGAGGAGTTCGGCCTGGCGCTCGTGGAGGCCCTGGCCTCCGGGCTGGTGGTGGTCGGCCCAGCAGCCGGCGGACCGGCGACCTACATCGACGACGGAGTGACCGGTGTCCTCGTCGACACTCGCCGGCCGGACGAGGTGGCCCGCGCGATGCGGGCCGCGTTCGGCCTGGCCACCGCGCCGGCCCAGACCGAGCGGATCGACCGGGCCCTCGAGCGGGTCAGCGCCGACTTCACCGTGCAGGGCATGGCGCACCGGTTGAGCGCGATCTACGCCGATGCCGCCCGTATGGCGGACCGCTCGTGACACGGTTGCTGCCGTGACTCTGTTGGTGATCAGTCCGGACTATGCGTCGCACCTGCTGCCGTTGGCGACGCTCGCGACGGCCTGGCAGGACGCCGGCGAGCCGGTGGTGGTGGCAACCGGCCCGGCGACCGCTGGCATCGTCGAGGGGTTTGGCTTCGACCGTGCCGATCTGGTGTTGGGACGGGGTTCGAATCCCGGTGTGATCCGTGCCGAACAGCAGCCACCCGGCGAGGACGCCGCACTGCGTGGCTTCTTCGACGCCACCCGGCACGGCATGGTGGCGACGTTGCGATATCAGGCCGAGGCTCGGCGCAGCGATCTGCTGTGGGAGCCGGTGGACCGAGCACGGGCCGTCCTGGAGGTCGTCGACCGGGTGAAGCCGGACCAGGTGATCGTCGACCATCTGGCTTTCAGCGCCCGCCTCGCCCTGGCTGTGGCGGGGATCCCGTATGCCGACGTCGTGCTCGGCCACCCGTCCGCGCTGCCGGTCGGCGAGGAGGTGTACGGCTACCCGCCGGCCTGGCCCGCCGCCTTCACGGCACCGGAGTCAGACCTCGCCGCCCTGCACCGGCTGTGCCGCGACGTCAGGGACGCGTTCACTGCAGAGTGGAACGCCGCCCTGCGCGTGCTGGCACCTGGTGCCACGCCGTCGGTGGACGCGTTCGCCGAGCACGGTGACCTGCTGATGCTGAACTACCCGGCGGCTCTGCACGACCCGGCACGCACGGGGTTGCTGCCACCTCACGTGTTCCTCGGCTCGGCCGTGCGCGCCGAGCCGGCGGACCAGGACGTCCGGGACTGGCTCGCGGCCGACGACCGGCCCGTGGTCTACGTCAGCTTCGGCAGCTTCCTGTCTGCGCGCGGGGACGTGCTGGCGACGGTGCTGGACGGGCTGCGCCCGCTCGGCCTCCGGGTCGCGGTGGCGACCGGTTCTGCCTCCGGCCTGCCGGACCTTCCGCCGGACTGGCTGATGCGCCCCTACCTGCCACAGGTCGCCCTGCTGCAGAGAGCGGCCCTGCTGGTCACCCACGGCGGCAACAACAGCGTGACTGAGGCGTTCACGGCCGGAGTGCCGATGGTGGTGTTGCCGTTCTCCACCGACCAGTTCGCGGGGGCGGCGGCGATCGAGGCCGCCGGACTGGGGGCAGCGCTCGACCCGAACGTGGTGACGTCCGCGGGACTCGGTGCCGCCGTGCGTCATGTCCTCGACGGCCCTGCCCCCCAGCTGGCCCGCACGATCGGCGAGGGGCTACGCCGGGCACCGGGCCGCGACGTGGCCCGCGCCGCCCTGGGCGGCACCGCGTCTACGGGCTCGGCTCACCGCTGATGGTCTAGACCCCCGTCACCGGGAGTTCGCCGCCGACCCTGCCGGTGCTCAGGTCCGCGTCTGGTTCCGGACCTCCGCGACGACGGCGGCAGCGGCCTGCCCCACGGGCACCTCGCGACGCTCGCCGCTGCGCCGGTCCTTGACCTCGACCACCCCGGACTCCAGCCCACGGCCCACCACCACGATGGTCGGCACGCCGATCAGCTCGGCGTCCTTGAACTTCACTCCGGGCGAGACCTTGGGTCGGTCGTCGAGCAGCACCGTCAGGCCGGCCGACTCGAGCTCGCGGGTCAGCTCCTCGGCAGCGACGAGGACAGCCGGGTCCTTGCCGGTGGCCACCACGTGCACGTCGGCGGGGGTCAGCTCGCGGGGCCAGCACAGCCCCTGCTCGTCGTAGGTGTTCTCGGCCACGGCGGCGACCGCGCGGCTCACGCCCACGCCATACGAGCCCATCGTGACCGTCACGAGCTTGCCGTGCTCGTCGAGCACCTGCAGGCCCAGCGCCTCGGCATACTTGGTGCCCAGCTGGAAGATGTGGCCCATCTCGATGCCGCGCGCCAGGGTGAGGGTGCCGACCCCGTCGGGGCTGGGGTCGCCCTCGCGGATCTCGCCGGCCTGGATCGTGCCGTCAGCCGCGAAGTCCCGCCCGTGCACCAGGTCGAAGACGTGCTTGCCCGGCAGGTCGGCCCCGGTGATCCAGGCCGATCCGGTCGCGACCGTGGGGTCGAGCAGGTAGCGGATGCCCGACGCGCTGCCCTCCCCCAGCACGCCGGGCCCGATGTAGCCCTTGACCAGCGCTGGGTGAGCGGCGAAGTCGGCGGCTTCGAACGGCACCGCCGTCGCCGGGGCGACCGCGACCTCCAACCGTTTGGGGTCGAGGTCGCGGTCACCGGGCAGCCCGACCGCCAGTGGCTCCCGGGTCCCGTCAGGGTGGGTCAGCACGAGCAGCACGTTCTTGAGGGTGTCGCCGGCCGTCCAGTCCCTCCCGTCGGCACGGGGGTGGAGCGCGTTGGCCTGCGCGACGAGCGTGGCGATCGTCGGGCTGTCGGGGGTGTCCTCGACATGGGCCGCGGGGGTGGCCGCGACCAGGGCGTCGGGGACCGGCGGTGCCGGGGCCACCACGACGGCCTCCACGTTTGCGGCATACCCGCCGTCGACGGAGCGGACGAAGGTGTCCTCGCCGTGGGGGCTGACCGCCAGGAACTCCTCGCTGGCCGAGCCGCCCATCGCCCCGGAGTCGGCGTGCACGATGACGTACTCGAAGCGGAGCCGGTCGAAGATCTTGATGTAGGCGTCCCGGTGGGCGTCGTAGGACTTCTGCAGGCCCGCCCCGTCGAGGTCGAAGGAGTAGGAGTCCTTCATCACGAACTCCCGGCCGCGCAGCAGCCCGGCCCGCGGGCGGGCTTCGTCCCGGAACTTGGTCTGGATCTGGTAGAGGCTGAGCGGCAGGTCCTTGTAGGAGGAGTACAGGTCCTTGACGGTGAGGCAGAAGATCTCCTCGTGCGTCGGCCCGAGCAGCATGTCCGACCCGCGCCGGTCCTGAAGGCGGAACAGGTTGGGGCCGTACTCGGTCCAGCGGTTCGTCGCCTCGTAGGGCTCGCGCGGCAGCAGGGCCGGCAGCCGGACCTCCTGGGCACCGATCGCGTCCATCTCCTCGCGGACGACCTGCTCGACCCTGGCCAGCACCCGCAGTCCGAGCGGCAGCCACGAGTAGACCCCCGGCGCGACCCGCCGGATGTAGCCGGCCCTGACCAGCAGCTTGTGCCCCGGCAGCTCGGCGTCGGCCGGGTCCTCGCGCAGGGTCCGCAGGAACAGGGTCGACATGCGCAAGGCCACGAGGGTCTCCTTCAGCGGTGGGGGCGCCACCGCGCGTGGGGCGCAGCGGCCCCGGCAGGATATCCGGCCTGGCCCGGGGCGACGGTCCGCAGGGTTGACCGGGGGCTTTATCGGGTGACCCGATAAACCCCTGCTTCACCCCGGTTTGCTTCTCGGGTGAAGCAGGGGTTTCCGGGGTGAAGCCGTCGGCGTTATCGGGTCACCCGATAAACCGGGCCGACACCCCGGGGCGAACCCCCGATACCCCGGGCGGGCGGGGGCGACGGTCGTGCGCGGGTCCGGCAGGATCGTCGCCATGGCCCGCCGCATCGCAGACCCGCCCCAGCCCGAGCCCTACGGGGCGGTCCCGGGGCTCCAGGGCCAGCTCAAGGTATGGCGCAGCCTGCCGCTGAGGGGCCTGCGCCGCAGGGCCGACGTGACGGTCTGGCTGCCGCCCGACTACCCGGCCCGAGCGCCCTACCCGGTGGTCTACCTCAACGACGGTCACAACATGTTCGACCCTGCGGCCTCCTACGCCGGGGTCACCTGGCAGGCGGACCGGGCGGCGATGGGCCTGCACCACTCCGGGCACGACGTCATCCTGGTGGCCATCCCCTGCGCGCGCACGGTCCGCGCGGCCGAGTACACGGCATACCCGCACCGCTCGTTCGGCGGGGGGCGCGCTGCGGTCTACCTCGACTTTCTCACCGGCCACCTCAAGCCCCTCGTGGACGCCACTCTGGCGACCCGTCGCGGTCCGGCCGACACCGCGATCGTCGGCTCGTCGCTCGGTGGGGTGGTCAGCATGCACGCCTGGGTCGCCCGTCCGGACGTGTTCGGGGCAGCCGGCGTGTTCTCCCCCGCGTTCTGGTGGAGTCGCCTGCACCTCGATGAGCTGGACAGCCACCTCGCGCACTCCGGCGCCGACCCGCACCGCCGGGTCTACGTCGACGTCGGCGGCCGTGAGGTCCCGGGGCCCGGTGCCGCTCACAGCTTCTACGTCACCGACGCCGAGCGGGCGGTCCAGTCCTTGCGCGCCGCGGGTGTGCCGGTGCGCTACGTCTTCGACTCGGCGGCGGCACACACCGAGGCGGCCTGGGCAGAGCGGCTGCCCTCGGCGCTGTCCTGGCTGATGTCCGGGTATGCCGTGCCGCTCTCGACGACGACGTGATGGGGTGGGGTCCATGACGCAACGACCGGACCTGGCCGACCTGGAGTGGCTCGAGGACGTCGAGGGTGACCGCGCCCTGGGCTGGGTGCGCGAGCGCAGCGCAGAAGCCGAGGCGGCCCTGCGCGACCATCCGGTGTTCGAGCCGATCCGGGCCGGCATCCAGGACGCCCTCGAGGCCTCGGACCGGATCCCGCTGGTCACCCAGCGTGGCGACCATCTCTACAGCTTCTGGACCGACGCGGAGCACGAGCGTGGGCTGTGGCGGCGGACCACCTGGGACTCCTACCGCAGCGACGAGCCGGTCTGGGAGGTGCTCATCGACGTCGACGACCTGGGCCGTCAGGAGGGCGTCGCCTGGCAGTGGCACGGGGCCCAGCTCCTGCGTCCCGACCTGGACCGGGCGCTGGTGACGCTGAGCCGTGGCGGGTCCGACGCCGACACCACGCGGGAGTTCGACCTGGTCACCCGCTCCTTCGTCCCCTCCGCCGACGGCGGGTTCGACCGGCCCGAGTCCAAGGGCGGCATGGACTGGGTGGACCGCGACACCGCGCTGGTCTTCACCGACACCGGTGCGGGCTCGATGACCCGTTCCGGCTATCCCCGCACGGTGCGCCGGTGGACCCGGGGCACCGACCTGGCCGAGGCCCCTGAGGTCTATGCCGGCTCGCCCGAGGACATGTACATCATGGCCGCCCACGACCCGACCCCAGGCTTCGAGCGGACGCTCGTGCACCGCGTCGTCGCCTTCTACGACACGCAGACCTTCCTCCTGGAGCCCGACGGCAGCACCACGCTGGTCGAGGTGCCCCGGTCCGCCGAGGTCGGCCTGCACCGGGAGTGGCTCACCGTGCAGCTGCGCCACGACTGGCCCGGGACGCCCTTCGTCAGCGGATCTCTGCTGGTCATCGAGCTGGACCGGTTCCTGCGTGGGGACCGCGACCTCGACCGTCGTCTACGAGCCCACCGCCGACTCCGCCCTGCGTGACCATGGGTGGACCCGAGGCCACCTGGCCCTGACCGTGCTGCGCGATGTCCGGCACGTCGTCGAGATCTGCACCCCCTCTGGCGGCGGCTGGACGCGCGCCGAGCTCGCCACAGGAGCCGACGACGAGCTCGCGACGGTCACCGTCTCAGCTGTCGACGACGAGGACAACGACGACCTGTGGCTGGTCACCACGAGCTGGCTCTCACCGATGCGCCTGATGGTCGCTCACCTGGGTGACGACCCAGGCACGAGCCCAGGTCGAGCAGCTCAAGGCGGCCCCCGAGCGCTTCGCCGCCGACGGGCTGTCGCTCACCCAGCACTGGGCTGTCTCGGCCGACGGCACGCGCATCCCCTACTTCCAGGTCGGCCCGGCCGACCTCACCCTGGACGGCAGCTCACCGACGGTGCTGCACGGGTATGGCGGCTTCGAGCAGGCGCTGACCCCGGCCTACGACCCGATCGTCGGGCGGGCCTGGCTGGAGCGTGGCGGCGTCTATGTCGTCGCCGGCATCCGCGGGGGTGGGGAGTTCGGGCCGCGGTGGCATCAGGCCGCCCTGCGCGACCAGCGGCACCGCGCCTTCGAGGACTTCGTCGCGGTGGCCCGCGACCTGGTGGACCGGGGCGTGACCTCCGTGGAGCACCTGGGCTGCACCGGTCGCAGCAACGGGGGTCTGCTGGTCGGCAACATGATCACCGGCTATCCCCAGGACTTCGGGGCCGTCGTCTGCCAGGTCCCGCTGCTGGACATGCGCCGTTACAGCCACCTGCTCGCGGGAGCCTCGTGGATGGCCGAGTACGGCGACCCCGACGACCCCGAGCAGTGGGCCTTCATCGAGTCGTTCTCGCCGCTGCACCGCTTTGACGCCGAGCGCGGCGCCCCACCGGTGTTCCTCGGCACCTCCACGCGGGACGACCGCGTGCACCCCGGCCATGCCCGCAAGATGGCCGAGCTGCTGCGGCTTACCGGGTCACCGGACAGGGTCACCTACTGGGAGAACACCGAAGGCGGCCATGGCGGCGCCTCGACGGCAGCCCAGTGGGCGCTGTGGCACGCCCTGCCCTGGACCTTCCTGCATCGCGAGCTGGCCGCCCGCTGAGCAGGCCACGCGGGCTCAGGGTCGCTCGGCCAGCTCCCGCGCCCAGGACTCCTGCGTGAACTGCTCCTTGACCGGGTGCCAGTCCGGGATCTCGGCCCAGGGCCGGGGGTGCCGTCGCAGGTCCTCCACCCAGGAGTCCGGGGTGATCGGCCGACCGTCTGGCCAGTCCTGCTTCTGGTCATAGTTGAAGGTGAACCGGTACTCCCCCTGTGGGGTCAGCGTCATCCGGGAGCTGACCCAGGCACCGTGCTCGTCGGCCATCGCCTCACGCAGGCGCTCATAGGGCAGGTCGCTGGTGTAGTCGAAGAGCAGCTCGGCGCCGCCGGAGCCGTCGGTGCGGGTGAAGTCCAGCATCGCCGCTCCCGCCTGGCTGACGTAGTGCAGCTCGACCTGGGTCCACTCGGCGGGGTTGCCGGCGTCCTGGAAGGCCGCCTGCGCCACGGCTTGCTGCTCCTGCTGATATCCGAGCACGTGCGCTCTCCTTCTGCTGTCCTCGACGGGTGCGGTCTGGCCGGTGCCTCGGCCTCGGCCTGGGCCTGGGCCTGGGCTCAGTTGTAGATCGTCAACGGTCGCTGGGTGACCCCGTCCAGGCTCCAGCCGACCCGGAACGCGTCGGGCCGAAGGCTACCGCCGCTGTAGATCGGGGTCACCCGGACGTCGATCGTGCTCCCGTCGGCGATGTGCTGGGCCCAGGTGCCTTCCAGCGCCTTGTACTCGCTGAGGTTGACCCGGCTGCTCATCGGCAGGATGTTGATCGCCTCACCCGGCCCACCGAACCAGGTGCCGAACAGGTGGCCGCCCTGGTCACCCGGGAGGCGGTCGGCTCGGCCAGACACGCGTTGCTGGTAGGTGTTGCGCGCACCGCCGGGCAGGCTGTCCAGGTGTCCGCTGGCCTCGGTCACCCGCCCGAACTCGTCGGTGCGGTAGACGAAGCGGCCGTCGACCAGATAGGTCTGGTTGGGCAGCGGCCGGTTCAGCTCGCTGTTCCAGCTCCGCGTCGCACCTGAGCTCAGCGAGATGGTGTCCGCCGGCAGGTCGAGGTCGTCGATGAACCGGGCCATCTGGGGCAAATCGCCCGCGTCGGCCAGCCGGCCGACGTCGCCGGCGTCCACCGGCATGGCCCGGCCGGCGGCGATCATCTCGTCGAGCTGGGCCTCATCCAAGTAGCGGGTGACCTTGACCCACCGGCCGCCCACCGCGGCATACCCGATCACCGGGATCATCCCCGCCAACGAGAGGCCGGCGTTGGCGTAGTCGCCCTCGGCCAGGTAGAAGACCGCGTTCAACGGGTCCGCGACATACTCGACCAGCGGGATGAAGCCGAGCACGTCGAGCACGCCGTGCAGGATCTTGCTCCACAGGGGCGGGTCGTTCTCCTCCCGGATCCGCTCCTGCTCGGCGGCGTAGTCCAGCACCACCTGCAGGTCCGCGGCGACGAGCTGGCTGTCGGTGGAGCCACCGGCCCTGGGCATCACCGCCGCCTCGATCGCGGCTGCCATCGCGTCGAAGTCGTCGCCGTGCCACTCGCGGTTGAACAGCATGTCGTACAGGTAGGTGTTGATCTGGTGCTGCTCGCCGCCGACCTCGATCGTGGCGACGTCGGCACCGGGCATGGCGAACAGGTCGACGGCCGCGTCGGGGTTGTTGCCCAGGGCATACATCAGGCTCTCGAACGGGTCGTAGGCCCTGTCGTAGCCGCCCCATTCGTTGGGGATCATCGCCCCTTCGTAGGAGCTCGAGCTGCCCACCCGCTCCAGCCAGTAGTCGGGCCCGGTCACCGTGTTGTACTGGTCGTCGCCGTTCCAGTCGTAGCTCTCCAGGGCCGTGTAGGTGCTGTAGATGATCTCGGAGGACCACACACCCTGGCGCATCAACAGCGTCAGCCGGGAGGCGTTGCCCCTGCCGTCGAAGTCCGTGGTGGCGACGGTGTCGACCCACTCCTGGTGCCAGTCGGTCGGCAGGGCAAGGTCGCCACTGTTGGTCGTCGCCACGGCGTAGGCCTGGCCGAGCGCCGTCTGCAGCCGTCGCTGTGCGGCTGCCCAGGCCAACGCCTCCTCCGAGTCCGACATCCCGGAGGCGTTGTAGTTGACCTTCATCATGTCCCGCTCACGCAGGAAGCCAGCCAGCTCTCCTGGCGGCATCGCGGTGGCCAGAGCCTGCGCGAAGTAGGGGTCGTTTGCGCCCTCCTCCAGCAGCGCCAGGATCTCCTCGGGAATGTCCTCGTAGTCCTCCAGCAGTGCCTCGGCCACCCTGCGGGCGTCCTGGGCAGCCTGCTCCGGGGTCTTCGTGGAGATCCACGACTCGTCGATCGTCACGGTGTTCTGGATCCCCGGGCTGCTGGCCTCGATCTTGCGGGCCAGGGCCAGGCGGCGCCGCAGTCCCACCAGGTCGGTCTGCGCCGAGCTGACCACGGCGTCGACCGGGCTGAGGCTGTCGGTGGGCAGGAAGACGCCGGACAGCTTGCCCGAGACCGCCCCCTTCTCGCTGGGCATCAGGGACACGGCAGCTTCGATCGACCGGACCAGGTTGTCCATCGCCGGGATCGTGATCGTGCAGACCGCCATGACTCAGCCCAGGTTCCGCCAGCGGACATACCAGGAGGTGGAGTCCACCATCTCCGGCATCCCGCTGATCGCCTGGTCGAACTCACCGACCGCGTTGTCGCGCACCGTGAGCAGGGTGCTGCGGCGCTGCGTCAGCGCCGCGTAGAACTCATCGGCAGCCGTGCTGAACCAGGCACCCTCGTCCATGTGCCGGATCGCCTCGTCCAGTGCCGTCCGCAGGTCATGGACGTGCGGCAGCGACTCGGTCCGCCTGCGGCGCAGTGCCGCCAGATACGGATTGGGCACCTGAGTGACCCCGTCCTCCCCTGACATGTGCTCCCCTTTCCCCGTTGCCCTCCCCCGACATCATCACCCGGGCGCGCGGCCGATCACAAGCCAGCCCCCCGGCCTACCGTCTACAGCAGCACCGTGGCGAAGGTCCCGGTCTGCTCGAAGCCGACCCGGCGGTAGGTCGCCAGTGCGGCGGCGTTGAAGTCGTTGACATAAAGCGACACGACGGGCGCCACGTGCCGCACGGTGTGCGCCACGACCGCTGCCATCGCCGGCACCGCCAGTCCCTGACCCCGCAGGTCCGGGTGCACCCAGACTCCCTGCACCTGGGCCACGCCCAGGGCCACCGACCCTAGATCGGCCTTGAAGGCGACCCGGCCGTCCTCGACCCGGACCAGCGTGCGCTGCTGGCGGATCAGCCCCTCGACGGCCAGCCGGTAGCCGCGGTCGGACCCCCGGTAGGGCGGGTAGCCGATCTCCTCGGTGAACATCGCCGAGGCAGCCGGGACCACGAGATCGAGCTCGTCGAGCCGGGCCGGTCGCACCCCCGTGTCGAGTGGCACCCCCCGCTCGACCATCGGCCCTGTCCCGGTGATCGTCAGGACCGGCTGGTTGTCCCGCACCTCCCGGGCCGGACCCCACGTCTCCTGCAGGTGCGACCACAGCGCCAGGACCTGGTCGGCGGCCCCGAAGACCGAAGACGCCCACTTGCCTCGCTTGAGCACGCGCTCGGCGATCGGGGCGACCATCGGGGGGGCCAGCCCGACCGGGACGACGTTGGCCGCTGACCAGCACACGGCCTCCAGCCCGGCGGGCCCGGCATACCCGAAGAGCGACCCGCGGTTGCCGTCAAGGCCGCCCTCGAGGACCCGCGCGGCCACGAAGACGTTGGTGACGGCGTCCTGCTCGCACAGCGCCATGACCTGCCGGGCGTCCGACTGGCCGAGCACGCGCACCGGCGAGCTGGTCCGCAACATGGGCTCACCCTGCCGGACGGCATCCCGTCGTGTCGAGACAACGCGCAGCAGGGGCGGTGTTGCGTCGGTTTTGGTGGGGGGCGAAGATCAAACCCTGGTCGGCGGGCCGCCGACCACTCCCCAAGCCTGGAGGTATGCCGTGCACGCCACACCGCTGACCGCGCAGAGCCGCATGGCCGCGCTGGAGGCCCTGTCCGCCAGCGCCGCCGAGGGCGGAGCTCCGCTGGACGTGCTGGTCATCGGCGGTGGCGTGACTGGCGCCGGCGTCGCCCTGGACGCAGCGACGCGCGGCCTGAGCACCGTGGTCGTCGAGGCGCAGGACTGGGCCTCGGGCACCTCGCAGTGGTCGACCAAGCTGGTCCACGGCGGGCTGCGCTATCTGCAGATGCTCGACTTCAAGCTGGTCCACGAGGCGTTGACCGAGCGCGGCCTGCTGCTCAAGACCCTGGCCCCGCACCTGGTCAAGCCGATGCCCTTCCTCATCCCGCTGGAGCACCGGGTCTGGCAGCGCGCCTACTACGGCGCCGGCGTCACCTTGTATGACGCCCTGGCCAACCTGATGCCGGGCCGGCGCGCGCTGCCGATCCACCAGCACGCCAGCCGCAAGGGCCTGCACGCCCAGTTCCCCGACCTCAAGCACGAGACCGCCATCGGCGCGGTCAAGTACTACGACGCCACCGTCGACGACGCGCGTCTGGTCACCACCCTGGTCCGCACGGCCGTGTCCTACGGCGCGCACGCGGCCAGCCGCACCCAGGTCGTCGAGATCACCAAGGACGCGAGCGGCAAGGCCGACGGAGCCCGGCTGGTCGACCTGGAGACCGGGCAGGAGATCATCGCCAAGGCCCACCAGGTGATCAACTGCACGGGGGTCTGGACCGACGACGTGTCGACGCTGGCGGACACCGACGGCGGCCTGCACGTCCTGGCCTCCAAGGGCATCCACCTGGTCATCCCCCGCGACCGGATCAAGGGCACGTCCGGGCTGTTCCTGCAGACCGAGAAGTCCGTGCTGTTCTTCATCCCCTGGTCGCGCTACTGGATCCTGGGGACCACCGACACCCCGTGGAAGCTCGACCGCACCCACCCGGTGGCGACCGCCGCCGACATCGACTACGTCCTGGACCACGCCAACGCGGTCCTGTCGATCACGCTCACCCGGGACGACGTCATCGGCTGGTATGCCGGGCTGCGCCCGCTGCTGCAGCCGGGCACCAAGGAGGGCACCGACTCGGCCAAGGTGAGCCGCGAGCACACCGTGGCCAGTCCGATCCCCGGCCTGACCGTCATCGGGGGCGGCAAGCTGACGACCTACCGGGTCATGGCCAAGGACGCCGTCGACTTCGCGCTCGGCGACCGTGCTGCCGAGCTGCCCTGCGTCACCGACCAGATCCCGCTGCTCGGTGCCGTCGGAGAGCCCGCGATGCGGCACCGGATGGCCTCGCTGCGCGAGCAGTACGGCTGGACCCAGATGATGTGTGACCACCTCCTGCACCGTTACGGCTCGCTGATCGAGGAGCTGGTCGACTTGATCAAGGAGGACGAGTCGCTGGCCCGGCCGCTGGAGCACAACTCGGCCTACCTGCGGGCCGAGGTCGCCTACGCGTGCAGCCACGAGGGGGCGGTGCACCTGGAGGACCTGATGATGAGGCGCACCCGGCTGATCTACGAGACGGTCAACAAGGGGCTGGGCGCCGTGCCCGAGGTGGCCGACCTGGCGGCCGCGGCACTGGGCTGGGACGAGGCACACAAGGCCGCTGAGGTCGCCAGCTACACCGCCCGGGCGCAGGCCGAGATCGATGCCGCCGAGCAGCCGGACGACGCCGCAGCGGCCGCCGTCCGTGAGCAGGCCGACGACGTTTCCCCGATGCGCCGCATCGGCGCTGCTCAGAGCTGATATCCGGGGGGCGTGGCTCTGCCCAAAACCCCTGATTGTCTGGCATTGTTCGCATGTCAGTTCCACTCGAGAAATGGAGAACCAACCATGGGAGAGGTCTTTCTCTCCGAGGTCATCGGCACAGGACTACTGCTGCTGCTCGGTGCTGGTGTGGTCGCAAACGCGATCCTGCCCAAGACCAAGGGCTTCGGCGGCGGTGGCGGCGGTGCGTGGCTGCTGATCAACTTCGGCTGGGGCCTGGCCGTGTTCGTGGGTGTCTACGCCGCCGCAAAGTCCGGCGCCCACCTCAACCCCGCCGTCACGGTCGGCCTGATGAGCGGCGGTTTCGATGAGTTCGCACCGGGTGTCGCTGTCAACTTCGGCAACATGCTGGTCTACTTCGCCGGCGAGATGGTCGGTGCGTTCCTAGGAGCGGTGCTGGCCTGGCTGGCCTACAAGGACCACTTCGCCCAGGAGGCCGACCCGGGCGTCAAGCTCGGCGTCTTCTCCACCGGACCGGAGCTGCGCAACTACAGCTGGAACCTGGTCACCGAGGTCATCGGCACCTTCGTCCTGGTCTACTGGATCCTGGTCTCCGGCGGCACGCCGAGTGGCCTGGGCCCGTTGGGCGTGGCGCTGGTCGTCGTCGGCATCGGTGCCAGCCTCGGTGGTCCCACCGGCTATGCGATCAACCCGGCCCGTGACCTCGGACCTCGCATCGCCCACGCCATCCTGCCCATCCCGGGCAAGGGGTCCAGCGACTGGGGCTACTCCTGGGTGCCGGTTGCCGGACCCATCATCGGCGCCATCCTGGCCGGTCTGCTCTTCCAGATCGTCACCTGACCGCTCGACGGTAGGGCGTGCGCTCACCTGGCCGCGCGCCATACCGGATCTTCTCCCGACCGGGACGACTCACGTCGGCCCGGTCGGGAAGCCAGGACCATTTCCGCACAACGAGGTGAAGGAACACCATGGCTGACTACGTCCTCGCGATCGACCAGGGCACCACGAGCACCCGGGCGATCGTGTTCACCAAGTCCGGCGAGATCCACTCCGTCGGCCAGAAAGAGCACGAGCAGATCTTCCCCAAGGCCGGCTGGGTCGAGCACAACCCGGCCGAGATCTGGGACAACACCCGTGAGGTCATCGGGCAGGCACTGTCCAAGGCCAACCTGAACAACGACGACATCGCCGCGATCGGGGTGACCAACCAGCGCGAGACCGCGGTGGTCTGGGACAAGAACACCGGCGAGGCCGTCTACAACGCCATCGTCTGGCAGGACACCCGCACCTCCAAGATCGTCGCCGAGCTGGGCGGTGAGCAGGGCGCCGACAAGTACAAGGCGATCTGCGGGCTGCCGCTGGCCACCTACTTCTCCGGGCCCAAGATCAAGTGGATCCTGGACAACGTCGAGGGAGCGCGCGCCCGGGCCGAGGCCGGTGACCTGCTGTTCGGCAACACCGACAGCTGGACCGTCTGGAACCTGACCGGTGGCACCGAGGGCGGCGTGCACGTCACTGACGTGACCAACGCCTCGCGGACCATGCTGATGGATCTCAAGACGCTGTCCTGGGACGAGTCGATCGCCGCCGACATGGGCGTGCCGCTCTCGATGCTCCCGGAGATCAAGTCCTCCTCGGAGGTCTACGGCACCAGCAGCAAGCTCGGGGTGCCGATCGCCGGCATCCTCGGCGACCAGCAGGCCGCGACGTTCGGCCAGGCGTGCTTTGAGAAGGGCATGTCCAAGAACACCTACGGCACCGGCAACTTCATGCTGCTCAACACCGGCACCGAGATCGTCCCGAGTGAGAACGGCCTGCTCACCACGGTCTGCTACAAGATCGGTGAGCAGCCGGCGGTCTACGCCCTCGAGGGCTCGATCGCGGTGACCGGGTCGCTGGTCCAGTGGCTGCGCGACAACATCGGGATCATCTCCGAGGCCGCTGAGGTCGAGGAGCTGGCCAAGCAGGTCGACGACAACGGTGGCGCCTACATCGTGCCGGCGTTCTCGGGGCTGTTCGCGCCCTACTGGAAGGACGACGCCCGTGGCGCCATCGTCGGCCTGACCCGCTATGTCAACAAGAACCACATCGCCCGGGCCGCCCTGGAGGCCACCGCCTTCCAGACCCGCGAGGTGCTGGATGCGATGAACGCCGACTCCGGCGTCGACCTGGCTGAGCTGCGGGTCGACGGCGGCATGGTCGCCAATGAGACGCTGATGCAGTTCCAGGCCGACATCCTGGGCGTCGACGTGGTCCGGCCGAAGGTGGCCGAGACCACCGCGCTCGGCGCGGCCTACGCCGCCGGCATCGCAGTGGGCTTCTTCTCCGGCGAGCAGGACGTCATCGACAACTGGGCCGAGGGCAAGCGCTGGAGCCCGCAGATGGACGACACCGAGCGCGAGCGGATCTACCGCAACTGGAAGAAGGCCGTCACCAAGACCTTCGACTGGGTGGACGACGACACTGAGGCGGCCGAGGAGAAGGCCGCCGAGGAGGCCGTGGAGGACTGACCCTCCTCTTCCCTCACCCACCGGGCCCCTGGCGCGACACTCGTCGCACCGGGGGCCCTGTGCGTCCGGCCGTCCCAGCCGTTCTCAGCTCGGTGCTCGGTGCTCGGTGCTCGGTGCGCGATGCTCAGTGCTCGGCGATCCGCTTGAGCCGAGCCAGTCCCTTCTCGAAGTCCTTGCCGAGGATCTTGTCCATCGGGATGACCTTGGTGAACAGCCCGTAGGCGCCGCGCTGCACTCCAGACATGGTCCCGGTGACGGTGGTCTGCTCGCCCTGCGGCTCCAGGGCGAAGACGACCCGGTTCTGCGCTGGCACCGGCTTGAGGAAGTCCAGCTGGATCTCGACCCGCTGCGGCTCGCGGGCGTTGGTGATCGTCATCGAGCCCTCACCGGCCTTGCGGTTGCCCCGCCAGGCATAGCTCGCGCCATCGCCGGAGTCCGGCCCGGTGTAGGTGCGGTTCAGTGCGGGGTCCACGTCCTCCCAGGGCGACCAGGACTCCCAGTGGTGGAAGTTGTTGATCAGGCCGAAGATCCGCTCCACGGGCGCGGCGACGACGGTGCTTCGGGTGACGGTGTATGGGGTGGTGGGCATGAGGCTCCGAATCGGTCAGGGCGGTGGGAGCCGCCGACACGATCATGCCACCAGCGCCAGGCCCGCCCAGGACTCCTGCGGTCGCCTCAGAACCACTGTGGTTCTTCGGGGTCGGGCTCCAGCAGCACCGGTCGGCCCAGCTCGGTGTTGTCCAGGATCCAGGTGGGCTGGTGCAGCCGTGCCTGCTGCTGGTAGAGCCGCTGCCCACCCACATATCGCGCGTTCGCCGGGTCGTCCGGGTCGGCCGGTCCCCCGAACCGGGCGTTACCGCGGGGCACCGAGACCTCCCAGGGGACCAACACCAGCAGGCTGGCGTCCCACTCCGTCACCAGCTCGGGCCGGCGCAGGAAGATGCCCTCCACGATCAGCAGAGCGTCCTCACCGGGCTCGATGGGGTCAGGGAAGACCGCCCGGTCCGCCTCGAACGTCCCAGATCGCGGTGACCAGCTCTCGGCCCGCCCGGAACGGCCGGAGCACCTTGGCTCGCAGTGCCTCGTAGTCGTAGGAGTCCTGGTAGAAGGTCTCCGGGCCACGCCCGCGCGCATAGCGCTGCGCGCGCGGGCGGTGGAAGCCGTCCACCCCCACCGCGACGACGTCGCGCCCCGCCACCAGCGGGGCCAACGCGAGCAGCTCACCGACGAGCCGGGTCTTGCCTGCCCCGTCCACCCCGTCGACGGCGACCACCGCCCGCTCACCGGGCCGCACCGCGACCATCATCGACAACAGGTCGATGAGGACCAGCTGCCGGACGGGCACGAACCCCGCAGACGCCATGGCAGGCACAGTAGCCGCAGGCGCGCCACAGGCGGCAGACTTCCCCCGCCCGATGACGGTGCTCAGAGGTCGGTCGTCAACTCACCGTGACGCGTGGAGCGCCGGTGACGGGCTCCCCGTCCAGGCCAACGGGACCCTCCATCTCCTCGGCGAGCCGCATCGCCTCCTCGATCAGGGTCTCGACGATCTGGCTCTCCGGCACGGTCTTGATCACCTGTCCCCGGACGAAGATCTGACCCTTGCCGTTGCCGGAGGCAACACCCAGGTCGGCCTCACGGGCCTCCCCCGGACCGTTGACGACGCAGCCCATCACGGCCACTCGCAGGGGCACCTCCATCCCCTCCAGCCCGGCCGTGACCTCGTCGGCCAGGGTGTAGACGTCGACCTGGGCCCGACCGCACGACGGGCAGGAGACGATCTCCAGCTTGCGGGGGCGCAGGTTGAGGCTCTGCAGGATCTGGTTGCCGACCTTGACCTCCTCCACGGGCGGGGCGGAGAGGGAGACCCGGATGGTGTCGCCGATGCCCTTGCTCAACAGTGCACCGAAGGCGACCGAGGACTTGATCGTCCCTTGGAACGCCGGGCCGGCCTCGGTGACACCCAGGTGCAGCGGCCAGTCTCCGCGCTCGGCGAGGAGCTCGTAGGCGCGCACCATGATCACGGGGTCGTTGTGCTTGACCGAGATCTTGAAGTCGTGGAAGTCGTGCTCCTCAAACAGCGAGGCCTCCCAGACGGCCGACTCGACGAGAGCCTCCGGGGTCGCCTTGCCGTACTTCTCGAGCAGGCGCGGATCCAGCGAGCCGGCGTTGACGCCGATCCGGATCGAGACTCCGGCGGCCTTGGCGGCTGCGGCGATCTGCTGCACCTGGTCGTCGAACTTGCGGATGTTGCCGGGGTTGACCCGCACGGCGGCGCATCCGGCGTCGATGGCGGCGAACACGTACTTGGGCTGGAAGTGGATGTCGGCGATGACCGGGATCTGCGACTTGCGCGCGATCACCGGCAGCGCCTCGGCGTCGTCCTGGGTGGGGCAGGCGACCCGCACGATGTCGCAGCCGGTGGCGGTGAGCTCGGCGATCTGCTGCAGCGTGGCGTTGATGTCGGTGGTCGGTGTGGTCGTCATCGACTGCACCGAGATCGGGGCGTCACCGCCGACCTCGACCTTGCCGACCCGGATCTTGCGGGTGGCGCGCCTCGGCGCGAGCACCGGAGGCGGCGCGGACGGCATGCCAAGGGAGATGGGGACACCAGCAGTCATGACGCGAGTATCCCAGGGCCCGCTGGAGGTTTGCTGGGCGGTGGCTCAGCCGCCCAGTCTGATCGGGTTGACCAGGTCGGCATACACCAGCAGGACGGTCAGCGCGATCAGCGTGATCGCCACCGAGTAGGCCAGCGGCAGCGCCTTGGCGATGTCCACCGGCCCCGGGTCAGGCAGCCCGCGCAGCCTGGCCCAGCCCTTCTTCACGCCCTCCCACAAGGCCCCGGCGATGTGACCCCCGTCCAGCGGCAGCAGCGGGATCATGTTGAACACGAACAAGGCGATGTTGAGCGAGGCGAGCAACGACAGCAACAACATCAGCTTGGAGGTGAACGTCTCGGTCAGTGCGCCGAGGTCGCCGTTCGTCACCTCGCCGGCCACGCGCCCTACTCCCACCACGGACATCGGTCCCTCGGCGTCCCGCTCGCCACCGCCGAACGCCGCCTGGAAGACACCCACCAGCTTTTCGGGGAGCTTGAGGAAGATCTTGGCCGTGTCGAGCAAGGCACCCCCGACGAAGCCAGGAGCGGCAGTGATCGGCTGCGGGAAGTACTCCACCGACCCGCTGGCGCCCAGGTAGCCGACCATGCCGGTCACCGGCAGCCCTGCGTCGTCGAGGCGCACCGTGCCATCGGGTTGGAGGATGGCCCGTTCCCGCTGCACGAGGGCGGCCGTCACGGTCTTGGTCGTTCCGTCAGCCCGCTCGATCTGCAGGACCGCGCTGTCGCCAGAGTTCTGGATCAGGTATGACGTCAGGGGCCACCGGTCGACGGGCGTGCCGTTCACCGAGATGATCCGGTCGCCGGCGACCAGCTGGGCCACCGCCGCGGGGCTGGGCGGCTGGCCGGTGCAGTCAGCGCTGGTCACGTCGGCGGGCGCACATGCCGAGACGTTGGAGAGCTTCGGCGTCAGGTCCGGAAGGCCGTGCAAGGTGATGATGCCGGTGAGCAGCACCGCGGCGATGGCCAGGTTCATCAGCGGGCCGCCCATCATGATGACGACGCGCTGCCAGATCGGCAGCTTGTAGAAGACGCGGTCCTGGTCGCCAGGGCCGATCTCCTCGAAGGACTCCGCCCTCGCCTGGTCGGCGAGCTGGCTCCAGCGGCCGGTGGAGGAGGCGCGCAGCCTCCCGTCGTCACCGGCGCGGGGCGGGAACATACCGATCATCCGCACGTAGCCGCCGAGCGGAATCGCCTTGATGCCGTACTCGGTGTCCCCCGACCGGCGCGACCAGATCGTCGGGCCGAAGCCGACCATGTACTGCGTGCACTTGACCCCGAACCGCTTGGCCGGGACCAGGTGGCCGATCTCGTGCAGTGCGATCGACGCGGCGACGCCGATGAAGATCAGCACGACCCCCACGAGGTACATCATCTGGCGCTCTCCTTCTGCCCGGTGAGGCCCATCATCTCCCGGGCCCGCGACCTGGCCCAGTCGTCAGCCCGCAACACGTCCTCAACACCCAGCGAGGCGCCGGAGTTCCCGGGCTCTTCGGCATGCTCGGCCACGACCCGCTCCACGGTGTCCACGATGGACAGGAATCCGATCCGGCCCTCGTGGAACGCGTCGACGCCCACCTCGTTGGCCGCGTTGTAGACGGCCGGGAAGGTCCCCCCGGCCTGACCGACCTCCCTGGCCAGGCGGACCGCGGGAAACGCCTCGTCGTCGAGGGGCTCGAAGTCCCAGCGCGTGGGCGAGGACCAGTCGCACGGCTGGTCGATCCCGCTGAGCCGGTCGGGCCAGGACAGCGCCAAGGCGATGGGCACCAGCATCCGGGGCGGACCTGCCTGGGCGATCGTCGACCCGTCGTGGAACTCGACCATCGAGTGGATCATCTGCTGCGGGTGCACGACGACGTCGATCCGGTCGAACGGAACCTCGAACAGCAGGTGAGCCTCGATGACCTCCAGGCCCTTGTTGACCAACGTCGCACTGTTGGTGGTGACCACGCGACCCATCGCGAAGTTGGGGTGCCGCAGTGCCTCCTGCGGCGTCACTGCCTGGAGCTCGGCGCGCCCGCGACCGCGGAACGGACCGCCGCTGGCCGTGAGGACCAGCCGGCGGACTTCCTCGCGGCGGCCTCCGCGCAGGCACTGCGCGATGGCGCTGTGTTCGGAGTCGACCGGGACCAGCTGTCCCGGAGCGGCTGCTGCGGTGACCACCTGACCGCCCACGATCAGCGACTCCTTGTTGGCCAGCGCCAGCACGCTGCCGGCGCGCAGCGCGGCCAGCGTGGGCCGCAAGCCGATGCTGCCAGTGATCCCGTTGAGCACCACGTCAGCCCCGCCCCCGGCGACCTGTTCGGCGGCATCCTGGCCACCGAGCAGCTCGGGCCGCCACCCGGCACGTCCGGCGGTGCGGGCAGCGGTGGCGATCGCCGCCTCGAGGGGCTCGAGCAGGTCGGCGCGGGCCAGAGCCACGGTCTCGACCATGAGGGAGACCGCCTGCTCGGCCAGCAGGCGCAGGTCGGATCCTGCCGCGCTGAGCGCGGTGACCCGCAGCCGCTCCGGGTGCGCCTGGACCACCTGGACGGCCTGGGTGCCGATCGAGCCCGTGCTGCCGAGCAGCGCCACGGTGCGGGGTGCGGTCACCGGCTCATTGTCCCCCGGCGACTGTCCACTCCAGCACCGCCTCGTCGTGCTGACCCGTCAACCAGGCCGCCACGTCGTCGCCGAACGCGCGAGGGGCCGACGCCATGAACGACGACCCCTCGTCGCAGGAGAGCGCACAGCCTGCCGGGGAGACGGTCAGCACCCACGCCGGCGGTGGCACGTGGCCGGCCCGGACGACCACGAGCTCCGCGACCACGACGGCGTCTGCCGGATCGTGCCCGGCCACGGGCGCACGTGCAGCGAGCCCTGCTGCGTCCACGCCTCCCCCGTCCGGCGCCTCACGCAGGTCGGCCGGCACCAGGAACTCGGCGACGGCATCGGTGAGCCGGTCGCGAGGGCACACACCGAAGACGTGCACGCCGTCCGCCGTGACATCTTCGACCACCGCCAGCTCGCCGGCCAGGTGCAGGTAGCGCATCCCACACGTGGCTCGTCCCGCCTCCCCCGCCTCCTCCCCCGCCTCTTCTCGAGCCTTCACCGGTGGACCGAGCCAGCGCTGGATGACCAGCACGGCCGGTGCCCCCGCACGGGCCTGCACCACGGCCGCCAGGACCGGGTGGGCCATCTGCCAGCCCTCCTCACCGAGGGCCGGCGCGATGATGCCCCGGACCAGCAGCGACCGCGACGCCACCTGCCGCGCCACGGTCGCCTCCGCCGGATCCAGCTGCTCGAGGAACGGGCAGACGGCCACGCCGGGCGAGGTGAGGACGGTCAGCTCCTCGTCGGTCAGCGAGCACACCGGTGACACGCTGCTCATCCTGGGGAGCCGGCGGGCGTGCGCAGCCGGTCGAAGAAGCCGGGCAACAGGGGCAGACCGGGGACGGGGATCGGCGGCAGCAACGGTGGCAGGGCCGGCAGCAGAGGCAGGCTGGGCAGGGGCGGCGGCAGCAGAGGCACGCTGGGCAGGACGGGGAGCCGGAGACCACCCCCCAGCGGAACGTCCGGGATGTGGAACGGGTTGCCCAGGTCGCGCACCACGTCGGAGAGCAGAGCCGGATCAGGCAGCTGGCGGACCAGCCAGGCCAGGACCTGCGGGCTGGGGACCGGCACGGCCACACCGAACGGCAACGGGCCGGGGGCGCTGAGCAGGTCGGCCAGCTCAGCAGCCCGGCGGCGGGCCTCCTGCCAGGCCAGCGCACCGACCTCGGTCGCCCGCTCGACGATGGTGTCTCGGTTGTCGAACAGGGCGTTGGCGCCGCGCAGCAGGTAGTACGGTCCGGCCAGCACCATGCCCGCGGCTCTGGCGTGCGGCACCGGCAGCGCCAGTGCCACCGCTCCGGGAATCGCGACACCGGCCGTGACGCGGGTCGCCGCGCCACGCCACCCGGCATACCCGCCACCGTCGAACAGCGCCGGCCCGGCGTCCAGCCATACGGTCACCGGCAGGGCCAGTGCTCCGGCGCGTCCGAGGGCGCGGGCCCAGACCGGTGGACGGTGCAGCAGGCGGGCGACCTGTTGCATCCGCTCGAGCGTGGCGACCCTGGCCGGGACGTCGTTGCCGAAGGTCAGCCGGGCGGCCAGGCCGAACCACTGCGAGCCCAACCAGAGCATCTTGGTGCCAGTCTTCAGCGGCCCCAGCCCCTGCGCCGCCTCGGCCAGCGCCCGCAGGTCGTCGAACGGGTCGGCGGGCAGCTCAGCGCGGAGCACCCGATCGGCGAGCCACTCGGCCTGCTCGAGGCGCTCGTGCGCGGTGCTGATCATCGCCTCGGTGAACGAGATGTCCTCGGACACCGCGAGCAGCCGCGCGGCGCGGGAGACGGCGGCGGCCGGGTCGCCGGGGTCGAGCGCGGCGGCGCGCAGGAGATCCTGGGTGCGGAGCAGGGTCTCGCGGTGGTCCGTGAGCCGACGCAGCGTGCCGAGCTCCTCCTCGCACCTGGCCGCCGCCGTGGTCAGCGCGCGGGCGACCCGAGTCAGCGCCTGCCCGGCAGTGTCAGCGGCGTGCCCGACCCTGGCGACGCGGGCCCGGTGCAGCACCGCAGCGGCTCCCTGCCACGACGTGCCGTCGGCCGCGACGCCCTGCGCGGCCGCTGACACAGAGACCAGGGCCACGGCCGCCTGCTGGAGCCGCCGTGCCGCCTCGGTCAGCTCCTCGGGCCGCGAGCGCACGGGGATGCTCACGGCATGCCCCTCGGCGGGTCGAACCGCTGCCGGACTGTCGTCTCGACGAGCCGGTAGGCCGTCGCTGCGAGTGCGGTGGCACGCGCCAAGGCGGCCGATCCCCCGGCCAGCACCGCAAGCGACTGGCCCCAGGCGTGGGAGGCCTGGGCGGCGCTCTGCTGCAACGCCTGCGTTCCCGCCGAGTGTGCGACCAGGCCGAGCGCATCCGCGACCCGGGCGGCGACCAGGTCGAGCTGCTCGACCAGCGCGCGCAGCTCGACGGCGGCCCTGTTCACGGCGTCGGGGTCCACCTCGACCCGGCTCATCGCTGGCCCCCTCGCTCAGGCGGCGCCACCTCGACCCCGCAGTGCGAGCACGGTAGACAGCGCCGCCCGGTGCGCGCAGAAGTTGTCCACAACCAGGTCAGGTCTGTCCTGGGGCGGTTCAGTGGTCGCGCAGCACCGGCCTGATCCGATCGAGGACGCCGACGTCCTCGATCGTGGACGGAGGTGCCCCGACTTGGCCGTCGGCGATCTGACGCATCGTCCGACGCAGGATCTTGCCGGACCGTGTCTTGGGCAGGGCCTCGACGATGTCCACCCGGTGCAGGGCCGCGACCGGACCCACCTCGTCGCGGACCCGCTGGACGAGCTCGGCCCTGATCCGGTCCAGGTCGCCGTCTCCCCGTCCGTGAGCGCCCGCCTTGAGCACGACCAGGGCCCGCGGCACCTGACCCTTGAGCTCGTCGGCGACTCCGATCACGGCACACTCGGCGACGTCCGGGTGGCCGGCCAGCGCCTCCTCCAGCGAGCCGGTGGACAGCCGGTGACCGGCGACGTTCAGCACGTCGTCGGTGCGGCCCATCACGAACAGGTAGCCGTCCTCGTCGACGAAGCCGCCGTCACCGGTCAGGTAGTAGCCCTCGAACGCCGACAGGTAGGAGGCGACGTAACGCTCGTCGTCCTGCCACAGGGTCGGCAGCGCGCCCGGTGGCAGCGGGAGTCGCAGGCAGAGCGCCCCTTCGGTGCCCGGCGGCACCGGGACGCCGCGTTCGTCCAGCACCTGCACGTCGTAGCCGACGGTGGGCGGACCCGGTGAGCCGGCCTTGGCCGGCAGCAGGACGGTGCCCACGGGGTTGATCGCGATCGGCCATCCGGTCTCGGTCTGCCACCAGTTGTCGACGACGGGGACGCCGAGAGCCTCCCCGGCCCAGCGCCAGGTGTCGGGGTCGAGCCGTTCACCCGCCAGGAACAAGGTGCGGAACCGGCTGAGGTCGTGGCCCGCCAACAGCTCCGCGCGCGGGTCGACCTTCTTGATCGCGCGGATCGCCGTGGGCGCGGTGAACGCCGCCACCGCCCCGTGCTCCGCAGCCACTCGCCAGAGGGCACCGGCGTCGGGGGTGCCCACCGGCTTGCCCTCGTAGAGCACCGTCGTCGCTCCGGTGAGCAACGGCCCGTAGACGATGTAGCTGTGGCCGACGACCCAGCCCACGTCGGAGGCGCAGAACCAGGTCTCCCCGGGCTGCACGCCATACAGGTGGGTCATCGACCAGCGCAGCGCGACGGCGTAACCACCGCTGTCGCGCACGATCCCCTTGGGTTTCCCGGTCGTTCCGGAGGTGTAGAGGACGTAGAGAGGGTCCGTCGCCTCCATCGTGACGCACCCCGCCGGCGCCACGCCGTCCGGGTGCATCACGGTTCGCCACTCCAGGTCCCGCTCGGTGAGGTCGGCAACCTGCTCGGGTCGCTGCACGATCACGCAGTAGCGGGGCTGGTGGGTCGAACGTCGCAGCGCCTCGTCCAGCATCGGCTTGTAGGGGACGACCCGGTTGGGCTCCAGGCCGCACGAGGCCGACACGATGACCACAGGCTCGGCGTCCTCGATCCGCGCCGCGAGCTCGGCCGGCGCGAACCCGCCGAAGACCACTGAGTGCACAGCGCCGATCCGGGCGCAGGCCAGCATGCTGATCACCGCCTCGGGGATCATCGGCAGGTAGATGACGACGCGGTCCCCCTGCCGCACCCCCAGGTCGCGCAGCACGCCGGCGAACCGAGCGACCTGGTCGAGCAGCTCGGCGTAGGTCCAGCGGCGCTGCGTCCCGGTCATCGGGCTGTCGTAGATCAACGCGACCTGGTCGGCGCGGCCATGGATGACGTGCCGGTCGAGGGCGTTGAAGCAGACGTTGAGCCGGCCGCCGGGGAACCACCGGTAGAACGGCGGCGTGTCGTCGTCCAGCGCCCGCCGCGGGCGGTTGACCCAGTCGATCCCCTCGGCCGCCGCCAGCCAGAACGCCTCTGGGTCGGCCAGGCTGTGCGCGACCTCGGCGCGGTAGTGCTCCCCTGCCGCGGAGTCGACGGGTGGTGGGGTCGACGCTGCGTTCATGCCCCCATCGTGGTGGGTGCGGCGCAGCGACGCCAGACCCGCACCGGCGCGGGCAGCACGGCGGGGCCGGTCATCACGACGCCGGCTGTGGCACGCTCGGGCGATGCATCGCCGCACGCCACTGCCGCCACCCCGGATGCAGGCGCAGGAGATCGAGACCGACGAGGCACTGCGCCAAGCCCTGGCCGACGGGGGTCCCCTCCACGGCCTCCGCCTGCAGGGACTGGAGCTGACCCGCCACCAGGACGCCCTGATGTCCAGAGGTGACCTCACCGGGCTGGTGGTGCCTGGGCGGCGTGGTCAGCGCCGAGCTCGATGCCCACCTGAGGTTGCACGGGGCCGTCGTGTTTCCCTCGGTGGGGCCCGAGGTGCCAGTCCGGCCCTACCGGGGCACGCTCTATACCCCCGGCGAGCTGTATGAAGGGCTGGCCGCGGGCTATGACGCGACGCCCGATGCCCGCGCGTACGCCTGGTTCATCGACGCCACGCTGCGTCACGACGTGCTGGTCACCCTGCTGCGCGCAGTGCACGACGACGCGATGGTGGACGCGACCACCTCCTTGTTCGGGGCGCGCTCAGTGGTGGGTGTCATGGGTGGCCACGCGGTCGCTCGCGACGACCCCGCCTACCTCGATGCCGCCCTGCTCGGGCTGGCGCTGGCTGAACGCGGCCAGCTCGTCCTCACTGGTGGCGGACCGGGCGCGATGGAGGCCGCCAACCTCGGGGCCGTGTGCGCCGCTCCTGACCAGGTGCACCGAGCCGTCGCCCGCCTCTCGGCGGTGCCGTCGTTCGCGCCCAGCGTGGGAGGCTGGGCAGCGCTGGCGTGGGAGGTCAAGGCTGAGCTGGGGGTGAGCGACCTGCCCGTCGGCACCGGCCCTCAAGAGGCTGGGGTGGGGCTGCGGTCCTGCGGCATCCCGACCTGGTTCTACGGGCACGAACCGCCGAATGTCTTCGCCCAGCAGATCGCCAAGCTGTTCTCCAACGCCATCCGCGAGGACCTGCTGCTGGCCTCGAGCACCGGAGGCCTCGTCGTCCTGCCCGGGGTGGCCGGCACGGTGCAGGAGATCTTCCAGATGTCGACCCGGCTGTTCTACGAGGTCGACGACAGGGTGCCTCCGCTGGTGCTCGTAGGCCGCGAGCACTGGACCAGCCGGCTCCCGGTCTGGCCACTGCTGCAGACCCTGGGGCGGGGCCGGGAGATGGGCGCAGCGATCCACCTGGTCGACTCCTTGGACGAGGCCCTGGACCTGCTGCCGCACTGAACGGCCAGGCAGCCTGTCGGCAGGTGCCGGCTCGACCCGGGCGCTCAGGCCGTCGTCGCCGCCAGCTGGCCGCACGCGCCGTCGATCTCGCTGCCCCGGGTGTCCCGCACTGTGGTGGGGATGCCGTGGGCCCGCAGCCGCTCCACGAAGTGCTGCTCGACGCCTCGGCGCGACGCGGTCCACTTCGAGCCCGGCGTGGGGTTGAGCGGGATCGGGTTGACGTGGACCCAGCCCCGGCCCAACGCGTTCAGCTTCTGGCCCAGCAGGTCAGCCCGCCAGCCTTGGTCGTTCATGTCACGGATCAGGGCGTACTCGATGCTCACCCGGCGACCGGTGACCTCGAAGTAGCGGTAGGCCGCCGACAGGGCCTCGTCGACCTTCCAGCGGGTGTTGATCGGCACGAGCTCGTTGCGCAGCTCGTCATCGGGGGCATGCAGCGACAGGGCCAGCGTGACCGGGAGACCCTCGGCGGCGAGCTTGTCGATGGCCGGCACCAGGCCCACGGTCGACATGGTGATGCCGCGAGCCGACATCCCGAGCCCGTCGGGGGAGGGGTCGACGAGCCGGCGGATGGCGCCGATGGCTGCCGTGTAGTTGGCCAACGCCTCGCCCATCCCCATGAAGACCACGTTGCTCACCGTCAACGCCGACTCGGTGCTGCCCTCGCCCTCGTGCCCCCCGGCGAGGTCGCCGTGCCGGAGCATCCGCGCGGCCCAGACGACCTGCTCGACGATCTCCGCAGTGGACATGTTGCGGGTCAGGCCCGCCTGTCCGGTGGCGCAGAACGGGCAGTTCATGCCACAGCCGGCCTGGCTGGAGATGCACATCGTGACCCGCCCCGGGTAGCGCATCAGCACCGACTCGACGGTCGCGCCGTCGTGCAGCCGCCAGACCGACTTCACGGTGGCGCCGTCGTCGGTGGACAGGGTGCGGATCGGGGTCAGCAACACCGGCAGGAGCGTCTGCACCAGGTGCTCGCGGGTCGGAGCGGGCAGGTCGGTCATCTGGTCAGGGTCGGTGACCAGGCGCTCGAAGTAGTGGCGCGAGACCTGGTCGGCACGGAACGGCTTGACCCCCAGCTGAGCGACCCACTCGCGCCGGGCACGGGCGTCCAGGTCAGCCAGGTGCGTCGGCGGCTTGCCCCTGCGCGGCGCGGTGAAGGTCAGCGCCCCGGGGGTGGGGCGGGTCGTCGGGCTCGGGAGAGTTGGGCTCATCAGAGCCCCAGTGTCTCAGTTCACGCGCAGCAGGCCTGTGCGACGCCGACCGGTTCGGTCAGGCAGGCACTCCCACGGTCAGCAGCAACCAGACCACCGGCGCGACGACCAGCAACGAGTCGAGGCGGTCCATCAGTCCCCCGTGACCGGGCAGCACCGATCCCATGTCCTTGATGCCGAGGTCACGCTTGATCGTCGACTCGGCCAGGTCTCCGACCGTCGCGGTGACCGCCACCGCGAGACCGACGAGCAGGCCGACCCACCAGGACGCGTCCAGCATCAGGGTCACGGTCAGCACGCCGGCGACCGCGCACCAGACCACCGAGCCGGCGAAGCCCTCCCAGGACTTCTTCGGGCTGACCGACGGAGCCATCGGGTGTCGCCCGAAGAGGACCCCGACCGCGTAGCCCCCGATGTCGCTCATCACCGTGACGACGACGAAGATCAGCACCCGCAGGTGGCCGTCAGGCTCGGCCAGCATCAGCGCGACGAAACCGGCCAGCAGCGGCACGTACGCGGTGATGAAGACCCCGCCGGCAATGTCCCGCACGGCGCCGCCCAGCCCGTCCACGGCGCGCCAGAGCAGGATCGCCAGGCAGGTCAGCCCGAAGCCCAGCATCAGACCCTCGGGTCCGGCGAGGTAGGCGATCGGCACGATCGAGACCGCTCCGGTCATCACCGGGACCAGCGGCGCGTGGATCCTGCCCGAGCGGGCCGCCTCCACGAGCTCCCACGCGCCGATGCCGATCGCTGCGACCACCACGATGAGGAAGGTGGACTTCACCGTGAGCAGGGTGCCGACGATGACAATGCCCAGGATGATGCCGACGGCGGTCGCGGCCGGGAGGTTGCGACCGGCTCGACTCCCCGCACCGGCGTCGGCTGCCGCGGCGGCCGCACGCTCGGCGCGGTAGGCGCGTCTGGTCTGCACCTGCGCCATCAGCCTGTCCTCCCTCCCACGAGTCGGTCCTGCGCGCGCTCGACGGTTGCGCGACGATCCGGGGCCTGACGTCTCAGACCGCCAGCAGCTCGGTTTCCTTGTGCTTGAGCAGCTCGTCGACCATGTCGACATGCCGCTTGGTCAGCGCCTCGAGCTCCTTTTCCGAGCGCGAGCCCTCGTCCTCGCCGATCTCACCGTCCTTGACCGCCTTGTCGATGGTGTCCTTGGCGTGGCGGCGGACGTTGCGGACCGAGACCTTGGCGTCCTCGCCCTTGTGCCGGGCGAGCTTGATGTAGTCGCGGCGCCGCTCCTCGGTCAGGCTCGGCATGACGATCCTGATCTGGTTGCCGTCGTTGCTGGGGTTGACGCCCAGGTCGGAGTCGCGCAGGGCCTTCTCGATGCCTGCCATGGCGCCCTTGTCATAGGGCTGGATGATCACGGTGAGCGCGTCGACCACCTGGAAGGAGGCCAGCTGCTGCAGCGGCGTCGGCGCACCGTAGTAGTCGACGTGCAGCTTGCTGAACAGGCCCGGGTTGGCCCGGCCGGTGCGGATGGTGGCCATGTCCTCACGGGCCACCTCCAGCGCCTTGTCCATCTTCTCCTCGGCCTCGAGCAGGGCCATCTCGGTGGTGTCGGACATGACGTTCGGCTCCTTGGTGTGGGGCCGCGGACAGGGCGTGCGGCCGGTGGTTCGTGCGGTGCGGACGATGCTGTTGCTGGTCAGCGGCGCTCAGTCCGAGGTGACCAGCGTGCCGATTCTCTCACCACGCAGGCCCTGGGCGATGCTGTCCGGTCCATCCATGCCGAAGACAAGCATCGGCAGCTCGTTGTCCATGCACAGGCTGAACGCGGCCGCGTCGACCACGCGCAGGTTGGAGGCCAGCGCCTCGGCGTAGGTCAGGGTCTCCAGCTTGACCGCGTCGGGGTCGGTGCGCGGGTCTGCGGTGTAGACCCCGTCCACCCCGTGCTTGCTCATCAGGACGATGTCGCACTTGATCTCCAGCGCTCGCTGGGCGGACACCGTGTCGGTGGAGAAGTACGGCATACCGGCCCCTGCGCCGAAGATCACGACCCGACCCTTCTCCAGGTGTCGGATCGCCCGGCGGGGGATGTAGGGCTCGGCCACCTGACCCATCGCGATGGCGGTCTGCACCCGGGTCTGCACCCCCTCCTTCTCCATGAAGTCCTGCAGCGCCAGGCAGTTCATCACCGTGCCGAGCATCCCCATGTAGTCGGCGCGCGAGCGGTCCATCCCCTGCTGCTGCAGCTGGGCTCCCCGGAAGAAGTTGCCCCCGCCGACGACCACGGCGATCTGCACACCCTCTCGGGCGACCTCGGCGATCTGCCGGGCGATGTCCCGCACCACCTCGGGGTCGACCCCGATCCGGCCACCCCCGAAGGCCTCTCCGGACAGCTTGAGCATCACCCTGCGGGAGTCGCCCAGGGCGTCCTCGGTGCGTGCGGTCGCGGTCTCGGGCAGGGGCGGGCTGAGAGTCAAAGCGTCAGTCATCGGGCCTCCAGGCGGTGTGACACGTCAGGGGCGGTCGCCCGATCCTGCCACACCAGGGAGCTCAGGGCCGCTCGGCAGGTGCCCAGCCGCGCAGCGTGTGGAGCTGGGCTGGGGTCAGCGAAGCGGTCGAGCCGAACTGGGAGGCCACGTGTCCCCCCGAGTCGGTGCGGATCATCAGCTCGCCCTCGAGCAGGTAGGTCGTGTCCGGCGCGAGTGCGGTAACGCGCTGCTCCCAGCGGTGGGCCGGCGAGGACACCAGGTAGACGGCGTCGTCGGGGACCGGCCGGCCGTCGAACGTGGCGGCGACCTGCAGATCGCCGGGTCGGTGGTGCACCTCGAAGTTCGCCGGGTCCAACAGCTCACGCAGGTCCTTGATGGTGAACGCGCCCCCGATGGCCGTGGATCCCCTGTCCACCCACTTGGTGATCGTCACCGGCACGCCCAGGTAGGGCAGCGCGGCGGTGCCGGACAGGGTGGCCTCGACGTAGTTGCCCTCTCCCAGGTACCACGAGGCGTTGACCCCGTCGGCCCACTCCCCGAGGACGGGGAGGAACCCGATGAGGTCCAGACCCAGGTGTCCGGCGAAGGAGTACCACGAGGTGTCCTTCGGCTCGTCCATCGTCACCACCGACTTCAGGTGACCGTCGAGCCGTTGGACCGCGTCCCGGTCGCCCTGGAACGCGGCACCGAGCGCCAGCTGCAGCGAGATGCCGCCGTCGGCCGGCCACCCCCGCTCGAGCAGCAGGTGCCGCAGGTTGCCGGGGATCCCCACCTCGTCGCCGTCGACCTTGATCGGGGCGTTGCCGCCTCCGAGGAAGACCTGCTGCGCCGCCTCGGGGTTCTTGCTCAACCCCGACATGAGGCCGACCATCGGGTCGGACCACTCGTCGCCGCCAGGGATCACCGGCGAGTAGTTGTCCCGGTAGTGCCCCATGCCGGTCTTGAGCAGCTCGTCCTCCCACACATGGGGGTCCTCCCGCTCGGCCTCGATGATGATGTCGGCCAGCCGGACCAGGTGGTCGGTGTCCCAGGAACCCTGCGACATCAGCAGCGACAGCAGCTTGACCTGCACGGGGTCGATGTCGTAGTCCTCCATGGACCCGGGCGGAGGTCGGAGCTCAAAGTCGGCGTCGGTGAGATGCGACCGCACCGAGGCCGAGAGCGACAGCGCCTCCAGCAGCATCGCGTAGTCGCGGTCGAAGGCGACCCGGTCCGGCGTCGGCACCTCGCTGCGCGCATCGATGACCCGGGCCAACGCCGAGGTGCCGCCCTCGAACTCTGCGGCGAAGTCCGGGTCGAACCCGTGCTGCTGCACCAGACGGATGAGCCGCTGCGGGATCGGCGGCATGTCATCCAGCAGGTCGTTGGCGTCCTCCGCCAGAGCCTTCACCTGCTCTGGCGTCAGGTCCGGCAGGGACTCTGCGGGGAAGGTCACGGTGGTCTGGATGCCCGGGGTCGAGGAGTCCAGCCATCGCGCGTAGGCGAGCTGCCGGCGCAGCGGCGCCACCCGTTCGCTGGCCCAGACCCCGTGCTCGCCCAACGGGTCCAGCGCGCTGCTACTGAAGCTGCGGTGTGCGTAGGTCAGGCTGGCACCGAACGCGAACGGGCTCTGGTGGCGCTGCACGGAGGCGTCGACCGCGACCTGCAGCTCGTGCTGCCGGGTGTCCAGCCGGTCCAGCGCGACGACCAGCCGCTGCAGCTGCGCCAGCTGCACCCCGACGTCGCTCATCCTGAGGTCCTCAGCCACGGCGGCACCGAACACTCCGGCACCTGCGCCGGCGTCGTGCGCTCGTGGTCGTCCAGGTCCGCCAGCCACTGGTTGACCAGCCGTCCCGCGGCCTGGGCGCGGCCCGCGAGGGTCTGCTCGAAATGGGTCCCCTGGCGCCCCGTCCAGGCCCGGTGCTCCATCGCCGACTCGGGCGTGTCATACAGGTCGCGGATCCCCTGCAGGTCGTCCGCGACGTCACGGCGCAACGCGGCGATCCGCTCGAACTCCGGGTTGTCGATCATCCGGTGGCTGGTGTACGAGCCGTCACACATCGTCTTCCTCCCCTTGCCTGCGTTCCCGGTCGGGCGACCTGCGCTCCGACGGGAAAGGCCGGGCCGTGGTTCCCACACCGGCCCGGCCTCCCACCATCAGTGTTGCTGCCGAAGCTCAGACCCCGACCTTGAACCGCGCGAAGGAGGTGACCTCGGCGCCGGCATCCTTGCTGATCTGGGCGACCGACTTCTTCGGGTCCTTGGCGAACGGCTGGTCCAACAGCACGTTCTCCTTGAAGTAGCCGTTGACCCGGCCCTCGACGATCTTGGGCAGCGCCTGCTCGGGCTTGCCCTCCTCGCGTGCGGTCTCCTCGGCGATGCGCCGCTCGTTCTCGACGGTCTGCGCGTCGACCTGGTCGCGGGTCAGCACCGTCGGGCTGAACGCCGCGACGTGCATCGCGACATCCCTGGCCAGCTGCTCGTCGCCACCAGCGGTGGCCACAAGCACGCCGATCTGCGCCGGCAGGTCCGGGCTGGTCTTGTGCAGGTAGGACACGACCTGACCACCTTCGGGGGCCTCCAGGCGCGCCACCCGGCGGATCTCGATCTTCTCCCCGATGGTGGCGTTGGCCTGGTCCAGCATGACCTGAACGCTCTGGCCGTCCAGCTCGGAGGACAGCAGCGACTCGGCGTCAGCGGCGCTGGTGGCCACGGCCTGGGACAGGACCCGCTCGGCCAGCTCGCCGAACTTCTCACCCTTGGCCACGAAGTCGGTCTCGCAGTTGATCTCGACCAGGGTGCCCACACCATGGTCGACGCGAGCGGCGACCAAGCCGTTGGACGCTGCACGTCCCTCGCGCTTGGTGACCCCCTTCAGACCCTTGACGCGCAGGATCTCGGTCGCCTTGGTGGCGTCGCCCTCGGCCTCGTCGAGGGCGCGCTTGACGTCCATCATGCCGGCGCCAGTCGCCTCACGCAGGGCCTTGATGTCAGCGGCGGTGTAGTTCGCCATGTCTGGTTTCTCGCTCCTTCTGGGGTGCGAAACGTGTTCGCGGGGGTAGGTCGGGAGGCTTGCTCAGGCCTGGTCGGCCGGAGCCTCGGACTCGGCCTCAGCAGCCGGCGCCTCGACAACCTCAGCCTCAGCAGCAGGAGCCTCGACAACCTCAGCCTCAGCAGCGGGAGCCTCGACAGCCTCAGCCTCAGCAGCAGGAGCCTCGACAACCTCAGCCTCAGCAGCGGGAGCCTCGACAGCCTCGGCCTGCGTCTCAGCAGCCGGCTCTGCGCTGCCGGAGAGCAGCTCGCGCTCCCACTCAGCCATCGGCTCAACCTCGGGAGCGCCGTCCTCGGACGCGCGACCGGAGGCGCGCGACATCAGACCGTCCGCGACGGCGTCGGCCATCACCCGGGTCAGCAACGCGACCGAGCGGATGGCGTCGTCGTTGCCGGGGACCTTGTAGTCGACCTCGTCGGGGTCGCAGTTGGTGTCCAGGATCGCGATGACCGGAACGCCGAGCTTGCGCGCCTCGGTGACGGCCAGGTGCTCCTTCTTGGTGTCGACCACCCAGACCGCGGAGGGAACACGGCCCATGTCCCGAATGCCGCCCAGCGCACGCTCGAGCTTGATCATCTCGCGGCGCATCATGAGCAGCTCCTTCTTCGTGCGGCCCGAACCGGCCACATCGTCGAAGTCGATCTCCTCGAGCTCCTTCAGGCGGCTCAGCCGCTTGGAGACGGTCTGGAAGTTGGTGAGCATGCCGCCCAGCCAGCGGTGGTTGACATAGGGCATCCCGACGCGCTGCGCCTGCTCGGCAATGGACTCCTGCGCCTGCTTCTTGGTGCCGACGAACAGGATCGTCCCACCGTGCGCGACCGTCTGCTTGACGAAGTCGTAGGCCTCGTTGAGGTAGTTCAGCGACTGCTGCAGGTCGATGATGTAGATGCCATTGCGCTCGGTCATGATGAAGCGCTTCATCTTGGGGTTCCACCGACGGGTCTGGTGCCCGAAGTGGACGCCGCTCTCCAGGAGCTGGCGCATGGTGACAACGGCCATGCCGAGGTCTCGCTTTCTATGGGTTTGCAGTTCGGTCCTGGCACGAGAGGCGGCCCCCACCCACCCCGGGGGGACAGGACTGCGGAGCGCGCCATCCGACATACAGGTCACGGGGACCAGCGGATCGAGTCTCGTGCGCGAATTCATGCGCTCTGATCGCCAGGACCTTTCGGCCACGGAGAACAGACCACACGTGCCCTCCAGTCTACGGCTACCGTGCAGGCCATGCGAAATCCGTCGCCGCTCGTCACGCGGATGCAGCCGTTCGGCACCACCATCTTCGCCGAGATGACCCAGCGGGCGCTGCAGTTCGACGCCGTCAACCTCGGCCAGGGCTTCCCGGACACCGACGGACCACGTGAGGTCCTGGAGGTCGCGCGGGAGGCGATCGCCTCGGGGCTGAACCAGTATCCGCCGGCGGCTGGCATGCCGGTGCTGCGCGAGGCCGTCGCCGAACACCAGCATCGGTTCTGGGGGCTCGACATCGACCCGGTGACGGAGGTGCTGGTCACGGTCGGCGCCACCGAGGCGATCGCGGCCAGCATCCTGGCGCTGGTCGAGCCGGGCCAGGAGGTGGTCACCTTCGAGCCGTTCTACGACTCGTATGCCGCGTCGATCGCCCTGGCGGGCGGCGTGCGCCGGACCGTGCCGCTGCGCTTCCCCGACCTGGAATTCGAGGTGGAGGCACTGCGGTCCGCGTTCAGCGACCGCACCCGGGTGGTGCTGCTCAACACGCCACACAACCCGACAGGCAAGGTCTTCACCCCCGCCGAGCTGGAGCTGGTTGCCGCTCTCGCCGTCGAACACGACGCCTGGGTCGTGGCGGACGAGGTCTATGAGCACCTGACCTTCGACGGTGCGCGCCACGTGCCGATCGCGACCCTGCCGGGGATGGCGGAGCGGACGCTGACGATCAGCTCGGGCGGCAAGACGTTCTCGACGACGGGGTGGAAGGTGGGCTGGCTGCACGGCCCCGCCGAGCTGGTGCGGGCGGTCAGTGGTGTCAAACAGTTCCTCACCTTCGTCGGCTCCGGTCCGTTCCAGCCGGCGATCGCCCACGGACTCCGGCTGCCGGACTCGTTCTTCACCGGCTTCGCCGCGTCGTTGCAGGGCAAGCGCGATGTGCTGCGGGAGGCGCTGACCTCGGTCGGCGTCCCGGTAGCCGACTGCCAGGGCACCTACTTCCTCATCGCCGACTTCGCGCCTTACGGCGTGGTCGACGCGGTCGAGTTCTGCCGGCGGCTCCCCCAGGAGGTCGGGGTGGTGGGCGTGCCGGTGTCGGTCTTCTGCGATGACAAGGAGCCCGTCGCCTCGCTCGTCCGGTTCGCCTTCTGCAAACGTGATGCGGTGCTGCACGAGGCGGCTCACCGGCTGGCCACCCTGCGCCGCTGACCGCTGGGCTCGGGCCGCGGGGCTCAGGCGCGGGGGTGCGCCAGCTGGTAGGCCGAACGCAGCCGGTCCACCGACACATGCGTGTAGATCTGGGTCGTGGCCAGGCTGGCGTGGCCGAGCAGCTCCTGGACCGACCGCAGGTCCGCACCACCCTCGAGCAGGTGCGTGGCAAAGCTGTGCCGCAGGCCGTGCGGACCGAGATCGGGTGCCTCGACCAGATGGGACAGCACCTCGTGGACCAGAGTGCGCACCTGGCGCTGGTCCACGCGGCGTCCCCGACGGCCGAGGAACAGCGCGGGGCCGGAGTCGGCAGTCATCAGCGCCGGCCGTGCTTGCGCGACCCAGTTTCGCAACGCGCGCGCGGCAGGAATGCCGAACGGCACCGTGCGCTGCTTGTCGCCCTTGCCCAGCACCCGGGCCACACGCCCGTCCAGGTCGACATCGTCGACGTCGAGTCCAGTCAGCTCGCCGACCCGCATGCCGCTGGCATAGAGCAGCTCGAGGATCGCGCGGTCTCGGACGTGGACCGGGTCGGCATCGTCGGAGCGGACTGCCGCCAGGTCCAGGGCGGCGCCCGCCTCGGTCTGCTTGAGCACGCCCGGGAGGTGCCGGCCCTTGCGAGGAGACGCCAGACGCAACGTGGGGTCCTGGGGCACCAGCCCGCGGCGCAGCGCCCAGCGGAAGAACGTCTTGGCCGCCGCGGCGCGTCGACCCACGGTGGTCGTCGCCGCACCACCCTCGGCCAGCGCTCCTAGCCAGCTGCGAAGGTCACTGAGCCGCACCTGGTCGAGTGATTCGACCCCGGCCGCACCGAGCGCCGTCGACAGGTGGCGAACGTCCCCGCAGTAGGCGCGCACCGTGTGTGCCGACCGGTTGCGCTCGGCATGCAGGTGTCGCTCGAAGGACTCGAGCACCTCCCCCGACACCGGGCCGCTCACCGCTGTGACCACTGCTCCACGGTGCCACACGGCACCCCCGCCACGGGGCGCGACGCGCAACATGGGCAGCGGCGCTCACTCGTCGAGCCTGAGCAGGGAGAGCACTCCTTGTCCGAGGAGCAGGAGGGGGTCGACGTAGGTGTCCTTGTCGCGGATGGCACCCAGGTGCAGGCAGGTGCGGAGCAGGCAGTGACTGAGCGAGCCGCTGTCCAGCGTGCCGAGGAGCTCTCCGCGACCCACTCTGGTCCCCTCCTCGACTCGGTCCTCGACCGGCTGGTAGGTGCTCCGGAGCCCGCCGGTGTGGCGCACGGTGACGATGCCGACACCGGCGATGGTGCCGCTGTAGCTCACCTCTCCGTCGTCGACCGCCGTCACCGGCGACCCGACCCACCCACCCAGGTCGACACCTCGGTGCCCGCGGAGCCACCTGAGCTCCGGCGGGTCGAAAGTGTGCACGACCGGGGGCGCGCCTGGTAGCGGCCACGCCCAGGGTGCCCGGCTGTGCGGCGTCGTGGCGGACGACACCCAGCCGAAGGCCCTCATCGCCGCGTGCTCCCACCGCCCAGGCGGGTCGCCGTCTCCTGCCATCGCGGACATCGAGGCGAGCAGCAGCGCCTCGACTAGCCCCGCCGCCAGCCAACTCCCACCCGGTCGGCGTCTCATGGGGACCGCCGGACCCTCGCCCAGCCGTCGAGCAGGTGCTCGACCAGTCCCGCCGACTGCAGCTCCCCCAAGGCGGCGAGCACCTCGCGAGGCCCCAGCCCCGCCACCACTCCGAGCTCGTCCACGGTGGCGCTGTGATGGGGCGCGAGGGCCGCGAACACCCGGCTCGGGACCTCCCCGGCGCCGTCGCCCAGCCTCACCTCGCCCCGCTTGGGCGTAGCCAGGTGCTCGCCGAGGCCGCCGAACAGCTCGGCTGCCTCAGCGGCATCGGTCACCAGCTCGGCGCGGTGGTCGCGAATCTCCAGGTGGCACCCCGCGGACACCATCGAGGTCACCGGGCCCGGGACCGCACCGACCGGTCGGTTCAGGTCGATCGCGTGCTTGACCGTGTTGCGGGCGCCGGACCGCAACCCGGCCTCGACCAGAAGCGTTCCGCGGCTCATCGCCGCGATCAGCCGGTTGCGGGACAGGAACCGCCACCGGGCCGGGGCACAGCCCGGTGGACTTTCGGTGACGACCAGGTGGTCGCGGGCCAGCCGCTGCAGCAGGTCGTGGTTGGCGCTGGGATAGAGCCGGTCGACACCGCCGGCCAGGACGGCGATCGTCCGGCCCTGCGCAGCCAGGGCCGCCCGATGTGCGGCGGCGTCGATGCCGTAGGCGGCCCCCGAGACGATGGTGAACCCCCGGGCGGCCAGCCCACCGGCGAGCTCGGTCGCCATGAACGCTCCGTAGGAGGTGCAGGCGCGAGCACCCACGACCGCCACCGCCGTCTCGCACCACTCATCGAGACGTGCCGGGCCGCGCACCCAGAGAGCCCACGGCGGCAGTGTCAGGTCGTCGAGGCCGGCCGGCCACTCCTGGTCCTCCGGGATCACCACGCGCGCCTGCAGAGGTCGCAGGATCTGACGTTCCCGCTCCACGTCCAGCGTGACCAGTCGGCCGCCGAAGCGGTCGATGGGGCGCACCGGCTCAGTCATCCCGGGATAGAACACCGGCTCGTCGCCCCGGTGCAGGACGTGGTCCACGGCACCCACGAAGCCGTGCTCGGCCACCAGCCCCCGGTCCATGACGGACTCCGGCTCGGCCAGCCTGGACCAGGCGATCCGTGCCGAGCGCTCGTCCACCACCCCGAAGTCAGCGGCGTCCCGGCCCGTGACGTCCCGCGATGTCGCCGGGCTCATGCCGCCAGCTCACTGGTGCCACGCAACGCCAGGGCGTGCGCCACGTGCATCCGGGTCGGCCGGTCGACCCCTTCGAGGTCAGCCAAGGTCCACGCCAGGCGCAGACACCGGTCATAGCCGCGCAGGGTGATCGTGCCGCGGTCCATCGCCCGGTTGAGGGGCGCCACGACCTCACCGGCCAGGCACCACTCCCCTCGGCGCAGCACCGCCCCCGGTGCCTCGGCGTTGACCCGCCACGGGTCGTGCCGCCATCTGCGGGTCTGCCGGTCCCGTGCCTCACGCACTCGGGCCGCCACCGGCGCGGTCGGCTCCCCCGCGGGACCGGCCAGAGCGAAGCGGCTGACCGGCAGCACCCCGATCTGCAGGTCGATCCGGTCAAGCAGGGGGCCCGACAGGCGGCCGAGGTAGCCAGCCCGCGCCAGCGGGGTGCACCGGCACCCCTCGCCCTTGCCGCTGCCCTTGCCGCACGGGCAGGGGTTGGCGGCGGCGACGAGCTGGAATCTCGCGGGCAGCCGCACGTGGCGCTCGGCCCGGGCGATGTGCACCTCGCCGGACTCCAGCGGCTGGCGCAGCCCGTCCAGGACGTCACGACGGAACTCCGGCGTCTCGTCGAGGAAGAGGACACCGCGATGTGCGCGGGAGACCGCCCCGGGACGCACCCGACCACTGCCGCCGCCGATCACCGCCGCCATCGAGGCACCGTGGTGCGGCGCGACGAAGGGCGCCCGGGAGACCAGGCTGGCACCGGAGGGCAGCGCGCCGAGCACCGAGTGCACGCCGGTCACCTCCAGCGCCTCCTCGGGGCCGAGGTCGGGCAGCAGCCCGGGCAGCCGCTCGGCGAGCATCGTCTTGCCCGCCCCCGGGGGTCCGACCAGCAGCATGTGGTGCCGGCCCGCTGCCGCCACCTCCAGGGCGAACCTGGCCTCGGACTGTCCCACGATGTCGCGCATGTCCGGCACCGGCTCGGGGGGACCAGTGGGCGCGGGCGGCTCGTAGGGCGGCGGCGACCCGCCCGCGGCCAGCACGGCGTGGAGCGTGACCAGCTCGCCCAGTGTGCGCACCGGGTGCACCCTCATCCGCGGCACCAGCGCGGCCTCGGCGGCGTTCGCTGCGGCAACGACCACCTCGGTCCGTCCGGCCGCAGCGGCCGAGAGCACCATCGGCAGCACCCCGGCCACCGGGCGCACCGTCGCGTCCAGACCCAGCTCACCGATGTGTACGGCTTGGGCGGCCACCCTGCCCGTCAGCTTCCCGTCGGCCATCAGCAGAGCTACGGCGATCGCCAGGTCGAAGGCGCTGCCCGACTTGGGCAGCGAGGCAGGCGAGAGGTTGATCGTCCAGCGCTGCTGGGACAGCGCGACACCGGCACTCATCGCGGCCGCCCGCACCCGGTCGGGCGCCTGACGGCATGCGGCGTCGGGCAGACCGCCGACCAGGAACGTCGGCAGCCCGCTGTTGCCGTGCGCCTCCACCTCGACCAGGTGCCCCTCCACGCCGAGCAGGGCCACCGCGTAGGTCCGTCCCAGGCTCATCACTCGATCCCCTCGACGTGCTGCAGGACCGGCTCAGTGCCCGGCTGGAGCAGCACGGCGATCACGTCGATCCGCAGCTGCGCTGCGCGCACCGCGTGCTCCCCCGTCCACCGGGCGGCCAGCTTGCGCAGCCGGAGCGCCTTGGCGTGCGTCACTGCCTCCAGTGGACTGCCGAACCGCTGCGACCGGCGGGTCTTGACCTCGCAGAACACCAGCAGGTCACCGCGTCGGGCCACGATGTCCAGCTCACCCAACGAGCAGCGCCAGTTGCGCTCCACCAGCTCGAAGCCCCGCGCCACCAGGTGCGCGCAGGCCAGATCCTCGCCACGCCTGCCCACCGCTTGGGCCACCCGGTGCGAGACCCCGCTGCCCTCCGCCGCCACGCCGACCATGCCGACCACCTCCTGCACTGCAGGCTGGCTCGAGCACGGTCAGCACGCCATACCGGCGCCTCGATCTGTGGACTGCAGGAGGCCGCTCCGCACGCTGTGGACGGCGGGTCGTGGGGCCTCAGGCGCCGAACTGCCCCTTGGGGATCTCCAGGTCGGACTTGGCCAGCTCCTCCACGTTGACGTCCTTGAAGGTGATCACCCGCACCTTCTTGACGAACCGTGCCGGCCGGTAGACGTCCCACACCCAGGCGTCGCTCATCGTCACCTCGAACCAGGTCTCGCCGCCCCCGCTGCGCACCTGCACGTCCACCTCGTTGGCCAGGTAGAACCGGCGCTCGGTCTCGACCACGTGGCTGAACAGGCCGACCACGTCGCGGTACTCCCGATAGAGCGAGAGCTCCATGTCGGTCTCGTACTTCTCCAGGTCCTCAGCGCTCATGAGCCAACTCTCGCAGTGCGGTAGGGGAAGCCACGCCCGGGGTGCCGGCCACTCCGGCCAGCGGGTCAAGGGTCAGGGCACCGCGACTGAGGTGCTCACCACTGAGAGGGATCGTCTGGGCGAGGTCGTTGCCGGTGATGTTCCAGCTGCGCCGGTGGTGCCGGCTCGGCCCGTGCTCGCGCAGCGCGGCCGTGTGCTCGGGGGCGGCGTAGCCCTTGTTGACCTCCCACTGGTATGCCGGGTGCTCCGGGGCCAGGTCGACCATGATCTGGTCACGGGTCACCTTGGCCAGCACGCTCGCCGCGGCCACCGACGAGCAGGTCAGGTCGGCCTTGATCATCGTCCGCACCGGCGGAGGCGGCGGCGTGTCGTGGTCGAGCAGCGCGAACAGACCGAGTCGGTGGGGGTCGCTCAGCCAGTCGTGGTTGCCGTCGAGCAGGATCAGGTCCGGGCTGACGCCGGCCTGGGCCAGCGCCCGCTCCCCCGCCATCCGCAGCCCGTTCATGATGCCGAAGGCGTCGATCTCCGCCGGCGAGGCGTGACCGACCCCCCAGGCCAGCGCCCAGCGGCGCAGCCGCGGCACCATCGCCGACCGGGCGGCAGGGCTGAGCAGCTTGGAGTCCTTGACCCCCGCAGGGGCCGAGCGGCAGGTCGCGTCGATCGCCACGACGCCGACGGTCACCGGTCCGGCGAGCGCTCCGCGACCCACCTCGTCCATCCCGATCAGCAGGCCGAAACCTGCTCGCTGCAGGGTGCGCTCGACCCGGAGGCTGGGACTGGTGCTGCCCCTGGACCGGCGGCCGGCGACCGCACGACGCGCCGTCTGGGTCACGGCGCGGCGGGCTCGGCGGACGGCGCCTCGGACAGGCCGTCGGGGCGGCTGAACCACTCGAACCGGTCGAGCGGCCAGACCAGCACCATCGCCTGGCCGACGACGCTGCTGCGCGGAATCGACCCGGCGGTGCCGGACCCGTCGTCGTTGGCCCGCGAGTCGCGGGAGTTGGAGCGGTGGTCACCCATCACCCACAGGTGGTCGTCGGGGACGGTGATGTCGAACGGGATGTCGCTGGGCGTGTCCCCCGGATAGAGGTAGGGCTCGTCCAGGGGGGCGTCGTTGACGGTGATCTTGCCGTCCGCGTCGCAGCACACCACGTGGTCGCCAGACAACGCCCACGACCCGTTTGATCAGGTGGTTGCCCTCACCCGTCGGGGAGATGCCGACGAACTCCAGCACCCGGACCACGCCGTTGAGCAACGGTCCACGGTCGGCCTCCTGGACCGGCGGCATCCAGCCGCCCGGGTCCTCGAAGACCACGATGTCGCCCCGCTCGACCTCGAGTGCCCCCGCCTGGATCTTGCTGACCATCACCCGGTCGCCGACCATCAGCGTCTCCTCCATCGACCCCGACGGGATCCAGAAGGCCTGCACCAGGAAGGTCTTGATCAGGAAGGAGATGACCAGCGCGGTGACGCCGACGACGAGCACCTCGCGGACGAAGTGCGCCGTCCCGCTGCGCTGGGGCTGGGGCTCCGGCACGCCGGGGCCGCCGTCGCGATCGCGCGCCGCGCGGCGGGTCTGCGGCTCGTCGCCGGCCGTCTGGCCGGAGTCGCTGACCTCGTCCGGCGTCACGTCAAGGCCCCTGTCTGGCGGTTCGTTGCTGTCGTGCTCCGCCGTCGCCGTGTCCGGCGGGAAGCGGTGCTCTGCTGGTGACGATAGCCCCAGAACCCGTGAGATCCGGGGCAGGCTCAGCGAGCCGTCCGCGCTAGCGCTTCTCGCGGATCTTGGCGGCCTTGCCGCGCAGCTCACGCAGGTAGTAGAGCTTGGCGCGGCGCACGTCACCGCGAGTGACGACCTCGACCTTGTCCACGTTCGGGGAGTGCAGCGGGAAGGTGCGCTCCACGCCGACGCCGAAGCTGACCTTGCGGACGGTGTAGGTCTCGCCGAGGCCACCGCCGTGACGACGGATGACCACGCCCTGGAAGATCTGGACGCGCGAGCGGGTGCCCTCGATGACCTTCACGTGGACCTTGATGGTGTCACCGGCACGGAAGTCCGGGAGGTCGGTGCGCAGGCTGGAGGCGTTCAGGTCGTCGAGCTGGTGCATGTCGCGTCGCTTTCTCGTCGGTGCCACAGGTCACCCACGGCGTTGGCCCCGCCGGGTGCTCGCGGGCGAGCGGGTATGCCGGGGGGCTTGGTGGTCTGGGTGCGTCACGCGGCTCTGCTCGCAGGCTCCCCCTGTGGCAGGGGCTGTGAGGTGTCGAGTCCGAGTGGACGCAAGGGTCAAGTCTGCCACAGGCCGTGGCTGCTCAATAATCGGACCGCTTGCGCAGCTCGACGGTCGGCACCCCGCCGAACTCGCCCCGTGCGACGACCCGGTAGCCGGCCCGGCGGTACATCCGGATGTTCCCGGCCGAGCGCGCCCCGGTGAACAGGACGAACGCCTCGGTGTCCGGTGGTGCCTGCGCCTCGACGAACGCCAGCAGCCAGCGGCCCAGGCCCCTGCCCTGCAGGTCGGGCGCCACGCACAACCGCCCGATGTCCCACTGCGCCGTGCCGTCAGCGGAGCGCTCACGTCGGGCCCGGACGGCGCCCACCATCCGCCCGGCCACCCTCAGCACCCAGGTGTCCCACTCCCCCAGCCAGCGCTGCACGTCAGCCAGCGACTCCTGCAGAGCGGGGATGACGAAGGTGTCGTGGTCGCGAGCCTCGGAGAGCCAACAGGCGCGGGACAGGGTCAACAGCTCGCCGGCGTCGGCGGGGACGGCGGGACGCAGCTCGGCATGCTCGCTGTCCCGCAGCCCCTCGACGGTCACCGCCGCCGAGGGATGCAACAGATCCGGTCGGCGCGTGGCTGTGCGGTCCCGCCGCTGCTGCTCACGCCACTGCGCGATCGCTCCGTGGTCGCCGGAGCGGAGCACCTCCGGGACGGCGCGCCCGCGCCATACCGGCGGCTTGGTGAACACCGGGTACTCGAGCAGGCCGTCCTCGTGGGACTCCTCGACCAGCGACTCGGCGTTGCCCACCACGCCGGGGAGCAGCCGCGCGACGGCTTCCACCATGGCCAGCACGGCGACCTCACCACCGTTGAGCACGTAGTCACCGAGGGAGACCACGCTCACCGGCATCCTCGCGGCGGCATCGTCGTAGACCCTCTCGTCGATGCCCTCGTAGCGACCACAGGCAAACGCCAGCCACGGCTCCTGGGCCAGCTGGCGCGCCATCGCCTGGGTGAAGGGCGTGCCGCCCGGCCCGGGGATGACCAGGTGCGGCAGCTGACCGTCGTGCTCGGCAGAAGCCACGAGCGCGTCCAGCGCCTCACCCCACGGCTCGGGGCGCAGCACCATGCCGGCGCCCCCACCGTAGGGGGTGTCGTCGACCGTGCGGTGCCGGTCGTGGGTGAAGGCGCGCAGGTCGTGCACCCGCAGGTCGACCAGGCCCGCTGCCCTCGCCCGGCCGATGAGCGACAGGTCGAGCGGGGCCAGGTAGTCAGGAAAGATCGTGACCACGTCGACCCGCATGCTCAACCGCCTAGCTCGAGCAGGCCCTCCGGGGGGTCGATGACCACCCGTCGGGTGCTCTCGTCGACCTCGGGGACCATCTCCTCGACGAACGGCACCAGCGCGGTGCCGCCCTCGGTGAGCCGCACCTCCAGCAGGTCCTGCGCCGCCCGTGGGTGCAGGCCGCTGACCTCGCCGACGACCGTGCCGTCGGTGAGCTCCACGACGAAGCCGACCAGCTCCTCCGCGCGCCACGCGTCCGGCTCGTCGTCGTCCTGCTCGGAGTGGTCGAGCAGGAGCAGCGTGCCGCGCAGCGCCTGCGCGGCGTTGCGGTCGTGACAGCCCTCGAACCCGAGCAGGAAGGTGCCCTGGTGCAGGCGCACCGTGCGGAGCACCAGCGGGCCGGCGCCGGCGGGCTCGGTGACAAACACCGCGTCGGGCACCAGACGCCGGTCCGGGTCGTCGGTGTGCACCTGGACCGTCACCTCGCCCTTGAGCCCGTGCGCCTTGCCGACGCGGGCGACGACGAAGGGCCGCCCCGACAGGTCAGTCATGTCAGTGGCGGCCCTTCGCTCGGTGCCGTGCCGGTATGGCGGTCGGCTGGTGTGGTCTGGGTCTGCGACGGGGCCTCAGCGCACGCGGTCGGTGTCGACGATGTCGACCCGCACCTTCTCGCCGCCGGCCAGGGCGACCATCACGGTGCGCAGCGCACCGGCCGTCCGGCCGCGGCGGCCGATCACCCGGCCGAGGTCCTCGGGGTGCACACGCACCTCGAGCACCTCGCCGAAGCGTGCGTTCTTGCGGCGCACCACGACGTCGCCGTCGTGGTCGACGATGCCCTTGACCAGGTGCTCCAGAGCCTCTTCGAGCATGCGCTCAGGACTTCGCGGTCTCGTCAGCGGTGCCGAGCTCGACGCCGGTGTCAGCCGACTGCGCCGCGGCGCCACCGGCCGGCTCGAAGCCGGCAGCCTCGGCGGCCTCGCCGGTCCGGAACCACACCTCGGCCACGGTCTGGTCATACCAGCGCGAGCCCTCGACGTGGTACTTCATCGAGTCGGCGTTGCCCTTGACGGTGAACCCCTCCGGGGCCGAGCCGTCCTCGGTCGCCGCAGCAGAGTCCGGACCGAAGTCACGGACCTCGGCGGCGGGAGTCTCCTCGACGACCGGAGCCTCCTCGACGACCGGAGCCTCCTCGACGACCGGAGCCTCCTCGACAGCCGGAGCCTCCTCGACAGCCGGAGCTTCCTCAGCAGCAGCGGGTGCCTCAGCAGCCGGGGCCTTGGGGGTCTTTGCCTTGGGGGTCTCGGCCTTGGCCGGCGCCTCGTCGGCCGCCGGAGCCTCGTCGGCCTTGCGCCCACGGCGGGTGCCGCCCGAGGCGGCCTCCTTGCCGTCGGCCGCAGCCATCGCGGCCTCATACAGCGAGCGCTTGTCAGGCTTGGGGGCGGCGACGCGCAGGGTGCCCTCGGCACCCGGCTCGCCCTTGAACTTCTGCCAGTCGCCGGTCACCTTGAGCAGGGCCATGACCTGCTCGGTCGGCTGGGCGCCGACGGACAGCCAGTGCTGGGCGCGCTCGGAGTCGATGTCGATGACAGAGGGCTCAGCGGTCGGGTGGTACTTGCCGATCTCCTCGATCGCCCGGCCGTCCCGCTTGGTGCGGGAGTCGGCGACGACGACGCGATAGAACGGCGCACGGATCTTGCCCATGCGCTTCAGGCGGATCTTGACAGCCACGAGTGGGGTGTCTCCTCAGGTGTTGGTCAGTGGTGAGCAGCCGCTCTGCCGCGTGGGGAAACACGCGCGGCGCGACCGCTCGATGGACACCTCTGGGCGCGGTGAGAGGGGCCGGCCACAGTGGGGTACACGGACATTGTGCCAGACCTGCGCCGTTGCTCCACAACGCGAGCCCAGCGCGTGCCTCGACGACCGACGGGGTGGAGCGCTACGGGCTGACCCGCTCGCCGGCCCCGGACGACGCGTGCTCGGCGACGAAGCGCAACACCTCGGTGTCGTCCACCCCGGGAAACACCCCGGGCGGCAGGACGGCCAACAGGTGAGAGTGGGCCTTGGCGCTCGGCCAGACCTGCCCTGCCCACTCGCGCTGCAGGTGGGCAGGTGGCAGCGTGCAGCAGCGGGGGTCCGGGCAGCCGGAGCGGGACCGGGCGGTGGTCTCCCGGCCTCTCATCCAGCGGACCTGCGCGAACGGCACACCGACGCTGACCGAGAACCTGCCCGCCGAGGTCTGCTCGACCATCGCCGTGCACCAGAACGTGCCGTTGCCGGTGTCCGTGTACTGCGCGTAGGCCTCGCCGGGCGGCTGCTCGAAGACCGCCCGGGCGGTCCACTTGCGACAGACCCGAGCCCCGTCGATCGCCCCCGAGGCATCCATCGGAAAGCGCACGCCGTCGTTCTCGTAGGCCTTGTAGATGAGACCGTCGGCGCCGACCCGCATGAAGTGCACGGGAATGCCCAGGTGCCGGGTCGCCAGGTTGGTGAACCGGTGTGCGGCCGTCTCGTACGACACCGCGTAGACATCGCGCAGGTCCTCGATCGCGATGTCTCGGGCGACCTTGGCTGACTGCAGCATCGGCACGACGGAGGACTGCGGCATCAGCACGGCCGCAGCCAGGTAGTTGATCTCCACCCGTTGAGCCAGGAACTCGGCGTAGTCCCGCGGCGGCTGGTGCTGCAGCACCAGATGGCCGATCGCCTGCAGGGCCAGCGAGCGGCCGTCCCTGCCGTCGGGCCGCGCGTGCGGCAGGTAGATCCGTCTGCTGGCCAGGTCGGTGACCGTGCGGGTCGAGGCTGGCAGCCCGTCCACCGGGACGAGAGTGAAGCCCACGTGCGCCGCCATCCGGTCCACGGCAGCCCGGGTCACCGCCCCCCCACGGTGGTCGATCGCCTCGAGCAGGCTGCCCGCCTCGGCCTCAAGGGCGGCGAAGTAGTTGTCCGACTCACGCATCCGTCGCCGCAGGGCCGCGTTGGCCTCCCGCGCATACTCCGGGGTGGCCGCCCGCTGCACCTGCATCTCGGCGAGCGCCTCGTGCAGGCCCACCAGCGCCTCGAGCGCGTCGTCCGGCAGGCCAGGCCCGGTCTTGACCGCCGGGATGCCGAGCGTGGCGAAACCCGCCGACCGCTGCGCGCGCTCCCAGCTCACCTCCAGGGCGGCTCGCCGGCTCGGCGGTCCTGGCTGCAGCAGGGTGCCGACCTCCACGCCCAGCGCACTCGCCACCGGGGCCAGCAGGGAGACGCGCGCCTCGCGTTTCCCGTTCTCGATCAGCGAGAGCGCCGAGGCGGACAGCCCCACCCGCTCGGCCAGGTCGGCCAGGGTCAACCCGGCGGCGCGGCGATGGTGCCGCAGACGCCGGCCCAAGGCGACGGGATCGCTGCCGGCGGGCAGCGATCCACTCTGGCGGTCGGTGCCGACCTCGCCATTCGGTACGAAGGGCACCAGCCGACCTGGGTCCGCGTCCGTGCTAGTCGTCATGCATCCACGTTACGGCAAGAACCGGACAAGTTGACAACCACGCGGACCGGAAGATCGACCGAACAGCAAGCAGAGTGTGCAGGAACAGCGGAACCCACCGCTCCGAACCGACCAGGAGGACGCCATGACCACCGTCACCGACCCGCCCCGTGAGCGGACCGAGCGGACCGAGCACCCTGAGGGCGCTCAGGTGGGCAACTCGCCCACGCCGTTCGCCCAGCAGGCCGAAGAGCTGCACCAGTCCTGGCGTGAGGACCCCCGCTGGGCGGGCGTCGAGCGCCGCTACAGCGCCGAGGACGTCGTGCGGCTGCGCGGCTCGGTGGTGGAGGAGCACACACTGGCCCGCCGTGGGGCGCAGCGGCTGTGGCAGTCCCTGCAGACCACCCCCTTCGTGCGCTCGCTGGGTGCGCTCACCGGCAACCAGGCCGTGCAGCAGGTCCGGGCCGGGCTCGAGGCCATCTACCTGTCCGGCTGGCAGGTGGCCGCTGACGCCAACCTGTCCGGCCAGACCTACCCCGACCAGAGCCTCTATCCCGTCAACTCGGTGCCGACCGTCGTGCGGCGGATCAACAACGCCCTGCAGCGTGCCGACCAGATCGCCTGGTCCACCGGTGAGACCTCTACCGACTACCTGGTGCCGATCGTGGCCGACGCCGAGGCCGGCTTCGGCGGGGCGTTGAACGTCTTCGAGCTGATGAAGTCGATGATCGCCGCCGGGGCGGCAGGCGTGCACTTCGAGGACCAGCTGGCCTCGGAGAAGAAGTGCGGTCACCTCGGCGGCAAGGTGCTCATCCCCACCGCGCAGCATGTCCGCACGCTCACCGCCGCACGCCTGGCCGCCGACGTGCTCGGTGTGCCGTCGCTGGTGGTCGCCCGCACCGATGCCCTCGCCGCTGACCTGCTCACCAGCGACGTCGACCCGGTCGACCAGCAGTTCACCACCGGCGAGCGGACGCCCGAGGGCTTCTACCGCGTCCGCAACGGGATCGAGCCGGTGCTGGCCCGGGCCCGGGCCTATGCGCCCTACGCCGACCTCATCTGGGTCGAGACGGGCACGCCCGACCTGGGGCTGGCGCGGGAGTTCGCCGAGGAGCTGCACCGGGACTTCCCCGACCAGCTGCTCGCCTACAACTGCTCGCCGTCGTTCAACTGGAAGTCCACGCTGGACGACCGGCAGATCGCCTCGTTCCAGGACGAGCTGGGGGCGCTGGGCTACCGGTTCCAGTTCATCACCCTGGCCGGCTTCCACGCGCTCAACCACTCGATGTTCGAGCTGGCCCGCGGCTACGCCCAGGTGGGCATGCCGGCGTATGTCGAGCTGCAGCAGGCCGAGTTCGCCTCGGCTGAGCACGGCTACACCGCCGTGAAGCACCAGGCCGAGGTCGGCACCGGCTACTTCGACGAGGTGAGCAAGGTGATCAACCCCAGCAGCGGAACGCTGGCCCTGACCGGCTCGACCGAGTCCGAGCAGTTCCACTAGGCCCGACGACCTGCCAGGTGGCGCCCGGGGCGGTCAGCCTCGGGCGCCGCTGTGCGGTTGGGCGACCCCGCGCAGGATCACCCGGTAGGGGTCGGCCAGGGTGTGCAGGTCCTCTCTCGGGTCATCGCGGTAGACCACCAGGTCGGCCGACTCCCCCTCGGAGATCCCCGGTCGGCCCAGCCACGCGCGAGCATCCCAGCTGGCCGCGCCGATGGCCTCGGTGCGGCTCAACCCCGCCTCGGTGAGCGCAGCCACCTCCCGCGCGACCAGGCCGTGCGGCAGCTGGCCCCCAGCGTCCGTGCCGACATAGATCGGCACGCCGGCCTCGTGGGCCCGCCCGATCGTCTCGAACCGGCGGGCGTGCAGGTCGCGCATGTGCGCGGCATACGCCGGGAACTTGGCCTGCCCGGCGTCGGCGAACGCCGGGAAGTTGGCGATGTTGACCAGGGTCGGCACGATCGCGATCTGTTGGGCTGCGAACGTCTCGATGGTGGCGTCGGTCAGTCCGGTGGCGTGCTCGATGCAGTCGGTCCCGGCGGCGGCGAAGTCGACCAGTGACTGCTCGCCGAAGCAGTGCGCGGTGACTCTGGCGCCCTCCTCGTGCGCCGCCGCGACCGCCTGCGTGAGCACGTCGAGCGGCCAACAGGTGCCCAGGTCACCGGTGTCCCGGTCGATCCAGTCCCCGACCAGCTTGACCCACCCGTCCCCGTTGCGGGCCTCCTGCCGCACGTAGTCGACGAGGAGGTCGGGCTCGATCTCGTGGGCGTAGTGGCGCAGGTAGCGTCGCGGACGAGCCAGGTGGCGACCGGCCCGGATCAGCCGCGGCAGGTCCTGCCGCCCGTGGATCCAGGACGTGTCCGCCGGGCTGCCCGCGTCGCGCAGCAGCAGGGCCCCGGCGTCGCGCTCGGCGAGTGCGTGCTCCTCCGCCCGTTGCGGCGAGACGGCACCGTGCTCCTCCAGCCCGACGTGGCAGTGGGCGTCGACCAGACCTGGCAGGGCCCACCCGTGCACGGACTCGACCGCCCCTGCACCCGGAGGGCTCAGGCTGACCCGGCCGTCGACCACCCAGACTTCGTCGAGCACTTCATCCGGCCCGACCAGCACGTGGCCGCGGATGTGCAGCACCGGGGTGTTCATCGCCCCCCGCGGCCCAGCGACCCCACGGCGCTAGGCACCGGCCTTGTTGGGGTCGCGCCAAACGCGTTCGAACGGCAGCCGCCAGCCGCGGGGGGCGATCAGCTGGTGGATCTGGTTGGGTCCCCAGCTGCCCTGACCGTAGGGCCGTACGACGGGGGGGTTCTGCAGCAGTGGCTCGCTGATCTCCCACAGTCGCTCGATGCCCTCAGCAGAGGTGAACAGGGTGCGGTCGCCCCGTGCCGCGTCGTAGATCAGCCGCTCGTAGGCCTCCAGGACCGCACCGGCCCAGCCCGTCTCGTGCATCGAGAACTGCATCGACAGCTTGTCCAGTCGCATCCCTGGGCCAGGGCGCTTGCCATAGAAGGACAGCGACATCCGGGCCCGGTCCGCCAGGTCGAAGGTCAGGTGGTCCGGGCCGTGGTCGCCGACGCCGGAGCCCGGCGGGAACATCGAGCGCGGCGGCTCCTTGAACGCGATCGAGATGATCCGCGCACCTTCGGCCAGCCGCTTGCCGGTGCGCAGGTAGAACGGCACACCCGCCCAGCGCCAGTTGTCCACGTAGCACTTCAGCGCGACGAAGGTCTCGGTCTGCGACTCCGGCGCGACCCCGTCGATGTCCTTGTAGCCGATGTACTGCCCGCGGACCACGTCGGCAGGGTCGATCGGCAGCATCGAGCGGAAGACCTTGTTCTTCTCCTCGCTGATCGCGAACGGCTCCAGCTCGGTCGGGGGTTCCATCACGGTGAAGGCCAGCACCTGGAACAGGTGGGTCACCACCATGTCCCGGTAGGCGCCGGTCTGCTCGTAGAAGTCGGACCTCTGGGCCAGTCCCAACGTCTCAGGCACGTCGATCTGGATGTGGTCGATGTGGTTGCGGTGCCAGATCGGCTCGAAGAGGCCGTTGGCGAACCGGAAGGCCAGGATGTTCTGCGCGGCCTCCTTGCCCAGGAAATGGTCGATGCGGAAGATCTGCTCCTCGTGGAACACCTCGTGCAGCCGGCGGTTGAGCTCGACCGCGGAGGCCAGGTCGGTGCCGAACGGCTTCTCCATGATGATCCGGCTGCGTTCGACCAACCCGGCCTCGCGCAGGGTCTGCACGACACGCAGGGCCGCGCTCGGCGGGACGCTGAGATAGTGCAGCCGGCGGACGTGCTCGCTGTCCCAGTCGCGTTCGGCCTCGTCGACCACCTGACGCAGCGCCGCGACCCCGCCGTCGCCGGGCGCCCAGAAGAGCAGCGGCTCGAACTGCGCCCAGGCCTCCATGTCGCCGTCGTCGCCCCCGAACTCCTCGACGGCCTGCCGGACGATCTGGGTGAAGGAGGCTCGGTCGTGCTGGTCCAGGGAGGTGCCGACCACGCGGATGTCGGGCAGCAGCCCCGTCTTGTAGAGGTGCAGCAGGCCGGGGAGCAGCTTGCGTCGGGCCAGGTCACCGGTGGCGCCGAACAGCACGACCGTCGTCGGCGGGCGCGACAGGGAACTCCCGCCGGTGGCCCTGGGGAGGGGGGCAGGCGACGGGCTGGGCGGCGGAGCTGCTGGGGTGCCGGAGGACATGGGTCCACCCAACCCCAGCCTGCCCCGGCGCGCCAGTGGCCCGGCTCAGCGGGATCTGGCCGCGTCAGCGTGGGGCTAGGAGCCGCCGCCCTGGCCCAGGAACTTCTCGAACCCCTTGGGCAGCTGCAGCGAGGACAGGTCGGGTTCGGCCGCGCCCGGCTGACCCTGACCGGCTCCGCTGGTCATGCCGAACGCTCCGTCCATGGCGTTCTCGCGCGCCGTCGCCGCCTTGGTCGCGGCCTCGCGCTCTTGCTCTGCCCGCTTGGCCGGGTTGCCGCTCTTGGCCTTCTTGCGCTGGGGCGGACGCGACCCGCCCTTGCCGCCGCCGCCCGGCATACCGGGCAGTCCGGGCATCCCCGGCATGCCACCGGCGCCGCGCCGCATCTGACGCATCATCTTCTGCGCCTCGCCAAACCTGGTGAGCAGCTGGTTGACCTCGGAGGCGCTGACGCCAGAGCCCTTGGCGATGCGGGCCCGTCGGGAGCCGTTGATCGCCTTGGGGTGGTTGCGCTCGAACGGCGTCATCGAGCGCACCATCGCCTCGACCCGGTCGAACTCCCGCTCGTCCAGGGCATCGAGCTGGGCACGCATCTGCTGCATCCCCGGCATCATGCCGAGCATCTGCTTGAGACTGCCCATCTTCTTGATCGCGGACATCTGCTCGAGGAAGTCCTCGAACGTGAAGTCCTCCTCGGCCATGAACTTGCGCGCCATCTCCCGCGCCTGCACCTGGTCGAAGGCCTTCTCGGCCTGCTCGATGAGGGTGAGGACATCACCCATGTCCAGGATCCGCCCGGCCATCCGGTCAGGGTGGAAGATCTCGAAGTCCTTGACCTGCTCACCGGTGGAGGCGAACAGGATCGGCTGGCCGGTGACCGTGGCCACGGACAGTGCTGCGCCGCCTCGTGCGTCGCCGTCGAGCTTGGTGAGCACGCTGCCGGTGATGCCCACGCCATCGGCGAACGCCTTGGCGGTCTCGACCGCGGCCTGGCCGATCATCGCGTCGATGACGAACAGCACCTCGTCTGCCGCGGTCTCGACGCGGATGTCGTGTGCCTGCCGCATCAGGTCGACGTCGACCGCCAGGCGACCGGCCGTGTCGATGATGACCACGTCATAGCCCTTGTCACGCGCCTGGGCAACGCCGTCGACGGCGACGTCGATCGGGTCACCGAAGCTGCGGGTGCCTTCGCCGGTCTCCAGGGCCGCGTCGTGGCCGCCGACGTTGCCTCGCTCCGGGGCGAACACCGGCACTCCGGCGCGCTGGCCGACGACCTCGAGCTGGGTGACGGCGTTGGGGCGCTGCAGGTCGGCCGCCACGAGCAGCGGCGTGTGCCCCTGCTCCTTGAGCCAGGCGCCGAGCTTGCCGGCCAGGGTCGTCTTGCCCGAGCCCTGCAGACCAGCCAGCATGATGACGGTCGGGGGCGTCTTGGACAGGTTGATCCGGCGGGTCTGGCCGCCGAGGATCGCGACGAGCTCCTCGTTGACGATCTTGACGACCTGCTGTGCCGGGTTCAGTGCCTTGTTGACCTCGGCGCCCAGCGCCCGCTCGCGGATCCGCCCGGTGAACTGCTTGACCACCGGCAGCGCGACGTCGGCGTCGAGCAGGGCGACCCGGATGTCCCGGATCGTGGCGTTGACGTCGTGCTCACTCAGGCTTCCCTTGCGCTTGAGGTTGCGGAAGGTGTCGGTGAGGCGGTCGGACAGGCTGGTGAACACTGGTCAAGGCTACCCGCGTCGCCCGCCCGGCCAGCGCGCCGCCATACCTGCTCGGACTTTGCCTGTATGCCGTGGGGCGGGTTCCAGCACGCCCGCGCCGCCCGCCCGGCCCCGCCCTACCGCCCCGCCCCGCCCGGTGGCAAGCCACAGCTCACCGGTCGTGTCGTCCCGGCTCGACCATCGGCGTGCACTCAGACATGCACAGTGGCGCGGGACGCGACCTGCTGAGGCTGTCGGACGAGCCCCGGCCTCGACTGTGCATGTTTGGCTGCACGCCGGGCACGCCCCTCACGCGGATCCGTGAGGGTCCGACCCTGACAACGACCTGCGCGCTCACGCTTCACCCCGGAGACCCCACGCTTCACCCCGGAAACCCCGGCTTCACCCCGGAAGCGAACCGGGGTGAAGCCGGGGTTTATCGGGTCACCCGATAAAGCCAGGGCGGCCGCCGTTCAGCCGATGATGGCGTCGACGAAGGCCTGCGGGTCGAAGGGGGCCAGGTCGTCCGGCCCCTCACCGAGGCCGACCAGCTTGACCGGGACGCCGAGCCGGCGCTGGACGTTGACCACGATGCCGCCCTTGGCGGTGCCGTCCAGCTTGGTCAGCACGATGCCGGTGACGTCCACGGCCTGGCTGAAGACCTCCGCCTGCCGCATGCCGTTCTGTCCGGTGGTGGCGTCGAGCACCAGCAGCACCTCGTCGACCGGCCCGTGCTTCTCGATCACCCGCTTGACCTTGCCGAGCTCGTCCATCAGGCCGACCTTGTTGTGCAGCCGTCCGGCAGTGTCGATGATGACCACGTCGGCCTCCAGCTCGATCGCTGCCTTGACCGCGTCGAAGGCCACGGCCGCCGGGTCGGCCCCCTCCCGGTCCGAACGGATCGTGGGCACGCCGACCCGCGCGCCCCAGGTGGACAGCTGGTCGGCGGCAGCGGCCCGGAAGGTGTCTGCCGCGCCCAGCACGACGTCCTTGTCCTCGGCCACCATGACCCGAGCTAGCTTGCCGACGGTGGTGGTCTTGCCGGTGCCGTTGACACCGACGACCAGGACGACGGCCGGCCGCCCGTCGACCCTGCTGGCGGCCACCCGTCGGTCCATCGCCGGGTCGACCAGGGCGAGCAGGTCCTGGCGCAGCCAGTCACGCACGGTGTCCGGGTCGGTGGTGCCGTCCACCTGCACCCGCAACCGCAGGGAGGCGACCAGCTCGTTCGTGGCCTCCACCCCCAGGTCGGCCTGCAGCAGGGTGTCCTCCACCTCTTCCCAGGCCGCCTCGTCCAGGCCACCGCGAGACAGCAGGGCCAGCAGCGCGTTGCCGATGGCCGAGTTGGACCTGGCCAGCCTCGCGCGCAGTCGCTGCAGCCGGCCTCGGGCCGAGTCGGGCCGCTCCAGGGTCGGGGCGCTCGGCTCCGGCGGCGCCTCGACATCGACCCCTCCGCCGGAGTCCACCACGGAGCGGTCAGCCGGCGTCCCCGGAAGCCGGTCACGGTCGGTATCGAGCTCCGGCGCGGCTGGCGGAGCGGCGCCGGGGCGCTCCAGCGTCTTGCTGCCGGAACCCCCCTTGCCCCGGAACAGCCCGACGAGCAGGCCGATGACGGCCAGCCCGACGAGGGTGGCGACGGTCAGGTACTGCCAGAGCTGGTCCACGGATTCATCCTCGCAGAGGTGGCCGCGCGCTCAGCCTCAGCTCACGAGCGGGCGACGGTGTCCTTGGCGCGCTCCACGACCTGGCCGCTCTTGGCGCGGACCGTGGTCAGCAGCTCCTCACCCTGCTCAGTGAGCACCTCACGCCCGTCGCGTCGGGCCTCGACGGCCACAAACCCCACGACGACGGTCCCGGCGGCCACGCACAGCAACATCGCGATCACCAGTGCAGTCATGCCTCCAGGGTGCCTGGTCGCACCGCGCACTCTCAAGCTGAGCGGGCGCGTGTCCGCTGGTTTCCGCCTCAAACGTGAGCAGGCTCACGCGATCGGCGGCTCAGGCCGACTGTGGCGCGATGTCACGGATCCGCTGGGAGACCAGCGTCGTGACGCCGTCACCTTGCATCGAGACGCCATACAGCGCGTCCGCGACCTCCATGGTGCGCTTCTGGTGGGTGATCACGATGAGCTGGCTGGTGTCCCGCAGCTCGGCGAACAGCGTGATCAACCTGCCCAGGTTGGTGTCGTCCAGGGCCGCCTCGACCTCGTCCATGATGTAGAACGGGCTGGGCCGCGCGGTGAAGATCGCGACCAGCAGCGCCACCGCGGTCAGCGAGCGTTCGCCGCCGGACAGCAGCGAGAGGCGCTTGATCTTCTTGCCGGGCGGGCGTGCCTCCACCTCGATGCCCGTGGTCAGCATGTCGTCGGGATCGGTGAGGACCAGTCGGCCCTCACCACCGGGGAAGAGCCGCTCGAAGACCCGCTCGAACTGCACCGCAGTGTCGGCGTAGGCCTCGGCGAACACGCGCTGCACCCGCTCGTCGACCTCCTTGACGATGTCGAGCAGGTCGTCCCGGGAGCTGCGCAGGTCCTCGACCTGCGAGGTCAGGTAGTGGTGCCGCTCCTCCATGGCGGTGAACTCCTCCAGCGCCAGCGGGTTGACCCGCCCGAGCGCGCTGAGCTGCCGCTCCGCGCTGCGCAGCCGCTTGACCTGCTCCTCCCGGACGAAGGGGCGAGGCTCGGCGGCCGGGCCGTCGGAGCCGTCCGCGTCGGACCGGGTCACCTCGGCCAGGGTGGGGATCAGCTGGTGCGGGCCGAACTCCTCCACCAGGGCGTCTGGGTCGATGCCGAGCTCTTCGACCGCACGAGTCTGCAGCGCCTCGATCCGCAGCCGTTGCTCGGCGCGGGCGACCTCGTCGCGGTGCACGGAGTCGGTGAGCTCGCGCAGCTGCTCCCCCAGGGTCGTCACCGCCCCGCGGGCCGTGCTCAGGGCAGTGTGCCGCTCGGTCTGCTCGGCGTGGGCACGTGTCGCGCGCGGCACCCGCCTCGGTGAGCAGGAGCCGCACGACGTCCTGCAGGAGGGCCGTGCCGGCACCGACGGCGGTCGCCACGCGGGCGTCCCGCTCTCGGCGTTCGCGCCGGTCGGCGGCCCGCTGCCGGGCTTCGACCTCGCTGGCCGCCGCCTGTTCCAACGCCTCGGCCCGCCCGCCGAGTGCGCGGGCCCGCTCCTCCTGGGTACGCAGCGCCAGCCGGACCTCGGTCTCCTGGCTGCGGGCGGAGGCCGCTGCTATGCGCCAGGCGGTCCCGCTCCTGCGTGCTGGGCTCGGACTCGCCCGGGTCGGCCTCGGCCGCCTCGAGCCGCTGCTCCAGCTCTGCGAGCTGCTCACGCGCAGAGGCGACGCCGGCCTGTGCCGTGCCGATGGTGGCGGTGGTGCGCTCGTGCTCCGCGCGGGCCGCACGGACGGCGGCTCCGAGCTGCCCGAGCCGTTCGGCGACGGCCGCCATCCTCGCGTCGGAGTCGTGCAGCCGCTCCAGCGCCGCCTCGGCGGCGTTGCCCTGCTCAGCCAGGACGCCCTGGTGGCGGGTGAGCTCGAACCCGGTCTCCTCGATGCTCCGGGTGACCTCGGCCAGGCTCTCCTGCGTCGCCTCCAGTGCGGTCCTGACCTCGAGCAGGCTGGGCGCCGAGGCACTGCCGCCGCGCGCCCACCCCGGACCATAGACATCGCCCTGCGCGGTGACGGCGACCACGCCGTCGCGGACCAGGTCGTCGACCCCCGGCGGGACACCGGCGCCGCCCGTGTCGCCCAGCAGCGCGACCCGGTGCAGCAGTGCACCCAGCGCCCGACGGGCCTGCTCGCTGCCCTCGACCACGTCCAGGGCCCAGACCGCGCCCGAGGGCAGTGGCCCCCAGGTGGCGGTGCTCGCGTCCGGCGCGGTCTGGCCGAGCAGCAGCCCGACCTGTCCGGCGTCCTCGCGACGCAGGGTGTCCAAGCGCGGCGGCGGCAGAGTCCAGGTCGGCGACGACCAGAGCCTCACCGGCCCAGCCGAGCGCTGCCGCCAGCCCCACGGCATACTCCTGCGGCACGCTGACCAGCGACGGAAGCGGCCCGACCACGCCTGAGGCGACGCCGTCGACGAGCAGTGCGGCCGCTCCGTCCTGGCGTCGCAGGCTGAGCTCGAGCGCCTCGCGGCGGGCGGTCAGGCTGGCTCGCTCCGACTCCAGCGCCCGCAGCCGGTCTCGCGCCTGCAGCATCTCGGCCTCGGCCGCCTGCCGCGCGGCCTCGGCCGCCTCGAACTCGGCGTCCAGCCCCTCCTCGCCCTCCTCGACGTCGACGACGGTGCCCTCCAGGGCAGCGAACTGCTGCTCGGACTCACCTGCTCGTGACAGCGCCGACGCCGCGGCGGCCTGCAGCCGGCCCACCTCCGCCTCGCCCGCCTCAGCCCTGCTGCGGGCGGCGGCGACGCGCCCGGCCAGCGTGGCCAGCCCTTCGCGCCGGTCGGCCGCCGCCCGGGCCAGGCCGGCCAGGCGCTGCTGCTCGTCCTGATGGGCCCGCTCGGCGCCCGCGCGCTGCTCCTCGGCCTCGACCAGGGAGCGAGCCAGCTCGGTCACCCGTGCGGTGAGCTCGCTGTGCTCGGACCGGAACTGCTCGGCCTCGGCGCGCAGCGCCTCGGGGTCGCGCCCGGAGTCCTTGCGCGTGTCGTCCTCGGCCTCGCCGGCCAGCAGACGCACGCGCTCCGCGGCCAGCTCGCCGGTGGCCCTGACCCGCTCGAGGAGAGACGACGCGGCATACCACGCGTCCTGCGCCGCAGAGACAGCCGGAGCCGACTGCGCCGACTCGGCCTCCAGCGTGGCCACTGCTCCAGAGGCCTGCCGCAGCCGGTCCTCCACCTCGGCACGTCGTGCCAGCAGCGCGGTCTCGTCGGCGACCTCGCGCTCCACGGTGCTGGTCAGCTGGACGAGGTCGTCGGCCAGGATCCGCAGCCGCGCGTCGCGCACCTCGGCCTGGATCACGGCCGCTCGCCGGGCGGTCTCGGCCTGACGGCCCAGCGGCCCGAGCTGGCGCCGGATCTCGCCGTGAGGTCACCGAGGCGGGTGAGGTTGAGCTCCATCGCCTCCAGCTTGCGCAGCGCCTTCTCCTTGCGCTTGCGGTGCTTGAGGACCCCGGCCGCCTCCTCGATGAAGCCGCGCCGCTCCTCCGGCGTGGCCCGCAGCACGGCGTCGAGCTGGCCCTGGCCGACGATGACATGCATCTCGCGGCCGATGCCGCTGTCGGAGAGCAGCTCCTGGATGTCGAGCAGCCGGCAGGCCGTGCCGTTGATGGCGTACTCCGAACCCCCGCTGCGGAACATCGTGCGGCTGATCGTCACCTCGGTGTAGTCGATCGGCAGCGCGCCGTCGGTGTTGTCGATGGTCATCGACACCTCGGCCCGGCCCAGCGGCGGACGGCCCGAGGTCCCGGCGAAGATGACGTCCTCCATCTTGCCGCCACGCAGGCTCTTGGCGCCCTGCTCGCCCATCACCCAGGCGAGGGCGTCCACGACGTTGGACTTGCCCGAGCCGTTGGGCCCGACGATGCAGGTGATCCCCGGCTCCAGCCGCAGGGTCGTCGCGCTGGCGAAGGACTTGAAGCCCCGGAGCGTCAGGCTCTTGACGTACACGCGGCTGGCTTCTCCTGCTCGGCGGCGGCAGCGGTCCCGCGCGGCAGCGGGCTGGCCGTCACTGTACCCGCGGACCGGGCTCGATCCGGGGATCTGGAGGGCGGGGCCGACGCGGCTGCCCCGGTCGCCTCAGCGCTCCGCGAAGCCGGTCAGGCCCTCCTTGGGCCGGTGCCACTGCACCTGGACCCCCGTGACGTGGCCCGGTCGGGAGGCCGTCGACAGGTCCTCGGCGAGCAGCGTGTGCAGCCGCTCGATCGCCGGTCGACTCCCCTGGGCCTGCACCTCGACCCGGCCGTCCGGCATGTTGCGCGCATGACCGGCCAGGCCGAGCTCCAGTGCCCGGGCACGGGTCCACCAGCGAAAGCCCACTCCCTGCACCCGTCCGCGCACGTGGAAGACGGCTCGCTCGAGCTCGGACATACCGGCACTGTAGGGCGCGCGCCCCCGGCTGCGGCGCGCTCACCGGAGCGGCTGGCGGGCCCGCGGCAGGCGAGGTCGCGGCTGGCAGCGCGGGCAGTAGTGCGAGCTGCGGTTCATGAACTCCTCGCGCCGGATCGCGGTGCCGCATCGCGAGCACGGCTTGCCCTGCTGACCGTAGGCCTGCAGGGAGCGGTCGAAGTAGCCGCTCGCGCCGTTCACGTCGACATACAACGCGTCGAAGCTGGTGCCGCCCTGCCCGAGCGCCGTCCGCATGACCGCCGTGCACTCGTCGAGCACCCGCGCCAAGGTGGGCTTGGTCAGCGCGGCGCACTCACGCAGCCCGTTGACCCGGGCCCGCCACAGCCCTTCGTCGGCATAGATGTTGCCGATGCCGCTGACCACGCCCTGGTCGAGCAGGGCGCGCTTGACCGCGGTATGCCGGCGCTTGAGCCGGCGCACCGCGGCCTCCTGGTCGTAGGCCGGCTCGAGGGGGTCGGGGGCGATGTGGGCCACGGGCTCGGGCACGCCGTGTCGGTGGCCCTGGGACGGATCGCCCACGGTCGCCGGCGGCACGGCATACGGGTCGGGGACCAGGGGGTCAGGGCCAGTCCGCCGAAGGTGCGCTGGTCGACGAAGCGCAGCTGCGGCCCGCCGTCGGCGAAGTCGAACCTGGCGTGCAGGTGCCGCTCGTCCGGCGCCTGCGCGGACTCCACGAGCATCTGCCCGCTCATCCCCAGGTGGATGACCAGTGCAGCGGGGTCGTCGCCGGGTGGCTGTAGCGCCAGCCAGAGGTACTTGCCGCGCCGGTCGGCGTCCAGCACCTGTGACCCGGCGAGACGGTCGGCGAGGTCCTGCGGACCGGGAGCGTGCCGCCGGGCCGTCCGGACGCCGGTGACCGCGGCGCGCTCGATGGTGCGCCCGACGACATGGCGGGCCAGTCCGCGGCGCACGACCTCGACCTCGGGGAGCTCGGGCACGGCTAGAGGGTCCCGGCGGGGTCCGCTCCGCCGTCCTGCAGGCCCCGCTCGGACAGCAGCGCCCAGGCCGCCTCGGCGGCCTGCTGCTCGGCTTCCTTCTTGCTGCGCCCGCTGCCGGTGCCCACCACCTCCTGGGACACCACCGCCCGAGCGGTGAACACCTTGTCGTGGTCGGGGCCGCGATCCTCCACGCGGTACTCCGGGGCACCCAGGGCACTGAGCGAGGCGAGCTCCTGCAGGCTCGTCTTCCAGTCCAGCCCGGCGCCCAGCCCGGCCGTGTGCAGCAGCAGCGGGTCGAGCAGGTGGTGCACGAAGTCGTCGGCGGCACCCATCCCCAGCGCCAGGTAGACCGCCCCGATCAGCGCCTCGGTCGTGTCGGCCAGGATCGAGGCCTTGTCCCGTCCGCCCGTGGACTCCTCACCACGGCCGAGCAGGACGAAGTCGCCGAGCCCCAGCGCCCGGGCCACGTCGGCCAGCGCACGGGAGTTGACGACGGCCGCCCGCAGCTTGGCCAGCTGCCCCTCGGGCAGCTCGGGATGAGTGCGGTAGAGCGTGTCGGTGACGACCATGCCGAGCACGGCGTCGCCGAGGAACTCCAGCCGCTCGTTGTGCGGCAGGCCGCCGTGCTCGTAGGAGAAGGAGCGGTGCACCAGCGCGCGGTGCAGCAGCGCGGGGTCGACCCGTTCGCCCAACAGGCCCTGGAGGTAGTCCCCGAGTTCCTGCTCAGGGCGCGGCAGAGCCACGTCGGGCACGCGGCCCGTCGGGCTGCTGCTGCCAGGGCTCAACGCTGGGACCTGCAGTGCCTCAGCCCTGGTGCTCGGTGCGCTCGGCCGCCGTGTAGTGGCGACCGGCGTAGGTGCCGCAGGAGGGGCAGGCCATGTGTGCCTGCGTCGGGGCCTTGCACTGCGGGCACACGGTCAGCGCCACGGGGGTCGCTTTCCAGTTGGCGCGGCGGGACCGGGTGTTGGAGCGCGACATCTTGCGCTTGGGGACGGCCACGTCAGTTCCTCTTCTCGTCGTCGGGGTCGGGGTGCTGGGCCAAGCCGGCCAGCGCCGACCACCGGGGGTCGATCACGTCGTGCTGGTGATCGGGGTCGTCAGCCAGGCGTGCCCCGCACTCGGGGCACAGACCCGGACAGTCGTCCCGGCACACCGGTTGGAACGGCAGGGCGGTCACCACTGCGTCCCGGATCACGTCCTCGAGGTCCATCTGGTCGTCCTCGAGCTCGCGATCCTGCTCCGGCCCGTCATGGTCGACGTCCACCTCGCGGTGGTGCGCCGCCCGGTCGGGATAGGCGAACAGCTCCTGAAAGGTGACGTCAACGTCATACGTCACGTCGTCCAGGCACCGCACGCACACCCCGGTCGCCTCTGCCTCGACCGACCCACTGGCCAGGACCCCCTCGTGGACCGACTCCATCCGCCCGTCGATGCGCACCGGTTGCCCGGCGCCGACGGCGATGACGTCGGTCCCCACGGATGCGGGGACCGGGACGACACGACGGAGGGGTCGCATGGTGCCCGGCCGGCGGTCCAGCTCCCGGGTGTCGAACACCCAGGACCGAGCGGCGTCCCGCGGTACCATCGCAAACCCTCGTATGTCGTGTGGATCGGCCGTGCCACGACAGGGACAAGGCCGACCGGCAAGGCTACCGGAGACAGCGGGGAGCACCCAAATCTGGGGCAGCCGCTAGGTTGTCGCCATGGCTGTCCGGCGTTGTGTCTGCCCCGGCTCCTACGACCCGGTCACCCGCGGCCACCTCGACGTGATCAGCCGCGCCGCCGCACTCTATGACGAGGTCGTCGTCGCGGTCCTGCACAACCCGGCCAAGGCCGGGCGTTTCCCCATCGAGCAGCGGATCGCCTTCCTGGAGGCATCGCTGCCAGACCAGAGCAACGTGGTCGTCCGGGAGTTCTCCGGGCGGCTGCTGGTCGACGTGGCGAGCGAGCTGGGGGCCGGCGCCATCGTCAAGGGGCTGCGCGGCGGCACCGACTTCGCCTACGAGCTGCCGATGGCACTGATGAACCGCCACCTCACCGGCATCGAGACGGTGTTCCTGCCCGGTGACCCGGCGATGGAGCACGTGTCGAGCTCACTGGTCTGCGAGGTCGCCGCGATGGGCGGTGACGTGTCCGGGATGGTGCCCGACGTCGTGCTCCAGGCGCTGCGGCGCTAGGCCGCGCGCACCCGGGTGGCACGTGGCCGACGGCTCGCCGGCCCTACTCCTCCTCGTCGTCGGGGGGAAGCAGCCCCTCCTTGAACGCCTGGCTCACGATCTTCTGCACGTTGCTAACCCCGCCGCAGCCAGCATCCAGCTGGGCGGAACGCTCGGCCAGGAAGTCCGACCCGAGGGACTGGCGGACCTGGTCGGAGACCTCCTCCCGGGCCGGGTTGAGGATGGTCAGCTCCTCCTCGGTGAGGTGGTGCTGCAGCACCTCGTTCATCTTCTCGACCGCGTCCTCGAACTTCTGGGTGTCGGTGCCCTTGCACTGCAGCAGCGCGAGCAGCGCCTCGTTGATCTCGGCGTGCTCCTCCTCACCGTGCTCGACCTCGTGCGTGCCGACCTCCTGCGTCTTGCGCTTCAGCGCCGGGTAGACCCGCTGCTCCTCGGCCTCGCCGTGGGCGATGAGCACGTCGGCGAACGCGGCGCGGGCCGCCTCACGGTCGGCGGTCGAGTCGCGCATCTCGCGCATCAGCGACTCGAACAGGCGGTGGTCGTCCAGGATCAGGTCGACGACGTCACCGGAGGTCGGGCGGGGGATCGGATAGCTGGTCACCTGCGTGATCCTGCCCTGGTTGGGCCGGCTCGGCCAGGTGAAGAGTGGTCTCCCCGTAGGCCCGGTGCTCCACGGCCGTCAGGCCTGGCGGCCAGGCCGGCGGCTGGGACCGTGTCGAGCGCTCGACGACGACCAGCGCCCGGGGGGCCAGCCAGGCCCTGTCGACCAGCAGGCGGAGGACCGCGGCCAGGTCGTCCTCGCCGAGCGGGTAGGGCGGGTCGAGCAAGGCCAGGTCGTAGGCCGTGTCGCCGGGTCCGCGTTCGAGCAGGCGGCGCACCGGCTCGCACCGCACGGTGACCTCGCCGGCGACGCCGAGGTCGCGGACGTTGCGGCTGAGCACCGAGCCGACGCTGCGGTCGTGGTCGACCAGCAGCGCATGGGCGGCCCCCCGGCTGACCGCCTCCAGGCCCAGGGCACCGGACCCGGCATACAGGTCGAGGACCGCGGCGCCGTCCAGGTCGAGCAGCGACTCCAGCCGGGAGAAGAGGGCCTCGCGGACCCGGTCGCTGGTCGGCCGGGTCGTCGCCCCGCGGGGAGTGCTCAGCCTGCGGCCGCCCAGCCGGCCGGCGATGACCCGGGTCACCCGCGCTCCAGGAAGGCCGCGCGGTCGGCGTCCAGGCGCGCCAGCTCGGCCTGCAGGGCAGGGTGCCGCTCGAGGTCCGGGTCGTCGTCGACGACCTGCCACGCTGCCTCGTGAGCGGCGACGATGATCTCCTCGTCGCGGGTCAGCCGCAGGTGCCGCAGCCCGGACTGCCGCCCGCTCTGGGAGGAGCCGAGGACGTCGCCCTCCCGGCGCAGCTCCAGGTCGAGCCGCGCCAGGGCGAACCCGTCGGTGGTGGCGGCGACCGCGGCCAGCCGCTCGGCGGCCGGGGCAGCTCCGCGCTGGGTGATCAACAGGCACAGGCCGGGCTTGCCGCCTCGGCCCACCCGCCCGCGCAGCTGGTGCAGCTGGGAGATGCCGAAGCGGTCGGCGTCGAGGACCACCATCGCGGTGGCGTTGGGCACGTCGACGCCGACCTCGATGACCGTCGTGGCGACCAGCACGTCGAGCCGGCCCTGGGCGAAGTCACTCATCACCGCGTCCTTGTCCTCGGCGGTCATCCGGCCGTGCAGCAGGCCGAGCCGCAACGGCGCGGTCGCGGTGAGGTGGCGCAACGCCCGGACCACCTGATGCACGCCGTGCAGCTCCGGGGGCCGAGCCGCGGGGTCGGTGTCCGTGCCCGGCTCGCCCTGAAGGTGGGCGTCGGCGTCGTCCTCGAGCTCCCAGACCCACGGCTCGACGTCGTCGTCCGCCGCCACCCGGGAGGCCGCAGAGGCCGTCGGGTCGTCGGCCGGCGGCCTGGGCTCCAGGGGAGCGCCCGGCCCCAGGTCGGCACCCCGCGGGAGGTCGGGGTCGTCCTCGGCACCGATCCGGGGGCACACGACATACACCTGGCCGCCCGCCGCGACCTCCTCGGCGACCCGCAGCCAGGTGCGCTGCAGCCAGGAGTCGTGGTCGCCGGGCACGACGTGGGTGGTGATCGGCTGCCGGCCCTGCGGCAGCTCGCGCAGGGTCGACGTCTCCATGTCGCCGAAGACGGTCATCGCCACCGTGCGCGGGATCGGAGTGGCGGTCATCACCAGCACGTGCGGCGCGCTGGTGCCCTTGGCCCGCAGCGCGTCCCGCTGTTCGACCCCGAAGCGGTGCTGCTCGTCGACGACGACCAGCCCCAGGTCGGCGAACTGCACGTGCTCCTGGATCAGCGCGTGGGTGCCCACGACGATGCCTGCTTCGCCGGAGGCGGCCTGCAGCAGCATCTCCCGGCGTTCGCGGGCGTTCTGGCTGCCGGTGAGCAGGGCGACGCGGGTGCCGTCGGCGGCTCCGCCGAGCAGCCCACCCTCCCCCAGCGGGCCGAGCAGCCGCAGGATCGAGCGGTGGTGCTGGACGGCGAGCACCTCGGTGGGGGCCAGCAATGCCGCCTGCCCACCGGCGTCGACCACGGCGAGCATCGCCAGCAGCGCAACGACGGTCTTGCCGGAGCCGACCTCTCCCTGCAACAGCCGGTGCATCGGGCTCGTCCCGGACAGGTCGTCGGTGATCTCGGCGAGGACCTCCTCCTGACCAGCGGTCAGCGCGAACGGCAGGCGCTGACCGAACTGCTCGGCCAGCCCGCCAGGCGTGGCCACGCGAGGCACGGCCGGCACCGCTCGGCTCGACCGGCGCAGCTCGGCCAGTGCCGCCTGCAGCACGAACGCCTCCTGCCAGCGCAACCGCCACCGCCCCTTGCGGTGCTCGTCCTCACTGAGCGGCTGGTGGACCATCCGGTAGGACTCGCGCAGCGACGGGAGGCCATGCCGCAGGCGGACCGCCGCGGGCACTGGGTCAGGCAGGTCCGCGGTGGCGTGCAGCACCAGCTCCATCGCCGCAGCGATCTTCATCGAGGTCAGCCCGCGGACCTGGCTGTAGACCGCGATCGGACCCTCGGCATAGCCGGCTGCCGCCCCCTGCCCGTCCTCCGCGATCACCTGGTAGTCCGGATGGGTCAGCTGGATCCGCCGTGCCGTGCCGATGCCGAACGAGCCGACCGTGCCGGAGCAGATGACCCGGCGGCCGGGGAGCAGTGCCGTCTCGTGCCCATAGCTGGTGAAGAAGGTCAGGTCGAGCTCGCCGCCCTGCTCGTCGGTGACCGTGGCGACCAGCATCTTGCCCCTCCGCTGTCGCATCTGACGGGAGACGACGTGCCGCACCACGGCCAGCACCACGACATACTCCCCGTCGGGCAGTGCCGCGAACTGCGTGGGTCGCGCCGGGTCGAGGTAGGTGCGCGGCAGGAACTCCAGCATCTGGCCGACCGTGCGGATCCCCTTGGCGCGTTCCAGGTTGCCCGCCGTCTTGCCCAGCACGCTGCTCAGCCGGGTCTGCGCGTCGACCATCACTCGGCCCCGAAGAGCCACGGATAGGCCCGCTGACCGCCCTCGACCCAGGTCACCTCCAGGTCGGGACGGCCGGTGCCGACCTGGTCGAGGAGCTGCTGCATCGAGTCCTGGTCACCCTGCTCGCCCCGGACTGCGGTGAGCAGCTCGACACCGGCGCCGAGCAGCCGGTCGAGCACGACGGCCGCCGCGTGCTGCGGGTCGTCGGACACGGCCACGATCTGCCCCCCGACCAGTCCGAGCCACTGGCCCTCGCGGCACGGCCCGGCAGGCGTGGCGGCGTCCTTGGCCGCCACGGTGAGCGCTCCGTGCCCGGTGGCCAGTGCGGCGTCGGTCATCGCCGTCAGGCAGGCGTCGGCATCGGCCTCGGGGTCGAACACGGCCAGCGCGGCCAGCCCCTGGACCGCCGCCACGGAAGGGACCACGCGAACATCGAGGCCCTCCTGAACCGCGGCGTGTGCGGCTGCCTCGGCCGCCAGCGCGGTGTCGCTGTCGTTGGGCAGGATGAGGACGGCGTCGGCGCGCGCGGCCCAGGCGGCGTTGAGCAGCTGTCCGGTCGACGCGCGTGCACCGGGCGCGGAGCGGACGACCTCGGCTCCCGCTGCGGCGAAGACCTCCGCCAGCCCCGCGCCCTGGGCGCAGGCCACGACCCCGACCGAGGCTCGCGCGTCGGCGGTCGGTTCGGGGAGGCCGATCCGAGGCGTGAGGTTACTGACCAGGACCTCCTCGACCCGGCCCGCCATCGTGCCGGCGTCCACCGCCAGAGCCGGCTCGTCGAGATGGACGTGCACGCGCCAGAGGTCAGGACCGCCGACGACCAGCACCGAGCTGCCGAGCTGTGCCAGGTGGGCCCGCAGGTGTGCGGCGCGCTCGGGGTCGGAGGCACTGAGCAGGTACATCACCTCGACGGCACCCTCACCCTCGCTGTGGCAGCCGGCGCCTGAGGCAACGGGGTGTCTCGCCGATGAGTGGGCTCGCGTGGGGCGAGCCGGGGCTGAGCCAGGACCGGTCCGCGGTGCTGCCTGCGCCGCCGGCATCTGTCGAGGTGACGGCATCGGCGAGCACCCGCTCGAGGGCCTCGAGGACCAGGACCAGGCCGGCGCCCCCGGCGTCGACCACCCCGGCGCGGGCCAGTGCGGGCAGCTGGGCCGTGGTCAGTGCCAGGGCGTCCCGGGCCGCCACGAGCGCGATGTCGGCCACGTCGTGCGCGGTGAGCGCGACCGTGCCGTGGCGCACCGCCTCGCGAGCGCCTGCGGCGGCGGCGCGGGAGACGGACAGGATCGTCCCCTCGACCGGCGTGGTGACCCCCTGCCAGGCCATCTCGTCGGCCCGGGTGAAGGCGTCGGCCAGGACCACGGGGCCCACCTCGTCCGGGCCGTCGCCGTCGAGGTCGAGGACCGGTCCTGCCGCGACGACGGCTTCGTGCAGTCCGCGGGCCAGCTGGCTGAGGATCACGCCGGAGTTTCCCCGCGCCGACAGGAGCATGCCGCGGGCGATCAGCCCCAGCCCCTCCTGGAGGCCGACCGGTGCGGCGCTGAGCTCCAGGTGGCCGCGCAGCATGTCGAGGGCACCGTCGAAGGTGAGGAACATGTTGGTGCCGGTGTCGCCGTCAGGCACCGGGAAGACGTTGAGCGCATCGATCTGGGCGCGCTGGTCGCCCAGCATGGTGCGAGCCGTCATCGCCCACCGTCGAGCGGCGACGAGGTCGAACGGGACGACCGGGGTCTGCGTCCGCACCCGCGTCACCTCACTCTCACCCATCGGCCGCACGTGCGTCGCAGGCTACTGCGCGCCACTGTCGGTCAGGAACGACATCCGCACCGTGCGCACCGGGTTGTCGACGTTGAGGTCGACCAGACAGAGGCTCTGCCAGGTGCCCAACGCCAGCTCCCCGTCCACGACCGGCACAGTGGCGTAAGGCGGGACGAGCGCCGGCAGGACGTGCGAGCGGCCGTGCCCGCGCGAGCCGTGGCGGTGCCGCCACCGGTCGTCGGCCGGGAGGAGGTCGGCCAGCGCCGCGAGCAGGTCGTCGTCGCTCCCCGCGCCGGTCTCCAGCACCGCCAGGCCCGCGGTGGCATGCGGCACGAAGACGTGGACCAGGCCGTCACCTCCGGCCTGGGCCGCGAACGCGCGCACGTCGCTGGTGATGTCGAGGACCACCTCGCGGTCGCCGGTGCGGTAGCTGAACAGCTGGGTGCGCATTCGACGATGCTGTCACGGCGCCACGCCCACGCACCGGACGCGCCGGGTTGCGCCGAAACCCCCCACCGGACGCGCCAGGTGGCGGCGAAACCCCCCCACCGGACGCGCCAGGTTACGGTGAACCCCCCGACCGGACGTGCCACGCTGCGATGAACCCGCGCAGTGGACACCGCGTCTAGCGACATGCTCTCACGCATCCCATCAGGGTGGGAGCGATGCCTCACTTTGGTGGGCAGGGCCGGGGTCCGGTACGCTAACCCGGTTCCCCTGCGCCATACCTGGCCTTCGGCCTGCGCAGGGCCATCGACTGCACGACCCGACCGAATACTGACCACACGAGGAGATCACCGTGGCTGCCACCTGCGACGTCTGCGGCAAGGGACCGAGCTTCGGTCACGCCATCTCGCACTCCCACCGCCGCACCAAGCGCCGCTGGAACCCGAACATCCAGCGCGTCCGTGCCCTGGTCGGCCCCAAGGGCGTGACCCCCAAGCGGCTGAACGTGTGCACCTCCTGCCTCAAGGCAGGCAAGGTCAAGCGCTGACTGCTTGAGGCGCGGCGCAAGCCGTGTATGACGGGCCGGCTCCTGTGGGGCCGGCCTTCGTCATTGTCTGCGGTCTAACGCGAGCGAGCGTCACGCGGCGCGTCCGGTCGGGGGATCTGTCGCCACCCGGCGCGTCCGGTCGGGAGGATCTGTCGCCACCCGGCGCGTCCGGTCGGGAGGATCTGTCGCCACCCGGCGCGTCCGGTCGGGAGGTTTGTCGCCACCCGGCGCGTCCGGTGGGGTGTTATCTCGCCACCCGGGGCGTCCGGTGGAGGGTGGTCCGGCGGGTGGACGGCGGCTCAGGGGCTGAAGTGGTCCCAGCCGCCGTGACGCAATGGCACTCCGCGCCACCACGCGACCCGGTCGTTCTCGGTATCCGAGGCCAGGACGACGCCGAGCTCCGTCCACCCCTCGGGCACGTGCCCGGCGCCGAACGTCGCGAGCAGCGAGTGCTCCTCTCCACCGGTGAGCACGCACTGCAGCGCCACCTCAGGTGACACCGCCGGAACCAGCCGCTCGACCAGCGACAGCACCCCCTCCTCACGCAGGTCGATCCGCACCCCGCTGGCCGTGGCGATCCGGCCCGCATCACGCCCGAGCCCGTCGGACACGTCGATCATCGCCGTCGCCCCGGCCGCTGCAGCGAGCGGGCCCTGCGTCAGGTCCGGCTGCGGACGGCAGTGGTAGCCGACCAGCTCGCCCGCCAGCGCGGCGGCCTCACGTGTCGGCCAGCCCCCGTGCTCGCCGGACTCCAGCAGGGCCAGCCCCGCCGCTGACCGGCCGAGCCCCTCGCTGACCGCCAGGACGTCCCCCACCTGCGCGCCCGATCGCAGCACCGGGACGCCCGGTCCCCCCATCGGCAGTTCGCCCAGAGCGGTGATCGAGACCATCACGATGTCGCCGTCGACCGAGGACAGGTCACCGCCGATCACCGGCACCCCGGCCGAGCCCGCAGCCCGCGCCACGCCCTGGGTCAGCTCCAGCGCCCAGCGCCCAGGCAGAGAGGCCGGCGCGACGAGCGTCACCAGCAGGCCCGTGCCGACGCCGCCCATCGCGGCCAGGTCGGCGAGGTTCTGCACCACGCACTTGGCGCCGACGTCCTGGGCCGAGGACCAGTCGTCGCGCCAGTCGCGGCCGCGCACCATCGTGTCGGTGGTCGCCAGCACGGCAGGTCGAGCACCGCCGACTGCCAGCAGCGCCGTGTCGTCTCCCGGCCCGACGAGCACCCGCTCGGATGCGTCCACCTCGCTCAGCAGGGCGAACACGCGGCCGAGCAGCCCCTGCTCACCCCAGTCCCCCAGGGTGGGCTCAGACCCCTGCCGCTGCGACATCCCTGCTCCTGCCTCGCACCATGCCTGCTGACGACCTCAGCGGCACGGTAGCGTCTCGCCCACCACTCACCCACGCCCTGGGAGGCCCCGCATGGTCCACGCCTACATCCTCGTGCAGACCGAGGTCGGCAAGTCGACACTGGTCGCCAAGGCCATCGCCGGCCTGGAGGGCGTCTCCTCGGCCGAGGACGTGACCGGTCCGTACGACGTCATCGCCCGCATCGAGGCCCCGACCGTCGACGACCTGGGACGGCTCGTGATCGCCAAGATCCAGGAGGTGCCGCACATCACCCGCACCACCACATGCACCGTCGTCCACTTCTGAGGCGCTCCTGGATCGCCCTCGCGGCCGGGGCGCTGGCCGTCCTGAGTGCCTGCTCCTCTGCCGTGCAGGTCACGCCGTTCGCGGGGTCGCAGTCGCCGGTATGCCGCGCGGTCGCCGCCGCCTGGCCCCTCACCGTCGGCCGGGAGCAGCCGCGGGTCACCGCCGTGCAGGACGTCACCGTCGCTGCCTGGGGCGACCCGCCGATCATCGCCCGCTGCGGCGCACCCGTCCCCGGCCCGACCACCAACCCGTGCCAGGTGGTGGACGGGGTGGACTGGATCTCCGAGGAGCTCGACGACGGTGTCCGGTTCACCACCTACGGCCGCGACCCCGCCATCGAGGTGCTCGTGCCCGACGCCTACTCCCCCGAGCCGTTGGTGCTGCCGGCCTTCGCCGGGGCCGCCACCACGGTGCCGCAGACCGGCACCCCCTGCAGCTAGCCGACTCAGCGCAGTCCCAGCGGGCGCTCCAGGGCCAGCTGGATCAGCTCGTCGACGAGCTCGGGATAGCTGATCCCGCTGGCCGCCCACACCTGCGGGAACATGCTGAACGGGGTGAACCCGGGCATCGTGTTGATCTCGTTGATGAGCAGCTGGCCGTCGGTCGTCAGGAAGCAGTCCACCCGGGCCAGGCCCTCGCAGCCGGCCGCCTCGAAGGCAACGGCAGCGATCCGCTGCACCTCCTCGCGGACCCCGTCCGGGACTTCAGCGGGGCAGGACAGCCGCACGCTGGCCTCGTCGATGTACTTGGCCTCGAAGTCGTAGAAGGCGTGCCCGCCACTCACCACGATCTCGCCGAGCTCACTGGTCCGGGGCGGGTCGGTGCCGCGGCCCTGCAGCACGCCGCACTCCAGCTCGCGGCCGCTGATCCCCGCCTCGACCAGGACCTTGGGGTCGTGCCGCCGGGCCTCCTCGACCGCAGCCTCCAGCGCCTCCGCGTGCTCGACCTTGGTGATGCCGACCGAGGAGCCGGCGCGGGCCGGCTTGACGAAGACGGGGAGGCTCAGGGCGTTGGCCGCGTCCAGGCAGGCGGCCTTGTCACGCCGCCAGTCCCGGTCGGTGATCACGGTGTGCGGCCCCACCGGCAGTCCGGCGGCCGCGAAGATCACCTTCATCACGGCCTTGTCCATCATCGCCGCTGAGGCCAGCACGCCGCAGCCGACATAGCGGATGCCGGCCAGCTCCAGCAGGCCTTGGATCGTGCCGTCCTCGCCGAACGGGCCATGCAGCAGCGGCAGCACGACGTCGACCTCGCCGAGGGTGGTCGGCACCTCCCCCGGCCGGGCCACGGTGAGGGCGCGGTCCTGGGACAGCGGCACCATCACGGCGGCCCCGGTGTCGGTCACCTCCGGCAGGTGACCCTCGGTGATCGTCAGCGGCTCGGGGTCGTCGGCGACCTGCACCCAGAAGCCCTCCCGGGTGATCCCGATCGGCACCACCTCATAGCGGTCGCGGTCGATCTCGCGCAGCACGCTGGCGGCGGTGGAGCAGGAGATGGCGTGCTCCTCAGAGCGTCCGCCGAAGACGAGGGCGACCCGGATGCGCCGTTGCTGATCCATCGCGACGACCCTACGGCGTCAGTGCCGCTCGTGCTTGCGCGGCCGGCCCATCAGCACCTCGGCCAGCTCGCCGGGGTCCATGCCGTGCTCCACCACCGCCGTCACGCCTTCGCAGATCGGCACGTCCACGCCGGTCCGGTGCGCCAGGTCCACCACCGACCGTGCCGACTTGACCCCCTCGGCGGTCTGCCGGGTGATCGCGACGACCTCCTCGAGCGACATACCGCGCCCGAGGTTGACCCCGAAGCTGTGGTTGCGGGACAGCGGCGACATGCAGGTGGCGATCAGGTCACCGACCCCCGCCAGCCCCATCAGCGTGGCCGGGTCACCGCCCAGGGCAGCGCTCAGCCGCGCCGTCTCCGCCAGGCCGCGGGTGATGATGGTGGACTTGGTGTTGTCGCCGTAGCCGAGCCCTTCGGCCATCCCCGCCGCCAGCGCGATGACGTTCTTGACCGCCCCGCCGATCTCGGCACCGATGACGTCGGTCTGGGTGTAGGGGCGGAAGTATGGCGTGGCGCTGGCCGCCGCTACCGCCTCGGCGGTGCCGATGCGCGGGGAGGCGACGACGCTGGCCGCCGGCTGCCGGGCCGCGATCTCCCGCGACAGGTTGGGTCCGGACACCACGGCCACCCGGTCCGGCTCCACCTGCCCGACCTCGGTGATCACCTGCGTCATCCGCAGCCCGGTGCCCAGCTCGATCCCCTTCATCAAGGAGACGACGGCAGCACCGCCGGGAAACAGCGGCCCCCACGCCAGGAGGTTGTCGCGCAGCGTCTGCGACGGGATCGCCAGCATGACGATGTCGGCCCCCGCGGCGGCCTCGGCCGGGTCGGCGGTCGCCCGCACGGCCCCCGGCAGCACCCGGTCGGGCAGGTAGTCGGCGTTGACCCGGTCGCGGTTGATCGACTCGGCCAGCTCGGCCCGCCGTGAGTACAGGGTGACCGTGCAGCCGGCGTCGGCCAGGATCGCGGCATACGCCGTGCCCCACGAGCCGCTGCTGAACACCGCGGCGTGGGTCACCGGTCTCCGCCACCCCACTCGAACGGCGTGGCCGGCGCGGGCACCCCACGCAGGTCGGCGACGAGCGCGGTGACCTTGCCCATCACCCGGTCGGTCGCCTGGCGCAGCAGCGCCGGCCCGAGGGGCTGGTCGTAGAGGTCGGACAGGTCCACCGGCGGACCCGCCTTGACCTGCATCGTCACGCGCTTGAACGCCGGGCGTCGTGCGTAGGGGGCGAGCAGCTCCTGGGGTCCCCACTGTCCGATCGGGATCACGGGCGCGCGGGTGGCCAGCGCCAGCCGGCCAACCCCCGTCTTGGCGCGCATCGGCCACAGCGCGGGGTCACGGGTCAGCGTGCCCTCCGGCATCACCACGACGCAGCTGCCGTTGCGCACCGCTGCCTCGGCCTCGGTCAGCGCCGAGCCGGCCTGGCTGGTGCCCCGGTGGACCGGCACCTGGCCCAGGCCGTGCAGAGCCTTGCCCACCACGGGCAGCTCGAACAGCGAGGCCTTGGCCAGGAACAGTGGCGGACAGCCGTGGTCGACCAGGAAGTGAGCCAGCGTGAACGGGTCGATCTCACTGAGGTGGTTCGCCGCGACGATGAACCCGCCTTCCCGCGGCAGATGTTCGCTGCCGCTCCACTCCTGCCTGGTCAGCCCCGCGATCGGCGGCCGGAGCAGGGCGACGACGGCGCGGTAGGCCCTCGGCGCGACGGTGCGGGCAGGGTGGCGGGACACGGGCGCATTCTGCCATCCCCGGCGATACTGTGCAGGTGAGTCCCGAGCCCCCCACCACCGCCGTCCCCTGGCAGGTGGTGGTGCCGGTCAAGCAGGCCGAGCGCGCGAAGTCCCGCCTGCATCCTCCGGCCCCGTTGTCCCGCCCGGACCTCGCCCGGGCGGTGGCCCTGGACACCCTCGAGGCCGTATGCCGCGCGGTCGGCCCCCGACACGTGCTCCTGGTCAGCAGCGATGACCAGGCCGTCGCCTCCGCGGCCGCGCTGGGGGTGCCGGTGGTGGCCGACCCGGGGCTCGGGCTCAACGCCGCCGTCCGCGCCGGCATCACGCGAGTGCAGGCCGATGAGCCGGGCAGCGCGGTCGCCGTGCTGCTCGGTGACCTGCCCGCGTTGCGTCCGGGCGACCTGACCGACGCGCTGGAGCGGTGCGCCGCCTACGAGCGGGCCTTCGTGCCCGACGCTGACGACACGGGCACGGTGCTGCTGACCGCCGGTGCAGGGGTGGCGTTGCACCCGCAGTTCGGCCCAGGGTCTGCGGCCCGTCACGCGGCGAGCGCAGTGCGGCTGGACCTCGACCTGCCGCACCTGCGACAGGACGTCGACGACGTCGCTGCCCTCGCCGCGGCCGCCGAGCTGGGCCTGGGCCGCCATACCGCTGCGGTGCTCGCACGGGCCGCCTCGGTGCCGTGGCCGGCCGGGGTGGTCGGACCCGCCGCCGGTTAGGTTGACCCGATGCAGGCCTCGGTGCACACCTTCGACCCGTCGACCGACGAGGGCAGCGTGCTGCTGGACTCGGGCCGGGCGATCGGCTTTGACGCCGGGGTGTTCGCGGCGAGCACGTTGCGGCACCTGCGGGTCGGCCAGCGGCTGAGTGTGGAGCTGTCCGGAGATCCTGAGGCCGACGGCACCTGCGTGACGCGGCTCTGGATCGTCGGCATCGGGCCCGGCGAGGTGATCCGCTAGCTCGCGCCGCCGACCTCGTCGCGGAACCGACTGCCCGGGCGGAACCGGGGGGTGGTGGTGGGGGGCACCGGCACCCGCTGGCCGGTGCGGGGGTTGCGGCCCACGCGCGCCGCTCGCTCGGACGGCTCGAACACCCCGAAGCCGGTGATCGTCACCGATCCACCCCGGGCCACCTCACCGACGACCGCGTCGACGAACGCCTCGATGGCCGTGGTCGCGGCCCTTCGACTGCCGAGCTTGTCGGCCAGATGTGCTGCCAGCTGGGCCTTGTTCACGCGTGCCCCTTTACGACTCGTGAACCTTCACCGTACGGGCGATCACGGGACGCGGCCACCGCAAGACCCGCTGCCGGGTAGGTCTCAGGGGGCGTCCGTGGGCGGGATGAACGCAGCCCGGCGCGTCCGGTGGGCCAGGTCTTCGCCAGTCGGCGCGTCCGGTCGGGGGGTATGTCGCAGCCCGGGGCGTCCGGTCGAGAAGGGGGGGCGAGGGGGCGGACATGCCGAAGCCCCCTGCGGGGCAGGGGGCTTCGGGCTGGTAGCCCCGACGGGATTCGAACCCGCGCTACCGCCTTGAGAGGGCGGCGTGCTAGGCCGCTACACAACGGGGCCTTGGTGCTGCGACTGCGACGCAGTCCAGGCAGACATCCTACCCCAGGGGCAGAAAGCCGACCCAATCCAGAAGCCTCCACCTGACGGCGAAAACCCCTGTTGACCAGCGCTGGGGTACCAGGACTCGAACCTAGACTAACTGAACCAGAATCAGTCGTGCTGCCAATTACACCATACCCCATGGGGGTATCACCGGTGATCGGACGACTGCTGATTCCGACCGGCGAACCGAGGGGCAACGTTACCGGCTGGGTGCGGCTGCGCCCAAATCAGCCGGCGGGGGTCGCGCCGGCCGCCAGCTCCTCGCGCAGCCGGCGCAGCCGCTGCTGGGTCGAGTGCTTGCCCAGGATCTCCATCGACTCGAACAGCGGCGTGGAGATGCGCTGTCCCGAGACCGCGGTGCGCAGCGGGGTGAACGCCACCTTGGGCTTCAGGCCCAGGCCGTCGATGACCGCCGCCCGCAGCACCCCCTCGATCCGCTCGGCGGTCCAGTCAGGGCGCTGGCCGAAGCCGCCCGCCAGCGAGCCGTCGACCGACTCCAACGCCTCGATCGCGGCATCGAGCACTGCGACGGACTCGGGCCGCAGACCGGCGCGAGCGTCGTCGGCGATCGGCAGGGCGTCGTCGCCCACGAAGAACGGCGCGATCAACGGGACCGCGTCCTGCAGCGTCACGATCCGGGTCTGGACGAGCGCGACGACCGACTTCAGCCGGCCCAGCTCGGGCAGCGTCGGCTGGTCCGAGAGCACCCCGGCGTGCTGGGTCACCGGGAGCAGCCGCGCGGTGAGGTCGGCGACGCTGAGCTCGCGCAGGTAGTGACCGTTGAGCCAGTTCAGCTTGTCCAGGTTGAAGACCGCACCGGCCTTGTTGACCTTGGCCCACTCGAAGCGCTCGGTGAACTCCTCGAAGGAGAACACCTCGCGCTCGACCACGGCGCCCGCCTCGTCGGTCTCGATGACCGGCGGGTAGCCCTGCAGTGCCAGGAAGTTCAGCAGCGCCTCGGGCAGATAGCCCTGCTCCTGGAACCAGGTCAGCCGGGCCCACGGGTTCTTGCGCTTGGAGATCTTGGCCCGCTTCTCGTCGCGCAACAGCGGCATGTGCGCGAACTCCGGCACCGGCAGGTCCAGCCAGCGATAGAGCAGCAGGTGCTTGGGGGTGCTGCTGATCCACTCCTGTCCGCGGACGACGTGGGTGATCCCCATCTCGTGGTCGTCGACGACCACGGCCAGGTGGTAGGTCGGGAAGCCGTCGGCCTTGAGCAGCACCTGGTCGTCCGGGCGCGGGGCGCTGGTCCGCCCCATCACCAGGTCGGTGAAGGTCAGCTCGACGTCGTCCGGCACCAGCATCCGGACCACGGGCTGCTCGCTGAAGCCGGGCAGCGCCGCCCGCTCCTCGCGCGTCTTGCCCAGGCACATCCGGTCATAGCCGGTCGGCTGCTTGGCCCGCTGCTGCTCCTCGCGCATCTGGGCGAGGCGTTCGCCGCTGCACCAGCAGTGGTAGGCGTGGCCCTCGGCCAGCAGCCGGTCGACGTAGGGCCGGTAGGTGGGCAGCCGCTCGCTCTGCCGGTAGGGCGCGTGCGGACCTCCGCGGTCCGGCCCCTCGTCCCACTGCAGGCCCAGCCAGGACAGGGTGTCGTAGAGCTGCTGCTCGCTGTCGGCCTGGTAGCGAGCCCGGTCGGTGTCCTCGACCCGCAGCACGAACCGCCCGCCCTGCTGCCGGGCGTAGGCGAGGTCGAACATCGACATGTAGGCGGTGCCGACGTGGGGGTCGCCGGTCGGCGACGGGGCGATCCGGAGGCGGACCTGGCCGTCGGGTGCGCTGGGCTGACTCATAGTGGGCCGAGCCTAACCGCCGTCACAGGAGCTTGAGCAGCCCCAGGCTCAGGCTCTCCTGCAGCCAGGTGAGGAAGTCGTAGTAGGCCATCTGCTGCAGCAGGACCGGGTCGTCGGCCCCCTCCGCGGAGTCGCTCGGGCCACCGTCGGACGCGGCGGCCTCGCGCTCCAGCGCTGCCGCCAGCTCGGCGTGCAGCCGCTCGGCGTCCTCATCCGTGCGCAGGCCCAGCCGCTCTCCCAGGATCAGCCGGACGTCGGTCAGCGCCATGCTCAACGCCCGTGCCGCGCCGGCGTCGAGGCTGAGCTTGGGGGGGACCGCCTGCTCCAGCGCGGCGATCGCCGCGCTCAGGGTGGCCGCCTTGCGCGAGCGCAGGGTGTGCTCGGTCAGCCGCCGGAACTCGGCGGCCTGCTCAGGGTCGTCCCGCGACGCCGGCGGCAGCAGCCGGCGCAGCGCCGGGTCGCTCGGCTCCTCGGGATCGGGGTCGGACTCGCCCAGCCCGGCGATCAGGTCCAGGAAGGGGTCACCGGTCTCGTCGCGCTCCGGGGCGACGAAGTCTCGGGTCAGCCGGAGCACGTGCAGGACGACGGCGATCTCCTCGGCGTCCATCTTGCCGACCAGCCGGCCGCCCTTGGCGCGGAAGGCGGTCGCCACTAGCCGTCCTTCTGGAAGGTCGCCCAGAGGCCGTAGCCATGCATCGCCTCGGTGTCGGCCTCCATCTTCTCCCGGGAGCCCGAGGAGACGGCTGAGCGCCCCTCCTGGTGCACCTGCATCATCAGCTTCTCGGCCTTGCTGCGTGAGTAGCCGAAGTGCGACTGGAAGACCCAGGTGACATAGGACATCAGGTTGACCGGGTCGTTCCAGACCAGCGTCACCCAGGGGGTGTCCGCCGCTGGGCGGTCCAGGACCGCGACCTGGCCCGACTGCCCAGGGGTGCCATGAGGGCTGTCCGGGGGTTCGGGGGGCAGCGTGGACACGGCTCCCACTTTAGGGTGGCGGGGTGACCACGAGCACCGCCCTGCTCACCGACCACTACGAGCTGACCATGGTGCAGGCCGCGCTGGCCGGACGTCACGGCCAACGGCGCTGCGTCTTCGAGACCTTCGCCCGCCGGCTGCCGGACGGGCGGCGCTACGGCGTGCTGGCCGGGACGGGGCGGCTGTTGCAGGCCCTGGCGGACTTCCGGTTCGGCGAGCCGGAGCTGGCCTTCCTCCGGGAGCGTGCGGTCGTCGACGAGGCGACCCTGGACTACCTGGCCGGCTATCGGTTCACCGGGGACATCTGGGGCTACGCCGAGGGTGAGTGCTACTTCCCGGGGTCACCGGTGCTCATCGTGGAGTCGACCTTCGTCGAGGGCGTCGTGCTGGAGACCCTGGTGCTGTCCGTGCTCAACCACGACAGCGCCGTCGCCTCCGCGGCCTCGCGGATGACCGCGGCCGCCCATGACCGGCCGTGCATCGAGATGGGCTCACGCCGCACCCACGAGTCAGCGGCGGTGGCCGCCGCGCGAGCGGCCTACATCGCGGGGTTCGCCTCGACCTCCAACCTCGAGGCCGGTCGCCGCCACCAGATCCCCACCCGCGGCACAGCCGCGCACTCCTTCACCCTGCTGCACGACAGCGAGCGCGAGGCGTTCGCCGCCCAGCTGAGCAGCCTGGGACCGGCCACGACCCTGCTCGTCGACACCTATGACGTGGAGGGGGCCGTGCGGCTCGCGGTCGAGCTGGCCGGTCCCGCGCTCGGCGGGGTGCGGCTGGACTCCGGCGACCTGGTCGACCAGGCACGCGAGGTGCGTGGGCTGTTGGACGCGCTGGGGGCCACGGACACCCGGATCGTGGTCACCTCCGACCTCGACGAGTACGCCATCGCGGCCCTGCAGTCGGCGCCGGTCGACGGCTATGGCGTGGGGACCCGCCTGGTCACCGGGTCGGGGGCGCCGACGGCCGGCATGGTCTACAAGCTGGTCGCGCGGGAGAGCTCGGCGGGAGCGATGGAGGGCGTGGCCAAGGCGAGCAAGGACAAGACGTCGGTCGGCGGTCGCAAGTACGCCCTGAGGCGCCGGGACAGCCGCGGCGTGGCCCACGAGGAGGTGCTCGGCATCGGCGAGCACCCGGCCGGCGACGGCGACGACCGCTCGCTGCTGGTGCCGCTCGTGCGCTCCGGGGAGGTGGTCGCCGCGACCGACGTGGAGGGCGCACGACAGCGCCATACGGCCTCGAGGGCGGAGCTGCCGACCCGTGCGCTGCGCCTGTCGCACGGGGAGCCGGCCATCCCGACCAGCTACCAGAGCGACTGGCCCTGACCCCAGCGCGGCGCCGGCCTCAGCTGGTGCTGAACACCTCGCCGCTGCCGGGGCTCTCCGGGCGGCTTCTGCCGCCGGCGTCCAGGCCGTTGACCCAGGACATCGCATACAGCCCGTCGTCGACGGCGCGACCTGCCTCACCGAGCTCGAGCGGGCGGAACGTGTCGACCATCACCGCCAGCTCGTCGAAGTAGTCGATGCCGATCGACTTCTCGGTCGCACCCGGCTGCGGGCCGTGGGCGTGGCCACCGGGGTGCACCGAGATCGAGCCCTTGCCGATGCCCGAGCCCTTGCGCGCCTCGTAGTCGCCGTCGACGTAGAACATGATCTCGTCGCTGTCGACGTTGGAGTGGTAGTAGGGCACCGGGATCGCCAGCGGGTGGTAGTCGACCTTGCGCGGCACGAAGTTGCAGATGACGAAGTTGTGGGCCTCGAACACCTGGTGCACCGGCGGCGGCTGGTGGACCCGCCCGGTGATCGGCTCGAAGTCGCTGACGTTGAACACGTAGGGATAGAGGCAGCCGTCCCAGCCCACGACGTCGAACGGGTGGTAGGGATAGGTGAACCGGGTGCCGACCATCCCCCCGGTGGAGTGCGGTCCGCTGCCCCGGTGCTTGATCAGCACGTCGGTGTGCTCGGCGGGGTCGGCGCCGACATCCTCGGCCAGCAGGGTGGCCTGCGGCCCGTGCAGGTCACGCTCGCAGTAGGGGGCGTGCTCCAGCAGCTGGCCGAACTTGGACAGGTAGCGCTTGGGTGGGGTGATGTGGCTGTTGGCCTCGATGACGTAGGCGCGCAGCGGCTCGCTGAACCTCTCGTCGCCCGCGACCCGCGGCAGCCACCGGTGGGTCGTCGCCCGCGGGATGACCAGGTAGTCGCCCTGTGCCACCTCGAACGCCCCGAAGACGGTCTCCACCCGGGCGCCGCCGCGCTCGATGTAGACGCACTCGTCGCCGATGCCGTTGCGGTAGTAGGGGCTCGGGGCGTCGGCCACCACGTAGAGCAGCCGGACGTCGCCGTTGCCGAGCACCAGCCGGCGTCCGGTGACCACGTCCACGCCCGTGTCGTCGGGTCCGAACAGGTCGTGCAGCTTCAGGTGCCGCGGCGCGAGGGGGTGGTTGGCCACGGTGCCCATGTCGCCGAGCTCCCAGACGGCCGTCGCGGCGATCGCCGAGGGGATGTTGCGGTGGTAGAGCAGCGAGGAGTCCGAGGAGAAGCCCTCCTCCCCCATCAGCTCCTCGTAGTAGAGCTCGCCCCCCTCGGCGCGGTGCTGGGTATGGCGCTTGGGTGGCACGTTCCCCACGCTGCGGTAGTAGGCCACGGCGAGCTCCCTTGCTGGCGACGGTCGGCGACGCCACGGTCGCGGCAGTCCCTCGGCCAGGCTAGTCCAGCGCCAGGCGCCCCCGGCGATGAAGTAGCGTGCGGGCTGTGTCGACGTCGACCGGAGCGGGCGGGCCGCGCACCCGTGCCGACCGCACGCTGTTTGCCCGGCTCGTGGACGACGCCGCCGTCTTCCCGCCCGGCCTGGCGCCACTGCCCGATGCCGTCGCCGCCCACCGCAGCCTCCAGGCCGGTCCGTGGGCCGACCTGGTCGGGCCGCTTCTGGTGCCGGTCACCTCGGCGGAGTCGCTGCTCGGGCTGCACCCGGAGCAGGACGGTCCGCTGGCGGTGGGGCTGGTCGCCCGCGCGGGCACCGCGTTGGCCGAGGTCGAGGTCGCCGTGCGAGCCCTGGGCTCCTCCGGACAGGTCGCCCTGCATGCCGTCGAGCTGGCGCACAGCAGCGACTGGCACCGGTCACTGCGCTGGGACCTGCCGCTGGCCGTCGAGGTGCCGCGCCATCGCGTCGAGCAGCGCGCGGTGCTGGCAGCGCTGGCGCAGGCGGGGGACGAGGCGGTGGGCCTGGTCGCCAAGCTGCGCACCCAGAGCACGGCGCAGGAGCCGGTGCCCGACGCCGAGGAGCTCACCGACTTCCTCCTGCGCTGCCTCGAGCACGGGCTGGGCTTCAAGCTCACCGGGGGTCTGCACCACGCGGTCGCCACCTCGGTGACCGACGCCGACGGCGGCGTGGAGGACCAGCATGGGGTGCTCAACGTCCTGATCGCCGTGCACCGTGCGGTGCAGGGCCACTCCCATGACGACGTGCGCGAAGCGCTGCTCGAACGAGACGCCACCGACCTCGTCGACCAGGCGCAGCGGATCACCGGCGAGGAGGCCAGCGCCGTGCGCAGCCAGTTCCGGTCCTTCGGCTGCTGCGGGGTGCTCGACCCGATCCACGAGCTGCGAGGGCTGGGCCTGCTCTCCGGCGAGGAGGAGCAGCGATGACCACGGTGCCGTCGGCGGAGCACCCGTTCGGGCTGCACCACCTGCCCTACGGCGTCTTCAGCACGCACGGGTCGCGGCCACGCGTGGGGGTCCGGGTGGGAGACCAGGTGCTCGATCTGGCTGCCTGGGCGACGGCCCACAGCGCTTCGTGGGCCGGCGCCGTCCAGGGCAGCACGCTGAACGGGCTGCTGTCGACCGGCCCCGACATGTGGGCCCAGGTGCGCGAGGCGCTGCAGGACCGGCTGGGCACGACTGACGGGCTCGCTGCGGCCGCCCCCCACCTGCACGACGTGGACGCGGTGCAGCTGCACCTGCCGGTCCAGGTGGCCGACTACGTCGACTTCTATGCCAGCGAGCACCACGCCACCAATGTCGGCCGGATCTTCCGTCCGGACGGCGAGCCGCTGACTCCCAACTGGAAACACCTGCCGATCGGCTACCACGGTCGCTCCTCGACCATCGTGGTGAGCGGCACCGATGTCGTGCGTCCCTGCGGCCAGCGCAAGGCCCCGACCGACCCGGCTCCGGTCTTCGGCCCCAGCGTCAAGCTCGACATCGAGGCCGAGCTCGCCTTCGTCGTCGGCGGCGGCACGACGGTGGGTCAGCCGGTGCCGATCGAGCAGACCGGTGCGCACCTGTTCGGGGTGGCTCTGTTCAACGACTGGTCTGCCCGCGACCTGCAGGCCTGGGAGTACGTCCCGCTCGGTCCGTTCCTGGGCAAGTCGTTCGCGTCCTCGATCGCCGCGTGGGTGACCCCGATGTCGGCTCTGTCGGCCGCGCGCGTGCCGCTGCCCGCCCAGGAACCGGCTCCCCTGCCCTACCTCACCGGGACGGGCCACGCGTCATACGGGCTCGACCTGGCCCTGGAGGTGCGGCTGAACGGCACGCTGGTCTCCCGGCCGCCCTACCGGACCATGTACTGGTCGCCGGCGCAGATGCTGGCCCACCTGACGGTCAACGGGGCGGCCATCTCCGACGGAGACGTGTTCGCCAGCGGGACGGTCAGCGGCCCCGACCCCGGGCAGCGCGGCTCGCTGCTGGAGCTGAGCTGGAACGGGACGGAGCCGTTGACACTGGACGACGGGTCGACCCGCGCGTTCCTGGCTGACGGCGACACGGTCACGATCACCGCCACCGCCCCTGGCGAGGGCGGGACGGTGATCGGCCTGGCCGAGGTGCGCGGGACGATCGCGCCGGCCCGCTGAGCGGGCTCAGCCCTTCTTGACCACGTTGGTCTTGGCGAACTTGTCGTTGAGCGACTGCTTGTCCTTGTCCCACAGCGGCCAGAGACCGTTGAGCAGGCTGAACAGCCCGGTGAACAGGCCGCCGACCGCCGGGGCGCTGCTCAGCAGGCTCGGTCCGGTCCAGACCAGCGAGCGGATCGCCGCGGTGCTCCAGGACAGCGGGCCCGGACGCTCCCGCAGGCGCACCCGCAGGCCGGTGGCCAGCTTGCCGAGCGAGCCGCCCAGGAACTTCAGCGTGAGGATCTCGTAGGCAAAGCTGAGCAGGCCGCTGACCAGGCCGATCCTGAACATGTCGCTCTGGATGTCGGACGGCAGGGCGAGCACACTCCCCTGGCTGCCGGCATCCATCACGAACTCGGTGTAGCGCTCCAGGAAGTCCGGAGCCACGACGATCGCGGTCAGCCAGGTGATGATGACCATGATGAGGCCGTCGATCAGGCGAGCCAGCAGACGCATCCCCCACCCGGCCAGCGGCTGGCCGTCCGGGGTCGTCGGGCCCGCGCCGTAGGCGCCGGCATAGCCGCCCGGCATCGGCTGGCCCCAGCCGCCCTGCTGGGTGCCCTGGTAGGGCTGCTGCCCGGTCTGGCCCGCATAGGGGTTGGTGCCCTGCTGGGCCTGCTGGCCGTAGCCCTGCTCAGCCTGCTGGCCGTAGCCCGGTGCGCTCTGCTGGCCGTACGTCTGCTGGCCATAGCTGCCCGCCCCGACAGCACCGCCGCCGCCCCCCGCCTGCTCCAGGCCCGGCTTGATCCGCGGGCTGGTGTGCTGGCTCCACTGCACGCCGTCCCAGTAGCGCAGGTTGTTGTTGTCCTCGGGGTCGTCGTACCACCCGGCATCACGTGTCATGGGGACAGCCTGCCACGCCGAGGCGGCTGCGCCGGTGCCGAGCGGGGCACCCACCCGCACAGGCGAGCGGGCGCCATACCCGGTGGGTATGGCGCCCGCCCTGGTCACGGGACCGGTCTGGTCAGAGGTTGCCGCGCTTGTCCTGCTCGCGCTCGATCGCCTCGAACAATGCCTTGAAGTTGCCCTTGCCGAAGCCGAGCGACCCGTGCCGCTCGATCAGCTCGAAGAAGACCGTCGGCCGGTCCTGGACGGGGCGGGTGAAGATCTGCAGCAGGTAGCCGTCCTCGTCACGGTCGACCAGGATGCCCCGGGACTGCAGCTCCTCGATCGGCACCCGCACCAGGCCGATCCGCTCGCGCAGCTCCGCGTCCTGGTAGTAGGAGTCCGGCGTCGGGAGGAACTCCACGCCGTGGGCCCGCATCTCGTCGACCGTGCGCAGGATGTCGTTGGTGGCCAGCGCCAGGTGCTGGGCGCCGGGGCCGCGGTAGAACTCCAGGTACTCATCGATCTGGCTCTTCTTCTTGGCGACGGCCGGCTCGTTGAGCGGGAACTTGACCCGGTGGTTGCCGTTGGCCACGACCTTGGACATCAGCGCGGAGTAGTCGGTGGCGATGTCGTCACCGATGAACTCGGCCATGTTCACAAAGCCCATGACCTTGTTGTAGTACTCGACCCACTCGTCCATCTTGCCGAGCTCGACGTTGCCGACCACGTGGTCCAGCGCCTGGAACAGACGCTTCGGGGCACCCTCGCGCCGCACGTAGCCCGAGCTGCGCTCGACGTAGCCGGGCAGGTAGGGGCCGGCGTAGTCGCCACGCTGGACCAGGGTGTGCCGGGTGTCGCCGTACGTGGCGATCGCGGCCACCCGGACCGAGCCGTGGTCGTCGCTGAGGTCGGTCGGCTCCTGCAGGATCGTCGCGCCGATCGTGCGGGCGTGCTCGATGCAGCGGTCGACGTCGGGCACCTCCAGGGAGATGTCGACGACGCCGTCACCGTGCCGGCGCACGTGGTCGTGCAGCGGGCTGTTGGGGTCGACTCCGCCCTTGATGACGAACTTGATCGAGCCGGACTTCAGGACGAACGCCTTGTGGTCGCGGTTGCCGGTCTCCGGCCCGCTGTAGCCGACCAGCTCCATCCCGAACGCGCTCTGGTAGTAGTGCGCGGCCTGCGTCGCGTTGCCGACGACGAACACGATCGCGTCCCACCCGGTGACCGGGAAGACGTCCTGGGACTCGTCGTAGGGCACCAGGCCGACAAGCTGCTTGAGCTGGTCGAGCTGGAGGTCGGCCTCGCGCTCCTGGTCGGTGAGCTGGAAGGTGTCGGTCATCCGGCCCACTGTGCCTCGCACGGGTGGATTGGGCAACCAGCCGCGGCTGGACTGGTCATCCTGCACACGTTGTCGGCCGGATCTGGCGAGGAGGTGTGCAGACTGCCCACCCGCACGGCATACTCGCCGGTATGGCGCACGAGCTGGACGACCTGGACCGGCGGCTGCTCGGGCTGCTCCAGGACCAGCCGCAGATCGGCGTCCTCGGGGCCAGCCGCGACCTCGGGGTGGCCCGCGGCACGGTGCAGAGCCGGCTGGACCGCCTGGTCTCAGCCGGCGTGATCAGCAGCTTCGCCCCGCAGGTCGACCCGGCGGCGATGGGCTTCCCGGTGACCGCGTTCTGCACCCTGGAGATCAGCCAGCACGCCGGCTCCGGTCCGGTCGTGGCACACCTGGCAGCGATCCCGGAGGTGCTCGAGGCGCACACCATCACCGGCGACGGCGACCTGATGATCCAGGTGGTCGCGCGCGACAACGCCGACCTGCAGCGGGTCATCGACCAGGTCGTGGCGCTGCCCCAGGTGGAGCGGTCCTCGACGGTGATCGCGCTGTCCACCAGGATCCGGTGGCGCACCCGCCCGCTGGTCCGCGGGACCGTCTGAGGCGGGTGCCCGGTGGGTCAGTCGTCGAGGACGAAGGTCACCTCGAGGGCGACCTGGTAGGCCGTGATCGCCCCGTCGGCGCACTCGACCTTCATCTCCTTGACCCACGCGCCGCGCACGTTGCGCAGGGTGTCGTTGGCGCGCTGGACCCCGATCGAGATGGCGTCCTCGAAGCTGGTGTCCGAACGGGCGGTGATCTCGGTGACCTTGGCGACGGTGCCGGCCATGAGTGCCTCCTGGCGTAGTGGGCTGTCCTGGCCAACCTAGCGGAGTAGGGTCTGGCGGTTGTGACGTCGACCACCTCACCTCGCGCGAGGTCAGTCGGCGGAGGCGAGCGGTGGTCCGACTGGTCGGTGCGCCCCTACCTCCGGTTGTTCCTGGCGGGGCTGCGTCAGGAGACGGCCTACCTCGGGGCGGCCGCAGGCGGGGTGGTCGCCAACGTCACCTTCGGTTTCCTCAAGGCGGCCATCCTGCTGGCGACGGTCGAGGCGGCCGGCGGGTCCGTGGCCGGGTATGACCAGGGTCAGATGCTCGCGTTCATCTGGCTGGGGCAGTCGATGCTCGGCCTGGTCAACCTGATGGGGCGGGACGTGCTCGGCGACCGGATCAAGAACGGCGACATCGCCATCGACTTCCTGCGGCCGCTGGACCTGCAGGCCGCTGGCCTGGCCACCGAGCTCGGCCGCCGGATGTTCTCGCTGCTCCCCCGGACCGTGCCCACGCTGCTCACCGGCGCTCTGGTGACGGGCATGACGCTGCCCGGCCACCTGACGCCCTACCTGCTCGGTGCGCTCAGCCTCGTGCTCGGCATGTCGCTGGCCTACCTGCTGGTCTACCTGATCAACATCGCGGGGCTCTGGCTCGTGGAGGTGCGCGGGCTGCAGGTCGCCTACATGGTCGTCGGGGGCTTCTTCTCCGGTCTCTACCTGCCCCTGGCGCTGTTCCCGGGGTGGCTGCAAGCCGTGGCCTATGCCACCCCGTTCCCCTCGATCCTGATGACGCCGATCGATGTGTTCAGCGGCCGGGTCGGCGACTCGGCCTCCCTGGTGCTGATCGCGCAGCAGGTCGGCTGGCTCGCCCTGGCCTGGCTCGCCGGTGCCCTGCTCACCCGCGCCGGACGGCGTCACCTGGAGGTGCAAGGTGGCTGAAGCCCGAGCGGTGGGCAGCCCGATCTCCTCCGCGCTCGCGGCCAGCGCCCGGCCGCCCCGGCCGCCCTGGCGGGCCGACCTGGCCGCCTACCGGGCCGTCCTGGCCTCGCGGGTCAGGGCGCAACGCTCGCACCGGGCCTCCTTCCGGCTCGACCTCGTCGCGGCCGGCCTGATCACGCTGACCGAGTTCGCCGAGATCTGGGTGCTCTACTACCACGTCGACGTCCTGGGCGGCCTCACGCTGCCGGCGATCATGCTGGTCTTCGGCCTGGCCGAGCTGAGCTTCAGCCTCGCCGACCTGCTGGTCGGCCACTGCGACGAGATCCCGGTGCACATCCGGGCCGGCACGCTGGACGTCTTCTACCTGCGGCCTCAACCCGTCCTGACCCAGCTGATGACCAGCAACATCGGCCTGCGCCGGCTGGCCCGGGTGGCCGGGGGGCTGGTCATCCTGGGTGTCGGCCTCGTGGTCAGCGACGTCGACTGGTCGCCGGCCAAGGTGCTGCTGCTGGCGCTGGTGCTGCCGTCGGCCGTCGCGATCTATGCGGCGATGTTCGTCACCGCCGCCGGGCTGCAGTTCTTCCTGGTCAACGGAGCGGAGACGACCAACGCGTTCGTCTATGGCGGCCGGTATGCCGGGAGCCAGCCGGCCTCGGTCTGGCCGCGGTCGATGGTGCTCGTCTTCGGCCTGGTCTTCCCGGTGGTCTTCACCGGCTACCTCCCCGCGCTGTGGCTGCTCGACCTCACCGGGCCGGACTGGCTGCCGGCCGGCCTGGCCTGGGCCACCCCCCTGGCCGCAGGATGGGCCTGGCTGGTGGCGCTCGGCTGCTGGCGTTGGGGCATGCGTCACTACCAGGGGGCCGGAGGGTGAGCGAGCCGATCATCGCCGCGGAGGGCCTGACCCGCGAGTTCGTCGTGCGCACCCGGGGCAGCCGCCTGCGCGGGCGCCGGCTCACCGCGGTGGCCGACCTCAGCTTCACCGTGCAGCCCGGCGAGGCGGTCGGCTACATCGGCGCCAACGGGGCGGGCAAGTCCACCACGATCAAGATGCTGGCGGGCATCCTGGTGCCTACCGCCGGAGAGGTGCGCACCTGTGGCCTGCGGCCGGTCCAGCAGCGGCGCTCGCTGGCCCGGCGGATCGGGGTGGTGTTCGGCCAGCGCTCGCAGCTGTGGTGGGACCTGCCGGTGCGGGAGTCCTTCCAGATCCTCGCCGCGATCCACCACCTCGCACCCGCCGACCAGGCGGCCCGCACCAGCGATCTGGTCGAACGGCTGGAGATGGGCGGCTACCTCGACACCCCCGTCCGCCAGCTCTCGCTGGGCCAGCGGATGCGCGCAGAAGTGGCGGCAGCACTGCTGCACTCCCCTGCCCTGGTGGTGCTCGACGAGCCGACGATCGGCCTGGACGTGCTGTCCAAGCAGCGGCTGCGCGAGTTCCTCATCGCCGAGCGGGCCACGCACGGGACGACGCTGCTGCTGACCACCCACGACATGGGCGACGTGGAGCGGCTGTGCGACCGGGTCCTGGTCATCGACCACGGCCGGCTGGCCTTCGACGGCACGCTGGCCGGCCTGTCCCGCACGGTCGGTGCACGTCGGGTGCTGGTGGTCGACCTGGCCGAGCCGGCGCAGGACCTGCGCGGCATACCCCATACCGAGCACCTGGCCAGCGAAGGTCACGGGCTGCGGCAACGGCTCGCCTTCGACCCCGACCACACGACGGCGGCCGCCGTGCTGACCGCCGTCTCGGCTCGGGTCGACGTGCGCGACCTGTCCGTCGACGAGCCCGACATCGAGGACGTCGTGCGGCGGATCTATGCGGAGCGCCGATGAGCACGCCGACGCCCGCACCGGGTCCAGCGTCGAGCAGCCCCGAGCCGCCGAGCCCTGCCGAGCCTCGGGGCGGGCTGGGCCGCAGCTTCTGGCGTCTGTTCGCGGCGAGCAGCGTCTCCAACCTGTCCGACGGCGTGCTCGGTGCCGCGGCACCCCTGCTCGCCGCGACCCTGAGCCGCGACCCGGTGCTGGTCAGTGCCCTCGGGGCGCTGGTGTTCCTGCCCTGGCTGCTGTTCGCCATCCCCGCCGGCACGTTGGTCGACCGCACCGACCGGCGTCGCACGATGGCCTGCGCCAACCTGGCCCGGGCCGCGCTGATGGCCGCTCTGGCCGTCGCCGTCGTCGGCGGCTGGGCGTCCCTGCCGCTGCTCTATGTCGCGGCGTTCGCGCTGGGCACCGCCGAGGTGGTCTATGACAGCGCGGCCCGGGCGATGCTGCCCGCAGTGGTGTCCCGGCAGCAGCTCGAGAGCGGCAACAGCCGGCTGACGACTGCGGAGGCGGTCGGCCAGATCTTCGTCGGCGCGCCACTGGGTGCCTGGCTCTTCGCGGTCGCCGTCAGCCTGCCGTTCTGGACCAACGCGGTGGCCTATCTGCTCGCCGCCGGCCTGGTGCTGCTCGTCGCGGGCCAGTTCCGCCCGGCGCGCGAGGAGCCGACCTCCGCGCGGCAGGACACCGTCGAAGGTCTGCGCTGGCTGCGACACCACCCGATCCTGTTTCCGGTGATGCTGACCACCGCGCTGACCGCGGTCTTCGGCTCGATGACCAACGGCATCCTGGTGCTCTTCGTGCTCGACGAGCTGGGCCTGGACGAGCGCGACTTCGGCCTCTTCCTGGCTGTCGCCGGTGTCGGAGCGATCGCCGGCTCGATGCTGTCCCCCGTCGCCACGCGGCTCCTGGGCCGGACCACGGCGATGGGCGTGCTCGAGGTCGTCGCGGCGGTAGCGGTGCTGGCGATGGGGATCTGGGTCGGGCCGGTCGTCGCGGTGGTCGGGTTCGCCCTGTCCGCGGCGGCGATCTCGGCGTTCAACGTGCAGATCATGTCGATGCGCCAGGCGGTGATCCCCGAGCGCCTCTTCGGCCGCGTCCAGGGCGCCTACCGCACGGTCATCTGGGGTGGGATCCCCGTCGGGTCGCTGCTCGGCGGCGTGCTGGGCCGCTGGCTCGGGCTGCCTGCCGTGTTCGTCATCGCCGGTGTGCTGTCGCTGGTCGCCGGCCTGGCCAGCTGGGCCGTCCTGCACCACCACCGGGTCGCCATCGCCCAGGCCTTCGAGGCCGACCCGAGCGCCGCGGGGGCCGACTCGAGCGCCGCGGGGGCCGACCCGGGTGCCCACCCGGCGGGGTAGCATCGCCCCCGGGTTCGTGACCGGCGTCACACCACACGCCCCGGTGCAGCGTCGCACCGCGCACGGCCCACTCCCTGACCCCGCAGTGGAAGGTTCTGTATCCCGATGCGCATCGGCATCCTCACCGGCGGCGGCGACGTCCCCGGGCTCAACCCCTGCATCAAGGCCGTCGTCAACCGCGTCGCCGAGGACGGCCACGAGGTCGTCGGCATCCGCCGCGGCTGGGGCGGGCTGCCAGGCCGACCCGGACGACCCCGCCGCCTCGAGTCCAACGTGCTGCCGCTCGACCCGGTGGCGGTCCGCACCATCGACCGCAGCGGCGGCACCATCCTGCACACCTCGCGGACCAACCCCGGCAAGATGTCGCGCCAGCGACGTGCCGGACTTCCTCGGCCGACCAGGCCGTCGGCGAAGGCCCGTTACGACTGCACCGCCGCACGTGCTGCAGCGTGCTCGAGCACCTGGGCATCGACGCCTCATCCCGATCGGCGGCGACGACACGCTGTCCTACGGCCTGCGCCTGCACAGGAGGGCGTGCCCGTCGATCGCCATCCCCAAGACGATGGACAACGACGTCTTCGGCACCGACTACTGCATCGGCTTCTCCACCGCCGTCACCCGGGGCGTCGAGTTCATCCACAGCCTGCGCACGTCGACCGGCTCGCACGAGCGCATCGCCGTCGTCGAGCTGTTCGGCCGCAACAGCGGCGAGACCCGCTGATCACGGCCTACCTGGCCGGCGTCGACCGCGCGATCATCTCCGAGGTGCCGTTCGACCTCGAGCGGCTCGGCCGAGCTGCTGATGCAGGACAAGGCCGAGCAACCCGTCGCAACTACGCGATGGTGCACCATCTCCGAGGGCGCCACCATCGCCGGCGGCGACATGATGCTGACCGGCGAGGCCGACGCCTACGGCCACCGCAAGCTGGGCGGCATCGGGCAGCTGACCGGCGAGCTGCATCAAGGAGCTGACCGGCGAGGGCATCGTCTACCAGCAGGTCGGCTACCTGATGCGCTCGGGCAGCCCGGACTCCCTCGACCTGATGGTGGCCACCAACTACGCCGTCATGGCGGCCGACCTGGCCCTGGACGGCTCGACCGGCCGGATGGTCGCGCTGCGCAACGGCACCTACACCACGGTGCCGATCTCGGTCACCGGCGAGGGCGTCAAGCGGGTCGACGTCGACGAGCTGTACGACGCGCCGAACTACCGGCCCAAGGTGCGGCACGTGCGCGGCAAGCCGATGTTCCTCTACTGACCCACCCCCCCCCGCCGCCCCCGCCGGTGGGGCCTCACCGGCTTTATCGGGTAACCCGATAAACCCCGGCTTCACCCCGGAAGGCTTTCGGGGTGAAGCCGGGGTTTCCAGGGTCAAGCCTGCAGTGCTGGCGTCCGGGACGTCGCCTACCGACAGAGCGTGTGGAGATGTAGCCCCTCAGGGGGCGGAAAGGTCACACGCTCGACGTGTCCCCGCTGAGCGCCCCCCGGCTCGAGCAGGCGCGCGGCTCAGGGCAGCCACGCCTCCAGCGACTCCAGCAGGCTGGCCCGCGCCCGGACGTGCTGCGCGGTCGAGCGCTCCGGGGGCAGGTCGGTGAGGTAGGCGATGACGCCGAAAGCCTCCAGAGCGAGCCAGGCGTCCCGGCGCCGCCTCAGCGAGGTGAGCTCACCCCGCCCGCCGGCGTCGAGGTAGGCCTGCAGCAGGTCGTCGACCGCGTCGTCGTCCAGCGAGAGGTACCACGGGTCGGCGTGGATCGCGCCGCCGATGAAGCCCAGGTCGCGGGCCGGGTCAGCCGATCCTGGCCCACTCCCAGTCGACATACCGCGGCGTGCCCCCACTGACCAGGATGTTGCTCAGGACCGGGTCGCCGTGCAGCAGGCTGAACTCCGTCGAGGGCGGCGACCTCCGGCTCGACGCGGGCGACATACGCCTCCATCCGGGGCGCCAGACCAGCCAGCGCCTCCCCAGCCGCGGGGCCTGGGCGCCGGCGCCAGTAGTCCAGCAGGCCGCTCAGCTCGCGCCACCAGGCTGATCGACGTGCCGGTGTTGGAGGCTGCCGTGCCCACGTCGCCGTGGGTGCGCCAGGTCCGTTCGTGCAGTCGTGCCAGCTGCCCAGCGTGCGCGGCCAGCAGTTCCGCGGTCCAGGCGCGGGCCGGACGTGGGTGCCCCGGCACCACCTCGACCACCATGTATGGCGGCTCGTCGAGGTCGGCCCGGTCGTTCAGGGCGACCGGCCCTGGCCCTAGTCCCACCGGGGCGATGCGCCAGGGCCGCGAACTCCTCCCGCATCGGCCGCGGGGAGCTCCGGCAAAGATCGGCGCGGCAGTCGGACCACCACCTGGTGTCGAGCGGCGCCGGGGCTCGCGGTGACCAGCCACGCGTCATACGACTCCCCCGAGCCGAGCAACGCGGCCCCCAGCCGCACTGGCCAGACCGCACCCTCGCCGAACCACTCCAAGTGTCGGCCGGCCAAGGCGACGACCTCATCGCTGGTCTGCCTGCGCGGGAGGGGGTCGGCGGTCACCGGCCCGATCCTGTCAGACCGCACCAGCCTCAGCGGCGGCCCACGAACCACCGGCGCAGGGTCTCGATCCGTTGCAGCACCTGCTCGCTGCTCGCGGTCGCCAGCTCCGGTCCGCCACAGACCCGGCGCAGCTCGGCGTGCACCATGGCGTGCGGCTGACCGGACTTGCGGGCATAGGCCGAGACGATGCCGTTGAGCTCCTTGCGGTGCTCGGCCAGTGCTCGGTGGGCCGAGACGTGGCTCGGCGCGCTGCCGGCCTCCGCCCGAGCGCGACCTGGTCGGCCTGCCGCTCGCGCAGCACGTGCGCCACCTGGTCGGGCTCGAGCAGCCCGGGCAGGCCGAGGTAGTCCTGCTCCTCCTGCGCTGCCGGCCGCGCCCTGAGTGCCGAACTCGCTCGCGCGTCGAAGAGCACCCGGTCGAACTCGGCGTGCGAGTCCGAGCGCCTCGAACGCAGCCTCTCCAGCTCGTCCGGCGGCGCTTCTCGGCCGGTTCGGCCGCGGCCAGCAGGGCGTCCTCCGGCGACCAGAGTCCGTCGTCGTCGCGTCGGTCGGCGGTCGAGGGCGTGGTCGCGCTCGAGCTCCATCGCGGCCGGCGAGCTGCAGCAGCGGCGGCACGCTGGGCAGGAAGACCGACGCGGTCTCGCCGCGGCGCCGGGCCCGGACGAACCGGCCGACCGCCTGGGCGAAGAACAGCGGCGTCGCGGCTGAGGTCGCGTAGACGCCGACCGCGAGCCGGGGCACGTCGACGCCCTCGGAGACCATCCGCACGGCGACCATCCAGCGCTGCGTCGCCCTCGGCGAACTCCTCGATCCGATCCGAGGCGCCGGCGTCGTCGGACAGCACGACGGTGGGCCGCTCGCCGGTGACTGCGCGCAGCAGCGCCGCGTAGGCCCGGGCCGCGGCCTGGTCGGTGGCGATGACCAGCCCGCCGGCGTCCGGGACGTGCCGGCGCACCTCGGTCAGCCGCGTGTCGGCGGCGGCGCAGCACGGAGGGGATCCACTCGCCCTTCGGGTCCAGCGCCGTCCGCCAGGCCTGCGCGGTGAGGTCCTTGGTCAGCGGCTCGCCGAGCCGGGCCGCCACCTCGTCGCCGGCGCTGGTGCGCCAGCGCATCGTTGCCGGAGTAGGCCAGGAACAGCACCGGCCGCACGACGCCGTCGCGCAGCGCGTCGGCGTAGCCGTAGGAGTAGTCGGCCGCGCGAGCGGCGGATGCCGTCGCGGTCCGGCTCGTAGCGCGACGAACGGGATCGCGGCTGGTGTCGGAGCGGAACGGCGTGCCGGTGAGCGCCAGCCGCCGCGTGGCCGGCTCGAACGCCTCGCGGACGCCTCGCCCCAGGACAGCGCGTCGCCGCCGTGGTGGATCTCGTCGAGGATGACCAGCGTGCGGGCGGCCTCGGTGCGCGCCCGGTGCAGCAGCCGGCTTGCTGGCGACCTGGCGTAGGTGACGGCGACGCCGTCGAAGTCGCGGCCGTGGCGTGCCCTGGGCGTTGGCGAACGTGGGGTCGAGGCGCGATGCCGACCCGCGCGCGCGGCGTCGGCCCACTGGGGCTTCAGGTGCTCGGTCGGCGCGACGACGGTGACGCGCTCGACGGTCCGCGGTCGCAGCAGCTCGGTGGCGATCCGCAGCGCGAACGTGGTCTTGCCGGCGCCGGGCGTGGCGACGGCGAGGAAGTCGCGGGGCTGCTCGGCCAGGTAGCGCTCGAGGGCCGCTGCCTGCCAGGCGCGCAGGGCTCCCGCGGTGCCCCAGGCCGCGCGCTCGGGAAAGGCCGGGGGCAGGTGCGAGGCGGCGGAGGTGGACATCGCCTGCCACCCTAGGCAATCGGTCGCGGCGACATGCCCGGGCTCCCGACGCGCCGTAAACGGAGGAGACAGTGTGTTAGCGCGTGTCGCCAGAGCCCAGCCCACCCCACCCCGACCGGACGCGCCGGGGCGCGACAAAACCCCCACCGGACGCGCGCTGGCGACAAACCACCCCACCGGACGCGCCGGCTGGCGACAAACCACCCCACCAGACGCGCAAGGTGCGCTCGGCCACACGGCATACGATGCGGGTATGTCGCAGAGCCCGCTGGACGCGCCCGAGGCCCCGACTGGCCCCTCGACCCAGACCGCGGTCTTGGAGCGCGAGGACACCCGCACCGACCCCCGGCTGGCCGAGCCCGGCGACCACGAGCGCTTCGCGCACTACGTGCGCAAGGAGAAGATCCTCGAGAGTGCACTGTCCGGGGACCCCGTGATCGCGCTGTGCGGGAAGGTGTGGGTCCCAGGGCGAGACCCCAACCGATCCCCGGTCTGCCCGGAGTGCAAGGAGATCTACTCCTCGCTCGGCACGGGCGGCGACGACAAGGACTGAGGGCGTCCTCACCACTCCACGCGTCCGGTCGGCGACCTCACCACCCAGGCGTCCGGTCGGGGTGATTGTCACCACCCGACGCGTCCGGTCAGGGTGATTGTCACCACCCGACGCGTCCGGTCCGGGTGGGGCTCCGGCGGGGCACGATCAGTTGAGCTCGGGGCGGTCGGTATGCCGTGCCACGAGGGACAGCGTGTTGCGCTGCCGGATCAGCACGTCCTCCCACATGGTCGCGACGTGGTCGCCGAACGGGTCACGCGGCTCCAGGTCGACGACATACCAGGCACCTTCTTCGAGCTCGTCGTCCAGCTGACCCGCGCTCCACCCCGCGTAGCCGACGAAGACCCGCATCCCTGACAGCTCGGGCACCACCACCTCCGGCGGCACGTCGAGGTCGACCAGGCCCAAGCCGCCGAACAGCAACGAGAGCCCGAGCAGGGCGCTGTCGTCCTGACGTTCGCGCGCTGACCCGTCGCCAGGGACGCTGACCAGCCCCATCGCCGTGTCCATCCCGACCGGGCCGCCCTGGAACAGCACCCCTGGAGCGGTGACGTGCGGCTGCCAGTCCGGCAGCACGGCATCGACGGGCGCTTCGAGCGGCTTGTTGAGGGTCACCCCGTGTGCGCCCTCCTCATCGTGATGCAACACCAGCACGACGCTTCGGTGGAAGAAGGCTCCGGTGCGAGGTGTCGCCACCAGCAGCCGGCCGGTCACCGACGGGGTGCTCACCGCAACCCCCGGATCGCCGCCCCACGACCACGCCGACGCCCGACGCCAGCCCCTACTCGCCCGGCCCCCACGCGGCCAGCCAGCAGGCCCGCCACAGCAGACCCAGGCAGATCCCCGCCAGGTCGCAGGCCGTGTCCCAGACGTCGGGCGTGCGGGTCAAGGTGAGAGCGCCCTGCAGCGGCTCGCTCGCCAGAGCGTGCAGTCCCACCAGCAGCACCCCGCCAGGCAGCCGCTGCCGCGCGGCCAGCAGCGCGGGCGCGGCGAAAAGCAGCACATGCGCCACCTTGTCGGCGCCCGGGAACAGCCCCTCACCACCCGGCGGCATCTCCCGGTAGAGCACCCAGGCCTGTGCCGCGAAGAGGACGACCAGCACCGCCCAGCCCCACGCCGTGGCCCGGGCGCCGCCGTCAGGACTTGGCCGAACGACCACGGGCGACCCGCTCCACAGCCTCGGCGACCGCCTTGGTCACCCGGGGGTTGAACACGCTGGGGATGATGTAGGTCGGGTTGCGTTCGCTGTCGCCCACCACATCGGAGAGCGCGACGGCGGCGGCCAGCAGCATGTCGTCGTTGACCTCGTCCGTGGCTGCGTCGAGCAACCCACGGAACACGCCCGGGAAGACCAGCACGTTGTTGATCTGGTTGGCGAAGTCGCTGCGCCCGGTCGCGACGACGGTGGCGTGCTGGGCCGCCTCTGCCGGGTCGACCTCCGGCTCGGGGTTGGCCATCGCGAAGACGATCGACTGGGGCGCCATGGTGGCGATGTCGGCGCCGGTGAGGATGCCTCCGGCCGAGACGCCGATGAACACGTCCGCCCCGGCCAGCGCCTCCTTCAGGGTCCCGGTCAGGCCGTCCTTGTTGGTCTGCGTCGCCACCCAGGCCAAGGTCGCGTTGTCCCCGGTGGCGATGTCGGGCCGGTGCGGGTGCACCACACCGTGCATGTCGGCGACGACGACGTCGCTCGCCCCCGCCTTGAGCAGCAGCCGCAGGATGGCCGTGCCGGCCGCACCCGCCCCGGACAGGACGATCCGCACGTCCTGGAGCTGCTTGTCGACCACGCGCAGGGCGTTGCGCAGAGCAGCGAGCGCCACGATCGCGGTGCCGTGCTGGTCGTCGTGGAAGACCGGGATGTCGAGCTCTTCGCGCAGCCGGTGCTCGATGTAGAAGCAGCGCGGCGCCGAGATGTCCTCCAGGTTGATGCCGGCGAACACCGGGGCGATCGCCTTGACGATGCGCACGATCTCATCGGGATCGGTGGTGTCCAGGCAGATCGGGAAGGCGTCGATGTCGGCGAACCGCTTGAACAGCGCCGCCTTGCCCTCCATCACCGGCAGTGCCGCCAGCGGCCCCAGGTTGCCCATCCCGAGAACGGCCGTGCCGTCGGTGACGACTGCCACGGTGTTGCGCTTGATGGTCAGCCGCCGCGCGTCCTCGGGGTTGTCCGCGATGGCCTGGCAGATCCGGGCGACACCGGGGGTGTAGACCATGGACAGGTCGTCCCGGTTGCGGATCGGCAGCTTGGACTCGACGCTGAGCTTGCCGCCGAGGTGGACCAGGAAGACTCGGTCGCTGACCTTGCCAATCTCGACACCGTGCACCTCGCGCATCGCGGCGACGATCTGGTCGGCATGCTCGACCCCCAGTGTGGCGATCGTCAGGTCGGCGCGCAGCCGCTCGGCGCCGGACTCGGCGATGTCGACGGCGGTGACCATACCCCCGACCCGCTCGACGGCGCCGCTGATCTCGCTCACCGCTGTGGCTCGTGCCGGCAGTTCCAGCCGGACCGTGATCGAGTTGGACACCGAGGGGACAGGGCTCATGCCGGCCATTCTTCCGTATGACGTGGCGCACGTGCGGGAATCCGCGGGCGCTGCGGGCAGTTGGCACCCCCATGAGCACGAGCACGGTGACCACGACCCTGACCGCAGAGACCTTCGAGCAGACCATCGTCGACAACGACATCGTCCTGGTCGACTGGTGGGCCAGCTGGTGCGGCCCCTGCCGCGCCTTCGCGCCCGTCTATGAGCAGGCGGCGGAGAAGCACCCGGACATCGTCTTTGCCAAGGTCGACACCGAGGCCGAGCAGGGCCTGGCTGCCGGCGCCGCGATCACCTCGATCCCGACCGTGATGGCTTTCCGCGAGGGTGTCCTGGTCTACCGCGAGTCCGGGGCGCTGCCGCCGCGTTCGCTCGAACAGCTCATCACCGCGTTGCGGGACCTCGACATGGACCAGGTCCGCGCCCAACTGGCCGAGCCCACAGGCTGAGCCCACGGGTACACCACCGTCCTGACGTGCAACTCTCCCAGGATTTCCTAGGGTGTGGGGATGCCTGCCCCAACCCTGCGACCCAGGTTCTTTGGCCTCACCAGGTTCAGCGTGGCTCACGTGGGCGATTCGGCGTGGCGCACGTCCTGGGGCGTTCAGCGCGAGGAGTCCGACTACCTGGCTGACCTGTGGAGCCCGCAGCGGATGACTTCCCACTGCGAGCTCTTCGCCCGCCTGTGTGCCCCGCAGCTGCAGGCCATGGCTGGGGATCACGACTACCGGCATGTCGTGCTGTACTCCCCGCAGATGCCCGAGCCCTGGCTCGGCCACCTCCACGCGATCGCCCACGACCACCCCGTTCTCGAGCTTGTTCCGGTAGAAGGCGTGATTCCCTCCGCGACCGAGCTCGCAGGCCAGCGTCTCAACGGCCACAGCCGCACATCGGGTCCAGTGGTCACCCTGCGCGTCGACGACGACGACATGCTCGCCGTCGACTTCCTGGACCGGCTGACCGAGTTCGCGACGCCCAGTGACCGCGGCCGGGCGGTGAACCTCTCTCGCGGCTTCACCGGCGTGTGGGACGACGCCACCGCGCAGCTGCGTGACCTGCGGCCCGTCATCAAGCGGTTCAGCGCATTGGGTCAGGCGTTCGTCGGATGGTTTGACGCCAGATCAGGCACGCTTTCCGGGCTCCCCAGCGAGCACGAGCCGCACCACAAAATGGACCAGTTCCGCCCGACGGTCCACGATGCTCGTCAGCCGGCCTTTCTCTGGACCCAACACCTCCATCAGGACAGCCTGTTTGGCCGGACCGGAGCTTCCGCACCAGAGCGCATCGAGGCCCAGCTAGCCAAACTCGCCCCTCCCACCGCCGAGGAGGTCGCGACGGCCTACCGCCTCTTCCCGGTCCTGAACGGGAGAGTCGTCCTGGCCGAAACACCTTCCCGGACCGAGGAAGGACCAACGCCTCGACAGCCCCGATAAGAGGCCAGGGCTCGTTGACCTGCGAGAACTGCACAGTGTGACGTGCCACCCGTACATGGTGGAGGTGGCGGGAATCGAACCCGCGTCCGCTGCCGGGCGACCAGGACTTCTCCGGGCGCAGTGCGCTATGGATTTTCTCGGCCCCAGGGCTCGCGCGCACACGTCCCCTGACAGGCCCAGCCGAGTGGGTGTCCCGCGTGAGCCCTCGGCATACTCACGCGGCAAGTCCCCTAGCTGACGCCAGGCACTGAGTCGGGAACTCGCTCAGGCTGACGGACTTCATGCTCGCTTAGGCAGCGAGGGCGAAGTCGGTGCGATTGGAATCGGCACCTGTGGTTTTGCAAGGAGCGTTGACGAGATGACCTTGCATCCTCGACCCGCTTCTCCTGATTGGCCGAACAACGTCGAAACCGATCACCCCCATGGGTGGGGGCACGTCACACTGTGCAGTTGTCAAGGCGCCAGAGGTATGGCGCAGGGGCTGAGTCTAGCGGTCCAACGTGGTCGGCCACGAACCCATTCCTTTAGGCTGGGTCGTTGTGACTACTTCCCACAACGACCCCACCCGTCCGCCCGGCCAAGGCTTCATCGGCAGTTTGCGCATCCTCAGCGGAGCCATGATCGGGGCACTGCTCGTCCTCGGCGTTGCCATCGTGGTGATGGCACCAGACGTCGAGATGCCAGCGACCTGGATGCTTCTCGCGCTCGGCGTGGTGCTGCTGGCCGCGCTGGCCACCAGCGAGGTCCTCCTGCGCAGGCTGGCGCCGCTGGAACCTGGTGAGGGGCTGAGCGCTCCGGCCCGTCAGCGCCTGCAGGCCACGCACATCACCCGTCTGGCCGTGCTGGAGGCCCCGGCGATCATGGCCCTGATGTTCGCCTTCGTGTCCCGGCCCGCGTCCTGGGTCATCTACGCGATCGTGGCGGTGCCAGTGGTCGCGCTCATGCTCTTGCTCGTCTTCCCGCACCGTGCGGTCCTCGAGCGCTACCAGGCGGTCCTGGACTCCCGCGGCGGTCGCTCGCGGCTCGTCGAGGACCTCCTCGAAGCCGGTCAGTCCCGGCCGTAGACCATCTGCACGAAGTGGTGGATCTTGTCCTCGCCGACGTTGCGGGCCAGGTCCGACTCGCTGATCATGCCGACCAGCTCACCGTTCTCCATCACCGGCATCCGCTTGACCTGCTGCTCCCCCATCAGGTCGACGATGCGGTCGACGTCCTCGTCGGCCTCGACCGTCGAGACGATGCCCTGAGCCAGCGAACCGACCGTGGTGTCGGCGCACGACACCCCCTCGGCCATTCAGGCCTGTCTGCGCCGGTGTGCTGAGATCGCCCGGTCGGCCTCGCGCTGGTCCTGCCGCTCGCGCATCGTCTGCCGCTTGTCGTGCTCGCGCTTGCCCTTGGCCAGGGCGATCTCGACCTTGGCCTTGCCGTCCTTGAAGTACAGCGACAGCGGCACGATGGTGTGCCCCTGCTGGGCTGCCTTGGCGACCAGCTTGTCGCGCTCCTCGCGGTGCAGCAGCAGCTTGCGGCGGCGACGCGCGGAGTGGTTGGTCCAGGTCCCCTGCGTGTACTCCGGGATGTGCACGCCCTCCAGCCAGAGCTCCCCGTTGTAGTCCGTGGCGTAGCCGTCGGTCAGCGTGGCCCGGCCCATCCGCAGCGACTTCACCTCGGTGCCGGTCAGCACGATGCCGGCCTCGACGACGTCCTCGAGCAGATAGTCGTGCCGAGCCTTCTTGTTGCTGGCGATCAGTGAACGACCGCGCTCCTTGGCCATGACTGCGCTCCGAGCGGTGGGTGGTGGGGTGGGCGGTTCAGGGTAGCCGCCACACCGCCGTCGTCACAGCCAGTTACGAGGGTTGACCGGGTCGCCGTTCTCCCGGGTCTCGAAGTGCAGGTGGCACCCGGTGCTCAGACCCGTCGACCCGACATACCCGATGACCTCGCCGCGGCTCACCGACCCGCCGGACCGCGCGAAGGAGTCCAGGTGCAGGTATGACGTGGTGAGGTTGACCCCGCGCAGCACCCCGTGGTCGATGATCAGCTTGTTGCCGCCGGCACTGGTGAGCTGGGCGAAGATGATCGTCCCGCCCGCCGCGGCCCGCACGGGGGTGCCGCAGGCAGCGGCATAGTCCAGACCCGCGTGCAGCCGGGCGTAGCCCAGGATCGGGTGGACCCGCCAGCCGAACTCGCTGCTGGTCGGTGCGTCGACCGGGGCGCTCAGCGGTCCGTCGCTCGACGGGGGCGGTGCGGGAGCAGGCGCCGGTGCCGGCGCAGGAGCCGGGGCAGGAGCCGGAGCCCGTGGCGGCGGAGGGGGAGGCGGTGGCGGCTTCGGCCGGTTCTCCCGGGCTGCCCGTTCCTCGGCCGCCCGCTGCGCTGCGGCACGCTCCGCGGCAGCCTGTCGCTCAGCCTCGGCGGCGGCCTTGCGCTCGGCCTCGGCGGCCGCCTTGCGCTTGCGCTCAGCCTCCTCGGCCAGCCGCTTCTGCTCGGCCTCCCAGGCCAGCCGCGCCTTCTCCGCCTGCTCGTCCTTCTTGAGCCCGTAGTGCTCCTGGGCCAGCTGGGCGAGCTGGTCCTCGATCTCCTCGCTCTCGGTCTGCGCGGCGTTCAGGTCGACCTCCAGGGCCGCCTTCTCGACCTCCAGGTCGGCCTTGTCGCGCGCCTGCTGTGCCTCCAGCTCCTCCAGGTCGACCTTGGCCTGCTCGGCCTCGTCGCGGGCCTTGCCCTGGCGGATCACGTTGGCCTCCGCCTGCGCCTGCAGCATCGCGATGTCCCGGCGGACCCCCGCCAGCCGGTCCTGCTCGGCCAGGCCGGTGGCCTGCTGGGTGGTCAGCCTGCTGATCTGGTGGTCCTGCACACGCAGCACGGTGCGGGTCATCGACATCTGCTCCACCGGGTCGCCCTGACCCGAGAGCATCCCCAGGGTGAGCTCGAGGTTGCCCAGGCCGCCGCTCTTGTAGCTCTCGCGGGCGATCGCCCCCACCGCGATGCGGGAGTCGTCCTGCTCCTGGGCGTTGGTGTCCAGGCTCTGCTGGATCGTCTCCTCGTTGGCGTAGGCCACCTCGAGGTCGCTGTCGATCTGCGCCTTCTCGGCCTGCGCCGCAGCCAGCTCGTCCTCGGCGGCCTGCAGGTCGACGCGGGCCTGCTCCACCTTGGCCATCGTCTCCTCGAGCCGGGCCTGCGCGGCCTCCAGCTCGGCGGAGGTGTGGTCCAGGTCCTGGTTGAGCCCGTCGATCTGCTGCTCGACCTCGCCCTGGTCGCCCTCGGTCTGCGCCCGCTCGCGCTCGTTCTGCTCGATCCGGTCACGGATGTCGTCCAGGCCGCCGGCGACGGCAGGCCCCGCGACCAGGGCAGCGCTCAGCGCCAGGGCGAGCGCCGCCGCACCGCGACGCCGGAGCCGGGCAGCCAGACGGGACGTGGCGGTCAGGGGTGGTGGGGTCATCGCAGTTACCTTCCTCAGACGCGCACGTGGCGTCGTAGGGCAAGCCAGGAGGTGACGACGGCGAGCAGGAGCGCGCCACCGATGAGGTAGGGGGTGATCTGCCAGAGGTCGCCCGTGCCGATCAGACCGATCAGGCCGGTGTCACCGGCGACGAGCTCGCTGAGCACGCCGGAGATGCCGTAGTGGACCATCGCCCAGAGCAGCCCGATCGCCAACGCCGCGCCGACCAGCGACGCCAGCACGGTCTCGATCACGAACGGGATGTGGATGGTGAAAGCCGAGGCACCGACCAGCCGCATGATCGTGGTCTCGCGACGCCGACTCCAGGCGGTGAGGCGGATCGTCGTGCTGATCAGCAGCACTGAGCAGAGCACCATCGCCGCCGCCAGGGCGACCGCGGACAGGCTGACCGCGTTGAGGAAGCTGAACAGCTTGTCGACCACCTCGCGGGGGTCCTCGACGCTCTCCACCCCGGGCTTGCCGGTGAACGCGTCGGCCATCAGCTGGTAGCGGCTGGGGTCGGCCAGCTGCACGCGGAAGCTCTCGGGGATCGACTCCTGGGGCACCTGGTCGAGCACCGAGGAGTTGCGGAACTGCTCGCGGAACCGCTCGTAGGCCTCGGCGTTGGACTCGAAGTAGTACTCCTCGACCAACGGCTTGAGCGAGTCCAGGTCCCGGCTGATCTGGTCCCGCTGCGCGCCGGTGACGCCGCCTCCGGCGCACGAGGGGACCTCGGTGGCGTCGGGGGTGCACAGGAAGATCGAGACCTGGACGCGGTCATACCAGTAGCCCTTGAGGGTGTCGACCTGTCGCTGGGCCAGCAGCCCGCTGCCGAGGAAGAACAGCGAGACCATGGTGACCAGCACGACGGCGACGAACATCGAGGTGTTGCGGCGCAGGCCGTTGCCGACCTCGCCGAGCAGGAAGCCCAGTCTCACCGGCCGTCGACCCCCTCGTCGTCGGTCGCGTGGTACTCGCCCTCGGGCTGGTCACGGACCACCAGACCGTCCCGCAGCTGGATCACCCGCTTGCGGAAGTGGTCGACGATCGAGGTGTCGTGGGTGGCCATCACCACCGTGGTGCCGGTGCGGTTGATCCGGTCGAGGATGTCGACGATCTCCTGGCTGGTGACCGGGTCGAGGTTGCCGGTGGGCTCGTCGGCGAGCAGGATCGCCGGCTTGTTGACCATCGCCCGGGCGATGGCCACCCGCTGCTGCTCGCCACCGGACAGCTCGTGCGGCAGCCGCTTGCCCTTGTCCTGCAGGCCGACCAGCTCCAGGGTCTCCGGGACCAGCTGGCGGATGGTGTGCCGCCGGGCGCCCAGCACCTGCAGCACGTAGGCGACGTTCTGGGTGACCGTCTTGCCCGAGAGCAGGCGGAAGTCCTGGAAGACGATGCCGATCTGGCGCCGCAGCTCCGGGATCTTGCCGGCCGGCATCGTGGACAGGTCGTGCCCGGCGACGAGCACGGTGCCCGAGGTCGCCTGGTGCTCGACGATCATCAGCCGCATCAGCGTGGACTTGCCCGAGCCCGAGGCGCCGACGACGAAGACGAACTCTCCCCGGCCGATGTCGAGGTCGACCTCGCGCAACGCCGGGGTGTCTCCCTTGGCGTAGCGCATGGTGACGTTCTCGAACGTGATCATCGGGACCTAGGGTACGCATGAGACGCGTGTGATACGAGAGTCTGGCGTGAATGGCGTTGCCTGTGGGACCATATCGCTCCGGAAAGCCGTCACGACCGCCCAACCTCACGCCTCCGCCGAGGCGTCATACTTGTTCACAGGACTCACGCACGCACCGTCCAGGGGGACACGCATGAAGGCACCATCGGAGCGCACCACCCGCACGCCGTCGCGGCGTGCCGTCGTGCGTGGCCTCGGCGGCCTGGGCGTGACGGGCGGCCTGGCTGTGCTGGGCGCGGCTCCCAGCCACGCGGCCTACCCGCTCTATCAGCGCGGCGACTCAGGGCAGGTCGTGCTCGGGCTGCAGCAGTACCTGGGTCATCGCGGCTACTGGTGCGGCACCCCCGACGGGACGTTCGGGCACCTCACCCAGCAGGCGGTGTGGGCGCTGCAGAAGCAGGCCGGCATCGAGCCCGACGGCATCGTCGGCCGGCTCACCCTGCTGGCGCTGTCCCGGTCGCCTCTGCCGGAGGCGCGCGGGGGCAGCGGCACGCGGGTCGAGGTCGACCTGGCCAAACAGCTCCTGCTGCTGGTCCGCGACGGTCAGACGGCCCTGGTGCTCAACACCTCGACCGGCAACGGCGAGCCCTACGACTGGTATGGGCGCCAGCTGAACGCGCACACGCCTGTCGGCGACTTCGAGGTGTTCAACACCTACTCCCCCGGCTGGCAGAGCGGGCCGCTGGGCGACCTCTACCGTCCGCAGTACTTCCGCGGCGGCATCGCGGTGCACGGCTCGCCGAGCATCCCGCCGTTCGCGGCCTCGCACGGCTGCTGCCGCGTCTCGGTCGAGGCGATGGACATGCTGTGGTCGACGGGGGCCATGCAGGTCGGCACGCGCGTCGTCGTCGCCTAGCATTTTGGGAGGGGTTTGTGACGTCCCCTGCGCATTTTGGGAGGGGTTTGTGACGTCCCCTGCGCATTTTGGTAGGAGTCTGTGACGCCTCAGCGCTCGGCGCGTTCCAGCCCGCGCTTCCAGCGGATGCCCGCCTCCAGGAAGGCGTCGATGTCCCCGTCCAGGACGGCCCCGGTGGACCCGACCTCATAGTCGGTGCGCAGGTCCTTGACCATCTGGTAGGGGTGCAGGACGTAGGAGCGCATCTGGTCGCCCCATGAGGCCTTGATGTCGCCGGCCATCTCCTTCTTGGCCGCGTCCTCCTCCTGCTTGCGCAGCAGCAGCAGACGTGACTGGAGCACCCGCAGGGCGGCGGCGCGGTTCTGGATCTGGCTCTTCTCGTTCTGCATCGACACCACCAGACCGGTCGGAATGTGCGTCATCCGGACCGCCGAGTCGGTCGTGTTCACCGACTGACCGCCAGGGCCGGAGGAGCGGAACACGTCGACCTTGAGCTCGTTGTCCGGGATCTCGACGGTGTCGCTGGACTCGATCAGCGGGATCACCTCGACCGCGGCAAAGCTGGTCTGCCGGCGGCCCTGGTTGTCGAACGGGCTGATCCGCACCAGGCGATGGGTGCCCGCCTCGACCGAGAGGGTGCCGAAGGCATAGGGCACCTTGACCTCGAAGGTCGCCGACTTCAGGCCGGCCTCCTCGGCGTAGGAGGTGTCGAGCACCGAGGTCGGGTAGTGGTGCCGCTCGGCCCACCGCAGATACATCCGCATCAGCATCTCGGCGAAGTCCGCGGCGTCCACTCCCCCGGCGCCGGAGCGGATCGTGATGACCGCCTCACGCTCGTCGTACTCCCCGCTGAGCAGGGTGCGGACCTCCAGCTCGCCGACCGACTTGCGCAGCGAGGTGAGCTCCCGTTCGGCGTCGACCAGCGCGGCCGAGCCGTCGACCCCGCCCTCCTCCTGACCGAGCTCGACGAGCACCTCGAGGTCGTCGATCCTCGAGTCCATCTCGGCGATCTTGTCGTGCTCGGCCTTGGCCCGGGACAGCTGGCTGGTCACCTGCTGGGCGCGCTCGACGTCGTCCCACAGGTCAGGCTGGCTGGCCTGAGTCTCCAGCTCGGCGATCTGGGCCCGGAGCTTGTCGAGGTCGCTGACCTCGGAGATCGAGGCCATGGTCGTCCGCAGGTGCTTGATCTCGCTGTCGAAGTCCGTAGCCACGATCAGTCAGCCTACGTGCCGTGGGCCGCCTCAGGCGACGCGCACCCGGCGCAGCTGGGCCGCCGGCACGCGCGAGACCAGCCACTGCACGGCGTCGCGGGCGCTCCAGCCCGAGACGTGCTCCTTGACCAGCTCGAGGGCACCGGCCAGGTCCTGGCCGAGGGTCACCAGCCGCGCCTCGACATACCCGTCCTTGCGCGTCTGGCCCATCCCGATGTTGGCCATCAGCCCGTTGCACAGGCACTTGCGGCCGACGGTGTCCTCCTCCGTCCCGCCCTTCTTCAGATACATGTGCACCGGCTCGGCGGCGCAGCGGTAGCCCACGTCGCCGTCCTCGCGCTCGTAGGCCTGGCGCAGGTAGGAAGGTCGCAGAGGCGAGGCCGCGCGGCATACACCGGCTCCTGGCTGGCGGTCTCCTCGATCGTGGCGACCTTGAACGGGAAGCCGGTCGGGCTGGCCCGCGGGTCGTTGCGCACGTCGAGGTCGCCGGAGCGCAACTGGTCGAGCATCTGGCCGCGGGTGAGGTCGGTCAGGCCGGAGTCCACGGACAGCGCGAACAGCGTGCCGACCTGCACGCCGGCGGCGCCGGCTTCCAGAGCCTCGGCGACGCGCTCGGGCGTGCCGTAGGCGCCCGCCAGCCAGAACGGCAGGTCCAGCTCGGCCATCTTGGCCAGGTCGGCGAGGTCGCGCGGGCCGTAGACCGGCTCGCCAGCCTCGTCCAGCTGCATCTTGCCGCGCGGCGGGGCGCTGTGGCCGCCGGCCCGGGGGCCCTCGACGACGAAGCCGTCGGGCCGGATCTCGGGGTCGCGGTAGAGGTAGTTGGCCAGCGCGTCGACGCTGATGATGGCCAGGAAGTCGGGCCGCTTGAGGGGGCTCGGCAGCTCCTCGCCGAGCAGCGCCTGCGGGTCGATCTCGATGTGCCGGGTGATCCGCCCGCCCGCGACGTCGGCGGTGATCCGGCCGACCCGCCCGGCGGCCAGCTCGGTCAGCAGCCGCGGGATCTCGCGCGGGATACCGGCCCCCATCAGCACGTAGTCGACATCGGCCAGGACGGCGCCCAGCAGGGCCGTCGGCGTGGCCATCTGGACCTTCTCCAAGCAGTTGATGCCGACCAGGCCGTCGTGCCCCTCCTTGGCCAGCCAGACCTCGCAGTAGTTGCCGACCACGCCGAGCTCCTGCGCGGCGAGCGAGGTGTCGAGGGTCAGCTTGGGGATCGGCTTGTAGGGCGTGTCGTCCCCCTTGCCCCCGGGAACGTAGTACTTCTCCATCACCCGCGCGGCCATCGACGGGCTGGGGAAGCTCGCGAGCGCCCGGCGCATGTGGCCGCCGGGGTCGCCGTCCTGGAGGCGCCGGGCGAGCACAGCGTCCATGGCGGTGCCGGACACCACGCCGAGCTGGCCGGACATGGCCACCTCACGGGCCAGCTGCCACGACGAGACGGCCACGCCCATGCCGCCCTGGATGACGACGGGCGGGGCGTCGACAGAGGGGCGCACGGGCGGTGCGGCGATGGTCAGAGCGGTGGGAGCCACAGATGGCCCTCCTCGGGGATCGGAAACCTACGACTACGTAAGTTACGGTACCGTAGCAAAGCGCAAAGCGCGATCTCGCTATTCCAGGTCTGACCGCGCGTGCGACTCCACGGTGATCGTCACGCCACCGCCGAACTGGCGCAGAATCGCGCTGACCAGCGGGATCTGCGCCTGGCCGCTGACCACCACGACGGCGGTGCGCCCATCGGGGCTACCGGTGCCTGGGGAGACCACCCAGCCGCTCAACCGGTCCGGCACCTCCCGCCGCGCCAGATGCGCGAGCGCCGCCTGCTGCACGCCGGAGTCCGTCAGCGGGACCCCGTCGGCCAGCCCACCGCCATACGCGGACTCTGCGTCGACGGCGTCCGAGGCATCCAGTGCTGCGGCGTCGGCGGCGTCGAGCAGATGGATCCGGCTGAGCTGGACCGACGTCGCGCCGACCACGCCGAGGACCAGGGTGAGGGTGATCAGCACCATCCCCAGGACCAGGATGCTCAGCGCCCCCTGCTCCGGGTTCGCCGACCGGAGTGCGGCGGCCATCCGTCGAGACGCGAGCGGACCTCCTCGGGCGTGCATCAGGGCTCCCGGAACTCATCGACCGGCTCCAGGTGGGAGGAGCTCAGCACGATCGTCGTCGGCACCAGCCCGTCCATGAAGTCGGGGATGAGCGGCAGCTCGACCCGAACCGTGGTGTCGACCTGCACCGTCGAGCCGGGTGTCAGGCACGGGTCCGTCGAGCAGCGGTAGGCGACGGCCTCCTGGTCCTCTCCGAACCCATGGGCGCTGAAGACGAGGCCTGCCGCCAGCGAGCCGCGTGCCGGTGCGGCAGTGTCCTGCTCGGCGGTGACGAACGCGCGACCTGCTTCCCGTGCGGCAGCCGACACGGCGTAGGCGCCGGCCTGCACCCGTGCCAGCGTGCCGACGAGGTAGAACACCGGCAGGGTCATCAGAACAAGCAGGAACACCGCCTCGACCAGGATGCTCCCCCGCTCGGGCTGCCACCCGCGAGCAGGGGGGCGGCGCGACGGGGTCACTGGTCCTCCGCGTACGCCTGACCGGTGACCGCCATCGTCCCTGGCGGGCCTAGCGGTCCGAGCAACGGCAGCGGGATGGTCGCCGTCACCTCGACGACGGCGACCCCAGAGGCGACCGTGCGGGTGGCGCTGACCTCGGTGCCGTAACGCCCCGGCAGCGTCGTGGCGAGCAACTCGCGGGCTCGTGCCGCTCCGTCGGCGGGCGTGCTGTCAGCGCGCGCCCCGACGCGGGCCCCCTCGATGACGTGGGCCATCGCGGTGTTGCGCACGTGCAGGGCATACCCCAGCTGGACCGCGCCGAGGAAGAGGACCGCCACGAGCGCCGAGACCAAGGCGAACTCGGTGACCGCCGCGCCCCGCTCGGGCGGCAGCCGGTTCACGGGCCGGAGACCCCTGAGACGGCGTCGCTGAACAAATTGGACAGCAGTGGCTCGGCAACCAGCCAGAGGGCCGCCACCAGTCCGGCGGTCATGATCGTGATGAGCACCCAGCCAGGGACGTCGCCGCGCTCGGGTCGGGCGAGCCACCCGGCCAGTCTTGTGGGGAACTTCTCCGCACTGGCTCGCGCGGCTCGGGTGCTACGTCGCAGTGTGTTCATGGTCATCTCCTTGCGTTGCGGTGGTGGTGGTCAAACGGCGATCCGGAGAAGGGTTACCCCCGGATAGACGGCGAAAAGTACGGTGACCGGGAGCACCAGGAAGACGACCGGCACCATCATGGCGATCTCCTTCTTCCCCCCGGTCTCGATCAGGGCCTGGCGAGCGGCCTCGCGGGCGTCCTGCGCTTGGGCTCGCAGCACCTCCCCCAGCGGCGTGCCGCGCTCGATCGCGATGACCAGCCCGTCGACAAAGCGCACGATCGGTGGCGACCCGGTGCGTGAGCCCAACCCACGCAGCGCCTCATGCATCGGCCGTCCCGTCCGCGCCTGCGCCAGGCAGGTCTCCAGCTCGGTGGCGAGGTCTCCGGTGGACAGGCGGGTGACCCGCTCGAGCGCCTGCGTCGTGCCCTCGCCAGCGGTCACCGACAGGGCCAACAGTTCGGCCACCGCGGGGAACTCAGCCAGGATGCGGCTCTCCCGACGCGTAGCCGAGCGACTGAGCATCTGGTCGCGGAGCATCACCCCGCCCGCGGATGCGCAGCCGGTGACCACCAGCAGGGCAGCGACAGAGGCTCCTCGAGCCCACCACAGCGCGGAACCCACGAGCGCCGTCAGGAGGGCTGCGGCACACCCCCACAGGACCTGTTGGATGCGGAAGCCCGCGACGTCGTCGGGCAGGCCCGCACGCTGCAACCGCATCCTCACCGACTCGGTGCCGCCCAACCAGCGGTCCATAGTCCGCGAGAGCGCGCCGAGCACCGGGTCGACGACGCTGCCCAGACGGACCGGACGCGCAGTGGAGGCCAAGAGCCGTGAGGGTGCCGGCCCACGGTCAAGGTAGGGCTCGATGCGCTGGCCCAGATCGACCTTGCCGGGGATGGGCAGGCCGGCCGCGATGAGGAGCAGCCCGACGGCCAGGAGCAGTCCCAGAAGGCCTCCCCACCATCCTGCAGCCGCAGTCACCGGAGCACCCGCTGCTCTTCGGGGAGTCGTCCGATCCGCACCATCAGGTGGTAGGCGACCACCGAGACCACCCCACCGATGACCAGGATGAGCACGCCTGTGGGAGCCCGATAGGCCTGCAGCGCGGTGCCCCGAGTGGCCAGCAGCAACAGGACGATCCACGGCGCGGCCATCGCCAGGCGAGCGGCGTTGACCGTCCAGCTCTGCCGCGCTTCGAGCTCAGCCCGGGACCGCCCGTCCTCACGCAAGAAGGTCGACAGCGTCCGAAGCACCCGGCCCAGGTCGCTGCCACCGACCTCGCGGGCCAGGCGCAGCGCCTCGATCAAGCGGTCGGCGACCGGGTCGGCCAGCCTCGCCTTCAACCGGTCGAGGCTCTCGGAGAACCGGCCGCTGGCCTGGTAGTCGTGGGCAAAGGCCGCGAACGGCTCGCGCAGCTCGGCTGGACCGCGATCGGCCAGCTGGCACAGCGCTTCCGGCAGGGCCATCCCCGCCCGGACGGCCGAGGCGACGTGGTCCACGACGTCCGGCCACACGTCGCGCTGGGCCACCCGGCGACTTCTGGCCCGCGAACGGACATAGGCGACCGGCGCCGCCCCGGCCATCAACGCGAAGGCGACGGCGAAGGCAGGCACCCGAGTCGCGGCATACGCGACCACGAGCACAGCCATCGCAGCGACAAGGCAGCCGGCGAGTACAGAGCGTGGCCCCCAGCGCGAGAGACCAGCCATCACGACGTCGTCCTCGAGCCGGGCCCACCACGTGACGGCGCGACCTGTGGTGGGCCGTTGCGGCGCTGGCCAGAACGACCACCAGATGCACGCCAACCCCACACCCAGGAGCAAGCCGAGCAACGCTCCCCTCATCGACCGCTCCCCTCGCGCGCCGGCTCGCCCAGGAGCCGTCCCAGCCGGTGCCCGGCGCGCACGAAGCGGTCCTCGTGCGGCGGGAACCCCGCACCCCTCACCAGGTCGTCGCCTCGGCGAACGAAGAGCTCGGCGACCTCCACGACCTCGCCCTCAACGCGCCCGGGTAGTCCCACGATCTCCTGCACGCGGCGGCGTCCGTCCGGCTCCAGCGCCAGATGGACCACGATGTCGATCGAGCCGGCGACGGTCGGCACGACGAAACTGGTGCTGACGTTGGTCCCGGCGAGCAGAGGCAGGGTGCACATCTTGGTCACGGCTTCGCGGGCACTGTTGGCGTGGATGGTGCACATGCCCGGCAGGCCGCTGTTGAGGGCGATCAACAGGTCGAGGCTCTCGGCCTGCCGCACCTCACCGACCAGGATGCGAGAGGGCCGCATCCGCAACGCCTCCTTGACCAGCCGGCGCAGCGGCACCTCGCCTGTCCCCTCGAGGCTGGGCTGCCGACACTGGAGTGCCGCGACATCGCGGAGCGGGATCTTGAGCTCGAAGACTTCCTCACAGGTGACCACCCGCTCCTGGGGTGGGATCGCGGCGGCCAAGCAGTTCAACAGGGTGGTCTTGCCAGCCTGCGTCCCGCCGGCGACCAGGATGTTGAGGCCGGACTGCACCGCCGCGGCCAGAAAGCGGGCCGCCTGCGCCGTGATCGTGCCCAGGTGCACCAGGTCATCGAGCTCGTCGGCGGCCACAACGAACTTGCGGATGTTGACCGCCCAGTGGCGCCGGGTGATGTCGGGGATCACCACGTGCAGCCGGCTGCCGTCCGGCATGGACGCGTCGACAAACGGGCTACTCAGGTCGACGCGCCGGCCGGAGGTGCGCAACATCCGCTCGACCAGGTCGTGCACCTGTTGCTCGGTGAGGAAGGTCGGGGTCAGCTCAGAGCGCCCGTGCCTGGCGACGAACACCTTGCTGGGCTCGTTGATCCAGATCTCTTCGACCTCGGGGTCGTCGAGGTAGGGCTGCAGGGGGCCGAAACCCGCCACCATCTCGAGCACCTGCTTGCCGGTCTCGTCCGGGTCAGGCAACGGCGCCAGACCGCCCAACAACGCCCGTTCCTCGTAGTCCGCAACCGCATCACGCACCAGCTCGCGAACCGCCACGTCGTCCCGCGCCGGGTCAAGTCGCCGTCGACGGATGAGCTCACGAACCTCGTCCTCCAACAGTTGGACGGTGCCGACACTCATGCGCTCACCCCCACCAGACACCCCCACGGTGCCTCTCGCTGTGCCGCCTCACGGCGGCCTGCCCCAGCAAACTCGGCTCGGAACGGTCAGTTCAACACCCTTGGTCGACTCTTTACCGTTCGCTGACCAAATCTGTGGACAAGACGGGGGTTGTGGATAACTTCGAGGCAAGGAAACTGGCTCTCCGAACCGCCCCGGTGAGTGCGGAGGCTCTTGCCGACCCCGGGTTGCACCGTGTTGCGGACACTGGATCTGTCGGCGCGCTGACGACAGGTTCGGGCCGGGTCGGACATATTCCCACCGTGGACGACCGCACGCGGCGTTTCGAGGCGCTGGCCGCTTCTGTCGGTGAGCCGCTGACGCGCTACCTGCGCCGGCGCTGCTCCCCGGACGACGTCGACGACGTGCTGGCCGACGTCCTACTCGTGCTGTGGCGACGGCTCGACGAGGTGCCGACCGGCGCCGCGCTGCCGTGGACGTACGCCGTGGCGCGCCGCTGCCTGGCCAACGCACGGCGTAGCAAGGAGCGGCGAGTGTCGCTCGTGTCGCGGCTGAAGCGGGAGCGGCCCGTCGAACCTACAGCCGGTGACGACCGTGTCGCGACAGCGCTGGCACGGTTGCGCAGAGCCCGACCGTGAGGTGCTGCGGCTGTGGGCGTGGGAAGGGCTGGAGCCGCGCGAGATTGCCGTCGTTATGGAGTGCTCCGCCGGTGCGGCGGCGACCCGCCTGTCGCGCGCCCGCGTAGCGCTGCGGTGGGAACTCGGACAGGATCCCGGCGGTGCCGGACACATGGATTCACAGCAGGGAGAGGAGGTTTCTCGATGAACGACGACGAGCTGCGCACATTGCTCGCGACGGCCGACCCGGGACCCCGCTCCATGCCTGCACTGTCCCACCAACTCCTGGAGCGCATCATGACATCGGACCCGATGACCGAGAACGTCCACACTGCCCCGGCCCGCGGCCGGTCCTGGCTGCCCGCCGCCGCAGCGGCAGTACTCCTGGCGGGCGCCGCCGGCACGTACGCCCTGACCGTCGGAGGCGACGATCCGGCGTCCGTGCTTCAGCTCGCACTTCCGGGGGATGACGGGACGTCGATGATGTCCTGCATCCCGGTGCAGGCGCAGTTCCTGGCGGACATGCCGGTCGCACTGGCCGGGACCGTCACCGCGGTGACCGGGGACGAAGTGCGGCTGGAGGTGACCCGGTGGTACCGCGGCGGAGATAGCGACACGGTCGTGCTCACCAACCCGTCGGCGGACCTGCAGGCACTGATCGGAGCAATCGACTTCCGCATCGGCGAGGACTATCTCGTCTCGGCCACTGGCGGCGCCGTCAACGCTTGCGGCTTCACCGGGCCGGCCAGCGCCGAACTGCAGCAGGTCTACGACGAAGCGTTCCCCGGCTAACCGACCTCAAGATCCTCAGCAGTAAAGCAAGCGGTTAGGCACTCCTCCACTTCGATCGGGCGAGCCGGCAGCGGTCGGCGTCTTGGTAGGCGGCGATGAGTCGGGGGTAGATGCCCCAGGCGATGAGCCACTTGCGTGGCGGTCGCCGGCATCTCGGCCAGGACGAGCCAGGACGGAACCAGTCACGGGAGGTCGGACTGAACCGATCGCCGCGTTCAAGGCCTTCAAGAGGTGGCAGAGCATGCTGACTCTCTGAGGAGAAATCATGGGAAACAGTCGCCACCTCACCTGGAACCGGCGCAGGACGCTGGCGCTGCCAGCGAGGGCGGCCGCGGTCGTCGCCGTCAGCGCGCTTCTGCTGTCCTGTCAGGCAGCGGAGACGCCGCAGACCGCGACGCCGGGCACAACGAGTCCATCGACGTCCAGCCCGTCCACGCCGAGTCCCTCCGTTTCGAGCACATCACCCACGAGCACAGCGGCGGCCGCGACCAGCGATCTGGCTGCGCTCGACACATCGGCGTGGACCTCATACTCCTCGGCGCGCTACGACCTAGAGCTCGCCTACCCGCCGGACTGGAGTGTGGAGCCCGCGGAACGCGACTGGACCTGGGAGGAGGACGCCAGCTCTTTGGAATCCGCAAGCAGAGAGAACTTCGACAGCCCGGACGGAACCATCCGGGTCAGCGTGTGGTCGGCACCCTTGGAGCCGGCCACCGGTAGCGGTTCCAAGGTCGACATCCTGCAATGGGTGCAGGCCTACTGCGAGCAGGGGCCAAGCGGGCCATGCTCTGAGATTGGCGACCGAGCCCTCGACCTGTGCCTGGAGGAGTTTGACTGCCACCCCATGAAAGGGGTGCTGGTCCCCTTCACCTTCGACGCGCAGGCCTTTGTGACCGGGTCGCCGTTCGGCGCCGACACCGTCACCGTCGTCGCGGTCTGGCGCAACCCTCAGGAGACTCTGACCGCCCCCTACCTGAAGTCCCAACGTCTCCTGGAGGCGTTCCTGTCAACGATGGACGTGTGGGTCGCTCCCGCAACCCGCTGAACCATCCGCGACTGCACGTTAAGCGAGACAACTCCGACGCAAGGAGCCGCGCGGAGGACGATCCCGGTGAACCACGGCTGACAGTCCGCGGAGAACAGCTGGCGGCGTCAAGCGTCCCCAGGGCGCGTGCATAGCCTGGGGTGATGACCCCGGATCAGGCCCGCCGCAACGCGCTCACCGCAGGAGCGTTCACCGCCGTCGCCGGCCCTGCGCTGATCGCTGCTCCAGTGCGCATCAGCACGATGGCGGGGGTCCGGGATCCCCGGCTCCTGCGTCTCGTCGGCCTTACCGATGTCGTGCTCGCGCCGGGACTCCTCCTTGCGCCGACATCGTGGCACTGGTTGGCAGCGCGCGCCGTCGCCAACGTGGCCGTCGGCTCAATGCTGGTGCGCGAGCCGGGCTGGACCGCGAGAGGCACCGGGGTGGCGCTACTCGCGCTCGCGTTCGTCGACGGCCGATCAGCGACCACGCTGCGGGAAGTCAGCCTTCCTCGCGATTGAGGGTCTTGCATGTCACGGGGGTTGTGGACAACTCCTGCGCGCGGAGCGATTCGTGTCGCACCATCGCGCCATGCACTTGCGCCTGACCCTCGACGATGGCGACCGCACGCGGCTGGCCAGGGTCGAAACCGGCTCTGGCACCCTCTCCTGGGGCGAGCTCAGCCGACTCCTGAACTGCCGCGGGTGGTCTGTCGCCCAGCCCGGAATGGCCACCGCCGAACTACTGGCGGACGACTGTGTCGTGGGTCAGCCACCCCTGCTGGACGGCGCCACGATCCGGCGTTGCCGACCCGCGCAGGCCACAGCACCGACCATGGCGCCGGTCGAGGTGATCGTCAGTGAGGGCCCCGACGTCGGCCACACACTCCACCTTCCTGTGGGCGGCACTCTGCGGGTCGGGCGCAGCACGGTCAACGACCTTGTCCTGGACGACCCCTCCCTGTCCCGACACCACGCCACACTCCGGACCACGCGACGGGGAGTGATGCTGGCGCCGCTGCGTGCGACCAACCCCGCCTGGTTGGACGGCGAACCGGTCGGTCAAGACACGCCGTGGCAGCCAGGTCATCGGGTGCGCCTGGGGGGCACGACCCTCGAGCTGGTCGGCACCACCAGGCCCCTGCAGGGACAGCCAGACGGCGAGGGCGGACTGCTGGTGCGGTCTTCGACAGTCACCTACGCGACCATCCCCGAGCAACGGCTGACTACCCCGACGCCCCCTGACACTGGCGAGGCGCCGCGGATGCCGGTCCTGTCCTGGCTCATCCCCTTAGTTGCCAGCAGTGCCCTGGCCCTGGTGCTGAGGATGCCGACGTTGCTGATGTTCGGGCTCTTGGCTCCGGCCATCTCACTCGGCAGCTACCTGAGCGACAGGCGGGCCAGCAGGCGACGCAACGCCCAGGTCGGTGAACACCACGCCGACCGAGTGCATCGGACCCAGGAGCGAACACGCCGGCTCGCCTCCGCCGAGCTCGACCTGCGCCGGGCCAGGTCGCCGGACCTGGCCAGACTCCTGCGGCGCTCAGTCGACCAGTGGTGGGACCAGGCGGGGCTACCCCTGCTGGTCCGGGTCGGGAGCGGGACGGTTGATCTGGCGGTGACCCTCGATGACGACACCCTCACGGCCGCAGACGGGCCGGTGACCCTCTGCCTCGACGATGGCCTGGAGATCGTCGGCGACGCAGTGCGTGTGCGAGGCATCGCTCGTTCGCTCATCCTGCAGATCCTGTGTCGCCATCCACCGAACGACGTGGGCGTCAGGGTCGAGGCCCCCGAGGAGCGGGTCCGTGACTGGGACTGGCTGGGTTGGACACCGCACGCAGCGACTGGGAGCCCCAGCCGCGTGCTGACGATCGCCGATCGTCTGGACGGAATCGCCGCCGACCTCACCACAGGGTCAGAGGGTGCGGGGCCTCGACTCGTCCTGTCCGGCGTGCCCGCCGAGGGAACGACGGGTCGCACACTCCTCGTGCCGCCTTCCGGGCCGGGACAGCTGAGACTCGACGTCGAGCGCCCGTCGACCCTTGTCCGGCCCGACCAGGTCAGCATCGCGTTCGCCCAAGCGAGTGCCGCCCGGCTCGCGCCGATGCGGGTGCTGGCGCCGTCAACCGAACGGCAGCTGCCCCGCGACGCTGCCCTGCGTGACCTACTCGGTCACTCCGGAGACACAGCTACGCTGCGGGCGGCCTGGCTGGCCACCCCGGCTTCGACGCGGTGTGTCATCGGAGTCGATGCCGATGGCCCGGCACACCTTGACCTGCGGACCGACGGGCCACACATGCTCGTGGGCGGCACGACGGGGGCCGGGAAGTCCGAGCTGTTGCGCACGCTCATTGCCTCGCTCGCGGCCGTGAACCGCCCCGACGAGCTGGTCTTCGTGCTCGTCGACTACAAGGGAGGAGCAGCCTTCGCCGAGGCCGCTCACCTGCCCCACACGGTGGGGATGGTCACCGACCTGGATACCCATGAGGCTGACCGCGCCCTGTCGTCGCTGACTGCCGAGCTGCACCGGCGTGAGCGCCTGCTTGCCGCGGCGGGGGCCAGCGACCTGCACGACTACCGCGCCAGAGGACCTGACCATCGGCTGGCCCGACTCGTCGTGGTGATCGACGAGTTCGGCGTGATGGCCAAGGAGCTGCCCGAGCTCCTCGACGGGCTGGTCCGGCTGGCCGCTCAGGGTCGCTCGCTGGGCGTCCACCTGGTGCTCGCGACCCAGCGCCCAGCGGGCGTCGTCTCGGCAGAGATGCGGGCCAACGTCAACCTGCGGATCGCGTTGCGCATGCGTGAGGCCAGCGACTCCATGGATGTCGTGGACTGCGCGGACGCGGCGGGCCTGCCGCACGACATACCCGGGCGTGCGTTGGTCCGCACGGGCACTGCTCCGGCACGTGCGGTCCAGGTGGCTCGCGTGGACACGCTCCCCGCAAGCGCGCCCCGTCCCACCACCGTGACCTGGCTCGACTCACCCTGGGAAGCCCCCGTTGAGCCAGCCGCCCCACCCGCCGCCCAGGCCTGTCAGGTGCAGGAGGAGTCGCTGCTGCTCCGGTTGGCCGCAGCGGCCCAGCAGGTCTGCACCGAGCTCGGCATCACTGCGCCGCCGTCTCCCTGGCTGCCGCCGCTCCCGCACCTGCTGACCTGGACGGAGCTGTGCGCGAGGCATCTTCCCGGCGTCGGTATGGCGCGGCGGCGCCCTCTCGAGAAGCCGCCGTTCGTCGCCCGGTTCGCGTTGATCGACCGTCCGCGCCGGCTGAGTCAGGAGGTCCACGTCTGGCAGCCGCTCGAGGACGGGCACCTGGCCTTCGTCGGGGCGCCGCGATCCGGCAGGTCGACCAGCGTACGGACGATCGTCGGCGACATGCTCTCCCGCCACGAACCCGGTGACCTGCACCTGGCCGTCCTGGACGCCGATGGTTCCCTCGCTCCTCTGGATGAGGCACCACACACCATCGCCCGAGCGGGGATGGATGACCGGGCTCGCCTCGTGCGCCTGGTCGCCCATCTGATGGAACTGGTGCGGACGCGTCAGCGGGGCCTCGTGGCGTGCGCATCCGGTTCGCTCGCCGAGCAGCGCGCGAGTGCGGAGGCTGCGGGTGCAGCGCCGTGGTCACTCGTGGTGCTGGTCGTCGACGGCTGGCCGCAGATCGAGCAGGCACTGCTGGAGCACGAACGCGGGCGCGCCCTGGACGGGCTGCTGCAGGTGCTCCGGGACGGCCCAGCGGTGGGCGTCGTCGCCATGCTGACCGGTGATCGCTCCCTCCTGGTCGGCCGCCTGGCCGCACTCATCTCGACGACCTGGTTCTCGCGCACGGCTGATCCGACGGATCTCATGCTGGTCGGCCTCACCCGGCGCCAGATCCCTGCGTCGATGCCGCCGGGTCGGCTGGTGCGCGCCTCTGACGGCCTCGTCGCCCAGGCGGCGACGCTGGGGGCCGACGGGTCGGTGGTGAGCCAGCTGGCCGCACTCACCGAGCTGTGCAGGGGCGACACGGAGTCTGCATCAGAGGACCCCGTCGCGTCGGGGGTCCTTCTGGCCGGCCTGCCATCGCGCTTGGTGCCGCTCCCCGCCGTCGTGCACTGGGCGGACCTGCGGGTCCGTCGTACCACGGACCATGGGCCGGGCCTGGAGCTGGGCCTGGGTGGTGACGACGGAGCCGTGGTGGGCCTGCCCGTCGACCCGGTCACCGGCGGTCTGGCGGTCGTCGCCGGGCCGCCGCGCTCCGGCCGCTCCAACGCACTGCGCTGCCTGAGTTCCTCGGCCCAGGACGTGGGCTGGTCGGTCCTGTGGGTCCCCGGAGCCGGAGCACCCACAGGAAGCGCTGCGGGTGACCAGGGTCGCCGCGCCCTGACCGACCTCCTGCCGCGGACGCGTGAGGCCCGGCGCGGCACGGTCGTTCTGGTCGACGACCTCTCCCTGCTGGTCGGGTCCCCGGACGAGGACGTGCTGATGGACTGGGCCAGCGCCACCTCCACCGACGGGGGCGTTCTGGTCGCGAGCGGTGAGCCGACTGCGTTCGCCGCGAGCTACCGCGGGCTGGCCCCGCTGCTCGTCCGCGGGCGCGTGGGGATCCTGCTGCGCCCCGAGCAACCCAGCGACGGCCAGTGCCTCGGGGTGAGCGCTGCGACGGGCGACCTGCCGCTGCCAGGTCGCGGAGTGCTCGTGGACCGCGGCCGGCAGCTGCCTGTCCAGGTGGCGTTGGCCTCCGGCCATTTGGCGTTGGCCTCCGGCCAGGTGGCGTCGTGACCGGACCGGACCGTGTCATCGGTTCGCGTCGCGCTCGCTGACTTCAGACTCTCTGCAGCTGACCCATCCCGAGAGTGGCCCCGATCGACGCCAGTGCCGTCAGCAGGACCGCGGCGGCCAGCAGCGGCGGGGCGAACTGGAACATCGCGATGCCCAGCGGCACGAGCAGGAAGTTCACGGCGATCGCGGGCGCCTGGGCGCGCGGGTGGCGCTGCCAGAGCCCCACCGCGACATACGCCAGCCCCACCGTGAAGACGACCAGCGTGACGATCGACATGATGACCACGAGCGGGTCGCTGCCCTGGCCGGTGAGCAGCCCATACACGTAGTAGGTGGCGAAGCCAGCAAGAACCAGCGCCTCGGCCGCCAAGAGTGCGGCAGCCATACGACCCAGGGTGACCTGGCGTGACGTGGGTGGACCGACCGGTGCGGGTCTGCCGCGTGAGGAACCCGCCATGCCGACAGCCTACGAGCCGGGAGGAGAGGCCTGAGCCGGGCTCAGCTCATCGCGCCCGTATAGCGGCCCAGTTCGCGGCCCCACAGCCACGACGTGAGAGCGACGACGGCGGCGGTCAGAGCGACCGACAGGCCGGCCCACCACAGGGGGATGTCGCCGAAGAAGACCTGCGCCGGGACCGTGGTGAGGAAGGTCACCGGCAGGACCACGGTCATCAGCAGGTGCAGCGTGGTGCCGTAGAGCGGGGTCGGGACCCGGGCCAGGTCGTGCACCCCGGTCATGATCCTCCACCCGTCGAAACGCACCGCGGACAGCGCCTTGTAGCTCGCCAGGACGCCCGCTGCCCACATCAGGACGCACGAGCAGGCGATCGTGACGAGCGCGGCGAGGCCCGACGTGAGGCTCGCCGGACCGCCGCCTCGAGCGACCGCATAGGCGCCGAGCAGGACGGCGAGGACGACCTTGGGGATGTCCTGGACATAGAGGTTGCGCAGTGAGCACATCAGCAGAGAGCTGACCGGCTGCAGCAGCAGCCCGTCCAGGGACCCGTCGCGCACCCGTTCGTCGAGCCGGGCGCTGTTGTTGCCGATGAGCATCCAGACGACGGCGTCCAGGAGATACCAGACCGCGGCGAGCAGGAGCAGTCGCGGCAGGTTCCACCCGGCCGTGGTGGAGTAGCGCGACACCACGAGCAGCGGCGCGACGGACACGGCGAGCCAGAGCGCACTGACCAGGGTGCCGCTGACCAGGTCGACGCGGTATTCGGCGGCGGCGCTGAACTCCGAGCGCCACCCCCACCAGAGCGCCCGGACCGTGCGGCGGACCTCGCTCACGTCCCGACCGCCTCGTAGCGGCGGATCGCCGCCTGCCAGAGGAGCCGGTAGGCCGTGTGCAGCGCTACCACCCAGAAGGTCGCCTCGGCGACGAGTCCCCAGCCGTGTGGTGCGATGCCGCTGAGGATCTCCGGCCCGGCGGCATTGGCATACCAGAGCGGCTGGTGCACGGCGACCGACGGCAGGATGCCCGGCAGCAGCGCGACCGGCGCGACCAGGCCCCCGATGACCCACTCGACGCCGAACAGCAGTCCTTGGATCCCCTGTGCCTTGGTCATCCAGAAGGCGATCGCGCCGGACATCGCCGCAAGGTAGGTGACCGACGCGGTGCCCAGCAGGGTGACGACGATGGCCAGCGCCCAGTCACCGAGGTTTCCCTGCACCCGCCCTCCGGTCAGCCACAGCGCGATCGGGACGGCGACCAGCATCGGTGGCAGGGCGTAGAGCTTCATCGCGAAGGCGCGCGCGACGACCTGGTGCAACGGGTGCACGGGGCGGAGCAGCTGCGCGGACAGCTGACCGGAGTAGACCTGCCAGCCGAACTCGAAGATGACGGCCATCGTCACCTGCAGGCTCGTCGTGAACAGGAGCAGCGAGTAGTAGGTCGCGAACTCGGTCTGGGTGATCCCCTCGACCGGCCCGCCGGCCGCCGCTCCGACCCACAGCGCGAGGAAGGCTAGCGGCACCACCCAGGCGAAGGAGGTCAGCGCGATCTCCCAGCGGTAGGCGGAGGCGGCCTGCGCCTCCACTCGCAGGAGGGCGCCGTAGGTCCGGCCGAGGTGGAAGGGCCGGGGCGGCGACGTCTGGGTGCTCACGTGACGTCTGCGGCGTCGCGGTCCGCAGGGTCGCCGCTCGCCATTGCCGAGCCGTAGAGCTCGGTGAGCGTGTCTTCCAGCGGCGGGTCGGCAAGGGACACGTCGGAGACGGCGTCCAGCGACTCGAGGGCAAGCAGCGCCCTGCCGGCGTCGGCACGGGCGACCTCGACGGTCAGCATGGTTGCGGTCCTCGCGATGATCCGGGAAACCCCGAGCCCGGCGACGTCGGCGTCGGCCAGGGGCTGCTCGAGCCGCGCGGTCACCCGCTTGCGGTCGCCGGCCAGGTCCTGGAGCTGACGGAGCGAGCCGGAGAAGGTCAGCCGCCCGTGGCTGATCGTGACGACCCGGTCGGCGAGCGCCTCGATGTCGGCCAGGTAGTGCGAGGTGAGGATGGCTGCGGCACCGGTCTCCCGGACGTAGCGCCGGACGAAGACGCGGATCGCGACCTGGGCGTCGAAGTCGAGGCCGAGGGTCGGCTCGTCGAGCAGCACGACCGGCGGCCGGTGCAGGAGCGCCGCGACGAACTCGCACCGCATCCGCTGCCCCAGGCTCAGCTTGCGCGCCGGCTGGCTGCCGAGGTCAGCGACGTCGAGCAGCTCGACGAGCTCGTCGCGGGTCCGGTCGAACTGCTCCCGCTCCAGGTCGTAGACGATCCGGTGCAGCTCGAACGACTCACCGACGGGCAGGTCGGGGTGCAGCTGCCAGCGCTGACCCATCACGAAGCCGAGCTGCCGGAGAAACGCCGGCTCCCGCCGTGAGGGGGTGAAGCCGAGGACGTCGACCGTTCCCGCGGTCGGCGTGAGCAGCCCGGCGACGCACTTGAGCGTCGTCGTCTTGCCGGACCCGTTCGGGCCGAGCAGGCCGAGCACCGTGCCGGGGTGGACCGTGAGGCTCACCTCGTCGACGGCGGTGATCGTCCGGTGGCGTCGGCGGACCACCGAGCGCAGGGCGCCGCCGAGCCCGGCGTCCCGCTCGGTCACCTCGAACGTGCGGGTCAGCCCGCTCACGGAGATCATCAGGGTGCCACTGTGACCGCCCCGAGCGACCGCCTACAACAGGGTTTTCGACCCCGGCCGGACCGGCGTGCTGTGGTTCAGTTCTCCCGCAGCCTCGAGAAACCCGATCCCGGACCGTGTCGATGTCGGCGGCGCCCGCGCGTCATCGAGGCACAGACCCCACCAGAGGAGCACTCATGAAGTACGTCGTCCTGATCCACTCCAACCCCCAGCCGTGGGGCCATCCGACCGACGCGTTCACTGAGGAGGGTCGCGCGCAGTCTCAGGAGTTCCACGACGCGGCCGGCGCCTCGTTCGACGAGCACCTTGCCGAGCTGCAGGAGCGTGGCGAGTTCGTGCACGCCGAGGCGCTGGGCGATCCCACGAGCTCGAAGATCGTCGGCTGGACGCCAACCGCGCACCCGTTCACCGACGGACCGTACGCCGAGACCGCCGAGCAGCTGGCCGGCTTCTTCGTCATCGACGTCGCCTCGCAGGAGCGGGCCGAGGAGGTCGCCGACTGGTTCGCTCAGCCAGGCGGGACGATCGAGCTGCGCCCCTGCTGGTCGGAGTAGCCGCTGGTCTGGCGCCGAGCGCTTACGTCGTCCGGCGGTCGGCGCGCCGCCAGAGGGCCACGACGTAGCCGACGCCGTACGGGTGGCCTGACCAGTTGACCGAGGCCTGCCAGGTCTCCTCCGCCAGCAGTTCGGCGAGCTCGGCCCACGTCTGGCCCCCCGCGGCGCCCACCCGCTCGGCGAGCGTGACGTCGATGCTGCGCAGCGTGGCCGGGTCGCCGGACTCCAGCGCGGCGACCAGGCTGCGGTCGTATGCCGCTGCGTCGGGCTGTTCGGCGCGCGGCGCCTTGGACCCGTGGCTGGCGGCGCCGTCGAGGCAGGCGATCAGCACGGTGGGCGTGACGTCGGACATCGCCACGGCGTCCGGCATCCCGGCAGGGCTGTCGTGCCAGGTCAGGCTCGCCCAGTCGGCTGCGTCGGCGTCGAGGTTGGCCACCTGGCCGAGGACCCAGCGGGCGCCCAGCAGCGCCGTGGGGACCGACGGGTCGGCCGGGCCGTCGGCGCATCCCGGCAACGGCACCAGCTCGTGGGCGAGCCCGAAGTCGTCCGTGGACACCCGCCCCGACCAGCGGCCCCGCGCAGCTGGCGACGGTGCTGCGGCGGGCCCTGGCACGCCGACGACGGGCTGGTCGGCCCCGATCGCGACGAGGCAGGGGCGGACCGTGCCGCCGACGGACCGGGCGGCCTCCACCGCTTCGCGGACAGCCTGCACACAGCGCTCCCGCAGATCGTGCAGCTCGCCCGCAGCCAGGCCCATCAGCTCGGGCACCAGCAGCGGCGCGCCGGGCAGCACCACCACGGACACGATCACGCCCGCACTCTACGGTGGGTCCATGACCGACCCGAGGGAGCGGGCGCGGACCGTCGTCAGGGTGCCGTCACGCACTGCTGCGGGACGCGGTCAGGGCCATGGTCCACCGCCACCACCTCGTCAGCGACAATGGCCTCTCACAACCAGTGGGGGGACGACGGTGACGCGCGCACGGACGCTGGGCCTGGAGATCGTGGGATGGCTGCTCGTGGTGGCGGGCATCGCCGCCTTGGTGCTGCCGGGGCCAGGACTGCTGATGATCTTCGCCGGGATGGCGATCCTGTCCCAGCGTTACGCCTGGGCCGAGCGGCGGCTGCGGCCGATCGAGATCCGGGCGATGCGCGGCGCCGCCGAGAGCGTGGAGACCTGGCCGCGGATCATCGCCTCGACCCTCTTTGCCGTGGTCATCCTGGCCCACGGGGTGCTCTGGCTGGTCGGCCCGGAGGTCCCGTCGTGGTGGCCGCTGGACGACTTCTGGTGGCTCCCCGGCGGCCTGTGGACCGGGGTGACGCTGCTCGGGTCAGGGCTGATCGCGCTGTCGCTGATCGTCTGGAGCTTCCGGCGGTTCCACAACAACCCCGACGCCGTGGCTCAGATCGAGGACCGCGCCTCGCACAACTGAGCGGAGTGGGGTCAGCCCACGGCGCAGCCGGCGGCAACCGGGGCGCTTGTCGGCTGGCCCAGGGAGGGCATGCCCAGACTCACGGCCGGCTTGCGCACGACTCCAGCGGCCGAGTCCACGCCGTCGGCCCCGCCCTGCAGCGCGGCCCAGGCGTCACCGCCGGCGGTGCGGCGCACCGCATACCCCCCGCCCTGCACGGCGGAGTCGGCGACCAGGTGGTGCGGCGCGCCATAGGTCACCCCCACCGTGACCAGGTCGCCGGGCCGCGGCTCCAGCCCACCCTGCGGCACGGTGAAGTGGACGAGCCGGTTGTCCCGCCCGCGGCCCGAGCGACGCTGGGTCTGCTGGTCCTTGCGTCCCTCGCCCGGCGCCACGAGGACCTCGACCTCGCGTCCCTCGAGCAACCGGTTCTGCGCCCAGGAGACCTCCTCCTGCACGGCGACGAGCCGCTCGAACCGCTCCTGGACGACCGGCTTGGGCACCTGCTCGTCGAACTCCGCGGCGGGCGTCCCGGGGCGGATCGAGTACTGGAAGGTGAACGCGCTGGAGAAGCGGGCGGCGCGCACGACGTCCAGGGTGCCCTGGAAGTCGGCCTCGGTCTCGCCGGGGAAGCCCACGATGATGTCGGTCGTGATGGCCGCGTCGGGGATGTGCGCGCGGACCCGGTCAAGGATGTCGAGGAACCGGCTGCTGCGGTAGGAGCGGCGCATCGCCTTGAGCACCCGGTCCGACCCGGACTGCAGCGGCATGTGCAGCGTCGGCATCACGTTGTGGGTCTGCGCCATCGCCTCGATCACGTCGTCGGTGAACGCCGCGGGGTGCGGGCTGGTGAACCGCACCCGCTCCAGGCCGGCCACCTCCCCGCACGCGCGCAGCAGCTTGCCGAACGCCAGACGGTCGCCGAACTCCACGCCGTAGGTGTTGACGTTCTGCCCCAGCAGGGTGATCTCGACGACGCCCTGGGCGACCAGCGCCTCGACCTCGGCGAGGATCTCCCCCGGACGGCGGTCACGCTCCTTGCCGCGCAGGGCCGGCACGATGCAGAACGTGCAGGTGTTGTTGCAGCCGACACTGATCGAGACCCACGCGCTGTAGGCGGAGTCGCGGCGGGTGGGCAGGGTCGAGGGGAAGACGTCGAGCGCCTCGAGGATCTCCACCTCGGCGGCCTTGTTGTGCCGGGCCCGGTCGAGCAGCGCCGGCAGCGACCCGACGTTGTGGGTGCCGAAGACGACGTCGACCCACGGCGCCCGCTCGACGATGGTCGACCGGTCCTTCTGCGCCAGGCAACCGCCCACCGCGATCTGCATCTCGGGGTTGCGCTGCTTGGCCGGGCGGAGCTGACCCAGGTTGCCGTAGAGCTTGTTGGCGGCGTTCTCCCGCACGGCGCAGGTGTTGAACACCACGACGTCGGCAGTATCGGGACGCTGGTCGCGCGGGAGGCTGGCCAGGTCGACGTAGCCCGCGGTCTCCAACAGCCCGGCGAGACGCTCGGAGTCGTGCACGTTCATCTGGCAGCCGTGGGTGCGCACGTCGTAGGTGCGCGCCGCGCCGTGGCTCGCCAGCGAACCGCGGTGGGCGGCCGGGGACAGGGGGGTCGTGGTGCTCATGGCAAGGACCAGGGTACGTGGCCGCTAGGGTCACCAGCAGACGAGAGGACGCCACGATGAGCGATGACCCAGGCCGCGAGAGCCTGCAGGACGACTTCGAGGGAAACATCCAGGAGTACAGCGTCGACGACGAGGACCAGCTGCAGCCCGAGGACACCTTGGACGGCTCCGGTGACGTCCTGGACGACGGCTACGCACTGCCCGACCGCCTGCAGGGCGTGACCGCGTGGGGCACCACGGCGCAGGAGCAGGCCCAGGACGAGACCATCGACCAGCGGATCGCCCAGGAGGTGCCGGACCCGCACAGTGCCTACGGCGCGCCGGACGACGAGAGCGGCATGGACCGCGAGCTGGACATGGTGGGCGGGGACGACCCTGACGCCATCCCCGCCGACCGGGACTTCCTGGGCAGCGAGGGCGGCCACGTCGGGCGGCTCGTGGCGCCTGACGAGGGCGACGGCGTGGACGTCGACTCCGAGGCCGTCGCACGCGAAGAGGCGGTCACCGGGTGGGAGTCACCCGAGGAGGCAGCCATGCACTATGTCGATGAGGACGAGGACCTCTCCGACCAGTAGTCGGCGCCTGCGTGCTGCCTAGTCCCGCTGGTGTTCGGGCGCGACCGACAGCGCCTCGCGGATGACGTCGTAGCAGGTGCCCGCGGGATAACCCTTGCGCGCCAGGAAGCCAGCCAGCCGCCGGGTCTGCACGTCGGGATCGAGCCCGTGCAGGCGTGGCAGCCGAGCGGCCACCAACGCCCGGGCCTGGTCGCGCTCGACCTGCGGGTCGACGTCGGCCAGCGTCTGCTCGATGAGGTCGTCGTCGATGCCCTTGGTGCGCAGCGCGTGCCGGATGGCGAACGCCGCCAGGCCCTTGGTCTCCTGCTTGCTGTGCGTCAGCATGCGGGCGAACGCCGCGTCGTCGACGAGCCCGACCTCGGTCATCCGGTGCAGCACCTGCTCGGCGACGTCGGGCTCGCACCCCCGCTGGCGCAGCGCGTCAGCGAGCTGCTGTCGGCTGCGCGGCCCCATCGTCAGCTGGCGCAGCACGATCTGCCGGGCCACGGCGTAGGGATCCGCGGTCTGTGCCGTGGACTCGGCTCGGCCTCGCCGGCCCGTTGCAGCGCCCCCGCCTCGAGGCGAGGACGACGCGGGCTCCCGGCCAGCGGCCGGCTCGGCGCCGGGAAGCATCGGGACCGTCCCCGTGGTCGCCGCCGTAGGAGCTGGCGGCCGCGGAGCGTTCCGCGGCCAGCCAGCGCCTCACGCGCGGCAGTCAACCGGTCTGCGGGTGCGGCGGTGTCGGCCATCGCGATCAGAAGTTGACCGGCACCTCGCCGGTGCGCAGGTCGACGCCGTCAGGGATCTCCTCGGTCTCCGACCTCGGGCCGATGCCCAGCTTGGTCTTGATCTTGACCTCGATCTCGTCGGCCAGGTCGGGGTTGTCCTTGAGGAACTGCCGGGCGTTCTCCTTGCCTTGGCCCAGCTGGTCGCCCTCATAGGTGTACCAGGCGCCGGACTTGCGCACGAAGCCCTGGTCGACGCCCATGTCGATCAGGCCGCCCTCGCGGGAGATCCCGTGCCCGTAGAGGATGTCGAACTCGGCCTGCTTGAACGGGGGCGAGACCTTGTTCTTGACCACCTTGACGCGGGTCCGGTTGCCGACCGGCTCGTTGCCGTCCTTGAGCGTCTCGATGCGGCGGACGTCCAGGCGCACCGAGGCATAGAACTTCAGCGCCTTGCCACCGGTGGTGGTCTCCGGAGAGCCGAACATCACGCCGATCTTTTCGCGGAGCTGGTTGATGAAGATCGCGGTCGTGTTGGTGTTGCTCAACGCACCGGTGATCTTGCGCAGCGCCTGGCTCATCAGCCGCGCCTGCAGCCCGACGTGACTGTCGCCCATCTCTCCTTCGATCTCGGCGCGCGGCACCAGGGCGGCGACCGAGTCGATGACGATGACGTCGATCGCACCGGACCGGATCAGCATGTCCGCGATCTCCAGCGCCTGCTCACCGGTGTCGGGCTGGCTGACCAGCAGCGCGTCGGTGTCGACGCCCAGCCTCTTGGCGTACTCCGGGTCGAGCGCGTGCTCGGCGTCGATGAAGGCGGCGATCCCCCCCGCGCGCTGGGCGTTGGCCACGGCGTGCAGGGCCACGGTCGTCTTGCCGCTGCTCTCGGGCCCATAGATCTCCACCACCCGGCCGCGCGGGAGCCCGCCGATGCCCAGCGCGACGTCGAGCGCGATGGAGCCGGTGGGGATGACCGCGATCGGAGGACGGATGTCGTCGCCCAGGCGCATGACCGCGCCCTTGCCGTGCTGCTTCTCGATCTGGGCCATGACGGCGTCGATCGCCTTGGCGCGGTCGCCGTGGATCGGCGAGACCTTGCTGGGGGGGTTTGCCATATGACTGCTCCTTCGTCCTCGTGGTGGCCGCGCCTGCCGACGACCGACCTCCGGCTCCGCCCCGGCCGTGGGCCGGTCACGTGCATCCGTGTCCTGTCAGACGCTAGGTGCCACCACCGACAGACCGGCCTCACGGCTCAGATCTGTGGACGACCGCTCCGCCGGAGCGGCACCTGTGGACGAGGTTAGTCGAAAGTCTGTTCGACTCCACGCGACACGCCGAGTCGCGATGCCCACCCTGGGCTCACGCCTCGGGCACACCCAGCAGGTAGTCGCCGACCGCGTCGTCCCAGTCCAGGGTGATCGCTCCGGACGTGGCGGCGGCACGCGAGAACTGCAGGAAGCTGCGATAGCCGAGCTGCTTCTCGCTGAACCCGGGCTGCACGCGGCGCAGCCGGTCCTTCAGCCCGGACAGCTGCACGTCGCCGCTGGCCGACAGGTCCGACACCAGCGCACGCAGCAGCGCCACGGCACCCTCGGCCTCCCCCGCCTCCGGGAGACCCACCTCAGGGTCGCCCTTGGCCGGCCCGACGGACAGCTCGACGACGTTGCGGCCGGCCAGGTGCTGGAGCAGCTCGCCGAAGGCACGGAAGCCGTAGTCGCCCTCGTTGAAGGTCGGGTCCTTGCGCAGCAGCGCTCGCTTGAGCGTGGAGGCGGTGACCTCCGAGCCCGCGCTCTGCATGCCCGAGACGGTCTGGGCCACCAGCACGGCCAGGTCGGGGCGCTCCTCGCGGGGCGCTGAGTCACCGTTGTCCTCCGGCCCGGCGCCGGCTTGCTCAGGCTGGACAGCCGGCTCATGCGCCTGGACGGTCGCCGGCTCCTCCACCGGCGTGCCCTGCTTCTTGGCGGGCCCCTTGCGCCGCCCGGAGGTCTTGCTCGGCTCGGACTCGGAGGCCGGGGGCGGCGGCTCGACGCCCTCGAGGTTGTCGTAGTAGAGGAACTCGTCGCAGGCCGGCGGGAGCAGCTTGGAGGTCGACAGCCGCACCCCGACGCCGATCACCCGCTTGTTGAGCTCGCGCAGCTTGAGCACCAAAGGCGTGAAGTCGCTGTCCCCGGTGCAGATGACGAAGGTCGAGACGTAGTCGCGGACGAAGGCCAGCTCGACCGCGTCGACCGCCATCTTGATGTCCGCCGCGTTCTTGCGCGCCACGCCCATCCGCTGCGGCATCTCGATCAGCTCGACCTGCGAGCGGGTGAGCATCCGCCGGTCCTCGTCGAAGTAGGACCAGTCGGCGTAGGCCCTGCGGACGACAGTGCGCCCGCGCTCGGCCAGGGCGTCCATGATCGGCTTGAGGTCGAACGCCATACCCCCGAGGTGGTCCCGCGCACCGAGCGCGAGGTTCTCGTAGTCCAGGAAGAGTGCGATCCGGTCCTCGTCATCCACTCCTGCACTGTACGGGCCGCACCAGCCGCGGCCGCCCGGGCCAGCGCGGCCCGCCGCTACACTGGGCGCCTGTTGACGACGCCGTCGGCCCCGGTCGTCCCTTCCTCGATCTGTTCGGAAAAGTCACCCATGTCCCTGCTCGTCCAGAAGTTCGGCGGTTCGTCGGTCGCCGACGTCGCCGCCATCCGCCGGGTGGCCCAGCGGGTGGTGGCCACGCACCGCGCCGGGCACGAGGTCGCGGTGGTCGTCTCGGCGATGGGCGACACGACCGACGAGCTGCTCGACCTGGCCCACCAGGTCTCTCCCAGCGCCCCCCGTGAGCGCGAGCTGGACATGCTCCTCACGGCCGGCGAGCGCATCTCGATGGCGCTGCTGGCGATGGCGATCCAGGAGCAGGGGGTGGGCGCCCGTTCCTTCACCGGCGAGCAGGCCGGCATGCGCACCGACTCCTCCCACGGCCGTGCCCGCCTCCTCGACGTCGCACCCCTGCGCGTCAGCCAGACGCTGCGCGACGGCGAGGTGGCGATCGTCGCGGGGTTCCAGGGCGTCTCCGAGGACGATGCCGTGACCACGCTGGGCCGCGGCGGGTCCGACACCACGGCGGTTGCCCTGGCCGCCGCCCTCGACGCCGACGTCTGCGAGATCTACACCGACGTCGACGGCCTCTACACCGCAGACCCCCGCATCGTCCCGACAGCGAGCCGGGTCACCCGGATCACCATCGAGGAGACCCTGGAGATGGCGGCCCACGGGGCCAAGATCCTGCACCTGCGGGCGGTCGAGTATGCGCGACGGTTCCACGTGCCGCTCCACGTGCGCAGCAGCTTCTCCGACCAGGAGGGCACCTGGATCCTGGTCGGCCGCCCGCTCACCCAGCCCCTGGAGGACCCGATGGAAGATCCCCTGATCTCCGGCATCGCGCACGACCCGTCGCTGGCCAAGATCACGGTCGTCGGCATCCCCGACCGCCCGGGCGCGGCCGCCACGGTCGTCGGCGCGGTCGCCCGCGCGGGGGTGAGCATCGACATGATCGTCCAGAACGTCTCCACCGGCCCGATGGGACTGTCCGACATCTCCTTCACCATCCCCGAGGCAGACGGCGACGTCGCCCTGGCCGCGGTGCGCGACCTGCAACACGAGATGGGGATGGCCGACGTGCTCTACAGCGGCCACATCGGCAAGCTCTCGCTGGTCGGCGCCGGGCTGCGGTCCAACCCGCGGGTCGCCCAGCGGATGTTCGAGGCACTGGCCGAGGCCGGCATCAACATCGAGATGATCTCGACCTCGGAGATCCGCATCTCGGTCATCACCGGCCAGGACGTGCTGGCCGACGCGGTGCGGGCGGTGCACTCCGCCTTCCGGCTCGACGCCGACTCCGAGGCGGTCGTGTATGGCGGGACCGGCCGGTGAGCGCGCGGCCCCTGCGCATCGCCGTCGTCGGCGCCACCGGCCAGGTCGGCGCCGTGATGCGGGCCCTGCTGGAGGACAGCGACCTGCCGATCGCCTCGGTCCGCTACCTGGCCTCGGCCCGGTCGGCCGGCACCAGTCTGCCCTGGCGTGACGGGCAGGTCACCGTCGAGGACGTGGCCACCGCCGACCTGTCCGGGATCGACCTCGCCCTGTTCTCCGCCGGCGCCGACGCCTCGCGCGAGCACGCCCCTCGGTTCGCCGCCGCGGGAGCAGTCGTCGTCGACAACTCCTCCGCCTGGCGGATGGACCCCGCCGTGCCGCTGGTCGTCAGCGAGGTCAACCCCGGTGACCTGGCACTCGCGCTGGGTGAGGGTGGGCGGCGCATCGTGGCCAACCCGAACTGCACCACCATGGCCGCGATGCCGGTGCTGCAGCCGCTGCACGCGGCGGCCGGCCTGCGCCGGCTCGTCGTCGCGACCTACCAGGCCGTCTCGGGCAGCGGGGTGGCCGGCGTCGAGGAGCTCGCCTCGCAGGTCCGGGCGGGCGTCGACGGCGACCTCGAAGCCCTGGCCCACGACGGCTCCGCGGTGCGCCTGCCGGACCCCGCGACCTACCTGGCCCCGATCGCGTTCAACGTGATCCCGCTGGCCGGTGCGCTGGTCGACGACGGATCCGGGGAGACCAACGAGGAGCAGAAGCTGCGCGACGAGTCGCGCAAGATCCTCGGCATCCCCGACCTACTGGTCAGCGGCACCTGCGTGCGGGTGCCAGTGTTCACCGGCCACAGCCTGGCGATCCACGCCGAGTTCGAGCGGCCGCTGTCGCCGCAGGAGGCGACCGACCTGCTCGCCGGCGCCCCGGGTGTCTGCCTGAGCGCGCTGCCCACGCCGCTGAGTGCGGCGGGCCGAGACGAGTCCTACGTCGGGCGGATCAGGGTCGACCAGTCGGCACCGCACGGCACCGGCCTTGTCCTGTTCGTCAGCAACGACAACCTGCGCAAAGGCGCGGCCCTCAACGCCGTGCAGATCGCGCGTGTGCTGGCCGAGCGTGGGCTCGTCGGCTGAGCCCTGCCGACTTCCGACGGGGCGTCGCTCCTCACTGACCGCGCAGGAGCGAGACGCGCATCTCGCGCAACTCCCCGGTCACCACGCCCTGCGCGATCGCCGGGTCCTGCTCCATCAGCGCCCTGGCCGTGGCCTCATCCGGTGCCTCCAGCACGGCGATACCGGTGTTGACCAGCCCGAAGGTCGGTCCGGCCAGGATCAGCGTCCCCTCGGCCAAGAGAGCCTGCAGGTGCACGAAGTGCTCGGCGAAGACCGCACCCTCGTGCTCGGTCATCGTCTCGGCGAAGTGCTCCCGAGGGGGGTGCAGGAAGTAGATCCACTGGGCCACGCGGCCAGGGTATGCCGCGTAGCCCAGTGGTTCGGTGAGTGCGGGTCAGCCGTCGGTCGGCGTCTGGCTCGGCGCCGGGGGCTGACCCGGTGCCGGCACTCCGCCCTGCCCCAGCGCCTGGGTCACCCGGTCGATCACGGCCTGCTCCTGGGGGGCGACGCCGTCGGAGGCGTTGGCCACCTGCTGGCAGGCCGCCAGCACGACCTGGCGGAACCCGGCCGCCTGCTGGGGCGCCTTGGCGTCCAGCACCTGGACCGCCTGGCCCAGCTCGGTGAGGATCGAGGACTCCATCTCCTCCTTCGAGGACGCCTTCGGCGGGGTCGGGAAGCCGCCCTCCTTGAGCAGAGCCTGGACCTCCGGCGGGGCCTCGCGCAGCGCGCGAGAGCCGGCCATCGACTCCTTGAACATCGCGAAGAAGCCCGGGTCGGCCTGGGAGACCAGCGCCAGGGCGCCGAAGGCGGATCGGCGGATCAGGTCGTGCTCGGCCTCGGTGAACGTGGTGTCTGTCATCACCTCAGTCTGGTGCGTGGCCGGCATCGCGTCATCTGGTGCTGCGCGGATCGAGGAGGAACCGGCGCCCGGCAGGCACCTCGAAGTCGTCGCAGATCGCCGCCCACACCCGGCGGGCCGACTCGCCCGCGTCCAGCGCCTGCGAGGCCGTGCGGTCACCCAACGCGTGCAACGCGTGCTTGTCGGCCAGGTAGTGGCCGTAGGCATCGCCGAACTCCTGCCCCATCAACTGCCAGAACTCGCTGAGCCGCACCGGGTCACGCTACCCCGCCAGCGTGGTGGCCCAGGCGCGCCACCGCTGCGCTCAGTCGCGTGAATCGCAACGTCGCCCGACTCAGGAGGTCCAGGCGCGCCAGAGCGCGGCGTACTCTCCGTCGGCGGCCATCAGCTCGTCGTGACTGCCCAGCTCGACGATGCGGCCCTCACTGACCACGGCGATCCGGTCGGCGTCATGGGCGGTGTGCAGCCGGTGCGCGATGGCCACCACGGTGCGCCCGGTGAGCAGGGCGCTCATCGAGCCCTCGAGGTGGCGTGCGGTCCGTGGGTCGATCAGCGAGGTCGCCTCGTCCAGCACCAGGGTGTGCGGGTCGGCCAGGATCAGCCGCGCCAGCGCGATCTGCTGTGCCTGAGCCGGGGTCAGCGACAGGTTGCCCGACCCCAGCATCGAGTCGAGCCCCTCGGGCAGCGCCTCGACCCAGGTCCACGCGTCCACCGTGCGCAGGGCCTCCACCACCGCCTCGTCCGGCGCGCCCTCGCGAGCCAGCACCACGTTGTCGCGCAGGCTCCCGCGGAAGACGTGGTGCTCCTGGGTCACCAGCGCGACCTCGGAGCGGAGCACGTCCAGCGGCAGGTCCGTCAGCTCGACGCCACCTACCTGAGCCGACCCGACCCGCGGCGCGTGAATGCCGGACAACAACCGGCCCAGCGTCGACTTGCCCGATCCCGATGGCCCGACGATCGCCAGCCGCTCGCCGTGGCGCAGGGTCAGGTCGATCCCGTGCAGGACGTCATGTCCCTCCCGGTAGGCATAGTGCAGGTCTTGGCCGAGCAGGTCGCCTCCGTCGGGCAGCTGCTGACCCGGCGTGCGGTCCGGAGGCACCTCGGCGATGCCGAGCAGCCGGGTGGTCGAGGCCACCCCGACCTGCAGGTGGTCGACCGTGCCGACCAACCGGTCGAAAGGCCCGTAGAAGGTCTCGATGTAGAGCATCGCGGTGGTGATCTGCCCCAGGCTGGCCCAGCCCTGCACATACCCCAGCGCGCCCAGGCCCAGGGTGAGCACCCGCGGCAGGCTGAACGCCATGTCCATCGTGGCGAACAGCAGGTTGCGCAGGAACAGGCCGTAGCGCTCGGCCTGCCCGGACACCTCGATGTCGCCCATGCCGGTCTGCCGGCGCACGCCCTGCATCCGCAGCGCCTCGACGGTGCGGATGCCCTCGACCGTCTCGGTCAGGCTGCTGTTGATCCGGCTGTAGGTCGCCCCTTCGGTCAGGTAGGCGGCCGGAGCATCGCGCAGGTAGTTCCTGATCTGGAACCCGGACAGGGACACCATCAGCAGGGTCGGCAGCGCGAGCGCGACGCTGTTGACGACCATCGCGACGATGGTCAGCAGCACGGTGACCGAGCCGATGATGAACTCGGGCAGCGCCCACCGCACGCTCTCGCTCATCGACCCGACGTCGCGGGTCACCCGGGTCACCAGGTCTCCGGTGCTGGAGCCTTCCACCCGCCCCAGCGGCAGCCGTAGCACCGAGCGGATCACCTGCTCACGCGCCTCGGCCAGGACTCCGTGTCCCAGCACCGCGGCCAGCCACTTGGCCAGGTAGGTCAGCACCGCCTGGGCGAGCAGCACCCCCGTCACGGTGACGACCAACCGGGTCACCGTGCCCTGCGGGGTGTTGCCGCCGGCGTCGACGGTCGCGTCGACCAGCTGGCCGAGCAACAGCGGCACCGCCAACCCGCTGGCGGCGGCCAGGGCATTGGCCAGCACGACCAGGCTGACGAGTGCCCGGCGCCGGCCGAGCAGCCCGCCGACATAGGTCACCACGCGTCGAGCCGGGGCCACCGGCAGTCCGCGAGGCGGGTTCTGCGACTGGGCGAGGTAGGCCTGGGCCCGCTCGCGCCGCAGCGCATGGCGGTGCCACATCGCGCGATAGCGCGTCCTGACCCCACCCCCCTGGGTCCGCAGCTCCTCGGGGATCGCGGCCTCGTCGGAGTCGTCCGCACGCCACGTGGCGGCGGAGTCGGCGAGGAAGGTGTCGTGCGAGCCAGCGACGTCCAGGGTGCTCATCCCACGCTCACCTCCGCTCCGCGCAGCACGACGGCGCGATAGTCCTCGCTGCTCTCTGCCAGCTCGTAGTGGGTGCCCGTGGCCACGATCCGGCCGTCCTGCAGCAGGGCGACAACGTCAGCGCGGTGCAGCAGCAACGGTGACGCGGTCATCACGACGGTCGTCTGCCCCTGACGGGCGTCGGGCAGCCGTCCGGCGATCGCCGCCTCAGTGTGCGCGTCGACAGCACTCGTCGGCTCGACCAGCACCAGGATCGGGGGTCGGCAGCCAGCGCCCGGGCCAGCACCAGCCGTTGCCGCTGACCACCGGACAGGCCACGACCGCGCTCGTCGAGCTCACCCTGCCAGCCACCGGGCAGGATGTCGTAGACGTCCTGCGCCGCCGCGGCATACATCGCCTCCTCAGCCTGCTGACGGGTCAGCCGGCCCAACGGGTCGATCGCCCGCTGCAGCGTGCCCGCGAACGCCTGCGACGCGGTGTCGTTGACCAGGATCGTCGCCCGCACGTCCTCGATCGCGGCGTCGGCCAGGTCGACCCCGCCCAGGGTGACCCCCCATGGTTCGCGGGCCCGGGTGGCGTCCCGGCTCAGCCTGCGGTCCAGCTCGGCCTGCGCCGCGCGCATCGCCTTCTTGGCGGCCCTGCCGGAGTGCTCCTCCCCGGGGTCGAGGCTGGTCGGCTCGGCGTCGGTCGGCAGATAGCGGCCCAGCCGGTCGGCCAGGGCCGCACTCTCATCGGGCAGCGCCGAGACCACCATCGTCAGCAGTCCCGGGCTGACCCGCAGGCCGGAGGTGGAGTCCCACAGCTCGGCGTCGGCCGACAAGGGCCTCTGACGGTCCTGCGGCCACGGGTCGGGCTGGGAGAGCACGGCGATCGCCTTGCGGGCCGAGACCACCGCTCGCGTGGCCTTCTGCGCGACCTCGAAGAAGACCCGGATCGGCTGGACCAGGAACAGGGCATAACCCAGGAAGGTCACCAGCTCGCCGATCTGCAGGTCACCGGCCTGCACCTCGCGCACACCCAGATACATCAGGACGACCACGAAGAGCCCGGAGAACAGCACGCCGACCGCCTCGACGAGCGCCTGCCATCGGCCGGACTGCACGCCGGCCGTCCGCACGCGCTGCGACTGGGTGGCGTAGTTGTCGCCGAAGATGCGCTCGCCGCCGATGCCGCGCAGGACGCGCAGGCCCGCCACGATGTCAGTGGCCCGTGAGGTGAGCTCGGAGTCACGGGAGCGCTCGCGCGTCTGCGCCCGGCCCATCGGCCGGAGCAGCGGCATCGAGGAGATCACCAGCAGCGGAGCGACCAACAGCACGATCAGCCCCAGTGGCAGCGAGATCTGCAGCACGATCACCGCCACCACGACATACGCGACCAGGTTGCCGACCGCCCGCGAGAAGATCTCCATGAAGCCGCCGAACTGGTCACCGTCGCTGCCGGAGACGCTCAGCACCTCACCGGTCGGGCTGCGGCGGGTGAGCACGTGACCCAGCTGCAGCCCCTTGTTGGTGACCAGGCGGGTGGTGCCATAGAGCGCGACCAGCCAGGAACGGACCACCACGGTGTGGTAGAAAACCCCGCTGCCGGCGCCGACCAGAGTGACCGCGAGCAGCATCGAGGTCCAGAACACGATCTGCCCGGTGTCGCCCGCCACGATCCCCTGGTCGATCGCCTGCCCGAAGATGAAGGGCGTCAGCGTGGCCGGCAGCAGCCAGGCCACCGAGCAGAGGCTGCCGACGATCATCAGATCGCGCTGCTGGCGCACCAGCCACCACAGCAGTCGCCCCGGTGATCGGGTGTCCGGCTGCTGTGCGGAGCCCGCGGTGAACGCGGTGATGTCGGGGGGAAAGTCACGCATGGCGTGGGACAGCGTAGGCGCGGGGACCGACAGTCCGAACCGGTTTTCAGGTGGTGGAGGGCGTGCTCACCGGGCGGTGAGAGGATGGTCACAGTTCGACCGCGCCCCGGTCCACGCACTGACGAAAGGCAGGTCAGCCATGCTGGAACGCCCCGACCACCCCGAGCTCGCCTGGTGGCAGAAGGCCCTGGTCGCCCTCAAGGTGTGGCGGCCCGACCACCGCACCTCCCACCACCGGCTGCGCGACCTGCCGGCGCCGACGCCCCCGCCGGTGACCGGCGCCTACGGCAACACGGTGGTCACCCCGCCGACCCGCCGCCGGGTGCCTCAGCGCGACACCACCGCCTGAGCTCCGCGCTCACCGGCCTAGGGCCTCCGACCACTCCACGTCGGCTCGGTGGCCCCCCCGGCTTTATCGGGTGACCCGAGAAACTCCGGCTTCACCCGGGAAGCCTTATCGGGTCAAGCCGGGGTTTCCGGGGTGGAGAGGCCCTGTGTATGCCGGCACCCTCGCCTCGAGCGAGAGCGGTTCGGCGGCGGCCAACGCAGACACCGTCAGGCGGCTGTCCACAGGTTGGCGCGTGCCCTCCTCGCAGCCGGCCGAAATTTGGCACGGTAGGCGCCATGGACCTACTCCTCCAGGGGCTCGCCGAGAGGCAGCGGGGGCTCTTCACCACATTCCAGGCCCGCGGTGCCGGGCTGGACGACGACGCCCTGTCGGCGCTGGTCCGCCACGGAGGCGCCCGGCACCTGGCACGCGGCCTCTACGCGCTGCCGGTCCGGTCTATCCAGAGCCCCGTGGACGTGTTCACAGAACGCGCCTGCGGTGGACTCCTGCTCTATCCCGACGCAGCCCTCAGCCATGAGGCCGCGCTCGTGGCGCACGGGCTGCCGGTGGCCCATGTCCCCGCTCGACCCAGGCTCATTCGCCCGCTCCACCGACAAGTGCGCACGGACGCCTTCGTCATCGACCCGAGAGGGACCCTCTCCGTCATCGAGACGCAACTGGGCCCCGCCGTACATGCATCGGTGGCGATCATGCAGGTGGCGCGCAGCCGCGGCGTGACGGCCGGTGTGGTGGCCGCCGATGCCGCTCTGCACGCCGGCGTCGTGACCATCGTCGAGCTCGATGAGGAGGTTGGCCGGGTCCGCGGATGGCCGGCCAGCCACCGCGCGCAGATGACCAGGGACCTGGCTGACGGCCGCACCGAGAGCGTCGGTGAGAGCCGCACGCGTATCGCCTGCACCATCGGCGGCATCGGCCTGGTGCCGCAGGTGACGATCGTCGACCGGAACGGCATCTTCGTGGCGCGGGTCGACTTCCTGGTCAAGGGCACGCGGGTCGTGCTGGAGTTCGACGGCCGGGTCAAGTACGCGAGCGGCGATGGCGAGGTCCTCTTCCAGGAGAAGCGCCGGGAGGACGCCTTGCGAAGGCTCGGGTATGTCGTGGTGCGGATCATCTGGGCGGACCTGCGCGACCCTGCGCGGCTGCTGGCCAGGATCCGGGCCGCCATCGAACTCGACCGCTCGGCCGCGTAGCCCGCTCCCCGCTCCCCGCTCCCCGCTCAAGGCTCCCCGCTCAAGGGGGCCACGTCACGACGGCCTGAGCACGCGGCCTTCACCCCGCAAACCCCCGCTTCACCCCGGTCGGCTAGCGGGGGGAAGCGGGGGTTTATCGGGTCACCCGATAAAGCCGCCGATCCCATCCCACCGAGGGATTTCAGGAGAGCACTGTCGGTAGGGCGTGGCAGGCTCGCTTTCGTGACCGGTGCCCCCACCTCCCCCAGCGCCTCCGTCGGTGCTGACGGGGCCTCCCTGCCCCCGAGCGCCGTCGTGCTCGGCCGGTTCGGGGCCGCGACCCGAGCGTGGTTCGACGGGTCGTTCGCAGCGCCCACCGAGGCGCAGGTCGGCGCGTGGGAGGCGATCAGCCATGGGCGGCACACACTGGTGGTCGCGCCCACCGGCTCCGGCAAGACCCTGTCCGCCTTCCTGTGGGCGCTGGACCAGCTGTCCTCCACCCCGCGGGACCCTGAGCGGCCGCGCTGCCGCGTCCTCTACGTCTCCCCCCTCAAGGCGCTGGCCGTCGACGTCGAGCGCAACCTGCGCTCCCCCCTGGTCGGCATCACCCACGCCGCCCGCCGGCTCGGCCTCCCGGTCCCGGACGTCACCGTCGCCCTGCGCTCCGGCGACACGCCTGCTCAGGAGCGGCGGCAGTTCGCCCGGCAGGGCGCCGACGTGCTGATCACCACCCCGGAGTCGCTGTTCCTGCTGCTCACCTCCGCCGCGCGCGAGGCGCTCAGCGGCGTCGAGACGGTGATCCTCGACGAGGTGCACGCGGTGGCCGGCACCAAGCGCGGGGCGCACCTGGCGGTGAGCCTGGACCGGCTCGATGCGCTGCTCCCCCGCCCGGCCCAGCGGATCGGCCTGTCCGCCACGGTGCGACCCGTAGAGGAGGTCGGCCGCTTCCTCACCGGCGGCCGGCCGGTCGAGATCGTCCAGCCCCCGGCCACCAAGGCATGGGACCTGCGCGTGGTGGTCCCCGTGCCGGACATGACCGACCCCGGAGCGGGGCCGGCGAGCGCTCTCCTCGTCCCCGCCCGCACCGACCGCGGTGGTGGAGCCCGACGACGACGGGGCGGACGCCGACTCGGCGGCGGTCACCGGAGTCGGGCCGGTCCTGCCGGACCTGGCCGACGTGCTCGACGACGACGAGCTGTCGCAGTGGCTGCCGCCGACCGATCCCACGGAGCGCGCCTCGATCTGGCCACACGTCGAACGGCGCATCGTCGAGCTGGTCGAGCGGCAGACCTCGACGCTGGTGTTCGCCAACTCCCGTCGGCTCGCCGAGCGGCTGACCAGCCGCCTCAACGAGGAGTGGGAGGACAAGCACGCACCGGAGCAGACCGACGACGAGGCCGTCGACCCAGGGGCACGCCGGGCTGCCCCACCGGCGCAGATCATGGCCCAGTCCGGTGCCTCGCGTGGTGCCCCTGGCGTCCTGGCCAGGGCGCACCACGGCTCGGTGAGCAAGGAGCAGCGCGCCGAGATCGAGGACGCGCTCAAGGGCGGCCTGCTGCCCGCGGTCGTGGCCACCAGCAGTCTCGAGCTGGGCATCGACATGGGCGCCGTCGACCTCGTCGTGCAGGTCGAGTCTCCGCCGAGCGTGGCCAGCGGACTGCAACGCGTCGGGCGGGCGGGGCACCAGGTCGGTGCCGTCAGCCACGGGGTGTTCCTGCCCAAGCACCGCGGCGACCTCGTCCAGTCGGCCGTCGTGGTCGACCGGATGCGCCACGGCCAGATCGAGGCCACTCGGGTGCCCGCCAACCCGCTCGACGTGCTCGCGCAGCAGATCGTGGCGATGGTTGCGATGGACGACTGGACCGTCACCGAGGTGCACGACCTGGTGCGCCGCTCGGCCTCCTTCGCGGGCCTGCCGCGACCGCTGCTGGACGCCACCCTGGACATGCTGAGCGGCCGCTACCCCAGCGAGGACTTCGCCGAGCTGCGCCCGCGCATCGTGTGGGACCGGATCACCGACACCCTGTCGGCCCGTCGGGGTGCCCAGCACCTGGCGATCATGTCCGGCGGCACCATCCCCGACCGTGGCCTGTTCGCCGTGATGCTCGCGACCGGCGACGGGCCCGGGCGCCGGGTCGGTGAGCTGGACGAGGAAATGGTCTACGAGTCGCGCGTCGGTGACGTCTTCACCCTGGGCACCACCTCGTGGCGGATCGAGGACATCACGCACGACCGGGTGCTGGTCACGCCCGCGCCCGGCCAGGTCGGGCGGCTGCCGTTCTGGAAGGGGGACGCGCTGGGTCGCCCTGCCGAGCTGGGCAGCGCGGTTGGCGCCTTCGTCCGGCAGACCAACAGCCAGGCGGTCGACGACCCCGGTGGCGCCGCGACGACGCTGCGCGAGCTCGGCCTCGACGAGTGGGCCGCCGACAACCTGCTCGCCTACCTCGGCGGTCAGCGCGAGGCCACGGGCGTGCTCCCCGACGACCACACCATCGTCGTCGAGCGCTTCCGCGACGAGATCGGCGACTGGCGGGTCGTGGTGCACAGCCCCTACGGCACCCCGGTGCACGCCCCGTGGGCACTGTGCCTGGCCGCCCGGATGCGCGAACGGTTCGGCACCGACGTCCAGGCGATGGCCGCCGACGACGGCATCGTCCTGCGGCTGCCCGACCTCGACCTCGACGACGACGGCACCGCCGCGCTCGACCGCGACCTGGCCGAGCTGCTCACCCTCGACCCCGAGGAGGTGCACGACCTGGTCACCACCGAGATCGGGGGGTCCTCGCTGTTTGCCTCCCGGTTCCGCGAGTGCGCCTCGCGCGCCCTGCTGCTGCCCCGGAGGGGTCGTCCCGACCGCCGCCAGCCGCTCTGGCAGCAGCGCCAACGCTCGGCCCAGCTGCTCCAGGTCGCCTCACGCTTTCCCTCCTTCCCGATCGTCCTGGAAGCCGTGCGCGAGTGCGTCCAGGACGTCTATGACGTCCCTGCCCTGGTCGCCCTGATGCGCGAGATCGCCGCTCGCTCGGTGCGGATGGTCTCGGTCGAGACCCCCAGCCCGTCGCCGTTCGCCCGCTCGCTCCTGCTCGGGTATGTCGCCGGCTATCTCTATGAGGGCGACTCACCGCTGGCCGAACGCCGGGCCGCGGCGCTCTCGCTCGACCCGACCCTGCTGGCCGAGCTGCTCGGTCGCGGAGAGGGAGCCACCCTGCGGGACCTGCTCGACCCCGAGGTCGTGCTGCGCACCGAGGCGGAGCTGCAGCGGCTGGTCCCCGAGCGGGCCGCCCGTGACCGGCACGACCTGGTCGACCTGCTGCGCACCCTCGGGCCGCTGAGCGAAGCCGAGATCACCGAGCGTGTGGTGGCTGACGTCCGCGACCAGGCCCCCGTCTGGCTCGCCGAGCTCACCGCGCAGCGCCAGGTGATCAGCGTGCGGATCGCCGGTGAGCAGCGCTGGGCCGACGCGCAGGACGCCGCTCGGTTGCGCGACGCCCTGGGTGTGGCGCTGCCGCCCGGGGTGGCCGCTCCCTACCTCGAGCCGGTCGACGACCCGCTCGGCGACCTGGTCGTGCGCTGGTCGCGCACCCACACGCCCTACCGGGTGGCCGATCTGGCCGCACGCCTGGGACTGGGCACCGCGGTCACCCGCGACGTGGTGCGCCGGCTGGTGGGGTCGGGCCGTCTGGTCGAGGGAGCCCTCCGGCCGCTGGCCGCTGGAGGCATCGACGACGGCGGGCTCGACGTCTGCGACGCCGAGGTGATGCGGATGCTGCGGCGGCGGTCACTGGCCGCGTTGCGGCAGGAGGTCGAGCCGGTCACCCAGGAGGTCTATGCGCATTTCCTGCCGGCCTGGCAGGGCGTGGGGGCCGGCAAGGGGGCGCTGCGCGGGGTCGACGGGCTGCTGCGCGCCGTGGAGCAGCTCGCCGGGGCACGGCTGCCGGCCAGCGCGCTGGAGACGATGGTGCTGCCGGCGCGGCTGCCCGGCTACAGCCCCAGCCTGCTCGACGAGCTGATGACCGCCGGCGAGGTGATCTGGCAGGGCCACGGCTCGCTGCCCGGCGACGACGGCTGGGTGTCGCTGCACCTGGCCGACACGGCACCGCTGACTCTGGCTCCGCCCGGAGACCTCGAGGACGACCTGGCTCTGCGCCTGCTCGGCCGGCTCGACGGGGGTGGGGCGTGGATGTTCCGGGCCTTGTCCGACGCCGTCGGCAGCACCGACGACGCCGCACTGTCCGCGGCGCTGTGGGAGCTGGTCTGGAGCGGCCGGGTGGCCACCGACACCCTGGCCCCGGTGCGGGCGCTGTTGCGTGGCGGGCGCACGGCGCACAAGACCCGCCGGGCCGGCGCGCAGGTCCACCCGGTGGTCCCGTCCCGCCGTCGGCCTGGGCGGCCGGACCCCGAGAGCAGCGCTGCCCTCCCGGTCCGGACCGGCGAGCGCCAGCGGCCGGTGGTCACTGCTGCCCGACGTCGAGACCGACCCGACCCAGCGCGCGCTGGCCACCGCCGAGCAGCTCCTCGACCGCTACGGCGTGGTGACCCGCGGTGTCGTCGTCGCCGAGGGCATCGAGGGAGGCTACGCGGGGGTCTACCGGGTGCTGGTCGGTGCCGAGGAGGCCGGTCGGGTGCGGCGGGGCTACTTCGTCGAACACCTCGGCGCGGCCCAGTTCGGCTCGACCGGCGCCGTCGACCGGCTTCGCGCGCTGAGCTTCGCGACCGGGCCCACCCGGACCACTGACGGAGACGGAGGTGGCACAGAGTCGGCAGACGACGACGCGTTCCGCACCCCCGCCTCGTCCCCGTCCAGCCCGCAGTCGGGCGTGGCCGCCCCGGCGGTCGTGCTGGCCGCGACCGACCCGGCCAACCCCTACGGCGCGGGCCTGGCCTGGCCCGACCCGGCGGCCGAGGCGGAGTCGGGCCACCGACCGGGTCGCAAGGCGGGGGCGCTGGTCGTGCTCAGCCACGGTGTGCTCGTCGCCTACCTGGAGCGCGGTGGGCGAACCGCGCTGACCTACACCGCCGATTCCGACCTGCTGCAGGCCGCTGCCGGTGCGGTCGCCGACCTGGTCAGGTCGGGGCGGGTCGCCGGGCTGACGATCGGCAAGATCGACGGCACGTCGGCGCTCGGTGGCGGCTCAGGCTTCGGCGCTGCGCTCCAGACGGCGGGTTTCCACACCGCTCCGCAGGGACTGCGGATGCGCCGATGACCTGGCAGCAGCGGCACCGCCAGCGGCAGACTGAGGGCGGCACCGAGGCACAGGAGGGCAGATGATGAGCACGCCACCCCGGTTGACCGTCACCTCGGTCACGATCACCGCGCCGGACCCACGGGCCCTGGCGGAGTTCTATGCCCGCCTGCTGGCCACCGAGGTGAGCACCAGCGAGCCAGCACCGGAGGGCGAGCCGCCCGAGGCGGGCTGGGCCCAGCTGCGGACCGGCGCCGACCAGGGGCGGCCGCTGACCCTCAACCTGGAGTACGACCGTCACTTCGTGCCCCCGACCTGGCCGGCCCAGGCCGGGCAGCAGGGTGCGACGGCACACCTGGACATCTGGGTCGACGACCTCGACGCCGCTGTCGCCTGGGCACTGGAGTGCGGAGCCCGCCTGGACCCGGTCCAGCCGCAGGATGGCGTGCGGGTGTTGCGCGACCCGGCCGGGCACCCGTTCTGCCTGTTCCGGTGACCCCGCAGGGGCCGGCCAGGCCGGTAAAGGTGCGCCGTGCCCGAGGGTGATGCCGTATGGCGGACCGCGCGCCGGCTGCACGAGGCGCTGGCCGGAGACCAGATCGCCGGGACCGACCTGCGCTGGGGCGACCTGGCAACGGTCGACCTCGCCGGGCGGCGGACCGTCGAGGTGGTCCCGCGCGGCAAGCATCTGCTGCACCGCATCGAGGGCGGCGTGACGCTGCACAGCCACCTGCGGATGGAGGGGCGGTGGCGCGTTCACGCACCGGGCAGGCGCAGCTCCGTCGGTCGCCGACACACGGTCCGGGCGATGGTGTGGACCGCCCGTTCGCTGGCCGTCGGCACCCAGCTGGGCATGCTCGACCTGGTGCCCACGGACCAGGAGCATCGCGTCGTCGGGCACCTGGGACCGGACCTGCTCGACCCCGCCTACGACCGGGCCCAGGCGCTGCACAACGTGCGCCATGACCCGTCGCTGGTCGCCCTGGCCTGCCTCGACCAGCGCAACGTGGCCGGGATGGGCACGATCTTCACCGCCGAACCCCTGTTCGTGCTGGGGATCAACCCCTGGACGCCCGTGGCGGAGCTGAGCGACGAACGCCTCGCAGAGGTGCTCGACACCGCGCGACGGATGCTCGTGCGCAGCGCCCATCTGGGTCGCACCACGATCACCGGACAGGCCGACGTCGACGCGGGAGACGCCTTCGTCCACGGACGGGTGGCCCAGCCGTGCAAGCGCTGCGGCACGCCGGTCCGGATGGCACCGATCGGCACCCAGCCGCAGGAGCGGGTGTTCTTCTACTGCCCGACCTGCCAGGGCGGGCTGGCGCCGACCGACGACGGATCGGTCCAGCGGCCGCTGGGCGTGCGCGGCTGAGCGCCGCTCAGCCGATCCGCAGCTCGCCCATCTCCTCCCAGCCCTGCCCGTCCACCTGTCGGCTGACGATCCGGGGTGTGGCGGACAGCGCAGGACGCATGGCCTCCAACCCGGCGGCGAAGTGCGCGCTGCCGACATGCGCTGCGGCGCCCTCGTCGGTGAACGCCTCGACCAGCACGTACTCCCCCGGGTCGTCCAGGCTCCGGGACCACTCGAACCACAGGTTGCCCGGCTCCGCCCGGGTGGCCGCGGTGAAGTCGGCGACCACCTCCGGCCAGGTCTCGACCAGCTCGGGAGCGCGGGCGGAACTTGACCACGATGAGATACATGTCGCCATGCTGACCACCGACCCCGGCGCGTGTCACCCGGCGCGCCGCGAAACGGCATACTGGTCTGCCGTGACCGACACCCGCTATCTGCCCGCCCCCGCCAGCCGTGTTCGCCACCCCGAGTGGTCCAAGGACGCGGTGATCTATCAGATCAACCAGCGTCATTTCACCCCCGAGGGCACCTTCGCCGCCGCCCAGGAGCACCTGCCTCGCCTGCAGGCGCTCGGTGTGGACATCCTGTGGCTGATGCCGGTCAACCCGATCGGCGAGATGAACCGCAAGGGTGCGCTGGGCAGCCCGTATGCCGTGCAGGACTACCTCGCCGTCAACCCCGAGTTCGGGACGCTGGAGGACCTGCGCGCCTTCGTGGCTGCCGCTCACGAGGCCGGCATGCACGTCATCGTCGACTGGGTGGCTAACCACACGGCCTGGGACAACCGGCTCACCCGGGAGCATCCCGAGTGGTATCTGCGGGACTGGAAGGGCGACTTCATCCCCACCCCCTGGTGGGACTGGGACGACATCATCGACCTGGACTACACCCACGCCGGCCTGCGCGAGTACATGACCGAGGCGATGGCGTACTGGGTCAGCGAGGCCGACATCGACGGGTTCCGCTGCGACGTGGCCGGCTTCGTGCCGCTGGACTTCTGGGAGACGGCACGCACGCGGCTCGAGGAGATCAAGCCGGTCTTCCTCCTCGCCGAGTCCGAGGGCAGGGACCTGCACGTCGCGGCCTTCGACGCGTCCTACGCCTGGGGCTGGAACGCCACGATGCACCAGATCGCGCACGGCCGGGCCAGCGCGACCGACCTGCTCGGCTACTACGCCTGGAACACCAAGGCCTACCCGCGGGACTCGATGCGGATGATGTTTGTCAGCAACCACGACAAGAACGCCTGGGAGGGCACCGAGTACGAGCAGTTCGGCCCGATGCTGGACACCGCGATCGTCCTGTCGGTGGTCAGTGAGGGGATCCCGCTGATCTACTCCGGCCAGGAGGCCGGCAACGACCGGCGGCTGGTCTTCTTCGACAAGGACGAGATCGCCTGGCGCGACGACCCGCAGGGTGAGCTCTACCGCCGGCTGTTCGAGCTCAAGCGCTCCCACCCGGCCCTGCACAACGGGGCGTGGGGTGCGCCGATGACGCGGGTGCCCAACGACCATCCGGACCGGGTGCTCAGCTTCGTCCGGCTGCACGAGTCCGGTGACGCGGTCTTCGGTGCGTTCAACCTCTCCGGAGAGGACATCGAGGTGACCCTGGAGGCCGGCCCCGGCGCCGAGGGTGAGTGGCTCGACGTGTGGACCGCGGATCCGGTGCCGTATGCCGCAGGGTCCACCCTGTCGATGCCCGCGTGGGGAGCCGTGGTGGCCAGTCGGAGCACCGGTGAGGTGCCTGGCTCAGGCAGCTGAGGTGACGACGTCCCCGGCCGAGGCCAGCGCCGGGGACGCAGCCACGCGGATCGGCGTCGCCAGACCCTCGGACGGCACTCTGGCCAGGGCCAGCTGGTCCTGGGTGGTCTCGGCCATGCTGACCCGGTCGGCGACGTCGGAGAGCACCTGCGACAGCGGCAGGTCCAGGGCCCGGCAGATCGAGCCGAGCAGCTCGGAGGAGGCTTCCTTCTCGCCGCGCTCGACCTCGCTGAGATAGCCCAGGGAGACGGCGGCGGTCGACGAGACCTCGCGCAGGGTGCGGCCCTGGTGCTGGCGCTCGGAGCGGAGCACATCGCCCAGCTCGCGTCGAAGCAGGATCATCGCCACCTCCTCCCGGTCTCGTGCGTGGAGACCACCGTACCCCGCCGCCCCGACAGCGTCGCCGCGCGACGAACGGTGTCTGGGCAGCGGTGTGCTCAGTCTGGGGACAACCGGTCCCGGAGCAGTCCGAGGACGGCGTGGACCGTGTCGTCACGGATCTGCTCGCGCGATCCCGCCAGCGACAACACAGCCGTGCCGTCCAGGTGTTCCCACGAGGGCGCGCCGCTGACCGCGACGTGGACCGTGCCGACCGGCTTGCCCTCGCTCGGCTCGGGACCGGCCACACCGGTGGTGGCCACCGCCACGTCGGCTCCCAGCGCGCGGCGGGCACCGGCCGCCATCGCGACAGCGGTCGGTGTGCTGACCGTGCCATGGGTCCGGACCAGATCGGCAGGAACCCCGAGCAGGGAGATCTTGACCTGCGCGGCATAGGCCACGATCCCCCCGCGCACCACCGCGCTGGCGCCGGGCACGGAGGTCAGCGCGGCGCAGACCAGCCCTCCGGTCAGCGACTCGGCAGTCGCCACACTGAGCCCCTGGCGCCGGAGCAGGGCGACCACCTCGGTGGCCAGGTCAGCGGCCTGAGGAACTGTGTTGCCAGGCGCTGCCGCGGCCACCGAGCTCAGCCGTCCCGCCGCAGCCGCACCGCGCGGACGACGTAGTCCAGGCCGGTGACCACGGTGACGACGAGCGCGGCATACATGATGGCCAGCCCGGTCGTCTGCCAGACGCCGTCCAGCGGCAGGACCAGCAGGAACAGGCCGACGGCCTGCAGCGCCGTCTTGAGCTTGCCGCCCTTGCTGGCCGGGATCACCCCGCGCCGGATCACCCAGAAGCGCAGCAGGGTGACTCCGACCTCCCGCACGAGGATGACGATGCTGACCCACCAGGGCAGGATGCCCAGCAGCGACAGGCCGATCAGGGCCGCGCCCATCAGGGCCTTGTCAGCGATCGGGTCGGCGACCTTGCCGAAGTCGGTGACCAGCGCGCGCCGCCGGGCCAGCTCCCCGTCGAGCAGGTCGGTCCACGACGCCACGGCGAAGACCGCTGCCGCCCAGAGCCGCATCGAGGTGGACTCCCCTGCCTCGGCCAGCAGCAGCCAGAGGAACAGCGGCACCAGGACGATCCGCAGCACGGTCAGCGCGTTCGGCAGGTTCCAGACGCTGACGGAGGTCGTGGGGTCGGTCACCGGGTCGGGGACGTGACTGCTCACGGCACCACCCGGGCCACGAGGTCGACCCCCTCGGTCGCCACGACGACCGCCGACACGATGTCCCCCACCTGGGCAGTGACCTCGCTGACGGCGACCTGCTCGAGCCGAGTGCTGCCGTCGACGTCGGGGCCCTGCTGCTCGGCGCGTCCGACCACCTCGTCGTCCTCGAGGCTCTCGACCAGGACGGACACGCGCTGGCCGAGCCGCTCCTCGGCGCGCTGCGCGGTGAGCTGCTCCACCAGCTCGGCGACCTGGCTGACCCGCTCGTCCACCACGTCCTGCGACAGCTTCCCGTCCAGGCCCTCGGCCTCGGTGCCGTCCTCGTCCGAATAGCCGAAGACCCCCACGACGTCCAACCGCGCCTCCTCCAGGAAGTCGGTCAGCTCGCGCAGGTCGTCAGCGCTCTCCCCGGGGAACCCGACGATGACGTTGGACCTGATGCCCGCCTCGGGCAGGCGGCGCCGGACGTCGGCCAGGAGGGTCAGGAACGCGCTGCGGTCGCCGAACCGGCGCATCCGGCGCAGCAGGGGTCCGCTCGCGTGCTGGAAGGAGATGTCGAAGTAGGGCACCACACCCTCGACGTCGGCCATCGCCTCCAGCAGCGACGGCCGGATCTCGGCCGGCTGAAGATAGGAGACGCGCACCCGCTCGATCCCGTCGACGGCCGCGAGGTCTGGCAGCAGCTGCTCGAGCAACCGCAGGTCGCCCAGGTCCTTGCCGTAGGACGTGGTGTTCTCGCTGACCAGGAACACCTCGCGGACGCCGCGCTCGGCCAGCCAGCGGGCTTCGCCGAGGATCTCGTGCGGCCGGCGCGAGACGAACGAGCCGCGGAACATCGGGATGGCACAGAAGGAGCATCGGCGGTCACACCCCGACGCGATCTTCAGCGGCGCCCACGGCCGGCCGTCGAGCCGGGCCCGCACGATCGGCGGCCCGGAGGCCGGAGCCACCTCGTGCAGCGGTGCCTGCTGGTGGCCGGGCAGCGCCACGCCCGGGGAGGCGGCCGAGCGCTGGGCAGGGGCCAGCGGCAGCATCGTGCGACGGTCGCGCGGCACGTGCGACGTCGGCCGCTCGCCGTCCAGGATGCGCTGCAGCTGGGCCGACATGTCCTGGTAGGAGTCGAAGCCGAGGACGGCGTCGGCCTCGGGCAGCTGCTCGGCCAGCGTCGCGCCATAGCGCTCGGCGAGGCAGCCCACGGCCACCACGGCCTGGGTGCGCCCGCTCTCCTTGAGGTCGCTGGCCTCCAGCAGCGCGTCGATGGAGTCCTTCTTGGCCTGCTCGACGAAACCGCAGGTGTTGACCACGGCGACATCGGCCTGCGCCGCGTCGTCGACCAGGGTCCACCCTCCGGCCGCGAGGCGTCCGGCCAGCTCCTCGGAGTCCACCTCGTTGCGCGAGCAGCCCAGGGTCACCAGGGCCACGCTGCGCTGCTCGGTCATGGCCACAGCCTAGGTGCCGGGCCGCAGGCCCACGCGCACGCAGCGGACCCCCGTTGTCGATTCCGGCGGGCCTGGCGCGTCATGCTGGTGGAGCGCACCGCTCCCGGCCCCGTGGCCGACCGCGACGGACAAGGAGTCCTGCCATGACCCAGTACATGATCTGCATCCCGGGTGACGAGACACCCTGGGAGCAGGCCGACGCCGAGACCCGCCAGGCCGTCTACCAGGACTACGTCCGGTTTGCCAAGCTGCTCACCGAGCGGGGGCACACCATCCTCGGCGGGGCCGAGCTGACTCACTCCCGGGAGGCCGTGGTGGTCCGCGGCTCGCTCGACGAGGTGACGGTGACCCAGGGGCCCTACGCCGAGAGCGTCGAGCAGCTCACCGGCTACTACCTCATCGAGACCGACGACCTGGACGACCTGTGCCGCACCGCCGGCATCATCGCCGGGCCCGGCGGCGTGGAGATCCGTCCCTGCGTGGCGGACAGCAACCCCGAGAAGATGTCGTGAAGTACCTGATCCTGATGTATGGCGCCGAGGCCCGCTGGGACGGGGCCACGGCGCAGGAGCAGGAGGCGTGGATCGGGCAGCACCAGAGCTTCAGCGCCGCGGTGGCGGAGCGTGGACACCTGCTCGGCGGCGAGGCCTTGGCCTCGGCGGACACGGCCACGACGCTGCGTCCGGTCGGTCCGGACGGCCTCCGCACGATCACCGAGGGACCGTTCGTCGAGACGGTCGAGCAGCTGGGCGGCTTCTATCTGGTCGAGGCGGACGACCTGGACTCCATGATCGAGCTGGCCGGCCTGCTTCCGGACTACTACGAGCTGGAGATCCGGCCCGTCAGCGACCAGTGACCCGCTGACCCGCTGGCCTCACGAGACCCGATGCACCCGATGAGCCGATGAGCGGTGAGCCGCCGGCGATCCAGCGCACCACGGCGCACGACGCCGTGTCCGTGGCCTGGCGGGACCACTGGGGGCGTCTCCTGTCGCTCCTGGTGTCCCGCTACCGCCGACTCGACCTCGCCGAGGACGCCCTCGCCGACGCCTTCGAGGCCGCCGCGCGCCGCTGGCCCGCGGACGGCGTGCCGGACAACCCCCCGGCCTGGCTGCTCACGACCGCGCGGAGGCGGGTGCTGGACCGGCTCCGCGCAGAGTCGATCCGGGCGGTCAAGGCGCCGCTGCTCATCGTCGACCAGCAGGTCGCCCAGGCCGAGCACGGCGTGCTCGTCGACATCGGCGACGGGTCGGTGATCCCGGACGAGCGGCTGCGCCTGGTGCTCCTGTGTGCCCACCCGGCGCTGTCGGCTGCAGCCTCCAGCGCGCTGGCCCTGCGCCTGGTGATCGGGCTCGACGTCGACGACATCGCCCGGCTGTTCCTGGACAAGCCGGCGACCGTCGCCGCCCGGATCACCCGCGCCAAGCACAAGATCGTCAGCGCTGGGATGCCCTTCGTCCGGCCGTCGGGGACGGCCCTGCAGGCCCGGCTCGGACGCGTCGCGCAAGTCGCCTACCTGGCCTTCACCGCCGGCTACGTGCCCGGCCCGGGTGCCGACCTGCACCGCGCTGAGCTGGCCGGAGAGGCCCTGCGGATGGCCCGGATCACCCGCGACCTCGCTGGACCGCATCCGTTGCTGGACACCCTGCTCGCGCTGATGATGCTGCAGCACTCCCGGCGGGACTCCCGGCTGGACGACGACGGCGACCTGGTGCTGCTGCCCGACCAGGACCGACGCCGCTGGCGGCACGACGAGATCGCCGCCGCCCTGGGGCTGCTGACCGAGCAGGTGCGGGTGCCGTCCGAGGAGCCGCTGGCCCGTCAGCACCTGCTGGAGGCGCTGATCGCGGCCGAGCACGCGATGGCGGCCCGGGCGCAGGACACCCGCTGGGACCGCATCGTCGGCCGCTATGCCGAGCTGGAGGCGCTGACCGGGTCACCCGTGGTGCGGCTGAACCGGGCGGTGGCGGTGGCCGAGCTGTCCGGGCCGGCCGCGGGGCTGGCCTTGCTCGACGGGCTGGACCAGGCTCTCCCGGACACCCACCGGCTGCCCTCGGTCAGGGCCGAGCTGCTCGCCCGACAGGGGCAGGTGGAGCCGGCCCGCGCGGCCTACCTCACGGCGCTGGAGCGCTGCCGCAACGAGGTCGAGCACCGCCACCTGCAGCACCGGCTCGCGGCCCTGGACGACCCACCGGGTCAGTGACCCTGCACCGCCGGCCGTCGTCGCTCAGCGCTTGAAGCGGACCAGCGTCAGCCCCATCAGGCGGGCGACGACCAGGGCGATGTAGTTGAGGCCGACCAGCATCTGCAGCATCATCGCCGCTCGCGCCTGGTTCTGCCCCGCGCCGGGCGCGATATCGGACAGGCCGGTGCCCGTCAGCGTGGTGAAGGACAGGAAGAGCAGGTCCATCCAGGTCAGGTCGCCGGTGTGCCCGGCCGCGACGAACGACCCGGGCCAGACGATCTGCACGGCACCGTAGGTGTAGGCGAAGGCCCAGGCCAGCACGGTGAAGCAGGCCCCGGTCGCAAACAGCTCGTCCCGGCTGACCCAGGCGTCGGCGAACATGTAGCGCAGCAGCGAGACGGCCGTGTAGAAGTAGAAGATCGCGTGGAAGATGTTGGACCACAGGCTGATCGCCTCGTTGCCCTGCCAGATCGCCTCGGCGATGGTCAGCATCGCGACCGGCGCCACGAGCACCCAGGCGACCCGCCGCGTCGAGGGGGTGCGGTTGACCGCGATGACGGCGATCACCAGGACCACCAGACCGAACATCGACAGAGCGGTCCGACCCAGTCCCCCGGAGTCGGTGAAGGGGAAGACCACGACGCCCAGCAGCTGCACGACGAGCAGCACTCCCGACGGGTGCTCGCGCAGCGCGTCCCAGACCCGCTCCACGCGGCCGCGACCAGAGGCTCCGGCGTTCTCGAACATCGGCGCCGAGCCTACTCAGTCGCGGCCGGTCAGTGCCCAGGCGTCCTGGGACTCCTCATCGTCGGCGTCGTCCAGGCCGTCCGGGTCGACGGTGGATCCGCCCAGCCCGTCGCCGCGGCCGTGTGCAGCCACCTGGTCCTGCTCGCGACCGGCCGGCTCGACGCCACGCAGCGAGTCGAGCACGTCGTCGAGGTCGTCCGGCTTGACCAGCACCTCGCGCGCCTTGGAGCCCTCGGAGGGCCCGACGATGCCGCGCGACTCCATCAGGTCCATCAGACGGCCGGCCTTGGCGAAGCCCACGCGCAGTTTGCGCTGGAGCATCGAGGTGGACCCGAACTGCGTCGTGATGACCTGCTCGGCGGCCTGCACCAGCAGCTCGAGGTCGTCACCGATGTCCTCGTCGACGGCCCGCTTGGCTGGCGCGGCGGTGACGTCCTCTCGGTAGACCGGCTTGAGCTGACCGGTCACGTGCTTGACCACGTCGTGGATCTCGGTCTCGGTGACCCAGGCTCCCTGCACGCGCATCGGCTTGGAGGCACCCATCGGCAGGAAGAGGGCGTCACCCTGTCCGACCAGCTTCTCCGCCCCCGGCTGGTCCAGGACGACGCGGCTGTCGGTCACCGAGGAGGTGGCGAAGGCCATCCGCGACGGGACGTTGGCCTTGATCAGGCCGGTCACGACGTCGACCGACGGTCGCTGGGTGGCCAGCACCAGGTGGATGCCGGCGGCGCGCGCGAGCTGGGTGATCCGCACGACCGACTCCTCGACGTCACGCGGCGCGACGATCATCAGGTCGGCCAGCTCGTCGATGATGACCAGCAGATAGGGGTAGGGACGCAGCACCCGCTCCGAGCCCGCGGGCGGGGTGATCGTGCCGGCCCGCACTGCCTTGTTGAAGTCGTCCACGTGCTTGAAGCCGAACGCCGACAGGTCGTCGTAGCGCTGGTCCATCTCCTTGACGACCCAGGCCAGCGCCTCGGCGGCCTTCTTGGGGTTGGTGATGATCGGCGTGATCAGGTGCGGGATGCCCTCGTAGGCGGTGAGCTCGACCCGCTTGGGGTCGACCAGGATCATCCGGACCTCATCGGGGGTGGCCCGCATGAGCACCGAGGTGATCATGCTGTTGACGAAGCTGGACTTGCCCGACCCGGTGGCGCCCGCGACGAGCAGGTGGGGCATCTTGGCCAGGTTGGCGATGACATACCCGCCCTCGACGTCCTTGCCCACGCCCATCACCATCGGGTGGCTGTTGTTGCGGGCGGCGTTGCTGCGCAGCACGTCGCCCAGGCTGACGTTCTCCCGGTCGGTGTTGGGGATCTCGACACCGACCGCGGACTTGCCCGGGATGGGCGACAGGATGCGGACGTCCGCCGAAGCCACGGCATAGGCGATGTTGCGGGACAGCGCGGTGATCCGCTCGACCTTGACGCCCGACCCCAGCTCCACCTCGTAGCGGGTCACCGTCGGGCCTCGGGTGAACCCGGTGACCTGGGCGTCGACCCCGAAGTCGTCCAGGACCCCCGTCAGCGAGTCGACCACCGCGTCGTTGGCCGCCGAGCGCGCCTTGTGCGGGCTGCCCGGCTTGAGGACGGCGTTGTCCGGCAGCACGTAGGTGACGTCGCCGGCGAGCACGAGCTGCTCCACCCGCTGGGGCAGCGGGGTGCTGGGCGGCGGCTGGAGGCCCTCCTTGGCCGGCTGGCCAGGAGACCCCGGGGTGCGAGCGACCGCACCGCCCTCGGGCCGGGCGATCGGCGCAGTGACGTCGTGGTCCGCGTCCGCGGGCTCACCCGGCGGCCTCGTGCGCAACGAGCGACCGCGTCCGGGCTGCACGACCGCCGCCTGCTCGAACGCCTCGTCACCGACTCGCGTGCCGTCCTGGCCGTCCTTGCCCTGGCCGCGACGGCGGCGGCCGCTGGTCGACGGCTCGCCGGCAGCGTCGGTGTCGGCCGGCGGGGCCACGTGGAACAGGTGCTGCTCGAGGTCGCGCAGCCGCTCAGGGATCCGGTGGACCGGGGTGGCGGTGACGACCAGGACGCCGAAGACGGCGAGCAGGATGAGCAGCGGCACCGTGCCCCACAGCGTCAGGGCGGCGGTGATCGGGCTGGCAACCAGGAAGCCGATGATGCCGCCGGCGCCCTGCAGTGCGGCGGCGCCCTCGGCGTAGTCAGGGGCACCGAGTGCCACGTGGGTCAGCCCGCAGGCGGACAGTGCCAGAGCAGCAGTGCCGATCGACACCCTGCTGGTCGAGCCCGGGTCCTGCGGAGCGCGCAGCAGGCGGACTCCCCACAGCAGCAGCACGATCGGCAGCGCCAGGGCGACCCGGCCGAACGTGCCCGCGGCGACCGCGTGGATCGCCGTGCCGACGGGTCCGGACAGCGACCACCACTCGCGGATGGCCACCACGACGGCCAGGGCCAGCAACAGCATCCCCACGCCGTCCCGGCGGTGCTCCGGCTCCAGGTCTCGTGCCGTGCTCCCCACTCGCCTCACCGCTCCTCCCGTTGCCGACGCCATCCCCATCCAGCTGCCACGTGCCGCCCGCCACAGCAGCGGGGGCCGCTTGGCGGCTCGCCGTTGCTGCGGCCGGCTGCGAGAGCCGCCGCGAGCAGCCGGCGCCTGGGAACTGCGGCTGCGGGCCGTGCCCGAGGGCGGACGTGGCCCCGAGCGGGCGGCGCCCGGGGAGGCGCCAGAGGCCGCCCGAGCCGGACGCCGGGCGGGCGGGCGGCCGGCAGCCGCCGACGCGGTCGTCGCACGCGGGTCCGCAGTCGCAGTCTTGGCCACGGTGGCACGCTACCCGCAAACCCGCCCGCACCACGCGTCACACGCGGCACAGCCGCAACCACGGCTATGGCCGGACCCAGGGCAACGGTCGTGGCGAGAGCGGCCCAGTGCCCCACCGGGCCCAGTGGTCCGGGTCAGCGACGGCCCAGGCCGGGCAGGCTCACCCGGGCCCAGACCACCGCGTGGTCGCTGCCTTCGACGACGTCGGTGCCGGCGTCGACCACGCTCATGTCCGCCACCAGGATGTGGTCGAGCTGGACGAAGGCGGGCACCGGACCCCACCCCTGCAGCGGCCAGGTGCGGACCCAGCGCCCTCCGGCGGCCTGGTGGGCGTCGGTCAGGCCGTCACCGAGCGCGCGGAACGCCGGGTGCGCCTGCGAGGCGTTGAAGTCACCCGCCAGCACCACGGGGATGTCCGTCGGCTGGCGGGCCGACCACAGGCCCAGCCAGCCGAGGTCGGACCGCCACTGCGTCGCCTCGGCACGTCCCGGCGGGTGGCTGTGCGCACCCAGCAGGGTCCACTCCCCCGCGGGACTGCTCACCCGCACCGCCACGTTGTCGAAAGCACCCACCGGGGCGTCCGGGAGCAGCGCGTGTTCGTCCGCGGTGAGGACCAGGGTGCCTCCGGCGTCATCGCGCACCGTCCCGGAGCGATGTGGCAGCAGCTCGGCCAGCGGCCCGTCGCGCAGCGCGGCGTCTGCTGCGGGCGTCACCTCGAGCAGCACCAGGGCCGAGACGTCGCGCTCCTGCACCAGGGCGGCGAGCCGGTCGAGGTCCGCCCGGCCGTAGAGCAGGTTGGCGCTCATCACGACCACGTCGTCCTCGGCGGCCTCGCCCGGCGAGCCGACCCACCAGGGCAGGGCCAGCACGGCATACGGCACCAGCAGCAGACCGGCAGTCAGGGCCGGCCCCCAGAGGCGCGCCAGCGCGGCCACCACGACGAGCAGCACCAGGCTGAGGCCGACCACAGGCAGCACGGACTGGAGCATCGGCACCGGTCCCGTGACGTCGAGGAAGCGCAGCACGAGCCAGAGCCCGCCGACGACCGCCCAGAGCCAGGCCACCCCACGCGCGGCGCGACGCAGCCCGGCGCGAGGCAGGCGCTGCACCGGACGCCGAGCACCCCGCGGCGAGGAGTCCCCCATCCGGCCGGGTCAGGCGTCGATGACGATCGGGATGATCATCGGACGGCGGCGCAGCTTGCCGCCGACGTAGGAGCCGACCGTGCGCCGGATCACCTGCTGCAGCTGGTAGCTGTCGCTCATCCCGTTGGCCCGGGCCTTCTCCAGCGCGTCCTGCAGCTGCGGCATGACCCGCTGCAGCGCCTCCTCGTCCTCGGCGAACCCTCGAGTCTGGATCTCCGGACCGGCGGCGATCTTGCCGGTGCTGGCGTCGCGAACCACGATGACCGTCACGAACCCCTCGTCGCGCAGGATCCGCCGGTCCTTCAGCAGGGTCTCGGTGGTCCCGCCAACCGACGACCCGTCGACATAGATATAGCCCGCGTCGACCGCACCGACGATCCGGGCGACACCATCGACCAGGTCGACGACGACGCCGTCCTCGGCCAGGATGACCCGGTCGCGCGGCAGCCCGGTCGCGACCGCGAGGTCGCCGTTGGCGACCAGGTGCCGCCACTCTCCGTGGACCGGCATGACGTTGCGGGGGCGGACGATGTTGTAGCAGTAGAGCAGCTCACCGGCGCTGGCGTGACCGCTGACGTGCACCATCGCGTTGCCCTTGTGCACCACGTTGGCCCCGAGGCGGGTCAGCCCGTTGATGACCCGATAGACGGCGTTCTCGTTGCCCGGGATGAGCGAGGAGGCCATCAGTACCGTGTCGCCCTGCCCGACCTCGATCTTGTGGTCGCGGTTGGCCATCCGCGACAGGGCGGCCATCGGCTCACCCTGCGAGCCGGTGCAGATCAGCACCTGCTGGTCGTCGGGGAGCTGGGACAGCCGGCCGATGTCGACCAGCACGCCGTCGGGGACGTGCAGGTAGCCCAGGTCGGCGGCGATGCCCATGTTGCGCAGCATCGAGCGGCCGACCATCGCGACCTTGCGGCCCGACTGCTGGGCGGCGTCCAGCACCTGCTGGACGCGGTGCACGTGGGAGGAGAAGCAGGCCACGATGATCCGCCGCTCCGCCTGGTGGAAGACCCGCTCGATCGCCGGGGTGATGTTGCGCTCAGGCGTGGTGAAGCCGGGCACCTCGGCGTTGGTCGAGTCGACCAGGAACAGGTCGACGCCCTCCTCGCCGAGCCGGGCGAAGGCACGCAGGTCGGTGATCCGGCCGTCCAGCGGCACCTGGTCCATCTTGAAGTCGCCGGTATGCAGCAGGGTGCCCGCCGGGGTGCGGATGAAGACGGCGAGCGCATCGGGGATGGAGTGGTTGACGGCGACGAACTCGCAGTCGAAGGGGTGCAGCCGCTCGCGGTCACCCTCGCGCACCCCGAGGGTGTAGGGCGTGATCCGGTGCTCCTTGAGCTTGGCCTCGATCAGGGCCAAGGTCAGCTGCGAGCCGACCAGGGGGATGTCCGGGCGCAGCTTGAGCAGGAACGGCACGGCCCCGATGTGGTCTTCGTGGCCGTGGGTCAGCACGAGGGCGACGATGTCGTCGAGCCGGTCCTGCAGGTAGGAGAAGTCGGGCAGGATCAGGTCGACGCCGGGATGGTGCTCCTCGGGGAAGAGCACGCCGCAGTCGACGATCAGCAGCTTGCCGCCATACTCGACGACGGTCATGTTGCGACCGATCTCGCCGAGACCGCCGAGGGCGATCACGCGCAGTCCGTCGGGACGCAGGGCAGGAGGGGCCTGGAGCTCAGGGTGTGGGTGACTCATCAGCGGACAGGCTATCCCTGCGCCCCGGAAAAGCGACGATCGCGTCGTCACCCGCTCGGGGGGTCCGGGTGACGACGCGATCACCCACTACATCGTGGGGCGGCCAGCCACCGTTACCGGCCGCTGATGTGACCTGCATCACATCACGGGCCCACTCCTAGAGTGGGCGCATGCGTCAGTACCTCGACCTGCTCGAGCGAGTCCGCGCCGAGGGGGTCCGCAAGCAGGACCGCACCGGCACCGGCACCCTGTCGGTCTTCGGCCACCAGATGCGGTTCGACCTGACCGAGGGCTTCCCGGCGTTGACCACCAAGCGGCTGCACCTGCGCTCGATCATCGGCGAGCTGCTCTGGTTTCTGCGCGGCGACACCAACATCGCCTGGCTGCACGAGCGCGGCATCAGCATCTGGGACGAGTGGGCGGACGAGCACGGCGACCTCGGGCCGGTCTACGGGCACCAGTGGCGCTCGTGGCCGACCCCGTCCGGCAGCACGGTCGACCAGATCGCCCGGCTGGTCGACGGGATCCGGCACAACCCGGACTCCCGGCGGCACATCGTCTCGGCGTGGAACGTGGCCGACGTCGACCAGATGGCACTGCCGCCGTGCCACACCATGTTCCAGCTCTACGTGGCCCCCGGCGTCGACGGCGGCCGCGGCCGGCTGTCGTGCCAGCTCTACCAGCGCAGCGCCGACATCTTCCTCGGGGTGCCGTTCAACATCGCCTCCTACGCTCTGCTCACCCACATGGTGGCGCAGGTGACCGACCTCGAGGTGGGCGACTTCGTGCACACCCTCGGCGACGCGCACCTCTACCTCAACCACCAGGACCAGGCGGCTGAGCAGCTGACCCGTGAGCCGGGGGTGCTGCCGACGCTGTGGCTGGACCCCACCGTCCGCGACCTCGACGCGTTCGACCTGCCCCACATCGAGGTGCGTGACTACGTGGCCGCCCCGTCGATCAAGGCACCGATCGCTGTATGACCGAGCCCGCCCGACCGGCCCGGCAGCAGCCTTTCGCGGTCGTCCCCTCGGTCTACCTCGCCCTGACCCGGGAGGCGGCGTCGGGGACCGGACGGGAGGTGCTGCTCCAGCTCCGCTCCGGCACCGGCTACATGGACGACTGGTGGGCCTGCGGTGCCGCGGGCCACGTGGAGGCCGGGGAGCCCGCGACATACGCTGCGGCCCGCGAGGCGGCCGAGGAGCTGGCGATCGCGGTCGACCCGGCCGACCTGCGACTGGCCGCGGTCGTGCACCGGACGCACGCCATACCCGAACCGCGCGAGCAGCGGATCGACGTGTTCGTCGAGGTGCCCCGGTGGACCGGTGAGCCGAGAGTCGCCGAGCCCGACAAGGCCGCGCAGCTGCGCTGGTGGCCGCTGACGGCGTTGCCTGAGCGGACCGTCCCGCACGAGCGACAAGCCCTCGAGGTGATCGCCGCCGGCGGCCCGCCCGCCCTGCTGTCCCGTGGCTTCGGGCAGACGCTCACCCTGGTGGCCGCGGTCGGCAGCAACGGGGTCATCGGCGACGGTGCGGCGATGCCGTGGCACCTGCCGGAGGACCTGGCCCACTTCCGCGCCACCACGATGGGCGGCACCCTGCTGATGGGGCGGGGCACCTGGGACTCCATCGGCCGCGCCCTGCCCGGCCGGACCACCGTCGTGCTGACCCGCGACCCCGACTGGAGCGCCGACGGGGCAGTGGTCGCCCGCTCGCTCGCCGAGGCGTTGCTGGTGGCCGGTGACACTGAGGTCTTCGTCGTGGGCGGCGGGCAGGTCTACGCCCAGACGATCGGGCACGCGAGCCGGTTGGTGATCACCGAGGTCGACCAGGCACCGGAGGGGAGCGTCCGCTTCCCGGCGATCGACACGGGCCGATGGAGGCAGACCTCTCGCGAGGCTCGGGACGGCCTGACGTTCGTGGCTTGGGGGAGGCCATGAGCCGCAGCTTCGAACCCCGCTTCCTGGGGCCCGCCCTGGGGTGGGCCGCCGTGACGGGGACCGCCACCGGCGTCTTCGCCCTGCTGCTCGTCGGGGGCGGCGACCTGGTCAGCCAGGGGTGGTGGTCTCAGCTCGCAGCCGCTGGCTACGGCGCTGCCTACGGCTTGGCCGGCGGGCTGCTGTGCGCGGTGCCGGTCGCCCTCGTCGTGGCCCTCTGGGTGGGGCAGGACGCCGACCCGGACCGGGCCGGACGCCGTGCTGCGGTCTCGGCTGGGCTCACGACCGTGCTCAGCGTCGTATCTCTGCTCAGGCTGTTGTGGCCGGGACTGCTGTTCGCGTGGTGGGTCTCGTTGCCGATCCTCGCGGTGGCCGCTGGGCTGGCCGCCGTGGCGATGCGCCATACGGCCCGGCGCCTGGCACGAGACGCGGAGGCTGGGCTCCCTGGCCGACCTGAGGGCGCGGCGACCGGACGACCGGGTGCTCAGGCGTCGTAGTCGAGGGTGACGGTGTCGCTGACCGGGTGGCTCTGGCAGGCCAGCACGATGCCCGCGGCGATCTCCTCCGGCTCCAGGGCGTAGTTGCGGTCCATCCGCACCTCGCCGTCGACCAGCCGGGCTCGGCAGGTCCCGCACACTCCCCCGGTGCAGCTGAACGGGGCGTCCGGCCGCTCGCGCAGGGTCGCGGCCAGGATCGTCTCCATCCGTGACGGCATGGCGATGGTCGTGCGGCGGCCGTCGAGGTTGACGGTCACCACGGCTTCCGGCGGCGCGCCCGGCTCGGGCTCGCGCAGGCCGACCGTGGGCGGCACGGGGGCGCCCAGCTCGTCGACGTGGAAGATCTCGTGGTGGACGTGGCTGCTGTCGGCTCCGTGCTCGGAGAGCACCTCGCGCACCGCCTCGACCATGCCGAACGGCCCACACAGATACCACTCGTCCACCTGGTCCACCGGCACGAACGTGCGGACGAACTGCTCGGCCTTGGCTGCGTCGATGCGACCGCTGAACAGCTCGACGTCCTGAGCCTCCCGGGACAGCACGTGGAACAGCGTGAACCGGCCGGGGAACCGGTTCTTCAGGTCCATCAGCTCCTCGAGGAACATGATCGTGTCGGTGCGCCGGTTGCCGAAGATCAGCGTGGCCTGCGACTGCGGCTCGTCCTCCAGCGCCGAGGTGAGCAGCGACAGCACGGGCGTGATGCCGCTGCCGGCCGCCACGGCCACGTGGTGGCGGGCCAGGTCAGGGCGAGCAGGGCAGGTGAACGACCCGAGGGGAGTCATCACCGCCAGCGTCTGCCCGACCTGCACGGAGTCACCGAGCCAGTTGGACATCGCTCCGCCGGGGACTCGGGCGCTGGCGACACGCACCTCGCCGCGGCGGTCCGCCTCGGCCCGGGAGAGGCACAGCGAGTAGGAGCGGCGGATGTCGTGGCCGTCGACGGTGGCCCGCACGGTGAGGTGTTGCCCGGGCTCGAAGGCGAACTCCTCACGCAGATCCTCCGGGACGGCAAAGCTGATCGCGACAGCCTGGTCGGTCAGCCGCTGGACACCGCTGACGACCAGGTCGTGGAAGACCCCCCGGCGACGGGTGGGTCGGGTGAGGGTGACGGTCATCAGATCGCCTTGAACTCCTCGAACGGCTCGCGGCAGGCCAGGCAGCGGCGCAGCGCCTTGCACGCGGTGGACCCGAACCGAGACAGCTCCTCGGTCTGCGACGAGCCGCACTGAGGGCAGGACACCTGCCGGACGCTGAGCCCCAGGGTGACCGGGCCGACCGGACGGGCGCCGGTGGGCGGGGCGATCCCGAACCGCCTCAGCGACTCACGGCCCTGCACGCTCATCCAGTCGGTCGTCCAGGCCGGCGCGAGCCGGGTGGTGACGACGGCCCGCAGGCCATGGCGCTCGACGGTGCGGTGGATCTGCTCCTCGATCACCGCCATGGCCGGGCAGCCGCTGTAGGTCGGGGTGATCGTCACCTCCACGGTGCCCGCATCGGCACGCACGGTGATCTCGCGGACGACGCCGAGGTCGTCCAGGGTGATGACCGGGATCTCCGGGTCGATGATCGCGCGCACGGCTGCGTCGACGGCGGCCGGGTCGGCGCCGACGTTGAGGGCTGGTGCGCTCACCACGTCGCGCCCGGGTGGCTGCGGTGGATGTGCTGGAGCTCGGCGAGCAGGAAGCCGAACGGCTGGGAGTGCATGCCCTGCCGTCCTCCGCGGGAGCGCCAGCGCGGCTGCTCCGGCAGCTCGAGCGTCGCCGTCCGCGACGACCTGCGAGACGTAGGCCGTCCGGGCGTCCAGCAGGTCGGAGGGCAGCACGCCGAGCCCGGACCCGGCCGCCCACACGCTGACCGGGTCGTCGTCCGCCAGCTCTGCGACATACGGGGCGACGGCGCGGAGGCCGGCCTGCATCCGCGCGTGCGACTCCTCGGTGCCGTCGCCCAGGCGCAGGACCCATTGCGTGGCGTGGTCGCGGTGGTAGGCGACCTCCTTGACCGCCTTGCCCGCCACGCCGGCGAGCACGTCGTCGGTCGAGCTCAGGAGGGCGGTGTAGAGCTCGTACTGGTAGCTGCTGAAGACCAGGAGCCGGGCCATCTCGACGGCGAAGTCGCCGCGGGGCTGCTCCACCAGGTGCACGTTGCGGAACTCGCGCTCGTCGCGCAGATAGGCCAGGTCGTCCTCGTCGCGGCCCTGCCCCTCGACCTGCCCCGCCCGGGTGAGCAGCGACCGGGCCTGCCCGAGCAGGTCCAGGCCGATGTTGCCCAGCGCCAGGTCCTCCTCGATCTGGGGAGCGCGGGTCAGCCACTCCCCCAGCCGCTGGGCATAGACCAGCGCATCGTCACCCAGGGCCAGCAGGTATGCGGTGTGGCGGGCGGCGTCGTCGGCCGGGCCGGCGGTCGTCCGCGAGCCGGCCACCTCGTCGTCAGCCAGCGCACGGGGCGCGGACAGCGGGGTGCTCACAGGTACTCCACGTCCGCGGGGACGTCGTAGAACGTGGGATGCCGGTAGACCTTGTCGGCGGCGGGGTCGAAGAAGGAGTCCTTCTCCTCCGGGCTGCTGGCCACGATGTCGTCGGAGGCGACGACCCAGAGCGACACGCCCTCCTGCCGGCGGGTGTAGAGGTCACGGGCGTTGCGCAGCGCCATCTGGGCGTCGGGCGCATGCAGCGACCCGGCGTGCACGTGGCTCAGGCCGCGCTTGGCGCGCACGAAGACCTCGTACAGCGGCCAGGCCGATCGCTGGCCGGCGCGTCCGGTGGGGTCAGAAGTCGCCCCCTGGTGCGTCCGGTCGTGGAGGGGGGTGGAGTCGGTCATGCCACGGCCGAGCTGTCCCGCTCGGCCGCCTTGGCGGCATACGCCACCGCGGCCTCACGCACCCAGGCGCCCTCCTCGTGGGCGGTGCGCCGGTGCTCGACGCGCTGGGCGTTCATCGGGCCGTCGCCCTTGAGCACCCGCCAGAACTCCTCCCAGTCGATCGGGCCGAAGTCCCAGTGACCTCGTTCGGCGTCCCAGCGCAGGTCGGGGTCGGGCAGCCGCAGCCCCAGCTTCTGCGCCTGGGGCACCGTCATGTCGACGAACTTCTGGCGCAGGTCGTCGTTGGTGAACCGCTTGATCCCCCACGCCATGTTCTGCTGGGTGTGACCGCCCTGCTCGGCGGCCTCGCCGGAGTCCGGCGGGCCGAACATCATCAGCGCCGGCCACCACCAGCGGTCGGCGGCATCCTGGGCCATCGCCTGCTGCTCGGGCGTGCCGCGCATCAGCGTCCAGAGGATCTCGAAGCCCTGCCGCTGGTGGAAGCTCTCCTCCTTGCAGACCCGGATCATCGCCCGCGCGTAGGGGCCGTAGGAGCAGCGGCACAACGGCACCTGGTTCATGATCGCCGCGCCGTCGACCAGCCAGCCGATGGCGCCGACGTCGGCCCAGGTCAGCGTGGGGTAGTTGAAGATCGAGGAGTACTTCTGCTTGCCCGCGTGCAGCAGGTCGAGCATCTCGGCGCGGTCCATCCCCAGTGTCTCCGCTGCGGAGTAGAGGTAGAGGCCGTGTCCGGCCTCGTCCTGCACCTTGGCCATCAGGATCGCCTTGCGTCGCAGGCTCGGCGCACGGCTGATCCAGCTGCCCTCGGGCTGCATGCCGATGATCTCCGAGTGGGCGTGCTGGGCGATCTGGCGGATCAGCGTCCGGCGGTAGCCGTCCGGCATCGCATCTCTCGGCTCGATCCGGCGCTCGTCGGAGATCAGCCCGTCGAAGTAGTCCTGCAGTGCCTGCTCGTACTCCGGCGTCTCCGCGGCGTTGAGCGGGCCGGACGGGATCGGTTCTGGAGCGGCGTCGCGGGGCCCGAAGTCGTTGCCGTACATCCCTCCAGTATGCCGCATCGGCGGCTTCGCGTGTTACACAAATCCGTCGTGCGGCGAATCTGTGTCATAGGCGGTCAGGTCAGGCAGAACTCGTTGCCCTCGGGGTCGCGCACCCCCACGGAGTAGCGCTGTCCCGGCTCGTCGGTGACCTCGCGCACGGAGCCGCCGCTCGCCTCCACCGCAGCGACCGTCGCCTGCACCGCTGCCTTGCGAGCGGCATACTCCCCGGACGACCCGCCGCCGACCAGCAGGTCGAGGTGCAGGCGGTTCTTGGTCGTCTTGGGCTCCGGCACCACCTGGAACCAGATCGTGGGTCCACGCCCGGTGGGGTCGACGAGCCGGTCGACGCTGTCGCCCTCGAGGTCGAGCTCGTCCTCGGGCACCCCCACCGAGAGGTACCAGGAGTTCCAGGTCGGATGTCCCGGCGGGGGTGGGGCCACGTCATAGCCGAGCAGCGGCCCCCAGAACCGCACCATCCGGGTCGGGTCCGCACAGTCGATCGTCAGCTGCCAGCTCGTCATGGCGACAACCTAGAGTTGAGCGGTGACACCCGTCCACGGCCCCGGGCACGGGCACGACCACCCCGAGCACGCCATCCCCCTCGGGTTCCCCGCGCCACTGGCCGACGCGAGCGTGCGCACCGGGCGGGTCAGCGACGCCCCGGCCGTCGGCCTGGTCCAGGCGACGGTCTGGCGCGAGGTGTATGCCGGTGCCGTGCCTCCCGAGGTGGCCGACCAGTTCGACGGCGGCCGGTTCGGGGCCATCTGGCGCCGCTCGCTGCAGGACCCGCCCTCCACCCGCCACCGGCTGCTGGTCGCCTGCGCCGGAGACCAGGTCGTGGGCTTCGCGGCGCTGGCGCCTGCCAGCGAGGAGCCCGGGCTGCCTGACGGCGCCGGTGAGCTCACCGACCTCGCCGTCCATCCGGACGCACGCCGGTCCGGGCATGGGTCGCGTCTGCTCAACGCCGCGGCGGACACACTGCGGGCCAACGACTTCACCTCCGTCGTGTGCTGGGTGCCTGCCGCGGACGATCGGGCCCGGGCGTTCGCCGCGAGCGCGGGGCTGGACGCCGACGGCGCCATCCGCGACACGGTGGTCGGTCCGGAGGGGCAGATGCTGCGCCAGGTCCGGGTGCGGGCCGCTCTGTGAGCGAGACCGCTGCGCGCAACACCACGGGGGAGCCGGCGCGCGGTGACTGGTGGCGCCGGCCGGTGGCCCGCCAGGCCCTCGGAGTGGGCGTGGCGACCGGCGCCTACGGGCTGTCCTGCGGTGCGCTCGGAGTGGCCGCCGGGCTGAGCGTCGGGCAGACGATGGCCACCTCGCTGCTGCTCTTCACCGGCGGCTCGCAGTTCGCCTTCTTCGGCGTGATGGCCGCCGGCGGCCATCCCCTCGCGGCGATGGCCGCCTCGACCCTGCTGGGGGTGCGCAACGCCTTCTACGGGCTCCAGGTCTCGCGGATGCTGCGCCCCCAGGGCTGGCGTCGCCTGGCGGCGGCGCACCTGACGATCGACGAGTCGACCGCCGTCGCGGTGGCCCAGCAGGAGCCTCGCGACCAGGCGCTCGGCTTCGGGGTCACCGGGATCAGTGTCTTCGTCCTGTGGAACCTCACCACGGCAGGAGGAGCGCTGGCCGGCAACGCCCTGGGCGACCCTGCCACCTACGGTCTCGACGCGGCTGCTGCGGCGGCCTTCGTCGCGCTGCTCTGGCCCCGGCTGCGCGGTCGGGACCCGCTGGCCACCGCCGCCCTGGCCGTGGTGCTCACCGTGGTGGTCGCCCCGTTCACTCCTGCCGGGGTGCCGGTGCTGGTCGCGGCCCTGGCTGCCCTGGTCGTCGGGAGGCGAGCCCGGTGATGCTCTGGCTGGCGGTCCTGGGCGCCTGCGTGGCGGCCTACCTGCTCAAGCTGTCCGGCTACCTGGTGCCTCATCAGGTGCTGGAGCGACCCTGGGTCGCGCGCGTCTCCACCCTGCTCCCGGTGGCGCTGCTCTCCTCGCTGGTGGTCTCGCAGGCCTTCTTCGCCACCGGCGGTGGCGGAGCGGTCGTCCTGGACGCGCGGGCGGCCGCTGTCGGCGTCGCCGTCGTGGCACTCCTGTTGAGGGCGCCGTTCCTGCTCGTCGTCCTGCTCGCCGCACTGACCGCGGCCGGCATCAGGGCTCTCGGTGGCTGAGATGAACGCGCCCACAGTCGCCGCCCAGCGGGGGCTGGCTCCGGCCGGCCGGCTCGTCGGCGTCGACCTCGCCCGCTGCCTCGCGCTGCTCGGCATGATGACGGCACACGTGGTCAGCAGTGAGGACCCGGCTGCCCCCGGCGGCATCTCGGTCGCCCACCAGATCGTCAGCGGGCGGTCGGCCGCGCTCTTCGCCGTGCTGGCGGGGGTCTCGATCGCCCTGGTCACGGCCCGGCCGCACCCGCGCGACCGGGTGGCCCTCGTGGCCCGCTCCGCGGTCCTGGCCGTCCTCGGACTGGTGCTGGGGGGCGTGCCCTCGGGCGTCGCCGTGATCCTGTGCTACTACGGCGTCCTCTTCCTCGCGGCGCTGCCGGTGCTGCGATGGAGCGCGGGACGGCTGGCGCTGCTGGCCGCGGGCTGGGCCGTGCTGTCACCAGTTGTCAGCCTGCTGCTGCGACCCCACCTGCCGGCGAACACCTACCAGGTGCCGAGCCTCGAGTCGCTCGTCGACCCCTGGCAGCTGGTGACCGAGCTGGCCGTCACGGGCTACTACCCGGTGCTGACCTGGGCCACCTACCTGTTCGCCGGTCTGGCGATCGGCCGTCTCGACCTGCGCCGGACCGCCTGGGGCCCGGCACTGCTGCTGTGGGGAGTCACCCTGGGCGCCGCGGCACTGGCGGTGGCGCGCTGGCTCACCGGCCTGGCCCACGTGCGCCAGGCGCTGCTGGCCACCTACGACCGCTCCGACCGCCTGCTGTCGTGGGCCGAGCTGGACACCGCGCTGCGCAACGGCCTCTACGGCACCACCCCGACCGGCTCGCCCTGGTGGCACGCCGTCTGGTCGCCGCACTCCGGCTCGATCGTCGATCTCGGCCACACCGTCGGCACGTCCATGGCGGTGCTGGGGCTCGCCCTGGTGCTCGTCCGGATCGGAGGTCCTGCGGCGCAGCGGATCTGGCGAGTGCTGTTCGGGGCAGGCACCATGACGCTCTCGCTCTATGTGCTGCACGTGCTCGTGCTGTCCCTGCGCGATGCCGTGCCGGCGGCCGGCTGGCTGTGGGTGCACGTGGGCCTGGTGATGGCCGTCGGTGCTGGCGTCGTCTGGGCAGGCGCGCGAGGGCCGCTCGAGACGATGGTGGGACAGGTGGCCGCGTCGGTGCGCAGCGGCGACACGCGCGCGCCTGGCTCCTGACGATCGCTGGAGCATGTCCTCCCGGTGTACGCTAGGTGAACACCAGGTAAACGGGGAGGGCACGATGGACGACGTGAGCGTGGCGGGCCTGCCGTCGCCGGGACCGGCGGTGGTCTCGTGGGTGGCGGTCCGCGGGGACGACGGCCGCGTCCGGATGGAGATGCGGTGGCTGCTGCGCCGGCGCGACGAGGTGCAGCAAGCCGCAGCCGCCTGACCGAGCTCGACCGTGGCTCGGGCCGCACGGGGCCTCCTGCACTGCGTGTTAGGTTCTGCGCCACAGGTTCTCGGAGAGGTCGGTGTGGTGTCGGAGCTGACACAGCAGCCTGAGTCGCTGGCGGCCGAGCGGGCCCTGGTCACCCAGGGGTGGGAGCTGGTCGAGCTGATGGAGCGGCTCGGCTCCGCCCAGACCGCCAAGCACTTCTCGGACCGTCTCGAGGCCTCCCGTCGAGCGCGGACGTGCTGGCTACGTCGAGGTCGTGCACGGTGACCTGGTCCAGGGGCTACACCAACAGATGTACGAGTCCAGGGGCAACCTCACCCGGTTCCGGCGGACCCTGGACTTCGTCGCTGCGGACGACCGGGTCTTCGAGGTGGGCATCGGCAAGGGCTATCTGGCGACGAGGCTGCTGCGGGACGGCGCTGCCGCCAGCTACCACGGGATCGACATCGTGCAGAAGAACGTGGCGTCCACCCTGCAGACCCTGGCGGCCAACGGGGTGCAGGAACACGCGACTGCTGAGCTGGGCGACCTCTATGCCCTGACCCGCGAGGAGATCGAGCGTTGGGGGGCGGACCTGGTCATCTGCTGCGAGGTGCTGGAGCACGTGCCCGACCCCGAGCATGCGGTCCAGGTCTTGGCCGATGCGCTGCCGGACGGTGCCGAGCTGCTGCTGTCCGTGCCGCTGCTCGGTCGGCTCGAGAACATCTGGGGACACATCGCGATGTTCGGCGTCCCCCGGGTGCGAGCCATGGTGGAGGCCGCCGGCCTGCGGGTGCATCTGGTCGAGCCGCTGGAGAACCAGTGGGTCTTCCTGCTGTGCTCCCGCGACGAGCAGGCCAGTCCCCGCGCCGCGAGGGCTGCAGCCGCACTTCCGGACACCACCTCCGCACTCGAGCAGCCGCCGGACCGCCCGCGCTCCGTGGACAACGTGGCCCCGGCCTCGGTTGCTGTCGCGCCGGCCCGAGGCGACAAGGGCGTCGCGTCGGTGACGACAAGCATCGACGGCAACGCCAGCACGCTTCGAGTGCGGATCGACGCCGGACCCCCCCGCCGCGGTTGGGACCTGCTCGGACGCAACGTCCGTCATGGCGGCATCTCCATCCCTGTCGAGGATCTCCTCGGCGCACGCCTCGAGCTGGAGCTGACTGATATCGCCGGAGCCTCCGCGTTCTCCGCCGACTTCTTTGCCGGTCACCGGCGGGTGAGTCGCTGGGTCTGGGACACCGCCAGACGTCCGAACAAGAAGCGCGTCACGTTCACCCTGCGCGGTGGCCTGAGCGGCGGCCACTTCCGGCGGGTCAAGACCGGTGACCTGCGTTCGGCCGACCGGATGGAGCTGACCGCCAGGGTGCGACCGGGAACGGTCACCGAGTTCGCGCTCACCCGCCTCGGCTGGATCCGCTAGGCGGCAGCGGCACGACGACGCCAGCGGCGGCCGGCCCTGTCGCCAGGGGCCGGCCGCCGCCGTGTCTGTCCCGCGTGAGTGCTCACGCGCTGCAGGTCGAGCTGGTGCTCAGCCCTCGGTGTCCGAGCCGGCACCAGCAGCAGCGCCACCCCGGCCGCGACCGCCACCACGACGACGACGGTTGCGCTTGGGCCGGTCTGCACCGGCCTGCGCCTCGTCGCTGTCGGACTCGGTCGTCGTCGCTGTCGCTGTCGCTCGCGTCGCTGTCGCTCGTGTCGCTGTCGGACCCGGTGGCCGAGGCAACGGCCACCGGCTCCTCGTCCAGGCTCCCGGCGAAGGAGTCGTCGCCGACCTCGACCGCCTCGGCGCCGGCGACCTCGGTCACCGGTGCGGCGACGGCCGCCTCGGGCGCACTCGCGACAGGCGCCGGCTCGGCCGGGCTCCTGTCGTCCGACCCACCCTGCGCCGGCGCGTCGGAGACGGCGGCCAGCGAGAGCTTGCCGCGCGGATCGATCTCCTTGAGCTCGACCTGCACCTTCTGGCCCACGGCCAGCACCTCCTCGACCGCGTCGATGCGGCGTCCGCCCACCAGCTTGCGGATCTCGGAGATGTGCAGCAGACCGTCCTTGCCGGGCAGCAGCGAGACGAACGCTCCGAAGGTCGTCGTCTTGACCACGGTGCCCATGAAGCGCTCGCCGATCTCGGGCATCTGCGGGTTGGCGATCGCGTTGATCGCGGCCCGGGCGGCCTCGGCCGAGGGGCCGTCGGTGGCGCCGATGTAGACCGTGCCGTCGTCCTCGATCGAGATGTCGGCGCCGGTGTCCTCCTGGATCTGGTTGATCATCTTGCCCTTCGGGCCGATGACCTCGCCGATCTTGTCGACCGGCACCTTGACCGAGATGACCCGCGGTGCATAGGGGCTCATCTCGTCCGGAGCGTCGATCGCCTCGTTCATCACGTCCAGGATGTGCATCCGGGCGTCCCGCGCCTGGGTCAGCGCGCCACCCAGGACCGAGGCCGGGATGCCGTCGAGCTTGGTGTCGAGCTGGATCGCGGTGACGAACTCGCGCGTGCCGGCGACCTTGAAGTCCATGTCACCGAACGCGTCCTCGGCGCCCAGGATGTCGGTCAGCGCGGCATACGAGGTCTGCCCGTCGACCGTGTCCGAGACCAGGCCCATCGCGATGCCCGCCACCGGGGCGCGCAGCGGCACGCCGGCGTTGAGCAGCGACATCGTGGAGGCGCAGACCGACCCCATCGAGGTCGAGCCGTTGGAGCTGAGCGCCTCCGAGACCTGACGGATCGCGTAGGGGAACTCCTCGCGGGTCGGCAGCACGGGCATCAGCGCCCGCTCGGCGAGTGCGCCGTGACCGATCTCGCGCCGCTTGGGCGAGCCGACCCGGCCGGTCTCACCGGTGCTGTAGGGCGGGAAGTTGTAGTTGTGCATGTAGCGCTTGCGGCTGACCGGCGACAGGGTGTCCAGCTGCTGCTCCATCCGGAGCATGTTCAGCGTGGTCACGCCCATGATCTGGGTCTCGCCGCGCTCGAAGATCGCCGAGCCGTGTGCCCTCGGGAGCACCTCGACCTCGGCGGACAGGGCGCGGATGTCGGCCAGTCCTCGGCCGTCGATGCGCACCTTGTCGCGCAGGATGCGCTGGCGCACCATCTGCTTCTGGACCGAGCGGTAGGCCGCGTCCAGCTCCTTGCCGCGCCCGGCGAAGGGTGCCTCGGCGCTCACGTCGGAGTCGCCCGCGGCGTCCCACGACAGCCCGAGCAGGGTGCCCTTCATCGCCGTCTTGATCTCGGCGATGCGGTCCTCGCGCTCGGCCTTGCCGGCGATCTGCATCGCCGCGGCCAGATCGGAGGAGACGGCGCTCTCCACGGCGGCGTAGGCGTCGTCCTGGTAGTCCAGGAAGCGCGGGAACTCCACGGGGGTGTACTCGCCACGTGCCTTGACCTGCTCGAACAGCTCGCTCTGCGCGCGGCAGAGGGTGGCGATGAAGCCCTTGGAGGCCTCCAGGCCGGCAGCGACGACCTCCTCGGTCGGCGCCTGCTTGCCCTGGTGCTGCACCAGGTCCCAGGTCGCGTCGGTGGCCTCGGCCTCGACCATCATGATGGCGACGTCGGACGCCTCACCCTCGCCCACGACACGTCCGGCGACGACCATGTCGAAGGTCGACCGCGCCCCGTCGCTGAAGTTGGGGAAGGCGACCCACTGGCCGTCGATGAGCGAGACGCGGACGGCGCCGATCGGGCCGCTGAACGGCAGGCCGGAGATCTGGGTCGACGCACTCGCCGCGTTGATCGCGACCACGTCGTACTGGTGCTCCGGGTCCAGGGACAGCACGGTGATGACCACCTGCACCTCGTTGCGCAGGCCGGAGACGAAGCTCGGGCGCAGCGGCCGGTCGATCAGGCGGCAGGTGAGGATCGCCTCGGTCGAGGGACGCCCCTCCCGGCGGAAGAAGCTGCCCGGGATCTTGCCGATCGCATACATCCGCTCCTCGACGTCGACGGTCAACGGGAAGAAGTCGAACTGGTCCTTGGGGTACTTGCCGGCCGTGGTGGTGGCCAGCAGCATGGTCTCCTCGTCCAGGTATGCGGTGACCGAGCCACCGGCCTGCCTGGCCAGGCGTCCGGTCTCGAACCGGACGGTGCGGGTGCCGAAGCTGCCGTTGTCGATCGCGGCCTCGGCGAAGATGATCTCTGGACCCTCCATCGGGTCCTCCTTTTCTCTCATGCGTCCAGCGCGGGGCATCGTCGTTGTGCCCGGCTGTTCCTTCTCCGGCGGGGCGGGGCCCCGCCATACGCAAAGGAGCGACTCCCGAGGTCGGGAGTCGCTCCCCTGCGAGGTCTCAGCGGCGCAGGCCCAGGCGCTTGATCAGCGCGCGGTAGCGCTCGATGTCGGTGTCCTCCAGGTAGCGCAGCAGCCGCTTGCGGCGGCCGACCAGCAACAGCAGCCCACGGCGGCTGTGGTGGTCGTGCTTGTGCGCACGGGAGTGCTCGGTGAGGTCCTTGATCCGCTGCGTCAGCAGCGCGACCTGCACCTCGGGCGACCCGGTGTCGGCCTCGGTCGTGGCGTACTCGGTCATGATCTGCTGCTTGACAGCACTCTCCAGCCCCATGGGCGACTCCCTTGTGATCGTTGCGCGGTGCACCTGGGCAGTTCCACCAGGGCTCTCTGGATCCGCGGCCGTTTGACGGCACCTCGCAGATTACCAGCGCAGGTGGCGGGCACCCTAATCGCCCGAGGCGGTATGCCGTGTATCAGGGCCGAGAAGAAAAGGCTCCTTGACTTATCGGGGGCATTCCAGCGCCCGCAGATGAGAAAGGGGTCGGCCGTGTCCACACACCGCCGCACCGCAGCCTTGGTGGCCGTTCTCGCTTTGACGGGGGCGTCTGCCGCCCAGGCCGGGGTCAGCCCGGCAACCGTCGACGAGGCGCTCGACCCGGGCGCCAGCATCACGATCACCAAGACCGTCACCACGCCCGTCATCCCCCCCAAACCGGACATCGTGCTGGTGGTCGACCAGACCGGCAGCATGGGCGGGGCGATCGACGACGTCAAGGCCAACATGGCCGCGCTCGTCGGCACCGTCCAGGCCGCCCAGCCCGACACGCAGTTCGCGGTCGCGACCTACTGCGACTTCGACGACAGCCTCCCGGCGTTCAGCCTCGTGCAGGACCTCAGCGGTGACCCGACGACCGTCACCGACGCCGTCGACAGCATCGTGCTGTGCGGCGGGGGCGACGACCCCGAGGCACAGCTCAACGCACTGTGGGAGATCGGCTCCGGCGGCGACGCCGTCAGCTACCGCGCCGACTCCTCACGGATCGTCGTGTGGTTCGGCGACATGCCCGGACACGACCCCAGCGGAGGCCACACTGAGGCCGACGCCACCACCTCCTTGACCGACGTCGAGGCCAAGGTCATCGCGATCAGCGTCGGCGCCAACGCGCTCGACGCCACCGACCAGGCCACGCGGATCACCGCTGCCACCGGCGGCGCCCTCTACACCGGCGTCGGCACCGACGTGTCGGACGCCATCCTCGAGGGACTGAGCAACCTGCCCGCCGAGGTCACCGGTGTCCCGACCTGCGACGTCGGCTTGACAGTGTCGCTCGCCCCGGCGAGCCAGACCGTGCCCAGCGGCGAGGACGCCGTGTTCGAGGAGACGATCACGCTGGCTGCGGACGCCCCTCAGGGCTCCACCCTGACCTGCACCGTGGACTTCACGGTCAACGGCCTGAACGCCGGTCCGGACTTCACCCAGTCGATCTCGATCGCGGTCAACGACGTGACCCCGCCCTCGGTCAGCTGTGTGCCCGGACCCAACCCGGCGGGGCACATCCCGCCGGCGAGCAACCAGGACGGCTTCTTCCAGATGTTCTCCAGCGACAACGTCGACGCTGCCGTGGGGATCTATGTCAAGGACACCGTCTCCGGAGTGACCTTCGGTCCCTACCCGTCGGGGACGACGTTCAAGCTGGTGCAGGCGCCTGGGGCGAAGCCACAGGTGACCGCGTTCGTGGGCGCTGTGCAGTACAAGTTCCGGCTCAAGGGCGACGCCCAGCTCATCGCCACCGACGCGGCGGGCAACTCCGCCACGGCGCTGTGTGAGGTGCCACCTGCCGGCTGAACCCGGACACCGGTGCCGGCAGGGCCCGCCATACCCCTGCCGGCCCCGGGGACGGAGATGACGTCGGCACGTCCGGCCTCAACGCCAGGCTGACGGCGCTTCACCCCGCAAACCCCGGCTTCCCCCCGAAACGCTTTCGGGGGGAAGCCGGGGTTTATCGGGTAACCCGATAAACCGGGGGGCCGACGGGCAGGCCGGGGGTCAGCGCGACCGGCGCGCGCGGCCGGTGGACTCCGGAGCCGACGACAGCAGCCGCAGCACCGCCTTCTCCAGGGCAGCCTGCCGCTTCGCCGGGTCGCGGTGCCGGTCCTGGACCGTGGCCGGGATGGTCGTCCCGTCCTCGTAGAGGTCGATGACCCGGGGGTCGACATAGGACTTGCGCGCGATGGTGGGGGTGTTGCCCAGATACTCGGCGACCTCCTCCACGGCAGCCTTGACCGCCCGGCGACGTGAGGACACCGTGTCACCCGACTCCGTGCTCTGGGCCAACGCCGCGGCCGCGATCACCGTCGCGTGCCAGGTGCGGAAGTCCTTGGCCGTCATCTCCCCGCCCATCAGCTGGGACAGGTAGGTGTTCACGGCGACGGCGTCCAGGTCGACCCAGCGCGAGCCGCGCCGGTAGGCCAGCAGTCGCGCACTGGACCCGCGCCGGCGGCGCATCCGGTCCAGCGCGGCGATCACGTCGCCGTCGTCGATCTGCACGGTGTGCTCCACCCCGGACTTGCCGACGAAGCTGAACACCAGCACCGACCCCCGCAGCCGCACATGGCGCTTCTCCAGGGTGGTCAGCCCGAAGCTGCCGTTGGCATCGGCGTAGGCGTCGCTGCCGATGCGGAAGTAGCCGAGGTCGAGCAGTGCCGCCGCGACCGCGTCAGCGCGCTCCAGCGGCATCCCCTCCAAGGACAGGTCCTCGGCGATCTGCCGGCGGGCCGCAGGCAGCCGTTTGGCGGCACCCACGAGCCGGTCGAACTTGGCCTGGTCCCGCTCCAGCCGCCACTGGGGGTGATAGAGGTACTGGCGCCGACCGGCGGCATCGGTGCCCAGCGCCTGGATGTGCGCATTGGCGTAGGGCGCGATCCAGACGTCCTGCCAGGCCGGAGGGATCGCCAGCGACCTGATCCGCTCGACGTCTTCTGCCGGCAGCCGCTGACCTGCGTCGTCGAGGTAGACGAAGCCCCGGCCGCTGCGCCGACGGGTCCACCCACGCGAACGCGGCGAGACCTTGCGCAACCGGGGCACCTGATGGATTCAACACCCCCGCGGCCTGCTCCGCGCGTCGGGCGGCGAGCGGCCCGCTCAGGGCAGACCGACCTGGCCGTCCTCGTAGGCACGGGTCAAGGCATCCGCGCCGGCGCTCACCCGATCGTGACGCTCAGCTGCGGCGCTGGCAGTTGCCGCACCAGAACAGGTTGCGCCCGGACAGCAGGCGGGTGCGCACCCGGGCCCCGCAGCGGGGGCACGGCTCGCCGGTGCGGCGGTAGACCGCATACCGACGTTCCGGATCGGGCAGCTCGCCGGCCTCCAACGCGGCCACCACCTCGACCAGGTCGTCATCACGGGTCACGATGCGTCCGCTGGCCACACCGATCGGCATCAGCCGCACGAGGTCGTCCCAGATCGCGGTCCAGGTATGCCGCTTGGTGCCGGTGCCCGGCCGAAGCGGGGCGACCCGGTGCCGGTGCAGCACCTCGCACCGATAGACGTTGCCGACCCCGGCCAGCACGGTCTGGTCCATCAGCAGCTCGGCGATCGTGCGCCGGCTGCGGCGTAGGCGGTCCCAGGCCAGGTCGGGATCCGCGCCGGGCTGCAGCGGGTCGGGCCCCTGGCGGGCGACCAGCTCGGCGACCTCCTCGTGGGTCAGCACGGTGCAGGTGATCGGACCGCGCAGGTCGGCCACGGCTGTGTCAGTCAGCAGGCGCAGCCTGACCTGGCCCTGCACGTCCGGGTCTGCCACGCGCGTGGCCACGTGACTTTCCGCCGGTGCTGCCGCCGGTCGGGCCAGGACCGGCCACGTGCCGATCAGCCCGAGGTGGACATGCAGCACGAGGTCGCCCTCGACCTCGACGAAGAGCAGCTTGCCGTGCGCCCAGGCCCGCTCGACGGTCCGCCCGGCGAGCAGGGCAGCCCCGTCGGCGAAGCGGCCTTGGGGGCTGCTCACCTGCGGCCTCGTACCGGCGAACGTCGCCGTCAGGTCCCGCGCGAGTGCGTGCAGCGTGTGACCTTCGGGCATCTGCCCAGTCTCTCAGCCGGTGTTGCGCAGCCCGGCGGCGACACCGTTGACGGTCACCAGCAGCGCCCGCTGCAGTGCCCCTTGGTCCTGCTCCGCGTCGCCGTCCGGCCGGCTGCGCAGCCGCCGGAGCAGCTCCACCTGCAGGTAGGAGATGGGGTCGAGGTAGTTGTCGCGCACCGCCAGGGTGCGCTTCAGCTGCGGCTGGTCGTCGAGCAGGTCGTCCTCACCGGTGAGCGCGCGCAGCTCGGCGACGGTCAGCTCGAACTCGGCCCGCACCGCGTCGAAGACGTGTCGCAGCCCCTCCGGGACCAGGGTCTGCACATAGTGGGCTGCGATCTCCAGGTCCGTCTTGGCCACCGTCATCTCGACGTTGCTGACCACGGCCCGGAAGAAGTGCCACTGCTCGTACATCTCCTGCAGCACCTGGCCGTGGCCGGCCTCGCGCGCTGCCCGCAGGCCCGAGCCGACGCCATACCAGCCGGGCACGATCTGCCGGGTCTGGGTCCAGCCGAAGACCCAGGGGATGGCGCGCAGGCCCTCCAGTCCCTGGCCGGTGTCGGGGCGCTTGCTCGGCCGCGAGCCGATGTTGAGGGCACCGAGCTGGTCCACGGGCGTGCAGGCGACGAAGTAGGCCGGCAGGTCGGGGTCGTCGATCAGGCCGCGGTAGGCGGTGAACGCCTCCTGCGAGGCCAGGTCCATCACCTCTCCCCATCGGCTGCGCTGCTCGTCGGTGGTGCGCGAGTCGCGGTGCAGCGCGGTGGCCTGGATGACGGCGGCCAGCGCCAGCTCGAGGTTCTCCCGGGCCAGGGCGGGCAGGGAGTACTTGTCGGAGATGACCTCGCCCTGCTCGGTGAACTTGATCTCACCCTCCAGCACCCCACTGGGCTGGGCCAGGATCGCGTCGTAGGTCGGCCCGCCGCCACGGCCGACCGAGCCCCCGCGCCCGTGGAACAGCCGCAGCCGCACGCCACGGGTGTGGGCCACGTCGCGCAGTGCGCGCTGGGCCTGGTGGATCCCCCACAGGCTGGTCAGCACTCCCCCGGCCTTGTTGGAGTCGCTGTAGCCGAGCATCACCTCCTGCACGTCTCCTCGCAGCGCCACGAGCCGGCGGTAGCTGGGGTCGGCGAGCAGCCCGTCGACCAGCTCGGCGGCTCGGTCCAGCTCCTCGGTGGTCTCCAGCAGCGGGGCGAACCCGACGTGCGCGAACGCGCCGTCGCCTTCGCGCAGGTCGACCAGACCGGCCTCGCGCGCGAGCACCGCCGCCGCGAGCACGTCGTCTGCCCCCTGGGTCATCGAGACGATGTAGGTCTCGACGGTTCCCGGACCGTAGGTCGCGGCGGCCCGCCTGATCTCGTCGAAGGTCTGCAGCGTCGGCGGTCGCTCGGCGGCCCAGGTGAGCAGCGGCCGGCGCGAGGCCAGCTCGGCGGCCAGCACGCGGGTCCGCTCCGCACGGGACAGCCCGGCATACGGCCCCGGCAGCCCGCCGGCCGCGTCCAGGATCGGGGCCAGCGCCTCGTGGTGCTTCTCGGCGTGCTCGCGCACGTCGAGCGTGGCCAGGTGCAGGCCCGTGCCGGCCAGCGTCTGGGTGGCCTGGGCGACCCGGCCGTCGGCCACCAGCTCGCCTCCGTGTCGGCGCAGCGAGCCGGCCACCAGGTCCAGGTCGGCGACGATCTGTGCGGCGCTGGTGTAGTCGCGACCGTCCTCGTGCGGGGTGCCGAGCTCGACCCGGCGCCGGGTGTTGAGCAGCTTGGCGCGCATGCAGGTGAGCTTGAGCCGGTAGGGCTCGGCGGCGTTCAGCTCCTTGACGCGAGGGTCGAGCCCGGGCAGGTGGCCGAGGTCCGCCTCCAGCGAGGCGAGCAGGGCCGGCTCGACCCGGACGATGACGGTCGAGCTGGACACCTGGGAGATGAGCAGGTCGACCAGGCTGAGCGCAACGCGGATCGCGTGCTGGTTGTGCAGCCGGAGCACCTCGGCCGTCACCTGTGGCGTGACGAACGGGTTGCCGTCACGGTCGCCCCCGATCCAGGACCCGAACCGCAGCGGCGGCCGGGCGGTGTCCAACGCCACCCCGTGCTCCCCGAGCAGGTCGCCCAGGTCACCGAGCAGCTCGGGGACCGTGCCGGTCAGCACCTCGTCCAGGTAGTACATGGCGTTGCGGGCCTCGTCCATCGGCGTCGGCCGGCTCTGCCTCAGCTCGTCGGTCTGCCAGATGAGGTCGATCAGCTCGGCGAGCCGGCGGTCCTGGCGACGCCTGGCCTGGCTCTGCGGCTCGGTGCCGACAGCGAGCTCGTCGCTCAGATGCCGGATCTTGGTCAGGATCGAGCGTCGGCTCGCCTCCGTCGGGTGGGCGGTGAAGACCGGGCGCACATCCAGGACGTCCACGGTCTCCTTGAGCAGGGCGGCCCCGCCGTGCGCGACGACGTCGGCGACCGCCCGCCGGAGCCAGCCCTGGTCCTCGCCACGCGCGGCCAGGGACCGGACGCGGTGCACCTGCTCGGCGGCGTTGGCCAGGTGGAAGTAGGCGGCGAAGGCCCGGACCAGGTCGGTCGCCTGGTCCAGCGGGAGCTCGGCCAACAGCGCCCGCACCCGGTCAGCGGCGGCCGGGTCCCCGGCCTTGCTGTCCTTGGTGGTCAGCCGCACCTGCTCGACGAGGTCGAGCAGCTCCGGCCCGTGGTGGCGCACCAGCGACTGGCCCAGCAGGGTGGACACGCGCCGGACGTCGGCGCGCAGCTCGGGGCTGATCGGGTCGATGCTCTGGCTCACCCGGCGAGCCTAGTGAGCCGGGGTTACGTGCAGGTTTCTTCGGCGGTGCCCGCGCGCTACGGCCGGTCGCGCAGGGTCTGCCAGATCTGCCGCGCTGCGGGTGCGGCCACCTCGCCGCCGATGCCGCCCTGCTCCGACGACCACCACGACGGCATACCGAGGGTCCTGCACCGGTCCGTAGGAGGCATACCAGGCGGTCGAACGCCGCCCGAACGACTCCGCCGAGCCGGTCTTGCCGGCCACGTCATAGCCGGGCGCCCACCCCCGGAACGCCGGTGCTCCGGTGCCGTCCACGTTCACCCCTGCCAGGCCGTCCTGGACGATCTCCAAGGACTCCTCCGACACGTCGATCGTGCCGGTCTGGACCGGCTCGACGACGTCCACCACCTCACCCGATCGCCCGCGCAGCTCGGCGGCGACGTGGGGCTCCCACAGCGTGCCGCCGTTGGCGACGGCGGCGTAGGCCACCGCCATCTGCACCGGGGTGACTGCGACGTCCCCCTGCCCGATCGAGAGGTTGACCGCGTCGCCGGGGCGGTACTGCCACCCGTCCACGCAGTTCTCCTTGGCCAGCTGCTCGAGGAACGTGCGGCGCTCACGGTCCCGCTCCTCCGGATAGCCCGTCTCCGCGCGGGCGCACGCCTCGTCCCGGGTGGCCTGCCAGTAGCTGCGCTTCCACTCCCGTCCCGGCACCAGCCCCGGCGCCTCACCGGGCAGGTCGATGCCGGTGCGCTGACCGAGCCCGTAGGACTGGGCGGTGGTCACGAACTCGTCGGCGGTGTCCGACTCCTGGTCAAGCCCGCCCAGGTCGAGCCACTCCTGGTAGGCCCAGCGGTAGAACACCGTGTCACAGGAGACCTCCATCACCTCGCGCAGGTCCAGCGACCCGTGCGCACGCGACTCGAAGTTGGTGAACCGGCGGCCCCCGATGCTCACTGCTGCCGGGCAGGAGAACCGGCCGTCCGGGTCGACGCCCGTCGCGAGCGCGGCCGGCAGGCTGACCACCTTGAACGTCGAGGCCGGCGGGAAGGTCTCAGACACCGCGCGGTTGAGCAGCGGCTCACCCTGCTCCGGGTCGGTGAGCCGGTCGAACTCGGCCTGGCTGATGCCCTGGCTCCACACCGCCGGGTCGTAGGTCGGCCAGCTGGCGGCGGCGACCACGCCACCGGTCCGCACGTCGAGCACGACCGCGGCGGCCGAGTCGGCCGGGCGGTCGCGCAGCCGGGCGAAGCCGACCGTGGCGGCGAGCACATCCTCCACCTCGGCCTGCACCACCGGGTCGATGTGCGTCACCAGGTCCGAGCCCGAGACGGGGTCGGCCTGCTCGAGGCGACCGGTCACCACGCCGCGTGGGTCCACGGTGACCGTGGTCACCCCGTCCGTGCCGCGCAGCTGGGTGTCGTAGGCCTGCTCCAGCCCGGCCCGCCCCAGCAGTGACTCCGCCACTGCCTTGCCACCGCTGACTTCGGCCTGCGTCGGCCGGCCCAGGTAGCCCAGCAGGTGCGCGGCGTTCACCTCCTGGCTCGGGTAGGCGCGCACCGGCAGTGACTGCACCGCCACTCCGGGCAGCTCCTCGGGGCGCTCGGTGAGCGCTATCGCACGGGCCGGGTCGACGTCGTACGCGAGGGGGATCGGCGCATAGGGACTGCCGGAGAAGCAGGAGGGCACAGCAGGCGCATCCGCGGTCCCGCAGAGGCGGGTCCGGCCCCACACCTGGTCGACGGGCAGCCCGAGCTCGGCTGCCACCTGCTCGACCAGCGCCCTGCCCTCGTCGGGGGACTCCAGCAGCACCTCGGGCTCGACGGTGACGACGGCGGTCGAGGAGTTGTCGACCAGCAGCGAGCCGTCGGCGGCCAGGATGCTGCCCCGCAGTGCGGGGGTGAGCACCTCTCGTGTGCTCACCGGCGGGGGGACCTGACCGAGCTCGGTCCCCTGCACGAGCTGCAGCTGGACGAGCCGGCCGAGCAGCACACCGAGCAGGCACACGACCACCAGGACCAGCCCCCAGACCGGGGCCACCGTGTGACGACGCCGGACCGTCGCCGGACGGGTCGGTGGTCGTGGCACCCGGATCGGGCTACGACCCCGCCGCCCGTCCCTCTGCATCCGGACATCCTGCCCCGGTCCCTGGCTCTGGACCACGCCCGCCCTCAGCCTCAGCGGTGGCTGTCGTCCCGAAGCCCGCGCAGTGCGGTCTCCAGGGCGAGCAGGGCCGGCACGAGCAGGACGCCGACAGCCAGGGTGAGGACCGCCGAGCCGAGCAGCTCCTCCGGGTGCGTCACCCCGATCCCGGCGGCGGAGGCGACCCCCCGCACCCCGAAGACGACCAGGCAGCCTGCGGCAGTGGCCAGCAGATAGGCCAGCGGCGACCAGCGTGTCCACGGGCGCATCGCGCCGGCCAGGACGCCAGCGGCCAGATGGGTGAGCGCCGTCGCGCCCAGCGGGTCGCCACCCGGCGGGACCAGGTCCAGCAGCCAGCCACCCGCGAGCCCGACCAGGCCCCCGGTGCCCGGGCCGTGGGTCAGGCCGGCGGCGACGGCAACCAGCAGCACCAGGTCCAGGCGCACCGGCAGGCCGGCCGGCAACAGCTGAGGCACCAGCACCGCGGCGACCAGGAGCAGGGCACGCACGACCAGCGCGGGCAGTGCCGTCAGCACCGTGGACCGCTCGTCCAGGCGGCGCCGGTGGTCAACGTCGCCCCACGACGACCACGGCGACCAGGTCCAGCGCGTCCAGGTCGACGGCCGGGGTCACGACGGCGGTCCGGCCCAGCCGGCCCGATTCCGGGTCGACGGCGGTCACCGTGCCCAGGGCCACCCCGGCGGAGTAAGGCACGGAGTCGGGACTGCCGAGGGTGACTACCTCGTCCCCCACGGCGATCTCGGTCGTGCCGACCAGGCGCAGCGTCAGCTCCCCTGCACCCCGCGCCGGCAGCCCGGGTGCCGCGAGGCCGCTGACGGTGCCGAGGGCTCCGCCCTCGCCAACGCGCACGCCCACCACGACCTCGGCGTCCCCGAGCACCGCGACGTCGCTGGTCGTCGATGTGGTCCTGACCACTCGCCCGACCAGACCGTCGACGTTGACGACGGTCTGGTTGGGCAGCACGCCGTCGTCTGCGCCGATGTCCAGGGTCACGGTGCGCAGGCCGACCGGTGCGCTGCCGGGGGCGAAGCCGACCACTCGCCCGGGGACCAGACCGGTGCCGACGCCGGACAGCTCGACCAGGTCGTCGCTGAGCTCGCGCTCGGCCTGGAGCTGCGCGACCTGGACCGCCAGGGCGTCGCGCTCGTGGCGCAGGACGCTGACCTCGTCCTGCGTCCAGCCAGCAACGGTCTCGAGCACGGGACCGGCGACGCGCGATGCGGTCGTGGTGATCGGGGCCGTCCAGGTCGGCCGCACGACGTCCACGAGCAGCACGAGCACGGTGAGGACGACCAGCGTGGTGAGCATCAGGTGGCGACGGAGCATGGGCGGCTCCTCCTCACAGCCGGCTGCTGGTGACCAGCACCCGCTCGAGGGCGGAGAAGTCGTCGACGCAGGCACCGGCGCCGCGGATCACCGCTCGGCGCGGGTCGTCGGCGACCCGGACGGGCACGCCGAGCTCGCGCTCCATCCGCTCGTCCAGGCCCCGCAGCAGCGCGCCGCCGCCGGTGAGGACGACCCCGTTGTCGAGCACGTCGCCGGCCAGCTGCGGCGGGCAGATGTCCAGCACCGCCTTGACCACGTCGACCATCTGCAGCACCGGTGCGTCGACCATCCGCCGGACCTGGCTGGAGGTGAGCGTGACGATGCGCGGCAGGCCGGTCCGCACGTCCCGCCCCCGGACCCGCATCTCCAGGTCCTCGCTGAGCGGGTAGGCCGCTCCGATGGTGGTCTTGATCTGGACGGCGCTGCGCTCTCCGAGCAGCAGGTCGTGCTCCTCGCGGACGCCCGCGACGATCGCCTCGTCGACCTCCTCGCCGCCCACCCGCAGGCTCCGGGCGTTGACGATGCCGCCCAGGCTGATGACCGCGACGTCGGTCGTGCCGCCGCCCACGTCGACCACCAGGCTGGCGGTCGCCTCGTGGACCGGCAGCCCGGCGCCGATCGCGGCGGCCATCGTCTCCTCCAGCACATAGACCCGCCGGGCGCCGGAGTGGATCGCGGCGTCCTCCAGGGCCCGTCGCTCCACGGCCGTGACCCCGCTGGGGACGCAGACCACCATCCGCGGACGGATCAGCCGGGAGACCTTGATCCGGGTCAGGAAGTGCCGGAGCAGCTGCTCGGTGAGCTCACCGTCGGTGACCACGCCGTCGGCCAGGGGCCGCACGGTCGTGACCCGGGCCGGGGTCCGGCCCTGCATCTGCTCGGCCGTCTCGCCGGCGGCGATCAGCCGGCCGGTGTGGTGCTCGACGGCGACCAGGGTCGGCTCGTCGAGCACCACCCCGCGACCCTGCTGGTGGATCAGCGTGCTGGCGGTGCCCAGGTCGACGGCCAGGTCCCTGCCCAGCAGCCCGCGACCGATGCCCACGAGGTGATGGTAGGTGGCGGCGTCGTGGCCGTGGTGGCGGAGCCGTGGGGTGGCCGCTGCGCCCTACGCTCCCAGCCAGACGTAGCGGGCCAGCAGCAGCAGTGCCACGACATACAGCACGGGGTGCACGGCACGCCAGCGGCCGGTCAGCGCCTTGATCGCGCAGTAGGCGATGATCCCCATCGAGACGCCGTTGGCGATCGAGAAGGTCAGCGGCATCACGATGATGGTGAGGAAGGCCGGCACGCCCTCGGCCACCTCGTCCCACTCGATGTGCCGGATGCCGTCCATCATCAGCGCACCGACCAGGATCAGCGCCGGCGCGGTCGCTGCCCCGGGGATCGCGGACGCGAGCGGCCAGATGAACAGGGCCGCCCCGAAGAGCAGACCGGTGACCGTGGCGGTCAGGCCGGTGCGGCCCCCCTCCTCGATGCCGGAGGCACTCTCGACGTAGGCGGTGGTGGTCGAGGTGCCCATGAACGCGCCGAACATCGCGGCGAGCCCGTCCATCGAGAACACCGTCTTGGCGCGCGGCATGTCGCCCTTCTCGTCCAGGTATCCGGCGCGCTGCGACAACCCGGTCAGGGTGCCGGTCGCGTCGAAGAAGTCGACGAAGAAGAAGGTGAAGACGACCGAGAGCAGGCCCAGGCCCAGTGCCGAGCCGATGTCCATCTGACCGACCAGGTCACTCGGCCAGACCGGTGCCCCGACCAGCCCGTCGGTGAACCCCGGGAACGCCTGCGATGCGCCGTCCGCCCCTCCGGCATACACCGCGACGCGGGTGACGATCGCCAGCAGGGAGGTCGCCAGGATGCCCCACAGGATCGCGCCCTTGACCCGCAGCTGCATGAGCACGGCGGTCAGGACCAGCCCGATCACGGCCAGCCATGCGGTCGGCGCGGAGAGGTCGCCGAGGCCCACGAGGGTGGCCTCGTTGGCGACCACGATGCCGGCGCTGCGCAGGCCGAGCAGGGCCAGGAAGCAGCCGATGCCGGCCGTGATCGCCAGCTTGAGCCCCATCGGGATGGCTTGCACGATCGCCCGGCGAGCACCGATCACGCTGAGCACGACGAAGAGCACACCGGAGATGAACACCGCGCCGAGGGCGGTCTGCCAGGCCACGCCCATGCCGAGCACCACGGTGAAGGCGAAGAACGCGTTCAGCCCCATGCCGGGCGCCTGGGCGAAGGGGTAGCGGGCGATCAGCCCCATGAACAGCGACCCGGCCAGGGCCGCGATGCAGGTGGCCGACAGCAGCTGGACGAAGGTCGTCGGGCCGACGTCGATGGCGTTGCCCAGCACGCTGGGGTTGACGAAGATGATGTAGCTCATCGTCAGGAAGGTGGTCAGCCCGGCGCGCAGCTCGACGGGGATGGTCGACCCGGCTGCGGTGATGCCGAAGTAGCGGTCCAGCACGCCCTGGGGCGCGCCGCGTGGTGCCTGCTGCCCTGGGGCGCTGGCCGGCTCGGCCGCGGCGGCCGGGGGGTCGGAGGGCGGGGTGGTGGTGGACATGGTGTGCTCCTGGATGACGACGGGTGGGGCGTGGTCGAGTGGTGGCGCGGGACGCGCGGGTGGTCAGGCCGGTGAGGACGGCACCGACGGGGAGGTTACCGCCCCGCCGCCCACCCAGACGCCAGCGACGTCACCCGGCGTGCCGAGGACGAAGACCTTGGCCAGCGCGTCGGCCTCGTCGCAGGCGTGCTGCAGTGCCGTGGCCAGGGTGCTGCCCTCCGACGGCCGCAGCCAGAGCGCGTCGAACTGCTTGCCGACCGAGAGGTCGCCGACCTGGTCGGCCAGCCCCAGCGCGTGTGCACCGGCGCTGGTGGCCAGATGGAGCAGGTGGGCCGAGGTCAGCGGCTGGCCCTGGTCACCCTGCAGCCGCTGCCCGAAGTAGGCCTGCAGGCCCTCCTTGAGCAGGCAGAACCCGGTGCCGGCCCCCACGTCGCTGCCGAGCGCCACTCGCACTCCCGCCTCGAGGTGCCGGCGCAGCGGGAAGAGTCCGCTGCCCAGTGCGGCGTTGCTGGTCGGGCAGTGCGCCACGCTCGTCCCGCGCTCGGCCAGCACGGTGAGCTCGGCGTCACTGGGGTGGACGTTGTGGGCCAGCACCGAGCGGCGGCCCAGCAGCCCGTGGCGGTCGTAGGTGTCGACGTAGTCGCGCGACCCCGGGAACAGCCCGGCCACCGCCGCGACCTCGCGCAGGTTCTCGTTGACGTGCGAGGTGAACAGCAGGTCGTCCCTGCCGTGGAGCAGGTCCCGGCAGGCCTCGAGCATCGCCTCGCTCGTGGCCAGGGAGAACCTCGGCGTCACCGCGTAGCGCAGGCGTCCCACCCCGTGCCAGCGGTCGATCAGCGCCAGCCCCTCGGCGCGGGCCGTGTCGGGGTCGGTATGGAGTGCCGGCAGCAGGTTGCGGTCGCCCACCACCTGTCCCACGGTGAGCCGCAGCCCCGTGACGGTGGCCTGCTCGCAGAGCGTGTCGACTGCTCCGGCGAAGTGGGAGCCGAACACCAGGGCCGTCGTCGTGCCGGCCGCCACCAGCCCGGCCAGGAACTCACCGGCCACCGATGCGGCGTAGGCGTGGTCGGCCAGCCGCGCCTCCTCGGGGAGCGCGCAGCGCTCCAGCCAGTCCAGCAGCGGCATGCCGAGCCCGCCGATCGCCCGCACCTGCGGGTAGTGCACGTGGGCGTCGACCAGACCGGGCAGCAGCACGCCGTCACGCAGGTCCACCACGTCGTGGTCCTGCCCTGCGACGACCTCCGTCGCCGGTCGCCGCTGCGTGATCACCCCGTCGGTGACGACGATCGCCACCTCCTCCGCCCGGAGCGCGTCCGGGTGCTGGAACGGGTCGCGGGGGGTGTCGAAGGCGCGGGCGAGGAACGTGGTCGTGGTCGTGGTCATCGGACCAGGCCTGCGATGCCGGGCGTCGTGCGGCGGGCGGCCGTGGTGCCGGCACCGGCGGTCTGCTGTCGGGACGCCTGCACCAGCTGCAGGATCTCCGCGGCCACCGAGACGGCGATGGCCGCGGGCTCCTTGCCGACCGCGCCGGCGACCCCGATCGGACACCGGATCCTGGCGACAGTGGCTGCCTCGTGGCCCTCCTGTCGCAGCCGCCGCTGGAACCGTGCCCACTTGGCGGACGAGCCGATCAGCCCCAGGCTGCCCCAGGCGCCGCGGCGCAGCGCCTGGTCGCACAACGCGATGTCCTCGGCATGGTCGTGGGTCATCACCAGCAGGTGCGCGCCCTCGGGCAGCTCACCGAGCACGACCTCGGGCACCGGCTCGTGCCGCACGACCACGTCGGCCTGGCCGGCGTCGAGGTCGGCCACCGCCGCGGCATACTCACTGCGGCTGTCGACGAGCACCAGGCGCAGGTCCTGCCGGCACAGGATGCGCGCCAGCTCCTGCCCCACGTGCCCCAGTCCGAAGACGGCGACGACGGCCCGGGCCGGCAGCGGGTCGAGCAGCAGCCGCACCTGACCGCCACAGCACTGCCTGCCGTGCTCGGCGGGCGCGTGCTCGGTCAGGCCCAGCTCGACGATCTCCGGACCACTGGCAGGGCTGTCGAGCAGCTGCCGCGCGCGCTGGACGGCGGTGATCTCCAGGTTGCCGCCGCCGACGCTTCCCCAGCTCTCCTCCCGGCCGACCAGCATCTTGGCCCCGGCGTCCCGCGGTGCGTGTCCGCGCACCTCCAGCACGGTCACCAGCACGGCTGGCTGCCCCTGATCCCGGCAGCGCGCCAGCGCCCGCACCCAGTCGTCGTGGCCGATGTCAGCCACCGCCGCTGACCAGCTGGGGGTCCACGACCCGCTGCTCCACCTCGTGGGCGGCGTCGATGTCCAGTGCCAGCGTGCTGCCGGTGGCCCCGGCCGCCTGGCGACCACGGTCGACAGCCCAGAAGATGGCCTCCGCGGTGCTCGGGCAGGCCAGGTCGACCTGCACCCCCGCCGGCCCGAAGGCCGCGACCGCCTCACGCAGCGCCTCTCGGACGCTGAACGCGAGCATCAGCGGCGGCTCGCCGACGGCCTTGGAGCCATAGACGACGCCGGACTCGGTGGCCTTGTCATAGAACTCCACCCGGAAGTCCTGCGGCATCTCCGAGAAGCTGGGCAGCTTGTAGGTGCTGGCCGCCTGCGTGGCCAGGCGCCCGCGGGTCGGTGCGTCGCTGGTGTCCCAGCGCAGCTCCTCCAGGGTCAGCCAGCCGGCACCCTGGACGAACCCGCCCTCGATCTGACCCAGGTCGACCAGGGGTGACAGCGAGTCGCCGACGTCGTGCAGCAGGTCGGCGCGCAGCACCCGGGAGGCGCCGGTGAAGCCGTCGACCTCGACTTCAGTGACCGAGGCTCCGTAGGAGAAGTACTTGAACGGGGAGCCCTGCATCACCGAGGAGTCCCAGTGCAGGCCCTCCGTGCGGTAGTAGCCGGCGGCCCAGAGCTGCACCCGCTGGAAGTAGGCGTCGTGCACGACCTGGGCGAAGTCGAGCGGTTCGTGCGTGGACCCCAGGCCGGTCACCGCGCCGTTGCCGAAGCGCACGTCGGAGGGGTGCACTCCGAGCTTGACCGAGGCCACCACCGCGAGGCGCTCCCGGATCTGGCGGCAGGCGTGCTGGACGGCCCCGCCGTTGAGGTCGGCGCCGGCGCTGGCCGCGGTGGCCGAGGTGTTGGGCACCTTGTCGGTCCTCGTCGGGGCGAGCCGGACCGACTCGAGCTTGACGCCCAGCGCGGTGGCGGCGACCTGCAGCATCTTGGTGTGCAGGCCCTGGCCCATCTCGGTGCCGCCGTGGTTGATCAGCACCGAGCCGTCCTTGTAGACGTGCACCAGCGCACCCGCCTGGTTGAAGGCGGTGAGGTTGAACGAGATGCCGAACTTGACCGGGGTGATCGCGATGCCGCGCTTGACGTGCCGGGAAGCGCCGTTGTGCTGCTCGATCGCCTCGGCGCGCTGGGCGAACTGCGAGGTCAGCAGCAGCCGGTCCCAGATCTCGCGCATCCGCTCGGGGTGCCGCACCTCCTGGCCGTAGGGCGTGCGCTGGCCCTCGCAGTAGAGGTTGCGGCGGCGCAGCTCATGGGCGGGCAGCCCGAGCTGGGGGGCGACCCGCCCGAGGATGTCCTCGATGACGAGCATCCCCTGAGGGCCGCCGAAGCCCCGGAAGGCGGTCTGGCTCGTCTTGTGGGTGCGCGCGACCCGGCCCTGCACCGCGATGTCGGGAATCCAGTAGGCGTTGTCGATGTGGCACAGCGCCCGGGCCAGCACCGGCTCGGACAGGTCGAGGCTCCACCCGCCGTCGCTGGTCAGCGTGGCCTGCAGCGCGCGAATCCGGCCGTCCTCGGTGAAGCCGGCCCGCCAGGTGGCGTGGAACGGGTGCCGCTTGCCGGACATGGTGATGTCCTGGGTCCGGTTCAGCCGCAGCCGGACCGGACGACCGGTGAGGGTGGCCCCCAGCGCGGCGATCGCGGCATACCCGTGCGGTTGCATCTCCTTGCCCCCGAAGCCGCCGCCCATCCGCAGGCACTGGACCGTCACCTCGTGGCTGCGCAGCCCGAGGACGTGGGCGACGATCTCCTGGGTCTCGCTGGGGTGCTGGGTGCTGGCCTGGACGAAGACCTGGCCGGCCTCGTCCACGGTGGCCAACGAGCAGTGCGTCTCCAGGTAGAAGTGCTCCTGACCGCCGAGCTCGAGCTCGCCGGAGAAGACATGGGCGCTGGCCGCCAGGCCGGCCTCGGCGTCGCCCCTGCTCAGGACGGGCTGGTTGCCCTGGAAGGACTCGGCGGCGATGGCCTCGGTGAGCGTCACGACCGAGGGCAGCGGCTCGTAGTCGACGCGGACCGCCTCAGCCCCCTGGCGCGCTGCCTCCTGGGTCTCGCCCAGCACCCAGACCACGGCGTGGCCGTAGTACATGACCTCGCGGGGAAACAGCGGCTCGTCGTGCTTGACCCCTGCGTCGTTGACGCCGGGCACGTCCTGCGCGGTCAGCACCCGGACCACGCCGTCGACCTCGAGGGCGGGGGCCACGTCGAGGCCGGTGACCAGGGCGTGCGCGTGCGGCGCCTGCACCGGCCAGGCGTGCAGGACCGCACGGCTGCGGACCACCAGGTCGTCGGTGTAGAGCGCCTCCCCGGTGACGTGGAGGGCGGCTGACTCGTGCGGCACCTCCACCCCGACCACCGGTGCGGTGGGGCGGTCGGCCAGCGGGTTGCCCAGGTGCGCGCTCACCGGGTCACCTCCTGCGACGTGGTCTGGGCGAAGAACTTCAGCAGCGACTGCTGCAGCATCGCCCGACGGTAGGCCGAGCTGGCCCGATGGTCCTCCATCGGGGTGCCCTCGCGCCCCAGCGTGTTCGCGGCCTCGAGGACGACCGCCTCGGTCCACGGCGCTCCGGCGAGCTGCTCCTCGGTGCGCGTGGCCCGGACGGGCGTGGCCGCCACGCCACCCAGACCGATCCGCAGCTCGGCGACAGTCCGGGCGTCTCCCGCTCCGTCGAACCGGGCGGCCAGCGCGACCGCGACGCTGGAGATGTCGTCGAAGCGGCGCTTGGCGATCTTGTGGAAGGCGACCTCGGGGGCCAGGGGCAGTGGGAGGACGATCGTGCGGATCAGCTCCCCGGGAGCCTTGACGGTCCTGCGGTAGCCGGTGAAGTAGTCGCGCAGCGGCACCTCGCGCTCCCCCTCGGCGGAGGCGAGCACCACGCTCGCGTCCAGGGCCAGCAGCACCGGCGGGGAGTCCCCGATCGGGCTGGCGGTGCCCAGGTTGCCGCCCAGCGTCGCGCCGTTGCGGATCAGCCGGGACGCGAACTGCGGGAACAGCTCGTCGAGCAGCGGGACCGCCCCGTCCAGGCCGCGCTCGATCTCCGAGAGCGAGAGGGCCGCCCCGATCTCTATCCGCTGCTCACCGACGCGGAGGGTGCGCAGCTCGGGCAGGTGGTCGATGCCCAGGGTCAGTGGCGCACGGCGGGCCCGGATGTTGACCTCGACCCCCCAGTCGGTGCTGCCGGCCATCAGCACGGCGTCGGGGTGCTCGGCCAACAGGCTGAGCGCCTCGGCGAGGTCGGCGGGGCGGACGAAGTCGCCCTGCGCCCCGCGCAGCCGGGTCGGCCGTGGGGCCGGCGCGGGCTGGTCGCGCCGGGCGGCCAGCGGGTCGGCCTGGTCCGGGGCGCCGAGCGCGTATGCCGCGTCCCGGATCGGGCGGTAGCCCGTGCACCGGCACAGGTTGCCGGACAGGGCGTGCAGGTCGAACCCGTTCGGGCCGGTCTCGTGGTCGGTGGCCGGGATGTCGTCGTGCGGACCGCTCGCGTTGGCCGCGGCATGCTCGTCCCGCGTGGCCTCGGGCCCTGGCCGCCGACCTCCGGACAGCGCCCGGGCCGGTAGAACTCCGCCGCCATCGAGCAGACGAAGCCCGGAGTGCAGTAGCCGCACTGCGAACCACCACGCACGGCCATCTCGTGCTGGACCGGGTGCAGCCGCGTCGAGGTGCCCAGACCCTCGGCGGTGACGACCTCCTGGCCGTCCAGGGCCGCGACCGGCACCAGGCAGGAGTTGATCGCCGTCCAGCGGGTCCCGCCCTCACCGTCGGGGCGGGTGAGCAGGACCGAGCACGCTCCACACTCGCCCTCAGCGCACCCTTCCTTGGCCCCGGTCAGCCCGAGCGAGCGCAGCCAGTCCAACGTCGAGGTGTGCGCGTCCACCCCGATCACCGGACGTGGCCGCCCGTTGACGGTGACCTCGGGCACGGGGGTCACCGATGCGGCGGCCGCCACGGCGTCGCTCACTGGGGTGTCGGTCGTCATGACGCTCTCCTGTCGACGGGACGCGCGGGGGAAGCCACGGTGCCGCATGGTGCGCTCAGGGACGTCCGAAGCCCTCGCCTGGTGATCCATGCGAACAGGTCGGGGCCGCTGTTGCCGGGAAAACCTACCCGCCGCCGGGGACGATGGGAAGAGACGGTCATCAGCCGCGCTCCCCCGCTCGTGGCACCGGCTCGACGGCCTGCACCGACTCCACGACGTGGGCCGTGGCGCGGTGCGCCTCCAGGGTCTGGCAGGTCAGCCGGTGCGGGGGACGCACCACCTCCCGGCCGCGCACGGCATAGACCAGCCCCTGGCTGGTGACCTCGACCTGAGCAGCCCAGCCCCGTGAGTCCCGGCTCGGACCGTGCACGCGGACCGGTCGCAGGTCGGCCCAGGTCACCGGCGCGGCCGCGTCATAGACCGCCGCCATCGCCGCCTGCACGACCGGGCTGTGGCCGCAGATGCCACGCAGCCGAGTCAGGTCGGTGCGGCCGGCACGGTGCCGCTCCAGGACCTCCACCGCCGTGTCGACGTCGAGGCCACCGAACATCGCTCCGTCAGGCAGCGAGAGGACGTTGGCGGCGAAGCGGTCACCGCCCACGTGCGAGCACTCCCAGGTCTGCTCCGGCCATCGGGCCGCGAGCGAGGCCACGACCGGACGCCCGCGGACGGCGCAGCAGACGTCGTGCCGCCCGTGCGTGCAGACCAGCAACAGCTCGGCCACCGGTGTCGTGGCGCCGACTGCGTGGCCGGCGTCGCGCAGCGGACCCATCGCCGCGTGGCGCAGGTGACCGGCGGCGGCCAGCAGGTCGGCGTCGCTGTGCCAGGTCCCGCGCCGGACGGGGGTCGGCGACAGCGGGTCGACGACGAACCAGGCCCGCCCCGTCTCCGGCTCCGGCTGCGGCGGCGTATGGCGGCCGTGGCGGCGGATCAGCAGGATCCGGGTCAGCGTGGCGTCGGCGGCCGCCGTCACCGCCGCTCTGACGACGGGGTCCAGGCGCATCCCCGCATAGGCCTGCGGCAGCCACCGGGTCGACTGCTCCAACAGCAGCCAGCGCCGGGCCGGCGGCGCGGTGCCAAGCATCGGGTCCGCCCGGTCCCGAGCCGAGGTCGAGCACCGGAAGCCGGCGGCCTGCTCCTGCTCCATCCCGTGCCCGGTCAGGCTCACTCCGGTGTCGCCAGGACAGCCACCCCGGCACGGACGAGCAGCCGGACCGCCTCGGTCGCGGCGTCGAGGTCGCGGGGCCCTCAGCAAGGTCGCGGACAGACCAGACGGCACCGTCCTGCAGTCGCTCGAGAACGCCCTGATGGGCGGCCTGCAGCCGGAACCGCCCGGCGCGAGAACGCACCTGGACGGCGCCGTCGGGCAGCGGCCAGGAGTCGAGCATCAGGTGCTGCCGGAGCTGCACCGCGGAGTCCGCGGTCAGGTCGCCCAAGGCAGCGAGCTGCGACAGCGGGCCGAGGGGTGCGGCGCGCTGGGCGTCGCGAGCCTTGGCGCGCAGCACCTCCGACAGCTCGGCGGTGCTGACCGACTCCAACGCCTGGACCAGCTGGCGGCGCGCCAGCTCGACGTCCTGGCCCAGAGTCGCGGGGTCGCCCAGGTCGGCGCCCAACGGCAGCGAGGCGCGCAGTGCCTCGTCCTGGCCCAGTCGCGAGCGGGCCGCCGTGAGCAGCTCCTCGGCCAGGTGGTGCCGGGTCCACTGCTGCACCCCGATGGTGATGTGCGCCGTCACCCCGCCGAGCGCCTGCGCGGCATGGATGTAGCCGCGCGGCAGGTAGAGACAGTCGCCCGGGCGCAGCACCGTGTCCAGCCTGGGCGGCAGCTGCGCCGCGGCGGCGACGTCGTCCGCGCGCTGCGCCCAGACCTGGTCGCGCAGCGGCGAGGTCAGGACCGGGTCGTGGATCAGCCAGCGCTTCTCCCCGTGCACCTGCAGGACGAAGACGTCGTGCACGTCGTAGTGGTCGGAGAAGCCCTGGTTCTGCGCCGGGGTGATGTAGGCGTTGACCTGCACCGGGTGGCCGAGGTCGGCGGCCAGCTGCTGGCTGAACTCGACCAGCGGCGCCCAGGTGCGGTGCAGCCCCTGCAGGACGATCGTGGCTCCGTCGTCGAAGAGCCGCAGCAGCTTGTCCTCGCTGACCTGGTCGCCGATGCCCGCGCCGATCCCCCCACCGGAGGTGAACTGCCGGTCGGCCAGCGTGTTGCCCCCCTTGGCCACCCGCAGGAACGGGGCGCGCAGTCCGCGACGCGCGACGAGCTCGTCGACGGCGGCGAGCGAGAACAGGTCGGCGAAACCGTCGTCGCCGCGCTCGGCCGCCGTGGACAGGAGCAGGTCCTGGCCCCAGTGCTCCGCGGCGAAAGTCTCCGCCGGCACGGACAGCAGCCGGGTGAGGGCCGGTCGCCCAGCCCTCACCCGGTGTTGCGTCTGCTCCAGCGTCACTGCGCCCCGCCGTCGGCACCACCGTCTGCGCCGCCGTCACCGGAGGAGCTGGCCCCGCCGTCGGCACCACCGTCAGCGCCGCCGTCACCGGAGGAGCTGGCCCCGCCGTCGGCACCACCGTCAGCGCCGCCGTCACCGGAGGAGCTGGCCCCTCCGTCAGCGCCACCATCGGCGCCGCCGTCTGCACCACCGTCGGCGCCGCCGTCACCACCGGGGCTGGCTCCGCCGTCAGCACCGCCGTCAGCGCCACCATCGGCACCACCGTCGCCGCCCGGGTTGGCGCCGCCGTCAGCACTCTGCGCCGCGTCTGCGGCGAAGGGGTCGGTGGCTGCGGCCGGGTCGGTCGTCTCCTCGAACGCCTGGCTCACGTCGTCGGCGCTGCCCAGCCCCGAGTCGTTGAAGCTCAGGTCGTCGCCTCCGGAACCTTCGGTGTTCTGTGTGCTCATCGTGCACTCCGTTCGCCTCGTGCGCGGGCCGCATTGCCCACGGCATGTGGTCCCTGTCTATCGCACCCAGCCGACGGCGCAACTCGCAGCCGGGGCGACCGGCCCGGGACGTCCGCCGCCGGATACGCGGCTCAGTCCTCGGGAAACCAGAGAGCGATCTCGCGGGCGGCCGACTCCGGGGAGTCCGACCCGTGCACGATGTTCTGCTGCACCGCCAGGCCCCAGTCGCGCCCCAGGTCACCGCGGATGGTGCCGGGCAGGGCTGCGGTGGGGTCGGTGGCTCCGGCCAGCGCGCGGAAGCCTTCGATGCAGCGCTGACCCTCGACGACCGCTGCAGTCACTGGTCCGGAGGACATGAACTCCAGCAACGGCTCGTAGAACGGCTTGCCCTCGTGCTCGGCGTAGTGCTCCGTGAGCAGTTCGCGACGGGGTGTCATCACCCGCAGCGCCGCCACGACATACCCCTTGGCCTCGATCCGGCGCAGCACCTCACCGGTCAGCCCTCGCCGGTAACCGTCCGGCTTGACCACGACCAGCGTCCGTTCCACCCGTTTGCTCTGTTCGCTCACGCGGCAACCCTAGCCGCGGCCGGCCTCGCGGGTGGCCTTGTCGTTCGCCTTCTGCAGGGCCTCGACCAGCTCCTCCTTGGTCATCGAGGAACGCCCCGGAACCTCCAGTCTCCGGGCCAGCCCGAGCAGGTGCTCCTTGCTGGCGTTGGCGTCGACGCCGCCCGCCGAGTCCTTGTCGTTGCGACCCCCGACCTCCGCGGCCTCGTCCGAGGGCCCGGAGGTGGCCTTGGGCTCCCAGTGGTCGCCGACCTTCTCGTGGGTCCGCTTCAGCGAGGCGAACGCGGTGCGGGCTGCCCGCTCCTGCTCGCCGTACTGCTCCAGCGCCGAGTCGTAGGTCTGGGCGAACGTCTCCTGTGCCTTGCGGCGGGACCGCTGCAGTGTCGAGGGCAGCTCCTCGGGTTTCGGCGACCCGTCCTTGCGCGACTTGGGCATGCCGTCAGTCTGCCTCCGGACGCCGAGCTCGGCGCGCCGAGCGCCCTACGTCGCGTCGATGACACCGGTGCCGAGCAGGGCGAAGACGACCAGCGCCAGGACGATCCGGTAGATCACGAACGGGCGGAAGGTGTGCGTCTGCAGGTAGCGCAGCAGCCAGGCCACCACGGCATACCCGACGACGCCGGCCACCAGGGTCGCCGCGGCGATCGGACCCCAGGCGACCGCCGAACCGTCACCGGAGACCTGGACCAGCTTGTAGCCGCCAGAGGCGAAGACCGCCGGCATCGCGAGCAGGAAGGAGTAGCGCGCAGCGGCTTCCCGCGTGTAGCCCATGAACAGGCCGCCGGCGATCGTGCCGCCGGAACGGGACACCCCGGGCACGAGCGCGAGGGCCTGCCAGAGGCCGAACTTGACGCCGTCAGGCCAGTTCAGGTCGGGCAGCTGCTTGCGCTGCTGCGCGACGATGTCGGCCGCCATGAGGACGAAGGAGAAGACCAGCAGCATCGTCGCGGTGAGCCACAGGTTGCGGAACCGGGTGTCGATCCAGCCCTCCAGGAGCAGACCGAGGATCGCGATGGGCAGCGAGCCGACGAGGATCAGCCAGCCCATCCGCGCGTCCGGGTCGGATCGGTCCACGGTCCCGCGCAGCGACCCGAACCAGCGCGACAGGATGCGCCCGACGTCCTTGGCGAAGTAGAGGAGCACGGCCAGCTCGGTGCCGAGCTGGGTGATGGCGGTGAACGCGGCGCCGGGGTCGCCGCCGAAGAAGCGGCCGACGATCGACAGGTGGGCGCTGGAGCTGATCGGCAGGAACTCGGTCAGGCCCTGCACCAGGCCCAGCACGATCGCCTCGAGATAGCCCACCTCAGCGCTCCTCGGCGTCCCGTGCGGCGATGATCTCGTCGACCCGTCGCCCCTGCGTCAGGGCGAGGACCCACAGCCCGCCGAAGACCAGGCCGATCAGGGCCATCGCCGGCAGCACCACCGTGCTGGCCAGGGTGAGCACCAGGAGCAGCCAGCCGATCGTCACACCGAACGGCTGGCGGAGCAGCCCGGAGGCGAGCACGCAGGCCACGGCCAGCACGATCCCGCCGACCAGGTAGGGCGTGGCCCGACCGTCGGGGTCGGCGGCGGCCACCTCGATCTGGCGCGCCACCAGGCCACCCAGGAAGATGCTGAGACCCAGGCCGACCAGAGTGGTCGCAAGGAGGCGCCGGGTCATCCTCCCCGGCACCCCGGAGAGAGGAAGTGCGCTCGTCATCGGCGTCATCCTCTCACTCCTGGCCGGAGGTGGTGGACCGCTGTCGGTGCCCCGGCGTAGCGTCCCGGAGATGGACGAGCTGACACCGATGCCGGGACCCCGGGCGAGCAGGCCCTCGATGCCCGACGGCTACGGGCTCCCCGAGAGCGACGCGGGCCTGCTCGACTGGTCCCGGGTCGAGGAGCGGCTGGTCCCGTCGTTGCACTACTGGCTCGCCTCGGTGCGCCCGGACAGCTCGCCGCATCTGGTGCCCCGCTGGGGCGTCTGGGTGCAGGGCCGGTTCTGGTACGACGGGGCGCCGACGACGCGGCACGCGCTCAACCTGCGGGACAACCCCGCCGTGTCGTTGAGCTTGGAGAGCGGCACCGAGGTCGTCATCGTCGAGGGGATCTCACAGGCCACGCGGGCCGACCCCGACGGGCTGGGCGGCACGCTCGCCGAGGCGTTCGCCAAGTACCACTCCCAGGGCTACCAGCCCGGCCCGGACTCCTGGGCCGGCGAGGACGGCGGTGGCCTGCGCGTCATCTCACCGCAACGGGCGCTGGCCTGGTTCGCCTTCCCCACCGACTGCACCCGTTTCACCTGGCCCTGACCCCCCCCACATTTTGGTAGGGGTTTCTGCCGTCCCGCATGCATTTTGGTAGGGGTTTCTGCCGCCCCGCATGCATTTTGGTAGGGGTCTAGGACACCCCTGACCCGCGGTCGTCGACAGCCATCCGTGCCCCGGCCGCACAGCTTGTCCGGGCGCGCATAGGTGGACTGGGCACTGCGGTGTCCGAAACCCCCTACCAAAATGCAAGACCGACGTGTCCGAAACCCCTACCAAAATGCGCGGAAGGTGTCCGAAACCCCTACCAAATTGTCAGGTGGAGGTGACCCCGAGCAGCATCCGGACCTCGGCCGCCGTGGTGACCGAGCCGGTCGCCAGGACCGCTGAGGCCATGCCGCCCTCGTCGGCCAGTCCGGCAGCCGTGTCGAGGGCCTCGGGCAGGTCCTCGACGACGGTGACCCGGTCCTCGCCGAAGAACTCGACGGCCAGGGCGCCGAGCCGGTGCGGCGGGATCGCCCGGGGCGACGTGGTCCGCGTGACGACGACGTGGTCGAGCACCGCCTCGAGCTGCTGCACCATCGTCTCGGCGTCCTTGTCGCCCAGCACCGCGAGCACCCCCACCAGCCGGTGGAAGGTGAACGAGTCGCCCAGCGCCTCGACCAGTGCAGCCATGCCCGCCGGGTTGTGCGCCGAGTCGACGATGACGGTGGGCGAGCGCCGGACGATCTCCAGCCGGCCCGGGGAGGTCACCCCGGCGAACCCAGCCCGGACCACGTCGTCGTCCAGCCGCTGGTCTCCCCCACCGAGGAAGGCCTCCACGGCCGCCAGGGCCAGGGCGGCGTTGTGCGCCTGGTGCGCGCCGAACAGGGGCAGGAAGATCTCCCGGTAGTCCCCGGCCAGTCCGCGCAACGTCAGCAGCTGACCGCCGACGGCGACCTCTCGCTCCATCACCCCGAAGGCCACGCCCTCGGCCTGCACCGCGGCGCCGACCTCGTCGCAGCGCTCGATCAGCACCTGCATCACCTCGGCCTCCTGCACCCCGAGCACCGCGATCGCCCCGTCCTTGATGATGCCGGCCTTCTCGCTGGCGATCTGCTCGAGCGAGTCGCCCAGCAGGCGGGTGTGGTCGAGCGAGACCGGCGTGACCACCGCCACCGACCCGTCGGCCACGTTGGTGGCATCCCAGAGCCCGCCCAGCCCCACCTCGACGACCGCCACGTCGACCGGCGCGTCGGCGAACGCGGCATACCCGATGCACACGACGACCTCGAAGTAGGTCATCCGCGGACCGCCCGCCTCGACCGAGCGCTGGTCGACGATCTCCACCAGGGGCAGCACCTCGTCGTAGGCGGCGAGGAACCGCTCGGCGTCGATCGGCTCACCGTCCAGGGCGATCCGCTCGCGCAGGTCGTGCAGGTGCGGGCTGGTGAACCGGCCGGTCCGCAGGCCCAGCTCGCGCAGCAGGCGCTCGACCATCCGGGTGGTCGAGGTCTTGCCGTTCGTGCCGGTGACGTGCACGACGCCGAAGTTCCGCTGCGGGTCACCGAGCAGCTCCATCACCTGCGCCACCCGCTCCAGCGTCGGCTCGGGCATCTCCTCGGGGGTCCTGCCCAGCAGGTCGCTGGTCACCTGCGCCATCCGCTCGGTGACCTGGGGGTCGACCGCTCCGCCTGTCGTGCCGCTCATCGGTCCACCTTGGTCACCTGGATCTGCACGGTGCGCCCGCCGTCCAGCGTCGCGCTCCCGCGGTGGGCCGGGTATGGCGTGTCGCCGGGTGGCGGCAGCGCCCTGCCCTGTCCTGCTGCCCCGAACTGCACGGCCAGCGTCTCGCTCATGATCAGCCCGTTGTAGGCCTGGGCGGCCTGCCACACCTGGTCGTCCCCAGTCGACGACCAGGGAGATCCGGTCGCTGACCTCCAGCCCGGCGTCCCGACGGGCCTGCTGCACGGCCCGCACCAGGTCGCGGGCCAGTCCCTCGCGGGCCAGCTCCTCGGTGACCTCGGTGTCCAGCACGACGAAGCCGCCGCCGGGCAACACGGCCGTGGCGGCCGACTCCGGAGCCGGTGCCGGAGACGACGGTCTCCAGGGTGAACTCGCCGTCGACCAGGGCCAGGCCGCCGGCGGTCACCGTGCCGTCGGCACCGACCGACCAGTCGCCGGACTTCGACCCGCGGATGGCCGTCTGGACCTCCTTGCCGAGCCGCGGTCCGGCGGCCCGGGCGTTGACGGTCAGCCGCTGCTCGACGCCGAAGTCGCGCTCGCCCACGGTGGCCAGGTCGACGACCTCGACCTCACGGACGTTGACCTCCTCGCGCACCAGGTCGGCCAGGTCGGCCAGCCCCTCGGGCAGCGCGGTGACGACGGTCAGCCGGTTCAGCGGCAGCCGCACCCGCAGTCCGTTGGCCTTGCGCAGCCCGAGGGTGGTCGAGCAGACCGCCTGCACCTGGTCCATCTGGGTGACCAGGTCGGGGTCGGCGGGCAGGTCGACGGACTCCGGCCAGTCGGTCAGGTGCACGGACTCACCCCCGGTGAGCCCCCGCCATACCTGCTCGGTGAGCAGCGGGAGCAGCGGGGCCGCCACCCGGCAGAGCACCTCCAGCGCGGTGTAGAGCGTGTCGAAGGCCTGCTGGGTGTCGTCGGCTCCTCCGTCGGCCCGCCCGGTGATCGAGGGCTGGCCGCTGGTGGCCCAGAAACGCTGGCGGGAGCGGCGGATGTACCAGTTGGTGAGCACCTCGACGAAGCCGCGCAGCGTCTCGCAGGCCGCCGCGATGTGGTTGTCGTCCAGCTGCTCCTGGGTGGCCTCGACGCAGTCGCGCAGCTTGGCCAGCAGGTAGCGGTCCAGGACGTGCTCAGACCGGGTGGACCAGGCAGGGGTGACGCCCGGGGCGGCGTTGGCATAGAGCGCGAAGAAGTACCAGGCGTTCCACAGCGGGATGACGACCTCGCGCACGCCGGCGCGGATGCCCTCCTCGGTGACGACGAGGTTGCCCCCGCGCAGGATCGGGCTCGACATGAGGAACCAGCGCATCGCGTCGGCACCGTCGCGGTCGAAGACCTCGCGCACGTCGGGGTAGTTCTTCAGCGACTTGGACATCTTCAGCCCGTCGCTGCCCAGCACGATGCCGTGGCTGATGCAGGCACTGAAGGCAGGTCGCTCGAACAGCGCGGTGGCGAGCACGTGCAGGGTGTAGAACCACCCGCGCGTCTGCCCGATGTACTCCACGATGAAGTCGGCCGGGAAGTGGTGCTCGAACCAGTCGGCGTTCTCGAACGGGTAGTGCACCTGGGCATAGCTCATCGACCCGGAGTCGAACCAGACGTCGAGGACGTCCTCGACCCGGCGCATGGTCGAGCGCTGCCCCTCCGGGCGCGGGTCGTCGGGGTTGGGCCGGGTCAGCTCGTCGATGAACGGCCGGTGCAGGTCCACCTCGCCCGCGCCGTTGCGCGGGAGCCGCCCGAAGTCGCGCTCGAGCTCGGCGAAGGAGCCGTAGACGTCGATCCGCGGGTAGGCCTGGTCGTCGCTTCGCCACACCGGGATGGGGCTGCCCCAGTAGCGGTTGCGGCTGATCGACCAGTCCCGGGCACCGGCCAGCCACTTGCCGAACTGGCCGTGCTTGATGTGCTCGGGGACCCAGGTGATCTCCTCGTTGGTCCGCAGCATGTCCTCCTTGACCGCGGTGACCTGCACGAACCACGACGAGACCGCCATATAGATCAGCGGCTGCCGGCACCGCCAGCAGTGCGGGTAGGCGTGGTCGTAGGTCTCCCGGCGCAGCAGCACCGTGCCGTCGGTGACGCTGCCCGTCTCGCCGGCCGCCGCCCCACCGGCACCGCCGGTGGCCGCCTTGAGATGGTCGATGATGTGGCTGTTGGCGTCGAAGACGAGCATCCCGGCGTAGTCCTCGACCGGGTGCCCGAAGGTCCCGTCGAGCTGGACCGGCAGCACCACCTCGATGCCCTCGCGGTCGGTGACCGCCTTGTCGTCCTCGCCGTACGCACCGGCGGTGTGCACCATCCCGGTGCCGTCCGTGGTCGTGACGAAGTCGGCCTCGACCACGCGGAACGCCCCCGCGTGGCCCAGGTAGTAGGCGAACGGCGGGGTGTAGTCCAGCCCGACCAGGTCGGATCCGCGCAGCCGCTGCTCGACCACCGGCTCCTCGCCGAGCTCCCGCCGGTAGGCCGGCAGCCTGGCCTCCGCGAGCACGTACCGCTCGGACCTGGTCGGGTCGGACGGGTGCGGTGCGGCCACCACGGCGTAGTCGATGTCGGCCCCCACCATCACGGCCAGGTTGGCCGGCAGGGTCCACGGTGTCGTGGTCCAGACCAGCAGCAGCGCGCCCTCCAGCGGACCGGGCGTGCTGACCCGGAAGCCCACGGTGACCGCGGGGTCCTGGCGCTGCTGGTAGACGTCGTCGTCCATCCGCAGCTCATGGGTGGACAGCGGGGTCTGGTCGTTCCAGCAGTAGGGCAGCACCCGGAAGCCCTCATAGACCAGGCCCTTGTCGAACAGGCTCTTGAACGCCCAGAGGACCGACTCCATGTAGTCGGGGTTGAACGTCTTGTAGTCGTTGTCGAAGTCGACCCACCGCGCCTGCCGGGTGACGTACTCGCGCCACTCGTCGGTGTAGGCCAGCACCGACTCGCGGCACTTGGCGTTGAACTCCTCGATGCCGAGCTCGAGGATCTCGGCCTTGGTCTTGATCCCCAGCTGCTCCATCGCCTCCAGCTCGGCCGGCAGGCCGTGGGTGTCCCACCCGAAGCGGCGCTCGACGCGGTGCCCGCGCATCGTCTGGTAGCGCGGCACGACGTCCTTGACGTAGCCGGTCAGCAGGTGCCCGTAGTGGGGCAGCCCGTTGGCGAACGGCGGGCCGTCGTAGAAGACGAACTCGTTGTCGCCGTCGGTGCCCGGCTCGCGCTGCTCGACGCTCTTGACGAAGGTGTCGTGCTCGGCCCAGTAGGCCAGGACCGCCTGTTCGAGGTCGGGCAGGCTCGGGTTGGGGGCCAGGCCCAGCTGGGCGGTGTCGACCTGGGGGAAGGTCATCGGTGCTGCTCCCTACGCGATGGTGCGGCTCGGTCCACTCGTGTCACTGCCACGAGGACGAGGCCTGGTCGTGCGCAGGTCACTGCCCTGCACCAGGCACCGCGGTACCACCTCGCTTGCCGCACGCCATACCCTCGCGGGTGACGGGCGACCACTCGTCGCGGGCTGTGACGGGCCCACCCGCCCGGTTCTAGTGAGGACTCCCGTCGCAGCCAGCGGCTGGGTATGGCGGGTCGTCCCGTTCTTCCGGAAGGCTCGCCGCTGATGACGGCTCAGACGCCTGTGCGGCTCAGTCTACCTACGGTCGCGCGGCGTTATCGCGGCCACGGTGTCGTCAGCGCTCCGCTGCCCAGCGGTCGGTGAATACTGCCGGTGAGGCGTCCCCGACCGGCCAAGGAGAAGACCGTGACCGAGCCGACCGTGCCGGCGAGCTCCCTGGCCGAGCTCCTCGCGGGGCGGGTGATCTCCGATCCCCTCGTCGCGGCGACCTACGGGGTGGACGCGACGCCGGGGTCGTCCGCGCCAGACCACTTCGAGGTCGTCCGCGCCCGGGACCGGGGTGACGTGGTCGACGTGCTGCGATATGCGGCCGAGCACCGGATCCCGGTCGTGCCACAAGGGGCACGGACCGGTCTGGTCGGGGCGGCTGGGGCGCTCGAAGGCGCCATCGTGCTCAACGTCGAGGCCATGGTCGAGATGTCCATCGACGCAGAGCAGCGGCAGGCCGTGCTGGGACCGGGCGTGGTCAACGCAGACCTCAAGGCTGCGGTGCGGGCTCACGGGCTCGCCTACCCGCCGGACCCGGCCAGCGCGGACAGCTGCACGATCGGCGGCAACGTGGCCACCAACGCCGGGGGTCTGTGCTGCGTGAAGTACGGCGTCACCGCCGACTACATCCGCGGCCTCGAGGTCGTCCTGGCCGGTGGTGAGGTCATCCGCACCGGTCGGCGAACCGCCAAGGGGGTGACCGGGTTGGACCTCACCGGACTGTTCGTCGGGTCCGAGGGCACCCTGGGGGTGATCACCGAGGTGGTCGCCCGACTGGTGCCGGCAGCCGATGCTCCGCTGACTGTGCTTGCGGTCTTCCCCGACCTGGCCACGACGATGGCTGGAGTGGCCGCGCTGCGGGCGCAACGGCATACCCCGAGCCTGGTCGAGCTGCTCGACGGCCCCGGGGTCGAGGCGATCCAGGACTATGCCGACTTCGGCTATCCGCGGGGCGTCGGCGCGGTGCTGTTGGTGCAGTCGGACCGGGTCGGCGGCACCCACGAAGACGTCCAGGCCTACGCCGCTGCGCTGCAGGCCGCCGGTGCCGACGAGGTGGCCGTGGCCGACGACGCCCAGGAGTCCGAACTGCTGCTCGCGGGACGCCGCGCGCTCAACCCGGCGATGGAGGCGGTCGGACGACGCCTCATCGAGGACGTCTGCGTGCCGGTGGCGCGCCTCGGGGAGCTGGTCGAGGCGGTGCATGCCATCGCCGACCGCCGCGGACTGCGAGCGATGGCCTCGGGGCACGCCGGCGACGGCAACCTGCACCCGGTCTTCTTCTACGACCCCGACGACGAGGCCAGCACGGCAGCGGCCGCGGCGGCCTTCGACGACCTGGTCACCGTGGCCTGGGCCCTGGGCGGGACGTTGGCGGGCGAGCACGGAGTCGGGTCGACCAAGGCGCCGTGGCTCGTCGGCGAGCTCGGTGCCGCCGAGGTGGCTCGGCAGCGCGCGGTCAAGGCCGTCTTCGACCCGCTCGGCATCATGAACCCCGGCCGCGTCTTCCCCTGAGGCGCCCCCACCCCCCGCCCGGCCGCGGCCCCCACCCGTCGCAACTGAACCCGAGGGCCGCTCGGCACCGGCGTGTCGGCGGCCCTGGGGTTCAGTTGCGCTGGGGGCGACGGCTCATGGCCCGGAGGTTGTGGAAAACCTCCGACGCTCTGGCTGCGATGAGGCCACAGTGTCGCCATGTCCGCCGTCGCCGTCCGCGTGCCAGCATCTGCGACCGGCGCACCGCTCGACGTGGGACGGCCGTTCCTGCGCCAGAACGGGCTGCGCCACGGCCTGACCAAGCACCGACTGGACGGACCGGAGTTCCACCGGCTCTTCGACATCGTCCGTGTCGCCGCGACGGTCGAGCTCAGCACCCTCCTGCTCGCCCGTGCGGCCCTGCTCGTCGTGCCCAGGAGTTCGGTGATCAGCCACCACTCGGCCGCGGCGCTCTGGGGTGGGGCCGTGCCCAGTGATGCGCGCACCCACGTCAGCGTCCGGCGAGCCCAGGACCGCCGCCGGCGACCCGGACTGACCACGCACCTTCGCCCGGGACCAGAGTTCGTGATCCGGTATGGCGTGCCCGTCACCAGCCCATGCCAGACCTTCTGCGACATGGCGGCCAAGGTCGACCTCGTTGAGCTTGTCGTGCTCGGCGACTCACTGGTGCACCAGGGGCTGGTCACGCCGCGCCAGTTGCGCGAGGCGGCGTCAGCCTGGGCCGGGTCGCACCGCGCGCGACTGCGCCGAGCGGCTGACCTGGTGCGCCGCGGCGTGGAGTCACCGATGGAGACGCGGGTACGTCTGCTGCTGGTCTTTGCCGGGCTGCCAGAACCGCAGGTCAACATCGTGGTGAGCGTCCGCGGCGGGACGGTCCGCTATCGGGTCGATCTCAGCTTTCCCGACCTGCTGCTGGCCATCGAGTATGACGGCCGGCAGCACGCCGAAAGCACGACCCAATGGGCCAAGGACATCACCCGCCGCGAGGACCTTGACGGGGAGCACTGGCGGCTGATCGTGCTGCGCTCGACCGACGTGTTCGTCACCCCGTGGCGGTCCGCTCAGCGGGTAGCCGCCGCGATGGCCGCTCGCGGCTTCGAGGTCCGGCTCTCGGTCCCGCCCCAAGACTTCCGGGTCTACTTTCCCGGGCGCGCGGCCTGAGGGCCCAGCGCCACGACATACCTCCCGCTGCCCCATCGCTCAGTCCGGCCAACATCCCTGGCTGCCCCCATCCGCCCACGCCCGTGACGCAACTGCACCCGAGGGCCGACGACACGCCGACGCCGACCGCCCCTCGGGTGCAGTTGCGACGGGAGGGGGCGCCCCTCGGGTGCACTTGCGACGGGAGGGGGCACGCCGTCGCGGGGGTGGGAGACTGGACCCCATGACCGCACAGACCACCCATTCCTCGCTGCGCCCGGTGACTTTGCCGGACAAGCCGTCGGTCGACGGGCTGGAGGAGAAGTGGTCGCAGGTATGGCAGCTGCGCGGCACGTTCGCGATGGACCGGGCCGCTCTGCTCGCCGCCCCCCGCGACCGGCGCTTCGTCATCGACACCCCTCCGCCCACGGCGAGCGGCAGCCTGCACGTCGGCCACGTCTTCTCCTACACCCACACCGACTGCCTGGCCCGCTACAAGCGGATGGCCGGCTTCGAAGTCTTCTACCCGATGGGCTGGGACGACAACGGGCTGCCCACCGAGCGGCGGGTGCAGAACTTCTACGGCGTCCGCGGCGACTCGACCCTGCCCTACGACCCGGACTTCCTGCCCCCCATGTACGGCGACGACGACACGTCCGGCAAGGCCCCCAAGGCCGCCGACCAGCAGCCCGTCGGCCGGGCCAACTTCATCGAGCTCTGCGAGGAGCTGACGGTCAAGGACGAGGGCAAGTACGAGTCGCTGTGGCGCACTCTCGGCGTCTCCGTCGACTGGGACCTCACCTACCGCACGATCAACGATCGCTCCCGCGCGGTCAGCCAGCAGGCCTTCCTGCGCAACCTGGCGCGCGGGGAGGCCTACCAGGCCGAGGCGCCCGGGCTCTGGGACGTCACCTTCCAGTCCGCGGTCGCCCAGGCCGAGCTCGAGGCGAGGGACTATCCCGGCCACTACCACCGGGTCGCCTTCCACCGTCCCGACGGTGAGCCGGTCCACATCGAGACCACGCGGCCCGAGCTGATCCCTGCCGTCGTCGCGCTGATCGCCCACCCGGACGACGAGCGGTATGCCGCGCTCTTCGGCACGACGGTCACCTCGCCCCTGTTCGGCGTCGAGATCCCGGTGCTCGCCCACCCGGCCGCCGAGCCGGACAAGGGCGCCGGCATCGCGATGTGCTGCACCTTCGGCGACCTCACCGATGTCATCTGGTGGCGCGAGCTCACCCTGCCGACGCGCTCGGTCATCACCCGCGCCGGCCGCATGCAGGCCGAGGTGCCGCAGTGGGTCGCGGGCGGTCCCGGCGAGCAGCTGTATGCCGCGGCGCTGGCCGGCAAGACGACGTTCAGCGCACGCGCGGCGGTGGTGGACGCGCTGCGTGCCTCAGGAGACCTCGACGGCGAGCCGGCGCCTACCCAGCGCAAGGCGAACTTCTTCGAGAAGGGCGACAAGCCGCTGGAGATCGTGACCAGCCGGCAGTGGTACATCCGCAACGGCGGCCGCGACGAGCAGATCCGCGAGGCGCTGTTGGCCCGGGGCGACCAGCTCGACTTCCACCCCGCGTTCATGCGCACCCGCTACCGCAACTGGGTGCAGGGCCTCAACGGGGACTGGCTGATCAGCCGGCAGCGCTTCTTCGGCGTGCCGGTGCCGGTCTGGTACCCCGTCGACGCGGACGGCGAGACCGACTACGACCACCCGATCGTCCCCGAGGAGGACTCGCTGCCGGTCGACCCGGTCACCGCTCCCCCGCCGGGCTACACCGAGGACCAGCGAGGTCGCCCCGGCGGCTTCGCCGGCGACCCGGACGTGATGGACACCTGGGCGACCTCGTCCCTGTCGCCCCAGATCGCCTCGGGCTGGCCGGTCGGCGAGCTGCCCGACGGGGTGCTCGGCAACGACCGTGAGCTGTTTGCCGCCACCTTCCCGATGGACCTGCGCCCCCAGGGCCAGGACATCATCCGCACCTGGCTCTTCGCGACCGTCGTCCGCGCGCACCACGAGCACGACAGCCTGCCGTGGACCGACGCCGGCATCAGCGGCTGGATCCTGGACCCCGACCGCAAGAAGATGAGCAAGTCCAAGGGCAACGCCCAGACGCCCGAGGGCATGCTCCTGGCCCACGGCTCTGACGGCGTGCGCTACTGGGCCGCCTCTGGCCGGCTGGGCACCGACGCCGCCTTCGACGAGGGGCAGATGAAAGTCGGCCGGCGGCTGGCGATCAAGGTCCTCAACGCCAGCCGGTTCGCCCTCTCCTTCGGCGCCGAGGACGGTCAGGACCCCCAGCCGGTTGCCGAGCTGCCCGAGGCGGTCGCCCTGGTGACCCAGCCGCTGGACCGGGCGATGCTGGCCGCCCTGTCCGAGGTGGTCAGGGCCGCCACGACGGCCTACGACGGCTTCGACCACACCCGTGCGCTGGAGGTCACCGAGGAGTTCTTCTGGACCTTCTGCGACGACTACCTCGAGCTGGTGAAGGAACGCGCCTACGGCTCGCAGCCGGGCCTGGACGCCGCTGCGGTCGCCTCGGCCCGCGCCGGGCTGCGGGTCGCCCTGGACGTGCTCCTGCGGCTGCTGGCTCCGGTGCTGGTCTTTGCCACCGAGGAGGTCTGGTCGTGGTGGCACGACGGGTCGGTGCACCGCGCCGCGTGGCCCACTGCCGACGAGCTGTCCGCCGGCTCGACCGGGGGCGACCCCGCGATGCTCACCGCCGTGGGCCAGGCGCTGGCCGGCATCCGCCGCGCCAAGTCCGAGGCCAAGGTCGGCATGCGCGCCGAGGTCGCCGCCACCACGCTCACCGGACCGTCCGGCGAGCTCGACCGGGTGCGTGCGGCGGAGGCCGACCTACGGGCTGCGGGCAAGGTCAGCGGCACGATCGGGTATGTCGTGGGTGAGGCCCTCGCGGTGAGCGGGACCGAGCTGGTCCCCCCGCAGGCCTGACCGCCGTCGTCTAGGGTCGGCCCATGCGCAGGGGCCAGGCGATCGGGGCCGCCGTCGCGACGGTCCTGGCTCTGCTGGCGATGACCTGGGCCGCCGGTTCGGACACGGTGCTGGTGGACGCCCCCAGCGGGGCGGCGCGCAGCGTCACCCTGGTGCCGGTCGACGTCACGGCGCAGACCCTCACCGTCGCCCCGCTGCCGAGCCTGACGCGGGGCACCGGCGGCGGGCTGCCGGTGGACTGGCTCGTGATCCTGGCCGGCATCGTCCTGGTCGGCCTGCTGGTCCTCCTGCTCCGCTACCTGCTCGGCCGGCTCTGGAGCCAGGACGAGCCGCCGCCGCAGGACGAGGAGGACACCGACCTGGCCGAGCTGGTCGCGGCCACGTCCCCGGCCCGGCTGCTGGCCCTGGGCGGAGGCGACCCGCGCAACGCCGTCGTCGCCTGCTGGGTGGCCCTGGAGGACGCGGCCGAGCGTGGGGGCCTGCGCCCAGACCCGGCCGAGACCAGCGCCGAGTTCACGATCCGCGTCCTGGGTCGCTGGGAGGTCGACCAGCCGACGATCGACCGGCTGGCCATCCTCTACCGGGAGGCCCGGTTCTCCCGGCACCCGGTCACCGAGCAGATGCGAGCTGAGGCGGTGGAGACGATGCGCAGCGTCCATGACCAGCTGCACCGCCGCCTGGTCGTCGAGCGCGAGGCGGCCGACTCGGCCCGCGCGGCGGCCGAGAGCACGCCCGCCGACCGCACCGACAACGACAACGACACGAGCGCGCCCTCCGGTGGCCCCCGATGACCGCCTGGCTGGGCCGGCTGTGGGGCCCGTTGATCGGGACCGCTGTCGTGGGCGGCCTGCTGATGTATGTCAACGCGCTGCGCCACGGCACGGTGCTCAACATCGCCGTCGCGGTGGCGCTGGGAGCCTGCCTGACGGTGCTGGCCTGGAACCTCGGCGACCTGGGCAGCAGGGTCGTCGCGGCCACCTGGTTCCGGCATGGCACCGAGGAGTCCGTGCCGCCCCAACAGATGGACTACCGGCTGACCCGGCTGCGCCGCGACCTGCGTGACACCGTCGACCGCAACGACCGTGCCGACGCGATCCGCCCGCTGCTGCTCGAGCTGGCGGTCACCCGCCTCCGCGTCAACCACGATGTCGGCATCGAGGACACCGAGGCCGCGCGTGCCCTGCTCACCGACGAGGTGTACTCCTACCTCACCACCCCCCGCCAGGACACCGGCAGGCGCAGCACCACCCGGCTGCGCTCCGTGGTCGACCGAATCGAGGCACTGTGACAGACCTTCCCTCCCCCGACCGGGGTCACCTGGCGGGCCCTGAGCCCACCAGGCCCACCGGCCCACCGCGCCCACCGCGCCAGGGCACGAGCTCCCGCACCTGGACCTGGCCGAGACCTCGCGTCGCGCCGGCGCCGTCTTGGACGGCGTGGAGCAGGCGGTGGTCGGCAAGCGCGAAGCGCTGACCATGGTGCTGGCCGCCGTCCTGGCGCGAGGGCACGTGCTGCTGGAGGACTTTCCCGGTCTGGGCAAGACGCTGGCCGCCCGGTCCTTCGCCCAGACCCTCGGGCTGGACTTCACTCGCGCCCAGTTCACCCCCGACCTGCTGCCCGCCGACCTGACCGGCGCGTTCGTCTACGACCAGCGCGCCGGTGAGTTCGACTTCCGGCGCGGCCCGCTGTTCACCGGTCTGCTGCTCGCCGACGAGATCAACCGCACTCCGCCCAAGACGCAGTCGGCCCTGCTCGAGGCGATGCAGGAGCACCAGGTCACCGTCGAAGGACAGACCTTCCCGTTGCCGCAGCCGTTCCACGTCCTGGCCACCGCCAACCCGGTGGAGTACGAGGGCACCTACCCGCTCCCGGAGGCGCAGCTCGACCGGTTCCTCATGCGGGTGACCTTCGGCTACCCCACGCCGGAGGAGGAGTGGGACGTCCTGCGCCGCCGGGTCGCGCGCCGCCAGGAGGACCAGCACCTGCCGGCGGTCACCGACGCGGCCGGGCTGCAGGCGATGCAGGAAGCGGTCGAACGGATCCCGGTGCCCGAGGACATCAGCCGCTACTGCGTCAACCTCGCCACCGCGACGCGCAGCCACCGGGCCGTGCTGGTCGGCGCCTCTCCCCGCGGGTCGCTCGCGCTGATGCTGACCGCGCGCGCCTACGCCGTCATCGCCGGGCGGGACTACGTCACCCCAGAGGACGTCAAGCGGGTCGCCCACCCCGTCCTGGACCACCGCATCTCGATCAAGCCCGAGCTCTGGATGAGCGACCTGGCCGGCCGCTCCGTGGTCGAGTCCGTGCTGCACGAGGTGCCGGTCCCCTCAGCACGGGAGGCCGTGCGCCCTTGACGTCCCACACGTGGCACCGCGCCGACCAGTGGTCGCCGACCTACGCGCACCTGCGTGCCGTGCTCGCGGCCGCACTCGGCGCGGGCGCCGCCCTGGTCGTGCAGCGGACCGACCTGCTCGTGCTGGTCGCACCGCTGGTCATGGTGGTCATCTGGTCGTTCCTGACCCGCCCCCGGCAGGTGCCGCAGCGCTCGATGAGCATCCCGACCACAGCACTGCGCGAGGGCGCGTGGAGTCGGGCCCTGATCCGCACCACGCACGTTCCCCATGCCGAGCTGTTGTCCTCCTCGCTCTCGCCGGCACCGTATGTCGAGTACCGGCCGGAGCACGGGGCCGCAGTCCACCTCATCGACCCGGGCGACTCCGCGTCGGGCCAGACCGTGTCGCGCACCGGCTTCCGGCCCACCCGCTGGGGCACCCGGGAGATCGGGCCTGCCCTGGTCGCGGCCACCAGCCCGTGGGGCGCCTACCGGTGGGGGCCGGTCCCGGTCGAGGCGCTCAGCGCGGTCGTGCTGCCCAACCCTGAGGTGTTCGACGCCGACGCCCCTGCGCCGCACCCCCGCGGGCTGGTCGGCCAGCACCGCTCGGTGCGCCCGGGCGACGGGAGCGAGTTCGCCTCGATCCGTCCCTTCCAGTGGGGTGACCGGCTCAAGCGGATCCACTGGAACCGCTCGCTGCGCACCGGCGAGCTGCATGTCACCAGCAGCCATGCCGACCAGGACACCCACGTGGCGATCGTGGTCGACGCCCACTACGACCTGGGCCACTCGGGGGGCGTCGACGGCCGCCCGAGCACCCTGGACCACACGGTTCGTGCTGCCGCAGCGATCTCCGCGCACTTCCTGCACCAGGGAGACCGGGTCAGTCTGCAGGTGCTGTCGGCCCGGACCCCCGGCCGCGTCCAGGTCGGCACCGGACGCCGGCATCAGCGGCGCGTGCTGGAGACGCTGGCGCGGGTGCAGCCCCGGCCCCAGGAGGAGCTCGACGCCCGGCAACTGAGGCGCGGCTTGCCGGCCGGCACCCTGGTCGTGATGATCTCGGCCCTGGTCTCCCCCGACGTCCTGGCCCAGGCGGCCTTCCTGTCCCGCAGCGGGCTGGCCGTGGTGGTCATCGACGCCCTGGTCGACGACGTCGAACCACCGGGCGAGCAGGACGCCGTTGCCCAGCTGGCCTGGCGGATCCGGATGGTCGAGCGCGAGCAGGAGGTCTGGAAGATCCGGCACCAGGGCGTGCCGGTGGTCCCGTGGGCCGGCGCCGGCAGCCTGGACCTCGTCCTGCGCAGCCTGTCCAGGCGCGGGCGGGCAGGGGTGGCGCGGTGAGAGAGCGGATGGAGGAGATCTGGGCGGCCAGCCAGCAGCAGGCGATCCTGCGGGTGCTGATCGTGGTCTCGCTCGTGGTGTTCGCGGCGTCCACGCTGATGGCCGGCACCACGAGCGTCTGGGCTCTCATCGTGCTGGCCCTGCTCGGTCTGGGCTGCGCGGTCAACCCGCACTCCGCCCTGCCGGCCACTGTGCTGGTCTATGCCCTGGGGATGTGGGCGGTCGGGGTGCCGCCCAGCTGGTCGATGTGGAGCCTGGTGGCCTCGCTGTCCGTGCTGGTCTTCCACACGGCGTGCGCGCTGGCCGCCGCCACCCCCGCGCAGGCTCCCGTGCCGGTCCCCGTCTTTGCCCGGTATGCCGTGCGGATGGGACTGATCGCCGGCGTCACGCTGATGCTCTGGGGTGTGGCGGCGGCGGTCGAGGCCAATCCAGGCGGCGGCGTGATGGCCGGTGTCGTGGGACTGGTCGTCCTGTCGGCCGGGCTCTGGGCGCTCTACCTGCAGTCCCTGCGCACCGGGAACGAGGCCCAGGCCCCGGCCGCGGGGGCGCCCACGCGGGGCTGACCCCGACGGGTCAGGCGGACTCTTTGCGCTGGTTGCGCTTGCGCGGCGGCCGGGTCTCGACCTCGCGGCGGACGATGGTGGGGTTGACGTTGTCCAGGACGACCTCACGGGTGACCGTCACCGAGGCGATGTCCTCCTCGCTGGGCACGTCGAACATCACCGGCATGAGGACCTCTTCGAGGATCGCCCGCAGCCCCCGGGCTCCGGTGCCCCGCAGCAGTGCCTGCTCGGCGATCGCCTCGACGGCGTCGGTCGTGAACTCCAGCTCCACCCCGTCGATCTCGAGCATCCGCTGGTACTGCTTGACCAGGGCGTTGCGCGGCTCGGTGAGGATGCTGGTCAGCGCCGACCGGTCGAGGGGGGTGACGGTGGTGATCACCGGCAGCCGGCCGATGAACTCCGGGATCAGCCCGAACTTCATCAGGTCCTCGGGCAGCACGTCGTCGAAGTGCTCCGCGGCGTCCTTGGGTGAGCGCAGCTCGGCGCCGAAGCCCAGTCCCTGGCGGCCGGCCCGGGACTCGATGATCTTCTCCAGGCCGGCAAAGGCGCCACCGACGATGAACAGCACGTTGGCGGTGTCGATCTGGATGAACTCCTGGTGCGGGTGCTTGCGGCCACCCTGCGGCGGCACCGAGGCGGTGGTGCCCTCCAGGATCTTGAGCAGTGCCTGTTGCACGCCCTCGCCGGAGACGTCACGGGTGATCGAGGGGTTCTCGGACTTGCGCGCGATCTTGTCGATCTCGTCGATGTAGATGATCCCGGTCTCGGCCTTCTTGACGTCGAAGTCGGCCGCCTGGATCAGCTTGAGCAGGATGTTCTCGACGTCCTCGCCGACATACCCCGCCTCGGTCAGCGCAGTGGCGTCGGCGATCGCGAACGGCACGTTGAGCATCCGGGCCAGGGTCTGCGCCAGATAGGTCTTGCCGCAGCCGGTCGGGCCGATCAGCAGGATGTTGGACTTGGCGATCTCGACGGCGTCGGTGCCCTTGCGGCCCTCGCCGGCCTGGATCCGCTTGTAGTGGTTGTAGACCGCGACGGCCAGGGCGCGCTTGGCGGTCTCCTGGCCGACGACGTACTGCTCGAGGAAGTCGAAGATCTCGCGCGGCTTGGGCAGCGTGCCCAGCCCCAGGTCACCGGACTCGGAGAGCTCTTCCTCGATGATCTCGTTGCACAGGTCGATGCACTCGTCGCAGATGTAGACGCCGGGACCGGCAATCAGCTTCTTGGCCTGCTTCTGGCTCTTCCCGCAGAAGGAGCACTTCAGCAGATCGCTGCTTTCTCCCATGCGTGCCACGCGGTGGTCCTTTCGTCCCAAGCTGCTGCGGCGCCGGTCGGCGTTGCCCCGACGCTACCCCGACGATGGCCGCCGCGACAGTCAATAGGGCCCGCCCACGGGCGTGTCCGCACCCGTGTCCGCTCTCAGCGCAACGCCGTCCGGTCACCCGGGCGGAGTCAGCCCTGCAGCTCGACGACGCCCCACTCCGGTCGGGTGGAGAGGTTGTTGAACAACCGGTAGGGGTTGGAGCTCCACATCTGGGCCAGCTTGCCCGCGCTGTCACCTCCGGGCACCGCGGTGCTCACGTTGAGGTTGGTCACGAACTGCATGCCGGAGCGCACCGAGTCGACCCCGAGGGCGCTCCACGGGATGGCGGCCTCCACGACATACCCGTCGGTGCGCAGTGACCCGGCCACCTGGGCCCCGGGGAGTCCAGGTCCGGCGATGAAGGTGGGCCCGTCGGCCACGTTCATGCCCAGCACGAACTGCCCGTCCTCGGTCGGGGCCAGCATCACGTGCCGCAGCTGCGGGTCGAGCATGTCGGTGCGAACCGGGTCGGCGTAGGGGCCGAACTCGAAGTGGACACTGTCGCCGTTCCAGAGCTGCGACGGGCGGGTCGCGTTGCGCTGGGTCAGCGTGCTGTCGGTCACCTCGACGTAGAGGTAGTAGGCAGAGGCGTCCCAGCCCAGGCGCCACGTCGCGGTCACGTCGGCCGCGTCAGCGCCCAGACCGTCGCGCTCGAACACCTGCTGGGCGGAGAGGAAGGGCGTCGCGCTGCCCCACTCATCGCTCAGGCCGTCGACGGTCAGTGGCACCGACATGGCCTGGGCCGACGCCCAGGATCCCGGCAGAGCAGGGGTGGTCGGCCAGATGTCGGTCGTCGGCGACGGCTCGCTCGACTCACTGGACGACGCGTCGTGCGTTGCCTCGGACTCCGCGGCGGTGCCGTCCGTGCTGGTGGCCTGGCCGCCGGCGCTCTCCGACGCGGACGCGGCTCCGATCGGGGAGGTCGGCTGCTCGAGGTCGGTCGCGTCCCCCGCCGCCAGCTTCAGCCCGACGAAGATCGCCAGGGGTGCGGCCACCCCCACGAGGACGTAGGGCAACATCCGTCGCCTCGGGCGCTGCTCGACCGGCTGGGTGCGGAACACGAAGACGCCTTCGTCCTGGTCCTCGGCCTGCTCAGCTCCTCGGGGTCGCGGACCTTCCGGCTCGATGGCGTCCGGCGGCAGCGAGTCGACAGACATCGGGCCAGTCGGGTGCGGTCCCGTGGACGTCGGGCCGGTCGACATCGGGTCGTGTCCCCCGGTGCCGGCCGACGCCGTGGCGTGGCCCTGCGCCAGCCGGTGCAGGTACTCGGCCCGCGCGCTCATCCGGTCCCTCGTCGTCGGGCCAGTGGCCGGTATGCCGCGCGACGGCCCGTCCGCGCTGCTCGGGTCCGCTTCCTCCACCGGCGCGGCCGCCTCCCCCTCCTCAACCTCCGCGGCTGCCCCCTTGACCGGGCGGCGGCTCCCATCTCCTCGTCGACCGGCACGTCGGCTGTCTCGACCGGCGGAGCCGGCTCAACCTCCGCGGACACCACCTCCACCTCCGGTGCGTCCGAGGTCGCGGTCCCCTCCGGTGTCGGCTCCTCCACCACCGGCTCCTCCACGACCGGCTCCACAACCGCGCCGTCGACCGGGTCGAAGACCTCGCCCTCCCCCGGTTGCAGGAACACCGTCGGGGTGGCCCACTCCGCACCGAACCCCGACAGCAGCGACTTCCGCGCGTAGGTCACTGCCTGGTCCACGGGGAAGCCGTCAGCCACCGAGGCGTAGAAGTCCCCGGTGAAGATCGCCGCGGCCTTGTCCGAGATCGGGAACTGCATGGCGACGACCGCGCTCGCCTGCTGCTGCACCAGGCCCTGCGCCATACCCCCGAAAGAGTCCTTCGCATCGCCGCTGGAGGACCGGCAGGCGTTGAGGACGATCAGCCGCAACGCGTCGTGGTCGTGGATATAGGGCCCGAGCACCGAGGCGTCGACCGCGCTGCTGCGCCCGTAGTCGTCGCAGAAGTAGAGCACCCCGGTCTCCAGCTTGGCGTCGTAGTCGCCGTGCCCGAGGAAGTGCAGGACGTTGACCTCGTGGTGACGCAGCCAGGTGCCGAGCTCTCGCATCGTCGGCTTGGGCAGCCGGTCGACCTGGATCCGGCCGGACGCGATGGTCGGGCCGAGGGCCTCCTGGACGTGCTGCCACTCGGCGTCGACGTTGAGCTCGTCCATGTCGGTCGGTGAGGAGATGACGACCAGGATGTGCAGGGCGCCGGCCACCGGCAGCGGCCGCAACGGCTGAGGAACGGCGAGGTAGCGCACGACCGGCGTCTTCTCCGACTGCGCGAGGAAGGCGTGCGACCGCTTGTCGTGGAGCAGCTCCCAGGGCAGCCCAGCCAGCTCCGGCACGTCGCCCAGCCGAAGGCGCAGGCGCAGGCCCTTGCCGGCCGCTCCCGCGGCGTCCTTGCTGCGGGACCAGGCGACGGCCAGGTCGTCGGTGAAGACCGCCTCATACAGCGCGGTGCCCAGCTGCCGCCCCGCCTCGGCCTGGGAGCTGGTGAAGCTGCGCCGGGTCCCCGAACGGCCGGGGTCGAGCTTGAGCAGGAGGTTCTCCAGGGTCGTCGAGTCGAACGGCAGGGCGAAGGTCACGGCCGGGTTGTCGTCGACCGGACTGGCCACGACCCGCGCAGTGAAGCGGCCCTCGCCGGCGTGCTCGAAGAGCAGGTCGAAGTTGGTGTAGGTCCGACGCGCCATGGCCTTCCCGCATCCGCTCCGGGGCGCGCCTGTGGACACGCCTTCGAGTGTGAGGAGCGCGAGGGTGCGTGTGCTGATACCCCACGCCCCGCGGCCGCGCCATAGTGGTGCGAGTTGTGGCCCCCATCAGGGCCACAACTCGCAGGCTTGTCGAGCGGTTCGCCCCGGGTGTATCAGCGCGCGCGCCTCGAGGGTCCTCTCCAGCGAGAGCCGCGGCCGACCGGGCCACCGCTGACCTGACCGCAGATCAGGAGACGGCATGACAGTCGACGCGTGGAACGCGGTCGCCGACGCCTTCGCGACCCTCCAGGATGAACCGGCCGCCGACCACCTGGCTCACGCGCTGCGCCGGATGGGCCTGACCGACGAGGAGCGCGAGGCCCTGCACACCAGCATCGCCGGTCGCCAGGACGCCGCCGGCACCGTGCTGCTCGAGCTCGTCGAGGGCGCCACTCCCTCCAGCGGCGACCGCGCGCAGGCCTGGCAGCCGTGGGCGCCCGCTGACATGGACAAGGCGATCGCCGTCGCGGCCGAGGTGACTGCCGACCCGGCCGCGATCGACACCGCGGGGATGGCCGACCGGGTCGACAGCCTGCGGGCGCTGCCCCCGGACCAGGCCGGTGACCTGGTCGTCGCGCTCGTCGTCACCGGTCTGCAGCAGGCCGACCCTGCCGCACGGGCAGCAGCCTTGCGCGCAGCCCTCAAGGTCAGCCAGCTGGCGCCGATGACCCGACTGCGCGTCGCCGACCTCCTGGCCACGGCCGGCACGCTCGAGCCCGAGGAGCGCGCCCAGCTGGCCGAGATCCTCATCAACACCCCGCGGGAGCGCGTGCTGCGCGGAGTGGCGACGGCGCTGCGCGAGGCTCCGAGCTCGCCACTGGCCGAGCTGGTGACTGCCCTCGGCGAGGCCGGCCGCTCGGACTGGGCGATGGCGGAGCCTCCGTCGTCCTTCCCGCCAGAGGCGGCCCCCGCTCCGGCCGGGGCTGCCCCTGAGGGCGAGGAGCCGGTCTACCGCGGCGGCACCACGCCGGGCACCACGGCATACAGCCGGATCGACCTGACCACCGGCACCGACCGGCCCGACGTGGTCGTCGTCGACCAGCCGTTCACCGCCACCGTCGGCCTCGGCCCTCGCCCGTCCTACGGCGTGGTGAGCACGGGCGCGATCGCCACGTCTGGCGAGGTGATCGACGTGGTGCTGGTCTACGACCCGGACTCGCTCACCCCGCAAGGCCCGACCCGGCACCAGATCCAGCCGACCGCCGACACACCGCACCCGAGTGTCGAGGTGACCTTCACGGCGAGCTATCTGGAGAGCGCACCGGCGACGCGCCGGCTGGGCGTGCAGTACCTCGTGGGCGGCCAGGTCGTCGGGCTGGCCTGGCGCAGCTTCGTCGCCGTCGACGAGCCGGCACTCGTCGCCTCGGCGCCCGCACCCTCGGTCCGCGAGCGCGACCTGCTCGACCTGAGCCCACTGCTCGTGGAGGAAGCGCCCGACCTGGTGGTCGCCGTCGTGGCCAGCGACAGCGGCAAGGACCGCTGGGTCTGGACGGTGTATGCCGCGGACCCGGCGCTGCCCACGCCGGACGCCCCGAACGCGTCCACGCTCGACGGCGAGGTGGCCGACTTCGCACTGGCCACGCGCCGGGCCATCCAGTTCTCCAGCGACAAGCTCAACGACTACTTCACCCTGGCCGGCCGGGCCAAGCGGATCGGCGCGTCGATGCCGGCGAGCGTGCAGACAGCCCTCTCGGCGCTGATCGCCCAGCCGGGCCGCACCGAGGCTCCGAGTGTGCTGCTGCTCACCGAGGAGCTGGTCATCCCCTGGGAGCTGGCTGCGCTGGACCCGCCGGTGACCACCCCTTGGGGCGGCGACTCGGTGTTCCTCGGCGCTCACGTCGCGCTGGGCAGGTGGCCGCTCAGCGAGCACCGGCCGCGGCCCGTCCCGCGCAGCCAGGTGCAGGTGCGCAGCGCTGCCGTGGTGACCGCCGACTACACCGGCGTGCCGGGCTGGGGACGACTGGAGTTCGCCGCCACCGAGGCGGTCGAGGTGGGCGGCCTGTTCAGCCCGCCCGCGGCACAGGTGGCCGCCGAGCTGCCGGCCGTGGTCGATCTGCTGCGCGGCACGCCGCCGGCCGACATCATCCACGTCGCCCTGCACGGTCAGTACGACAACGCCGGCGACCAGGAGGGCATCGTGCTCGTGCGGCGCGACGGCACGACCGCCGCAGCCTCCTTCCTCACGCCTCTTCAGGTGGAGAACGGCAACCTGGAGGGCGGGCCGTTCGTCTTCCTCAACGCCTGCCAGGTCGGCACCGACGAGAGGGTGCTGGGCAGCTATGGCGGTTTCGCCTCGACGCTGCTGCGGATCGGCGCCGGTGGCGTGGTCGCGGCGCTGTGGAACATCGACGACGACGTGGCGGCTGCGGTGGCGCGACAGATGTATGCGCAGACGCTGGGACCCGAGACCGTCCCGGTGGCCGAGGCGATGAGGCGGATCCGCGCGGCATACACCGAGACCGCGGTGGAGCAGGCGGCCCCTGGCGTGAGCGCCACGCTCGTCGCGTTCCAGATGTTCGGCCATCCCCGGCTGCGGCTGACCCGCGCCGAGGCCGCTCCCGGAGCACCTGCCAGCACCGAACGCGCCCCCGACTGACCCACCAGCACCCACCAAGGAGACCGTCATGGCCGAGACCCTGCGCCCCGAAGGCATCCCCGTCACCATCGGCAGCCCCGCCGGCGACGTGGTCATCACGACCCCTGGCCTGCAGGGGCGGGCCGAGGTCTATCCCGCGGCCAGCGCCGGCATGCGGGCCGCCGAGGCGACCACCGAGGACTTCGTCGCCGCTCTCGGCCAGACCGACGTCATCGAGCAGCTCACCGTCGAGATCGCCGGACCGAGCGAGCTCGACGGACGCGGTGGCACCCGTGGCGGCGGAGGCGGTGAGGACATCGTGGTGGAGGTGCCAGCGCCCGGAGACGGCAACGGCCAGGTGCTGCTGTATGCCGCGGAGGACGGGTCGCTGAGCTGGCACTACCCGGACTCCTTCACCCCCACGGAGTCGCCGCAGCGGGGGGCCGAGCGCCGGACCTACCGCATCCCCCGCGCCGTCGTGGCGCCCGAGGCCGCAGAGGGCACCTCGCGCGGGGTGATCGGTGCGCTGGGGAGCAAGCTGCTCAAGGTCCTGGTCTTCCCACTGATCGAGCCGATGCTGGGCCGGGCCGCCAACCACTTCGCGGGGGTCTGGGAGACCAAGCACCGTCCCGCGCTGGTCCGGCGGTTCGGGCCGGCCGAGCTCGCCAATGCCGCACCGAGCCCGCTCACGGCCACGGACTGGACGAGCGCCGGCGAGGGTCCTGCCCTGCTGTTCGTGCACGGGACCTTCGCCACCGCGCTCGGCGGCTTCGGCGCGCTGCCGCCGGAGACGCTCGCCGAGCTCGACCGGAGGTATGGCGGTCGCCTCCTGGCCCTGGAGCACCCTTCGGTGTCGCTCACGCCCAGCGACAACATCAGCTGGCTCGCGTCCCAGCTGGGCGCGCTCACCGATGGCCGGCCCCTCACCCTCGACGTCGTCACCCACTCCCGGGGAGGGCTGGTCGGCCGGGCGTTGGCCGAGCGTGGTGACGAGCTCGGGCTGGCCGACCGGGTCACCGTGCGCAACCTGGTCATGGTGGCTCCGCCCAATGCCGGCACGGCACTGGCCGACAAGGAACACGTCTCGGCGCTGCTCGACCGGGTGACCAACCTCGTGCAGTTCCTGCCGACCAACGGGGTCACCGACGTGCTGGGGATCATCGTCTCGGTGGTCAAGCAGGTGGCGACCGGAGCGTTCGGCGGGCTGGAGGGGATCATGTCGATGGACCCCCAGGGCGAGGCGCTCAAGGCGTTCAACGACTCCCCCGGCAGCGCTGCGACATACCGGGTCATCGCCTCGGACTTCACGCCCGTCCCGGGGTCGTCGCTCGCCCGGATCGCCCGGGACAAGGGCACCGACCTGGTCTTCGGTGGCGTGGCCAACGACCTGGTCGTGCCGACCGCGGGTGCCTACGAGCTGCCGTCCACGCCCGGCTTCCCGGTCGTCGACCGGCTCGTGCTGCCGGCCAGCGCCGGCGTCGACCACTCGTCGTTCTTCCGCAACGCCGAGGTCAACGCCCAGCTGCTGCAGTGGCTGCCGGGCTGAGGCCCGCGGACCGCACAAGATGACGGGTTGTGGCCCCTATCGGGGCCACAACCCGAAGCCCTGTTGCGCGGAAGGGCCACGCACGGCCGGGCAGGTCGGCGAGCAGGCGCGGACCAACCCCGGCCATCCGCGGTGCCGCAGGACTCCACCCAGGTCACCGGCCACCTCGCACGGTCGGCGGTTGAGCTCGAGGAAGGTGGCCCGCACCGTCACCTCGCCCCGCCCAGCGGCCTTGCGGTCGTTGCGCCGGTCGGTGTGGAACCGCTCACCGGCGTGCCACAGCTGACCATCGACCTCGACGTTGACGCCATACAGCCGGTTCTTCAGGTCGGTGCGGGTCCCTGACCGCTCGACGACCTGACGCTCGAAGACCGGCAGCCCATGCGGCCGCTGGACCCTGGTCACGAACCACACCTCGGGCAGGCTCTCGGCACCGCGACCGATCTCGCCGAGGGCCAGGCGCAGATCGCGCCGATGACGGTGACGCCCGCGAGCGGCCAGCTCAGCCAGCAGCGCGGCCTCGGTGACCAGCCGTCGCTGACAGGCTCTCGCGGCGAGGGCCACAGCCTCGTCGAGGCCGCAGCCGGGGCGGTCGGCCAGGTCGATGACGGTCTGCGCGGGCCGGCTCGTGCGCAGCCCCTCCAGCGTGGTGGCCGACAGCCTGCTGCGCTGGACCGGTCGGATCCCCGCCGTCGGGAGGGGGTGGCGACCCGTGGGCACGCCGATGGTGATCACCGCTGGCTCGGCCGGCTGCAGTTGCCACAGGTATGCCGCGGCCTCCATCACCAGGACGCTCCCGGCACCGCACCACAGCAGGCCCGCGCGAGCCCGGGCGCGCCAGGTGACGGCACCGGAGTTGGTCAGATAGACGCCACGGTGCAGCCGCTGCCAGTCGCCGGACTCGACCCGCCACCGGACCTGTTTGGAGGTCAGGCCGCTGGCCAGCGCCTGCGGCCGGCTGACGACGCCGTCCTGGCGGCGGGCCACTGCGCAGATGTCCATCCGAGGCATGGTGGCCGACCGGGCCGCCCGGCGGCCGAGCCTGTCCACAACCCAGCGGGCCTGACGCCACAACGCGACGACTCTTGGCCCCCTGAAGGGCCAAGAGTCGTCGCGTTGTGTGGCGTGCGCCGGGGGCGGCTACTTCTCGAAGGACTTCTTGCGGCTGTTGAGCACCTCGTCGACCAGGCCGTAGGTCTTGGCCTCCGCGGCGGTGAGGATCTTGTCGCGCTCGATGTCCTTGCGGACCTCCTCGACGGTCTTGCCCGAGTGCTTGGCCCACGTCTCCTCGAGCCACGCGCGCATCCGGAGCACCTCGTTGGCCTGGATCTCGATGTCCGAGGCCTGGCCGTAGTCGCCGCCGGCGAGCGCCGGCTGGTGGATCAGCACCCGTGCGTTGGGCAGCGCGAACCGCTTGCCCGGGGCACCGGCCGCCAGCAGCACCGCAGCGGCCGACGCGGCCTGGCCGACCACGAAGGTCTGCACGTCGGGCCGGATGAACTGCATCGTGTCGTAGATCGCCGTCAGCGCGGTGAACGCGCCACCCGGGCTGTTGATGTACATCACGATGTCGCGCTCGGGGTCCTGGCTCTCCAGGACGATGAGCTGGGCGATGATGTCGTCCGCCGAGGCGTCGTCGACCTGCACGCCGAGGAAGATGATGCGGTCCTCGAACAGCTTGGTGTAGGGGTCCTGCCGCTTGATCCCGTAGGACGTGCGCTCCTCGAACTGCGGCAGGATGTAGCGGCTGGACGGCCCGGCCCAGGCGGCCCCCGAGTAGGGACCGGCGGGGGCGCCGGCTGAAGGCGACCCCGCGGCATACGGCATCTGCGTCATGGTGTGCTCTCTTCCGGTCAGGGTGGCGAGGTCAGTCGGTCTCGGCGTCGCCGGGGTCGGCCTGGCCGGCAGGCGACGGGTCGCCCTTGGTGGCGTCGTCGGAGCGGACGTAGACGTGGTCGACGAAGCCGTACTCCTTGGCCTGGTCGGCGGTGAACCAGCGGTCGCGGTCGGAGTCGGCCTCGATCTGATCCACCGACTGACCGGTGTGCTCGGCGATCAGACGCGCCATCTCAGCCTTGGTGTGCAGCATCTGCTCGGCCTGGATCTTGATGTCGCTGGCCGTGCCGCCGATGCCCCCGGACGGCTGGTGCATCATCACCTTGGCGTGCGGGGTGGCATAACGCTTGCCCTTGGCTCCCGCGGACAGCAGGAACTGGCCCATCGAGGCGGCCAGACCCATCGCCACCGTGGCCACGTCGCACGGCACCCACTGCATGGTGTCGTAGATCGCCATGCCGGCGCTGACCGAGCCACCGGGGCTGTTGATGTAGAGCCAGATGTCCTTGTCGGGGTCCTCGGCGGCCAGCAGCAGCAGCTGCGCGCAGATCGCGTTGGCGTTGTCGTCCCGGACGTCGGAGCCGAGGAAGATGATCCGTTCCTTCAGCAACCGGTTGTAGATCTGGTCGTCCAGACCGCCCAGGCCACGGTCGCCGTTGGCGGCGACGATCTCGCTGGTGCTCACGTGTGCTCCGTCTCCTCGCTGGGGGTCGCGGACTGGTCCGCGGCCTTCGTCAGTGACCCTAACGCCGCGCCGCCCCGGCGAACTCCCGTCTCGCGGCGGTGTTCGCCGAGGGCGGAAGACGCGGTATGACGCTCGTCAGCCCTGAGTCGGCTGGTCGCCGGTGTCGTCGGTCGGCTCGTCGCCAGGAGCCTCGGTCGACTCGTCGCCGATGGCGTCGGTCGGCTCGTCGCCAGCAGCCTCGGTCGGCGGCTCGGCCTCGGCCTCGTCGTCGCTCTCGTCCTGGTCGTCCGGGGAGATCTCGTTGAGGTCGACGACCGCACCGGTCGTGTCGGTGACGGTCGCACCCTCGAGGACAGCCGCCAGCGCCTTGCGCCGTCCGACCTCGGACACCATCGCCGGGACGTGGCCGTTCTCGTCGACCGCCTGGGCGTAGTCGTTGGGGTTCATCCCCGACTGCTGGGCCGACATGATGAGGTACTCGATGAGCTCCTCCTGGCCGACCTGCACGCTGTCCCGGCGGACGAGTGCGTCCAGCAGGAACTGGGTCTTCAGGGACTTCACCGTGCTCTGCGTGACCTCGGCGCGGTGGACGTCGTCCTCCAGCCGGCTCTCGCCCTCGAGGTGGCTGTGCACCTCGGACTCGACCAGGCTGTCCGGCACCGGGATCTCGGTCATCTCCAGCATGGCGTCGAGCACCTTGTCCCGGGCCTGGACGCCCTGGGCGAAGCGGGCACCCTGCTCGCTCTGACGACGCAGGTCCGCCTCCAGCTCGGCGAGGGTGTCGAACTCGCTGGCCAGCTGGGCGAAGTCGTCGTCCAGCTCGGGGAGCTGGCGCTCCTTGACCGACTGCAGGGTCACCGTGACGTCCGCCACCTGGCCGGCGCGGTCACCGCCGGCCAGCGGGCTGGTGAACTCGATGGTGTCACCGGCCACGTGGCCGACCAGGGCCTCGTCGAGGCCGTCCAGCATGGTGCCCGACCCGATCTCGTAGGAGACGCCGCTGACCTCGTCGACGAGGTCGCCGTCGACCGTTGCCCCCAGGTCGATCGAGGTGAAGTCACCGGTCTGTGCGGCACGGTCGACACCCACCAGGGTGCCGAACCGGGCGCGGAGGTTGTCCATCCGGACGGTGACGTCCTCCTCGTCGACGCTGGCCGGGTCGACCTCGACGGCGATCGTGCTGAAGTCGGGCAGCTCCAGGGTGGGAACGACGTCGACCTCGGCCTCGAACTTCAGCTCCTGCCCCTGCTCGACGGGCACCTCGGTGATGCTCACCTCCGGCTGGGCCAGCGGCTGCAGGTCGTTCTCGCGCAGCGCCTGGGTGTAGTACTCACCCAGCGCCTCGTTGACCGCCTCCTGCACCACGGTGCCGCGCCCGAACCGCTGGTCGATGATGCGCGCGGGCACCTTGCCCTTGCGGAAGCCGGGGATGCTGACGTTCGCGGCGATGCTCCGGTAGGCCTCGTCCAGGCGGGGCTGCATCTCCTCGGCGGTCACCTCCACGCTGAGCTTCACCCGGGTGGGGGTCAGGGTCTCGACGGCACTCTTCACTACGGGTACTCCAGATCGGCTCGGTGGCGGCTGACGTCGCTGTCGTCCGTGCGACGGTCACGTGGCGCCTTCGGGTGGGCGCGGGCGGTCCGTGGTGCGGACCTGCCCGGAGGGCCATGCTAATCGGTCGGGGTAGCCGGATTCGAACCGGCGGCCTTCCGCTCCCAAAGCGGACGCGCTACCAAGCTGCGCCATACCCCGTGCTGCACCCGCACCGAGCAGCGACTGCGTGCCCTCGGGGCCGCTGCGTCGCGGTCGCGGCCGATTCGGTGGCACCCGGGGCGGACAGTAGAGTAGTCGCTCGCCGCCCTGCGCCGGACCGGTCCGGATCTGCAGCGGCAGGCGGGTGTAGCTCAATGGTAGAGCCCCAGTCTTCCAAACTGGCTACGCGAGTTCGATTCTCGTCACCCGCTCCCACACATCAGGCGCGGCGCCCCACACGGGACGCCGCGCCTGCTCTGTCTCGGCTGCGCCAACGTGTGGCGCGGACGGCTCAGCTGGTGGCGCCCCCGTCGCAGTTCTCCGCCACATACGCCTCGATCGCGTCGCTGTGCTGCTGGGCCTCGTCATTGTCGAGGTTCTCGGCCCACGCCGCCATGTCGGTCTGCAGCTTGGCCATGTCGGCGTCGTCGACACCCTCCAGCGTCCCCCCGGTGGCGATCGCCCCCAGGTCCTCCATGTCGAGCCCGGCATCGGACATGATCGACTCGAGGGAGTTGATCTGGGTGGCCATGTAGTCCACGTCGCCCTTGATCTCCTCCGGGGCCTGCTCCTTGAGCTCATCGACCTTGTCCAGGACCGACTGCAGGTCGTCAGGGCTGCTCACGCTGCCGGAGAAGGCCTGGTCGGCCTCGTTCCAGCTGGTGCAGAACTCCTCGGCGCTCGCGCCGCCCCCGCACGCGGTCAGGGTCAGGCCGGCCACGGCCAACGCCGTCAGGGTCGTCTTCACTCGCATGTCTGTGCTCCTTGTGTTCCCGTCACGTTGCCTGGCAGCTGCCGGGCCCGGGTCAGACGCTAGCGAACGGGGTCTGGTTTCCCCGACTCCGCGACCGTGCACTCCGCCCTACCCTGAGCCGGTGACCTTCGTCTCCGGGCACCGGCTCAGCGGCGCCTTGTACGAGCAGGTGGTGGCCCCGGCCCTGAGCCACACCTTCCCAGGCCTGCGCTGGGCGGCACTGCTGGCGGGGCGCGGCTCCGACGTCCTGGGCTATGACACGGAGCGGTCGATGGACCACGACTGGGGTCCTCGGCTGACCGTCGTCCTGGACCCGCAGGACCGTCACCAGCGGGGTGAGCAGGTGCTGGAGGCCATCGAGGCAGAGCTGCCGGACGCCGTGCTGGGCGTGCCGGTCGACCACCGTGGCGCACAACAGCTCCCCGGCGGCCCAGTCGCCTGGGGCTCTGGCAGCCACGGCCGTGAGCGGCACCACGGGGTCGTCGTCACGACTCTGGGCGAGCTGACCGGCGACCTGCTGGGGCTGCCGAGCCCGGATCCGCTGCTCGGCCCCGAGGGTCTGGACCCGGCGCAGTGGCTGAGCATCCCGCAGCAGTCGCTGCTCGAGCTCACCGCCGGGCCGCTGTGGCGCGACGACACCGGAGAGGTCACCGTCGCCAGGAGGCATCTGGCGTTCTATCCGCACGACGTGTGGCTGCATCTGATGGCAGCCCGGTGGCAGCGGATCGGCCAGCTGGAACCGTTCGTCGGGCGGGCCGGCGAGGTCGGCGACGACCTCGGCTCGCACCTGGTCGCCGCCTCACTCACCCGGGACGTCATCGCGCTCGCGTTGCTTCAGCAACGCTGCTACGCCCCCTACCCCAAGTGGCTCGGCAGCGCACTGGCCCGCACGGTCGACTCGGTCCAGATCACCAGGCACCTGGACGACGTCCGCAGGGCCCGGACCTGGCGCGACCGCGAGACGGCTGTCGTGGCCTCGCTGAGCGAGCTCGCCCGGCGGCACGACGCACTCGGGGTCACCCGGCCGGTCGACGCCACGCCGCAGCCGTTCTTCGACCGTCCGTTCACGGTGCTCTTCGCCGCACAGCTCAGCGACGCGTTGCACGAAGCCATCACCGACCCGGCCGTCCGCCGGCTGCCGCGGGACGTGGGCGGCATCGACACCCTCACCGACTCGGTCCCCGCGCTGGCCGACCGCGACCTGCGTCGCCACCTCGTGGACTACTGGCGCGCCTAGGGTGGGCCCATGACACTGGGCGACGACGCGATCGAGGTCACCGGCACCGGGGCCGCCTCCACCACCCCCGACCTGGTCCTGCTCGACGTCCGGCTCCAGCAGGACGCCGACTCGGTCGCTGACGCGCTGAACGCCGTCTCGGAGGCGACCGCCACGATGCTCGGGCACGCCCGCTCGGCGGCTGGCTTCCGGTCCGCCGCCACCCAGGGAATCGGCGTGCACCAGCGCCACGACAACACCACCGGCCTGCCGATCCGCTCCTACACCGCCTACAGCACGGTGCGCGTCGAGGTGCTCGGGGCCGACCAGGTGGGCGACCTGATCCCGCGGCTGGCCCGCTCGGTGGGCGACGCCCTCTCGATCGACAACCTCTCGCTCGGGGTCGCCGAGCCGGCGCCGCTCATGGTGCGCGCCCGCGAGGCGGCGTTCGGCGATGCGCGAGCCCGGGCCGAGCAGTATGCCGCTCTGGCTGGGCGTCCGCTGGGCGCGGTGCTCTCGGTGCAGGACACCCTCGTCGGTGGGCTGCCCGGCCCCGCCGGTCGGGAGATGGCGATGGCCAAGGACGTGGGTGGCGCGATGCCGGTCGAGTCCGGCGCGCACACCGTCACCGCGAGCGTGACCGTCCGCTGGGCGTTGGGCAGCGGCTGAGATCCGGCGCCTCTGACCTGCGGGTTCGTGGGTCGTCACTCGACAAGCCCGCGGTCGGTGTGTCAGGTTTGCGGCAGAGAGTCGGCACCGAGCCGACATCACGCACGGGAGGACAACCCGATGGGATTGCTCGACAAGGCCAAGGACATGTTCGACCAGAACAAGGACAAGGCGTCCGACATGGTTGAGCAGCACAGCGACAAGATCGACCAGGGCATCGACCAGGCCGGGGACTTCATCGACAGCAAGACCGGCGGCCGCTTCAGCGAGCAGATCGAGGGGGGCGAAGGGCAGCTGCGCGACGGGCTGGACGGCCTCGACGGGCAGAACGACGACTTCGCCGACGCCGGGGCAGCCCCGGTGGACCGCGCACTGCCCGCCGACCCGGCACTGCCCGCCGACCCGGCGTGGCCGGCCGACCCCACGCCGGTCGACCCGACCAACCCGCTGGACCCGGCCGACCCGCTCGACCCCCCGCGGTGAGCCGGGTGCGCTGACCCGAGCGCACGCGCAGCGTCACGACCAAGGCCCCCGGACACCCCCGGGGGCCTTCGTCGTCAGCGGCCTAGGTGGCCGTCCCGCCGGGCAGCGGTGGCAGCTCGCGGTCGTTCTCGTAGGCGGTGAGCATGTCGATCCGCCGCTGGTGCCGCTCGACACCGCTGAACGGGGTGTCCAGGAAGACCTGCACCATCTCCTGCGCCTCCTGCAGCGAGCACATCCTGGCGCCGAGGGAGAGGACCCGGGCGTCGTTGTGCTCGCGGGACAGCCGTGCCGTCTCGGTCGAGTAGGCCAGCGCGGCGCGGATCCCGACCACCTTGTTGGCGGCCATCTGCTCGCCGTTGCCGGAGCCGCCCAGGACGATGCCCAGCGAGTCGGGGTCGGCCGCGACCGCCAGGGCGGCACGGAGCACGAAGACCGGGTAGTCGTCCTCCTCGTCGAAGACGAAAGGCCCGTGGTCGGTGACCTCGTGACCCTGCTGGGGCACCCAGTCGACCAGGGCCCGGTGCAGGTCGTATGCCGCGTGGTCGCCGCCGATGTGGACGCGCATCAGCTGAAGTCCGGGGAGGCGGTGCGCGTGCGCTTGAGCTCGAAGAAGCCGGGGGTGCCGGCGACCAGCACGCACCCGTCCCACAGCCGGCCTGCGGCCTCGCCGCGCGGGGCCGGCGTGACGACCGGTCCGAAGAAGTGGACACCCTCGACGGCGATGACCGGCGTCCCCACCTCGTCACCGACCAGGTCGATGGCCCGCTGATGGCTGGCCCGGAGCTCCTCGTCGTAGTCCTGCGAGTCGGCCGCCTCGGCCAGCTCCGCGGGTAGTCCGACCTCAGCCAGCGCCTCGGCGATGATCGTCGGCAGGTCGCTGGTGCCGCGACCGTCCTGGTGGATCCGGGTGCCCAGCGCGTCATACAGCGCCTTGCGGACGCGGCTGGCCTCCTGCCCCTCGAGGTCGCGCGTGGCCGCGATCACCACCCGGACCGGCGCCCAGGCCCGGTCCATCATCGCGGCGTAGTCCGAGGGCAGGTCCCGGCCCTGGTTGAGCACGGACAGGCTCATCACCGACCAGGTCACCTCCACGCCACGCACCTGCTCGACCTCCATCAGCCACCGTGAGGTCATCCAGGCCCACGGGCACGTGGGGTCAAACCACATCTCAGCGGTGGGCGCGGAGGAGTTCGTTGCTGTCGTCGAAGTCATGGGACCATCGTGGCATCTGCCCCCCATGTCCTGACCAGGAGCCTGTCCATGCCCGGAACCACCCTGACCCGTGACGAGGCGGCCGCCAGGTCCGCCGTCGTGTCGGTCGAGTCCTACCAGATCGCCTTGGACCTGACCACCGGCGCACAGACCTTCGGCACGAGCAGCACGGTGCGGTTCTCGGCAGCTGCGGGCGCGGAGACCTTCCTGGACCTGATCGCCCCGTCGGTGGAGTCGATCGAGCTCAACGGCCGGCGGCTGGACCCCGCCACGCACTACGCCGACGGCCGGATCACCCTGCCCGGGCTGGCCGAGGACAACACGGTGACCGTCGTCGCCCAGGGCGCCTACATGAACACCGGTGAGGGGCTGCACCGGTTCGTCGACCCCGCTGACGGCGAGGTCTACCTCTACACCCAGTTCGAGGTGCCGGACAGCCGGCGGGTGTTCGCCGTGTTCGAGCAGCCCGACCTCAAGGCGACCTTCGCCTTCACGGTGACGGCGCCGGCGCACTGGCAGGTCATCTCCAACCAGCCCACGCCCGTGCCTGTCGCGGACGAGTCGACGGCGACGGCCGGGCAGGTCGCCACCTGGCAGTTCGAGCCGACGCCCCGCATCTCCTCCTACATCACCGCCCTGGTCGCCGGCCCCTACGACGTGGTGCGTGACGAGGTGCAGACCAGGGCCGGGACGGTGCCACTCGGGGTCTTCTGCCGGCGCTCGCTGCGCCAGCACCTGGATGCCGACAACATCCTGGCCTGCACCAAGGCCGGCTTCGCCTTCTTCGAGGAGGAGTTCGACCAGGCCTACCCGTTCGCCAAGTACGACCAGATCTTCACGCCGGAGTACAACATGGGCGCGATGGAGAACGCGGGCTGCGTGACCATCGTCGAGAGCTACATCTTCCGGGGCAAGGTGCCGGACGCGAGCATCGAGCGGCGGGCGCTGACGATCCTGCACGAGCTGGCGCACATGTGGTTCGGCGACCTGGTGACGATGCGCTGGTGGGACGACCTGTGGCTCAACGAGTCGTTCGCCGAGTGGGCCTCCACGACGTGCCAGGCCGAGAGCACCGAGTGGAAGGACGCGTGGACCACCTTCGCCACCTCCGAGAAGGCGTGGGCCTACCGCCAGGACCAGCTCAGCTCGACCCACCCGATCGCGGCCGACATGGTCGACCTCGATGCGGTGGAGGTCAACTTCGACGGCATCACCTATGCCAAGGGCGCCTCGGTGCTCAAGCAGCTCGTGGCGTATGTCGGTCGCGATGCCTTCCGTGACGGGCTGCGGGGCTACTTCGCGCGGCACGCGTGGGGCAACACGACGCTGCAGGACCTGCTCACCGAGCTGGAGCGCACCTCTGGGCGAGACCTGAGCCGGTGGTCGACGCTGTGGCTGGAGACGGCCGGCGTCAACACGCTGCGTCCTCAGGTCGAGGTCGAGGACGGCCTGATCACGGCGCTCACGGTCGAGCAGAGCGCCCCCGAGCAGTGGCCGACGCTGCGGCCGCACCGGCTGGCCGTCGGCTGCTACGACCTGGTGGACGACCGCCTGGTCCGCACCCACCGGGTGGAGCTCGACGTCGACGGACCCTCGACAGCGGTCCCGGACCTGGTCGGGCGGCCGGCTCCGGCCCTGCTGCTGGTCAACGACGACGACCTCGCCTACGCCAAGATCCGCCTGGACGAGTCGTCTTTGGCCACGGCGCTGGCCCGCCCGCAGGCGCTGGTCGACTCGCTGTCGCGCAGCCTGGTCCTCGGCGCCGCATGGGACATGGCCCGCGACGCCGAGCTGGCCGCGGCTGACTACGTGCGCCTGGCGCTGGGTGTCCTGCCGGTCGAGACCGACTCGACGCTGATCAAGGTGCTGCTCGGCCAGCTGTCGACCGCCGCGCTGACCTTCACCCCGGTGGACGAGCGCGAGGCGCTGCTGACCGAGATCACCACCCAGCTGCGTGACGCGGCGTGGGCCTCGCGGGCCGGCTCGGACGCCCAGCTGCAGCTGGTGTCGGCCTGGGCCTCCTTCGCCCGGGAGGCCCAGGACGTGGGCCGCCTCCGCGGGCTGCTCGACGGGTCGGTGACCCTGCCTGGCCTGGTCGTCGACCAGGACGTGCGGTGGACCCTGCTCACCGCGTTGGCCACGGCCGGCGCCGCGGACGCCGAGGACGTCGCCGCCGAGCGCGCGCGTGACGACACCGCGACCGGCCGGGAGAAGGCCGCGCGTGCGCTCGCCGCTCGGCCGGACCCCGCGCACAAGGCAGCCGCGTGGACCGCGGCGGTCGAGGAGGACGGCCTGCCGAACGCCGTGCTGGCGCAGATGGCGCTGGGCTTCGGGCGGGTGCACGACACGGACCTGCTCGCGCCGTTCGTCGACCGCTACCACGAGGTCATCGAGCAGGTGTGGCGCTCCCGCACCCATGCGATCGCCGAGTCACTGGCCGTGGGTTTCTACCCGCTGGCCCTGGCCGACCAACGCCTGCTGGACGCCACCCAGGACTGGCTGGACACTCACCCGGAGGCCCCCAGCGGGCTGCGCCGCACGGTGGCCGAGAACCGCGACTCCGTCGCTCGCGCGCTCGGTGCCCAGCATTTTGGTAGGGGTTTCTGACACCCCCCCCGCATTTTGGTAGGGGTTTCGGACCGACCTAGGACGAGCGCGACACCGTGCGCGCCAGCCGCCGGGCGGACCGCGAGGTGAACAGCTCCTCCAGCAGGACCGGGCGTCCCTCCGGCCCGGCGAGCGGCACCCGCCAGTTGGGGTACTCCTCGTCGGTGCCCGGCTGGTTGATGATCCGCCGGTCCTGGGCCAGGTCGGACACCGAGACGCCGAGCAGCTTGGCCGGCGCCCAGGTCAGGAACCGGTGCAGCGCCTCGACCTGCTCGGGGATCCCGGCACCCGGACGCAGCAGCCCGCGGTCGCGCAGCGCCTGCAGGACATCCTCCCGGTAGGCCGCGTCTGCCTGCTCCTCCTCCTCCAGCGAGCGGTCGAGCAGACCCAGGGAGTGCCGCAGCCGGATGTGCTCTCCGGTCAGGTAGCCCGCCGTCGGGGGCAGGTCATGGGTCGTCACGGTCGCCAGGCAGAGCTCCCGGTAGAGCTCCGGGGCGAGCACCTCGTCCGCGCCGGACGCGCTGTCGTAGTCGCGCTCGAACCACAGGATCGAGGTGCCCATGATCCCGCGCTCGCGCAGGTAGTCGCGGACCCACGGCTCCACCGTGCCCAGGTCCTCCCCGACCACCACGGCCCCGGCCCGGTGCGCCTCGAGCATGAGGATGCCGATCATCGCGTCGTGGTCGTAGCGCACGTAGGTGCCCTCGGCCGGGCTCACGCCCTGCGGGATCCACCACAGCCGGAACAGGCCGATCACGTGGTCCACCCGCAGCCCGCCGGCGTCGCGCAGGACCCCCCGGATCATGTCCCGGTATGGCGCGTAGCCCAGCTCGGCGAGCCGGTCCGGTCGCCAGGGGGGCTGGCTCCAGTCCTGCCCGAGCTGGTTGTACTGGTCGGCCGGAGCCCCGACGGTGACACCGCGGGCCAGCGCTGGGCCCAGGCACCACGCGTCCGCCCCGTCGGGGTGCACCCCCACCGCCAGGTCGTGCATCACGCCGAGCCGCATCCCGGTCTCGAGCAGGTCGCGCTGCACCTGGGCGAGCTGCTCGGCCAGGACCCACTGCAGCCAGCAGAAGAACTCGACGTCCTCCGACCGCTGCTCGCACGCGGCGGCGACCTGCGGGGAGCGCGGGTCCTGCAGGTCGGCGTCCCACACGTGCCAGTCCGACCCGTGCAGCCCCACCAGGGCGCACCAGGTGGCGAAGTCCATCAGGCCCTCGCCCTCGCGCTCGCAGTAGGCGTTGAAGGCGCGCTCACGGCGCAGCGAGCGGCGCTGGCGGAAGACCAGGCGCAGGGCGGCCTCCTTGGCGACCCAGACCGCGTCGCGCTCCAGGAAGTCCAGCTCCAGGAAGCGCTTGGCGTCGTCGCCGTGCCACTCCACCAGCTGTCGCTCGGCCGCGGACAGGTAGGCGACCTCGGGGATGTCCTCGACGCGGACATAGATCGGGTTGACGAACCTCCTGCTGGTCGGCAGATAGGGCGAGGGCTCCATCGGGGCGATCGGCTCGGCTGCGTGCAGCGGGTTGACCAGCACGAAGTCCGCTCCGAGCCCGGCCGCCCAGGCCCCGGCGTCGGCCAGGTCGGCCAGGTCGCCCAGGCCCCATGACTGCTCGGAGCGCATCGCGTAGAGCTGGGTCATCAGTCCCCAGGACTGGGCGTTCTCCCCGCGCAGCGCCTTGGGCAGCTCCAACGTGGTCGGTGTGACCACCAGCGGCATCCGGTGCTCCGCCCCGCCCGTGAGCGTGACCGCGACGGAGTGCCAGCCCAGGGGCAGGTCGTCCGGCAGCCGGAGCATCACCTCGGCGGTGGAGACGCCGTCGACCATCCGCGGTGGGACGTCGTGCCGCTGCGAACGCACCTCGTGGACCAGGCCGTCCTCGGTGGTGACGCGAGCCTCGAAGGCTTCGCCGTCCGGCACGTGCACAGGCACCCGGGCGGCCTTGCCGACCTGGACGACCAGGACCGGCGGCAGCACCTGGGACCAGGCCCGGACCTGCAGCAGGGACAGTGACGCCGAGACCTGCTCGTCGTCGGCGGCACGCACCCCGAGGGCGGCCAGGACGGCGCGGATCGTGGTGTCGGCGACGGCGCGGTGCTGACCCTGCCAGTCCCAGAACTCGGTGGCGACGCCATGCGCTGCGGCCAGCTCGACAAGGGCAGTGGGAGGTGAGGACACCGACGGGCCTTTCGTGGGGTGTGGCGCGGGTGGGGACAGTCTGCCAGCCGACCGGGCTGCCAAGTCACCGTCACAAACCCCTCCCAAAATGCGCGTGCGCCGTCAGAAACCCCTCCCAAAATGCGTGGGCACCGTCAGAAACCCCTCCCAAAATGCACAATGGCGGCTATGCCCTCGCTCTCCACCTTCGACAGCTGGGACAGTGTCGTCCGCTGGGGGCTCGGCGCGCCCAGCCTCATCCTGCTGACCGTCGTCGTGGCGGTGCTCGTGCGCTGGGTGGTGCACCGCGCGATCCGCGCGGTGGTGAGCAACGCGATCGCGCGGGCCGCCGACCGGCGGCGCGGGCTGGACCGGTGGCTGGCCGCAGCGGCCGGTGTCGACGACGAACGGCGTCGGCAGCGAGCGCTGACGATGGGCTCGCTGCTGCGCAGTGTGTCCACGTTCGTCATCGTCACGATCGCCCTGCTGACGGTGATGGCCCTGGTCGGACTGCCGCTCGGCCCGCTCCTGGCCAGCGCCGGAGTCGGCGGCGTGGCCCTGGGGTTCGGGGCTCAGTCGCTGGTCAAGGACTTCCTGTCAGGCATCTTCATGATCATGGAGGACCAGTACGGGGTCGGTGACGTCATCGACACCGGCGAGGCCGTAGGCACGGTCGAGGAGGTCAGCCTCCGCGTGACCCGGTTGCGTGACGGGAACGGCGTCGTCTGGTTCATCCGCAACGGCGAGATCGTCCGGATCGGCAACAAGAGCCAGGGCTGGTCGTTGGCCACGATTGACATCCCGGTCGCCTACGACGAGGACCCAGCCCGGGTGATCCCGATCGTCCGCGAGGTGCTGACCAGCCTGTATGCCGACCCAGCCTGGGAGGCGCTGCTGCTCGAAGAGCCCACGGTGGCCGGCGTGGAAGCGATGTCAGGCGGCACGATGACGATCCGGGCGACCGCAAAGTGCCTGCCCGGGGAGCAGTGGCCGGTGCAGCGCGAGGTCCGCGAGCGGGCCAAGGCCGCCCTCGACGCGGCGGGCGTACGTGGGCCCCAGGTGGGGCCGTTCCCCGGCTCACCCGGCGGGCCCTGACCGGCCGGCCCCACGACATACGCTGAGCCGGTGAGCGCGACCGCGGCCCCGGCCATCCTGCTCGTCTCCGGCGAGCACGCCGACTTCCTGCGCGATGAGTTCACCCGCTATGCCCGCGACTACCGGCTGCTCACCGCGCGCAGCGGGGCCGAGGCAGCACAGCAGACCCAGCGCGCTCTGGCCGACGGCGGCGCCCTGGCCCTGGTGGTCGCCGACTCACGGCTGCCCGACGACGACGTGGTGGTCGCCTTCCACCAGCTGCGCACCTGGGTGCCCACGGCCAGGCGCCTCGTCGTCGCGCACTGGGAGCACTTCCGGGACGACGCGGAGCGGCTGCGCGGCGCGCAGGCCAAGGGCAAGTTCGACGCCTATCTGCTGATGCCGCGCGGGGTCCGCGACGAGGAGTTCCACACCGCCGTGTGCGAGCTCCTCTCGGACTGGGGCTCCACCGTCGCCGAGCCGGAGGTGGAGAGCATCCGGCTGGTCTCGCCGCACCGCGACGCGCTGGTCGGAGCGGTCCTGGACTACCTGCACCGCACCGGCCTGCCGGCGCGGCAGCACCTGCCGGACAGCGCAGTGGGGCAGGAGATCCTGGCCCGGCTCGAGGGGCCGGTGAGCTGGCCGGTGGTCGAGGCCTTCGGCCAGACTCCGGTCAGCATCACCTCGGTGCGCGAGGTGGCGATGCGCGCGTATGGGCGTCCCGACGACGTCGACGTGTCGGAGGTGGTCGACCTGTGCATCGTCGGGGCAGGCCCGGCGGGACTGGCAGCGGCCGTCTACGCCTCGTCCGAGGGGCTGTCCACGGTCGCCCTGGAGTCCGAGGCGATCGGTGGCCAGGCCGGCACCAGCTCGATGATCCGCAACTACCTCGGCTTTCCCCGCGGGATCTCCGGGATGCGTCTGGCGCAGCGCGCCCGCAGCCAGGCGATCCGGTTCGGCACCCGGTTCTTCACCGGGTGGCCCGCAGACTCGATCACGCTGTCCAGCGACGACGGCCCCCACATCGTCCACACCGAGGGCGGCGACGTGCAGGCCCGCGCGGTGCTGGTCAGCACCGGCGTCACCTATCGGACCCTGGACATCCCCGCGATCGAGGCGCTGGTGGGGCAGGGCGTCCACTATGGCGCGGCGATGACGGCAGCCAGGGAGATGGAGGGGACCGACGTCGTCGTCGTGGGCGGCGGCAACTCGGCCGGGCAGGCCGCCCTGCACCTGTCGCGGTTCGCCCGCTCGGTGACGATCCTGGTGCGTCGGCCCGACCTGTCCTCGACGATGTCGCAGTACCTCATCGACGAGATCGCCTGGAACCCGCGGGTCACCGTCCAGGGCGGCGCCCGGGTCGTCGACGGCGGAGGGCAGCCACGGCTCAGCTGGGTCGAGGTCGAGCAGATCGACACCGGCGACCGCACCCGGCGTGAGGTCGGCGGCCTGTGCCTGATGCTCGGGGCCGAGCCGCACTGCGAGTGGCTGCCCGCGTCGGTGGCCCGCGACGAGCGCGGCTTCGTGCTCACCGGTCGCGACGTCCCCCAGGAGACCTGGCGTGAGGGGATGCCTCCCGCGGACCTGGAGACGACGGTGCCGGGCGTCTACGCCGCAGGAGACATCCGCGCCGGATCGATGAAGCGCGTGGCCTCGGCCAGCGGCGAGGGTGCCAACGTGGTCTCGCTGGTCCACTCCCGGCTGGCCCGGTCGGACTGAGTGCGCCCACTGCGGGAGAATGAACCGGTGAGCCAGGGCAGCGAGGCAGTCGACACCCAGACGTTCTATGACCGGGTGGGTGGGCACGAGACGTTCGTCCGCCTGGTCCGGGAGTTCTACCGCGGAGTCGCCGAGGACCCGCCGCTGCGCGAGCTGTACCCCGAGGAGGACCTCGAGCCGGCCGAGGTGCGCCTGCGGATGTTCCTCGAGCAGTACTGGGGCGGGCCGAAGACCTACTCCGAGCAGCGCGGCCACCCGCGGCTGAGGATGCGGCACCACCCCTATGCCGTCACCCCGACCCAGCGTGACCGCTGGTTGCTGCACATGAACGCGGCCATCGACACCCTGGGCCTGTCGCCGATGGACGAGGAGGTCATGCGCAGCTACATGTCCCACGCGGCGCACTTCATGGTCAACGCCGACGACTGACACCGCCTGGGTTTCAGGCCGTCGTCAGTCCGTGTCAACCATCGACAGGGTCCAGAGGGTCTGGTGAAGTGAGGAGGTGCCGATGCGCTCACGGCCCGATGGCTTCACCGAGTTCGTGCTGGCACGAGGGGACTCCCTGCAGCGCACCGCGGTGCTGCTGACGCACGACCCGCACACCGCGCAGGACCTGGTCCAGACCGCCCTCGTGCGGGCCTGGCGGTCCTGGGACCGCATCGCCGGCGAGCCCGAGGCTTTCGTGCGCAAGATCCTGGTCAACGAGTTCCTGCGCGACAGGGGCCGGCGCTGGCACGCCGAGCGCCCGGCGGAGGTGGTGCCCGAGCCGGCCCGCGACGACCTGCACGCCCGCGCTCCCGCCGACCCGGCCGACCAGCTCTCTCAGCGGCTTCCCCTGGTGGCCGCGTTGGCGCAGCTGCCAGAGCGGCAGCGCGCGGTGGTCGTGCTCCGCTACTTCCACGACTACACCGAGCGCGGCGCCGCCGAGGCCCTGGGGATCAGCGTGGGAAGCGTCAAGACCCACCACGCCAGGGCACTGAGCGCCCTGCGCCTGTCCGGTGTCGCGGCGGGCGAGCAGGACGGGGACGCCGGCGCGGTCATCGATCGCGACCACCAGGACATCCCCGGGACGACGAGCGGAAGGCAGACCCGATGAACACTGTGCGCGAGCTTCGCCGCCAGCTCCAGACCTACGCCGAGGAGCAGCCGGCACCTGACGTCCACGCCCTGCTGGATGCGGTCGACCAGGCCCACCTCGCCGAGCGCCACCGCCAGCGGACCCGTTGGGGGTCGGTCGCCGCGGCCGTCCTGGTCGCCACTGGCTCAGTCGTGGCCGTGCAGACCTGGCAACCCGACGCGCCGGCGACGCCGGCCGGCACCGGTCCGAGCAGCCCGGTCACCGACCCGTCCGACGCATCCCCCTCGACCCTGCCACCGCCCAGCCCCGCCGAGCTCGATGCCGCGTTCCCGCCCTACACCCTCGGACTGCACCGGGTCGCGGTCCAGGAGATCGCGGTCAGCGCCGGGATCGCCTCCACAGTGCCGGTGCATCCGGCGGTGGCCTCTGGGCCGGTGTTCGCGGCCGTGGGCTGCCGTGGGATGGGGGTCACGGACCCGTCTGCGATCTGGAACCTGCGCGTGACCGGTGCCCCGACCTCGTCCTTCCTGCTCTCCAGCCGCTGCCTGCCCGCGTCGGAGAACCAGCCGGCGTCGCCGATGCGCCTGCCCGAACCCCAGGTCGACGCCACCGGTGAGCTCTCCTACGAGCTGTCGCTGCCCAGCCTGCTGTCCCAGGAGAGGGCTTCGGCCACGGTCGCCTTCTACGAGCTGGTGGACTACGAGGACTACCCCACGGACGTCCGCCTGAGCTACACCTCCACCCCGTGGCGTCCCGGCCCTGGGACTGAGGTGCTCCAGCCCGAGGAGGCCGACGTGAGCGCCCCGGGACGCTTCGAGTTCCAGGTGTCGGTCTCGGACACCACCTCTCTGGAGGTGTGGGCGATGCAGCGGGGCCGGCTGCGCCTGTCGGTCGAGGGCGTCACCCTGATCGAGGAGGACGCCAGCCCACGCGACCCCGCGCTACGCGACGGCTGGTGGGTGCAGTGGGGGGACAGCCCGACCCTCCTGCTGCCACTGACGCGGGCCGGCCTGGAGGGGCTCGGCGTCGCTGTCCCGGAGGACGGCGCCGTCACCCTCGAGGTGCAGGTCGATGGCATCGGCGACGCCTACTGGGCAGCGGCTGTCCTGGGCGGGCCGGGCGGGCTCGACGACGCTGCGACGACGGACTGAGCTCGGCGCTCCGCTGACACCGCGCTCCGGGCTCACCGGCGGCCACGCACGTACGCTGGCGGCATGGCTCAGCACAGCGCGGGACTGTTGCTATACCGCGACGACGCCGTGTTCCTCGCGCACATGGGTGGTCCGTTCTGGGCGCACAAGGACGACCATGCCTGGTCGATCCCCAAGGGTCTGGTCCAGCCTGACGAGGACCCTCTCGACGCCGCCCTCCGCGAGTTCGAGGAGGAGATCGGGATGACCGCGCCGGCCCTCCCCTACGAGCTGCTCACCTTCTTTCGCACCTCCTCGGGCAAGGACCTCTCGATCTTCGCGGGCACCCCGGAGTCGCAGTCGCTCGTCGCGTTCGTGTCCAGCAACACCTTCACGGTCCAGTGGCCTCCGCGGTCCGGCACCATGGCCTCGTTCGCCGAGGTGGACAGGGCGCAGTGGCTGCCGGTCGAGGTCGCGCGCCGGAAGCTGGTCACCGGGCAGCTTCCCGCGCTGGAGGCGCTGGCTGCTCGCACCTGACCCAGGAGGTCAGAGCCCCGGGCGCGAGGCCTCCGGGGCGGCGTCGTGGACCCGCGGACGACGGCCGCGCTGTCCGACGCCCACGGCCACCGCCAGGTAGACGCCCGCGACCGCGACCAGGAGCCCACGGGCCTGCCCGTCCGCCGGCACCAGTGGCACCACCGCGACCATCGCCAGCACGAAGACCGCGTTGAAGAGCAGGTCCTGGAAGGCGAACACCTGGGCTCGTCGCTCGGTCGGCACGTCCAGCAGCATCGCCGCGTCCCCGGACAGCTTCACCACCTGGCTGGCCAACCCCAGGAGCACCCCCGCAGGAGCCAGCAGTCCGGGCACCAGCGGCACTACCAGCGCGAGCTGCACGGCAGCCAGGACGACCAGGGCGACCGGCACCACCTGCGACACGGCGGCCCGGCGCAGCAGCCACGGAGTCAGAGGGGCCGCCAGCAGCATCCCGACCGCGACCGCCGCGACGACCAGCCCGAAACCGCCCAGGCCCGTGACCGCTCCGGCGTCCACGGTCTCCTCCGCCTCGCGGAGCACGAGGACCAGGACGACGGTGTTCACGCCAAAGACCGCGCGGTGCGCGCTCAGACCGGCCAGGGCCACGGCCACCCGGGGCGCCTGGAACGCCGCGCTGGCCCCGCGAGCCAACCCGCCCGCCAGTCCGGCCAGGGCGGCGGGCCAGGGCGCGTCTGCGCGTTGCCCCGGCCCGAGCGACTGCCCGGCGAAGCCGCGGGTCAGCAGTGCCGCGGCCAGCGCCGGTGAGGGTGGCCACCAGCACGGTGCCGGCCGCCGCAGAGTCACTGCCGACGATGGCCACCACCAGCACGGCGACGAGCGCACCGCCGGCCGTGACCATCGACCCTGCCGTCGCCAGTGCGGTGTTGAGGCCGACCAGCCGGGACCGCTCGGCGACGTGCGGCAGTGCCGCGGAGACGCCCGTCGTCTGCAGGCGGCCGGTGCCCATGAACGCCAACGCCAGCCCGAACAGCACGGCGCTGCCGGCGGGCGTCTCGATCCAGCGCAGCAGCAGGCCGGCGGCCAACGCGGCCGTCAGCAGCACCCGGAGCGCGGACACCAGGATGAGGACCGTGCGGCGGTCCCAACGGTCGAGCGCGGCTGCTGCCGACGGCCCGACCAGTGAGTAGGGCAGCAGGAGCACGGCAAACCCGGCAGCGATCGCCCCCGGTGTGGTGCGGCGCTCGGGCGAGAACAGCACGACACCCAGCAAGGCCGCCTGCACCAGCCCGTCGCCCAGGTGACCCGACATCCGCACCAGGACGAGCCGGGTCAGGTCGCCCATCGTCGGGCGCTCCCGCCGGGGTGGTGGCTCACCCGGCCACAGTAACCAGCGTCGGCGGCGCCGCCCCGATGTCGACGCGCGAGGCCAGAAGCACCACAATGGTGGTCCGTGACCACAGCCCCCTCCGCCGCCCTGCTCCATGCCGCAGACTCCCCGGACGCCGCCTGGTGGCGGCACGCGGTGATCTACCAGATCTATCCCCGGTCCTGGGCCGACGCCACGGGTGACGGTGTGGGTGACCTGCCGGGCATCACGGCCCGCCTGCCGCACCTGGCCGAGCTCGGCGTCGACGCGATCTGGATCAGCCCGTTCTACGTCTCGCCGATGGCCGACGCGGGCTACGACGTCGCCGACTACTTCGACATCGACCCCCTCTTCGGCACCCTCGCGGATGCCGACGCCCTGCTGGTCCGGGCACGCGAGCTCGGCATCCGGGTGGTCGTCGACCTGGTGCCCAACCACTCCTCCGACGAGCACGCGTGGTTCCAGGCCGCCCTGGCCGCCGCCCCGGGCTCGCCCGAGCGGGCCCGCTACATCTTCCGCGACGGTCGTGGTCCGGACGGCTCCCAGCCCCCCAACAACTGGAAGTCGGTCTTCGGCGGCAAGGGCTGGACGCGGGTGCCGGAGGCAGACGGTGCGCCTGGGCAGTGGTACCTGCACCTGTTCGACGTCAAGCAGCCTGACTTCGACTGGCAGAACCCCGAGGTCCGGGAGATGTTCCACGACGTGCTGCGGTTCTGGCTCGACCGGGGGGTCGACGGCTTCCGGGTGGACGTCGCGCACGCCCTGGTCAAGGACCCGGCCCTGCCGGACTGGACCGAACGCACCACGATGCTGGGCGATGCCGAGCCCACGCTCGAGGAGGACGAGGACGAGGACAAGGACGACGTCACGCCGGCGGCCGAGCGGGAGCCGACCAGTGCGGCGCCGATGTGGGACAAGGACGAGGTGCACGACGTCTACCGGGCCTGGCGCAGCATCCTCAACAGCTACAACCCCGAGGGTGACCCGCAGCAGGACAAGATGCTGGTCGCCGAGGCATGGGTCGAGCCGGTGGAGCGCGCGGTGCGCTACATCCGCCCGGACGAGATGCACCAGACCTTCAACTTCGACTTCATGGACTGCACCTGGCGCGCGCGTGACCTGCGCCGGGTGATCACCGGGTCGCTGTCGGCTGCCGACTCTGTGGGCGCGCCGACCACCTGGGTCCTGTCCAACCACGACGTGGTCCGCCACGCCAGCCGCCTGGGGTTGCCGGTCGGCCCGCGCCGACCCAACGGGATCGGCCTCGGCGACCCCCAGCCCAATGCCGTGCTGGGGCTGCGCCGGGCTCGGGCGGCCACCGCCCTGATGCTCGCCCTGCCGGGGTCGGCCTACCTCTACCAGGGTGAGGAGCTCGGTCTGCCTGACCACACGGCCCTGCCCGACGACGTGCGGCAGGACCCCACCTGGCTGCGCTCGGGCCACACCGAGCGGGGCCGCGACGGCTGTCGCATCCCGTTCCCGTGGGAGGCCGGCTCCCCCTCGTTCGGGTTCGGTGCGGTCGAGGAGACCTGGCTGCCCCAGCCGGAGCTGTATGGCGCGCTGGCGGTCGACCGCCAGCAGGGCGTGAGCGGCTCGACGTTGGAGCTCTACCGCGAGCTGCTGCGGCTGCGCCGTGAGTATGGCCTGGGGACCGGGTCGCTGGAGTTCGTCGAGGGTTGGCCGACGGACGTCGTCGCGGTCCGCAACGGCGGGTCCGCGACGGCCGGGCCGGTCACCGTGCTGGTCAACCTCGGCACTGAGCCGGTCACCCTGCCGGCCGACCAGGCGGTGCTGGTGACCAGCCGTCCGGTCGTGGCCGGCGCCGCCGGACCCGCGCTGCCCAGCGACACCACGGTCTGGCTGGCCGGCTGACGTCGGCGGGCCGACGCTGGTCGGCTGACGCCGGCAGGTCAGTCAGTCCGGGGGTCGGACCCGGTCCGGTTGGCCTCGCCCTGGACTCCCTTGCCGACAACACCCGGCACCGACAGGGCTGACGCGTCGTCCAGGTCGTCGCCGTCGTCGCCGTCCTCGCGGGCGGTGCCGTCGGTGCCGGCGTCCTCCTGCTCCGACGCGGCGAGCGCGTCCAGCCCGGCCGGCAGGTCGCGCATCCCCATCAGCGGTGAGAACACCACCGGGAGGGCGGAGAGGAAGCACCCGGCGACGCCGATCCACATCGTCGGCAGCACGCCATACACACTGCCGAGGATGCCGGCCAGGAAGGCGCCGACCGGGATCGGGCCCCAGACCAGGAAACGGATCGAGGCGTTCATCCGGCCCAGCAGCGGCTTGGGGCACAGCCGCTGCCGGAAGCTGACCTGCACGATGTTGTAGACCACCACGGCCCAGGACGACAGGAACCCACCGATGATCAGCGTCGGCAGCGGCGCGAGGTAGGCGGCCAGCGGGGTGGTGATCGAGCAGGTCGCGAAGAGGATCGCCGAGAGCGGGATGGCGCGTCCCTCACCGACCAGGACGGCGAACTTCCGTGCGGTCAACGCACCGAGCAGGCCACCGATCGCCGCTGCCGAGAAGATGAAGCCGATCGCCCCCTCGTCCAGGTCGAGGTCGCGCAGCGCGAACAGGATGAACAGGGTCTGCACGATGTTGCCGGAGAAGTTGGAGATGCCGGTGCACATCACGATCCGGACCAGGAGCGGGTTGTGCCGCACGAAGCCCAGGCCCTCGGCGATCTCGGTGACCAGGGGTCGTCGCTCGGCCTTGTCCGGCTTGGCCTCCACGTGCCGCACCCGGCTGACGAAGAGCGAGGACAGCCCCATGCAGACCGCGGTCACCGCGATGGTCCATGGCGCGCCGATCAGCTTGATCAGCCCCGAGGCCATCGCCGGACCCACGACTCCGGCGGTCTGCTGGCTCGCGCCGAGCTTGCTGTTGCCCTCGCTGAGCCGGTCGCCCGCGATGATCTGGGGCAGGTAGCTCTGGTTGGCCACGTCGAAGAAGACGGTGATGCAGCCGACCGTGAACCCCACGACATACAGCTGCCACATGCTGAGCAGGTCGGTCGCCCAGGCCAGGGGGATGGTGAGCAGCAGCAGCGCGCGGGTGATGTCGCCCCAGACGATGATCTGCTTCTTGCGCATCCGGTCGACCCAGGCGCCGGCCGGCAGCCCGATGAGCAGGAAGGCGAGCATCTCCACCGTGTTGAGGACGCCCATCTCGAACTCACCGGCCTGCAGCACCTGCACCGCGAGCACCGGGATGGCCAGCCCGACCAGCTGGAAGCCGAACACCGAGACGGTGTCGCCCATCCAGATCTGACGGAAGTCGTGGTGGTGCCACAGGGACTGAGTCTGCGGCTGGCGCGTCGCGATGCTTGGCTCTCACGGCACCAGGGTCACTGACTGATTGGGTTTTGTCAATCACTAACCGGAAACGCGCTAGCATCCCTGGGTATGACGTCCGCACCAGGCTCCTCCCGGCAGCCCCCGGGTGCTCGCGCACGGTCAGTCCGGCTGCCACCGGGCGAGCGGATGCGTGGTTGGGCGGGGGCGGTGACCGAGGGCGACCCGGCCGCACCGGAGTCCTTCGAGTTCCGCGAGGCCACCGAGTCCGAAACCCGCGCGATGGCCTCCGGCCTGCGGCTGAGGATCCTGCGGCTGGCCCTGGACGAGGCGTTGACCAACCGCGAGATCGCCCAGGCGCTGGGCAAGCACCCGGCCACCGTCCTGCACCACGTGCGGACCCTGGTCGAGGCCGGCTTCCTGCGCTCCGAGCCGGAGCGTCGGGGGCGGCGCGGGTCCCGGGAGGTGCCCTACCGCACCACGGGCAAGTCCTGGTATCTGCACTCCCCCGTCAACAACTCCTCCATGCTCGAGGCGTTCCTGGACGAGATCGCTGCCGTGCCGGATGAGGACCGCGGCATGACCAGGCTGGGGCTGCGGCTGACCGAGGCGCAGATGGAGGAGTTCCGCACCAAGCTGCACAGCCTGCTCCAGGAGTTCCACGACCGGCCGCGCGACCCGGCCGCCGACCGCTGGTCGGTGTTCGTCTCGGTGCACCCGGACGTGTCGGCTCCACCGCCACGAGACTGAGCCGCCCGGCAGTCCGGTCGGCCGCTCACCGTTGCAGCACGTGACCCCGAGACAGGGTCACCCTCGTCCAGGGCCCTGCAGAATGCACCGCGGCCTCCTCGCCCTCGCGCGCGAACCCCATCCCCAGGGCCGCGAGACCGGCGCCGGCGGTGACCGAGCCGACGCCGAGCGGCTCTCCCCAGACTGCCCGGCGTAGGGCGCTGAGCGCGTGCACGCCGGCGGCGGGGCGGCCGTCGGGACCGGTGGGTGTCCCCTCGGCGACAGCGGCGATGCCCTGCCGTGCGGCGTCCAGCAGCACCGAGGAGGACAGCTGCCCCACCGGTGTCCAGCCGCCTCGTGGCGGCGTCAGCGCGCTCCACGGGGCACTGACGGTGGTCGGGGGCACCGCCAGGGAGGCGGACACCTCGCCGGTGGCGGCGCGTCGGGCCATCCGGTCGGCTATCGCCGCGAGCGGCACGGTGACGTCCAGCTGGTGCTCGGTGGCCAGTGGCATCGCCCGCAGCGCCAGCACCACCCCCTCGCCCAGGACCCCCCGGCCGGGCAGCACGCAGACCCAGGCCGCGAGCACGCGCCCAGCCGCCTGGAGCCGGATCGCCCCCGAGTCCTCGAGCGACCTGGCCCGCGCGACATACGTGCCCAGGTCCTGCAGGCTCTCGACGTCGGCGAAGCGCAGGACGCCGTCCTCCGCGGCGCTCATCCGCGGCGCTCGCGCTGGTGGCTCCGGAGGCGGACCGGGTCGCCCAGCAGCTCGGTCAGCGCGGCGCGTTCCCGGTCACCGAGCCGTCGGGGGGAGCCGCGGTCGAGGTCGTAGGTGACCAGCGTGGACTCGGCGTGGGCGAAGGTGACCTCGCTGCCGCGCATCCCCACGACATACGCGATGTCGAAGCTGGCTCCACTGATCCGCGAGCACCACATGGTCACCGCCACCGGGACATAGCTGAAGGTCAGCGGCGCCAGGTAGTCGATCTCCGAGCGCGCCACCAGCACGCCCTCGTCGAGCAGCGAACGGTCCTGGCCAAACCAGTCCTGGAAGGCATAGACGCGGGCCTCCTCGAGGTAGCGCAGGTACTGCACGTTGTTGACGTGGCCGTAGGCGTCCATGTCCGACCAGCGGATCGGCACCTCGATCGTCGTCGTGCGCTGCGGCTCGGGCATGAGGCATCCTGACACGAGGTCGCGATGCCCCTGAGATGGCGGACGGTCGACTCAGCGGGCACGGTGGACCGCGGCTACGGTGTCCAGCGTGGACCAGCGCACTCCCGTCGACGACGGAGCCGACCCCAGCCTCGAGGACCCGATCGACGACCTGCTCGACGTCCTGCAGCTGCAGCGTGAGGGGTCCACGACGATCACCGTGGCCAACCCGGCCGGCCGGCTGGGGACCGACGGTGGGGCGCTGGGCGAGTCCGAGGGCGAGGTGTTCCTGGGCCGCAGCCAGCCCCAGCCCGGGGGGCGCGTCTTCGGCGGGCAGGTCCTGGCCCAGTGCGTGATGGCGGCCGGACTCACCGTCGGCCCGGTCCGGATGCCGCAGGACGCCCCCGACGCGCCTGACCAGCCGCGCCACATCCACAGCCTGCACGGCTACTTCCTGCGGCCCGGCGACGCCAACGCCCCGATCCGCTTCCTGGTCGAGCGGATGCGCGACGGCGCCTCGTTCTCGGCCAGGCGGGTGCACGCCGTGCAGGAGGGCCGGATCCTGCTGTCGATGATCACCTCGTTCCAGGAGCCGGCCGAGGGGCTGGAGCACCAGGCGACCATGCCGCAGGTCACCCCCGCCGACGAGCTGGAGCCGGACGCGGCGATCCTGTCGCGGATCGACCACCCGGTCGCCGACCACTTCGCCCGGCGCCGCGGTGTCGAGCTGCGGCACGTCGAGGGTCCGCTCTATGGGCGGCCGGGGCCGGAGCGGGTCGCGGCACAGTCGGTCTGGCTGCGGGTGGCGCGCGAGCTGCCGGACGACCCGCTGCTGCACGCCGCCCTGCTGGCCTACAGCTCGGACTACAGCCTGCTGGAGCCGGTCATCAGGCGTCATGGGCTCGCCTGGGGAGACCCCCGGCTGCGGCCCGCCAGCCTGGACCACGCGATGTGGTTCCACCGGCCGGCCCGACTCGACGACTGGGTGCTCTACAGCCAGACTTCGCCGTCTGCGCAAGGTGGCCGTGGTCTGGGTCAGGGGCAGATGTTTGCCGTCGACGGGACCCTGCTGGCGACGGTCGCCCAGGAGGGCATGGTGCGGCTCAAGCAGGGCTGAGGGCTGCCGTCTGCCAGCCGCCGCGCGCCGTGGTCCCCCCGTCTGGCCCGTCTAGCCCCGCGCCCCGTCGCCACTCGCCACCGCCGTCGGCCGCTACCCCACCGCCGCGGCCGCCTCTGGGCTACCTGCCCGCGTCGGCCGGCAGCCCGCGCGAGACGGGCGGGGGTGGTGCGCTCCGGACTGCCCCCTGCGGAGCCCGGAACGCACCACCTCCCGCCATCGAACGGTAAGGAGCGGGCAGCCCCTTCGCTGATACCTCAGTCAGCGGGCCAGGCTGACAGGGATTTGGCAGAGGTCACCTCGACCGCTCGGCCAGTCCATGGATCGGTGAACGCCACCGACCGAGCCAGGAGCTGTAGCGGCGTGGTGCGGTCCTCCCGTCCGCTCGCCACCGCCTCGGCCAGCACGGGGTAGAGCGGGTCGCCCAGGATCGGAATGCCGAGACCGGCCAGGTGCGAGCGCAGCTGGTGGGTGCGACCGGTCGTCGGGGTCAGGCGGTAGCCGCCGACCGCGTGCCGCTCAGCCACGAGCTCGACCCGCGTCTCGGCATTGGGCTCACCCGGCTCTTCACTCACCTGCAGGACGCCGCGGCGCTTGACCAGCCGGTTACGCACCGTCACCGGCAGGGCAAGGCCCGGCCGGACCGGCGCCACCGCCAGGTACTCCTTGTCGACGCGCCCATCTGCGAAGAGCGACTGCACGGCCGCACGGTCCTGCCGGCGGACCACGAGCACCAGCACCCCCGCCGTCAGCCGGTCCAGGCGGTGTGCCGGCTGGAGGTCGGGGAGTCCGAGCTCGCGGCGCGCCTTCACCAGCACGGTCTGGACGACGTGCCGACCGCGCGGCATGGTGGCCAGGAAGTGCGGCTTGTCCACCACGACCAGCCGGTCGTCGCGATAGAGCACGGTCAGCTCCCCCGGCACCGGCTGCTCGACCGGCAGGTCGCGGTAGAGGAACACCACGGCGCCGGCCAGGTATGGCGTGTCGCCGGTGACCCGCTCGCCGTCGGCCAGTCGGACCTCACCTGCGGCGACCCGCCGCCATACCCCGTCGACATCGCCGGAGCGTTCGGCGAGGAACCCGACGACCGTGCGCCACGGGCCGACCGGCAGCCGCACACGCGCCGCGGGCAGACCGTCGCGGTCCGGCAGCGGTGGTGGTCGAGACGGTCGGCGGGCCACTGGTCTGGCCGGTCGGTTCGTTGCCGAGAAAGGAGGGAGTCGAGGCGGTCGGGACGACTCAGTCGCGGGTCAGCCGACGGTAGGTGACCCGGTGCGGCCGCGCCGCGTCGATGCCCAGCCGCTCGATCTTGTTGGCCTCGTAGGCCTCGAAGTTGCCCTCGAACCAGTACCAGCGGTCCGGGTCGTCGGCGGTGCCTTCGTACGCCAGGATGTGCGTCGACACCCGGTCCAGGAACCACCGGTCGTGGCTGATCACGACGGCACAGCCCGGGAAGTCCAGGAGCGCGTTCTCCAGGGAACCCAGCGTCTCGACGTCCAGGTCGTTGGTCGGCTCGTCGAGCAGCAGCAGGTTGCCGCCCTGCTTGAGAGTCAACGCCAGGTTGAGCCGGTTGCGCTCCCCGCCGGACAGCACGCCGGCCTTCTTCTGCTGGTCCGGACCCTTGAAGCCGAACTGGCTGACATACGCCCGCGACGGGATCTCGACCTGTCCGACCTGGATGTAGTCCAGGCCGTCGGAGACGACCTCCCAGAGCGACTTGTCCGGCGCGATCCCCGCACGCGACTGGTCGACATAGGCGATCTTGACCGTCTCACCGACCTTGACGGTGCCGGAGTCCGGCTCCTCCAACCCCACGATGGTCTTGAACAGGGTCGTCTTGCCGACACCGTTCGGGCCGATCACCCCGACGATCCCGTTGCGCGGCAGGGTGAACGACAGGTCGTCGATGAGGACCCGCTCGCCGAACCCCTTGGTCAGGTCGTCGACCTCGATCACCTGGGCCCCGAGCCGGGGACCCGGCGGGATCTGGATCTCCTCGAAGTCCAGCTTGCGGGTCTTCTCGGCCTCGGCGGCCATCTCGTCATAGCGAGCCAGCCGGGCCTTGCTCTTGGTCTGCTTGGCCTTGGGGTTGGAGCGGACCCACTCCAGCTCGTTCTCCAGCCGCTTGGCCAGCTTGGCGTCCTTCTTGCCGGCCACCATGAGGCGCTCGCGCTTCTTCTCCAGATAGGTGGAGTAGTTGCCCTCGTAGGGATAGAGCCGGCCGCGGTCGACCTCGGCGATCCACTGGGCCACGTTGTCGAGGAAGTACCGGTCGTGCGTCACGGCCAGGACGGCGCCGTGGTAGGCGGCCAGGTGCTGCTCCAGCCACTGCACGCTCTCGGCGTCCAGGTGGTTGGTCGGCTCGTCCAGCAGCAGCAGGTCCGGCTTGGACAGCAGCAGCTTGCACAGCGCGACCCGCCGCCGCTCACCCCCGGACAGGACCGACACGTCCGCGTCACCAGGCGGGCAGCGCAGCGCGTCCATCGCCTGCTCCAGCTGGGAGTCCAGGTCCCAGGCGTCGGCGTGGTCGATCGCCTCCTGGAGCTGACCCATCTCGGCCATCAGCGCCTCGAAGTCGGCGTCCGGCTCGGCCATCAGCGCCGAGATCTCGTTGTAGCGGTCGAGCTTGGCCTTGATCTCGCCGACGCCCTCCTCGACGTTGCCGAGCACGGTCTTGTCCTCCGACAGCGGAGGCTCCTGCTGCAGGATGCCGACGGTGTATCCCGGACTCAGCCGGGCCTCACCGTTGGAGGGCTGGTCGAGCCCGGCCATGATGTGCAGGATGGTCGACTTGCCGGCGCCGTTCGGCCCCACGACGCCGATCTTGGCACCGGGATAGAACGACATCGTCACGTCGTCGAGGATGACCTTGTCGCCGTGCGCCTTCCGGGCACGGGTCATCACATAAATAAACTCCGCCATGCCCGCCAGGGTAGCCAGCGAGCGGGCCGCGCCCCGAATCGTGCCGGTCAGCCGCCCGCCTCATGCGGTTCAGGCGACCGCCTCGCCTGGGTCGCTGCTCTCGCGGTCGCCCGAGCCGGCGCCCAGGCTCCCTGCCGCCGCCCTGCCCGGCGTCCCAGTCGGTCCCGTCCCTCCCGACTCCCGTGCCGTCGCCGTCGTCCCTGCCCGCCACGCCCACGGTGCCGGCCGGCTCGTGGTCCGAGTCGACGTCGAACGGGTCGTCCGGCGGCTCGGAGAAGGAGGGGAACCCGGGGTGCCCGGACTGCGCCATCGCGTCGTGGTGCTCACCGAGCGCCCGCAGCACAGCCGGGTCGGCCGTCTCGTCGCCCGGCATGGCCGGCCGCTTGACCTTGCTGAACGTGCCCTGCCCGAAGGCGAAGTCCCAGCCGACGTGCTGGGCGACGATCTGGACGTTGACCCCGCGCTTGTCGCCGGAGCTCCAGGGTTTGATCTCCTGGCGGCCCTGCACCACGACCGGGTCGCCGCGGTGGGCCGACTCGAACAGGTTGAGGGCGAGGGCACGAAAGGCGATCACGTCATAGAAGGAGGTGTTGACCTCCATCCACCGACCGGACTGCCGGTCGAAGCGCGTGCTGTTGACGGCCACGCCGAACACGGCGAACGGTTGGCCGTTGCGGTCGACCTTGAGATCCGGGTCGGCGGTCAGGTTGCCCGAGATCGTCACAGTGGTCTCGTTGCTCACAGGTGCGTCACCCCTTTGTCGTCTGGGAGCCGGTGGCTCCGGTGTTGACCGACCCGCCGGTATGGCGGGTGGTCACCCCACCGTGCGGCAGCAAGACCGCGTGAGGGCGCCGAACCACGGATCTGTGGATAGCGGCGCGGAGCGACCATGGCTGTGGACGAGCCAGGTCAGCGAGGACTAGGACGCCGCCGCGGCCAGCTGCGAGCGGGTCTGCCGATGCCGGTCCAGGACGCCCTCGACCGGGCGCCGGACGTGCTCGTCGGCCACGACGCCGATCGAGTCCTCGAGGCGCTCCTCGATGACCCGTCGCCGCCGCACCGCCCCCGTGCGAGCGGCCACCTTGCCGATCCCAGCCAAAAGCAGGCCCAGCAACAACCCTCCGAAGAGCATCATCACCGGCACCGGGAGCGGCCCCCACAGGGGTGTGTCGACGTTGATCTGGAAGAAGCCGAGCACGCCGACCAGCACCAGCCAGCCCAACCCCAGCACCGCGACCAGCGCAAACAGCCACTGCATCAGGTTGCCGACCTGCCACCAGGCCGGGTTGCGGGTGCGCAACGGGGTCGCCAGGACCGCCTGGTCCAGGCTGTCGGCCAGGGTGGAGCCGTCGGGGGCGGCAGCCTCGGCCACCGCGTCCGCCCAGCGGCTCGGCAGCCCCTCGCCAGCCGCCTCTCCGACCTGGCGGGTCGCCAGCTGCACGGCCGACCTGGCCGCGGGTGACGGTGCCGGCAGCGAGGAGCGGCCGAGCACACTGCGGACGTCCGACGGCGTGATGCCCGCCTCGCCCGCCCGGTCGTCGCCGAGCCGCAGACGTCGCAGCGGGTCCGGCCGCAGCGCCGCGAGCCACCGGGTGAACGGCCACCCGACGTGCGCCTGAGCCTGGCGGACGTAGTCGCGCTGGACGGCGCCGAGCACCACCGGGATCCCGGCGGCCTGCTTGAGCGCCTCGAGCAGCTGGCCGTCGACCACTGTCCCGGCGGATGGCTCGGTCTCGGCGACATCTGCCAGCAGACCGCGGGCCGTGCCGACGACGTCACCCACCAGCCGCTCCTCGGCCGCGTTGCGTCGCGCCACGACGACCGCGATGGCATCGGTGAGGTCGGTCAGGCCGGTGAACAGCCGGGCCGAGGTGCCGATCACGGTGAACTCCCCGGCGCCGTCGGCCTTGACCAGCCGGGCCAGGTCGGCCTTGATCCGCTCGACGCTGTCGTCGTCGGGCAGCCGGTCGACCTGGTTGAGCACCACGATCATCACCGACTCGTGGTCCTGCAGGGGCTGCAGGTAGTCCTCGTGGAGACGCGCGTCGGCGTACTTCTGCGGGTCGGCCACCCAGACGAACACATCGGCCCGCTCCAGGATGCGGTCGGCCTCGACCCGGTGGGCGGTCTCGGTGGAGTCGAAGTCGGGCAGGTCGATCAGCACGAGCCCGTCGAGCGAGGCGTCGGTGCTGTCCTGCACCTGGTGCCGGGTCGGGACCCCCAGCCAGTCCAGCAGGGGCCCGGCGTCCTCGCTGCCCCAGATGGCGGCCGTCGCCGTCGCGGTGGTCGGCCGGCGGGCTCCTACCTGGGCCACCGGCGCACCCACGAGGGCGTTGAACAGGCTCGACTTGCCCGACCCCGTCGCACCAGCGAGAGCAACGACCGTGCGGCCTCCCTTGAGCTCCCAGCGCTCGTGCACCTTGTCGACCAGCCGTCGGCCACCCGCAGCGCGAGTCGGGTCGAGCTGCTCACCGCCACTGTCCAGCGCCTCGGACAGCTGGCCGGCACGCCAGGTCAGCGTCTGCTGGGTGCTGCGCGACCGTTTCCTCATCGGGCAGCCTCGACGTCCTTGGCCGCGGAGACCAGCTCACCGGTCGCCCCCCGGGTCAGCCTGGTCTCGTCGAGCACGGCGTCGAACCTGCCCCGCTCCACGCCATACAGCTCATCGACCCTGACCAGCAGCAGCTTGCGGGCACGGGCCGCCATCTCACGCACGGCCTGGTCGCCGAAGATGGCCTCGAGCAACCGTTGGGCCAGGACCGCGGAGCCGCCGGCGATGACCCACTCCCCACCGGTCACACCGGCCGTCGACGCGAACACCACCAACATCAGCAGGACGGCGATCCCGTTGACCCCGAAGGCGAGATAGCGCGCCGTCCGACGCTTGGAGCCCGCCTCGGTGCGCACCATCTCCAGCAGCTCGCCCTGCCAGTCGCGGATCAGCCGCTCGACCTGCTCAGGCAGGTCAGCGCTGGTCCTGCCGAGCTCGGGGTGCCGGTCGACCAGCGCGGCACCGCCCGGTGCCCCACGCCACCCGCGTACCGCGCTGGAGGCGGCGACCTGGGCGTGGGAGACGACGAGCGCCGCCGCACCGCCCTGCAGCGCCTCGTTGAGCGGCTCGGCGCTGGCCTGCTTGCCCTGGACGAAGGAGGTCACCCGGTCACGCACCCGCCCGATGCCGGCCTCGACCTGGCGCAGGAACTCACCGGTGCCGACCAGTTCCTGCCACCGCGCGAGCACCTCGCCGCGCAGGAGCGAGCCGTCCTCCATGCCGTCCTCGACCCCCTGCCGGGCATCGCGGTATGCCGTGTGGGCGGTCGTGCGCAGCGCGTCCCGTGCCCCCAGCTGGGACTGGGCCGCGTCGACCAAGGCGCTGGCACGCGGGGCCAGCGAGCCCAGGGCGCCCGACAGCGTCCGCCGGATCACCACCGAGCGTGCCCGTGCGTCACCGGCCAAGGAGTGCAGCCAGCCGCGCAGCCGCTCGGTCTCCCGGAGCGGCAGCATGCCGTGCTCGTCGAGCCGCACCTCGGCCACCGTGAAGATCGGCGACTGGCCCAGGCCGTGGTCCCTGAGCATCTGCGCCAGGTGCACCCGGACCTCGTCCATCGCCTCCGGCGGAACGCGGTCGAGCACGATCGCCACGCTGGTGCCCCGATCGGCGGCCTGCTTCAGCAGGTCCCACGGCACGGCGTCGGCATAGCGGGCAGCGGTGGTGACGAACAGCCACAGGTCGGCGGCCGCCAGCAGCTGGCGGGACAGGTCGCGGTTGGCCCGGACCACGGAGTCGATGTCAGGGGCGTCCAGCAGCGCCAGCCCCTGCGGCAGCCGGTCGGAGCCGACCAGACGCACCGAGGTCGGGTCCTCGTTGTCGGCGTCGGCACCGGTGATCCGGGACAGGCCGGGAAGCACCCGCTGGTCGGCGAACCAGCGCTCGTCGCCGGGATGGTGCACGAGCACCGACGCCTTGGTCGTCGGGCGCAGCACGCCGGTCTTGGACACGACCGTGCCGACGACGGAGTTGACCAGGGTCGACTTGCCCGCGCCCGTCGAGCCGCCGACGACGCAGAGCAGGGGGGCGTCCAGCGACCGGAGCCGAGGCAGCACGTAGTCGTCGAGCTGGTGCACCAGGGTCTGCTGGGCGGTGCGAGCGTCGGTGACGTCGGAGAGCTCCAAGGGCAGCCGGACCGCGGCGGCGCTGCGGCGCAGCCGCTCCACCGCGCTGAGCAGCCCGGCCGAGTCCTCGATGGTCGTCACGGCCCCACCCTGCCTGGTCGAGGGTCACCTCACAATTCGGCTGGCCGGGCACCGCCGGACTGGCTCCCGATTCGCCGCAGGCGCCCCCGGCAGGAGTCGAACCTGCAACCGACGGATTAGAAGGCCGTTGCTCTGTCCATTGAGCTACGGGGGCTCGGGCGCACAGTCTAGGCGCGGCTACCATCACCGACATGGCTGCCGACGGTGTCTCGCCGGTCCCCGACGCCGGACCGCCGAGCGACCCCACGACGGCACCGTTGCATGCGCTGCGCGAGCAGATCGACGAGGTGGACAGCGCACTGCTCGACCTGCTGAGCCGGCGCCTGGCGCTGGTCGCCGAGGTCGGTGAGGTCAAGGGTCGCCACGGACTGCCGATCTACGCCCCCGAGCGCGAGCGGGCGATGATCTCCCGTCGCCGTGACGAGGCCGAGGCCGTCGGCCTCCCCCCGGACCTGGTCGAGGACGTGCTGCGCCGGCTGATGCGCGCGGCATACACGCACGAGAAGAACATGGGCTTCACCCAGCAGAACCCGGACCTGGGACCGGTGGTCATCGTGGGAGGTGCCGGGCGGATGGGGCAGCTGCTCGGCCGGATGCTCGAGCTGTCCGGGTATGACGTGCGCTCGCTCGACGTGAACGACTGGGACCGCGCGCCCGAGCTGGTCGACGGGGCCGGGATGGTGATGGTCAGCGTGCCGATCCACGACACCGAGTCGGTGATCCGGCGGCTGCCAGCGCTGCCCGCAGACTGCCTGCTCGTCGACATCACCTCGACCAAGCGCGGGCCGCTCGAGGCGATGCTGTCGGTGCACTCCGGGCCGGTACTGGGGCTGCACCCGATGTTCGGCCCGGACGTCGACAGCCTGGCCAAGCAGGTCGTCGCCTACTGCCCGGGCCGCGACCCCGACGCCTCGGTCTGGCTGCTCGAGCAGATCCGGCTGTGGGGGGCACGGCTGCACGAGGTCTCCGCCCCTGACCACGACCACGCGATGGGGCTGATCCAGGCGCTGCGGCACTTCTCGACCTTCGCCTACGGGCTTCATCTGATCCACGAGGACCGCTCGCTGGATGACCTGCTGGCGCTGTCCTCGCCGATCTACCGTCTCGAGCTGATCATGGTCGGCCGGCTCTTCGCCCAGGACCCTGAGCTCTATGCCGACATCATCATGGCGTCGCCGGAGAACCTGGAGATCATCGAGCGCTACCACGTGCGTTTCGGCGAGGCGCTCGACGTGCTGCGGCGTGGCGACCGCGACGGCTTCGTCGCCCGGTTCGCCGAGATCGGCCAGTGGTTCGGGCCGTATGCCGACCGGTTCCTCAAGGAGAGCACCGGCCTGTTGGCGCACGCCGACTCCACCCGCTGAGCCGACTCACCCGCCGCTCTCGGCGCGCCGGCCACACCGCCTACGCGCCCGTCGACCCGACCTGCCCGACATACCGCGCCTAGTCTCCACTCACCGCGGACGATCTCCCGCGGTCAGTGCCCACTCGCCGCGGTGAGTCCACGGGCGGACAGCAGATGCGCGCTCCACGAAGTCCGGGGAGCGACTGTACGAGGCCTGCAACACGCGGCATGCTGAGTCCGCCCGGACGCACCCTCCGACAACCCGTCGGGACGAGCGCCGATTCTGGGTGCTCAGCGGACGGATGCACCTATGCACGCGACAGCGATGATCGATGAGGGCCGACTCGATCACAGGGGCCACCGGGTGTGGTGGGGCCGGGCGGGCGAGGGGTCGCCAGGGGCGGCGCCGTTGCTGACCGTCCATGGTGGTCCTGGGATCTGCCACGACTGCCTGGAGCCCCTGGCGGCTCTCGGTGAGGACCGACCAGTGTTCTTCTACGACCAGTACGGCTGCGGGCGCTCCGACCACGCCGCCGATCCGGACGAGTACGACATCGAGCTGTTCGTCGATGAGCTCGCTGCGGTGCGTGAGCAGCTGGGCCTGGACGAGGTACACCTGCTCGCCCACTCGTACGGTGGCCCGCTGGTGCTGGAGTACCTGCTCCAGAGGCGGCCAGCCGGGGTGCTCTCCCTGACGTTGTCCAACACGTTCCCGAGCACGGCCGGGCTGAGCCGGGGTTGGGACCAGCGGCTTGCCGAGCTACCTGCCGGGTACGGAGATGCCTTGAGGTCAGGTCCGGGCGCGGACCCACAGGGTTTCTCGCAGGCACTGACCGAGTTCATGGGTCGCTTCATCTTTCCCGGCCCGCCCCCGGAGCCCCTCATGCGATCCCAGCAGCACAGCGGCGCGCTCGTCTACGAACGCATGCACGGAACATCCTGGTTCAGCCCCGACGGCCAGTGGTCCACCTGGGACGGGACCCCGCGACTCCAAGAGGTCCGGACGCCGACGCTCGTGATCGGAGGGACGCGGGACCAGTGCGTGCCCGAGCTCGCGCAGGAACTCGCCACTGGCATTCCCGGAGCAGAGATCGTGGTCCTCGACGCAGCGCATCTGCCCTTCTTCGAAGTCCCCGATGACTACCTCGAGCTCGTCCGCGGCTTCCTGGCACGCAGCGAGGGAACTCGGTGACGGCCCTTGGACACCACGTGCCCCGCTGCTCAACGAGACAGGCCCCGGATTCGGCGCGGTTGCGGCGGATCCGGGGCCTGACCTGCTGCGACGTGATTCGCCGCTCATCCGCCGTGACCTTCTCAGGAAGACGTGACGGGCGGGTAGGCAGGTCCTCCGCGTCCTAGGCGGACGACCTCACCCAGCAGCCCGGCCAGGGGTGCCGGAACAATTGCCACGACTGTCAGCCGCGCCTGGCTCGAGTCCGGGTCCGATGCCAGTCAGCTTGATCGCCCGGGGTGGCGGAGTGACTTAACTATGGCTGGTTCATCCGTTCGTAGATGTCTTGTGGCGTGGGGTACTTGCAGACCTCCTGCGCTTGCTGAGAGGCCCGGCCCCGGATCGGGTCCCACGGTGTGACCGGTGACGGCACCTGGGCGTCGGTGTTCTGGACGGCCAGGTACTGGGCCACAAAGGTGTCCCTGCTGGCCATCTCGGCCACCGGGTACCCGGCCTGCTCCAGGCACGTTCCGGCGTCGATCTGCAGGTCGTACAACACTCCGACCTCTTCCGCCGTGAGCCCGTCAGCGCCAGGAGGCTCCGGCAGCTGCTCCCGGCACGCTTTCGCGGCTGCCTCGAACGCGCCTGCCTGCTCCTGTGGGCCGTCATCGATCTCCAGGCCACCGTCCTCCTGCATCTCGTTGGGGAAGCCTGCCTCGGCCAGGCACTTCCCCATCGCTATGACGTGGTCGCGTACCTTGGCGTCGGAGTCCTTGAACTCGGGGTTGCCGCGCTGGTTCTCGGTCACCGGTGGGGTACCGCCCCGAGTGTCCTCTGCACCGTTGGAACATCCCGCCACGCCGAGCCCCGCGACCAGCATGACCGCACCCCACCTCCACGCGGGGCGCCAACGACCGCCTGCGCGGCCCACGAGATTGACGGGTACCTCAGTCAAAGCAGAAGCCGTAGGTCTGGATGGTGTCGATCTCCGAGACACCCTGAACGGAGAAGTACCCACCGTTGTAGGCCCCGACGACCGTCCTGCCCTGCAGGTTGCTGTTGTAGTAGTAGAGCGTGGTGGTCCGCCCAGGGCCCTTGATGTACGTGTCCCCTCGTGTGGTGCCTAGGACCCAGGGTTGCGGGGCCATCGTGGAGCATGAGCTGCGATACTTGTACCCCGTCTCGGTGCCTCCGACCGCGCTTGCCGGCGGTCCCACCGCCACGAGCGCCGCAACCGTCGCCGCCAGCACTGCCTTGTGTCTCATCGTCGCGTCCCCTCATGTGGTCTGTCGGACTGCACACGCACCCAGGCGAGGGGGCCCGCCTCCCTGCACCTCTCGAAGGCTAGCGAGAGTGACCGAGTGAGGCGAACACCTTGACAGAATCGTGACTTCGCGCGACGCGGCTGGGTCACGATGTAGTCACGGATCCGCGTTGCGAACCCCGAGCCGTGGCACTGTATGGGCACGTCACCGGTGCTGGATCCGGCGGCGACCACGGCCCGGTCGGTCAGGAGGCGGTATGGCGCAGGGGGTGGGCAGGGGCCGGTCGGCGGGCAAGGTATTGGTGGCGCTGCTGGCGGTCGCGGTTGCGGTCGGGGCGGGTTGGTGGGCGGCGCGGGCGACGTTGGAGCCGCAGGAGAGCGGGGGCGCAGCGCCGAGTCGGCAGGTGGTGTGGGCGGAGGTGACGCAGTCGTCGGTGGGGCGCTCGCTTGCGTTGTCGACGACGCTGCGGCAGCCGGCACGGGTGGTCGCGACGAACGCGGTGCCCGGGGTGGTGCTGTCTACCGCGCCGGGGGAGGTGCGTGTGGGGGACACGGTGTACGTGGTGGCGGGGGCACCGGTGCGAGTGGTTGCTGGGCAGGTGCCGTTCTACCGGGAGCTGTCGCTGGCTCCGGCGTTTCGGGACTGGTTGCGCGGCCCGGACGTCGAGCAGCTGCAGGTGGCGCTGGTGGAGCTGGGCCTCCTCAAGGGCAGGCCAGACGGGGTGTTCGGCCCGGCCACCCAGAGGGCGGTCATGGCGTGGCAGAAGGGGCTGGGGGTCCCGCAGACCGGGTCCGTGCCGCTGGGCGAGGTGATCGCGGTCGACGCGTTGCCGACCGTGGTGCAGCTGGGGGAGTCGATCCAGCGCGGCAAGACCCTGGCCGGTGGGGAGGACGCGGTGCTGGCACCGACCGGTGAGCAGCAGTTCGTGCTGGTCGTCACCCAGGAGCAGACGCGGCTGATCCCGGCCGAGGCGACCGTCAATGTCACCTGGCAGGACACCAGCTGGCCGGCGGTGATCGCCGGCTCGATGCAGGACGAGTTCGGCAACACCGAGTTCGAGCTGACCGCTCCGGACGGTGGGCCGGTGTGCGCCGACGCCTGCGGAACGCTGCCCGGCGACGCACAGGTGACGTTGCGCTCCCAGGTGATCATCGTGCCCGAGCTGTCGGGTCCGGCGGTCCCGGCGGCCGCGGTGCACACCAGGGCCGACGGCACGGCATACGTGATCGCTCAGGACGGGGAGCGGGACGTGACGGTCCTTGGCTCCGGCGGGGGCATCGCGGTCGTCCAGGGCGTGCAGCCCGGCGCCCGGGTGCAGGTCCTCGCGGACCAGCCTGGAACACCGGTCCCGGCCCCAGCCCCGGGTGCCCCCGATGGCCCGGGCGGCGACGGGGACGGCGACACAGCTACGGACGGTTGACGTGCTCGCGGTCCGTGACCTGGCGTTCGCCTACACCCGGGGTGGGGAGGAGCTGTTCGACGGGCTCAGTCACGCGTTCGCGCCGGGGAAGGTGACAGCGGTCACTGGCCCCTCCGGCCGGGGCAAGTCGACTCTGCTGTACCTGCTCGGGCTGATGCTCACCCCGACCCGCGGCGACGTGCTGCTGCAGGGTCAGGCGTTGGGTCGGGTGAGCGACGCGGCACGGTCGCGGACCCGCGCGGACCGGATCGGGTTCGTCTTCCAGGACGCCGCGCTGGACCCCTCCAGGGCGGTCCTGGACTCGGTCATCGAACCGGCCCTGTATGCCGGGTGGTCCACCAAGGACGCCCGGACCCGGGGCCGGGACCTGCTGAAGCAGATGGGGGTCGCTGCCAGGGCCGACCACAAGCCCGGCCAGATCTCCGGCGGGCAGGCGCAGCGGGTGGCGGTGTGCCGAGCCCTGGTCAACGACCCGGCGATCGTGCTGGCCGACGAACCTACCGGAAACCTGGACCGGGCCAACGCCGAGGGGGTCCTTGCCGCCCTGTCCCAGGCCACCCGGCACGGACGGGGCACCGGCGACGTCCAGCCGCGGACCGTGGTGATCGCCAGTCACGACCCGTTCGTGCTGGCACACGCCGATGAGGTGCTGGCCCTATGAGCGCCCCGTGAGGCTGCTGGTGCTGGTCAGGGAGGCACTGGCCACGGCATGGGCGACCAAGGTGCCGACTGCTCTACTGCTGCTGCTCGTGGCCACCATGTGCGCCACCACCTTGGCCACCGTCGGGCGCACCGCCGCCGCGGAGGAACAGGTCGCCCAGCGCCTGGACGCCGCGGGCTCCCGGGTCCTGGTCATCAGCGACGCCCTGGGCGCCGACCTGATCCCGCAGGCCGTGGTCGACCAGGCCCGGGGGCTGAGCACCACCGAACGCGCGATCGGGGTGAAGATCCCGGTCGATGTCACAAACCAGGCCATCGGCCCCGGCGGCACTAAGGTCCCGGCCTGGACGGTCACCGGTGACCTGACCGACGTGGTCACCCTCACCGCCGGGCGGTGGCCGCTTCCCGGGGAGGCGCTTGTCTCGGCCACCGCCCAGGGCGCGCTCGGCCTCGACCACCCGGTTGGTGCCGCCCAGCTGGCCTCCAGCAGCACCGTTGACGACTACTCGATCGTCGGCGGCTTCACCGTGCGCGAACCGTTCACCGACTACGCCAACGGTCTGCTCATCGCCGCGCGCCCAGGTGCGGTCTCGGACTCCCTGCATGTGGTCATCACTGACTCCGAGCTGGCCTCGACCGCCCAGTCCGCCGTGCTCGACCTGATCCGGCCCCCCAGCCTCGACGCGGTCACCGTCCAGTCCCCCATCGACCTGGCCCAGCTCCAAGCGGACGTCGCCGCCGACCTGGGCACGTTCGGCCGCGCCCTGCTCCTCGGCGTCCTCGGCGCGGGGGCCCTGCTCGTGGCCATCGTCGTCCTGGCCGACGTCCTCGTCCGCCGCGCCGACCTCGGCCGGCGCCGCGCCCTCGGCGCCACCCGGAGCACCATCGTCGCCCTGGTCATCACCCGCACCCTGGCCCCCGCACTGCTCGGGGCGGGTCTGGGCACCGGGCTCGGCCTGTGGGTCGCCGACCGGGTCGCCGCCGTGCCTCCCTGGACCTTCACCGCCGGCACCGCGCTCCTCGCGGTCCTCGCCGCCTTCGCCGCCGCAGTCACCCCCGCGCTGTACGCCGCGACCCGCGACCCCGTCAGGGTGCTCCGCACCCCATGACCTCATCCCTCCCGCAACGGCCGGGTAGAGCGCGGTTGGTCGACCTGGTGCCGCCGTCGAAGAAGTGCGAGGGAACGCACTGGTCGACGCGGCTGCTGGCCCGTCATCTGCGGGTGGGTGATGTTTCTGTCGCCCGGGGCTGGCGTGAGCCGGGTCCAGCCCTGGCGGGTGGCGACTTACAAGTTCTCCACCGACCTGAGCTCATCGCGAAGGGGTCACCGACGTCGTCCCGCTCTTTCTGGACCCACCTGAGAACGCAGTGGTCTTGTGCGTGGACGATAAGTCCCAGATCCAGGCTCGGGAGCGAACCGCGCCGATGCTGGCAATGCAGCCGGGTCTGCCCCAGCGGCGGACCGACAAACGAAAGCGGCACGGGACCTCGACCCCGCCTTTCGCGGCCGTGGACATGCCCCCGGGAGAGTCACCGCCGCGTGCAAGCCGCGGCACCGACATCAGGAGTTCCTGGCGCCCCTCAAGCAGGTCGCCCGCGCCTACTGGGACGGTGGAGAGCTGAGTACCGTGCGGTGCGTTGATGCGAGAGCACTCGGGGACGCACGCCCCAATTGCCCGTGGGGGATCCTGGCGCTCGCACCTCACGCGTCCGCTCCAAATGGGTTCTGCCGAGCCTTTATAGAGGCGGTTCACAATCGATGGTTTAGGCAAGGTCTGAACCCGCCCGTGTCGAGTAGGGATGTCGCGCGTCAGACTCTGTGGCAGGACATTAGGTCAGTCCTGAAGGAGAGTCAGACGCATGGGAAGGCCACCCTCGATTCCGCCGGAGAAGAAGCCTCGGATCCTGTTGAGCGGATCGCTGGCGAGATGACGACTCGCTGAGGCAGGACGCCGGGAGAAGGGTTTGGAGCTGGACCTCCTGGCGGGTGGCGGGGTGCCATGACTGCGCGCTCTGATGCTCATCCCGCCGCAGTGAGGTGCTGCTGGGGCAGCGAGCGGTCAGCGCGCCACGGACGCGACCCGCTCTCGCGGGTGCGGTCGCCGACATCGGCTTCGTCTTTAGGGCGCCGCCCTGGACCCCTCCCGGGTGATCCTAGGCCACGGTGATCTGCTGGTGCTGTTTCCCGGCTGGTTCCCCGGCCCCGGTCACGCGGGCGGGACCTGGAAGTTACGGTTTGGTCAAGTGGGTTGTGCGCCGTGTTGCTCGTGGTGATACTGGCAGATCCCGGGTCGCTCATGACCCGACGTCACCCAACGAAAGAGGCGGACCGTGCGGTTGAAGAAAAGTATCGTTGCCGTCAGCCTAGTCGCTGTCTTCACTCTTAGTTCTGCCCAGTCAGTGGCCGCAGTCACCGTATTCGATTACAACGAGACCGACTGTGGCTACTTCGGGGCGAATGAGATTTGGCTAGGCGGTACCACTCAAGGGTACCGCAACCACAGACTCTATCAGAGCGGTTTCGTCGCACTCAAGGAATTGCCGTATAGGAGCAACCTAACCTACTATTCCCACGACGCGGGCACCGAGTGGGCACAAAACTATGGAACATCGGCATCGGCGTATGGATCGATCAATGCGACCTATGTCGATATGTTCTGCGCCTAGTCCCCATGCTCAACGCTCGCGAGTTGCGTGAAGCCCGCCTATCCAATCTCTCTGGCTGAGGCAGCCTAGTTGACTACCCCCGGCAATCGAACATTCATCGTGTCGTCGTGGAATCGAAACGTTGGCCGCGCGAAACATTGGGCGTCCGTGGCTTCGGTGGGGACGTTTGGTTTGGTCCTCGGCGGTTGTACCGGTGCGAACTCCGGGGAGTCAGTTTCGTCTGACGTGGAGCGCAGCCTTTCGCCTGAAGAACAGTTCGCGCAGGACTTCGGGGTGTCTGATGAGGCCTTGACTGTCGCGGTGATTCGGGAGGTAACACCCGACGAGGCGGGACGCGTGCACGCTGAATGTATGACACAGGCCGGCTGGCCGGCTAGTGTCGATGAGTTTGGAGTGGTGGACTACAGCTTTCCGTTGGAGCAGGAAACGAGCTTCAATCAAGGGTACGCGACTTGCCTAGGACAGTATCCGATCGAGGCTAAGTACACCGTGCCGCTTACTTTGGCACAGTATGGGGTCATCTACGATCACCTCGTGAAGGAGACCATCCCTTGTTTGAGCGACTTGGGTTACGAGGTGGAGACACCACCGACAAGAGACGTGTACATCGCTACAGCAGAGAGCGCCGACGTCTATTTGGTGAACAAGGCAATTTACGACGAGGTTGTCGATGATGTTGACACGGGTCGATGGGTTTCGCCGGACGAAGTCTTCCAGCAGGTGTGCCCCATCCTCCCGCCAGACGGCGTCCTGTACCGTCATTAGACCCAATCTGAGTAAAAACAGCGACCGTCCTTTCGCGGCCGGATTGAGATCACCTGAAGCCGGGACGGAGGATGACGCGACCAAATGGTTTTGCAGTTTGGACGATCCGAGTCGAAGAAACAAGGCGTCCAGTGCAAGAAGTCGTCAGCAGCGTCACGTCACGAAGGTCGTGCGCGACGGCGTGCTCCCAAAGGACAATTGGCGTCCCTATTCCGCTAGATGCCAAAACTCTTGACCGTGGGAAGGTAGTCACGATCCGCCCGACAGGAGGACAACTATATCGCCACGATCCCGCCCGCATATGGAGAAAGGAGTCTTCCAACTACCTGTGTGGCAATCGCGATGTCTCCTCCTATTCTTCGCTCGCGTTGGTGCATTCTAGAGAGTAGTCTGGCAGAACTGCCACGGGCGTGAAGTCTCGGCTTGGTCACCAGTTTCGCCGGCTTCGGCCGGTCTGCCCAGACGTGCTCAACAAGCAAGACCCCGAATCCCGCACGGTTGCGCGGAATCCGGGGCCTGACCTGGGCTGACGTAGTTCACGCCTACCCGCTGAGGG
>CAWADV010000006.1:0-115008 GCA_963781115.1 uncultured Actinomycetota bacterium
CTGGAACTGATCCAGGAGGAGTGGCTCCTGCCGCCCTGGAAGTGGGAGGAGATCGCGGAACAGCTCGACGAGCTGTCGGCAGCCCTGGCCGCGGGGGACCGGGCGGCGGTGGACGCGCTGACCGGCGAACTGGAGGAGGTTTCGGGCCCCGGGTCTCCCGGATCGGCGCCCCGCCGGACGGGGAGCCGTCGGAGGACGACAGGAGGGTGCCGCTGCCCGAGGAGTACAGGGAGCGGGTCGTCGCCCTCGTGCACACGCTCGCCACGGAGTCCGCGCCCGGCGGATCACGTCCCGAGCCCTCCGAGCGGAACTGACGGCCGCCGATGCTGTCGGTGATCGGCAACGTCGCGGTCGGTCTGCTGACCAGTCTCATCGGTCTCGGTCTGGGTGCGTTGTGGGAGCGGGGCCGGCAGACCAGGAAGCTGTACCGCAAGGCCGCCTTCTTCGGCACCCGCCCGGGCGACCCCTGCGTACTCGTCGCGGGAGCCAAGCACGGGCAGTCGGAAACGGTCCACCAACGGGACCTGCGGGCCGTCGTCGAACTGTCCGTGCTGCTGGGCGAACTCGGTTGCCCGGTGAGTGTGGAGTCAGGTGAACTGCGCGGCAGCAACGGCGACCGTACGGAGTTCTGCGTCGGTGGCCCCATCGGCGGTGCGAATCCGCGGACCGGGGGCCACCTCACGGCCCGTCTGCCGGGGCTGACGATCACTCCGTTCAGCGACCGGCCCGACTCGATGGCGATCGTGGTCGGCGGCGAGCGCTACTACTTCGACCGGGGGCACCAGGAGTACGCCGTGGTCGCCAAGTTCAGGCCGCCGGAGTCGAGCCGACCGGTCGTGCTCGTGTGCGGACAGAGCTCGGTGGCGAACCAGGCGGCGGTCCACTTCCTGCGGCGCGAGTACGCGGAGGTGGCGCGGTCGGTGGCGTCCCTGGACCAGTACTGCCTGCTGATCAAGGTCTCCCACATCGAGGTCTACGCGTTCCACCGGTCGGTGCTGGTCGGGACGTGTCGGCGGAGGCGTTCGCGGCGGCGGAGTGAGGTGAGCACCGTCCACGGGAGGCTCGTACATGCCGATGAGCACCCGGCCCCCTGTGCCGGGTGCTCATCGGGCCTCCGGGCCCGAAGGCCGGTCCGTGCGCTCGTTCAGATCCCCGAGTACTCCATGGACGGATCGAGGTCGGCGAGCGCGTCGACATAGCGTCGGATCTTGCGGTTCGCCTTGATGCCGAAGGAACCGAGATTGCGGCCGACGCCGAGCATGATCTCGCGGTTCGCACCCGCGGTTCCACATGTACATGTGGACCGCGGACTTCTGTATCCCCGCTCCCCGGCCGCCGAGCAACGCCATCACGACGAAGTCCGGACGGTCCTCGGCGACGGTGTCGAAGACTGAGCCGCTGGGCTGCTCGAAGGTGGTTCCCGCGCCGGTGACGTGCTCGCTCGACCAGCTCACCCGCATCGCGTCGCGGAAGACGTCCGCCGCCTCCGCCATCGACAGCTGCGTCGTGATCTCCACAGGCGACTTGGCCATGCCTTGTTCTCCTTTTCCGTTCCGCTCGCTCTACTTGTCCTCGAAGACCTTTTCGCCGAACCGGTTGCGCTGACCGCTGGCGATCCAGTTCTTGCAGGCGGGGTTGCGGCACTCGTAGACGACCCACGAGCCAATGGGCTGCCGCTGTTCGCTCTTGACGCTCATGCGCTGCCGGCAGACCTGGCAGCTTCGGCCTTTGGCCATGTCTTCTCTCCTTGGGAGTCGGTTGCCTCAGAAACGGGACGGAGGCAGGGGGATGAACGGGCGCAGCTCCCCGGCGGCCCAGTGGACCGGTGTCTGGTACACCTCCCCGATGCCGGTGTAAAAGGCGTGCAGGGTGTCCGCCGACATCCAGACGAAGCGGCTCCGGGGGGGGTCGGGTCGCTGGCGGGCGCGTCGACGACGGCCACGAAGCCGCCGTCGTCCGCGGCACCGACGTAGACGACGTTGGAGTCCGACATCTCGGTGATCTGCGCGATCCGGCGGGCTCGCCCGGTGCGAGCGGGGTGATCCGGGCCTCCTCCGGGGCAGGTGGGGGGCTGCCCGCGAGCCAGCGCTCGAGCGGTTCTTCCGCCAGAACAGCCAGTCGTCGGGGCAGCCGGCCGGCGAGTATCCCGTTCGCCCGGAAGAACTCCAGCGCGGCCGTCCGCACGGAGCGGTAGGCGGGGTCGTCGAAGTCGGAGCCGATCAGGTTCCACATCGTGCGCACCGCCCCGAAGAGGGCCGAGCCTCCGGCCGGCAGTACGGCGTTCGCCAGCGCCCGGGCGAAGCCCTCCGGGTCCGACTCGGCGAACGGAAGGAACGGCGCCTGTAGTCCACCCCATACATCCGTGGCATCGATGCCGGTGGCGGCGGGTCGAACTCGAAGCGGCCGAAGCGCTCCATCCGCGCCACCAGATCGCCGGGCAGGCGCGTGGCGCGGGGGTTCCCGGCAGACAGAGCCATGGCGTTCTCCTGGGTACAAGGGCGGAAACCGGTCGATGCGGGTGCACCGGAACCGGACTCAACCGGTCGAGCAAGGGCCGGAGTTCACGATCAACGGTTCTCCGGAGAACCGGACGATCGCCGGAAAACCGGGACGGCCACGGAAGGCCGCGCGAGACCCGGACGACATGGCCGGTTCTGTGCGAACCGGCGCCACGGGGGCACCGCCCGCGCGGAGAAGGGAAGTTGTGCACGATGGGGCGTCCACAGAAGGAGATAGTCCTGGACGGGTCGCCGACCCGTCTCTTCGCCTACTGGCTCCGGGACCTGCGCGGATCGGCCGGACTCACACTGGAGCAACTGGCCCGTCGCACCGGATACGGCAGGACGACCGTCAGCGACGCCATGCAGGGCAAGACCCACCCCAGCCGTCCGGTCACCCTGGCGATCGTCGGCGCCTGCGGCGGCGACGTGCGGCAGTGGGGCGAATACTGGGCGCAGGTGCGCCGGGCCCTGGACCCCGACTCCCCGGACGGTCCTGACGGGGTCGTCCCACCCCCCGGGACGGCCCGGCGGGCCGCACGGCCGGGGTGCACACCGAGCAGTGCCCGGCGGACTGCGCGCGAACCGACCCGCACGGCTGGTACACCGAATCCGTCTCCACCCGGCTCAGGCTGGACACCCCGACCCCCGAAGCGTGGGAACGCCGGGTCGTGGTGGCGACCTGCGACGGCCTGGACCGGATCCCGGTCGGGTGAGCGTGCCCCGGCGTACCGGTGACACGACGCGCGGGCACGGACTGGACATCTCGCTGGTCCGGGAGGACGGCTGGCGGACGGCGTGCCGCAGTACGAGAGCTACTTCGAGCGGTTCCTGGTGCTGCCCGAACCGCTCAGGACCGGCACCCGCCATGTGTACGAACTGAGGCTGCGCATACCGCCGGCCCAGCCCATGCCCCGCACTTCGTGCATGTGCCGGTGACCCGCAGCGAGCACTTCCGGCTGCGGGTCGGCTTCGACCGGGCGAGGCTGCCGCGTACGGTGTGGCGCCTGGCCGGGGTGCCCACCGCCGTGATCTACCAGCACGACCCCGGCACCCCCGCCCTGCGGCCGGACGAACGGGGCCTGGTGGACGTCGAGTTCGCGGCGATGAAAGTGGGCTACGGTTACGGGCTGTGCTGGCTGGATGCGGGCACCGGAGGGTAGTCCACGGCCGGTGTACGCAGCTTGGCGCGCACCGGTCCGGCATCGGGATGGTGCAGGTCCTCGAAGATCGCGAGGGCCTCCTCCGACCGGGCGCGGGCTTCCTCCTCCCCGCCGAGCGCCAGGTGGGCGTCCCCGAGGTGGCCCAGGGCGTGGGCCTCGCGGTAGCGGTCGCCAGGGCCCGGTCGAGGTCCAGGGAGACCCCGTAGTGGCCGACCGCGGCGGCGGGCCGGCCGAGCCCCCGTTCGGCGTGGCCCATACAGATCAGGATGCCCGCCTGGCCGTCGAGGTGACCGAGCGCCGTGTAGAGCTCGAGGGCCCGGCGCGCGTGGTCCAGGGCGCCGGCGTGCTCTCCCAGCCGCTCCCACTGCTGGGCCACGGCGGTGAGTCCGTCGGCCAGCGCCGGCGGATCTCCGGTGCGCTCCGCCATGGCGAGGGCGAGCCGGGCGTGCGGCAGCGCTCTGCGGGGGCGCCGCCGGAGTCGTACGCCCGGACCAGGGAGAGCCGGACCTCCCGTACGCCCTCCACCTCGCCCAGGGCGCGGCAGGCCCGGAGGGCCTCGTACAGCAGGCCGAGCGCCTCCTCGGTCCGGTTCAGACGGGAGAGGGCGTCGGCGAGCCGGCGCGGGCGGGCGCGGGTGACCCGGTCCCCGCTCCGGGCCGCGGCGTCGCGGGCGAGGGCATGCAGGGCGGCCCGCTGGGCCCGCCGGCCCGAGCGGCGCAGATGGACGGCACAGGCGTCGGCCAGCCGCCAGGCGTATCCACCGAGGCCCGGGGTGTCGGCGGCCCGGGCGATGGCGGCCTGGAGAGACGGCAGCTCCGTCTCGAACCAGTCGGCCGCCGTGGCGTTGTCGCCGATCGGCGGCTGTACGGCGGTGGGCTCCGGTGGATCGCCGGGTGTCGGGCGCCAGGGTTCGAGGTGGTGGTCGGCCAGGCGTGCGGTGTCCAGGAAGTGCCTCAGCAGCCGTTCGGTGCCGTCCACGCGCTCCTGCGGCGGACCGTCGTCCAGGAGTTCCGCGGCGTACAGCCGGAGGAGGTCGTGCAGGGTGTAGCGGCCCGGAGTGTGCTGGTGGACGAGGTGGGCGGAGGCGAGTGTGTCGAGGAGGGGGAGCGGCGGATCGAGGGCGCCGATGAGTCCCGCGCAGGTCAGGGCGTCGAACTCGGGGCCCGGGGTGGCAGCCGAGGAGCCGGAAGAGGTGCGCGGCGGGCGCCGGCAGCAGCGCGTACGAACCGTGGAAGACGCTCCGCAGGTCGACATCCGCATCCTGCGCCCCGAACAGGTCCAACGGCGCCCGCGCACAGCGCAGTTCGCGGACCAGGGCGCTGATCGAGCCGGCGGGGGCCGTGGCCGTACGGGCGGCGGCCACGCTCAGCGCGAGGGGCAGCCGGGCGCACAGATCGACGAGTTCGTCGGCCTCGCGCGGCTCCAGGGCGACGCGCTCCGCGCCCATCTGCCGCTCCAGAAGGACACGGGCGGCGTAGCGGGGCAGCACGTCGAGTGCCAGGCGCAGGGCTCCTTCCCGGACGACCAGGCCGTCGAGGCGGTTGCGGCTGGTCACGACGGCGGCGGAACCGGGCGAGGTCGGCAGCAGCGGCCGTACCTGATCCGCGGAGCGCGCGTTGTCCAGGACCAGCAGCACCCGGCGGTCGGCCAGCAGGGTGCGCAGGAGTCCGGAGGCCACGGCGGTGTCGGCCGGGACGGCGGTCGGGGTGACGCCGAGGGCTTGGAGGAACGTGTGCAGCGCCTCGCCGGGGTCCATGACCGCCTCGTGGCCGAAGCCCCGCAGATTGACGTAGAGCTGGCCGTCCGGGAAGCGGGCCCGCACCTCGTGGGCCCAGTGCAGGGCGAGCGTGGTCTTGCCGACACCCGCGGTGCCCTCGATCACGGCGACGGCAGCTCTGCCGGTGGCGTCGCCGGACGGGTTCTGCAACGCGTTGAGCCGGGCGCGTTCCGCCTCCCGGCCGACGAATCCCGGGTGACTCAGCGGAAGCTGGCGCGGAACGGCCGGAGAGGCCGGGAGCGGCGGGCGGCCGGCGGACATCGGCACGGGCGGCGGTGGGACGCAGCCGCCGGGGCTGCGTCCGCCTCGTCCCGCAGCGTGGCGAGCCGGCCCGCCTGCGGACCTGGGACGCCCAGCTCGGCGAGGAGCGAGTCGAAGACCCCGGCGCCGGGCAGGGTGGTGCCGTTCGTACAGTTAGGCGTACAGGCTGCTGGTGGAGATGCTCACGCGTCTGGCGAGTTCCCGGCGGTCCAGTGTTCTGCCCAGCTGCTTCTCGGCCTGGACGACAGCGCGCGCGAACTCGACCGCCAGCCGCCGCCCCAGCACCTCTCCGTCCTGGCCGGACGGCCGAAGGGATTTGTTCGCCACCGTTCCTCCGAGGGAATGTCGACGGGTCCGCGCCGCACGGATTCCAGAGGATTCCAGTCTGTCCCAGGACCGGGGGCGGCCGGATCCGTCCGGATGTTTCCCTGCGGACTCCACCCCGAGGGGATATCGGACCCTCGGCCTGCCGCAGGAGGACGACAGCCGTGCAGACCCACTGATCGCCGTGCCCCACCCGAATCCGGCTCTCCACGTCCACCGGCAGGACGCGGGGAGCCGGTTGCGGGTCTCGGGAGGGCGCGGGCCCGGGTCAGGCGGTGTTCTCCGGGTGGGCGCAGCCGAGCACGGTGGCGGCGGCCCCGGCCCAGGTGTAGCGGGCGGCCATCACGTCACGGAGTTCGGCGGCGTCACGGAAGGCGGCTTCCGGGTTGCGCAGCACGGCGTGGATGGCTTGCGCCCAGGTCCGCATGTCGCGCTTCTGCGGTGACCCCGGGCCGCCTTCACGTCCACCACGGCCCGGTCCGCCGCCGGTGTCTGCTGGGCCCGCAGCAGCATGCCCAGCCCACTGCGACCGCTGACCAGCGCGGGTACCCCGGAGGCGATCGCCTCCGCACCGGCCAGACCGAACGCCTCCGCCCGGGAGGGCATCAGGACGAGAGTGGCCCGCGCGAGGTCGTTCCTGATCCGCCGGGGATCAGCCGAGTAGCGGCGGGGAATGACGTCCACAGCGGGGTTGTCGACCCACTTCTCGACCAGGGCCGCCAGTTCCTCGGACTCGCCCTCGGGGATCCCCCGTACGAACAGGTGCAGGGAACCGGGACCCTCCCCCTCCGCGACCGCTCTGCCCAGCGCCCGGGCGGCGATGTCCAGTCCCTTGAATAGGGGCGTCCTCCAGCCGGCCCAGGAACAGGACCTCGGGGATCTCTCCCGGCCGGGGCGGAATCACGAGCGTCCCGCCGTCGAAGCCCGGGTCGACGCGGACGGGTGCGAGGTGTTCGTACTCGGGCGTGCGCAGGTGGGGCGCCAGGGCCCTCTCCAGCCGGGGGCCGACCGGCATCGGGTGCAGCGCGCCCAGGCAGAGCTGTAGTTCCAGCTCCGTGCGTTCCTCGGCGCGGGCCGCCAAGTCCCCTTCGGCGTCCGGTTTGTTGGCCTCCGCCTGGTCCGGCTCGACGTGCAGGAAGTGCAGTCGCCCGGCGTTTTTGAAGTAGCGCTCGACCAGCACCTTGGCCGCCGGCCCGTGACCCTGCCGTGCCCGACGACGAGATCCGGCAGGAATCCGTCGGTGAAGGCCGGCGGCACCGACCGCGCGGCCTCCCTGGTGAGTCCTGGCTGCGCCACGTCGAGCAGTCGCACCCCGTGCTCGGCCGCGTCGGCCCGCTCCCGCTCGGTGGAGGTGTGGACCATGACGCGGACGTCGGCCCCCTGGCGGGCGAGGGCCGCACTCATCTTGCTGTTGAACGTGCTCACGCCGCCATGTGCCGGGAACCACTCGTCCGCGACCATCAGCACCCGCACCGGCCGGCCCGGCCCCCGCCGAGGGCTCCAGAGCGGCTCGCCGACTCCGCTCCGTCTCAGCTGGGCGAGCAGGTTGTTGAGCCAGCCGAGCAACGACGAGGCGAAGCGCCGGTCCTCCTCCACCACGGTCCCCACCGTCGAGGCCCGACGCCTCCAGGGCGCGTCGGGCGTTCTCCCAGGTGGCCTCCACCGATTCCTGGATGAAGTGGATCTCGGCCGTGGAGGGCAGTTCCCGGTCCGTGTGACCGTCGAGCCGCACCACGGCCAGCGGCCCCTCGTCTCCCGCGTTCCTGGACTCCGCCAGGCGGTGATAGGTCCTCCACTGGTGACGCATGGCCGTCATGTGCATCAGGTAGCGGACGAAATGCGGAATCTCCGGCGAGCGGTCAAGTCCTTATCAGATGGTGGTGTCCGCTGGCCGGACACCAGCGCCCCCTGGATCGAGGCGGTGTCCCGGTGGTCGCCGCACACGTAGAGACCGGGGGACAGCTCGACCGGACGCCGGGCGTCCAGTGGCGGCGGCATCGCCGGCAGCGCGTCGGGGATGCGGTGCCGCACGACCAGCTCCCACCGGGACGCGTCGCAGCCGTAGAGGTCGGCCAGATGAGCCCGCACGACCGTCTCGGGGGCGTCCCCGTCCGGCCGGTCGAGCAGCGTCGTGGCCTGGACGAGGTGGCGGTCCGGCGGGGCATAGCTGGGCTGAGCGTGCGTGACCACGGCGGTGTTCCACACCGGCCCGACCGGCGCGTCGTGGCCGCGACCCTCGACCGCGAGCAGGGCGTGCGGGGTGGGCGCCTCGTCGGCGGCGAACCACCAGGTCACCAGCCCCTTGACGGGGTGGCTGGGCAGGGTGGTCAGCCGGCTGGCCGTGGTCACGTCGGTCGCCACGACGACGGCTCGAGCGCGCAGCGTCTGGCCGGCGACGAGCACCGCCATACCGGCACCCTCACCCAGCCTGCGCACCTCCTCGACCGGACTGTCCAGCCGCACCGGCAGGCCGTCGGCAAGCTGCGCGGGGAGCTCACGCATCCCGCCGGCAGGCAGACCCGGCCGGCCGAGCGCGAAGACGCGCAGCAGCAGCCGGGTGAAGGCGGCTGAGGTCGTCCCGTGGCTGTCCACGAGGACTCCGGCGATGAACCGGTCCAGCACGTGCCGCAGCCGACCGTGGGCGCCGGCGGCGTCGAGAGCGTCCCGCAGGGGCAGGTCCATCGGACCCATCGAGCGTTGCGGAGCCACCATCGCCGGCGCCATCCACCTGCCCAGCGCCCACAGGTCAGCCGGGTCGAGCAGCCCGCTGCGCAGCGTCGCGGCCAGGTGCTGTGGCGCCCGGACCGGGTCGGCGACGATCCGCAGCCCGTCGACGGCGCGCACCATCACCCCGGCGTCGAAGCTGCCCAGCTCGAGCGCGTCGACATCCACCCACTCCTGCACGGCCGGGTATGCCGGGTTGAGCACCTGGAACCCGCGGTCGCACCGGAAGCCGTCGACCAGCTCGGTGCTCACCCGACCGCCTACCTGCGACGCGGCCTCCACGACCTGCACCGTGCGTCCCGCGTCCTGGAGCGCTCGGGCACACCGCAGGCCGGCGAGCCCGGCGCCCACCACGACGACGTCGGCGTCCATGTCTGAGTCCACGCCTCAAGTCTGTCTGATGGGGACCGGCGCCGTGCTGCGAGTCGCCTTTGGTGCAGGGCCTGCCGTCAGCGGCGCGACGTGGCAGACGTGGCAGACCACTTGGTGGAGCTCTCCGCGACCACGGCCTTCCAGTCCCGGGCGGAGGAGGCGTAGATGCGGGCTGTCGCGACACCAGAGCTGTTGGACGTCGTCGTCTTGGCCCAGCGCCAGTTGCCCGCGGAGTCCTTGTAGTAGAAGCGGACCGTTGCCGCGGCCCACGGGCGGTAACCGTCACTGTTGGGTGAGTAGTAGGTGGGCCGCGAGGTGAGCGACACATAGTTGCCCGAGCGGGACGTCGACACCGTCGCCTTGGCGCCGAGCTTGACGACCGTCGCGGTGGTGTTCTGCCACAGCTCGTCGTAGTAGCCGTCCCACGCGCCGCTGGGCCGCACGTTCCACGTTCCCCGGTACTCCCAGTCGTAGTAGCCCACGTACTGGGTCTTGGGGTATGCCGAGTCGCTGCCGTCGACGATGAGGATGTCGACGAACCCCTGCGTCGGATGGGTGACGTCCCAGGCGCCCCACCCGCCGTCCTCGGTGCACTCGCCCGGGTGGTGCGGCTAGCTCCCCGGCGTGTATGGCGCGCCCGGTCCCAGTCCGGCAGCGTGGGCAGCTGGGCTCGGCAGCCAGCCGGGTATGGGGTTGTCTCTGCAGGTCAGAGCATTGTCAGTGGTGCCGGGTAGCGTCTTTCCATGAGCACCCAGACAGCACCGCCGCCCGCCGGGCCGCGGCTGCCGGCGGGGCTCGACGGCGCACTTGCCGGGGGACTCGACGCGCTGCGCGAGATCGCTCTGGCGGCGGCTGGCGCGGCGGATGCTCCGCTGTGGTCGCAGTCCACTGAGCAGCTGGAGAGAGCGCTCGGGCTGATCGAGTGGTCTCGCCACTACCTGGCCGCGGTGGAGCGCCGCGTCGTCGGTGAGGCGGTCGAGCGCGGGCTGCCGGGCGACGCCGGATACTCCGCCACGGACTGGACCACGCGGCACCTCGGCAGGGCGGTCCCGGCGCCGGCCCCACACCACGCAGCCTCGGTCGTCCGTCTGGCCGCAGCCGAGGCGCGCGACTCAGCGGATCTGCGGCTCGTGTTCGACCGCCTGTCCTCCCGCGAGCTCTCCGTGTCCAAGGCCGACCAGCTCGTGCGCTTCCACGAGGAGGTCGAGGCAGTCGCCGACGCCGAGCTGCTGTCGCGGGACATGGCACGGATCGTCGAGGGAGCCAGTGACGACGGCGTGCTCGCCGACGCGACGGGAGCGGCTCGGGTGCGTGGGCTCACCGATCGTCAGCTGAGGGTGCTGCTGCGGCGTGCCCGGCCGTTGCTCCAGCCTGCAGCCGACCTCGACCGGGACCAGGAGCGGGCACAGCGCGGTCGCGCGCTGTTCAAGGTGGCCGGGGCTGCAGGCCTGGCCGAGTACCGGTGGCTGCTCGAGCCGGAGGCCGCCGCCATCGTCGACGCCGCGATCGCGGGGCTGTCCGCTCCCCAGCCCAGCGACGACGGCACACCCGATCCGCGTCCGGCCGCACGGCGGCGGGCCGATGCCCTGCTCGACCTGGTCACCCGCGCGGTCGGCTGCGCCGACGACGCCCTCCCCCGCACGGAGAGGACCCAGCTCATGGTCCTGGTCAACTGGGACGACCTGCGCCAGGCGACGGGGTCAGGCACGACGTTGACCGGTGAGGTGCTCGCTCCCGGCGTGGTGCGCAGGCTGTCCTGTGACGCCAAGATCACGCCCGTGGTGCTCGGTGGCCCCAGCGAGCCCCTCGACGTCGGCCGCGCGCAGCGGCTCTTCTCACCGGCCCAGCGCAAGGCCCTGTGGCTGCGTGACAGGGGCTGCACGTTCCCCGGGTGCACCATGCCTCCCCAGTGGACCGACGCACACCACGTGCGGCACTGGGTCCAGGGCGGGTCCACCGACCTGCTCAACGCGGCTCTGCTCTGCCAGCGTCACCACACTCATGTCCATCGGCGTGAGCTGACCGCCACCGTCACCGGCTCTGGCGTGACCTGGCATGTCTAGCTGCCCCGCCCCGCACCCGGCCCACGCTGGCCGGGTGCGTCGGCACGTCGCGTCAGCGCTCGCCGAGGCCGAATCCGCAGGCAAACAACGGGTCGTCGAAGCCGGGCTGGTCCTCGGGGTGGGCCCGGACGTCGTCCATCGACCGCGGCAGGTCAAACGGCAGCCGGCCGACCGGGGCGATCTCACCGGTGAGCGCATCGACCAGGGCGGCATCGCTGGTGCCATAGCTGCCCACCAGCACGGTCGCCACATCGACGAGCGGGGTCAGGATGGCCGGCCGGTCCAGCGTCACGTCGAGCACCAGGGGCAGCGGTCCGCGATCCGCCGCAACCGGTGCACCAGCCCCGGCGGGAAGTCGAGCGACCCCTGGTGGAACCACGCCTCGAGGAAGAGGTCCGACCGCGGTTCGAAGGGGGCTCCGATCCGGACGATCGCCAGGTCCGCCTCCTCCGGCGACTCGACGACGGTCCCGAGCCGGGCGGCCACCTCGGGCTCGACGCCCTCGACATACACCCGCGACACCGCAGTGAGCGGCAGCCTTCCGGTGTCGACCAGCACGGTGACCGACGCGGCCTGCGTATGGTGCCCCGCGGCCACCCAGTCGGCCCGGCCCACCGTGGTGGCGGCCGCCTCCTCGTCGACGAACGGGTCGTCGAAGAGCCCGAGCTGGAACTTCACCGTCAGCAACCGCCGGGCCGACTCGTCGATCCGCGACATCGGCACCCGGCCGGACTCCACCAGCCCGATCAGCGTGTCGACGTCCTCTTCGCCGCCGAACTGGTCGCACCCGGCCTCCAGCAGCATCTCCATCCGCGCCGGGGGGTCGAGGTGCTCGACGCCCCAGGCCCGCGCCGGCAGCACCTGGTCGCCGACGTGGTTGTCGTGCACGAGCTCCCAGTCCGAGAGCACCACCCCGTCGAAGCCGAGCCGCTCGCGCAACAGGTCGTGCACGATCGCGCGGTTGTAGCCGAAGCCGACCTCGGGCACCGGCTGACCGTCGACGACCAGCCCGATCGGCATCGAGTAGTAGGGCATGATCGCCGCCACGCCCGCCGCGATGAGCGGCGGGAACGGAGCCAGGTGGTCCGCGGACCTCCCCGCCGGGTAGACCTGCTCGCGGCCGTAGGGGAAGTGCGCGTCCTCACCGTCCTTCTGCGAGCCGCCGCCGGGGAAGTGCTTGGCGGTGCCGGCCACCGAGTCCGGCCCGACCCGCTCACCCTGCAGTCCCCGCAGGTAGGCCAGGCCGAGCTCGGTGACCACCTCCGGGTCCTGCCCGAACGTGCCCGCCTGGCGCGCCCACCGAGGCTCCGTGGCCAGGTCGACCGTCGGATGCAGGGCCGCCCGGATGCCGACGGCGACGTACTCCTGCCGCACGATGTCGGCGAACCGCTGGACCAGGTCGGCGTCACGCAACGCTGCCAGGCCGAGCGGCTCGGGCCACTGCGAGAACGCACCTGCGGCGAAGGAGACGCCGGCGTTCTCGACATACCCGTGCCGCGGGTCGGTGGAGATGGTCACCGGGATGCCGTGCGGCGTCTGCTCGGCCAGCCGCTGGAGCGCGTTGCTCCAGCGGGCGGCGAGCCTGGCAGGCCCCAGCTCGTGCACGTTGAAGTGCGACAGCTGCTTGCCGAGCACGACCTGGCTGGTCGGCGACTTGCTGATCTTGCCCGCCGACTCCACCAGCTCGCCGTCCGCACCGGCCTCGATGACCGTGTGGAACATCAGCCCGGCCTTCTCCGGCAGGCTCAGCTGCCCGAGCAGGTCGGCCACCCGCTCGGCAACGGGCAGGCGTGGGTCCTCGTAGGGATCCAGCCGCCCGTTGCCGTTGAGGTCGCGGAACTCCACGCCCTCAGTCCTCCGGTCCGAAGACCTCCGGCGCGATCAGCGGACGGATGTGGGTGGTGATCTCACCTTCGGTGAAGTAGCGGCGGATCGAGTCGCGGGCCAGCACGTTGCCGAGCGAGCCCATCACCATGGCCTGGTCCAGCGACAGGTAGCGCTGGTTGACCTGGCCGGAGACGACGTTGATCGCGTCGTAGAACCCGCCGGGACCGTAGGCGTCGAAGTCGCTCACCAGGTTGGACAGGTTGTCGTAGGCCTGCCCTGGCTCGTGCATCATCGCCAGGAAGGCTGCGTGCGGGGTGACGACACCCTCGCCGAAGTCCGGCTTCGGCTGGTTCCAGTTGTAGTCGGTGTGCTCGACATCGGAGAAGTAGCCCTCGGGGTTGAGCCCCAGAGCGTCGACGCCCCACTCGGCATAGCCGCCGGCCGGGTTGCTGGCCGGGGAGAAGCCCCAGTAGCCGTACTCCTCCATCCCGTGCAGCCGCTGGCTGGCCACATGGCGGGGGTGGTTGCGACCCCACGACTTCGGCGCCCAGGTCGCCTCCGGGACGAACATGTCCGGCATCAGCTCCTCGAACATGCTGCCGCCCCAGCCCGGGACCGTGTGCATGCCGTAGTAGGTGTGCGCGCCTTCCCACACCTGCACTCCGAGGTACTCGCGCATCTCGCCGACCGGCGGCATCTCGGGCCAGTCCCACTCCGGCGGGAAGGTCCGCCAGGTCTGGTAGTAGGCAGTCGCCGGGACCTGCCCCTTGGCAATGCCGAGGTAGGTCGTGATCCGGGTCTCGGACACCGTCGTGTCGTAGTGGTGGGTGGAGGTGTACCAGACCGGAGTCCCGCTGCCGATCAGGTCCCGCTCCTCGGTGGCCGGGGACGGCGGCTTCACCAGGTAGAACCCGCCGTAGTTGAGGTAGGGCTTGGAGAACGTCGGGTCGGCGAAGACGTCGAACCGCATCGCGTCGAACATCTTGCCGGCCAGCTTGGCGTTGGCCGGGTCGCCGTTGCGGACGCACAGCAGCGCCGCCCCGAGCCACGCCGCATCGACGCTGGAGACGAACGGCACCACCGTGTTGCCGTTCTCCGGCCAGATCGTCAGCACCGAGCCGTCGCGGATGTCGTACCAGTTGAAGTACATCCCGCTGGCGGTGTGGTGCTCCATGCGCTGCAGCGTCAGCAACGTCTGGCGGATCCGCTTCTTGCACTCCGCCGGTGTGATGAGCCGCAGGTCGCGGGCCGCCAGGGCGCTCCACAGATAGCCGCCGATGTTGGTCGGCGAGGTGTTGATGCTGCGGGTCTGGAGGTCACCGGAGACCCAGTCGGCCGCCAGGCCGGTGTGTGGGTCGACCATCGCGACCAGGCTGTCCCAGGTGTCGGCAGCCCACTTCATCGCCGTCTTCTTGTCGACACCCGGGGGGACGGGGCCGGGTTTGCGGACCGCTCAGGTAGGGCGCGGCGCCGGCTGGTGCGGGGAGGGCGGCGGCCAGCGCGGCCGCCATACCCCCGGCCAGCACCGTGCGCCGACGCACGGGCTGGGTGAAGCTGGATCCGGACGAAAGGGTGCTCATGGTTGTCTCCTTTTGACGAGGTCTACTCGGCACGACTACTTGATTCCCGTGGTGGCGATCCCCTCGATGAAGCGGCGCTGGAAGATCATGAAGACGATCAGCACCGGGAGCACGACGACGGTCGCGCCCGCGAGGAGCAGGCCGTACTCGGTGGAGTTCTGGCCGATGGAATACAGCGCCAGGGCCACCGGGAGGGTGTACATGTCCTCCCCCTGAGCCACGACCAAGGGCCACAGGAAGCTGTTCCAGCTGCCCAGGAAGGTCAGGATCCCCAGCGTCGCCAGGGCCGGACCGAGCAGGGGCAGCACGACCTGGCGGAAGATCCGCAGCTCCCCGGCCCCGTCGACGCGGGCGGCGTCGAGCAGGTCCTTGGGCAGCGTGAGGACGAACTGCCGCATCAGGAACACCCCGAACGGGGCGACCAGGAACGGCAGCATCAGGGCCAGCAGGCTGTCGGCCAGCCCCGCGTTGACGACCAGGACGAACAGCGGCACGAAGGTCACCAGCCCCGGGATCATCAGCGTGGCCAGGATGAGGGCGAACAGCAGCTTCTTGCCGCGGAACTCCAGCATCGCCAGCGCATAGCCGACCATCGAGCAGAACAGCAGGTTGCCCGCCGTGACGACGGCCGCGATCAGGGTGGAGTTGAAGAAGTACTTCCCGAAGTTGAGGTCGCCGAACAGCGTGGTCAGGTTGTCCAGCGTCGGGTTCTCCGGCCACCAGGTCGGCGGCGCCTGGCGCAGCTCGGCCGTGGTCTTCACGCTGCCCAGGATCATCCAGATGAACGGGGTGATGACGGCGATCAGGGCGATCGTCAGGATCACGTAGAGCCACCAGCGGCTGCGGACAGTCGGTGTGGCGTTCACTCCAGCGGCCATGTCAGTCACGCTCCCGCAGCAGTCGGAACTGGATCGCGGTCACCACGGCGATGACGATGAACACGATGTAGCTGATCGCCGAGGCATAGCCGTACTGGCCGAAGCTGAACTGCTGGTAGGTGAACAGCGACACGGTCAGCGTGCTGTCCAGCGGACCGCCCTGTCCGGTCATCACGAACGGCTCCTCGAACACCTGCAGGTAGCCGATCGCCGTGGTCACCGAGACGAACAGGATCGTCGGTCTCAGCTGCGGCAAGGTGATGTGCCGGAACCGTTGCCAGGCGTTGGCACCGTCGATCGCCGCCGCCTCGTGCAGGGAGGCAGGGACCGACTGCAGCCCGGCGAGGAAGATGATCATCGCCGTGCCGAAGTTGCGCCAGACCGCCATCATGATCAGCGATGGCATCGCCGTGGTCGTCGATCCCAGCCAGTTGGGTCCTTCGATGCCGACCCAGCCGAGCACCGTGTTGAACAGGCCGACGTCGGGGTGCAGCAGGAACCGCCAGATCACGGCGACCGCGACGATCGAGGTGATCACCGGGGTGTAGAAGCCCAGACGGAAGATGCTGCGGAACCGGTGGATGCCCTTGTCCAGGGCAATCGCCGCCGCCAGCGCCACGATCAGCGTCAGCGGCAGGCCGACCAGGACGAAGTAGGCCGTGTTGAGCGCCGACTTGCGGAACCGCTCGTCGCCGAACGCCTTCGCGAAGTTGTCGAAGCCCACCAGGTTGACGTCGAACGGCGAGCGCAGGTCTCGCCGCGTGGCGTCGGTGAACGACAGGTAGACCGACTGGATGATCGGCCAAGCCGTGAAGATCAGGAACAGCACCAGGAACGGGATCGCCAGGATCCACGCGGCCCGCTCCTCCCGCTTCCGGCCGGGAGGGCCGGAGCGGAGGGGCGGGTCGTCTGGTGCCGGTGGCGCCACGACGGGCGTGCCAGCGGCCGTGGACATGGTCTGCTACTGGCCCGTGCCGGCGGAGTCGGCCGCTGCCTGAGCCTTGGCCAGCGCCTCGGCCGGGTCGAGCCCGGACTTGGCGACCTTCTCCAGCTCACCGTCCAGGCTGCTGACGACCTGCTCCCAGGTGGGGAAGCTCGGCGGGGCCTGAGCGGTCTCCAGCGCGGTCCCGAACTTGGCCAGCTTCTCGTCGTCGGCCAGCGCGGGGTCCTCCCACGCGGACTTCACCGACGGCAGGGCAGCCACCTCCTGGTACCACTCGACCTGGGTCGCCGGGTCGATCATGTACTGGACGAAGGCCCAGGACAGGTCGCGGGCCTCGGTGTCGGCGAAGACGCCGAGGTTGGAGCCTCCGACGAACGAGGAGGACTCGCCGCCCTCACCGGTCGGGATCGGCGCGACGTCGTACTTGTCGGCGAATCCGTCTCCGCCGGCCTCTTCGACGATCGACATCATCCACGGCCCGGAGACGAACATCGGGATGTCGCCGGAGACGAAGCCGACGTCGGCACCCTCCTCAGGCGGGCTCGGGTTGGAGATCCCGTCGGTGAAGAAGCTCTGGAAGTAGGCCACGGCCTCGGTCATCTCCGGCGTGTCGAAGGTGTAGCCGTCCGCGCTGGCGATCTCCGCACCGTTGCTCCACCCGAAGGGCACGACGGTCTGCCAGGACCCGGTGCCTCCCGGCTGCAGGTTGATGCCCCACTCGGCACCGCCCTTCTCCTGCATGTCCGCGGCCATCTGCTTGAAGCCCTCCCAGTCGGTGGGGACCTCGGTGTAGCCGGCCTCCTCGGCGATGTCGCTGCGGTAGTAGACCAGCCGCGTCTCGACATACCAGGGCACGCCGTAGGCGGTGCCGTCGACGACGTTGGTGCCCTGGGCGCCCTCGAAGAAGACCCCGTTGTCGATCTCTGCGGGGACCGGGTCGAGCGCGTCCTGGCTGGCGAAGTCGCCCATCCAGGTCGTCCCGATCATGGCGACGTCCGGCGTGGTGCCCGCGGTGATCGCGTTGGAGAACTTGTCGTAGGCGCCGTCCCACGGCACGGCCGTGACAGAGATCGTGGTGCCGGAGTTCTCGGCCATGAACTTGTCGGCGAAGGCCTGGAGCTTCTCGCCCTCCGCGCCCATCGCCCAGACCTCGATCTCGCCGGTGATGTTGCCCGTGTCGACCGCGGCACCGGTGGTGGGCGTGGCATCTCCGCCCGGGCCGTCGTCGCCGCGCCCGCAGGCGGTGAGCACCAGGGTGGCGCTCGTCGCCAGGGCGATCAGCATCGGTGTGCGTTTCATGGAAGTGCTCCTTTGTGGGGCGGGGTGAGGGGTCATCTGTTCGCTCCGGGACAGCCGCACGACTGCCGGATGACGACGGTCGTCGGCAGGTCGTGCTGCGTCGCGGTGGCCGGGTGGCCACCGATCAGCTCGCCCATCCGGCTGGCAGCACGGCTGCCGAGCTCGCGGACCGGTTGGGCGACGGTGGTCAGGGCCGGCTGGACATAACGCGAGGTCATCACGTCGTCCCAGCCGACGATGGCGATGTCGTCGGGGACTCGCACCCCGGCGGACTGCAGGCGCTGCATGATCGACAGCGCGAGCTCGTCGTTGGCGCAGAACAGGGCGTTCGCGCCGACCTCGCCGACCAGGAGGCGGTCGGCGACGGCGTGGCCGTCGACCTCCCGCAACCCAGCCTCGAGGGGCTGTGGTGGTGACTGCCTGCCGGCAGCCTCGTGGGCGGCCAGGAACCCGTCATACCGCTCCTGCACGTCCGGGGCCAGAGCGGGAGTGCCGACGAACTGCACGGTGCGACCGTGCTCGGCGATGAGGTGGGTGGTGAGCTCCTGCGCGCTCTCCTGGTTGCTCGTGGCAAAGGTCTCGAGGTCATCGTCGGGGTGGCCGGTGAGCCCGATGACCGGCACCTTGCGGCGCAACGCGGACAGCGTGCGTGACGCGACGGGCACCGCGCCCATCAGCGCGATGCCGTCGACCTTGGAGGCGAGCCGGCGCAACGGCACGTCGAGGTCGACCTTGCCCTCGGTCAGCAGCAGCAGCACCGCCATACCGGACGCCGCGGCCACCGCCTCATAGCCCATCAGCAGCTCGGAGTAGTACGGGCCACCGAGCTCGGGGAGCACCAGGCCATGTGCTTCGTGCTGCCGCGAGGCCAGCGACTTGGCGGCCGCGTGCGGCACGTAGTCCAGGTCGTCCACGGCCCGCAGCACCTTGTCGCGGGTGTCCGGGCGGACCCGGTCAGGCGAGGCAAGCACCCGGGAGACGGTCGCCACGGAGACCCCCGCGTGCTGGGCGACGGTATAGACCGTGGCGCGCCCCAGGAGGGTCGGATGGGGGGTGCGCCGACGGGCCCGGGTGGCGGTGGCGACGGGCTTGGCGCGGTCCGGTCGGGGCACCTCGTGGCCAGCCTCAACGGGCTCATCTGGGGTGCGTCGTCGACCTGGAGCCATCCGCCGCACCTCCTGATCGTCATCGATCCCGAGCAATGTAACCGCTTACATCGGTTCTCGGACTGTAGCGCGGGTCCTGTGGCCCCACAACCCCAACGCCCTCCAGCCGCCCCCACTCACCCCGCCTCGACGCAGTTGCACCCGAGGGCCGACGACACGCCGGCCGTGGCCGCCCCTGGGGTGCAGCTGCACCCGAGGGCCGACGACAGGGTGGCCACCGAGTGCCCGGGGACAGCGCCGGCGGCGGGGTGCAGTTGCACCCGAGGGCCGACGACACGCCGGCCGGAGCGGCCCCGGGGGTGCAGTTGCACCCGAGGGCCGGTGCCCTGTCAGCCGAGCGGGCGGATCAGGTCCTCGTCGCCGACGAGCCGCTGGTCGTAGACGAGCTCGTCGTGCTCCTCGACCTGCCAGTCGCGACCGGCGACGGCGCTCACATGCCGCACCACCTGCACGAACGACCACGCAGGAGCAGCGTTGGAGTCCAGGTGCACGACACCGGACCGCCCCGCCGCCAGAGCGCCGACGATGGCCCGCGCCGTGTCGGGCATCCACGACGTCGCCGGCCTCCATGACCTGCTGGCGCGGACCACGCCACCGGCCGCCCGTGCCTGCTCGTCGAGCTGGGCCAGCATGTTGTTGCCCTGACCGTTGGCGTCGATCTGCCAGCCGATCCGCGCGATCAGCCCCGCTGGGTTGGCCGCAGCCACGGCGTCCTCGCACTCCATCTTGTAGCGCCCGTAGTCCTCCTGGCTGGTGCGCTCGTCGCCAGGATGGTGCGGCCCGTCGGGGGTCTCTCCGAAGACCATCACCGAGGAGGTGAAGACGAACGGCAGCTCGTGCTCGCCCGCCCAGCCCGCGAGCTGTCCGGCCCACTGCGCCGAGCCCATCCCCAGGTGCGCGATGCCCGCCCACGGCCGGCTGGACAGGAAGCTCGAGACGGCCGCCGGGTCGTCCGGTGGCACCGCCGAGCGGTCCCATCCCTGGACGGAGTGCCCTGCTCCGCCCAGCACGTCGGCGAGCTTGGGCGCCAGGGTGCCGCCCAGCCCGGTGACCAGCCACGGCGCGTCGGTGTCCATGACGGGCAACGTAGCCGTGGAGGCAGGCCCGCGCGTGGGCGGGGGGAACCATGCCGTGACCAGCCGCGTCGGTGGAAGTGGACATCGGCGCCCTCGGCTGGTCAGGATAGGCACCGGGAACGGGCGGGGACGCCGCCGCGGGGCGGAGAACAGCTGGCACGCCACGCGACGCACGACGACGGGGACGGGAGGACGGATGGGCGAGGAGGACGAGGCGCCGGAGATGGTGGCCAACCCCTACCGGGCGGCGATGGTCAACCGGCGTGCGAGCGCCCGACCGCACGCCAACGCACTGCGGGACCGTCTGGACGCCGTGGTCACCGCGATGCAGGCCGACGCCTGGGTCAGCACGACCGCCACGTCGTTCGAGACCGACCTGACCGGTCACCGGACCATGCTGGAGTCGGCCGCCAGCGGCTCGATCACCGAGTTCGACACGGCCATCGCGGGGCAGCCCGTGCAGGTCGAGGAGGGTGCCTGGCAGACCCACTGGCACAACCTGCGGCCATGACGACCTCCTCGATCAAGATCGCCGAGATGGCCGGACTGGTCTCGGCCATGGAGACCGCCAAGGCCGAGATCCCCTCCGACGTCAACGCCGTCAGCGGCAACCTGTCCGCCGTCTGGCTCTCCACCTTCGACCCGCACCGTGCCGACTCCGTCGCCGCCTGGGTCGACACCGAGCTGCCGGGGGTGCGTCGCCGACTGGCCCTGGCACGCTTCATCGAGGCCAGCTCGCCAGGCATCCAGACCCAGGTCACGATCGACGAGGACGACCTGTCGACGCTCACGCCGACCCAGGCCCAGGAGCAGGCCCGCGAGGCCGCCGACCTGTTCAGCGGGATGGACGACGGGGAGATCCCCCAGGAGCTGCTCGACCTGCTCGCCCAGCACGGGACCGACCCCTACTTCGCCGCCGAGTTCGCCAAGCACGTCTCGCCGCAGGAGCTCGCGGTCAAGATCCTCATGCTCTCCGCCACCCGGCAGACGATGGCCCAGGGCATGCTCTCGGAGTCCGGCCTGCAGGACGTCGAGGACTTCGACGGCGACTACGAGGCGCTCCTGGACCTGCTGGGCACCACCATCGGCACGGCCACCTTCGGCACCGGCGACCTGGCGCCCCCGGCCGACTACGCGCAGGTCTGGCTCGACGCGATCACCGAGGAGTACCCCGACCAGCCTGGCCAGGCGAGCGCGCTCGGCCTGATCATCAGCCGGGGCACCTTCGCCGACACCTTCATCGGCCCGCTCGCGCAGGGTTTCCTCGACTACGAGATGACCGAGGGCGAGCGGGGCATGTGGTACAACCGCAGCCACACCTACGGCGACACGTTCGGCGCGATCGACCCCGTGCATGGCGACGACGAGGGCGCGCCCACCGGCTACACCGACTACTACGACCCGCTCACCGGCATCATGGCGGCGCTGTCCCGCAGCCCCGTCGCCGGCAGCGAGCTGTTCGGCCAGGGTCCGCTGTCGACGGTGGAGATCCAGGACAACGACGTCGAGGTCAACGCCTACCTGAAGTACGTGCTGATGGAGCGGCGCTGGCCGATCGACCGCGGAGACGGCGCGTATGCCGCGGTGGCGGCGGCGATGACCCCCTACGAGGGCGGCAGCATCCTGTCCGGAGTGGTGGCGGTCGACGCCGTCAACATCATGACGGCGTTCGAGGAGGACCTGCTCGAGCGCACCGAGAACAAGAACCCGATCTCCGAGCTCGGCCACCTGGTGCTCGACATCTTCGGCCTGATCCCCGGGCTGGGCGAGATCGCCGACGGTGTCAACGCGGTCTGGTACTTCGCCGAGGGTGACGTCGTCAACGGCGCGATCAGCGCCGGCGCGATGATCCCGTTCGCCGGCTGGGTCGCCTCCGGAGGCAAGTGGGTCAAGCGCGGCGAGAACGCGATCGACCTCGCGACGCTGGGCCTGCGCGCCGAGGACCTGCCCGCGCTGGCCCGGCTCGAGGGCGGTCCAGGCGCGTTCTCCCGGGTGACCGAGACGATGTCCACGCGCTCCGCGGCATACCAGAGCCAGGTCACCGGCTTCCCGACCGAGATCGGGTATGTCGTGAACGGCACCAAGTTCGACGGCTTCCTGGACGGCAACCTGCTCGATGCCAAGGGCCGCTACAACCAGTTCCTCAACCCCGACGGCAGCTGGCGCTCGTGGGCCCGCGCGCCCGATGACCTGCTGGCGCAGGCGCAGCGGCAGACCGACGCCGCCGGCGGCACGCCGATCACCTGGCACGTGATGGAGCCCGAGGCCGCCGCGGCGATCCAGCGGCTGATGCGTGAGAATGGCTTCGGCAACATCGTCGTCGTGCACACCCCGGAGGTGCCGTGATCCACCCCCTGGTCGCCGCTGGATGGGGCGCCCGAGCTGAGACCCTGCCCGGCGCGGCCGAGCGGCTCGGCCGGCTGCTCACCGCGCTCGGCTCCGTCGACCCGCACCTGGCGACCTGGCACCCCAAGGGCCGCACGGCGACCCCGCTGCCCGCGGTCGACCCGGCCGACGTCGCCGGCCTGACCGCCCTGGTCGAGTCGGGGCTGAACCGCAAGGACATCGGCGGCGACGTGCTGCCGCACCTGGGCGTCCGGGTGGGGCTGTGGACCGGCCAGCCCGAGTCAGCGGCCGACCTGGCCTTCGCCGCCGGAGGGACGACGCCGCGGCCCAACGTGGTGAACCTGCGCCTGCCCGAGCCCGAGCAGGTGCCGGGTCCGCACGACGACCCGCTGTCGGTGCTGGCGGCGATGATCGACGCACTCGACCCGGAGTCCGTGACCTGGGTGACCCGGGACAGCGACGACGCCGTCAACAGCTACCAGATCGCCCGGGCCGGATGGCTGCTGTGGCTGCGCGGCGAGGCCGGCGAGCGTGCCCTGACGCTGCCCGAGGCGTCGGCCTGGGCCGGCGGCACGCTGGTGCGCGCGTGCGACCGGATCGAGGACTTCACGCCGCAGGTCGCGGTCGACCTGCAGGCTCGCCTCACTGAGGCTGGCGCGCTTCAGCTGAGCTGAGCGGGCATCACGCAGTCGTTATCCCGTGACGCGGTCGACGTAGCACCAGCGCCAGTCCTCGCCGGGCTCGGCCGAGCGGATTACCGGGTGCTGCGAGGCAGCGAAGTGCGCTGACGCGTGCCGTTCGGGCGAGGAGTCACAGCAGCCGACGTGCCCACACCAGGTGCAGGTGCGCAGGTGCACCCAGGTCGATCCGTCGCGCAGGCACTCCTCGCAGCCGACCGGCGCCTCAGCCCCCTCGCCGCCTGTCTCGGTCTGGGCAGCCGTCTCCGGCAGGGTCACCTGGCACCGCCGCTGAGTCCGGCGCCATGGCTGATGGCGCTGAGGATGCCGTCACCGCCTTCAGCCGGCTGCGCGCGTCGTCCGCGGTCAGGTGCTCGCAGAGCTCTCGGGTCACGACTCCTCCTTGGGTCGACTGGCCACTCAGACTGCTCCGCGGGCGGCTGCGCTGCACCCGGTCGATCATCGACTCCTCGACGTCGAGCTGCGCGAGCACGCCGGCGACGACCTCCGAGCTGACCGTGCCGCTGGAGCGCACCCGCAGCACCTCGGCCCGCTCGGCGCCGATCATCTCCAGCCGCGCCACGGCATACGCCTCGCTGGGGGTGGTCCGGTCCGACCCGAGCCGCTCCCACGCCGCGAAGTTGCGCTCGTCGACCCGTTGCCGGATGACCGCGCAGACCCCGTGCTCGTCGTCCCGCTCGATCTCGGCGAGCCTGACCAGCCCCGCCTCGCTCGCCTGCTCGAGCAGAGCGGCCCGGGCCAGCGCATCCTCCAACGGGTCGGGCGACGGGACGCGCAGCCGCCGGGCCAGCCAGCCCAGGCTGAAGCCCTGCAGGAACAACGTGCCGGCCACCACGGTGAACGCGACGAGCAGCAGGATCTCCCGGTTCGGGGTGCCCTCGGGGATGACGAACGCGGCGGCCAGCGTCACGACGCCGCGCATGCCGGCCCAGCCGATGACGACGAGGTATGACGCCGGGACACGCTCGTCGCGCCGGCGCCGCAGGTTGGAGCTCAGCGTCCAGATCAGGCGAAGCACGATCACGGTGACCAGGGTGGCCAGAGCAGAGCAGCAGGATCCGTCCGGTGCCGACCTCGCTGGACAGCACGTCGCCGATGATCCACCGGGCCTGCAGGCCGATCAGCAGGAACACCGTGTGCTCCAGCAGGAACGCGACCGTCCGCCAGTTCATCCGCTCGGCGATCCGGGAGCTGGCGGTCTGCAGCACCGGCGCCTTGTGGCCCAGGAGCAGCCCTGCCACCACCACGGCGAGGACACCGCTGGCGTGAAAGGCCTCCGCCAGGACGTAGGCCCCGAACGGGACCAGCAGCGAGAGGCCGGTGTCGAACAGCGGGTCGGTGACCCGCTTGCGCACCCAGCCGATCACGACGAAGAAGACCAGCCCCACGAGCACCCCGCCGCCGGCGGCGACGAGGAAGTCCAGCCCGATCTCGGCCACCGCGACGGTGCCCGAGAACGCGGCGATGGCGGTCCGCAGCGCCACCAGTGCGGTCGCGTCGTTGAGCAGGGACTCGCCCTCGAGGATCGTGACGATCCGCCGGGGCAGCCCGATCCGACGCGCGATCGCGGTCGCAGCCACGGCGTCAGGCGGGGCGACGACGGCACCGATGGCGAACGCCGCGGCCCAGGAGACACCCGGCAGCAGCCAGTGCACGACGGCCCCGACGCCGAGCGTGGTGAAGATGACCAGCCCGATCGACAGCAGCAGGATCGCGCGCCGGTTGGCGTTGAAGTCGACGAGCGAGGTCTGCAGCGCGGCGGCATACAGCAGCGGTGGGAGGAACCCGAAGAGGACGACCTCCTGGCCCAGGTGCACCTCGGGCACGAACGGCAGGAACGAGCCGGCGATCCCGACGGCGATGAGGATCAGCGGCGCGGGCAGGCCGAGGCGTCCGCTCAGGCCGGTGACCGTGAGCACGACCGCAGCCAGGGCCACGACCGACAGCGCGATGTCCACGGGCACATTCTGTCCGGCCAGCGCCGCCAGAGGTCACCAGGGGCGGCGTCGCCCGTCAGCCCGGTCAGCCCGCAGCCCGGTCAGCCCCAGCCCGGTCAGCCCGCCCGGCAGCCCGGTAAGCCCCGTCAGGCCGGTCAGTCCCTTCACCCCGGCGAGGAGCTCCCCGAGCCGTTGGACGGTCTGCAGTGTGTCGATCTGGTCCACGGGCTTGTCGTCGCGGTAGCGCAGCACCCGGGCGAACCGCAGCGCCACACCACCGGGGTAGCGCCGTGAGCGCTGCACCCCGTCGAACGCGATCTCGACGACCTGCTCGGGCCTCAGCGGCACGACCCACCCGTCTCCGTCGCCGGTGCTCAGCGCCTGGAACCGCTCCGTCTGCCAGGCGAGCATCGCGTCGGTCATCCCCTTGAACGTCTTGCCCAGCATCACCAGCTCGCCCGTGCGTTCGTCGCGCGCGCCGAGGTGGATGTTGGACAGCCAGCCCTTGCGCCGCCCGCTGCCCCACTCGACCGCGAGCACCACCAGGTCGAGGGTGTGCCGGGGCTTGACCTTGACCCAGCCTGCCCCGCGGCGTCCTGCGGCGTAGGGAGCGGTGAGCGACTTGACGACGACTCCCTCGTGCCCGGCCGCCACCCGGGCGTCGAAGAAGCTCTGGCCCTCGGCCGGGTCGGCGGTCACGGTGCGGGGCACCAGGAGGCCAGGCGCCAGACGCTCCAGCGCCGCCCATCGTTCGGCAGCGGGTGCGTCGACGTAGTCGCGCCCGTCGAGGTGCATCAGGTCGAACAGGAAGGTCGACAGCGGCACTTTCGCCCGCAGCGCGGCCGGGTCCGCTGTCGAGGCGGTGCGGGCGCCGGTGACCTGGAACGGCTCAGGTCGCCCGTCGGCACCGAGAGCGATCACCTCGCCGTCGAGCACGGCCTGCTCGGCCGGCAGCGCGCGGATCACCTCGACGACGTCGGGCAGCCGATCGGTGATGTCCTCCAGGCTGCGCGTGAACAGCTGCACGGTGTCGCCGAGCTTGTGCACCTGGACCCGGATGCCGTCGAGCTTGCTGTCCAGGGCCAGCGCGGCGCCGGGCTGCTCGGCGAAGGCCGCCGCCACGTCGGGGGCCGAGGAGGCCAGCATGGGTCGCAGCGGGCGGCCGACCTCGAGGCTGAACTCGGCCAGGGCTTCCTCGCCCGCGGCCCCGCCTCCGGCGTTCAGCGCGGCAGCAGCGACCGGGCCGGCGAACCCGGCCAGCATCACCGCGCGGCGCACAGCGGGCTCGGCCACTTCTGCCGCCTGGGCGATCGCCTGGAGCATCACGCCGTCGCCTGCTCCCTGGCGCAGCTCGCCGGTGATCAGGCCGCGGAGCCACTGCTGCTCCGCCTCGGTCGCCCGGGCGAAGAGGTCGCCCACCGCGGCCGAGCGCTGAGCAGCCGACCCCGAACCGCCGATGGCCGCCAAGTCGGTGAGCGCCGCGTCGACCTCGGCGACACTCAGGCTGGAGGTCTCAGCGGGGTCCGGCAGGCTGCTCAGCCCGCGCCAGCTGACCCCGACCCGCCGCTGCGGCAGCGTCCCGGCCAGGTAGTCGGCGACCACCTCTGCCTCGTCGCCGGCCTCCCGCAGCGTCTCGGCGAGGGCGGCGACCTTGGCCAGCCGGGACCTGGTGGCCGCGACCGTGGCAGAGGTCTCGATGACCCGGGCGAGCTGCATACCCGACATCCTGCCGCGCGCCGCCGACACTCACCTCTCGTCAGAAACTCCTGCGCAAAAGTCCTCGCGGCCCGACACGGCGGGCGAGTCGGATATGCGCGCCGTCGGTCAGCGAGTCACCCGTCGCCCGTGGAGCTGCTGCCGTCACCTGGGTCGCTGGTGGAGGTGGACCCGTCCGCTGGCGTACCCCCGCCGTCGGCACTGACCAGCGAACCCAGGCTGTAGGTGGCGAACGCGGCCAGGACCAGCCCGGAGATCGCCAGGACCACGGTGCCGCGGGCCTTGGTCATCCCTTCCACCAGCTTGCCGGCACCCTCGAGGATCTCCTTGGCTACCCCCGCATCCAGGGACCTCGTGCCGCCCGCGCCAGGGTCCACCGTCACCACGCGCTTCATCGCCGCGCGGGTCTCGATCACCGCCAGCCCGATGGCGGCAATGAGCAGCAGGCTGGCCAGCCAGAGCGCGACGAGGGCGCCGATGAGCAGCCCGCGCTGGCCGAACGAGCCGTCCACCCAGGACGTGTCCGGCACGACGTCCTTCGCGGCCGAGATGTCGATCTGGGTCACCGCCAGCAGGACGAGCCCGGTCGACACCAGTCCGGCCAACGCCCCTCCGACGACGACCGCCGTCACCACGGGGCCGTCCCACTCCCCAGTGATGGTGGCGACAGGAGGCACCGGCTCGTCATCCGTAGCCGCCAGGTAGGCCGCAGGCGGGGTGAACTCATCCCCACTGAAGCTGCCGTCGTCACTCATTCGTGCCACCTCCGCTGCCGGCCTGCTGGGTGCGCCCGATCATCCTCGGCTGCGGAGGTCACGACAACCGGGCGGCAGGTCGGGGGCCGGGGCGGGCGGCATACTGGCGCGATGTCAACGACCCGGGCAGCAGCCACCGGACGCGAGGCCTGGCTGATCGACGCGGTGCGGACGCCGTTCGGCAAGCTGCGCGGCGGGCTGTCCCAGATCCGCACCGACGACCTGGCGGCGATCCCGATCCGCGAGCTGGTCGCCCGCCACGGCGGCAGGCTCGACCCCGCCGAGATCGACGACGTCTACTACGGCAACACCAACGGCGCCGGCGAGGAGAACCGCAACGTCGCCCGGATGGCGGCCCTGCTCGCCGGACTGCCCGTCACCGTCCCGGGCGTCACGCTCAACCGGCTGTGCGCTTCCGGTGCCGAGGCCGTCGTGCAGGCCGGGCGCGCGGTAGCCGTCGGGGACGCCGACCTGGTCATCGCCGGCGGGGTCGAGGGGATGAGCCGCGCGCCCTACGTGCTGCCCAAGCCGGACGAGGCGCTGCCCCGTCGGATGGCCCTGGAGCAGACCATGATCGGCTGGCGGATGGTCAACCCGCAGTTCCCGGCAGCGTGGACCACCTCGCTCGGCGCGTCCGCCGAGGCCGTCGCCGCCGAGCTCGGCATCGGGCGGGACGAGCAGGACGCGTGGGCGGCCCGCTCGCACCAGCGGGTGGCCGCCGCCTATGACGCCGGCGCCCACGACGGCTTCGTCGTCCCTGTCGCCGGCGCTCACCCGCGACGAGTCGCTCCGGCCGGACTCGACCGCTGAGTCGCTCGCCCTGCTCACGCCCGCGTTCACCGCCGACGGCGCGGTGACCGCCGGCAACTCCTCACCCGTCAACGACGGCGCGCTGGCGGCACTGGTCGGCACCGCCGAGCGCGCCGAGCAGCTGGGCGTCGAGCCGCTCGGCCGGATCGTCGGGTCGCGCACCGTCGGGATCAGCCCGGAGCGGTTCAGCGTCGCCCCGGTCGACGCGGTGACCCAGCTGCTCCAGCGGCACGGCCTCGCGGTCGGCGACATCGCGCTCTGGGAGATCAACGAGGCGTTCGCCGCCATGGTGCTGTCCTGCCTGGCCGGCCTGCCCGACGTCGACCGCGACCTGGTCAACGTCAACGGTGGCGCGATCGCCATCGGCCACCCGCTGGGCGCCTCGGCCCCCCGAGTCGTCGTCGACCTGTGCCGCGAGCTGCGTCGGCGCGGCGGCGGGTATGGCGTGGCCGCGGCCTGCATCGGCGTCGGCCAGGGCATCGCCGTGCTGGTCCACGTCTGACCAGCAGCCCCACAGCAGGATGCCCAGCAACCTCTACCGCGCTGCCGCTTGCTCTATACGTATACAGATGCGTATAGTCACATTTGTGGCTAGGATGACGTCGTGCCGAACAAGACCATCTACGTGTCCGACGCCGACCTGCCGCTGTTCCAGCGGGCTCAGGACCTCGTCGGCGGCAACCTCTCGCAGGCCATCACCCGCGGCCTACGCCGGCTCATCGAGCTGGAGGAGGGCAAGCTCGAGGGGTTCGAGGAGATCACCGTCCGAGTCGGCGTCGGCAAGGGTCGCAGGCAGCGCTTCGTCGGCGTGCTGCTCGTCGAGTGGGGCCACTCCTCCAAGGACCGTGTCGAGCAGTTCCACGTCTACCTCACGCGCACCGGCAAGATCGCCCTGCACGTCGAGCGGTCGCCGGAGTTCATCCACATGGCCGGCCCGGACGGCAAGGCGACGGGGTGGCGCAAGCACCTCAGCCAGGACCAGACCTGGGGGCAGACCCCACCCACCGCCACCCTCGAGGTCCTGGACTCCGTCGAGGCCCTGCGCGGGAGGGTCCCCGACGAGCTGTACGACCTCGTCGCGGCCGCCGCCGAGCAACCGGTCGTCGAGGACCTCGACATCTGAGGAGTGACGCCGCCACGCATGTGGCAGGCGTCCCACCACCCGGCATCGCGCCGCCACCTTCCCGGCCACGCACCCAAGCAGCGCCACCACCGGCGCCCATCCGCGATCCAGCCTGCCCCGATGCGGCCATGCCGCCGACCCAGACGCCCCATTGCCCCAGGAGGCACCCATGCCCAGTCCACGTCCCCCCGCCATCCAGGTCGAGGACCTGCGCAAGTCCTTCGGCGACCACGTCGTCCTGGACGGCATCGACCTGCTCGTCCCGGCCGGCTCGGTCCTCGCGCTCCTCGGCCCCAACGGCGCCGGCAAGACGACGACGGTCAACATCCTGTCGACCCTGACCCGCGCCGACTCCGGTCGGGCCCTCGTGGCCGGCCACGATGTCGCGACGGACGGCTTCGCCGTCCGCTCGGCGATCGGCGTCACCGGGCAGTTCTCCGCGGTCGACAGCCTGTTGACCGTCCGCGAGAACCTCCGGCTGATCGCCGACCTGCTCCACCTCGACCGCGCCACGGGGCGAGCCCGCGCCGAGGAGCTGATCGAGCGCTTCGACCTGCTGGCGTATGGCGGCAAGCCCGCCTCCACGTTGTCCGGCGGGATGCGGCGCAAGCTCGACCTCGCGATGACGCTGATGGGTCGTCCGAGCGTGATCTTCCTCGACGAGCCGACCACCGGGCTCGACCCCCGCAGCCGCCGCGACGTCTGGGACCTGGTCCGCGGTCTGGTGGCCGACGGCGCCTCGATCCTGCTCACCACCCAGCACCTGGAGGAGGCGGACGCCCTCGCCGACAGGGTCGCGGTCCTGGACGGCGGGCGGATCGTCGCCGCCGGCTCTCCGGCCGAGCTCAAACGCCGGGTCCCCGGCGGGGCGATCCACCTGCACCTGGCCGATGCCGCCGGGCTCGACCTGGCCGCGCGCGCCTTCCCCGACGGCACCCGCCGCGACGAGTCGCTCACCTACTCACTCCCCGCACCCGACGGCATACCCGGGCTGCGCCGCGTGCTCGACCGCCTGGTCGAGCTCGACGTGCCCGCCGACCACCTCGAGGTCTCGACACCGGACCTCGACGACGTCTTCCTGGCCCTCACCGGCCCCCGCCGGGCGAGCGCCCACGACACACGAGAGGCAGTCCGATGAGCTCGATCTCCCTGGCCTACACCGACTCACGCACGATGCTGCGCCGCAACCTGCTCCGGATGCGCCGCTATCCCAGCCTGACCCTGATGGTGGTCGGCGTCCCGATCGTCGTCCTGCTCCTGTTCGTCTACGTCTTCGGCGGCACCCTCGGCGCGGGACTGCCGGGCGGCGGCTCGGTCGGCACCCCGGGTCGCGCTGCCTACCTGACCTACGTGACGCCGGCGATCCTGCTCATGGCGGCGGCGGGCGTGGCCCAGGGGACCGCCATCGGCGTCGCGATGGACATGACGCAGGGCGTCGTGGCCCGCTTCCGCACGATGGCGATCTCTCCGGGCTCGGTGCTCGCCGGTCACGTCCTGGGCGGCATCATCCAGTGCCTGCTCGCGATGGGGGCACTGCTCCTGGTCGCGATCGCCCTGGGCTTCCGCCCCGGAGCCGGGCCGCTCGGCTGGCTGGCCCTCACCGGGCTGCTGCTGCTCACCGCTCTGGCCCTGACCTGGCTCACCGTGGCTCTGGGGCTGGTCAGCGACAGCGTCGAGACCGCGAGCAACACCCCGATGTTCCTGGTCTTCCTGCCCTTCCTCGGCAGCGGCTTCGTCCCGACGGCGTCGATGCCCGGGCCGCTGGCGTGGTTCGCCGAGCACCAGCCGTTCACGCCGATCACCGAGACGGTGCGCTCGCTGCTGGCGGGCACTCCGGTCGACAGCGGGGACGCTGCCATCGCCACGGCCTGGTGCGTGGGCGTCGCGCTGGCCGGCTACCTGTGGTCACGGGCGCTCTACCGCCGCGAGCGCTGACGCCGGGCACCGTCGCGAGCAGCGCATGACACCAGGGCGAACGGCCTGCTCACTCCTCCGTCGCGGGTTCGGCGACGTGCACGGCGGTGCCGTTCTTGTAGACCATCCAGACCCGCTCGCGCAGGCCGGCCACGTCGGCCGGGTCGCCCTCGACGACGACCAGGTCGGCCCGCAGCCCCTCGGCCAGCCGTCCGCGGTCGGCACCGACCCGCAGCAGGTCGGCGGCCGACCCGGTGGTGGCGTGCAGCGCCTGCGTGGCGGACAGCCCGCAGTCGGCCATCAGCTCCAGCTCGAGCAGGTTGGTCCCGTGCTCCCCGACGCCGCAGTCGGTGCCCATCGCGATCTTCACGCCGGCGGCGTGCGCCAGCCGGACGCTCTCGTCGTGGGCGGCGATGACCTCCCGTGCCTTGGCCAGCGACGAGGCCGGGATGCCCACGCCGGCATCAGCGGCAGCGACGACCGCCCGCGGCGCGTGCAGCGTGGGGACCAGCCAGGTGCCCCGCTCGAGCATCAGCTCGACCGTCGGCTCGTCCAGGTAGATGCCGTGCTCGATCGACCGCACCCCCGCCCGCACGGCGGCCGCGACGCCCTCGGTGCCCTGCGCGTGCGCCATCACCTCGATGCCGGCGGCGTGCGCCTCCTGCACCATCACCTCGATCTCGGCGTCGCGGAAGTGCGCGTGCCGGGGGTTGGACAGCGGCGACAGGACGCCACCGGTCGTCGCCACCTTGATCACGTCGGCACCGTCGCGGACCAGCTCGCGCACCTTGCGGCGCACCTCCTCGACCCCGTCCACGACGCCGTCGGGCCGTCCCGGGTGCGGCTGGAGCAGGTCCATCGGGGCGCCGCAGGCCTGCCAGGGGTCGCCGTGGCCGCCGGTCTGGCTGAGCATCGTGATCGCGATCTGCAGGTGCGGCCCGGCGACCAGGCCACGTTCGACCGCCTCCCGGACTCCCCAGTCGGCGCCGCTGGCATCGCGCACCGAGGTGATCCCGGTCTCCAGCGTCGCCTTGAGGTGCCCGATCGCCTGATAGAAGCCGAGGCTGAACGGGGTGTTCATGATCGCCAGGTAGTCCGGTCGCTGGAACATCACGTGCACGTGGCAGTCGAAGAACCCCGGCGACACGAAACCTCCGGCGCAGTCGACCTGTTCGTCGCCGTCGCCGGTGCCCGGGCCGCCGACAGCGACGATGCGGTCGCCCTCGACCACCACGTCGCCGGGCGCGGGCTCGGCCGTCGTCCCGTCATACAGCAGGCCTCCGGAGAACACGGTGCGCGTCATCCCTCCAACGTAGACGCGGCAGACTGGCGGCATGCAGGTGGTGCTGCTGGCGCTGGGGTCCAGGGGGGACGTGCAGCCGTTCGCCGCCCTCGGCCTGGGGCTGCAGGCGCGCGGGTATGACGTGCGCCTGGGTGTCTCCCGCGACCTCGCCGCCTGGGTGCGCGCCCAGGGGCTCGCGGCGGAGGAGTTCGACGTCGACATCGGCCTGCTGTCCCGCGAGGGCCCCGGACTGGCCTGGGAGGCCGACGGCAGCCGGGGCTTCGTGCACGAGGTGCGACTGTTGGCCGACCTGGCCCGCGAGACGGCACCGGCTGTCGCCGAGGGCGTGCTGCGGATCACCGCCGGCGCCGACCTGGTCGTCAGCGGCGCGCTGACCTATGACGCGGCCTCGGTGGTCTGCGACGAGCGCGGCGTCCGCCTCGTCCTGGGGCTGATGGCCCCGACGAGCCCCGCCCGCAGCGGTGAGTCGACGGTGTTCGTGGCCCTGCCCGACCGCACCAGCGTCCTCAACCAGGTGGCGGCGGCGGTCGGCGCCACTGCCGCCTACCGGATGTTCCGGCCGTCCGGGCTGCTGGTCCGCGAGGAGCTCGGCCGGCCACGCTCGACCCTGGCCGCCTATGTCCGGCGGGCGGTGCGGACGCCGGCCCTGCTCGCGGTGAGCACCGCGGTCGTCCCGCGGGCACCGGAGTGGGGCACCCAGATCCGCCCGACCGGCTACTGGGTGATGCCCGACGCCGAGGACTACCAGCCGCCGGAGGCGCTGCGCCGGTTCCTGGCTGACGGCCCGGCTCCGGTCTACCTCGGCTTCGGCTCGATGGTCTCCCGCGACCCGGCCGCCCTGACGACGGTGCTGCTCGACGCCGTCCGGCAGACCGGACGTCGGGCCGTCCTGTCGGCGGGGTGGACCGGCCTGGCCGGCGACGCCGCCGAGCTGCCGGACGGCGTGCTCACCCTCGGGGAGGTGCCGCACGACTGGCTGCTGCCCCGCTGCGCGGCGGTGGTGCACCACGGCGGAGCCGGCACCACCGCGGCAGCGGTGCGCTCAGGCCGGCCACAGGTCGTCGTGCCCCACGTGGGCGACCAGTTCTACTGGGGCCGGCGGGTGCGTCAGCTCGGCATCGGGCCCGAGGCGATCCGGCGCCACCTGCTGGACGCCGACGTCCTGGCCCGCGCCGTCGAGGCGGCCGTGGCCACCCCGCGGATGGCAGCACGGGCCGCTGAGCTCGGCGAGCGGGTGCGCGCCGAGGACGGTGTGGCCGTCGCCGTCGGCCTGCTCGACGCCCTGGTGGGCAGGACGGGCGGCGCGGCCCGGGCCTAGGCTGCGGGCAGGGTCGGCCGCTCGGCCGCCATACACGGCAGGAGCAGCCGATGAGCAAGGCGACCACCAGCGAGAAGACCCCCGACACCCACGGCTGGGACGACGCGACCGGGGGCGAGCAGCCCCTCGACCCGGAGCGCTACAACAAGAAGGGACGCCTGCGCGGGGAGGTCTACGACGCGGAGATGGAGCGCCTGCAGGAGCAGCTGGTGCTGCTGCAGTACTGGATCCAGACCCAGGGGCTGAAGGTGCTGGTCATCTTCGAGGGCCGCGGCTCGGCCGGCAAGGGTGGGGTGATCAAGCGGATCACCGAGCGGACCAGCCCCCGGACCGTGCGGGTCGCCGCCCTCCCCACACCCACCGAGCGGCAGAAGTCGCAGTGGTACTTCCAGCGGTATGTCGAGCACCTGCCGGCCGGTGGCGAGATGGTCCTGTTCGACCGCTCCTGGTACAACCGCAGCAACGTCGAGTGGGTGATGGACTTCTGCACCCTGGAGGAGCACCAGGAGTTCCTCCGCTCCTGCCCGGAGTTCGAGCGGATGCTCGTCCGCTCGGGGATCCACGTGCTCAAGTACTGGTTCTCGGTGAGCTATGAGGAGCAGCGGCTCCGGTTCGAGGCGCGCAACGCCGAGCCGCTCAAGCGCTGGAAGCTCTCCGACATGGACCTGGCTGAGCACGAGCTCTACGTCAAGTACTCGATGGCCAAGGACACCACCTTCCAGTACACCGACATCAAGCAGGCGCCCTGGTATGTCGTGCCGTCGGACGACAAGCGCGCGGCGCGGCTGAACTGCATCAGCCACCTGCTCTCGCAGTTCGACTACGTGGACGTCGCTCCCGACCCGGTCGACCTGCCGGTCCGCCAGGAGATCCCCTACGTCCGGCCGCCGATGCACGAGCAGACGTTCGTGCCCAAGAAGTTCTAGACCGGGGCCGTTAGAAGTCGGGGTCGTACCCGTCCAGCACCAGCAGGTCGCTCGGGCTGACCGGCGTCCCGGCGGGCGTCACCCGGCCACGGTGGAACACCACGTCGCCCGGGCCGGCCCATGGCACCAGCTCGTCGACGGTGACGAAGGTGTAGCCGCGCGCCTTGAGGTCGCGGATGATCAGCGGCGCCGCGTCGACGGTCTGGCTGACCACGTCGTGCTGCAGCACGATCGCGCCGGAGTGCACCGTGTCCATCACCAGGTCGTGGATCGCGCCGACGTTGCGACTCTCCCAGTCCCGGGAGTCCACGCTCCAGATGATGAGCGGGACGCCGAGCGTGCGGGTGTCCGCGTCGTAGGCGCCGTAGGGGGGCCGCAGCTCATGGGTGCGCGGCACGCCTGCCGCCTGCAGCTCATCGGCCGCCCGGTTGTACTGGCTGAGCTGCTGGGTGCGGGTCAGCGGCGGCAGCTCGGGGTGGTCCCAGGTGTGGTTCTGCACCGAGAACCCCTCCATCGCCAGCAGCTTGGCGGTGCCCGGGCGCTGGTCCACCTGGACGCCCACCTCGAAGAAGGTCGCCGCCACGTGCTGGTCGATGAGCAGGTTCATCAGCTCCACGGTGCGTGGCCCTGGTCCGTCGTCGAAGGTCAGCGCCACGCACTTCAGCACGCCGCAGTCCGGCGGCGGTGTGGTGTCCGCCGCCCGCTGGGCCTGGCGCAGCACGGTGTCGCACAGCGTGGAGCTCCCGCCCAGGCCCACGATGCGCGTCGGGTCGGTGTCCTCCAGGTAGTGCCGGACCACAGGGGGCAGCCAGTCGCAGGGCCCCTTGGTCAGCAGGACCGGCCCGTCGGTCAGCACCCCCGCGGCGACGGCGTCGACGTAGTTGCTGCCGTCACCGCGCGCGAGATAGACGCGGGCGCTGCCCTCGGGGAAGGCGCGTCGGGCGATGGCCACCGAGGTGGCGTAGCGGTCGGTCCCGGCGACCCGGTCGAGCTCACGGTCGGTGGCCGCCTCGACGAGCACAGCGCTGCTCACCGAGGACATCCCGCCGAGAGCGATGACCGTCGTCGGGTCGAGCACCTCGATCGCTGCAGCGGCCGCCGGCGGGAGGATGGTGCCGGCGTTGTTGGTGAGCAGGATCGGGCCGTCGGTGAGGACGCCGCCGGCCACGGGGTCGGGCGAGCTCGCGCCACGGGCCAGATAGACCACGTCGGCGCCCTCGGGGAAGGCGCGCTGGGCGACCAGGGCGGCGGTCTGCGCCCGGTCGGCGCCGGCGACGCGCTCGGTGGGCCGGCCGTTGGCGGCGAGCAGCAGCGTGTCCTCGCACAGGGAGGACACGCCGCCCAGAGCGACGACCACCGGCGGGTCGAGCCGCTCGATCTCGGTGGCCACGGCGCTGGGCACACCGGCGCAGGTGGGCACGAGCAGGACCGGTCCGTCGGTCAGCGCGCCGGCCACCAGGGCATCGGCGAACACGTCGCCGCGGGCCAGGTAGACCGCCGACGCCTCACCGGGAGCGAACTCATGACGGGAGATGGCGGCGCTGGTGGCATAGCGGCTGTTGCCGGCCAGCCGCGAGATCGTCGGCTCCGCGGTGGGGGCGGCCGCGACGGACCCCCGCTCGGCCCCCGCGGCCCAAGACGTCAGATCAGATGATGATGCCCCCGCCATACCCGAGCCTCCGGCTGTCACGGCAGCCATCACGGTGAAGACCCCTGCTGCGAGGACGACCATCGGTCGCCTCATACACCCCACCGTAGACCCCCGTGGTGCGTGCCGCCAGGGGAAAACGCCGTGGCCTTCCCCCGCGCTCGGATGCCCTTTCCGGACCCGGCCTAGCATGAAGCGTGGACCTCTTGGAGATGTACCAGCACCTGCACGCCCACCCCGAGCTGTCGATGCAGGAGCATCGCACCGCCGTGTGGATCATCGCGGAGATGGAGGATCTGGGCTATGCCACGGTCGCCTGCGGGGGCACCGGCGTCGTGGCCTGGCTGGCCAACGGGCCAGGGCGGGTGGTGGCCTTCCGGGCCGACACCGACGGCCTGCCGGTGGAAGAGCAGACCGGGCTGCCCTACGCCTCGACGGCTCGTGGCACGCTGCCCGACGGCTCGGACGTGCCGGTCATGCATGCCTGCGGGCACGACATGCACGTGGCCTGCGCGGTGGGGGCGGCCGCGCGCCTCGCGCAGACCCGTGGCGAGTGGTCCGGCACCGTGGTCTTCGTCTTCCAGCCCGGCGAGGAGACCGCCGCGGGCGCTGAGGCGATGGTGCAGGACGGGCTCTGGGACCGGGCGCCGCGGCCTGATGTGGTGCTGGCGCAGCACGTCTGGCCGGGCCTGGCCGGCACGGTCGAGATGTCCAGCGGGCCGGCGATGGCGATGGCCGACGCGTGGTCGGTGACGGTCCACGGACGTGGCGGCCACGGCTCGCGGCCCGAGCACACGATCGACCCGGTGCTGCTGGCCGCCCACATGGTCGTCCGGCTGCAGTCCGTCACCTCGCGCGAGGTCGCGGCCCAGGACGCCGCCGTCGTGACGGTGGCGACCTTCCACGCCGGGCTCAAGGAGAACATCATCCCGGCCACCGCGACCTTCACCCTCAACGTGCGCACGCTCGACGAGGCGGTGCGCGAGCGGGTGCTGGCCGCCCTGCGCCGGGTGATCGGCGCGGAGGCGGCAGCCAGCGGTGCGCCCGAGCCGACCATCGAGGAGCTCTACCGCTTCCCCCTGCTGGTGAACGACCCCGGTGCGACGGCCTCCGTGCACGCGGCGCTGGTCCAGGAGCTCGGCCAGGAGCAGGTCCACTCGGTGGCGCCGATGATGGGCAGCGAGGACTGCGGGCACCTGTCCCAGTCGATCGGGGTGCCCGGGGTCTACTGGTTCTTCGGCGGCTTCTCCGCCGAGCAGCGGGCGGCCGGGACGCTGCCCTCCAACCACTCTCCGCAGTTCGCGCCCGACCCGGAGCCCACCCTCCGCGCCGGGGTGCGGGCCGCGTATGCCGCGATCACCAGCCAGCTCGCCGATGCTGGCTGACCTCCTCACCCGGGCTAGCATCTTCGGAGTCCACGAGGGAGCGGATGACCAGATGACCGTGCACGAGGAGTCCGCCGACGCCGTCGGCGAGCTGCCCGACCACCTGTTCCGGTGGCTCGATGCCACCACCCGTCGGCTGCGTGAAGAGATGTTCGCCCAGATCGACCCGGAGGACCTCGCCGTCCGCGGCAGCCCGGCGCGGCTGCTGCTGATGATCCCCCCGGCCGGCATGCGCATCTCCGACCTGGCCGAGCGCGCCTACATGACCAAGCAGGCCCTCGGTCAGCTGGCCAACCAGCTCGAGGAGCGCGGGCTGGTCGAGAGCCACGCGGACCCCACCGACGGACGGGTCCGGCTGGTGCGCCGCACCGAGGCCGGCCGCCTCGCGTGCGCGGTGACCGAGGAGAAGATCGCCGCGGCCGAGGACGCCCTGCGGCAGGCAGTGGGCGCTGCGCGGTATGACGAGATGAAGCAGGTCCTGCGCGAGCTGTCCGGGACGCGCACCTAGCCCGACGACCCTGGTTGGCAGGATGAGCGGGTGACCCACACCGCTGACCTGGACCGTGTCGTCGACCTGCTCTCGCGCCACCCGCTGGTCGACGGCCACAACGACCTGCCCTGGCGGGCCCGCGCCCTCGCGGCATACGACTGGGACCGCCTCGACATCTCCGCCACCACCCCGACCCACACCGACCTGCCACGGCTGCGGGCCGGCTGCGTCGGCGGGCAGTTCTGGTCGGTGTTCGTGCCGTCCACGCTGGCCCCTGAGGTCGCGGTCGTCCAGACTCTCGAGCAGGTCGACGCCGTGCACGCGATGGTCGCGCGCTATCCCGATGACTTGGCCCTGGCGCGGACCGCCGATGAGGTGGAGGCGGCCTTCGCCTCGGGGCGGGTCGCCTCCCTGATGGGGGCCGAGGGAGGGCACTCGATCGCCGGGTCGCTGGGCGTGCTGCGCACGCTGGCGCGCCTGGGCGTGCGCTATATGACGCTGACGCACAACGACAACACCCCCTGGGCCGACTCCGCCACCGACCAGCCCGAGCACGGCGGCCTCACCGACTTCGGCCGCGAGGTGGTGCGCGAGATGAACCGGCTGGGCATGCTGGTCGACCTGTCGCACGTGTCGGCCGACACGATGGCTGACGCGCTGGACACGACGACCGCCCCGGTGATCTTCAGCCACTCCGGCGCGCGGGCCGTCTGCTCCTCACCGCGCAACGTGCCGGACGACGTCCTGGCCCGGCTGGCCGCCAACGGCGGAGTCTGTATGGCGGTCTTCGCGCCACAGTTCGTCAGCCAGGAGGTCTGGGACTGGAAGGTCGCTGCCGCGGAGGTCGCTGCCGCGGAGGGTGTCGCCTCCACCGACCTGGAGGCCTTCGAGCCGTGGGCCGCGGCCTACGAGCGACAGCACCCGCGGCCGTTGGCCACGCTGGAGCAGGTCGTCGTCCACCTCGAGCACCTGCGCGAGGTCGCCGGGGTCGAGCACATCGGCATCGGTGGCGACTACGACGGGGTCTCCTCGCTGCCGGTGGGGCTGGAGGATGTGAGCTGCTATCCGCGCGCTGTTCGCGGCGCTGGCCGGGCGGGGCTGGAGCGATGCCGACCTGGCCGGGCTGGCCGGACGCAACGTGCTGCGGGTGCTGCGCGCTGCCGAGGACGTTGCTGCCGCCGGCTGACCTGGCGCCCGCGGGCTCGCGGGCCTCCTGGCACAGACAACGCGACGGCTTGTGGCCCTGATGGGGGCCACAAGCCGTCGCGTTGTTGTCTGGCGAGCGGAGCCTAGAGTCCGGTGACCCGGTCCTCCGGAGCGTCCAGCCCGGGGTTGGCCTTGATGTAGGCGACCAGGTTTTCCAGGTCGTCGCCGGCGCCGACCAGGTTGGTGGCGTCGCGGAAGCCGGTGAACAGGTCACCACCCTCGGCCAGGAAGCTCAGCGTCCCGACCTTGTAGGTGGTGGCCGGGTTGATCGGCACGCCGTTGAGCATCAGGTTGCTGGCCCGCGAGCCCTGCGGCTGCGTCGTGTCCCAGGTGTAGGTGAAGCCCTCCGAGGGCGCCAGGAACTGGGTCACTCGTGCGCCAGGGCGCAGGATCGGCTGGTACTGCTGCTCCAGCACGGTGTCGATCTGGGCTCCGGTCATGTCCAGCGTGACCAGGATGTTGCCGAACGGGGCGACGTCGAAGGCCTCCTCGTAGGTGACCTCACCCGCGGCTTCACCGTTGGTGATGTCGCCGAGCATGAGCTGCGAGCGCACGCCGCCGGCGTTCATGAAGGCGATCTGCGCACCGGCACCCTGGGTGCCCCACAGGATCGCGTCCGCGACCATGTCATAGCCGGGCATCTCCTCGCACCGGCAGCCGGGGTTGCTGCTCGAACCCGGGATGTCCTCGGAGATGGTGCCGATGACCTGGGCACCCAGCGGGTCGGCCAGGGCGTTCCAGAAGTCGACGATCACCTGCACCGCTGCCGACTGCGGGCCGGTCGTGGGGACCCGGTGGTTGACCGCGGTGGACTTCGCGCGGACCACGTCGCCGGTCTTCTTGTCGATCAGCAGGTGCGTCTCGGTGACCAGGTTGCCGTAGTTCTGGGCCTGCGTGACGTAGCGCATGTTGCCGGCGGGGTCGGCCAGCTGGCAGATGTAGCCGACGTGGCTGTGGCCGGTGACCATCAGGTCGACGGCCTCGGTGACCTCGGCGTTGATGTCCAGGACCGGCCCGCTGAGGTTGGCGCAGGCGTTGGGGTCAGTCGAGGTCTGGAACCCGCCCTCGTGCATCAGCACGACGATGGTCTCGACGCCGCGCTTCTGCAGCTTGCCGGCGTAGTAGTTGATCGTGTCGGCCTCGTCGAGGACGTCGACGTCGGCGATGCCCCCCGGGCTGACCAGGGTCGGCAGTGCCGAGGTGACGACGCCGATGAAACCGACCCGGACCGGCTTGCCCTTGCCGTCCTTGATGTTCTCCACGTAGGTGGGGGGCAGGATCGGCTCGCCGGTGTCCTTCCAGACCACGTTCGCGGCCAGGTAGGGGAAGTCGGCCCCGTCATACGTCGTGCCGCCGTAACAGCCGTCGACCGGGTGGCAGCCGCCGTTCTGGATTCGCAGCAGCTCGTCGACACCCTCGTCGAACTCGTGGTTGCCGACCGCCGAGGTGTCCAGGCCCAGCGCCTCCAGCACCTGGATCGCCGGCTCGTCCTGGAACAGGCCGGACGTCAGCGGGGATCCGCCGATCAGGTCTCCGGCGGCGACGGTGATGCTGGTGCGGTCACCCTCCGCGGCCCGCAGCTCCTCGACCTTGCCCGCGAGGGCGGCCGCACCCCCGACGCCGCTCTCCGGGTCCAGGTGACCGTGGAAGTCGTTGAAGGACAGGATCTGCACGTCCAGCGTGCCCGTCTGGCCCGGCTTGGGCTTCTCCGGCTTGGGCTTGTCGGGCTTGGCCGCGGCGATCGGGGGTGACGGCTCGGGGCGCCGCTGGGCGAGGCGACGAACGCGGACGCCGACCCGGCGGCGACCAACGAGGCCGCGGCAAGGCCGGCGATTGCGACGCCGAGCACACGTGAGCGTGGGGTCATCTGCTGTCTCCTACAAAGGGGGTCGCGGATCCTGGTGAACCCGCGTCACGGTGACGGGGGCAGGCTACCCCGCGCTGAGGCTGAGCGCTATGGGGAGAGTCGGACCCGATGCGCGCTCAGGCGTCGAGGAACTCCTCGATCACCGTGACCAGGCGCACCGGGGTCTCGAACATGGCGTAGTGGCCGGCGTTGGCCATCACCTCGAGCTGGGAGCTGGGGTGCTGCTGCATCCAGGTCGCCCGGACCGCCTCCTCGCCCAGCGCGGGGTCGTGCTCGCCGACGATGGCCAGGGAACGGTCGTGGGCCGGCACCTGCGCGGAGTGGTCGGTCTTGGCCCAGGCGTCCAGGTAGGCGCCGAAGGCCTCCCGCGTCGAGTGCCCGATCGAGTGCTGCACGATCGAGTCGATCCAGCGTGCCGAGAGCCGGTTGCCGGTGGTGATGTCGATGATCGCCTCGCGGTTGCTGTCGTCGGTCGCCGCGCCGCTGAACAGGGCCCAGCCCTCGTCGTCGAACGGCACGCCGGACGCCCCCACGGGGCTGATCCCGATCAGGGCGTCCACCCGCTCCGGAGCCATCGCCAGCACCCGCTGCACGGCCGTGCCCCCCATCGAGTGCCCGATCAGCGAGAAGCGGTCAGCGCCGAACTCGTCCGCCACCTCGAGGACGTCCTGGGCGATCTCGTCGAGGGTGTAGTCGCCGGCGACCTCCTTGCGTTCGCCATAGCCGCGGTAGTCCACGAAGAGATAGCGGTGGCGCTTGGTGTCGAGCATCGCGTCGAACTCGTGGCCCCAGCCGGTGGAGGAGCCGAACCAGCCCGGCAGGCAGATCACGGTGTGCGGGCCGTTGCCGACCACGCGGGGCGAGTCATCGGGGGACGTCGTCGTCATACTCCCCGAAACTAGTCGCCCCCTCCGCGCCCCGTCCAGGTGGGTAGGGTCGCCGCCAGGAGGTGGTCCGTGGACGCTGGACGCACCGCCACGGTCGACCTCAACGCCGACCTCGGCGAGAGCTTCGGCAGCTGGGTGCTCGGTGACGACGCCGCCATGCTCGACGTGGTCAGCAGCGCCAACGTGGCCTGCGGCTTCCACGCCGGCGACCCGCTGACGCTGCAGCGCACCTGCGCGCTGGCGGCCGAGCGGGGGGTAGTGGTCGGGGCGCAGGTGGGCTACCGGGACCTGGCCGGGTTCGGGCGCCGGTTCATCGCGGTGGAGCCCGCCGACCTGCAGGCCGACGTGCTCTACCAGCTCGGCGCCCTGGAGGCGATGTGTCGCGCGGCGGGCACCCGGGTGGCCTACGTCAAGCCGCACGGCGCGCTCTACCACGCGGTGGTCGACGACGAGGGGCAGGCGGAGGCCCTCGTCGCGGCGGTCCGCGCCTACGACCCGTCATTGCCGCTGGTCGGCCTGCCGTTCGCCGCCTCGCTGCGACTCGCGCAGGAGGCCGGCCTGCCGACCGTCGTCGAGGCGTTCGCCGACCGGGGCTACACCGCCGACGGCCGCCTGGTCCCGCGCGGCCAGCCCGGCGCCCTCCTGCACGACCCCGATGAGGTCGCGGCCCGGATGGTGCGGCTGGTCACCCACGGCGTCATCGCCGCCGAGGACGGCACCGACGTCGAGGTCGAGGCCGACTCCCTCTGCACCCACGGGGACTCCCCCGGCGCCGTCGCCATGGCCCGAGCGGTCCGGTCCGCCCTCGAGGGAGCCGGCGTCACCATCGCGCCGTTCGCCCGCTAGCCGATGGCGCCGGGCTCGGGCCGGGGGCAGCGGGTCAGGCTGTTGCCGATGGGCGACGCGGCCCTGCTGGCCGAGGTGGACACGGTCGACGATGTGCTGGCGCTGTCCGCCATGCTGCGCGAGCGGGTCGCCGCAGGGCAGGGCGTATGGCGTCAGGTCGAGGACCTCGTCCCGGCTGCCCGGACCGTGCTCCTGGTCGTGACGCCGGGCACCGACCTGACCGAGCTCGGGCGTCAGGTGCTGGCTGCCGCCGACGGCCTCGACCGTGCGGCCCCGCCCGCGCTGCACGTGACGCCGGTGACGATTCCCGTCCGCTACGACGGGCCCGACCTGGCGGCCGTCGCGGCCCTCACCGGCCTCAGCGAGGCCGAGGTGGTGGCCGCTCACACCGGCTCGACGTGGCGGGTGGCGTTCGCCGGTTTCGCCCCGGGTTTCGCCTACCTCGTCGGCGGCGACCCCCGGCTCCGGGTCAGCCGCCGGGCGGATCCGCGGACGGCCGTACCCGCAGGCTCCGTCGGGCTGGCGGGGGAGTTCAGCGGCGTCTATCCGCGCGAGTCACCCGGCGGGTGGCAGCTCATCGGACGCACTGCTGTGGTGCTGTGGGATGTCGACGCCGACCCTCCGGCCCTGCTCCAGCCGGGAGCGCAGGTCAGGTTCGTCGCCACCGAGTCAGGCTTGCCATGACCGGAGCACTGGAGGTGCTGGCCACCGGACCGCAGACCCTGGTGCAGGACGAGGGTCGCCGGGGGTTGGCGGCGGTGGGGGTGGGCCGGGCCGGCGCGGCCGACCGGACGGCATACCGGCTGGGCAACCGGATGCTCGGCAACCCCGACAACACCGCCAGCCTCGAGGTGCTCTCCGGCGGCGTGTCGGTGCGCGTGAGAGGGTCGGTGACGGTGTGTCTGACTGGGGCCACGGCGCCGGCGATGGTGACGTCGCCCTCCGGTGTCCGGCACGGCGTCGGCCACGGGAGCCCGCAGCACCTCCCGCACGGGTCTGTGCTGTCGCTCGGCATGGCAGACGTCGGGCTGCGCACCTACCTGGCTGTCCATGGCGGCCTCGACGTGCCTGTCGTCCTGGGCTCGCGGTCGACCGACGTCCTCGCTGGTCTGGGGCCGCCACCCGTGCAGCCGGGCGACGTGATCCCGGTGGGTGTCGGCTCGGGGACGTTCCCCGGAGTCGACGTGGCAGCCCGGGCGGCTCCAGCTGCCGGGGAGGTGACGCTGCGCGTGCTGCCTGGGCCCAGGCGCGACTGGTTCGTCGAACCCCAGGTGCTGGCAACCACCGGGTGGGCCGTGTCGGACCGGAGCAACCGCGTCGGGCTGCGGCTCGACGGAGGGAGACTGGCGCGCACCGCTGAGCGGGTGGGCAGCGAGCTGCCGAGCGAGGGGATGGTGCGCGGCGCCGTGCAGGTGCCGCCCAACGGCCAGCCGGTGTTGTTCCTGGCGGATCACCCAGTCACCGGGGGCTATCCAGTCATCGCCGTGGTGCGCACAGCCGACGTCGACCTCGCTGCCCAGCTGAGGCCGGGACAGCCGCTCCGGTTCCGCTGGGCGTGACCGCGCCTCACACGCGCTTGGTGCTCGGCTTGGGCGCTGACCTGGCGGCGGTCGGCAGGCTGATCTGGACCCCACCCGGTTGGCGTTTCACCGTGAACAGGCCGATCGCCTCAGCGAGGTCGCTCAGCTTGGCGTAACCGTAGTGTCGCGGGTCGAAGTCCGGCTGCTGCTTGCGGATGATGCTGCCCACGGTGGACAGCGGAGCCCAGCCGCTCTCGCCGGAGGCTCCCTGGATGGCCGACCTGAACAGGGTGACCAGCTTGCCGTCGGTCTTCAGGGTGTTCCGCTCCACCGCCGGCACCGGCTTCGACCCCTGCTCTGGAGCGGGCTTGAAGATCTCGACGTAGGTGAACTGGTCGCAGGCTGAGACGAACGGACGCGGCGTCTTGTCCTCTCCGTAACCGAGCACCCGCTGACCGGACTCGCGGAGCCTTGACGCCAGGCGCGTGAAGTCGCTGTCGCTCGAGACCAGACAGAACCCGTCGAACCTCCCCGTGTAGAGCAGGTCCATCGCGTCGATGATCATGGCGCTGTCGGTGGCGTTCTTGCCACTGGTGTAGGCGAACTGCTGGATCGGTTGGATCGAGTGGGCCAGCAGGCTTTCCTTCCACTTGCCGAGGCGCGGCGTGGTCCAGTCGCCGTAGATCCGTTTCACGCTTGCGACGCCGACGGTGGAGATCTCGGCGAGCAGCTGTTCGATGATCGCGGGGTCGGCGTTGTCAGCATCGATGAGGACAGCCAGCTGGTCGTTCCCCTGCGGTGACACGCTCATGCCGACATCCTGGCGGAGCGAGTCCAGGGCAGCGAGCACGCGGCTCAGCCAGTGTGGCGGGCCAGCGGGTGGAGCAGCTCGCGCTCCTCGTAGGACAGGTGCGACAGCAGGGTGTCGCTGAGCAGGTCGACCTGGGCGCCGAGGTCCGCGATGGCCGCCCGACCGTGCCCGCCATACGTGTCCGCCTGCACCAGCGCGACCAGGGCGCGGTCGACCCGCTCCAGCACGTCGTGGATCACATGGTGCTCCTGCTCGAGGCGGTCGATCACCGGCGCCAGTGCCGGCTCGGCGCGACGCAGGCCGGGGAACATCTGCGCATCCTCCAGCGAGTGGTGCCCGGTGACGATCCGGCAGTAGGACTCGCAGTAGGCGCCCAGCGTCCAGTTGTTCTGTCGCATCGTCATCGTGTTGATGGCCGAGCGGGCGGCGCCGACAGTCGTCAGGCCGTCGCGGACCTGGCCGACGAGGTCGCGCAGCTGGCTGAGCTCGGCACGCAGGCCGTCATGGATGTCCACGAGGTGCTGCGGCATGGCCTGCTGGGAGCTGGTGTAGGTCGGCCGGTCGGGCACCGGGTGGGTGGGTCGGGCCGCCTCGTCCCAGGGCTGTTCGGCGCTCAGTCGCGTGCCGTCGTCGGGCGTGGGCACGGCGAGAAGAGGGCTGGTCGAGGGGGGTGTCGCTGTAGGGGGAGCTGCCCAGCCCTCGTGGGCAGTGCCGGGTGCTGCCCACTCCTCGTGGGCAACTCCCCCTACACGAACAGGGCCCCCGGCGTGGGGCTGCGTGCTGGCCAGCGCCAGCTCCTCGGCGACCAGCTCACGCACTCGTGGCGCGACCTCGCCGGCAAACCTGCTGATGACGTCGGGCTCGTCGGTGCCCAGGATGAACAGGCTCATCCCCTCGTCCAGGGCCAGCCCGGCCAGGTCCTGAGCCCACTGCTCCGCTCCACCCTGCAGGAAGCCCGACCCGCGCCCGAACTCGCCAAACACGTTGTAGATCCGGCGGATGTCGACCGGCAGCCGGCCCGCCTCGAGAGCGGCCTCGTCGATGCGGGCGTTCATCTCGGCCAGCGCTGGCGGGTCGGCGTAGCCCATGCTCGGCACCCACCCGTCTGCCAGCCGGCCCGTGACGCGGAGCATGCGCGGTTTGTAGGCGCCGAGCCAGAGAGGGATCTGACGAGTCGGCGCCGGGCCGGGACGCAGGCCCTTGACCTGGTAGTACCGTCCGACCCGGTCGATGCTGCGACCACCCGCGGTGCCGCCGGCCCAGAAGTCGCGCAGGATGTCGATCGCCTCGACCAGCGCGTCCACCGCCTCCCCTGGCGTGCGGCGCGGCCCACCGGCGGCCTCGATCGCCTCCCAGAAGGCCCCCGCTCCCAGCCCGATCTCGACCCGTCCGTGGGAGATCAGGTCCAGCGTCGCCGCTGCCTTGGCCAGCACGACTGGGTCGCGGAGCGGCAGGCTGGCCACATTGGGGGCCAGTCGAACGGTCGTGGTGCGCGCCGCCAGGACAGACAGCAGGGTCCACATGTCGCCGTGCCGGGCCTGGTAGGGGTGGTCCTGCAGGCTGACCAGGTCGAGGCCGGCGACCTCCGCCAGCTGCACGCGCTCGATGAGGCCATGCAGGTCGCGGGCGTCCGGGGTCGGGAAGAGCCCGAACTCGACCTCGTGGCCGTAGTACGTCATGACGCCATTCTCCGCAGGTTTCGGGATGGCACGCGGCACCGGGTGGTGGGTCCGCCGGGCCGGAGAGGTCTTGGTCGGAGCGATCGGCCGGGTGCAGCGGTCAGGCCGGGAACACGCCCCGGAGCGACACAGACACGCGAGGCCCCCGTCGCCCTCTCCCGGCAGGGCTACGGAGATCCGGCGAGACGGCCGTCGGCGAAGTCCTCGATGACCGCGCGGGTGCCGGCGTCCCACCGGACGATCGACTGGCCGTCGGCGCTGGTCCCGGTCGGCCCCACCGCCACGGCATGCCCGACCTTGTCGGGGTCGAGCAGGTAGACCCGCCCGAGCAGCGTCAGCGCGTCGGCCGCACTCAGGTCGGTGTCGACGGTCCGATCCAGCCCGGTCATCAGTGCCGGCAACCGCTCCGGTCCCAGCTCGCGCGCCAGGTCCAGCCCGGCCAGCACCAGCTCACCCTGGTGGCCGGAGCGGGCCAAGTCCCCGGTCGGCAGCGACTGCCGCTCCCGCGCGAAGGCCAGAGCCTTGGCACCGGTCAGCCGCTGCTCCCCCTCCGGCAGGCTTGCCCACATCGCCGACATGGCCGCCTCGAGCAGGATCGGCAGGCCGCCCGCGTCGTCGACCAGAGCCTTGAAGTCCTCGAAGCCCACCATCAGGTAGCCGTCGATCGGCACACCGGTCGCGCCGACGATCGTCCGCACCAGCAGGTCCGGGCCGCCGTAGGTCAGCGCACTGTTGACCTTGCTGCGTCCGTGCCCCGGCACCTCGACCCACGAGTCGCGCGGCACGCCGAGGACCGCGCCGCCGGCGCCCCGTGTCGTGACCAGCTGCAGGGCGTCGGCCCGCGCACGGCCGACGGCCTGGCCGGGGCGGGCGTCCGAACCCACCAGCAGCACCGTCCGCTGGCCCTCGAACCCGGCAGCCTCGACACCCAGCGACGGCCACCAGCCGCCGACGACACGCCATACCCCGCCGGTCCGCACCGCGAACGTCACGTCGTCCTGGCTGGTGAGCACCGCGATCCGGTGGCCGTCCCAGGTGCCCGTGGAGCCGGCTACGGTCCGCGTCGTGCTGTCGCCCGGAGCGGGTATGGCGGGTGCGAGCCTGCGCTCGACCGCGTCCGTCATCGCGACCTCGCCCCCGGTGTAGAGGGCCAGAGCCAACGGCGTTGCCTCACCGACGGAGTCCTCGACCGTGAGTGGAGGCAGCGGAGTTCCGTGCGGCGCCGACGGGTCGGTCATCGCGCCGTCGTCCGGAGCGCTCTGCACGGGTGGCGACTCCGTCGTGGCGTCGGAGCGGTCCGCGACGGCCGTGGCGGTCGGCTCCTCTGCCTGAGGTGAGCAGCCGGCCAGCACCAGCGACCCGACCACCAGGGCCAACACCGGCCGGACGCGCGTCAGCCCCGGGACGACACGACGGCGGCGCGGTCGGGCAGGGCTCGGCACGGGCCACACGGTAGCCCGAGGGACTGACGCGACGGGCTTCCTCTGCCGACAGGCGGGCGCAGCGTCACAGACGCGCGGTCAGCCGCACTCGCACCGGTTCGACACGGGGCGTCACCGGGTCCAGGCCGGTCAGCGACACGACCAGGGTGCGGCCTCCTGTCCCCGACGAGGCTCCGGACGCGGCGACGCGTTCGGCCTCCGCCAGCGCGTCGGCACCGCCGACCAGCGTGTGACAGGGACCGGTCAGGCCCAGCTCCTGGGAGATCCGGCCGGTCGGGCTGTTGGACAGGGTCCACGGGAAGGCCGCCGGAGCGGCGAACGCCAGCCCGGTCTGCTGAGCCGCGGCCCAGAAGGCCAGCGCCTCACGGGCCCCCGAGTCCGGCGAGGCCACGACGAGCGCCTCGTCACCGGTCAGCGGCAGACCCGCCTCGCGCAGCGTCCGCGCGGCCCAGGCGGCCACCGTGTCGGCGGTCGCGGTCAGCGGCGGGCTGACCCACTCCAGCTCGGTCACCTCAGCGGCTGCCGGGGACGCTGCCGGGGAGGCTGCCGGGGCGGCTGTCGGGCCGTCTGCCGCCGGCCAGTGCCCGCCCTCGGCGTCGGACCGCCCGAGCAGCAGCGCAGAGTTGAGCCCGCCAAAGGCGAACCCGTTGCTGAGCACCCACTGCGCCTCCGGAGCCGGTCGCGCCGCCAGCACGACATCGAGCCCGAGCGCCGCATCGACCTCGCCGACACCCGCGGTGGGCGGCAGCACCCTCTCCTGCAGCGCCTGGATCACGACGACCGCCTCGACCGCCGTCGCCGCCCCGAGGCTGTGCCCGAGGGCACCCTTGACGCCGCTCACCGGCGGCACGGAGTCGCCGAACACCGTGTGCAGCGCCAGCGCCTCGGCCGCGTCCGAGCGCGGAGTGCCGGTGCCATGCGGGCTGACCCAGCCGACACGGTCCGGCGTGAGGCCCGCGGCCGCGATCCCGGCGCGCATCGCCGCCGCCGCCATCGAGCCGTCCTCCCGTGGCGCCGTCGGGTGGTGTGCGTCCGCGCTCAGCCCCAGGCCGCCGACCAGGGCACGCACCGGCCGGGCCGCCGTCGAGCGCGTCCTCCTCACGGCACAGGACGACGAACGCCGCGGCCTCACCCAGCGTCATCCCCCGCCGACCCGCCCCGAACGGCGCACAGCCCTGGGGCGCCATCGCCCGCATCCGCGCGAACCCGACCATCGCGATCCGGCTGAACGGCTCGACACCCCCGGCCAGCGCAAAGTCCAGCTCCCCTGACGCGACCGCCGCAGCAGCCGCGCCGATCGCATAGTTCCCCGCCGCGCAGGCCGTGCCATAGGTCGCTCGCCGACCGGTGAGACCCCACCGCCCCGCGACGGCCTCGGCGAACACCTGCCCGCCCCCCTCGGCCAGGTCGAACACGCCGTCCGACCACGCGGCCTCATAGACCGCCGACTCGCCCATGGTGGTGCCCACGAAGCAGCCCACCCGCGTCGGGTCGACGCCGTCGGCCAGCGTGTGGCCGTGCAGGGTCTCGCCGCGCAGGGTCTCACCGCGCAGGGTCTCACCGTCCAGCAGCCCGGCCTGCCGCAACGCCTCCTGCGCCGCGACCAGCCCCAGTGCCCTCCCGCGCTGCCGCGGGTCAGATGGAGCCCAGCCGCCGTCCTCGACGCGGCAGGCGACGTCGAGCGGGTGGCCCTCGGTGCGCAGGTCGGGCCAGGCGCGCACCGCCGAGGCTCCTGACACCAGTGCCGCCCAGGTGCTGGCCACATCGCCGCCCAGCGCGCTGACCAGCCCGGTCCCGATGACGGCCACCCGGGTCACGAGGCGACCTCCTCCCGGCGCGGCAGGCCGAAGGCCGGCCCGTCCACCAGGGGTGCCGTCGGGTCGCCGGTCAGCCGGTAGTAGGCGGCGTGCGGGTCGTGTGGTGCCACGGCCACGACCAGGTCGCCGATGGTGGCGGCGGTCGGCAGCGCCCGGGTGATCCGCAGCGCCCAGCGGGCGTTCGCCGTATGCAGCGTGGGCCCGACCGCCCCGAGCGCCGCGGCGGCGACGCCGAGCAGCGGCATCGCCTCGGCGAACGACAGGCCGGTCCGCTGGCGGCTGGCGGTCCGGCAGGTCAACGACACGATCGCGCCGGCGGGTGCGCCCGGCCCTGGGGTCAGGTGGTGCGCGCGCAGACCCGCATAGCCGACCCAGCCCACCGGCCGGCCGTGCCCGACATAGACGCCCACGGCGGGCCCGCTGGCCAGCAGGTCGGCGAGGTCCTCGCGGGTCAGGTCGTACGCCGTCGCGCGCAGCGTGGGCTGGCCCATCGAGCGGCTGAGCCCGACGATCCGCTCGGCGAGGTCGTCATAGCGCGGATGCCGCTCACCGAGCACCGTCAACGTGCGCGAGGGTGCGGTATGGCGGTCCGCTGCGGCCGAGCCGCCCGCCGGTGCACGGCGGCCGCAGCCTCGGCGAACCGGCCCAGGGCTTCAGCACCGGTGTCGGGCAGGAACGCGACCGGCACCGTCCGCCCGTCCAGTGCGGTCACCACCGGGCCCGGGAGCACGGTGTGTGGCGACCGGCGCCGGGGTGCGACCACGAGCAGGGCGTCGGCGTCCGCCGCGAGCTCGGCGAGCCGCGCGACAGCGGCGCGGTCCGGCCCTCCGCCGGGGCTGCCGGCGCAGGGTCGGTCCACCCCGCTGTGCTGCCAGGGGAGCACGCGCACCGAGCCGCGCGCGCGCCATACCGACAGCAACGGGAGGAGGGCCTGCGTGGCCGGCGCGTCAGCCACCACGCAGACCCTCGTCGGGGGGAGCACCGCTCAGGCCGCCCGGACCAGGTCGACGTAGGGCCGCCACGCGGTGGCGTCCAGAGCCGGAGTGGCCAGGAAGGTCCGGGCATACCAGTGCATGATGATCTGCGCCTGCATCTCGGGGTTGAAGGTGTCCCAGTTGGAGGCGTCGGCGACCAGGTCGTCGGCTCCGTCCTCGCCGGTGAACTGGCCGACCGGCCCGGACTCCGTCGCGGTGCCGAAGTCCTTCTTCAGGCTGATCGTCGGGCTGTCGGTGTCGTTGTAGCCGTAGTTGTAGCCGCTGGTCCCGACACCTGCTCCGGTCGCCTGGGCGAACACGGCGTCAGCCAGGTAGGCCGAGCCGTTGTGCTGGTACTGCCAGACGTGGGTCAGCTCGTGGATCATCGTGCGCCGGCCCAGACCGCCCTCGTCGACGTCGAAGTTGACCAGCGAGTTGGTCACGAAGGCCCGGGACGCCTCGTTGCCGGAGAAGAAGTCCTGCACCGCGAAGATGATGTCGTTGACCGGGTCGTCGACCGCGAAGTAGATGTGGTCGTAGTCCAGCGAGTCCTCGAACACCAGCCTGGCCTCGGCGATCTCCTGTGCGGTCATCGCGCGGTATCCGGCCAGCCCGCTGAGCAGGATGCTCACGGCCGCTCCGAGCGCAGCACCAGCCGCGCTGAGTGCCGCCTGCAGGATCGCCGCCATGCTCTGCCCGACCGCCTTGGCCGAGCGGATGAACGCCTCCCACGCGGTCTCGCCGAGGGTCCAGACGTTGTCGGCGATCTCGCCCAGGGTCTTGCCGATGGCGTCCAGCGCCTTGAGCAGGTTGTCCAGCCCCTGGCCGGGGTTGGCCAGCGTCGCGGCGGCGAGCTGGGCGATCGTCTTGCCCAGCGCGAGCAGTGACTTGACCGACTCGGTGAGCACCTGCAGCGAACGGTCCAGCGCCCAGGCGAGCACCTCGACCAGCTGCTTGCCGGCGTCGAGCGCACCCTTGATCGCTGCCCCGAGCGCCGGAAGGGCGTCCTTGGCGATGTAGGACAGGACGTACTCGATGCTGTTGCCGACGCGGACGGTGGCCTCGGCCAGCAGCTCGATCGCCGCGTTGCCCAGCGCCTGCGCCCACTCGATCGCCGTGGAGATCGCCTCGCCGGCGGCCTCGATGGTCAGCAGGATCGAGTCGAACATCGCCGCCCCCTGGGCACGGGCCCAGTCCAGGATCTCGGTGACGCTCTTCTTGACGAAGCGCACCGCGAGGACGGCCTGCCGCCACATCTCGCTGGCGAGTGCCTCGCCCCGCTGGATCAGCCACTCGAAGACGTCGCCGACCGGGCCCAGGGCCTGCAGCACGCCGGTGACCAGCTTGCGCAGGACGAAGTAGCCGGAGGTGACGACCGCTTCGAGCAGGTCGGCCACCGCCGCCCCGGCCTGCAGCGCCGCGTGCACGAACCGGGCCGCGACCCGGTAGGTGAACTCGACCATCGACTTGGCGAACTCGGCGACCGTCTTGCCGAGCTCGAAGGCCGCCTTGAGGACATCGCGCAGGATGCCGAAGGCGATGTTGGTCAGGTCCCTGATCACGGTGATCAGCGACTTGCCCAGGTCGAAGAGGACCTGCACGACGTTCTTGACCGCGTTGAAGCCGGCGGCCGCGATGTTGTTGAACAGGTCGACGAAGGTCTTGCCGGCGGACAGGATGCCCTGGACGATGGCGCGGCCGATGTCGGCGGCGACCGAGGCGGCGTGCGCCAGCAGGTCGGCGAGCGACTCGCCGATCTGGGCCAGCGCCTGGGCCACCCGCTGCACGAAGGCGGCGCCCGCCGCGATGGTCGAGTTGACGATGTCGGTCAGCGTGCGGCCGAGGTCGCTGAACGAGCGGACCACCTGGGTCAGCAGGTCCTGCGGGCGGGTCAGCAGGGTCAGCATGATCTCGCCCATCGCCTTGCCCATCGCCACGAGCGCGCGCACGACATTGTCGACCAGGGTGAGGCCGACCAGGATCGCCTGCTCGAGGATGTTGCCGATCGTCTTGCCGATCGTGATCAGCGCCTCGACCGCCTTGCGGACCAGGGACACGGTGGCGTTGGCGATCGTCTGGAGCAGCTGGACGAGCGTGCGTCCGAGCTGGTCGATGGCGCGGAAGACGTCGACGATGACGCTCTGCGCCAGCTCGAGGGCAGCCATCACGATGTTCTTCATCGCGATGCCGATCTGCTCCAGGCCTTGCAGCATCTTGCGGAGCACGGCCAGGCCGGCCGTGGCCAGCTTGTCGACGAGGGCGACCAGGCTGCTCGCGGCCTGGTAGAGGGCGAAGGCCAGGTTCTTGACCTCCTCGATCGCCCAGTTCACGACGTCGGAGATGGCGTCGACGAACGCCTGGCCGATGGTGTTGAGGGCGCCGACGACGGCGTTGACCGCGTCGGAGAGGGCATCGCCGATGTCGTCGATGAGGTCGCCGATCGGGTCGTCGAAGTCCGGCTCGGGCAGGCCGGCGGCTCGGGCGCGCATGACCCCTCCGGCGTCGCGCAGCCACGCCCCGACCTCCTTGGCCGCGGCCTTGTCCACGTTGCCGTCCGGCTTGGTGACCAGGGACTCCATCAGGGCGTGGCCCTGGACGCGCGGCAGCAGCGAGATGGCCTGCACGACGCCGCGGCCCTGGCCCTCCTGGCGGTAGCCCTTGATCAGCGCCCGGCGGTGGGTGTCGTCCATCGCGGCGACCGACTGGAACAGCTGGCGGTGGTCGTCCTGGGTCTCCAGCGTCGCGGCATACCCCCGGGCCAGCGCGACGGCCCGGTTGGGGCTGCGGTCGAAGGCCGCGGTGAAGGCCGGGGCCACCTCGACGGCGACGAACTCGGTCTTCTTCAGCTCCGAGCGGAGCGTCTTGAGGTCGGCGATCGGGATGGTCTCGGTGGCGGCGGTGATGCGGTTGCTCATCGTGTCTCCTGGTGGGCGTGCCCGGCTCGGGCGGATGGCTGGTGTGCGCGGTGGATCTGGCAACGGGGGCCGCCTCAGACGGCGACGAGGCTCTCCTGCAGGTAGTCGACGACCAGGTCGACCGAACGCAGCCGGTCGTAGTCGCGGTCGTCGACGGCGATGCCGAAGCGGAACTCCAGCCGCGCGACGAACTCCAGGACCGTCAGGCTGTCCAGGTCGAGGTCGTACTTGAACTCCGCCGAGCCGTCGACGCCCTCGGGCAGCTGCGGTGCAGCGGCCTTGAGCTCGTCGCGGACGATCTGGGTGACGGTGTTGCGGTCCATCGAGGTCTCCAGTGGCTCGGCGCGGGCGCGACCGGATGGGGCCGCTGTCAGATCAGGAGCCGGCCGGGGGTCTGGTGATACACGCGGGGTCCCGTCGTCTGCGACATACCGCGGGGCCTGTGCACTCACCGCGGGAGATCGCCCGCGGTGAGTGACGATGTAGGCGTGGAGTGGCGGGCCGAGCTGTCACGTATGCCGTGGGGCCGGCTCCGTCACCGGGTCCCGCACATTTCTGGTTGACAGGATCCTTGGCTGCTCCCACGATGTGCCGATCGGCGACGCCGAGTCGGGGGTTCCGCACACCGTGAAAGGACGCACTATGGCTGGGCACAAGACGATGACGCGCGCACGCGCCATTGCCGGCACCACCGCTGCACTGGTCCTCGCCGGGGCCGCCAGCGCCTCGGCGCACCACTGTTACAAGGAGTGGTGGGCCGACGCGGCCTACCAGCACCACCTCGCCGGAGGGACCGCCTGGGTCCCGCTGAGCGACCTCGGCACGATGTTCATCATCGGCCCGGAGTATGCCGAGGAGTGCGGCTATGTCGCCGACGACGCCGTCAAGGCGTGGATGGTGGACAACGGGCTCACCCAGGAGCCGCTGATCCACAGCAAGGCGACGGTCGGCAGCGGGTCGTTCTACAAGAAGGGCAAGGAGCCCAAGCCGTTCAGCTATCTCAGTGAGGACGACTTCGGTTGCGCTGACGATGGGCATCATCGCCGGCATGGAGGCGTGCGCCCCGGACTGGGAGCCGCCGGAGGAGTGACCTGCGCCTAGGGCAGTCCTGCGGTTGTGTCCTGCACTCACAGCGCTCCAGCGCCGTGGGTGCAGGACACAGTCCGTCGGCAGGTCGGCGTGAGGAGCAGCCGCCCGAGCGACGGGGTCAGCCAACCGCCTCCGCCGGGCGGATGACCGGAACAGCCCCGCGCGGAGGGGCTGCCGCCGTCGATCCCGAGGCGCCCAACGCATGCTCGGCCTGCAGCGGCGCCAGTGCGCTCAGCGAGCTGGCGACCACGACGACGTAGTCCCCCTGCTCGATCCGGAAGCCGTGCGGAGGGTTGGTGTGGCTGACGCCGTCCCGAGCGACCGCGACCATCGTGGCGCTGTGCTCGGCGCGCAGCCTGCCGCTGATCTCCTCGACGGACAGGCCCGCCCAGTCCGCCGGCAGCAACACCCGGTAGAGCTCGGAGCCGGCCCCGCCGGAGACGATGTCGGTGATCAGCGAGGCCAGCCCCGGATAGAGCGCCGACCGGGCCAGCAGCCGGGAGGCCAGCCGTGGGGTCACCAGGATCTCGTCGGCCCGGGCCCGCTCGAAGTGCTCGACGTGCTTGGGGTTGTTGACCTCCACCACCGTGCGCACGGCCGGCGCGATGGTCTCGATCGCCAGCACGGTCAGGATCGAGCGCATGTCGGCCTCGTCGGAGGCGTTCGACGGGCAGACGATCGCCGCCACCGCGTCCTGGATGCCGGCCCGGCCGAGGTCCTCGGCGCTGGTGGCGTCGCCGCGGATGAAGTAGGTGCCCGCCCCGGCCGGGTTGCGCTCGGTGTCGTGCAGCACGACGACCTGGGCGGTGAACTCATCGCCCTTGAGCTCCTCGATCAGCTCTCGGGCGGTGGAGTTCCACCCGCAGACCACGATGTGCTCGGAGTATCCGGCGGCACCCATGCCTTGTCCTTCCTTGAGGATGAAGTCGATGACGAACCCGGCAGCCGCCGCCGTCAGGGCCGCCACGATGGCGACGCCGACGAACGCCAGGCCCCACCCCACGACATACCCGCCCGGCCCTTGGACGAAGCTCGCGTCGCCGGAGCCGATCACGGTCGTCACAGCCCAGTAGGCGGACTGGCCGAACCCCTCCAGGCTGCGCCGCTGGGGGTCCATCAGGACGACCAGCAGCGTGGCGATGACGACCACGACGGTCAGCGCGATCATCAGCGCACGGAAGAAGTGCAGGTCGAGCTCGGTGCGGATCCGTCTGGCGTGGAACCCGATGCGGCGGAACAGCGGCACGGCCAGCAACGGCCGGAGCGGGCGCAACGGCGCAGCCACCACCGAGCGCACGTGTGGGCGCATGTGCGCTCCTCTCGTTCCAGGGCTTCGGTCACAGGAGCCTCGAGCGGCGCTCCTGATACCGACCAGGCCCTCCGCGGGGCCACGGCTGGCGGTTAGCCTGGTGCCGGTGAGTCTCCCGAGGAGTGCACCGTCCGCGCAAGGCCTCGACCCCCGCGCCGTGCTGCGGCTGCTGGACGACGTGCAGTCACGCGGGATCGAGCTGCACAGCCTGATGGTCGCCCGGCATGGTCACGTGGTCGCCGAGGGCTGGTGGCACCCCTACTCCGCCGACCAGGTGCACCTCGGCTACTCGCTCAGCAAGACGTTCACGGCCAGCGTCATCGGCATGCTCGTCGACGAGGGCAGGTGTGGTCTCGACGACCCGGTGCTCGGCCTGCTGGAGCCGGGTTCGGTCGCCGAGGCGCACCCGCGGTGGCGCGAGGTGACGGTGCGGCACGCCCTGACGATGACCGTCGGCCACGACCATGACGCGTGGAGCTGGGCTGACCGCGCTGCGACCGGCATCGTCGGCAGGGGCGAGGGAACGGCCGCTGACCCGCTGCTGGTCCGCATCCTCAGCTCGCCGCCGGACCACGCGCCGGGCAGCGGTTTCGCCTACAACCAGGTCGCGACCTACCTGCTGGCCCGCGTCATCGAGCACGTGACCGGTCGGCCGCACGCCGCCGAGGTGCACGACCGCCTGCTCGTCCCGTTCGGTGCGACCGGCCTGCGCCGGCACCTCACCCCGGCCGGGCTGGACCTGGGCTTCTCCGGCCTGCACGTGCACACCGCGGCGATCCTGGCGTTGGCGCAGACCTACCTGGACGAGGGCGTATGGCGTGGTGAGCGCCTGCTCAGCCAGGAGTGGGTGCGCCAGGCGGTGCGCCCGACCGGCATCCCGGTCTTCGGCGGCTCGTGGGACGTCGACTGGGCCCGCGGCTACGGGTTCTCGTTCTGGGTGAGCGACCACGGCGTGCGCGGCGACGGGGCGTTCGGCCAGCTGGCCATGGTGGAGCGGGAGCACGGGCTGGCCGTGGCGATGACGGGTGAGGCCGAGATCGAGGACGAGCTGCGGCTGGTCTGGGACCACCTGCTGCCCTCGCTGCAGGCGGCCACCGGGACTGCGGACCCCGGCCTGGCTGAGGTGGAGGCTGAGCTCGCCGCCCGGCTGGACGGACTGAGCATCCCGGCGCTGGGTGGTGCGGCCGACGTCGTGGCTGGTCAGAGGCGGGGCGGCGGGCGGTTTGTCCGCTCGAGCGACTCGGACCTGCCGCAGGACTATCACGCGGTGAGCATCGAGCCGGCCGGCGGCGGCCATCGCGTGGTGCTGCACCACACGTCGGGTGCCATGCGCATCGACGTGGGCCAGGGTGAGTGGGCCGCGTCGACGCTGCGCACCGAGCGCGGCGACCTGCCCGTCGTCGCCAGTGGCGGGTGGTCGAGCCCAGAGGTCTTCGAGGCCGAGGTGCGCGTCATCCAGACGCCGCACCGGATGCTGGTGCGTGCCGATCGCCCCTCCGGCGCGGTTCGGCTGACCTGGCGGATGGTGCCGCTCAACGGGGCTGACCCTGCGGCCCTGGTGTCAGCTCCGCTCTGACCCCGCGGCCCTGGCGCTCTGTCGCCCTAGTGCTCTGTCGCTCGGCCGCTCTGCCGCTCTGGTTCTCGCCGCCCTGGCACTCTGCCGCCCCGGCGCTCTGCGCCCTGCCGCCCTGGCCCGGCCGTCCCGAGGCCGCCCCACGAGGACCCGGAAATGTCGACTCCTGGCCTGTTATATGAGGTCGTCGGTTGACTTTTCCGGGTCATAGTCGCCATGCGACCGAAGCGCAGCTCGAAGGTCGACGTCCCCGGTCACCACCGACACGACGTCGCCGCCGACCCAGACCTGGCCGTCGACCGTGTCGAGGAAGATGCGGCCGTCACGCCTCAGGCGGGTGCCCTGCCCAGCGACATACGAGGTCGGCAGCCGTCCCTCGCCGACCAGCCACTGGGCCAGGCCGGCGTTGAGGCTGCCGGTCACCGGATCCTCCGCGAAGTCCCGGTCGTCGCCATAGAACGCCCGGACCTCGACGTCGCGCCCGTCGCGAGCCGGATCCTGCGCTCCCCAGCGCCCGACCAGCCCCACCTTGAGCCCTCGGCACAGCGTGGGGTCGGGCTCGACCGCCAGCACGTCGGCGGCAGCCGCCAGCTCCAGGCCCACCCAGCCCGGTCCGTTGTCGATCCACGCCGAGGACACGACGCTGGCCGGGTCGAGCCGCAGCCCGCTCAGGATCCGGTCGAGATGGGCCGGCTCGACCGCACCTGACCGCCTCAGTGGGGGCGCGGCGAAGGCGAGGCGTTCACCTCGGCGGACCTGCACCAGCCCCACGCCACACTCCTGGACGACGACGTCGGGGGCGGCCGCCATACCTCCGGCCTCGAGCCAGGCGTGCGCCGACCCGAGGGTGGGATGCCCGGCGAACGGCAGCTCGCCGCCGGTGGTGAAGATGCGCACCCGGTAGTCCGCCGCCGGGTCGGTCGGCGACAGCAGGAAGGTGGTCTCCGACAGGTTGGTCCACCGGGCGAACGCGGCCATCTGCTCCTCGCTGAGGTCGTCGGCGTCGTGCACGACCGCCAGCGGGTTGCCGAGCAGGGGGACAGCGGTGAAGACGTCGACCTGGCTGAACCGCATGCCGCCATGCAAGCACAGCCGCCCGCTGAGCTCGCCGCGACCAGCGCAGCCCCGCCCGCTGACCGGCTCAGGTGCGCACGTGTACACGTGGGCCGACAGATCAGCCCGTCTCACCGGCCTGCGTGTGCACGTGCACACGTGGGCCGACCTCAGTCCAGGCGGGGCTCGGCCACCGGGCCGTCAGGGTGCCGCCGTACGGTGGCCGGTATGGAGCAGCCTGAGTCGGTCTGGGACTACCCGCGCCCGCCTGCCGTGCGAGCCAGCGACGAGACGGTGGTCATCCGCCTCGGCGGAGTGGTGGTCGCGCAGAGCGCACGCAGCCTGCAGGTCCTGGAGACCAGCCACCCGCCGACCTACTACCTGCCGGCGCAGGACTTCGCCGACGGCGTGCTGCACCCGGTGCCCGGGACGACGGTGTGCGAGTTCAAGGGGACCGCCCAGTACTTCGACCTGGTGTCCGGCGAGCGCACCGCCGCCCGCGCCGCCTGGCACTACCCGTCTCCGCGCGCGGGCTTTGAGGCGCTCATCGGTCACGTCGCCGTGATGCCCGGCCTGATGGACGAGTGCCTCGTCGACGGTGAGCGGGTGACGCCGCAGGAGGGCGGCTTCTATGGCGGGTGGATCACCAGCCGCGTGGTCGGCCCGTTCAAGGGGCCGCCCGGGACGCTCGGCTGGTGAGCAGCGCCGCACCGCACGCGGACGGCACGGAGTGGAGCAGGACCCTGGGCCGCTGGCTGCTGGCGCTCGCGCTGGCGTTCGCCGGCGTCATGCACCTCCTGCGGCCCCAGGAGTTCCTGGCCCAGGTGCCCAGTGTCTTCCCCGCCCGCGAGGCGATCGTGCTCGTGTCGGGCCTGGTCGAGATCGGCATCGCTGCGTTGCTCGTCGCGGCCCAGTGGTGGTCGCCGTCGCGCCGGGCGGTGCTCGGCTGGGCCGTCGCCGCGTTCTTCGTCGCGGTCTTCCCCGGCAACCTCGCGCAGTGGTGGGAGGGCACTGACGCCTTCGGCCTGGACACCGACACCAAGCGTCTGCTCCGCCTGCCGTTCCAGCCGGTCCTCGTGGCGTGGGCACTGTGGAGCACCGGCGCCTGGCGGCACTGGCGCAGCCGTCAGCGCGTCCGCGACTGACCCCGGGCGGTATCACCGTCCCCGCCGTTCGTCTCCTCCCTCTGTCCAGGCGCAGACATCAGGCCTGCGCCACAGCTCGGGGAGCACACCATGGCAACAAAGCAACGCCAGCCGCTGGGCAGGCGTCGGGAGGCCGTCGAGGTCACCCAGACTCTCAGTGAGGCGCGCAAGCGCACGCTGACCCTCACCGCCCTCGGTCCACAGACCGACCTCGCGGCCAAGCTGCTCGGCATGGAGTCGGGCAACACCACCTTCGAGGAGCTGTCCTGCGTGGGCCTGACGCCCTCGCTCGACCAGCTCACCGCCGTCGTCCTGCTCAACGCCAACGGCGGCTACTCCGGACCACTGTGTGGTGCCGGATCGACCGAGCACGTCAGGTTCTACGTCAGCAACGACGGCGGCGGCACCTGGAACGACGCCGGCGCGGACTCGTTCTCGGCCTACGACACGCCCGGCCCACGCCCGCTTCACCAGGCGGTCAACGTCGTCGCGCCGATGCGCAAGACCTTCTGCTGGGTCACCAACCACCCGATGGTGCGCGCCATCCTGTCGTGGGCGGTCGCGCCGCCCGCCGGGCAGCCGGACTGGGTGCCGGTATGGGGTGACGTCCGCACCGTGCGGGTCCGTCCGCGCAGCCGGCGGTTCCCGTTCTTCGGCGACCTCGTCGAGATCGGCTCGGTGACCATCAGCAAGGAGCTCGCCCAGCTGGTGGAGATGAAGACGCCGATCACGCTGGTCCCGCAGCCCTCGCCCACCGTGCAGGAGCTGGCCAAGGCCTACCGCAGGGCCAAGGTGGAGCCGCACCGCATCGCCTTCCCGACCTTCCTCAAGGCACAGGCGACGGGCAGCCTGCTCGAGCCATCGGTGCACCGTCAGCGAGTCGGGCTCACGCCCGACCCCGACGGTGGTCCCGGGCCCGTTCCCGCCCGGCCCGTTCCCGCCCGGGCCGTTCCCGCCGGACCCCCCCGGTCCGTTCCCGCCCGATCCCCCGGTGCCGCCGCCGTTCCCGCCCGTCGGCCCCCCGTTCACCCTCGGCCTGGAGGCGGTGCTGGCCGACCTCAAGATCGACCTGTCCGAGTTCCTCGAGCTGGTCGCGACGACCGACGGCAACACCACCTACGAGGAGCTGGGCTGTGTCGGCTACGACCCGGTGCAGGACGCGCTCAACGGGGTCTTCACGGTCAAGCGGTCCTCCGGCTACAGCGGCGGCCCGTGCACCGACGGCTCGACCGAGTACGTCGCCTTCTGGGTCGACTGGGGCTCCGGCTGGGACTACGTCGGCACCACGTCGACGACGGTCTACGACGAGGACGTCCCCGACGAGGGCCTGCAGTTCGCGGTCTACCACCCGGTGGGGTCCTACCCGCACCGCCGGCACTGCACCGACGGACCCGTGCAGCCGCAGGTCAGGGCGATCCTGTCGTGGCAGCAGCCGCCACCGCCGGGCAACCCCGACTGGGTGCCCACCTGGGGCAACCGCGAGGAGGGCGACGTCGAGCTGCCCAAGGGAGCGGTCACCCCGCTCATGCCGGTGCTCGAGAGCGTCAGCGGGTATGCCGTGTGCCAGATCCACCCGGTCACCGGGCTGACCCACTCCCACGACCGTCCGTTCGGGGCCACCCTGGGCATCGCCGGCTTCATCCCCGGCGCTCCCGACCTGGCCCTGCCGCCGATGGCCTACCAGGTCACCGCCCACCAGCTCGACGGCTCCGGTGCGGTCATCTCCAGCGAGGTGCTGGACGACGACTTCACCACCTATGTCACCGAGTCCACGGGCGGCGGCTCACCGGTGCAGTACCCCGTGCTGCAGCAGGCGGACGCGGCCGGCTGGTTCACCTACCTGGCCGACCCCAACCCCAGCGGCAGCGGCTGGCGCCAGGTGCTGGGCAACCTGCTCTATCCCTGGAACAGCGCGCCCCGCACGGGCCGGTGGCAGATCGAGCTGCGGGCCAAGGACGCCGGCGGGATGGAGTATGCGGCGCAGGTCGTCACCTGCACCGACGGCTCCACCCGTCAGCAGGCCAGGGTCCGGCTGGACCAGGCCAAGCCCGGCGTCGACCTGCAGATCCTCACCTACCAGCTGCCCGGCGACCCGGAGATCCCGGCGGGCAGCTGCATGAAGTTCCCGGTCGGCGCCATCCTGTCCGGCTCCTTCTCGGCCACCGACCAGCACTTCGACCACGTCTCGTTCTCGGTCGAGGGTGCCCCGTTCGGTGACCCCACACCCAGCGGCGACCCGCGGTGGACGATCACCGGCGCCACGGCATACCCGGCGGCGAGCACGAACGGCACGTCGGGAACGTGGAGCTTCAACACCGAGGGCATGCAGGCCTGCGGCTACGTGATGCGCCTGGTCGCCCGTGACCGGACCGTCAACGGCTCCGGCGGCTGGTGGGACGACGACGTGTTCGGGTTCTCCCTGGAGTGACCCCGGCTCGCCGCAGCAATGAGCTGTCCCACCCGGTCCGCGGTTGCGGGCCGGGTGGGACCGTGTCCGACAGTCGCGTGGTCCCCCACGGCGGCTGCGGTCAGCCTGGGGTCTGCAGGCCGTCCCAGGACCAGCGCGGGATGGTCAGGCCGTCGGGAACGTCGTCGGCCGAGGCGTGGTAGCGCGCCATGGTCGTCGAGGTGGCCCACGCGAAGTAGTCGCGCAGCACCACTCCCACGCCGTCGCCTGCATCCAGGCCGACATCGGCCAGGGCACCCTCGAAGCAGGCCACCGCTCGCTCGTCCATCTCCTCGTGCGGGCCGTTGCCACTGTGCCGCCGAACCACCGAGGTCTCGCTGCCAAACCGCTCGGTGTAGGTCGGCGGCCCCCCGAGCGCCTCGCCCCAGTAGGCGGCGAGCCGCTCGGTATGGTCCGGCAGCGCCCCACCATGGAACGCATGGCTGACCACCTCATCGGCCATCACCCGGCGGTGCCAGGCCTCGGCGAGGCGGTGCATCCCGGGACCCCCGCCGGCAGCGTCATAGACCGTGTCCATGCGGCGAGCGTAGGGCCGCTCGACCAGCAGGAGCGGACCCAGCTGCGCCCTCGGCTGGCGTTCGTCCTCAGCCTGACCCCGTCGCGCATCGCCGCTATCGTGTGACGCAGATCACTGCGCGGACGCTCGCCGACCACTTGTGTATTCCATCTGGCAGAAACTACTATCCGCTATACGGAATCAGAGCAGATCCCTTCGGAAGGACCTTCATGTCACGCCCCAGTCCCGGCCACGCGATCACGATGCGGGTGTCCGCCCCGGCGGGCTTCAGCGCCACGTCCGAGCTGACCGCCGCGGCTGCCGCGGTAGGAGCCGAGATCACCGCCCTCGACATCGTGGAGTCCAGCCACCGCGACCTGGTCGTGGACATGACCTGCAACACCGAGGGTGACGAGCACGCCGCCGCCGTCGCGGCAGCCGTGGACGCCCTCGAGGGCGTGCACGTCCTGAAGACGAGCGACCGCACCTTCCTCATGCACCTGGGCGGCAAGCTCTCGGTGGAGTCCAAGGTGCAGCTGCGCAACCGCGACGACCTGTCCCGCGCCTACACCCCCGGCGTCGCCCGCGTCTGCCTGGCGATCGCGGCCAACCCCGAGGACGCCCGGCGACTCACCATCAAGCGCAACACCGTGGCCGTGGTCACCGACGGCACCGCAGTGCTCGGCCTCGGAGACATCGGCGCCGCCGCAGCGCTGCCGGTGATGGAGGGCAAGGCGGCGCTGTTCAAGCGCTTCGCCGACGTCGACGCCTGGCCGGTGTGTCTGGACACCACCGACACCGAAGAGATCATCATGATCGTCAAGGCGATGGCCCCCGTCTACGGCGGGATCAACCTGGAGGACATCGCCGCCCCCCGCTGCTTCGAGATCGAGCGCCGGCTTCGCGAGGAGCTGGACATCCCTGTCTTCCACGACGACCAGCACGGCACCGCCATCGTGGTGCTGGCCGCCCTGGTCAACGCCCTGCGCGTGGTCGACAAGGACATGACGTCGGTCAAGATCGTCGTCAGCGGCGCCGGCGCAGCGGGCCACGCGATCATCCAGCTGCTGCACGCCGAGGGAGCCACCAACATCGTCGCGTGCGACCGGTCCGGTGCACTGCACCGTGGCGCGGACTACGAGGACGACCACCGCCAGTGGATCGCCGTCAACACCAATCCCCAGGCCGAGTCCGGCACACTGCACGAGGTGCTCGTCGGGGCCGATGTGTTCATCGGGGTCTCGGCGCCAAACCTGCTCGGCGCCGAGCAGGTGGCCACGATGGCCTCCGACGCGGTCGTCTTCGCCCTCGCCAACCCCGATCCGGAGATCCACCCGCTGGACGCGGCCAAGCACGCGACGGTGGTCGCCACCGGTCGCAGTGACTTCCCCAACCAGATCAACAACGTGCTCGCCTTCCCCGGCCTGTTCCGCGGTCTGCTGGACGCCGCTGCCAGCGAGATCACCACCCCGATGCTGGTCGCGGCGGCCAACGCCATCGCGGACTGCGTCGCCGCCGAGGAGCTCAACGCGAGCTACATCGTGCCGAGCGTCTTCGACCCCCAGGTCGCGCTCGACGTCGCCGCGGCCGTCGTGCGGGCCAGCGGCAAGACCACGGTCGCCCACGAGTCCGACCGCTCCGACCTGGCCACCCCCCGCCCGGCTGGCGGCGCAGCATGAGCATCGTCGTCACCGACCCCCATCCCACGCCGGGCGCGGAGGAGATCCTGACCGCGCATGCCCTGGCCTTCGTCGAGGCCCTGCACCAGCGCTTCGCCGCTCGCCGGGATGAGCTGATCGGCGCCCGCGCCACCCGCCGAGCGCGGGCCGTGTCCGAGGGTGGCCTGGACTTCTCCGCCTCGACCGAGCAGATCCGGTCCGGCGACTGGGTCGTGGCGCCCGCCCCACCGGCCCTGCAGGACCGCCGCGTCGAGATGACCGGCCCCGCCACACCGGCCAAGATGGCGATCAACGCGCTCAACTCCGGCGCCAAGGTCTGGCTCGCCGACCTCGAGGACGCCAGCGCCCCGACCTGGCCCAACGTGGTCTCCGCGATCCGCAACCTGCGCGACGCGGCGGACGGCACCTTGTCGTTCACCAGTGAGGACGGGCGGGACTACCGGCTGCGTCAGGACGCCCCGCTGGCCGTGGTCGTCACCCGCCCGCGCGGCTGGCACCTGGACGAGGCGCACGTCCTGGTCGACGGCCACCGCACGGTCGGAGCCCTCGTGGACTTCGGGCTGCACTTCTTCCACCTCGCCCAGCGCCTCATCGACAACGGCCACGGCCCGTACTACTACCTGCCGAAGATGGAGAGCCACCTCGAGGCCAGGCTGTGGAACGACGTCTTCACCTTTGCCCAGTCCGAGCTGGGCATTCCGCACGGCACGATCCGGGCCACGGTGCTCATCGAGACCATCCCCGCCGCGTTCGAGATGGAGGAGATCCTCTTCGAGCTGCGCGAGCACGCCTCTGGCCTGAACGCCGGCCGGTGGGACTACCTGTTCAGCATCATCAAGTTCTTCCGGGACGCCGGGCCGGCCTACGTCCTGGCCGACCGGGGCGACATCACGATGACGGCGCCGTTCATGCGCGCCTACACCGAGCTGCTCGTCAAGACCTGCCACAAGCGTGGCGCCTTCGCGATGGGCGGCATGGCGGCGTTCATCCCGAGCCGCCGCGACGAGGCGATCAACGCTGCAGCCTTCGCCAAGGTGCGCGCTGACAAGACGCGTGAGGCCGGTGACGGCTTCGACGGGTCGTGGGTCGCCCACCCGGACCTGGTGCCGGTGTGCCGGGAGGTCTTCGACGAGGTCCTCGGAGATCGGCCCAACCAGGTCGACCGCCGGCGCGACGAGGTCGAGGTGTCCGCCGCCGACCTGCTCGACGTCAGGTCCGCGCAGGGCACGAACACCGAGGAGGGGCTGCGCGGCAACATCTATGTCGCCTTGGCCTACACCGCGGTCTGGCTCTCCGGCAACGGCGCCGTCGCGATCCACAACCTCATGGAGGACGCCGCCACCGCGGAGATCTCCCGCTCACAGGTCTGGCAGCTGATCGCCAACTCCGTGACGCTCACCGACACCGGCGCCGTGGTCACCCGCGACCTCGTGGCGCGACTCATCGAGGAGGAGACGGAGCGGCTGCGGACCGAGGTCGACGAGCAGTCCTTCACCGCTCACTACCTGCCGGCTCGGCGGCTCATCTCCGGACTGTGCCTGGACGAGGACTTCGTCGACTTCCTCACGGTCCCGGCCTACGAGCTGGTGATCTGAGATGGCGCAGCCGATCCTGGCAGAGTCCTTCCTCGCCGACGTCGACCACTCGCTGCGCGAGAGCGACACCCTGCTGGCCCAGGCCTACCCCGGAGACGACGGTCGCCGCCAGCCGGTGCACACCGTCTACGTGCCCGCCGACCGGTTCACCCCCGACCTTCCCCAGCAGTGGGGTGAGCAGGCGCTCGCCCTCGTGGCCGAGCACGGTGGGCTGGCCGCCCTGGCTGCCCACCTGGGGCTCGACGACGCGCTCGCCGGCCAGGTCTGCCAGCCCGTGGCGGCCAAGCTGCGCACCGACCCGATCGAGGACCTTCGCCTGGACTTCGAGGACGGCTACGGCGACCGGGGTGACGACACCGAGGACGCCGATGCCGTGGCGGCGGCGCACGCGATCGCCGACGCACTCGCGGCCGACACGTGCCCGGACTTCGTCGGCATCCGGTTCAAGTGCTTCGAGGAGCCCACCCGCCGCCGCGGCATCCGCACCCTCGACCTCTTCCTCGGCGCCCTGCTCGCTCGCACGGGAGCGGTGCCGGACCAGCTCGTCCTCACCTTCCCCAAGGTCAGCACGGTGGGCCAGGTCGAGGCCATGGTCGCCGTCTGCGGGGCGCTGGAGAGCGCCTACCGGCTGCCGCAGGGTGCGCTCGGCTTCGAGATCCAGGTCGAGACGCCGCAGCTGATCCTCGGGGCGGACGGGTCCGCGCCCCTGGCCCGCTCCGTCCATGCGGGGCAGGGCCGGGTCACCTCCTTGCACTACGGCACCTACGACTACAGCGCCTCGCTCGGCATCTCCGCCGAGTTCCAGGCCTCGGACCACCCGGCCGCCGACCACGCCAAACAGGTGATGCAGCTCGCGGTCGCCGGGACCGGCGTCCACCTCTCCGACGGGTCGACCAACGTCGTGCCGACCGGGTCGGCCGAAGCCGTCCACGCCGCCTGGGCGCTGCACGCGGGCCTGGTCACCAGGGCGCTGGGCAACGGCTTCTACCAGGGCTGGGACCTGCACCCCGGTCAGCTGCCGACCCGCTACCTGGCGACCTTCGCGTTCTACCGGTCCGGCTATGAGCGGGCGGCGACCCGGCTGGCCAACTACGTCTCGCGAGGGGGGTCCGGGATCATGGACGAGCCGGCGACGGCCCGGGCCCTGGCCCGCTACCTCCAGCGCGGCCACGCCTGCGGTGCCATCGGGAGCGCCGAGCTCGCCGCCGACACCGGTCTGGATGCCGAGGCGGTGGCCACCCTGGCCCGTCCCCGGTCCGACACCGAGGGCATCCGGAGGCCGGCATGAGCGACCTCACCCCCCAGGCGGGCTCCAGCCGCATGGCCGTCGAGGTCGGCGACCTCGCACCACCGCTCGAGCTCACCAACCAGCACGGCGCGGCGCGTTCCCTGGCTGACCTGCGCGGCACACCTGTCGTCGTCTACTTCTTCCCTGCGGCGTTCTCACCGGGGTGCACCACCGAGGTGTGCGACTTCCGGGACAGCCAGGTCCCCTTGGCCCGCGCTGGCTACGTGCTGCTCGGCGTGAGCGGCGACCCCGTGCCGGTGCTGCTCGACTTCGCCACCGCCCACGGCGTCGACCACGACCTGCTGTCCGACCCCGGGCACGTCAGCGCGGTCCGCTGGGGCGCGTATGGGCCCAAAGTCGTCGCCGGCGTGGCCCGGGAAGGGCCCTTGCGGTCCACCTTCGTCGTCGACGCGGACGGCCGGGTGCAGTCCGTCGAGCACAACCTCGACGCCTCCACCCACGTCGCCGCCCTGCGTCAGGGCCTTGGCGCCTGAACCCCGGGGCCGGCCGTCCGGACGCGACTCTCAAACCGCAACATCGCTCAGCACCAGCACCAGTGCACAGCCCAACCCTCAAAGGAGAGCACCATGATCGAGCAGGACGCGGCACCGTCGACGGGGACACACCCCGTCGACGAGATCCTTCCCATCCCCCAGATGTTCCTGTACGGCCTCCAGCACGTGCTGAGCATGTATGCCGGTGTCGTCGCCGTGCCGCTGATCGTCGGCAACGCCCTGGGGCTGAGCGGCGACAGAGATCACCTACCTGGTCTCGGCAGGCCTTTTCATCTCCGGTCTGGCGACCATCCTGCAGACCGTCGGGATCTGGAAGATCGGGGCCCGCCAGCCCATCGTGCAGGGCACCTCGTTCGCCGCCGTGTCGACCATCCTGGCGATCGGCACCGACGAAGGGGGGCACCGACGGGCTACTGGCCGTCTTCGGTGCCCTGATCGTGGCCGGCACGGTTGCGTTCCTCATTGCTCCTGTCTTCACCAGCCTGCTGCGCTTCTTCCCCGAGGTCGTCACCGGCACGGTCATCACCGTGATCGGTGTGTCACTGCTGCCGGTGGCCATCCGTTGGGCTGCCGGCGGCGCTGGCTCGCAGACCTTCGGGGCTCCGAACAACATCGCGCTCGCGGCGATCACGGTGGCCATCATCGTGCTGATCTACCGGTTCGCGCCGCCCTTCTTCAGCCGGGTGGCGATCCTGCTCGGCCTCGTGCTCGGCACCCTCGCGGCGATCCCCTTCGGCGTGACCGACTTCGGCAGGATCTCGGACGCCGCGGTGTTCCAGCTGACCACGCCCTTCCACTTCGGGCTGCCGACCTTCGCCGTCGGTGCCTCCATCTCGATGTTCATCGTGATGCTGGTGATCATGACCGAGACGACAGCCGACATCCTGGCGATCGGCGAGGTCATCGGGAAGCCAGCCGACCGCCAGACCGTCACCAACGGCCTGCGCGCCGACATGGGATCCACCGTCTTCGCGGGCTTCTTCAACGGGTTCTCGGTCAGCGCCTTCGCCCAGAACGTCGGGCTCGTGGCGATCACCGGCATCAAGAGCCGGTTCGTCGTCGCCTGCGGGTGGCGTCATCCTCGTGCTTCTCGGGCTGTTCCCGGTCCTCGGCGCGCTCGTCGCGCTCGTCCCGCTTCCCGTCCTGGGTGGCGCCGGCCTGGCCCTGTTCGGCACGGTGGCCGCCAGCGGCATCCGAACGCTGACGCGGATCGACTTCTCCGGCAACGCCAACCTGGTCATCGTGGCGCTCTCGCTGAGCATGGGCATCATCCCGATCGCCGTGCCTGAGTTCTACGACGAGTTCCCCTCGTGGTTCGCCGTCATCTTCGACTCCGGCATCACGGCCGCTGCCATCACGGCCGTGCTGCTCAACATCGTCTTCAACATCGTCGGACGCTCCGGCGACGTCGAGGGCCCGATTTTCAGCGAGGCCCCGCCCGTGGCGACGATCTCCGACGCCGACGAGGAGCGGCTCATCAACGAGGTCGCGCGCCCCGGGCGACACCCGCCCCTACGTCCGCGACCAGGGCCAGGCCACGGGACCAGGCGCCCCTGTCCGCGACCCCGACGACCGACCCGCGCGCCACCCCGACCACCGAGCACGACCACCACCCAGACGAAGGAGTCCGGATCATGAGTGACGTCACCCTGACCAGCAACCAGTACGGCAAGGCGGAGAACCGGGTGGTGCGGATCGTCCGCGACACCGACCGCCACGAGATCCGCGACCTCAACGTCACCTCCCAGCTCCGCGGCGACTTCGAGGCCGCGCACACCGAGGGCGACAACTCCCACGTCGTGCCGACCGACACCCAGAAGAACACGGTGTTCGCCTTCGCCAAGGACGGCATCGCCTCCCCGGAGGCCTTCCTGCTCCGCCTCGCGGACCACTTCACCGGTGAGTTCGACTGGGTGAGCGGTGGCCGCTGGGCCGCCGAGGAGTTCGGCTGGTCGCGGATCCAGGACCACGACCACTCCTTCTACAAGAGCGCGCCGGAGACCCGCACCGCGGTCGTCGTCCGGGACGGCGAGGACACCACCGTCATCACCGGCTTCTACGGGTTGACCGTGCTGAAGTCCACCCAGTCCGGCTTCGTCGGCTATCCCAAGGACAAGTACACGACGCTGCAGGAGACCGAGGACCGCATCCTGGCCACCGACATCGCCACGCGCTGGCGCTACAACACCACGGACGTGGACTTCAACGCCGTCTACGACAGCGTCAAGAACACCATGCTGAAGACCTTCACCGCCGACTACTCCAAGGCGCTGCAGCACACGCTCTACCAGATGGCCCAGGCGGTCATCAGCGCGCACGACGAGATCGACGAGGTGAAGTTCTCCTGCCCCAACAAGCACCACTTCACCTCCGACCTCTCGCCCGTTCGGGCTGGAGAACCCCAACGAGGTGTTCTACGCCGCCGACCGGCCCTACGGGCTGATCGAGGCGACGGTCGCCCGCACGGGTGCTCCGGCCAAGGACGCCCCGTGGGTCGGCATCGCCGGCTACTGCTGAGCCGCCGACCGCAGCCGCAGGGCGGACAGGCCCGACCGGGCCGGCGCCGCACGTTCACTGGTGCACCCGCACCGAAGGAGAGAGAGACCCGATGAGCCACACGACCCCCAGTGACAGCCACGACCACCTGATCGATCGGGAGGAGCTGGGGGAGTGGGCCGAGTCCTTCGACCAGCTCCTGCAGGCTCGCGGGCCCAGCAATGCCGCCGCTGTGCTGAGGATGCTCGGAGAGCGAGCATCCTCAGCCGGGGTCGGCGGGGCGGAGCCGGTGACCACCGACTACGTCAACACCATCCCGGTCGCGCAGGAGGCCCAGTTCCCCGGCGACGAGGAGATCGAGCGCAGCTACCGGCGGCTGCTGCGCTGGAACGCGGCGGTGATGGTGCACCGGGCCCAACGGCCGGACATCGGTGTCGGCGGCCACATCTCGACCTATGCCGGGGCGGCCACCTTGTATGAGGTCGGCCTGAACCACTTCTTCCGCGGCGCCGGGCACCCCGGCGGCGGAGACCAGGTCTTCTTCCAGGGCCACGCCTCCCCCGGTATGTATGCCCGCGGCTTCCTCGAGGGGCGTCTCACGACGGCCGACCTCGACGGCTTCCGCCAGGAACGGTCCCGGGCAGGTCACGCCCTGCCCTCCTACCCCCACCCGCGGATGATGCCGGAGTTCTGGCAGTTCCCGACGGTGTCGATGGGCATCGGACCGATGCACGCGATCTACCAGGCCCAGTTCAACCGCTACCTGGCGGGGCGAGGCATCAAGGACACGAGCGACCAGCACGTGTGGGCCTTCCTCGGCGACGGCGAGATGGACGAGCCGGAGTCCCGTGGCCTGCTCCAGCTGGCCGCCAACGACGGGCTGGACAACCTCACCTTCGTGATCAACTGCAACCTGCAGCGGCTCGACGGCCCGGTGCGCGGCAACGGCAAGATCGTCCAGGAGCTCGAGGGCTTCTTCCGCGGCGCCGGCTGGAACGTGGTCAAGGTGCTGTGGGGCCGGGAGTGGGACCCCCTGCTCGCGGCAGATGCCGGCCGCGACCTCGTGGACGTCATGAACCAGACCAAGGACGGCGACTACCAGACCTACAAGGGGGAGTCGGGCGCCTACATCCGCGAGAACTTCTTCGGTCGCACCCCGGCGACAGCCGCTCTGGTCAGCCACCTCACCGACGACCAGATCTGGAACCTGCGCCGCGGGGGCCACGACTACCGCAAGGTCTACGCCGCCTACCACGCGGCCAGCGTCGGCAACACCAGCGGCCGTCCGACGGTGGTCCTGGCCAAGACGGTCAAGGGCTATGGCCTGGGCGCCAACTTCGAGGCGCGCAACGCGACGCACCAGATGAAGAAGCTCACGGCGCAGGACCTGAAGTCGTTCCGCGACCTGCTGCACATCCCGGTCAGCGACGCGCAGATCGACGCCGACCCCTACGCCGTGCCCTACTACAAGCCCGCCGAGGACTCGCAGGAGATCCAGTACCTCCTCGAGCGTCGCCGCGAGCTCGGCGGCTTCGTGCCCGAGCGACGCGTCCAGGGCCGGTCCCTCACCGTGCCCACCGCCGCGTCCTTCGCGACCTCCCGCAAGGGGTCAGGCAAGCAGCTCGCCGCGACCACGATGGCGTTCGTCAGGGTGCTGCGAGACCTGATGCGCGACAAGGAGATCGGGCACCGGGTGGTGCCGATCATCCCCGACGAGGCGCGCACCTTCGGGATGGACTCGTTCTTCCCGACCGCCAAGATCTACAACCCCCACGGCCAGCAGTATGCCGCGGTCGACCGCGCGTTGTTCCTCACCTACAAGGAGTCCGAGCAGGGTCAGATCCTGCACACCGGCATCAACGAGGCGGGCTCGATGGCCGCGTTCACCGCGGCCGGCACGGCCTACGCCACGCACGGCGAGCCGATGATCCCGGTCTACGTCTTCTACTCGATGTTCGGTTTCCAGCGCACCGGAGACCAGATGTGGGCGGCGATGGACCAGATGGCCCGCGGCTTCATCATCGGCGCCACCGCCGGTCGCACCACGTTGACCGGGTGAGGGCCTCCAGCATGCCGACGGGCACTCGCCGATCCTGGCCGCCACCAACCCCGCGATGAAGATCTACGACCCGGCGTACGGCTACGAGATCGCGCACATCGTCGCGGCGGGACTCGAGCAGATGTATGGCGAGTCCAGCGACGACCCGAATGTCATGTACTACCTCACCGTCTACAACGAGCCGATGACCCAGCCCGCCGAACCCGAGGGTGTCGACGTGGACGGCATCCTGCGCGGACTGCACCAGGTGGCGTCCGCGCCGGCCAGTGACCGGCCACGGTGCCAGCTGATGGGGTCGGGGGTGTCGGTGCCGTGGGCCCTGGAGGCCGCTCGACTGCTCGACGAGGACTGGGGCGTCGACGCCGACGTCTGGTCGGTCACCTCCTGGACCGAGCTGCGTCGCGACGGGCTGGCCGCGGAGAAGCACGCGTTCCTGCATCCCGACGAGCCGCCGCGCCGGGCCTACGTCGCCGAGAAGCTCGGCGGCGCCCAGGGGCCGGTCGTGGCCTCCACGGACTTCGCCTCCGAGGTGCCCGACCAGATCCGCCAGTTCCTCGACCGCCCCTTCGCGACCCTCGGGGCCGACGGTCACGGCTTCTCCGACACCCGCGCGGCCGCCCGCCGGTGGTTCCACATCGACGTGCACTCGATGGTCGTCCGAGCCCTCCAGCTGCTGGCTGACGAGGGCACGGTGGACCGCTCGGCAGCCGTCGAGGCCAGCGAGCGCTACCGCCTGCTGGACGTCAACGCCGGCACGACGGGCAACGCGGGGGGCGACTCCTGAGCAGGCCCGCGCCCACGCGAACGCGGGGTGGCCCGGGCCGGCGTGCTGCGGCCCGGGTCAGCCCTGGCTGCGGCCCGGGTCAGCCTGGCTGCCGAGCTCGGCCCGGATGGCCGCAGCAGCGTCCCGCAGGGGCCCGACGGCGCCCTCGATGACCTCGTCACCCATCCGGGACAGCGGGCCCGACATCGACAGGGCCAGCCGGTGCTGGGAGTCGGGCACCTCGACCGCGACACAGCGCACTCCGATCTCCTGCTCCTGGTTGTCCAGGGCATAGCCACGGGAGCGGACCTGGTCGAGCTCGGCCAGGAACGCCTCCGGCGTCGCCAGCGTGTGCTCGGTCTGGCGGGCCATGCCGGTGCGGCGGAGCAGCCCTCGCACCTCGTCCTCCGACCGGTGGGCGAGCATCGCCTTGCCGACGGCGGTGGTGTGCGGGTCGACCCGCCGGCCGACCTCGGTGAACATCCGCATCGAGTTCTTGGCGGCCATCGTCTGGGCGACGTAGACGATCTGGTCGCCGTCGAGCGTGGCGAGGTTCACCGACTCGCCGAGGATGGCCACGACCCGCTCGAGGTGTGGTCGGGACCAGGCCGAGAGCCGGCGTGAGGTGATGTCGCCGAGCCGGATCAGCCGAGGCCCCAGGGAGTACTGGCGGGAGGGCTCCTGGCGCACGTAGCCGAGGTCGACCAGGGTGCGGATCAGCCGGTGGATGGTCGGCAACGGCAGCGCGGTGTCGGTGGCCAGCTGGGAGAGCGTGGCGACCCCACCCGCGTCGGCGATCGCCTCCAGGATGAGGAAGGCGCGGTCGAGCGACTGCACCCCGCTGCGGGGGCGTTCGCCCGGGATGGCCTCGGGCTCGGGCTGCGCGGACATCGGTCTCCTTGTCACGGACGGGCCTGCTCCACGTGCGGTTGGCGAGGAACCGTTTCCGTCCACCGGAATTTTACCGGACGCCCGTGCCAGTCCCTACACGAACTGCCGGGACAGCGTCGCGTGCCGGTTGACGTCCTTGTAGAGCAGGTAGCGGAACCGGCCCGGACCCCCGGCGTAGCAGGCCTGCGGGCAGAACGCGCGCAGCCACATGAAGTCGCCCTCCTGCACCTCGATCCAGTCCTTGTTGAGCAGGTAGACCGCCTTGCCCTCGAGCACGTAGAGACCGTGCTCCATGACGTGGGTCTCCGGGAACGGGATGGCACCGCCGGGCTCGAAGCTGACGATGTTGACGTGCATGTCATGCCGGGTGTCGGCCGGGTCGGTGAACCGCTGGGTGATCCAGCGGCCCTCGGTGCCGGGCATCGCACCGCCCTCGACCTCGGTCTCGTTGGTCACGAACGCCTCGGGCACGTCCAGCCCCTCCACGACCTGGTAGGCCTTGCGGATCCAGTGGAAGCGCGCCGGCCCCGCGGCGTCGGCGTCGACGTGCAGGCTCCAGGTCGCGCCCGGGGGGATGAACGCGTAGCCGCCCGGCGTCATCACGTGCTCCTGCTCCCCCAGGGTCAGGCGCATGGTGCCCTCGACGACGAACAGGACGCCCTCGGCACCGGGATCCAGCTCGGGACGGTCGCTGCCACCGCCGGGGGAGGTCTCGACGATGTACTGCGAGAACGTCTCGGCAAACCCGGACAGCGGGCGGGCGATCACCCACAGGCGGGTCTTCTCCCAGAACGGCAGCAGGCTGGTGACGATGTCGCGCATCGTGCCGCGCGGCAGCACGGCATACGCCTCGGTGAACATGGCGCGGTCGGTGGTCAGCTCGGTCTGCGCGGGGTGCCCGCCGGTGGGTGCGTAGTAGTAGGGCGGTGGTCATGATCGTGATCCTCTCCGGAGCAGCTGACCCGACGGCGGGGCGCCGGGGTCGAGGTCGATCCGCGCGCCGCGGAGCCAGGTCTGGCGCACCACGCCCTGCAGGGTCCGGCCGGCGTAGGCGGTGACGGCGTTCTTGTGGTGCAGGGTCGCCGGGTCGACGACGAAGGACTCGTCGGGGCTGAAGACGGCGAGGTCGGCATCGGCGCCGACGGCGATCCGGCCCTTGGCGAGCAGACCCATCTGGTCGGCGGGTCCCTGCGCCATCCAGCGCACGACGTCGGGCAGGGAGTGCCCACGCGCGCGCGCGGCGGACCAGACCGCGGCGAGCCCGACCTGCAGGCCGGCCACGCCGCCCCAGGCCTGCCCGAAGTCGCCGGTCTCCAGGGTCTTCAGGTCGATCGTGCAGGGGGAGTGGTCGGTGACCACGATGTCGATCGTCCCCTCGGCCAGGGCCGCCCCACAGCTCCTCGCGGTTGCCGGACTCGCGGATCGGCGGGCAGCACTTGAACTCGGTGGCGCCGTCCGGAACTTCTTCTGCTGTGAAGGTGAGGTAGTGCGGGCAGGTCTCCACGGTCAGCGGCACGCCGTCCGCGCGCGCCTCCCGGATGACGGGCAGGGCCTCGGCGCTGGACAGGTGCAGGATGTGCGCGCGTGACCCGGTCGAGCGCGCAACCTCGATGACGTGGGCCACGGCCAGGTTCTCGGCGGCGCGTGGACGAGAGTGGAGGAAGCCGGAGTAGGCCCGGCCTTCGGCGGGCTCGGCGTCCTCGATCGTCTGCCGGTCCTCGGCGTGCACGATCATCAGCGCGTCGATCCGGGCCGTCTCGGTCATCGCGGCCTCGAGCTCGTCCGGCTCCAGGTGCGGGAACTCCTCGACGCCGGAGTGGAGCAGGAAGCACTTGAACCCGAACACCCCTGCTTCGTGCAGTGGCGCCAGGTCCGCGATGTTGCCGGGGACGGCGCCGCCCCAGAAGCCGACGTCGACGAAGACCTGGTCCCGGGCGACCGCTTGCTTGGCCTGCAGGCCGGCCAGGGTCGTCGTCGGGGGGACCGAGTTGAGCGGCATGTCGATGATCGTGGTGACGCCACCGGCCGCGGCCGCCCGCGTGGCGCTGGCGAAGCCCTCCCACTCGGTGCGTCCGGGCTCGTTGACGTGGACGTGGGTGTCGACCAGGCCGGGGATGAGCACCTCGTCGTCCCCGAGCTCGATGACGGTCTGCGCCGACAGGTCGGCATCCAGATCCGTCACGACGGTGACCCGCCCGCCGAGGACACCGACGACGCCGGGCGTTCGGCGCCGTCGATGACGGCGCGCGGGGCACGGAAGAGCAGGTCGAGGGGGGCGGAGTGACCGGGCAGGTGATCGGGCATGGTGCTCATGATGTCCCCTCGCTGAGTCCAGCACCGAGGCGCCGGCCAATCGCCTCCAGCAAGGGTCCCGGCGCTCTCATCGACTCCTCCGGGCTGGCCAGCTCCAGCGTGGTCAGCACCTCGGCGAAGCCGGCTGCGCGCCAGACCTCCGGCGACAGCGTGCAGCGACCGGCCACTGCCACCACCCGCACCCCGGCGGATCGTGCGACCTCCGCGACGGCCGCGGGGGCCTTGCCGCGCAGTGACTGCTCGTCCAGTGACCCCTCGCCGGTGATGACGAGGTCTGCCCCCTCGACCGCCGCCGGCAGCCCGGTCAGCTCGAAGACCAGGCCTGCTCCGGGCCGGGACTGGGCGCCGGCCAGCGCCACCAGCCCGAAACCGACCCCGCCGGCGGCGCCGGCGCCCTCGTCGTCGCGGTGGTCACTGCCCGTGGCGGCGGCGACCAGGTCGGCCCAGTGGCGCAGCGCACCGTCGAGCTGGGCCACCATCGCCGGGGTGGCGCCCTTCTGCGGACCGTAGACCGCGGCGGCGCCGTGCGGACCGGTGAGCGGGTTGTCGACATCGCACGCGACGACGATCTCGGCACCGGCCAGGCCCGGGTGCACGCCTGCCAGGTCGATGGTCCGGGCGTCGGCCAGTGCCGCGCCACCGTCGGCGACCTGCTCCCCCTGCTGGTCCAGGATGCGGACTCCGAGTGCCGAGACCAGCCCGGCGCCGCCGTCGGTGCAGGCGCTGCCGCCGATGCCGACGACGACCCGCCGGCATCCAGCGTCGAGGGCCGCCGCGATGACCTCGCCGGTCCCCCGGCTGGAGGCCTCGAGTGCGACGCGCCGACCCCCGGGGAGCCGGGCCAGGCCGCTGATGTCGGCGAGCTCGACGACGGCCTCGGTGCCGGACCTGGCCCACCACGTGGACACCGGCTCACCAGTCGGCCCGCTCGCCTCGACCGGCACCCGCTCGAAGCCGGCCGCCACCGCCGCGTCCACCGTGCCGTCGCCGCCGTCCGCCACCGGGACGACGATGATCTCGGCGTCAGGGGCGGTCGGCGGACAGCCCGGCTGCCAGCGCACGGGCGACGCCGGCGGCGTCCAGGGTGCCCTTGAACTTGTCGGGGGCGATGACGACGCGGGGCATGGTCAGTCCAGGTTGGCGAACAGCGCGGAGGGTGCGTCCTGGTGGTTCGCGGCCAGCTCCTCGAACTCGGTCACCGCGGCGATCGAGGCGCCCATCGAGACGTTGGTCACCCGCTCGAGGATCACCTCGACGATGACCGGGACCGAGAACTCGACGAGCATCTTCTTCGCCTTCTCCAGCGCGGGGAGGATGTCGTCCGGCTCGAAGACCCGGATCGCCTTGCAGCCCAGCCCCTCGGCCACCTTGACGTGGTCCACGCCATACCCGTTGAGCTCGGGGGAGTTCTGGTTGTCGAACGACAGCTGCACGCAGTAGTCCATGTCGAAGCCACGCTGGGACTGACGGATCAGGCCGAGGTAGGCGTTGTTGACCAGGACGTGGATGTAGGGGATCTGGAACTGCGCACCGACGGCGAGCTCTTCCATCATGAACTGGAAGTCGTAGTCACCGGAGATCGCGACGACCGTGTCCTCGGGCGCTGCCGTGGCCACGCCCAGCGCGGCAGGCACGGTCCAGCCCAGTGGCCCGGCCTGGCCGGCGTTGATCCAGTGCCGCGACTCGAAGACGTGCAGCAGCTGGGCCGCCTGGATCTGGGACAGGCCGATGGTGCTGACGTAGCGGACGTCCTTGCCGAACGCCTTGTTCATCTCCTGGTAGACGCGCTGCGGCTTGATCGGGACCACGTCGAAGTTGGTCTTGCGCCACATCGTGCGCTTGCGCTCGGCGCAGGACTCGGCCCAGTCGGAGCGGTCGGCGAGCGAGCCGGCGGCGTGGCGCTCCCGGGCGACCTCGACGAACAGCTCCAGCGCCGCCTTGGCGTCGGAGACGATGCCGAAGTCGGGGGCGAACACGCGGCCGATCTGGGTCGGCTCGATGTCGACGTGCACGAAGGTGCGGCCTTGGGTGTAGGTCTCGAGGTCACCGGTATGGCGGTTGGCCCAGCGGTTGCCGATGCCGAGCACGAAGTCGGACTCCAGCATCGTGGCGTTGCCGTAGCGGTGGCTCGTCTGCAGGCCGACCATCCCGGCGTTCAGCGGGTGGTCGTCGGGCAGGGTGCCCCAGCCCATCAGGGTGGGGATCACCGGCACACCGGTGAGCTCGGCGAACTCCTGCAGGAGCGCGGCGGCGTCGGCGTTGATGACCCCGCCACCGGAGACGATGAGGGGGCGCTCGGCGGCCTCCAGCATGGTCAGCGCCTTCTCGACCTGGGCGCGCGTCGCCGACGGCTTCCAGGCCGGCAGCGGCTCGTAGGTCTCGACGTCGAACTCGATCTCGGTCATCTGGACGTCGATCGGCAGGTCGATCAGGACCGGGCCCGGACGTCCGGAGCGCATCAGGTGGAAGGCCTGCTGGAAGGTGCCGGGCACCTGGGCGGCCTCCAGCACGGTGACCGCCATCTTGGTCAGCGGCTTGGCGATGGAGGCGATGTCCACCGCCTGGAAGTCCTCGGTGTGCAGCTTGGCGACGGGCGCCTGCCCGGTGATGCACAGGATCGGGATCGAGTCGGCGCTGGCCGAGTAGAGACCGGTGATCATGTCCGTGCCGGCCGGGCCACTGGTGCCCACGCAGACGCCGATGTTGCCGGCCTTGGCGCGGGTCCACCCCTCCGCCATGTGTGAGGCGCCCTCGACGTGGCGCGCCAGGGTGTGGTGCAGACCTCCGTTGGTCTTCATCGCCTTGTAGAAGGGGTTGATCGCCGCGCCGGGGAGTCCGAACACGTGGGTGATCCCCTCCTTCTTCAGGATCTCCACCGCGGCCTGGGCTGCTGTCATTCGTGCCATTGCGTCGTCGTCCTCGTCGTTGGGGGGGTCGTCGTCAGGGGGTCAGGAAGTGGTGGTGGGGGCGGGGGACTGGCCGGAGAGGCGCTGCACCCCGCGGAGCAGACCGGAGTGGTCCAGGCCGCCGTCGCCGTTGGCTCGAGCCGAGGCCATCAGGGTCTGCACCAGGTTGCCGAGGGGGAGCACCACGCCGGCCTCGCGGGCGGCTGCGCCCACGATGCCCATGTCCTTGTGGTGCAGGTCGATCCGGAAGCCCGGGGCGAAGCTCTCCGACATCATGTTCTCGCGCTTCTGCTGCAGCACGGTGGACCCCGCGAGCCCGCCACCGAGCACGGTGAGCGCGGCGTCGAGGTCGACGTCATAGGCGTTCAGGAAGACGACCGCCTCGGCCAGGGCCTGGATGTTGGCGGCCACGATGAGCTGGTTGGCCGCCTTGACCGTCTGGCCGGCTCCGTTGCCGCCGACGTGGACGACGGTCTTGCCGACCGTCTCCAGCAGGGGACGCGCCTCCTCGACGTCGGCGGCCGCCCCGCCGACCATGATCGACAGCGCCGCGTTCTTGGCGCCGGCCTCTCCTCCGGAGACGGGGGCGTCGATCAGCCGGAAGCCCTTCTCCGTCGCCTGGGCGGCCAGGGCGCTGGTCACGTCGGGGCGGATCGAGGAGAAGTCGATCACCAGCGTGCCGGGCCGTGCGTTGGCGAAGACGCCGTCCGGACCGGCCAGCACGGACTCCACATCGGGGGAGTCCGGCACCATCACGGCGACGACGTCGACGTCCTTGACAGCCTCGGCGGTCGACGGGGCGGCGCGGCCACCCGCGGCGACCAGAGCGGCGGTGCGCTGCGGGCTGGGGTTGTAGCCGACGACGTCGTGGCCGGCCTCGGCGAGGTGGACGGCCATCGGGCTGCCCATGATGCCGAGCCCGATGAAGGCGATGCTGGTCATGTCGTGCTCCTTGCAGTCGTGGTGAACAGGTGTTCAGGCGTCAGGGGAGGTGCGGCCGAGGAAGCCCAGGCTCTCCAGCGTCGTGGTCGTGGGCTTGTACTCCAGGCCGACCCAGCCGTCATAGCCCCCGGCAGCCAGGGCGGCCAGGTGCTGCTCGATGTCGAGGCTGCCGGAGCCAGGCTCGCCGCGTCCGGGGAGGTCGGCGATCTGGACGTGGGCGATCCGGTCGGCGTAGCTGTCGATCGCGCGCCCGAGGTCGTCACCGTTGTTGGCCAGGTGGAAGAGGTCGCAGCAGGAAGCCGACGTTGGCGGCGCCCGCGGCCCGCACGTCGTCGACGACCGACACGGCGTCGGCGGCGGTGCGCAGCGGGTAGGGCTTGGGTCCGCTCACCGACTCCACCAGCACGGTGCCGCCCTGCCGCTGCGCGGCGCGGGCTGCCTGCTCGATGCTCTGGCGTCCGAGCTCGTCCTGCTCCTGGGCGCTCACGCCGTCGACGCGGTTGCCGAACAGGGCGTTGAAGGCCGGTGTGCCGAGCCGCTCGCCGATGCCCAGGGTCACCGCGATGTTGTCGGTGAACTCCGCCACCCGCGCCGGGATGGACAGCACGCCGCAGTCCGGTCCGGTCAGCTCACCGGCGAAGAAGTTGAGGCCGGCCAGGTGCACACCCGAGTCCTCCACGGCGCGGACGAAGGCGTCGACGTCGCGCTCGCTCGGCACCGGCTGGTCCGGCCAGGGCCACCAGAACTCGATGGCGTCGAACCCGGCAGCGTGCGCCGCCGCAGGCCGCTCGAGCAGCGGCAGCTCGGTGAACAGCATGGAGCAGTTGGCCAGGTAGCGCAGGCCGCTCGGCGAAGTGTGCGTCATCGTGTGCTCTTCCGTTCAGTGGAAAATAGATTCCGTTGTGCAGAATATAGAGCAGGGCGGGACAGGCCGTCAAGCGAGCAGCTCAGCTGCCCCGGTAGGTGGAGTAGCCGAAGGGGTTGAGCAGGACCGGCACGTGGTAGTGCGCCCCGGGGTCGGCGATCGTGAAGGCGATCGCGATCTCGGGGTAGAAGGCGGTCGTCCCGGCCGCGGAGTAGTAGGCACCGGAGTCGAAGCGCAGCCGGTAGTCACCGCTCGCCATCGTGTCCGGGCCGATCTGGGAGACCCGGCCATCGGCGTCGGTGACCCCGCTGTCCAGGGCCTCGCCGGCCAGCGTCTCCAGCGTGATCGAGACGCCCTGCGCGGGGCGGCCGAGGCTGGTGTCCAGGACGTGCGTGGACAGCGTTCCCATCAGAGCATCTCCTTCAGTCGCAGGACGGCGATCTCCCGGAGCTGGGTGGTCGTCTCGGTGCGTTCGGTGGCGTCGTCGTTGTCGAGCCGGCGGCTCAGCTCGGCGAGGATCTCCGGTGCGGAGCGTCCGGCCGCGCGGATCAGGAAGACCCGGTCGAACCGCTGCTCGTAGGCCGCGTTGCCGGCCGCCAGGGCGGCGGCGACCTGGGTGTCCGCCGGGTCGACGCCGGCCTGCTCGCGCTCGGACAGCTCGCTCTGGTGCTCCGGGGAGCTGGCGCGCTCGCCGATCCGGGGATGTCCGGCGAGTGCGGCGGCGAGCTCGTCCTCGCTGAGCTCGGAGGCCGCGTCGGCTGCGGCAGCCAACGCGTCGTCGACGGTGGCGTAGGGCCGACCCGCGGCCACCTGGTCCGCCCATCGCGTGACGCCCAGGCAGGCCATCAGCAGCGCGTGTGCCTCCGGCAGGGGCAGCGCGTTGAACGCCGCGGGCACATCCCGTGACTCTGCGGCTGATGAGACGTCGTTGGTCATCGGTCGATCCTCCTGCACTCCGAAAAGCGGAAAACAATTACCGTCTGATGGAACTCTAGAACCAGCCCCGGCCAGGGTCAAGGTCTCTGCAGACGCTAGCGCTGCCGAGCCGCGACCGTCTCGCTGAGGCCCACCTCGAGGCTGCGCGGGCGCCAGCCCAGCTCCCGCTCGGCCTTGGCGCGGGTGCCGAGGTAGGAGGCGAGCGCGACCCGCAGCGTCTCGGGGTGCATCGTCTGGGGCATCGGCAGGACTCTGGCGGCCAGGCCCATCGCGGCCGCGGCCGCCCGGATCACCGGGTCGGGCACGGTCATCGGCCCCTTGGTGCCGGCGATCGCCGCCACCCGGCGCAGCACTCCCCCCAGAGTGTCGGCGTCGCCGGCCAGCATGTAGGCCTCACCCGGGACACCCCTGCTCCATCGCCAGGACGTGCCCGTGTGCGACATCGGCGACGTGGCTCCAGTCCAGCCGTCCCCCACCCCGCGGAGCGGCGGGACGGCCGCCGGCCACGACCTGCTCGATCAGACCGCCGGTCTGTGCGGTGTCGCCCGGGCCGTAGACGGCACCCGGCATGACGATGACGACCGGCAGCCCGGCAGCGGCGAAGCCCTCGGCGATGGCGTGGGCCTCGGCCTTGGTGGCGTCGTACGTCGACAGGTGGGGGCCGGTATGGCGGTAGGTCTCGTCGCGCACCTGCCCGCCGGTGTCGGAGTTGACGGCCAGCGTGCTGGTGTAGACGACCTTGGCCGTGCCGGCGCGCTGAGCGGCGGCGAGCGCGTTGCGCGTGCCGTCGACGTTGACCCGACGGCCGATGGAGGTGTCGCTCTCGCCGACGCGGTACCACCCGGCCACGTGGAACAGCCCGTCAGCGCCTTCGAGCAGCCGGTCGAGGGCGGCCGCGTCGTCGAGGTCGCCGGTGACCAGCTCGACGCCCAGATCGGCGAGGTCGGTGGCCTTGGCCGGGTTGCGGACCAGGGCCTTGACCTCGTGGCCGGCGGCACAGAGCTGTCGGGCGAGCTCGCCGCCGATGAAACCGGTCGCCCCGGTGAGTGAGTAGCGCATGCCGCCATCATCCTCACCACCCCCCACCGGACGCGCCAGCCAGCGACAAAACACCCCACCGGACGCGCCAGCCAGCGACAAACCACCCCACCGGACGCGCCAGCCAGCGACAAACCACCCCACCGGACGCGCCAGCCAGCGACAAACCACCCCACCGGACGCGCCGGCCGGCGGTCAGGAGGCCGACCGGACCAGCCGCCGCAACGCATCCCGGGCCACCGGCGCATACACGCCGACGATGACGGCCGGCCCATGCAGCTCAGCCCACGCCACGGATCCGCCCCCGGCGGCCGCGGTCACGCCATGGTCCAGCCGCAGTGCGACCGGGCCGGCCCGCACGCGCCACGACCACAGCCGGGCCACCTCGTCCACCGACTCCACGACGAAGTGGACACGCAGGCCGAGCGGTCCGTGCACCACACCCTCAGCGCCCGCCGTGACCCGTTCGCCGGCGAAGTCCACCGACTGGATCAGCGGGGCCCACCCGGACCAGCGCGACGGCACGACATACCGCTCCCAGACCTGAGCCGGGTCAGCCGGTCCGCTGGCGTGGACGCGCACGCGGCGACCTCAGCGCAGCACGTCGTAGGCCAGCAGGACGACACCGGAGTCGAACCGGCGCTCCTCGCGCAGAGCCAGCCCCCCGGCATACCCGAGGGGCAGCAGCGGCGTGCCGCCACCGGTGACGTAGGGCACGACGTAGGCCTCCACCCGGTCGACCAGCCCGGCGCGGAGCGCCTGACCCGCCAGGTCAGGTCCGGCGATGGTGACCTGGGCCGGGCTCGCGGCGACGAGCTCGCGCAGCCGCTCGAGGTCGAGGTCACTCCACAGCTCGGTCCGCGGCAGCCCGCCGACATCGGTGAGGCTGCGCGACACGACGACCTTGTCGGCGTCCTGCCAGAGGGACGCGTAGTCGCGGTGGACCGGGTTGGGCAGCTCGGGCGGGTCCTGCCAGAAACGCATCGTCTCCCACATCCGCCGCCCGTAGACGTAGGTGCCGGTCGGCCGCTCACGGTCGTTGATGAACGCGTGCAGGTCGTCGTCGGGCTCGGCGAAGTCGAAGCTCCCGTCCGGGCGGGTGACGTAGCCGTCCAGGGAGGTGATCATGCCGTAGGTGAGGGTGCCCATCGCCTCAGCCAACCACCTCCCCGCGGTCGGGCGTGGTCAGCAGACCACCCAGTCGCAGCCGATCGACGTGGCGTTGCGGACGTCACGGTAGGTCGGCCCGGTGCCCCACATGTGGTCGTTGCCGGTGCCGCCGAACGCATCACCGATCGACATCGAGCTGGCCCAGATCGTCGGACCGTTGGGCGGGTCCCACCCGTTCGGCGAGTTCTGGATCTCCTGGGCGGCGCGGAACCACGCGTCCCGGATCGACATCCCGTCCCGGCAGTAGCGGACCAGGCGCCGACCCTCCTCGGTGTTGTCGCTGGTCACCGAGCCATAGCCGAGCATGAGGTGCAGCCCGTCGAAGGCTCCGTCCCAGCGTCCGAGGACGTCGCCGCCGCCGGCACTGATGATGTCGTCCTGGTGCGGGCCGCAGGCCGCGATGACGACCCATTCCAGGTTGTTGCGGCCCCACAGGTCCGACATCTCGCTGGGGGTGTTGCCCACCTGGGAGAAGTTGATGTCGGTGATCCCACCGGCGCCGTCGGACAGGACCCAGGTGTTCATGTCGGCGTGGCCGGTGTAGAAGACGAAGTCGACGTTGTCGACCCAGTTGTCGTCGTCCTCGCGCCAGTCGGACACCCACGCGTCGCCGTTGCCCCAGTTGAACGGCGTCTGCCAGCCCAGGCCGGCCAGCTCGTCGATGAAGCCCTGGGCGTTGCCGGCACTGCCGTGGAGGTTGGACCAGTCGTAGACACCGATCCAGGACGCGCCGCCGGACCGCGGGCGGCGGGCCTCCAGCAGGGTGCGCAGCAGCTCGGGGTCCCACTTGGGGAACGGCTGCAGGATCAGCTCCTGCAGGTCCAGCTGCTCGGGCTTGAGCTTGTTGAGGTCCAGCGCCAGCCCCGGTGGGACCTGGAGCCCCTGGGCAAACCACCGCCGGTCGAACGGCAGCGGCTTGAGCTGCAGCTTCTCGGCCCGCGGGGTCGTCTCCGGCTGGCGCCAGTCCAGGCTGCCCATGTCGGTGGCCGGCACGTAGGTCGTGCGCATCGGCAGCACGCGGTCGTCGAGGCGGACCTCGGCGCGCACGGCATACACCGGGAAGAGCAGGTCCTGCCCGGTGAAGGCGGGCGAGCAGTAGTAGCCCAGGCTCGCGCCGGTCACGGTGACCCGGTCGCCCGAGCTCTTCTGCACCTCGCGCATCACGTCGGCGGCATCGCGCACCTCGCGCTCGTCGACCAGGTAGGGCTCGCGCCAGGTGCCGAGCGCCCCGACGATCTGCCCGGCCTCGCCGATGGTCGCGCGGAACCGGCCGCCACCGCCGAACATCGGCAGGCGCGATCCCTCGATGTCGTCGCGGTCCGACACGTCGAGCTCGACGTCGCGGGAGTATGTCGCGGTGGTGGTGAAGTCCTCGCGCTCGCCGTCGCCCTCGCGGCGGCAGCGGCGGTTGAGCTCCAGGCCGGCGTCGCCGAGGCGGAACTGCCCGCTCAGCTCGGGCAGCAGCCGGCTGCGTCGCAGCGCGTCGAGGCCGATCTGCCGCAGCGCCCGACGGTTCGGCAGCTCGACCGGCTCGAACGGGTGCAGCCGCGTCGGGTCACCGGCCCAGATGCCGCCTCGCCCGCTGTCGAAGTCGAGGTGCAGCTCCGGGCCGCGCATGTCGACCTGCGGGCCGCGGGACTCGACGTTGACGTCGCGGCGTCCGAACAGCTCCTTGGCGACCATCTCGGGCTCGGCGCGCTCCTGCACCGTGGGGTCGACCTGGTAGACGGGCAGTGTGGGCATGGGGGCTCCTCCAGTCACGGGTCATGGCAGCCCGCCGCCGGGCGGCCTCGCCATGAGGAGCGTTCGGGCGGGGCCGCTGATACGTCGACGCCCGCACCCAGCCAACGCGATCGCTCGTTCCGCCGGGAAGGCTACGACTTTTGGCCCCCAGAGGGGCCACAACACGAAGCCTTGATGCACCCGTGCAGGATGGCGCGATGCCGCCGCCCCGCACCCCGCCCCGTCCCTGCATCCCACCTTGGCTCGTCTGGACGACCTCGCCCAGGAGTTGTCGCGCGACGCCGATGTGCTCGCCGTCCTCGGCCTGGGCTCCGCCGGCATCGAGACCGACCGTTTCGACGAGCACTCCGACATCGACTTCTTCGTCGTGGTCGGCGGGTCGGAGGCCAAGGCGCGCTACCTGGACGACATCGGCTGGCTCGGGGGCTTCGGCGGCGAGGTGTCCTACAGCTTCGTCAACGACCTGAACGGCCGCAAGGCGCTCTTCGCGGACGGCCTGTTCGTGGAGTACGGGGTCTTCACCGCCGAGGAGCTGGCCGCGATCCGACTCGCCGGTGTTCGGACGGTATGGCGGCGGGACGGCGTCATACCGGCGGACCAGCACCTCCCGCCGGCCCCGCGTTCGGCCCTCGACACGGTGGACTTCCACCTCAACGAGGCGCTGACCAACCTGTTCGTCGGGCTGCACCGGCAGCTGCGCGGTGAGCTCCTCACCGCGATGCGCTTCATCCAGGTCTTCGCGGTCGACCGCGTGCTGGCCCTGAGCCGGCTCGCGCAGCAGGAGCACCTGGCACAGCCCGACCCGTTCGACGCCACGCGGCGGGTGGAGCAGTCGGGCCAACCTGACCCGCTGCCGCTGGAGTCAATGGTCGCCGGGTACTCCCGCAACCTGGAGGCCGCGCAGGCAGTGCTGAGCTGGCTGACTCGTCACTACACCCCTGAAGTCGTCATCGTGGGCGCGATCGAGGAACTGCTCGAGCAGGTGTCGACCAGGAGCCAACACGGACCAGCACCCATGAGGGACACAGAAGAAGGAGAAAACCCCCGGACCGAGGGTCCGGGGGCTTCCGATGTCCGCAGACGGGACATGAGTGCGCGAGGGGGGAGTTGAACCCCCACGTCCTTTCGGACACACGGACCTGAACCGTGCGCGTCTGCCTATTCCGCCACTCGCGCGAGTGCCGGGCAAGGCTAGCACGGCCCCGCCGCAGGTCAGGAACCCGCAGGCCAGCCCAGGGGACGCATCACCACCACCGCCCGACGAACCTCCCCGGCCCTCCCACCTGCACCAAGTACCATCAAAGCGCGGTCAGCCGGCGCTCTGAACCGGCGCCCGCGGGAAGTCCGGCGGGCCGTTCACTCGTCGTCCCGGCACCAGCAGAGAGGAGGCAGCGACGTGGGAGTGTTCGACAAGTTCGAGCGCGGCCTGGAGCGCGCCGTCAAGGCGCCGTTCGCCAAGGTCTTCAAAGCCGAGGTGCAGCCGGTCGAGATCGCCAGCGCCGTCCGCGGCGCGATGGACGAGCGCGCCGCCGTGCTCGGCCCCGGCCGCACCATGGTGCCCAACGTCTACACGATCGAGCTCGCGAGCACCGACTTCGAGCGGCTGGCCTCCTTCGACACCGCACTGACCGACGAGCTCGTCGCTGCCGCCGAGGACCACGCCGACGCCCAGCGCTACACCCCGGCCGGCATCGTCGAGGTGCGGCTGACCAGCGACGAGGAGCTGGAGACCGGCATCTTCCGGGTCCGCCCGGCCAGCCGTGGCCGAGGCAAGTCCAGCGCGCAGAACCCCGCAGCACCCTCGGGTATGGCGCCCGCTCGCCCCGAGCGGCCCGCTCCCCACCCGAGCCGTGCGGCCGACCCGGCAGCGGACTACGACCCGGAGGAGTTCCGCCCCCTCCCGGCAGCCGAGCGGCCGGCATCCCAGCGGCCCGCACCCCAGCGGCTGTCGCCCCAGCGCCAGGAGCAGCAGCGCCCCGACGGTCCGCCCATCCGCCCCGCCACGATCAACAGCGGTCGCGCCCCGGCCGGCCTCGGCGGCGCCGGAGCCATCGCCGCAGCAGCGCAGCGCGCGGGCGCGCCCGTCGGCCCCGGCACTCCCCTGCACGCAGAGCCTGAGCAGCCCCCCGGTCACGACGCCCACCACGACGCCCCAGCCGCGCCGCCCCACCAGGCGCCGCCCCAGCAGGCGCCGCCCCAGCAGGCGCCGGCCACACCGCATACCGACGGCCCCAGCACCCGCGAGCTCCCGGCGGCCAACACCGACCGGCGCTCGACCGGCAACCCCGGCGTCCGTGGGCCGCGCCCGTTCCTGGAGATCGACGGCGCCGAGGTGCCGCTGGTCAAGGCGGTCACCACCGTGGGCCGCGACCAGAGCGCCGACATCACCCTGGACGACCCCGGCGCCTCCCGCCGGCACGCCGAGCTGCGGATCAGCCACGACGGGCCGCACCTGCAGGTCGTGGTCCGCGACCTCGGCTCGACCAACGGCACCTACCTCAACGGCGACCAGGTCGGCACCGAGCAGCTGCAGGAGGGCGACCGGCTGACCATGGGGCGCACCACGATGACGTTCCACCTGGAGGGCGGCCGGTGAGCGAGCTCACCGTCACGATCATCCGGATCGGGCTGCTCGCGCTGCTCTGGGCGTTCGTGTTCAGCGTCGTCGGCGCGCTGCGCGGCGACCTCTACGGCACCCGCGTCCTGTCCCGTGGCTCCGCCGCCGGAGCCCCCCAGCGCCGCGACCGCCCGACCGGCCGCGCCGCCGCCCGTCAGGTGCGCCGCGGCCCGACCCACCTGGTGGTCACCGAGGGCTCGTTGCGGGGCACCGCCGTCCCGCTCTCCGAGGGTGGCCTGCTGATCGGCCGCAACCCCGAGTGCTCCCTGGTGCTCGACGACGACTTCGCCAGCGGCCGGCACCTGCGGCTCTACCCCGGCCCCGACGGCACCTGGGTGGCCGACGACCTCGGCTCCACCAACGGCACCTACGTCAACAACCAGCGGATCGGCTCCGGCGCCCGGCTCGAGCCTGGCGCCCAGATCAGGATCGGCAAGACCGTCCTGGAGCTGCAGCGATAGGCGCCGATGGTCTCCCTCCGCTATGCCGCGAGGTCCCACACGGGGCTGGGCACCAAGTCGCGCAACGAGGACTCCGCCTATGCCGGGCCCGAGCTGCTCGTGCTCTGCGACGGCATGGGCGGCCACGCGGCCGGTGACGTCGCCAGCAGCCTGGTCGTCGGCGAGCTGGTCCACCTGGACGGTGAGTCGCACGGCGCCGACGACATGCTCGACATCCTCGAGTCGGCGGTCGTCGCGGCCAACGAGCACCTGGCCGACGTCGCCGGGCAGACCGAGGCGCTCGAAGGGATGGGCACCACCTGCATCGCGATGCTCCGCTCCGGCACCAAGCTCGCGGTGGCCAACATCGGCGACTCCCGTGCCTACCTGCGCCGGGGCCAGCGGGTCACCCAGATCACCAAGGACCACAGCTTCGTCCAGAAGCTGCTCGACGAGGGCCGGATCTCCCCCGACGAGGCGCTGCACCACCCGCAACGCGCGCTGGTCACCCGGGTCCTCACCGGCCGCCCCGAGGACCACCCCGACCTGTCGGTGCGCGAGCTGCGCAGCGGCGACCGGCTGCTGCTCTGCTCCGACGGCCTGACCGACTACGTCGCCGAGGACACCGTCGCCGAGCTGCTCCGCGACCCCGGCAACCCCAGCCAGATCGCCGACCAGCTGGTCGCCATCGCGCTGCGCGCCTCCACCCGCGACAACATCACCGTGATCGTCGCCGACGTCGTGCCCGCCGGCGACGGCGCGACCAAGCCGCAGATCGTCGGGGCCGCCGGTCGCCGCCGGCCCGGTGAGTCCGTCGCCCCGATGACCCCGGCCGAGAAGGCCGCTGCCCTGGCCCGCGAGGTGCACGGCGACGGCGTCGACGCCGGTCCCGAGCTGGCCGAGGAGGGCAGCTCGACGATGGCCACCTGGCTGCGGCGTATGGCGGTCGCGCTGGCGATCGTGCTCGTCACCGCGGGCGGGGCCTGGGCCACCTACGACTGGTCGCAGCGCCAGTACTTCGTCGGCGAGCAGGACGGCCTGGTGACCATCTTCCGCGGGGTCTCCCAGGACCTCGGCCCACTGACCCTGTCCCGCTCCGAGCAGCAGACCGACCTGCAGGTCCTCAGCCTGCCGGAGTTCTACCAGGAACGCGTCCGCGGCACCCTGACCGCCGACGACCGCCCTGGTGCCGACGCGATCGTCGCCGAGCTGCGCGGCCTGTCGCTGCCCCCGTGCGCCGACCTGGCCGACGACCTCGACGCACCGCCACCAGCAGCCCCAGCGACACCGCGACCGTCACGGGGGCTCCCTCCGACGACGCCAGCGCGACGACGACCCCGCCCACCAGCACCGGCGACGTCACCGACCAGACCAGCGCGACCGCCATACCGGACGACCAGGCGACGACCAGCGCCCCGGCCCAGCCCGACCCGCCGGTCCCCGGCGTGGACTGCCTGCCGTGACCGGCCCGGTGATCCCCCGATGACCACGATCAGCACCGCCAACCCGCGCACCGGCCGCGGCACCGAGCTGCTGCTGCTCGCCTTCGCCTGCGCCATCGTGCTGCTCGCCTACGTCAACCTCGGCCTGGTCACCAGCGGCGAGGTGCCGGCCAACCTGGTCGCGCACGCCGTCGGCCTCTGCGCGATGGCGCTGGTCTTCCACCTGGTCGTCCGCTGGAAGGCGCCCTACGCCGACCCGCTGATGCTGCCCATCGCCACGCTGCTCAACGGCCTGGGCCTGGTGATGATCCTGCGGCTCGACCTGGCCGTCGGACGCGACCCGTCCAGCGGCACCGCGAGCCGCCAGCTGATCTGGACCGCGCTGGCCGTCGGCGCCGCGCTCGCCGTGCTGATCGTGGTCAAGGACCACCGGGTGCTGCGCAAGTTCACCTTCATCTCGATGCTCGCCGGTTTCGTCCTGCTGCTGCTGCCGATGCTCCCGGTCATCGGTGAGGCGCAGAACGGCGCGCGGCTGTGGATCCGGGTCGGCGCGTTCAGCTTCCAGCCCGGCGAGCTGGCCAAGATCGCGGTCACCATCTTCTTCGCCGGTTACCTGGTCTCGACCCGGGACGCGCTCAGCCTGGTCGGCCGCAAGGTGCTCGGCCTGCAGCTGCCCCGCGGCCGCGACCTCGGCCCGTTGCTCGTCGTCTGGGCGCTGTCGGTGCTGATCCTGGTCGCGCAGCGCGACCTGGGCTCCTCACTCCTCTTCTTCGGCATCTTCATCGCGATGCTCTATGTCGCGACCGAGCGGGTGAGCTGGATCGTCATCGGTCTCGGCCTCTTCGTCGGTGGCGCGTATGTCGCGTGGCGGCTGTTCGCCCACGTCCAGTCCCGCGTCCACCTGTGGCTCGACCCGTTCGCGGCCGACCAGTCCGACCAGGTCGCCAAGGGGCTGATGGGGATGGGCCACGGCGGCCTGCTCGGCACCGGCCTCGGCGAGGGCTATCCGCACCTGACCTACTTCGCCAACAGCGACTACATCATGGCCAGCTTCGGCGAGGAGCTCGGCCTGGTCGGGCTGTTCGCGATCCTCATGCTCTATGCGCTGCTCGCCGAGCGGGGGCTGCGCACGGCGATCGGCGCCCGGGAGGGCTTCGGCAAGCTGCTCGCCGTCGGCCTGGCCTTTGCGGTGGCGCTGCAGGTCTTCGTCGTCGTCGGCGGCATCACCCGGGTCATCCCGCTCACCGGCCTGACCACGCCGTTCCTGTCGGCGGGCGGCTCCTCGCTGCTGGCCAACTGGATCATCGTCGCGCTGCTGCTGCGGATCAGCGACCATGCCCGGCGGCCGATCAGCGAGCGGGTCACCGGGCCGGCTGTCACCACGCCGACCCGGGAGGTGGTCGCGCCGTGAACAGCCCGATCCGCCGCCTGGCGCTCGTGGTCTTCACGATGTTCACCGCCCTGCTGGTCGCCAGCAGCTGGATCCAGTTCGTCCAGGCCGACGACCTGCGCGAGCGCCCCGGCAACCGGCGCACCCTGCTGCAGACCTACAGCCGCGACCGGGGCGCGATCCTGGTCTCCGGCGAGCCCGTCGCCGAGTCCGAGCCGACCGACGACGACCTGCGCTACATCCGGGTCTATCCGCAGGGGCCGCTCTACGCGCACGTGACCGGCTACTACTCCTTCACCTACGGCGCCGGGGCCGGCGTCGAGCGCTCGCGCAACAGCCTGCTCGCCGGCACCGACGACTCCCTGTTCTACCGCCGGCTGCCGGACCTGCTGACCGGCCGGGACCCCCAGGGCGCCACGCTCGAGCTGACCCTCGACCCCGTCGTGCAGGAGGCCGCCGAGCAGGCTCTGGGCGACCGCCGCGGTGCCGTCGTCGCCCTCGACCCCCGCACCGGTGCGATCCTGGCGATGGTCAGCCACCCGACCTACGACCCCAACCTGCTGGCCGGCCATCAGCTCACCGACGTCGACGAGTCCTGGACCGAGCTGACCACCGACTCGGGCCGCCCGATGGTCAACCGGGCGGTCGCCGGCGACCTCTACCCGCCCGGGTCGGTCTTCAAGCTGGTCGTCGCGGCGACGGCCCTGGAGTCCACCCAGTTCACGCCCGAGTCGGTGCTGCCGGCGCCGCTGCGCTACACCCTCCCGCAGACCTCGACCTCGCTGCCCAACTTCGGCGGCGCGGCCTGCGGCGCCGATGACGAGGCGACGCTGTTCCGCTCGATCCAGGTCTCCTGCAACACCTCGATGGCCTGGCTGGCCGGCGAGCTCGGTCCCGAGGCGCTCAACGCCCAGGCCGAACGGTTCGGCTTCGGCCAGAACCTGCAGGTGCCGATGCCGGTCACCCCCAGCACCTACCCGGTCGCCGCCGACGCCCCGCAGGTCGCGCTCACCGGGATCGGGCAGTATGACGTGCGCGTCACCCCGCTGCAGGTCGCGATGATCTCGGCGGCGATCGCCAACGACGGCGTGGTGATGACGCCCTACCTCATCGACACGGTGCGCGACAGCGACCTCGACGTCATCGAGGAGACCGCGCCGCGCGAGCTGTCCCGCGCCGTCAGCACGCAGACCGCAGAAGAGCTGAGCGCGATGATGGTGGCCGTCGTCAACGAGGGGTCGGGCACCGCGGCCGCCCTGCCGGACATCCAGGTCGCCGGCAAGACCGGCACGGCCGAGTTCGGCAGCAGCGGGGCGGCGCACGCCTGGTTCACCGGGTTCGCGCCGTCGCAGGACCCGACGATCGCGGTGGCGGTCATCGTCGAGAGCGCCACCGACGACTGGACCGGCGAGACTGGCGGCCGGGTGGCCGCGCCGATCGCCCAGGCCGTCATCGCCGCAGGCGCCAACCGGGCTCAGTCCGACTCCGAGGGAGACCGATGAACGACGACCAGCGACCAGCGGCCGGCGACGACGACGCTCGCAGCGGCCAGGGCCTGAACACCGGGTCGGGCCAGGGCGTCGGCGACGGGCCGGTCGTGGAGCCCAGGCTGCTCGGTGGCCGGTATGAGGTGGGCGAGCTGATCGGCCGCGGCGGCATGGCCGAGGTGCACGTCGGGCACGACCTGAGGCTGGGCCGCAGCGTGGCCATCAAGATCCTGCGGACCGACCTGGCCCGGGACACCTCGTTCCTGGCGCGGTTCCGGCGTGAGGCCCAGGCCGCGGCCGGGCTCAACCACCCGGCGATCGTCGCGGTCTACGACTCCGGCGAGCAGACGTTCTACGAGAGCGGCGGGGCGCCGGTGCAGGTGCCCTACATCGTGATGGAGCACGTGGAGGGGCAGACCCTGCGCGAGGTCCTCAACGCCGAGAAGGTGCTCGACCCCGACGAGGCGGCCCGGGTCACCGCGGCCGTGCTCTCGGCGCTGGAGTTCAGCCACGACCGCGGCATCGTGCACCGCGACATCAAGCCGGCCAACGTCATGGTCACCCGTGGCGGCGCGGTCAAGGTGATGGACTTCGGCATCGCCCGGGCGCTGGCCGACACGGCGGCGACGATGACCCAGACCCAGGCGGTGCTCGGCACCGCCCGCTACCTCTCGCCCGAGCAGGCCCAGGGCCTCGACGTCGACGCCCGCTCTGACCTCTACTCCACCGGCTGCCTGCTCTATGAGCTGCTCACCGGGCGCACGCCGTTCGTCGGCGACCCGGTGTCGCTGGTCTACCAGCACCTCGGTGAGGCGCCCAAGGCTCCGTCGGCCCACCAGCAGGACCTCACCCGCGAGCTCGACGCGATCACCTTGCACGCCCTCCAGAAGTCGCCCGACGAGCGCTACCAGTCGGCCGCGGCGTTCCGCGCCGACCTGTTGGCCGCACGCGCCGGGGAGCCGATCTCCCCCGTCGCCGAGCAGACCTACCGTCGGGTCGGCTCGACCGCCGGCGCGGTCGGGCTGGCGGGGGCGGCCGGCGCTGCCGCCGCCGCCGAGGGCGGCGCGACCGAGGCGATCGACGCGGCGGGGTATGCCGCTGGGGCCGGGGGGCCTGGGCCTGGCGGGGCCGGCGGGTATGGCGGTGCCGGCGGGTATGGCGGTGCCGGCGGCTACGGCCCGGGCGACACGGTGGTGAGCTATGGCGCGGGCGAGCTGGCCGGCGGCCGGTGGGCGGACGCCATACGACCAGGACCGGCGCCGCGTCGTGGCCGACGACTACGAGCGCACCGACGAGATCCCGGTGCGCGAGGAACGGCACCGTGGTGGCTACTGGATGCTGGCGGTGCTGGGGCTGATCGCGCTGGCCGCCGTCGGCTGGGTCGTCTACCAGGCCCTGGGGCCTAACAACGACCCCCAGCAACCGCTCCAGGTGGCCGTGCCCAACGTGGTGGGCTTCCAGGAGGACGTCGCGATCCGCGACATCACCGAGCGCGGGCTGCTCCACGCCGAGGAACGCGAAGCCAGCGACCGCCCGGTGGGCGAGGTCATCGACCAGGACCCCGGCGCCGGCCAGCAGGTGGCCGAGGGCAGCACGGTGACGCTGGTCATCTCCAGCGGGCTGGAGGCACTGACCATCCCCCACCTGGCGGACTTCGAGGAGTCGGCCGCGCGCACCAACCTCGACGGACGTGGGTTCCTCAACGTCCGCGCGGAGGCCACGGAGGAGAACGACCCCGACTTCGCCGAGGGCAGGGTGATCCGCACCGAGCCGGCCGCCGGCGAGGAGGTCGACCCCCACCAGGAGATCGTGCTCGTCGTCTCGACCGGCCAGGTCGAGGTGCCCGGCGTCGTCGACCTGGAGGCCAACGAGGCGATCTCTGACCTGCGCGACCAGACCTTGAGGTGGGAGATCACCTATCGGGAGACCTCCGAGGTCGACCCCAACATCGTCCTGGAGCAGTCCATCGCGGCCGGCGAGCTGGTCGACCAGGAGACCGTCATCGCGCTGACGGTGTCGAAGGCGCCGACGGTGACGGTGACGTCGGAGACCACCATCACCCCGCCGCCACCTCCTCCCTCGACGACCGAGCCGCCGACGACGACGACGACCGCTCCGCCCAGCGACTCCGGCACCTCGACGGGCGGCCCGGGGAACCGTGGCGGCGAGAATCCCGGCGGCGGTGGCGGTGGCGGCGGCGGCACCACTCCGCCGACGCCCACCGGCTGACCTGGCCGGCTGGGTGCGCGGCTGGCGCCACTCCGCCGACGCCCACCGACGCTGCAAAACCCCTCTGACCCGGCTCCACCCAGAGCCCGCCGACGCCCCAAACCCCTGTGACCCGGCCCACCCAGAGCCCACCGACGCTCCGAGCCCACTATGACCCGGTTATGTCGACTCCGACCCTCCTATAACCGGTTGGTAGTCGCTATAACAGGGTCATAGTGGGCGAGAGTCGTAGCGACCGTGGTGGCAGCGGCGCCGCTGCCCTACCGACGCCACCATGAGCCGACGGCCCACTCTCCTCGGGCCGCCCCAGAGCCACCGCCCATCTCTCCCCGGGCCACCCACAGTCAGCCGCCGTCTCGCCCGACTATGACCCGGTTATGTCGACTCCGACCCTCTTATAACCGGTCGAGAGTCGCTACAACAGGGGCATAGTCGGAGCAAGAGCACTCCAGCGGCCGTCCACACCTCACGCCCGCGGCGGTCGTGGTCCACAGATCGAGCCGCCGGCCACCCATCGTGGAGCGGCACGACCCAGGCTGGCGCGATGGACGGCGAGAGCCACACAGGCAGCGACCCCGCGGACGACGCACGGCAGCGCGAGCTGGCCACGAGGCTTGCCGCGACTGAGGGTGTCGCTTCGAGGTCAGATCTGACGAGCTGGGGCTACACGACGCAGACGATCGAGCGGCTGTTGCGCCACCGCCTGCTCCGCCGGGTGGCTCACGGCGCTTATGTCGAGGCGGCGACCTACGCCAAGGCCGGCCGACAGGAACAGCACCGGCTGCGGACTCTCGCCCTCCTGCGCTCCCGCCCCGCCCTGGCGGCCAGCCGCCTCAGCGCGGCGGTGGTGTGGAAGCTGCCGGTGGCGCCGGCCGGTCTCGGGCGCGTCCACCTCAGCCGGCCTGGTGGCAGCGCGACGCACAAGCGAGCGGGTTACACCGTGCACGGCGGGTTCGTCGTGCCCGCCACCGTGGTGGAGGTCCACGGCGTCCGCGTGGAGTGCCTCGCGGTGGCGGTCATCTGGGTGGCGATCATGCAGGGCGTGACCAGCGGTGTCGCGGTGGCGGACTGGGCACTCCACCGGGGGATGACCACCCAGGATGAGCTCGCCGACTGGCTCGAACGGATGCGCCGCGTGCCCTATCTGGCGATGGCCCGTCGCGCCGTGCAGCTGGCCGACGGCCGCTCCGAGTCGCCTGGCGAGTCGCGGCTGCGGATGGTGCTCCTGGCCCTGGGCTACGTCGTCGAACCTCAGTGGCGGGTCCACACGAGCAACGGGGCTGTCATCGCGGTCGTCGACTTCTATCTGCCCGAGCTCGGCGTGGTCGTGGAGTTCGACGGAGCGGTGAAGTACACACGAGGGCGGGCCGAGGACGGCGCGCTCGTCGTGTTCGCCGAGAAGCAGCGGGAGGACCGTATCCGGCGGCTGGGGTATGGCGTGGTGCGAGTCGTGTGGGCCGACCTCGACCACCCCGACGGCATCCGGCACGCCATCGCTGCCGCCGCGCAGGTCGCGACCGTGCGGTGAGGAGTCGCGTGGGCGTCAGGCGCCGAAGCGGCGTCAGCCGGTGGTGGCGGCCTCTGCGTCTGCGTCGTCGAGGATCTCGGCGTGCTGAGGCCGCACGGTCCCCTCGAAGGCCGGGAGCTCGGCGGTCTCGAGCGCCTCCACGGCATACCCCAGCCCGAGGATGTCGGCCCACGCGCGGTAGTTGGCGACGACAGGGTCACCGACCAGCGCCAGCGACATCCCCTCGACATCGCCCACGGCGGTGATGGTGTAGGGCGGGGAGTAGACCCGTCCCTGCAGGTAGAGCGTGTTGCCGACGCACTGCACCGAGCTGGTCGAGACGATCCGCTGGTCCTGGATCATCATCGCCTCGGCGCCACCGGTCCACATCGCGTTGACCACGGACTGCACGTCCTGCTGGTGGACGACGACGTCGTCGACGGTGTAGCCCTCGGGCAGCGTGTCCAGGGTGTAGCCGGCGTCGTCGAGGGTGACCCGCAGCGCGGGGCCGCTGACGGCGCCGAGCCCCACCATCGGCGCGAGCTGGTCGGCGCCCACCTGGGTGACGTCCTGCGGTCCCTGGTCGCTCAGCTGGTCGACCTGAGCCTGCAGCGCGGCCCGCTGGGAGGTCAGGCTCTCGACCTGGCTGTTGCGCGCCTGGATCAGCTCGGCCAGGTCACGCGGCTCGTCGCCCAGCTCTCCGGTGTCCGCCAACACCGCCGAGGTCCCGAACAGCAGCCCCGCCGCCAGGCTCATCACCGGGACGGCCGCGCGCCAGGCCCCCCGGTGCGCCGGGGACGCGGCGCCGGGCACGGGCGCCGAACGCGGGACGCCGGCGGCGTCGGTGTCGTCATCGGGTTCCCCTGGTCGGCCAGCGTGAGCGGTCGGTCCGCTCAGGTCCCAGGTTAGCCCCGGCCACCCTGCGCCAACCCGTATCCTTGCCCCGACCCACACACGAACGAGGAGTGCTGCCGTGCCCGATGCTGAGGACCGCGCCGAGGTCGAGACCGACGACGTGAGGCAGCAGGCTGCCCAGGTGGGTCGGGACGCCGCCAAGGCCGCCCAGACGTCCACCTCGGACAAGACCGCCAAGGACCAGACCTCCAACCCAGACAAGACCGCCAAGAAGGACAAGAAGGCCAAGGACCCGCTGCGCTCCGGCTCACCGGCCACCCGGGCCGCCGCCGCCCGCGCCGCCGAGTCCAAGAAGCCGCGCAACCGCACCCCGCAGAAGGTCGGCAACCCCACCTGGTGGGTCCCGGTGATGTGCGCGCTGATGATCATCGGCGTGCTCTGGGTGGCGACGTTCTACATCTCCGGCGGCAGCCTGCCCGTGGACATCGGCTACTGGAACCTCGGCATCGGTCTCGGCCTGATCATGGTCGGCTTCGCGATGACCACCCGCTGGACCTGAGTTACACCCCTGTAGTTATCCCCAGATGGTGGATAACCTGGGGATAACCCCTCAGCCGACCAGGTCGGGCAGCCCAGCGGACTGGATTCGCGTCCAGGTGACGGCGGCCAGCACCAGCACGATGAGCACCAGCCCGGTCCAGAACCAGGTCCGCCGCGCCTCCCGCTTGACGCGGTCCTGCGGTGAGGTCAGGGCGAGCAGACCCGCGACCGCTGCACCGGTGAGCGCCCCGCCCAGGTGCGCCTGCCAGGCGATGTTGGGCAGGGTGAAGCCGAGCACCGCGTTGATCGCGAGCATCCCCAGGATCGGACCGGTCTGCCGGCCCAGGTGCCGGTTGAGCACCAGCAGCGCGGCGAACAGCCCGAAGACCGCTCCCGACGCGCCCAGGACCGGTGTCCCCCAGTCGGAGCCACCGCCCTGGCTGAAGACCGGCACCAGCATGAGGAAGCCGACCGAGCCGCCGACCGCGCTGACCAGGTAGAGCGCCAGGAACCGCGCCCGCCCCATCATCGGCTCGAGGTAGTTGCCGGTGATCCACAGCGCATACATGTTGAACAGGATGTGCAGGTAGTTCGACGGCGAGTGCAGGAACGCCGCGGTGAGCATCCGCCACGGCTCGGACTCGGTGAGCACCGGCGCGTAGGCCAGCGAGCGGGTCACCTCGCTGCTGCACCTGCTGCCCGATGAACGCCAGCGCGCACACCGCGATGAGGCTCATCGTGACCAGCGGCCGGGCGGCGCCCGGGCGAGCAGCCACCGCGCCGCCATACCGCTGGCGGACCTGCGGGGTCTCCCGCGCGGCGCGCGCCACGCAGTCGACGCACTGGATGCCGACCGGCGCGACCCGCTGGCACTCCGGGCAGGTGGGTCGCCCGCAGCGCTGGCAGGTGACGTATGCCGTGCGGTCGGGGTGGCGTGGACAGACCGGCGGGCCGGCCGGTCCAGGAGGACCGGCGTCGGGTCCCGGGGCCTGGCTCACCGTGAGCTCACTGCTCGACGGTGACCCGCTCGATGACGACCGGGTCGACCGGCTTGTCGCCGCCCCCGGTGCGCACCGCGGCGATGGCGTCGACGACCTCGCGGCTGGGGCCGTCGGCCACCTCACCGAAGATCGTGTGCTTGCCCTGCAGCCAGGTCGTCGCGCCGACGGTGATGAAGAACTGCGAGCCGTTGGTCCCCTTGCCCATCCGCTTGCCGGCGTTGGCCATCGCCAGCATGTAGGGCTGGGTGAAGTTCTTGTCCGGGCTGATCTCGTCGTCGAAGGCATAGCCCGGCCCGCCGACGCCCTCCCCGAGCGGGCAGCCGCCCTGGATCATGAAGCCGGGGATGATCCGGTGGAAGGTCAGGCCGTCGTAGAACGGCGTGGGGCTGGTGCGGCCCGCGTCGTCGGTGTAGTCCCGCTCGCCGGTCGCGAGGCCGACGAAGCTGGCCACCGTCTTGGGCGCGTGGTCGGGGAAGAGGGTGACCTTGATGTCACCGTGGTTGGTCTGCAGCGTCACGAACATGCGGTCATCCTCGCACGCAGTCCTGGGGACCTCAGGTAGAGGTTTGGGTGCGCAGGGGTGCAGGATGGAGACCAAGCCACGACCTATAGGAGGCACCAGGTGTTTCGCACCAAGAGCAGGACCGAACGGGTCAAGGACGCCGCGGTCGACGTCAAGGACCGCGCCGTGAGCAGCGCCACCTCGGCCGCATCGAGCGCCCGCGAGTCGGCGAGCGACTGGGCTCCGGCCGCCAAGGGGAAGGCCGCTGACGCTGCCTCTGCGGCAGCCGACCGCACGGCCGACGCACGACGCAAGGCGGCGACGAGCACCGGAGCGGTCGCCGTCGCCGTGCTCGGCGCCCTCAAGGAGGTCTTCGACAAGAAGGTCGCCCCGCGCGCCGCCCCGGTCGGGGAGCGCGCCGCCGCCGTGCGTGACCGCGCGGTGTCCGGCATCGACCATGGCATCGACGTGGCCGTGCCCAAGAGCCAGGAGGCGGTCGAGCATCTGGCCCCCAGGGTCGACCACGCCCGGGACCTCATCGTCGACGAGGTGCTGCCCAAGATCCAGGAGCTCCTCGGCAACGTGCAGTCGACCAAGGACGACCTGCTGGCCCGCCAGCAGGGACCGGTCGCCGCGCTCACCGGCTCACCGAAGAAGCCGCGCCGCAAGGGTGGCGGACTCCTGGTCCTGGGCGCGCTGGCCGCGGCCGGCGCGGGGGTCGCCTGGTTCCTCAACAAGCAGCAGAACAAGCCCGGTGACGACCCGTGGGCCAGCCGCCCGATCGGCGGCAGCCCGGGTGTCGACACCCAGGTCCGCGAGAGCCTGGCCGGTGTCGGCGGCGCGACGGCGGCCGAGGCCGCAGCCGATGCCGACTCGGTCAGCGCGGGCACCAGCAACACTCCGACCTACCACGCGCTGGCCGGTGCCGGCGCGGGTGGCGCCGCTGCGGCCACCGTCGCGACGGCAGATGACCCGTCAACTGAGGAGACGAGCATGAGCGACCAGACCACCAACGACGGTTGGGCTGACCGGGCCGACGAGACCACGGCTGACGGCACCGCGACCGACAGCACCTGGGAGGGCGACGCGGGCACTGCCGCCGGCGACACGTGGCAGGCCGACGAGGCGGCGGGCACCGCTCCGACGACCAACGAGGAGACCTGGGACGGCACCGACACCAGCACCGCTGACGACTCCTGGTCGGGCACCAGCGAGACCGCTGACAGCCTGGCTGCTTCGCCGGCTGCCGACTACAGCGACGGCACGGACACCACGACCGGTGACCTCGGCGACACCACCTCTGCTGACGCAGGGACGGGCGAGGGCGCCGACGGTGGTCCCGCCTTCCACATCCTGGAGAGCGAGGAGATCGACAACCTCGCCGTGACGACCCCGGAGTCTGCTCCGATCGACGAGAACGTCGTGCCGGCCGGAGCCGAGGCGGCAGCTGAGCGCGGCGACGGTGGGCTCGGCGGCGACGCTGTCGACTCCACCGACGAGTCCGAGGACGTCGCGGACGCACGGACCGACGAGGGCTGGGCCGACCGCGCCGAGGACAAGGTCGACCAGTCCTGGGACCGCGACGGGAAGTAGGCAGTAGCCCACGCACGACGCAGTTCCACGCGACGCCCGGTGCCTGGTGCACCGGGCGTCGCGCGTCGTCCCGGTATGGCGTGCGCTCCCCGCGTGCCTCCCCGCTGGTCAGGCCCCTGCGTCCTACGCTCGCAGTGATCTGTCCCACAGGCCGCCTGCGGGCGAGGAGGCGCGATGTCGGCACCGCACGCCGAACGTTCCTTCGAGCCAGCCCTCGAGCCGGACAGCCGTGACAGCGCGGCCGCCGACGCCGACCGCACGGCTCCCGCCCAGCCGGCCAGGTCGTTCGACCCGGGGGCCAGCCGCCATACCGACACGATGACGCTGCCCCCGGCCACGGCCCCCGCAGCCCGGCAGCCGGCCCCGTCGAGCACGCCGCCACGCCCGCGGCGCCGCCGCAGGGGCCCGAGCGACATCACCCCGCGCCCCGGCCGGATCCACGGGCTCGACGGCCTGCGAGCGCTGGCGATCATCGCGGTCCTGGTCTTCCACCTCACGCCGGCCGCACTGCCGGGCGGGTTCCTCGGCGTCGACGTCTTCTTCGTCATCAGCGGCTTCCTGATCACCACGTTGCTGCTGCGCGAGCTCAGCGAGCACGGCCGCCTGGACCTGCCGCGCTTCTGGCTGCGCCGCGCCCGCCGGCTGCTGCCGGCCCTGGCGGTCGTCGTCGTGGTGAGCATCGCTGCGGCCCGGCTGGTCGGCTCCGACCTGCTCGTCGACATCGGCCGGCAGGCGCTCGGGGCGATGACCTTCAGCACCAACTGGCTGGAGATCAACGCCGGGGCGAGCTACTTCCACCAGACCTCGCCCCAGCTGTTCATCAACTTCTGGAGCCTCGCCGTCGAGGAGCAGTTCTACCTGCTCTGGCCGCTGGCGCTGGCGGTGCTGGTCGCGCTGAGCCCCGGGCTGCGTTCGCGGGTGGGGATCGTGGTCGGCATCGCCGTCGCCTCCGCGGGCGCCATGGCGCTGCTCTACCAGCCCGACACCGACGCCACGCGGGTCTACTACGGCACCGACACGCACGTCTTCGCGCTGATGGTCGGCGTGGCGGTGGCGCTGGCCTGGGCCGATCCCTCACGGGCCGGACTGCGTTCGGCGCTGTGGCGCCGGTGGCGGGGCACCGCGGTCGCCGGTGCGTTCGCGCTGCTGCTGGGGCTGATGCTGGTCCTCGACGAGCTCAACCCGTGGACCTTCCGCGGCGGCATCCTGCTGGCCTGCCTGGCCACGGCGGTGCTGCTGGCCGGCCTGCTCGAGTCCGGGTCGGTATGGCGCACGCTGCTCCAGGCCCGCCCGCTCACCTGGCTGGGTGAGCGCTCCTACGGCATCTACCTGTGGCACTGGCCGATCCTGATGATCGCGGTGACCCTGGTGCCCTTCGCCCCCGGATCGGTGACCGGATGGATCGTTCTCAGCGGAGCACTGGTGACGACGCTGGGGCTCAGCGCCGCGTCCTACCGGTTCATCGAGACGCCGGTGCGCCGGCACGGCTTCACGGCGGCGCTGCATGCCGTCCGTGACTGGGCCATGACGCCCTGGGAGCGGTCGCGGGTGCCGCGCCTGGTGGCCGCCGGACTGGCCGTGCTGCTCGCCGGGGTGGCGGTGGCCGTCGCGACAGCACCGGACAAGTCACAGACCCAGCTGGCCATCGAGCGCTCCCAGGCCGAGCTCGACGGCGCCGCCGCGGGGACCGGCGACGAGCCCGCGAACGCAGGGTCCGGCGAGCCGGCCCGGGGCGGCACCACCGACAGCTCACCAGACGGCACTGACGACTCGCCTGCGGCGGGTGGCACCACGGGCGAGAAGCCGGCCACAGCCGACGAGCCAGCTGAGGCCGACAAGCCCGCGGACAGCGGCACGGTGACCCCGCCGGCCGGCTACACCAAGGACGACGACGGCCTCTACGTCCCCGACGGCAAGGCGATCACCGCGATCGGCGACTCGCTCATCGTGACCAGCGCCGACGGTCTGGAGTACCGCTTCCCGGGGATCGGGTTCGCCGCCAAGTCCAACCGTCAGTGGAAGGACGCGCTGGGGGTGCTGGACGCCGCCCTGGCCCAGGGCAGCGTGCGGGACAACGTCATCGTGCACTTCGGCACCAACGCCGGCGTCGACGAGGAGAAGCTGCGGGCCTTCCTCGACCGGCTCGGACCCGACCGCCGGGTGGTCGTGGTCAACCTCTATGGCTCGAGCACCTTCACCGAGCCGAGCAACAAGATCATCGACAAGGTCGTCGCCGACTACCCCCACGCGGCGGTCGGTGACTGGCAGGCCGCCGCGTCGGCCCAGCCCGACACGCTGCAGTCAGACCGGGTGCACCCCGACATCGAGGGCATGCACGTCTATGCGGAGATGGTCGCCGAGGCCTTCGACGAGCTCGCCCGCCGCGGCTGAGCACGCGCCGAACGCACCCCGTCGGGGACTCCTGCTGAGGCCGCGCTGACGTTAGGCTCACTGTCGTGAACATCATCTTCGTCGAGCCCAACTTCCCCCGGAACCAACGGGAGTTCGTGCGGGCGCTCGCCGAGGCGGGCGCCACGGTGTTCGGGATCGGCGAGACGCCGGCCGACTATCTCGACGACCAGCTCAAGGGCTGGATGTTCCACTACGAGCAGATCGGCTCGGTCACCGACGTGGCCGCGTTGACCGCGGTGACCCGGCGGCTGCAGCGGATGGTCTGGGTCGACCGGATGGAGTCCTCGATCGAGGCCCACGCGATGGCGGCCGCACAGGCCCGCGAGGCGACCGGCATACCCGGCACCTCGGTGCAGACCACCTGGCTGTGCCGCGACAAGCCCTCGATGAAGGAGGCGCTGCGGGCCGCCGGCGTGCGCACCGCGATGTCGACCGGGGCCTCGAGCGCGCAGGAGGTGCGCGACTTCGCGGCACGGGTCGGCTACCCGCTCATCATCAAGCCGCGCGACGGCGCCGGCGCCGCGGGCACGCACCGGGTCGACGACGACAGCCACCTGGACGCCGTGCTGGCCACCTTCGGTCCCGGGGTCGCCTCGATCGCCGTCGAGGAGTTCATCGAGGGGCACGAGGGGTTCTACGACACGATCACGATCAACGGGGAGGTCGCGCTCGACTGGGTGAGCCACTACTACCCCAACGTGCTCGAGGCGATGCGCACCCGGTGGATCAGCCCGCAGTTCATCGCCACCAACCGGATCGACAGCGGCGGGCTCTATGACGAGCTGCGGGTGATGGGGCAGCGGGTGATCAGCGCGCTGGGCATCGGCACCTCGGCCACCCACATGGAGTGGTTCCACGGGCCCAAGGGCCTGGTCTTCTCCGAGATCGGCGCCCGCCCGCCCGGGGTCGGCTGCTGGGACCTCTACAACGCGGGCAACGACATGGACGTCTACTCCGCCTGGGCGCACGCGGTGACGCACGGGTCGGTCCCCCAGCGGCCGAGCCGGTCGCACTCGGCCGGCATCATCGCGCTGCGGCCGGACCGGGACGGCACGATCACCGGCTACAGCGGGCTGGAGGATGTCGAGAACCGCCTCGGGCGCTGGCTCATCGACGCCAACCTGCCCGGTGCCGGCACGCCGACCCAGCCGGTGGAGGCCGGGTTCATGGCCAACGCCTGGATCCGGCTCAAGCACCCGGACTACGACGTGCTCCGGACGATGCTCGACGACGTGGGCGCCACCGTGCAGGTCCATGCCGGCTGAGTCGGACAGCCCTGCCCCCCTCCGTCCCGCCACCACCCTGCTGGGCCCGCAGCGCAACCCCTCGCTCGACAGCGTGCTCCAGGGGCAGGGCCTGTATGGCGCGCACATCGGCCTGCTCAACAGTGGCTGGCAGGAGCGGGAGGCCGACGACGGCCTGCTCGCCTCGCTGGCCGGCGGCAACACGGTCAACCTGCGGCTCTGGCAGCGGATGCAGCAGGTCTGGGAGGCCGACCCGGACTTCGCCGCGGCTGACCGGCACCGCCGCGCCCAGCTCGAGGAGTCCCAGGAGCTCTACCTGGTCGGGCTGGAGCACACCGTGCTCGCCCTGCGCGCGCTGCTCGACCGCAACCCGCGCACGCCGTGGGTGCACGACCTGGCGGTGCAGGACGCCGAGAACGTGCTGCGCAGCCTGGACGAGCTGCACATGCGCCGGGTGCGCGACATCTACGACAGCTTCTGGGACGACTGGCCGCCGCACCAGCGGCCGATCGTCGCCGCCCACCGGGCCCGGATCGCCGAGCTGCTCTCCGGGGTGGACGCCGTGGTGATCGCCGGAGGGCATATCGGGGTGCTGCTGGGGGCGATGCACCTGTTCAACGTCGCCCCGCACCTGGAGGTCCCGGTCATCGCCTGGGGTGCCGGAGCGATGGCGATGAGCGAGCGGGTGGTGCTGTTCCACGACTTCGCCGCGCACGGTCCGGCGATGGCCGAGGTGTTCAGCTCCGGCGTGGGGCGGGTGCAGGGCGCGATCGTGCTGCCGTCGGCCCGGGAACGGCTCGAGCTCAGCGACCAGGCCCGGATGGGCATCATCGCCCGGCGCTTCCTGCCCTCCTCGTGCCTGCTGCTCGATGAGAAGGTCCAGGTGGAGTTCGGCGCCGACGGTGTGCTCCCGCCCGGTGCGCCGGTCCTGGCGCTGGACGGCAGCCTGGGGGTGAGCGCATGAGCACCAGCACCACGGCATACCCGCTGCGCGGCGCGACCACCCGCAAGCTGGCGATCAACCAGCTCCGGCAGAACAGCCCGGTGACCGAGGAGGCGATCGACCACTTCCTGGCCGAGCACCAGATGCCCATCATCGAGGGCCCCAAGTGCACCTTCCTCTATCGCGGCGGGGCCGATGAGGTGCACGTGCTGCACCGGATCGTCAACCAGCCGCAACGGGTGGCGATGCGGCGGATCGAGCTCACCTCGCTCTGGTATGTCGTCATCGAGCTGCCCGAGCAGTCGCGGGTGGAGTACCAGCTCGAGGTGCGGCACGGCGACCACATCGAGCATGGCAACGACCCGCTGAACCCCTATGTCGCGCACTCTCCGGTCGGGTCGAGCTCGGTCTGCCAGGCCACCGGCTACGTCACGCCCGACTGGACGCTGCCGGACCCGGACGCCCGACCTGGTGAGCTGGTCGACCTGGTGATGCACTCCCGCGCGCTGCGCCGGCAGACCCTGAGCCGGGTCTACCTGCCGGCGCGGTTCCGGCGCAGCACGACCTACCCGCTGCTGGTGGTGCACGACGGCGACGACTACATCAACTACTCGGCGATGAAGACGGTGCTGGACAACCTGATCCACCGCCTCGACATGGCCGAGACGATCGTGGCCTTCAGCAACCCCGGCGACCGGCTGCGGGAGTACCCGAACCACGCCGGCCACGCCCGGCACATCAGCGCCGAGCTGGTGCCGCACCTGGAGGAGGCCTATCCGCTGATCCCGCGGCGCGAGGCCCGGGCGCTGATGGGGGCCTCGTTCGGGGCGATGGCCGCGCTGTCCACCGCGTTCCGCAACCCGACGATGTTTGCCTCGCTGCTGCTGCAGTCCGGATCGTTCGTGTTCACCGACATCGGCGACGAGCACGGTGGTGGGCCTGCGTTCGACCCGGTCGTGAAGTTCATGAACCGCTACCGGGCGCGGCCGCGGCACATCGCCGACCGGATGTTCATCTCCTGCGGGGTCTATGAGCCGCTGATCGTGCCGAACCGGTCGATGGTGCCGGTCTTCGAGGGCACCGGCGCGACCGTGCGGTATGTCGAGGCGCGCGACGGCCACAGCTGGGAGAACTGGCGGGACCGGCTGCGCGACGGGCTGTCCTGGATCTATCCGGGCCCGCAGAAGTTCTACTACGAGTAGTCGCCCGCGACAGCGGGGTGAGCCACGGCGGGCGGGACGCGCATACAATCCGCCGCATGGCCATCGCCGCGACACCTGCTGACGTCCCGCACCACGGCGCGACGGCGGCGGTGCTGCCGGCCAACCCCACGTCATACCTGCTGGTCGACGGGGAGAACATCGACGCCACGCTCGGCACCTCGATCCTCGGGCGCCGGCCGATGCCCGACGAGCGGCCGCGCTGGGACCGGCTGCTGGCCTTCACCCGCGACCAGTGGGGCGGCACGGCCCGCGGGCTGTTCTTCCTCAACGCCAGCAACGGCATGCCGATGTCGTTCGTGCAGGCGCTGCGCACGATGGGCTTCCTGGCGGTGCCGCTCAGCGGCGGGCCGGAGGACAAGGTCGTCGACATCGCCATCCAGCGCACGCTGCGGGCGATCAGCGAGCGCGCCGGCGACGTCATGCTGGTCAGCCACGACGGCGACTTCCTCGAGGACATCAGCGCGCTGCTCGGCTCCGAGCGCCGGGTCGGCGTGATGGGCTTCGCCGAGTTCCGCAACAACGGGTTCTCCGCGCTGGAGGCCCGGGGGCTGCAGAGCTTCGACCTCGAGCACGACGTGCACGCCTTCACCGCGCCCCTGCCGCGGATCCGGGTCATCCCGATCGAGCAGTTCGACCCGGCCGCCTTCCTGGGCTGATCGACCGTCGCGCGGCGGGACCGCGGCGCTGGTCGTGGTGCTTGTCGGGCCCCGGACGCAGTCCAGCCGGTGGGAGCGGTCCCGTGAGGGAGGCTCCCACCGGCTGGCACCGGCATGCTCAGGCGGGCTGGCCCACCTGGTCGACCTGACTCAGCGTGAGGCTGCCTCGTGGTCGTGGTCGTGCGCGTCTCCGCCGAGCGGACCGGCGAAGCTGTGCTCCGGACCGGCCGGAGCTCGGGGACGACCAGCCCGCCGGGGACCTTCTTGCCGACGACACCGTTGACCGACTCGGTGCTGTAGGCGTAGGTCAGGACCGCGAACGCCACGGCGTCACTGTTGACGTCGAGCGCGTGCAGGTCGAGATTGGCGATCGTGTCGCAGGCCTGGTGGTAGCACGGGTCGAACTGCTGACCCGCCGTGCCACCCCAGATCGCCTGCTGCGCCGGTGTCTTGACACTGCTCGGCGCCAGTGAACAGCCCGCTGGACGGGATGCCCTTGTTGATGAACGCCTGGTAGTCGCTGCGGCCACTGAACGCCGAGTCGTCATACGGCTCGCCGACCCAGGTGTAGTAGGACTCGAACGTGTCCTCCAGGGCGATCGACCCCTCGGGGACCGGGACCGGCGCCTCGAAGCTGGACTCGTCAGCGTCATACACGCCGAAGTAGTAGTTCGGCGACCCGATCATGTCGAAGTTCATGTAGAGAGCGATCTCGTCGAGCTCGGCCTGGGTGCGCTGCGCGACCCACTGGGTGGAGCCGATCAGTCCGAGCTCCTCGGCGCCCCACCAGGCGAACCGCACGGTGTTCTGCGGCTTGTGGTTGCCCAGTGCCTGGGCCACGTCGAGCAGGCCCGAGGAGCCACTGCCGTTGTCGTTGATGCCCGGGCCCGGCCGGGACCGAGTCCAGGTGCGCGCCGGCCATCACGATGTTGCTCGTGTTAGTGCCGGCGAGCTCGCCGATGACGTTGAACGACTCGCGGGTGACGAAGTCGACCTTGAGCTGGGCGGTGGAGCCGGCCTGGGCCAGCGCGGCACCATCGGCAAAGCTGACGCCGACGACAGGAATGACTGCCTGGAGTGGAGCCAGCGTCGGGTTGATCGCGTTGTTGCGGTCCGGTGCGGCAGTGTCACCCTGGTTGAAGATGATCACGCCGCCGGCGCCCGCGTCCTGGGCGTTCTGCGCCTTGACGACGAACCCGCAGCCGCCACGCTGGACGAGGGCGATCGCCCCGGCGGGAAAGACGCCGAAGTCGGCTGCCTCGCAGCCGCTGGTGTTCGCTCGCGGGGGGACGAGGTTGATGTCCACAGGAACGACCGCGGCTGTCACGTCGCCCTCGCCGCTGCCGACGGCCACGTTGTGCTGGTAGACGGCACCGATCGGGGTGAGCTGCTGCAGGGTGGAGTCGGTGCCGTTGTAGGTGAACGGGACGACCTCTGCTGACCAACCAGCGTCCTCCAGGGTCTCGACGACGTAGTCGACGCTGGCCTGGTAGCCCGGGGTCTGGTCAGCGCGCGTGCCGCCGTTGGCATCGGCGATCGCCTGCAACGCCTGCTCGTGCTCGAGCACACCGTCGACGGTGACGCAGTTGAGCAGCTTGGCGTAGGTGTTGCTGTTCTGGGTGTTGCAGTTGACGGCCTTGCCCGGCTTGGCGCTGGTCGGCGCCGCCGTGAGCGTCGCCGTGAGCAGCAGTGCCGCTCCTGCGACGACCACGGCCCTGGTGGTGCGTGAGGACATGGAGTTCTCCTTCTGATGGGGTCCTCGCGCAACGTAACGCGGGCTTGTGAGAAGGGGCAGACGAAGGCGAAAACCTTTACCTGCGCCTGACCAAATCGTGACCTTTCACCGCGGCGAACGCGCGGGAGTCACCCAGTCCTGGCAAGCTGCCCCAGGTGACGGACGAGAAGGACAGCCTGCTCGAGGGGCTGTACGAAAGTCTGCTCACCCGCGCGCTGGAGGAGCGCCTCGCCAGACTTTCCACTCTTGAGGCTCAGCGAGGATTGATCGACGAGGCCGACGAGCCCAACGTTCTTGCACGACACGTCCGTGACGTCTTGGACAGCGGCCGCCTGGGCACCTCATGCGGCAGGCGGATGCTCGGATGGTTCGCCTGCTATGTCAGCGATGTCAGACCGGGACCAGGACCACGACAACCAGACCCCCTGCCTGCAAAGACTTTGGAACGCGACAAGAGCCCCTTTCAACGCACGATTGGCCGGGTGGGGGCCGAAGCATCGACGGGTTCAACAGCCCTACTGCTGCAGTTTGCTTCTGCACTGCAGCGACGCCCGCATCCGCTACCTGTTCCAGCCGTGGCCGAAGACGCGGCATGTCTGAACGTATACCTCTCCGCAAGGCTCGCCGAAGAAGGGACTCCCATCCCGTGCGTCAGAAGGACTTATTTGCGCACGCGCGTTTGGCCGTCCTCCCTCCAGTTGGGTTCGGGGCGATCAAGAAGAGGTGCCGAACGTCGGGGGTGAGGCGCGCCTTCCACGTGTCCTTGAGGTCGTGGTTGACCCTTGCCGGTGCCGCCTCGCTCTCACCTCGGCGATCACGCCCTCGGCAAAATAGATTCGAAGGTGGGAGCCAGGCCGAGGTCTCGACGCCATGCTGTCCTCACGGGGTCAGCAGCACCTCCTCATCGAAGCCCAGCTGGTCCATGAGGACTGCGGAGACGATCCTCTGGACTGCCGAGCTGCTCGCTCCGTCCACGCGGGGGATTGCCGATCGCAGCGGGCTGGAGCTCGACAGGCGTTCGAAGCCGCTCAGCCAGCCGATCGACGCCCAGGACGGGCGCTGGCTGAGTGACGGGCTGATCCCGACCCCCAGGGTGCCCACTGTGCACTGCGCTCCGCTGTCCTGTGCGTTGCGCCCATTCGAGCGAACTGGCTGCCTCGAGCCGCGTGACGCTCGACGCGGCTGGACGCGGGTGGCTGCCACGTCGAACTCGTCCCGGGTACCCGCGTCTTCGTCAAGGCTGAGGATGCCAGCGCCACCCCCGGAGTTCCACTGACGGCGCTCATGACGGTCGGCGAGACGGTCATCGCCACGGTCGTGAAGGTGGGGGAGCCGGAGGGCAAGGGCTGGCGCCTCACCCTCATCGACGTAGACCATGATGCCGAGCCGCTGGCGGCCGCACTCCTGCCTGGCGGGCCGCCGTGGCTGACCACAGTGGCCGTCGAGGCCCCGGACTCCGCCGAAGACGGGGCTGAGGCCACGGTGGCCACCCCGGCACCGTCGCCCGTCGAGACGTCGACAGTTCCGACCGTGCTGCCGGCCGACCCTACGGAGATTGCCGCCCTTCAGTCCGAGCGAGACGCGTTCCTCAATGAGCTTGAGGTCGTCCGTGCCAGAGTGGAGCGACTGGAACGATCCCGCGAACAGCTTCGGCGCCAAGCTCGGGAGGCCGGCAATGATGCAGAGCGTCGTCGCCGCGAGGTGCAGTCCCTGACGGAGGAACTGGGCCGGGCGGCGAACAATGCGAACCTGTTTGGCGACCCGAGGGAGCAGCTCGAGTTCGACGTTCGGCTCACGTGGGCGCGTCGCGTTCCTGCCGCCGAGAAGGTGGCATTGCCTCTGGCGAGATACGAGGTCGGCCCGAGGTTCTTCGAGTCCTGGCAGTCGACGGAGGGCATCGACCGACAGAAGGTGGTGGAGGTCGTCGTCGAGATCCTCACCGGCAGGGTCCACCAGCTGGCGGGCCGCGAAACGCATCAGCTCCGGAGGTCCGACGGCGGCAATGCCGCCTATGTGACTCGCCCGGACGGGTCGACTTGTTGGCGGGTGGCCCTGCAGGTCAACGCTCCTCAAGCCAGACGCCTGCACTACTGGCAGCGTGCCGACGGGAGCGTCGAGCTGTCGAGCGTCCGCCAGCATGATGATTTCCGACCATGAGGAGCTCCGGCTGCCGGTGTGGGAGAGGGGGAGCCATACGTAGCCGCGCGCCTGTCGGTGGTCTCGCCTAGGGTCGAGATCATGACAACGGCACTCATCTACGGCGAATCGCCCTATGGCTACCTGACCATCGTCCCCGAGGGCGCGATCGAGGAGGCCACGGCCGAGATCCGCCGTGTCCTGTCGCTGTCCACGTACGGCGAGGCGCGTGCCGCAGACGCACCAGGCGCCGATGACGATGAGATTGCGGACGACGAGCCCTACGACGTGCGCGAGCTCGGTTTCGTCGCGGACGGCGACTGGCCACCGAACGCCGGGATGCTGGCGCTCGAGAAGCTGCCGGCCGACGTCCGCGAACGGCTGACGCCCGAGCGCAGCATGGTCGGCCAGGAGTGGGTCGAGTTCTCCGAGGACGACGAGCAGCGGATCGTCCAGGAGCTCACCGCAGCCGGGTATGAATTGCGTCGCGACGACGCCGCCATCGACGCCTTCGATCGCATCCTCGAAGACTGAGGTGGCTGCCTGGGAAGGTGGCAGTCTAGGGGCGTGCTGACGTTGAGCGTGGCCATCGCCTACTTGCCCCCTGAGGCACGGCACCTCGCTACTCTCACCCGAGTCGGCGTCTAGCCATGTCCTCCCGCCAGATCAGGAAGCGGCGGTTCCATCGACATCTGAGATGGTGGGCTCAGTGCAGACTCGGCGTAGGCCGCCCATCCCGCCGGGTGCACTCGACTGGAGGTCAGATGTCAGGTCATGTCTTCGTCGTGCACGGCAAGATCGAGCAGCTGACGCACGATGCCGCGGTGATTCCGGTGGATGGCAGCCTGTCGTTCAACCGTATCTGGGAACCCTTGCTCGGACAGCCGTGGCCGACAGCGCCCTCGACGTGGTCGAAGGGCTGGGGGCGCATCGATGGTGCGGAGCAATGGCTGGTGCAGGTGGCAGACGGTGACTACTCCCTCGTTCTGGAGCGGCTCTCGAACGCAGTGGATGATGTCGCTTCTCAACGACTCAAGCCAATGGGAGGCCGGGAGCGGCCGTTGGTGGCCCTGCCGGTTCTCGGCATAGGACGGGGTGGTCATCGCCATGAACAAGGGCGCGTGCTGAAACTGCTGGTAGATCATCTTCATGGCCTCGCGGAGTCGACCGGGCTCGACTTTGCCCTCGTCACCCCGGAGGCATCCGTCTTCGCGGCGGCACAGTATCGTCCGTCGAACCCGTGCCGTCTCGCAGGGCATCGACCGCGTGGCCAAGGACATTGGCAACCGGGCACGAAGAGACGAGTTGGCCCTCTTCCTCGGGGCGGGCACGAGCATGCCTGCCGGCCTGCCTTCCTGGAAGGAGCTCGTCGAACAGCTCGCTGCCGAGGTTCCCGGTGCGGACTCCGAGGCGTTCCGGGCTCTGGGTGCCACCGACCAGGCCGAGCTCATCCAAGCCACCGCGGGCAAGACCTTCCAGCAACAAGTCGCAGACATCGTCCGGACTGCGCCGCGCCCGGCACTCCTGCATGGACTCCTTGCCGGTCTTGGGGTGCGCAACGCGGTGACGACGAACTACGACCGCTTCTATGAACGGGCGGTGGAAGCCTCCGAGCGGTCCATGGAGAGCGTCCTACCGTGGGCATCGGCCGTTGGTTCCGAGCGCTGGGCTCTCAAGCTCCATGGAGACGTGGAGCGCCCCGACAGCATCGTCCTCACGCGGCGTCACATGGTGACGTACGACGCCCAGAACCGGCCGTCTGCAGCGCTACTCCAGTCCGTGCTCCTGACCAAGCACCTTCTCGTCGTCGGAACGTCTCTCACCGACGACAACGTCTTGCGGCTCGCACATGAGGTGCAGGCCTACCGCGACCACCACCGCCCCGACAGCCATGATCGGTTCGGCACACAGCTCGATGCGTCGGAGGGGGTGATCGGCTGCGTGCTCGCTTGTGGGACGGGCAGCTCGAGTGGATCTACCTCGGCGATCTCGGCACCGACTCGCCGCGGCGTGCCCTGGAGCTGGTTCTCGATCGAGCAGGCACCTATGCGACTCGTGACGCTTCCTGGCTGCTCGACAAGCGGTTTGCGGGGTTACTGGGTGAAGACGCCGACCGCGAGCTGGCCGATCAGGCCCGAGCGACTGGTCCGAGCCGCACGCAGCAGGGATTCGGGCACCTGGGGTCCTCTTGTCGAAGGCCTCGACCAGTTGGGCGCCCGGCACGAGTAGTGAACTCACCGGCTCACCAGCCGGGGTAGCGGGTCAACCAATGCCGGTCTCTCGGAGCCTCGTAGTCGCTGCCGCCGGGGGAGTCCGTCAACTCGAGGACGGCATCGCGCGCCAAGGTGTCGAGCACCCACGCGAGCTCGTGCCGGCTGACGAGGTCGACGGGCAGCTGGGAAGCCCCATGGCTGGCGCCGAGGAGTGCTCCTGTCACCGCA